>NZ_RAIF01000012.1:1295150-1308724 GCF_003671715.1 Streptomyces sp. E2N166 | reverse complement strand
CCCCGGGCGTGCTTCCGGCGGACCCGCCGGTGCCGGTGCGGGGGCGGTGAGTGGTGCCCCGGCCGGGGACGCCGGTGGCGGCTCGGTGTCCGCGGGTGCCGCGGGCGGCGGCCGGTCCGCCGACGCCCGGTCCGCGCAGGGCGACGACTCCCGTTCCAGGAGGTCGGACGCCTCGGCGGGGGCCCCGTCCGGCGAGGCGGAGGCCGGGTCGGGCAACACGTTCGTCTTCCGGCGGCCGGCGGCCGGGTCCCAGGGCGCCCAGCCCCCGGGCGCCTCGGACGGCGGCGCCGCCACCGACGAGGGCACCATGACCTTCCGCGCGGTCTCCCCGCGCGCGGCCTCGGGCGGCCCCGGCTTCAACGCCGGGAAGGCCGCGGCCGCCCGAGCGGCGGCAGCGCAGCCCCCCGCTCCCGCGGCCCCTTCCGGCCCTCAGCAGACGGGCGGCCCCACCGGCCCGTCCGTCCCCCACCAGGCAGCCGCCTCACAGCCTGGCGCCTCACAGCCTGCCGCCTCACAGCCTGGCGCCCCGCAGCCTGGCGCTTCGCCGCAGCAGCCCGCCGCCTCGGCCCCGCTCGCGGCCGGCCCCGGCGGCGGTCAGTCCTCGTGGGCACAGCAGGTGCACCGACTCGCCGGCGCCGGCGGGGACGAGCAGTCCGTCGCGCCCTGGAAGCCTCCGGTCGAGGACGTGTTCCAGGCCGCCGCCCGGCGCCAGGCGGAGGCCCGCCCCGCCGGGCTCGGCAAGCGGCTGGCCGCCCGGCTGATCGACACCGTGGTTCTGGCGGGCGTCACGGGCGTGGCCGCCGTGCCCCTCGGCACGAAGGCGGTCGACCACGTCAACGGCAAGATCGACGAGGCCAAGCTCTCCGGCGAGACGGTCACGGTGTGGCTGCTCGACGGCACGACCGCCATGTACCTGGGCATCGTCCTGGCCGTCCTGCTGCTCTTCGGCGTCGTCTACGAGGCGCTGCCCACCGCGAAGTGGGGCCGCACCCTGGGCAAGAAGCTGCTCGGCCTGGAGGTACGGGACATCGAGGCCCACGAGCCCCCGTCCTTCGGCGCGGCCCTGCGCCGCTGGCTGGTGTACAGCGTCCCCGGCCTGTTGGTCGTGGGCGTGGTCGGCGTCGCGTGGTGCCTGTTCGACCGCCCGTGGCACCAGTGCTGGCACGACAAGGCAGCCCGCACGTTCGTAGCAGGCTGACCCGAACCCCGACATCTTCGGCCGGGACCTACCGTCCTGGGCCGGCGGCGCGGCCGTGACCTCCGCGGCGTCCGTGGCGTTCGGCGCGGTGGCCGGGGAGGCGCCCGGGGTCGCGGGCGCGACAGTGTGTGCGGGGGACGGAACTGTTGAATCGATTCCGGCCACTTTCGCGGGGTGCGGGGCGTTCATGGCGTCCGGCCTTCCGACCGGCGCTTACTGCTCAAAAGCATCGCAAACCCCCATGTCATTCTGCGCCGCTAGCAGTGTCTCCACATGTACACGCACTCGTAAGGAGATGTCCAGCATTGTCCTGCTGGTATTCCTGGTGTCCGTGAGGTTCGAGCGACCTCCCTCCCGACCTCTTGCGGAAATACGAAATTGGCTTGAAACTTCCCCAGGGGACGCCTTGTTGCGGTCGACTGGGGGTGCTTTACGGAGCGTCACAGCGGTCGTGATGGGTACGTACTCGGAGAAGGCCAGGGGTGGTTGGGGGCCACCTTGACCGCGTGGCGTACGCCGCCCAAGCCGCGCGTGACCGCGTGACCGCGTGACCGCGTGACCGCGTGACCGCGTCCGCGCCCCCATGGCGCTGCGCACCCCGCGGCCCGCGCCGCCGCCGCGGGCACCCGGCGAACGGTGGCCCGCAGGCCGTCCCGGCCCCGCCGCCGAAGGCACCCGTACTCCGGACGGCGGCTCGCCGGATGCGCCGCCGGGGGGTTCGCGGTCGACTCGGGCCATGAGCAGTGAACCGCCCCCCGGCTCCGGCGGGCAGCCGCCGGAAGACGACCCGTTCAGGAAGCGTCCCTCGTCCCCCGGGCCGGGTCCGGAACCCGGCCCCGGCGAGGGCGGCACGGGCTCGCCGTACAACAACCCGCCCCCGCCTCCCAGTGGCGGAGGCTCCCACGGTGCCCCGCCTCCCGGTGGAGGTGGACCCTATGGTGCCCCGCCTCCCGGTGGAGGTGGACCCTACGGTGCCCCGCCTCCCGGTGGCGGCGGGCCCTATGGTGCCCCGCCTCCCGGCGGGGGGCCCTACGGCGGTGATCCGTACGGCGGCGGATCCGATCCGCTCGCCGGCATGCCGCCGCTCGCCGACAGCGGACGGCGCACGCTCGCGAGGATCATCGACATGATCCTCGTGGGCATCGTGGTCTGGCTGCTCAGCTGGGCCTTCAACGTCCAGGAGTACCAAGTGGACGGCGACGAGGTCGAGATCGGCAAGTCGTTCGGGCAGTCGCTGATCGCCGCCGTGCTCTACATCGCCTACGACACCTACATGACCACCAGGACGGGCCAGACCCTGGGCAAGAAGTGGCTCGGCCTGCGCGTGGCCAACCTGGACAACGGCGCCACGCCCTCCGTGCAGACGTCGCTGGTCCGCGCCCTGGTGCTGTGGATCCCGTTCGCCTTCTGCTGCGCGTGTGTCTGGACGGTCATCGCGGGCGGCTGGAGCTTCTTCGACCGGCCCTACAAGCAGGGCCTGCACGACAAGGCGGCCAAGACGGTGGTGGTCAGCGCCCGCTGAGACCGCCGAGACCCTGGAAGGCGAGTGTCAGGCGGCGCGGCCGCGGGCCGGTTCGCGCGCTCCCGCGGAGACCCGGGCCGCCGGCACCGGCTCCTGGGCCGCGGCCGGCCTGCGGGCCGGCACGGCGGTCACCGTGCGCGTCCTGGGCAGGGGGGCCGTCATGGCGACCAGCAGCCCGAGAGCGAGCGCCGCGACGACGACGACGGTGATTCCGGGGCCCGAACTCGTCTGTGACAGCAGCAGCATGGCGAGCGTCGAGAAGATCACGGTGCACGAACCGTAGGCGAACTGTGCGGCAGTCGGACGGGGCATGGCCATCGTGTCCTCGTGAAGACAATCTGGGGGTGAGACGTGCTGTCGGCCTGGCTTTCCGCCGGCTTCCGGGCGTTCCGCCAAGCGACTCTAACCCGCTGTGTGCCCGAGTGGAACCAGCAGTAAGCATGACCTAACCGAGAGGACCGATGCACGGGGGGCGCACGGATTCATGACGTCCGGGAAGTGGACGGTCCCGCGCGCCCGTCGGGGGGCGCCGCGGCGCCCCCCGACGGCCACGAGGGTCACGATTCGGTGTCCGCAAAGCGAACCTCGGCTCCGCATAGTGCACTTGTTCTGCTCAAGTCAAGGTCTGTCTTTTCCGGTGAACCTCTAGTCAAATGTCGTCACTTGACTACACGCGTTGAACACGTGTGCGCGGACTCTGCCATGTCCTTGTCCCCCCATCCGCGCGCGTGGACGCGGGGGAGGAACTCAAGTGACCAGCAGATCCTGGAAGTTCAGAACGGCGGCGACCACCGTCGCACTAGCCGCAGCCACCGCCACGCTCTCCGCGGCCGGCGTGGCACAGGCGGACTCGCCGGCCCGGCCGGAAGCCGTGGACCGCCACGACCCGCACCCCGCGAAGGGCATGGACTCCCATGACCTCAAGGGCCCGATGAGCGAAACTCAGGAGGCCCAGCGCGAGGAGGCCCTGAAGCAGGTCATATCCGGCAAGGCCTCGGTGAAGAAGAAGAACGGCTCCAACGTCGTCCAGCTCAAGAGCAAGAAGGGCGACGCCAAGTACGTGGAGCTGGGCCGGGAGAAGACCGACAAGATCTTCACCATCCTGGTCGAGTTCGGCGACAAGGTCGACAGCCGGTACGGCGGCGACGCCGGCCCGCTGCACAACCAGATAGCCAAGCCGAACCGCAAGACCGACAACTCCACGGCCTGGAAGGCCGACTACGACCAGGAGCACTTCCAGGACCTGTACTTCGGTTCCGGCAAGGGCGTCAACTCGGTCAAGACCTACTACGAGAAGCAGTCCTCCGGCCGCTACTCGGTCGAGGGCGAGGTCTCCGACTGGGTCAAGGTCCCCTACAACGAGGCCCGCTACGGCAACAACGCCTGCGGCGACACCAACTGCCCGAGCGTCTGGAACGTCGTCAGCGACGGCCTGACCGCCTGGGTCGAGCAGCAGAAGGCGGCCGGTCGCACCGACGCCCAGGTCAAGGCGGACGTCGCCCGGTTCGACGAGTGGGACCGCTACGACTTCGACGGCGACGGCGACTTCAACGAGCCCGACGGCTACATCGACCACTTCCAGATCGTGCACGCCGGCGAGGACGAGTCCGCGGGCGGCGGCGCCCAGGGCACCGACGCCATCTGGGCCCACCGCTGGTACGCCTTCGGCACCGACGCCGGCGCCACCGGCCCCGACCAGAACCGGCTCGGCGGCGCGCAGATCGGCTCCACCGGCATCTGGGTCGGCGACTACACCGTCCAGCCGGAGAACGGCGGACTCGGCGTCTACGCCCACGAGTACGGCCACGACCTCGGTCTGCCGGACCACTACGACACCGCCGGCGGCGAGAACTCCACCGGCTTCTGGACGCTGATGTCGTCCGGCTCCTGGCTCGGCACCGGCCGCAAGGAGATCGGCGACCTGCCCGGCGACATGACCGCCTGGGACAAGCTCCAGCTCGGCTGGCTCAACTACGACACCGCCAAGGCGGGCGTGAATTCCTGGCACAAGCTGGGCGTCGCCGAGTACAACACCAAGCACAAGCAGGCGCTGGTCGTCGAGCTGCCGGAGAAGGCGGTCACCACCGAGATCGTCGTCCCCGCCGAGGGCGAGACCCAGTGGTGGAGCGGCAGCGGTGACAACCTCAAGAACACGCTGACCCGTTCGGTCGACCTCACCGGCAAGGCCACCGCCGAGCTGACCTTCGACGGCTGGTACGACATCGAGGCCAACTACGACTACCTCTACACCGAGGTCTCGACCGACGGCGGCGCCAACTGGACCGCGATCGACGGCGTGGTGGACGGGTACCCGATCCCGCGCGACGCCGCCGACAAGCCCGCCCTGCACGGCACGATCGACGACTACACGAAGTTCGCGTACTCCCTCGACGCCTACGCGGGCAAGAAGATCGACCTGCGCTTCCGCTACCAGACCGACGGCGGGGTGGCCCAGAAGGGCTTCACGGCCGACGGGATCGCGGTGTGGGCCGACGGCGAGACGCTCTTCACCGACGACGCCGAGACCGCGGACGCCGCCTGGACGGCCGACGGCTTCACCCGTGTCGGCGCGTCCTTCACCAACGACTACGCGCAGTACTACATCGCGGAGAACCGGCAGTACGTGTCGTACGACAAGACGCTGAAGACCGGTCCGTACAACTTCGGTTTCACCGACCGCCCGAACTGGGTGGAGCACTACGCGTACCAGAACGGCCTGCTGATCTGGAAGTGGGACACCTCCCAGGCGGACAACAACACCAGTCAGCACCCGGGTACCGGCCTGGTCCTGCCGATCGACGCCCACCCGACCGCACTGAAGTGGAAGGACGGCACCCTGATGCGCAACCGCGTCCAGGCGTACGACTCGCCGTTCAGCCGCTACCGCACGGACGGCATGACGCTGCACAAGTCGGACGTCGCGAAGTACATCCCCGGCTCCAAGGGCGTTTCGGTCTTCAACGACCGCAAGAGCGACTACTACGACGAGTCGAACCCGACCGGCGGCGTCAAGATCACTGACACCAACACGAAGATCAAGATCCTCAAGGAGGCCAAGAACGGCTCGACCATCGAGCTCGAGGTCGGCCCTGCGGGCAGGTAATTAGCATCTGCCCAGGTCAGAGCATGATCGGCGGTGACCCCCTGGCGGGTCGCCGCCGATCCGTGTTTAGGTGCGTCCTGTGGTTCTCTTATTGACACCGGGTCCGATGCCCGGACCGACACAGGCTGACTCGGGGGTATGACCGCATGGCCGCAGGAGGCTTCTGCAAGCTGCCGAACGGCACGGTGGTGGTGGCACTGAACCTGCCCAGCCCCGCCGCTCCGGAGGGCAGCGTGCGCTTTCTCGTCCACGCCCAGAACCGGGCGCGCGCCCTGACCAGGCTGCGCAACCTGGGACTGCGCGCGGTCTACCTGCGGGGCAACGCCGCCCCGCCGACCCCGGACGAGATCACGGCGGTCCTGCACCACCCGGACGGCCTCATATGGCGCACGGCGCCGGTGGCCGGAGCCGTGGGCGGCCCGGACCTCGTCCAGGAGCTGTGGCATCCGATCCGCGCGCTGCTCAGACGCCCGACGGCACAGACGTGACCGGCTCCCGGCGCTACTGAACGACCGGCTTCCCGGACAGCTCCACGCCCGCCTCCCGCAACTCCTCCAGCGCCCGGTCGGTGGTCTCCGCGGCCACCCCGGCGGTCAGGTCGAGCAGCACCTGCGTACGGAAGCCCTCGCGCGCGGCGTCCAGGGCGGTGGCCCGTACGCAGTGGTCGGTGGCGATGCCCACGACGTCGACCTCGTCGATGTCCCGGGCCCGCAGCCAGTCGGCGAGGGCCGTGCCGTTCTCGTCGGCGCCCTCGAAGCCGCTGTAGGCCGCCGCGTAGGCACCCTTGTCGAAGACGGCGTCTATCGCGCCGGACGCGACGGCGGGGGCGAAGTTCGGATGGAAGCCGACGCCCTCCGTGCCGGCGACGCAGTGCGCGGGCCAGGAGTGGACGTAGTCGGGGTTGTCGGCGAAGTGGCCGCCCGGTGCGACGTGGTGGTCGCGGGTGGCCACGACGTGGCGGTAGCCGGCGGGCGCCTGCCCGATCAGCTCGGTGATGGCGGCGGCCACGTCCGCACCGCCGGACACCGCGAGGCTGCCCCCCTCGCAGAAGTCGTTCTGCACGTCTACGACGATCAGGGCGCGGCGCATGGTCGGTGTCCTTCGACTGGATCGGATGTGAGGTTGAGGGGCACCAGCTTTAGCTACCCGAGCCCCCGTGCGCGTACTCCGTCGGAATGACGGGTTCCCCTCGGGACAGCTGGGTCGCGGACAGCGGGAGGTTGGCGCGGGCGGCCGCGTGGCGGTCCCGGGCGGCGTCCAGCGGCTCGCGGGCGACGACCGCGCCGCCCTTGACCAGCTCGACCAGGAGCTGCCGGTCGGCGAGGTCCTCGGGCACCGGCCCGGTGCCGACCACCTCGGCCTCGGCGTAGCCGTAGCCGTCCAGCCGCCGGGCCGCCCACTTGCGTCCGCCGATCGATGTCTTGCCCCCGCTGGACTTCTTCGCCACCGGCACCAGGGGCGCCCCGTCCTCACCGGACTCGGCGCGGGCGACCAGCTTGTAGACCATCGAGGCCGTCGGGTGCCCGGACCCGGTCACCAGCTGGGTGCCGACGCCGTACGCGTCCACGGGCGCCGCCGCCAGCGAGGCGATGGCGTACTCGTCCAGGTCCGAGGTCACGACGATCTTCGTCTCCGTGGCGCCCAGCTCGTCCAGCTGCTGCCGCACCCGGTGGGCGACCAGCAGCAGGTCGCCGGAGTCGATGCGCACGGCGCCCAGCTCCGGCCCGGCGATCTCCACGGCCGTACGGACGGCCTCCGCGACGTCGTAGGTGTCCACGAGGAGCGTGGTGTCCCGGCCGAGCGCGTCCACCTGGGCCCGGAAGGCGTCCCGCTCGTTGTCGTGCAGCAGGGTGAAGGCGTGGGCGGAGGTGCCGACGGTGGGGATGTTGTAGCGGAAGCCGGCGGCCAGGTCGGAGGTGGTCGTGAAGCCGCCGACGTAGGCGGAGCGGGCGGCGGCGACGGCGGCCAGCTCGTGGGTGCGGCGGGCGCCCATCTCGATCAGCGGACGCTCCCCGGCGGCGGAGGCCATCCGGGAGGCGGCGGCGGCGATCGCCGAGTCGTGGTTGAGGATGGAGAGGATCACCGTCTCCAGCAGCACGCACTCCCCGAAGGTCCCCTCGACCCGCATGATCGGCGAACCAGGGAAGTACACCTCGCCCTCGGGGTAGCCCCAGATGTCGCCGCCGAAGCGGTATTCGGCGAGCCAGTCGAGGGTCTCCCCGTCGACGATGTCCTTCTCGCGCAGGAAGCGCAGGACGTCCGCGTCGAAGCGGAAGTTCTCCACCGCGTCCAGCACCCGTCCGGTGCCCGCGACGACGCCGTAGCGGCGCCCGTCCGGCAGTCGGCGCGTGAAGACCTCGAACACGCTCCGCCGCCCGGCCGTGCCCGCCTTCAGGGCGGCCCGGAGCATGGTCAGCTCGTACTGGTCCGTGAAGAGCGCCGT
This sequence comes from Streptomyces sp. E2N166, assembly GCF_003671715.1. Classification (GTDB taxonomy): domain Bacteria; phylum Actinomycetota; class Actinomycetes; order Streptomycetales; family Streptomycetaceae; genus Streptomyces; species Streptomyces thinghirensis. The sequence continues at coordinate 1,300,458 of NZ_RAIF01000012.1, read as the reverse complement.
CGAGGGAACGTCCACCGGCAGCCCTAGGTCCGCTGTGTTCATGACGAGGATGCTACCCCCATTTCGTCAGTCTGACGATTTAGGGCTCCGCGGCATGGCCCACAGGCCCGTTTGTGCGAGTGCCCCCCTGTGGTGGCAGCATGGGCCATGTGACGGCAGCCGCACCCATGGAGATCGAGAAGACCGAATCGGCGGAGGAGGTCTTCGCCGTACCCGAGCCCGACGTGCCCTGGCTGACGATCGTTCACAACGATCCCGTCAACCTCATGAGCTACGTGACGTACGTCTTCCAGTCGTACTTCGGCTACTCCAGGGAAAAGGCCACCAAGCTCATGATGGACGTCCACCACAAGGGCCGCGCGGTCGTCTCCACCGGCTCGCGCGAGGAGATGGAACGGGACGTCCAGGCCATGCACGGCTACGGTCTGTGGGCCACCCTCCAGCAGGACCGGAAATGACCCACGCCCGCCCACAGGACGGAAGTAGCTGAATCGCCTCCATGCCAGGACAGTTCGAACCGCTCCCCGGCGGCGGCGCGGCCGTCGCCCTCGACGACGTCGAGATCTCCATCATCCGGTCCCTGGCCGTGCAGCTCCTGGAGCTGATCGGTCCCGGACCCGCCGAGGACGCCTCCGACGACCCGCTCGCCGAGCTCTTCGCCGACGGCCCGAGCGAGCCGCCCTCCGACCCCGTGCTGCGACGCCTGTTCCCGGACGCCTACGGCGACCCCGAGGGTGCGCCGCAGGCCAAGGAGGCCGAGGAGCAGCGGGCGTACTCCGCCGAGTTCCGCCGCTACACCGAGAACGACCTGCGCGCGGGCAAGCGCGACAACGCGCTCGCGGTCATCCGCACCCTGGACACCCTCGCCTCGGCGTCCGCGGGTGAGGAGGGGGCGGTGCTGAAGCTGTCGCCCCAGGAGTCCCAGGAGTGGCTGCGCGCCCTGAACGACCTGCGCCTGGCGATCGGTTCCCGCCTGGAGATCACCGACGAGGACGACACCGACCTGCTCTACCGGCTCCCGGACGAGGACCCGCGCAAGCCGATGGTGATGGCGTACCTGTGGCTCGGCGGACTCCAGGAGTCGCTCGTCGCGACCCTTATGCCCTGATTGCCGGGAAAAGTGTCCGCTCAGCGGTACCTCAAATCCGGGTAATGATCTCGTCAAAGGATTGCCCCTCTTCGCCCGTCTCGGGCGCCTTCTGTCCTTATATGTCTGTGCTGTGCGTCACATGACTCTCCTGTGGTCGACCTCCCGGTCGTGGTAAATCTTCACGACCGCCCGGCGAACACCACCCGAATGTTCGGCCGGGTGCGCCACCGAGCCGGCGGATCGCCGGCCAGGCACCGAGCGGGACGTGAGGCCCGCTCAACTCCATCATCCGGGGGGATCGAGACCCGATCCGAGGCCGAGTCGAGGCCCGGGTCGGCATGGAGAAAGGCGCACCACACATGACCTCTGCGCAGGTCGACACGGACAAGGCTCCCGAAGAGGGCTACGAGCGCGGGCTCAACAGCCGCCAGGTCCAGATGATCGCGATCGGCGGCGCCATCGGCGTCGGTCTCTTCCTGGGCGCCGGGGCCAACATCGCCAAGGCCGGCCCCAGCATCATCCTCATGTACGCCCTCGCGGGCGTGATCATCTTCTTCATCATGCGGGCGCTCGGCGAACTCCTGCTCTACCGACCGGTCTCCGGCTCCTTCGCCGAGTACTCGCGCGAGTTCCTCGGCCCCTTCTTCGGCTACTTCACCGGCTGGACGTACTGGCTGATGTGGGTGGTCACCGGCATGGCGGAACTCACCGCCGCCGCCATCTACATCCACTACTGGTTCCCGGACATCCCGCAGTGGGTGTCGGCCCTGGTCTTCCTGGTCCTGCTGTTCGTGGCCAACCTGATCTCGGTGAAGCTGTTCGGCGAGATCGAGTTCTGGTTCTCGATGGTCAAGGTCACCGCCATCATCGGCATGATCGTGATCGGCGTCGGCGTGCTCACCCTCGGCTTCAGCCAGGCCGGCGACACCGCCGCCGTCTCCAACCTGTGGGCCTTCGACGGCTTCTTCCCCAAGGGCATCGGCTCGTCCCTGATGACCCTCCAGGGCGTCATGTTCGCCTACCTCGCCGTCGAGCTGGTCGGCGTCACCGCCGGCGAGTCGGAGAACCCGGAGAAGACCCTTCCCAAGGCGATCAACACCCTGCCCTGGCGCATCGCCCTCTTCTACGTCGGCGCCCTCACCGTCATCCTGGCCGTGGTGAAGTGGACGGAATTCGCCGAGGGCGTCAGCCCCTTCGTGGAGGCCTTCACCGTCATCGGCATCCCCGCCGGCGCCGGCATCGTCAACTTCGTCGTGCTCACCGCCGCCCTGTCGTCCTGCAACTCCGGCATGTACTCCACGGGCCGCATGCTGCGCACCCTCGCGGACAACGGCGAGGCCCCCGGGGTCTTCAGCCGGCTGTCGTCGACCAAGACCCCGGCCATCGGCATCGGCGTCTCGGTGGTCTTCATGGGCATCGGCGTGGTCCTGAACTACGTCGTCCCGGAGAAGGCCTTCGGCTACGTCACCTCCATCGCCACCGCCGCCGGCATCTGGACCTGGCTGATGATCCTGATCAGTCACGTCCGCTACCGCCGCAAGGTCGTCGCGGGCCGCCTGCCCGCCTCCTCCTTCCCGGCGCCGGGCGGCTCGGTGTGCTCCTACATCGCCATCGCCTTCCTGCTCTTCGTCACCTGCCTGATCGCCTACGACGCCGACGCCCGCGTCTGCCTGTACGTGATGGCCGGCTGGGCCGCCGCCCTCGGCATCGGCTGGGCCGTGCTCAAGAGCCGCAACCCGCAGATCACCGAGCGGCCCGGCGAGCCGGAGTTCGAGAAGATCGGCTGACGCCGCCCCGGCCGCCCCGGCCGCCCCGGCGACCGGCGCTGACCAGCGCTTTCACGCGCACCGCGGACGTCCGGCCGCACCGGGTGCTCGTGGCGCCCGGCACGGTCACCGCTCAGGACGTCCGGCATATGGGCCGATCCGTACCACCCACCGGTACGGGTCGGCCCTTCTGCTTATCCTGGCCGCATGCTGACCATCACCCAGGCCCTGTACGACCAGATCGTCGCCCACGCGCGCGAGGACCACCCCGACGAGGCGTGCGGCGTGGTGGCCGGCCCCGTGGGCGAGGGCCGCCCCGAGCGGTTCGTCCCGATGCTGAACGCCGCCCGCTCGCCGACCTTCTACGAGTTCGACTCCCAGGACCTGCTCAAGCTCTACCGGGAGATGGACGACCGGGACGAGGAGCCGGTGGTCATCTACCACTCCCACACGGCCACCGAGGCCTACCCCTCCCGCACCGACATCACCTACGCCAACGAGCCCGGCGCCCACTACGTCCTGGTCTCCACGGCGGACACCGACGGCGCCGGCGACTTCCAGTTCCGGTCGTTCCGGATCCTGGAGGGCGAGGTGACCGAGGAGGAGGTCAAGGTCGTGGAGGCGTACTGAGAGCCCACCGATACCCACCGATCACCCGCCGATACCGCATCGCGGACGTAGAGCGTCCACAGGGTGAGATCACACTCCAGATGCCGGACCGGGAATCGATACGATGAGCCAATGGTTCTTCTCGACGTGAGCGAAAAGGCGCCGGGCACGCTGCTCGTGGCGCGGCTGCACGTCGACCTGTGCAGGCTGAACAGCGCCATCTGTTGATCTTCCGCCGCCGCCGTACGGCCGTGCGCCGCGGCGGGCTGCCGCGTGCCGCCGCGCGCCTCACCGAACCCACGACACCTTCCGACAGGAGCCCTCAGCCATGGCCATCGAGGTCCGCATCCCGACCATCCTCCGCCAGTACACCGACGGCCAGAAGGCGGTGGAGGGCACCGGGGACACCCTCGCCGAGCTCTTCACCGACCTCGAGACCAGGCACGCGGGCATCCGGGCCCGCCTCGTCGACGAGGCGAACGGCGACCAGCTGCGCCGCTTCGTCAACGTCTACCTGAACGACGAGGACGTCCGCTTCCTGGACGGCATCAACACCAAGCTCGCCGACGGCGACAGCATCACGATCCTGCCGGCCGTCGCCGGCGGTATGGCCTGATCGGCGATGCGCTACGACTCCCCGCTGGCCGCGGTGGGCAACACCCCTCTGGTGCGCCTGCCGCGGCTCTCGCCGTCCGACGACGTCCGCGTCTGGGCCAAGCTGGAGGACCGCAACCCGACCGGCTCGATCAAGGACCGCCCCGCGCTCCACATGATCGAGCAGGCGGAGAAGGACGGCCGCCTCACCCCGGGCTGCACGATCCTGGAGCCGACCAGCGGCAACACCGGCATCTCGCTGGCCATGGCCGCCAAGCTCAAGGGCTACCGCATCGTCTGCGTGATGCCGGAGAACACCTCCCGGGAGCGCCGCGACCTGCTCGCCATGTGGGGCGCGGAGATCATCTCCTCCCCGGCCGCGGGCGGCTCCAACACCGCTGTACGGGTCGCCAAGGAGCTCTCCGCCGAGCACCCGGACTGGGTGATGCTCTACCAGTACGGCAACCCGGACAACGCCGGCGCCCACTACGTCGGCACCGGCCCGGAGATCCTCGCCGACCTGCCGTCCATCACCCACTTCGTGGCCGGCCTCGGCACCACGGGCACCCTGATGGGCGTCGGCCGCTACCTGCGCGAGAACAAGCCCGACGTGAAGATCGTCGCCGCCGAACCGCGCTACGACGACCTGGTGTACGGCCTGCGCAACCTCGACGAGGGCTTCGTACCCGAGCTGTACGACGCCTCCGTGCTCACCACCCGCTTCTCGGTGGGTTCCGCCGACGCGGTCACCCGCACCCGTGAGCTCCTCCAGCAGGAGGGCATCTTCGCGGGCGTCTCCACCGGCGCCGCCCTGCACGCCGCGATCGGCGTCGGGAACAAGGCGGTGAAGGCCGGTGAGAGCGCGGACATCGTGTTCGTCGTCGCCGACGGCGGCTGGAAGTACCTCTCCACCGGCGTCTACACGGCGGCCACCACCGAGGAGGCCATCGACACCCTCCAGGGCCAGCTCTGGGCGTGACCACTCACTCGGCGAGGTGACGGACCTGGTCCCACAGGGCCGGGTCCACCACACCCACCCGCCGCCGGAAGTCCCGCACGGGCACCTCCCGCAACTCGTCGGTCTCCAGGAAGCTCGTCCGCCCCCGCGCGTCCCCGACCGAGCCCGGCGGCAACGTGATCACCCCGGTCCGTCCCGCCCGGTGCCGACTGGTGATCTTCGCCACCAGCACCCGCCGCCCGCGCACCCGGACCACCAGACACGGCCGGTCCTTCGTGCCGCCGGAGTCCT
>NZ_RAIF01000012.1:1274411-1294934 GCF_003671715.1 Streptomyces sp. E2N166 | reverse complement strand
CCGTCCGCCCTCCCGGCCCCGTGGGCCGACCCGGCGGACGCCGGCTGCCGCCCGGCCGCGGCGGCCGCCGCCCCCGGCCCCAGCCGTCGACGACCGTGGCGACGAGGGCGAGCAGTACCACCGCCGCGAGGGCGAGCCACCAGGACGTGTTCATGCCGACGACCGTACCGGCGCGCACTGCCCCCGCGCGCCCCCTCCACGGCCCAGCGCGCCCCACTTCCAGCCGAACCGGTGACACCGCAGGTGAGTTCGCCCACAACGGCCCCTGGCGGAGGAGCGACCCGAGGTTTTGCGCCTTACGCTCGACAAACCGCACGACCCCCGTCTCTCCACACGCGCCAGCGGAGGTTTCTGCTTCATGAAGCTCACCGTCGTCGGCTGCTCGGGGTCGTTCCCGTCCGCGGAATCGGCCTGCTCGAGCTACCTCGTCGAGGCCGACGGCTTCCGGCTGCTCCTCGACATGGGCAACGGTGCCCTCGGCGAGTTGCAGCGCCACTGCGGTCTCTACGACCTCGACGCGATCTTCCTCAGCCACCTGCACGCCGACCACTGCATCGACATGTGCGCCTACTTCGTGGCGCGCTACTACCGGCACGAAGGCGGCCGCTGCGACCCCCTCCCGGTCTACGGGCCCGAGGGCACCGAGCACCGGCTCACCACCGCCTACGCCGACACTCCCTCCGCCTCGTCCATGAGTGAGGTCTTCGACTTCCACACGGTCAAGCCGTCCACCTTCGAGGTCGGACCCCTCACCGTGCACACCGAACGCGTCGCCCACCCCGTGGAGGCCTACGCCATCCGCGTCGAGCACGGCGGCAGGTCGCTGACCTACTCCGGCGACACGGGCGTCACCGCCACGCTGGACGAACTCGCCCGCGACACCGACCTGTTCCTGTGCGAGGCCGCCTTCACGCACGGCAAGGAGAACATCCCCGACCTCCACCTCAACGGCCGCGAGGCGGGCGAGAGCGCCACCCGCGCCGGCGCCCGCCGCCTGGTCCTCACCCACATCCCCCCGTGGACCGACCCCCAGGCCAACCTCGCCGACGCGCGCGAGGTCTACGACGGACCGGTGGAGGTCGCCGCGGCGGGCGCGGTGTACGAGGTCTAGCCCCCGCGCAGACATGACGAGGGCCCGGAACCTTCCCGGTTCCGGGCCCTCGTCATGTCTGCCTGCGGTGGGGACTCACGCCTTCGTGAGGTCCTCGACCTCCTCCTCGGGCTCGCGGCCCGGGGTCTTCAGGTCGAACTTGATGATCGCGAAGCGGAACGTCACGTAGTAGATCGCCGCGAACACCAGACCGATCGGAATGATCAGCCATGGCTTGGTGGCGAGATGCCAGTTCAGGGCGTAGTCGATGGCACCGGCCGAGAAGTTGAAGCCGGCGTGCACACCCAGGCCCCAGGTGATCGCCATCGAGGCGGCGGTGAGCACCGCGTGCAGCACGTACAGGACCGGCGCGATGAACATGAACGAGAACTCGATCGGCTCGGTCACACCGGTGACGAACGAGGTCAGCGCGAGCGAGACCATCATGCCCATCACGGCCTTGCGGCGCTCCGGACGGGCGCAGTGCGCGATGGCGATCGCGGCGGCCGGCAGGCCGAACATCATGATCGGGAAGAAGCCCGACTGGAAGATGCCGGCGTTCGGGTCACCGGCCAGGAAGCGGGTGATGTCGCCGTGCACGACCTCACCGGCGGCGTTGGTGAAGTCACCGAGCTGGAACCAGGCCACCGTGTTGACGAACTGGTGCATGCCGACCGGGATCAGCGCGCGGTTCACGCCGCCGAACAGGGCCGCGCCACCGGCGCCGAGGCCGGTCATCCACTCGCCGAAGTTGGAGATGCCGGTACCGATGGGCTCCCAGACCAGGCCGAAGAAGACACCGACCACGATGCCGACGAAGGCCATGATGATCGGCACCAGACGACGGCCGTTGAAGAAGCCGAGCCAGTCCACCAGCCTGGTGCGGTGGAACCGCTGCCAGAGCACCGCGGCGAGCAGGCCCATGATGATGCCGCCGAGGACACCCGGGTCGTTGTACGTCGCCGCGACGTCCGCGCCCTCCTGGACCACCGCCTCGGTGACCGGGAAGGCCTCCAGGACCTTGCTGTACACGAGGAAGCCGACCACCGCGGCCAGAGCGGTCGAGCCGTCCGCCTTCTTGGCGAAGCCGATGGCCACACCTATGCAGAACAGGATCGGCAGCGAGCCGGTCAGAGCACCGCCCGCGTTGTTGAAGACGGCGGCGACGCGGTCCCAGCCCAGGCCGTCCTTGCCGAAGATGTCGTCCTGGCCGAGCCGGACCATGATCCCGGCCGCCGGAAGCACGGCGATCGGGAGCTGCAGGCTGCGGCCGACCTTCTGCAAACCCTGGAAAAGACCAGATCCCCGCTTCTTTGCGGGGGCCGCCTTGTCGGTGGCGGTGCTCATACTTCCTCCATCGGGTGGTGGTCTACACCACTCAGTGGTGTAGACCTGTTGTAGCACGATGAAGGCCGCGTAAGGAACCCGTGATTCCGCGACGGAGGGACTACGCGCAGTGCCCGATCAAGCCTCCAGGTCAGAGCCGCCGAGGGCGTGCCGAAGGCCCCCGGACGGTCGGTCCGAGGGCCTTCGCGAGACCACGGTCAAAGGGTACGTGAGGGTGCGTGAGGTCTACACCTTCGTCACGTCCTCCACCTCGTCCTCCGGCTCCCGCCCAGGGGTCTTCAGGTCGAACTTCGTGATCGCGAACCGGAAGACCACGTAGTACACCACCGCGAAGCACAGGCCGATCGGAATGATCAGCCACGGCCTGGTCGCCAGATTCCAGTTGATGACGTAGTCGATCAGCCCCGCCGAGAAACTGAACCCGTCCTTCACGCCCAGCGCCCACGTCACGGCCATCGACACACCCGTCAGCACGGCGTGCACCGCGTACAGCACCGGAGCGATGAACAGGAACGAGTACTCCAGTGGCTCCGTGATCCCCGTCACGAACGACGTCAGCGCCACCGACAGCATCAGGCCGCCGACCTCCTTGCGCCGGTGCGGCTTCGCGCAGTGGGTGATCGCCAGCGCCGCCGCGGGCAGCGCGAACATCATGATCGGGAAGAAGCCCGAGGTGAACTGACCCGCGTCCGGGTCGCCCGCCAGGAACATGTTGATGTCGCCGTGCACCACCGTGCCGTCCGGCTTCGTGTACGAGCCGAACTGGAACCACATCGGCACGTTCAGGAACTGATGCAGACCGATCACCAGCAACGCCCGGTTCGCCAGGCCGAACACACCCGCGCCCCAGGCGCCCAGCCCCGTCAGCCAGTCGCTGAAACTCTCCAGCGCGTCGCCGATCGGCGGCCACACCCACAGGCACAGCGCCGCGAAGGCGATCGCCACGAAGGCCATGATGATCGGGACCAGCCGGCGACCGTTGAAGAACCCGAGCCAGTCGACCAGCTTCGTCCGATGGAACCGCTGCCAGAAATAGGCCGTCAGCAACCCCATCACGATGCCGCCGAAGACCCCCGGGTTCTGGAAGGTGAAGGCCGTCACCGTCTCCGACCCGTCGGTCAGCCGGCACCCGATCTGCGGGATCGCCTCCGAACCCTCCGGACAGTCCTCCGGAAACTGCCGCAGCACATTGAAGTAGACGAGGAACCCCGCCACCGCCGCCAGCGCCGTCGAACCGTCCGCCTTCTTCGCCATCCCGATGGCCACGCCCACACAGAACAGCAGCGGCAGCCCCAGCGAACCGTCCAGCAGCGCACCGCCCGCGCCGGTCATCACCTTCGATACGTTCGACCAGCCAAGACCGTCGTCCCCGAAGACATCCGGCTGCCCCAGCCGGTTGAGAATGCCCGCGGCGGGCAGGACCGCGATGGGCAACTGAAGACTGCGACCCATCTTCTGCAAACCCTGGAACGCCGTGTTCCAGCGGGCACGTGCAGGGCTGACCCCGCTGTCGGCACTCATCCGGTCTCCATCCGGTCGCCGGTACACTGGTGTAGACCAGTTGACAGACGGCTCCGCCGCCGTGACGCCATCATTCGATACAGGCCCCACGATGGCTCGCGAAGATGGGCCAACTGTGGGTTACTGCCACAAAGCGGCTCGGATCAGGGAGAAAGAACATGGCCAGCAAGGCTGAGAAGATCGTCGCCGGCCTCGGCGGCATCGACAACATCGACGAGATCGAAGGCTGCATCACCCGCCTCCGCACCGAGGTCAACGACCCCGCGCTGGTCAACGAAGCCGCCCTCAAGGCCGCCGGCGCCCACGGCGTCGTCAAGATGGGCTCCGCCATCCAGGTCGTCATCGGCACCGACGCCGACCCGATCGCCGCCGAGATCGAAGACATGATGTAAAGACGCCGAGCGCACCCAGGGGCCCCTCCCACCACGGGACGGGCCCCTACCCGTGCGCCCGCTAGGCTCACCCGCATGTCACGAATCGACGGCCGCACCCCCCAGCAGCTCCGCCCCGTCACCATCGAACGCGGCTGGAGCAAGCACGCCGAAGGCTCCGTCCTCGTCTCCTTCGGCGACACCAAAGTCCTCTGCAACGCCTCCGTCACCGAAGGCGTCCCCCGCTGGCGCAAGGGCAGCGGCGAAGGCTGGGTCACCGCCGAATACGCCATGCTTCCCCGCGCCACCAACACCCGCGGCGACCGCGAGTCCGTCAAGGGCCGCATCGGCGGCCGCACCCACGAGATCAGCCGCCTCATCGGCCGCTCCCTGCGCGCGGTCATCGACTACAAGGCACTCGGCGAGAACACCATCGTCCTGGACTGCGACGTCCTCCAGGCCGACGGAGGCACCCGCACCGCCGCCGTCACCGGCGCCTACGTCGCCCTCGCCGACGCCATCACCTGGGCCCAGACCACCAAGAAGCTCATCAGGCCCAGCCGCAAGCCCCTCACCGGCACCGTCTCCGCCGTCTCCGTCGGCATCGTCGACGGCACCCCCCTCCTCGACCTCCGCTACGAGGAGGACGTCCGCGCCGACACCGACATGAACGTCGTCTGCACCGGCGACGGCCGCTTCGTCGAGGTCCAGGGCACCGCCGAGGCCGAGCCCTTCGACCGCGACGAACTCAACGCCCTCCTCGACCTCGCCGCCGGCGGCTGCGCCGAACTGGCCGAACTCCAGCGCAAAGCCCTTGACGCGGTCCTCGAAAGGTAAAGAGAACACCAAGGGCACATCAAGAAAAGGCGGCCCGGACGCGCAACTCCACCGCCCACCGCCGCGTCAATAGTAGTACAGCAGTTCTACGGGCGTACGGCCGACGCACTCGCCGTACGCCCGACGCCGCACCGCACACGGGCCGCCCGGCCCTGTCCCAACGGGAGGACCGAGACCCATGGCCGCGAGCCGCCACCGCCGCCTTCGCCGCACCACCGTCACCGCCGCCACCGTGGCGGCCGTCGCCCTGACGGCCGGACTCGCCACCGGATGCGACGCCGTCGACAAGGCCCTCGACTGCGTCCAGACCGCCGACGCCATCGCCGACAGCGTCACCGCACTCCAGCAGGCCGTGGAGAACGCGTCCAACGACCCGACGCAACTCGAGGAATCCCTCGACTCCATAGACAAGAACCTCGACAAGATCGGCGACAAGACCGACAACGCCGACGTCAACACGGCGGTCGACGACCTCGGCAAGGCCGTCGACAACGTCCGCACCTCCGTCGAGAACGGTGACAACACCCCGGACCTGAGCCCCGTCACCGACGCGGCCGGCGAACTGACGAAGGTCTGCACGCCGTAAGGGCGGTGCGAGCGGGACGGCGAGGGCCGGGATACTGAACCCCATGACCCGCCTGATCCTCGCCACCCGCAATGCCGGAAAGATCACCGAACTGAGGGCCATCCTCGCCGACGCGGGCCTGCCCCACGACCTCGTCGGCGCGGACGCCTACCCGGAGATCCCCGACGTCAGGGAAACCGGCGTCACCTTCGCCGAGAACGCCCTCCTCAAGGCCCACGCCCTCGCCCGGGTCACCGGCCTCCCGGCCGTCGCCGACGACTCCGGCCTCTGCGTCGACGTCCTGAACGGCGCGCCCGGCATCTTCTCCGCCCGCTGGTCCGGCACCCACGGCGACGACAAGGCCAACCTCGACCTCCTCCTCGCCCAGATCGGCGACATCGCCGACGAACACCGGGGCGCGCACTTCGCCTGCGCGGCGGCCCTGGCCCTGCCCGACGGCACGGAGCGGGTCGTCGAGGGCCAACTGCGAGGCACCCTGCGCCATGAGCCCGCCGGCACGGGCGGCTTCGGCTACGACCCGATCCTCCAGCCGGAGGGCGAGACCCGCACGTGCGCGGAGCTGACGGCGGACGAGAAGAACGCGATCAGCCACCGGGGGAAGGCCTTCCGGGCGCTGGTGCCGGTGGTGCGGGAGCTTTTGGGCTGAGCGACGGCAGAGGGGCCGCTTGTTGAGCGGCCCCTCTGTGTGTGCGGCCGGTGGGACTCGAACCCACACGGGTGTGAACCCACTGGGACCTAAACCCAGCATGACTGCCAAATTCCATCACGGCCGCTCAAAAACGGTCATCGTGCTCGACCGGCGGCATTCAGTGTACGGGGGGAACGGGTCACCCTGCGAGGGGCGCCCCGCCCTTCCGGCGGCACCAGGTCTCGGTCAGGGCGTGGCAGTTGGGGCAGAGATACCGCAGGTTCTCCCTACGATTGTCGTGCCAGTTCCCGTTGACATGGTCGATCTGCAGAGTGATGGGTTGACCGAGCCATGCGCCGGTGTTGCCGCAGGTCTCGCAGGCGTACGGCACTCCGATCTCGCCCAGGACCTTGTGCAGTTGGGCCCTGTTCGTCCGTCCCGCATGAGACGGAAGAACGATCAGCACGCGATGGGCGGTAGGTGTCGGGGCAGGCGGCTCCGCTCGCCCCCAGGACCTGCGCTCGAAGTGGCTGACGTCGATGCCTGCCGCGCTGATGCGGCGCCGAATGTGAGAGAGGGTTCCAGTGGCAGGTGTCGCTCCCAGCTTCAGCGCCACCTCCCGCAGTGACGACGCCGAGGCGGCGGCCTCGGCGATAGCGGCGTCGGGGTACTTGCGCCATGGGCTGCGCTTGACGAAGTGACTCGTGTCCAGCCCGTGGCCCACGACCCTTTCCTGGAGCACCCGTCGCTGGCCGCCGCTCGCCTTGAGGCCGAGTCCTCGCATCAAGTCTGTCCAGTTGCGGGCCTCGGCGACGGCTCGTGCGAGTCGCTCCCTGTCGTAAGTGCCCAATTGTGTGGGATCTGGAGTTTCCAGCATCCTGTCCGCCCCTTGTGAGTGGGCCACGCGTTCGTGGCCTCGTGCGGAGTAACGAACCGTTTATCGGACAGTCGCGCGTGGCATGCGGAAGGGCCCGTACCGGAAGGCTTCGGTACGGGCCCCGCGAGGGAAGGGATCAGATCCCGAGATCCTTGATGATCTTGGCGACGTGGCCGGTCGCGCGGACGTTGTACAGGGCGTGTTCCACCTTGCCGTCCTCGTCGACGACGATCGTGGAGCGGATGACGCCCATGTAGGTCTTGCCGTAGTTCTTCTTCTCGCCGAAGGCCGCGTACGCGTCCAGGACCTTCTTGTCCGGGTCGGCGAGGAGGGTGACCTTCAGGGATTCCGTGTCGCGGAACTTGGCCAGCTTCTCCGGCTTGTCCGGGGAGATGCCGATCACGTCGTAGCCGGCGCCGGCCAGCAGCTCCAGGTTGTCCGTGAAGTCGCACGCCTGCTTCGTGCAGCCGGGGGTAAGGGCAGCAGGGTAGAAGTACACGATGACCTTGCGGCCCTTGTGGTCGGACAGGGACACCTCGTTGCCGTCGGCGTCCGGGAGGGTGAAGGCGGGGGCCACGTCCCCGGGCTGGAGTCGCTCGCTCATCGAACCAGCGTAACCGGGGGTCCTGACAGTGCAGCGGGGCGAGTAGCTGACAGACTGTCCGGAACAGCGTCAGCAGACTTCGGAGGCCGTACGGTGGCGGACACGTCGGACATCAGAACCCCGGCGCAGATCGAGGCGGACATCAAGCGCCGCCGCGAGGTGCTGGCCGAGACGCTCGACGAGATCGGGATGCGGGTGCACCCGAAGACGATCGTGGGCGATGCGAAGGCCAAGGTCGCTTCCAGCGTCGATCACACCCTCGGACGTGCGTACGTCGAGGTCAATCGTGTGGTCAGCGATGTGAAGTCGCAGTTCGTGGACGAGGAGGGCTCGCCCCGGATGGAGCGCGTCGTGCCCGTCGCGCTCGTCGTCGTCGGGCTGCTCGCCCTGGGCGGTACCCGGCGGCGCCGGCGCTGAGCCGGGGCAGGTAGGTTCAGGGCGTGAGCGCCAAGAGAAACGAGCACAGTTCCCCGGACGACAAGCTGCCCATCCGGATGCTGCACGACCGCGTACTCGTGCGGCAGGACACCGGCGAGGGCGAGCGGCGGTCCGGGGGCGGGATCCTGATCCCCGCCACGGCGGCGGTCGGACGGCGGCTGGCCTGGGCCGAGGTCGTCGCGGTGGGTCAGAACGTACGGACCGTGGAACCGGGCGACCGGGTGCTGTACGACCCGGAGGACCGCGCGGAGGTCGAGGTGCGGGGCACGGCGTACGTGCTCATGCGCGAGCGCGATCTGCACGCGGTGGCCGCGGACCGGTTCGAGGGGTCGGAGGATTCGACCGGGCTGTATCTCTGAGACCTCGCACCTCTGAAACAAGGGTCGGCAAGGGCTTTCAGGGGCTGGTGATCAAGGTCACCAGCCCCTTCCGGCTGTCTTTGCTACTTTGGGAAGCACCCCGACGAGACGCGCCGTACCGGGCCAAGGAAAAGACGACGCACCACCGTTCAGTTCGTTCACGGAGGTGCCTGTCATGGCCTGGGTTCTGTTGCTCGTCGCCGGTCTGCTCGAGGTCGGCTGGTCGATCGGGATGAAGTACACGGACGGGTTCACCCGTCTCGTCCCGAGTCTGTTCACCGGTGCGGGGATCGTCGCCAGCATGGTGCTGCTGTCGTACGCGGCCCGGACGCTGCCCATCGGTACCGCCTACGGCGTGTGGGTGGGGATCGGCGCGGCCGGTGCGGCGGTGCTCGGCATGGTGGTGCTGGGTGAGCCGGTGACCGCCGCCCGGATCTTCTTCATCTGTCTGCTGCTGGTCGCCGTGGTGGGTCTGAAGGCGACCTCCGGGCACTGACCCGGCAGGCCCGGTCCGCTGTCACTGGCGGCGGGGTGTGACGGGGATACCGGCGACCGTCCCGGTGTCCGAGTCGCCTCCGCCGCCCGCGCCGGTCGTGTCGCCGCCGCCACCTTCTGTGGTGCCGCCGCCGTTCGTCGAGTCGTCGCCGCCTCCGTCACCGCCGCCGGTGGGGCCCGGCTCGGTGGTGGCGCCGCCCGTGGTGGGGCCGCCGGTCGTCGGGTCGCCGGTGCCGGTCTCGCCGCCCGGCGGGGTGCTGCCGCCGCCGGTCCGGCCCGGGGTGGTCTCGGTGCCGGACTCGTTCTCGTCGCCGGTCGGCTCGTCGTCGGGGTCGCCGCTGCCGCTCTCGTCGCCGGTGCCCGGTTCGTCCGAGGAGTCGTCGGACGGGGACGCGGTGACGTCGGCGCCGACCTGGAGCTGGAGGTCGAAGTCGGTGACCGGTTCGCCCTTGAGGGCGTTGCGGGTGTACTGGCCCCAGATCTCGGCGGGCGCGCCGCCGCCGTTGATGCGGGGCAGGCCCATCGCGCCGTAGAGCGACTTGTGGGCGGCGGTTTCCGGGTCCTGGCCCATGACGGCGATGACGGTGGCCAGCTCGGGGGTGTAGCCGGCGAACCAGGCGGCGGTGTCCTCCTCGGCGGTGCCGGTCTTGCCGGCGGCGGGGCGGCCGGCGGCCTGGGCGGCGGTGGCGGTGCCGTTCTGGACGACGCTGCGCAGGACGGAGGTGGTGGTGTCGGCGGCCTCGCGGCTGACGGCCTGGCGCTCGCGCCGCTCGGGCAGCTCGACCTCCTGCTTGCCGTCCTTCATGACCTTCTCGACCAGCGTGTACGTGCCGTGCCTGCCGTGGTTGGCGAGGGTGGCGTACGCCTCGGCCATGTCGAGGGGGCTGGCGGTGGCCACGCCGAGGGCGATGGACGGGGAGGGCGTCAGCTCGGGGGTGTTCTTGGAGAGGCCGAGGTCGATCGCGGTCTGCTGGACCTTGTCGGAGCCGACGTCCACGGCCATCTGGGCGTACACGGCGTTGACGGACTTGTCGGTGGCCTCGCGGACGGTGACGTCGCCGTAGTCGTGGTGGTCCTCGTTCTCCGGGGCGTAGCGGCCGCCGCTCCAGCCCTGGACGGGGCGTTCGCTGGTGCCGTCGTAGATCGTGTTCGGGTTGATCGTGCGGCCGTCCTGTGTCTCGGAGTGGTTCTCGACGGCGGACGTGAACACGAAGGGCTTGAAGGTGGAGCCGACCTGGAAGTCGCGGCGGGTGGCGTTGGGCGTGTACTGCTTGACGTAGTCGACGCCGTTGTACATCGCGACGACCTTGCCGGTTTCCGGGTCGACGGAGGCGCCGCCCGCGCGGACGTAGGTGTCGACCTTGCGTTCCTTCTTGTCCAGTTTGGACATGAGCTTGTCGTCGACGGCCTTGACGAAGGCGTTCTGCTTGTCCTTCTGCAGGGTCGTGGTGATGCGGTAGCCGCCGCGGTCGAGCTCCTCCTCGTCGACGACGTCGTTCTGGATCAGGTAGTCCCGGACGATGTTGACGACGTAGCCGCGCTGCCCGGACATGTTGGTGGAGATGGTGCTCTCCTTGGGCGCGGGGAACTTCTGGCTCGCGCGTTCGGCCTGGCTGAGCCAGCCCTTCTCGACCATGCCGTCCAGTACGTAGTTCCAGCGGGCCTCGGCGGCGGGCTTGTTCTCCGGGTGGGCGACGACGTCGTACTGGCTGGGCGCGTTGAGCAGCGAGGCGAGGTAGGCGCCCTGGGCCGCGGTGAGGTCCTTGGCGTCGATGCCGTAGTAGGCCTGGGCGGCGGACTGGATGCCGTAGGCGCCGCGGCCGAAGAAGCTGGTGTTGAGGTAGCCCTCCAGGATCTCGCTCTTGCTCTTCTCGCGGTCGAGCTTGATCGAGATGAAGAACTCCTTCACCTTGCGGGTGACGGTCTGCTCCTGGGCCAGGTAGTAGTTCTTGACGTACTGCTGGGTGATCGTGGAGCCGGACTGCTTGCCCTTGCCGGTGGCGGTGTTCCAGCCGGCGCGGATCATGGCCGCCGGGTCGATGGCGGACTCGGTGTAGAAGTCGCGGTCCTCGGCGGCCAGGACGGCGTGCTGGGCGGCCTTGGAGATGCGGGCGAGGCCGACGCTCTCCCGGTTGACCTCGCCGTCGCGGGCGAGGACGCTGCCGTCGGCGTACAGGTAGACGTTGGACTGCTTGGTGGCGAGCGCGTTGGCGGCCGGGATGTGCACCAGGTGGTAGCCGAGGAAGAAACCGCCGATCAGCAGCAGGACCCCGATGAGGCAGGTGCTCAGTACGATGCGCCAGGTCGGGACGAACCGGCGCCATCCGGTGCGCGCCGGCCGCTCGGGCTTCTTGGTCTTCCCGTCGCCGGCCACCCCCTCGCCGGCCGCCTGGGGCTCTCTCGGCGCCCAGCCCTGGTTCGGCTGCTGCGGCTGCGGCTCGTCGCTCATCTCGTGCACGGACTCCTGTTTCGCGTCGTACGGTCTGGTCTCGTACGGCCTTGTACGCCTCTGCGTCCTCCGGCGTCTCTCATGCCTTCGGACGCCCTCTGAAGAAGACTCTCGCACCGGGCGTTCCGTTCCCACTCGGCGGCACACCCGTGAAATTCCGTGGCACGTGCGGTCGCAGCCGCACTAGGCTCCTGCGCTTCGGTGCCGGTCGGAGGGTGGCGGTCGTGGGAGTGGGCTCGGGGCGGTTGTACGCGGCCGTCGCGGCGGGGGGATTCCGACGGTACGCGACGTATCGGGCGGCCACCGCCGCCGGGGTGTTCACCAACACGGTCTTCGGATTGATCCTGGTATACACCTATCTGGCCCTGTGGGACGAGAAACCGCAGCTCGGAGGCTACGACCAGGCGCAGGCCGTCACTTTCGTGTGGCTGGGGCAGGCGTTGCTGGCGGCGCTGGCGATCGGGGGCGGCGGGTTCGAGGACGAGCTGATGGAGCGCATCCGTACGGGTGACATCGCCGTCGACCTGTACCGGCCGGTGGATCTTCAGCTGTGGTGGCTCGCGGCGGATGTGGGGCGGGCGCTGTTCCAGTTGCTGGGGCGCGGGGTGGTGCCGTTCGCCTTCGGGTCGCTGTTCTTTCCGGTGGCGCTGCCGGCGGAGGTGTCCGTGTGGGGCGCGTTCCTGGTGGCGGTGGTGCTGGCGGCGGTGGTGAGTTTCGCACTGCGGTACCTGGTGGCCCTCTCCGCGTTCTGGCTGATGGACGGCATGGGGGTGACGCAGATGGCGTGGCTCGCGGGGTTCTTCTGCTCGGGGATGCTGCTGCCGCTGAACGTGTTCCCCGGTGCGCTCGGCGAAGTCGTACGGATGCTGCCGTGGTCGTCGCTGCTCCAGGCACCGGCGGACGTGCTGCTGGGCGAGGCCGATCCGCTGGGGACCTTCGTCTTCCAGGCGGGGTGGGCGGTGGTGCTGCTGGCGGTGGGGCGGCTGGTGCAGTCGGCGGCCACACGACGGGTGGTGGTCCAGGGTGGCTGAGACGGCTCACGAGGGCGGGAGGACGGAGCCACCCCGCCGGGTCGCCGAGGGGCTGCGCGCGTACCGGCTGATCGCGGCGATGTGGATCCGGTCGACGATGGCGTACCGGACGTCCTTCGCGCTGACGACGTTCGGGAACTTCGCTGCGACCGCGCTGGACTTCGTGGCGATCCTGCTGATGTTCTCCCGCGTCGACGCGCTGGGCGGCTGGCCGCTGGCCGAGGTGGCGTTCCTTTACGGGGTGTCCGGTGTCTGTTTCGGGCTGGCCGACCTGGCGATCGGCTCGATGGAGCGGCTGGGCCGGCGGGTGCGCGACGGCACGCTGGACACGCTGCTGGTGCGTCCGGCGCCGGTGCTGGCGCAGGTGGCGGCGGACCGGTTCGCGCTGCGCCGGCTGGGCCGGGTGGCGCAGGGGGTGCTGGTGCTGGGGTACGCGCTGACGGTCGTGGATGTCGACTGGACGGCGGCGAAGCTGCTGCTGATGCCGGTGATGCTGCTCAGCGGGGCGGGGATCTTCTGTGCGGTGTTCGTGGCCGCGGCGGCGTTCCAGTTCGTGGCGCAGGACGCCTCGGAGGTGTCGAACGCCTTCACCTACGGCGGTACGACGATGCTGCAGTACCCGCCTACGGTGTTCGCGCTGGACCTGGTGAGCGGGGTGACGTTCGTGATGCCGCTGGCCTTCGTCAACTGGCTGCCGGCGAGCTATGTGCTGGACCGGCCCTATCCGCTGGGCCTGCCCCAGTGGGTGGCGTTCGCGCCGCCGCTGGTGGCGGTGGCCTGCTGTGCGCTGGCGGGGCTGGCCTGGCGGGCGGGGCTGCGCACGTATCGGAGTACGGGGAGTTGAGGGCGTTGGCCGAGGCGGACACCGTGGGGCCGGGGGTGGCGGCCTTCATCGAGCTCGACGGCGTCGAGAAGGTCTTCGACGTGCGCAGGAAGACGGGTTTCCTGAAACGGGAGCGGCGGCAGGTGCGGGCCGTGGACGGGCTGTCGTTCACCGTGGCACGCGGCGAGATGGTCGGCTACATCGGTCCGAACGGCGCCGGGAAGTCGACGACGATCAAGATGCTCACCGGCATCCTGACGCCGAGCGGCGGACGGCTGCGGGTGGCGGGCATCGATCCGTCCCGGGAGCGGGTCCGGCTGGCGCACCGCATCGGGGTGGTGTTCGGACAGCGGACGACCCTGTGGTGGGATCTGCCGCTGATCGACTCCTACCGGCTGATGCACCGCATGTACCGCATCCCGGACGTCCGTTACCGGGAGAACCTGGACCGCTGCGTGGAACTCCTCCAGCTCCAGGAGCTGCTGGACGTGCCGGTGCGGCAGTTGTCGCTGGGCCAGCGGATGCGGGGCGACGTCGCGGCGGCGCTGCTGCACGATCCGGAGGTGCTGTACCTGGACGAGCCGACGATCGGCCTGGACGTGGTGTCGAAGGCCAAGGTGCGGGGTTTCCTGCGGGACTTGAACGCGGAGCGCGGCACGACGGTGCTGCTGACCACGCACGACCTCCAGGACATCGAGCAGCTGTGCTCGCGGGTGATGGTGATCGACCACGGGCGGCTGATGTACGACGGTCCGCTGGACGGGCTGCACGAGGCGGGGGAGAGCGAGCGGACGCTGGTGGTGGACCTGGAGCGGGAGTTGCCGCCGATCGAGGCGCCGGCGCCCGCGCGGGTGGTGCGGGTGGAGGGGCCCCGGCAGTGGCTGGCGTTCCCGGCCTCGGCGTCGGCGGCGGGGCTGGTGGCGCGGATCGCGGCCGAGTATCCGCTGGTGGACCTGTCGGTGCGGGAGCCGGACATCGAGTCGGTGATCGCCAAGATGTACGCGGAACGCGCGGGCGCGTAGTGCCCGGCGTGGCGACCTCGTAGGCTGCTGTACATGACCGACGACGCCCCGGACCTCCGCGCATCCGACGCCGACCGTGAACGAGTCGCCGAGGTCCTGCGGGACGCCCTCGCGGAGGGGCGCCTGGACATGACCGAGTTCGAGGAGCGACTGGACGCCACGTACAGCGCGCGGACGTACGGGGACCTGACGCCGATCACCCGGGACCTGCCGGTCGGCCCCGTGGCCGGGCCGCCCCGGGTGTCGATGACCAAGGAGCCCGAGCGCGCCGGAGGCTGGGCGGGCCGGATCACCGGGGGCGAGCCGTCGTCGACGTGGGCGGTCGCCGTGATGTCCGGGTTCCAGCGCAAGGGGCGCTGGACGGTGCCGAGGCGGTTCAACTCCTTCGCGTTCTGCGGCGGCGGGGACATCGACCTGCGCGAGGCGGACTTCGCGCACGACGAGGTCGTGATCAACTGCGTCGCGATCATGGGCGGGATGAACGTGGTCGTGCCGCCCGGTGTCGAGGTGATCGTGCGCGGCATCGGGATCATGGGCGGCTTCGATCACCGCGAGGAGGGCGTCACCGGCGACCCGGGCGCCCCGCGCGTCGTCGTGACGGGCTTCGCCTTCTGGGGCGGAGTCGGTGTCGAGCGCAAGCTGACGCGGGCGGAGAAGCTGCGGATCAAGGAGGAGCGCCGGCAGGAGAAGCTGGAGCGCAAGGGACGCAAGGAACTGGACGGCTCACGCCACGGCTTCCACGACCTGCACCGCGAGGAGGAGCGGGACCGCCGCCGGGACAGCTGACCGGCCGAGCGCCGTCCGGCCCGGCGGCGCACCGGCCGAGCGCTGTCCGGCCCGGCGGTGCACCGTCCAGTGGTGTCGAGCCCGGCGGTGCACCGTCGTCCAGCGCCGTCCGGCCCGGGGGTGTCCCGCCCGGGGCGGTGTCCGGCTCTCCCGGGGCGGTGTCCGGCTCTCTCAGAGCTGGATCGGTGCCGCGCCCTTCAGGTCGTCCAGGTCGACGACGCCGCCCATGCGGGCGTACCCCTTGTCGCCGGGGTGCAGGTGGTCGCCGCTGTCGTAGTCGGAGCGCATCCGGCGCGGGTCGTAGGGGTCGCGCAGGGCCTTGTCGAAGTCGACGACCTCGTCGAACACCCGGCCCGAGCGGATCTCCTCGTTGATCTGCCGCCGCATCGTCTCGCGGGCCTGCGTGTACCCGCCGTAGCCGCCGAACGGTGTGATCGTCGCGCCGACGACCTTCAGCCCCCGGGCGTGCGCCCGGTCGGTCAGTGTGCGCAGTCCGTCCAGGACGGAGTCCCGGTCGGCGAGTTCCGGGCTGTGCAGGATGTCGTTGACGCCGAGGACGATGACGACGACCTTGACGTTGGTGCGGTCCAGTACGTCCCGCTCGAACCGGCTCAGCGCGCTGGGGTTGTCGGCGGGCCGGCCCGCCCGGCCGGTCAGGATCCGGTTGCCGCTGATGCCCTGGTTGACGACGCTGTAGCGGGGCGCGTCCCGCCCGGCCCCGGCCGCCTCGTGCAGCCGCTCGGCGAGGACGTCGGTCCAGCGGTTGTTGGCGCCCGTCTCGGAGCCGTAGCCGTCGGTGATCGAGTCGCCGATGGCGACGACGGTGCCGTCGGCCTCGTGGCTCAGCACGTCCAGCGCGGTCAGGTAGCGCCAGTACCGCGTCTGAGTGGTGTACGCGACGGCGGTGACGTCCGCGGCACGGTCGCCGTCGGCGAGGTAGCTGATCTGCTGCGCGCGCGGGTGGTAGGTGACCGGGCCGGACGGCACGGGGGAGTACGTGGTGACCAGGACGTCCGCGCCGTAGGGGACGGCGATGCGCGCGATGTCGCTCATGACCTGTCCGCCCGCCGGGATCACGACCCGGGGGCTGCCCCGGAAGGTCAGCCGGCGCATGCTGTCGGCGAGCGCGGCGGCGGTGTCGGGGCCGGCGGCCAGGGCGATGGAGGCGTGCGTGACGGTCAGCGGGGACTGTCCGTAGAGGTTGGACAGGGTGATCCGCGCGCTGGTGCCGCCGATGCTCGTGTGCACGACGTTGCGCACCGAACGGCCCGCCATGCCGGTCGTCTCGGTGCCCGGTTCGGCGGCGGCCGGTGAAGTGGACCAGGCGCCGACCCATGTGCCGGTCGAGGCGGGAGCGGCGTCTCCCCGTGGGAAACGGCCGCCGGCGAGCGGTGTGCGGTCCTTCGAGCCGCCGTCGGCGGACGCTCCGGCGTATATGGCCGCGGAAATCGCCACTATCAGGGTGACGATCGCCGCGAGCAGGGCACGGTGCTTGGTGGGGGGCGCCCCCGCGCGCCCGTCACGACCCCGGGTCATGCTGTGCTGTTCTCCTCGGGCGAGGGAGCCCGAGGCTCCGGTGGGATGAACCCATGATGCGTCATGGGCGGAGGAAAGGCCGTACGACCCCCGGGCGTTCCCCCTGCAGGACAGACGCCGGGAACTTGTGTTCCGTTCCAGGAGTCGGTCAGGAAGGGACAATGTGTGCGGGACGGATCAGCGAACGGTGGAGTGGATGGAACGCACGAAGTCGGACCTTCCTGATGGTCCGGGAGATACCGGGGAGGGCGCCGGGGCGGGGGAAGCGGCGGGTGAAGGGCGGCCCGCCGCGGGGACCGGGCGCACCGTCCGCGACCGCGCGATGACGTCCTTCAGCCCGGCCGACGAGGAGAAGCGCCGCGGCGTGCGCCGCATGAAGCTCACCGCCACGGGCCTGCTGCTGTTCGTCGCCGTGGTCTACGTCCTGGCCGAATGGGCCTCCCACCGGGGCGCGGGCGCCTGGGCGGGCTACGTCGCCGCCGCCGCCGAGGCGGGCATGGTCGGCGCGCTCGCCGACTGGTTCGCGGTCACCGCCCTCTTCCGCCACCCGCTCGGCATCCCCATCCCGCACACCGCGATCATTCCCAAGAAGAAGGACCAGCTGGGCGTCTCGCTGGGCGAGTTCGTCGGGGAGAACTTCCTCTCCGAGGACGTCGTACGGCAGCGGCTGCGCGCCGTCGGCATCGGCAGCCGGCTCGGCGCCTGGCTCGCCGTGCCCGAACACGCCGACCGGGTGACGGCGGAGCTGTCCGCCGCCCTGCGCGGTGCCCTCACCGTGCTGCGGGACTCCGACGTGCAGGCGGTGGTGGGGGAGGCGATCACGCGCCGCGCCGACGCGCAGGAGATCGCCCCCGGCATCGGCAAACTGCTGGACCGGATCGTCGTCGACGGCGGCCACAGGCGCGCCGTCGACCTGATCGTCTCCCGTGCCCACGACTGGCTGATCCTGCACGGCGACTCCGTCATGGACGCCGTACAGGGCGGGGCACCCGGGTGGACGCCCCGGTTCGTGGACAAGCGGGTCGGCGAGCGCGTCTACAAGGAGCTGCTGCGCTTCGTCACCGAGATGCGCGACATGCCGGCCCACCCCGCACGAGGCGCCCTGGACCGCTTCCTCACCGACTTCGCCTCCGACCTCCAGTCCGACACGGACACCCGCGCGCGCGTGGAGCGGCTGAAGACCGAGGTGCTGGGCCGTGGCGAGGTCCAGGACCTCATCGCGTCCGCCTGGACGGCCGTACGCTCCATGATCGTCTCGGCGGCGGAGGACGAGCGCAGCGAACTGCGTACGCGGGTACGGGCCTCGCTGTTGTCGCTGGGCGCGCGGATGGCCTCGGACCCCAAGGTGCAGGGCAAGGTCGACGGGTGGGTCGAGGGCGCCGCGGTGTACGTCGTCACCACCTACCGCCACGAGATCACCTCCCTGATCACCGACACGGTGGCGAGCTGGGACGCCGAGCACACCACGAAGAAGATCGAGGCGAACATCGGCCGCGACCTGCAGTTCATCCGCATCAACGGCACGGTGGTCGGCTCGCTGGCCGGGCTGCTGATCTACACGGTCTCCCGCATGCTGGGGGCGTAGGGCAGGCCCTGCCCTCCCGGCGCGGCGGGTTCGGCGGGCGTGCCCTCCCGGAGCGGCGGGGGTGCCCCTCCCGGAGCAGCGCGGGCGTGTCCCTCCCGGCTCCGGGCACACGGGAGGCGTTCGCTCGACGGAGAGGGAGCCATGACAGCAGAATCGTCGTCGCCGGGCTCGACGCCCGCCTCCACCGGCGCCGTCACCACGGCCGTCCCCGCCCGCCTGGACCGGCTGCCCTGGTCACGGTGGCACTGGATGATCGTGATCGGCCTGGGCACCGTCTGGATCCTGGACGGCCTGGAAGTCACGATCGTCGGCAACGTGGCCGGCCGCATCGCCGAGGAAGGCAGCGGCCTGGACATCAGCGCCGCCCAGATCACCGGCCTCGCCGCCGCCCTGTACGTCGCGGGCGCCTGCTCCGGGGCCCTGTTCTTCGGCTGGCTGACCGACCGTTACGGCCGCAAGAAGCTGTTCATCACGACGCTGGTCGTGTATCTGGCGGCGACCGCGCTGACCGCGCTCTCCTTCGAGTCCTGGTGGTTCTTCCTCTTCCGCTTCCTCACCGGCTTCGGTATCGGCGGCGAGTACGCGGCCATCAACTCCGCGATCGACGAGCTGATCCCGTCCCGGTACCGGGGGCGGGTCGACCTCATCATCAACGGCAGCTACTGGCTCGGCGCGATCGGCGGCGCCCTGCTGTCCATCGTGATGCTGGACACCGACATCTTCCCCAAGGACCTCGGCTGGCGGCTCAGCTTCGCCCTCGGCGTGGTCCTCGGTCTGGTCATCCTCCTCGTACGCCGGCACGTCCCGGAGAGCCCGCGCTGGCAGTTCATCCACGGCCACGGCGAGAAGGCCGAGACCCTCGTGTCGTCCGTCGAACGTGAGATCGAGGAGGAGAAGGGCGAGAAGCTGCCGCCGCCGGCCCGTGAGATCACCATCCACCAGCGCAAGAGCATCGGCTTCGGCCTGATCGCCAAGACCGTCTTCAGCCGCTACCCGCGCCGCGCGGTCCTCGGCCTGTCCCTCTTCATCGGCCAGGCGTTCCTCTACAACGCCATCACCTTCGGCTTCGGCACCATCCTCATCACCTTCTTCGACGTGCCGACCGGCAGCACCGGCTACTACTTCGCCGTCATCGCCGCCGGCAACTTCCTGGGCCCGCTGCTCCTCGGCACGCTCTTCGACACGGTCGGCCGCCGCATCATGATCTCCAGCACGTACCTGCTCTCCGGCATCCTGCTCTTCGGCACGGCGTACCTCTTCGACCAGGGGTCGCTCACGGCCACGACGATGACGGCGTGCTGGTGCGTGGTGCTGTTCTTCGCGTCGGCGGGCGCCTCCAGCGCGTACCTGACCGTCTCCGAGGTCTTCCCGATGGAGACCCGCGCCATGGCCATCGCCTTCTTCTACGCCCTCGGCACCGCCGCCGGCGGTATCAGCGGCCCGCTGCTCTTCGCCAGCCTCACCGAGTCCGGCGTGGTCGGCGACACGGTCCTGGCCTTCCAGATCGGCGCCGGGCTGATGTGCGCGGCCGGCCTGGTGGCGGCGTTCCTGGCGGTGAAGGCGGAGCGCCGCTCGCTGGAGGACATCGCGGAGCCGCTGTCGACGGTGCGGGCGGATTCGGCGAGCGCCTAGCGTGGTTCCGTACTCCCGTCCCGTCCCGTCCCGCCGCCCGTCCGGCCGACCGCGAGGAGCCGTCCGATGACCGTCCGCCGGATCGTCCCCAACATCCAGGTCGAGCATGAGGAGCGGATGCGCACGAGCCGTGACTTCTACGGCCTGCTGGGCTTCGAGGAGGTCATGGACATGGGCTGGGTGACGACCCTGGCCTCCCCGTCCAACCCCACCGCCCAGATCAGCCTCTTCACCGAGGAACGCACCGCGCCCCTCGTCCCCGACCTGAGCGTGGAGGTCGAGGACGTGGACGCCGTGTACGCACAGCTGTCCGCGTCGGGCGCGGAGATCATACGGGAGCCGCGGGACGAGGAGTGGGGTGTACGGCGCTTCTTCGTACGGGACCCGAACGGGCGGGTGGTGAACGTACTGACCCACCTGACGTAGGCCGGCGGCTCAGCCCCGCCGGTCGGCGACCGCCCACGAGGCCAGCGCCACGGCGCCGGCGACACCGAGGACGGCGGGCC
>NZ_RAIF01000012.1:1267197-1274214 GCF_003671715.1 Streptomyces sp. E2N166 | reverse complement strand
CCCGCCGGCCCGCTCCCGCCACTGCTGCGCGGCGGCGGCCCCGGCGACGGCGAGCACGGCACCGCCGAGCTGCCGCTTCCTCGTCCAGCGGGCCACGCCGTATCCGCCGACGAGACCACCCGCGGCGATAACCGCGCTGGGAACCTTCGCCATGACCGTTCTCCTCTGTCTCCCGCCGTGCCGACTGCCACAGCCGAGGCTAATCCGCGGCGTGCACGGCGCACGCGCCGGGGTGAGCGCCGCTCCGCTCCCCGCACAGAGCGGCGTGCCCCTCCAATGGCCGAACCGCGGGCACGGCCCGCGACACTTCCGGGTACCCGCTGAGTTGAGCCGAGGGGAGCGGGGAGCGGGGGCCGAAGAGCGGCGAGACGAGGAACGGGAAGCCGATGAGTACGCAGAGCAGGAGCACGGGCACCGGCACAGGCTCAGGCGCCGACCGGCCCCGCGCCCGGTCGGTCATGGTGGACGGCGGCGCCCGCGTGGCCTGCTGGGAGTCCGGACCCCCCGACGCCGAACCGGTCCTCCTCCTGCACGGCTACCCCGCCAGCCACCACTGCTGGCGCCACCAGATCCCGCCCCTGTCGCACCGGTACCGGGTCATCACCCCGGACCTCCTCGGCTGGGGCGAGTCCGACCGCCCCCTGCACCTGTCCTTCGACTACGACACCGAGGTCACCCGCCTCGCCCGGCTGCTGGACGCGCTGGAACTGGACTCGGTGAACCTGGCCGGCCACGACTACGGCGGCTTCCTCTCCCTCGGCTTCACCGAGACCCACCCCGGCCGCGTCCGCCGCCTGGCCGTCCTCAACAGCCGCGCCCACGCCACCTTCACCCGCCCCTGGTACGCCGTCTTCAGCCTGATCAGCCTCGTCGGCCGCGCCTCCGCCCTCCGGCCGGCGGCGACGCGCCTGCCCTACGCCGCCATCCACCGCCGGTCCTTCGCACCGCTGGTCCGCGCGGGCCACCTCGACACCGGCGTACTGGACGACTACGTCGGCTGGATGGACACGCCGGAGGGCCGCCGCTGGCTCCTCCACTACTTCGGCGACTACCGCACCCCGCCCCGCCCCGAACTGCGCCGCCACCTCCGCGACATCGCCTGCCCCACGGCGGTCATCTGGGGCCGCACGGACCCGTACCTGAGCCCGTCGATCGCGACCGAGCTGGCCGGGGCCGTCCCCGACGCCGAACTGACGATGCTGGACGGCACCGGCCACTGGGTGATGGACGAGAGCCCGGCCGAGGTGACGGAGGCACTGAGCCGCCTGCTGGCACGCCCCGTCCCGGACGCCACGTCGTAGCCGCGCGTCACCCGGGGGCACCTTCCGGTGCTTCCCGGCACGCCAGGTCCGCCCCGGAAGTCCCGTGTGTGCCGAGACGCAGGTCACACCGCCGCCTCCCCGGGCCTGTCACATCCGGCCGCCGCGCTCCGTCGTAGCTGTGTACGCCCAAGGGCGCACGACAGACGACGCAGCTCGATGAACGACGATGGAGGAACTCATCATGGAAGCCCGACTCGACATGTTCGGCAGCCCGCTCGCCGGCAAGTTCCTGCGGCACATCAACTCGGCGGGCAAGCTCCTGGCGGACGCGGGGCTGCCGCACGCCACCCAGGAGCTGGTGAAGATCCGCGCCAGCCAGATCAACGGCTGCGGCTTCTGCCTCGACATGCACACCAAGGACGCCGAGAAGGCGGGCGAGACCGCGCTGCGCCTGAACCTGGTCGCGGCCTGGCGGGAGGCCAACGTCTTCACCGACGCCGAGCGCGCCGCCCTGGAACTGGCCGAGCAGGGCACCCGCATCGCCGACGGCGGCGGCGTCTCCGACGAGGTCTGGGCCAACGCGGCCCAGCACTACGACGAGGACCAGCTCACCGCGCTGATCGGCCTGATCGCCGTGATCAACATGTACAACCGCATGAACGTCATCACCCGCCAGCCGGCGGGCGACTACGTGCCGGGCATGTTCGGCTGACACCGCACGGAGTACGAGGGCGGCTCCTCCTCCCGGCTCGCTCCCGAGCCGGGGGGAGGAGCCGCCCACCCGTACCGCGAATCGCCGCCCTCCCCCAACTCCTCACCCGCGAAGCCCCTTTCACGCCCCGCCGACGGAGTCGGCGCTAGGTTGGTCTCCTGATCACCCACGCCAACCCCTAGGAGACTCCGCCGTGTCGGACACCAACTCCCAGCTCGCCGCCAGCGCGGAGATACGGGCCCGGATCGACACCGCCACACCGCACTCGGCCCGCTTCTGGAACTACTTCGTCGGCGGCAAGGACAACTACGAGGTCGACCGGGAGATCGGGGACCAGATCAAGGAGATCTTCCCCGGCCTCGTCGACGTGGCCCTCACCAGCCGGCTCTTCCTGGGCCGCGCCGTCCGCCACCTGATCCGGGAGGAGGGGATCCAGCAGTTCCTGGACATCGGCACCGGCCTCCCCACCGCCGACAACACCCACGAAGTGGCCCAGCGTGTGGCTCCGGACGCCCGGATCGTGTACGTCGACAACGACCCGATCGTGCTCGCGCACGCCAACGCGCTGCTCACCAGCACCCCCGAGGGCAGCACCGCCTACCTGGACGCCGACCTCTACGCCCCCGACACCGTCCTGGAAGCCGCCGCCGGCACCCTCGACTTCTCCCGGCCGGTCGCCCTGATCATCCTCAACACCCTCGGCCACGTCGCCGACCACGACCAGGCACGCGACCTGGTACGCCGCCTGATGGCGGGCCTCCCGGCGGGCAGCTTCCTGGTGATCAGCGACAGCACCGCCACGAGCGAGGGCATGATCGCCGCCTCCGACGCGTACAACGCCAGTGGCGCGACGCCGTACTACGTGCGCAGCGTCGAGGAGATCGCCGCCTTCTTCGAAGGGCTGGAACTGGTCGCCCCCGGCATCACCCGGGTCCCGTCCTGGCGTCCGGACCCGGAGACCCCGACCGACCCGGCGGCCGCCTCCGTCGACGCCTACTGCGGGGTGGCACGCAAGCCGTGACACGGGGCGGGGCGCCGCTCCGTGGAACAGACTCCCGGCGTACGGCTGCCTCCGGCATGTCCGGCCGACGCCCACGCGCTTGCGGGTGTTCCCCGACGCCGCTGTGACGGCTCGCCCGACCGACGGGCGAGCCGGTGCCGCGTTCAGCCGGCGTGCAGCAGGACCGGGAGTCGCTGGTGGCCGTTGCTGATCAGGGAGGGCACGGGCGGCAGTTCCTCCGCCGGGTCGGCGAGGCGGATGTCGGGGAAGCGGCCGAACAGGCTCTCCAGCGCGAGGGTCACCTCCATGCGGGCCAGCGGCGCGCCCAGGCAGAAGTGGACGCCGTGGCCGAACGCGAGGTGCTCCTTGACCGTGCGTGTCGCGTCGAAGGTGTCGGCGTCCTCGTGCCAGTCCGGGTGGCGGTTGGCGGCGGCGTACGAGGCGAGGATGGCCTCCCCGCGGGCGATGGTCCGCCCGTCCGGCAGGGGGATGTCCGTGACCGCGAACCGGAGCGGCAGATGCTTGACCGCCGGTTCGTGGCGCAGCGTCTCCTCGACGACGTCCCCCCAGCCGACCTCGCCCTTGCGGACCAGCGCGAGCTGGTCGGGACGGGTGAGCAGGGTGTGCGTGGCCTGGTCGATGACGTTGACGGTGGTCTCGTACCCGGCGCTGATCATCAGCAGCAGGGTGTCGCGCAGTTCCTCCGGGGAGAGGCGGGCGCCGTCCCCCTCGTCGTCCCGCGCGGCGATGAGCAGGGACGTCATGTCGTCGCCCGGGGTGGCGCGCTTGGTGGCGATGAGCTGGTCCAGGACCTCGTACAGGCGCATGGTGTTGGCCTGTGCCTCGGCCTGGTCCAGGGTGGTGTCGAAGACGCCGTCCACGAGGGCCCGGAAGCCCTCCCGCCGGTCCTCGGGCACCCCCATGAGGTGACCGATCACCGCGATGGGCAGCGGGTAGGCCAGCTCCTGCCGCAGATCGACCGGTTCGCCGGCGGGGAGGCCCGCGAGCCGGTCGACGAGCCGGGTCACCATCTCCTCGACGGCCGGCCGCATCTCGGCGATGCGCCGGGCGCTGAAGGCGGGCGCCACCAGCCGGCGCAGCTTGCGGTGGTCGGGCCCGTAGGCGGTGAACATGTTCTCCACCGCCACCCACAGGGCGAGCGGCCAGGTGCCGACCACCTCGCCGAAGGCCGGCCAGTGCGCCCGGGCGTCCTTGGATACGTCGGGGCTGGTGAGCAGCTGTTTGAGGAGGGCCGGGTCGCTGACCGACCAGGCCTGGACGCCGAGGACGTCCACCCGCGTGGCCGGGCCGCCCTCCCGTAGGGCGAGG
Organism: Streptomyces sp. E2N166; assembly: GCF_003671715.1. Lineage (GTDB taxonomy): Bacteria > Actinomycetota > Actinomycetes > Streptomycetales > Streptomycetaceae > Streptomyces > Streptomyces thinghirensis. Next base: position 1,269,911 of record NZ_RAIF01000012.1, on the reverse strand, counting down.
TGCTCGGCGTGGTGATCGGCGCCGGTGGGGTCGAGGACGAGGGCGGGCTGCTGGGTCGCCATGGCCTGGCTCCTTAGTGTGCGGCTTGGTGTGCGGCTTGCTGCGCGGCGGGGAAGGTGACGGGCAGGGATTCCAGGGCGCGGTGGAACGGGCCGGGACGCCACGTCAGCTCGGCGAGGGGGCGGGCGAGGTCGGTCTCCGGCAGCGCGTCCAGGAGGTGGGTGACCGCGGTCTCGGCGATGAGGTAGGCGTGCGAGCGGGCGGGGCAGGCATGCGGGCCGATGCTCCAGGCCAGGTGGGCGCGGTTGCCGGCGTGGCGGCCCTCGGGCACACCGTCCGTGAGGGCCGGGTCGTTGTTCGCCGCCGCCATCGAGATCACGACCGGCTGGTCGGCCGGGAGCAGCACCCCTTCCACGTCGATGGGGTAAGGGGGGTACGAGATGCAGTAGTTCGCCATCGGCGGGTCGGTGTAGAGGACGGCGTCGAGCGCGTCGCGCACCGTGGACAGCCCGGCGTGCAGGTCCGCGGAGAACTCCTCGTCGGTGAGGATCTTCAGGATCGTGTTGCTGATCAGGTTGGTCAGGGGCTCGATCCCGGCGCCGTAGAGCGTGACGAGCTGGTGGCCCATCTCCTCGTCACTCAGTTCGGCGGGGTGGAGGGTCAGTCGGGACGTGATGTCGTCGCCGGGGTGGAGCCGGCGCAGGGTCACGAGGTCGGACACGGCCTGGGCGAGGATCCGGTTGCCCTGCTCGGCGTTGGTGGTGTCGAAGATCTTCGCCATGCCGTCGGCGATGCGCTGCCCGATCTCGTCGGGGCAGCCGAGCAGCGCGCTCAGCACGCGGAAGGCGATGGGGAACGAGTACTGGGTGAGCAGGTCCGCCGAGCCCTCGGTGCGGAACTCGTCGATGGCGCCGGAGGCGACCTTCTCCACCAGGGCCCGCAGTCCGTGCTGGTCGACCCGGTCGATGGCCTGGGTGTTCGCGGCTCGGTAGCGGGCGTGCTCGGCACCGCCCGAGCGCAGCGCGTTGGGCCGCCACTCCATCATCGGCCGCACCGGGCAGGTCGCCGGGATCAGCTTCTCCCACGCACGGGGGTCGGCCGGGAAGTGCAGCGGGTCGTTGAGGATGCGGCGGGCCTGGTAGTAGCCGATCACCAGGGTCGCGGGCACCCCGGGCGCCAGCTCGACCGGGACGAGCGGACCGTGGACGCGCCGCATGCGCCGGTAGGCGGCGTGCGGGTCGGCGGCGAACTCCGGTGCGTACAGGGCGACCCGGCCCGGCGGGCCGGCCGGCGCGGGCTCGGCGGAAGGCAACGTCATCGGCGGGACTCCAGGAGGGCGGCTGAGCGGTGCTCGGAGAGGTACTCCGTGAGCGTGATCAGGGCGTGCAGGGAGGACGTGCGGTCGCGGGCGTCGCAGTACGTCAGAGGCGTGGCGGGTTCGAGGGCCAGCGCCTCGCGCAGTTCGGCCTCGGGGTAACCGGGGGCGCCGGGGAAGGTGTTGATGGCGACGGCGTACGGAATGCCCGCGCCGTCCAGCAGACCGAGGGCGTCGTGGGAGGCGTCGAGGTCGCGGGTGTCGGCCAGGACGAGGCAGCCGAGGGCGCCCTGGGCCAGGTCCTCCCACAGCGGCTGGAAACGGGACTGCCCCGGCAGCCCGAACAGATACAGCGCGATCCGGCCGCCGGCCATGTGGATGCGGCCGAAGTCCATCGCCACGGTGGTCGTCGTCTTGTGCGGGGTGCCGCGCAGATCGTCCACACCGTCGCTGGCCTGCGTGATCGGTTCCTCCATCCGCAGCGGCCGTACTTCCGAGACGCTGCCGATGAACGTCGTCTTGCCGACGCCGAAGCCCCCCGCGACCACGATCTTGGCCGACCGCGTCACCGTGGCCGGGACGTAGGTGACGGACGGGTCGGACCGGTCAGACCATGGAGCGAAGTCCACGGAGCACCTCCTGCAGCAGGTCGAAGTCGGGCTGGTCGTCGGCGGCGGCGACCGGGCTGGACAGGTGGCCGGAGTCCATCAGCGAGGAGACGAGGATGCGCACCGTGGAGGGCGGCAGTTCCAGCGCGGCGGCGATGTCGGCGACGGCCAGGCCGCCCTGGGCGCCGGCGAACAGCCGCATCACCCGGCGGGCGTCCGGAGGGAGGGTGTCCGTGGGACCGGTCGCGGCGATGACCACGCTCTCCAGGCGCACGTCCTCGCGCGCGTGGACCTGGCCCCCGGTGCGGACGTAGGGCCTGACCATGTCCGGGTCACGCCGCGGCCCCGTCATGCCGGTGAGCCGCCTTCCGCGACCGGCACGCGCTCCTCGGTGACCAGTTCGTGCCCCACCCGGGTGGCGAGCCGCACCATGTGGTGGGAGATCAGCCCGACGTCCGCGTCAGGGCCGGTCGTGCACACCGACAGCATGGTGTTCTTCGCGGCGGTGGTCGTCAGGCCGATGCAGCCGACCGACTCGATCAGCAACTGGCGCATCCCCGCACCGCCGGTGAACTCGTCCCACGCCTTGCCCGCCGCGCGCAGGGCCGCCGTCAGCGCGGCGAACTTCTCCCCGTCGTCCTGGCCGATCGTCGCCGTACGGGCCTTCAGCAGCCCGTCACTGCTCATCAGCACGGCGTACCGGACGCCTTCGACGCTGCCGAGTTCCTGGTCCAGCAGCCAGCCCAGGCTGTTGGTGTGTGTGTCTTGCACGATCAGTTTCCTTCGTCGTC
>NZ_RAIF01000012.1:1262692-1266957 GCF_003671715.1 Streptomyces sp. E2N166 | reverse complement strand
GGCGGGAGCGGTCGCCGGGTCGGTCGCCGGGTCCGGCGACACGCGGTCGGCGACGGGAGCCGTCGGCGCGGGGACGGCGCCGGCCGCGACGTCGGGTGCGGCCACCGGCGCAGCGAGGGGCGCGGCGGAGGACGTGGTGGCAGGCCGGGGCGCCGGCTGGGCCGCCGCCGGGTCGACGAGCAGGTTCTTCGGCAGGACGACCATGGCCCGGGTTCCCTGGTAGATGTTCGGCGCGGTCAGCTCGACGCGGAAGCCGTAGTTCTCCGCCAGCAGGGAAGCCACGCGCAGCCCGGTCTGGGGGTGGGCGCCCAGGCGGGTGATGTCGTCGCGCTGCTCCCCGGACATCACGTCGCTGGCCCACAGCAGCCGCTCGTCGTCCATGCGCAGTCCGGCGTCGTCCACGATCAGGAAACAGGCGTGGTGCCCCTGTTCCAGCGAGACGTGGACACTGGCGGCGGGCGGCGAGTAACGCAGCGCGTTGTCCAGCAGTACGGCGAGCGCGTGCACGACCGCCTCCACGGCGCGGCCCTCGACCACCACGGACCCCATCTCGGGGTGCTTGATCCGCTCGTACCCCTCGATCCGGCCCATGGCCGCGCGCACGATGTCGGTCAGCGGGGTGGCGGGCCAGCGCCGGGAGAGCTTGTCTCCGGCGAGTACGGAGTACCCCGACGCCGTGAGCAGCATCTGCTGCGCGAGGTGGTCGATCTCCACCAGCGTCGCGTACGCCTCGTCCGAGATGTGCCGCCGTACGCCCTGGCTGACGGCCCGGCCCAGCCTCGCCGACCGGGCCACGATGTTGTTGGCGAAGCCGCGCACGGCGGCCCGGGCCACGCCGACGGAATCGCGCCGCACCTGTGCGATCTGCCGTTCGGCGTCCTGCCGCACCTGGTCGGCGGCGTGGGCCGCGGCCCGTTCGGCGGCCGCCCGCTCCCGCGTCCGTACGTCCCCCACCACCGAGGCCACCGCGCCCGGTACGGCACGCAGCCGCTCGGCGAGCGGCGTCCCGTCGAGCGGCGCCGGTACGAGCAGCCCGCCCCCGGGGCCCTCACCGCCGTGCCCGTCCTTCGCCGCCGCCGGAATCACGGTGGCCGCGAGGTGCCCCACGCACTGCTCGGCCGCGACGAGTTGCAGGGTCAGCCGGTCGGCGTGCTCGCGCAGCAGCTCGGCCCGGTGCCGGGCCTGGACGCCTTTGCGCCGGAAGTACCACGCGGCCCCGACTCCGGCGACCGCCAGCACGGCGGTGGCGGTCACTATCAGTTCAGTCATCAGGTCCTCACGGATCGGAAGCCGTCGGTGTGGGGAAGTGGGCCGAGGGCGCAGAGGGGCCGGGGAGGCGGTGGAGCCGCGGGCGGCGATGTGTGCGGCGGTGTGTGCGGCGACGCGTGCGGACCGCGGCAGGCCGGGACGGCCCGGCGGCGGCGAGGCGCGCGACATGGACCTCCAAGGAACATGCAAGGGCCGGTACGAGCAGGGGGGGCCGACGACGACGCGGATTCGGAACGGAACAGGCCGGCGCGCCCGTACCGCCTCGAACTCCTGCACCCACGACCGGTGTTCGACGTACGGGAAGGGACCATACCGCTTGCGCTCACACCTCGTGTCAGCCCCGTGACTAGGAGCCGGAACCGCCGGGGGTTTGACGCGAAAAATGCCCGGATGGCGGCCGACCCCTTTGGCTGAAAAGGGCGTTCCCCCTGCGAGTGACGCGCTGGTAGGTCGGTCGGCGCGGTCCTTCGGGCCGGCTCAGGCGGGTACGGGCTCCGGATCAATCCCGTCGAAGGGCGGATACGTCCGGCTGCCCATGCGCTCGGCCGCGTCGATGTATCCGGCGAGAACGTCGCGGGACTGGGCGAGCCCGGCCATCCGGTCGTCCAGTTGCCGCAGCCGTGACCGCATCGCGGCCAGCAGTTCGGGACATCCGAGCAGCTCCGGCGTCTCTCCCACGGCGCAGGGCAGCAGGTACGCGATGTCCTCGGAGGACAGACCGGCGCCGAGCAGGTGGCGGATCTGTCGCACCCGGAGCAGGGCGTCCTCGCCGTACTCGCGGTAGCCGTTGGCGCCGCGGTCCGCTTCCAGCAAGCCCTGGGCCTCGTAGTAGCGCAGCTGGTGGGCGTTGACGCCCGTCCGGCGACTCAGTTCCCCGATCCGCATCGCAACCTCGCTTGACCTTCACACCGGTATCAACGTTGACGATGCTGCCATGAAGGAAAACACCGATAAACCCGTGACGGTCATCGGACTCGGACTGATGGGCCGTGCGCTCGCCGGCGCGTTCCTGGCGGCCGGGCATCCCACAACCGTGTGGAACCGTACGGCCTCCAAGGCCGACCAGCTGGTCGCCGAGGGCGCACGGTGGGCGCCGACCGTCGGCGACGCCCTCAAGGAGGGTTCCGTGGCGGTCATCTGCGTCAGCGACTACCAGGCCGTACGGCAGCTGCTCGGCGCGAGCGGCGTCGAGCTGGACGGCACGACACTGATCAACCTGACCTCCGGCTCCTCGGCCCAGGCCCGGGAAACCGCCCACTGGGCCGAGCAGCGCGGCTCCCACTACCTGGACGGCGCCGTCATGGCCGTCCCGCCGGCGATCGGCACCGCCGAGGCGGTCGTCCTGCACAGCGGGCCGCAGGCGGTCTTCGAAGCGCACCGGACGACACTCGGCGCACTCGGCACGGTCACCCACCTCGGTACGGACCCCGGGCTGGCGTCCCTGTACGACGTGGCCGGCCTGGCCATGATGTGGAGCGTCCTGAACGCGTGGCTCCAGGGCACCGCCCTGCTCCGGACCGCCGGTGTCGACGCGGCGACGTACGCGCCGTTCGCGCGGCAGATCGCGGCCGGTGTGGCCGAATGGCTGCCCGGCTACGCGCGGCAGATCGACGACGGCGCCTACCCGGCCGAGGTGTCGGCCCTGGAGACCGACGCGCGGGCCATGGCACACCTGATCGAGGAGAGCGAGGCGGCGGGCGTCAACGCCGAACTGCCCAGGTTGATCAGGGCGATGGCCGACCGCGCGATCGCCGCCGGCCATGGCGGGGAGCAGTATCCCGTACTGATCGAGGAGTTCGGCAAGCCCTGCGGCGATTGACGGTCCCCATCTATCCGGCGGCCGGCCCGGCAGCAGTCATCCTTGAGGTGTCGGCAGGGGTGGCATCAGCGGGTGCAGCAGCCTTTGCCCGTCGCCGTCCACCCGCAGTGTGAACGACTCCGGCCCCGGCCGTCCCGCGGCATCGAAGGCGTCGATGACCTGCTCGACCCGCGCCCACAGCTTCAGCGGGCCGCCCTCGCGCACACTCCAGGCGTCGCCGTCCAGGGTGAGCGTGGCGGCGGAACCAGAGACCACGTCGATCAGGTGCGACACGCCGTCGACTGTGACCAGCTGAGCGTCCGGTACGGCGCTCTGCGCGAGGAACCGCAGATGGAACGCCTCCGCGGTCGCAGCCAAGAGCCGCTCCGGAGCGTGCCGCGCCGACCGGGGCCGCTCGGGCAGACCCGCGGCCCAGTCCGCCGGATTGCCGTACGCCGGTGGCGCGTGCGTCCGGGCGGACGTGAAGGAGATGGTGCCGGGCAGCAGAGAGCCCTCGGCGGTTCCGTCCGCGGCGACGGTGAGCAGGGCACGGGCACTGCCGTACAGCCACCCCGACAGAGGGAGGAGGACCTTCCCGCCCGGCCGTGTCTGCCTGAGCAGGGCGCACGGCACGGCGCGGAAGGAACAGGCGGCCACGATCCGGTCGAACCAGGTCTCTGGCCAGTACCCGTACAGCCCGTCCGCCGGCGCCAGCGTCGGTGTGTACCCGCAGCCATAAAGGGCATCGGCCGCCGCCTCCAGCCTGTCGGAATCGACCTCGACGCTGGTCACGTGGGACGACCCCAGCCGCTCGCAGGCGAGCGCCGTCGAGTAACCCGTCCCCGTTCCGATCTCCAGGACGGTGTGCCCCTCGGTCACGTCGGCGTCCGACCACATACGCAGGACGAGGGAGGGCAGCGTGGAGGAGGACGTGGGCGTGCCACCATGGCGGACGGCCGGGTTCTTCCAGTCGACCTCCTCGCCGTCGAGCTGGGTGACCAGCGTGGCATCCGAGTAGGCGGCGGCAAGCCACCGCCCGTAGTCGATGTCGGCCGTGACCGGCTCCCACACTGTCAGGCCCCGTTCGTCGCGCTTGTCCGAGGCCAGGTAGAAGCCGGGGACGAAGACGTGGCGGGGCACCTTCTCCACGGTCGCCCGCCAGGCCGGGTCGACCGGGACCCCGGTCTCGGCGAAGGAC
>NZ_RAIF01000012.1:1238626-1262502 GCF_003671715.1 Streptomyces sp. E2N166 | reverse complement strand
AGCGCCTCGCGCAGTGCGGCCGCGTCGTTGTCGACATCGGCGGGCATCGTCATGACCCGGCACGTCGCGTAAGGGGCGGGGGTGGGGGCGAGCGGCGAGCGGTTGGTGACCAACCTGAGTGCCCAAGGGGCCTGGGCCGTCGCGGTGACCATCCGCTGACTCCGTTTCGTCGACGACACGGACGTGAGAACCCGGGTCTGTCCGACTTGCCGGGCCAGTCGTGCTCGCCCGTCTCGCACCAGCGTGGTGATTGCTCGCGGGGCGCACAGATCACCTTCGTACCGTGGCGGGACGACCCAATACGTGCCAGGGGGCTGCTGGCGGTCGATTCGGGGAACTCCCAGGTAGGTGCCGCTGCCGAGGCAGGTCACGATGTCGTCGTACGCCCACACTGAAGCGGCATGCCCTTGGATCAACGCGTAGTACGTACCGCCCGCCACTCGACGGTCGTAGATGATCGATCCTCCGAGCAATTCGCCAAGTGTGACTGCGACTCGGTCTCTGTCCTCGGACTCAACAGCGGCATGAACAACACGTGCGGTCATGCGCACAGCCGCGAACCGGTCACCGAGCGGCAGCAGCGCGACGCCCTGGTCGGCCCATTCCCGCCGAGCCCGCTCCGGACTCGGGGCACTGCGAGCAAGCCACTCGGAGATGGCTCTGTCCAGAGCCTCCTGTGTGAACACAGCCTGCCTCCTGCGATCGATCGTGATGAGGTGTGCCGATCAGCTTCCTCCGGCGGAACGTCCGCTCCTAGGACTTTCATAGGCCTTCTTCAGGGCTCTGATGGGACATCAGTGACCACCTAGGGGTGGTGAAGGGTCGTGCACCGGACCTACTGTGGGAGGCTCGGCTCAGCAGCCGTCATCGGGAGGTGACCGTGTCCAGGCCGACAGGCAATGTCCGACTCAAAGCCGCGCGCGTAGCAGCCGGGTTCAACTCGCAGCAAGACCTGGCCGATGCCCTCACGGAACACGCCAAAGGCATGGGCCTTCGCGGCCTGTCCATCGGGGCGCGACAAGTTCGTCGTTGGGAGTCGGACAACCCTCCTTGGCCGCAGCCGGATTGCCAGCGTGTACTCACACACCTGCTGGGTCAGAGCATGGAAGCACTCGGGTTCGCTCCACCGTGGGGTTCCGACGGGCCGAAAACCGATCCGGTGCGCCGCACGCTGGTCGCGGGGGGAACGGCCGCCATGGGGCTCACAGTGACGCCTGGCCGAGCCGTCGCGGCCGCTCAACCGGTCACCGTAGGGACTGACTTCGAGGCAGTCACCAAGTCCCACCGGCGGCTCTACTGGTCGGTCGCTCCGGCCAAACTTCATCCTGCCGTCATGGCCCATGCCACGCTGGGCTGCGCCTTGCTCCCGGAGACCGCAGAACCCACACGCCGAGTGATCGCGGCAGCGCTGGCGGAGACGTACCTCCTAGCAGGACGGATCGAGTTCTTCGATCTGCGCGAGCCGAGCTTCGCACACGAGGCACTTCTACTGGCCCTGCAGTCGGCGGGCGAAGCCGACGCTCCGCTGCTTGGTTCAGCGATCATCGCGCACATGGCCTTCATTCCCGGTTGGGCCGGAGACCGTGACGCGGCTCTCGAGCGCATGATCGCCGCACGCACATACGCGCGCCGCGCTCCCGCGTCGGCCGAGTTCCTGGCCTGGCTGGACGCGGTCGAGGCCGAGTGCGAGACGAGGTGTGGTGACACTCGCACCGCTCTGCACCTGATCGGCCACGCAGAAGACGTCCTGGGGGACGGCAGCGAGCACCGGTCACCTGAGTGGATGGACTGGTTCTCCCCGGCCAGGCTCGCGGCTTTCAAGGGCAACACCCAACTGCTCGCGGGTCATCTTCCGCAGGCTCGCGAAACACTGTTGGAGGCCCTCGAAGCCATGACGTCCGGTGAGGAGAAACAACGCACCGTCGTGTACGGCGATCTGGCCGCTGTCGAGGCCGCTTCCGGCAACGCCGAGGGAGCTTGCGCGTACGCGGGGCAGGCCCTTGATCAGCTGGCGCTCACTTGGTACGCGACCGGCATGGACCGGGTGCGCGAGGTCCGTCGTGCCCTCGCCCCTCACCAGCACGAGCGCTGCGTCCGCGACCTGGACGACCGTCTGTACGACTGGTCGACGACGGTCAGCGCGCTGAGTCGTTGAACTGTGCGATCACGTCAGCCAATTCGGAGAGGCTTTCGATACGGAAGGTCGGCAATTCCTTGGCCTCGTCGCTGTCCCACTGAATAGTGGCCCAAGGACCACGACGCACGAGCGCGGTGTGCATGCCCGCCTCGCGCGCCGGCCGTATGTCGTTGTCACAGCGGTCACCGACGTACAGAATCTCGTCGACATCGAAGGGCACCGCGTCAACCACCCGCTTGAAGAACTCGGGGTCGGGCTTGCTCGCACCCCAGTCGTCGGAGGTGCCGATCAGGTCGACGTCCGCGGAGAAGAGCTCACGGAGGATGCGTCCTGCGCGGATTGTCTGGTTGCCTGCGATGCCGAGCCAGAGTCCATCGGCGCGAAGCTGTCGAAGGGACGCTCGGACGTCTTCGTACAGGTCAGCCTCACCAAAGGTCTCGGGATGCCCGGCGGCGGCCCTCTTCTCGCGCTCACCGTAGAGGTCGAATCCGGGGCGGAACTCCTGGAAGGTCTCGCGGTAGTCACGTCCCTGGGCGATCACGGCTCCAAACATCGCGTGGAAGGTGTGCCGGGGCACCCTCAACCAGTCGGCCCACGCTCCGTACTCACGGGTCTCGTCCACGAGACACTCACCGACGTCGAAAACCACTGCGCGCATCATGCCCGTAGGTTACGAAACGTCGGATGGTGAGGGAGCGTGCGATGTCGTCGAACGTGCCAACGGCCTCACCGATCTACTCGCCGGCTGCGCTGACCTCGTGGTGGCGACCATGGCTCGATACCGTCCTGCTCGCCGCCCGGGGCTTCATCTACCGCGAGGGTCGAAACTGGCGTATCCGGCCCGACTTCGTGTTCAACGCAATGGCGCGTCCCGGGTGCAGGCCGTGCAGAACACCCCATCGGGTACCCCGGACCCGTACGCCGGGACGCGCGCCGCTTCCCTGGCATTCAAGTTGCCCCACAAACGAATTTTGTTGTTAGAGGCCCGCATCAAACGCTTTTTGTTATCATCCATTGATCCACTCGATGGACTTGGGGGCATGGTGGAAGCAACGGACCAGCGGCAGGATTTCGGGGACTGGCTTGAGAGACAGCTACGACTGCGTCGGATGACACAGTCGGCGCTGGCAGAGGCCCTTGAAGTAACGCCGGCCGCAGTGTCCGCCTGGACCACGGGGCGTGCCGAGCCTCGCGAGGACAGGAAGCGAGCGATAGCCGCCGCGCTCGGTGTCGAAGAGGAGGCGGTGCTGCGACGTGCCGCCCAGGTGCTCCCTCCGAGCGCCCTCAACTGGCACCACCGACCGGCACACCGTGACGGCGGGCGGGAGTTCGGCAACGCTGCGGCGTTCGCTTTCGACGCGGACCTGGCTGTGCTCGCCCGTGAGGCCACGCAGAACAGTCTCGATGAGCAGTTCGATCCGAAGCGCCCGGTACGAGTCCGGTACACACTTGAAGAATTGTCGGGCGAGCATTTGCGCGCATTTCTCGACGCACTGCAATGGGACGAGATACGGCCGCACTTCGAGGCCTCCGCCACGGATCGACACAAGGTCGGAAGGGTCATTGCGGAGGGGCTTCGCGAGATGACCGAGTCGGATTCCCTGCTACTCCTGCGAGTGGACGACTACAACTGCACCGGCCTGACGGGCCCGGATTATGGGGACGACAGCAAGTTCGCTGCAGTTCTCCGGGACCAGCTCAACAGCCACAAGGGTAGGAGCACGGCCGGAGGTTCGTACGGACTGGGGAAGATCACGCTCTGGGCGACCAGTCGGCTCGGCCTCGTTCTGGTCAACAGCACCCTGTCAGGCGCACATGAGGGCCGCACGAGTCGTCGACTGTACGGACGCCTCGAACTGCCCTGGCACAGCAAAGGCGGGGAAGACTTCGCAGGGCTCGCGGGCTTCGGCGAGACCGATACTGAGCCCGGACGAGAGGGCACCGCACGCTCGTGGTGGGCGGACGAGACGACGACCAGGTCACTGCGTCTGGAGCGGGAAGGACGTGATCCGGGTACGTCCTTCCTCATCGTCGGTGCGCACGATGCGGCGGGTGACGCGCAGACGCTCCAGGAGATGCACGAGAAGTTGGTCCGGGCACTCGCCGACAACTTCTGGGCCGCCATGACCTCGGGACGGGACAGCAGGCCGGTTCTGGAGGCCTCGGTCACGACCCTGCGCAACGGGAACGTTGTCATCCCCGAGCAGCGGGTCGACCCGGCCGTGCACCAGCCCGCCCGTACTCGGGCGCTCAGTGCGTATCTGAACGGTGAGGCCGTCGAGCAGCGGACCGACACCACACAGGTGGCCGTGGCGTACGTTCCGCTACGGGTGCCCCCGGAGAAGGGTGCTCCGCGCAAGGAGAGCGCGGAGCACAATGCCGTGCTCCTCGTCACGGCGGCCGACGACAACGACCGGGAGCCGAACCGGCTGGTGTGCATGCGAGGAAATCGGATGACCGTCATGACGCGACGGGTGACCGACCTTCCGCTCGGCACCGACGCCTTCCAGGCGGTCCTGCTGGCGGGGCGGGCAACAGGGTCGGACGCCCCGGAGGCACACGCGGCCGAGCAGTTCCTGCGCACCTCCGAGCCGCCCGAGCACAACGACTGGACCAAGACGGAGGACCTCGTCACCAGCTATGTCCGTGGTGCCAGACAGCGCATCGAGGACTTCCGGAAGGACATGTTGGTCGCAGTACGCGTGCTTGTAGGACGTCGTGAGCGGGTGAAGACTGGCGGGCCGGCGGTGCTGCGGGAATTGCTCCGCATCGACGCGCACACCACCGGAGCCCGCAGGCCGGACAGATACCCGGTGGTGCGCCATGTGGAGGGCAGTGTCGATGCGCGGGGTGCCTGGAATGTGAGGGTCGAGGTCAAACTACCGAGACGCACTGATCCGTGGTCGATGACGCCGACCGCCCGGTTCGAGGTACGGTCCGGCTCCAGACCCGCGATCTCCTGGGCGAAGCTCATAGCCGGCGAGAACTGCCGAGTGGAGCAAGGTGTGCTCCACTTTGAGGCTGGAGCCACGAGCGCTTCGTTTGAAGGTGTCACCGAGGTGTCCAGTCACCCCGTGACGGGGAGGATGGCGCGCGTGGTCGTCGACCTTCAGAAGGGGAGGTGACCAGTGAACACCGTTTTTCCTTACCCGGTTCTGACCGGCGACATCACGCTTGAGGTCACTGCCGTGAAGCTGGACGGTCGACCGCTCCCGCTGTCCATGATCTCGCGGGATCACAAGGTGGTGGCGCTTCACGAGGTCGAGCGATCCAGGTGGGACGAGGCCCGCCTGGACCTGCGGGTCGTTCTGCCAGAGAAGGAACTCGCCGATGGTCCCTGGGACGATGTGGCCTGCCTCGCGGCCCTCACCGAGGCCTCGACGAACGCCAGGGCGACCGCCCGGCTTCGGCGCTCCGACGCGGGTTGGTGGAGCGGTAGTCTTGTGTTCCACCGCGACGCCCACCTGACGCGCGCATCACTCACGGTAGCGGTGGCAGCCACGGTGGACGGTGAGTCCGGACGACTCGTCGGCATGGCGGAGGAGTCCTGGATCGTCGAGCTCGATGAGCGTATACCCGCGCGCAAGCAGGAACTGAACATCCACGAGACGGACTTCCGTAACGGGTCCGAGACCTGGTTGCAGACGTTCCAGGATGCTCCCTGGGTCGTCGAAACGACCGGTGACATGCCCACCGTGCATCTCAACACCGGGTTCGAAGGCCTCGTCGACTTCCTGAACGGTGGCGGAGCGCCCGTGGAGAGGGCAGTACGGGGCATGCTCGCCGCACAGATCGCGGCCGAGGCGTGGACCGCCATGTTCAACGCGGCGGTCGGCGACCTGGAGTGCGACGACGAGGGAAGACCACAGTGGCCCACGGGATGGCGGGACGGTGTTCTCCGCTCCATGCTGCCCGACGTCCTGCCCGATCTCTCGATCTCGGACGCGCTGATGGAGGTCCACCTGCGTCTCACCGAGGGCGGCTGGCAGGAACTGCAGCCTCGAATCCAGTACGCGGCGGCCCGACGGGCCAAGACGCCCAAGAACATAGCCAACGGCCTGAGAGCCATGAGCCGCGACGTGGAGACGGAACGATGAGTACTACGTCCCGCGATCTGCCCGAGCAGATCGCGCTACTGCCTGACGTCGTCGCGTCCAGATACTTGACTCACAGCGTGCTCGCGGGGCGGGAGAGGCCACCCCAGCTCGCCCTGATACGCGGGAGCGAACCGATGGGCACGCCGGCGGCGCGATGGACTGTCGAACCATTGCGGCAGCTGATCGATGTCGCCATGCGCCGGCACGACGGCGACCGGGCGACGGCCGACGCCTGGCTGGCGCCAAGACTGCACGCGACTCTCAGAATCACCAGGAGGGAAGCGGCGGACACGAGGATCTGGAACTTCCTGGCCATGGTGGTGGCACCGGACTATGTGCTGTGGCGGCACAAGGGAGTGACCAAGGAGGGCGACCGAGCGACCACCGACCGCTTCGTCGGCCTCCACTACAAGCAAACCTTCGCCCGCCTCTGGTGGGCCGCGGAGTTGTTCAGGGACGGAGACGACTACGAGCCGGCGCGCCTGGCCTGCGAAAATCAGGACGTCCTTAACACGATGCTGCGCCTGGCGGTCATCGATCACCGTCCCACGGCACGCGCCGTCGTCCGTCTGTTGGAGAAAGGGCTGGTGCGCACGGGCCGTGACGTGAACGCGCTGGGGACGGCGATCAACACGGCCGCCGGCACGCTCGTCTACGACGTCCTCGCTCCGGACGAGGCGCCAGACGCCGATTCGCGCCGCTACTGGATCGACGAGGCGGAGAACGCGGGGCCCGTGTCTCTCGACAACCTTCCCTTTGGACCCGACGACGGCTGTGTTCCGGGTGACTCTGTCGACGAGTTGGTCCGACGCTTTGCGCAACTCTTCGCCGAGGCCCCGGTCAGAGGGAAGGAGGAGGGGAGGATAGGAACGGGACGCAGCAACGAGGGAGTCAGCCTCGACAAAACGTACTCACCGTTCTAGGCGTTCGTGGATCACTCGCGCCAGTGCCTTCCCCAGGCCGATCGGCACCGCGTTACCGATCTGCCGTGCGATCTGAACCTTGGAGCCGAACCACTGGAAATCGGAGGGAAATCCCTGGATGAGAGCGGCCTCGTAGTGAGTGATCGGGCGGTCGTGCGTGGGGTGCAGGTAGCGCCCCTTCTCGGGCTTGTAGAACTCCGTGCGGATCGTGACGGCCGGACGATCCGCGTGCATCCGACCCATGACATCGCCGGAGCCTGTTTTGTGCTTGTCCCAACTGGTCGTTGAGAGATACGTCTCGACGCCGTGAATATTGGCGAACTTGCCGGTCAGGTCGTGTCGATTGCCACCCCTGGGGATGACTCGGTACCGGGCCAGGGACAGGTCTGTGGGATTGCGACCGATGTGGAGTTCGGTCGTCCGATACGGGCCGGGCAGGACGACCCCCAGAGGTTTGTCGGTGCGCTCCGGCAGGTCGACCGACGGTGTCTCGGCGGGCGTGAGGTCGAATACCTCGCTCTGAACAGAGACCCAGGGAAGCGCCTCCACGAATGTGCCTTCCTCTTCTGCGAAGCGCGCCTGCGCCGAGGTCGTCGTGTCACGTGTGTGTGTAGGACGCGGGTGCTCCAGCGGTTCACCGAGATCATTGCGGGTGGCGATCACGATCGCGCGTCTACGGGCCTGGGGCACGCCGTAGTCGGCAGCGTTCAGGATGTCCGAGCGGAGGGTGTAGTTGGAGAGGTCGCCCCCCTCGGAGACGGCTTCCTGAAGGCTCTGAAACTCCTGGGACGTCAGGAAGCGGTCCACGTTCTCCAGAACGAAGATCTTGGGCTGGATGGTACGAACCACCCGCACGTACTCGGCCCACAGCCGATTGCGCGGGTCGTCCGTCTTGGGCTTCTCGGGGTTGTTCCGGTGAAGCGCTGAGAAGCCCTGGCAGGGCGGCCCGCCCATAATCACGTCGACCTGCCCTGCGTATGGCGTTGGGTCCCAGGTCGCAATGTCTACATTCGCGACGTGTGCGCTGCCGAAATTGGCGGCGTACGTGGCCGCCGCCGCCTCGTCGAACTCCACGGCGGCGACAGATCGGAAAGGGGACGTTCCGGGACCATCTGGCTCATAGGCCCGGAAACCGGCGGAAAAGCCACCTGCGCCCGAGAAGAGGTCGACCACCGTGATCGAGGAGTCCGCCGGCGTCCCGCCGGGAGTCTTGTCGGCCTTGATGGTGGTCATGAGCCCAGAGTCTAATGGTGATCGTTGTAAGCCTGCAGGCGCCTCGGCCTGAAGGCATGGATTGACCGGGCGGCTACTCGGTGGGCTCGGAAGTCGGTGACCTACGTCCGATGCACACGGTCACCTTCGCAGAGCGGCGGCGATGCGCCGTCCCAGGGCGGCAGCCACCGGAGGGGGCGTCGTCTGGCTGATCTGCCGATAGGCCGAGGTTTTCCGTCCGGTGATCTGCCAACTGGATTCAAAACCCTGCAGTAGGGCTACTTGGGCCACGGTCAGCCGGGGCAGTCCGAAGCGGGGCGCGACTTCTGGATCGAGCCGGAAGTCGGCTCCGGGCACGGCGTCCGCGATGCTGCCGCCGTATACACCCCAGCGCGCCCAGATGGCCTTGGCCCGGCTCGCTCCCAAGTCCGCACCGCCGCGACCCGTCGCCCCACCCATGATCAGTGGCGCCGGCTCGCAGGCGCGTTCGGCCCATTCGGTCGCGCCGGACCAGCCGCCGGACCCCATCGACGTCAACAGTGTTTCGCCCAGAGTCGGGCATGGGCCGGGCTCCGGGGTCGGCCACTCGAAATGGGCCATGTTCTCGGAAGGCATGGCGACGATGAACGCGTGTGACCGGTGCTGTGGCACCGCGAAATCGGTGGCGTCGAGCACCGTGGAGACCATCTCGTAGCCGAGGTCCTCGACGGCCTCGCGCACCTTGAGACGTTGCGCCTCGAACTTGGAAGCACGAAGGAAGGTGGGAATGTTCTCCAGGACAAGGACCCGGGGACGTACGAAGGAAGCCATGTCCAACACGGCCTGAAGGGTGTCCCGCGAGTCATTCGTGGCGAGTTGCTTCCCCGCGATGGAGTAGGGGGAGCGGGGCAGGCCGCAGCTGAGGACGTCGGCGTGATCGAGTGGAGGGTGATCCTGCGGATCCAGGTGCTTCAGGTCGGCGTGGATCACATACCAGTCAGGACGGTTATTCGAGACGGTCCGGCAACTGTCTTCATCGATGTCCACGACCGCCGTCATCTCGAAGCCCGCTCGTTCGAGGCCAAGGGCCTGTCCTCCCACCCCTGAGCACAGCTCGACAGCCGTGAATCGCCCCTCACCCATGTGGTCGCTCCCCCTCGGATGTTGCTCCGTCGCGAGACATGTCTCGAGCGGCAGGATCTCAGATGCCAGGGGCGCATGCGTACGGCGCACTGCGGGCTCCGCGCCACCGGGCGGGCTCGCAGTGCAACCGTGTCGGGCCGTCGGACTATGTCTGCTGGCGGGTGATGATGGCGTCGTTCGACGAATCGACCGTGGTGAACACGACCGCTTTCCCGTCCCGTCCGTGTGCCGCCGCCGGCGCCACGAAGGCGAACGCCATGACCAACTTGCCGGAGTCGATCCGACCCGAGGCCTCGGCTTCCTCCCTGTGCTGGGGCTCGACGAGGGGATACAGCGCTACCACTCCGCGTCGTTCCGCCACATGTTGCTCGGTTGCGGCATTGCCCCCCGGAGGGAGAGCACCGGCGATGCGATACGCGCTGGGGCGGTGCTTCGGTTCGCTGATGGCGCTGAAGAGCGGGCCCCGCCGGCGCTTGCGGCCGAACCAGGAGTACGAGCGCTCGGAGGAGTCGATCACCAGCTTCTTGTTTCCGGTCTTGTGCTGGGGGGCGAGGATGAGCCAGTCGTCCACCTGCGGCGCCGCCCCAGCGCAGATTTCGGTCAGGTAGGTGAGGTGAGGGGCGAACTGATTGTCCGCACCCCACTTGAGCGACTGCACGAGCGCGAGGAACTCCCCACTGGTCAGGGAACCGGTGAACGCGTCGAACCCGTGGGTCTCGCCGCCGGTCGAATACTCGAATGTGGTCGGAGCGATCGAGAGGGACTCGAGCACGGGGAACCACAGGCCCGTGTTGTGGCGCAGCGCGGGTGCACCCGTGGGGTAGGCGGTGGGCTCCTCCCACCTGCCGGGCGTCCGCTTGTTGACCAGTCGGGCGTTGAACATTTTGTTCTTGCTCACTGGCGGAAGCCAGGACAAGTGTTGGTAGACGAGGGGCGGTACGCGATCGGGCGTTACCTGCGGTTCTCCGTCGACGGGTGCGGAGTACTGTCGCAGCTCCTGTCGGAAGGCTTCCTCATCGAGGCAGATCGCCTCGAACGCCTCATAGAGGTCGACCTCCTTCACACCCATGGTCTCCTCGCGCCCCAGGTACAGCCGGACGAGGTCCCGGTATCCCTTGCGGAAGCCGAACCAGCGCCCCATCTGCATCAACGTGGAGGCGTTGTTCGTGCGGCGCCGGTAGTAGGTGACGGTGAGCCCTTCCACGGTGAATCCGCGGGCCATCTTCTGCCCGCCGATAAGGATCTTCCAGATGGAGCGCTTGTCGAAGTCGGCCTCGCCGGTCTCGATGTCCTTGTCGCCATTGACGACGATGATCGGGTGGTCGTCGCCACCGATACGCATGGCGGCGGCACCGATGTGCTCACTCAGTTCCTCGTATGAGGCCGGTACCGAGTGGCCGTCCGCCCGCACACGGGACACCGGGAGCACATCGTTCTCGAACAGCTTGCGCAACCGTTGGTGGCCGCGTTCCCCCGAGTAGCCTGCGTTCCACCAGAGCCTGGTCACCCGCGCCAGTAGCTCACGATGGTCCGCGGTGCGCACACTCTCGTGGATGAGCATCGTGTGGTGCTGAAAATAGCGGTCGCCCAGCCCATGCTCCTCGCGATACAGCTTCATCGCGGCCGTCAGGACGAACATGTCCATGGCCTGCTGAAGCGGCTCGTCGTCCTCCTCGTCCGAGAGGAGAATGTCACGGACATGAGCCTTCTCGTTCGAGTTCGCGAAGGTGCGTTCCGCCTCGGGGATCACGGAATCGAGGTCGTGGAAGTCCTGTACGCCCATGTAGCCCGAGGGTCGGGGCAGGGAGACGATGAAGTCCTTCGGGAAGATGTCCTCCGTGTCGGCGGGGTCCACGAAGACGTTCGCGAACGGGGTCGCGGTGTAGCCCACATACTGGGCGCGAGGCAGCATGTGAAGAAGTTCCGAGATCTTCTGATTGATCGCGGTGCGCTCGGCATCCGGCTTCCGAGGGTTGGCTGTATTGACCGAAGCCTCGTCGGACTCGTCGTCGATTATGAGGACCGGGATCTCGGTGAGCGGGGTCTTGATCTTGTTGAGGTCCTTGACCAGTTTGGTGAGGACGCTCTTGTTCTTCTTCACGACCATCAGTCGTGCCGAAGCCCGATGCAGATTGTGGGGGTCGTGTAGCGGAAGATTTGGTTCCTGCTTTTCGAATTCGAGCGCGACGATGCCCTGCAAGAGGCTTTTGTAGTCGTTGTCGCGCGTCGTCATGCGGACGATGTCGAAGGCGCCGCGAGTGGAGGGGAGCGCCTCGTGCGACAGGAATTTACCCATCGGCCAGGCGGGGTCGTCCGCGTAGTCGGACTCGTAGTCCGCCGCTCCCCGCAGGATGTTTTCCCGGCCGACGAGTTCCATGTCCAGGCGCCGTTGGGTTTGTGCACGCAGATGGTTGAGCGTGCCCCCCAGGACGATCACCAGACGATAACCGGCGTCGATCGCCTTGGCGATGACCGCCGTGAAGTTCGCGGTCTTACCGGACTGCACGTATCCGACGACAAGGCCTTTGGCCTGGTAGGCGGCTTCGTCGATCGGGTTCGCGAGCCTTTCCACGACCCGGTCCGATGCCTGGTCGAGAGCGGCGACCGCAGTCTCGGGCCACCCCTTGCCCTCGCTCAGCAGGCGGCGGTAGGCGGGCCAATACCAAGCGCGTCCCTGCTGCGATTGAGGGGTGTACCACGGAGTGAACTCATCACTGATCACCACTGTCCCGTCCGCCCGGGGAACGGGGATCAGCGACGTCAGCAGCTCTCGGGTGTCGTTCTGGAGGGTCAACAGGTCGTATACGGCGGCTCGACGCTCGTCGGACCTGGGTGCCGTCTCCGACCAGGTGGGCCCTTCCAGGTAGTCCCACTGGGTGAGCTGCTTGCGCCAAAGTTCCACCAGTTGATCCGTGGAATGCGACGAACGCAGGGCGCGCTGGAAGTCCGTCTCGTCGGCGAGGGCCTCCGCCTCGGGCCCCTCGTCCTCTGCCTGGTATTGCAGGGCTCGTTGCAAGTTCTTCGGCCGGCCTGCCTGCATACCACCGAGTGCCGACCTGTGCAGTGTGAGTCGTACGCCTTCTGCGTTGTTCATGGACAGCGTTCCTCGGGATTTCAGATGAGTCGGAAGTGGCTCAGGAAGGGTGGCGGGGTGTGGGTCGGCGCGAGTCCTGTGACGTCTATGGTGTATTGGACGCCGGATATTCTGTTTCGGACAAAATCGGTGAGCTCTGATGGGTCGAACCGAGGCAGTGCGGTGGAGTCGAGGAGTATCGGAGCAGAGCGGAGTGACCATCGTTCGTCGTCGGGTGCGTCCGTCCAGCCCGCCGACTCCAGCCGGCGGTCGAGTTGGTCGCGTGCGGCCGGTGCGTTCTCGTCGATCACGGAGCGTACTGATCGGACGCATTCCGCGAGCGTGCGTCCCGCCGTGCCGCCTCGGGTGAGCTGTATCGACATGAACCAGAGAGGGCGTCCTGGCTTGGGCTCCAGTTGACCGAACCCGTGAATGGTGTGGCGGCGGGTCTCCGCCGCGGTCGTCTTCACTTCGAGGTCGAGTTCGGGCAGACCGAAGTCGTGCTCCTCGCCCTCCGGCCCGGTCCAAGAGCGCACGGCGGTGCTCCAGTCGTACGCGGCGGCGACTGAGCACATGGCGCCGAGTTCGCCCATCAAGCCGAGACGTTTCTGCGTGTCCAGGCCGCGGGGGCGGCTCAACAGTGCGCTCCAACCCCGGACGGTTTCCGCGAACGCCTGGTCCAGGGAGCGCCCGTGGGCCACGATGCGATCGGCCACCGCCGTCAGCATGTCGTGGAAGTCGCGCATCAGGGCGACCTCGGTGGTGCTGATGCGCGCCAGGCGCATTCCCTGCTCTGCTATGTGATCGATGCGGATTGTCGGCAGGGTCGACCGGGGCGGACGGTGCCGGCGGTCCAGTTCCACATGGAGGGCGATGTCCCGGCCTCCATGACCGACGACGTACGAGACCTGCGGGTGTGCCGAGCGCGCGGAGAGCGGGAAGGTCGTTGCCTGTTTCCTGCCGAGGAAGTACTCGACCTCGGACCAGGGTACGTGTGGGCCGTCATTCATCGTCGCCGCCCCGCTGGGCCTCGGCTCTGGCTGCGGCGACCAGGATCGACTGCCACAGTTGGATGTTGTCCTTCTCCCGGCTGCCGCTGTACTCCTTCTCGAAGACCTGGTGCAGCACGACCCACATCAGGGCCTTGAGGAGCGGCACGTCGTTGAGCCCACCTCGACGCCCGCCGAGGATCGCCGTTCGGTACTGCTGGTTGAGGATGATCGTCCGGGATTCCCGGTCGATGTCGAAGAAGAGGCCGTTGTCGAGTTTCTGCCAGCGGACCGCGATCGGCTCCTCATGCGGGATGGTCGGCAGTTCCTCGGTGATCGTCTCCCGAAGCGCCGCGTCGAAGCCCCGCCCCGGAGGGATCACCGCCTTGCGCGTGGTGCTGGTGCGCCTGCGGGCCTCGCGGTGGACGGCGTCTGCTGCCTCCAAGTAGCCGAGAAACGTGCGGCCCTCCGCGTCGGTGGCCTTTTCCAACGCGGACGTGAACTCCGGAGACGCGTCGACCCCGGACTTCTTCACGGTCAGACGGAAGACGTCGTTCGCCACGCTCGGTAGGTCGATGGCTACACGCGCGAGGGAAAGTCGTTGCTCGGACTGCCGGAAGTTGTTCCAGCCGCCCGCTTGCACCAGACGACCGTGACGGTAGAAGTAGAAACCCTGTCGTTCGATGACCGAGCCAACGGCCTTGTACTCGTCGACCGTGGATCTGGGCGTCCAGATGTGTGCCTCCAGTGGCACGTCTCCGACGGACGGGACGGGAGCAAGGAACCTCCGCGGATATTCCGGATCGCCACTCACCGGGTATCCGAACGGATCGAGAGGCTCCACACCAAAGGCGAGATAGACGGTGCTGGTGCGTACGTCCTCGACCGCGATGGTGATGTTGAAGTCGTCCTGTGAGAGGAAGCGGTGCAGATGCAGTCCCAAGTGCAGCCCCAGCTTGTTGATGGTGCGCTGCACATAGCGATCGGTCTGGCCACCGCCACCGTGCTTGGGGAAGTCCTTCACACCGTCCCACCGAACCACGGTGCCCTGCCACACGATGGGCCGCCCCGCGTAGCGATCGAGGAGCGCTTGTGCGTAAGACGGGTCGACGATGTCGCACTCGAAGCCCGAGACGGCTCGTTCCATCAACCAGCGCCGTCCCGTGGCGCGGGTCCGCTTGGTCGTGCTGACGACCGTGACCGCCGAAGCGTGGCTCAGGGACGCCGACTTCAGACCGGTGCCGAACATCCCCAACGCGTCGTCCGCGTAGTCGCGGCGGCCACCGACGGTCATGGCGACGTCCAGATCCTCCTCGGTCATGCCCTTGCCGTCGTCCACGACCAACAGGCTGACAAGTTGGTCGCCGTCCCGAAGAAAGTGGATCACGACATCCTTGGCGCCGGCATCGATCGAGTTGTCGACCAGGTCGGCGATGGCCACTTCGAAGGCGTATCCCTGGCTGCTGAGCGCTTCCATGTAACGCGCGTCGGGCGGCAGGAACTTGCTTCCGGCCGTGGGGACGTCGAATTGCCAATCCGTCTTCATCTACTCGCCTCGGGGTCAACGGTTTGATGCGATCAATGGTGACCGTAGCGCCAGGCTCGGACAATGGGTGATGGGCCCGCGCAGTCGCGTAAGCTCGCTCAGGCTTGACCCCTTGTGCATGTGCCCGGACGGTTCGCGGTCTTCCGGGCCTCTTGAACGACCAGTGCGATGGCGTCGGGAGACTGGTGCTCCCAGAACCGCAAGACCGTCCACCCTTGCTCTCGCAGATGTTCCGAGGTCTCACGGTCGCGCGCCATGTTCTTGTCCAACTTGGCCCGCCACCATGTGGCGTTCGCCTTCGGGTGCGTCGCGTGCTGGGGGCAGCCGTGCCAGAAACAGCCGTCCAGGAAGACCGCGACGCGTGCCTTGGTGAAGGCGATGTCGATCGTGCGACGCGGCATCCCGGGCACGGGCACGTTGACCCGGTACCGCAGGCCGGCGGCGTGCAGCAGACGGCGGACGGCAATCTCGGGAGCAGTGTCGCGCGAGCCCTGGCGGCTCATGCGGGCGGACACGGCGGCGGAGGATGGCACAGCACCGGACACGGCATCCATTCTGCCGGCCGGGGCCGGGCCGGGGCCGGTGTCGTTGCTCGGCGTAGTGGTGACTGCGGGAGAGGCGGGCCCCGGACCACCTACTGCGGCGCTCGTCGGCAGCGGTCCCGAGACCGCCACCGTGGAAGAACTCGTCGAGGCCGAGCGGCAGGGCCGGGTGGCCTCGACGCTCCCGCCACCGTGCTCATCTGAGCAGCGTGTGGACACTTTGGTCGAGAGTGTTCACGCATTCCTGGCGCCTTTCCTGGCGGAGGGGCGCCCGCGGTCCCGGTCCGGGAGGACGAGAGCCCGGCGCCACAGCGAGGGTTCAGCCCTTCGCCCCGTTCGTCAGGAACCCCTCCAGGCCGTCCAGGAGCATGCCGCTGCCCTGTTCCGCCATGTCGCGGGCCTCTGCCGTGTCGCAGGTCTGGCGGAGGGTGATCACGGTGTTGCGGGGGCCCTGGTCGGTGAGTTCCATGGTCATCGTCTCGGGGGTGGGGCGGCCGGGGACGTCCATTCCGAGGACCAGGTGGGTGGGCTCGTCCACCTCCACGTAGGTGCCGGTCAGGGGGAACTCGGCGCCGTCGGGGGTGACCATCGTGGCCTTCCAGGCGCCGCCCGGGCGGACGTCCAGTTCGACGGAGCCGGGGGCGGCGTGGGCCCACTGGGCGTACTGGTCGGGGGTGGTCCAGGCCTGCCAGACCCGCGCCGCGGTGGCGTCCAGGGTGCGGGTCAGGGTGTAGGAGAAGCCGTTCGCCGGGGTTGTCCGCTCGGTGGTCATGTCGTCCTGTCTCCTTGGGGTGACTTGGCTCGACGCCCTGCGCTCTTCGCGAGTTCGTAAGGCTCTTTCACCTGTAGACGTCCGGCGGGGCGGGAACTCATCGGTCCGTTGCGGCGGGACCTCCGAGGCCGTGGCACTGCGCGTACGGCTGTTCCGAGCCGCACCAGCACGCCGCTCCGCGCTGCGGAGGCCACGCCACCGCGCGGCCCCGGGCCGCCAGCGTCGTCGCGTACTGGGGGAGAAGGGCCGGGTCGGCCGGGGAAGCGCCCTCCGAGGCCGCGAAGGCCTCGTACGACGGGACCGTCCCCCGGACCACGCCCAGGTTCGGGGTGCCGGACGACGCCAGCTCGCGCAGTGCGGACTCTATGGTCGCCAGGTGGTCGTCGTAGGAGGGGTACTCGGCGGCGAGGGGCGGATACGCGTCGAGCAGTTCCGTCAGTTCGTCGGCCGGCCAGTGGAGCATGGCCACCGGGAAGGGGCGGGACAGGGCCTCGCGGTAGGCGCCCAGTTCGGCGCGGAGGCGGGAAATCTCCGCCTCCAGGTCCGCCGGGTTGTCCGAGCCGAGGGACCAGACGCGCTTCGGGTCGTGCAGCTCGTCCAGGGAGACCGGCATCGAGTGCAGGGTGTCGGCCAGGGCGTCCCAGTCGTCGTGGGGCAGGCCCAGCATCCGGCGGACGCGGTGGCGGCCGTAGAGGAGGGGATGGGTCGAGTACGGGGGTTCCGCCACGTCCGTCAGGAGCAGGCGGGCGCCCTCCGTGAACGTCTCGTGCGCCGCCTCCAGCTCGTCGTGCGCCTCCAGGGCCTCGGCGACGATCACCCAGGGGGCCGGGTCGCGCGGTGACGCCGCGCGGACGCCGTCGATGATCGCCCTGGCCTCCGCCTCGTGGTCGTACTCCCACAGATTCGAGGCCTTGAGGGCACGGACCAGGGACGGGTTCTCCAGACCGGAGGGGCCGGTGTCGGAGGGCGACAGCAGGCGGTCGTAGAGCTTGGTCGCGGCGGGGCGGTCGCCGGACAGTTCCAGGTGGGCCGCGGCGCGCAGGAGCAGGGCCTCGGCGTCCTCGGGGTAGAGGCCGGCGGTCCGCTCCAGGCGGGCCGCTTCGGCGGTGTGGTCGACGTTTTCGGCGGGCGTGTCGGGGCGCATGGTGGACACCGTACTGCCGAGAGGGGACGAAGGTGAGTTCCGCGCCGGGCGCAGGTCCGGGCCGCTGAGCGGGCACTGCGTGGTCCTCGCACCCGGCGGTGTGCCGTACCGGGCCGCGGGCGGCTCCTGTATAACTGGGGCGAACGCGTGCACGAGAGGGGGAGTGGCCGATGACCCGCGACCGGGCCGTCCCACGTCCCCCGGACATTCCTTCGCACATGCTGCGTTTCGTGCGCATCCTGCGTTCCGTGCTCGTACTGCTGCTCGTACTCCTTCCCGTCGCCCTCGTCGACGTCGGCAGCCTCTCCGCCACCGTCGCGCTCGCCGCGACCGCCGCGGTCGGTTCCGCGCTCGCCGTCTGCGCCGTCATCGCCGCCCGCTGCGCGCCCGCCGTGCCGCCCACCCGGGTGCGTACGGCCATCAGGGACCGGGACCTGCGTACGGCCTTCCTGCCCCAGCGCGATCCCGACGCCCGCGGCCGCCGCCGGCCCCGGGCACCCGGGTACGCCCTCCCGGCGACCACCGCGTAGGGCACGTACCACCTCCGTACCTGGCCCCGCGCCGGTCGTGTCGTCATGCCGCCATCACCTTCACCCGGCACGCACGACGAGACCCCCGGAGGGCTCACCCACCCATGTCCGTTTTCGCCAGCCTGGTCGAGCACCTCGCCGACCTGCTCCAGCCGCTGTTCGGCGCGTCCGCCGCGGCCGCCGCCATCGTCCTGTTCACCGCCCTCGTACGGCTCCTCGTCCACCCGCTGTCCCGGGCCGCCGCGCGCGGGCAGAAGGCGCGCACCCGGTTGCAGCCGAGGATCGCCGAACTGCGCCGCGAGCACGCCAGGAACCCCGAGAAGCTCCAGCGGGCCGTGCTCGAACTGCACGCCGAGGAGAAGGTGTCGCCGCTGTCGGGATGCCTGCCCAGCCTGTGCCAGGTCCCGGCGTTCTTCCTCCTCTACCACCTGTTCTCCAGCTCCACGATCGGCGGGCGGGCCAACGAGCTGCTCTCGCACCAGCTCCTCGCCGCCCCGCTCGGCGGGCGGTGGGCGGACGCGCTCGGTGACGGCGGGCCGGTCGCAGGCGCGGGGCTCGTGTACGTCGCGCTGTTCGCGTTCGTCGCCGGGGTCGCCGTCTTCAGCTACCGGCTCACCAAGCGGACGATGGCCGAGCAGCCGATGCTGTCGGCCGGTGCCGGCCGCGGTGGTGGTGCCGGCGACGGGGAGCAGGTGCCGGGGCTCGGGGCGATCACCAAGGTCATGCCGTTCATGTCCTTCTTCACGCTCGTCACGGTCGCGGTGGTGCCGCTGGCCGCCGCGCTGTACGTCGTCACCAGTACGACGTGGAGTGCCGTGGAGCGGGCCGTCCTGTACCGCTGACGCCGCCGCGGGCGGGCGGCGCGGACCACGCCGTACGGCGTGGCTACGGTCCAGTACGTGAACGGGGTATTGCGGAGTGGACCCCGACCTTGGAGGATCGACCAGTCCTCCGATGGGTGTCGCGTTACTGCCGCACCCAGGTCGCACCTCATCGGGCGGGCTGCCCGAGACCGAGGAGTTGGGGATCATGAAGCTGTTGCGAGTCGGTACGGCGGGGTCGGAGCGACCCGCGCTGCTCGACGCCGACGGGACCCTGCGAGACCTGTCGGGCGTGGTGTCGGACATCGACGGAGTGCTGCTCGGCGACGACGCCGCGCTCGGCCGGATACGGGCCGCCGCCGAGGCCGGTGAGCTGCCCGCCCTGGACGGCACGGGGCTGCGCGTCGGACCGCCCGTGGGGCACATCGGCAAAATCGTGTGCATCGGCCTCAACTACCACGACCACGCCCGCGAGACCGGGGCCGAGCCGCCCGCCGAGCCCGTCGTCTTCTTCAAGGCGCCGGACACGGTGGTCGGGCCGGACGACACCGTGCTCGTACCGCGCGGCTCCGTCAAGACCGACTGGGAGGTGGAGCTGGCGGTCGTGATCGGGCGTACGGCCCGCTACCTGGAGTCGGCGGAGGAAGGGCTCGCCTGCGTCGCCGGGTACACCGTCTCGCACGACGTGTCCGAGCGGGAGTTCCAGATCGAGCGGGGCGGGACCTGGGACAAGGGCAAGAACTGCGAGACGTTCAACCCGCTGGGTCCGTGGCTGGTGACCGCCGACGAGGTCCCCGACCCGCAGCGGCTGTCGCTGCGGCTGTGGGTCAACGGGGAGCTGAAGCAGGACGGGACGACGGCGGACCAGATCTTCCCCGTGGGGGAGGTCGTGCGGTACGTCAGCCAGTTCATGGTGCTGCGTCCCGGTGACGTCATCAACACCGGGACGCCGGCGGGGGTGGCGATGGGGCAGCCCGAGCCGAAGCCGTATCTGCGGGCGGGGGACGTGGTCGAGCTGGAGGCCGAGGGGCTCGGGCGGCAGCGGCAGGAACTGAAGAACGCGTAGCGCTCCGCTGGGGGCGCGGGGAATGGGGTGCCTTGTCGGCCGCGGGTTGTGTGTGGCTGGGCGCGCAGTTCCCCGCGCCCCTTTCAGGGGCGTCTACCTCACGTCAGTAGCGAAGCCAGCCTGCGCCAGCCCTCCCTGGGCAGGGACGTCATGTCGTCCTCGACCAGTTGGAGGGCCACGTGGTCGGCGCCCGCGGCGTGGAAGGCGTCGACGCGGGCGCGGATCGTGGACTCGTCGCCCCAGGCGAACACGGCGTCGATGAGGCGATCGCTGCCGCCGCCGGTGACGTCGGCTTCGGTGAAGCCGAGGTTGAGGAAGTTCTTGGTGTAGTTCGGCAGCTGCAGGTACATGGCGAGGTAGGCGCGGGCCGTCGCGCGGGCGCGGGCCGGGTCGGAGTCGAGTACGACCTTGAACTCCGGGGCCAGCAGCGGGCCCTCGCCGAGGCGTTCGCGGGCCTGCGCCGTGTGCTCGGGGGTGACCAGGTACGGGATCGCGCCGGCCGCCCGGTCCCGGGACAGCTCCAGCATCTTGGGGCCGAGCGCCGCGAGCACCCGGTGGCCGGCCCGCATGCCCGCCTTGTCCAGGTCGTCGAGGTAGCCGACCATCGTCGAGTACGGGCGGCTGTACCCCTCGACCCGCGGGCCGTGGCTCACGCCGAGGCCGAGCAGGAAGCGGCCGGGGTGGGACACCTCCAGCTCGGCGAAGCTCGCCGCCGCCGAGGGCGCCTCGTGCTCCCAGATGCTCTGGATGCTGGTGCCGACGACGATCCGCGAGGTCGCCCCGACCAGCGGGGCGGCGTCCCGGGCCGCGGTGTTGCCGCCCAGCCACAGGGCGCCGTAGCCGAGCTGCTCCAACTCGGCGGCGGCCTCAGCGCGTTCGGCCCCGCCCGACGGGTCTTCGGAGCGCAGTTGCGCACTCCAGACGCCGTACCGTCCGACCGATTCCTTCAGAGAAGCCGTCGCGTCGTTCATCGGTTGCGATCCCTCCGGTGGGCACCGTGATCATCCTGCGTACCTGCCTGCCAACCACGGGTACCCACCGGTGATTCCCCGAGCGCGCGGCCCGGGGCCGTTCGGGCTACTCGCCCAGGAACCGCTCCAGCGCCTCCACCACGAGCCGGTGGTCCTCGACCTGCGGCAGCCCGGACACGGTCACCGAGCCGATCACACCGACGTCCGCCACGGTGATCGGGAACGAGCCGCCGTGCGCCGCGTACGTGTCGGCGTCGAGCCGCGAGGACTCCTCGAACGTCGTGCCCTTGGCGCGGAAGCGGGAACCGACCAGGTACGACGCGGAGCCGTACCGCTCCACCACCCGGCGCTTGCGGGCGATCCACGCGTCGTTGTCCGGGGTCGAGCCGGGCAGGGCCGCGTGGAAGAGCTGCTGGCCGGCGCGGTGGATGTCGACGGCCACCGGTGCCCGGCGCTCCCGGGCCAGCTCGACCAGGAGGGAGCCGAGCGCCCACGCGTCGTCGTTCGTGAACCGGCGGAAGACCAGGCGGCTTTCCTGGGCCTCCAGTTCCTCCACGGTCGGGACAGCCGTGTCGGGGGACGTGCTCACAGGGTGACCACCATTCCGTCGCGGGCGGACCGGCGGGCCGCCTCCAGTACGTCCAGGGCGGCGGCCGCCTCGCGGGCGCCGACCGGGTTCGGGCCGCCGTCCAGCAGGGCCTTCGCCACCGCCGCGTAGTAGGCGGGGTAGTCGCCCGCCACGGTCGCCTCCACGCGTCCGCCGCCGGTGAGCGGGGACTCCCCGGAGCCCACGCGGCCCCACAGCGACTCGTCCTCCTCGCCCCAGCCGGGGCCCGGCCGCTTCCCCTCGCGCAGCGCCGCCTCCTGCGGGTCGAGGCCGTGCTTGACGTAGCCGGCCTTCGAGCCCAGGACGCGGAAACGGGGGCCGAGTTGGGCGGCTGTGGAGGAGGCGTAGAGGTGGGAGCGGACGCCGTTCGCGTGCGTGATCGCGATGAACGTGTCGTCGTCCGCCTCCGCGCCCGCGCGCCGGACGACCGACTCGGCGTACACCTGCGTGGCCGGGCCGAAGAGGACGAGTGCCTGGTCGACGACGTGGCTGCCGAGGTCGTACAGGAGACCTCCGATCTCTGCCGGGTCGCCGGACTCGCGCCAGCCGCCCTTCGGCTTCGGCCGCCAGCGCTCGAAGCGCGACTCGAACCGCCATACGTCGCCCAGCGCATCCTGGGCCAGCAGCTTGCGGAGGGTGAGGAAGTCGTTGTCCCAGCGGCGGTTCTGGAAGACGGAGAGCAGCAGGCCGCGCTCCTCCGCCAGCGTCGCCAGCTCGCGCGCCTCGGCCGCCGTGCCCGCGACCGGCTTGTCCACCACGACCGGCAGGCCGGCCTTCAGGGCCGTCGTCGCGAGCGGTACGTGTGTCTTGTTCGGGGACGCGATGACGATCAGGTCCAGCTCGGCGGCCCGCTCGAACAGCTCGTCCGGCGTGGCGGCGGTCCGCACGTCCGGGAACTCGGCGCGGGCCTGCCGCTGCCGGTCGGGGTTCGAGGTGACCACCGTGTCCAGGGCCAGGCCCTCGGTGGCGGCGATCAGCGGGGCGTGGAACACGGAGCCCGCGAGGCCGTAGCCGACGAGGCCGACGCGCAGGGGGCTGCCGGGAGGAGTACCAGTCATGCCTCTACTTTCGCAACGCTGTTGCCAAAGTGCAAGCGCCGGGGACAATGGAGGCGTGAACAGGGCGAACGACGGGATCGGCGGGAACGGCGCGTACGGCGGCTGTGCGGGTGCGGGTGGGGGTACGGGTACGGGTGTGGGCCTCGCGGCGGGGGGCGCCAACCTGCTCGCCCTGCGCAGCCACAACACCGCCCTGGTGCTCGACCTGCTGCGCACCGCCGGTGCGGAGGGCA
This sequence comes from Streptomyces sp. E2N166, assembly GCF_003671715.1. Taxonomy (GTDB): domain Bacteria; phylum Actinomycetota; class Actinomycetes; order Streptomycetales; family Streptomycetaceae; genus Streptomyces; species Streptomyces thinghirensis. The sequence continues at coordinate 1,239,659 of NZ_RAIF01000012.1, read as the reverse complement.
TCAGCCGGCTGGAGCTCGCCGAGCGGACCGGGCTCACCCCGCAGGCGGTCAGCAAGATCACCGCCCGGCTCCGGGAGGACGGCCTCGCCGCCGAGGCCGGACGCCGGGCGTCCACGGGCGGCAAGCCGCGCACGGTACTGCGCCTGGTGCCGGAGGCGGGCCACGCGCTCGGCGTCCACCTGGACCGGGACGAGCTGCGTGCGGTGCTGGTGGACCTCGACGGTGCCGTGGCGGGGGAGCGGTGCTCCCCGCTGGACCTGGGCGCGGGCGCGGCGGACGTGGTGGAGGCGGTGGCGGAGGTGGCCGGGGAGCTGGTCGCCGACACGCTGAACCCGCCGGGAGGGGCCCTCGCCGCCGCGCCCACCCTCCTCGGCCTGGGCGTCGCCCTTCCGGGCCCGCTCGACCACGTCCGGGGCGTGCTGCACCGGGTCACGGGCTTCCCGGAGTGGGACGGGTTCCCGTTGCGGGACGCGCTGGCGCGGCGGCTCGGCGTGCCGGTCGTCGTCGACAAGGACACCAACGCGGCGGCGCTGGGCCTCGCGGTCGGTCTCGCGGCCGGCGGTGAGCGGGGCGGTGCGGGTGGTCGCGACGGTGGCGGTGAGCGGGGCGGTGTTGGTGGTCGCGACGGTGGTCTCGTCGGTGCCGGTGGCGGCGAAGGCAGTGGCGGAGAGGGCGGTGGTGCGGCCGGCGGCGCGGGTGGTGGCGCGGGCGGCCGCTCGGGTCGTGGCGCGGGCGCGGGCGCCGGTGGCTCCTTCGCCTACCTGCACCTCGGTACGGGACTCGGCGCCGGCCTCGTCTTCGGCGGCGGCGTGCACCGGGGCGCCCGGACCGGCGCCGGGGAGTTCGGGCACCAGGTCGTCCAGCTGGACGGGCCGCCCTGTACGTGTGGCGCCCGCGGCTGCATAGAGGCCCTGTGCCTCGGTGCCGTCGCCCGCGGCGACCTCGCGGAGGCGGCCAGGGTGCTGGGCGCGGGCGCCGCGAACCTCGTCGGGCTGCTCGACATCGACCTGGTTCTGCTGGGTGGCCGCACCGT
>NZ_RAIF01000012.1:1236600-1238484 GCF_003671715.1 Streptomyces sp. E2N166 | reverse complement strand
GTGCCGGTCGGGCTCCCGTGCCGGTCGGGCTCCCGTGCCGGTCGGGCTCCCGTGCCGGTCGGGCTCCCGTGCCGGTCGGGCTCCCGTGCCGGGCGAGCCCTCGTGCGGGCCTGCGCCGCCGCTCAGCGGCCCACCGCGCACGCGTCCCCGTTGAGCATGAACCGCGGCGGTGGCGACGCGTCACCGGTGTGGTCCGCGAGATAGCCCAGCGTCACGCTCGCGCCCGGCGCGATGGTGGCGTTGTGCGGCGCGCTGCCCGCCGAGATCGTGTTGCTGCCCTGTGTCAGCTCCGTGTTCCAGTCGGAGACGACCATCTGCCCGAGGGCCAGCGGGAACTCGAGCGTCCAGCCGTTCACCGGGGCGTCGCCGGTGTTGGTGACGGTGAGGTCGACCGTCGTACCGGTGCCCCAGGCCGTGACCGTACGGTCCACCCGGCAGGTGGGTTCCTCGCGCGTGAACGACACGCGGTGCAGGCCGCCGGGCAGGTCGTTCACGACGTAGAACTCCCCGTCGACCGTCGTGCCGATCGACGTCACCTGGGTCGGCATCTGCCCGATCTCGGCCTCCTGGTAGCCGCCTCGGCCGTCGGGGCGCAGCGCCCACACGGTGGACGAGCAGTAGTCGGTGGCGATGTAGGTGCCGCCGACCAGGTCGGCGTACTGCTCGCCCCGGTAGACGTGGCCGCCGATCACCGAGCAGCCGCCGGTGTAGGGGGAGTAGGTGAAGACCGGCTCGGTGTACTCCTCGCCCGGCGCGCAGTCACCGCCGGTGAACTTCTCCAGCCCCTCGTAGCAGGACCAGCCCAGGTTCAGTCCGCCCCGTCCGGCGGCGAGGTGGTTGATCTCCTCCCAGCGGCCCTGGCCGACGTCGCCGATCCACAGTGAGCCGTCGGCGCGGTCGAAGGAGAACCGCCAGGGGTTGCGCAGCCCGTACTGCCAGATCTCCTCGCGGGCGCCGGGGTCGCCGACGAAGGGGTTGTCGGCGGGGACGCAGTAGGCGAGCGGGGCGCAGGCGCGGCTCACGTCGACGCGCATGATCTTGCCCAGCAGGGTGTCCAGCCGCTGCCCGGCGTCGAAGGGGTCGCCGGAGCCGCCGCCGTCGCCGATGCTCCAGTACAGGTTGCCGTCGGGGCCGAACGCGAGCTGGCCGCCGTTGTGGTTGCTGTACTCGGCGTGCTCCTGGGAGAGCAGGGGCTCCAGGCGCGACTCGTCGAGCCGGTAACGGGCCAGGGTGACCGCGCCGTCGGGGAGTGCCGTGTACGCCAGGTACAGGTCCTGGCTGTCGGCGAAGTCGGGCGGGACGGCGATGCCGAGCAGACCGCGCTCGTTGCCCGACTCGTCCACGGCCGAGGTGATGTCGAGCAGCGGGGGGCCGGCCAGGCCGGTGTCCGGGTGGTAGACGCGGACGGTGCCGCGCTTCTCGGTGATGAACAGGCGGTCCGTGCCGTCGTCGGGGGCGGCGAGGGCGGTGGGCCTTCTCAGACCGGAGGCGACCTGCGTGGTGGTGGCGCTGAGCGACGGGAGGGGAACGGAAGGCGCCGGTGCCGGTGCCGACGCGGCTGTGGCTGTGGCTGCGTCCGCGGTCGTGGCCGCGGCGGGCGCGGGGGTCAGCGTGGTCAGCAGGAGGGCCGGCAGCAGCGCCGTGGCGAGGGTGCTCAGGACGAGCGTCGGGCGGCGCCGCATGCGCTGGGCATGTATATGACAATCCATGGACCTTCTCGTCCTTCTTTCGTAGGCGTCGGTGCGTCGGTGCGTGAATGCGTGAGTGCGCGGGTGTGTCGGTGCGTGGGAGCGTGGGAGCGCTCCCGTGGGGCTCCCGCACCCAGGCTGCGGCCCCCGAAGCGGAGCGGCAACGCGTGATTGCGCCACTTTCACGCCGTGTGGC
>NZ_RAIF01000012.1:1225865-1235619 GCF_003671715.1 Streptomyces sp. E2N166 | reverse complement strand
CTCCCGGCCACAGCCGGCCCGCTCGCCGCCGCCCTCCCGGCCACAGCCGGCCCGCTCGCCGCCGCCGCCCGCGCCGCCGCCGAGACCCCGCCGGCGCACGCACGGCCCGTGTCCGCTTCCGTTGCACCGCGGGCAACAACGGGTACTGGGTGATCGACGGGGTCCGTCCGGCGCGGTCCTGATTAGGCTGTGGGGCGTCGGTACGCCGTGGTTCCGGCGCCCCCCGCCCCAGCCCCACCGCACGCCAGGAGTTCGTTGCACATGGCAGACCGCAAGCCCATCGAGTCGTGGCTCACCGACATGGACGGCGTCCTCATCCACGAGGGCGTGCCGATCCCCGGCGCCGACGCCTTCATAAAGAGGCTCCGCGAGTCCGGCAAGCCCTTCCTGGTCCTCACCAACAACTCGATCTACACCCCGCGCGACCTGCACGCCCGGCTGCGCCGCATGGGCCTGGAGGTGCCGATCGAGTCCATCTGGACCTCGGCGCTGGCCACCGCCAAGTTCCTCCAGGACCAGCGGCCCGGCGGCTCGGCGTACGTCATCGGTGAGGCCGGCCTGACCACCGCACTGCACGACATCGGCTACATCCTCACCGACCACGACCCCGACTACGTCGTCCTCGGCGAGACCCGCACGTACTCCTTCGAGGCCATGACGAAGGCGGTACGGCTGATCAACGCCGGCGCCCGGTTCATCTGCACCAACCCCGACGAGACCGGCCCCTCCACCGAGGGACCGCTCCCGGCGACCGGCGCTGTGGCCGCGCTGATCACCAAGGCGACCGGCAAGCAGCCGTACTTCGCGGGCAAGCCCAACCCGCTGATGATGCGCACCGGGCTCAACGCGATCGGCGCCCACTCCGAGACCAGCGCGATGATCGGCGACCGCATGGACACCGACGTGCTGGCCGGCATGGAGGCCGGGATGCAGACCTTCCTCGTCCTCACCGGCCTGACCCGGCCCGAGCAGGTCGAGAACTTCCCGTACCGCCCGTCCAAGGTGGTCGACTCGATCGCCGACCTGGTCGAACGGGTCTGAGACCGTCGAAGCGGCGGTAAACCCGCCCGCCGCCGCTGTAACCCGTTCGGAGCAGCCGGACCCCCGCGCAGGATGCGGGGGCCCGTCCCGCGGGGGAGTCTCCAGGTAACTGGAGGTGCACGATGGGCTCACTGAAAGTCACTCTCTGTGCCGGAGCCGCAGTGGCCGCGGCGCTCGCACCGATCGCGGCGCTCGCACCGGCCGCGTACGCGGTGGACGGCGGAGGCGTCTCGGTGTCACCGTCCACACCCGCGCCCGGCAGCGACGTCGAGCTCCGCGTGGCGGACTGCACCGAGCAGACGGCCCTCGCCGTGTCGGCGGCCTTCGCCTCGGACGTACGGCTCACCCTGGCCGCGAAGGACGGCGTCCTCGTCGGGGCCGGTACGGTCCGCTCCACCATGGAGGCCGGCGCGTACGCCGTACAGGTCAGGTGCGGCGACGACGCCCGAAAGGGCACCGTCACCGTCGCCGAGCAGCGCCGTCCGGCCGCCCCCGCCTCTCCCGTCGCCCCCGTCGACGCGGGCGGCGGCGGCACCGCGCGACTGGCCGCCGCCGACGCCCGGGACGAGGCCCGCCCCGAACCTCCCGGCACGGCGCACACCGTGACCGGCCTGGTCCTCGCGGGCATCGCCGCCGTCGCCGTCGCGCTGCGCAGCGTCCGCAGCCGGAGCCGCGGGACGGGCTGAGCGACCATGTCCGAACAGGACCAGCGACGCGCCGTCGGCTCCGGCCGCCTGGTGACCGGCATCGCCTGGGTGGTGCTGCTCCTCGGGCTGTGGCTGTGGGGCCGCGAGGCCACCGACGTGCGCGAGGGCATATCCCGGCCGGCCACCGGCGACATGGCGGCGGCCGGCCGGCCCCCCGACGTACCGCTGCCCCCCGCCCACGCGCCTCTCGGCGACGCCCTGCCCCAGCGGCTCGACGTCCCCGGGCTCGGCATCCGGGCGCCCGTCGTGTCCCGCGGCCTCGACACCGAGGGCGCCATCGAACCACCGCCCTTCGACCGGCCCGGCTCCGTCGGCTGGTACGCGGACGGCGTGAGCCCGGGGGAGGCCGGGACCGCGCTGATGGTGGGCCACGTCGACACCGAGACCGAGCCCGCCGTCTTCTACAAGATCAGCACCCTGGAGCCCGGCGAGACGATCCGGGTCCTCCGCGACGACGCCGAGGTCGCCGAGTTCACCGTCGACGACGTCCAGGTCCTCACCCGCGACGGCTTCGACGCCCAGCAGGCCTACGGGCCGCACAGCACGGGCCGCGCCGAACTCCGCCTGATCACCTGTGGCGGCACCTTCGACCGCGCCACCAACAGCTACACGGCCAACGTGGTCGTATCGGCGTACCTCACGGGTACCGGCTCCTAGGAACTTCGGGCCGGTATCCGGGAACCCCCTGGGTGCCACAGGCGTATGTCAGGATTGAGCCTCGGAACAGTGCACCCAGGGGGGTTGGATGTACGGCAGCAGGGGGGCCGGAAACTTGTCCACGAGGCGAGCGTCCGCGGTGGCGCTGGGGGCGGCACTGCTGCTCGCGGGCTGCTCCTCGTCCGACGGCGGCGAGGACAAGGGCAAGAACGAGAACGCGGGCGCCGGGATAACCCAGCAGCCCAAGGAGGCCGACCCGTTCTGGGTCAATCCGGGCGGCAACGCGGCCCAGCAGCTGGCGGCTCTGCAGAAGTCCGACAAGAAGGACCAGGCCGAGCAGATCCGCAAGATCGCCCAGCAGCCGACCGGCGAGTGGATCAGCCCGGAGAACCCGGAGGAGCAGGCCCGCGGTTTCACCGAGGCCGCCGACGAGGCCGGCCGCACCGCGCTGCTCGTCCTCTACAACATCCCGCACCGCGACTGCGGCCAGTACTCGGGCGGCGGCGCCGCCGACGGCAACGCCTACCGTTCGTTCATCGACGGCGTGGCCAAGGGCATCGGCGACCGCTCCGCCACGGTCATCCTGGAACCGGACGCGGTGCTCCACCTGGTGGACGGCTGCACCCCGGAGCAGTTCCACGAGGAGCGCTACGACCTCCTCAAGGGCGCCATCACCAAGCTCTCCGCGTTGGAGAACACCAAGGTCTACCTGGACGCGGGCAACGCCGGCTGGGGCCACCCCGACCAGATCTTCGAGCCGCTGAAGTGGGCGGGCATCGACCAGGCCGACGGCTTCGCGGTCAACGTCTCGAACTTCTACACCACCGAGGACTCCATCGCCTACGGCAAGCAGCTCTCCGCCAAGGTCGGCGGCAAGCACTTCGTCATCGACACCAGCCGCAACGGCAACGGCCCCTACACCGAGGGCGACCCGGGCGAACGCTGGTGCAACCCCCCAGGCCGAGCCCTCGGCGAAACCCCGACGACGAAAACCGCCGACCCCCTCGTGGACGCCTACCTGTGGGTCAAGCGCCCCGGGGAGTCGGACGGAGAGTGCAAGGGCGGCCCGAAGGCCGGCGAATGGTGGTCCGAGTACGCCCTGAAGTTGGCGCAAGGGTAAGGAACCCAGGGGCGCGGGGCTGCGACATTCGCGGCCACCGCCGCGTGGGCGGGACCAACCACAACGCTCCCCGCGCCCGACAAAGCGCCCTCGGGAGCGCTACGGCACGTGCACCCACTCCGCCTTGGAAGGCGTGCCCTCCCCGTCGGTAACGAACATCATGTACCACCCCGACTGAACCAGGTTCTTGTTCTCGGGCACGGTCACCGTCAACTGGTCCCCGTCCGCCTTGAAGTCCAACGCGATCGACCGCTGATCCACGTCCGTGACATGCGTGGACGCGCTCGGCCGGATCAGCCGCACCTTCTTGACCGACTCCGCCGCCCGGGACGTGAACGTCCCCGACTCACCACGCTCGATGGTCTGCGGCCCCCCGGAGAGATCCGGCCGGGAATCCCGGTAGAGGTACGGCGGCGTGTAGATCTCGATGCGCTGCTCGAACTTGCCCGGCTTGGTGTTGGCCTTGTCGGCGTAGAGCGAGTCCGACCCGAAGAACATCATGCGGCCGTCGGGCAGCAGGATCGAACCGGAGTGGTAGTTCCTGCCGACCAGCGGATCGGCGACCCGCTCGAACTCGTTGGTGTCCGGGTGGTACAGCCGGGCCTGGAGGATGTTGGAGTCGCTGCGGCCCCGGTAGTCCTCCGAACCGCCGGAGACCAGCACGCTGTCGTCCGGCAGGATCGAGGCCTGCGGATAGCGCGTGCCCTTGTCCAGTGACGGCCCGTCCACGAACTCCGGGTCGTCCGCCTTCAGGTCGACGATCCGGGTCTTCTCGCTGGACAGCTTGGACTCGCCGACCCCGCCGCCGCCGATCACCATGTACTTCTCGTCCTGGGCGGGCGGCAGCAGCACCGAGTTGGCGGTCTCCAGCATGTTGGCGTCGCTCAGGCCGGGGACCTTGGTGAACTTGTTGGTCTCCACGTCCCAGATGCCCGGATCGCGGCCCACGTCGTCGGGGCCGTAGCCGGCGTTCGCACCCGAGTAGAAGACCTTGCCGTTCTGCATCAGGAACAGCGCCGGGTACGTCGGGAACTGGCGGGTCTCCTCGGTGTAGGTCCACTCCTTGGTCTCCGGGTCGTAGATCTCGTTCTTGCCCGGGACCAGCTGGCCGATGTCGTCGAGGCCGGAGACGCTGAGGATCTTGCCGTCGCTCAGGGTGGTGAGCGTCGGGTACCAGCGGGCCTCGTGCATCGGGTCGACCTTGATGTACTTCTCGGCGACCGGGTCGAACTCGAAGGCGTCCCGGATGCCCTGGAAGTCCTTCTTGTCGAGGGCGAGCTTCTGCGCGATGCCGTACGTGTTCTGCGCGTCCGCGCCCGACAGGCCATGGACGCGGTAGTTGTCCTGGGTGCCCGTCTCGTACTGCCGGCCGCTCTTCTGCGCCTCGACGTAGATCCGGCCGATGCCCGGGTCGTTGCGCAGGAACTTGCCGGTCGCCTTGTCGAAGACCTTCTCGGCGCGGGGCACCAGCACCGGGTCCTTGGAGACGAAGGTCTTCTTGTTCTCCTTGCCGGTGAACTTGGTGCCCGCCGGCAGGGTGATCGGCTTGTCCGGGTTCTCGTTGTGGACGATCATCAGGCCGCCGGCCTTGGTGACGTCGCCCTTGAGCTTCTCGTACCGCTTGGTGCCGCCGGCGATCAGCAGGTTGCCGTTGGCGAGCTGGGTGTGGCCGGTGCAGAAGAGGTCGGTGGGCGTCGGCACCTTCTTGACGGTCCCCTTGACCGGGTCCCAGATGCGGGTGTCGAACCGCTTCGCGTCGAAGTTGTCCTGGTTGTTGCCCGACCCCGCGACGAGCAGTACCTTGCCGGTGCGCAGCAGCGCCGCGTGGATGGTGTTCTGCCGGTACTTCTCGGGAAACTCGATGATCTCCCATTTGCCGTTGGCGGCCTTGTACTCCGGCTTGTTGATCTTGTACTGGTGGTATTTCTCGGTTCCGAAGCGGTAGAGCCACGGCCCGTTCATCCCGGCCAGCGCGACTACCACCGCCGTACCTATCGCGAAGCGACGGGCGCGGCGGCGGCCGGCACGGTCCTTCATTCCTTACGTCCCCCAAGTCCACCAAGGGCGATCTGCATGGTCTGGTCGTTGCCTCCGTCGGAGGCCGCCCAGCTGGGCTTCTGCTGCGGTGCGTGCGGCGCGTACGCCTGCGCGGGTACCGCGTCCGCGGGTGCCGGCTGCTGCGACGGGACCGGCGTGTCGGGCTCCGCCGCCACGGCCGGCGGTCGCTTCTTCGCCTTCCGCATCTCGTGGCGCCACGCGAACATCGGCGACGCGGTGATCAGCAGCGCGAACGTCGCCCAGATGATCATCGCGGGGTGCGAGTGACCGTAGACGAAGCCGGCGGTGATCGAGCCGCCGAAGATCAGGATGAAGTACCAGTGGTACCGGAAGGTCCCGAAGAGGGTGTCCGGGCTGGCGGAGTCGCCCTTGGGCGTGACCACGAACTTGCTCTTGCGGCGCAGTACGGAGTCGATGAGCGCCTTCGCGTAGAGCGGCGCCGACAGCGCGGACATGACCATGCCGGCCACACCGCCGGAGCCCTCCGGCTCGTGCGGCGAGACGTTGTGGCGGCGGTTCCAGACGTACAGGCCGATCTGGAGGGCGGAGGCGTTGCCGTAGAGCATCAGCCAGACGGCCGGGTCGATGTTGACGCCCGAGGCGCCCAGGCCCAGGAACAGGCAGCAGCTCAGCGCCGCCAGGATCCAGTTCAGGGCCGACATCGGGTAGAAGATGATCATCATCGTGTAGTTGAAGAGCTTGCTCGGCGGGAGCGAGTACCAGCCCTTCCAGTACTGCTTGAGGATCGTCTCGTACGTCCCTCGCGACCAGCGCATCTGCTGGGTGAAGAAGTCCGTCCAGGCGTTCGGGCCCTCGCCGACCGCGAGCACGTCCGGGGTGTAGACCGAGCGCCACTTGCGGCCCGTGGCCGGGTTCTTGTGGCGGTGGATCTCGAAGCCGGTCGCCATGTCCTCGGTGATCGAGTCGTACAGACCGCCGATCTGCTTCAGGGCGCTGATGCGCACCGCGTTCGAGGTGCCCACGAACATCGGCGAGCCGTACCGGTTGCCCGCGCGCTGGATCAGCGCGTGGAAGAGGAACTGCTGCGACTCGGCGGCCTTGGTGATCGGGTTGTCGTAGTTCCCGTAGACCTGCGGGCCGATGACGAAGCCGACGTCCGGGTCGCGGAAGAAGCCGAGCATCCGCTCCAGGTAGTTGGGCAGCGGCACGTGGTCGGTGTCGACCGAGGCGAAGAAGTCGTAGTCGCCGCCGTGCGCGTCCAGCCAGGCGTTGTAGTTGCCGTGCTTGGTCTTGGCGCGGTGCGGGCCCTTGGGCATGTTCCACTTCGCGACGCCCTTGCGGGAGAAGTGGTGCACGCCGAGGCGCTCGCAGACCGCCTTCACCTCGGGGTCGTCGCCCTCGTCGAGGAGCCAGACGTGCATCAGGCCGCGGTGGCGGATCTTCACGGCCGCCTCCAGGGTCTTCGTCACCATCTCCAGCGGCTCCTTGCCGGGCACGAAGGAGGTGAGGAAGGCGACCCGGGTGCCGGTCTCGGGCACCACCGGGATCGGGTCGCGGGCGACCAGGGTGGCGTGCGCGTTCGACAGCACGTTCAGGCAGCGGAACAGCTCGATCAGGCCGATCGAGACGAGCATCACGATGTCGAGCGCGGGCAGCCAGTCGAAGGCCGCGTAGTCGCGCTCGGTCCAGTGCGTGGGCTGGAGCAGCCAGACCAGCAGCACCACCGACAGCAGCGGGGCGGCGGCCAGCATCAGGGCGACCCGGACGCGGTGCGGCTCCTGCGATATCAGCGAGCGGTACTGGACCTTGTACGGCTTGTGCGGGTCGGGCTGGGTGAGGGGGCCCGCGAGCCGGCTGTAGTGCTCGTAGTCGTACCTCGGCAGGGTCTTCTGTATCCGGCGGAACGAGCCGGTGTTCCAGGTCCGATGCGCGGGCACCCTGAGCTGGGTGGTCTGGGACGGGTCGTGGTCCTGCCCGGCGCCCGTCGGCGTCGACGTCATGAGTCATCCCCCCACACGCGGGTCACGCGTGTTTCGTCGCTTCCAGCGTCCGCTCCGGTCCCCCTCGACCTTCACGCACGTAACAGTGGTGGGTTGCTGTCACCACGGCATCCACACCTTATATAGACATGGAATGGCGACCCCCGGTTGCATGATGCCCCCCTCGGCATCCCCTCGGCATCCGGCCCCCCAACCGGACCAGGGTTCTACGGTGTTCGCCATGATCGCAAGGTGTCCGGAGGCCGGGTACGCCGAAGGCCCCTCGTGTGCTACGAGGGGCCTTCGGCCGTCGGTGCGCCGCCAGGGACTCGAACCCCGGACCCGCTGATTAAGAGTCAGCTGCTCTAACCAACTGAGCTAGCGGCGCCTGCTGACCTGCACAACTCTACCGGATGCCGGACGCTGCTCCGGACCGTGCCCGGGGGCCGCCGGGAGCCCCGGGCGATCGCGCCCGCCGCCGTGTACATCATTCGGACCGTCAGCATGCGCGCGAGGAGGACAGTTGAGAAACTGACCGACATGTACCGAAGTGCACCGCTGAGGGCATTTTCACCGGGAGTGTGAGGGGAATCGCATGGAGGCTCCCGTATTCGAGGAAATCGACCCCGCGAGGGACTGTGACTGCCCCGGTTGCCGTCACTGGCGCCGCGTCCTGCCGCATTCCCCGGCCGGCCGCGCCCCCGGCCATCCGGCGGCCCACCGCGCGCTGGTCGTGGCCACCGCGACCGCCGCCGTCACCGGGGCCCTGGGCGCGGGACAGGCGGCAGCGGTGCCGACGGCCGTTCACGCGTCCCACCGGCCGGGCGATCCCGCAGCCGACGAGCCCGGCACCCCGCAGGGTCCCAGGGCCCCGCTGCACGGCCCGTCCGGGACGCCGGCGGCGCCCCCCGCCGGTGCGGAACCGGCCGCGATCACTCGCACGGAGATCATCAACCGCGCCAAGACCTGGGTCGCCGCCAAAGTGCCCTACAGCATGACCGCCTACTGGTCCGACGGTTACCGGCAGGACTGCTCGGGTTATGTGTCGATGGCCTGGAAGCTCCCCACGAACGAATGGACGGGCAGCCTGGGCACGTTCGCCGACCGCATCACCAAGGAGGAGCTCCAGCCCGGCGACATCCTGCTGTTCCACAATGCGGCCGACCCCCAGAAAGGCTCCCATGTGGTGATCTTCGGTGGCTGGACGGACCAGACCCGCACCGCCTACACGGCCTACGAACAGACTCCGCCGCACACCCGCAAGCTCGCCACGCCCTACGCCTACTGGAGCAACTCCGCCAAGTACCTGCCCTACCGCTACAAGGGAGTCACCACGACCACGGCCGGCGGGGCACCGGCCGCCACGGCCTACCCGGGGGCGTCCTCATTCGGCCCCGGCGCCGACAACGAGAACGTCACCGAGCTGGGCCGGATGCTCGTCGCCCGCGGCGCCGGACGCTTCTACGCCGCGGGGCCCGGCCCCCGCTGGTCGGACGCGGACCGCAGGGCCACCGAGGCGTTCCAGCTGGCCCAGGGCTGGCGGGGCGAGGACGCCGACGGGCTGCCCGGCCCGGGTACCTGGCGGCTGCTGAAGACCGGCAAGGGAAAGGACATCGCGGCCCCGGCGGCCGGCCCCGCCTCGCACGGGGTGGCCGGCTACCCCGGACGGGCGATGTTCGGGCCGGGCGCGGACAACCCGTACGTCACCAGACTCGGCAGGCAGCTGGTGAGGAAGGGATTCGGCAAGCACTACACGACCGGGCCGGGCCCGCGCTGGGGCGAGGCGGACCGGCGGGGCGTCGAGACCTTCCAGCGCGCCCAGGGCTGGCGCGGTGGGGCGGCGGACGGCTACCCGGGCCCGGAGACCTGGCGGCGGCTCTTCTCCTGACCGTCCGCCCAGCGGTGACCACCCGTTCATGACGCATCTGGCGCGGAGGCTGGAGCACGCATGAGTACGACCTCTTCCACGAACCCGGACACCAAGCCGCCGGCCCCGCCCGGGCCCGGAGCGCCCGAAGGGGCGGCGGAGGCGGGCCACCGGCCGGCCCGGCTCATCCACAACGAGGCCACCACCGAGATCCCCGTCCACCTGCTGTTCCGCGACGACCCCCATCCGGCGCCGGTGGCGCTGCGGTCCGCGGTCGTCGGCCGTCGGCAGGGCACGGGGGAGCAGCCCCGGACGCGGCGCCCCGTCGCCGCGCGCCCGCGCCCCGCGCCGAGCGTCGACCCGG
>NZ_RAIF01000012.1:1218918-1225547 GCF_003671715.1 Streptomyces sp. E2N166 | reverse complement strand
CCCGCGCAGTGGGCGGCGTACGCGGCCGCGGGGGCGCTGGGGCTGTTCGGGTTCGGCGGGCTGGCCCGGGGCCGGACCGGGCGGGCCTGGGTGCTCGGCCTGTTCGGCCGCTACCGGGGGACCGTGCGGCGCACCGGCCTGATGTGGGTCAACCCGCTGCTGCTGCGCCGCCGGGTCGACGTCCGGCTGCGGCACTGGCGCAGCGAGCCGATGCTCGCGGCCGACGGCAACGGGGTCGCGCTCAGGGCGGTGACGCTGGTGGTGTGGCGGGTGCGGGACACCGCGCGGGCCACGCTGGGCGTCGAGGACCACGAGACGTATCTGCGCGAGTGCGTGGAGGCCGCGCTGGCCCGGGTCCCGGTGGAGCCCCTCGGCACGGTCCGCAGCTCCGCGGACGTGGCCGGCGAGACGCTGACCCGGCTGGTGGCGGCGGACGCGGCGCCGGTCGGCCTTGAGGTGTTCTCGGTGCGACCGGTCCGGGTGGAGTACGCCCCCGAGGTGGCCGCCGCGATGCACCGGCGCCGGATCGCCGCGCTGGACGCGGCGCAGCGGGCCAGCGTGCTCACCGCGGTGGTGGACTCGGTGGAGGACACGGTTACCCGGCTGACCATGCGCGGGCTCGTCGAACTCGACGACTACGAGCGCAAGGTGCTGGTGAAGGACCTGACGGTGGCGTTCTGCGCGGGGCGGGGGGACACGGGCCCGTGACTTGTTCCCCGGGTCCTCCGGGTTCTTCGATTGGTATGGACATGTTCAACTAACGGCAATAACCTGGGACTTGGTCTAGACCTGCACGGCTCACTGAACCTCCCCCACGTCACAGGAGCAGCAGTATGCGTACAAGGACCAAGTTGTATGCCGCCGCGGTGGGCATGGCGACCACCGGAGCCCTCGTGCTCTCGTCCGGCGGCGCCAGCGGCCACGGCTACACCGACCTGCCGGTCAGCAGGCAGAAGGTCTGCCAGAACGGCACCGTCAGTGGGTGCGGCGCCATCCAGTGGGAGCCGCAGAGCGTCGAGGGCCCCAAGGGCTTCCCGGCGGGCGGACCGGCCGACGGGCGGATATGTTCCGCGAACAACACCCCGTTCGCCCCGCTCGACAGCCCGAAGGCGCCGGGCGGCCAGGCGTGGCCGGCCACCAAGGTGAACGGCGGACAGAGCTACAACTTCCGCTGGCAGTTCACCGCCCGGCACGCCACCACCGACTTCCGGTACTACGTCACCAAGCAGGGCTGGAACCAGAACCACAACCTGGCCCGGTCCGACCTCAACCTGACGCCGTTCTTCACGGTGCCCTACGGCGGCAAGCAGCCGCCCGCCACGCTCTCCCACAGCGGCACGCTGCCGTCCGGGCTGAGCGGGCGCCACGTGATCGTCGCGGTGTGGACGGTCGCCGACACGGCCAACGCGTTCTACGCGTGCTCGGACGTGACCTTCTGAACGAGCGGAGGGCCCCCTCGCCTGGGCGAGGGGGCCCTCTTGCTGTGCGCCGCCAGGGACTCGAACCCCGGACCCGCTGATTAAGAGTCAGCTGCTCTAACCAACTGAGCTAGCGGCGCATGACTCCCGCCGTCCGCTTTCCGCGGTCGGCGACGACGAAAATACTACCTGGTCTCCAGGGGTGCTTCCGACCATTCGTCCGCCGGCCACGCAGGCGGGCGGCCGACCGGTCGGTCATTCAGCCGGCCGGCCCTAGATCGCCAGTGAGAGCAGCACTCCGGCGGCGTTCCGGTTCAGCTCGTCGGCGGCCCGGCGGAGCCGGTGGGCGTGCTCGACCGGGAGGGACAGGGCGAGGCAGCCCACGGCGGAACCGGCCGTGATCGGGACGGCCGCGCAGACCGTGCCCACCGCGTACTCCTGGAGGTCGAGGACCGGGACGGTGGGCGGCTGGGACTCCAGCCGGGACAGCAGCAGCCTGTCGCTGGTGATGGTGCGCGAGGTCAGGCGGGCCATCTTGTGCCGGGCGAGGTGGTCGCGGCGGCCCGCGTGGTCCAGCTGGGTGAGCAGGCTCTTGCCGACCGCGGTGGCGTGCGCCGAGACGCGGAAGTCCACCCACTCGTTCACCTTGGGCGTGGCCGGGCTGTCGGCGTACTGGGTGACGCTGACCTCGCCGTCGACGTACCGGCTGATGTAGACGGCGGCGCCCACCGAGTCGCGCAGCCGGTCCAGGGTGCGCTGGAGCTTGTCGCGCACGGCCTCCTCGCGGCCGTGGGCCGAGCCCAGGCGGGCCAGGGCCTCGCCGGTGACGTACGTGCCGTCGGTGGTCTGCTCGACGTAGCCCTCGCGGCGCAGCATGCGCAGGAGCGTGGTCAGCCGCTCCCGGTCGAGGCCGGTCTGCCGGGCGAGTTCGGTGTCCGTGACTCCGGTGCTGTGCCGCGTCACCGTCTCCAGGACGCGCAGGGCGTCCTGGGCCGAGTGGTGCGGCGCGGTCGGCTTGTGCTGCAGCGCCACGGTGGTCTCCCCCTGCGCTCGCTGGTAGGCCCCTGCCCCTGTCCCTGCCTGTGCCCCCGATCCGGACAGCGGATCCCCTTCACGATAGCCGCCGAGCGGCCCGAAGTGAGGGGATGTTGGCGAGATTTCAGGGCCCCCAACTGCGGCGCTGGCCCGCTGGCATATGCCAGCGGCGTGCCCCAGCGTCCCGACCTCGAGCGTTGGAGCACACACGGTGCGTGGTTGGGGCGCCACGCTGGGGGAATTGCCGGTCAGGATGTGGAGCTGAACTTCGGGTCGCCCCCGGCGGGGGCGGTGAATTTCACGGCACTCTGGCGCAGCGAGCCGTTTGCCGGACACTCACAGAAAAGCCGCGGGTCACCGCACCGTTCGGCGTGGGCCGAACGGTGCGGTGACCCGCGGTGGCGACAGGTGGTCCGCTGTGCGCCGTCAGAGCACGGCGCTCAGGAACTCCCTCGTCCGCTCGTGCTCCGGATCGCTGAAGATCTTCTCGGGAGCCCCGGACTCGATGACCCGCCCCGAGTCGAACATCAGGACCTGGTCCGAGATGTCCCGGGCGAAGTTCATCTCGTGGGTCACGCAGAGCATCGTGATGTCCGTGCTGCGGGCGATGTCCCGCAACAGGTCCAGGACGCCCGCGACCAGCTCCGGGTCGAGCGCCGAGGTCACCTCGTCGAGCAGCAGCACCTTCGGGCGCATCGCCAGCGCGCGGGCGATCGCCACGCGCTGCTGCTGGCCGCCGGAGAGCTGGGCCGGGCGGGCGTCGCACTTGTCGGCCAGCCCCACCATGTCGAGGAGCTCCTTGGCCCGCTCCGAGGCCTCGTCCTTGGACATGCCGAGCACGGTGACCGG
The DNA here is from genome assembly GCF_003671715.1 of Streptomyces sp. E2N166. Lineage (GTDB taxonomy): Bacteria > Actinomycetota > Actinomycetes > Streptomycetales > Streptomycetaceae > Streptomyces > Streptomyces thinghirensis. Next base: position 1,222,245 of record NZ_RAIF01000012.1, on the reverse strand, counting down.
TGCCTCGGTGATGTTGCGCAGCACACTCATGTTCGGGAACAGGTTGAACTGCTGGAACACCATCCCGATCTGCTTGCGGACCTCGCGCCGCTCCTTCTCGGTCGCCGGGAAGAGCTTCTGCCCGTCCACGGTGATCGTGCCCTCGTCGGGCTTGAGCAGCGTCATCAGCAGCCGCAGGATCGTCGTCTTGCCGGATCCCGACGGCCCGATGAGGGTGACGTGCTTGCCGGCGTCGACGGAGAAGTCGAGGTGGTCCAGGACGGTGTTGTCCCCGAACCGCTTGGTGACCTGCTCCAGGCGTATCAGCTCGCCGGTGCTGCGCTCGGGACTGGTCCCGGGGTTGGGGAGGGTGTCAGTGGGCAAGGCGTCGCTCCAGGGCTCGCAGGAAAAGGGAGGCCAGGTAGGAAAGCACGATGAACGCCAGGCCGATCACCGTGAGCGGCTCGGTGAACTGGAAGTTCTCCCGGGCGAAGAGCTGAGCCTCGCCGAGCATCTCCAGCACGGTGATCGCCATGAGCATCGGGGTGTCCTTGAGCATGGCGATCACGTAGTTGCCGAGGGCGGGCACCACGCGGCGGACCGCCTGCGGAAGGATGACCGCGATCCACGTCCGGTGCACGGGAAGGTTCAGCGCCGTGGCCGCCTCCCACTGGCCGACCGGCACCGCCTCGATGCCGGCCCGGTACACCTGCATCGTGTACGTCGAGTAGTGCAGACCGATGGCGAAGACACCCGTGGTCAGCGCCGAGGCCTGAACGCCCCACTCGGGCAGTACGTAGAAAAGGAAGAAGAGCTGCACCAGCAGGGGGGTGTTCCGGATGAACTCCGTGACCACGCCGACCGGCCAGCGCACCCAGCGCGAAGGCGTCCGCATCAGCAGGGCCCACACCAGGCCCAGCGCGAAGGAGATCACCGAACCGAGGGCCAGGATCTGCAGGGTGACCAGCAGGCCGTCCCAGAAGTGCGGCATGAAGTCGGAGACCGCGCTCCAGTCCCACTCCATCAGACAGCACCTCCCGCGTTGGTCGCCTCGGGCCGCTTCAGCACGGCCTCGGCCGCGGGAGTCGGCGCCTTGCCGACCCCCGACTTCAGCTTCTTCTCAAGGCCCCGCATGAGCCGGGTGAGCAGGAAGGCGAGGACGAAGTAGATCAGCAGGATGTACGTGTAGATCTCCGCGCTCTCCTGCAGCGCGAGACGTACGAGGTTGCCGCTGAACGCCAGGTCGCCCATGCCCATGAGGGACACCAGCGCGGTGCCCTTCAACAGCTCCACCAGCAGGTTCGAGAACGGCGGGATCATCTCCGGCAGCGCCTGCGGCAGGAGGATCAGTCGCATCCGCTGCCAGGGAGTGAAGCTGAGGGCGATGCCGCCCTCGCGCTGGGCCGGGTCGACGGCCGCGATCGCGCCGCGCACGACCTCGGCGCCGTAGGCCCCGTACGTCAGGCCGAGGGCGAGCGTGCCCGCCCACATGGGTACGAGCTGCCAGCCGAAGGCCAGCGGCAGCACGAAGTAGATCCAGAAGATCATGATCAGCGCGGAGGTGCCACGGAACACCGTGGTGTACAGGCCCGCGAGGAACCTGACGATCCGCGACTGATGAGTGCGGGCGGTGCCCACGACGAAGGCGACCACAGCGCCCAGCAGGGCGCTGAAGACGAGCAGCTGGACGGTGGTCCAGACACCCTTGGCCACGAGTTCCCAGAGTCCGGATGTCATCCGCCGCAGAGCTCCTTCGCGGTCAGATCGGTCATCTCGTCCTCGGTGAAACCGAAGGGGCGCAGGATGCGCAGGAGTTCGCCGCTCTTCTTCATCTTGTGCAGCTCGACGTTGAAGGCGTCCCGCAGGTTGGTCTCGTTCGGGCGGAACGCGAAGGCGCCGCCGTCCACGTGCGGCTTGCCGTTGACGATCGGCTTGAACGCCTCGGTCACCTCGGTGCTGGACGACTTCTTCACCACCTCGCGGGTGGTCAGAGCCGTACCGGCGAAGACGTCGGCGCGTCCGGTCTCCACGGCGTTGAGGCCGGCGACCTGGTCCGGCACGATGAGGATGTCGTCCTTCGGATAGCCGGCCTCCACCGCGTAGGCGATCTCCGCGTAGCCCGTACCGGTGGCGAACTTCGCCTTCTTCGCCACGACGTCCTTGTAGTTGCGCAGTCCGAGCGGGTTGCCCTTGCGCACGATGAAGGAGTCCAGCATCTGATAGTCGGGGTCGGAGAAGATGACCTGCTCGCAGCGGGTGGGGTTGACGTACATCCCGGCCGCGACGATGTCGAACTGCTGCGACTTGAGACCCGGGATGAGGGAGCCGAACTCGGTCGGTACCGGCTGCACCTCCTCCACGCCGAGCCGCTTGAAGATGACCCTCGCCAGCTCCGGCGCCTCGCCGGTCAGCTCACCGTTCTTGTCGATGTACCCGAAGGGGATCTCGCCCGCGATGCCGAGCCGGGCCACGCCCTGTGCCTTGAGCCGGTCGAGGAGATCGCCGCCTTCCACGTCTGACGCGGTGGCCACGCGCGAGCAGCCGGCGGCCCCCAGCGCGCCGAGCGCCGCGACCCCCGCGAGCAGCGACCGGCGGGTGGGCCCGGCCGTTCTGGGCCTTTGGTCGGATATGCCCCATGGAGGGGTTCTGTGTGGTGGAGCCATGGGCGCGCAGCTACCCGAAGCCGGGCAGGTTATGCCGATCTTTTTCAGTCCGATACCTCGGCCCCGCACCCTTGACCACGGGGCCGCCGGGCACTGCCATGGGGGGCATGGCTGATCGCTTCATCGAAGTCTCGCTGGTCAAGCGTGGAATCACCTGCACGGCCCAACTGCTGGACGACCGGGCCCCGATCACCTGCGCGGCGGTCTGGGACGCGCTCCCACTCGGCGGCGACGTATACCACGCCAAATACGCCCGGAACGAGATCTATGCCCTCTTCCCACCCTTCGCGGCATCCGAACCACCGCTGGAGAACCCGACCGTGACACCCATTCCGGGCGACCTGTGCTATTTCGCCTTCGCGGGTGCCGAGTTGGGCACCAAGGCGTACGGCTACGACCGCGAGGTCCGCGCGGGCACCACCCTCGTCGACCTGGCCCTCTTCTACGAGCGCAACAACCTGCTGCTCAATGCCGACGTCGGCTGGGTCCCCGGCACCGTCTGGGGCCAGATCGTCGACGGCCTGCACGAAATGGCCGAGGCCTGCAACGACCTGTGGCGGACGGGAGCGGAGGGGGAGACGCTCAGCTTCCGCCGAGCGTAGGACGGCGCCACGGCTGCCCGCCGCACCGCCGCTGCGGGCAGCCGCCTACCGCCCCAGCTGGGGGCAGCCGCCTACCGCCCCAG
>NZ_RAIF01000012.1:1214493-1218642 GCF_003671715.1 Streptomyces sp. E2N166 | reverse complement strand
CGCGGCCCACCCGGTGCCCGCCCGCGCGTCGGCCACTACTCGGCCGACGTACCCGCCCACGACGTCCCCGCCCCGTACAGCGCATGCGCCGCCCGCAGCACCAGATCGTCCCGATGCCGCGCCGCGACAAGCTGGAGCCCGACGGGCAGCCCGTCCCCGTCGGCGCCCACGGGCACCGTCGCCGCCGGCTGCTGGGTCAGGTTGAACGGGTAGGTGAAGGGCGTCCACCCCGTCCACCGCCGGTGACCCGACCCCTTCGGCACCTCGACACCCGCCTCGAACGCCGTGATCGGCAGCGTCGGCGTGACGAGCAGGTCGTACGCGTCGTGGAAGCGGCCCATCCGCCGGCCCAGTTCCATCCGCACGTCCACCGCGGCCAGGTACTCCAGCGCCGAGTACCGCGACCCCGCGCCGACGATCTCCCGCAGCCCGGGGTCGAGCAGCTCCCGCTGTCCCGCCCGGAGGTGCTGCACCACGCGCGCCGCCCCGCTGAACCACAGCGTGTGGAAGGCGTCCACCGGGTCCGCGAAGTCCGGGTCGGCCTCCGTCACGTACGCGCCCAGTTCCGCCAGCCGCTCCACCGCCCGCCGGACCGCCGTCGCCACCGCCGGGCGCACCGCCACCTGCCCGCCGAGCGAGGGTGAGTACGCCACCCGCAATCCCCGCACCCCGCCGGACAGCGCCTCCGTGTACGACCCGGGCGCCGGGCCCAGCGCCGACCAGTCCCGGGTGTCCGGGGTGCCGATGACGTCCAGCATCAGTGCGGCGTCCGCCGCGTCCCGGGTCATCGGGCCGACGTGCGCGAGCGTGCCGAACGCGCTCGCCGGGTAGAGCGGCACCCGGCCGTACGTCGGTTTCAGGCCGAAGATGCCGCAGAAGGACGCCGGGATGCGCACGCTGCCGCCGCCGTCCGTGCCCAGCGCCAGCGGCCCCGCCCCGCGCGCGACGGCCGCCGCCGCGCCCCCGCTGGAGCCGCCCGCGGTGCGGGCCGGATCGTGCGGGTTGCGGGTGACGCCGGACAGCGGCGAGTCCGTGACGCCCTTCCAGCCGTACTCGGGCGTCGTCGTCTTGCCGAGGAACACGGCGCCGTGTTCGCGCAGCCGGGCCACGGACGGCGCGTCCTCGTCCCAGGGCCCGTCCGGCGAGACGGCGCGGGAGCCGCGCAGGGTCGGGTGACCGCGCGTCAGAAGGATGTCCTTCACCGTGACCGGCACCCCGTCCAGCCGACCGCACGGCTCGCCGCGCCGCCACCGCTCCTCGGACCGCCGTGCCTGGTCGAGCGCCTCCTCGCCGGTCAGCCGGACGAACGCGTTCAGCTCCGGCTGGATCCGCTCGGCCCGCTCCAGCGCGGCCCGGGCCACCTCCACGGGGCTGAAGTCGCCCTTGCGGTAACCGTCGACGAGCTGTACGGCGGTCAGCTCGGTGAGGTCGGTCATGCAGCACCCTCCCGCGTATGTGGGACGTCAGTGTCCGGGCACGTATCCGCGCTTCTTGTCGACCACGTTCGCCAGCGGTTCGCCGGCCGCCCAGCTCTCGTACAACTCCACGAACTGCGCTCCCAGTTCGTCCCGCCAGCCGATGGTGTCCCCGCTCATGTGCGGCGAGATGATCAGATCCGGGACCCGCCACAGCGGGCTGTCGGGCGCGAGCGGCTCGCGGCTCAGCACGTCCAGGGCGGCGCCCGCGATCCAGCGCCTGGTCAGCGCCTCGGCGAGATCGTCCTCGACGACCAGCTGACCCCGTCCCACGTTCACGAACCGCGCGGAGGGCTGCATCACCCCGAACCGCCGGGCGTCGAACATGCCGCGCGTGTCGTCGGTGAGCGGCGCCGCCGCCACCACCCAGTCGGCCCGGGCCAGCAGGCGGTCCAGCTCGGCGGGCCCGTGGACACCGGTGCGGGCGGTCCGGCCGACCAGCGCGGTCGTGATCCCCAGCGCCTTGAGGGTCTGCGCGATCGCCCGCCCGATCGGCCCGGAGCCGACCACGCAGGCGCGAGTTCCGGCCACCCGCGTCGACTCGCGGTGCCGCCAGGTCCGCTCGCCCTGCAACCGCAGTGTCGTGGGCAGGTCCTTCGCCATCGCCAGGACGAGCGCGGCGACGTACTCGGCGATCGGCTGGTCGAAGACACCGCGCGCGTTGGTCACCACCGTGTCCGACGCGGCCAGCTCCGGACACATCAGATGGTCCACGCCGGCGCTGGCCGTGTGCACCCAGCGCGGCCGGGGACCGTCACCCGGCCACGCCTTCCGTACGGCGTGCGAGGCGAAGTCCCACACGAGCAGGACGTCCGCGTGCGGCAGCCGCTCGGCGAGACTCTTCTCGTCGGCGTGCTCGATCCGGGCCCGGCCGGTCAGCCGGCCCAGGCGGGGGAGCGGCTCGGCGTCCAGGACCAGGAGCGTGGGCGTGGGCGTGGGTGTGGACGTGGTCATCGGCAGGTCTGTCTCCGGTCGGCGGAAGCGGGTGCGGTTCAGGAGTTGACGGGGAAGTTAACCGGCTGTTGACCTGGGAGTGACGCGGGCGGATTGACCACGCTCGCACCGGAACCTACCTTCGTCAACACGGCCGTGCGTAACGGTGCGTTGTCCGCCCCTTTCTCAGTGTGAGGCCGGTGCGTGCCATGGACATCTCCTTTCTCGGCGGACCAGCTCCGCAACGCGGGGTCGGCGTGGTCGCCCCGTTCGACTTCGCGCTCGATCGCGAGTTGTGGCGTTGGGTGCCCGACGACGTGTCGCTGCACATGACGCGAACCCCTTTTGTACCGGTCGAGGTCAGTCTGGACCTCGCCCGGATGGTCAGCGAACACGAGACGCTCGGTGAGGCCGTGCGCACCCTCAACGCCATCGCGCCCGAGGTCATCGCCTACGCCTGCACCTCGGGCAGCTTCGTCGGGGGCATCGCCGGGGAACGCGCGATGTCCGAGGCGATGACCTGGGCGGGCGCCGTCCCGTCCGTGACCACCTCCGGCGCGCTGCTGGACGCGCTGGCCGAACTGGGCGTACGCCGGGTCGCACTGGTGACCCCGTACACCGTCTCCGTGACCCGAGCGCTGGAGGCGTACGTCGCCGAGGCCGGCGTGACCGTCTCCGGCTGCGCCTTCATGGGCCTGACCCGGCACATCTGGAAGGTCCCGTACCGCGACCTGGCCGACATGGCACGCCAGGCGGTACCGAGTCCGGGGTCGGCGGACGCCCTGTTCATCTCCTGCACCAACCTCCCCACCTACGACGTCATCCCGCAGCTGGAGGCCGAGCTGCGGATCCCGGTGATCTCGGCCAACCAAGTGACGATGTGGGCGGCACTGCGCCGACTGGGTACCCCTGCGGTGGGGCCGTATCAGGCGCTGACCGATCCGTCCGCGCGCATCGGCCCCACGGTGCCGGGGCCGGTGGGCCCGGCGGTGGCGGGTCCGGTCGGTCCCGCGGTCGCGGACATGCCGGGCGTCGGTGACGCTCCGGACACGGAACAGCAGCAGGAAGGGTGGACATGACAGCACTGGGATTCCTGTACCCGGGCCACTCCGGCGAGGACGACTATCCACGCATCGAGCAGCTCCTGGGCAGCGACATCCGGGTGGACCTGGTGCACACGGACATCGGCGAGGACGCGCACCGGGTCGACGCGCTGCTGGAGATGGGTTCGGCGCAGCGGCTCGCGGCGGGTGTGGAGGAGCTGCGGCTCGCCGGCGCCGACGCCGTGGTGTGGGCCTGCACCAGCGGGAGCTTCGTGCACGGCTGGGAGGGCGCCCAGGAACAGGTGCGCGCCCTGGCCCAGGCGGCGGGCCTCCCGGCCTCCTCCACCTCCTTCGCCTTCGTGCACGCGGTGAAGGAGATCGGGGCGCGCCGGGTCGCGATCGGGGCGACCTACCCGGACGACGTGGCGCGGCTCTTCGCCGAGTTCCTGCGCGCCGCCGGCATCGAGGCGGTCGGCGTCGTCAGCTCCGGCATCATCACGGCCGCGGAGGTCGGCACCTGGACCGAGTCGGAGGTGCTGGCCCTGGCCCGCGCCGCCGACCACCCGGACGCGGAGGCGGTCCTCCTCCCGGACACCGCCCTGCACACGGCGGCCCACATCCCGGTCCTGGAGAAGGAACTGGGCAAGCCGGTCCTCACCGCGAACCAGGTCACCATCTGGGAGGGCCTGCGCCTGGCG
>NZ_RAIF01000012.1:1189637-1214187 GCF_003671715.1 Streptomyces sp. E2N166 | reverse complement strand
GCGGGGCCACCGGAGGCCGGCGCTCCGGCGGTCTTCGGGGACCGGGCGGAGTGCCGGTCCTGCGACGCCGACGGCGCGGAGCGGGCGCTCGGCACGCTGCGGGAGGCCGGCGAGAAGTGCGCCGAGGGCTTCGCCATGACCATCGACGGGGAGAAGCAGCAGGTCACCAAGGTCACCAAGGTCACCAAGGTCACCGGGGAGAAGCTCGCGGTCGGTGAGGACGCCGTCGCCCGGACGGTGGGGACGAAGACGGACGACGAGCCCGTGGAGACGAAGGCGGTCGTCTTCCGGCGGGGCACCACGCTCGCCGGTTCTCGTCTTCAACATCGCGGCGATCCAGCCGGGGCGAGGCGTTCGAGCAGCCGGCCGCCGTGGTCGACGCAGGCGGCCAAGCTCGGCTGACCAGGACTCGAACCGGCACGAAAGAACCCCGGTCCGCTGAAGCGGGCCGGGGTTCTTCGACCGGAGCGCTGGGCAGGCCTTGCACCTGCATTTCCCCACGGGAAGTGGGGCGTCTTTCCTTGGACCACCAACGCACTGCCGACCGTTGGGGGTTGAGCCCCGCGAGCTGGCAGGATGATCGTACCGCAGCTCCGCGCGGGGTGCACATCGGCTCCATGACACAGAGGGAGCCGGTTCACCTATGTGGACACCGATCCGTTTGTTGAACGCGTCCAATCTCTTGCCAGCCCTCGAAGGCCCCCCTATTCTCACGCCGAGAAAGCGCTTTCCCGACTGTCGTGTTGACGTGATCACGACAGAGTGTTCGTTCCGTCATGTGAAGACGAATGGGGAGACCGAGGATGAGACGACCAGTCACGCTGCGACTCCACGCGGCGCTGGCCACATTGGCTGTCGCCGCCGCGACCGGTGTGGTGCTGTCGATGCCCGAGGCGGCGGCAGCGGCCAGTGGCGCCACCGGCTACGCGACCCAGAACGGCGGCACGACCGGCGGTGCGGGCGGACGGACGGTCCGGGCCACCACCGGAACCGCGATCCACCAGGCCCTGTGCGGCCGCGCCAGCAGCAGCACCCCGATCACCATCGAGGTCGAGGGCACGATCAACCACGGCAACACCAGCAAGGTGTCGGGCGACAGCTGCAGCACCGCCGCGGACAAGATCGAGCTGAAGCAGATCAGCAACGTCACGATCGTCGGGGTCGGCGGCGGCGCCGTGTTCGACCAACTGGGCATCCACATACGGGAGTCCAGCAACATCATCATCCAGAACGTGACCGTCCGGAACGTCAAGAAGTCGGGCTCGCCCACGTCCAACGGCGGCGACGCCATCGGGATGGAGAGCGGCGTCCGCAACGTCTGGGTCGACCACACCACCCTGGAGGCGTCGGGCGGGGAGTCGGAGGGCTACGACGGTCTCTTCGACATGAAGGACAACACCCAGTACGTGACCCTGTCCTACAGCGTCCTGCGCAACTCCGGCCGCGGTGGCCTGATCGGCTCCAGCGAGAGCGACCGTTCCAACGGCTACGTGACCTTCCACCACAACAAGTACGAGAACATCGACTCCCGCGCGCCCCTGCTGCGCGGCGGCACGGCCCACATCTACAACAACCACTACGTGAGCCTCAACGAGTCCGGCATCAACTCCCGGGCCGGCGCCAAGGCCAAGGTGGACAACAACTACTTCGAGGACTCCAAGGACGTCCTCGGCACCTTCTACACCGACCAGGCCGGCTCCTGGCAGGTCAGCGGCAACATCTTCGACAACGTCACCTGGTCCGAGCGCGAGGGCGACAACAACCCCGCCGGGCCCAACCCGCAGTCCAACACCAGCGTCAGCATCCCGTACTCCTACAGCCTCGACGCGGCCGACTGCGTGCCGGGCGTCGTGAGCCAGACGGCGGGTGCCGGCAAGGGACTGAAGGTCTCGGACGGCAGCTGTACGCCGCAGAACCCGGACCCGACCGACCCGGGTCCGACCGACCCCGGCCCCACCGACCCGGACCCGGACCCGACCGACCCCGACCCCACTGGCCCGCCCACCGGAACCAACCTCAGCATCGGGGCTGGCTCCGACGGCTCCTCCAAGGCCGACGGGACGAGCTACGGCAACGTCCGTGACGGCGACATGGGCACCTACTGGTCCCCGTCCGGCTCGACCGGTTCCGTCTCCGTGAAGTGGGGATCCGCCACCACGGTCTCCAAGATCGTCATCCGGGAGGCGTCGGGTTCCGAGGGCGCCATCGGATCCTGGCGGGTGGTCAACCACGACACCGGCTCCGTCCTGGCCTCCGGCAGCGGAGCAGGCGTCATCGACTTCGCCGCGACCTCGCTGAGGAAGGTCACCTTCGAGATCACCGGCTCCAGTGGCACGCCGAAGGTCGCCGAGTTCGAGACCTACGCCGGCTAGCGAGCGGCAGGGTCGCGAGAGAGTGGGCGGGGAGTGTCCGGTATTCGCCTGCCGGCACGGCCTCGCCCTCTTGCGTGGGCGCGGGACAATGGACGGTGGCCCACTCCACCGGGAGTGCCCCCGCCCGCGGGGGAGGGCCGCCGTACGTACGAGGAGGAGAAGACATGGCGGAGCCCACGCCGCGTCGGAACGAACCGCGGCTACGCCCCGCGCCCCTGCTCTTCGAGCCGGCGGAGGCGTCCGCCGACCCCGAGCACTTCTTCGACCTCGAGTCGATCGACGACCCCCGGGCACTGCTGGACCGGGCGACCGAACTGACGCAGGCCTTCCGCGCGGCGGCGGACCGGGCGATGGAGTTCCAGGCGATGGCGGCGGCGCAGCTCGCCGATCCGCGCCGCTTCGACCGGCTGACGCCGGCGGACATCGCCGAGCGGGCCGAGTGGACCGAGGACTACGCCAAGAAGATGGTGGAGTTCGGGCGCGACCTGATGCGCGGCGGCGAGGGCGGCGTGCATCCCGACTAGCCCGACCACCCCGACTAGCTTGTCCGCATATGCCAGGCGAGTGGGCAAGATACTCCCTCCCCCTCTCTCCTGTCCCGGTTTCCCGCAACCCAGCGGAGCTGTCTCCTCACGCCGGGTAGATGTATGCGTCATGAGCAGCACACGCGATGTCATCCCCGACGCCACGTCCCACGTCTCGGACGCCACCTCCGACGGTGCCGCCTGGCTGGCCACGGCGGGCCCGTACCCGCGCAGCACGCTCGCCTTCTGGGAGGAGCGGCCCCAGGCTCCCGTCGTCCTGCCCTGCGGTGCCGTCTTCGACGTGGTGAGCGCCCCCGCGGTCTTCGGGCGCCGGATGCTGGACCGGATGTGGGACGAGGGGCCGGGGTCCGGCCCGGTGGCCGAGTTCCGGGGCCGGATGCTGCTGTTCGCCGCGCCGGGCACGGCCCAGCGGCTGCCGTCGCTGCTGGACTGGGAGGAGTGGGGCGCGCGTGGCCGGGCGGGCGGCCGCACCGGCGAGGTGCCCCCGCTGCTGTGCCACGGTGCCGGGGACGCGGTGACGGTGCCGGCTCCTGTGGGCGGACCCGCGCGTTCCGGTTCCCGCTGGCTGGTGGCGCCGGACACTCGCCTGCCGTGGCTGCCGGGTCCCGAGATCCTGCTCTGGGCGGCCGTACGGGCGGCCCGCGCGGCGGTGCGGATTTCGATTTTTCCTCCCGCCGACCAGGATGCTAAGGTCTACGACGTCAGCAGGCGCCGCTAGCTCAGTTGGTTAGAGCAGCTGACTCTTAATCAGCGGGTCCGGGGTTCGAGTCCCTGGCGGCGCACAGACAACGAGAAGGCCCCTCGCTCAGGCGAGGGGCCTTCTCGCGTGCTCGGGAGCGCCCGGAAGGCGTCGGTCTCACCCCGGCGTGACCTGCACCGTCCACGCCCCTGACGCCGTCCGCCCCTCCACCTCCACCCGTACGTCCTCCTCCGGCACCGTGAAACTCTCGCCGAGGCTCACCGGAGCGTCGGCGAGCGGGGGGTAGACCGAGTCCTCCCAGCAGGCCTCGGTGTCCGGATGGGCGTCGATCACCTCGATCGGCCCGCCCCCGGACTCCGTCCCGCTCCGCACCCGGTACACCAGCACCCCTGCCCGGCAGGCGGCGACGTCGTTGCCGGCCGGCCCCCGTGCCTCGAAGGCGAGCACGCTGTCCGCGCCCGTGCGCACCACGGCCAGCTTCGTACCGCGCCCGAGGCCGAAGGCCGGCGTCCCGGCGGCGCCGGCCACCACCACTCCCGGCCCGGCCCCCAGCGGCTCCAGCGTCAGCCGGGTGGGCCCGCTGCCGCGCACGCACGCCACCTGCCGGGGCTCCAGCCAGCCCAGCTTCCACTTGTGCCAGCCGAAGAGATCCGGGGCGAGCCCGAACTGGCTGCCCATCAGGTCCCAGTCGCCGACGTGCGTGTCCCAGTCGCCCTTGCCGTCGACGGGCCGGTGGTACAGGTCCGGCAGGTCGAAGACGTGCCCGGTCTCGTGGGCCAGGACCAGCCGGTCCGGCGGGTGGTTCTCGAAGACCGTGACGACCCGCCGGATGTCGGTGCCGTCGGCCCGCATCGGGGCGTCCAGGTTGACGACCTTCGTCGCGTCGGAGTCCACGCCGGGCGCGTCCGGGTCCGCGACGAAGTAGACGATGTCGTAGCGGGAGAAGTCGACGTGCCGGTCGGCGGCGTCCATCGCGTCGCGCAGGTAGGCGGCCCGGTGCTCGGGGCTCCAGTCACGCTGTATGTCGTACGCCGTCGACGGCCGTGGCATGGGGATCCAGCTCGGCAGCGGGTGCGGGCGGAGCGAGAACGTGCCGTAGGAGGCGCGCTGGAAGAAGCGTGTGGTGGCCGGGAAGTGGTCGGCGGCGAGTTCGGCGGGCGCGGTCAGCGGCTGGGAGTCGGGGAAGGACAGGAACACCATCACCGCGTCCAGGGCGCGGACGGGCCGCGGGTAGGCGGCGTTCCAGGTGTCCAGGCCCTCGGAGTGGTGCACGTCGGTGCGCTGGAGCGCGCAGGGCTCGGGGGAGAAGGGCTCGGCGACCGAGGGGGCGGTGATCAGGGAGGTCGCGGCGAGCGCCGACATCGTGGTGCACACCGCCGCCGTACTGCGCAGTCTGGAGCGGGGCGCCCCCGCCGCCCGGCGGACCGGGCCGAGCCCCTTGAGGGTCTCCCGGGGAAGTCGCCTCAGAGGGAGCTGGCGCGGCACATGGACCTCCGGGTGCGGTTGACGGGACACCGCACCCAGCTTGTGCATGATTGTCGTACTACGCCCTGTTTGCCTGCACCGGATGGGTGAGCCGCCGGTGATTTCGCGGGAGGCCCTCTGGTCGACACCCCGAGGACACTCACGGAACGTCACAACTGGTCGGGGGCATGTAGAACCCGTCCAGGTGTGGGCAGAAACGATCTGCCAGGGGGGTCACTCGGTCCGAACCGCGGTACGGCGGCTGGAAGGGCTCGGTGGCAGCCTCTATGATCGGCACACTTTCCTGCACGAACAGAGCACGAACAGAGATCGAGGCACTGCGGGAGCGAGCGGTGAACGGAACCTCCGAAGGGCCGGCGTCCGCGGCAGACCTCGACCGGTCGGCCGTCACAGAGAGTGACAACTACCTGGCTCCTCGTACGCCGTGTACGGGGCCCCCGACCTACCACTCGGCGTTCGCGGCCGCCCCCCTCGCCATGGCCGTCGTCGACGCCGAGGGCCTGGTCGTCAGCGCCAACGACACGCTGGGCAACCTGCTCGGCACCGACCCGGCCTCGCTGGCCGGCTGCGCGGCCGCCGACCTCGTCGACCTCGTCTCCGACGCCGGGACCTGGCACGCGTACCGCGAGGTGCTGCGAGGCCGGCAGCCCCGGCTGCGCTGCACCCGGCGGCTCAAGGGGGCCGACGGGCACTCCCTGTGGGTGCAGGTGACGGTCGCGCCCCTGGCCGAGCCGGGGGAGGTGCCGGGCGGCCTGCTGCTGTCGGTCGCCGACATCAGTGCACGGCGTGAACTCCAGGCCCGGCTGCGCCACCTCCAGATGCACGACCCGGTGACCCGGCTGCCCAACCGCGCGCTGTTCTTCGAGCGCCTGACGGCCGCGCTGGAGGCGGAGTCGTACGAGCACGGCGGCACCGGCCGGATCGGCGTGTGCTACCTGGACCTGGACGGCTTCAAGGCCGTCAACGACACCCTCGGCCACCGCGTCGGCGACCGGCTGCTGGCCGCCGTCGCCGAACGCCTCACGCGCTGCGCGGAGGAAGCCGCCCACGCGCGGTCCGGCGCCCCGCTGGTGGCCCGGCTCGGCGGCGACGAGTTCGCCCTGCTCGTGGAGGACTCCACCGGCACCGACCAGCTCGCCGACCTGGCCGAATCGGTCCTCACGGCGCTCCAGGCGCCCTTCGAGCTGTGCGACCGCCGCCTCTCGGTCACCGCGTCGGTCGGCGTCGTGGAACGCCACACCGCCGGCACCACCCCCACCGCCCTGATGCAGGCCGCCGACACCACCCTGTACTGGGCCAAGGCCGACGGCCGGGCCCGCTGGACGCTCTTCGACCCCGAGCGCAACGCCAACCGCATGACCCGCCAGGCCCTCGCCGCCACGCTCCGCCCCGCCATCGAGCGCGGCGAGTTCGCCCTGGAGTACCAGCCGCTGGTCGGCATGGAGGACGGCCGGGTGCGGGGCGTCGAGGCGCTCATCCGCTGGAATCATCCTCAGTTCGGCGTACTGGCGCCGAATCGGTTCATCGCACTGGCGGAGGAGGACGGTTCGATCGTTCCCCTCGGCCGCTGGATCCTGCGCACGGCCTGCCACCAGGCCCGCCGTTGGCAGCTGGCCCACCCGGACGATCCGCCGATCTTCGTCAGCGTCAACGTGGCGGTCCGCCAGGTCTGGGACTCCGACCTGGTCGCGGACGTGGCGGCCACCCTGGAGGAGACCGGCCTCGCCCCGCACCTGCTTCAGCTGGAGCTGACGGAGTCGGCGGTGATGGGCTCGGCGGGCCGCCCGCTCCAGGCCCTCAAGGCGCTCAGCGACATGGGCGTCCACATCGCCATCGACGACTTCGGCACCGGCTACTCGAACCTGGCGTACCTGAGCCGGCTGCCGGTCTCCGTCCTGAAGCTGGACGGCGCCTTCGTACGGGGCTTCCAGTACGACAAGGTCGACGCGGGTGCCGGGGTTGAGGCGTCCGCGGACGCCTGCGCCGCGAACCCGGCCGACGAGGTCATCGTCGAGGCGATGGTCCAGCTCGCCCACCGGCTCGGCCTGACCGTCACCGCCGAGTGCGTGGAAACGTCCGACCAGGCGACCCGCCTGCGCCGCATCGGCTGCGACACCGGTCAGGGCTGGCTGTACTCCCGACCGGTGTCGCCGGATCGTATCTCCGCGCTGCTGGGCCCCGCCGGGCCCGGAGCGGCCGGCGTTCAGGCAGGCGTCGGCAGCCCGTAGGCGTCGGCGATCAGCTCGTAGGAGCGCAGCCGTACGTCGCCGCCGTGGGCGTTGGCGGTGAGCATCAGCTCGTCGGCGCCGGTGCGCTTCTGGAGATCGTCGAGGCCGGACCGGACCTCGTCGGCGGTGCCGTGGATGACGTTGGAGTTCCAGGACGCCACGAACTCCTCCTCCATCGGGCTGAAGTCGTACGCCTCGGCCTCTTCCGGCGTCGGCACCAGCCCGGGGCGCCCGGTGCGCAGCCGGACCATGTTCAGCGCGGCGGCCAGCACCTGCCGGCGGGCCTCCTTCTCGTCGTCGGTCGCGAGCGCGGAGACGCCGATCAGGGCGTACGGGGCGTCGAGGACGGCGGACGGCCGGAAGGACTCCCGGTACAGGTCCAGCGCCGGGACGGTGTTCTGCGCCGAGAAGTGGTGCGCGAAGGCGAACGGCAGCCCGAGGGTGCCGGCCAGCCGGGCGCTGAAACCGGAGGAGCCGAGCAGCCAGACCGGCGGCCGGTGCGGGGACTGGACGCCGCCGGGCGAGGTCGCCTGCACGGGGCCCGGGACGGCGTGGATCCTGCGGTACGGATGCCCGTCCGGGAAGTCGTCGTCCAGGAACCGGATCAGCTCGGCGAGCTGCTGCGGGAAGTCGTCGGCGCCCTCGTTCAGCCGGTCGGTGCGGCGCAGGGCGGCGGCGGTGGCCCCGTCCGTGCCGGGGGCGCGGCCGAGGCCGAGGTCGACGCGGCCGGGGGCCATGGCTTCGAGGGTGCCGAACTGCTCCGCGATGACGAGGGGCGCGTGGTTCGGGAGCATGACACCGCCCGAGCCGAGCCGGACGCGGTCGGTGTGGGCGGCCAGGTGGGCGAGGATCACCGCGGGGGAGGAGGAGGCCACGCCGGGCATCGAGTGGTGCTCGGCGACCCAGTACCGGTGGAAGCCGCGCCGCTCCGCGAGGCGTGCGATGTCCACGCTGGTCCGCAGGGCGTCGGTGGCGGTGCGGCCGGCGCCGACGGTCACCAGGTCCAGTACGGAGAGGGGGACGGGAGCGGTGCCGTGGGCGGTGCCCCGGATCTCCTCTGCGGCGTCTGCGGGCATGGTGGGGTGCCTCCTGTGTCGTGACATTCGCGCGGGTCGCTGCGCGGCGTAACAGGAGGGTGTCTCCGGTTATTCCCCGGTGGAGGTCTTGAGGGTGCTGAGGAAGGCGTTGAAGGCGGGGGTGGGGAAGGTGAGAGTGGCTCGGGCGGGAGCCTTGGAGTCGCGGACGGCTATGCGGGGGTGGCGGTGGGCCACCTCGACGCAGTCGTTGCCTTCACCGCCGCCGGAGTAGGAGGACCTGTGCCAGTCGGCGGGCGCCGTCATCGCTCGGCCTTGAGGGTGTCGAGGAATGCGGTGAAGGCGGAGACGGGGAAGGTGAGGGCGCCGTAGGTGCGGTCCTTGGAGTCGCGTATCGCCACCCGGACTGGCTCGCTCGCGATTTCCACGCAGGAGTCACCGTCACCGGAGCCCGAGTAGCTGGACTTCCTCCATTTGCCGAGGGTGCTCTCCACGGGGTGCCTCACAGCCCTTTCGCCAGCTTGTGAACGAAGTCGCGCGAATGTTCGGGGTCGATCGATGCGGCCTCCACTTTACGGAATAGCGTTCGAAAGGCACTGAGCTGTGCTTCCGAGTCGATGAAGGCCGCGCCGTGGGGTGCGTCGCGGACCACGGTGTCCAACCTTGGGACGGCGCCCTCCGCGTAAGTCATGGCGCTCCCGGCGCCGGCGAACCCTTCCAGTTCGAAGGGGATCACCCGCACGCGGATGTGCTCTTCTTCGGACAGCTCGGCGAGGCGGGTGAGTTGGGCACGTGCGGCAGCGCGGTTGCCGACCATGACGCGCAGGGCTGCTTCGTGGATGACGGCCCGGTAAGGAGTGGGGTCGGGGCGTTCGAGGATCACCTTGCGTTGCATGCGATGCCGGACGCGCAGTTCGACCTCTTCGCGGGGAAGTTCGGGGACCCTGTAGGAGTAGACAGCGCGAGCGTAGTCCTCCGTCTGGAGAGGGCCGGGGATGTACAGGAACTGAACCTCTCTCAGTGAGACCGCGTGATGCTCCAACTCGGCGAGGTCGAGGAAGGGGGTGGGCAGCACTCCGCGGTATTGCTCCCACCAGCCGCGTGTCCGGTCGGTCGCCATGGCGACCAGAGAGCGGATCAGTGCCTCGTCCGTGCATACGTAATGGCCCGCAAGACGGCGCAGGCGCTTCTCACTCACGCCGGCCAGTCCCGCTTCGATCTGGCTGATCTGAGCGGGGCTCACGCCCAGCAACGCCGCCGCCTCACGTGCCGGGAGGCCGGCTGCGTCTCGGAGTCGGCGCAACTCGACCGCCAAACGCAGCTGACGTGCCGTCGGATCACGCCTCAGTGCCATCTCAGCTCCTTATCAACGCGCCACTGTGTACGCCTCGTTCGGGGCCAGATTACGTGACCGGCTTGCAAGACTTAAAAAGATAGGTCTACCGTCGGTGACGCGACGATAGCTCATCGTGACTCATTGGGTGTCGGAAGCGCACCGCTCTGTCCTGCCATGACGGCTGCGGCAATGCCACCGAACCTCACCCCCGCCACGTCTCCGGAGGAGTCCGCATGCCCGAAAACGATCCGTGGGAGTACTCCCTCTACATCCCGAACGACCCCCGTGCCGTCACCGTCTGCCGCCGCACGCTCCGGCTGATCCTGACGGTGCACGGACTGATCCGGCTGGTCGACCTCGCGGAGTTGCTGGCGACGGAGCTGGTCTCCAACGCCGTACGGCATACCAAGGGGCCCGCCGCCCTGCGGGTTCGCTGGGCGGCGGGCGTGCTGCGGACCAGGGCCTGGGACGCGGACCCGTCGCCGCCCGAGCCGCCGCAGTCGTTCGACCGGGCCCTGGAACGGGAGGACGGGCGGGGGCTGGCGATGGTCCGGGCCTGTGCCGACGTGTGGGGGTGGCAGCCGCTGGCGAGGGAGGGCGACCGGGGCAAGTACGTGTGGTGCGAACTGGGTACCGCCCCGGCAGCCGTGACACGGACGGCGTGAAGCCGGTGTTGGTCAGTCGACGGGGGAGACCCGGATGAGGTTGCCGTCCGGGTCCGCGACGACGAAGGTGCGGCCGAAGACCTCGTCGTGGGGTGGTTCGACCACGGTGGCGCCCTTGGCGGTCCACGCGGCGTGGATGTCGTCGATCGCCGCCGGGGGACCCGGGACCATCAGGCCGACCTCCGAGGTGCGTGGCGTCGACGGCGCGACCTGGTCCGCGCGGCCGCTCCAGAGGGCGAACAGTACGCCCGGGGCGACCTCGAAGGGCACGTAGCGCGGGGTGGTCATGACCGGCTCGATGTCGAACAAGTCGGCGTAGAACGACGTCGAGCGCTCGACGTCGCTGACGTGGACGAGGAAGAGGTTGGGTGCGGACATGGGTGTCGGGCTCCTTCCGAGTGGGCCGGTTCCGGCCGTCGGTGTCAGCCTCGTCTGAGAACATGACACGGTCTGTCGTATTCAGGTGAGGAAGCCCGGCGCATGAGTCGACCGCAACGTCTGATCGAGCTCCTCGCGGCGCTGCAGGCGCGTCGGCGGGCCACGGCCGAGTCGCTGGCCGACGAGCTGGGGGTCTCGACCAGAACGGTGCTGCGCGACGTGCGGGCGCTTGTCGACGCGGGCATCCCCGTCCTCACCGAGCGGGGGAAGTACGGCGGCATCAGCCTGCTGCCCGGTGATCAGGCCGACCTGTCGAAGCTGACGACCGGTGAGGCGGACCTGCTGCGGGCCGTCGGGCTCGATCCCGAGCGTGCCCGCCGCGTCGGCCGCCGCCGCCCGCCCGGGACGAACTGCCGCTGGCCCTGGTTGACGTGATCGCCATCGACAACCGGCCCTGGTTCGGGGAGGCCGCACCGCTGCCCGATGTCGCGGCGCTGGTGCGGGACCTGCGTAAGGGGAGGCGGTTGCGGATCGGCTACCGGCGCAGTGGTGCGGCGGCCGCCGAGGACTTCGTGGTCGACCCCTACGGGCTGGTGGAGCGGGCCGGGCGGTGGTACCTCGTGGGTGATCGTGACGGGCGTCCGCGTATGTTCGCCCTCACCCGCCTGGAGGGCTGGAAGGTGCTGGACACCGACCGGCGGCTCCGGCCCGGCGCCGACCTCGTGGGCACGGCGCGGGAACTGGGCGAGGTGTTGGAGGGCAGACAGGACGTCGTCGTGACGGCACGCGTCGATGCCGGGAGCATCGACCTGGCCCGCCGCATCCTGGGCGCCCGGCTCCGGACGGTGAGTGACCGGCAGGACGGCGACGGGCGGGTCGAGATCACCGTGGCGTACGGCGGACTGGACGGAGTGCGGCAACTGCTCCAGTTCAGCGACCACATCGAGGTCGTCGATCCGGAACCGGCCCGTCGGCTGATCCACCGGCTCGCGGCCCGCACCGCTCACACCCACCGTCCCGCAACCGTGAACACTTCCGGCGAAACTGTTCACTCACCTCTCAAATGAGCGCCCCAAGAACAGAACGACCAAGAGTGTCCTCGCCGTGGCGGCAGTCCCCGCCCCTGGCCGCTCGCCTCCGAGGCGGCCGGCGGGAGCTCGGTGCGGGCCACCAGCAGCACCGTGCAGGTGGCTTCAGCAGCACGGGCGGGCGATGGCGATCCGCTGACGCCGGCCGCCCGAGACGAGTACGCCGCCGTCACCGACCTCGGTGTCCAGGCCGCGCGGCGGCGTGCCGGACTCCGTCCGGCGGGGGGCGTGTTGTTCGGCTGCTGGGCAGGTGCCGGAGTGGTGGTTCAGGGCCGCCAGGCCGTCCGGTGCTGTGCCAGGTGTGCCAGCACCGCATGGTTGGCCTCCCAGCCGTCCGGGAACTTGACCAGCGTTCCCAGCTGGACCGGCTCCGTGGACGGATAGTCGTCCAGCAGCTCGCTCACACCCTCCCGGCAGACCACGATGCACGCGTGCCGGTGCCGGGAGGCCAGGACGCACAGGCGGCCCGTCTCCAGGTGGAAGGCGGTGGCGTCGGGGCGGCCGGAGAGCGGGTGGAGGACGACGGTGACGTCGTACTCGCGGCCCTGGAGACGGTTCGCCGTGTCCACTGTCACCTCGGTCACCCCGAGGTCGGCCAGCGCGGCCCGGACCGCCGCCGCCTGGTCCCGGTGCGCGGTGCCGACGGCGATGCGGGCGGACGTCAGGGGAGCGGGGTCGGGGGAGCGCTCGGACGTCGCAGCGCCCTCCCGGTCGAGGAGCCGCCGGACCACCGCCGCCACCGCCCGTACGGCCTCCGGATCGGTGCGCGGCGTGTGACCGGCGGGCAGCTCCAGCAGACCCCAGCCCGAGCGTGCGGCCTCGTCGATCACCTGGTCGGGGCCCGAGCCGTCCGACGCCACCGCGAAGGACAGACCCCGGTCGCCGTGGTCCGTGCCGCTGCGGAACGGCGTGTACGGGTAGAACGCGTCGGAGACGAGCCGTGCCGCCGACGCCGGGAGCCGCCACGACACCGGCAGCCGGTGCTGGGGGAGGGCGGGGTTGTGGGCGAGGAGTGTGGTCACCGCGGAGGCCGACGGGTCGTACGACAGCCCCGCCCACTGCTCGCTGCCCACCGTCGCGAACGGGTCCAGCTGACCCGGGTCGCCCACGAACAGCGCCCGCTCGAACAGCCCGGCGACCGCCAGCAGCGCGTCCGAGCGCATCTGGTACGCCTCGTCGACGATCGCGTGCCGCCACGGCTCGTCCACCTTGACGTGCGCCCACTTCGCGGCGGTCGACAGGACGACGGCCTGTCCGGCGAGATCGGCGGCCTTCGCCGACTTGCGTACGTTCGCCAGGTCGTCGAGCGCCTTGTCGTACGGGTCGGCGTCACTGCTGTGCAGGCGGCCCACCGGCAGCTCGGGGTTCTTCTCGGCGAGGCGCAGAACCAGGTCGTCGACCTGGGCGTTGGTCTGCGCCACGACCATCAGGGTCCGGCCCGCCTCGGCCAGCTCCAGCGCCGCCCGTACGACCAGCGTGGACTTGCCGGCGCCGGGCGGGGAGTCGACGACGACACCGCGCTCGGTGCCGTGCAGCGTGTCGTGGAGGATCGCGGCGGTGGCGCGGGCGGCTTCGGCGCCCGGGTCGAAGCCGGCCTCGACGGGGGCGGTGGTGGCGTCGGCGGTCACAGGATGTCCTCCTCCGTCCGGGCGTCGGCGGCCTCCGGTACGGCCGCCGCCTCGCCGGGCGGTCCCCCGTGCGTCCACGGGGTCTGGTCCGGGTCGGGCAGCTTCGCCCCGCCCCGCTGCTCGTGTTCGAAGAGGGTGAAGCAGACCAGGTCGCCCTTCTCGGGCACCGACCCGGCCTCGGGCTCCTTGCCGCGGCCCATCTTGTCGACGATCCGCAGGACCAGTCCGCCACCGTCCCCGCCCTCGGTGCCGTCCCCGTCCGCACCGGCCGGTCCGACGTACTCCGCCGCCTGCGGCTTGCCGCCCAGCGACCGGTAGACCTTCACGCGCTCGCCCAGGTGCGGCCGGTCGTCCGTGCGGACCGTGACCAGCGGGCGCGGACTGGGCCGCTTGCTCTCGCTGTACGCCATGACCACGTCGGTGACCTCCCCGGCGAACGCCTCGCCGGACAGCCGCCGCCCGGCCATCACCAGCGGATCGTCCAGCGCCTCCTGAGCCTCCAGCCGGGCCTGTTCACGCTCGCGCGTGGCGAGTTTGTTCGCCGCGGTCACCGCGTCGTCCCGGCGCGGCTGCGGGGGCTCGCCGGACAGGATGCGGTCGCGGTGGGACGTGAACGACCAGCGGTCGCGGGTCCAGCGGTCCTCGACATGCGCCCCGGCGGGCAGCTCCCGCAGCAGGTCCAGGCCCCGCCACACCGTGTCCCAGGTGGGCCGCGTACGGCTCTCGACCAGGGTGCGGATCTCCAGCTCGGCGGCGGTGAGCGCGCCGAGCCGTTCGTCGGCCTCCAGGCCGTCCTCGGCGGCGGCGAGCGCGGTGCGCGCGCGGTCGTAGCGCTCGATGGCGGGCGCGAGCAGCTTGTTGTCGAAGGCCGGGTCGGTCGCCGGGCCCGCGGGCGGGCACAGCAGCTGGCCGTCGGCGTCGCGTGCCAGTTCGGCCCGCCGTGCGGCCTGTGCGCCGGTCAGCCCCTCGCCGCCGGCCTCCGGGGCGATCCAGGCCAGCAGCGCCCCCAGGTGCTGGTCCTCCAGCGTGGACTGCCCGGTCGCCCAGTGCCGGCCCAGCAGGTCGGTCATGGCGAGGAGGAGGGAGGACCCGGGGACCCGGGCCCGCTCGCCGTAGTGGGTCAGCCACCGGCCGAGCAGCGGCACCCTCGGCGGCGCGGGGTGCGGTGTCTCCGGGTCCTCCTCCGCCGTACGCCGGAAACGCATCGACCGGCCAAGCAGCCGTACGAAGTCGATACCGGCCCGGCTCGGCACGATCAGCTGCGCCGCGTCCGCGCACAGGTCGACCTCGACCTTGACCCGCTTGCCCGTCTCCGGGTCGGTCTCGGTGCGCTCGGCGGCCTCGACGCTGTCGGCGTACGCCTCGACGTGCGGCAGCACGATGCCGGCCAGCTCGGCCAGGAACGCGAAGCGCAGGTCGCGGTCGCGGGGCTGCGGCACGACCAGCAGGTGCGGCGCGTCCCGGTCCGTGCCGACCAGGGCGCCCAGCGGGGCACCGGCCTCACCCGCGGTGATCAGCGGTACGAAGACCAGCGGACGGCCGGACAGGTGCCGGTGGCGGATGGTGGCGGCGGGCTGGGCGTGTCCGGTGCGCACGGCCTCCAGGCGGGCGAGCGTCGTGATCAGGGACACCCGGCCACCCCGCTCCCGCCGCTCCCGCCGCTCCCGCCGCTCCTGCCGGTCCCGCCGGTCCCGCCGGTCCCGCCGGTCCCGCCGGTCCCGCCGGTCCCATGGAGCCCGCTCCCGTCGGCCCCGATGCCGGCCGTCGCGAGTGCCTCCGCGCGCAGCCGGGCCGCCCTGCGCAGGGCGGCCACCGCCGGGTCGTCGGGATCGCCGGTCTCCCCGCGGGCCGCGGCCAGTACCTCCTCCACCGTCGACAGGCCGCCGAGCTCGGCCCGGACCGGGCGGCCCAGCGAGGTCACCGCGCCGGCCTCGCGGGACCGGGCGCGGCAGTGGAACGCCAGCTCGCAGGCGGACAGGCACTCGGGCGCGTACGTCGCCGGGACCGCCTCGACCGCGGCCGTCAGCTCCTCGGCCGGCAGCTCGGGGGAGAAGCAGACGCCGTCGGGGAGCGTGTCGGCGATGTCCTCGACGCGGGTCAGCCGGGCCAGCTGGCGGTCGGTGACCGCGCGCTGCTTGCGCACGTCGACGGCGGAGGCGGTGGGCAGGTTGGAGAAGTCCTTGGGGCAGACCAGGAGCACGCGGTGGCGCACGCGCGGTGCGGGATCCAGCCGGGCGGCGACCCGCTCCAGGGCCAGCACGTACACCGCGGCCTGCCGCGCGGCGGCGCCGACCTTCGCCGGGTCGGCGGAGCCGTCCAGCATGGGGAAGGACTTGATCTCGACGACCGTCCAACCGCCGTCCGGGTGCACCACCACGGCGTCCGGCTCCAGGAACGCGGGGGACCCGGCGACGTCGAGGGCGAGCATCGGGTGGTCGAGCAGCGTCCAGGTCCCGGGCGTGCCGGTGGCCTCCCGCAGGGCCAGCGACGTCCGCGCCGCGCGGCCCTCCGGGCCGGTCGCGGACAGGTCGGGCACATGCGCGCCGGCGGGCGGTTCGGCGCCCCGGTCCAGCTTCTCGTGCACGAGCCGCAGCAGCTCGGCGCCGCCGTCCGCCTTGACCCGAGCCTCGAAGGCGTTGCCCCGCATGAACGCGAACTGCGACTGCCCGAAGACCGACGGCGAGCCCAGCGCGCTCGCGAGCGAGGCCTTGTCCACTCCGGCACCGTCGAGGATCGCGCGCCGGCGGCACCCGGGATTGGCGGCGAGGGCGGCCAGGGCCCGCGCGTCCAGCGCCTTGGCCGGTACGTCGGGACCGCGCAGCTCAGCGAGCCGGTGCCGGAGTCTCGTCCCCCGCGTCCGCGGGGGAGGGGTCCGGCTCGGCTCCTGGTCCGAACCGCTGCTCGCGCTGCCGTGGGAATCGCTCACCCGCGGAAGTCTGGCATCCACCACTGACAATCGTGGAACTCGCGCCCGCCGGGGCCTGTGCGGCCGGTGTGAAACGGGCCGCGATCCGGGTCCGCACCCGGTCCGCCGTCCGCAGCACGTACGGCGTCAGCAGCAGTCCCGCACTCATCACCGCGGCGCCCGCGACGGCGTCGAGGAAGTAGTGGTTGGCGGTGCCCATCACCACGATCGTGGTCACCAGCGGGTAGACGACGCCGGCCACCTTCGTCGTGCGCGTGCCGCCGTAGCGCCAGAGCATCACCCCGCACCACAGCGCCCAGCCGACGTGCAGGCTCGGCATGGCCGCGTACTGGTTGGTCATCCCGCCCAGGCCGCGCGGCGCGCTCGCCTCGCCGCCCCACCAGCCGTACGAGCTGTACTGGGCCATCGTGTCGACGAAGCCGTGGCTCGCGTCCAGGAGCCGGGGCGGGCAGGTCGGCAGCAGGGTGAAGCCGACGAGACCGATGAACGTGGACGTCATCAGCCAGGTACGGGCGGCCCGGTAGCGCACGGTGCGCGAGCGGAAGATCCAGATGAGGAGTGCGGGGGTGACCAGGTAGTGCAGCGACGCGTACCAGAAGTCGGCCGGTATGCCGATCCACGGTTCGCGGGTGAAGAGGCGGTTGAGCGGGTGCTCCGCGTTGAGGAACAGCGCCTTCTCTATTCGCAGGATGGCCAGGCCGTGGTCGACGGCGTCGGCGACGTCACCCCGGACCATGAGCCGGCCCGCTGAATAGAAGGCGTAGACGAGGAGGATGAGCGGCAGTTCGGTCCACCAGCGCAGTCGAGTCTTGGGGGCCGCCTCGGTGCCCGGTGTCTCGGTGTGCGGCAATCCGATCGCCCTCCCCCTTCGTTCTCGCGCGCGCCTGACCGACACGGACGTGACACTCTACGGCCTTGGTGCGCCCCGCTTCACCGGGTGCCCTCGGCCCTGATAGACGCCGGGATCGCCCGCCGGGTTGCCCGCGCGCGGCGTGCGCGATGATGGGGTGGTCCCCTCCGACATTTCTCCCGGAAAGGCCCCTTCATGGCACCGCGCATCCTGCTGGCCCGGCACGGACAGACGGCGTGGTCGCTGTCCGGCAGACACACCGGCAGGACCGACGTGCCGCTCCTGGAGGAGGGCAGGCGCGGTGCCAAGCTGCTCGGCGAGCGGCTGCACCGGGCGCCGCTGGAGGGGCTGCCCGGCGTCGAGGTGCGCACCAGCCCGCTGGCCCGCGCGCGCGAGACCTGCGAGCTGGCCGGCTTCGGTGAGCGGGCCCGGGCCTGGGACACGCTGATGGAGTGGGACTACGGGGCGTACGAGGGCATGACGCCGGACGAGATCCAGGCCGTCCGGCCCGGCTGGCTGATCTGGCGGGACGGCGTTCCCGAGGGGGAGAGCCTGGCGGACGTCACCGCGCGCGCGGACGAGGTCGTCGCGTGGGCGCGTGAGGCGGACCGCGACGTGCTCGTCTTCGCCCACGGGCACATTCTCCGGTCGATCGGGGCCCGGTGGCTGGGGCTGCCGCTGGACTTCGCGGCACGGATACGGCTGAACCCGACGTCACTGTCGGTGCTGGGGTGGGCCTACGGGGAGCCGGCGCTGGAGAGCTGGAACGACCTGGGGCATCTGGCGGGCTGACGTGGGTGCCGGTGCCGGTGCGGGTGCGCGGGGGTGCGCTGCCCGGCGGCACGACTGCCCGCAGCTGGGGGCGGAGTGGTGACCGGGTTCACGCCGTTCGCGGCAGCGCGGCGTGGCGGTCCAGGAAGGCCGAGACGTCCGATGCCCGCCGGTGCGGGAGGAGCACCCGTGCCGTCGCGGACAGCATCGACTGGACGCGTGACGACTGGACCTCGCCCAGCAGGTCCAGAACCCGCATGCCCGCCCCCGCCGCCTCGTCGGGCCGGCCGCCGCGCGCCAGGTCGTCCGCCAGTTCCGCCGAGTACAGCGCGAGGTTCCGGGTGAAGTGCGGGTCCTGCAGTTCGGCCGCTCGGCGCGCGTGCCGGGCCGCCCGGGGCCAGTCGCCCAGGGTGGACCAGCACTGGGCCTCGAGCCCTTCCAGCTCGGCCGGGCCGTAGAAGCTCATCCACTCGGGGTCGGCGTCCGACGGGCCCCGCCCGAAGAAGGCCTGCGCGCGTGCCAGCGCCTGCTCGCAGCCGACGCGGTCGGCCAGCCCCGCCCATCCGCCCGCCTCGCGCAGCGCGAGCAGGGACATCAGCCGGGCCGAGCCCAGCGGGCGGGCGGCGCGCTGCGCGGCCTGGGCCGCCCGTACCGCCTCGCGCGGGCGCCCGGCGTCGCGGGCCAGGAACGCCATGTTGCAGAAGGCGTGCGCCTCCAGACCCGCGTCGCCGGTCATCCGGGACGTGGCGAGTGCCTCCGCGTAGTGGGAGCGCGCGTCGTCGAAGCGCCCGGAGTCGTGCGCCAGCCAGCCCACGGAGATCGCCAGTTCCCCGGCGCCCGAGTAGAGCCGGTCCGCCGTCGCCTGCCGGGTCGCGCCGGCGTCCAGCAGCGCGTACGCGGTACGCAGCGGGGCCGCCGCGCGCCGGTAGAGACCGTCGGCGCCGTGCCGGTCGTCGAGCAGCCGGATCCGGCGGACGGCTTCCTCGAGGGCGCTCGCGTCGCCCGCCCCCGCCCGGCGCACGGGGCGCTGGGCCGCCGCGGCGTCGAGAGCGGGCCCCAGGGGCCCCAGCGAGACGGCGGCCACCGTGGCACCGCTCGTCATGAATGCGCGACGCAGCACGTCGCTCTCCTCGTTGTTGTCGTGCGTGTCGTACGGGTACTGCTTGTCGTGCGGGTCATGCGTGTTCTGCGTCTCATACGGCTCGCTCGTGCCCCGCTTCTCACTCGGGGCGCGCGGAGGCCCTTCGGCGTACGCCGGGGGCGCGTCCTCCTCGGTGCGCGCCCGGCGCCCGCGTACCGACGAGCGGGGCGCGAACCCCAGGTCGGTGAGCGTGCGACCGGGGAACATGTGCAGGAACACCCGCTCGTACGCGTAGTTGGGGCAGCGGATCTCGCCCGCCTCGACCCGGCCGATGTAGCGCGCGTCACAGCTGACCCGCTCGCCGATCTCACGCGCGGCCCGGCGTACCGCCGCCGCGAACTCGGCCGGCGAGCGGCTTCCGCGCAACCGCCGGAAGGCGAGGTTCGGCCGCGGTGGCCGATCGGGCTGGGCGGAGGTCACCGTTGACGACGCCATGGCCGGGTCCTCTCGTGCGAACCGTCGAACCATGCCGGGACAGGAGTGAGTTGTAGGGGTTTCTCCGTTTGTCAGCCCTGTTTCCGGCGAGCAAGAACGTACCGGCTGTGACGGAGCGGCCACGCGGTGTTTGGCTACAAACCGGATATCTCATCCACGATCTGCCATGAAGTGCCATCCTTTGCGGCTGACTTCTGCCGTAGCCGTTGACGGTCCGACGCGTTGAACCCTGTGGACCGGGAGGCCCCCGACTCCCGACCCGCTCGTCCGAGGAGGAGTTCCGTGGTGGAGGCCGGGATGGATGCCAGACGGTTCAGCGATCCCCCCTGCGACGCCTGTGACGTCGTCACCGTGCCGACCCGGCAGGGTCTGGAGGCGGTCGACATCCTCAGAAGGGGCGCCGGTGACGCGGTCGGTCCCGTGATCCACGACGACGGCTGCGACACCCTGGGGTTCCTGGTGCCCCCGGGCACGGCCGCCGCCTGGGACGTGCCCGGAAGCACCTGCACGGAGACGGACGGCCGCGGACTCGGCCTCGCCCCGGCCCCCGAGCCGCCCGTGGAGGGCTCCGACTGGCTGCTGCCGCCCGGCGAGGCGGACCTGGCGACCGACCCCGCGGTACTGCGGGCCGCGCTGGGCGAGGCGGCCCGGCTCATCGAGGCCGCGGACAGCTGCAGCTGAGGCGTTCCGGTCCGGCCGTACGGCGTTGTCCCGGTGCGCCGATAATGGGCCGATGGGAAAGTCCAGGAACGCCCGCCGCGGGCGCGCTGCCGCCGAAGCCGTCGCCGAGAACGTCGACGGCGGGCTCGCCGAGCTGATCCCGGACCGGGAGCGGAGCCGGGCCTGGACGCTGCTGATCGACGGTGCCCCGCAATCGCACGTCGACCTGGACGACCCGGCGTACCTGTCCTTCGAGTACCAGCGCCGCCTCGGGCACGTCATCGATTCGGCCGTCCCGCCGGGCAAGCCCGTGCAGGCCGTGCACCTCGGCGGCGGCGCCTTCACCCTCGCCCGCTACGTCGCCGCCACCCGCCCCCGCTCCACCCAGCAGGTCGTCGAGAAGGACGCCGCCCTCGTCCAACTGGTCCGCCGCGAGCTTCCCCTGGATTCCGGCGCGCGGATCCGGGTGCGCTCCGCCGACGCCCGCGCCGGGCTGGCCAAGGTGCCCGACGGCTGGGCACAGCTGGTCGTCGCGGACGTCTTCAGCGGGGCCCGTACCCCGGCCCATCTGACGTCCACCGAGTTCCTGGACGAGGTCCGGCGCGCGCTCGCGCCCGGCGGGGTCTACGCCGCCAACCTCGCCGACGGTCCGCCGCTCGCCCATCTGCGTGGCCAGATCGCCACCGCCGCCGACCGCTTCCCGGAACTCGCCCTCGTCGCCGACCCGGCCGTGCTGCGCGGCAAACGCTTCGGCAACGCGGTCCTCGTCGCCTCCGACCACCCGCTGCCGGTCGCCGAACTCACCCGCCGCGCCGCCTCCGACCCGCACCCCGCGCGCGTGGAACACGGCCGCGCGCTGACCGACTTCACCGGCGGCGCGGTACCCGTGACGGACGCGGCGGCGGTGGCCTCCCCGGCGCCGCCCCCGTCCGTCTTCAAGTGACTCAGTAGCTGCCGATCTCCACCCGCGGCGGCCCGTCGTGCCAGGTGCAGAACACCGACACCCGGTCCGCGCCCGAGGTGAACTCCACCCGGATCCACGACTCCGTCTTCCACACCTGCATCGACCAGCCCGCGCCCGGCGTCGCCGACACCAGGGACGCGGACGACGTACCGAGGTCGAAGACCGCCCGGCCGCCGTCGGTGTCGTAACTCCTGACCCGGCCGGACGTGGTGGGCGAGGGACTCGGCGGAGACTCGGCGGAGGCGGAGGCGGACGGCGCGGCCCGCGACGGGGTGGGGGACGGCTCGTCGGCGGTCCCGCTCGGCTCCGGCGAGGGGCTGCCCGACGGAGACGGCCGCCTGGTGGACGAGGCCGACGACCCCGAACCACCGGCGTCCTCCGACTCCCGCGCTTCCCGCACGGAGGCGTCGGCCGCCGTGATGGGCAGGGCCCGGGGGCGGTCGTAGGCCGTGCCCGCCATCACCGTGTGAACGCCCCACCAGGACAGCGTGACCGCCGCGCCGGTGGCGAGCAGCCAGGCGAGTACGTGTACGAGTCCTCTGCGCATCGCGGCCATACTGCCTCACGGGCCACACGCGTGTCGCCCGAACGGAGGCGGAGCGAGGGCGGAGCCGGGGCGGAACGGGGCGGGCGGGAGTTGTCCACAGGCCCGCGCCGGGTCGTCCCGCATGGCGTACGGTGCCGCCCATGGCAAGTGTGCTCGTGGTCGAGGACGACCAGTTCGTACGCTCGGCGCTCATCCGGCATCTGACCGACGCCTCGCACACCGTGCGCAGCGTCGGTACGGCACTGGAGGCGCTGCGGGAGGTCGCCCATTTCCGTTTCGACGTGGTGATCCTCGACCTCGGCCTGCCCGACCTGGACGGCTCCGAGGCGCTGAAGATGCTGCGCGGCATCACCGACGTACCGGTGATAGTCGCCACCGCCCGGGACGACGAGGCGGAGGTCGTACGGCTGTTGAACGCGGGCGCGGACGACTACCTCACCAAGCCGTTCTCCGTCGAGCACCTGTCGGCCCGGATGGCGGCCGTACTGCGCCGCACCCGGACCGGCCCCGCGGAGGCGGCCCCGTCGACCGTCATCCGGGTCGGCGGCCTCACCGTCGACCCGCTGCGCCGCCAGGCCGAACTGGACGGCACCCGGCTCGACCTGACCCGCCGTGAGTTCGACCTCCTCGCCTTCCTGGCCGGCCGGCCAGGAGTCGTCGTCCCCCGCAAGGAACTGCTCGCCGAGGTCTGGCAGCAGTCCTACGGCGACGACCAGACCATCGACGTCCACCTGTCCTGGCTGCGGCGCAAGCTCGGCGAGACCGCGGCCCGGCCGCGCTACCTGCACACCCTGCGCGGTGTCGGCGTGAAGCTGGAGCCGCCCGCGGAGTCGTCCGCCGGGCCGGCCGCGGGGCTTCCCGGAGCGGAGCCGCCGCGATGAGATGGGCCCTGGTCAAGGTTTCGCTGGCGGTCACCGCGATGGTGGTGGTCGCCTTCGCGGTCCCGCTCGGACTGGTCATCCGGGAGATGGCCCGGGACCGCGCCTTCTCCAACGCGGAGCGGGAGGCCGCCGCCGTCGCCCCGGCACTGTCCATCACCACCGAACGCGAGCAGCTCGAGCGCGTCGTCGCCTCCGCGGGCTCGGACGCCGGCATGGCCGTGCACATACCGGCGTCCGGCCAGGACAACGGCGGCACCGACATCGGCCGGCAGCGCGCCACCGACGAGGACATCGCCGCCGTACGCGAGATGGGCCGCGCCTCCACCACGGAGGTGACCGGCGGCTCCACGCTGCTCCAGCCGGTCGCGCTCAGCTCCGGCGAGATCGCCGTCGTCGAGGTCTACGTCCCCGAGTCCGAGGTCACCAACGGCGTCGGCACGGCCTGGGCGGTGCTCGCCGCGGTCGGTGCCGCCCTGATCGTCGGCTCGGTCGCGGTCGCCGACCGGCTGGGCATACGGATGGTGCGGCCCGCACAGCGCCTGGTCGAGGGCGCGCACGAGCTGGGGGAGGGGAAACTGGGCGCGCGGGTGCCGGAGGAGGGACCGAACGAACTGCGCCTCGCGGCGGTAGCGTTCAACTCCATGGCCGACCAGGTCGTCCAGCTGCTGGCCAACGAACGGGAGCTGGCCGCCGACCTGTCCCACCGGCTGCGTACCCCGCTGACCGTGCTGCGGCTCAACGCGGCCTCGCTCGGCGACGGGCCGGCCGCCGACCAGACCCGGGCCGCCGTCGAGCAGTTGGAGCGCGAGGTCGACACGATCATCCGCACCGCCCGGGACGCCAAACCGCAGACGGCCGCGGCCGGCCCCGGCGCCGGGTGCGACGCGGCCGAGGTGGTGCGGGAGCGGATGGGTTTCTGGTCCGCGCTCGCCGAGGACGAGGGCCGCAAGTGGCGGGTGGCCGGCGCCGACCGGCCGGTGCGCGTACCCGTGGCCCGCGCGGACCTGGCCGCCTCCCTCGACGCCCTGCTCGGCAACGTCTTCCGGCACACCGCCGAGGGCACGGCCTTCGCCGTCGACCTGCACAACGGCGAGGACGCGGTGATCGTGCTCGTCTCGGACGCGGGTCCGGGCATACCCGACCCCGCCGCGGCGATGGCCCGGGGCCGGGGCTCGGGCAGCGACGGGTCGACCGGGCTCGGCCTGGACATCGTGCGCCGGCTGGCGGAGTCGACGGGCGGGGACGTACGGATCGGCTCCTCCGTGCTCGGCGGCACCGAGGTGCGGATCTGGATCCAGCTGGACGGGCGGGCGGCGCCGGCCCGGCAGCGCGGACACCGGGGGTCCGTGCGCCGCCGCAGGCAGTCCCGGCCGGCCGCGACCATTAATCGGTCCCGATCCCTTCCTTAAGCGCGCCCTAAGATCGTCAAGCCCTGTCCGGATCAGGCACTTTGCCGGTTTCCGGCTCGCTAGCGTGCTGCCGCACCCCACCCCCGCGCACCCCTCGCCCAGGGGGCACGCGAACAGCGAAGGCAGGCACGTGAGCACGCACCGACGCAGGATCAGTGGCAGGAACAAGGCGATCGGCACCCTCGTCGCGGCGGCCGTGGCCGGCGGTGGCGCGCTGATGTTCACCAGCACCGCCCAGGCGGCCGGAGTCGGGGCCGCGTACACGAAGACCAGCGAGTGGTCGACGGGCTACAGCGCCCAGTACGTGGTCACCAACAACAGCGGGCAGGCGAAGACGGTCTGGACCCTGGAGTTCGACCTCCCCTCCGGCGCGAAGCTCGGCTCGCTGTGGAACGCCGAGTCGAGCATCAGCGGGCAGCACGTCACCGTGACCCCGCCGAAGTGGGACGGCGACGGTCTGCGGGCCGGCGAGTCCGTCACGGTCGGCCTGGTCGTCAACGGCACCGA
>NZ_RAIF01000012.1:1147501-1189399 GCF_003671715.1 Streptomyces sp. E2N166 | reverse complement strand
GACGCCCACGCCGCCCCCCACTCCGAGCGACACGGCCACCGCCGAGCCGACGCCGACCGACACGGCCACCGCCCCCGCGCCCACCGAGACCCCCGGCAACGGCACCGCCACCGGCGCCGGTTTCGCGCCCTACGTCGACACCTCCCTCTACCCGGCCTTCGACCTGGTCGCGAGTGCCGAGGCGACCGGCGTGAAGAACTACAACCTCGCCTTCGTCACCGACGGTGGCGGCTGCACCCCCAAGTGGGGCGGCGTCACCGACCTCGCGAGCGACGCGGTGGCGAACCAGATAGGCGCCCTGCGCGCCGAGGGCGGCGACGTCCGCGTCTCCTTCGGCGGCGCGGCCGGCTCCGAACTGGCCACGACGTGCACGACGGCGGAGGCGCTGGCGGCGGCGTACGGCAAGGTCGTGGACACCTACGGGCTGACCAAGGTCGACTTCGACGTCGAGGGTGGCGCCCTGCCCGACACGGCCGCCAACACCCGCCGTTCGCAGGCCATCGCCGGCCTGCAGAGGAAGCACCCGGACCTGGACGTCTCCTTCACCCTGCCGGTCATGCCCGAGGGACTGACCCAGGCGGGCGTCGACCTCCTGGCCGACGCCGAGAAGAACGGCGTGAAGATCGGCAACGTCAACATCATGGCGATGGACTACGGCCCCGCCTACAGCGGCGACATGGGCACCTACGCCGAGCAGGCGGCCACCGCCACCCAGGCCCAGGTCAAGGGCGTCCTCGGCCTCTCCGACAGCGAGGCCTGGAAGACGGTCGCCGTCACCCCGATGATCGGCGTCAACGACGTCGTCACCGAGGTCTTCAAGGTCGACGACGCCACGCAGCTGGTGAGGTTCGCCGAGTCCAAGGGGATCGGCTGGCTGTCGATGTGGTCCGCCACCCGCGACAAGCCCTGCCCGGGCGGCCCGAAGCCCGCGGCCGACGCGACGTGCAGCTCCATCGACCAGGACAAGGACGCCTTCGCGAAGGCCTTCGCCGCCTACAACTGACCCGGCGCGCACCTCCACAGGCCGGGGCGCGGCACCCCCGTGGAATGCCGCGCCCGCCCCCCTCACCGCCCCCGCCCCTCCGCCGCTCCCGGCCCTTCGGGGGCGGCGGTCTATTCGGCCGACTCCACCGGCGGCAGCGTCGCCGTGCGGGCCGCGCGCCCGTACCACAGGGCGCTCGACTTCGGGATGCGCTGCTGGGAGACGTAGTCGACGTACACCGCGCCGAACCGCTTCTCGTAGCCGTAGGCCCACTCGAAGTTGTCCAGCAGGGACCACAGGTAGTAGCCGCGGACGTCGGCGCCGTCGGCGATGGCCCGGCGGACCGCCCGGAGGTGGCCGTCCAGGTAGGCGACCCGCTCGGGGTCGTGCACCGTGCCGTCCGCGCCGGGCTTGTCGTCGTAGGCGGCGCCGTTCTCGCTGATGTACAGCGGCAGGCCGGGAGCCTCGCGGTCGTAGCGCATGATCAGCTCGTGCAGGCCGGTCGGGTCGACGCTCCAGCCCATCTCCGTACGGTCGCCCGGCGGCTGGTGGAACGCCACGTCGTCCGCGGCCGGCCACGGCGAGTGGTCGCTCGAGCCGTGCCCGTCGGCGCGCGGCGCGCGCGAGTCCGCGTCCGCCGCCGACACCACGGTGGGCGTGTAGTAGTTGAGGCAGATCGCGTCCAGCGGCTGGCGGATCAGGCCCAGGTCGCCGTCCTCGACGTGCGACCAGTCGGTCACCGACGCCGTCGCCTCCAGCAGGGTGGCCGGATAGGCGCCGTGCAGGATCGGGCCGTGGAAGATCCCGCCGGACAGGTCGTCGATCTTCCGCGCCGCCGCCAGGTCCGCGGGCCGCTGCGACAGCGGCCGGACCACGGAGGTGTTGAGGCTGATGGCCACCGAGTTGCGGGCCGGCATCACCGAGCGCAGGGCCACCGTGCCCAGGCCGTGCGCCAGGTTCAGGTGGTGCGCGGCGCGCAGCGAGGCCGCCGGGTCGGTACGGCCGGGGGCGTGCACCCCGGAGGCGTAGCCCAGGAAGGCGGCGCACCACGGCTCGTTGAGCGTGATCCACTGCTCGACCCGGTCGCCGAGCGCCTCGCCGACGATCTGCGCGTACTCGGCGAACCGGTACGCCGTGTCCCGCTCGGGCCAGCCGCCCGCGTCCTCCAGCTCCTGCGGCAGGTCCCAGTGGTAGAGGGTGACGGCCGGCTTGATCCCGGCGGCCAGCAGCTCGTCCACCAGACGTCGGTAGAAGTCCAGGCCGCGCTGGACCGCGGGGCCGCGGCCGGTCGGCTGGACCCGGGGCCAGGAGATGGAGAAGCGGTAGGCGCCCAGACCCAGCTCGGACATCAGCGCCACGTCGTCGCGGTAGCGGTGGTAGTGGTCGACAGCGATGTCACCGGTCTCGCCGCCGGCCGTCTTCCCCGGCGTATGGCTGAAGGTGTCCCAGATCGAAGGGGTACGGCCGTCCTCCCGCACCGCGCCCTCGATCTGGTACGCCGAGGTCGCGGCGCCCCACAGGAAGGCAGGGGGGAAGGTCACCGGGGTCACCGGCGTTGCGGACTCAAGCATGGAAGCGCTCCCATAGCAGGTCGGGACGGGTCGTGAGAGACCGACGTGTAGTGATGGCGAGGGGGGGAGGTCGGGGCCGGGGCGGCGGTGACCCGGCCCCCGAGGTGAGGCGTCAGCCCTTGACGGCGCCCTGCATGATGCCGCCCACGATCTGCTTGCCGAAGATCGCGAAGACCAGCAGCAGGGGCAGCGTGCCGAGCAGCGCGCCGGCCATGATCAGGGCCTGGTCGGGGGTGAAGCCGCGGCCGAGGCCCGCCACCGCGACCTGCACGGTCGGGTTGCCGTTCTGGGTCAGCACCAGGAACGGCCACAGGAAGTCGTTCCACACCTGCACGAACGTCAGCATCCCCAGCACGGCCATCGCGGGCCGCGCCGTCGGGAACACCACGTGCCAGATCACCCGCCAGCTGCTGGCTCCGTCCACCCGTGCGGCCTCGATGATCTCGTCCGGCAGCGCCTGGAGCAGGTACTGCCGCATGAAGAACACGCCGAACGCGCTGACCAGGGACGGGAAGATCACCGCCTGGAGCTGGTCGGACCAGTCCAGCTCGGCGACCATCATGTACAGCGGGATGACGCTGAGCTGCGGCGGCACCATCATCGTGCCGACCACGACCAGCATCAGCGCGTTGCGCCCCCGGAACTTCAGCTTGGCGAAGGCGAAACCGGCGATCGTCGCCATGAAGACGACGGTGGCCGAGGAGATCCCCGCGACGATCGTGGTGTTGAGGATCGCCTCGCCCATGTTGGCGTCGGTCCAGGCGATCTCCAGCTTGTCGAAGAGGTTGGAGCCGAACCAGAGCGGCGGCGGGGTCTGGGCCAGGCGCTGGTTGTCGCGGGAGGCGGCGATGGCCGTCCACACCAGCGGGAACAGCGAGCCGAGCGTGAACAGGGCGAGGATGATGTACGCGATCGGCCCGGCGTGCAGTTGCCCGCCGGCCCGGGACGCCTTGGACCGGCGGCGCCGCCGCGGAGGCTCGGACACCGGCTCGGCCGGGGGTTTCGTCAGGGTCGTCGTCACGGCCGGTTCTCCTTAACTACTGGCGCGCAGCCGGCGCGAGATGACGTAGTTGACGAGCCCGATCACGATGAGGATCAGGAACATCGTCCAGGCGATCGCGGAGGCGCGGCCCAGGTGCTGGTTGACCCAGCCCTGCTCGTACAGGTACAGGCCGAGCGTCTGGAACTGGTGCTGGCCGCCGCCCGAGGCGCCCTTGTTGGCGTCGAACAGCAGCGGCTCACCGAAGAGCTGCGAGGCGCCGATGGTCGACACGACGACCGTGAACAGGATCGTCGGGCGCAGCGCGGGCAGCGTGACGTGGATGAACTGCCGCCACCGGCTGGCACCGTCCAGCGCCGCCGACTCGTACAGGTCCTGCGGGATCGCCTGCATCGCCGCCAGGTAGATCAGCGCGTTGTAGCCGGTCCAGCGCCAGATGACGATCGACGAGACGGCGAACTGGGACGCCCACTTGTCGTTCTGCCAGTCGACCTTGCCCAGGCCCACCGAGTCGAGCACCCAGTTGATCATGCCGTAGTCGCGGCCGAAGAGCAGCACGAAGACCAGCGCGGCGGCGGCGATCGACGTGGCGTACGGCGCGAGCATGATGACGCGGTAGAAGGTGGAGCCGCGCAGCTTGTAGTTGAGGATGTGCGCGAGGCCCATCGCCATCATCAGCTGCGGCACCGTGGAGATGATGCCGATGGTCAGCGTGTTCTTCGCGGCGTTCCAGAAGAAGTCGTCGTCGAAGATCCTGGTGTAGTTGTCCAGGCCCGTCCACGCCATGTCGGTGGGCGCCGTCAGCTCCACCGAGTGCAGCGAGGCCCAGCCGGTGTAGATCAGCGGGAACAGGCCGAACGCGGCGAAGAACACGAAGAACGGTGCGACGAACGCGTACGGGCTCCAGCGCATGTCGCGCTGCCAGCGGCGGGAGAGCCGGGCCCGTTTCCTCGCCGCCTCGGGGGAGACCGCGTCACCGGGCGGTCGGCCCGGGGCCGCGCCCCCCTTCTCGGGGGGCGCGGCGGTGTCGTGCCGGGTGGTCATTCCGGTCACTTCTCCAGGTTGTTGTCGATGGTCTTGGTGGCGTTCTCCCAGGCCTCCTCGGGCGACTTGCCCTGGGTGACGAGGATGACGCCGTTGTCGGTCAGACCCTGCTGGATGATCTGGTCCTTCGGTCCGATCACCTGGGCCGGGATGGCCTCGGCGGCCTTGGCGAAGATGTCACCGATCGGCGCGGCACCGGTCATCTCGTTCTTCGCGTCCGTCACCTGGGGAAGCTTGTAGGCGGCCGGGGCGCTCGGGAAGCTGCCCTGCACGGCGAAGAGCTTGGCCTGCTGCTCCGGCGCGGTCAGCCAGGCGACCAGCTTCTGCGCCTCCTTCACGTTCTTGCCGCTCTTCGGCACGCCCAGGAAGGAGCCGCCCCAGTTGCCGGACTTCGGGGCCACGGCCACGTCCCACTTGCCGGCCGCGTCGGGCTGCGACTTGCCCTTGATGGTGCCGATCATCCACGGCGGGCAGGCGACGGTGGCGAACAGGTTGTTGGAGATGGTCTGCTCCCAGGCCGGCTGGAACTGGGTCTGCGCCTGGACCAGGCCCTTCTCCGCGGCCTCCGCCGTCAGGTCGAACGCATCCTTGACGGCGGGGTTGGTCTTGTAGATGACCTCGCCGGAGGAGTCGTAGAACTTCTCCTCCTCACTGCTGAGGATGGCGTTGATCAGACCGCCGGGCGAGTCCATGAAGTAGGTGTCCTTGCCGGCACCCTTCTTGTACTTCTCGCCGGTCTCGACGAACTTCTTCCAGTCCCCGGCCCACAGCGCGCCGACCTCGTCGCGGTCGGTCGGCAGGCCCGCCTTCTCGAAGAGGTCCTTGCGGTAGCAGATGGCCATCGGGCCGATGTCGGTGCCGAGGCCGACCGCCTGGCCGTCCTTGGTGACGCCCTGCTTCCATTTCCAGTCCAGCCAGCTGCTCGGCTGGACGCCCTCGACCTTGGCCATGTCCGCGAACTTGTCCGCCTGGGTCTCGACGACCTCGGCGATGTTGCCGACCTCGATGGCCTGGACGTCCTGGAGGCCGCTCTCGGTGGTGAGGTGGTTGACCAGAGCGGGGTAGTAGTTCTCGTTCCGCTCGGTGACGGTCTCCTCGATGTTGATGTCGGGGTTGAGCTTCTCGTACTCCTCGTAGAGGCCCGCCTCCTTGAAGCCCATGGTGCCGAACAGGCCGAGGGTGATGGTGGTCTTGCCGCTGCTGTCGCCCGACGACGAGCCGTCCTCGTCGTTGCCGTCGTCGGCGCAGCCGGCCAGCAGCCCGGCGCCCAGCGACGCGATGGCCGCGACGACCACCGCCTTGCGGGCGGATCGATTACGTGCTGCTCGCATTGCGTCCTCCTGTTGCCCTGACGTGCCGACCCCCCGGCCAACTACATGGTTGGGACCGCTGCTTCATGTGGTTCGTTCGACGCTGCGGCTCGGGCGGGGAACGTGCGGGATGTGTATGTGCCAGGTAGTGTGGGAGCGCTCCCACAAGTGATGTGTTGAAGAGTCGTCGGTCCGGGCGGGGGTGTCAAGGGAGCGGACGCGACGAAGTGCGTTCAGTTATCGGCCTGTTAACTGGACGTCGCGAGCGGCGTCGAGGCACCCCTCCGCGGCGGGCGGCGGCCCGGAGCCGGTCATTACACCCGACCGGCCTGTTAAATTCCAGGCCAGCCGCAGAGTGCGGGGTGTCGACGGGAGGCGGAGCCGATGGCAAGCCACGGAGCGCGTGGGCGGAGCGGTGGCCGGCCCACCCTCGAAGAGGTGGCGGCACGGGCGGGCGTCGGCAGGGGAACGGTCTCCCGGGTGATCAACGGCTCGCCCCGGGTCAGCGACGCGACCCGGGCGGCGGTGGAGGCGGCGGTCGCGGAACTCGGCTACGTTCCGAACACGGCGGCCCGCGCCCTGGCCGCCAACCGCACGGACGCCATCGCGCTCGTGGTGCCCGAGCCGGAGACCCGTTTCTTCGCGGAACCGTACTTCTCGGACATGCTGAAGGGCGTCGGCGCCGAACTGTCCGACACCGAGATGCAACTGCTGCTGATCTTCGCGGGCAGCGACCGGGAGCGGCAGCGGCTCGCCCAGTACCTGGCCGCGCACCGCGTGGACGGCGTCCTGCTGGTCTCGGTGCACGCCGACGACCCGCTGCCCGACCTGCTGTCCCAGCTGGAGATCCCCGCGGTGATCAGCGGCCCGCGCTCGGCCCGGGAGTCGCTGGCGTCGGTGGACTCGGACAACTACGGCGGCGCCCGCTCGGCCGTCGAACACCTGCTGTCCCGAGGCCGCCGCCACATCGCGCACATCACCGGCCGCCTCGACGTCTACGGTGCCCAGCGGCGCGTCGACGGCTACCGCGCGGCCCTGCGCGACGCGGGCCACGACGCGGACGAGCGGCTGATCGAGGCGGGGGACTTCACGGAGGAGGGCGGGCGCAGCGCCATGGTGGAACTGCTGCGCCGCCGCCCCGACCTGGACGCCGTCTTCGCCGGCTCGGACGTCACCGCGGCCGGCGCCCGCCAGGCCCTGCGCGAGGCGGGCCGGCGCATCCCGGACGACGTGGCGCTGGTCGGCTACGACGACTCGGCCATCGCCCGCCACATGGAGCCGCCCCTGACCAGTGTGCGGCAGCCCATCGAGGAGATGGGCCGCGCGATGATAGACCTGCTGCTCACCGAGATCGCGGACCGCCGCCCGGCGGCCTCGCGAGGGCTGGAGCGGCACCAGGTGGTCCTGGCGACGGAACTGGTGGAGCGGGCGTCGTCGTGACGGCCCGGGCCGGGGCGAACCGGCGCTGACCCGTGCCGACCGTTGCCGACCGGTGCTGACCGGAGCGAATGTCCCGGCGACGCGCCGCCCGAGTGCCTGTCGGCCGGGTCGTTCGCTCCCGTCGATGCCCTGCTACGCCCGCGAGGTACGGCGGCAGGCGCGGGCGTCAGGCATGGGCGTCAGACGTGACGTCCCGTCCCGCAGCGCGGGGGCGAGGTGGGCGGGGGCGAGCAGCGGCTCGGCCTCCTGACCCACGTACTCCTCCCGCTCGTGGTCGTCGAGGGGGACCCCGGGAACGCCGTCAGCCGGTGGCCTTCTCGCGAAGGCCACCGGCTGACGTATCAGGGTGAGTGACGGGACTTGAACCCGCGGCCACCTGGACCACAACCAGGTGCTCTACCAACTGAGCTACACCCACCATGGCCGGTCTTCGGAACCCGTGGTGGGCTTCCCCGACCGGCTGAGAAAAAGTGTACAGGGTCCGAAGGGGTGCTCGCGCACGCCTTTACCGGGCCCGCCGGTGTGCTGTTACCGGGCCCGCACGACGTGCTTCGCGGCGATCGCCTTGGCGGTCTCGGAGTCCGGACCGGGCTGCGGGACGAAGACGGCTTCCCGGTAGTAGCGCAGTTCGGCGATGGATTCGCGGATGTCGGCGAGCGCGCGGTGGTTGCCGTTCTTCTCGGGGCTGTTGAAGTACGCCCTCGGGTACCAGCGGCGGGCCAGCTCCTTGATCGAGGAGACGTCGACGATCCGGTAGTGGAGGTAGTCCTCCAGCGTCGCCATGTCCCTCAGCAGGAAGCCGCGGTCGGTGCCGACCGAGTTGCCGCACAGCGGGGCCTTGCCGGGCTCCTTCACGTGCTCCCGGACGTAGGCCAGGACCTGCGCCTCGGCGTCCGCCAGCGTAGTGCCGCCGTCGAGCTCGGCGAGCAGGCCGGACGCGGTGTGCA
This sequence comes from Streptomyces sp. E2N166, assembly GCF_003671715.1. Taxonomy (GTDB): domain Bacteria; phylum Actinomycetota; class Actinomycetes; order Streptomycetales; family Streptomycetaceae; genus Streptomyces; species Streptomyces thinghirensis. Next base: position 1,181,105 of record NZ_RAIF01000012.1, on the reverse strand, counting down.
TCTGACGCACCACCTCCGGCATCGTCTCCAGGGCCCGCTCCGGCGGACGGATGACGATGTCGACACCTTCGCCGAGGATGTTCAGCTCGGAGTCGGTGACGAGGGCGGCCACCTCGATGAGAGCGTCGTCGGACAGCGAGAGGCCGGTCATCTCGCAGTCGATCCACACCATGCGATCGTTCATGCGGACACCCTACGGCTGACGTCCGCCGTCCGGTCCCCCGGCGTCGGTGCCGGTCCCGCCCGGGGCCGCGCCCCCAGGCCCCCGCTCCGGCCTGGACGGCCTCGTCCTCGAACGCCGGACGGGCTGGACGGCCCGCCCGGCGTTCGATATGTCACGTCACTTCATGTCACGGCGCGCTGCGCTGCCCCGGCAGGCTCGCCGCCGTCGGCATCGGTGGCACGCTGCGGCGGGTCTGGTACGGGACCGCGCTCTCCGGTGCCAGGGCGGCCTCGGGCGGGACGGGGACCCGGGGGGTTCCCTCGGTGCCGGCCTCCGGGGCCGCCGGCCGCTCGCCCTGCGGGCGGCGGGCCCGGTAGGCGGCCCGGTAGGCGGCCGGGGACGAACCGAGCTGGCGGCGGAAGTGGCCGCGCAGTGCCACCGGGGAGCGGAAGCCGCAGCGGCCCGCGACCTCGTCCACCGAGTAGTCGGACGTCTCCAGCAGGCGCTGCGCCTGGAGCACCCGCTGGGTGATCAGCCACTGCAGCGGGGCGCTGCCGGTGAGCGAGCGGAAGCGGCGGTCGAAGGTGCGGCGGCTCATGTACGCGCGGGCCGCCAGTGTTTCCACGTCGAACTGCTCGTGGAGGTGCTCCAGCGCCCAGGCGACGACCTCGGCGAGCGGGTCGGCGCCGATCTCCTCCGGTAAAGACCTGTCGAGGTAGCGCTCCTGGCCGCCCGAGCGGCGCGGCGGGACCACCAGGCGGCGGGCCAGCGCGCCGGCCGCCTCGTTGCCGTGGTCCGTGCGCACTATGTGCAGGCACAGGTCGATGCCGGCCGCGGTGCCCGCCGACGTCAGCACGTCGCCGTCGTCCACGAACAGCTCGCGCGGATCGACGTGCACCGACGGATAGCGCTTGGCCAGCGTCGGCGCGTACATCCAGTGGGTGGTCGCGGGGCGGCCGTCGAGCAGGCCCGCCGCCGCGAGCACGAAGGCGCCGGTGCACAGCCCGACTATGCGGGCGCCCTCCTCGTGCGCGCGGCGCAGGGCGTCGAGCGCGTCCTCCGGTGGCGGAGAGGTGATCGACCGCCAGGCGGGCACCACGACGGTGCCGGCCCGGGAGATCGCCTCCAGGCCCTGGGGCGCGGTGAGTTCCAGGCCCCCCGTGGTCCGCAGCGGGCCCTCCTCGCCGGCGCACACCAGCAGCCGGTAGCGCGGCACGCCTGCGTCCTGGCGGTCGATCCCGAACACCGACAGCGGTATGGAACTCTCGAAGATGGGGCCGCCGCTGAACAGCAGCACCGCGACGATCTCCTTGCGGCGTCGCCCGGAGAGCTTCCGGGCCGCGGTTTCCGGCGCGGCGGTGGAGTCGTGGCCCATGATTGCTAAGCCCCCCTCGGTGGTCGCGGCGCCCTGATCCTTTCGGGTCTGTCGCTCCAACACGTTTCCCCTCGGTCCTGCACGAGTCCCCCGCCGTAGACAGTCAAGATCGAATCTACTGTGTCCCATCGCGCCGAGGTGGCCGGTTCGGCACTTGGGACATTGTCGACATGGCAACTTGGCGTGAAGCAGTCGATCACGAAGCGTGGCACTCCGGGGCGCCCCAGGGAAGTGCGCCTTGTCGCAGTGGCCAATCCCCGTAGGGTGCGCAGGGTCCCGGAGACCCTTTCCGTGCAGGTGGAACGGGGGTTGGGGGGTGGTGGGGGGCAGGGATGAGCCACCCTCAGAAGTTGGCTGAAAAGAAGCGGACTAGTGCGCGGAAACCGGTCAGTCGACCGGTGTGTTTTCCCCGGCGTGCCGTCCGCCCCTGCGGGCCGGCGGCCCGGCCCGGTGCCGGCGCCCGGCCCGCACCGCGCCATCCTCGCCGGCCGGCCGCGCCGCGAGGCGCTCGGACCGGCGCAGCAGCAGGCGGCAGGCGCCGGTGACGGCGGCCAGGCCGAGGGCCGTGCCGGCGGTGCCGGCGAAGGAGGTGCCGTACCAGAGGAGTACGACCGGGACGAGGAAGCAGCTGAAGGCCGCCCAGCGGACGAGATCGGTGACGCCGTCCCGGGACGGCGCGGCCGGATCGGGGACGTAGGGTGCGCCGGACGGCGGCTCGGAGGGCTGGTGCGGTCCGGACATGCGTGCTCCCTGGGGCTGGCGGCATGGAGATCAACGGTTGTGCGAAGCGCCGGTCACGACCGGCCACCGGCAGTTGAATCCTGTGCAAACCGCCTGTACAGCGCAGCAACCATTGCGTTACGGGCGCCCCCTCGGGCATGCTCCGGGGAACCCGCGGCGGACCGTACGCGGGATCTGGGCGAAGGAGGCTTGGCGCCGTACCCTTGGGGGTATGGGGTTGGGAAGACCATTCCCGGACACACGGCTCCGCCGCACACAGTTGTCCCCCATAGAGGATAAAAACGCCGAGACAGCCATGGCCGGTCACGAATTCTTCGAACCCGCGGACCGCAAGCGGCCCGTCGCCGAACCTACGGCGGCCGAGCCCCTGGCGGCCGAAGAGCCACGCCAGTCGTGCGACCCAGCCTTCAAGCATGGCGTCGTCGTCGGCTTCGACGGCTCCACGTCCAGCGAGCGTGCCCTCGCGTACGCCATCGGCATGGCACGCCGGCTCGGCTCCGGCCTGGTCATCGTGCACGTGGCCAACCGGCTGCCCACCACCGTGTGGGCCGGCTGCGAGCCCCCCGTCTTCGTCGACGTACCGGACCACCGCACCGAGGTGCTGGGTCTGGAGCTGGCGTGCGCCGACTATCTCGCCGAGGTGCCCTGGATCCTGGTCGAGCGCGGCGGCGACATCTGCCACGAACTCGAGGAGGTGGGCCGGGAGTACGAGGCGGACGCCATCGTCGTCGGCTCCAGCCACGGCCTGGTGGGCCGCCTCTTCGGCTCCGTCGCCGGCCGGCTCGCCAAGCGGGCGAAGCGGCCCGTGGTGGTCATTCCGTAACGGCTCGGGCGGTGGCTCCGGCCGTCTCGGCCGGCGGCCAGGTCTCCGCCAACGCGGCGGGACTCTTCCTGCTCCTGTTCGCCCTCGTCGCCCTCTCCCTGACGTTCGCCGGCGGCGATCTGCTCGGGCAGGGGATGTACGGGCTGCTCTGCGTCTCCCCGCTGCTGCTCTCGATCGCCGCCTTCGCGGACGCCGGGGCGCTGGGGAAGGCGGGCGGATGGTTCGCCGTCGCCGCGGGCGCGGTCGCCTGGTACGCGGCGACGGCGGTCCTGGCGCACTGGCCCACGGCGCCGCGCGGGCGTGCTGCGGGCCGGGGTGTGACGGTTTAGCCGCCACGGGCCGGGGGTTGGGCGGCTCCCGGCGACAGGGACGGCCCCCCACGTGTCTGGTGGCATACGTGGGGGGCCGTTCGGTTGTCTTTGCCCGTGCAGGTGCGTGGGGGTTGCTCGCGCCCACGCGGCGGAGCCGCAAATCGATACGGCCCCGCGCCCCTTCGGGGTGCTTCTACTCCACCGTCACCGACTTCGCGAGGTTGCGCGGCTTGTCGATGTCCCTGCCCAGGGACAGGGCCGTGTGGTAGGCGAGGAGTTGGAGGGGGATGCCCATGAGGATGGGGTCCAGCTCGTCCTCGTTCTTCGGGACGACGATCGTGTGGTCGGCCTTCTCCTGCTCCTGGTGGGCGACGGCGAGGATCTGGCCGCTGCGGGCCTTGATCTCCTCCATGGCCGCGCGGTTTTTTTCCAGCAGGTCGTCGTCGGGCACGATCGCGACCGTCGGCAGGGCCGGCTCGATCAGCGCGAGCGGGCCGTGCTTCAGCTCGGAGGCCGGGTAGGCCTCGGCGTGGATGTAGGAGACCTCCTTGAGCTTCAGGGAGGCCTCGCGGGCGACCGGGTAGCCGCGGACGCGGCCGATGAAGAGCATCGAGCGGGCGTCGGCGTACTGCGCGGCCAGCTTCTTGATGTCCTCCTCCCGCTCCAGCATCTCGGAGATCTGCTGCGGCAGCTTGCGCAGGCCCTCGATGATCCGCTTGCCGTCGCGCACGGACAGGTCGCGGGTGCGGCCCAGGTGCAGGGCGAGCAGCGCGAAGGCGACGCAGGTGTTGGTGAAGCACTTGGTGGAGACGACGCAGACCTCGGGGCCGGCGTGCACGTACATGCCGCCGTCGGCCTCCCGGGCGATCGCCGAGCCGACCACGTTGACGATGCCGAGGACGCGGGCGCCCTTGCGCTTCAGCTCCTGCACGGCGGCCAGCACGTCGTAGGTCTCACCGGACTGGGAGACGGCGATGTACAGGGTGTCGGGGTCGACGACCGCGTTGCGGTAGCGGAACTCGGAGGCGGGCTCGGCGTCCGCGGGGATGCGGGCCAGCTCCTCGATCATCTGGGCGCCGATCTGGCCCGCGTGGTACGAGGTGCCGCAGCCGAGGATCTTCACCCGGCGCACGGCACGCGCGTCGCGGGCGTCCAGGTTGAGGCCGCCGAGGTGCACGGTGGAGAAGCGGTCGTCGATCCGGCCGCGCAGCACGCGGTCCACGGCCTCGGCCTGCTCGTGGATCTCCTTGTGCATGTAGGTGTCGTGGCCGCCCATGTCGTAGGAGGCGGCCTCCCACTCCACGGTGGTCGGCTCGGCGGTGGTGCGGGTGCCCTCGGTGGTGTAGGTGCGGAAGTCGTCCGCCTTGAGGGTGGCCATCTCGCCGTCGTCGAGGGTGACTATCTGGCGGGTGTGGGCGACCAGCGCGGCGATGTCCGAGGCGACGAACATCTCCTTCTCGCCGATGCCGAGGACGACCGGCGAGCCGTTGCGGGCGACGACGATGCGCTCGGGGAAGTCGGCGTGCATCACGGCGATGCCGTAGGTGCCCTCGATCAGCCGGAGGGTCTCGCGGACCTTGTCCTCCAGCTTCTGGGCCTCGGAGCGGGCGATGAGGTGGACGAGGACCTCGGTGTCGGTCTCGGAGAGGAACTCGACGCCGTCCGCCTCCAGTTTGCGGCGCAGGTCGGCGGCGTTGTCGATGATGCCGTTGTGCACGACGGCGACCTTGTCGTCGGCCGACATGTGCGGGTGCGCGTTCAGGTCGGACGGGGCGCCGTGGGTGGCCCAGCGGGTGTGGGCGATGCCGGTGGTGCCCTTGAAGCGCGCCGGGACCTTGGCCTCCAGGTCACGGACCCGGCCCTTGGCCTTGACCATCTTCAGGCCGGCCGCCTTCGGCGAGGTGACGACGATGCCCGCCGAGTCGTAACCCCGGTACTCCAGGCGCTGGAGGCCCTCCAGCAGCAGGGGGGCGACGTCACGCTTGCCGATGTATCCGACGATTCCGCACATGTATACGTAAACCTCGTGTCCCTCTTCGGCTTCTCAGCCGTAGACGATGCGGCGCAGCTGGCGGAGCGACAGCTCCGGCGGTGCGACCGCCCGGTATTTAAGGTCCGCCTCGATCCGTTCGAAGATCGTCGCGTTCACCAGGCCCTGGGCCTGGAGCTCGCGGTGGCGGCGACGGACGTACTCCTCGGTCGTCTCGTCGAAGTAGGCGAGCACGTCCTGGATCACGCGCAGCGCCTCGCCCCGGCTCAGGGGGGTGGACCGCGTCAGATGATCAACGAGTTCGTCGTGCACCCGGTAGATCCTGGGGTACGAGTGAGGGTTTCGCAAGAATCCTGCCCGATTTCGGGCAGACTCCCGCCGGGGCGTGTCCGCGAGGACACCTACATGCGCTTCAGTACCGCCTGCTTCGCCAGGGTGAACTCCTCGTCCGTCAGCACCCCCGACCGGTGCAGTTCACCCAGCTCCCGCAGCCGCCGCAGCAGCGCGTCGTGGTCGTCCTCGGCGGTGGCGGTGGCCGGGGCGGGCGTGTCCTCCGCCGGCCGGGTCTCCTCCGGGGCCACGGGCGCGGCCGGGTGCGGGAGGCGGGCCTGCACGGCCGCGGCCACCAGGGCCATCAGTGGATCCTTCTTGAAGCCCCACAGCTCCACGGCGTTGGGATCGTACTTGGGCGGTGCCTTGGTCGGCGCGCCTCGCACGGTGAAGCGGAGGTGGCCGTTCTCCAGGCCGACCGTCGGCTGCCACTCGACCGCGACGATGTCGGCCAGGGGGAGGGTGCGGGTGCCGGCGGCCGACTTGGCGTCCTCCGCCTGCCACTTCCACTCCAGGCGCACGCGTTCGCCGTCGAAGCTCGCGATGCCGTCCCCGGCGGACACCGACAGCGGTACGGAGGGGCCGGGCAGCAGGTAGGCGTCCACCGGGCCGGACGGAACCTGGTCGAGGAGCAGGGCGTTGCGCACCTCGTCCACGAAGTACTCGGCGACGCCGTACCGGTCGGACTCCACGATCAGCTGGTACGGGTCGTGCGGCTCGGCCAGCCGGCCGCCGGTCGCGTGCAGCAACGGGTCGGCGCCGTCCCGCAGGCGCAGCCGCAACCGGCCCGACTTCTTGCCCTGCTCGAACGATATGCCCGCCAACGCCGCCAGCGGGACGAGTAGTTCACCCAGTTCCCTGCGGAGCAGACCGACGTTCTTGTCCCGCCCGGGAGTCAGCCGCAGGGTGTCGCCGTCGAAGACCCACGTTCCGTCCTTCTGGATGATTTCCGCCATGCGCGGATTGTTTCACCGCTTCTGCGTACGGCGGTTGTGAGGGAGAGTGGTCCGCACCCCCATCTGTGCACCATCGTGAAGGGAGCGCACGTGAGACCTCTTCGACGGCACCACAGAACGACTCCCCGGCTGACCCGGATCCTGGGCTCGCTGCTGCTGGTCGCCGCGGTCGGCGCCATGACCACCGGCGCGGCGCCGGACCGGAGGACGCCGGCGGCCACTCCCCTGGACCGGGTGATTCCGGCTCCCGCGTCGGTCGAACCGGGCGGCTCCCCGTACCGCATCACCCGCGGCACCCGCATCCACGTCGACGACTCGCGCGAGGCCCGCCGCGTCGGCGACTACCTCGCCGACCTCCTGCGGCCCTCCACCGGTTACCGGCTCCCCGTCACCTCCCACGGCCACGGCGGCATACGGCTCCGCCTGGCCAAGGGCCCGTACGGCGACGAGGGTTACCGCCTGGACAGCGGCCTCGGCGGCGTCACCATCACCGCACGCGAGGCCGCCGGTCTCTTCCACGGCGTCCAGACCCTCCGTCAGCTCCTGCCCGCCGCCGTCGAGAAGGACTCCGTGCAGCCCGGACCCTGGCTGGTCGCGGGCGGCACCATCGAGGACACCCCGCGCTACGGCTGGCGCGGCGCCATGCTGGACGTCTCCCGGCACTTCTTCACCGTCGACGAGGTCAAGCGCTACATCGACCGCGTCGCCCTCTACAAGTACAACAAGCTCCACCTGCACCTCAGCGACGACCAGGGCTGGCGCATCGCCATCGACTCCTGGCCGCGCCTGGCGACGTACGGCGGCTCCACGGAGGTCGGCGGCGGCCCCGGCGGCTACTACACCAAGGCCGACTACAAGGAGATCCTCCGCTACGCCGCCTCCCGCCACTTGGAGGTGATCCCCGAGATCGACATGCCGGGCCACACCAACGCGGCCCTCGCCTCCTACGCCGAGCTGAACTGCGACGGCGTGGCGCCCCCGCTGTACACCGGCACCAAGGTCGGCTTCAGCTCGCTGTGCGTGGACAAGGAGGTCACGTACGACTTCGTGGACGACGTCGTGCGCGAGATCGCCGCGCTCACTCCCGGCCGCTACCTCCACATCGGCGGCGACGAGGCGCACTCCACCCCGCACGAGGACTTCGTGCGCTTCATGGACCGGGTGCAGCCGGTCGTCGCGAAGTACGGCAAGACGGTCATCGGCTGGCATCAGCTGGCCGGCGCCACCCCCGCCGAGGGCGCGCTGGTCCAGTACTGGGGCCTGGACCGCACCAGCGACGCGGAGAAGGCACAGGTCGCGAAGGCCGCCCAGAACGGGACCGGGCTGATCCTGTCCCCGGCCGACCGGACGTACCTGGACATGAAGTACAACAAGGACACCCCGTTGGGTCTGTCCTGGGCGGGCTACGTGGAGGTGCAGCGGTCCTACGACTGGGACCCGGGCGCCTATCTGCCGGGCGCCCCGGCCTCCGCGGTCCGCGGTGTCGAGGCGCCGATGTGGACGGAGACCCTGGAGACGCCGGACCAGCTCGACTTCATGGCCTTCCCGAGACTGCCGGGCGTCGCCGAGCTGGGCTGGTCCCCGGCGAAGACGCACGACTGGGACACCTACAAGGTGCGGCTCGCCGAGCAGGCACCGCGCTGGGAGGCGCTGGGGATCGACTACTACCGGTCGCCGCAGGTGCCCTGGACTGCCGACTGACCCGCGACGCGATGCCCGACGGGCACCCCGGAGGACCGTCCCCGGGGTGCCCGCCCGTCTGTGAGGAGCCGCTCGCCATGTCCCTTCGCTACAGGCCCGCGATGGGGTTCTTCAGGTTCCCGACGAGCTGGAGCGCGCCGGACGGGTCCGCGAGGTCCACCATCTGCTCGTTGTTGCGCAGTTGGAGCCGGTTGAGGCAGGACAGCGCGAACTCGGGCGCGAACATGTCGTACCGGTCGAACTTCTCGGCCAGTTCCGGCACCGACTCCTGGTACTCGCGGGTGACCTCCGCGACCGTCCGCCAGAAGACGTCCTCCTCCACGATCCCCTCGCCGGCGAGGTTCGCGGCGAGGAAGCGGAAGAAGCAGTCGAAGACGTCCGTGAAGATCGACAGGAGCTTCTTGTCCTCCGGGACCTCGACCGCGATCCGGGAGACCTCCGGCGGCAGCACCGCGTCCGGGTCCATCACCGCGATCTCCTCGGCGATGTCCTTGTAGACCGCCCGCTGCACGACCCCGTCCTTCAGGACCAGGATCACGTTCTCGCCGTGCGGCATGTAGACCAGGTCGTACGCGTAGAAGCTGTGCAGCAGCGGGACGAAGTAGGCCCGCAGGTAGTGCCGCAGCCACTCGGCGGGCGCGAGCCCCGACCGCTCGATCAGCGCGCCCGCGAACGAGGCGCCCTCGTGGTCGACGTGGACGAGGGAGGCCATGGTGGCGAGCGTCTCGCCGTCCTGGAGGGACGGGACGGGGCTCTCGCGCCACAGCGCCGCCAGCATCTTGCGGTACGGCGAGTAGCGGTCGGTGGCCTGCTCGTACTCCAGGTGCCGGTAGCCGACGGCCGCCCGCTCCCGGATGATCGACAGGCCCGTCGACTTGAGCACCGGGTCGCCCTCGATGAGCTGGGCGAGCCAGTCGTTGATGGCCGGCGTCGCCTCCATGTACGCCGCCGACAGGCCGCGCATGAAGCCCATGTTGATGACGGACAGCGCCGTCTTCACGTAGTGCTTCTCGGGGCGCGAGGTGTTGAAGAAGGTGCGGATGGACTGCTGCGCCAGGTACTCGTCGTCGCCCTCGCCCAGGCAGACCAGGTGCCCGCGGGCGACCTCGGCGGCGAAGGTGACGGTGAGCTTGTTCCACCACTGCCAGGGGTGGACCGGGATGAACAGGTAGTCGGCCGGGTCCAGGCCCCGCTCGCGCAGCACGCCGTGGAAGCGGTCGACGGTCGCCTCGCCCAGCTCGTCCCGTACGAAGGACTCGTACTCGATGCCGACACCGGCCGTGAACGCCGCCCGCGAGCGGTGCGCGGCCAGCCACACCAGCCGGACCGGGCTCGCGGTCTCCGGGGCGTACGACAGGTACTCGTGGATGCCGAAGCCGAGCCGACCGTTGTTGGCGACGAAGCAGGGGTGGCCCTCGGTCATGCCGGTCTCGACGGCCTGGAAGCCGCTGGTCGCCAGCTCGGCGGAGGTGAGCTTCGGCTTCGTCAGCTTGTAGCAGGTGCCGGAGAGGGTGGAGGAGATCTCCTCCAGGTACACGGGCAGGATCGCGTCGCTCAGGCCCAGGGACTCCTTCAGCTCGATGAAGAAGTCCAGCGCGGCGAGCGGGAGCTCGGTGGCGTCGCGGTGGCGGGTGATCGAGTCCGCGTCCACCTGCCAGTGGTCCAGGGCGCGGACGGTGGCGGTGAAGCGGTACTCGGTCCCGCCGTCGTCGGAGCGGACGACGTACCCGTTGCCCGTGGAGTGCTCCGGCGCCAGCAGCCGCTCGTGCGTGAACTCGGCGAGGGCCTTGCGGATCAGGAGGCGGTTGGCCTGGTCCCAGCGCTCGGGGGAGAGGTGGGCGACGGCGTCGGCGAGGCTCATGCGGACACCGCCTTCTCGAACTGCTCGCGGGTGCAGAAGCTCAGCAACGCCTTCTTCTCCGGCTTCTGGATCTCGCGCTCGGGCACGAATCCGACGGCCGCGTTCAGGGCGTGGACGGCCTTGTTGTCGAGGTCCGGTTCGACGACGACGCGGGCGGTCGCCGGGTCGGCGAACAGTTCGGCCATGACGGCGGTGATGACGGCGCGGGTGAAGCCGTGCACGGGCCGGTCGGTGGGGGCGACCAGGAAGTGCATGCCGACGTCGCCCGGCTCGGGCTCGTACAGGCCGACCAGCTCGCGGTGGGCCGGGTCGTACCTCTCCATCAGGAAGGCGGGGACGCCGTCGTGCAGGCCGACGTAGGCGTGGTGGTGCTCGTCGGCGGCTATCTCCATGTAGGCGCGCTCGACGTCCACCAGCTTCGCGTCCTGCATCATCCAGAACGCGGACTTGGGGTGCGTGACCCAGCCGTGCAGCAGTTCGGCGTCCTTCAGCGGGTCGAGGGGGCGGAGGGTGAGCGCGCCGATGCCGGCGGCCGTGGGGGTGGTGGTGCTCATGCGCTGAACTCCTGGAACGCGATCGACTTCTCGACCGGGTAGTACTCGGTGCCGAGCAGCTCTCGGACGATGTAGCTGTTGCGATAGGCACCCATGCCCAGATCGGGGCTGGTGATGCTGTGCGTGTGGACCCCCGCGTTCTGCAGGAACACGCCGCCGCCCGTGACGTCGACGGCGTAGTTGCGGGCGACGTCGAAGTTGCCCCGGGAGTCGTAGCGGAGCCGGTCCCGGACGGGCTTGAGGAACTCCGGCTCGGCGTACCGGTAGCCGGTGGCCAGGATCAGCCCCTCGGTCTCGATCTCGAAGTCGCTGCCCCGCTCCTCCTGCCGGAAGCCGAGCGTGTACCTGCCGTCCGCGTACCGGGCGTCGGTCAGCGCCGAGTTGGTGAGCAGACGGGTGGGGACCGGGCCGCCGAGCTTCTTCTGGTAGAGCAGGTCGAAGATCTCGTTGATCAGGTCACCGTCGATGCCCTTGAACAGGCCCTTCTGCTCGGCGGTGAGGCGGTAGCGGGTGTCCTCGGGGAGGGCGTGGTAGTAGTCCACGTACTCCGGGGAGGTCATCTCCAGTGTGAGTTTGGTGTATTCGAGGGGGAAGAAACGCGGGGAGCGGGTCACCCAGTTCAGCTGGTAGCCGTGGACGTCGATCTCGCCGAGCAGGTCGTGGTAGATCTCGGCGGCGGACTGGCCGCTGCCGACCAGCGTGATCGACTTCTTCTTCACCAGCTCCGCCCGGTGCTGCACATAGCGGGAGTTGTGGATGAAGTCGCCGGCCAGGCCCCGGCAGGCGTCCGGGATGTGCGGCGGGGTGCCGGTGCCGAGGACCAGGCGGCGGGCGCGGTACGTGTCGCCGCCCGTGGTCGCGACGACGTACAGCTCGTCCCGCTCGTCGTACGTCACCTCGGTGACCGTCGTGCTGAAGCGCACGCAGCTCAGCTTGTTCGCGGCCCAGCGGCAGTAGTCGTCGTACTCGACGCGCAGCGGGTAGAAGTTCTCCCGTATGTAGAACGAGTACAGCCGGCCCTTCTCCTTCAGGTAGTTCAGGAAGGAGTACGGGGACGTGGGGTCGGCGAGCGTGACCAGGTCCGACATGAACGGTGTCTGGAGGTGGGCGCCGTCCAGGAACATGCCGGCGTGCCACTCGAAGTCCGGCTTGGACTCCAGGAAGACGCCGTTCAGCCCGGCGATGGGCTCGGTGAGGCAGGCCAGGCCGAGGTTGAAGGGGCCGAGGCCGATCCCCACGAAGTCGTACGGGGCACTGGCTTCAGGAAGCGCGGTCAAGGGACTCTCCCAGGTACTGCTCGGCGTGGCCGGCGATCAGGTCGAGGACGGCGGCGATGTCGGCCGTGGTCGTCTCGGGGTTGAGCAGGGTGAACTTCAGGTAGTGGCGCCCGGCCACCTTGGTGCCCGCGACCACCGCGTCGCCGGAGGCGAACAGGGCCTTGCGGGCGTACAGGTTGGCGCGGTCGATCTCGGCGGGGTCGGTGACGGCCGCCGGTACGTAGCGGAAGACCAGGGTGGAGAGCGACGGCTGGACCACGACGTCGAAGCGCGGGTCGGCGGCGAGCAGCTTCCAGCCCTCGGCGGCCAGATCGCACACCTCGTCGAACAGCTCGCCGATGCCGTCGGCGCCCATCACGCGCAGGGTCATCCACAGCTTCAGCGCGTCGAAGCGGCGGGTGGTCTGGAGGGACTTGTCCACCTGGTTGGGGATACGTTCCTGCACCATGCGGCGCGGGTTGAGGTACTCCGCGTGGTAGGTGGCGTGGCGCAGCGTGGCCGCGTCCCGGACCAGTACGGCCGACGAACTCACCGGCTGGAAGAAGGACTTGTGGTAGTCCACGGTGACCGAGTCGGCGCGCTCGATGCCCTCGATGCGGTCCCGGTACTTCAGGGAGGCGAGCAGCCCGCAGCCGTAGGCCGCGTCCACGTGCATCCACACGCCGTACTGCTCGCACAGTCCGGCGATCTCGGGCAGCGGGTCGATGGAGCCGAAGTCGGTGGTCCCGCCGGTGGCGACGACGGCCATGGGGACCAGGCCGTCCGCGGCGCAGCGCTCCAGCTCGCGGGCGAGGGCGACGGTCCGCATGCGCTTGTCGTGGTCGACGGGGATCGACACGACGGCGTCGGGGCCGAGGCCGAGCAGTTTCGCCGACTTCTTGACGCTGAAGTGGCTGACCTCGGAGGCGAAGACGCGCAGGTCGGCGAAGTTCTCCGTCTTCGCCTCCTCCCGGGCCAGCAGCAGCGCCTGGAGGTTGGACTGGGTGCCGCCGGAGGTGAACACGCCGTCGGCCGCCGGGCCGAGACCGATGCGGGCGGTGGTCCAGTCGATCAGCTTCCGCTCGATGAGCGTGCCGCCGGCCGACTGGTCCCAGGTGTCCAGCGAGGAGTTGACGGCGGACAGCACGGCCTCGCCGAGCACGGCCGGGATGACGACCGGGCAGTTGAGGTGGGCGAGGTAGCGGGGGTGGTGGAAGTAGACGGCGTCGCGGAGGTAGACGTCCTCCAGCTCGTCGAGGACCGCGGCCGTGTCGTGCAGCGGCTTGTCGAGGTCGATCTCCTCGATGCGGGGGGAGAGGGCGTCGACCGTGACGCCGGTGAACGGGCGGTCGGTGGTGGCGATTTTGGCGGCCACCCGCTCGACTCCTTCGGTCACGGAGCGGCGGTACTGCTCCGCGGTGGTGTCGTTGAGCAGGTGCGAACGCATGTGGGGGTCCTCCGGTTGGGGACGGGCCGAGAGGGGGGCGGGGAGAGGGCGAAGCCCTTGCTTCGACTTAGGTTAGCCTAACCTAAGTAACTTCGATCAAGCGCACGCCGCTACGTGACTGTCGTCACTTGCGCATCACCGGTGCGTCACGGACGGTGAGTTGAGGCTTGGGGTGCCGGTCGTCAGCCCTGCTCGCGGAGTTGCTCCTCCGTCAGGCCCCGACGCCAGTAGCCGACGAAGGTGACGCGGCGGCGGTCGATGCCGCGTTCGCCCACGAAGTGCCTGCGCAGTTGCTTGACGCGGGCGGACTCGCCGGCGATCCAGACGTACGGGCGCTCGGCGGGCGGCAGCTGGGCCGCGCGCAGGGTGGTGAGGGTGGCCTCGGGGCCGCTGGTGACGTCCCTGACCAGCCAGTCGACCTCGGCGTCGGCCGCCGTCGTCAGCTCCTGCACGTCCTCGGCGTGCGGCACCTCCAGCCAGACCCGGGCGCGGGTGCCGGGCGGCAGTGACTCGACGATGGCGCAGGCGGCCGGTACGGCGGTCTCGTCGCCCCAGATCACCACCAGGTCGGTGTCCTCGGGCGGCCGGAAGCGGATCGCCCGGTTGTCGGCGACCGCCGGGCCGAGCAGCACGACCCGGTCGCCGGGGGCGGCGTCGGCGGCCCAGCGGGAGGCGGGGCCGGCCTGGAGGGCGGCCCCGGGTTCGACGCCGTGCAGCACGAAGTCGATGTCGATCTCCGCGGTGTCCCCGTGGGCGTCCCGGCGCAGGCCCCGCAGCGTGTACGAGCGCATCACCGCGCGTACGTCGTCGGGCAGTTCACGCCACCCCTGCCACCAGCCGTCGCCCAGCTCGACGGGCACCGCGGGCTCCGGCTGCCCCGGATGCGGCAGGAACAGCGACAGGGACTGGTCCTGCCCGCCGGAGTGGAAAGCGCGCAGGTCGGGGCCCGCGAAGGTGACCCGGGTCAGAGACGGCCCGAGCCGCCTCGTCCGTACGACCTGGAGGGAGAAGAAGCGGAACGGGGCGGCTACGGCCGTCGTCATGAAGGGCTCCGGGAGGAGGGGAGAGGGCGAGAGGTCAGCCGACCTTCTTGGCGTTCTCGATCGCCTCGGCCAGGTTGTCGAGGAGCGGCGTGCACTTGTCGTAGGACAGGATCGGCTCGGGGGAGCGGGCGATGACCTGGCCGGCCTTGACCGCGGGCAGCTGCTTCCAGGTGCCCTCGGTGATGTCGGCGGGCTGGATGGTCGAGGCGCGGTCGTCCATGATGATGACGTCGGCCGGGTACTTGTCGACGTTCTCCCAGCTCAGGCTCTCGAACCAGCCGCCGGTCGCCTTCTTGGCCGCCTCGGAGGGCTCGACGAAGTTGACGCCGAGGGCCTTGAAGTACTCCAGGTCCACGGAGAGGTTGGTGCCGGAGACGTAGAAGAGCTCGGCGCTCGCGGAGCCGGCCAGCACCCTGATCTCGGGCTTGGCCTTGGCGGCGGCGCGCAGTCGGGCCGCGGCCTTCTCGAAGGCGGCCTTGGCGTCGGTGGCCTTCTTGGCCTTCATGTCCGCGCCGAGCGACTCGGCCAGCTCCCACATGCGCTGGAGCGGCTGGGTGAGCTGGCGGTCGAAGACGGAGATCGCGACGCTCGGAGCGAGCTTGGCGATCTTGTCCTTGGAGTCCTCCGGGACGGACCAGAGGGTGCCCGCGGTGTCGAACGTCGTGGTGATGAGCACCTCGGGGGCGAGGGTGGCGTACTTCTCGACGTTGAGCTTGCCCCACTCGTTGCCGAGGACGGTGACCTTGCTGACGTCGAGGTCGCCGGCCTGGACGTCGGGCTTGCCGTCCTTGGTCGTGGTGGGCCCGAACACGCCCTTGACCTGGACGCCGTAGTCGTGGAGGGCGGCGGCGACACCGGTGAAGGCGACGATGTTCGCCGGGACCTCGTCCAGCTTCACGGTCGTGCCGCGGTCGTCCTTGAAGGACCAGGGACCGGACTTGGCGGCGGCCTTCCCGTCGTCCGAGCCACCGCTTTTCGCGTCCTCGTCACCGCAGGCCGTGAGTACGGCACCGAGGCCGAGTGCGCCGCCCGCGGCGAGGATTCCGCGACGGGTCAGGTGGGTAGCTCTGGCGTTGAACATGGCGTGGCTGCTTTCGAACGGTGCGGAGCGTCCGCAGGACAAGTTCAAGGTAGGTTAGCCTAACCTCAGATCTTGTTCATAGGGCGGGGCTGTGACCAGCCCCGGACCAACCCCGCCCGGACCGCCCGTACCTCAGCTCACCAGGCCCAACTCCCTCGCGATCAGCATCCGCTGGACCTCGCTGGTGCCCTCGCCGATCTCCAGGATCTTCGCGTCCCGCCACATGCGGGCCACCGGGTACTCGTTCATGAAGCCGTAGCCGCCGTGGATCTGGGTGGCCTCGCGGGCGTTGTCCACGGCCACCGTCGACGAGTACAGCTTCGCCAGCGCCGCCTCCTTCTTGAAGGGGTCGCCGGTCACCAGCCGGGAGGCCGCGTCGCGCCACGCGAGGCGGGCCGTGTGGGCCTTCATCTCCATGTCGGCGATCTTGAACTGGATCGCCTGGTTGGCGCCGATGGGCTTGCCGAAGGCGTGACGTTCCTTCGCGTACTTGACCGACTCGTCGACACAGCCCTGCGCGAGCCCCGTGCCCAGCGCCGCGATGGCGACGCGCCCCTCGTCGAGGATGCGCAGGAACTGGGCGTACCCGCGGCCCTCCTCGCCCAGCAGATTCGCCGCCGGGACCCGGACGTCGGAGAAGGACAGCTCACGGGTGTCCGACGCGTTCCAGCCGACCTTCGAGTAGGGGGCGGCGACCGTGAAGCCCGGGGTGCCGGACGGCACGATGATCGCCGAGATGAGCGGACGGCCGTCCGGCTTGCGGCCGGTGACCGCCGTGACCGTCACCAGACCGGTGATGTCCGTGCCCGAGTTGGTGATGAAGCACTTGGTGCCGTTGATGACCCACTCGTTCGTCTCCGCGTCCAGGCGGGCCGTCGTCCGCGTCGCGCCCGCGTCCGAGCCGCCGTCCGGCTCGGTCAGGCCGAAGGCGCCGAGGATCTCGCCGGAGCACAGCCGGGGCAGCCACTCGCGCTTCTGCTCGTCGGTGCCGAACAGGTGGACCGGCATGGCGCCCAGCGAGACGCCCGCCTCCAGGGTGATCGCCACCGACGAGTCGACGCGGGCCAGCTCCTCCAGGGCGATGCCGAGCGCCAGGTAGTCGCCGCCCATGCCGCCGTACTCCTCCGGGAACGGCAGGCCGAACAGGCCCATGCGGCCCATCTCCCGGACGATCTCGTACGGGAACTCGTGCCGCTCGTAGAAGTCGCCGATCTTGGGCGCCACGACGTCGTGGGCGAACTCCTCCACCGTGCGGCGGAGCTCCTCGAGTTCGGGGGAGAGCTTGTGGTCCATGGCTGTCACTTCTCCTGGTCGGAGTCGTCGCCCGGGCCCGCGAGGGCCCGGACGGTGCGGGACGGGCTGGGTCGGCCCAGGTGGGCGGCCATCCAGACGCTGGTGGCGACGAGAGAGCCGAGGTCGACCCCGGTGTCGATGCCGAGGCCGCGCAGCATCCACACGAGGTCTTCGGTGGCGAGGTTGCCGGTGGCGGACTTCGCGTAGGGGCAGCCGCCCAGTCCGCCGGCGGAGGCGTCGACGGTGGTCACGCCGTGCCGCAGGGCGGCGTAGGTGTTCGACAGGGCCTGGCCGTAGGTGTCGTGGAAGTGCACGCCCAGGGCGCTCACCGGCACACCGGCCTCCGTGAGCGCGGTGAGCAGGGCGCTCACCTGCCCCGGGGTCGCCACCCCGATGGTGTCGCCCAGGCTCAGTTCGTCGCAGCCCATGTCCAGCAGGGCCCGGCACACCTTCACCACCTGCTCGACGGGCACGGCGCCCTCCCAGGGGTCGCCGAAGCACATCGACAGGTAGCCCCGTACGTGAACGCCGTCCGCGTCCTTCGCCCGCGCCACCACCGGCTCGAACATGGCCAGCGCCTCGTCCACCGTCCGGTTGAGGTTGGCCTTGGCGAAGGACTCCGTGGCGCTGGCGAAGACCGCGACGCGGCGGGCGCCGAGCGCGAGCGCGCGGTCGAGGCCGCGTTCGTTCGGCACCAGGACGGGCAGGTCGACCGGCAGGTCCGCGACCGCCGGGAAGAGCTGCTCCGCGTCCGCCAGTTGGGGAACCCACCTGGGGTGCACGAAGCTCGTCGCCTCGATGGTGGTCAGGCCCGTGGCGGCCAGGCGGCGGATGAACTCCGCCTTCACCTCCGCCGGGACGGTCGCCTTCTCGTTCTGCAGGCCGTCGCGGGCGCCGACCTCGTGGATGCGGACGCGGGCGGGCAGGCCGTCCGCCGGTACGACCATGGGCAGGTCCGGTTCGGGGGCGTTCATGCCGTCTCCTCCGTGTCCTCCGCCGGCGTGATGACCGCCAGTACCTGGTCCATGGCGACCGTCGTGCCCGGCGCCACGTCCAGCTCGGCGACCGTGCCCGCGTGCGGGGCGGAGATGACGTGCTCCATCTTCATCGCCTCCACGACCAGCAGACTCTGCCCGGCGGTCACCTCGTCGCCGACGGCGACCTTCACCACCGTCACCGTGCCCGGCATGGGCGCGGTCAGCGAGTCGGCGCCCGCGTGCGCGGCGCCGGTGAGGGAGGCGGCGACCGGGTCGTGGTCGCGCACGTGCCAGGCGTCGCCGTCGCGGCCGAGCCAGTCGGCGGCGCGGTGGAAGGTGTGCCGGACGCCGTCCAGGGTGACGGCGACGTGGTCCTCGGTGACGGTGTGGGCGCCGCGCGGGGTGTGCTCCACCGGGTCGGTGACGCGCAGGTGGAAGGCGACCGGCTTCGGCTCGCCGCCCATGCGCCAGCCGCTCGGCACCGAGAACGGGTCCGTCCAGCCGTCCCCGCGCGGAAGCAGCGCGTCCAGCCGTACGGCCGCCGCCGCCTCGTACACCTCCTCCGGCACGTCGGTGGTGACGAGACCGTCGGCCTCGCGCTCCACCAGCCCGGTGTCCAGCTCGCCCGCCACCACCGCCGGGTGCGCGAGGAGCCGGCGCAGGAACCCGGCGTTGGTCTGCACGCCCAGCGTCACCGTCCGGGCCAGGGCCGCCCGGAGCCTGCGCAGGGCGGTGGCGCGGTCGGGGCCGTACGCGATCACCTTGGACAGCATCGGGTCGTAGAGGCTGCCGACCTCGGTGCCCTCGCTGAGGCCGGAGTCGGTGCGGACGCCGTCGCCCTCGGGCTCGTGCAGGCGCAGCACCGTGCCGCCGGACGGGAGGAAGCCGCGCGAGGGGTCTTCGGCGCACAGCCGGGCCTCGACCGCGTGCCCGGTCAGCCGGACGTCCTCCTGCGCGAAGCCGAGCGGTTCGCCCGCCGCCACCCGCAGCTGCCACTCCACCAGGTCCACTCCCGTGACCAGCTCGGTCACCGGGTGCTCGACCTGCAGGCGGGTGTTCATCTCCATGAAGTAGTACTGGGAGGGGTCGCTGCCCGGCACGATGAACTCCACCGTGCCCGCGCCCCGGTAGCCGCAGGAGCGGGCCGCCTGCACGGCCGCCTCGCCCATCGCGGCACGGGTCGCCTCGTCGAGGAGCACACTCGGCGCCTCCTCGATGATCTTCTGGTGCCGGCGTTGCAGCGAGCACTCGCGCTCGCCCAGGTGCACGACGTTTCCGTGGCCGTCGGCCAGGACCTGGATCTCGATGTGCCGGGGCCGGTCGATCCACCGCTCCACGAGCAGCGTGTCGTCGCCGAAGGAGGCGCGGGCCTCGCGGCGGGCGGCGGCGATCTCGTCGGCGAGCACGGCGGCGTCCCGCACCAGCCGCATGCCCTTGCCGCCGCCACCGGCCGACGGCTTGAGCAGCACCGGCGTGCCGATCTCGCGGGCGGCGTCGGCGAGCTGCGCGTCCGTCAGCCCGCTGCCACTGGAGCCGGGTACCACCGGGACCCCGGCCGTCTTCACCGTCTCCTTGGCGCGGATCTTGTCGCCCATCAGGGCGATGGCGTCGGCGGACGGTCCGATGAAGACCAGCCCCGCCTCCTCGCAGGCCCGGGCGAAACCGGCGTTCTCGGCGAGGAAGCCGTACCCGGGATGGACGGCCTGTGCCCCCGTCCGGGCCGCCGCCTGAAGCAGCCGCTCGACGGACAGATAGCTCTCCGCCGCCGGCGCCGGACCGATCCGTACCGCCTCGTCGGCCTCCCGCACGTGCCTCGCGTCCGCGTCGGCGTCGGAGAAGACCGCCACCGAGCGCACGCCCATCGAGCGCAGGGTCCGGATGACACGCACCGCGATCTCACCGCGGTTGGCCACCAGTACCGTGTCGAACATCGAGCTCCCCATCGGGCTTCCCATCGAGTCCCCTCCTCACATCCGGAAGACGCCGAACTGGGGGTCGCCCAGTGGCGCGTTGGCACACGCGGTCAGGGCCAGACCCAGCACCTGCCGGGTGTCGGCGGGCTCGATCACCCCGTCGTCCCACAGGCGGGCGGTCGCGTAGTAGGCGTTCCCCTGATGCTCGTACTGCGCACGGATCGGCGCCTTGAAGGTCTCCTCCTCCTCGGCCGGCCAGTCCTCCCCGCGCGCCTCCAGCTGGTCCCGCTTGACCGTGGCCAGTACGGACGCGGCCTGCTCGCCGCCCATGACGGAGATCTTGGCGTTGGGCCACATCCACAGGAAGCGCGGCGAGTACGCCCGCCCGCACATCGAGTAGTTCCCCGCGCCGTACGACCCGCCGACCACGACCGTCAGCTTCGGCACGCGCGTGCACGCCACCGCCGTCACCATCTTGGCGCCGTGCTTGGCGATGCCGCCCGCCTCGTAGTCCCTGCCGACCATGAACCCGGAGATGTTCTGCAGGAACACCAGCGGGATGCCGCGCTGGTCGCACAGCTCGATGAAGTGGGCGCCCTTCTGGGCCGACTCGGAGAAGAGGATGCCGTTGTTGGCGACGATCCCCACCGGGTGGCCGTGGACGCGGGCGAAGCCGGTGACGAGGGTCTGCCCGTACTCGGACTTGAACTCGGCGAACCTGGAGCCGTCCACCACGCGCGCGATGATCTCGCGTACGTCGTAGGGGGTGCGGGAGTCGACCGGGACCGCGCCGGACATGCCGTGCGGGTCGACCTTGGGCTCGACGGCGGGCTCCACACCCCACGGGAGCTTGCCGCGCTCGGGCAGCGTGGAGACGATCTGCCGCACGATCCGCAGCGCGTGCGCGTCGTCCTCGGCCAGGTGGTCGGTCACGCCGGACACGCGCGAGTGGACCTCGCCGCCGCCCAGCTCCTCCGCCGTGACCACCTCACCGGTGGCCGCCTTCACCAGGGGCGGGCCGCCCAGGAAGATCGTCCCCTGGTTGCGGACGATCACCGCCTCGTCGCTCATCGCGGGGACGTACGCGCCGCCCGCCGTGCAGGAGCCGAGGACGGCCGCGATCTGCGGGATGCCGGCGCCGGACATCCGGGCCTGGTTGTAGAAGATCCGCCCGAAGTGCTCGCGGTCCGGGAAGACCTCGTCCTGCATCGGCAGGAAGGCGCCGCCCGAGTCGACGAGGTACAGGCACGGCAGCCGGTTCTCCAGCGCCACCTCCTGTGCCCGCAGGTGCTTCTTCACGGTCATCGGGTAGTACGTGCCGCCCTTGACGGTGGCGTCGTTGGCGACGATCACGCACTCCCGGCCGCTCACCCGCCCGATACCGGCGATGACGCCGGCGGCCGGGGCCTGTCCGTCGTAGAGCCCGTCGGCCGCGAGCGGCGCCAGCTCCAGGAACGGCGAACCCGGATCGAGCAGCGTGTCCACGCGGTCGCGCGGCAGCAGCTTGCCGCGCGCGGTGTGCCGGGCCCGCGCCCGCTCGCCGCCGCCGAGCCGGGCCGCCGCGAGCTTGGCGCGCAGCTCCTCCACGAGGACGCGGTGCGCCTCCTCGTTGGCCCGAAAGGCCTCGGAGGCGGGATCTGCCGCCGTCGTCAGCTCCGGTGCCTCGTGCATCCTGCGGTCCCCTCACCGATGGTCGATCAGTTAATGAGCGTTAACGCATTTCCTCCAGGTTAACGACCGCTAACCTCCCTGTCTAGAATTGACTCCATGGCCACGAGAACCGACGCCCCCACCCGCCGCGAGCAGATCCTCAAGGAGGCCGCCCGGCTCTTCGCCGAGCGCGGCTTCCACGGTGTCGGCGTCGACGAGATAGGTGCCGCCGTCGGGATCAGCGGCCCCGGCCTCTACCGGCACTTCGCGGGCAAGGACGCCATGCTCGCCGAGCTGCTCGTCGGGATCAGCGACTCGCTGCTGACCGGCGCGAAGCGGCGGCTGGCGGAGGCGGACGGGGTGACCGGACCCGAGGCGGTCCTCGACTCGTTCATCGAGGGGCACATCGACTTCGCACTCGACGACCGCCCGCTCATCACCCTGCACGACCGCGAGCTGGACCGCCTGCGGGACGCCGACCGCAAGATGGTGCGGCAGCTCCAGCGGCAGTACGTCGAGCTGTGGGTCGGGGTGGTGCGCGAGGTCTACCCGGCGGTGTCGGAACCGAGTGCCCGCTCGGCCGTGCACTCGGTCTTCGGCCTGCTGAACTCCACCCCGCACCTGGGCCGCCCCGGCTCCCTGCCGGGCCGCGCGGTGACGGCGACGCTGCTGCACCGGATGGCGCGGGGGGCGTTCGCGGCGGTGGCCGCCGGCTGAAGGGGGCGGGGGAGTGACGAGGGTTACCCACGCCCCACTCTGGACGCCTCTACCTACCCGCCGGTACGGTGAAGTCTGAGCAAGCGCTTAGATACGTACCCTGGAGGTGGCGCGGTGCGCCGTACGGTGTTCAACGAGGACCACGAGGCGTTCCGGGAGACCCTGCGCGCCTTCATCGAGGCCGAGGTCGTCCCCGTCTACGACGAGTGGTTCGCCGCGGGCCAGGCGCCGCGCGAGTTCTACTACAAGCTCGGCGAGCTGGGCATCTTCGGCATCAACGTGCCGGAGGAGTACGGCGGCGCGGGCATGGACAGCCACAAGTTCGAGGCCGTCCACTACGAGGAGACCGCCCGCGCGGGCGTCACCTTCGGCGGCTCCGGCGTGCACGTGCTGCTCGCCCTGCCGTACATCAAGATGCTGGCCACCGACGAGCAGAAGAAGCGCTTCCTGCCGAAGTTCGTCAGCGGCGAGGAGATGTGGGCCATCGCGATGACGGAACCGGGCACCGGTTCCGACCTCGCCGGCATGAAGTCCACCGCCAAGCTCTCCGAGGACGGCACCCACTACGTCCTCAACGGCGCCAAGACCTTCATCACCGGCGGCGTGCACGCCGACAAGGTGATCGTCTGCGCCCGCACCGCCGCGCCCACGGCCGAGGACCGCCGCCACGGCATCTCCCTGTTCGCCGTGGACACCAAGTCCGAGGGCTACTCGGTCGGCCGCAAGCTGGACAAGCTGGGTCTGCGCACCTCCGACACCGCCGAGCTGGCCTTCGTCGACGTCAAGGTGCCCGTCGACGACCTGCTCGGCGAGGAGAACAAGGGCTTCTCCTACCTGGGCCACAACCTGGCCTCCGAGCGCTGGGGCATCGCCTTCGGCGCCTACGCCCAGGCCAAGGCCGCAGTCCGCTTCGCCAAGCAGTACGTGCAGGACCGCACCGTCTTCGGCAAGCCGGTCGCCCACTTCCAGAACACCAAGTTCGAGCTGGCCGCCTGCCAGGCCGAGGTGGACGCCGCCGAGGCCGTCGCCGACCGCGCCACCGAGGCCCTGGACGCCGGCGAGCTCACCCCCGCCGAGGCCGCCAGCGCCAAGCTGTTCTGCACCGAGGTCGCGCACCGGGTCATCGACCGCTGCCTCCAGCTGCACGGCGGCTACGGCTACATGAACGAGTACCCGATCGCCCGCCTGTACGCGGACAACCGCGTCAACCGCATCTACGGCGGCACCAGCGAGGTCATGAAGATGATCATCGCGAAGAACATGGGCCTGTGACCCACGGGGCATGAGCGAAGCACTCCAGTCCCTCCTCGATCTGCTCGACCTCGAGCGGATCGAGGAGGACATCTACCGCGGCCACTCCCGCTCCGCCGTGGTCCCCCGGGTCTTCGGCGGGCAGGTGGCGGCCCAGGCGATGGTCGCCGCCGGCCGCACGGTCCCCGAGGACCGGCACGCGCACTCCCTGCACGCGTACTTCCTGCGCCCCGGCGACCCGGGCGCCTCCATCGTCTACAACGTCGACCGCCTGCGTGACGGCCGCTCCTTCACCACCCGCCGCGTCGTCGCCGTCCAGCACGGCAAGCCGATCTTCACCCTGTCGGCGTCCTTCCAGACGTACGAGGAGGGCCTCGACCACCAGGCCCCGATGCCGCCCGCACCGGACCCGGCGACCCTCCCCACCGGCG
Source organism: Streptomyces sp. E2N166 (assembly GCF_003671715.1). Lineage (GTDB taxonomy): Bacteria > Actinomycetota > Actinomycetes > Streptomycetales > Streptomycetaceae > Streptomyces > Streptomyces thinghirensis. The sequence goes on along the minus strand of NZ_RAIF01000012.1, from coordinate 1,157,241 downwards.
AGGAACGGCTGCGGAGCTACCCGCACCTGCCCGCAGAGACCGTCGAACGCTTCGTGGAGGCCCGCGCGGCAGTCGACCTCCGCTACGTCGACGACCCGCCCTTCGGCGACTTCGGCACGCCCCGCGAGCCGCACTCCCAGGTCTGGTTCCGCACCAACGGCAAGCTCTCGGACGACCCCCTCCTGCACGTCGTCCTCGCCACCTACGTCTCCGACATGACCCTCCTCGACTCGGTCCTGCTCGCGCACGGCCGCGGCGGCTGGGCCGTCGGTGACGTCGTCGGGGCCTCGCTGGACCATGCGATGTGGTTCCACCGGCCCTTCCGTGCCGACGAGTGGCTGCTGTACGACCAGCAGTCGCCGTCCGCGTCCGGCGGCCGGGGTCTCGGCCAGGCCCGGATCCACACCCAGGACGGGCGGCTCGCCATCTCGGTCATCCAGGAAGGTGTGGTGCGCGTCCCGAGGGAACACTGAGGGCATGGCCGAACCCGTGCGCGAACGGCATGTGACCGACGGCGGCGGCGACAGCACCTTCACGGTGATCGTCGCCGCCCTCGCCAATCTGGGCATCGCCATCGCCAAGGCGGTGGCCGGCGTGCTCAGCGGGTCCAGCGCGATGCTGTCGGAGGCCGCGCACTCGGTCGCCGACACCGTCACCGAGGTCCTGCTGCTGACCTCACTCAGACGCGGCGCCCGTCCCGCCGACGAGGACCACCCCCTCGGCCACGGCCCCGAACGCTACATCTGGGCCCTGCTCGCCGCCGTCGCCACCTTCGTCGGCGGCGCGGTCTTCGCCCTCTACGACGGCGTGCACTCCCTCACCCACGGCGAGGAACCCGGCGACCCGCTGGTGGCGTACCTCGTCCTGGCCGTCGCCTTCCTCCTGGAGGGCTACTCCCTGCGCACCGGCCTGAAGCAGGCGCGCGGCGAGGCCCGCCACTACAAGGTGCCCTTCGGCCGCTATCTGCGCCGCACCCCCGACACCGCCGTGAAGGCCGTCGTCATGGAGGACTCCGCCGCCCTCGCCGGCCTGCTGCTGGCCGCGGGCGGACTGCTCGGCGGGCAGCTCACCGGCTCCGGCGTCTGGGACGGCGTCGCCTCGCTCTGCATCGGCGCCCTGCTGCTCTACGTCGCCTGGGTGCTCGGCCGCGCCAACGCCGGGTTCCTCATCGGCCGGCCGCTGCCCCGCACCGTGCGGGACCGCGTCCGGGCGGAACTGGTGGCCGTCGAACACATCGAGGCCGTACTGGAGCTGACCACCCTCGTGCAGGGCCCGCGGGAGGCGCTGGTCGCCGCCAAGGTCGACTTCCGGGACGTGGCGACGGCGGCGCAGATCGAGTGGGCGTGCGAGCGGGCCGAGCAGCGGCTGCGCGAGGAGTTCCCGATCGTCCGCCGGGTCTACCTGGACCCGACGCCCGGGTTCGCGCAGCGCCGCTCGGAAGGGCTCAACCCCTGGCCATGAGGGGTCGGCGGGCGTGCGGGACCGGCGGGGCTACTTGAGTCCCGCCTCCGTCAGCAGATACGCCGTCATCGGGTCGTAGTAGCGCGGGCTGACCACGTGGTCGTCCAGCGGCACCGCGACCTGGAGGGTGCCCTCGGACTCGGCGAGGAAGAGCGCCGGGTCGTTGCAGTCGGCGTATCCGACGGAGTCGACGCCGTGCTGAGCGGCGTAACCGGCCCAGCCGTGGTCGGCGACGACCAGGTCGGGCAGCGGACGGCCCGCGCGCTCCAGACCGGTCAGGATGGCCTTCATCGGTTCACCGGAATGGGTGTGCCACAGCGAGGCGCCGTGCTCCAGCACGGCCACGTCCGCGAACTGCTGGACGTACCCCTCCTCCGTCGTCAGCCCTTCCGGGATCACGACGATCTCGCATCCGGCGGTGCGCAGCGCGTCGGCCGTGGCGCGGTGCACGTCGAGCAGACCGCCCGGGTGACCGGTCGCGAACAGCACGCGCTGCCCGCCGTCGGCCGCCTTGCGCAGCCGCCCGGCCATGCGCTCCAGCGCGGCCACGGTCAGCTCCGGGTCGATGGTGTCCTGGCCGTACCGGTATTCCGGGTCGTCGTTGACGCCGACCCGCTCCGCCATCACCGCCAGCACATCCTGCTCGTCGCTCCAGCGGTCGCCCAGCTCCAGGCCGAGCCAGAAGTTGCGGTCGCCGTTCGCCAGCTTCCGGTAGTGGGAGAGGTTGTTCTCGCGGGGCGTGGCGACGTCGCCCGCGATACGGGTTCTGACGAGGTGTTCGGCGAGTTCGGCGCGGCTGGGTGTCCCGGGTATCGGCATGGCTCCATTGTGAGGCAGCCGACAGTCGGCGTCTTGGGCATGTCGCCCGCTGCGACGTGGGTCACCTCCGCAGCGCGAACCACAACTCCATCCGTACGTCCGGGTCGTCGAGGTCGGCGTCCAGCAGGGCCGCGCAGCGGGCGATGCGCTGCCGGACGGTGTTGCGGTGCACGGACAGGGCGACGGCGGTGCGGTCCCAACTGCCGTGCAGGGAGAGCCAGGCGCGCAGCGTCTCGGTGAGCGCCGGAACCGCCGCGACCGGCGCGAGCAGCGCACGCGCGTGCGCCTCGGCCTCGCCGTCCGGCACGAGGTCGGCCAGCGCCGGCCGCGCGCCGTGCCGGACCAGCGGCACCCGGGTGGCCCCGGCCCGGGCCAGCGCGCGGGCCGCCTGGGCGTCGGCGGCCGGCCACTCGGCGGGGGCGACGGCGGAGCTGACGCCGAGGGTCCAGCCGGGCTGAGCGGCCGGCCCGGTGACGGCCGCGGGCCCTCCGGCCCCGGCTTCCGGGTCGGTCGCGGGTGCGGGGCCCGCGTCGGCCCCGGCCCCGGATCCTCCCTCCGCGCCGGCGTGCCGGATGGCCGGTACGAGCACCCGTACGACGTCCCCGTCCGTGTCGACCAGTGGGGAGCCGAGAGCCGTGCCCAGCGCGGAGGCGGAGACCGGGTCGGGGGCCCCGGTGGCGGGGCGGGCGTGCACGACGTGCCATTGGGTGACGCCCTCGCCGCCCCCTCCGCCCAGCAGCGGCGCGACCTCCTCGGGGCGGGCGCCCAGCAGCAGCCGTACGAGTGCGGAGGAGCGGGCCGCGCCCGTGCCGCTCTGGTGCTCGCCGGTGAGGAGGGAGAGCAGGACGGCGGCGACCGACGCGATGGTGTGGTCCCCGGACTCCCGGTGCGGGGCCGCCACCCCGAGGACGAAGCCCTGCCCGGTGCCGAGGGCGTACACGGCGAGACGGGTGCCCGCGACCGTGTCCGTGGCGGTGCTGGAGGCGTGGCCGGTGACGTACCGGGCCAGCTCCGCCAGCGCCCGCCCCACCTCGCCCCCGGGCTCCCGCCCCGCCGCCGCGATCTCCGCGCCCTCCGGCCCGTACAGCACCGCCCGCCCGTCCAGCCGGGTCGCCAGCCGGCGCAGTACCGACGGCACCGGGTCCGGACGGGAGGCCGCGGCTGCCAGACCCTGCTGGGCCTCGGAGACCCGGCGCAGCTCGGCGAGCCGGGCCCGCGCCATCAGCTGCCACACCGCGCGGGCCACACCGGAGAACGTCGTCCTCGGCGGCACCTCCACCAGCGGCAGCCCGTACGCCTCGCAGGCCGCGACCAGCGCCCCCGGCACGGTGTCGTGCACCGGCGCCACCCCGAAGCCGAGCGCGGCGCCGCCGGCCGCCACGATCCGCGAGACGTAGTCGTCGAAGTACGTCCCCGAGTCCGCCCCCTCCGGGATGTGCACGCCCGCGGTCAGCAGCAGCTCGCCGCCCAGCAGGTACGGGAAGGGGTCGGACATCTCCGAGGTGTGCGCCCAGTGGACCGTCACCTGCGCGGCCGGGGGTCCCGCGAGCTGCCGCAGGGCCAGGTCCTCGCGGGACAGCAGGGCCGCGAGGGACACCGGGGGAGTGGGAGGCGTGGGCGGAACGGCCGATTCCTGCATGGTGGACGTTTCCTCCATCCAAGTGCTGCCGACTGGATGAAACGTACACTTCGCAGCCGCTTTTCAGCCACCTAGTGTCAACCTCGACCGGCGGCCGCGGGTACGGGCGGATGTCCCCGCGACCAGCCACCGGACAACTCCCCACCGCACGACACGCCACCGACACAGGCGAAGGAGGCCCCCATGGCCGTCGACTACGTAGTGATCGTCGTCTATCTCGCCGGGATGCTGGCCATGGGCTGGTGGGGCATGCGCCGCGCCAAGTCCAAGAGCGAGTTCCTCGTCGCCGGACGCCGTCTCGGCCCCGCGATGTACTCCGGCACCATGGCGGCGATCGTCCTCGGCGGCGCGTCCACCATCGGCGGCGTCGGCCTCGGCTACCAGTACGGACTGTCCGGCGCCTGGATGGTCGTCACCATCGGCCTCGGCCTGCTCGCGCTGTCCGTCTTCTTCTCCGCGCGCATCGCCCGCCTGAAGGTCTACACCGTCTCCGAGATGCTCGACCTCCGCTACGGCGGCAGGGCCGGCGTCATCTCCGGCGTCGTCATGTGGGCGTACACCCTGATGCTGGCCGTCACCTCCACCATCGCCTACGCCACCATCTTCGACGTCCTCTTCGACGTGAACCGCACCCTGGCGATCATCCTGGGCGGCTCGATCGTCGTCGCCTACTCCACGCTCGGCGGCATGTGGTCCATCACGCTCACCGACATGGTGCAGTTCGTGGTGAAGACCATCGGCGTACTGCTCCTGCTGCTGCCCATCGCGGTCGTCAAGGCCGGCGGCTTCAGCGAGATGAAGGCCCAGCTGCCGACCTCGTACTTCGACCCGCTGGGCGTCGGCGGCGAGACCATCTTCACCTACGTGCTGATCTACACCTTCGGCATGCTCATCGGTCAGGACATCTGGCAGCGCGTCTTCACCGCGGGCAGCGACCGCACCGCAAAGTGGGGCGGCACCATCGCCGGCACCTACTGCCTCGTCTACGCCGTCGCCGGTGCGGTCATCGGCACCGCCGCCAAGGTGCTCTACCCCAAGCTCGGCAGCCCCGACGACGCCTTCGCCACCATCGTCAAGGACGAACTGCCGATGGGCGTGCGCGGACTCGTGCTGGCCGCCGCCCTGGCCGCCGTGATGTCCACGTCCTCCGGCGCCCTCATCGCCTGCGCCACCGTCGCCAACAACGACATCTGGTCCCGGCTGCGCGGCGTGATCCGCAAGCCGGAGGGGGAGGGCGAGGGCGAGCACGACGAGGTGAAGGGCAACCGCGCCTTCATCCTCGCCATGGGCGTCGCGGTGATCCTCATCGCCATCGCCCTCAACGACGTCGTCGAGGCCCTCACCGTCGCCTACAACCTCCTCGTCGGCGGCCTCCTCGTCCCCATCCTCGGCGGGCTGCTGTGGAAGCGCGGCACCGCACAGGGCGCCCTCGCCGCCGTAGCGGTCGGCGGACTCGCGGTCGTCGGTCTGATGGCCGCCTACGGCATCCTCGCCAACGAGCCCGTCTACTACGGCCTGCCGGCCTCCCTCGCCGTCTACGTCGCCGTCTCCCTGGCCACCCGCCCCACCGACGAGGCGATCCTCACCGCCTGGCGCGAACGCCTCGCCGGACGGGCTCCCGAACCCCGGTCCGAACCGGCGGTCCCGGCTCACCAGTAGAGTCGGACCGCAGTAGTACATACGCGACGAAGCGTAAGAAGGAAGGCAGTACATGAGCAGCAACGAGACGCCCCGCGGCCCCGTCGACTCCTCCCGCGTCCCGCGCTACGCGGGTCCCGCGACCTTCGCCCGGCTGCCCCGCCTCGACGAGGTCGGGACCGCCGACGTCGCCGTGGTCGGCGTGCCGTTCGACTCGGGCGTCTCCTACCGGCCGGGAGCCCGCTTCGGCGGCAACGCCATCCGCGAGGCCTCCCGCCTGCTGCGCCCCTACAACCCGGCACAGGACGCCTCTCCCTTCGCCCTCGCCCAGGTCGCGGACGGCGGTGACATAGCGGTCAACCCCTTCAACATCAACGAGGCCGTCGAGACCGTCGAGGCCGCCGCCGACGACCTCCTCGGCACCGGCGCCCGGCTGATGACCCTGGGCGGCGACCACACCATCGCCCTCCCGCTGCTCCGCTCGGTCGCCAAGAAGCACGGCCCGGTCGCCCTGCTCCACTTCGACGCCCACCTCGACACCTGGGACACCTACTTCGGCGCCGAGTACACGCACGGCACCCCGTTCCGCCGCGCCGTCGAGGAGGGCATCCTCGACACCTCCGCCCTCTCCCACGTCGGCACCCGCGGCCCCCTGTACGGCAAGCAGGACCTCACCGACGACGAGAAGATGGGCTTCGGCATCGTCACCTCCGCCGACGTCTACCGACGTGGCGCCGACGAGGTCGCCGACCAGCTCCGCCAGCGCATCGGCGACCGTCCCCTCTACATCTCCATCGACATCGACTGCCTGGACCCCGCCCACGCCCCCGGCACCGGCACCCCCGAGGCCGGCGGCATGACCTCCCGCGAGCTGCTGGAGATCCTGCGCGGCCTGGCATCCTGCAACCTGGTGTCGGCCGACGTCGTCGAGGTGGCCCCCGCGTACGACCACGCGGAGATCACCTCGGTCGCGGCCTCCCACACGGCGTACGAACTGACCACCATCATGAGCCGCCAGATCGCCCAGGCGCGCACGACGGACCAGGAGACCGAGACCAAGTGACCCACGACCACGACCTGGTGCTCCGTCCGACCGCCGCCCAGACGGAGGCCGCGCTCAACCCTCCCCCCGGCCGCAACGGCGGAGACCTGGTCGTGGAGACCCTGGCCGGGCTCGGCGCGACCACCGTCTTCGGCCTGCCCGGCCAGCACGCCCTCGGCATGTTCGACGCGCTGCGCCGCTCGGACCTGCGCTACATCGGCCTGCGGGTGGAGAACAACGCCGGTTTCGCGGCGGACGCGTACGGTCGGATCACGGGTGAGGCGGCCCCGCTGCTCCTGTCCACCGGCCCGGGAGCCCTCACCTCCCTGGCCGCGCTCCAGGAGGCACGGGCGGCCTCCGCCCCCGTGCTGGCGATCAGCAGCCAGGTCCCGACGGCGGGCCTGGGCGGCGGACGCCACGGCTACCTGCACGAACTCCCCGACCAGGCGGCGTCGTTCCGGGGCGTGGTGAAGTCCGTCCACACCGTCCGCACCCAGTCCCAGATCCCGTCCGCGATCGCGGAGGCGTGGACGTCGGCGCTGACCGCCCCGCACGGACCGGTCTGGGTGGAGATCCCTCAGGACGTCCTCCTGTCCGAGACACCGATCCCCGTCGTGACCGGCGGCGACGCCTTCCCCGAGGAACTGCCCCCGCGCCCCGAACTCACGGCGCTCGCGGCTGACCTGCTCTCCCGCGCCGAGCGCCCCGCCATCATCGCGGGCGGGGGCGTCGTCCGGGCGGACGCGTCGAAGAAGCTGCGGCAACTGGCGGAGCGGCTCCAGGCCCCGGTCGTCACCACCTTCGGCGGCAAGGGCGCGTTCCCGTGGACGCACCCCCTGTCCCTCCAGTCCTGGCTGGAGGACCGTCACACGACGGACTTCCTGGAGGACGCCGACGTACTCCTGGTCGTCGGCTCCGGCCTCGGCGAACTCTCCTCGAACTACCACACGTTCAAGCCGCGCGGCCGCGTCGTCCAGATCGAGGCCGACCTCGGCAAACTCGAATCCAACCACCCGGCGCTCGGCATCCACGCCGACGCCCGCCTCGCCGTCCAGGCCCTGCTGGAGACGGTGGACGAACGCACCGACCCCGCCGCCCCGGAACGCGTACGGGCCGTGCTGGACAAGGTCCACGAGCGCGTCGCGTCCCAGGAACTCACCCTGGAGCAGGACGTACTGGCGGCCGTCCGCCGGGCCCTTCCGGCCGGCGCCCCGTCCTTCTGGGACATGACCATCCTCGCCTACTGGGCGTGGTCGGCCTTCGACGCCAAGGCCCCCAACACCATGCACTCGGCCCAGGGCGCGGGCGGCCTCGGCTACGGCTTCCCGGCGGCGTTGGGAGCCGCGGCGGCCGACCCCACCCACCCGGTCCTGGCGGTCTCCGGCGACGGTGGTGCCCTGTACTCCATCGCGGAACTGGCCACCGCCCGCCAGTACGACCTGAACGTCACCTGGCTGATCGTCGACGACGGCGGCTACGGCATCCTGCGGGAGTACATGACCGACGCCTTCGGGCAGCCGACGGCGACGGAACTGACCCGCCCCGACTACGTGGCCCTCGCCGAGTCGTTCGGCGTGCCGGGCGTGCGTACGTCGCCGGAGGCGCTGGAGGCCGACCTCGCGAAGGCCCTGGCCGCACCGGGGCCCTCGGTGGTCGTCCTCCCCGCCGTACTGCGCATGTTCGCGCCGACGCACCTGGACTGAGGGCGGCTGGGCCTACCAGATCGCCTCGACCCACTCCGGGTGGTCGACGAACGGGTTGCGGTTGTGCTGGTAGGAGTCGTGGATGACCTGGTTGCGCCGCTCCTCGAAGGCGTCCGGCGGGTCCTCGTCGTTCCACTGCTTCAGCACGTCGAGCTTGCCGATGTACGGGCTGCTGCCGTTGTCGACGCTGCCGTTGACCTCCAGGTCGGCCCAGCCGTCGCCGCCCTCGTAGCGGACCGCCATGTAGAAGATCATGCGGGCCACGTCGCCCTTGACGGCGTCGCGGGGCTCGAAGGAGTCGGAGTCGGTGAGGCTGCCGCCGTCGTCGGTGAAACCGCTGCCGCCGTCGTCGAAGTCCTTGTTGCCCCGGACGCCGTTGACCCGGACGTCCTCTGGGCGCAGATGGTGCAGGTCCGTGCCGGGCCCGGTCGAGGTGCCGAAGTCGCCGTGGGACTTGGCCCACACGTGCTCGCGGTTCCAGTCGCCGGTGTCGCCGCCGTTCAGCGACTTGCTGCGGGAGATGCCCGAGTAGAGCAGGATCACGTTGCCGCTGTCGGCCGGGTCCTGGTCGGTGTTCCTCAGCGCGTCCCAGACCGCCGAGTACGAGAGCTTGGTCTGGTCGCTGATGATCGTGTGGAGGGACGACTTGAGGCTTGCGCCGGTCTTGCCGATCGCGTCCTCGTAGTACGTCGAGTCGTAGTCGGTTGCCGTTGCCGTTGCCGTTGCCGTTGCCGTTGCGGTGGCGGTGGCCGGGGTGGCGGCCAGGGAGGGGGCGGCGAGGCCGGCGAGTGCGGCGGCTGTGGCGAGGACGGCGGTCTTCCGGCGCCGTATGCGTATCGCGAGCATGTGGGGTGTCCGATCTACGCGAGTAGTGGAACGGTGAACCGAGCGTGACATGGACATGTTGTAGGCGGGGTGTACGGAACGTGGCGATTGCGTGACGACGGGCCCCCGGCCGTCGTGGTCGGGGGCCCGTCGTGCCGGATGCGGCCGGGTCAGTCCACGTCCGAGGGGTCCAGCCGGTAGACAGCCGACGTGCTCTCCGCCTCCTCGACGGCTGTGCCGTGCTCCTGGACCCACTGGGCCACCTCGGAGCTGACTCCTGAGCCGCCGCCCGTACCACCGCCCGTGCCTCCGCCGCCGACCTGGACGTAGCGCAACTCGCCCGTCCGCACAAGCTCCTTGAGGCGGGTGAGGGTCATGGCGTTGTCGCTGCCGGACCAGCCCCACATGGAGATGACGGGTTGGCCGCTGCTGAGGATGAGCTGCGCGGCGCTCTGCGAACTCGACACCGCGACGAGCCACTCGGCGCCGTCCCGGTGCTTCTTCAGATAGGCGATCAGCTCACTGCTCGCTCCGTCCGTGCCGTCGTCCGTGCCCGAGCCGCTGCCCGGGGGTGTGCCGTTCGGGGGTGTACCGCCCGCCTTCCCGACGTCGC
>NZ_RAIF01000012.1:1134377-1147158 GCF_003671715.1 Streptomyces sp. E2N166 | reverse complement strand
GCGGTCGCCGCCGGCCCCGCGACCCCGGCGGCGACCGCAGCCGCCACGGACACCGCCAGCAGCCGCACCCGGCGCCCCGGACGGAAGACGAGGAGCCCCGCGATGGCCAGCGCCATGACCGCCGCGACCGCCGGCCAGAGCCAGGTGTTCCAGCCGGAGGCGCGGCGCAGCAGCACGATCGCCCAGACCCCGGTGACGCCGAGGGCGAGGGGCAGCACCCACACCCACCGCCGGTCGGCCCGGAAGGCACGCAGCAGCATGACGCCGCCGCCCCCGCACAGCGCCGCGATGCCCGGCGCGAGGGCGGTCGTGTAGTACGGATGCATGGTGCCCTCGGCCATGGCGAAGGTCAGGTAGTGCAGGACCGTCCAGCCGCCCCAGAGCACCAGCGCGGCGCGCGTGAGGTCGGTGCGGGGCGCCCGGCCGCACAGCACCAGGCCGGCGACCAGCGCGATGCCCGCGAAGGGGAGCAGCCAGGAGATCTGGCCGCCGAGGACGTCGTTGAACATCCGTCCGATGCCCGCCGCGCCCGAGAAGCCGCCCCCGCCGCCTCCACCGCCGCCCCCGCCCATGTTGCCGTCGCCGCCGAAGATCCGGCCGAGCCCGTTGTAGCCCGTGATCAGGTCCCAGGCGGTGCCGTCCGTGGAGCCGCCGATGTACGGCCGCTCGGAGGCCGGCACCAGGGACACCGCCGCCGCCCACCAGAAACTGGCGACGCTGAGGGTGACGCCGGCGAGCGCCAGGTTCCTGGTCCGCTTCGCCCAGCCGAGGTCCGTGGCGTACACGTACACGACGAGAACGGCGGGCAGCGCGATGTAGCCCTGGAGCATCTTCGTGTTGAACGCGAGCCCGAAACAGGCCGCGGCGCCCAGCAGGGGCGGCAGCCGCCCGTCGCGGACGGCGCGCAGGCCGAGGGCCGCCCCGCCCACCATCAGGAACACCAGCAGCGTGTCGGGGTTGTTGTCCCGGTTGATGGCCACCGTGATCGGGGTCAGCGCCAGCACCAGTGCGGCGACCGCCGCCGCGCCGTGGCCCCACACCCGCTTGACGGAGACGTGCAGGATCCAGATCGTCGCCAGCGCGGCCACGATCAGCGGCAGCATCATCTGCCAGGTCCCGTATCCGAGGAGGCGGCACGACAGGCCCATGACCATCAGGGCGAAGGGCGGCTTGTCGACGGTCAGGAAGTTCCCCGCGTCCAGTGAGCCGAAGAACCACGCCTTCCAGCTCTCGGTGCCGCTGAGTACGGCGGCGCTGTAGAAGCTGTTCAGCCCGGCCCCGGACAGGTTCCAGGAGTACAGCCCCGCCGCCAGGGCGAGGATCGCCAGCAGGGCCGGCAGCGACCATCGGGGGGTGCTGGGCGTGCTGGGCGTGCTGGGCGCGGGGGACGGCGGGGGCGGCCCGGCGGCCGCGTGCGGTTGAGCGGTGGCAGATGTCACCACGCCACCGTGGCGACGGCCGATGGGCGCCGGCTGTGCTGTGACTGGGGGCAGGCTGTGAATCTCGTGCGGGGGGATCAATCAGAGGTGGTCCACGGGGCGAGCAGGTCGCGCAGCAGCTCTGCGAAGGCCCCGTCCAGGGTGTCCTCCCACTCCTGGTCGCCGACCGCCTCGGGGCAGAGGGCGGCCGGGCGGGCGATCCACAGGATCTTCCAGGGCCTGGAGCGCAGCGCGGCGTCTCCGCACACCCCGCCGTGCGGGACGAGGGGGTGCAGCAGATCGCTGATGCGTTCCGTCACCACCTGTGCCAGGGGTCCGTCGGTCGCTGTGTGCGCGCGGAGGATCGTCGCATGGGAGGAGCGGGCGACGGCCGCCGTCGTCGGGTGGCGTCGGACGACGCGGACGACCTCCGTCAGATGCTCGGCGATTCCCCGCACCGTGCCGTCACTGGGGTGGGTGCGGTCGGCAACGACGAATGCCTGCGCGAGTTCGACCGTCAGTGCGCGCAGATGGAGCGCGGACGGGGTTTTCCAGTTCGAGTAGAGGAAGTTGCGCGAGATTCCGCAAGCGCGGGCGATGGTGGTCATCGACACGTCCAGGCCATCGGTGCGCATGAGTGTGCGCACCGTGCTGATGACGTGCCCAGTGCTGAGAGGGTCGCGGTCGTGCCAGGGGGCCGGGCTCATGGCCCTATGGTCGGGAAAAGCGTGAGCAGTCGGGGGGTTTCTGTCCTTTGGACGCTCGGATGAGCGAGTGGATGACAGATCGGGGTGGAGTGTTCACGCTTTTGAAGTAGAGGCAGCTTCCCGGAGGGCGGTGATGAACGACGCCCGGCCGACCGCCGAGAAGACCAACGCCGGCCCGTCCGGCACCTTCGAATCCCGCACGGGTGTCCCGACGGGATGACCGTCCGCCACTTCCAGGCAACTGCCGCCCTGGGCCGGCTCCGAGGGCAGACCCTCATCGAGACCACCCAACTGATCAGCTCCGCTTCGTCCTGAACCGGATGTGTGAGCCGTCGTCACCCCAGCTGACTGGGCAGGTCCTCCTTGAGCGCGGCGATTTGAGCGCGATGGCCGGCGTTGAACTCCGCCAGTCCCCAGGTGCCCAGGTTGTCCGTGAGGGCACCCTCCTTCGCCGGCACCACGGCAGGTATCGCGCGGAACACCTCGCCCACCGCCGTCGCGTGCCGGCCTTTCTGGACAGCGGTCACCAGAACTCCGAACGGGTCCAGCCTCAGGGCTTGAATCCGCTGGTTCGGGCTGTCCTTGTCCTGGAACTCGTCCTGAACGGTCGGCTTGGGGCTGCCGGGAACCGCGAGGAACTTCAGCACCCGCAGCGTCGCGTACAGTCGCCCGGCCAGCCTCTGGCCACTTTCCCTCTGCTCTGGCATGGCTCATTACTTGCCATCGGAACGCCCCCGCATCCCATCCTTCGTAAAGAGGCCAACTTCCGGCCACCCCTGCGCCCTAGCGTGACGGCCATGCGCCCGAGAACCCTTCGCACCGCCCTCGCCACCCTCACGTCCGGTCTCGCGGCGGCCGCCTGTCTGACCGCCGCCGGGCCGGCCGCCGCACACGAGAGGCCGCCGAGGCACGCCTGCTCGCCCGCCGTCTCCCTCACCGGTTTCTCCGACGCCCTGGACAAGGGCACCTACGGCGACACCTACGTGGGCAACCTCTCCGCCCTCGCCCGTGATCACCGTGGTTCCGTCGCCGCTCTCTCCGACCGGTCCGCCCTGTTCCGGCTGGACGCGCGGACCCTGAAGCCGCTGGGCGTGACCCCGCTCGCCGACGAGCGCGGCGCGGCCCTCGACGCCGAAGGCCTGGTCGTCTCGCGCGACGGCACGTACCTCGTCTCCTCCGAGACCGAGCCGTCCGTCCGCCGCTACTCCCGCACGGGCGAGATCCTCGGCCGGCTCCCCGTGCCGGACGCCCTGCGCACCGCCCCCGCAGGCCGCGCCCGGGCGAACGGCAGCTTCGAGGGGCTGACGCTCCTCCCCGGCGGCCGGACCCTGATCGCCTCCATGGAGTACCCGCTCGTCGGCGACCCCGCCGGCCTGGTCCGTTTCCAGACCTGGCAGCGGACAGGCCGCGGCGACTTCCGGGCCGGCGCGCAGTACACCTACCGCACCGACACCGGCCTCGGCGTCTCCGAGACCACCGCGACCCCGGACGGGCGTCTCCTCGTACTGGAACGCGGCTTCACCTCCGGCGTTGGCAACACGGTCCGTCTCTACCTGGCCGACCGGCGCGGCGGCACGCTCGGCAAGACGCTCCTCGCCGACCTCGCCGACTGCCCCTCCCTCGGTGCCACCGCCAAGCAGCCCCAGCCCAACCCGCTCCTCGACAACTTCGAGGGCATGGCCGTCACCGGCCGGGGCAAGGGCCTCCTGGACGTCCTCCTCGTCAGCGACGACAACCAGAACGACGTACAGACCACCCGCTTCCTCCGGCTCCGGGTCCGCGCCTGAATCCCCGCGACGGGATGAAATCCCCGCTCGCCCGTGTTGGTGCCTTCCGGTAGATCAGGTGAGCAGGACGACCGACCGGAGGGCACGGCGTGGACGCGCAACGGGGATGGGCACGACGACTGGCGGCTTACGCCTGGCGCTATCCCAAGGACGTCGTCCTCGCCCTCGGTGCCTCGCTGGGCGGGATGGCCGTCATGGCCCTGGTCCCGCTGATCACCAAGGTGATCATCGACGACGTGATCGGGGACAAGAGCAGGGACATGGCCGTCTGGGCCGGTCTGCTGATCGGCGCCGCGGTCGTCGTCTACGTCCTCACCTACATCCGCCGCTACTACGGCGGCCGGCTCGCCCTCGACGTCCAGCACGACCTGCGCACCGACATGTTCGGGACGATCACCCGGCTCGACGGGCGGCGGCAGGACGAGCTGTCCACGGGGCAGGTCGTCGGGCGGGCGACCAGTGACCTCCAGCTGATCCAGAGCCTGCTGTTCATGCTCCCGATGACCATCGGGAACGTCCTGCTCTTCCTGATCTCCCTGGTCATCATGGCGTGGCTCTCCCTGCCGCTCACGCTGGTCGCACTCGCCGTCGCCCCCGCGCTGTGGTTCATCGCCCGCCGCAGCCGCACCCGCCTGCACCCCGCCACCTGGTACGCCCAGGCCCAGGCCGCCGCCGTCGCCGGCGTGGTCGACGGGTCGGTGAGCGGCGTACGCGTGGTGAAGGGCTTCGGCCAGGAGGACCAGGAGACCGGAAAGCTCAGGGAGGTCGGGCGCAGGCTCTTCGCCGGGCGGCTGCGGACGATCCGGCTGAACGCCACCTACACCCCCGCGCTCCAGGCCGTCCCCGCCCTCGGCCAGGTCGCCATGCTCGCCCTCGGCGGCTGGCTGGCCGTACGCGGGAACATCACGCTCGGCACCTTCGTCGCCTTCTCCACCTACCTCGCCCAGCTCGTCGGCCCGGTCCGGATGCTCGCGATGGTCCTCACCGTCGGCCAGCAGGCCCGCGCCGGCACCGAACGCGTGCTGGAGCTGGTCGACACCGAACCCGCGATCGAGGACGGAACGAAGGACCTGCCCGCCGACGCGCCCGCGACCGTCGAGTTCGACGACGTCGCCTTCGGCTACGGCTCGGCCTCGGGGAAGAGCCGCCCCGTCCTCGACGGTCTCTCCTTCGAGATCCGCTCCGGCGAGACCCTCGCCGTCGTCGGTTCCTCCGGCTCCGGGAAGTCCACGGTCTCCCTGCTCCTGCCGCGCTTCTACGACGTGACGCGCGGCGCCGTCCTCATCGGCGGCCACGACGTGCGCGAGCTGACCCTCGACTCGCTGCGGGCCGCGATCGGGCTCGTGCCCGAGGACTCCTTCCTCTTCTCGGACACCGTGCGCGCCAACATCGCGTACGGCCGCCCGGACGCCACCGACGAGGAGATCGAGGCCGCGGCCCGGGCCGCGCAGGCCCACCGGTTCATCAGCGAGCTGCCCGACGGCTACGACACCACCGTCGGCGAGCACGGCCTGACCCTCTCCGGCGGCCAGCGCCAGCGGGTGGCCCTCGCCCGCGCGATCCTCACCGATCCCCGGCTGCTGGTCCTCGACGACGCCACGTCCGCCGTGGACGCCCGCGTCGAGCACGAGATCCACGAGGCGCTGAAGGAGGTCATGCGGGGCCGCACCACGCTCCTCATCGCCCACCGCCGCTCCACCCTCGGCCTCGCCGACCGCATCGCCGTCCTCGACCGCGGCCGTCTCGCCGACCTCGGCACCCACGAGGAGCTCCAGGAGCGATCCGCCCTCTACCGGCGCCTGCTGACCGACCCCGACGAGCTGGGCGGGGTGTCGCCGGGACACGCCCGGCCCGCCGCACCCGCCGAGGACACCTCCGTACGGGACGAGCTGGACGCCGAGTACGACGCCGAGCGCGGGGTCACGCCACGGCTGTGGACCGGCGACCGCGCGCCGAAGGACGCCGCCCTCGCCGGCACCCCGGCCACCCCGGAGCTGCTCGCCCAGGTCGACGCGCTGCCCCCGGCCGACGGGACACCGGACGTGGACGAGGCGCGGGCCGTGGAACCGGAGGAGTCGTACGGCCTGCGCCGCCTGCTGCGGGGCTTCCGCGCGCCGCTGCTGATCAGCCTCGCCCTGGTCGCCGCGGACGCCGGCATGGGCCTGCTGCTGCCGGTGCTGATCCGGCACGGCATCGACGACGGCGTCACGCAGGCCGCCCTCGGCGCGGTCTGGGCGGCCTCGCTGCTGGGTCTGCTGGCGGTGCTCGCCCAGTGGACGGCGCAGACCGGTGAGATCCGCATGACCGGCCGGACGGGGGAGCGGATCCTGTACTCGCTCCGGCTGAAGATCTTCGCGCAGCTCCAGCGGCTCGGCCTCGACTACTACGAGCGCGAGCTGACCGGCCGGATCATGACGCGGATGACGACGGACGTGGACGCGCTGTCGACGTTCCTGCAGACGGGGCTCGTCACCGCCTTCGTCTCGGTCGTCACCTTCTTCGGCATCCTGGTCGCCCTGCTGGTGATCGACGTGCAGCTCGCGTTCGTCGTCTTCGCGACCCTGCCGCCGCTGATCATCGCCACCTACTTCTTCCGCAGGGCCAGCGTGAAGGCGTACGAACTGGCCCGGGAGCGGGTCTCCACGGTCAACGCCGACCTCCAGGAGTCGGTGGCCGGGCTGCGGATCGTGCAGGCCTTCCGGCGTGAGCACGACGGCGGGCGGCGGTTCGCCGAGCGCAGCGACAGCTACCGGCAGGCCCGCATCCGGGGGCAGTGGCTCATCTCGATCTACTTCCCGTTCGTGCAGCTGCTGGCCTCCGGGGCGGCCGCGGCCGTGCTGATCGTCGGCGGCGGGCGGATCGACGAGGCGACGCTGACGACCGGCGCGCTGGTGGCCTACCTGCTCTACATCGACCTGTTCTTCGCGCCCGTCCAGCAGCTCTCCCAGGTCTTCGACGGCTACCAGCAGGCGTCCGTCTCCCTCGGCCGCATCCAGGAACTGCTGCGCGAGCCGACCTCCACCCGGGCCGCCGAGAAGCCGTCCGGCGTCACGTCCCTGCGCGGCGAGATCGCCTTCGAGGACGTGCACTTCGCGTACGGCGGTGCCGATGAGGCGGAAGCGGCCCTCACCGGCGTCGACCTGCGCATTCCGGCCGGGCAGACCGTCGCCTTCGTCGGTGAGACCGGCGCGGGCAAGTCGACGCTGGTCAAGCTGGTGGCCCGGTTCTACGACCCGACGGGCGGGCGGGTGACCGTCGACGGGCAGGACCTGCGCGACCTCGACCTCACCGCCTACCGGCACCGGCTGGGCGTCGTCCCGCAGGAGGCGTACCTCTTCCCGGGAACCGTCCGGGACGCCATCGCCTACGGCCGCCCGGACGCCACCGACGCCCAGGTGGAGGCGGCGGCGCGGGCGGTCGGTGCCCACGAGATGATCGCCACGCTGGAGGGCGGTTACCTCCACGAGGTCGCCGAACGGGGACGCAACCTCTCCGCCGGGCAGCGGCAGCTGATCGCGCTGGCCCGCGCCGAGCTGGTGGACCCCGACGTACTGCTCCTCGACGAGGCGACGGCGGCCCTGGACCTGGCCACCGAGGCCCAGGTCAACCAGGCCACCGACCGCATCGCGGGCCGCCGTACGACGCTGGTCGTCGCACACCGGCTGACCACGGCCGCCCGCGCGGACCGCGTCGTCGTCATGGACGACGGGCGGGTCGCCGAGGACGGTACGCACGACGAACTGCTGGCGCTCGACGGACGGTACGCGCGACTGTGGCGGAGCTTCGTCGGGGCGGCCGAACCGGAGGAGCCGGTCGGCGCGCTGCGGTGACACTCGCGCAACCATTCGACACACGGCGTGCGTCCGTACAGCCGTACGTCGGTGCCGCCGTACGGCGGAGGCGGAGAGGGAGGGGACCGCTGTGGGCAAGGGTGGTGCTGGAACACGCCGGCGGCTGGCGCTCGGCACGGCCGTGCTGACGGCGGCCGGGCTGCTCGCCGTCGCGGTGCCGCAGGACGCGCAGGCCGCCGCGGCGTGCCCGGGCCGCAAGGTCCGCACGCTGCCGTTCTCCACGGGGTCCGTCCTGGTCTACAAGCGCGGCGGCTACGTCTGTGCCGTCACCGTCCCCAAGAAGCCCGGCACCAAGCGGCAGATGTCCGTCAGCGTGCAGGCGCGCGGCGGCCGGCCGGTCGTGGACTCGGGGCGGTTCGCCTACCGGGCGGGGCCGGTGACCGTACACGCCGGGAAGCGCTGCGTGTGGGTGAGGGGCAAGGTGTCCCGGGGCTCGGTCAGCTCCGGCTGGATCCTCTGCTGAGCCGGCTCCCGGCAGCCAATCCTCGATCTCCCCTGGTGTGCGGGTGACTTGCTCCGATAGCTTCCGGCGCACATCTGTTTCACAGGGAGGGTGCATGCGCAAGGCGCTCAGATGGCTGCTGGCGCTCGTGGTGCTCATAGGCACCGTCAGCACGGCGGGCGCGGCCACCGCCGCCGAGCCGAAGGCCGTCGACATCAAGGACCGGCTGCTGTCCATACCGGGCATGAGCCTGATCGAGGAGAAGCCGTACACCGGATACCGCTTCTTCGTCCTCAACTACACCCAGCCGGTCGACCACCGGCGCCCGTCCAAGGGCACGTTCCAGCAGCGGATCACCGTGCTGCACAAGGACGTGAACCGCCCGATGGTCTTCTACACCGGCGGCTACAGCGTCTCCACGAACCCCAGCCGCCGCGAGCCGACCCAGATCGTGGACGGCAACCAGGTCTCCATGGAGTACCGCTACTTCACGCCGTCCCGGCCCGAGCCGGCCGACTGGTCCAAGCTCGACATCTGGCAGGCGGCCAGCGACCAGCACCGCATCTTCAAGGCACTCAAGCCGCTCTACTCCGAGAACTGGCTCTCCACCGGCGGCTCCAAGGGCGGCATGACCGCCACCTACTACGAGCGCTTCTACCCGCGCGACATGGACGGTGTCGTCGCCTACGTCGCCCCCAACGACGTGGTGAACCGCGAGGACAGGGCCTACGACCGCTTCTTCGCCCGCGTCGGCACCGAGGAGTGCCGCGACCGGCTGAACGGCGTGCAGCGCGAGGCGCTGGTGCGCCGGGCACCGCTCAAGGAGAAGTACGAGGCGTACGCCGCCGAGAACGGCTACACCTTCGACACCATCGGCAGCCTGGACCGCGCGTACGAGGCGGTCGTCCTCGACTACGTGTGGGGCTTCTGGCAGTACAGCACCCTGAAGGACTGCGCCGACATCCCGGCCGACGCGAGGAACGCGACAGACGACGAGATCTGGAACTCCGTCGACACGATCTCCGGCTTCTCCTTCTACACGGACCAGGGCCTCGCCCCGTACACGCCGTACTACTACCAGGCGGGCACGCAGCTGGGCGCGCCGACGATCCACTTCCCGCACATCGAGAAGAAGTACATCCGCTACGGCTACCAGCCGCCGCGCAACTTCGTGCCCCGGTCGATCCCGATGAGGTTCGAGCCGTGGGTGATGCGGGACGTCGACCGCTGGGTGCGGCACAACGCCGACCAGATGCTCTTCGTGTACGGCGAGAACGACCCGTGGGGAGCCGAGCCCTTCCGTCTCGGGCGCGGCGCGGACGACTCCTACGTCCTCACCGCGCCCGGCATGAACCACGGCGCCAACGTCGCCGGCCTGGTGCCCGAGGAGAAGGCCCTCGCCACGGCCCGCATCCTCGACTGGGCGGGCGTCGCCTCCGCCGAGGTCCGGGAGAACCCGTCGGCGGCGGAGCCGCTGGCGACGTTCGACGCCAAACTGGACAAGCGGGACGTGCAGCGCGAACCGGCGCTGCGCCCCTAGGACGGTGACCGCGCCCGGCCGCCGCTGAGACGCTCCGATGTACGGGCGCTCACAGTGGCCGGGCGCAGCCCACCGGCCGTTCGCCGCCGAGGCGTACGTAGAGGCCGGTCGAGGCCGGGCAGTCCGTCCGGACGGCGACCGCCTCGACCACCTTGAACTGAGGTTTCCTCCTGCCCTTGCCGTCGCACGCGGTCTCGCGCACCTTGCCGTCCCCGGCGTCGTAGACGCAGTCGCCGACGATGGTGCGCGGGCCGCCCCCGCCGCCCGGATCGCCGGGGTGCGGCGGCTGGAGCCCCCGCATACAGGCGTAGCCCCGTGACACGGCCCCGTCGCCGTCCTCGTCGGCCGAGGGGCGCTGCTCGCTGATGTGCAGGACGAAGTCGGTGGTGGCGGGGCACGGAGGCCCGTCGCCCGCACGGCCGTCCTCCCGGGCCACGACCCGCGCCGCCGCCCGCTCGCTGTCGCACGGCACCTCGGTGAACGAGACCGTCCCGAACGAACTGCACTCGTCGATCGCGAGGAAGACCGCCCCGTACCCGGAGGGCCGTACGACGGCCGGTGCCGAGTCCGGAACGGTCCCCCCGCCGAGCCGCCCGGCCCCGCTCGCGTCCTCGCCGCCGCTCTCCCCGCCCGTCAGGCCGGACGGGCTCTGGCAGCCCGTCAGCAGCACGGCGCACCACACCGCCAGGGCGCAGAGCGCCCCCGCAGCCCATTTCCCACGCATCGCCATCCCCCCGGATCCCCGGTCCAGCGTGACCCGCCGCAGCGGGCGCACGCCAGACGCGCGGGGTGCTTTGCGCACGGCGGCCGGGGGCGCCCCCGGCGCGTGGCGTAGGCCGTGCTACGTCCTACGAGCGGTAGGACAGCCCGTGCCCGAGGGGGTAAAGCACCTTGGTCGGATCGTCCGCCCGCACCACCGGCACCGGCAGCCTGCCGCGCGGCCGTACCCGCCCCGCGATCACCCGGGCCGCCGCCCGTACCTCGACGTCGGTCCAGGAGTAGGACGCGAGGCAGGCGCGGACGTCCGGGAGGCGGGCCACGTCGTACGGGTTGCGGATGGCGACCGCGACGACCGGCTTCCCCGTCTCCAGCAGCCGTGCGACCAGCGTGCGCTGGCTACTGGCCGCGGTGACGTTGTACGTGGCGACCACCACCGCGTCGGCGTCCCCGGCCGCCGCGACCGCGCGGTCGATGACGGCGGCGGAGGGCGCGGTGCCCGTGGACAGGGCGGTGGCCGTGAAGCCCAGCTCCGTCAGCTCACCCGCGAGGACGCCGGTGGGCGGCCCGGTGGTGCCCGAGGGGGAGGCGGGGTCGGCGCCCACGACGAGCACCTTCGGGTGCTCCCTGCGCGACAGGGGCAGCAGCCGCCCCTCGTTGACGAGCAGTGTGGTGGTCCGCTCGGCGATCCGGTCGGCCGCGGCCAGATGCCCCCGGGTGCCGACGGTGCGGTCGACGTCCCGCCGGCTGGTGTAGGCGTCCCGGAACAGTCCCAGCTTCGCCTTCAGCCGAAGCACCCGCAGGATCGATTCGTCGAGCCGCGCCTCGGTGAGTTCACCGTCGCGTACCGCCGTCAGGACCGCGTTCCAGGCGAGGTCCAGGTGCGGCGGGTTGAGCAGCTGGTCGACGCCGGCCTTCAGCGCCAGCACCGGCACCCGTTCGTCGCCGTACTTGGTCCGTACGCCCTCCATGCCGAGGGAGTCGGTGACCACGACCCCGTCGTAGCCCAGCTCCTCGCGCAGGATGCCGGTGAGGATGGGGCGGGAGAGGGTGGCCGGGTCGCCGGAGTCGTCGAGCGCCGGGACCACGAGGTGGGCGGTCATGATCGCGTCGATGCCGGCGTCGATCGCCGCGCGGAAGGGCGGGGCGTCCAGCTCCGCCCACTGCTCGCGGCTGTGCGTGATCACCGGGAGGCCGGTGTGGCTGTCGGTGGCGGTGTCGCCGTGCCCGGGGAAGTGCTTGGCGCAGGCGGCGACGCCGGAACGCTGATATCCCGTCACCTCGGCGGCCACCAGCTCCGCCACCGCCCGCGGATCGGCGCCGAAGGACCGCACGCCGATCACGGGGTTGGCGGGGTTGACGTTCACGTCGGCGACGGGTGAGTAGTCCTGGCGGATGCCCATCGCGTGCAGTTCGGCGCCCGCGATCCGGCCGAGGGTACGGGCGGCGGAGCGCGATCCGCCGGCGCCGACGGCCATCGCGCCCGGGAAGAGGGTCGCCGGCTCGCCCACGCGGGCCACTATCCCGTACTCCTGGTCGGTGGAGACGAGTACCGGGAGGCCGCGCGGCAGTTCCAGGGACGCCTTCTGGATGCCGTTGGACAGGTCGGCGATCTGGTGCGGGTCGCGGGTGTTGTGCGCCCAGGCGAAGTAGATGACGCCGCCGACCCGGTACTTGGCGACCAGTTCGGCCGCGGTGCGGACGCCGATCTCCTTGAGGTTGGCGTCGATGTCGGCCTGGTCGGGGTCGGTGGCGGAGTGGCCGTAGACCCGCATGACGAAGAGCTGGCCGACCTTCTCCTCCAGCGTCATGCGGGAGATGAGCGCCCGGAGCTCGTCGTCGTCGGGTCTGCGCGCGTCGGCGTACGCGGTGCCGCCGCCGGCCGCCAGGGTCGCGGTGACGACCGCGGTCGCGGTGAGGACGGTACGTCTTGAGGGGTGTGCGGTGCTTCCCGTGCCGGCCGTGCTGCTGTGGTGCACGTGCGCTCCTTCCGGAGTGATCCGCTGGGGAATCGCTGGAGAGGTGCTGAAGGAAACTTCCAAGGAGTCACCAATATCCGGGAAGTTTCTGCCAGTCAAGGGAGCGCACAGGAGTCACCCGAAGCCGCGGTGAGCGAGCCGGAGGGGGCCGCCGTCGGCGCCAGGGAGGGGCGCGCCGACGGCGGCGTGCTGCCGGGTGCGGTACGGCGGAGAGGGTGGTCGGCGATCGCAGCCGGCAGCGAGGCCGACACCGCACCGCGTGGACTCGTCCGGCAGCGTGCGGATTGGACGACACGGACCGGGGAGGGGTTCCCGGCCGGGCCGGTCTTCCCAAGTCGGT
>NZ_RAIF01000012.1:1125930-1134117 GCF_003671715.1 Streptomyces sp. E2N166 | reverse complement strand
GTGCGGTGCGCACGGGCGGGCGAGGGCCGCCCGTGCCGCCCGGCGGGCCCACCGGCCACGGGCGGACGTTCCCGATACGGGGGAACGTCCCGACGCCGCGTCCGGCTCCGGCGCCGGTCAGCCGGCTCGCGAGGGCGAGACGGTGCGGGCCGAGGCTTCCGGCCAGTGGGCGCGTAGCGTGCGTACCGTCTCCGCGATCGCCGGACGGCGGGCCGCGCCCGCGCGCCACAGTGCGTACAGCCGCCGTACGGGCGTCGGGACGAGCGGCACCTCCACCACCCCGGCGGGCAGCGGGCCGCGCCCCAGGCGGGGGATCAGGGCGATGCCCAGCCCGGCCGCGACCAGTGCGACGAGGGTCGGGTTCTCGTCGGCCTGGTGGACGATGTCCGGCTCGTGCCCCGCGCCCCGCAGGGTCCGCAGCAGCCAGTCGTGGCAGACCCGCCCGGGCGGCTGGCAGATCCACCGCTCCCCGCCCAGCTCCTCCCGCCGCACGCCCGCCCGCCCCGCGAACCGGTGCCCCTCGGGTACCAGCAGATCGCACCGGTCCTCCCCGACGAACGCCTGCTCCACCCCGGCCGGGGCGGGCAGCGGCGCGATGTCCCAGTCGTGCGCCACGACCAGGTCGACGGCGCCCTTCGCCACCAGGTCGACGGACAGATGCGGGTCCACCTCGGTGAGCCGGGCGTCGAGCGCGGGATGCCGCGCCGCCAGGTCGGCGAGCACGGCCGGCATCAGACCACGCGCCGCCGACGCGAACGCGGCCACGGTCAGCCGCCCCGCCGGCACCCCGCGCCGCTCCTCCAGCCGGGTCTCCGCCCGCTCCACGACGGCCAGCAACTCGACCGCGGTGGCGGCCAGTTGCCATGCCTCGTCGGTGAGCCGCACCCCGCGCCCCTCCCGCTCCAGGAGCACCGTCCTGGTCTCCCGCTCCAGCTTGGCGATCTGCTGGGACACGGCGGACGGTGTGAAGCCGAGCGCGGCGGCGGCCGCGCCGACGGTGCCGTGCACGGACACGGCGTGCAGGGCACGCAGACGCTGAAGATCGAGCACGAGGCAGCTCCCTGATGTGAATCCCTTTGAGGTCCCTGACACGAACAGTTAGCAGTGCTTCATCCAACCATGCAGAAATCATCGCTGGTGCTTCACGGTGGGTGGGCGTGATTCTCGACGCATGCGACCTTCCCACCTGCTCCTCGCCGTGCTCGTCGCCGCCGTCTGGGGCGTGAACTTCACGGTCATCGAGATCGGCCTCGACCACTTCCCGCCGCTGCTCTTCTCCGCCCTGCGCTTCCTCGTGGCGGCGCTGCCCGCCGTCTTCCTCGTGGGCCGGCCGAAGGTGGCCTGGAAGTGGATCGTGGCCGTGGGGCTGGTGCTGGGAGTCGCGAAGTTCGGGCTGGTCTTCGTGGGCATGGACACGGGCATGCCGGCCGGCCTGTCCTCCCTCGTCCTGCAGGTCCAGGCGGTGTTCACGGCGGTGATCGCGGCGGCGGTGCTGGGCGAACGCCCCACCGGCGTGAAGGTACTGGGCATGGTGGTGGCGCTGGCCGGCATAGGCGTGGCGGCCCTCGACGAGGGCGCCTCCGGACCGCTGGGCGCCTTCGTGCTGGTCGTCGGGGCGGCGGCCGCGTGGGGCCTGTCCAACGTCCTGACCCGCAAGGCCTCCCCGCCCGACGCGCTGAACTTCATGGTGTGGGTGTCCACCGTCCCGGTGCTCCCCCTGCTCGCCCTCTCCCTCGCGACGGAGGGCCCGTCCCGGGACCTCGCGGCCCTGCGGGGGCTCGACTGGCAGGGCGCCGGCACGATCCTCTTCGTCGCCTGGGTCTCGACCGTCTTCGGCTTCGGCGCCTGGGGCTGGCTCCTGCACCGTCACCCCGCCTCCACGGTCGCGCCGTTCTCCCTCCTGGTGCCCGTCTTCGGCATGTCGTCGGCGGCGCTCTTCCTCGGCGAGTCGGTGACCCCGCTGCGGTGGTGCGCGGCGGCACTGCTGGTGGGCGGGGTGGCGCTGACGACGCTCACGCCCGCCCGGCACGGCCGGGACGGGCTGCCGGACGCGGTCGCGGCCCGCCCGGAACCCGTTGGACGGCCGTCCGCGCGGGCGGAAGAATCCGTCGGGTGACATTCACCCTGAAGGGCCCGGCCCTCGAAGGCACGCTGGTTCGACTGGAACCGCTGGGCCCGCACCACGCGGCGGACCTGGCCGTGGCCGCCGAGGAGGACCGCGGCACCTACGCGTTCACGTGGGTGCCCAGGGCCGACGAGGTCGGCGCCTACATCGACGCCCAGTTGGCCAGGGCGGCCACGGGACGGCTGGCGCCCTACGCGCAGGTCTCCCTCGCCACCGGCCGGGCGGTCGGCGCCACTTCCTACTGGGAACCCCGCTCCTGGCTGACGGACGACGCCCTCGACGCGATCGAGGTCGGTTTCACCTGGCTGGCCCGGTCGGCACAGGGAACGGGCGTCAACGCCGAGGCCAAGCTGCTGCTGTTCCGCCACGCCTTCGAGGTCTGGCGGGTGTCCCGGGTCGACCTGAAGACCGACGCCCGCAACGCTCGGTCCCGCGCCGCGATCGAGTCGGCCGGCGCCCGCTTCGAGGGCGTGCTGCGCAACTGGTCCCGCTCCTGGGCGCCGGGCGAGGAGGGCCGGTTGCGCGACTCCGCGATCTACTCGATCACGGCGGCGGAGTGGCCGGGGTGCCGCGAGCGGCTGGAGCGCCGGGTGCGGCCCGCGCGGCCCACGTTCACGCCGCGTCGCTGAGCAGCCGGGCGAGGTGCTCGCGCCCTGCGACCAGCAGTTCCGGCAACGGTGCGGCCGACTCGTACCACCGCTTCTCGTACTCCCAGCACAGCCAGCCGTCCCAGCCGTCGCGGGAGAGGACGTCCACCACCTCGGTGAGCGGCAGCACGCCGGCGCCGAGCGGCAGCGGGGTGGTGTCCTCGGCGGAGGCGATGTCCTTGACCTGGACGTAGCCGAGGTGCGGGGCGAGGGCGAGGTAGCTCTCCGAGGGCTGCTCGCCGCCCAGCCAGGTGTGCATCACGTCCCACAGGGCGCCGACCTGGCGGTGTCCGACCAGTCCGAGGACGCGCATCGCGTCAGCGCCGGTGCGGTGCGAGTCGTGGGTCTCCAGGAGGATGCGCACGTCCACTTCGGTGGCGTACTCGGCGGCCGTGCCCAGCCGGCGGGCCGCCGTCGCGTCGGCCTCCTCGGGGCTCTGGTCGGCGCCGCCGCCGGGGAAGACCCGGACGTACGGGGCGCCCAGGTCGCGGGCCAGGTCGAGCAGGGCGCGGATCTCGGCGATCACGGCGTCGTCGTCGCCCGGCGCGGCGACCCGCGGGTACCCCGCGAGGCCCAGCAGTTCCACGCCCGCCTCCTTGAACCCGGCCGCCACCGCGGCCCGTTCACCGGGGGCCAGGCCGGGGTGCACCGGTTCCTCCGGGTGGGCGCGCAACTCGACACCGTGGTAGCCGTGCGCGGTCGCGAGCCCCAGCACGTCGGTCAGGGGCAGGCCGGGGACACCGAGGGTGGAGAACGCCAGCTTCATGACCACGGAGCGTACCCGTACCTGCCTTCCGCACTCCTCCCCGTCGGTCGGGTGTCGCCGCCAGGCCGCGCACTCCGACGCCCGGCGGGCCGACCCGGCCCGTCCGGCGCTTGGGGACGAGGCCGTCCAGGCCGAAGCGGGGGTGTGGGGGCGGCAGCCCCCACCAGGCCCGCACCGACGCGGGGCGCGGAGAAAGCAACGGCACCGACCAACGGCACCGACCAACGGCACCTACTCCCGCGGCCCTCCGGAGGACCCCCGCACCATCAATTCCCCCCGCACCGTGGCGATCCCCCCGGGCGGCGCCTCCTCCCGCCCCATCGCGATGCGCCCCGCCCGTGCCCCCGCCTCCGCGAGCGGCAGCCGGACCGTCGTCAGCGCGGGCACCGCGTCGATGCTGAAGGGCAGGTCGTCGAAGCCGGCCACGGACACGTCGTCCGGGATGCGCAGCCCCGAGTCGCGCAGCGCCGCGCACGCGCCCAGCGCCACGGAGTCGTTCGCGGCGACGACGGCCGTCAGCGAGGGGTCCCTGCGCAGCAGTTCGAGTGTGGCCTCGTAGCCGGACTGCCGGTCGTACCGGCCGTGGACCGCCCAGCGGGGGTCCTCCTCGATGCCGTGCGCGGCGAGCGCGGCGCGGTGGCCCTCCAGCCGGTGCCGGGTCGTGGTGCGCTCCTGCGGGCCCGCGATGTAGCCGAGCCGCCGGTGCCCGAGCCCGATCAGGTGGTCGGTCAGCTCGCGGCCGCCCCCGCGGTTGTCGAAGGTCAGCGCGATCGCCCCGGTGTCCGGCGCCGGCGGCCGCCCGCACAGCACCACCCGCGTACCGGCCTCCGCCAGCTTGCGCAGCTTCACCGCCACGGCCGCCTGGTGCGCCGCGTCCTCCATCGCCCCGCCGGTCAGCACGACGGCCGCCGCCCGCTGCCGTTGCAGCAGGGTGAGGTAGGTCAGCTCGCGCTCCGGGGAGCCGCCGGTGTTGCAGACCACGGCGAGTCTCTCGCCGCCCGCTCTGCCGCCCGGCCCGCCGATCTCGGACTGGATCGCACCGGCCATGATGCCGAAGAAGGGGTCGGCGATGTCGTTGACCAGGATGCCCACCAGGTCGGACGTGGCCGCGGCCAGCGCGCTCGCGGGGCCGTTGAGCACGTAGTCCAGGTCGTCGACCGCCTTCAGCACCCGCTCCCGGGTGGAGGCGGCCACGGGATAGTTCCCGTTCAGCACGCGCGACACCGTCGCGGGGGAGACCTGGGCGCGGGCCGCCACGTCCGCCAGTGTCACCGTCATGTCCTCGTCCTCCGCATCGCGCCTGTGCCGCACACCGTCGTCCCGTCCCAGGTGACCTTACGACCACGGCCCGCCGCTGTTCGTCCCCTCGAACAACTCGCCCGGGATCCCGGTCTTGTCCAGACCACCGTCCACAGGCTAGCTTCGTACTGCATAGAAAGCGCTTGCTGTACCGCACTACCTCCACCTCACCGCCCGTACGAAGGGAACGACGTGACACGCAAGACGGTGCGAATCGCCATGAACGGTGTGACCGGGCGCATGGGCTACCGCCAGCACCTGGTCCGCTCCATCCTGGCCCTCCGCGAACAGGGCGGCCTCGACCTCGGCGACGGCACCGTGCTGTGGCCGGAACCGATCCTGGTCGGCCGCCGCGAGCACGCGCTGCGGACGCTGGCCGAACGGCACGGCCTGGAGCACGTCTCCACGGACGTGGACGCGGTCCTCGCCGACCCCGCCGTGGACATCTACTTCGACGCCCAGGTGACCTCGGCCCGCGAGGAGGCGATCAAGAAGGCCATCGCCGCGGGCAAGCACGTCTACACCGAGAAGCCCACCGCCACCGGCCTGGACGGCGCCCTGGAACTCGCCCGCCTGGCCAACGCCGCCGGCATCAAGCACGGCGTCGTCCAGGACAAGCTCTTCCTCCCCGGCCTGCTCAAGCTCAAGCGCCTCATCGACGGCGGCTTCTTCGGCCGCATCCTGTCCGTGCGCGGCGAGTTCG
The DNA here is from genome assembly GCF_003671715.1 of Streptomyces sp. E2N166. Lineage (GTDB taxonomy): Bacteria > Actinomycetota > Actinomycetes > Streptomycetales > Streptomycetaceae > Streptomyces > Streptomyces thinghirensis. Next base: position 1,128,577 of record NZ_RAIF01000012.1, on the reverse strand, counting down.
GCTACTGGGTCTTCGAGGGCGACTGGCAGGACGCCCAGCGCCCCTCCTGGAACTACCGCGCCGAGGACGGCGGCGGCATCGTCGTCGACATGTTCCCGCACTGGGAGTACGTCCTGCACGAGCTGTTCGGCCGCGTGAAGTCCGTCCAGGCACTCACCGCCACCCACATCCCGCAGCGCTGGGACGAGAACGGCAAGCCCTACGACGCCACCGCCGACGACGCCGCGTACGGCGTCTTCGAGCTGGACGGCGGCACGATCGCCCAGATCAACTCCTCCTGGACCGTGCGCGTCAACCGCGACGAACTCGTCGAGTTCCAGGTCGACGGCACCGAGGGCTCCGCCGTCGCCGGCCTGCGCGACTGCCGCGTCCAGCACCGCTCCGCCACCCCCAAGCCGGTCTGGAACCCGGACATCCCCGCCACCGAGGTCTTCCGCGACCAGTGGCAGGAGGTCCCGGACAACGGCGACTTCGACAACGGCTTCAAAGCGCAGTGGGAACTGTTCCTGCGCCACGTCTACGCCGACGCCCCCTACCACTGGGACCTGCTGGCCGGCGCCCTCGGCGTGCAGCTCGCCGAACTGGGCCTGAAGTCCTCGGCCGAGGGCCGCCGCCTGGACGTACCGGAGATCGCGCTGTGACCCTCCACCTGCCGGACGCGGGCGGCACCCTGCGCGCCTACGAGCCCCGCACCGAGCCCCTCGCCGTCACCCGGGAAGCCCCAGGAAGCGCTTTCACCTCCCGTACGGTCTTCTCGGCCGCGCACGTCGTCGCCGACCCGTACGCGGACACCACGCCCGACGGACCCGCCGCCGTCGACTGGGACGCCACCCTCGCCTTCCGCCGCCACCTGTGGTCCCACGGACTCGGCGTCGCCGAGGCCATGGACACCGCCCAGCGCGGCATGGGCCTGGACTGGGCCGGCGCGGCCGAACTCATCCGCAGGTCCGCCGCCGAGGCGAAGGCGGCCGACGGCCGCATCGCCTGCGGCGTGGGCACCGACCAGATCACGGGCGGCACCCTCGCCGAGGTCCGGGCCGCCTACGAGGAACAGCTCGCCGTCGTCGAGGAGTCGGGCGCCCAGGCCATCCTGATGGCCTCCCGCGCCCTGGCCGCGTCGGCGCGTAGCCCAGAGGACTACCTGGAGGTCTACGGCCATCTCCTCCGCCAGGCCGCCGAACCGGTCATCCTGCACTGGCTCGGCCCGATGTTCGACCCGGCCCTGGAGGGCTACTGGGGTTCGTCCGACCTCGACGCGGCCACCGGCACCTTCCTGGACGTCATCGCCGCCCACCCCGACAAGGTCGACGGCGTCAAGATCTCCCTGCTGGACGCCCAGCGCGAGGTCGACCTGCGCCGCCGCCTCCCGCAGGGCGTGCGCTGCTACACCGGCGACGACTTCAACTACCCCGAGCTGATCGCCGGTGACGAGCAGGGCTTCAGCCACGCGCTGCTCGGCATCTTCGACCCGCTGGGCCCGCTGGCGGCCGAGGCGGTCCGCGTCCTGGACACGGGGAACACGGAAGGCTTCCGCGCCCTCCTCGACCCCACCGTGGAACTCTCCCGGCACCTCTTCCAGACCCCCACCCGCTACTACAAGACGGGCGTGGTCCTCCTGGCCTGGCTGGCCGGTCACCAGAGCCACTTCACGATGGTCGGCGGCCTCCAGTCGGCCCGCTCCCTGCCGCACCTCGCCCGCGCCTACGAACTCGCGGACGGCCTCGGCCTGTTCCCGGACCCGAAGCGCGCGGAAGAACGCATGCGCACCCTGCTGAACCTGTACGGAGTGGACCAGTGAGCGACCTCGGCCCCGATCAGGACCTGACGCGTTTCAGCATCAACCAGATGACGGTCAAGCAGTTGTCGCTGCCCGAACTGACCGCCGCCTGCCGCGAACTCGGCGTCTCCAACGTCGGCCTGTGGCGCGAACCGGTCCAGGCGTACGGCGTCGAGGCGGCGGCCAAGCTGGTCCGCGACGCGGGCCTGACCGTCACCACCCTGTGCCGCGGCGGCTTCCTCACGGCGACCGACGCGGACGAACGCGCGAAGGCCCTGGCCGACAACCGCCGTGCCGTCGACGAGGCCGCCACCCTCGGCACCGACACCCTCGTCCTGGTCTCGGGCGGGCTCCCGGCCGGCGACAAGGACCTGCGCGCCGCCCGGGAGCGCATCGCCGACGCCCTGGCGGAACTGGGCCCCTACGCCGAGCGGCACGGCGTACGGCTCGCCATCGAGCCCCTGCACCCCATGTACGCCTCCGACCGCTGCGTGGTCTCCACCCTCACCCAGGCCCTAAACCTCGCCGAACGCTTCCCGGCGCACCAGGTCGGCGTCACCGTCGACACGTACCACATCTGGTGGGACGACCGGGCGCCCGAGGAGATCACCCGGGCCGGGGCGGGCGGACGCATCCACACCTTCCAGCTCGCCGACTGGACCACTCCGCTGCCCGAGGGCGTCCTCAACGGCCGCGGCCAGATCGGGGACGGCGCGATCGACATGCGGGAGTGGAAGGGGTACGTGGAGGCGGCCGGGTACACCGGTGCCATCGAGGTCGAGCTGTTCAACGAGGAGCTGTGGGCGCGGGACGGGCGGGAGGTGCTCGCCGAGACGGCGGCACGGTTCGCGGCGCACGCGGGGGCCGCGA
>NZ_RAIF01000012.1:1124775-1125920 GCF_003671715.1 Streptomyces sp. E2N166 | reverse complement strand
GGTTCTGAAGGGGAGGGAAACCCGAGGGGGCACGGTCGTCGACCGGGCCCCCTCGAAGTTCTCCCGGTCCTCAGAAGAAGACCCCGCACCGCAGCAGCACGTTCGCGTAGGGGCGGGCCTCCCCGGTCCGCACCACCAGCCGTGCCCCCGCCGAGAGTTCCTTCAACCGCTCGTGCGGGACGAGGGCGAGGGCGGGGAAGTGCCCGTCGAGCAGCGCGGCGGCCTCCGCGTTGGCCTCCCTCACCTCCGTCGCCGCCGTGGCGCCCTCGACCACCAGCTCGTCGAGCAGGCCGTCCACCACCTCGGCGAAGGACGGCACTCCGGCGCGGAAGGCCAGGTCGACGACGCGTGGACCGGCCGGGATCGGCATGCCGGCGTCGCACACCAGGACGCCGTCGCCGTGGCCGAGTTCGGCGAGGGCGCCCGCGAGGTGGCGATTGAGTATGCCGGCCCGCTTCACAATGCCTCCGCCTCCGCCGCCGTCGGGTACGACGCCTGCGCGCCCGCCTTCGTGACGGCCGCCGCGCCGACCCGGGCCGCGTACGCCGCCGCCTCGGCGAGCGACTCACCCGTGCCGAGCCGCCAGGCCAGCGCCGCGGTGAACGCGTCGCCCGCGCCCGTCGTGTCCACGGCGTCCACATTCACCGACGGGACCCGCGAGACGCCCGCGCCCGACGCCACCAGCGCGCCCTCGGCGCCCAGGGTCACGACCACCGAACGCGGCCCCTTGGCCAGCAGGATGCGGGCCCAGTCCTCGGGGCGCTCGCTCACGCAGGCGTCGCCGAGGATCACCCTCGCCTCGTGCTCGTTGACGATCAGCGGGTCGCAGGCCGCCAGCACCTCCTGCGGGAGCGGGCGCGGCGGCGACGGGTTCAGCACGAAGCGGCTGTCCGGCGCCAGACTGCGGACCACCTCGACGACCGTCTCCAGCGGGATCTCCAACTGCGTGGAGACGACCCGGGACGCGTGGAAGAGGCTCGCGGCGGCCCGGACGTCCCCCGGTGCCAGACGGCCGTTCGCGCCCGGCGACACCACGATGCTGTTGTCCCCGGACGGGTCGACGGTGATCAGCGCGACGCCGGTCGGTGCCCCGCCCACCAGCACGCCGACCGTGTCGACGCCGGCCGCCCGCTGCGAGGCCAGCA
>NZ_RAIF01000012.1:1092193-1124765 GCF_003671715.1 Streptomyces sp. E2N166 | reverse complement strand
CGACCGCCTGGTTCGCGCCCTTGCCGCCCGGGTGGACGGCCAGGTCGGTGCCGAGCACCGTCTCGCCGGCACCCGGCCGCCGCTCGACGCCGATCACGAGGTCGGCGTTGGCCGACCCCACGACCAGGAGGTCGTAGTCGTACATGAATCGCTCCCCGAGCCGAATGAATCAGAGTGAATCCGTGTGAATCCGTGAATCCGTGAATCCGCGTGAGGCGGGCGGGCGGTCGTCGTGACCGCCCGCCCGTGCACCGCCGTGCGCCCTGTCAGCCCTCGAAGCCGGCCACGTTCTCCTTGGTGACCACCTTCACCGGCACCTTCACCATCCTCTCCACCTTCTTGCCGTCGGCGGCGCGCAACGCGTTCTCGACCGCGATCCTGCCCAGTTCCCTCGGCTGCTGCGCGACAGAGGCGAACAACGTGCCCTCCCGCACCGCCTTCAGCCCGTCCGGGGTGCCGTCGAAGCCGACGACCTGCACGGACTCGCCGGCCTTGGAACCCAGCGCCTTGATCGCGCCGAGCGCCATCTCGTCGTTCTCCGCGAAGACGCCGTCGATGTCGGGGTGCGCCTGGAGCAGGTTGGTCATCACGTCCAGGCCCTTGGTGCGGTCGAAGTCCGCGGGCTGCTTGGCGACGACCTCGATACCCGGGTACTCCTTCAGGCCGGCCGCGAAGCCCGCCCCGCGCTCCCGGCTGGCGGAGGTGCCGGCCTGGCCCTGGAGGATGACGATCGTGCCCTTGCCGCCGAGCTTCTCGGCGAGCGCCTTGGCGCCCAGCTCACCGCCCTCGACGTTGTCGGAGGCGACCAGCGCGGCCGTCTTCGCGTCGTTGACGCCGCGGTCCACGGCGATGACGGGAATGTCGTCCTTGTTCGCCGAGCGCACCGAGGGGCCCGCGGCGTCGGAGTCCACCGGGTTGACGATGATCGAGGACAGGCCCTCGCTGGTGAAGTTCTGCAACTGGTTGGCCTGCTGCGAGGCGTCGTTCTGCGCGTCGGTGACCGTCAGGTCCACGCCCAGCCTCTTCGCCTGTTCCTCCGCTCCGTCCCTGATCTGCACGAAGAACGGGTTGTTGAGCGTGGACAGCGACAGACCGACCTTCTGCGTCCGGCCGGCCGAGGAGTCGTTGTGCAGCAGCGAGGTCGCGCCCACGACGGCCACGGCCACGACCGCCGCGATCACGTACGTCAGTGCCTGCTTGCCCTTGCCGCCCCCGCCGGCCCCGGCCGCGGGCGTGGTCGCCCCGGCCTTGCGCCGCAGGGTGTCCAGCAGCACCGCCAGCGCGATGACGACACCGATGACGACCTGCTGCCAGAACGCGGAGACGGACAGCAGGTTGAGGCCGTTGCGCAGCACCGCGAGGATCAGCGCGCCGATCAGCGTGCCCGACGCCTTCCCGGTGCCGCCCGCGAGCGAGGCGCCGCCGATGACGACGGCCGCGATGGCGTCCAGCTCGTAGCCCTGCGCGGCCTGCGGCTGCGCGGAGGAGAGCCGGGAGGCGAGCACGATGCCCGCGGCGGCGGCGAACAGGCCGGAGAAGGCGTAGATGGCGAGCTTCTGCCGCTTCACCCGCAGTCCGGACAGGCGCGCGGCCTCCTCGTTGCCGCCGATGGCGTACATGGAGCGGCCGATGTAGGTACGCCCGAGGACGAACGCCGTGATCAGCCCCATCACGATCATCACGAGCACCGGCACCGGCAGCCATCCGCCGAGCGTGTCACCGAGGTGGGAGACGGAGTCGGGGAAGGCGATCGGCGAGCCCTGCGAGATGACGAGCGACAGACCGCGCCCCACCGACAGCATGGCGAGCGTCGCGATGAACGGCGGCAGCTTCCCGTACGAGATCAGGAAACCGTTCACCAGGCCGCACGCGATGCCCGTCGCGACGGACAGCAGCACCGCGAGCACGACCGGTATCCCGGCCTCGGTGGCGCTCCACGCCAGCACGGTGGCCGACAGCGCGGCGACCGAGCCGACCGACAGGTCGATGCCGGCGGAGACGATGACGAAGGTGACGCCGAAGGCGAGGATCGCGGTGACGGCGGCCTGGACGCCGACGTTCAGCAGGTTGTCGGCGGTCAGGAAGTCCCCGGACAGCGCCGACATGGCGACGACGAGGACGATCAGCGCGGTCAGCGCGCCGTTGTCGAGCAGCAGGCGGCGCAGACCGCCCGTGGCGCCCTGCGCGCCCGGCTTGCTCTTGAGCGTGTCAGTGGCCACGGGAGGCCTCCGTTCCGGTTCCGTTAGTGTGGGGGGTGCTGACGGCCAGCGCCATGACGGCATCCTGGGTGGCCCGCTCGGCGGGGAGTTCACCGGCGACCCGTCCCTGGGCCATGACGACCACCCGGTCGCTCATGCCGAGCACCTCGGGCAGGTCGCTGGAGATCATGAGTACGGCGGCACCGGCGGCCGTCAGTTCGTTGATCAGCTGGTAGATCTCGACCTTGGCGCCGACGTCGATGCCGCGCGTCGGCTCGTCGAGAATGAGCACCTTGGTGTTGGCCAGCAGCCACTTGCCGATGACGACCTTCTGCTGGTTGCCGCCGGACAGGGTCCGCACGTGCTGCCCGAGTCCGGCCATCCGCACACCGAGCTGTCCGGCGATCCGCTCGGCCGCCGCGTGCTGCGCCTTGAGGTCGACGAGCCCCGCGCGTGCGGACGACTTCAGCGTCACCAACCCGAGGTTCTCCTCGACGGAGGCGTCGAGCACGAGCCCCTGGCCCTTGCGGTCCTCGGGCACGAGACCGATCCCGGCGGCCATGGCGGCGTTGACGTCGTGCCGCCGCAGGGGCGCACCCGCGACGTGCACGGCCCCCGCGTCGTACGGATCGGCGCCGAAGACGGCCCGGACGACCTCGGTCCGCCCGGCGCCGACGAGGCCCGCGATGCCGACGACCTCACCGGCGCGCACCTCGAAGCCGACGTCGTGGAAGACGCCGTCCCGCGTCAGCCCCTTCACCTCGAGCAACGCCTCACCGGCTGCGGCGCGTTCGCGCGGGTACTGCTGCTCGATCGACCGCCCGACCATGAGCCGCACCAGCTCGTCCTCGGGCGTGGCGGCGGGCACCTGCCCGACACTGCGTCCGTCCCGGATGACGGTGACCCGGTCGCCGAGGGCGGCGATCTCCTCCAGGTGGTGGGTGATGAAGACGATCCCGACGCCGTCCTCGCGCAGCCGCCGCACGATGGCGAACAGCTTGTCGACCTCCTCGGAGGTCAGCACGGCGGTCGGCTCGTCCATGATGAGCACGCGCGCGTCCAGGCTGAGCGCCTTGGCGATCTCCACCATCTGGAGCCGGGCGATGCCGAGTTCACGCACCCGCGCGCGGGGAGACACCTTGACCCCCACCCGCTTCAGCAGTACTTCGGCGTCCGCCTCCATCTTCTTCCGGTCGATCATCCCCAGGCGGCGCGGCTGGCGCCCCAGGAAGATGTTCTCGGCGACCGTCAGATCGGGGACGAGGTTGAACTCCTGGTAGATGGTGGCGATCCCGAGGCGCTCGGAGTCCTGCGCACCGTGGATGCGCACCTCCTCGCCACCGGCCAGGATCCGCCCGGCGTCGGGCGTGTAGGCGCCGGAGAGCATCTTGATGAGCGTGCTCTTGCCCGCGCCGTTCTCACCGAGGAGCACGTGCACCTCGCCCCGGCGAAGGTCGAAGTCGACGCTGTCGAGCGCGACCACACCGGGGAAGGTCTTGCGGATGCCCTCGATGCGCAGCAACTCGTCCGGACTGCGGCTGCTCACGGCGTACTCCTTCGTACGGGGGACGGGGACGGGGTTTCCTGGGGGGCCGCCTCACCGCAGGAGCGGCGGACGACCAGCCGCGCCGGGAGGGTGACGGACTCGCCGGGCCGGCCCCCGATGCGGTCGACCAGCGCGCGCACGGCGGCCCGCCCGAGGTCGCCCGTGGGCTGGGCGATCGCGGTGACGGGCGGATCGGTGTGCACGAACCAGCGGATGTCGTCGAACGCGGCGAGCGCGATGTCCTCGGGGACCCGCAGCCCGCGCGCGCGTACGGCGTCCAGGGCGCCGAGCGCCATCAGGTTGTCGGCGGCGAAGACGACCTCGGGCGGCTCGGGCAGGTCGAGGAAGCCCTCGGTGACCCGGCGCCCGCTGTCGGCCTGGAAGTCGCCCTGGCCGATGTAGGCGTCGGGCAGGGGGAGCCCGTACGCGCCGAGCGCCTCGCGGAAGGCGTCGACGCGTTCGCGTCCGGTCGTGGTGGCGGCGGGCCCGGCGATGATGGCGAGCCGCCGGTGCCCGAGGCCGTACAGATGCGCCACGAGGTCCCGTACGGCGGCCCGCCCGTCCGACCGGACGACGGGCACGTCCACGCCCGGAATCCACCGGTCGACGAAGACCATCGGCGTCCCGGCCCGCGCGGCGTCCAGCATCCGCGGGGAGCCGCCGTCGGTGGGGGAGACGAGCAGCCCGTCGATACGCCGGTCCAGCAGCGTCGTGACGTGGTGGTCCTGGAGATCGGGCCGCTCGTCGGCGTTGCCGATGATGACGCTGTAGCCGAGCGCGCGGGCCTCCTCCTCGACGGACCGGGCCAGTTCGGTGAAGTACGGGTTCATGACGTCGCTGATGACCAGGCCGAGGGTGCGGGTCTGGTCGGTGCGCAGCGACCGGGCGACGGCGTTCGGGCGGTAGCCCAGCGTCTCGACGGCGGCCAGCACACGCTCGCGTGCGGCGGGGCTGACCGACGGGTGGCCGTTGAGCGCGCGCGAGACCGTCGCGACGGAGACGCCCGCCTCGGCGGCGACGTCCTTGATGCCGATACTCGCCATCGCCGTTCCACCTCCTCGTGGAATCGATTACACGGAGGATTGGAATCGATTACACGGACGGATGGCAAGAGAGGGAGCAAGGGCCGCAACCCAATCGTGACCGAGAGCCTCCCGCCCCCGGGCCGGACACGCGGCGGCCCGGCCCGGGACGGGAGGGCCCCGGACCGGGCCGGAAGCGGTGGCCGGCCGGCTCAGTGGTCGAGCGCGGCCTTGAACATCCCCGCCTCGTAGGAGCCGCCCTTGTGGTGCGTGATCACGGCCAGCCGGTTGGCCGCGTTGATCAGGGCGACAAGACAGACCAGCGCGGCGATCTGGTCGTCGTCGTAGCGCTCGCGCACCTGGGCCCACGTCTCGTCGGACACGCCCTGGTGGGCGTCGGCGAGCCGGGTGCCCTCCTCGGTGAGCGCCAGGGCGGCCCGCTCGGCCTCGGTGAACACCGTGGACTCGCGCCAGGCGGCGACCAGGTGGAGCCGCACCGCGCTCTCGCCGGCGGCCGCGGCCTCCTTGGTGTGCATGTCGATGCAGTGACCGCAGCCGTTGATCTGGCTGGCGCGCAGTGACATCAGCTCCTGCGTGGAGTGCGGCAGCGACGACTGCTGGAGCACCAGGGCGGTACCCGCGAACCGCTTGGCGAACTTGCCGCCGATCTCGTTCTCGAACAGGTTGAATCGGGATTCCATGATCTCGTCCTCACGCTCGGTGCCTCAGTGGCGATCACAAGACGCCGACGGTCCGGTCCTTGTGACGGCGCGACGATGTGACGTGAGCCACCGCCGACGAGTGTCACAGGGCGGCGCCGACCGGCGTCCTGTGCGTAGGAGACCTCCGGAGGCGTTCGGGCGGGAGCAACTGGTGACGGACGAGTACGGCGAACACGAACAGCACGGCGAGCACGGACAGGACACCGCGACCGGGCGGAACGCCGGCGAGGGCGGACGCACGGACCCCGCCACCGAGGCCTTCGTCGCGCACCGCAACCTGCTCCTCACCGTCGCGTACGAGATGCTCGGCTCGGCCGCCGACGCGGAGGACGTCCTCCAGGAGACCTGGCTGCGATGGTCGGGCGTGGACCTCGCGACGGTGCGCGACCGGCGCGCCTACCTGGTGCGGATCACCACGCGCCAGGCCCTGAGCCGGCTGCGTGCGCTCGGCCGCCGCAAGGAGTCCTATGTCGGCGCCTGGCTGCCCGAGCCGCTGCTCACGACGCCCGACGTGGCCGAGGACGTCGAGCTGGCCCACAGTGTCTCGATGGCGATGATGCTGGTCCTGGAGACGCTCGCGCCGACCGAGCGGGCGGTGTTCGTGCTGCGCGAGGTGTTCGACCTCGGCTACGACGAGATCGCCGACGCCGTCGGCAAGAGCCAGGCCGCGGTCCGGCAGACCGCGCACCGGGCACGCGCCCACGTCGCGGCACGGCGGCCGCGCGGGACCGTCTCCCCGGCCGAGACACGGGACGCGCTCACCGCGTTCCGGCGGGCCGTCGTGACGGGTGACCTGCGGGGCCTGCTCGACGTCCTCGCGCCGGACGTGGTCCTCGTGGGCGACGGCGGTGGCATCAAGCGGGCCGTGCTGCGGCCCGTCACGGGGGCCGGGAAGGTGGCCCGCCTCATGATCGGCGGACTGGTCAGGCAGGCGGCAGGGGCCTCGTTGGAACCGGCCCAGGTCAATGGCCACCCGGCGCTGATCCTCCGGCTCGACGGCGAGCTGGACACCGTACTGGCGGTGCGCTTCGACGACGGCCTCATCACCGGGCTGTACGCGGTGCGCAACCCCGAGAAGCTGTCCCACATGGGCAGGGAGACCCCCTGCGCCGCTGAGCGAACGGCCCCGCCGCCTGTGCGGAATCCGGAAGGGTGCCGCCGGTCTCCAACAGAGTCCGGCAGCCGCAAAAGGTGCTTGTCGGTCGGAGGTGTGGGGCGGCGTCGCCGACGAGCCGGCCGGGCTCCGCCGAAAATCACTACCGGCGCGGCCGCTCAGGGCGGAGACTCGTTCCATGGCGGACATGGGGGCGTTCCGGGTCGCGGTCACCGCGTGGGCGGCCGGCGGCCCCGGCGGCCCCGCGCACGAGTTGGCGACGCGAGCGTCGGTACGTACCGCTGTCCTCCTGGAGGGACCGAGCGACTCGGCGGCGGTCGACGCGCTGGCCGCGCGTCACGGCCGCGACCTCGCGGCGGAGGGGGTCTGCGTCCTTTCGATGGGCGGCGCGATGAGCGTCGGCCGCTTCGCCTCCCTCCTCGGACCGTCCGGCCTGGGCCTCCGTCTCACGGGACTGTGTGACGAGCGGGAGCAGGGTTACTACGTCCGCGCCCTGGAGCGGGCGGAGGCGGCGCCCGACGGTCTCTTCGTCTGCGCGGCCGACCTGGAGGACGAGCTGATCCGCGCTCTGGGCGTGACGCGGGTGAAGGAACTGGTCGAGGCGGAGGGCGACCTGCGCCCCCTGCGGACCTTCCTTCGCCAGCCAGCCCAGCAGGACCGCACCGCGCAGCAGCAGCTCCGCCGGTTCCTCGGCACCAAGAAGGGCCGGAAGATCCACTACGGCCGTGTCCTCGTCGAGGCCCTGGACCCCGCGCGCACCCCGGCCCCCCTCGCGGGGCTGTTCGCGGCGCTCTGACCGTGCGGAGCGCCCGCGGGCTTCCCGGCGGTCGCCGGAGGCTCCGGACGCGACGCGCGCCCGTACCTGACCGGTCCGGGGTGCCCGGGCCGGTCCTCCCTCTGGCAGTCAACCGCGAACATGTGGGCCGATGTTGTACTTGGTGCGCTCAGATGAGAGCTTGGCCAACAGGTGGCCGGTGGGTGTCCTCGTGTTGCCGGGGTGCTGGTTGCTGCGGGTGCGGTCAGGCGGCGGTCAGCTCGCACCACACGTACTTGCCCCGGTTGCCGTGCCTGGCCAGCGGATGCCACCCCCACACATCGGCGCAGGCCCGCACCAGCGCCAGCCCCCGCCCTTCCTCCGACTCCGCCACCCGCCCGAACGGCGCGGGCGGTTCCGGAGGTTCCGGGTCCGCATCCCACGCCCCGATCCGCAGCGTGCCCGGCGGCGACCAGCGGACACGGAGGGCGGCCGGACCTTTGGTGTGCCGCACGGCATTGGAGACCAACTCCGTCGCGAGCAACTCGGCGATGTCCACGAGGCGGATCAGCCCGTGCATGGTGAGGATCAGGCGAAGGGTGCGACGACTGACGGTGACGGCGCGGAGGTCGTTGGGGATGTACAGAGAGTACTCCCAGGGCTCGTTTTCGGGCATGCGGGATCTCTCGTTTCGGGTGTGGTGGGTTGAGGACGGGCCAGGTGTCGATGCCGCAGCCGTCATGGCAGGACGGGGCGGTGCGCTTCCGGGGCCCGGTTTCGCACGGTGTGTTTTGCGTCACCGACGGTAGATCTATATTTAGGGACGCGGCAAGCCGATCGCGTAATCTGACGCCGAACGAGTTGCACCAACGGACGTGATCGGAGGGCCAGTCGATGGTGAAGAGGCGTGAACCAACGGCACGTCAGGTGCGACTGGCGACCGAACTGCGGAGACTCCGTGAGGCTGCTGGTCTCAACTCCCGCCAGGCGGCCGCGCTGCTCGGCGTCGCCCCTGCGCAGATCACCCACATCGAGTCCGCTCTCGCGGGCGTGAGTGAGCAGCGGGTCCGCCGCCTCGCGTCCCACTACGCCTGTACCGACGAGGACTTCATCGACGCTCTCGTAGCGATGGCCACTGAACGGGCAAACGGCTGGTGGGAGGAGTTTCGGGGCTTCCTGCCCACGTCGTTCCTCGATCTGTCCGAGCTGGAGCACCATGCTCGGTTCCTCCGCCATGTGGCAATCCTGTATGTGCCGGGCCTGCTCCAGACCGAGGACTACTCGCGGGCCGTCTTCTCGTCCAGACTGCCGGAACTGACCGCCGAGGAACTGGAAGTGCGCATTCAGCACCGCAGGGCGCGTCAGCGCTTCACCATTGCCTACGAAGCGGTGATCCATGAGGCGGCACTCCGGATTCGGGTCAGCGACCGTGCCACTTCAAGGGCTCAGCTGGCGCGGCTCCTGGAGCTCTCCGAAGCGGATCACATCACCGTGCGCGTCGTCCCCTTCGACCTGGACGGTTTCGCCAGCGCCTCCAGCACGATGACCTATGTTGGCGGACCCCTGCCCAAGCTGGACACCGTCGTCCGTGACGCGCTGCACGGCTCGGTGTTCATTGATTCCGAGGCTCAGCTCAACACGTACCGAACGGGCTTCCGTAAGGTGGAGGAGGCGTCACTCGACCCTGGTCAGTCACGTGATCTCATCCACAGCCTGGCGAAGGAGCTGTAGGAATCCCATGGACAACTGGCGGAAGTCGTCCTACTCGGGCCCGGGCGACGGCAACGAGTGCGTGGAGATCGCGAACTCACCCACGCACGTAGCCGTCCGCGACACCAAGGCCCCCGCCCGGGCGACCCTGGCCTTCCCCCGCACCGCCTTCACCCGCTTCCTCCAGGCGTTGAAGGAGCCGGCGGGCAATCCGTGACGCCCGCGTCGGGCCAAGTCGCCACCAGCGCCCGCTGATCCGGGAACCGGGCGCCGCCGACCCACACACGCGTCGCCTCCCCGTCGAGCCAGCACACTTCCTCGGGGCCCCCGTCACCGGTGTCGAACAGGCAGCACACACCGCCGACGGCGGCGGTGAGGTCGGTGAACGTCTCCCTGATGCTCGCCGAACGCGCGAACAGGCGGCTCATCCCCGACGTCGCGGCCCAGAACTCCAGCGACGCGTAACGGGGGTGCAGGAAGGACTCGAACCGGACCGCCAGGTAGACGTACCCGATCTGGACCCGCCCGTTCACCTCGGCCGGCAGGCCGGACGACGCCCCGTACGCGCGCACCGCCTCGTCCACGCCGAACATGAGCGAGGTGTCCAGGCGGAACTCGCCGCTCGCGGAGCAGTCGACCGGATCGCTGCCGAAGTCCGACGTGAACGGGAGGACGATCCGCTCCCCGCCGGGCAGCGTGACGTCGAGCGGCGGCACGTCACGGGACGGGGGCGCCAGCTCGGCCACGGCGGCCAGCGCCCTCGCGACGTTCCGGGGGCGCAGGTAGATGTCGTAGCCGTAGGTCAGTCCCATCTTTCCCCTCCGCCGCGCCGGGGCGATTCGCCCGTCCGCATGATCTTGCCGGACCGGTCACAGCTGTCACACCCCACCGGTACCGTCGGAGCATGCCCAACCAGCCCCCCGCGGCCCCCGGCGAGCGGCGACTAGCCACCCTCGAAGGCGTCCTGGAGCGCATCACGTACGCCAACGAGGAGAACGGCTACACGGTCGCCCGCGTCGACACCGGCAGAGGCGCCGGCGACCTGCTGACCGTCGTCGGCGCGCTGCTCGGCGCGCAGGCCGGGGAGTCGCTGCGGATGGAGGGGCGCTGGGGGTCGCACCCCCAGTACGGCAAGCAGTTCCACGTGGAGAACTACACGACCGTGCTCCCGGCCACGGTCCAGGGCATCCGGCGCTACCTCGGATCCGGCCTCGTCAAGGGCATCGGCCCGGTCTTCGCCGACCGCATCACGCAGCACTTCGGCGTGGACACCCTCCAGATCATCGAGGAGGAGCCCAAGCGGCTCATCGAGGTGCCCGGCCTCGGCCCCAAGCGGACCAAGAAGATCGCCGACGCGTGGGACGAGCAGAAGGCGATCAAGGAGGTCATGCTCTTCCTCCAGACCGTCGAGGTGTCGACGTCGATCGCGGTGCGGATCTACAAGAAGTACGGCGACGCGTCGATCTCCGTCGTGAAGAACCAGCCCTACCGGCTGGCGTCCGACGTCTGGGGCATCGGCTTCCTCACCGCCGACAAGATCGCCCAGTCCGTGGGCATCCCGCACGACAGCCCGGACCGGGTGAAGGCGGGCCTGCAGTACGCCCTGTCGCAGGCCACCGACCAGGGGCACTGCTATCTCCCCGAGGAGAAGCTGATCGCCGACGCGGTGAAGCTGCTCCAGGTGGACACCGGGCTCGTCATCGAGTGCCTGGCCGAGCTGGCCGCCGACCCCCAGGACGGCGAGGACCCCGGCGTCGTACGCGAGAAGGTCCCCGACCCGCAGGGCGGCGACCCCGTCACCGCCGTCTACCTCGTCCCCTTCCACCGTGCCGAGCTGGCCCTCTCCGCCCAGCTGCGGCGGCTCCTGCGTGCCGACGAGGACCGGATGCCGGCCTTCACGGACGCGCCGTGGGACAAGGCGCTCAGCTGGCTCAGGAGCCGCACCGGCGCCGACCTCGCCCCCGAGCAGGAGGCCGCCGTCAGGCTCGCCCTCACCGAGAAGGTCGCCGTCCTCACCGGCGGGCCGGGCTGCGGCAAGTCCTTCACCGTCCGCTCCATCGTCGAACTGGCCCGAGCGAAGAAGGCCAAGGTGGTGCTCGCCGCGCCGACCGGCCGGGCCGCCAAGCGACTCGCCGAGCTGACCGGCGCCGAGGCGTCCACGGTCCACCGCCTGCTGGAGCTCAAGCCCGGCGGCGACGCCGCCTACGACCGGGACCGGCCGCTGGACGCCGACCTCGTCGTGGTCGACGAGGCCTCCATGCTGGACCTCCTCCTCGCCAACAAGCTGGTCAAGGCCGTGCCCCCGGGCGCCCACCTGCTCTTCGTCGGGGATGTCGACCAGCTGCCCAGCGTGGGCGCGGGGGAAGTGCTCCGGGACCTGCTCGCCTCCGGCAGCCCCGTCCCCGCCGTCCGCCTCACCCGCGTCTTCCGCCAGGCCCAGCAGTCGGGGGTGGTGACCAACGCGCACCGGATCAACGCCGGGCAGCACCCGCTCACCGACGGCATGAAGGACTTCTTCCTCTTCGTCGAGGACGACACCGAGGAGGCGGGGCGGCTCACGGTGGACGTCGCCGCGCGCCGCATCCCGGCGAAGTTCGGGCTCGACCCGCGCCGGGACGTGCAGGTGCTCGCCCCCATGCACCGGGGTCCCGCCGGCGCCGGCGCGTTGAACGGGCTGCTCCAGCAGGCCGTCACCCCGGGGCGCCCGGACGTGCCGGAGAAGAGATTCGGCGGTCGTGTCTTCCGGGTCGGCGACAAGGTCACCCAGATTCGCAACAATTACGAAAAGGGTGAGAACGGCGTCTTCAACGGCACCGTCGGCGTGGTCACCTCGCTCGACCCGGTGGACCAGCGCCTCACCGTGCTGACGGACGAGGACGAGGAGGTTCCGTACGAATTCGACGAACTGGACGAACTGGCCCACGCCTACGCGGTGACCATCCACCGTTCGCAGGGGAGTGAGTACCCGGCGGTGGTGATCCCGGTGACGACCGGCGCCTGGATGATGCTCCAGCGGAACCTGCTGTACACGGCGGTCACCCGGGCCAAGAAGCTGGTCGTCCTCGTCGGCTCCCGCAAGGCGATCGGACAGGCGGTCCGCACGGTGTCGGCCGGCCGGCGCTGCACGGCGCTCGACTTCCGGCTGGCGGGCTCTTGACCCCGGGGACCCTCCGGCAAACCTCGCGCCCTGTGTGAAAAAAATGATCGATCAAACGAGTCGCAAAGGTCACAGAGCACTTCCGGAAGGGAAGGAGAGGGGGCAGGATGAGCAAGTTGGCGGCACTCAGTGCCGCCAATAGGCCCGATGGTCGACCCCGAGTGCACTCTCCTGAGCCAAGTGGGGGATGGTAGAGACAGTCAGGGCACCTCGAAGATGAGGCACTACGTCGGTGAGGGAAGACGTGAGCGACAACTCAGTAGTACTGCGGTACGGCGACGGCGAGTACACCTACCCGGTGATCGACAGCACCGTCGGCGACAAGGGCTTCGACATCGGGAAGCTCCGCGCCCAGACCGGTCTGGTGACGCTGGACAGCGGCTACGGCAACACCGCCGCCTATAAATCCGCCATCACGTATCTGGACGGCGAGGCGGGCATCCTCCGATACCGCGGCTACCCGATCGAGCAGCTGGCCGAGCGCTCCTCCTTCGTGGAGGTCGCCTACCTGCTGATCAACGGCGAGCTGCCGACCGTCGACGAGCTCACCGCGTTCAAGAACGAGATCACGCAGCACACCCTGCTGCACGAGGACGTCAAGAACTTCTACAAGGGCTTCCCGCGCGACGCCCACCCGATGGCCATGCTGTCGTCGGTCGTCTCGGCGCTGTCGACGTTCTACCAGGACAGCCACAACCCGTTCGACGAGCGCCAGCGCAACCTCTCCACGATCCGGCTGCTCGCCAAGCTTCCGACGATCGCGGCCTACGCGTACAAGAAGTCGATCGGCCACCCGTTCGTCTACCCGCGCAACGACCTCGGCTACGTCGAGAACTTCCTGCGCATGACGTTCTCGGTGCCGGCGCAGGAGTACGACCTCGACCCGACGGTCGTCGCCGCGCTGGACAAGCTGCTGATCCTGCACGCGGACCACGAGCAGAACTGCTCGACCTCCACGGTCCGCCTGGTCGGCTCCTCGCAGGCGAACATGTTCGCCTCGATCTCCGCCGGCATCAACGCGCTCTGGGGCCCGCTGCACGGCGGCGCCAACCAGTCGGTGCTGGAGATGCTGGAGGGCATCCGCGACGCGGGCGGCGACGTCGACTCCTTCATCCGCAAGGTGAAGAACAAGGAGGACGGCGTCCGCCTGATGGGCTTCGGCCACCGGGTCTACAAGAACTTCGACCCGCGCGCCAAGATCATCAAGGCCGCCGCGCACGACGTGCTCTCCGCCCTCGGCAAGTCCGACGAGCTGCTGGACATCGCCCTGAAGCTGGAGGAGCACGCGCTCTCCGACGACTACTTCGTCTCGCGCAGCCTCTACCCGAACGTCGACTTCTACACCGGTCTGATCTACCGGGCCATGGGCTTCCCGACCGAGATGTTCACGGTTCTGTTCGCCCTCGGCCGGCTGCCGGGCTGGATCGCCCAGTGGCACGAGATGATCAAGGAGCCGGGCTCCCGCATCGGCCGCCCGCGCCAGATCTACACGGGCGTCGTCGAGCGCGACTTCGTGCCCGTCGAGGAGCGCTGAGCCGCCAGGCACCCCCGCAGCGCGTACAGAGAGTCCCGTGCCGCCCCGAGCGGTACGGGATTTTTCTGTGAGGCGGCGGCAGGCCGGGCGGCGGCGGCCCGGACAGCAGAAGGCGCCCTGGCGCCGGTCCCCCCACGGGCCGACGAACCAGGGCGCCTTCCCATGTCCCGGTGCGGATTCCCCCCACGGGATCCGGCCGGGCGTATGTGAGGACAGCGCCTGAATCGCTGTACTGAGCGCAACGAGCAAAACTCGTCGCGCCTGTTGTGCTTGTCGTGCTCGTCGTGCGGTCGTGCTCGTCGTGCGGTCTGCCGGGACAGCGCACGCCCGGGAGGGCCGCTCAAAGCTTCCCGGTGTACGTGTCCCGGCAACGCAGCTCTGGGAAAGTCCCCCAAGACATCCCCAGATGCCAGGTGGCGCCCCCCAAGACGCTGCCTGACATCGCCAACTTAGACCTTCGAACCCCTTCGATGGTTACGTTCGCATCACTGTGATCTGCGTCTCTTGCATATGTCCGTTAGATGCGCAAGAGCCCCGGTACGTTGAACGGGACCCAAGCGTAAGGAAGATGCGCGAGCCTTGTGAAGAGCTTATGTGAGGCGAGTGCCGGACTCCAGAGGCACTGCCCCTCGACCTGCGGGAAATGCGCGCTCAGTGAAAGGCCCGGAGCCGGAGGCTGTTGGTGACCACGAACACCGAGGAGAAGGCCATCGCCGCCCCCGCGATCATCGGGTTGAGCATCCCGGCGGCGGCCAGCGGCAGCGCGGCCACGTTGTAGCCGAAGGCCCACACGAGGTTGCCCTTGATCGTGGAGAGGGTGCGCCGGGAGAGCCGGATCGCGTCCGCGGCCACCCGCAGGTCCCCGCGCACCAGCGTCAGGTCGCCCGCCTCGATCGCCGCGTCCGTCCCCGTGCCCATCGCCAGACCCAGATCGGCGACGGCGAGCGCGGCCGCGTCGTTGACGCCGTCCCCGACCATGGCGACCGTACGGCCCTCGGCCCGCAGCCGTTCCACCACGGCGACCTTGTCCTCGGGCAGCACCTCGGCGATCACCTCGTCGATGCCGACCGCTGCGGCGACCGCCTCGGCGACGCGCCTGTTGTCGCCGGTCAGCAACACGGGTGTGAGGCCCAGCCGGCGCAGCTCGGCCACCGCCTCTGCGCTGGTCTCCTTGACCGCGTCCGCCACGGAGACGACCCCGCGCGCCAGGCCGTCCCAGCCGACCACGACGGCCGTACGACCGTCCCTCTCGGCCTCCTCCCCGGCGCGGGCGACCCCGGGCGGGAGAGCGTCGTAGAGGCGCCCCACGGCCACCTCGCGGCCCTCCACGCGTGCCCGCACGCCGCGACCGGGGACGTTCTCGAAGTTCTCGGCGTCCGGCAGCGTGCCGACCCGCTCCTCGGCACCTGCCGCGATCGCCCGGGCCACGGGGTGCTCGGAGGCGTGCTCGACGGCGCCCGCGAGCCGCAGCACCTCCGCCTCGTCGGTGCCCTCGGCGGCGTGGACGTCGTGGAGGGTCATGCGGCCGGTGGTGACGGTGCCGGTCTTGTCCAGGACGACCGTGTCGACGCGCCGCGTGGACTCCAGTACTTCCGGTCCCTTGATGAGGATCCCGAGCTGGGCGCCGCGGCCCGTGCCGACCATCAGCGCGGTCGGCGTGGCCAGACCCAGCGCGCACGGGCAGGCGATGATCAGTACGGCCACGGCGGCCGTGAACGCGGCGACCGTGTCACCGGTGGCGCCGAGCCACCCGCCGAAGGTGGCGACGGCGATCAGCAGTACGACGGGCACGAAGACGCCGGAGATCCGGTCGGCGAGCCGCTGCACCTCGGCCTTGCCGCTCTGTGCGTCCTCGACCAGCTTCGCCATCCGCGCCAGCTGGGTGTCCGCGCCGACCCGGGTTGCCTCGACGACCAGGCGGCCGCCGGCGTTGACCGTGGCGCCGGTGACGGCGTCCCCGGCCGTCACGTCCACCGGCACCGACTCACCGGTCAGCATCGAGGCGTCCACGGCGGAGGCACCCTCGGTCACCGTCCCGTCGGTGGCGATCTTCTCGCCGGGCCGTACGACGAACCGGTCGCCGACCGCCAGCCGGGCCACCGGAATCCGCACCTCGCGCCCGTCCCGCAGCACGGCGACGTCCTTGGCGCCCAGTTCCATCAGCGCCCGCAGCGCGGCGCCGGCGCGGCGCTTGGAGCGGGCCTCCAGCCAGCGGCCGAGGAGGAGGAAGGCGGTGACCCCGGCGGCGGCCTCCAGGTAGATCGCGGAGGCGCCGTCGGTGCGGGAGACGGTGAGGTCGAAGCCGTGCCGCATGCCCGGCATGCCCGCGTCCCCGAAGAACAGCGCCCACAGCGACCAGCCGAACGCCGCGAGGGTGCCGAGCGAGACCAGCGTGTCCATGGTGGCGGCGCCGTGCCGGACGTTCGTCCAGGCGGCACGGTGGAAGGGCAGACCGCCCCAAACGACGACGGGCGCGGCCAGGGTGAGCGAGAGCCACTGCCAGTTGTCGAACTGGAGCGCCGGGACCATCGCGAGCAGCACGACGGGGGCGGCGAGCAGGGCGGAGACGACGAGGCGCCCGCGCAGGGCGGTCAGCTCGGGGTCGGCGCCGGTGCCCTCCGGGGGCTCCGCCTCGTCGGCGGGCTCGGGCGGCGGCGCGGGCTCCTCGGCGGTGTACCCGGTCTTGACGACGGTGGCGATCAGGTCGGCGACCCCGGTGGCCGCCGGGTAGGAGATCCGGGCCTTCTCCGTCGCGTAGTTCACCGTGGCGGTGACGCCGTCCATGCGGTTGAGCTTCTTCTCCACGCGGGCCGCGCAGGAGGCGCAGGTCATCCCGCCGATGAGCAGCTCGACCTCGGCGAGGTCCGGCTCGGCGGCCGGGGCGGTCTCCGGGGTGGTGGTGGAGGCCGTGGTGCTGGACGCGGTGATGCTGGTCATGGTCCGGACTCCAGACGGCCGGCCGGACCGCGCGCGGCCCGGCCGGAGGGGCTGTGGGTGCTGCTGAGAGCGCTGGGAGCGCAGTGCTGGGAGTGCTGAGAGTGCTGGGGTGGTAGTGGTGGCGCGCTTGTGGCGCCGTGGCTCAGACCCGGCCGACGAGCTCGAAGCCCGCCTCGTCCACGGCGGCGCGCACGTCCGCGTCGTCCAGGGGCGTCTCGGAGACGACGGTGACCTCGCCGGTCGAGGCGACGGCCTGCACCGAGCCGACGCCGGCGATCTCGGCGATCTCGCCGGAGACGGCGCCCTCGCAGTGTCCGCAGCTCATTCCGCTCACCTTGTAGACGGTGGTGACGGAGCCCTGGGTGTCGGTCTGGGCGGTCATGTCGTTACTCCTCGTCGGGGCGTTCATGGGCGGGTACCCGTGGTCCCAGCGTGGACCACTCACCTCCCACTGTACCCCTAGGGGGTATGAGCCCGGCGCAGGCTGCCGTGAGATGGGGGACCGGAAGCGGGAACGCCGGTACGGAAGTGAGGGTGACGGATGCGCGCGGTCGTGTTCGAGCGGTTCGGGGAGCCTGCCGAGGTACGGGAGGTGCCCGACCCGGAGCCCGCGCCGCACGGCGTCGTGGTCCGCGTCGAGGCGACCGGGCTGTGCCGCAGCGACTGGCACGGCTGGCAGGGGCACGATCCGGACATCGAGCTGCCGCACGTGCCCGGTCACGAACTCGCCGGTGTCGTGGCGGCGGTCGGCGACCGCGTGACCGGGTGGCGGCCCGGCGACCGTGTGACCGTGCCCTTCGTCTGCGCCTGCGGGAGCTGCGGGGCGTGTGCGGCGGGCGACCAGCAGGTGTGCGAACGCCAGAGCCAGCCCGGCTTCACCCACTGGGGCTCCTTCGCCGAGTACGTGGCCCTCGACCACGCCGACGTCAACCTCGTCGCCGTCCCCGAGGGCATGTCGTGCGCGACGGCCGCCTCCCTCGGCTGCCGGTTCGCCACGGCGTTCCGGTCCGTGGTGCAGCAGGGGCGTCTCGCGGCGGGGGAGTGGGTCGCGGTGCACGGCTGCGGCGGCGTCGGCCTGTCGGCCGTGATGATCGCGGCGGCCGCGGGCGCGCGGGTCGTCGCCGTGGACGTGTCGCCCCGGGCGCTGGAGCTGGCGCGGGCGTTCGGCGCGGCGGAGTGCGTGGACGCGGCCCGGACGCCGGAGACGGCGGCGGCGGTCCGCGACCTCACCGGCGGCGGCGCCCACCTCTCCCTCGACGCCCTCGGCTCGCCCGTCACCTGCGCAGCGTCCGTGAACGGCCTGCGCCGCCGCGGCCGGCACGTCCAGGTCGGGCTGCTGCCCTCGCCGGACGGCACCACACCGGTGCCGATGGCCCGAGCCGTCGCCCTGGAGCTCGAACTCCTCGGCAGCCACGGGATGGCCGCGCACACCTACCCGCCGATGCTGGAACTGGTCCGCGCGGGAACGCTCCGGCCCGACCTGCTGGTGACGTCCACCATCGGGCTGGACGCGGTCCCGGCCGCACTGGCCGCGATGGGGACGGCGCCCGGCGCGGGGGTGACGGTCATCGAGCCGTGACGCCGGCCCCGGGGCGTGAGCTGCCGGTCCGGGGGTGCCCGCGATGCGCGGCCCACTGGTGGTCGAGGACGGCCATCAGCACCTCGTCCACCCACGCGCCGTCGCGCCACTCCACCTCGCGCCGGACCCCCTCCATCACGAACCCGACCTTCTCGTAGACCCGCAGGGCCCGGTGGTTGTAGGCGTAGGCCTCCAACTGGACGCGGTGCACACCGAGTTCCTCGAAGCCGTACCCGACGATCAGCCGGGTCGCCTCCGTGCCGATCCCCCGGCCGCGGCCCCGCGGGCCGATTAGGGTGCGGAAGGTGCAGGTACGGCTCTCGGGCGCCCATTCGTTGAGTACGACCTCGCCGAGGAGTCCCCCGTCGGCGGGATCGGTGACCGCCAGGTCGAGCCGGTCGGGCTGGGCGCCGCGGGAGCCGTACCAGGCGCGGAGCAGCTCCGGGGTGAGTTCGTGTCCCGGTGGGCCGGTGAAGCGCTCGACCTCGGGGTCGTTGATGATCTCCCACATCTGCTCGGCGTCGGCCTCGGTGAACGGTCGCAGTACGGTCCTGTCGCCGGTCAGGACGGGTTTCACGGAGAAGTCCATGTACGGCACTGTGCCCCACGAGACCGTGGGGCACAGAACGGTTTTCCGGTCCACCGGCTACGTCCGCCGGCTCCTTCGACCGGCTTCGTCCGCCGGCTTCGTCTACCGGTTCCGGTTGCGGGGGCGGGACGCCACCCAGGCCCGGATCGTGTCCGCGTACCAGTAGGGCTTCCCGCCCTCCACGTGGTCGGGCGGGGGCAGCAGCCCGTGCTTGCGGTACGACCGCACGGTGTCCGGCTGGACCCGGATGTGGGCCGCGATGTCCTTGTAGGACCAGAGCCTTCGGTCGGTCACTAGTCGCACCTCCCTGCGCGCACCGCGGCGGCGACCGGGGACGGCCGCCGGGGGGAGCCGGGCGCTGCGCTGGCGATCACCAAGCCTGTGCGGGGTGAACGACGTGGAGCGGAGGACGGTCAGGGGCCGTTCCCGGGTGTGACGGAAGACCCGCCCGCCCGTGACATGTGTGACACGAAGGGCGTCTTTGTGACAGGAGTGCCGCAAAGGGATGCGCCGGAGCCCGGGCGCGGCGCGTTGACTTCGGATGCCCGGGCAGTCCCGTGCGCGCGGGCGGACCGCCACCCGGACCATGTCGTCGGCCATGTCGTCCGAATGTCCGGACAAAACATTGACAGGCCGCACGCGCGGGGCTAGAAACCGGGGGGAGACGCAACGGCGGGCAGGCAACCACGGGCACGAAGGGGAACGCGATGGCGCACGACCCGATCGCCGGGGCCCGAGTCCCGTCCCGCCGTCGCCGGTTCTCCCACCCAACGCCTCCGGCGCGGGAAGGCCGCTTCGCCCTGGCAGGAGCGAAGTCCGAGCGCCGACTCCCCGCTCGCACCGGCCCCGCGCCGGAGGTTTCCGCGTCCCGTCGCCGTGCGGGCCGCCGGCACTGCCCCACGTGTCTACGCGGACACCCAAACCGCATACAGAGTGTCGGGCGCGCCCGGCGCGCCCGGCTGCTGGGATGGACCCATGGCCGTAACCGCGACCCGATCGTCGCCGGTCACGGCCCGTGAGCTGGACCAACGGCACGTCTCGACCCGTCGCCGCCATCTGTGAAGGAGTTCTCGGTCATGACGAACATCGTCAACCACTGGATCGGCGGCAAGACCGCCGAAGGCGCCTCGGGCACGTACGGGCCGGTGACCAACCCGGCCACCGGCGCGGTCACCACGAAGGTCGCCTTCGCCTCCGTCGACGAGGTGGACGCCGCGGTCGCCGCCGCCAAGGACGCGTACCTGACCTGGGGGCAGTCCTCGCTGGCGCAGCGCACCTCGATCCTCTTCAAGTTCCGGGCGCTGCTGGACGCCCACCGCGACGAGATCGCCGAGCTGATCACCGCCGAGCACGGCAAGGTGCACTCCGACGCGCTCGGCGAGGTCGCGCGCGGCCTGGAGATCGTCGACCTGGCCTGCGGCATCACCGTGCAGCTCAAGGGCGAGCTGTCGACGCAGGTCGCCACCCGCGTCGACGTGTCCTCGATCCGGCAGCCGCTCGGCGTGGTCGCCGGCATCACGCCGTTCAACTTCCCGGCGATGGTGCCGATGTGGATGTTCCCCATCGCCATCGCCTGCGGCAACACCTTCGTGCTCAAGCCGAGCGAGAAGGACCCGTCGGCCGCGATGAGGATCGCCGAGCTGCTCTCCGAGGCCGGTCTGCCGGACGGCGTCTTCAACGTCGTGCACGGTGACAAGGTGGCCGTGGACCGCCTGCTGGAGCACCCGGACGTCAAGGCGGTCTCGTTCGTCGGCTCGACCCCGATCGCCCGCTACATCCACACCACCGCCTCCGCGAACGGCAAGCGGGTGCAGGCGCTCGGCGGCGCCAAGAACCACATGCTGGTGCTGCCGGACGCCGACCTCGACGCGGCGGCCGACGCGGCGGTGAGCGCGGCCTACGGCTCGGCCGGCGAGCGCTGCATGGCGATCTCCGCGGTCGTCGCGGTCGGCGCCGTCGGCGACGAGCTGGTCGAGAAGATCCGCGAGCGCGCCGAGAAGATCAAGATCGGCCCCGGCGACGACCCGGCGTCGGAGATGGGCCCCCTCATCACCGCGGCGCACCGCGACAAGGTGGCGTCCTACGTCGAGGGCGCGGCGGCCGAGGGCTGCGAGGTCGTCCTGGACGGCACCGGACACACGGTCGACGGCCACGAGGACGGCCACTGGATCGGCATCTCCCTGCTGGACCGGGTGCCGACCACGGCGAGGGCCTACCAGGACGAGATCTTCGGCCCGGTCCTGTGCGTGCTGCGCGCCGAGACCTACGAGGAGGGCATCGCGCTCATCAACGCGTCCCCCTTCGGCAACGGCACCGCGATCTTCACCCGGGACGGCGGCGCGGCCCGCCGCTTCCAGCTGGAGGTCGAGGCCGGCATGGTCGGCGTGAACGTCCCGATCCCGGTCCCCGTGGGCTACCACTCCTTCGGCGGCTGGAAGGACTCGCTCTTCGGCGACCACCACATCTACGGCAACGACGGCACGCACTTCTACACCCGCGGCAAGGTCGTCACCACCCGCTGGCCGGACCCGGCCGACGGCCCGGCCGGCGTGGACCTGGGCTTCCCGCGCAACCACTGAGACGCGGCGGGCCCGAGACGCACGGTGCCTCCGTCCCACCCGGTGGGGCGAAGGCACCGGCGCGTGTGTCAGCCCTGCTGCACTCCGGAGTTCTTCACTTCTTCCGTGAGGTCGCCGGTCTGCTCGGCGGGCGGGGCCGCGATCTCCTTGGTGGCGCCGAACTTGTCGAAGTCCATGGTGACCTCCATGGCGCCGAACTCCTGCTTCAGGCGCACCGGCAGGTCCTTGTCGCCCACCCAGATGTCCATGGTGATCGAGCCACCGCCGGTGGTGGAGTTGAGCAGACTGTCGGCGCCGCTGAAGGCCTCCTTGAACTTGCCCATGTCCTCCTGGTCGAGCACGGCCCGGTAGTGGGTCGTGGACTTGCCGTTGACGGTCTCCTCGCCGAGGTCGTCGACGTCGCTCGCGTACTTGAGGCCCTTCATGGAGTCCGCCGGGCTGGCGCCGCCGCCCCCGCTCATCGCGGCGGCGCCCGACTCGCCGAACACGGCCGACCCGTCGATCTTCATCCACTCCTTGCCCGCGAGCGGGCCGGCGGGCTGGGGGTCGATGTCGTAGTAGTAGGCGCCGTCCACGAACAGGGTGCGCACGGTCGGGGAGTCCGTGAGCTCCTGCATCTGCGCGGCCTCGGTGTCCATCTCGACGTCGAGCGCGTAGCCGTCGCCCCAGGAGTAGGTGCCGTCCATGGAGACCGGCTCACCGGTGCCCAGGTCGGTCGTCGTCCTGACCTCGGCGGAGCCCAGCTCCTCGGTCCGGTCGGTGGCCCGCGAGAGCGCGGCCATGATCGTGTCGGCCTTGCTCACGGCCGTGTCGGCCGCCTTGTCGGCGCTCTCGGCGGCCGTCTTGGCGCCCTCCGAGCCGCACGCGGTCGCCGCGACCATCGCCGCCGCCGTCAGCCCCACCCAGGCAGCGGTGTATGTCAGCTTCATGAGTCCCCACCCGTTGCTTCGTTGCTGTGATTCACCTGTGCCCGGGACTCTACCGGCCCTCACCGACAGCGTCCGGATACCGCACGACGGGACGCTTTTGCTGCCCCGTTCCCTACGGTTCCCGTACGCCTCAAGGGCGCCTTACGGGAAGGATCCTGATGCCGTTTTCGAGCGTTCCGGCGGCATCGGTCGACGTATTGCGAGACCGTCGCCGCGGCGCCCCCGGACCTTTCGGCCCCGCCGGAGTCCCGGACGCTCAAACGCTCCGTCGGGGTCGTCGGCGGCACTCTCCTGACGCTCTCGTGCGTGCCCCCCGCCTCCACGTTCTTGGGACGTCCGGGAGCCCGCCGGGCCGTGACCAGCGCTCCCGCAGCCGGTTCGGCGCGCAACCGGCCCTACCGCGCCCGTGGTACGCCGCACCGGTGCCGTACTTCCGTGGGAGGGGCGGCGGTTCAGCCCCCGGGCTGCCTCTGTTGTCGGCGGCGGCCCGTACCGTTGACGCATGGATCTTCGACTGCCCCGCGTGCGCGGGCTGCTACGGGGGCCGCGGCGGATGCTCACCGCCGCGGCCGCCGTCGTCGTGCTCGCCGGCGCCGGGACATGGACGGCCGTCGCCGGCGACGACGCGCCCCCGGTGCGACGCGCCGACCGGGTCATGGCCGTGGGCGACGGGGTGCGCCTGGACACCTCCTACTTCACGGCGGGCCCCGGCGGCGACCGCCCGGCCGTCCTGCTCGCGCACGGCTTCGGCGGCAGCAAGGCCGACGTACGGGAGCAGGCGGAGAGCCTCGCACAGGACGGGTACGCGGTCCTGACCTGGTCGGCGCGCGGCTTCGGGAAGTCCACGGGGAAGATCGGACTGAATTCCCCGGACGGCGAGGTCGCCGACGTGTCCCGGCTGATCGACTGGCTGGCGAAGCAGCCGCAGGTCCGGCTGGACGAGAAGGGCGACCCGCGGGTGGGCGTCGCCGGCGGCTCCTACGGCGGCGCGGTCGCGCTGCTGGCCGCCGGGCACGACCAGCGGGTCGACGCCATCGCCCCCGCCATAACGTACTGGAACCTCTCGGACGCCCTCTTCCCGAACGGCGTCTTCAAGAAGCTGTGGGCCGGCCTCTTCGTCAACCTGGGCGGCGGCTGCGACCGGTTCGAGGACCAGCTCTGCCGCATGTACCAGCGGGTCGCCGAGTCCGGGCAGCCGGACCCGGAGGCCGTGGAACTGCTCGGCCAACGCAGCCCGCAGGCCGTCGGCGACCGTATCGACGTGCCCACGCTGCTGATGCAGGGCCAGACCGACTCCCTCTTCCCGCTCGGCCAGGCCGACCGGGCCGCGAAGGCGATCCGTGCCAACGGCGCCCCGGTGGCCGTCGACTGGATCTCGGGCGGCCACGACGGCGGCGACATGGAGACGGACCGGGTCCAGGCCCGCGTCGGGGCGTGGTTCGACCGCTATCTGAAGGGCGACGAGTCGGCGGGCACCGGCCC
This sequence comes from Streptomyces sp. E2N166, assembly GCF_003671715.1. Taxonomy (GTDB): domain Bacteria; phylum Actinomycetota; class Actinomycetes; order Streptomycetales; family Streptomycetaceae; genus Streptomyces; species Streptomyces thinghirensis. The sequence goes on along the minus strand of NZ_RAIF01000012.1, from coordinate 1,100,913 downwards.
CGGCTTCCGCGTCAGCCGCACCCTCGGCTCCGGCAGCGGCGACGGCGAACCCCGCCTGGAGGGTGTGAGCGCCGACTCGTACCCCGGCCTGGGCGAGGAACTCCGCCCGGTCGAACTGCGCGGACGCGAGCAGAGCTTCGACAACCCGGCCGGCGCCAGCCCGCCCGCCGTCTCCGCACTGCCCGGAATCGGCGGCTCCGGCGGTCTGTCCCAGCTCTCCTCGCTCGGACTCGGCGTCTCCCTGGACTTCCCCGGCCAGTTCGCCGCCTTCGAGTCGGCGCCGCTCCGGGACGACCTGCAGATCACCGGCTCCCCGACCGCGACCGTCCACGTGAAGTCCACCCGCGACGAGGCCGTACTCTTCGCCAAGGTGTACGACGTCGCCCCCGGCGGCGCCCAGCAGGTGCTCCCCTCCCAACTGGTCACACCCATCAGGGTGGCGGAGGCCGGAGCGGGCAAGGACGTGGAGATCACCCTGCCGGCCGTCGACCACGAGATCGAGAGCGGCCACCGGCTGCGCCTGGTCCTCTCCTCCACCGACCTCGGCTACGCCTCACCGGCCGCCCCCGCCACGTACACCGTCTCCCTCAAGGGCGATCTGAAGGTGCCGACGGCACTCGGCGGGACCGGACAGGTGGCCGGGCTGCCCGCCTGGGTCTGGTGGGCGCCCCTCGCGGGAGCCGCCGTCGCCGCGGCCCTGCTGCTGACCGCCCGCCGCCGCACCACGGCCCCGCCGCCCGACCCCGCGCTGGCCGAGGTACCGCTCCAGATCACGGACCTCAGCAAGCGGTACGCCAAGTCCACCGACCGGTACGCCGTCCGGGACCTGTCGTTCCGGGTGGACAAGGGCCAGGTACTGGGACTGCTCGGGCCGAACGGCGCCGGCAAGACGACGACCCTGCGCATGCTGATGGGCCTGATCGCGCCGGACGGCGGCGAGGTCCGCGTCTTCGGCCACGCCATCGCGCCCGGCGCCCCCGTGCTCTCCCGCGTCGGCGCGTTCGTCGAGGGCGCGGGCTTCCTGCCGCACCTGTCCGGCCGCGAGAACCTGGAGCTGTACTGGCGGGCCACCGGCCGCCCGCCCGAGGACGCCCACCTGGACGAGGCCCTGGAGATCGCCGGCCTCGGCGACGCGCTCGCCCGCGCGGTGCGCACCTACTCCCAGGGGATGCGTCAGCGCCTCGCCATCGCCCAGGCCATGCTGGGCCTGCCCGACCTGCTGATCCTGGACGAGCCGACCAACGGCCTGGATCCGCCGCAGATCCGCGAGATGCGCGAGGTGATGATCCGCTACGCGGCGGCCGGCCGCACGGTGATCGTCTCCAGCCACCTGCTGGCCGAGGTCGAGCAGACCTGCACCCACCTGGTCGTCATGGACCACGGCAGGCTCGTCCAGGCCGGCCCGGTCGGCGAGATCGTCGGCTCCGGCGACACGCTGCTCGTGGGCACCTCCGCACGTGTGGACGCGCCCCTCGTCGAGAAGGTCGCCACCCTGCCGGGCGTGGCCTCCGCCGCCGCCACCGACGGCGGTCTGCTGGTCCGCCTCGACAGCGGGGGAGCGGCACGGGACCTGATCGCCGAACTCGTACGCCTGGACGTGCCCGTGGAGTCGGTGGGCCCCCACCGGCGCCTCGAGGACGCCTTCCTCACCCTGATCGGAGACCCGGCATGAGCACGCTGGCCGAACGCGCCGCGCCCGCCGGCCCCCAGGAGGCCGCCGAGGGCTACCGCGCGGGCCGCACGCTGCCCGTGCGGGTCGAGCTGGTCCGGCAGCTGAAGCGGCGCCGCACACTCGTCATGGGCGGCATTCTGTTCGCCCTGCCGTTCGTCCTGCTCGTCGCCTTCCGGATCGGCGGCGAGCCGGGCGGCGCGAACGACCGGATCAGCCTGATGGACTCGGCCACCGCGTCCGGGGCCAACTTCGCCGCGGTGAACCTCTTCGCCTCCGCGGGCTTCCTCCTCGTCGTGCCCGTCGCCCTGTTCTTCGGGGACACGGTCGCCTCGGAGGCCGGCTGGTCGTCCCTGCGCTATCTGCTCGCGGCTCCGGTGCCCCGCGCCCGCCTGCTCTGGTCCAAGCTGGTCGTCGCCCTCACCCTCAGCCTCGCCGCGATCGTCCTGCTGCCGCTGGTCGCGCTCGCCGTCGGCTCGGCCGCCTACGGCTGGGGGCCGCTGGAGCTGCCCACCGGCGGCAGCCTGCCCACCGGCACCGCGGCCGAGCGCCTGGCCATCACGGTGGCGTACGTCTTCGTCTCGCAACTGGTCACCGCGGCCCTGGCGTTCTGGCTCTCCACCAAGACGGACGCGCCGCTCGGCGCGGTCGGCGGCGCGGTCGGCCTGACCATCATCGGCAACGTCCTGGACGAGGTGACCGCCCTCGGCGACTGGCGCGACTTCCTGCCCGCGCACTGGCAGTACGCCTGGCTCGACACGGTCCGGCCCGAGCTGGACTGGACCCGCCTGATCCAGGGCACGTCGCTGTCGGTGACGTACGCGCTCGTGCTGTTCGCCCTCGCCTTCCGGGGATTCGCCCGCAAGGACATCGTGTCCTAGGAAGCGTCGTCCGGGGAGGTCGTCGAGGGCACCGGCACCGGGATCCCGGCGACCTTCCCCGGCCCCGCTCCGTCGTGGAGACCTCGCCCAGGTCACCGGAGGGTCACCCACCGGTCTCGACGGTCCGCCGCCGTGCCCACTTCGAGACGCACCCGTAACGCCCCGTGCCGCACGTTCCGCCCCGCCGCGCCGTCACAGTCACGTACACCGGCGTCAACGGAACCAGGGGGAACGGAAGATGAAGCGGTACCGGACACGAAGGCCGATCGGCGCGCTGCTCGCGCTCACGGCGGCGGGCGGCCTGCTGCTCACCGGCTGTGCGGGCGGGGGCGACGCGGATCAGGGGACGAAGGAGTCCGCGGCCGACTCCCGGGGTGACTCGGTCCCGATGCCCGCGCCCGACCGCCCCAGGGACGAGGGCGAACAGCGCTACGACGGCGGCACGGCGACCGGGGAATCCGGGGAGACCGAGGACTCCCGGGAGACCGCCCCGGACCCCGACCACCTCTCCACCTTCGCCCTGGACGTCGACACCGCCTCCTACGGCTACGCCCGCCGCACCCTCTCCGAGGGCCGGCTGCCCGACCCGTCGACGGTCCGGCCCGAGGAGTTCGTCAACAGCTTCCGCCAGGACTACGACCGCCCCGACGGCGACGGCTTCACGGTGACGGTGGACGGCGCCCGCACCGACGAGGAGGACTGGTCGCTGGTCCGCGTGGGCCTGGCGACCCGCGGAGCCGAGCAGGAGGGCGAACGCCCGCCCGCCGCCCTGACGTTCGTCATCGACATCTCCGGCTCCATGGCCGAACCCGGCCGGCTCGACCTCGCCAAGGAGTCCCTCGGCACGATGACCGACCGCCTGCGCGACGACGACTCGGTCGCGCTCGTCACCTTCAGCGACGAGGCCGAGACCGTGCTGCCGATGACCCGGCTCGGCGACCGCCGCGGCCGGGTCCACGACGCGATCGACAGCCTGGAGCCGACCGACTCCACCAACCTCGGCGCGGGCGTCGAGACCGGCTACGACACGGCCGTCGAGGGCCGCCGCGAGGGCGCCACCAACCGCGTCGTCCTCGTCTCCGACGCCCTCGCCAACACCGGCGACACCGACGCGGACGCCATCCTCGAACGCATCGCGGACGAGCGCCGCGAGCACGGCATCACCCTCTTCGGCGTCGGCGTCGGCAGCGACTACGGCGACGCCCTGATGGAACGCCTCGCCGACAAGGGCGACGGCCACACGACGTACGTGTCGGACACCGAGGACGCCCGTGAGGTCTTCAGCGAGCAACTCCCGCGCCACATCGAGCTGACCGCCCGCGACGCCAAGGCCCAGGTCGCCTTCGACCCCGAGACGGTCGCCGAGTTCCGCCTCGTCGGCTACGACAACCGCCGGGTCGCCGACGAGGACTTCCGCGACGACCGCGTCGACGGCGGCGAGGTCGGCCCCGGCCACACCGTCACCGCCCTGTACGCCGTCCGCGTCCGGCCCGGCGCCGACGGCCACCTCGCCACGGCCACCGTCCGCTGGCTCGACCCGGGCACCCGCGCCCCGCACGAGGAGTCCGGCGACGTGGAGACCGGCACCCTCGCCGACTCGGTCTGGGGCGCGGACCGCGGCCTGCGGGTCACGGCGACGGCCGCCTACTTCGCCGACGCGCTGCGCGCCCCGTACGACGGGGGCGGCGGCGCCCTGCCCGGCGCACCGCGCCTCGGCGAACTCGCCGAACGTGCCGGCGCGCTGGCCGACAGCACGGAGGACCCGGACGTCGGGCAGCTCGCCGAGGCGGTCCGGCAGGCCGACCGGCTGACCTGAGCCGCACCCGTTGACCCCTTACGCACAAGTAAGTTTACTCTCAAGTAAGTAACGGGAAGAGGCAGCGCAACACCACTCCGATCCGCGACCGGGAGCCGACATGGGCGTACGCAGGGACCTGAAACGGGCGAAACAGCGCGGCGACCTGGCGTCCCGCACCCGGACCGAAACGGTCCGGGACGCGGACGGCACCGTCCGCGAGGCCCGCACCGCGCCCCTCGCGTCCCGCCCCACCACCGGCAGCACCGCCGACATCCCGTTCACCAACGCGGCCGAGGCCCCCGGCACGGTGGTCCTGCGCCGCGAGGTGAACGGCGTCTGGCGGCCCGTCACGGCGGCGGAGTTCGCCCGCGAGGTGACCGCCGTGGCCAAGGGCCTGATCGCCGCCGGCCTGGAACCCGGCGGGCGGGTCGCCGTCATGTCCCGTACCCGCTACGAGTGGACGGTCCTGGACTTCGCGATCTGGGCGGCCGGCGGCCAGACCGTGCCCGTCTACGCCACCTCCTCCGCCGACCAGGTCGAGTGGATCGTCCGCGACTCCGGCGCCCGCCACGTGGTCACCGAGACCGCCGCCAACACCGCCACCGTCCTGACCGGCACCGCCGACCATCCCGAGGGCCCGCGCGCCTGGGAACTCGACGCCGGCGCGCTCGCCGACCTCACCGCCCTCGGCAGGGGCGTGAGCGACGAGGAGGTCACCAAGCGCCGCACCGCCCTGACCCCGGACACGGTGGCGACCCTCTGCTACACCTCCGGCACCACCGGACGCCCCAAGGGCTGCGTCCTCACCCACGCCAACCTGCACGCCGAGGCCGCCAACACGGTCGAGCTGCTGCACCCGATCTTCAAGGAGGTCACCGGCCAGACCGCCTCGACCCTCCTCTTCCTGCCCCTCGCCCACATCCTCGGCCGCACCATCCAGATCGCCTGTCTGCTGGCCCGCATCGAGATCGGCCACTTCCCGAGCATCAAGCCCGACGAGCTGCGCCCCGCGCTGAAGACGTTCCGCCCGACCTTCCTGGTCGGCGTCCCGTACCTCTTCGAGAAGATCCACGACACGGGCCGCGCGACCGCCGAGAAGATCGGCCGCGGCGCCTCCTTCGACCGCGCCCACCACCTCGCCGTCCGCTTCGGCGCCGCCCACCTGGAGCGTATCCTCGGCCGCGGCAAGGGCCCCGGCCCCGCCCTGTGGGCCGGCTGGGCCCTGTACGACCTGCTGGTCTACCGCAGGGTCCGGGCGGAACTGGGCGGCCGGATGCGCTACGCCATCAGCGGCGGCTCCCCGCTCGACCACGACCTCAACCTGTTCTTCTACGCCGCCGGAATCATGGTCTACGAGGGCTACGGCCTGACCGAGACCACCGCCGCCGCCACCATCGTCCCGCCCCTGGGGCCCCGCCCCGGCACCGTCGGCCCCCCGGTCCCCGGCACGGCCGTGCGCATCGCCGACGACGGCGAGGTGCTCATCAAGGGCGGGATCGTCTTCGGGGCCTACCGGAACAACCCGGAGGCCACCGCCGCCGCCCTCACCGACGGCTGGTTCGCCACCGGTGACCTCGGCTCCCTCGACGCCGACGGCTACCTGACCATCACCGGCCGCAAGAAGGACCTCCTGGTCACCTCCGGCGGCAAGAACGTCTCCCCGGCCGTCCTGGAGGACCGCCTGCGCAGCCGCCCGCCCGTCGCCCAGTGCCTCGTCGTCGGCGACAACCGGCCCTTCGTCGCCGCCCTGGTCACCCTCGACCCGGACGCCGTCGCCCACTGGCTGTCGGTCCGTGGGCTGCCCGCCGACACCCCGATGTCCGAGGTCGTACGGGACGAGCGGATCCGCGCCGACGTCCAGAAGGCCGTCGACCACGCCAACGCCGCCGTCTCCCGGGCCGAGTCCATCCGCGCCTTCCGGCTCGTCGAGGGCGAGTTCACCGAGGAGAACGGGCTGCTGACCCCGTCACTGAAGGTGAAACGGCACGCGGCGGTGGCGGCGTACGCGGACGAGATCGAGGCGCTCTACGCGGCGCCGGGCAGCTGAGCGAGCGGCACGGTCAGGGCATGCGAAAGGGGCGGGCCGCCGATGTGCTCGGCGGCCCGCCCCTCGGCCGATGTCAGCCCTTGCCGCCCTCGCCGTTGGAGGACAGGATCGAGACGTCCTCCAGGAGGTGCGCCAGCGCACCGTCGCGCTTGGCCTGCGTGGAGTTCTCGGAGCACTGCTGGTTCATGTCATCGCCCAGGACGTTGAGGTCCTGGATCGGGACGAGGCCGATGACGCTGACCGGGACGTCGCTGACGGCGAGGCACGGCTTGTTGAAGGAGCCCTGGATGAGCGCCATCTGCGGGCTCATGTTGCCGTGGGTCGCCGAGTTGCCGAAGTACTGCGAGGCGCCGTTTCCGTTCGCGGAGACGGGGCCGCTGTCGTCGCCGATCGCCATAGCCTGCGGGGCCGCGGCAGCGGAGGCCCCCATGACGGAGGCGGCGATCGCCGCGTAGGCAACAACCTTCTTGATCACTGGCCAGTCCTTTCTGAGGAAACCCCGTCCACCGGAGCCCTCTGGTCAACTCCGTGGGTGCGTTCGGGTTTCTCCCGTTCACTCCGTCGGCCCACAACGGCAAATGTGTGCGGATACGCGTACCGCTGCGCGTTCCAGCGGATATTCCTGCGTTTTCCAGTTCCGGTGCGGGCCAACCGGGTGAACGCCCGCAACCAATCACTCCCCACCGGGTTGATGAGGCCGTAGGACAGTGCGTCGCTACGACGAAAGGAACGCGAAGTGCTCAAGAAGGCAATGGTCGCCGCGGCGGCTGCCGCTTCTGTGATCGGCATGACGGCTGCCGCCGCTCCCCAGGCGTTTGCCATCGGGGACGACAACGGGCCGGCCGTGGCCAACGGCAACGGCGCCTCGTCGTCGTTCGGCAACTCGGCGACCGACGGCGACATGAGCCCGCAGCTCTCGCTGGTCGAGGGCACGCTGAACAAGCCGTGCCTCGGCCTCGAGGACATCAACGTCGCCGTCATCAACCTCGTCCCGATCCAGGACGTCAACGTTCTGGCGGACGACCTGAACCAGCAGTGTGCCGACAACTCCACGCAGGCCAAGCGTGACGGTGCCGTGTCGCACGTCCTGGAGGACCTGGCGGTCCTGTCGGCGAACAGCGAGGGCTGAGCCCCGTCCCGCTCGGACCGGGCGGCCCGCTGACTTCCCCGCGGGCCGCCCGGCCGTACACGGGCCATGTTTTCGCCGGGCGAGCGGAACGACGTCGTCGCTCTCCTGGAGGTACGGCTGTAACGGGTAGTGGTGTATCCGAGTGAATTTCGCGGGACACCCTGTTCCACAGTTTCTCCGGCCGTCAATTCCTCGTTTGCAGGCTGCAGGTCATGGTGCGAGCCGTCAATGCTGTGCTCGCGCGGTTTCGGCCGTCATTCAGGCATGACCGCAGAGAAGGGAAAGTTCATGAAGAAGAGCGCTGCTGTCGTCGCGGGCGCGATCATGGCCCTGGGCATGGCTGCCCCGGCCTTCGCCGACGCGGGCGCCGAGGGTGCCGCGGTCGGCTCCCCGGGCGTCCTGTCCGGCAACGTCGTCCAGGTCCCCGTCCACGTGCCCGTCAACGTGTGCGGCAACACCATCAACGTGATTGGTCTGCTGAACCCCGCGTTCGGCAACGAGTGCGAGAACGACTGACGTCGTTCCGCACCGACCGGCTGCGTCACGGCCGGCCTTGGCCAACTCGTTTGGTTCAGGGCCGGCTTTTCCCCTTTCTGCAGCCTCTTCTGCAGCAATCGCTACCAGCAGGAAGACAACCAGAGTGCGACAGACCCTGAGCAGGGGGATGGTCGCGGCAGCCGCCGCGACGGGCATCCTTTCCCTGTGCGGCAGCCCCGCCCTTGCCGACTCGCATGCGGACGGGGCCGCCAAGAACTCGCCGGGCGTCGCGTCCGGCAACGCCGTCCAGGTGCCGGTCGACGTGCCGGTGAACGCCTGCGGCAACACCGTCGACGTGGTCGCCGCGCTGAACCCCGCCTTCGGCAACGAGTGCGAGAACAGCTCGGACGAGCAGACCGGCGGCTCCGTGAAGCACGGCGCGCCACACGGTGACGACGGTACGGACCCGGACGGCGGGTACGGCGGTGGGCACGGCGAGGACGTCCGCGTCCCGTCCGGCGCCTCCGCGGACGGCGCGGCCGTGGGCTCGCCCGGTGTCGGCTCCGGCAACGCCGCGCAGGTGCCGGTCGACGTGCCGGTGAACCTCTGCGGCAACACCGTCGACGTGATCGCCGCGCTCAACCCGGTCTTCGGCAACTCCTGCGACAACCAGGCGGAGGAGCCCCCGGGTTACGGCGAGGAGGAGCCGCCGCCGCCCA
>NZ_RAIF01000012.1:1090217-1091760 GCF_003671715.1 Streptomyces sp. E2N166 | reverse complement strand
CAACGCCCCCGGCCGACCGCGCACGGTCCGCCGGGGGCGTTGTGGTGCCCGCGCGGCAGCGGCCGGTCAGCGGCTGCCCGCCCTGTCGTCGTCCGGGCGGTCGGAGCGGCCCGGGGAGGGGGAGGTCGCCTGGCGCACCACGCGGGCACGGGCCGGTGCCCCCGTGCGCGGGCGGCCGTCCTCGCGGCGCAGGCGGTCCAGCAGGCGTGCGGTCACGTGGCGCCCCCACAGGGTCCACAGGGCCCGTCCCGGTGCCCGGTCGTCCGGTGCGTGCCAGGCCAGCTCGCGTCCGCCGGGGGCCGGGCGCAGGGCGCTCAGCGGCGCGTAGTTCTCCACCACGAACGCCCGCCCCGGCTGCGGCGCCCCGTCCGGCAGGGCTCGGTGGGTCAGGTCCAGGTGCAGGGCGCGTACGACGTCCAGCCCGGCGGTGTCGGTGAACAGCCGGAACTGGGCGCCGGGACGCGGGTTGAAGTCGAGCAGGTGATAGCGGCCCGTCGTACCGCAGCGGCGGAAGTCGAGGTCGAGGATGCCCCGGTAGCCCAGCTCGCCGGTGACCCGCTCGGCCAGGGCCTGCACCTGCGGGTTCGGCGTCCAGCGGCCGACCGCCGTCAGACCGGCGCCACGCGGCCTGGCGCGCGTCTTGCGGCCGGGACCGCCCGCCCGGACCGCGCCGGTGCGGTCGGCGTACCCGTGGAAGAACCAGTCGCGGTCCGGCCCCGGCGGCAGGAACGCCTGGAGCAGCAGCCGGCTGCCCGCCTCCTCGGCCCGCCGGTACAGCTCCCCGGCCTCCCGCGCCGAACGCACCAGCACGGTGCTGCGCAGCCCGCCGCCCGGAGGCACCAGCCAGGGCCGGCTCCACTTCGCCACCACCGGCAGCCCCAGCCGCCAGGCGGCACGGGCGGCCTCGGCCGGGCCGTCCGGGACCAGTGTCTCGGGGTGCGGCACGTCCAGGGACGCGCACACGCCGGCCAGCTCCGCCTTGTCGGCCACCCGCTCGGGCAGCGCGCCCGGCAGGTCGGGCAGCAGGTACGCGGGCGCCAGCTCCGCCCGCAGCCGCCCCACCGCGACGGCACACGCGTCGTCCATCGGGATCAGCACGGCGGGACGCGCGATCCGCGCGGCGACGCGCCGCAGGACCACCGCGATGTCGGCGGGCGCCGCCCCGGGCGGCGGCGGAGTGTGCAGCCGGCTCACATAGCGGGAGGCGCGGACCGGGCTCTGCGCGCAGTCGGCGACCACGTGTACGTCCACGCCCGCGCGGCCGAGCGAACGCACGGCACCCAGCGTTCCGTGGTGAAAGGGATTCCGGTCGGTCCGCAGCAGAACGGCGGGGACGCGGGTGTCGAACAGCGACACGGGGTTCTTCCTTCGCATTCGATTCGGGTCACCGGTGCGGGCGATCAGTGCACTCGAAAGCCGTAGCGGCGGTGGCGTGATGGCATTTCATATGACTGAGTGTCAGTAAGCAGTAAGAATTTCGGGGCGACGAAAGGAGCAGGTAATGGCCGTACGGCAGTCACGGACCCGGTCCAGGCGGTCGGCG
>NZ_RAIF01000012.1:1080550-1088265 GCF_003671715.1 Streptomyces sp. E2N166 | reverse complement strand
CGGACCAGCAGCGCGAGACCGCCGAGCAGACCGCCCGCGCTCGCGCCCACCAGCCCCGTCACGGCGGCCGAGGCCGAGGACGCCTCGGTGGGCTCGGTGGCGCGCGCGAACCGCCGCAGCTCCACATGGGTGTCGTCGGCGGCGGCGTCCGCGTGCTCGGTGAGCGCGCCGGCGACCGCGTTGGCCATGTCGGCGGCCTCGTCCGGGTGCGCGGAGGTGGCCGTCACCGAGACCATCGGCGCGTCCGGCGAGGTCGCCGTGCGGACGTTCTCCTCCAGCGTCGCCACCGGCACGCCCGCCAGCATCTGCGCGTCCCCGAGCACCGCGAGCTGGGTGGCGACCCGGCCGTAGGCCTGTGCGAAGCCCAGCGCGGACGCCGGGTCGGACTTGTCGGTGGGGACGGCGACCACGTAACTGGTGGCCGTGTACCGCGGGGTGGCGACCAGGCCGTAGCCGGCGCCGAGCAGTCCGCCGGCGAGGACGCCGGCCGCGAGCGGGGACCAGGGCGGCAGGGACCGGAAGCGGCGCAGGACGCCGTGCAGGGCGGTGCGTGCGCGTCGGGGGCGGGCGGGCTGCTCGGCCTCGTTCCGCTCCGCGGGCTCGGCCGGGGACTGGGTGAGGGGCTCGGTCATGCGGAACTGACTCCCTGGGGTGCCGGGGACAACGGGTGCGTGAGGGTGGTCGCGTACACGTCCATCAGCTGGGCGGCGCTTCGGGTGACGCAGTAGTGGCGGGCGGCCTCGGGGACGGTGCGCGGGCCGGGGCCCGGGCCGGCGGACGCGCGGACCTCGGTGAGGACGCGGGCGAACTCCTCCTCGCCACCGGTGACACGCCGGGCGGTGACCGCGGCGGCCGGGGGCAGGTCCTCGATCGCCGGGCAGGAGGCGTAGAGCACCGGCAGTCCCGACGCGAGGCCCTCCACCACCGCCAGGCCGAAGGCCTCCTCCGGCGACGGCGAGGCGAGCACGTCCATCGCGGAGGCCAGGGACGGCAGGTCGGGGCCGGGGGAGCCGTCGGTCACGTAGGGGCGTTCGCCGGTGAGCAGGACGCGGTCGGCGACCCCGGCCTCGCGGGCGGTGCGGCGCAGGACGTGCTCCTCGGGGCCGCCGCCGACCAGCAGCAGCCAGCAGTCCTCCGGGAGCCGGGCCAGGGCGCGGACCAGGACGTCGAACCGCTTGGCCGTGGTCAGCCGGCCCACGCCGCCGACGACGTACGCGCCCTGGGGCAGGCCGAGACGGCGGCGGGTGCGCAGCCGCGCGACTGGGTCGAAGCGGAAGCGGGCCAGGTCTACGCCGTTGGGGACGACCTCGATGCGGGGCGCGGGCACGCCCCAGCGCCGCAGCCGGTCGGCGACGGTGGGGGAGACGGCGACCGTGGCGCTGCCCAGCCGCTCCCCGGCCAGGTAGAGGGCGCGGATGCCGGGGGTGAGCGGGCGGCCCTCCATCTGGGAGTCGCCGAGGGAGTGTTCGGTGGCGACGACGGCGCGGACGCCGGCCAGGCGGGCGGCGACGCGGCCGTAGAGGCAGGCGCGGTAGAGGTGGGTGTGCACGAGGTCGTAGCCGCCGGTGCGGATGAGGCGGGTCAGGCGGGGCAGCGCGGCCAGGTCGCGGTTGCCGGTCATGCCGAGGTGGACGACGTTCACGCCGTCGGCCAGCAGTCCGTCGGCGACCGCGCCCGGGTTGGTGAGCGTCACGACGTCGCAGTCGACGGGGAGGTGGCGCAGGAGCAGCCGCAGTTGCTGTTCGGCGCCGCCGACGCCGAGGCCGGTGATGATGTGCAGGGCCTTCATGTCCTTCGTGCCCCTCCCTGTCAGACCCCGGCCGCGGCGCGGCGGCGCAGGCGGTGCAGCCGGGTCTTCAGCAGCAGGCGTACGGCCGTGTCCCGCTGCCCGATGTGCACGCGGGGCAGGGCGTGCGGGCCGGTCAGCGGGCCGGGGTCGATGGCGCAGGCGTAGGTGTGACCGGCGGCGCGTACGGCGTCGGCGGCGCGGGTGTCGACGGCGCCATAGGGGTAGCAGAAGCCGGATACCGGAGCACCGATCAAATCCGAGAGCAGTGCTCTGCTTTCGGCGGTCTCGGCCTTCAGCGTGGCGTCGTCCGCCTTGGTCAGGTCCACATGGGTGAGGCCGTGCGAGCCGATCTCGACGCCCTCGGCGGCGGCGCGCCGGATGCCGTCGGCCGTGAGCAGCGGCTTGCGCGGGCCGAGCGGGTCCCACGCGTTGTCGCCGCCGAGCCGGCCCGGCAGCACGAAGAGGGTGGCGCCGCAATCCCAGCGGCGCAGGCACGGGAGCGCGTGCTCGACGAAGTCGGCGTACCCGTCGTCGAACGTCAGCCCCACCAGGTCGCGGCCACCGCCCCGGGCCCGGGCGGCCAGCAGCTCGGCGACCGGCACACCGCGCAGCCCGCGCCGCCGCAGCCAGCCGAGCTGCGCGTCGAGCCGGTCGGGCGTGACCGTGATGCGGTACGGGTCGTCCGAGCAGTCGCCGACGGAGTGGTACATCGCCACCCAGGGGACGGTGCCGGGGCGCGTGCGGACGCCGGGGCGGGCGCGAACGCCGGGAGGCGTGGGGGCGTCAGCGGGGGCCGCGGAAGGGGAAACGGTCGCGGAAGCGGATGAGGACGCGGGAACGGAAGCCGAAGCGGCCATGCGGGAGCCTTCGTGTGACGGAGCGGACGAAATCGAGGGCCGGTACGACGCCTTGGACGCGCAGGACCCGGCCGAGCAGGACGAAGACGCCGACGACGGTCACCACGCCGGCGGCGAGGGAGACGGCCGGCACGGTGAACAGGCCCGCGACCGGCGCGCCCACGACGGTCGCCCCGGCCGCCGCCAGCACCGGCCTGACCAGGTCGCCCAGAACGCGCCGGACGCGGACCGGGACGCTGCGCGGGCCCATCCCGGCGAGCAGCAGGGCGGCGGTGACGGTGATGCCGGCGGCGTTGGCGGCCGCGATGCCGGTCACTCCCCAGGGGCCGACCGCCCGGGCGCCGATGCCCGCCGTGGCGGCGATGCCCGCGGTCATCGCGGCGAGCGGGTACCAGCTGGCGCGGCCCGCCGAGAAGTAGGAGCGGGCGAGCGCGCCCACCACGGTCTGGCCGAGCAGCCCGAGGGCGTACACGCGCATGACGTCCGCGGTCGCCGCCGTGTCGGCCGCCGTGAAGGCGCCGCGCTGGAAGAGGAGTTCGATCATCTGCGGCGCGCAGGCGACGACCGTGGCCGCGCCCAGCAGCACCAGACAGGCCGCCAGCGCCACGTCCCGCTCGACCCGGTCGCGGGCGCGTTCGGTGTCGCCGTCGGCCATCGCCCGGGCCACCACCGGGAAGGTGACCGTGCACAGCATCAGCGACAGCGTCATCGGAATCTGGGCCACCTTCTGCGCGTAGTTCAGGTGCGAGATGGCGCCGGAGGGGAGCCCGGAGGCGAGGAACCGTTCGATGAGCACCTGCGACTGACGGCACAGCGCGAAGAGCAGCACGGTGCCGAACAGGGCGAGGGCGAGCGGACGCGCCTGGTCCCCGGTGCCCGCCGGCCGCTCGACGCCGTCGTCCCGGCGCCGCAGCTGCCGCAGCAGTGAGGGCAGCTGCGCCGCCACCATCAGGAAGCCGCCCGCCGCGACCCCGACCGCCGCCGAGCGCACCCCCCAGCGCCCGCCGAGCACGAACATCGCGGTGATGATGCCGACGTTGTAGGCGACGTAGATCGCCGCCGGCGCCAGGAACCGGCGGTGCGCCCGCAGGGCGGCGCTGCAGTACCCGGCGAGTCCGAAGCTGACGACGCAGGTGGCGGTGAGCCGGGTGCAGTCCACGGCGAGGGCGTGGTCGGGCAGCCCCGGCGCCAGGGCCCGGACCAGCTGGGGTGCGCAGACGACGACCAGCGCGCCGACCGCGACGAAGGCCGGCGCCAGCCGGGGCAGGGTCGAGGCGACCAGCGCGCGGACCGGGTCGCCGGGGGCGCCCTGCGCGCGGCGGGCCAGGGCCAGGCTGAACATCGGGACCAGCGCGAAGGCCAGCCCGTCCTCGATCAGCAGCGTCGCCGCGAACTCCGGCACGGTCCACGCCACCAGGAAGGCGTCCGTCTCACTGCCGGCCCCGAACAGGCGGGCGAGCGCCTGGTCCCGGGCCAGCCCGAGCACCGACCCGGCCACCGACAGCACGGCCGTGAGCAGCGCGGCCCGGGCGAGGAAGCCCCCGGAGGACCGGCCCTCGGCCGCCGCCAAGGTGTCCGCGTCCGGCGCGGCGGACCGGGCCGGCGGGACGGAGGGGGACCGCGCGGCCCGGAAGGGCGTCACCTTCATCGCGCCGACACCTCCTCAGCACCGGGCCCGGACTCGGCCCCAGGCCGAGGCCCGGAACCGGAACCGGAACCGGACCCGGACCCGGGCACAGGCACCGACCCGGGCTTGGCCTCGGACCCGGCCCCAGACTCAGACCCGTCCCCGTCCCCGGCCCCGGCCCCGAGCGCCCACCAGCCCGCCAGCCCGAAGCACACCGCCGTCAGTACGGTCGAGGGCCCGCCGATGTCGGCGTACGCGAAATCGGTCAGCTGCCACACCAGCAGCCCGCAGGCGACCAGCGCGCAGTCCGTCCCGGGCGCCGCACCGGAGCGCCGTACCGCACGGAGCCCGCGCAGCCCCAGGACGAGCAGGGACAGCCAGCTCCCCGCCAGCGCGATCAGCCCGATCAGCCCCTGCTCGGCCAGGATCAGCAGGTACATGTTGTGCGGGGACAGCAGCGGCTGCTTGCGGTACCCCGCGCCCGCGCCGTCGGTCTCGCTGCCCGAGGACAGGGCCAGCGAGGCGTGCCCGTCCCGGTGTTCGGGGAAGCCCTTCAGGCCCACGCCGGTCAGCGGCCGCTCGCGCCACATGCCGGCCGCCGCCGCCCACATCGTGTAGCGGTCGGTCACCGACTGGTCGGGCGAGTCGGTGACCTGCGTGATGCTGCCCACCCGCTCCTGGAGCATCGCCGTACCGGCGCCGAACCCGCCGACCAGCACCACGCCCGCCGCGACGACGGCCGCCCCCACCTTCAACGCCCTGCGCGCCCCGGCGAGCAGCAGTTGGGCCGCGCACGTCACAGCCGTGGCGATCCACGCGCCACGGCTGAACGACAGGGCGAGCGGCAGCAGCAGGGCGATCGCGCAGCCGGCCGCGAGAGCGCGTCGGCGGGCAGGGCCATGGCCCAGCGCCAGCCCGACCGCGCAGACCAGCCCGAGGGAGACGACGGTCGCCATCCCCATCACGTCCTGCGGCCCGAAGGTGCCCACGGCCCGGATCTGCTCGCCCTGGTAGGAGGCACCGGTCCCGGTGACGTACTGGTGCACGCCGACCGCCCCCTGCCACACCGCCAGCCCGGTCATCGACCAGGTGAGCAGCCGTACGTCGTCCCGGCCGCGGATCAGCAGCAGTACGGCGGCGGGGACGAGGACGAAGACCTGGAGGTAGCGGCCGAACCCGGTGAGCCCGGCCCCCGGCGACACCGCGCCCATGGCGGCGACGGCCAGCGGGAGCACGGGCAGGCCCAGCACCACGACCGCCGTACGGGTCAGGGGGCGCCGCCGGTCTCGCACCAGGCGCAGGGCGCAGTACAGCACCACCAGCGCGGAGGCCGCGTCGGCCGGATGCGCACCCCCCGGACCGTCCCCCGCGGCCGGCAGGGCGAGCAGCGCGACGACCGCTACCACGGCCAGCACGGGCGGCAGGCGCCGTATGCGCGCGGTGGTCCACGGGGGCGGGGTCCGGGCCACCTCGCTCAGCTCCCGGTGGGGCGCACGAGCGCGACGGCCGTGCGCAGCAGGATGCAGACGTCCTGCCACAGCGACCAGTCGTCGATGTAGGCGTTGTCGAAGCGGGCCCGGTCCTCGATGGAGGTGTCGCCGCGCAGCCCGTTGATCTGGGCCAGGCCCGTGATGCCGGCCGGCACCCGGTGGCGGGCGGCGTAACCGGGGTAGGTCTGGCTGAACTGGGCCACGAAGTACGGTCGTTCGGGGCGCGGCCCGACCAGGCTCATGTCGCCCCTGAAGACGTTCCACAGCTGGAGCAGTTCGTCGAGCGACGTACGGCGCAGGAAGCGGCAGAACCACGGCATCCGCCGTTCGTCCGCCACGCTCCACCGGGTCGCCGACTCGTGCTCGTCGGCCGGGCGGTGGGTGCGGAACTTCAGCAGCGTGAACGGCCTGCCGTCCTTGCCGATGCGCTCCTGCCGGAACAGCACGCCCGGCCCGCCGATGACCCGCAGCAGCGTCGCGCAGGTCAGCAGCAACGGGCTCAGCAGCAGCAGCAGCGCCCCGGACGCGGTCACGTCCAGCACCCGCTTGCCGGCGCCGCCCGGCCGCCGTTCCCCCGCCTCCAGACGCCGGCAGGAGAACCCGGCGAGCCGGTCCCGGCCCGCGTACGCGGGGACGTCCGCGTCGACCTCCCACACCACACAGCCGGACTCGGCCAGCGCCCGCAGCAGCGGCCCCTGCCGCGTCCGTACGGAAGGGTGCACGGCCAGTACCTCCCGTACGCCGTTCTGCACGACCGCCCGCTGCACCTCCTCGCCCGTGGTCAGCACGGGCAGGCCCGTGCCGCCGCCCGGTTCGTCGGCGACGACCCCTACCGGGCGCACCCCGCAGCGCGGGTGGCGCAGCACCGCGGAGGCCACGCGCTGCGCGGTCGCGGCGGGGCCGACGACCAGGGCGGCGCGCGGACGGTTCAGCAGCGCGGTGCGGCGCCACCGGTGCACGACGCCCCGGCCGGCGCAGCCCGTCGCCGCGTGCAGCAGGAAGCCCAGGAGCAGCGTGCGGGCGGACAGGGCGTGCGGCGGGGCGCACGCCGCGACGAGCGCAGCCAGCGCCAGCCAGACCACCGTGATCCGGCCGCACAGGCCGGGCAGGTCGTCCAGGACCCCCGGCAGCCGCCGGGGCGCGCGCGGGCGCAGCAGCAGCGAGGCGGCGACCAGCAGGGCCGCGAGCAGCGGTTGGTGGGGGGTGCCGGTGAGCATCAGGGAGCCCGGTACCGCCGCCGCCGTGCCGTCCGCGACGAGCAGCGGCAGCGGGGACTCCGGCCGTGGTGCGGGAAGCCGGTCGGGGAAGCGGAGACCCGCGGCGCCGGCACGCTGCGGCAGCACCGATACGGGTGCGCAGGAGCCGAGGTCGCGCGGCTGGCCGGCGGGGGTGGGGACGGTGCTTTCCGCGGTCACGGGTGCGTGGACTCCCTGTACTCGATGGGCGCGACGGCCGACCGCCCCACGAGCGCGGGCCTGTCGCCGGGGGCCGTGTGCGTCCCGGTCGTCCGCCCGTGGCCGAGGAGGTCGTCGTACACCGCCGTGATCGCCGCGGCCGTGTGCCGTACGTCGTGCGTGGACAGGACGTGCGCGCGCCCCCGGCGGCCGAGCGACGTGCGCAGCGGAGCGTCGAGCAGCAGCCCGGTGACCGCGGCGGCCAGCGCCTCCGGGTCCATGGGCGGTACCAGGCAGTGCGGCACGAGAGCGGACGGCAGGCCCTCGCGGGCGCCGTCCACGTCGGTCACCACCACGGCCCGCCCACAGGCCATCGCCTCCAGCGGCGCCAGCGCCATGCCCTCCCACCGGGACGGCAGGACGACCAGGTCGGCGGCCCGGTACCAGGGCCGGGCATCGGCGACGGCGCCCGCGAACAGGACGGACGCGGGGGCGCGTTCACCGTGGCCGCCGGGCGGGCCCGGGTGCGCCGCGTGGCCGTGGGGTCGGCCCGGGTCC
>NZ_RAIF01000012.1:1077543-1080452 GCF_003671715.1 Streptomyces sp. E2N166 | reverse complement strand
GGTTCGGGGGCCGGGTGGTGGCCGCCGGGCCGGGTCCGGGGCGGGCCGTCGTCGAGGAATCCGTATCCGTACACCGAGGCGTGATCGGAGAGCCGCGCGTGGTCCGGGCCTTCGCCGACCAGCACCAGCCGGGCGTCCGGGACCCGCGCGAGGACCGACTTCCACGCGGTCAGCAGGACGTCCTGCCCCTTCTGCCGGCACAGCCGCCCCACACAGACCACCAGCGGGCCGTGCCCGCCGGCGCCGCGTGGGAGCCGTACGCCGTCGACGGCCTCCACGCCGCCGCCCACGTCGGTCGCGTCGCCCAAACCCTCCACGGCATCCCCGCCGAAGCGGTCGAGGTCGATGCCGTTCGGGACCACCGCCCACTGCCCGCGGATCCGGCTGCGCACGCCCCGCAGCCGCTCCGCCTCGCTCACGCACACCGTCCGCGCCGCCCACCGCGCCCCCCACCGCTCCCAGCCGAGCGCGAGCGCCGCGGCGGCCCCGCCGACCGCCTCGAACGACCAGGCGTGCGGCTGGAAAACGGTCGGGACCCGCCCGCGTACGGCGAGCCGGGCCGCGAGACCGGCCTTCGCGCTGTGCGCGTGCACCAGGTCGGGTTGTACGTCCTCGATCACGCGGGCGAGCCGCCGTACCTCCGGCACCAGCGCCGGACCCGGCGACCGCGTCGCCGGCCAGTGCCGCACGTCGGCGCCCAGCGACCGGAGTCCGGCCGAGAGGCTCCCCTCGGGACAGGCGACCGCGACGCGCAGCCCGGCGGCGAGCTGAGCCCGCGTCAGGTCCGACACGACACGGGCGACCCCGCCGTCCACCGGCTGGGTGACATGCAGAACCCGTGGCCGGGAGTCGGTCGGTGGCAGGTGCATACGCGATTCCTCGCTCACGGAGAATGCTCGGGACGGGCGTGAACGCGTCTCACCGCAGGGCATCGGCCGCGACGCGGCGTACGCCGGCGCACGCCGCGTCCTGCCGGGGTGGTGCAACCGGGATGCGTCGGATGGTGTGCGACTCTAGCCGCTATCCGTACTAATACGGTGAAACCGGGTAAGTGTGTTGGATTAGTGAACGCCGCTCTCCGGCGAGATCACTCCTTTGGCGGCACAACTCACGTACGCGCCACGCGTTGACACTGCGCCGGGCACCCGCCCGGATGTTTGTGTCAACCCCAAGGAGCACTTCTCCATGTCGCGTATCGCGAAGGGCCTGGCCCTGACCTCCGTCGCCGCCGCCGCGGTGGCGGGCACCGCCGGTGTCGCCGCTGCCGACGCCGGCGCGCAGGCCGCCGCCGCTCACTCCCCGGGTGTCCTGTCCGGCAACGTGCTGCAGGTTCCGGTCCACATCCCGGTCAACGTCTGCGGCAACACCGTCGACATCATCGGCCTGCTGAACCCGGCGTTCGGCAACGAGTGCGAGAACGACTGATCGTCGGCTCGAAACCCTTGCGCCGGCCGTCCGCACCGCGGTTCATCCGCGAGCGGGCGGCCGGTTCGCGTTGCCGCACGGACGGCGGTGTGCTGCCCCGAATGGGGGGTGCGGGCGCCGACACGGCCGGAAGACCTTGACAGGGCGTCTCACCAGGCAGGACGCCGGGACGGGGAAGGACGGCCGAGTGCGTACGGTCGCCGCTCGGTTGCAGAGCGCCACGGCCGCTTCCACGGTGGGCACAAGATCCGACGCACCACCGAAAGGAACCCCCATGCGTCTGCCCGCTCGGCGAATCGCCACCACCGCTCTCACCGCCGGCCTTCTGATCGGTCTCTCCGGACCGGTGGTGATGGCGGCGGACGGCGAATCGGTCCGGGAACGCACCCACGCGGCGTCCCACGCACCCCTCCCCGACGTGGCCGAACTGCAGAGCCAGGTCGGCAGCCTGGCCGGCCTGGGCGGAGTGCTCACGCCGGTCACCGACCTGCTCAACGCCGTCCTCAAGGCCGACAACGGCCAGCTCTCCGCCACGGACGCGGACAAGCTCGCCGCCGCCGTCAAGGACGCCCTCGCCAAGGCCGACGCGGCGGACGCCGACACCGACGACGCGGCGACCACCCCGGGCACGACCACGCCCGGCACCACCACCCCCGGCACGAGCACCCCGGCCCAGCCGCCGGTCGTGACCGCGCCGGAGGCCGGGACGCCGGTCACGCTTCCGGCACCCGTCGTGGCACAGGGCAGCGACGAGACCGCGGCGGCGGCCGACCTGGCCGCCCAGTCGTACACCGCTCTGCAGAAGCAGATCGACGCCCTGGTCGAGGCCACCACCTCCGGCACCGCCGAACAGGTGAGCCCGGCCGTCGAGGACGTGGTGACCGGCGTCGTCAACGTCGTGGCCGCCACCCTGGTCGGCAGCGGTCTGCCCGCCGCCGACCTGGCCGGTCTGCCCGCACTGCCGGCCGCGCCGGAAGCCACCACGCCGGAGGTCGCCGCGCCGGAAGCCGCGGTACCGGCG
Source organism: Streptomyces sp. E2N166 (assembly GCF_003671715.1). GTDB lineage: Bacteria > Actinomycetota > Actinomycetes > Streptomycetales > Streptomycetaceae > Streptomyces > Streptomyces thinghirensis. The sequence goes on along the minus strand of NZ_RAIF01000012.1, from coordinate 1,078,006 downwards.
AGCCCGCTGCCGGCCAACCCCTCCTGACGCCCACGGCGTCCGCGTTCCGGGCCGTCGCGCCGTCCCTCACGGGGCGGCGCGACGGCCCTTCGTCCTTCTCATTCCTTTCCTTTCCATTCGGCTCTCCGGAGATCTCATATGTCTTCCGGACGCGGGGTTTCCGTGCCCGGTGCAGGTCGTTAGGCACGGCGTCAGCATTTCGTCCGGTGACACGAGTTGCCGAAGAAAGGAACACGATGAAGTCCCTCAAGGCCGCCGCTGTCGTCGCCGGGTCCCTGGTCGCCGCCGGCTCCGCCGCGCCCGCGTTCGCCTACGACGCCGCCGACATCACGCCCACCAGCCTCAACGGCGCCGTGAACGCGCTCACCGCGGAGCCCATCGACGTGATGCCGCTCAAGCACCAGTCGGACGCGCTCGACACCGAGAACAAGGACTCCGTGCTGCACACCGTGAAGGGCGCGAC
>NZ_RAIF01000012.1:1060090-1077276 GCF_003671715.1 Streptomyces sp. E2N166 | reverse complement strand
CGCCGGCCGCGACCCCCGCCGCGGCCGGCGCGATCCCCGTGCCGGTGCCGCTGGGCGGCGCGGAGACGGCCCTCGGCATGGAGCTGCCCGAGGTGGCCGGCGAACTGCCCGTGCCGACGGCCGGTGCGCCCGAGGGCCCGCGGTACGTCGAGGGCCGGCTGCTGCCCGAGCGGACGCTTCCGCAGTTGCCGGTGCACGGCGGGCTGCCCGGTGCCGACCTGCGCCAGCCGCTGCCGCGCGTCCTCGGCGACGACTTCGACCACGCCGCCGTCGACGCCCCCGCCGCCGGGCTGCGGACGCTGACGCCGGGCCTGTCCCTGGACGCCCCGCTCACCGCGCCGAACCCCGACGCCCTCGGCCTGCCGACGGCCAAGCTCCCGCAGGCCGGGCTGCTGGCTCCGGCCGTCCGGACGGTTCCCGTGGCCGACCTGGGCGTCGGGCCGGGGCTGTAGCCCGTCGCGGCGCGCGCCACAGGTGCGGCCCGTGCTCCGACTGGCCCTGGGGACGGTGACCGCGGAGCCCGCCGGCCGGTTAGCGGTGCGGACCACCGGAACCGGACGAGGAGCGAGCCATGGTCGTCAACGCGGGCGGAGCAGCGAGCGACGCGCAGCAGGAGCGGGATCACCATCGGGATCACCAGGGGGAGGGCCCGGCGAGAGTCGGGCCGGCGTTCGGCACCCGGCGGCAGCTGATGAGAAGACTGCTCGCCCCGGCCCTCGCCGTGACGCTGGCCCCCCTGGTCGCCGCCTCCCGGCCCTCCCAGGCCACCACCGGGCACGGTGCCGGGCCGGCGCGTCCCGAGCCGCCCGGCGTCGAGCCGGCCGAGAGCGCCTCGTTCGACGAGACGTACCGGGGCCGCCGTATCCGCGGCATCCGGTCCGCAGCCGGCCGGGCCGTCGGTGCCGGCACCTGGCACGTCACCGTGGACGGCCGCCCGCTGCATCTGATGCGCCGGGCCGACGGCAGCTGGCTGAGCATGATCGACCACTACCGGTCGTACCCCACCCCCCTCGCCGCGGCCCGCGGTGCCGTCGACGAACTCGGCCCCGGCGAGCACCTGCGTGACACACCGGCCGCCGGCCAGGACCACTCCGGGGGGAGCCATGGCGTACACGCGTAAGGACGTCGGCACGCTGACCCGCACCGAGAAGCGACGGTTCGTCAAGGCGCTGCTGGAGATCAAACGACGCGGCGAGTACGACGAGTTCGTACGCACCCACATCGAGTACTACGTCTCCGACGGCGAGGACGGACTGCGTACGGCGCACATGGCGCCGTCCTTCCTGCCCTGGCACCGCAGGTTCCTGCTGGACCTGGAGGAGGCGCTGCGCCGGGTCGACTCGTCGGTCACCGTGCCGTACTGGGACTGGACGAAGGACCGCACCACCACCTCCGCGCCCTGGACCGCCGACCTCCTCGGCGGCACCGGGCGGCGCTCCGACCACCGGGTCACCACCGGGCCGTTCGCCCACGCCGAGGGCAACTGGACCCTCAAGGAGAACGTCACCGACACCGAGTACCTCACCCGGGACCTCGGCCGGGCCGAGGACCCCATCGCGCTGCCCACCAAGAGCGACCTGGAGTGGGCGCTCGACGACCCGGCGTACGACACGGCGCCCTGGGACTCCACGGTCCGAAAGGGGTTCCGGAACAAGCTGGAGGGCTGGGGGACCGGCCGGGGCAGCGTCTCCTGGCGCAACCACAACCGCGTGCACCGCTGGGTCGGCGGGGCCATGGTCGGCGGCGCGTCCGTCAACGACCCGGTGTTCTGGCTGCACCACGCCTTCGTCGACCTCCAGTGGTCCCGCTGGCAGGCCCGGCACCGCGGCGCCCGCTACCAGCCCGCCGAGCCGCCGGGCCGGGGCAGCGCACAGCACGGGCGGATCGTCGCACGGCACGAGAGGCTGCCGCCGTGGGACGTGACTCCGGACGAGCTGGAGGACCACAGCCGGATCTACCGGTACGGCTGAGCGACCGGCCCCGAGCGGTCGGCGCGGACACGGGGAGAGCCCCGGCCGGGACGGCCGGGGCTCTCCTGGTGCTTACGGGACTCAGCCGCCGTAGCCACCGTTCTTGCCGTCCTCGCCGTGCTTGTCGCTCTCGTCCTTCTTGTCGTCGTCGCCGTTTTCGCAGGCGTTGCCGAAGGCCGGGTTCAGCAGACCGATCACGTTGATCGTGTTGCCGCAGATGTTGACCGGCACGTGGACCGGTACCTGGACGACGTTGCCGGACAGGACGCCGGGCGAGCCGACGGCCGCGCCCTCGGCGCCCGCGTCCGCCATGGCCAGGCCGGTGCCGCTGAGCACCACAGCGCCGGCGCCGAGTACGACGCCTGCGGCCTTCGCGATGCGAGACATCACGTTCTCCTTCTGACTCGGGGAGCGCGGCGGCAGGACACGCCACCGCACTGCCGGTCCAACGCAGCAGGTCGCGAAGGGGTCACGGGAGGAATGTGAGGATCACCCTTTTTGAACAGAAGAGTGGAGCGGGTCGTCCGGTGGCGGAAAATGGCTCCGCTCCGCGCCGGAGTGTCCACTAGCCTCCGGGCATGGCTAACGACCAATCCGACCGGTCCAAGGAAACACCGGAGCCGTCCGAACCGTCCGCGCAGTCGACGCTGTCCGCGCTGTCCGCACTGCCCGGCCTGTTCGCCGAGGAGGGCAGGGTGCGGGCCTTCGCGGCCGTGGCCCTGGGGGCGGGCAGCCCCGTGCAGGTGGCGGAGAAGGCCGGCCTGTCCTCCAAGGACACGGCCGCCGCGCTGCGCCGGCTGCGGGAGCAGGGCGTGGTGGCGTACGGGGACGGCGGTGAACTCGTCGTCGCCCATGACCGTTTCAGGGACCTGGCCCGCGCGGGCCGGCCGGCGGTGGCTACCGGGAACCAAGGGGCGGGCGACGAGGACCGCGCGGCCGGCATGATCGTGCGGACCTTCGTCAAGGACGGACGGCTGGTCCGCCTCCCCGCGCGCTGGACGCGCAAGAAGGTGGTGCTGCGGCACATCGCCGAGCAGACCTTCGAGCCCGGCGTGGAGTACCCGGAGCGCACCGTCGACGAGAGGCTCCGGCCGTGGTGCGAGGACGGCGACGTCGACCATGTGACGCTCCGGCGCCATCTGGTGGACCTCGACCACCTGCGCCGGAGCGGCGGAACCTACTGGCGCCCGGCGGAGTCCGCCCGGGCGGGGATCGCCTGAGCGTCCGACGCCGGGGCCGCGGTCGGGGCCGGGGCCTGGGTGATGGCCGGCGTCGGAGCCGGCTCCGGGGACACGGGCAGGCGGCGTACGGGCGAGCCCGCGAGGTAGGCCCGGATCGCCTCGACCGCCTGCCCGTAGTACGTGGCGTAGTTGGCGCGTGAGACGTAGCCCAGGTGCGGCGTCGCGAGCAGGCGCGGGGCGGTGCGCATCGGGTGGCCGGCGGGCAGCGGCTCGGTGTCGAAGACGTCCACGCCCGCACCCGCGATCCGGCCCTCGTGCAGCGCGGCGAGCAGGGCGTCCTGGTCGACGATGGCCGCGCGCGACGTGTTGACCAGGTAGGCGGTCGGCTTGAGCAGGGCCAGTTCGGCGGGGCCGAGCAGGCCGCGGGTGCGGTCGCCGAGGGCCAGGTGGACGGAGACGAAGTCGGCCGTCGCGAGCAGTTCCTCCTTGGAGGGGGCTCGTTCGACGCCGACCTCGTCGGCGCGCTCGGCGGTGAGGTTCTGGCTCCACGCGCTCACCCGCATGCCGAAGGCGAGGCCGACCTGCGCCACCCGCCCGCCGATCCTGCCGAGGCCCAGTAGTCCGAGGCGGCGCCCGTGCAGGTCGGCGCCGACCGTCTGCTGCCAGGGGCCGCCCTCGCGCAGCGCGTTGCCCTCCTGGACGATGCCGCGGGCGAGACCCAGCAGCAGGGCCCAGGTCAGTTCGACGGGCGGGGTCGAGGAGGAGGCCGTACCGCACACGGTGACGCCGTGGGCGTCTGCGGCGGCGTAGTCGATCACGCTGTTGCGCATGCCCGAGGCGACGATCAGTTTCAGCCGGGGCAGCCGGGCGATCAGTGACTCGGTGAAGGACACGCGCTCCCGCAGCGTGACCACGATGTCCACGTCGGCGAGCGCCTCGGCGAGGGCGTCCTCTTCGCCGAAATGAGTGTCGAAGGTCACGACGTCCACGTCGTCCGCGACCGGGGACCAGTCGGCGATCTCGGTCGCCACCTGCTGGAAGTCGTCGAGCACCGCGCAGCGCAGTCGCACGTCGTCCGGTCCCTCCCGCCAAACGGGCAGTGGCGCCCCCGGCAGGACTCGAACCTGCGGCCAAGCGCTTAGAAGGCGCCTGCTCTATCCACTGAGCTACGGGGGCCTGGTGTGGTGGCCTCGGTCGTGGTGCCCGGGTGTGGGCTGATCCGTGACGGTGCCGGGGACAAGGATAGGGCTCCCGGCTCCATGTCCCTGATGCTTCGCCTCCGTGGCTCGATGTGGAGGTTCGGTGAAGCGGTCCTGATAATCGCAGGCAGGTACGAATCGTGCATCGCTTTTGGCGTCTCGCGCATCGGGTGTTGTGCACTCGTTATGCCTGGACTGCCCTCACGTCCCAGTAGTCCCTTCCGTCCGAAGTGTCTGGTCGGCGCGCAGACATACTCATATGCTTCAGAATTCCCCTAAAATTGGGCATTCTTCACATGTGGTGACCTTGGACGTACGGCCTCAGCTGCTCGACGCACTCTCCGCCCTGCGCGACCGTGTCGCGGCCGCACGCTTCCCGCTGCCCCTGGCGGGGGCACCACGCGCGCGTGCCAACCGCGACGAACTGCTCGCGCAGCTCGACGACTACTTGGTGCCCCGGTTGAAGGAGCCCGAAGCGCCCCTGCTGGCCGTTGTGGGCGGATCCACCGGTGCCGGGAAGTCCACGCTGGTGAACTCCCTCGTGGGGCGGCGGGTCAGCGAGGCGGGTGTGCTGCGGCCCACGACCCGGACGCCGGTGCTGGTGTGCCATCCGGAGGATCACCACTGGTTCAGCGGCATGCGGGTGCTGCCCGACCTCACGCGCGTGTGGGTGCCCCACCGGGAACCGGACGACGACCTGCTCCTGCCGGGCGAGAACCCCGCGCGCGTACTGCGCGTCGAGACCGCCGACACCCTGCCGCCCGGCATCGCCCTCCTGGACGCGCCCGACATCGACTCCCTCATCGCCGACAACCGCGTACTGGCCGCCGAACTGATCTGCGCCGCCGACATCTGGGTGATGGTCACCACGGCCGCTCGGTACGCCGACGCCGTGCCCTGGCATCTGCTGCGCACCGCCAAGGAGTACGACGCCACCCTGGTCACCGTGCTCGACCGGGTGCCCCACCAGGTGGTGTCCGAGGTGTCGCGGCAGTACGGGGCGCTGCTCACGAAGGCCGGGCTCGGGGAGGTGCCCCGCTTCACCGTGCCCGAACTGCCCGAGTCCGCCTGGGGCGGCGGGCTGCTGCCGGCCAGCGCGGTGGCGCCGCTGCGGGCCTGGCTCGTCCACCGGGCACAGGATCTCGAGGCCCGGCACCACGCCATGGCCCGTACGGCGCACGGCATCCTGGACTCCCTCAAGTCCCGGATGCCCGAACTGGCCGGCGCCGCCGCCGCCCAGTACGCCGCCGCGTTGCGGCTCACCGCCGCGGTCGACGGCGCGTACGACGGCGAGCACGCGCGCGTGCGGGGGCGGTTGCAGGCGGGCGCCGTGCTCGCCGGGGACGCGCTGAAGCGGTGGCGGGCCTTTCCCCTCGACTGCTCCCCCGAGGAACTCCTCGACTCGCTGGTGGAGAGCCTGAGCGCACTGCTGCTGTGCGCCGTCACCGCCGCCGACGAACGCGTCGACGAGGCCTGGCAGCGCGAACCGGCGGCCGCCGCTCCGGAACTCGCGGGCCGCGACCCGGCGCCGGAGAGCGCCGAGCACCGCATCGGGATGGCCGTACGGCGGTGGCGGCGGGAGCTGGAGGAGTACGCCGAGGAGGAAGTGCGCGAGCTGGACCGGAGCATGGCGCCGGACCCGGTGGTGGTCGCCGCCCTGGTCGCCACCGTGCTGCTGGGCGGGCGGCGGGCGCGCGTCGCCGGGGAGCGGCTCGCCGAGCGGATCGGCGCCCACGGCGCGCTGCGGCTGCGTGACCGGGGCGGGCGGCTGCTCGACGAGCACGTGGACCGGGTCGTGCACGTCGAGCGCGAACGCCGACTGGCGCCGCTCGACGGGCTGGAGGTGCATCCCGAACCACAGGCCGAACTCATCGCCGCGCTGTCCGTACTGCAGAAGGAGAGGTGACCGGTGACCGCCGTCACTGACCAGGACCCCACCGAGCACACCGACCACACGACGGAGGAAGCAGGCCAGAAGGGCCAGGCAGACCGGACGGGCAGGACGGGCCGGTCAGGCCGGACGGACTCCGGGGACGGCCGGGGCCCGGAGCGGGGGACCGACAAGGACGAGAGCGAACGCGCCCGCGGCTCCCACGCGCGCGTGCGGGACGACGGGGCGTCCCGCCGTACGGACCGGGACCGGGGTCGGGACCGGGGCCGGGACCAGGACCAGGACCGGGGCCGGGACCGCGGGGACGAGCGCGCGGAACGTACGAAAGGCGGCGAGCGTGCGGAGGCCGTGGCCGGCGGTCCCTCCGCCCCCGCCCCCGCCCCCGGATCCGGATCCGGGGGCGGAAGCGGGGAGGAGGGCGCCTGGGGCGACGGGCTGATCGCGCGGCGGGTGGACGAGAACAGCGGCGCGGAGCAGTTCACCCTCATGCCGAGCAGGCCCGCCAGTTCCTCGGCCCTGATGCCGCTGGCGTACGACGGGCAGCTCAGGTCGCGGCTGGACGCGCTGCGCGAGCTGGTGGGGCTCTCCCGTACCCGGCTGGACAGCGGGACGCTGGCCGAGGCGGGCCGCGTCCTCGACGAGGCCGCCGCGCGGCGCAGGCTCTCCGGGCAGCACACCGTGGTGGCCATCGCGGGCGCGACCGGCAGCGGAAAGTCGCAGCTGTTCAACACGCTCGCCGGTGTCACGATCTCCGAGACGGGCGTCCGCCGGCCGACCACCGCGGCGCCCATCGCGTGCAGTTGGAGCGACGGCGCGGCCAGCCTCCTGGACCGGCTCGGCATCCCCGGACGGCTGCGGCGCCGCCCGCTCCAGCACCCGGACGCCGACTCGCCGCTGCGCGGGCTGGTCCTGATCGACCTGCCCGACCACGACTCGGCGGCCGTGCAGCATCGCGAGCAGGTGGACCGCATCCTGGCGCTCGTCGACGCCGTCATCTGGGTCGTGGACCCGGAGAAGTACGCCGACGCCGTACTCCACGAGCGTTATCTGCGGCCGATGGCGGGCCACGCGGAGGTCACCCTCGTCGTCCTCAACCAGGTCGACCGGCTGCCCGGGGAGGCGGCCGAACAGGTCCTCGACGACCTGCGGCGGCTGCTCGACGAGGACGGCATCGCACTGGGGGAGTACGGCGAACCCGGCGCCACCGTGCTCGCCCTGTCCGCCCTCACCGGGGACGGCATCGGCGAACTTCGCGAAGTGCTCGGCCAGTTCGTCGCCGAGCGGCAGGCCCCGGCGCGCCGCATCGCGGCCGACGTGGACGCCGCCGCCTGGCGCCTGCGTCCCGTGTACGTCACCGGGCGGCGGACCGGGCTCAGCGAGGAGGCGCGGGAGGAGTTCGCGGACCGGCTCGCGGACGCGGTGGGCGCCACCGCGGCGGGCGAGGCGGCCGAACGCTCCTGGCTGCGCAACGCCAACCGTGCGTGCGGCACGCCCTGGCTGCGGCTGTGGCGCTGGTACCACGACCGGCGCGAACCCCCCACGGGACGGCTCTCGCTGCGCGCCCAGGCGGACGAGGAGGCCACGGCCCGGCAGCGCGTCGAGCAGGCGGTGCGTACGGTCTCGGAGCGGGCGTCGGCCGGGCTGCCGACGCCGTGGGCGCAGGCGGTGCGCGAGGCTGCCGTCCGCGGCGCCCAGGGGCTGCCCGAGGCCCTCGACGAGCTGGCGGTGCGCACGGGGCTGCCGCCGGGGCGTCCGCCGCGGCCGGGCTGGTGGCCGGTGGCCGTGCTGGCCCAGGCGGCCATGACCCTGCTTCAGGTGGTGGGCGGCCTGTGGCTGCTGGGGCAGATCATCGGCTTCGTGCCGCCAAACCTGGGTGTGCCGGTGCTGCTGATGCTGGCCGGGATCATCGGCGGCCCCCTCATCGAGTGGAGCTGTCGCATCGCGGCCCGGGGGCCGGCACGGCGATACGGCCACGAAGCGGAACGCCTGTTGCGGGAGGCGGCCGCGGGGTGCGGCCGGGCCAGGGTGCTGGACCCGCTGGCGGCGGAGCTGCTGCGGTACCGGGAGGTGCGGGAGCAGTACGGGCGGGTCACGGGGGCGGGCGCCGCGGCGAGGTAGGCGAGGTGGACGAGGCGGGGCCGGGGGAGTGACGGCTGCGGCTGTGGACGTCGTCGCCAGTTGCTGTTGCTGTTGCTGTTGCCGTTGCTGTTGTCGTCCGGGGTTCCCACTCGGTGGGGTGACGGAGTTCTCCACAGGCGCCGGGGCGGTCCACAGCCCGCGGCGGGCCCGGCCCGGGCGGAGGCAGTCTGACCTCGCGGCGATCGTGACGGACGCGGTCGTCACGGCAGCGGCGGCGTACGGGAACGCGACGCCGGCCGCGCCGGACACAGCCGTACGGGACACGCCCGTACGGGAGGGAGGACTCGCGATGAACGAGACGATGATCTGCGCCGTGGGCAACGTGGCCACGCAGCCGGTGTTCCGGAACCTGGCGAACGGACCGTCGGCGCGGTTCCGGCTGGCGGTCACCGCGCGCTACTGGGACCGCGAGAAGAGCGCGTGGACCGACGGCCACACCAACTTCTTCACGGTGTGGGCCAACCGGCAGCTCGCCGCCAACGCTTCGGCGTCCTTGGCGGTGGGCGAACCCGTCATCGTGCAGGGCCGGTTGAAGGTGCGCACGGACGTCCGCGAGGGGCAGAACTGGACCTCTGCGGACATCGACGCGGTGGCGATCGGCCACGACCTGGCGCGCGGCACGGCGGCGTTCCGTCGCACCGGGAGGGCGGAGACGGCGGCCTCCCCACCGCAGCCGGAGCCCAACTGGGAGACGCCGGCGGGGGAGTCGGACGACGCGGACACCACCGGACAGCGGCCGGAGCCAGCCGCCGCGGTGGCCTGACGCCGACGGGTCCGCCGGAACTGACCGAAGTACGGCTTATCGGCGAATGCGCCCCGCGCGGCCCCGGGTGGATTTGTCGATAAGCCCTGCTCACCTGCCCTGTCGGCGATAACGATTCCGAGTCGGATCACCGCGTGGACGAACATCACCGGCAAGCGCGGTGTGTCAGGTACTTAGGATGCCGAACGAGCCCTGTGGGGCTGGTGATTCTGCTGGTAGGACCGTGCCCCCCACGACAACGGTCCTGCTCGAAGGGGAGTTTGGTGTTTTCTTCGCTCACCGCGCTGTCTCTGCCCGGCCGAGGTGCGGCGCGCCGCGCCACCGCGGCACTGGTGTCCGCGCTCGCCGTCGCGGGCGTGGTGACCGGTGCCGGCCCGGCGGCCGCCGCCCAGGACGCGGCGGCGCGGGGGCAGGGCGGGGCGACGGCCACCATAGGCGGCCTCAAGACGCACGGCACCGCGGTCATCCACGGCGAGGGCGGCGACCAGGAGGTGCCGGCCGGCCTGTTCGAGATGTCCGTCGAGGGCGGCGGCATGCTGCAGACGTACTGCGTCGACGTCCAGAACCCGACGCAGAAGGACGCCAAGTACCACGAGACCCCGTGGAGTGGCACGTCACTGGGCACCAACAAGGACGCCGGCCGCATCCGCTGGATCCTGCGGAACTCCTATCCTCAGGTCAACGACCTCGCCGCGCTCGCGAAGAAGGCGGGCGTCCGCGGCGGGCTGACCGAGGAGGACGCGGCGGCCGGCACGCAGGTCGCCATCTGGCGCTACTCGGACGACACCGCCGTCGACGCCGTCGACCCCCAGGCCGAGCGGCTCGCCGACTACCTGGAGAAGAACGCCCGCGGTCTCGCGGAGCCCGCGGCGTCGCTCACCCTGGACCCGCCCGCGGTATCGGGCCGCCCCGGTGAGCGGCTCGGCCCGGTCACGGTGCGCACCAACGCCGGCGGGGCGACGGTGACACCCCCGGTGGACGCCACCGCGGGCGGGGTGCGGATCGTCGACAAGAAGGGTGAGCCGGTCACCTCCGTCACCGACGGCACCCAGATCTTCTTCGACGTGCCCGAGGACGCGGCGGCGGGCACCGCCGAGCTGGCGGTCCAGGCCTCGACCACCGTGCCGGTCGGTCGCGCCTTCGCCTCCGAGAGCCGCAGCCAGACCCAGATCCTGGCCGGCTCCAGCGAGTCCACGGTCGCGGCGACGGCCACCGCCACCTGGGCCGACCAGGGCGCGATACCCGCCCTGTCCGCGACGAGGAACTGCGCCGAGGGCGCCCTGGACATCACCGCGCTCAACAAGGGTGACGAACCCTTCACCTTCGAACTCCTGGACACCGAGTACACCGTCGCGCCCGGCGAGACCCGCACGCTGACGGTCCCGCTGCCGGAGGACCGCGCCTACGACTTCACCGTCCGCGGCCCGGCCGGCTTCGAGCAGCGCTTCACGGGCGTACTCGACTGCCGCACAAGAAGCGCCGCACTGGCCGACACCACCCGCCCCCTCGGCGAACCGGCCCCCACCAAGGTCGTCACTCCGACCCCGAACCCCAACCTCGCCGACACCGGCAGCTCCGGGGTGACGCCCCTGATCGGCGGCGCGGCCATCGGCCTGGTCGTGATCGGCGGCGCGGTCCTGCTGTTCCTCCGCCGAAAGAACGAACGGTGACCACCCGCCCCCGCCACCAGGGGTCGTCTTCAAAGGTGATCAAGTGATGAGGGATCATGCTTGTCATTTGGCGCTCAGCCGACGACGAGCGGACAGTCGACGTGCCGGGCTGAACCTCAGCGACCACGGCGTAGGCCGGTCAAGGCGGAGGCCCGTGCCAGACACGTGCCAGATCGTGCGGGGAACCACGGGGAACATCGGGTACGAGTTGAGCGCCCCGATCCGATGGCGGCATCGGTTCACTGCAGGTCAGCATCAGGAATGGCCGCCACACACCTCAGCTTCCCAAGCTCGTAGCCTCCAGGGCGGCCTCTGCCACTTCTAGGCGCCGATTGACCGCAGCGCGAGATGCGCAGCGGGACGGCACGGACGACCCACTCGGGCGCACCGTTGCTCGAAATCCGGAGGAAGCCAACCGCGGTTGAGCAAACGCGGGTGAGCAGGGAACGCAGTGATCGCGGCGAGAGCGAAGGCGAGCGAAGCCCACGGCGTCTGCACTCGAACCGTCGTCTGGGAACCGCGGGTGTCGATGAAGCTCGTCTGGAACACGTCAGGAGCCGCGAGCTCGATGGAGCTCAACGCCCGCCAGTCAAGGTCCAGTCCCGCTGCATGCGCAAAATGGAGCCTCTGCAGCGTGAGGGTGACTTCGCCGATGCCGTCCACCACCCACCGTGGCTGAGCATCACGCGCTGCCTGACGACGTCGGGCAGAGTTTCCGATGGCAGAGCCCACCAAGGAGCCGACCACAAAGCCAGGGCTGCCGAAGGCAACCACGTTGGTGTGTGTGTACCTCCCGCTGCCGAGGGCCCTCCAGGTCATGCGTTGGCCCGGCCCGACTGCGAGTGCACGATCACCGTGCTGCAGTCGCGCGGTCGTGGCCACGATGGGCCGGCGGGCCACTTGTCCTTCGAGGACATCGGCGAGGATGTCGCATGAGTGCCAGAGGTACTCGTCGACCGGCGACCATGACGGTTGACCTGAGTTCTCTGGCGGCGGTGCAAAGGGGTTGGCCACTGTCGCTCCAGCCTCCGATCAGGAGTCAACGACTACCATTCGCGATCAAGCCTACTCAGATCGTTCTGCCTGTCGGCCCGCCAACTGCCCACTCACGTGGCCGCGTCTGCACCATGAGCGCACCAGAACGGGCGGGGAGCATCGGGGGATCACGGTGAAAGCACTACAGCCCAACGAGGCGGCAGCTCAGCCGTTCGCCCAGGGCAGCGCTGCAGCAGGCTCCATTGTGTCGCAGCTTCCCAAGCTGCGAGCGTCCGTCTGTCCGAGCCTCTCGAAGAGTCAGAGAAGGTCCCGCCAGAAGAGGGCCGTCGCTCGCGGGTGCCAACTGTCGTTGACCTCGCCCCGCGACTCGTCGAACTCCTGGTGTATGTAGTCGGCCAAGTCCAAGCCGTAATAGATGACGTCGGTCTGCCACATCGAGAGCACCGGATGCCCGAAGTTTCCCCGGCCGGCAGGCAGGTATCGATGGGCATACACGGGCACCATCACCGGCACCTCCGCCAGATGACGCCGCGCCGTATCCAGTGCCGCCCTTCCGTCGGCTGGACGCTCACCCCAACCCTCGTACCAGAACCCGTTGTGTTCAACGTCGAGAAGAGCACCCTCGACCGGCCAGTCGAGCTGTCGACGCAAGCTTTCCGAATCGCCGCCGCGCCACTCCGGCCAGGGCCTGGACCAGGTCTGCCCTTCCTCGGGAGGGACATTGATCGGGAGCCCGGCCGCAAGAAATGCGCGGTGATCGTCCGCGAACTCAAAGCCGTACTCGCGCTCGATGCGCGTGAACTCGGCCTCCGTTAGCCCCGCCTCGAACTCATAGAGGCCTGTCTGTGCCAGGTGACGTGCGGCCTCCGCACCCAGGCGTACTCCCTCATTGCTGATCACCGCCGTACGCTAGCGCCGCCCGCATCCAACCGTCACCCGGGTTGTGCGCGGGCTTTGTCTCAGCTTCCGAGTCGCTCAGCCCCGTTCACCGCCGTTCAGGCGAGACCACGAGTCGGCTGCCACCCATGAGCGGACCGCTGGTTAACGCAGGTGAACGGCCCTGTACGCGACACTGCGAGGCCCCAACACAGTTGGAAAGCGTGCGCCCCCAAGCAACCTGCTTGGGCCGCCGTGCACCGCTGCGCGGAGCAGTGCGCCTTCCACAGAGGACATGTACCCGGCAATTCTGCAGTGGTCCGCACGACGGTTGAGACCGGGGGTGGGAGACGTGGCTCGTACGCAGTCCAGGTGTGGAGCGCTCACGGAGAAGGGCACTCGGTGCCGGCGGCTGGCGATGGTCGGTGCGTCGCGGTGCAACCTGCACCGTGGCGAGTGGTCGTCGTACACCATCGAGAAGCGCAAGGAAGCCGAACGCAAGGCGAAGACACGCAAGCGACGCAAGTGACCCCAGCCGGTGTGGGGTGACATCCACGGCTGACATCAACGACAGCGGACAGTGGCGGCGTCGCGCGGGCTGAGACGGCCATGGCCGCCGCGCAGCACGGGTGGACAGGCGGTCAGACCGAACTCCACCGTCTCTCTCACAGCGGCAGGCGGCGGGCCGACAAGAGCGAATCTGGGGGCTGTCTCTCGGCGTGTGGAGTCGTCGTCGAGGAGCACTCCGGCTGAGACCAGTTCGCGGGGCATGTAGGTGCGGGCAAAGCCATGCGGCCATTCCCCGTCAGCGCTGAGGCAGGACAACTCCGCGAGGGGGCTTCCTGTGGACACCTTCAGCAGGCCGCCAGGTGCCTGGGGCTTGAATGGTCGCGCTGCGGATGGTGACGCGCATGGCTGGCTCGGCGGCAGTCCACGGGTCCAGGACGCCCCAGCCGCCGACATGCATGATCTTGCGGTGAGGGCGGCGGACGAAGTTGCCTTTCCCGTGGATTTTCTCGATGAGGCCTTCGCTCTGGAGCACGGCGAGGGCTCTTCGCAGAGTCACTGTGCTGACCTTGTACCGGTCGGCGAGGTCGGCTTCGGACGGAAGGCGTTCACTGTGCTGGATGCGGCCGGTGGTGATCTGCTGTCGGAGATCGTGAGCGATGTCGTGATGGCGTGAGCGCATGGGACAGGTCACCGCCTTCTCAGCATTCGTACCGCCACGAGCCGGGTACGCGCGTGTATGGTAGCTGCCCTTGTCACGCACATTCGGCGGACGTACTACAGCGACGACGGTCGGCCTGTGGAGACAGCGGACATTGTGGTCCCTGCGGCTCACTGCGAGATTGTCTATGAGATCCCGATCAACCGATAGCCGCGCCTACGGTTCGCCGTTTGGCCGACGACGGTCCGTCCGGCCCTGAGTGCAGGCAGCCCCTGAACCCGGGTCGCCTTGTGCATAGAGCCATCCGGCGAGCGCGCAGAAGTCGGCGCCATTGAGGCCCTTGGTCGGATCGACCTGGTGCAGCAGTGAAGGCCCAGGGTGGCTGGCGTCGACCCAGAGGCGGTCTATGGCGCTGATCTCGTCGTCGACCCAGATGAAGGGTCGGCCGGCGGCCCGCTCGACCATGGGGCGAGTCTTCCAGTGGAGACCCCGCGGGGTTCCTCCCGCGTCGGCGTCCGGCCACTCCAGCACCGGCAGGCTCGGCAGGCCGATGCGCGGGGCGATGACTTCGTTCGCCTCTTCCATCCAGGTCGTCGCCCATACGAGCTGGCAGCCCAGACCGATGAGGCGCGCCCCGATCCCGGGGTCGAGTCGGGCCAGCAACGGGTTCCCCTGGTCGACGGCCGTTGAGAAGGCGGCAGCGACTTCCTTCTGACCGGCCGAGGACCCGAACGGGATCAGTGGGCCGTCCACGTCGAGGAAGAGGAGAGGGCGCTCCGATGAGCTGGTCACGGCAGCACCGTAGCCCCGCGCAGCGGGGAAGCGGCACCCTTGGGCTGGGCCGTCCCTGGGCCGTGCGAGGGTGCCCGAGGCCGACCGGCGGCGACCGACAGTGACAGGTGGGCTCCGGCGGCATTGGGGAAAGCCCAGGTCAGGGGCCCCGGAGGGAACGCGTTTCCTCACAGGGGTGGCGGTGCGGCAAGATGGGGTGTATCTGCCCACTGCCTGATCAAGCTGCCGGACGGTTTCTCTTGGCTGAGTACATTTACACCATGCGCAAGGCGCGCAAGGCGCACGGCGACAAGGTGATCCTCGATGACGTCACCCTGAGCTTCCTGCCCGGCGCGAAGATCGGTGTGGTCGGACCGAACGGTGCCGGTAAGTCGACCGTTCTGAAGATCATGGCGGGGCTGGAGCAGCCGTCGAACGGCGACGCGTTCCTGTCGCCCGGCTACACGGTCGGCATCCTGCTCCAGGAGCCCCCGCTGAACGAGGAGAAGACCGTCCTGGAGAACGTCCAGGAGGGTGTCGCCGAGGTCAAGGGCAAGCTCGACCGGTTCAACGAGATCGCCGAGCAGATGGCGACCGACTACTCGGACGCCCTGCTGGAGGAGATGGGCAAGCTCCAGGAGGAGCTGGACCACGCCAACGCCTGGGACCTGGACGCCCAGCTGGAGCAGGCCATGGACGCGCTGGGCTGCCCGCCCGGCGACTGGCCCGTCGTGAACCTCTCCGGTGGTGAGAAGCGGCGTGTGGCGCTGTGCAAGCTGCTGCTGGAGGCGCCCGACCTGTTGCTGCTCGACGAGCCGACGAACCACCTCGACGCCGAGTCCGTCAACTGGCTGGAGCAGCACCTCGCCAAGTACGAGGGCACCGTCGTGGCCGTGACCCACGACCGGTACTTCCTGGACAACGTCGCCGGCTGGATCTGCGAGGTCGACCGCGGCCGGCTGCACGGCTACGAGGGCAACTACTCCAAGTACCTGGAGACCAAGCAGACCCGCCTCAAGGTCGAGGGCCAGAAGGACGCCAAGCGTGCCAAGCGGCTCAAGGACGAGCTGGAGTGGGTGCGGTCGAACGCCAAGGGGCGGCAGGCCAAGTCCAAGGCGCGTCTCGCTCGGTACGAGGAGATGGCGGCCGAGGCCGACAAGATGCGGAAGCTGGACTTCGAGGAGATCCAGATCCCGCCGGGCCCGCGCCTGGGCAACGTCGTCGTCGAGGTCAACAACCTCACCAAGGGCTTCGGGGACAAGGTCCTCATCGACGACCTGAGCTTCACGCTGCCGCGCAACGGCATCGTCGGTGTCATCGGCCCCAACGGCGCCGGCAAGACCACCCTCTTCAAGATGATCCAGGGCTTCGAGGAGCCGGACTCCGGAAGCATCAAGGTCGGCGACACGGTCAAGATCTCCTACGTCGACCAGAGCCGCGAGAACATCGACCCGAAGAAGACGCTCTGGGCGGTCGTCTCCGACGAGATGGACTACATCAACGTCGGCCAGGTCGAGATGCCCTCGCGGGCGTACGTCTCCGCCTTCGGGTTCAAGGGGCCGGACCAGCAGAAGCCGGCCGGCGTGCTCTCCGGCGGTGAGCGCAACCGGCTCAACCTCGCGCTCACCCTCAAGCAGGGCGGCAACCTGCTCCTCCTGGACGAGCCGACCAACGACCTCGACGTCGAGACCCTCGGCAGCCTCGAGAACGCCCTGCTGGAGTTCCCCGGGTGCGCCGTGGTCGTCTCCCACGACCGGTGGTTCCTGGACCGCGTCGCCACCCACATCCTCGCCTACGAGGGTGACTCCAAGTGGTTCTGGTTCGAGGGCAACTTCGACTCGTACGAGAAGAACAAGGTCGAGCGGCTCGGCGCCGACGCCGCGCGTCCGCACCGCGCCACCTACAAGAAGCTGACCCGGGGCTGATCTTGCGGCACATCTACCGCTGCCCACTGCGCTGGGCGGACATGGACGCGTACGGCCACGTCAACAACGTGGTCTTCCTCCGCTACCTGGAGGAGGCCCGTATCGACTTCCTGTTCCGCCCGGAGAAGGACTTCAAGCAGGGGTCCGTGGTGGCACGCCATGAGATCGACTACAAGCGGCAGCTCGTCCACCGGCACCACCCGGTCGACATCGAGCTGTGGGTCACGGAGATAAGGGCCGCCTCCTTCACGCTCACCTACGAGGTCAAGGACGGCGACCAGGTCTACGTCCGCGCCTCGACGGTGATCGTGCCGTTCGACTTCGAGACGCAGATGCCGCGCCGGATCACCGCGGAGGAACGGGAGTTCCTTCGCGAGTACACGGACGACAAGGAGGAGGCCGTCGCCGCATGACGGTCCTCCACCTGGCCGACGAGGGGGAGGCCGCGGATCTCGCCGCCTTCCTCTCCCGCCTGCTCCACTACGACCGTTCGGCGGCGGTTCGCCTCCAGGCGGCCGGCACCGCCCTCGCCGTTTTCGGCCGGCCGCCCTCCTTCGAGGTGCTGGCCGTGCGCGCGGTGCGGCTGGCCAAGCCGTACGAGAACGGGATCGACGCCACGCTGGACGTGACCGTGTCC
>NZ_RAIF01000012.1:1056696-1060046 GCF_003671715.1 Streptomyces sp. E2N166 | reverse complement strand
GGAGACGGTGGACGAGGCGGCGGCCACCGCCGGTGTGCCGGGGGCGGTGACCGGGCCGCCGTGGGCCGGCGTGCTGCCCCCGCGCGGCGGCTGGCGGCCCGAGCCGGGGCTGCCCGCCCCGGACGCCCTGCGCGCGCTGGTCGCCGCCGCGGTGGCGGAGTTCCGCTCCCGCACCGGGGAGCTCGCTCCCGAGGGTCGTACACGGGCCGAGCTGGACCGGATCGGGCGGGAGATATGGTCCCGGACGGTCGGGGACACCGGGCTGCCGGTGCGGGCCGTGCACGCCGCCCAGTCACTGGGGTTCCTGCGGTCCCCGGGGGCGTCCGGCGAGGACGCGCCGCGGCTGTTCTCCTCGGGTGCGTGGCTGCGGCTGCGTACGCCCTTCGGGTCGGTCGCCCTGCGCCGGGCGGGAACCGGGGCGCTGGGCATCAGCGTGCGCTGACGCCCTCGTCCCTCGTCCCTCGTCCCTCGTCCGTCGTTACTCCGGGCCGATCACTCAGGCCCGATCAAGTCCTGCCCGATCAGTCCTGCTCGCTGTCGTCCGGCCGTACGGCGACGTGACCGGATTCCGGCGTCGGACGACCGGATTCCGGCGTCAAGTCACGAGGTCAGCCAGCAGTGTTGATCATCGAGGCCGCCGCGTACGTCAGGTACTTCCACAGCGTCTGCTCGTGCTCCTCGGAGAGCCCCAGCTCGTCGACGGCGACCCGCATGTGCTTCAGCCAGGCGTCGTGAGCCGCCCGGTCGACGGCGAAGGGGGCGTGACGCATCCGCAGCCGCGGGTGGCCGCGGTTGTCGCTGTACGTCGTCGGGCCGCCCCAGTACTGCATGAGGAAGAGCGCGAAACGCTCCTCGGCCGGGCCCAGGTCATCCTCCGGGTACATCGGCCGCAGGATCGAGTCCTCGGCCACCCCCTGGTAGAAACGGTGGACGAGGCGGCGGAAGGTCTCCTCCCCGCCGACCTGCTCGTAGAAGGTCTGCTCCTGAAGCGTGCCGCGCCGAATCTCATTCACGTCGTCCATGGTCTCAGACGCGGGGACATAGGACTTGAGGCTTAGGACCCCCGTACTGTGGAGGGATGGGCGGGCACCGGGATCTGGACGGCCTCGCCGCCTCCGCGCGGGCGGAGCTGGTGCGGGAGATCGAGCTGAGCGGCGCCTGGGCGGCCGAGCCGGTGTGGCGGGAGGCCTTCGCGACGGTCCCGCGCCACCTCTTCGTGCCCTACTACTACGTCGGCGTCCGGGGCGGCTACGAACGCCGGTGGGGCGAACACCCCGACCGGCACGCCCGCGAGCGCTGGGTGCACGGGGCCTACGCCGACACCCCGCTGGCCACCCGGCTGCGCGACGGCGAACTGCTCTCCTCCAGCAGCCAGCCGTCGCTGATGGCGATGATGCTGGTGGAGCTGGGCGTGAGAGACGGCGACCGGGTCCTGGAGATCGGCGCCGGCACCGGCTACAACGCCGCCCTGCTCGCCCACCGGCTCGGCGACGACGACCTGGTCACCACCGTCGATCTGGACGCCGACATCACCGAGTCGGCCCGCCGGCACCTGGCTGCCGCCGGGTACCACCCGGCGGTCGTCACCGGCGACGGCGCCCGCGGGGTGCCCGAACGCGCTCCCTACGACCGGATCCTCGCCACCTGTGCGCTGCCCTCGATCCCGCGCGCCTGGCTCGCCCAGTGCCGCCCCGGCGGCCGGATCCTGACCCCGCTCGCCACCGGCCTGGTCGTCCTCACGGTCCGCGACGCCGGGCACGCCGAGGGCCGCTTCCTGCACACGCCCGCGTACTTCGTGCCGCTGCGCGGCGCGGACCGGCCGGTGCCGGAGACGCCGGGCCTCGGCGGGGTGCCGCGCCGGGCCCGGGAGGACGACCTGTTCCGCTTCCTGCTGGCGCTCGGCCGGGGCAGCCTCGACCCGCAGGAGGCGTACGCCCTGTGGGACCGCGAGGACGCGCCGCAGCGCGAGCGCTACGGGATCACCGTCAGCGGCGAACGGGCCTGGGCCTGGCTGGACGACCCGGAGGGCCCGTACGCCTGGCCCTTCACCTGACGAGCACGGCGGGGCCCTGCCCCGTCAGCCCCGGCGGATCGTGATCGTCGTCCAGGCGCCGACGTGCACCCGGTCGCCGTCCTGGAGCGGCACCGGCACGAAGGGCTGGATCGGCTCGTCGCCGCCGTTGACCGTCGTCCCGTTCGTCGAGTTCTGGTCGACGACCGCCCAGCTGCCGTCCGGCTGCTGCACCAGCACCGCGTGCTGGTGCGAGACGCCGGGGTCCTCCGGTGGCACCGCCAGGTCGATGTCCGGGGTGTCGCCGGTGGAGTGCCGGCGGCGGCCGATCGTGAACTGGTTGCCGGTGAGCGTGCGCTGCTGCTCGGGCGAGTACGCGGGCAGGTTCAGGCCCGCGGCCTCGGGGCCGGAACGCTGCATCATCGCCATGAAGTAGTCGCGGTCCGGCCCGATCGTCGCCGTCCAGGTCGTCGGCTGCTGGGGCCGCTGCGGCTGCTGCGGCTGCTGGGGCTGCTGGGGCTGCTGCGGGAACCCGTAGCCGCCGCCCGGCGGGGGCGGCGGGGTCTGGGTGGCGCCGGGCTGCGGGTAGCCGTAGCCGTTGCCCTGGGCCGGGCTCGGGCCTCCCGGGCCTCCCTGTCCGGTGGACGACGGAGGGGAGAGCACCCAGTCGTCGTCACCGCCGCCGAAGGACGGGCCGCCCTGCTGCGGGCGGTTGGTCTCCTGCGGGAAGGCGGGCGGGGCCGGCGGACCGGACTGCTGGTACGCCTGCGGGGCACCCCCCGGGCCGCCGGGCCCGGGCGGCGGCGGAACCGGCCGCGACGGGTCGGCACCGAAACCGGGCGGAGGCGGAGGGCCGCCGGGACCGCCGGGACGGTGCGGGCCGCCGGGGCCACCGGGACCACCAGGGCCGCCAGGGCCGCCGGGGCCACCAGGGCCGAAAGGACCGGAGGGACCATTCGGGCCGCCCGGACCACCGGGACCACTGCCCGGGCCACCGGGACCACTGCCCGGGCCACCGGGACCACTGCCCGGGCCGCCCGGACCACCGGGACCACTGCCCGGACCACCGGGACCGGGAGCACCGGGACCACCGCCCGGACCACCCGGCCCCGACGGGTCGCCGCCGAAGGGCGGTCCCGGCGGGATCGGCTCGGCGGGGCGGTTCATCTGGGACGGGCGGGAGCCCTGGTAGTCGTACGAGTCACCGCCGCCGTACGACGGCCCCGTCGGAGGCTGCCCGAAGTGCGGCGCCGGAGCACCGGGCGCCGGCGGGCGCGGCGCGGCCGGGGTGTACGAGGTGGCGGTGTTGGTGAGGAAGTTCCACCGGCACTCCTCGCAG
>NZ_RAIF01000012.1:1054698-1056686 GCF_003671715.1 Streptomyces sp. E2N166 | reverse complement strand
GCGGGAAGCCGTAGCCGCCGCCCGGGGGCGGAGGCGGGGGAGGGGGCGGCACGGCACCGGCCATGCGGTGACCGCAGACCTCGCACCAGTCGTCGGAACCCGACTGGTGTCCGTTCGGGCAGGTCGGCATGTCGGAGCTTCCCCCTCTTGCGGGCTTGTGGAGTGTGTTGTCCTGCGTCACTTCTTTACACGAACAGTCTTTGTCGACCGAGTCTCGAGAGTCATCTCGTCGGCCTCCTCGACCTTCGCTTTCAGTCGCACAGTACCTTCCGCCGCGTCGACGACGTCCACCACCTTCGCGAGCAGTTTCGCGGTATCGGAGTTTCCGGAGGCTCCGGCGAGCTGAACCGCACGGCCCAGTTTGGCCGTTGCTCCGTCGAAGTCTCCCGCTTTGCGCAGATCGAGCCCTTGTTGGATGACCTGTGCCAGTTCGGCCTGCCCGGTGTAGTGGGCCACTTGCGGGTTGATCGACGTGGAGGCGGCCATGTCGTCCGTCCACACGGCCCGTACGAGTCCCTGCGCGCCGAGGTTCTGGACGCTGCCGTCGGGCTCCGGAATGACCAGGGAGACGCGGGCGGCCAGCATCTCCTGGCCGAGGTTCGCGGCCGGTACCTCCACGCAGACGTGGTAGTCACGGGACTCGTCGCCCCAGGAACCGGTGGGGTAGTCCCCGGCACGCGGGCCCGCCTCGGTGCGGCGGCCGGTCAGCTCCTCGACCGTGGGGGCGACCTGCTTGACGAACTTCACCGCGGTGCCGACCGGGGTCCACAGACGCAGGGCGACGTCCGCGACCTCCTTGCCCATGGCCGTCTCCATCATCCGCGTGAAGTCGGCGGCGAGGCCGGCCGGGTCGGCGACGATGTCGGCGGTGCCGAGCATGGCGGAGGCGATGCCTGTGACTTCTTTCACTTCCCAGTCGGTGCCCACGCCCCGGGCGTCACAGGTGAACCGCCCGGCGCAGGAGTCGAGTGCCGCCTTGAGGTCTTCCGGCGACTCGTGCTCGTTGCGGCCGTCGGTGAGCAGGATGCCGTGCCGGATGGCGACGTCCGCGGTGGACAGCAGCCGGTCGGCCAGCCGGAGCCAGGTGCCGATGGCGGTGCCGCCGCCCGCGCTCAGTTTGCGCAGCGTCTGCTTGGCCTGCTCCCGGGTGGTGGCGTCGGCGACCGCGAGCCGGCCGCCGCCCGGGTAGACCTCCTTGGCGACGTGCGTGCCGCCGACCACCGCGAAGTGCACGCCGTCGCGCAGGGTGTCGATCGCGGCGGACGTCGCGTCGCGGGCGTTGCGCATCTTGGTCGGCGGGTAGTCCATCGAGCCCGAGCAGTCGACCATCACGGCCACGGCCGCGGACGGACCCTGGCCCGGCGAGTACAGGTGGGGCGCGGCGACCGCGCTCCCGATCGTGCCGCCGCCGGTCGCGGTGACCGTCACGATGGCGTTGACCTCGCGGCCGCCCTCGGGCAGGTACTCGTTCTGGTAGACGTCCACCGAGAACTGCGGCACGTTCGACTTCGAGAAATTGGCCATGCCGGATCGCGTCCCCCTCTGCGTCCCCACGGTGGTGGGGTGTCTGGCTGCCGGCGCGGGCCGCCCCCTGCGACCCGCGAGACCACCCCGCGCCCGTACCTGTACCCGCGCGGTGGCTCTCAGGCCGATCCTGCCCCCTGCGGCGGGGCCGGGAACGGCAGGAGGGCCACTGTTACGTT
Source organism: Streptomyces sp. E2N166 (assembly GCF_003671715.1). Taxonomy (GTDB): domain Bacteria; phylum Actinomycetota; class Actinomycetes; order Streptomycetales; family Streptomycetaceae; genus Streptomyces; species Streptomyces thinghirensis. The sequence continues at coordinate 1,054,983 of NZ_RAIF01000012.1, read as the reverse complement.
GTCGTGGCCCCCGCCGTCCAGGGCGTGACCGACCAGGACGCGGGCGCTGTGCAGCGGGCGCGCCGCGGCGTCGAGGGGCATGGCCTCGGCCATCTCCTCCGCCGACTCGGCGTAGTTCCACAGGCCGTCCGTGCAGACCACGACCACGCCCGGGCGGTCCGGCTTGAAGGACGCGGTGTGCGGCTCCAGTTCGTAGGCGTCGGCGCCGAGCCAGCCGGTGATCGCGTGGGCGCGCTCGTCGGCGTACGCCTCGGCCTCGCTCATCAGGCCGGCCGCGACCATCTG
>NZ_RAIF01000012.1:1052822-1054183 GCF_003671715.1 Streptomyces sp. E2N166 | reverse complement strand
GCCGGTGGGGTCGGCGGCAGCGGGGAGCCGCCCGAGTCGGTGCCCGGCACCTCGGCCGCCGCGTGCACCGGGGCGGGCCGGCCGGAGCCGTCCGAGTCCCGGGCCACGGGCCAGTCCACGCCGTCCGGCGGCGAGGACGGCGCGGGCACCGAGCCGTTCATGGCGATCGTCGGGCTGTCGTCGGGCCGCGCGGGCACTGCGGACAGGTCGTATCCGCACGCACCGCAGAAGCGGTCGCCCGACTCGAGGGGTTCCTCGCAGCTCGGGCACTTCGACACAGCGGCCTGCTGGGGCATCTGCGACATCAACTACACCCACGTCCGGGGGCGGTAACGATTGGCACGTTCCACCAGGTCGATCCTCTCCTCGCCGCCTCGCGCCAGCCGAGCCAGCGTGCGGTACGAACGCTCCAGGCCGAAGCGCAGGCCGCGTTCGTCCAGGCCGCTGCCGAGCAGCGTCCGTCCCCCGGCGGCGGGTGGGACGGAACCCCGACCTCCGGAGAGTACCCAGTCCAGCGCGCAGCCGAGGACCTCGGCCGACAACTGCTCGCGCCGCGCCGGATCCAGACCGTACACGTCCAGGGCCTCGACCTGCCGCGCGGCGGCGACCAGATCGTCCAGGAACGCCACGTCGCCCGCGCCCGCGGTGCGCTGTCGCAGCCGTGCCCGCACGGCCGCGACGCGCGCGGCCGTGCAGTGTATGGACGACTCCGGCACCGACTCCAGCGTCCGTACGGCACCGGCCCGGTCGCCGCCGGCGAGCTGCACGCGGGCCAGCCCGAACGCCGCGCTCACATGGCTCGGGTCGGACGACCACACCAGGCGGTAGTACTCGGCGGCGTTGTCGAGCTGCCCCAGCACCTCCGCGCACAGGCCGAGCGCGAGCTTGGGCGCGATCTCGCCCGGGAAGGCGTCGTAGATGGCGTCGAAGGCCAGCGCGGCGGCCTCGTGGTCCCCGGTCACCAGTGCGGCCAGTCCCCGGTACCAGACCACCCGCCAGTCGTCGGGCCGCTCGCCCTCCAGGGTCTCCAGGGCCGTCAGCGCGCCGGGCGCGTCGCCGTTCTCCAGCCGCGCCCGGATCTGCCGCAGCCGGGTCTCGGTCGACGGCGCCGGCGCGGCGGCCAGCGCGGTCAGCAGCTCAGCCGGCGCGGACGCCATGAGGCCCGCCAGGAAGCCGGCGTTGGGGTCGCCCGCGTCGACCCGCGGCACCGGCAGGGCGAGGGCGGCGGTGGGCGCGTCGGCCGACTTGACCAGGCCGGAGACACCGGCGCCGGGTCCGTCGACACCGCCTGGTCCACCGACCTCGCCGACCTCGCCGACCGAACTCACCGCACCCGGCAGCCCGGCGCTCGCACCCGCTCC
>NZ_RAIF01000012.1:1047205-1052727 GCF_003671715.1 Streptomyces sp. E2N166 | reverse complement strand
GCCCGGTGCTCCGACCGCGGCACTCGTCCCGCCCGGCAGCGCGGGGCCGTTGCCCGCGCCGCCCGGCCCCAGCGCCGGAGCCGAGGCGGAGCCGCGCCTCCTCGTACCCGGAACCCGGGCCCCCAGCCGCGAAACATCGCCGTCCAGCCGCGGGAACAACTCCGTGTCCGTCACCCTGACTTCCGGCCCGAACAGCGTGGACACGGCGGGCCGGGCGCGGCCCGTCTGGAGTGAGACCACCTCGCGCAGCACGCCCGTCAGCTGCTCGGCCATCTCCTGCGCGGAGGCGAACCGGCGGGCCGGATCGGGATCGGTGGCGCGCGCCAGCAGCCGGTAGAACGACTCGTACCGCCTGAAGACGTCGATGGTGTCCGGGTCCGGCAGGGAGTCGGCGTAGACGTTGGTGTAGCCCTGGAAGTCGAACGTCAGCACGGCGAGGGTGCGGCCGACGGTGTACAGGTCGGACGCCACCGACGGGCCGACGTCGGCGACCTCCGGCGCCTGGTAGCCCACCGTGCCGTAGATGGCCGACTCCTCGTCGTCCATCCGGCGCACCGCGCCCATGTCGATCAGCTTGAGCTGGTCCTCGGTCTGGATCGCGTTGTCGACCTTGAAGTCGCAGTAGAGCAGGTTGCGGCTGTGCAGGTGGCCCAGCGCCTCCAGCGCCTCGATGCCGTACGCGCAGGCCTGCTCGACCGGCAGCGGGTCGCGTCTGCCCTCGGGGGAGCGCCGCGCGTTGGCGATCTCCTTCAGCGACTTGCCGCCGACGTACTCCATGACGATGTAGCCGTCCAGCGAACCCGTCCGCTGGTCGAGGTGCTCGACGAAGTTGTAGATCCGCACGATGTTGGCGTGCTCGATCTCGGCAAGGAACCGGCGCTCGGAGATGGCCGCCGCCATCGCGTCCTGGTCGCCGGTGTCCAGCAGGCCCTTGAGGACCACCCAGCGGTCGGAGACCGCCTTGTCCACGGCGAGGTAGACCCAGCCGAGCCCGCCGTGCGCGAGGCAGCCCACCACCTCGTACTGACCGTGCACGACGTCCCCGGCCTTCAGCTTGGGCACGAACGAGTAGGGGTGGCCGCACTTGGTGCAGAAGCCCTCCGTGCGTCCGGGCCGCTCCCCGCGCGCCCGCCCGACCCGCGCTCCGCAGTCCGAGCGCGAGCAGAACCGCTTCCGCTCGGGCACCTCCGGGTTGTCCAGGACCATCGCGCGCGGGTCGGGCCGCGGGATCGCCGGGACCTCGACCAGGCCGGCGCCGAGGCGTCCGCGCGCGGAGGAACCGGCGGGGGAACCCGAGCTGCGCACCGACACCGACCGGCCCGTCGAGCGTCCCGACACCGACCGCGACAGCCGTCCCGACACCGAACGCCGGGACTTCGAGGACTGCGACGACGTACGCGAACTGCGGGCGCTGGACCGCGAACCGCCGCTGCCCGCCGATCCGCGCGAGCCCCGGCCGCCGCCACCGGTGACCCCGGTCGGCGTCGAGCCCACCATGCCGTTGGAGGCCACGACCGGCGCGAGACCGCACGTGTCGCAGTACAGCTCGCCGCCGCCCACGTCCTCGTAGGTCCCGCCGCAGCCGGGACGCTGACACGTCCGCTGTGCCTCACTCATGACGGTGCCTCCCCCCTAGGGGTCTCGTTCGGATCCTGCCGGGGTCGCGGGGTCTGGCACGCGCATCCGCGGCGTCGTCGTCGGTCGCGGGGCACAGTCGCCCGGAGCCGGCCTGGTCCGAACGGCACCCCCTGTCGCTCACGCGCCGGGCCCCGTCCGGTCCACCGGCCCGCCCTGACCGGGCACGCGCGGGGCGGAGCCGAGCAGGTCGGCCGCCGCGTGCTGGTAGCGCAGCACGGCCTGCTCGGCGACGCGCAGGTCGCAGGGCGCGCTCCACAGCATGCGGCGCGCCTTCTCGTACTTCTCGGCCAGCTCGGGGTCCTCGGCGTAGCCGAGCCGGGCCACCTTCGCCTTGTACGCGTCGAGCCGGCCGCGCAGCTCCGCGCGGACCGCCAGCGGCGCGGTGACCGCCGTCAGCGACTCGCGGGCGCGCAGCAGTTCGTCCTCCGCCTTCTCCTCCAGGGACTCCAGGAGCGGGGACAGGCGGTGCCACTGCGCGTGTCTGCGGTACTCGGCGGCCGCCGCCAGCTGCTCCTGCAGCACCGTCGGCGGCCCGCTGACGACCGGCACCTCCGTCGCCGCGATCTTCGCCAGCACCTCGCCACGCGCGGTGCGGGCCTCGGCGAGTGTGCGGTCCGCGCGGGAGAGTACGTCCCGCAGGGACACGATCCGGCGCTCGGCGTCCTGGCGCACCGTCAGCACGGCGTCGATCTCGCGGCGCACGTCCTCCAGGGCGCGCGCCTCCCGGTCGTACACCGTGGTGTCGGGACGGCCGCCGCCCGGCGCCGAACTGCCCTCGGCGGGCAGCCAGAAGGCGAGCGGGTCGGACACCACCCGCTCGCGCAGCTTCGTCAGGGTGCGGGTGATCCGCTCCAGGTCGTCACCGGCCGGATGCTCGCCGGGGCGGACGCCCACGGAGTGCGCGAGGCGGCGGGTGCGCTGGAGCTCGGCGGCGAGTAAATCGATCCGCGCGGGCAGCGCCGACCACACCGCGTCGGCGGCGACCACCATGTCGAGGGAGGTGGCGTAGAGCTGGTTCATCCGGTCGACCAGGGTGGCCAGCGAGTAGCGCTCGCTGAGCCGGCCCGGACCGCCGTCCAGGGTGGGCGCGGAGGCCGTGGCGGTGGCGCTGCCGGCCACCGTGACGGCCTCGCCGCGCAGCAGTTCGGTGAGCTCGGCCAGGTCCTCGCGGCTGGACCAGCGGCGCCGGGAGCGGATCTCCCGTGCCGTGCGCAGCGCGCCCGTGTACGCGTCGAAGTAGGTCCACAGCAGCGTGATCGACGCCTCCGCGGCGGCCCAGCGCTCGCCGGTCACCCCGGTGAGCTCGGCGCCTTCGAGGAGTCTGCGGCCCGCGTGGTCCTGGAGGGAGAGGAGCGAGGTCTCGACCGCCTCGTGCTCCGCGCCGAGCCGCGCCAGCGCACGGTCCACCTCGTCCCGGTCCATCACCGGCCCGGTGGGTCCCGTGTCGCCCATCGATCACCCCTCGCTGTCGCGGACTTGTGCGTGCTCTTTCCCTGCGCTGCGGCGGTCGTTCAGTTCTCGCGCAGATACTGCGGGGGCGGCGGCTCCGACTTCCTCCAGTCGTCCCCCATGGTCTCCGACAGCCAGTCGTCGTACGAGTGCTGCCAGCCCTCGGCCTCGTCCGCGCGCCACTCCACCAGGATGTGGTTGACCCGGCGTACCAGATCGTCGGCGTCCTTCTTCATCGCCACGCCGTAGTACTCGGTGGTGAAGGCGTCGCCCTGCAGTTCGACCGTCGGGTCCTGCGCGGCCTGACTCGCGGCGAGCGCGCCGTCGGTGACCACCGCGTCGGCCTCGCCGAGCTGGAGCCTTACGAGGCAGTCGAGTTGGTTGGGCACGGTGGTGCTCAGGTCGGCGTCGGCGGGCAGCCTGCCGTCCTGCTGGTCCTGCTCCAGCGTGCTGAACGCCGTCGAACCCGCCGCCGTGCAGATCCTCTTGCCGGCGAGCGTGCCGTTGTAGCCGGTGACGGTCGAGGACTTGGGCGCGAGAACCTGCTGGCCGGTCTCGAAGTAGGGCGCGGAGAAGGCGACGTCCTCCAGGCGGTCGCAGTTGATGGTCATCGTGCGGACCACCATGTCGACCCGGCCGTCCTGGATCGCGGGTATGCGCTGGTCGGTGGGGATCGCCTTGAACTGCACGGCGTCCGGATCGCCCAGGACGTCCTCCGCGATGCGGTGCACCAGGTCGATGTCGAAGCCCTCCAGCTCGGCGTCCCCGCCGCTGTTCGGGTCGCGGTAGCCCCAGCGGTAGCTGTTCTGGTCGACGCCGACGATCAGCTTGCGCTTCTCGCCCTCGCGGCTCTGGATCTCGTCGATGGTGGGGCCGTCGGCGTCGTCCGGGGACAGCGTCTGCTTCTCCGGTTCCGTGCACTCCTCGGCGGCGCGCGCCTGGCTGCCGTGGGCGACCCCGTGACCGGCGGTGCCGGTGCCCGCGCCGCCGTTCTCGCCGTGCGAGCGGACCACCGGCAGGAGCAGGGCGAAGAGCACGGCGAGGGCGCAGGCGAAGGCCATCGCCCCCACACCGCCCCAACCCCTCAGTCCGGCCCGCAGTCGTCGTGCACGCATCCTCGCGCCTCCCTCCACGGGTGTCCCTCCCCGCCCGTCCGCCGGGCCCGCGCCCCGCCTCACCGGTACTCCGAGAGCCTGCGGCCGATGCCCAGCAGCGCGCCGGCCGCGCCGAGCCCGGCCAGGACGCCGGCGCCCTGCGGCAGGTGGCCCATCGCGTCCAGCCCGTCCCCCGCCGCCTGCTCGAACTCCCGCTCCTCGTGTTCGATGGCGGCGGCCAGCGAGGCGTCGACGCCGTCGAAGCACTCGACCGTGGCGCCCTTGCCGCCGATGACCAGGTCCAGCGCCTGCTGGTAGTTGCCGCTCTCGTCCTGCTCACGGGCCGAGGCGTGGCGCTTCTTCCACTCCGCCATGTTGCCGTTGGCCGCCGCGACCGGGCGCTCGCCCGCCTCGTCGTCGGCGAGCCGCTCCGCCTCGGCCAGGCCCTTGCCAAGGGTGTCCATGTTCTTCCCGAAGTCGAAGTCGTAGGCGTCGAACGTCTCGTCGCCCACCTTCTTCGTCTCCGCGCCGCGTGCCACCAGCGTGAGGTTCTCGTTGCCCCGGGCCTTGAGGGAGGCGATGCGGGCGTCGTGCAGCACGTCCAGGGAGCGTACGCCGTGGTCGTAGGAGTCGCCCAGGTTCGACCGCGCGACGCTGTGGCCGACGATCAGCCAGAGCATGACGATCGTGGCGGTGGCCGTGGCGGCGACCAGGCCGTGGTTCAGGACCCGGTTGGTACGCCGGTAGTTGCGGTGCTGCGCCCAGGCCAGGGCGGCGAGCGCGAGGGCGCCGAGGGCCAGCGCGGCCCAGGGGTAGGGCCTGGCGTCCGCGTAGTCGGCGCGCAGCCGCTGGTTCTCCTTCTTGTAGAGGTCCTCCGCCGCCGGGAGCATGTCCTTCTGCATCTTCTCGTTGGCGTAGCGCAGATAGGCGCCGCCGACCGGGAAGCCCTGGCGGTTGTAGGTGCGGGCGCGCTCGATGAGGCCCTTGTACTCGGGCAGAAGGCGGTTGAGTTCGGTGATGGTCGCCGCGGAGGGGGAGTCGGCGTCGGAGTTGGCGGCGGCCGTCACGAGCCCTTCGGCGGCCGTGCGGATGCCCTTCTCGTACCTCTCCCGGGACGCCTTGGTCTCCTGACCGCCGGCCAGGAAGCCGCTGGAGGCGGCGGTGTTGGCGTCGGCGAGGGAGCGGTAGATGTCGGCCGCGTCGGAGGTGAGCGGCTGGCTGCGGGTGAGCACGTCGTCGGCGGCCTGGGACCGGGCGTTCATCTGCCAGGCGGTGACGGCGCCGAAGGCGACGACGAGCGCGGCGAGCAGCGCGCCGATGATCCGCAGCCGCCCCGGCTCG
>NZ_RAIF01000012.1:1039295-1046978 GCF_003671715.1 Streptomyces sp. E2N166 | reverse complement strand
GGGCCGGGGCTGCGCAGGTACGGCGGGCAGGGCGGGCGCGCCGGTGCCCGGCGGTGGCGCCGCGCTGCCCTTCGGCGGTCGAGTCACTGCTGACCTCCCCCATGGTCATCCGTCGCCGCAAGTATCCCTGCCCGTGCCGACATTCGCACCGGCCTTCACCCGATCTTGGTCCGATCCAGGTGCAACGCACCACCCCTGCCCATGAATACGCCACCGGAACCGGTTCGGTTCCCCGATCCGGGCTCCGCGGGGCCAGTGCGGGGTCCGGGCCTGGAACCGGAACCGGGCCGGACTCGGGCCCGGCCGACCGGGCCCGGACCCGGACCCGGGCCAGGACCCGGGCCAGGACCCGGACCGGGACCGGGACTCGGACTTGGCCCGGACCCGGACCCGGACCCGGACCCGGGCCAGGACCCGGGCCAGGACCCGGGCCAGGACCCGGGCCAGGACCCGGGCCAGGACCCGGGCCAGGACCCGGACCCGGACCCGGACCCGGACCGGGACCGGGACTCGGACTTGGCCCGGACCCGGACCAGGGCCCGGGCCTGGACTCGGACTTGGGCCGGGCCGGGCGCGGGGCGGGCTCGGATCCAGGTCTGGCCCGGACCAAGGCCCGGATGGGGCCGGTGCTGGGTCCGGACCGGATCCGGGCTGCACCGGGCCCCGGCCGGAGTCAGGACCCGGGCGCGAGCCGAGACTCCCGACGCAGGCGCGGGCGCGGGCGCGAGCCGGGGCTCCGGGCCCGGCCCGGACCGGGCACCGGTGCGGCCGTCGGGTCTCGGGCTCGTGGGGTCTCAGGCGGCGAAGTGTGCCCGGACCCGTGTGCGGGCCCCGGTGGGTGCCCCCGCTCGGTCGAGTCCGAGGAGGGCCGCGCCCAGGACGGGGCGTGCCGTCACCACTCGGGGTATGGCCCTGGGGGCGCGGGACGTCAGCAGTTGTCGTATTCGGTCGTCGAGTTGCGGGTGCCGTGCCGCCAGTACGCTGCCGCCCAGGAGGACCGGCGTCTCCTCCGCGAGCAGGTCCAGCCGGGTCAGCGCGACCGTGGCCATGGCCACCACCTCGTCGGCCTGCCGGTCGACGACCGTCCGGGCGAGCGGGTCGCCGTCCGCCGCCGTGGCGAAGAGCACGGGGGTCAGTTCATGGCGCCGGACCGGTTCGATGTGCCGCAGGTGCAGGGCCTCGATGAGGGCGTACATCGAGCCGAGCCCGAAATGGGCCGGCAGGGTGCGGGCCAGTTCCGTGGGCTCTCCGCGCCCGTCCTCCGCCCGCGCCGCGTGCCACAGCGCCTCCTCGGCCAGCCCCCAGCCGCCGCCCCAGTCGCCGGAGAGGCGTCCGACGGCCGGGAAGCGGGCGGTGCGGCCGTCGGGGCGCATGCCCACGCAGTTGACGCCGGCCCCGCACACGACGGCGACACCGAGAGGTTCGTCGACGCCCGCCCGCAGGAGGGCGAACGTGTCGTTGCGCACGTCCACGCTCGTGCCCCACGCGCGCGCGTCCAGCGCGGCGGTCAGCCGCTCCTCCTCCACGGGCAGGTCGGCGTTGGCCAGGCATGCCGAGACGTGCTCGACGGAGGTGACGCCGGCCGCGGTGAAGGCCCGCGTCACCGCCTCCGCCAGTGCGTCCACGGCCCGCTCGACGCCCACGGCCGGCGGCCGGAAGGCGCCGCCGCGGGCCGTGGCGAGGACCTCCCCGTCGGCCGTCACCACGGCCACGTCGGTCTTGCTGTTGCCCGCGTCGACGGCGAGCAGGCTCGCGGTCAGGCCCACGCCAGGTGCTCCCGGTTGTGTGCGATCAGCCGGTCGGTGAGCCGCTCGGCGTACGCGTACTGGCCGACGAGGGGGTGGGCGAGCAGCGCCCGGAACACCCGGTCCCGGCCGCCGCGCAGGGCCGCGTCCAGGGCCAGGTCCTCGTACGCCGTCACGTTCGCCATCGGACCGGCGTACAGCGGGTCCACGGCCGGCACCGGCAGGGGAGCGGCGCCCTCGCCGCTCACCGCGGCCGGCACCTCGATCACCGCGTCGTCGGGGAGGAAGGGCAGCGTGCCCCGGTTGTACGTGTTCACCACCTGGTGCGGGGAGCCGGCACCGCCGAGCAGGGCCGCGGCCAGGTCCACGGCCGCCTCCGAGTAGTAGGCGCCGCCCCGCTTCGCCAGCAGGGCGGGCTTCTCGTCCAGGGCCGGATCGCCGTACATCTCCAGCAGCCGCCGCTCCATCTCCGCCACCTCGGCGGCCCGGGAGGGCTTGGTGCGCAACTCGTCGACGACCTCGTCGTGCGCGTAGTAGTAGCGCAGGTAGTACGAGGGGACGACGCCCAGGCGGTCGAGGAGCGGCCGGGGCAGGCGGAGGTCGGCGGCGACCGCGTCCCCGTGCTCGGCCAGCAGCCGGGGCAGGACATCCTCGCCCCCGGGGCCGCCGAGGCGGACGCCGGTCTCCCAGGTGAGGTGGTTGAGGCCCACGTGGTCCAGGTGGACGTCGGCGGGTGCCACCCCGAGGAGCGCGGCGAACTTGCGCTGCAGCCCGATCGCCACGTTGCACAGGCCGACCGCCCGGTGCCCGTCCCGGAGCAGCGCCCGGGTCACGATGCCGACCGGGTTGGTGAAGTCGATGATCCAGGCGTCCGGGCTGGCCCGGCGGACCCGCTCGGCGATGTCCAGCACCACCGGCACGGTGCGCAGCGCCTTGGCCAGGCCGCCCGCGCCGGTCGTCTCCTGGCCGACGCAGCCGCACTCCAGGGGCCAGGTCTCGTCCTGCTCACGGGCGGCCTGGCCGCCCACGCGGAGCTGGAGCAGTACGGCGTCGGCGCCGTCCACGGCCGCGTCCAGGTCGGAGGTGGTGACGACGCGGCCGCCGTGGCCCTGCTTGGCGAAGATGCGGCGGGCGAGGCCCCCTACCAACTCCAGCCGGTCCGCCGCAGGATCGACGAGGACGAGTTCCTCGACCGGCAGCGTGTCCCGCAACCGGGCGAAGCCGTCGACGAGTTCGGGCGTGTAGGTCGAGCCGCCGCCGACCACGGTGAGTTTCATGCAGTCATCAACCCTTTACTCCAGTCAGCGTGACGCCTTCGACGAACGCCTTCTGCGCGAAGAGGAACACGAGGATCACGGGGGCCATGACGAGCACGGTCGCCGCCATGGTGAGGTGGCGAACGACGACACCACGTCCGGGCGCGGGGTGCGCCTTCTCGAAACGGTCCACGTTCGCCTGTACGGCCTTCACCTCGGCGGGCGCGCTCCAGCCGTGCCAGAAGGTGATGGTCGTCTCGGCGTTCGGGTCGTCCGTGGCACCGGTGTTCCATGACGGATCTCCCTGGGGCAGGGGTGGGCGGGGCGGGGTGGGGAGGGCGTGAGCGTGGGTGTGGGCGTGGGGCGGGGTGCTTCAGCGCGAGGTGTCGAAGACCTCGTCGCGGGTGGTCGCCAGCGCGCACTCCAGCGCGCCGCGCAGGACGGGATGCTCGGTCACGTCACCGACGACGAGCCGGGGCCTGGACGCGGCCAGTTCCTCCAGCTCGTCCTGGACCAGGGCGCGCAGTGCCTCACCGCCCGCGGCGAGCGAGGTGCCGCTCAGGACCACCAGTTCGGGGTCCAGGACGGAGACGAGGGAGGCGAGACCGGTGGCCAGCCGGGTGGCGTACGTCCGGAGCAGGCGGCGGTGCGGGTCATTGTCGTCGTCGGTGTCGTCGGCGGCCCGCGCCGCCCGGGCGACGAGGGCGGCGGCGACCTCGTAGTGCGGCCCGGAGGGCACGGAAGTGAGGCCGAGCTCCCGGGCCAGACCGGCCAGGGCCTGGGAACCGGCCAGCTCCTGGAAGCCGCCGCTGCCCGTACGGCTGACCTTGCGGGCCAGCGGAGCGCCCGGCACCGGCAGGAACCCGACCTCGCCCGCGCCGCCGGTCCAGCCGCGGTGCAGCCGGCCGCCGAGCACCAGGGCGGCGCCCAGACCCTCCTGGTTCCACAGCAGGACGAAGTCCTCGTGGCCCCGGGCCGCGCCGAGGCGCTGCTCGGCCACGGCGGCGAGGTTCACGTCGTTCTCGTACTCGACCGGCATCGGCAGGGCGGCGGCGAGTTCACCGAGGAGGGCCGGGGAGTGCCAGCCGGGCAGGTGGGAGGCGTAGCGCAGCCGTCCGGTGCCCGGGTCGAAGGCGCCCGGGGTGCCGATGACGAGGCGGCGGACGTCGTCCCGGGCGAGTCCGGCGGCCTTCACCGCGCCGTCGAGCGCGTCGGTGACCTGCCGGACGACAGGGGTGGCGGCACGCCGGCCCGGGGTGGGCAGCTCGTGCCGGCCGACCGTGCGCCCCGTGACGTCGGCGACCGCGGCGAGGATGCGGTCCGGGGTGACGTCGAGCCCGGCGGCGTACGCGGCGGCCGGGTTGACCTCGTAGAGCTGGGCACCGGGGCCTGGGCGTCCCTCGGTCGTGCCGCCGGCCAGCACGAGCCCCGCCGCCTCCAGGCGGGCCAGCAGTTGGGAGGCGGTCGGCTTCGACAGGCCGGTGAGCTTGCCGATCCGGGTGCGGGACAGCGGGCCGTGCTCCAGCAGGAGGTCCAGGGCGGCCCGGTCGTTCATGGCGCGCAGGACGCGCGGGGTGCCCGGCGTGCCGGCGGTTCCTGCCATGCGTGTCCCCCCTGCCTCTCGACCGCTCGGTCTTTCAGTGTCCGGTGGAGGAAGTCCACCGGACGCGCGCCGTCGGGCGGTGAGCGGAGTCCGGAGCGCGAGTCTGTTAGGAAGGTTTCCTGTTCGGCGAGGAATGTAGAGCCGCCGTGGAGGAGGCGTCAAGAGAGCGTCCCCGAGGCGACGCAGTCGTTACCTCGGGGGCGGAAGGGGGCGCGCGGGCCGAACTTCTACTTGGTGGTGCTCGTCGGGGGGATCGGGGACGCCGCGACGGACTGCGGCGACACCGTGCTCGCGTACGCCGACGGCGCCGCGACGCCGGCCGTCGGGTCGGCGGCCGCGGCCGGCTGCCCCGGGATCTCGGGACCGCCGACGATCTGGATGTCGGCCGCGTCGAAGGCCCGCTTGATGCGCCAGCGCAGCTCGCGCTCGACGGTGAGGGACTTGCCGGGCATGGTCTTCGCGGAGACCCGGACCACCATCGAGTCGAGCAGTACGGAGTCCAGGCCGAGCACCTCGATCGGGCCCCAGAGCATCTCGTTCCAGGGCTCTTCCTTGCCCATCCGCTCGCCGACGGCGGCGATGGTCTCCTTCACCTTGTCCAGGTCCTCGTCGGAGCGGACGGTCACGTCCACCCCGGCCGTCGACCAGCCCTGGGAGAGGTTGCCGATCCGCTTGACCTCGCCGTTGCGGACGTACCAGATCTCGCCGTTGTCGCCGCGCAGCTTGGTCACCCGCAGCCCGACCTCGATGACCTCGCCGGAGGCCACGCCCGCGTCGATGCTGTCGCCGACCCCGTACTGGTCCTCCAGGATCATGAAGACGCCGGAGAGGAAGTCGGTCACCAGGTTGCGGGCGCCGAAGCCGATCGCCACGCCGGCGACACCGGCGGACGCGAGCAGCGGCGCGAGGTTGATCTGGAAGGTGCCCAGCACCATCAGGGCCGCGGTGCCGAGCACGACGAAGCTGGCTACCGAGCGCAGTACGGAGCCGATGGCCTCCGAGCGCTGACGGCGCCGCTCGGCGTTGACCAGCAGGCCGCTCAGCGCGGTGCTGGCTCCTGTTCCGACCCTGCGGTTCATCCGGTCTACCAGCTTGGTGATCGCCCGTCGCACCATCGCCCGGAGCACCACCGCTATCACCACGATCAGCAGTACCCGCAGCCCGATCGCGAGCCACGTCGACCAGTTCTCCTCGACCCAGCCGGCGGCGTTCGTCGCGCTCTTCTGGGCGTCCTGGAGCGAGGGCACCGCCGGGGCCGTCGGGGACGGCGACGGGGACGGCGACGAACCGGCGGCCGACAGGACGGCGGCGGACAGGGGCACGGCGGATACCTCCAGATGCGGCGACCCGTCCTCACCGGGCGGGGCCAGGGTCCGGTCCGAGGTCCGGTTTATGGTCCGGCCCGGGTCCGCTCCAAGGTCACGGAAAGGTCACTGGACGGGCAGAAGCACCACACTAACGGGGCACCGGGCGCGGATCGGCCCGAAACGGGTGGGAGAGACGGTACTCACCCGCGCTTGAACTGGTCACGGTCGTGGGGATGCATTCCGTGTGGTCGAAAACACTCCCAGCCCGTTACCGGGACATGGTGGCGCTTCCACCAGCCATGAGGGGAGACTGACTACGGATCGTCCCGGCGCGAGCCACGCGCCGCCGGCGTACAAGGAGGCATCCGTGCCGCATGTCCTGGTTCTCAACGCGTCGTACGAGCCACTCGGCGTCGTACCGCTCCGCCGCGCGCTCGTCCTCGTCCTGGAGAACAAGGCCGTATGCCTTGAGGAGTCCGGCGCCTATCTGCACAGCGCGACCGTCACCGTGCCCGCACCCAGCGTGGTCCGGCTCAAGCGATTCGTGCGGGTGCCCTACCGGGGGCCCGTCCCGCTCACCAGGCGGGCGCTCTTCGCGCGCGACGGGGGCCGCTGCATGTACTGCGGCGCCGTCGCCACCAGCGTCGACCACGTCATCCCGCGCAGTCGCGGGGGCCTGCACGCGTGGGACAACGTCGTGGCGTCCTGCCGCCGCTGCAACCACGTGAAGGCCGACCGGCACCTCGGCGAGATCGGCTGGCGCCTGCGCCACAAACCCGCCCCGCCCACCGGCCTGGCCTGGCGCATCATCGGCACGGGCCATAGGGACCCGCGCTGGCTGCCGTACTTGCAGCCGTACGGCGCGGAGGACGCCATGGCCCGGATCGACGGCATTTCCGCCTGACGGTCCGGGCCTTCGTGCACGCCGGGCCGGGTTGGCTCAGCGCACCCGGTGCTTCAGTGGCTCGGTGTCCAGCGCGCTGCCGGACCGGTGGGGAAGTTGCCGCAGGATCCAGCGGTGGTAGTGGGCGTTGTGGTCCCAGGGGTGAGCGGCGTTGAAGCGGTCGAGCGCCTGGAGGAGCCGATGAGCCGGTGGCGCCATGTCATTCCTCACGCGTGAACACTCATGCCCCGACTGTCCTCAAGCCCCTCATTTGAGCGCCCAAATGACAGTTACCCGCCGAGTGTTCACGTCCTTCGGTAAGGCCCCCGCCCTCGCCAGGACGCAGGTGCCCCTCTGCCCGTCTCGGGTCCGTCACGCGTACCGCAGCTCACCCGGCCGGACCGAGCGGCCCAGCAGTGGCAGCGCCGTCGCCGCCGACAGGAGGCAGGACGCGTACACCGCGGGCGCGACCAGCAGGGCGCTCCACGGTACCGAGCCGACGCCGGTCGCCGTGGAGTACCAGACGCCGACCGCCAGGCCCCCGGCGCCGGCCAGCAGCAGGGCGGGCGCGAGCGGGACGGCGGTTTCCAGCAGCAGGGCCCGGTTCAGGACCGTACGCGGCACTCCCGCCGCGACCTGGGCGGCCAGGGCACGGCGGCGGGCGGACAGGGACTCGGCGGTGCCCACGGCGAGGCCGGAGAGGGTGATCGCGAGGGCGACGAGGACGGCGGCACCGGTCAGGTCGAGGCCGGTGGTGTAGTAGTCCAGGCCGGCGCCGAGGTGCCACTCCCGGGAGCGCAGCTCGGTGAGCATCGCGTGCCGGACGCACAGGAACGCCGTACCGGCGACCGTCACCAGCAGGACCGCGGCGTGGGTGCGGGCCGGAGCC
>NZ_RAIF01000012.1:1033996-1038811 GCF_003671715.1 Streptomyces sp. E2N166 | reverse complement strand
GGACGGAGAAGACGGTCACCACCGCCGAGCCCGCCAGGCACGCGAGCCCGGTCTCCAGCGCCGCGATCCGCCGCACCTGCCAGGGCGTCGCCCCGGCCAGCCGCAGCCCGGCCAGCCGCCGGTCGCGGTGGACGGCACCGATCCGGGCGCACTGACCGAGGAAGCCCAGCACCGGAACCAGCAGCATCAGCAGACTGACGATCACTCCGGCCCGGGTGCCCGGCTCGTTCAGCAGGCCGTGGCCGACCGAGACGGTCAGGCCGCCCTGAAGGGACGCGAGCGTGACGGCCGCCAGCGCGAAGCCCGTCGCGAGGGCCGCGCCCGTCGCCGTCAGCGTGATCCGCCACCACTCCCGCCGGTCCGACCCGCTTACCAGCTGCCGGGCCAGCCGGACGTCCGAGGCCACCGTGCTCACGCCGTCACCTCCAGCGGCGCCACGGCACCGTCCCGCAGCCGCACCTCGCGGTCCGCGTACGCCGCCACCTGGGCGTCGTGCGTGACCAGCAGCACCGCCGTGCCCGACTCCCGGGCCGAGTGCGCCAGCGCCGTCATCACCTGCTCGCTCGCCAACGAGTCCAGCGCCCCGGTCGGCTCGTCCGCGAAGACCGCCTTCGGCCCGGTGACCAGCGCGCGGGCCAGCGCCGCCCGCTGCGCCTGCCCGCCGCTCATCTCGCCGGGACGCAGTTCCTCCTGCCCGCGCACCCCGAACCGCTCCAGCCACCGACCGGCCCGCGCCCGCGCCTCGGTGCGAACGGTGCCGGCCAGCATCAGCGGCAGCGCCACGTTGTCCAGCGCCGTCAGCTCCGGGATCAGCTGACCGAACTGGAAGACCACCCCGAACTCGGTGCGGCGCAGCTCGCTCAGCCGCTTCTCCGGCAGCTCCTCCAGCCGCCGGCCGGCGTATGTCACCGAACCCGCGTCCGGGCGGACGATCCCGGCCAGGCAGTGCAGCAGCGTCGACTTCCCGCTGCCGCTGGCCCCGGTGACGGCGAGGATCTCGCCGGCCCGCAGGTCGACCGAGGCGCCGCGCAGGGCCTCCGTCCTGCCGTGGGACTTCACCAGGCAGCGGGCCGCGAGCAGCGGCCCCGCCGTGGTCCCGTTCGTGTCCCCGTTCGTCATGCTGTGCGGACCTCCGCGGTCAGAGTGGTGAGCCGGGCCGCCGTGGTGGTCATCCAACGGAGGTCGGCGTCCAGGTGGTTGAGGGCGTAGTCGGCCGAGAGCACGGTCGTCAGGTCCGTGCCCGGGGCCGTCTTGACCGCCGTGAGCTCCCGCATCCGGCCCATGTGGGCGGCGCGCTGGGCCAGCAGGTAGGCGCCCGCGTCGCCGCCGGTGAGGATCGATACGACGACCTTGGCGAAGATCTCGTTCGTCACGAACGGGGCGGGCGGCGCGATCTCGCCCGCCCACCGCGCCAGTTCGCGGGCGCCCCCGTCCGTCGCGCGGTACGCGGTCCGCTCCGGGCCGCCGTCCGACGTGGTGCCGTCGACCTCCGCGAGACCGTCCCGGACCAGGCGTTGCAGGGTCGTGTAGACCTGCCCGTAGGCCAGCGGACGGGCCTCGGGGAAGCGTTCGTCGTGGCGTCGCTTCAGGTCGTAGCCATGACTCGGCCCCGAGGCGAGCAGCCCCAGCAGGATGTGACGGGTGCTCATGCGGAGCATTGTTCACCGAGTACATGTACTGAGTGAATAGCCGACGGTGGGGTGTCGGGTGTGCCGGAACCGGCCGGTTTGCGTGATCTTCGGACGGGTTACGTGACTGTTTTGTCCGGGTTG
This sequence comes from Streptomyces sp. E2N166, assembly GCF_003671715.1. Lineage (GTDB taxonomy): Bacteria > Actinomycetota > Actinomycetes > Streptomycetales > Streptomycetaceae > Streptomyces > Streptomyces thinghirensis. The sequence continues at coordinate 1,037,039 of NZ_RAIF01000012.1, read as the reverse complement.
GGGGAGAGTTCGCGGGAATGGAGTGTGACCAGGAGCACGTTGTCGGTGCTGGAGTGCCTGACCTCGCGCGGACTGGGTAGGGCTGCCGTAACGCGCCAAAAGCGTGCCCGAAACAACGCTCGACGAAGGAGACCCCCGTGGCTGCACTGGCACCGCTTCTGCTCCCGGCCCCGTCCAAACCCGTGGCGGAGCCGTCCACTCCCTGGGCGGAGCCCTCCGCCGCCTCCGACACCCCGCACTACTGCGTCTTCGGCGCCACCGGCAGCTGCGCCGAGGCGCCGCTCACCAGCGAACCGCCGCTGCCCGACGCCGAGCCCCTCACCAGCGAGTCGCCGTTCGCCGACGCCGTGCCGCTGACCAGCGAGTCCTCGCCCGAACTCACGGCGGACGTGCCGGAGCAGGGCGGCCCCTCCTTCGCCGTCCCGGAACCCACGAGGTCGTAGAGGTCACAGATGCCAGCAGCCCGGCCGGCCGAGCCCCCCACCGAGGACCTTCCCGAGGATCTGACCCGGCTCGCCGCCCTGCACGGCGTCGCCACCTCCTACAGCCCGTCCCCGGACCGCACCGTCGCGGCCTCGGCCACCGCCGTCACCCTCGCGCTGGCCGCCCTGGGCGTGGACACGAGTACACCGGAGGCCCTGCGCGCCGCGCTCGCCGCCCGCGAGTCCGTGCCGCGCGAACGCCTGCTGCCGCCCACGGTGGTCGCCTGGACCGACGGCGGCACCCCCGCCGCCCTGGCCGCCCTGCCCGAGGGCACCCGGCTGCGCGTCGACACCGAGCAGGGCGAGACCCGCGACGGCGCCGGGCGGCTTCCGGCCGGCGTCCACCGCCTGACCGCCACCACGCTCGACGGCCGGACCGCCCGGGCCCACCTGATCGTCGCGCCCGCCCGGCTGCCCGTCCCCGCCACACGCTCCTACGGACTCCTCGTCCAGCTCTACTCCCTCCTCTCCCGCCGCTCCTGGGGCATGGGCGACCTCGGCGACCTGGGCGAACTGGCCGCCTGGGCCGGACGCGCCCTCGGCGCCGGGTTCCTCCAGGTCAACCCGCTGCACGCGGCCGTGCCAGGCGCCCCCACCGACCCCTCCCCGTACCGGCCCTCCTCGCGGCGCTTCCCCGACCCGGTCCACCTGCGGATCGAGGACGTGCCCGAGTTCGCGTACGTCACCGGCCACGAGCGCGCCCGGGCCCTCCGGGAGCGGGCCGGACGGCTGCGCGAGGCCGTGCTGGAGAAGGACGCCCTGATCGACCGGGACGCCGTGTGGGAGCTGAAGCGCGCGGCCCTCGAACTGCTCCGCGAGGTCCCCCTGGGGCCGGGCCGCCGCGCCGCCTACTGCGACTACCTCGCCGAACAGGGCACAGCCCTGGAGGACCACGCGACCTGGTGCGCGCTCGCCGAGGTCCACGGCTCCGACTGGCACCGGTGGCCCGAAGGCCTGCGCGATCCCCGCTCGGCCGAGACCGACCGCGCCCGCACCGAGCTGATGGACCGCGTCGACTTCCACTCCCGCCTCGCCTGGCTCACCGACACCCAGCTCACCGCCGCCCAGCGCACCGCCCGCGAGGCCGGGATGCCGGTCGGGATCGTCCACGACCTCGCCGTGGGCGTGCATCCGCGGGGGGCCGACTCCTGGGCGCAGCGGGAGTACTTCGCCGCCGGCATGTCGGTGGGCGCACCCCCGGACGCCTTCAACGCCCGGGGACAGGACTGGGGCCTGCCGCCCTGGCGTCCCGACCGCCTCGCCGAGTCCGGCTACGCACCGTTCCGGAGCCTGCTGCGGGGCCTGTTCCGCTACGCCGGAGCCCTGCGCATCGACCACGTCATGGGCCTGTTCCGGCTCTGGTGGGTCCCCGAGGGCCACCCGCCCACCGAGGGCACCTACGTCCGCTACGACGCCGAGGCGATGCTCGCCGTCCTGGTCCTGGAGGCGGCCCGGGCGGGCGCCGTGGTCATCGGCGAGGACCTGGGCACCGTGGAACCCGGCGTGCGCGAGGCGCTGCGCGAACGCGGGGTGCTCGGCACCTCCGTGCTGTGGTTCGAGCGCGACTGGGCGGGCGACGGCCGTCCCCTGCCCCCCGAGCGCTGGCGCGCCGACTGCCTGGCCACCGCCACCACCCACGACCTGCCGTCCACCGCCGCCCGCCTCACCGGCGAACACGTCGAACTGCGCGACCGCCTGGGCCTGCTCACCCGCCCGCTGGAGGAGGAGCGGGCCGAGGCGTCGGCGGACACTGCCGAGTGGCTGGACGTACTGGCCCGGCTCGGCCTGCTGCACGGCACCGGCGGCGACACCGGCACCCCCTCCGAGGAGGCCGGCATCCAGGCCGTCCACCGCTTCCTGCTGCGCACCCCCGCCCGCATGGCCGGCATCTGGCTCCCGGACGCCGTCGGCGACCGCCGCCCGCAGAACCTCCCCGGCACCTGGGACCAGTACCCGAACTGGCGCCTGCCCGTCGCCGACGCCGAGGGCCGCCCCGTGACCCTGGAGGACCTGGCCGCCTCGGCCCGGCTGCACGCCCTGATCGACGTCGTGCGGGACCGCGCCGGCGACTGAACGGCCCGCCCCCGGACCGCTCACGGCCCCCGTACGGCACCCCGGGCGCGCGGCCCTTCCGGCCGTTCGCTAACTTTGCACCGTGGACAAGAAGAACGCCCTGCGCGCCGGCGCCCTGGCAGCCGGTACGACGCTGATGATGCTGCTCATGTCGTCCCCCGCGCTCGCGCTGACCCGCGACGACGGCGACGACCCCGGCACGGGCCTGAGCGTCATCGAGACGCTGGGTCTCTACGTCGTGGCCCCGATCGCGCTGTTCGTGATCATCGCGGTCCTGGTCATGGTCCTGGACAGGTCCAAGGAAGAGCACCGCGTGACCTCCCGCAACATCAAGACCCGGCCCAAGGCCGACGCCAAGGTCTGACGGCTCACCTCGTCTTCGCCGAGGGCGCCGGTCCCACCGCACACACGCGCGTCAGCCGTGTGCGGGCGGGGCCGGCGCCCTCGGCGTGCGTGTGACGGGGACGCCGTACGACGGCACTGGTACG
>NZ_RAIF01000012.1:1031075-1033910 GCF_003671715.1 Streptomyces sp. E2N166 | reverse complement strand
GGCGGCCCGTCCGTCGTCGAGGGCGGACAGGGCCTCCGTCTGGGCGGCGAGCCCCGCGCCGACCGCCTCGTCGATCAGCTCCAGCCCCCGGTCGGTGAGCGTGACCTGCAGTCCCCGGCGGTCGTGCGGGTCGGGGGAGCGGCGCAGCAGTCCGGCCCGTTCGAGTTTGTCGAGGCGGCCGGTCATGCCGCCGGTGGTGAGCATCAGCGTGGCCGAGAGCTGCCGGGGGGAGAGCGTGTAGGGCTCGCCGGAGCGGCGCAGCGTGGCCAAGGCGTCGAACTCCCCGCGGGAGATGCCGAAGCGCGCGTACGCCTTCTCCATCCGGTCGCCCATCGCGCGGGCGAGCCGGAAGACGCGGCCGAACACCTCCATGGCGGCCGTGTCCAGGTCGGGCCGCACCGCCGCCCACTGGTCGATGATCGCGTCGACGGGGTCCTTGCGCGGCTCGGGGCGTTCAGTCATGCCACGAGTATCGGGACAACTCCGCTCGGCCGCAAGAAAGTAGCTTGACGGCATCTTGCTTAGCAGTAAGCTACTTTCCATTGAGCTTCTCACTCGCCCGTCTCTCGAAGGGTGTCTTCATGGCCGCCGGCCGCTCCACCGTCATCGCGCTCACCGCCCTCGCCCCTGTCTCCTGGGGCACCACCTACGCCGTGACCACGGAGTTCCTGCCGGCCGACCGGCCCCTGTTCACCGGGCTGATGCGGGCTCTGCCCGCCGGCCTGCTGCTGCTCGCCGTCGCCCGGGTGCTGCCGCGCGGCGCCTGGTGGTGGAAGGCGGCGGTGCTGGGCGCGCTGAACATCGGCGCCTTCTTCCCGCTGCTGTTCCTCTCCGCGTACCGGCTGCCGGGCGGCATGGCGGCCGCGGTCGGCTCGGTCGGCCCGCTGATCGTGGTCGGGCTCTCGGCGCTGCTGCTCGGGCAGCGGCCCACCGTCCGGTCCGTGCTCACCGGCGTCGTCGCCGCGTTCGGCGTCAGCCTGGTGGTGCTGAAGGCGGCCGGGTCGCTGGACGCGCTCGGCGTGCTGGCGGCCCTCGCGGCCACCGCCTCCATGTCGGCCGGCATCGTGCTCACCAAGCGGTGGGGCCGCCCGGACGGTGTCGGCCCGCTCGCGCTCACCGGCTGGCAACTGACCGCGGGCGGCCTGCTCATCGCGCCGCTCGCCCTCCTGGCCGAGGGTGCCCCGCCTGCGCTGGACGGCTCGGCGGCCGGCGGCTACCTGTACCTGGCGCTGGCCAACACGGCGGTGGCGTACTGGCTCTGGTTCCGCGGCATCGGCCGGCTCTCCGCCACCCAGGCCACCTTCCTCGGCCCCCTCTCGCCGCTGACCGCCGCCGTCGTCGGCTGGGCGGCGCTCGGCCAGGCGCTGACGCCGGTGCAGCTGGCGGGCATGGCGCTGGCGTTCGGGGCGACGGTCGCCGGGCAGCTCACGCCGCGCGCGAAGGCCGCTGCACCCTCCAGACCTTTCAGTTCTCCTTCAAAGAACGGTCGAAAAGATTCGATGGACCTGACGGATCCGGCGCTGCGACGGTAGGTACACCGCAATCGTCGCCCTGCCGAAAGGACCTCCGTGGCCGTAGCCGACGCCCGGACCAGCACCACCCCCGCTCACACCCCCGCCGCCGCTCCCGTCGCCCTCGGCATCGTGCTCGCCGTGCTCGCCACCCTCGTCTGGTCCGGGAGCTTCGTCACCTCCCGGGCCCTCGGCGACAGCGTGCCGCCCGTCCAGCACGCGTTCTGGCGCTGGGTGGTGGCCCTCGCGGTCGTCGCTCCCTTCGGCGCCCGGCGGGCCTGGCGGCAACGCGCGCTGATCCGGCGTCACCTCGGCTTCGTGCTCCTCGCCGCCCTGCTCGGCGTGACCGTCTACAACACCCTCGTCAACCAGGCCGGCGTCACCACCCCCGCCGCCAACATGGGCATGATCATGGCGGCGTCCCCCGTTCTGATGGCGGTCTTCGAGCGGGCGGGCGGCGTACGGCTCGGCGCCCGCCGGGTCGCCGGGCTGCTCGTCGCCTGCGCGGGTGTGCTCCTGCTGGTCTCGGGCGGGGCGTCCTTCTCGGCCGGCGACCTGTGGATGATCGCAGCCGCCTGCTGCTTCGGGTCGTACAGCGCGCTGCTGCGCCGCAGGCCCGCCGGTCTGGACGGAGCGGGGTTCCTCTTCACCACGTTCCTGTTCGGCACGGTCCTGCTGCTGCCCGCCCAGGGCGTCAGCCTCGCCGTCCAGGGCGGCTTCAGCCCGACCCCGGGCACCGTCCTGCCCCTCCTCTACGTCGGTGTCGCGTCCTCCGCAGTCGCCTTCTTCGCCTGGAGCAAGGCGATCTCCCTGATCGGCCCGTCCCGCGCCGGGGTCGTCTACTACCTCCAGCCGGTGTGCGTCGCCCTGCTGTCCTGGGCGCTGCTCGCCGAGCCGACCGGCTGGGCGCAGGCGGGCTGCATGGCGCTGATCCTCGGCGGCGTCGTCCTCGGCGCGGCCTCGGGGGCCGGGGCGCGTCGGTGACGGGGGCCGCCCGCGGATAGGTTGCCGCCATGGCCGACTGGGACATCCGCAAGCTGCAGATCCTGCGGACGCTGCGGGAACGGGGCACGGTGACCGCGACGGCCGAGGCGCTGCGCATGACGCCGTCCGCCGTCTCCCAGCAGCTGACGAACCTCTCCAGACAGCTCGGTGTGGAGCTGCTCCAGGCCCAGGGCAGACGGGTCCGGCTGACGGACGCGGCCCGGCTGGTGCTGCGGCACGCCGAGGCGGTGTTCGAGCAACTGGAACGCGCCGACGCCGAGTTGGCGGCCTACGTCCACGGGGAGTCCGGCGAGGTACGGGTCGGCGCCTTCTCCACCGC
>NZ_RAIF01000012.1:1025249-1030754 GCF_003671715.1 Streptomyces sp. E2N166 | reverse complement strand
GTCGTCGCGGCGGTGCGCAAGGGCGCGGGCGAGGGCGCCGCTGTCGGAACCGTCCTCACGGCCTTGCGCACAGCGGCGGACGCCCGGCCCTGAACGCAACGGGGGCACGGCCCTGTACGCGCGCCCCCGGGACCCGCCCCTGACCGCGCCCCCGGAACCCGCCCCTGAATTCCCCCGGGACCGGCCGCTGAACACACACCGGGGCGCGCCTTCGGGTACGCAAGCAAGCACCCCGCATCCCGCACCCCGCGCGCCCGCCCCGACCGCAACGGGGGCGCCCGGCGCGATGCCGGGCGCCCCCGAGGGCGTGCTGGTGGCGTGGCGTCGCCTACTCGGCCGCCGCCGCGTCCGCCGCCTGCGCCCTCAGCGCGCGCTCGACGCCCGAACGCGACTCCGAGACCAGTCGGCGCAGGGCCGCGTTCGGCTCGGCGGAGGACAGCCAGGCGTCCGTGCGGTCCAGGGTCTCCTGCGACACCTGCACCGCCGGGTACAGGCCGACCGCGATCTGCTGGGCCATCTCGTGCGAACGGGACTCCCAGGCACCCTTGAGCGCCTCGAAGTACCGCTCCGTGTACGGTGCCAGCAGCTCGCGCTGGTCGGTCTGCACGAAGCCGGCGATGACCGCCTCCTGCACGGCGTTCGGCAGCTTGTCGGACTCGACGACCGACTCCCAGGCCTCCGCCTTGGCCGCCTCGGTCGGACGGGCGGCACGCGCGGTGGCCGCGTGCCGCTCACCGGCGGCCGTCCTGTCCCGCTCGTACTCGCTCTGGATCTCCGAGCCGCCGAACCGGCCCACCGCCGCCAGCCGCTGCACGAACGCCCACCGCAGCTCGGTGTCGACGGCCAGGCCCTCGATGGTCTGCGTGCCGTCGAGCAGCGCGTCGAGCAGGTCCAGCTGCTCCGGCGTCCTCGCCGTCGCCGCGAACGCCCGCGCCCACGCCAGCTGGTGGTCGCTGCCCGCCTCGGCGGCCCGCAGGTGCGCCAGCGTGGCCTCGGTCCAGCGGGTGAGCAGCGCCTCGCGGGCGGTCGGGGCGGCGTACTGGTCGATGGCCAGCTTCACCTGGCGGTGCAGCGACTGCACCACGCCGATGTCGGACTCCTTGCCGATGCCGGACAGGACCAGCGAGAGGTAGTCCCGGGTCGCCAGCTCCGCGTCCCGGGTCATGTCCCAGGCCGACGCCCAGCACAGGGCGCGCGGCAGCGACTCGGTGAAGTCGCCGAGGTGCTCGGTGACGACGGCGAGGGACTGCTCGTCGAGGCGGACCTTCGCGTACGAGAGGTCGTCGTCGTTGAGCAGCAGCACCGCCGGGCGGGCCTTGCCGACCAGCTGCGGTACGGCCGTCAGCTCGCCGTCCACGTCCAGCTCGACGCGCTCGCCGCGCACCAGCTTGCCGCCGGCGTCGAGGTCGTAGGCGCCGATCGCGATGCGGTGCGGGCGCAGCGTCGGCTCGCCCTTCGCGCCGGCGGGCAGCGCCGGGGCCTCCTGGCGGATGGCGAAGGACGTGATGACACCCTCGGCGTCCGTCTCGATCTCCGGGCGCAGGACGTTGATGCCGGCCGTCTCCAGCCACGCCTTCGACCAGGTCTTCAGGTCGCGGCCGGAGGTCTCCTCCAGCGCGCCCAGCAGGTCGGACAGGCGCGTGTTGCCGAACGCGTGCCGCTTGAAGTACGCCTGCACTCCCCGGAAGAACGCGTCCTGGCCGACGTACGCGACGAGCTGCTTGAGCACGCTCGCGCCCTTGGCGTACGTGATGCCGTCGAAGTTGACGAGCACGTCGTCCAGGTCGCTGATGTCCGCCATGATCGGGTGCGTGGACGGCAGCTGGTCCTGCCGGTACGCCCAGGTCTTCATCTGGTTGGCGAACGTCGTCCACGAGTGCGGCCACTTGGAGCCGGGCGCGTCGGCCTGGCAGGCGGCCTCCGCGTAGGTGGCGAACGACTCGTTCAGCCACAGGTCGTTCCACCACTCCATGGTGACCAGGTCGCCGAACCACATGTGCGCCAGCTCGTGCAGGATCGTGGCGGCGCGCACCTCGTACGCGGCGTCCGTCACCTTCGAGCGGAACACGTACTGGTCGCGGATGGTCACCGCGCCCGCGTTCTCCATCGCGCCCGCGTTGAACTCCGGCACGAAGAGCTGGTCGTACTTCTTGAACGGGTACTGGTAGTCGAACTTCTCCTGGAACCACTCGAAGCCCTGCCGGGTCACCTCGAAGATGGCGTCCGCGTCGAGGTGCTCGGCGAGCGAGGGGCGGCAGTAGATGCCGAGCGGGACGGACTGGCCGTCCTTCTCGTAGACGCTGTGCACCGAGTGGTAGGGGCCGACGATCAGCGCCGTGATGTACGACGAGATGCGCGGGGTCGGCTCGAAGACCCAGACGTTGTCCTGGGGCTCGGGGGTGGGCGAGTTGGAGATGACCGTCCAGCCCTCGGGCGCCTTCACGGTGAACTGGAAGGTCGCCTTGAGGTCGGGCTGCTCGAAGCTCGCGAAGACGCGGCGCGCGTCCGGCACCTCGAACTGCGTGTACAGGTATGCCTGGTCGTCGACCGGGTCGACGAACCGGTGCAGGCCCTCGCCGGTGTTGGTGTACGCGCAGTCGGCGACCACGCGCAGGATGTTGCGCCCCGGCAGCAGCCCCGGCAGGGCGATGCGGGAGTCCTGGAACACCTCGTCGGCGTCGAGGGAGTCGCCGTTCAGCGTCACCTCGTGGACCGTCGGCGCGACCAGGTCGATGAAGGACTCGCCGCCGCCCTCCGCGACGTCGAAGCGCACCGTGGTCACGGACCGGTAGGTGCCGCCCTCCTGCGCGCCGGTGAGGTCGAGATCGATCTCGTACGAGTCAACGGTCAGCAGCGTCGCCCGCTGCCGCGCCTCTTCGCGAGTCAGGTTTGTGCCAGGCACGCGGTCATCTCCTCGTTATGTGTGGGTTGCGCCATCCTTCCACGTGGCCCGCACGGAACGCGATGTCCATTTCCCGCCGGTGGACGGGCCGGACGCGCGCGAGCCTGGAGGGCATGCAGCACTACACCGCACGGCCCATTGCGCCCGCCGCCCTGAAGGAACTGCGCACCGCCGACGACGCGGGCCGCGTGCCCGCCCCGTTCACCGACGACGAGGGCGGCGCGCCCCTGCGCTGCTGCCTGCGCCGCAGCACGCCGGGGGAGAGGATCGCCCTGGTCTCCTATGCACCGCTGCGGCGCTGGGCGGCCGGGACGGGCGCCGCACCGGGCGCGTACGACGAGCAGGGACCGGTCTTCGTGCACGCCGAGGAGTGCGCGGGACCGGAGACGGACGGCCTCCCCTACACGAACTCGCACCGCGTCCTGCGCCGCTACTCGGCCGACGGGCGCATCCTGGGCGGGCGGCTGGTCGAGGGCGCCGACGCCTTCGCACCCGCCCTCCGGGAAGCGCTCGACGACCCGTCCGTGGCGTTCGTCCACGTCCGGGCCGTCGAGTACGGCTGCTTCCTCTACGAGGTGAGGCGGGGCTAGCCCCGGAGGCCTAGCCCTTCAGCTCCGCCGCCACCAGCTCCGCGATCTGCACCGCGTTCAGGGCCGCGCCCTTGCGCAGGTTGTCGTTGGAGACGAACAGGGCGAGGCCGTTGTCCACGGTCTCGTCCTGGCGGATGCGGCCGACGTAGGACGGGTCCTGACCGGCCGCCTCCAGCGGGGTCGGCACCTCGGTGAGCGCGACGCCGGGGGCGCCGGCCAGCAGTTCCTTGGCGCGCTCCACGCTGATCGGGCGGGCGAAGCGGGCGTTGATCTGGAGGGAGTGGCCGCTGAAGACGGGTACGCGCACGCAGGTGCCGGAGACCTTCAGCTCCGGGATCTCCAGGATCTTGCGGGACTCGTTGCGGAGCTTCTGCTCCTCGTCCGTCTCGTGCAGGCCGTCGTCCACGATGGAGCCGGCCAGCGGCAGCACGTTGTACGCGATCGGCGCCACGTACTTGTCCGGCTTCGGGAACTCCACCGCCGAGCCGTCGTGGGTGAGCTTGGGAGCATCGTCGCCGACCTTCTTGACCTGCTCGAACAGCTCGTCCACGCCGGCCAGGCCGGAACCGGACACGGCCTGGTAGGTGGCGACGACCAGCGCTTCGAGACCCGCCTCCGCGTGCAGCGGACGCAGGACCGGCATCGCGGCCATCGTGGTGCAGTTCGGGTTGGCGATGATGCCCTTGGGGCGGTCGGTGATCGCGTGCGGGTTCACCTCGGACACCACCAGCGGGACCTCGGGGTCACGGCGCCAGGCGGAGGAGTTGTCGATCACGACCGGGCCCTGGGAGGCGACCTTCTCGGCCAGCGCCTTGGAGGTGGCGCCGCCCGCCGAGAACAGCACGATGTCCAGGTCCGAGTAGTCGGCGGTGGCCGCGTCCTCCACCGTCACGCCGTCCAGCTCCTTGCCGGCGCTGCGGGCCGAGGCGAACAGACGCAGCTCGGTGACCGGGAAGTTCCGCTCGGTGAGGATCCTGCGCATGACCGTGCCGACCTGACCGGTGGCTCCGACGATTCCGACCCTCACGGTGACTCCTTCTCCGTTTGTGCGCGTGTCTTCACGCGCGCTTTGCTCGGCCGAGACTTTTCCATCATGGGGCGAAGCCCGGCCCACCTGTCCAATTCTTTGCGCGGGATGCCCGCACCCTGGGACGCGGTGGCTCGTACAGCGGGCGCGGTCCTTCGCTGGAAAACCCTGCTGAGCTGCGGGAACCAACCTCCGCCGGGCCCCGCGCCGCAAGCTGTGCTGTTCCGCCCCTGCCCATCCCCGCCCAGCCCACACGACGATGTGACGTACGCCTCGCGGCAAGTCTCCGCCCGCCGGGCGAACGTTTCGGGCCCCGTCGGCGTCATAGGGGAAACGTGGCGGGGGAGGGGTGGCTGTGCTGCGCGGAAAGGCCCGCCGCGGCCAGGGGGACGGCGTACTCGACGATCCTCTGGACGCGGCTCAGGAACGCCGGGTGCGGGCGGTGCTCGCGCTGGGCGGCGTGCCGCAGGCGGATCTGCCGGACGGGGTGCAGCAGGTCCGCCTGCGGTTGCTGGAGCGGACGGCGAGCGGACGCGAGGCGCCGCGCGACGTGTCCGCGTGGGCGGCTGTCGTCGCCTCCAACCTGGCCATGGACTGGCACCGGGCCAGGCGCCGCCAGGACCGGATCGGCGAGCGCCTGGCCGCGCTGCGGCAGATGGAGCATCCCTCCGGGGAGGACACCAGCCTGCTCTCCCTCGCCGTCGCCCAGGGCCTGGACGAGCTGCCCGACGCCCAGCGCCAGGTCCTCGTCCTGCGCTTCTACGCCGACCTGCCGGTGCGCGGCATCGCCGAGGAGCTGGGCATCCCCGAGGGCACGGTCAAGAGCAGGCTGCACACGGCGGTACGGGCGATGCGGGCCCGCCTGCACGAGGACGAGGTGGTGTGAGATGGCCGCCGAAAAGCATCCCGGTGGGCACGACGCGCTGATGGCCGCGATCACGGGCGAACCGCTGCCGCCCGGGGCGGGCGCGGACGCCGATGCCGAG
>NZ_RAIF01000012.1:978898-1025082 GCF_003671715.1 Streptomyces sp. E2N166 | reverse complement strand
CGTGGCGCTGCTGCGCGAACAGCTGGGTATCGTCGGGCGGTCGCTGAGCGAGCCGCTTCCCGGCCCCGAGGCCTCCCCGGCGGGGGCGCCGTCCCGCCGCCCCCGGCGCCGTCCGCTCGCCGTCGCCTTCGGCGCCCTCGCGGTGGCATGCGCCGGCGTGGTGGTGACGGGGCTCGGCTGGCTGGTGGTGCAGGGCGGGAACGGGGCCGAGGACGCGGCGAGCGGCAAGGCCGCGGCGAGCGACGGGCAGGCCGACTCCGCCGAGTCCGGTGGCGTCGCCTTCGGCAGCCCCCGCTACCTCGCCTGCGCCCGTCTGGTGGCCGAGGGCACGGTGGCCGGCGCCGAACCGGTGCCGGGGACCGGACAGCACCGGATCACCCTGGACGTGACCCGCAGCCACAAGCCGCAGGAGCGGCCGGGGAAGGCGGGCGAGCGGATCACGTTCGTCCTGGACGACACCACCGCCCGGCTCGTCGAGGGCGACCGCGCGCTGATCGGCATCCCCCTGCACGGCGACAGCCCGGACGCCGTGATCACCGGCGCGGAGGCCGTCGCCGCCGAACGCGCCTGGATCACCGCGTCCCTGCCGGAATCCCGCACCCTCACCTGCGACTGACCCCGGCATACGGAAAGGGCGGGCGCCCCGCGGAGCGCCCGCCCTCCCATGTGCCGCACCGGACTACGGCACGACCTTCCCGATCCGTACGCTGCCGAGGCCCGCGGCCGTGCCGTGGGCGTTCACCAGCTGGACCTGCCCGAAGAACTCGCGGCCCTCCGGAGCGGCGGCCAGCGCCGTGACGCTGCCGGAGACCGTCGCCGACTCGCCCGTGCCGAGCTTCACCGGCGCCGAGCCGTCCACGGCGACCGAGCCGAGGGACGCGGCGAAGTACACGTCCCGGTAGTCGTACTCCGTGGTGCCCGACGGCACCGCGTAGCCCACGACCTCGACGGTGTAGGCACCGGCGGCCGGCTTCGGCACGGAGACCGACTCCTCCGAGTCGCCGTCGGCGGACTGGCCGACGACGTTGCCGTCCTTGTCGTAGACCGTCAGGTCCAGGTCGGAGGCCGCGTCGGAGACGCCGCCGATGGCCACGTCCAGCGACTCGGCGCCCTCGGGCACCTCCACCGTGGAGGTCCTGGTCTCACCCTGCTCGATCGACGGGCGGGACGTCTCGGCCGAGCCGAGCGGACCGCCGACCAGCTTGCCCTCGATCGGGCCGTACTGGTTCGTCACCTTCCAGGAGGCGTCGGCCGGGGTGCCCACCTCGGCCTCGGGCACGGTCACGACCTCCGGGTCGAAGGTGGCGCCGAGGACGGTGACGTCCAGCTTGTACGGGTTGGTGAGCAGCGGCGAGGTGCGCCGCGACTCGACCTCGATCTCCCAGACGCCGGGCTGCGGGTCGGCGTACGCGCGCACGTCGGGCCGGCAGCCGTTGCCGTCGAGGTAGTTGTTGTAGCAGTACGGCGTGGAGGTGTTGTCGACCGGGACGCCGTACGGGTGGATGGCGATGAACCGGGTCTGGCTCCCGTCCTTCAGCCCGCTCATCGCCACCTCGAGCGCCTTCGCGCCCTCGGGGACGGTCACGAAGTACGACTCTGTGTCGTTGCGCTGCACGGAGTCCTTCGCGGAGAAGTCGTACTCCAGCGGGGCCGAGGCCACGACGGTGGTCAGGACCAGCTTGTCGGTGCCCTCGGTGCGCGGGTCGTCGACCTCGAGGATCGCGCTCTTGAGGCCCTCGGAGCGCGGCTTGGCCTGCACCTTGACGGTCACCGGCTCGTTCAGCGGCAGCTTCACCTCGTCTGAGCCGACGATGCGGAAGGTGCGGCCGGCGTTGTTCTCGAAGTGCAGTTCGTGCCGGATCGCACGGTCCTCGCCGGAGGTGCGGGTGAGCGTGATCTCGTAGGTCTTCCGCTCGCCGGCCTTCAGGCCGCCCTCGCGGTCGTAGAGGCCGGTGCCGTGGCCCGGGGTCTTCAGGAACTGGTCGATCGCGGTGTCGACCGGCGCCTCGACCGTGTACTCGTGGGCGGTGGCGCCCTTGCGGATCGATCGCCAGGCGTCGGGGATGTTGATCAGGCCCGCGCCCTCCTCGTACGCCTGCACGCCCTTGATGTGGTCGGCGGTGGAGGTCAGCGCCGTGCGCAGCTTCGCCGGGGGCAGGTCGATGTCCGCCTGCTTCGCGGCCGACAGCAGCAGCGCCGAGGCGCCGGCGGCCTGCGGGGACGCCATCGAGGTGCCCTGGAGCATCCCGTAGCCGGCCGGGAGGTCGTAGCCCGCCTCCGGGACCGGGGCGCCGGGCGCCCAGGTCTGGATGGTGTTGACCGCCGCGCCGGGCGCGGTCAGCGTCGGCGTGAAGCCGCCGTCCTCACGCGGGCCGCGCGAGGAGAACGGCATCATGGCGTACCTGGTCCGCACCGCGGAGCCGTAGTTGGCGGCCCAGGTCTCGCGGGAGATGGACGCGCCGACCGAGATCACCTTGTCGGCGAGCGACGGGTCGCCGATGGTGTTGGCGCCGGGGCCGGAGTTGCCGGCGGAGATCACCAGCTGGACGCCGTAGGTGTCGATGAGCCGCGTGTACAGCTCGGCACGCGCGTTGTTGCCGTCGTTGAGCGCGGGGAGGCCGCCGATCGACATGTTGACGATGTCGACGCCCCGGTTGACGACGAGGTCGATCATGCCCTCGGTGAGCGCGACGTTGGTGCAGCCGCCGCTCCAGGTGCAGGCGCGGGACGAGACGATCTTCGCGCCGGGCGCGGCACCGTCCATCCGGCCGCCGAACAGGCCGTTGGCGGCGGCGAGTCCGGCCACGTGCGAGCCGTGCGAACCCTCGATGACGCCGATGTTGACGAAGTCGGCCTTCGCGCCGGCCCCGTTGTGGACGACGTCCTCGCGGATCTCGACGACGAACGGCTGGCGCTCGGCCACGTCCGTCTTCGGGTCGTCGGTGCCGAAGTACCCGATCTGGAAGCCGTCCTTGTAGGGCTTCATCGGGGTGTCGTCGGCGAAGTCGTGGTTGTCGTTCAGGTCGACGCGGACCGTGCCGGCCTGCGCGTCGTAGAGGACGCCCCAGGAGTCGGTGGTGTCGCCGTCCCGGTTGGCGTCGCCCGCGGCGTCACCGCCGGTGGTGTACGACTCCAGGAAGGTGCTCACCTGGTACGAACCCGCGGGCGCCGTCCACGTCTCACCGCCGAAGGTGAAGGTCGGCCCGGAGACGGAGGTGGTCATCGGGCGCCAGGTGCGGTCGCCGTCGACGACCGGATCGGTCGCGGTGACCCAGTCGACGATCTTGCGCTCGCCGGTGGTGGTCTTCTGCAGTGCCGGGTGGGCGAGGTCGACGCCGGAGTCGAGGATGCCGATGGTGACGCCGCGGCCGTCCGCCTTCGGGTACTTCTTCACGAAGTCGACGGCGCCCGTCTCGAAGGACGGGTTGTACGGGTTCTCGGCGGGGGTCCGGCGGTCCGGCGCGGGGTAGGAGCGGCCCTTGTGGTGTTCGCCGCCCTTCGCCCGGTCGGCGCCCGGCGTCGGGTCGTCCAGCGGGATCTCGTCGCGCAGGTCGATGCCGTGCACGGAGGAGAGCTTCGTGGCGGCGGCGATGGCCGAGTCCGCCTTGGTGGTGGGCACGGTGGCGCGGACGTAGCCGAGCTTGTCGTACGTCCGGCCGACGGAGCCGCCGCCGACCGCGTCCAGTTCCTTCGCCACCTGCTCGGTCCGGCCCGGCGCGGTGGCGACCATCATCGTGACGTTCTTCGTGCCGTCGGCCTTCGCCTCGGCGAGCAGGTTCGCGTCGTCCGAACCGAGCTTGTCGTGGGCGGACTTGACGGAGGCGTCGGCGGGAGCGTCGACGGGGGGAGTGGTACCCGGGCCGTCGGCGGCCAGCGCCATGGGTATCGGTCCGACGGCGCAGAGCGCGGCGACGAGGCCCGTGGCCACGGCGACGCGGGCCGCGCGTCTCGCGCCCGGTATCGGTTCGCGCTGGGGGGTGTGGGTCATCGGCATCCCTTGTAGGTAAAGGAACGTGCGTGAACGACCGGGGCCGATCGGTCCTGGCCGCGGGAGTCCGGAATCCGATCCCGGACGACCGCTCAGCCTTACGTAAGGGTTCACTGTTTGGGGAGAGTTGTCCGGGGCGGGATGAACCCATGGCGTACTTCCGCCATACGCCATCGGGGACACAAGGGGCGCCCTGTGACAATCCTGTGAGCCGCGCCGCACCCCTCGCCCGGCGGGCTAACGTCTCGGAGTGCGCCGAAAGCTCAGGGTGGCGGCCTACGCCATATGTGTCCGCGACGGACAGGTGCTGCTCGCCCGGTCACCGGGCCCCGGCGGGGTCCCCGAGTGGGTGCTGCCGGGCGGCGGCACGGAACACGGCGAGGACCCCCACGACACCGTCGTGCGAGAGGTCGAGGAGGAGACCGGCTACCGCGTCGAGCCCACCGCCCTGCTCGGCGTCGGCTCCCACCGCGTCACCCGCCCGAGCCGCGCCGGACTCGGACGGCTCCTGCGGCGAACCGTCGACCATCACGCCGTACAGCTCGTCTACGAGGTCCGGGTCACCGGCGGCGGCCTGCGGTTCGAGGTCGGTGGCTCCACGGACCTGGCGGCCTGGCAGGACCTGACCGCCGTCCCGGGGCTGACCCGGGTGCCGATGGTCGACATCGGCCTGCGGCTGTGGCGGGAGAGACCGCCGTCGGGACGGGCGGACCGCCCGCGCGCCGAGGAGGGCTGAATCGCGCTCAACCACCCCGGGGCCCAGCAGCCGCGCGTACTCCAAGCCGGCCCCGACGGCCACGGGCCCGACCTGCGACGTCACCCGGCTCAACCCGTCCATCGCCGGTTCGGACGGCCGGCACGCGCTCGCCTTCAACCTCAACGGCGACTGGGCGGGCGACAGCGAGGTGGTGATCGAGGCGGAGTTCTGCGCCAAGTGGCGCGCCACGCACGAGGCACGCGCCACGCACGAGGAGGGGCCACGCACGAGGAGGGGCCACCGGCACAAGCGGTGGCCCCGGTGGCCCCTCCTCTCCCCTCCTGGTGACCGCCCCCGGTCCGTCACTAACGGGGCAGCACCACGACGTACGCGGCGGGTTCCCGGTCCCCGGCCGCCATCAACGCCGTACGGACGACGGCCGCCTGGTGTTCCGGGCAGTCCCGCAGCTTGCGCGGCGTGAGGTGGACGACCGTGATGCCGAGTCGTTCCAAGTGCTCGCGCTTACGGGCGTATTCCGCCCAGACCGCGTCGTCCTCCCGTTGCCGGTGGGCGCGGGTGTCCAGCTCCAGCGCCACCGAGTGCTCGGGCCAGAAGGCGTCGACGCCGCCGAGATGGGGGCCGCCCGGCAGGCGCAGGTCGACGTTCCAGAGCGGTTCCGGCAGGCCGTGCTCGCGCGCCATCCGGTAGAGGCGCTGCTCGGCCAGCGCCCGGCCCTCGGCGACCAGCGAGTCCACGGCGTCCACCACGTGCGGGCGGCTGAGCAGCCGGGCCCGGTTCAGTTCCCGTACCACCGCGGCCGGTTCGCAGTGCCCGCCGCGCACCGCCTCCGTCAGCAGCCGGCGGACGACGCCCGCGTCCGTCAGGTCCGCCACCGCGTCGGCCACGGCCCGCGCCACCGGCGCCACCGGAACCCCGGTGACCTGCATGGGGGTGGGCAGCGCGGTCGTGCGGACGATCCGCGCGCAGCCCGTCGTACGCAGCCGGCGCAGCCTCGGGACCAGGACGTCGATGGCGTCGAGGGACGGCAGCGGGGGAGCGGCGGAGAAGCCGTGCAGCGTCAGCGCGGCCAGCCCCGTGATCATCGCCTCGGCGTATGCGGGAGCGGGGGTCTCCTCCCTGCCCGGCTGGACCGGCACGGAGGCGGTGACACCGGCGGGCGCACCGCCGTTCGCGCCGGCGGTCCGCTCCCGCGCCGCGTACAGCAGCACCGCGTGCAGGCGCTCCTCACTGGTCGGCGGGCCCGGGTGGAGCAGGACGACGTTGGGGAGAAGCTGCTGCCAGGGCCCGCCGGGCCGGCACTGCTCGTTGGTCTCGGCGGCGGAGACACCGTGGGCCCGCAGCTGGGCGGCCGTCATCAGCCGGCGCCGGCCGTTGGCCAGGTGGTGGAGCGGGCGGGGGGAGAGCGGGGTGTTGTGCGTCATGACCGGGGGTTTCCCGCGCCCGAACCACCCCTTAACCGCTGTTACACGATCATCGCCGAATCCGGACAAGCCCGCCCTAAAGGACGGGTGTTCGGATGCCGAAAACCCCTGGTCCGTCGCAGTGCGGTCCAGGGGTTACGGCTGCTGTCGACCGAATTCCGTAACGATGACGGAACGCCCAATCATTGGCCAGAGGTTGGTGTGATCAGCGGCCCGCGGCCGCGTCGCACGCCTGGCCCCGCAGCGCCCGCGCCAGGTCGTCCCGCGCCTCCAGCACCAGCCGGCGCAGCGCGGGCGCGGCGTCCTCGTGCGCGGACAGCCACGCGTCCGTCGCGTCGAGGGTGTCCTTGGAGTCCCGCAGGGACGGGAACAGGCCCCGGACCACGTCCATCCCGATCTGGATGGACCGCTCGGCCCACACCCGCTCGATCGCCGCGAAGTACTTCTGCGCGTACGGCGCGATCAGCTCCCGCTGCGAGGCCTGCGCGAAGCCCGCGATGGTCGCCTCCACCAGGGCGTTCGACAGCGCGTCCGACTCCACGACCTGCGCCCAGGCCTGCGCCTTCACCACCTCCGACGGACGGGCCGCCAGGCAGCGGACCTGGTGGCGCTTGCCGGAGGCCGTGTCGTCGCGGGCCAGCTCGGCCAGCAGGACCGAGCCGTCGACCACTCCGTGCGCCGCGAGCGGCTCCAGGAACGCCCAGCGCAGCTCCTGGTCCACCTCCAGGCCCTCGATCTTCTCCGTACCCTCCAGCAGCCCGCGCAGCAGCCGCAGTTCGCTCTCGCCGGACGCCACCGCCGCCAGGAAACGCGCCCATGCCAGCTGCGGCTCGCCGCCCGGCGCCGCGTCCCGCAGCCGGCGCAGCGCGCCCTCGCCGAGCAGCCGGGCGCCGGTCTCCCGCCAGTCGGGGGCCGCGTAGTGCGTCAGCGCCGAGTTCGCCCAGGCGTGCAGCATCTGGAGGACGCCGATGTCGGACTCGCGTCCCGCGAAGCGCAGTACCAGGCCGACGAAGTCCCGCGCCGGGAGCAGCGCGTCCCGGGTCATGTTCCACAGCGCCGACCAGCACAGGGCACGGGCCAGCGGGTCGGTCAGGGCGCCCAGGTGGTCGCGCAGCGTCGCCAGCGAGGTCTCGTCGAAGCGCGTCTTGCAGTACGTCAGGTCGTCGTCGTTGACGAGCACCAGCTCGGGCGCCTCCGCGCCGGCCAGCTCCGCCACCACCGTGCGCGGCCCGTCGACGTCCACCTCGGCGCGCGCGTACCGCTCCAGCGCGCCCGCGCCCGTACGCCGGTACAGGCCCACCGCCACCCGGTGCGGGCGCAGTTCGGGGTGCGACTCGGCGGCCTCCTGCACCACCGCCAGTTCGTCGACGCGGCCCTCGGCGCTCAGCAGCACCTGCGGGGTGAGCGAGTTGACGCCCGCCGTCTGGAGCCAGGACCGCGCCCAGGCGCTCATGTCCCGTCCGCTGGTCTCCTCCAGCACCGAGAGCAGGTCACCGAGGCGCGTGTTGCCGTACGCGTGCCGCTTGAAGTAGCGCCGGGCGCCCTCCAGGAACGCGTCCTGGCCGACGTACGCCACGAGCTGCTTGAGCACGGAGGCGCCCTTGGCGTAGGTGATGCCGTCGAAGTTGAGCTTGGCGTCCTCCAGGTCACGGATGTCGGCCGTGATCGGGTGGGTGGACGGCAGCTGGTCCGCACGGTAGGCCCAGGCCTTGCGGCGGTTGGCGAACGTGATCCAGGCGTCCTTGAAACGGGTCGCGCCGACGTTCACGAACGTGCCCATGAAGTCGGCGAACGACTCCTTCAGCCACAGGTCGTCCCACCACTCCATGGTGACCAGGTCGCCGAACCACATGTGCGCCATCTCGTGCAGGACGACGTTGGCGCGGCCCTCGTAGGACGCCCGCGTCACCTTGCCCCGGAAGATGAACTCCTCCCGGAAGGTCACCAGTCCCGGGTTCTCCATCGCGCCGAGGTTGTACTCGGGCACGAACGCCTGGTCGTACTTCCCGAAGGGGTACGGGTAGTCGAAGTGGTCGTGGAAGAAGTCCAGGCCCTGCTTGGTGACCAGGAAGACGTCGTCGGCGTCGAAGTGCGGTGCCAGTCCCTTGCGGCACAGTGCGCCGAGCGGGATCTCCAGCCGCGTACCGTCCTCGAAGACGCGCTCGTAGGAGTCCGTCACGTAATGGTAGGGACCGGCGACGACGCACGTGATGTACGTCGAGATCGGCTTCGTCTCGGCGAACCGCCAGACACCGTCGGCGCGTTCGCCGGCGCCGTTGCTCCACACCGTCCACTCCTCGGGCGCCCGCACCTCGAAGCGGAAGGGTGCCTTCAGATCCGGCTGCTCGAAGTTGGCGAAGACCCGGCGGGAGTCGGCCGGCTCGTACTGGGTGTAGAGGTAGACCTCGCCGTCCTCGGGGTCGACGAAGCGGTGCAGGCCCTCACCGGTGCGGGAGTAGGCGCACTGGGCGTCGACGACCAGCTCGTTGTCGGCGGCCAGGTCCTCCAGGGCGATCCGGGAGCCGTCGAAGACCTCGCTCGGGTCGAGGTCCCGGCCGTTGAGGGAGACCGCGGTGACGCTCGGTGCGATCAGGTCGGCGAAGCTGCTCGCGCCGGGCTCGTTGCAGCGGAAGCGGACCGTGGTGACGGACCGGAAGGTGCGCGGACCCTCCCCCTCCGCCGCACCGGTGGCCGAGCGCACGTCGAGGGACACCTCGTACCCGTCTACGGAGAGCAGGGCGGCCCGCTCCCGGGCCTCGTCGCGGGACAGATTCTCACCGGGCACGGGCGGCACTCCCTCGGGTGGTGTTCAGTATGCGGACAGCACCGATCCTGCCATGCGGCCCTGACGCGCGGCAGCCGGGAATGACCGGGCGGGCCGGGAATGGCCGGAGCGGTGGGCGGGTTGCCTGGAGAAACGCTCGGTTGCGCCTCATGAGGAGAGACATGTCGGAGAAGACGCCCGTCGACTTCTGGTTCGACCCGCTGTGCCCCTGGGCCTGGATGACCTCCCGCTGGGTCCTGGAGGTGGAGAAGGCGCGGGACATCAAGGTCCGCTGGCATCTGATGAGCCTCGCCGTCCTCAACGAGGACAAGCTGGACGAGCTGCCCGAGGAGTACCGCGAGCTGCTGGAGACCAAGGCCTGGGGACCGGTCCGGATCGTCGCCGCCGCCCAGGAGGAGCACGGCACCGAGGTGCTCGGCGACCTCTACACGGCGCTCGGCACCCGCTTCCACAACCAGGGCGAGGGCCCGGAGAAGGAGACGGTCGCCGCCGCCCTGAAGGACGTGGGCCTGCCCGAGTCCCTCATGGACCACTGGGACTCCACCCCGTACGAGCCCCAGCTGCGCGCCTCCCACAAGGAGGGCATCGACAAGGTCGGCCAGGAGGTCGGCACCCCGGTCATCGCCGTCCCCGGCGCCGACGGCGAGCAGCTCGCCTTCTTCGGCCCGGTCGTCACCCCCGCCCCCAAGGGCGAGGACGCCGCGAAGCTCTGGGACGGCACCCTCGCGGTCGCCTCGGTCCCCGGTTTCTACGAGATCAAGCGCACCCGCACCAAGGGCCCGGACTTCAGCAACCTGTAGGGGCACCGCGGCGGCCTCCCGCCGGATTCCCGGCGGGAGGCCGCCGTCGTCGCCGTCGTGCCGCGCCCGCCCGTTTCAGCCGGCCCGGACTACGAGGCGGCCCAGGACGGCTACCACGAGACCGGCGCCGTCCCCTGCTTCCCGCGCCCGGTCGAGCAGATCGAGGCGTACTTCGAAGGGCTCGACCTGGTCGGCCCCGGCGTGGTGTCCGTCCCGCCGTGGCGTCCGGACCCGGCCCCGGACGGCACGGGTCCGCAGCCGGCCGGCCGGCACGGCGGCCTCGCCCGCAAGCCCTGACGCGCCTGTGCGGACACCTGGGCGCACACAGAAAGCCCCCGCGAGTCACGTCCTCGCGGGGGCTTTCCCTCTTCCGCCTGCCGCCGTGAAGGGTGAGAAGACGATCACGAGGCAGGACGACTCGGGAACTCAGCCGGTCACGGCGCCAGCAGCAGCGTGTTCGTACGGGACTTGGCGGCCTCGTAGCGCTTCGCCACGTCCTGCCAGTTGACGACGGCCCACATGGCGTCGATGAAGTCGACCTTCTGGTTCTTGTACTGGAGGTAGAAGGCGTGCTCCCAGGCGTCGAAGACCAGGATCGGCGTGGCGCCCTGACCGACGTTGCCCTGGTGGTCGTAGACCTGCTCGACGATCAGGCGACCGCTCAGCGGTTCGTACGCCAGCACACCCCAGCCGGAGCCCTGGGTGGTCGCGGCGGCCTTGGTGAGCTGCGCCTTGAAGCCCGCGAAAGAGCCGAACGACTCGGCGATCGCATCGGCCAGCTCGCCCACGCCGTCCGCCTCCAGCGGCTCGCCGCCGCCGTCACCGGTCATGTTGTGCCAGTAGATCGAGTGCAGGATGTGCCCGGAGAGGTGGAAGGCCAGGTTCTTCTCCAGGCCGTTGACCGATCCCCACGTCTCCTTGTCGCGCGCCTCGGCGAGCTGCTCCAGCGTGTCGTTGGCGCCCTTCACATAGGCCGCGTGGTGCTTGTCGTGGTGCAGCTCGATGATCTCGGGGCTGATCACGGGGGCCAGCGCGGAGTAGTCGTACGGCAGTTCAGGAAGTGTGTAGACGGGCATGGCGGGTCCCCTCCGACCTCTTATTGCAAAAGGCTTGCAAGTGCACGTTAGCAGCAGGAGGCTTCCGGGGGTGCGGGGGAGGGCCGGGCGTGCCGCGGCACGCGAAAGGCCCCCGCACGGATCGGTCTCCGTACGGGGGCCCTCGAAGAGCTGAGGGTCGGTGGCTGGCTAGCCGCGCGCCCGTCGCCGCTGCCACGCGTAGCCGACGGCGGCCAGGACCAGCGTCATCGCGCCCGTCGAGTACAGCTGCACCCGCGTGTCCGGCTCCCGGGCCATCAGTACGAACACCGTGGCCATGCCCGCCAGTGCCAGCCAGGTCAGGTACGGGAAGCCCCACATCCGCACGACCAGCTTCTCGGGCGCCTCCCGCTCCAGCCGGCGGCGCAGCCGCAGCTGGGAGGCGGCGATGAAGATCCAGACGACCAGGATGACCGCGCCGATCATGTTCAGCAGCCAGGAGAAGACGTCGTCCGGCCGCCAGTAGCTGAGCAGCACGCAGCCGAAGCCGAAGAGGGAGGAGACGAGCACCGCGATCCGCGGCACCCCGCCCGACACCCGGCCCAGCGCCTTCGGTCCCTGGCCGCGCTCGACCAGCGAGTAACCGATGCGGGAGGCGCCGTAGATGTTGGCGTTCATCGCGCTGAGCAGCGCGACGAGCACGACGACGTTCATGAGCTGCCCGGCGCCGGGAATGCCGAGTTCGTCGAGGGCGGCGACGTACGGGCCCTTCTCCACGACCTCCTTGGAGTCCCAGGGCACCAGGGTGACGATGACCGCCATCGAGCCGATGTAGAACAGCGCGATCCGCCACATCGCCGTGCGTACGGCGCTCGCCACGCCCTTGACCGGGTTCTCCGACTCGGCCGCCGCGATGGTCACCGTCTCCAGGCCGCCGTAGGCGAACACCGAGGCGAGCAGGCCGATGATCAGGCCGTTGCCGCCGTTCGGCAGGAAGTCGCTCAGGTGCGAGGTGCCGGGGGAGTCGGTACCCGGCAGGACCCCGGCGATCGCCAGCACGCCCAGCACCAGGAACAGCGAGATGGCGCCGACCTTGAGGGCGGCGAACCAGAACTCGAACTCGCCGAAGTTCTTCACGGCGGCCAGGTTCGTCCCGCAGAACACCACCATGAACAGCGCGACCCACACCCACTCGGGCGTGCCCGGCAGCCAGCCGTGCACGATCGCCGCCGCGCCGATGCCCTCCAGGCCGACGGCCGTGCACAGCAGTACCCAGAACGCCCAGCCCGCGGTGAAGCCGGCCCAGGGGCCGATCGCCCGCTCGGCGTGCGCGGAGAACGAGCCCGACGACGGATACGCGGCCGACATCTCGCCCAGCATCCGCATCACCAGCATCACGAGGAGGCCGGAGAGGGTGTAGGCGACGACGATCGACGGCCCGGCGGCGGCGATGCCGGCCCCGGAGCCGACGAACAGCCCGGCGCCGATCACCCCACCGAGGGCGATCATCGACAGATGGCGCTGCTTGAGGCCGTGGGAGAGGGCGGCGTCGTCCGACTCGGGCGGCGCCTTGGTGGTGGTGCTGTTGGACATGGGGCGGCTCGTCCAATGCGTGGGGGGCGGGGGCAGGGCAAAAACGCCCACAGTCTCCGGTCTCGCGCCGGTGGGCGACAGCGGTTGCCCACGATGCGGACGATGTCGATACGGAACGTGCTCGTCCGAATGCACCGTTCCGCTTCCGGGTGACGCTCGCCTCCCCTCCTCGGTGACCGGTGTCACGCGGAATCACGTGTATCCCGCCGTCTTTGTCGGGAGCCCACCAAGCTGCCGATCAGGCCTTTGTCGAGCGCTGCTGGTGATCAGGCCCGATCCGCTGGGATAGCGTCGCGGTGTCCCGACATGTCCACACCACCGCGGAGTCCCCATGAGCACCGCTGCCGTCCCCGCCCGATCCGGGCAGGTCCTCGCCGACCTCATCCCCTCCTCCCGTGTCCGGGACGTCGCGCTCGTCGCCGGCGGTGCCGTGCTCACCGGCGTCGCGGCCCAGATCGCGGTGCCCGTGCCCGGCTCCCCGGTGCCGGTGACCGGCCAGACCTTCGCGGCGCTGCTCGTCGGAACCTCGCTCGGCGCCCGCCGCGGCCTGCTCTCGCTCGCCCTGTACGCGCTGGTCGGCATGGCCGGCGTGCCGTGGTTCGCGGAGGGCGGCTCCGGCACCGGCGCCCCGTCCCTCGGCTACGTCTTCGGCATGCTGCTCGCCGCCACCGTCGTGGGAGCCCTGGCCCGCCGCGGCGCCGACCGCTCGATGCTCCGCATGGCCGGCACGATGCTGGTCGGCGAGGCGATCATCTACGCCGTCGGCGTCCCCTACCTTGCCCTCGCCGCCGACATGTCCCTCACTGCGGCGATCGCGGCCGGCCTCACCCCGTTCCTGATCGGGGACGCGCTGAAGGCCGCCCTGGCGATGGGCGTGCTGCCCACCGCCTGGAAGCTGGCCGACAAGCGGTAGTACCGCCTCAGTTCCGGCCGAAGAGGCTCGCCCGGTCGTACCGCGACCTGATCCGGGCGAGCCTCTTTCGCGTCTTTGGGTCCCACGGGCCGTCCGTGCGGTCTCCCGCGCCGAAGGCGAAGTTGAGCGCGCGCGCCCGATCGTCACCCGCCGCGCCGCGTACCGCACGGCCGCGACCACGTCGGCGGCCGAGGGCGCCGCGAAATCGTGAACGCATCACCTGGCAACAGCCGTCAGCTTTTCCCGGCGACGGCCTTGTGCGTCACCGGCTCCCTGTGCGCCACGGGCTCCCTGCGCGAGACGGGCTCCCTGTGCGTCACGGGCTCCCTGTGCGCGACGGACTACCGCGCGGCGGCCTTCTCCTCGGCGGCCTTCCGCGCGACGACCTTCTGTTTGGCGAAGGCGACGGCGAGCACGAGCGCCGCGACGAGCAGCGACAGCAGCACGGTCGTACGCCCGTTGTGCTCGGTGTCGGTCAGCATGTAGCCCAGCACGAAGACGATGACGCCGGCCGCCGCCCAGGTCAGGTACGGGAAGAGCCACATCCGCACCACCAGCTTCTCCGGTGCCTCCGCCTGGATGATCTTCCGCATCCGCAGTTGCGAGAAGCAGATCACCAGCCACACGAAGAGGGCCACGGCGCCGGAGGAGTTGACGAGGAAGAGGAAGACGGAGTCGGGGAACTCGTAGTTGAAGAACACGGCGACGAAGCCGAACACCACGGACACGAGGATCGCCGTCCGCGGCACGCCGCGCCGGGTGGTCCGGGCGAACGCCTTCGGCGCGTCACCGCGCTCGCCGAGCGAGAAGGCCATCCGGGAGGCCGTGTAGAGCCCGGAGTTGAGGCAGGACAGCACGGAGGTCAGCACGATGAAGTTCATGATCTGACCGGCGTTCGCGATGCCGAGCGAGTCGAGGGCGGCCACGTAGGAGCCCTGGTCGATGATCGACTGCGAGTCCCAGGGCAGCAGCGCGACGACGACGAAGATCGAACCGAGGTAGAAGACGGCGATACGCCAGATGATGCTGTTGGTCGCCTTGGTGACGGCCCGCTGCGGGTCCTCGGACTCGCCGGCGGCCAGGGTGGGGATCTCACTGCCCATGAACGAGAAGACGACGAGCAGCACACCGGTCAGGATCGCCCCCGCCCCGTTCGGCAGGAATCCGCCGTGCTCCGTGAGATTGGCCAGCCCCGCCTGCTCGCTGTCGACGCCGGGCAGCAGCCCGAAGACGGCCAGACCGCCGACGACGATGAACGCGGCGATCGCGACGACCTTGATCCCGGCGAACCAGAACTCGAACTCGCCGTAGGAGCCGACCGAGGCGAGGTTGGTGGCGGTCAGCACGATCATCACGATCAGCGCCCACCCCCACTGCGGCACGGCCGGTATCCACCCTTCGAGGATCTTGGCGCCGGCGGTCGCCTCCACCGCCAGCACCACGACCCAGAAGAACCAGTACAGCCAGCCGATGGAGAATCCGGCCCAGGGCCCGAGTGCCCGGTCGGCGTGCGCGGAGAAGGAACCCGAGGTCGGGTTGGCCGCGGACATCTCCCCGAGCATCCGCATCACCAGCACCACGAGGGTGCCGACGAGGGCGTACGAGAGAAGGATGCCGGGCCCGGCGGTGGCGATTCCCGAACTCGATCCCACGAACAGCCCGGCCCCGATGACACCACCGATGGCGATCATCGAAAGGTGGCGGTTCTTGAGCCCGGCCTGGAGCCCGGAGCCGGGGCCTCCGGGGCGTTCGGGCCCGTTCTCGGGCTTCGTCAGGGTCGGCTGCGAAGTCATGGGGTGGTTTTCCTTTGCGCCGGTCGAGCAGTCTCCCGTACGAGCGGTGTACGAGCCGGACCAGTGAAACGGAGGTGAACGAATTCGAGAACCTTTGATTTCGGATCTTTACTTGAGTTTTGCCTGAGCTTCCATAGTTTCACGCACTCTTTTCAGACCCGACACCCGGCGCTGCCGCCCCGTGACCCCCGTGTCACACTCAACCCATGCGCGTGTATCTCGGCTCCGACCATGCGGGCTACGAACTCAAGAACCACCTCGTCGAGTGGCTCAAGGCGGCGGGCCACGACCCCGTCGACTGCGGCCCGCACATCTACGACGCCCAGGACGACTACCCGCCCTTCTGCCTCCGCGCCGCGGAGCGGACGGCCGCCGACCCCGGCGCCCTCGGCATCGTGATCGGCGGCTCCGGCAACGGCGAGCAGATCGCGGCCAACAAGGTGAAGGGCGTGCGCGCGGCGCTGGCCTGGAGCGAGGAGACGGCCTCCCTCGGCCGCCAGCACAACGACGCCAACGTCGTCGCGGTCGGCGCCCGCATGCACACGCGGGAGGAGGCGACGAAGTTCGTCGAGACCTTCCTCGCCACCCCGTTCTCCGGCGACGAGCGCCACATCCGGCGCATCGACATGCTCTCGTCCTACGAGACGACGGGCGACCTGCCCCCCATCCCGCCGCACCACCCGCAGCAGTAGCGCCGCCGCCTGGTACGTCCCTCCCCGGGTGCGTGAGCACCGGGGGAGGACGAAGGAGACCCCCGAGGGGCGCGACGCCGGGCCCTCACGGGGACGCGGTGCGGTGCCATGGCCTCAGAAGGCCGGGCGCCGAAGCCGAAGGGGACGCAGGAAGGACACCCCGTGCCGGAAGGCCACACGATCCACAGGCTGGCCGAGGACTACGCCACCGCCTTCGCCGCCGGCCCGGCCCCGTACGTCACCAGCCCCCAGGGCAAGTTCGCCGACGCCGCCGCCCTGCTCACCGGCGTCCCCCTCACCCGCACCGAGGCCCACGGCAAACACCTCTTCCTCGGCTTCGGCGCCGCCGAGCCCGCCGAGTGGGTCCACATCCACCTCGGCCTCTTCGGCAAGGTCACCTTCGGGAAGACCCCCGCGCCCCCGCCCACGGACACCGTCCGCCTCCGCCTGGCGAACGACACCGCGTACGTCGACCTCCGCGGCCCCACCACCTGCGCCCTGATCACGGACCCGGAGAAGCAGGCGATACACGACCGCCTCGGCCCCGACCCCCTGCGCCCCGACGCCGACCCGCGGGCGGCCTACCGACGGATCTCCCGCAGCCGCTCCACCATCGCCGCCCTGCTCATGGACCAGAAGGTCATCGCCGGCGTCGGCAACGTCTACCGCGCCGAGGTCCTCTTCCGCCACGGCATCGACCCGTACCGCCCCGGCCGGGACCTCACTCCCACCGAGTGGGACGCGATCTGGCACGACCTCACCGACCTCATGCGCGAGGGCGTCAGGAACAACCGCATCGACACCGTCCGCCCGGAACACACCCCCGAGGCCATGGGCCGCCCGCCCCGCGTCGACGACCACGGCGGCGAGGTCTACGTCTACCGCCGGGCCAACCAGTCCTGCCACCTCTGCGGCGACGCGATCCGCACCGCGGACCTCGCCGCCCGCAACCTCTTCTGGTGCCCCACCTGCCAGCGCGAGCCCTAGGCCTGGCGGACCGATCCCGCCTGCCCCGCGGGCGGACTACGGGGTCTGTCGGACAGGCCCTGGTGCGCGACCGCCGTCAGAACCCGTGCGGCAACCACGGTGCGACGTCCGACCCGAACCCCGCCGACGCCTCGGCCAGCGCGCCCCGCCGCACCTCCCGCACCCGCCCGGCCGCGCCCAGCGAGACCAGGCTCACGCCGCCGAGATACGCCGCCCCCAACTCCCGTACCGTCAGCGCCAGATCCGCCGCGTCGGACGTCCGCTCGCAGGACGCCCCCTTCGCGTCCCCGGTCAGCCGCCAACGCCCCGCGTTCCAGGGGCAGAAGGCGTCCTCGACCTCGAACACCACGTCCACCGGCGTCTGATACGTCCGCGCCGTCAGCGCGGCTCCCACGTCCACCAGCCGCACGTACAAGGCGTCCCGCAGCACCGGCCGGCACCGCCGGATGTCGGACACCTGGTGCTGCCACGCCTCGTCGACCGGCCGCCCGCGCGCGGTCAGCACGGACGTCAGGTCGATGTCGAACAGGAACCGCCACAGCGCCGCATCGGTCGCCGGATCCACCCCGGCCAGGTCCTCCACGACCACCGTGCCCGCCGGCCCCTCGTTCCCCCAGGCCGGCCGCACCCGGAACCGCGCGTACCCCGTGACCTCGCCGTCCCGCCGGGCGACAACGCACTGCAGCGGTGACGCGCCCTCCCGCCCGCTCTCCGGGTCCAGCAGCCCCAGCCGCTCCCAGCCGGGCCGCCGGGCCAGCATGCCGGGCCGTCCGGGCACCAGCCGCGCGTACACCGCCTCGCACGCGTCCAGTACGTCCGCGGGCGCCGCGTACCGAAGCCGTACGTCATCCGTGCCGTCCGGCACGGACAGCCGGACCCGGTTCGTGTCGATCTCCGCGTTGATCTGGAAGGTCGCGGCGCCGTACCCGAACCTGCCGTAGATCGCCGGTTCGGAGGCCGTCAGCACGGCCAGCGGCTCGCCCCAGGACCGTACGTCGTCCAACTGCCGCCGCATCATCGACGTCAGCACACCCCGGCGCCGGTGCGTGGCGGCGAC
This sequence comes from Streptomyces sp. E2N166, assembly GCF_003671715.1. GTDB lineage: Bacteria > Actinomycetota > Actinomycetes > Streptomycetales > Streptomycetaceae > Streptomyces > Streptomyces thinghirensis. Next base: position 1,007,301 of record NZ_RAIF01000012.1, on the reverse strand, counting down.
GCTCACCATCGTCACGCCCGCAGCGGCCACCTCCGCACCGCCAGGCACGGTCATCCGGAAGCTGAACGCCCCCGCCGTCCCGACGCAGTCGTCGCCCTCCCAGACGCCGAGCGAGCGGTCGACCTCGGTCAGGGAGTTGAACAGCGCCAACTCCTCGGCCGACTCCGGGACCCCGCTGAAGGCACGGACCAGTGTCCCGTACCACTTGTCCCACTCGTCCTGCCGCAGTACCCGCAGCTCGGTCGTCAGGTCGTCGACGCCGTTTCCCCTGGAACGTTCCATGGACCATGCGTACCAGGGCCGCGCGGGCCGGGCGAGGCAATTTCCGCCAGGTTGCGGCGCGACGGCCGTTCGTGAAGTTCACTGTGAAGTCGGGCCTCGGACGGGGGACAAGCAGTACCTCCCGTGCCAAGCGCCCGGTCCGATGGATAGGGTCCCGAACTAATGGCAGCAGGACGACAGCGGCGCGCGGAAGCCGACACGTTCACGGCCCGGTGGAAGAAGCAGTGGCACCGGGCCCGCGTCGGCATGCGCAGATCCGCCGTGGACTACTTCCGCGGCGACGGCTCGGACTGGATCGCCCTGGCCGGACTGCTGCTGATGATCCCCGTCATCGCCGCGACCACGATGGCGAACTCCGTGTGGTGCTCACCGGCCGCGCTGGTCCTGCCGATCGTCGCGGGCGGCCTGCTGCTGCGCCCGGCGAGCCTGCTCGGCCTGTACGCGGCGGCGGCCACGGCGCTGATCGTGGAGTCCGTGCAACTGGGCCCGTACACCGAGGGCCCCTCCCGGGTCACCCCCGGCGTGGTCCTGGTCGTCGCGGCCTGCGGCTTCTTCGGACTGCTGGTCGCCCAGTTCCGCAGCCGGGTCGGCGTCCCCTGGCGGCGCGGCGGCACCATGCTCTTCGACCTGCGTGAACGCATCCGGGTCCAGAGCAAGCTGCCCAAGCTGCCACCGGGCTGGCACCGGGAGATGGCGCTGCGCCCGGCCGGCGGCCAGTCCTTCTCCGGCGACTTCGTCGTCGCGGCCCGCACGAACGGCGGCCGGACGCTCGAGGTGGTCCTCACCGACGTGTCCGGCAAGGGCATGGACGCGGGCTCGCGTGCCCTGCTGCTGTCGGGCGCGTTCGGCGGACTGCTGGGCAGCCTGCCCCCGCACGCCTTCCTGCCGGCCGCCAACGGCTACCTGCTCCGCCAGGACTGGGACGAGGGCTTCGCCACCTCCATCCACCTCGTACTGGACCTCGACTCCGGCGACTACGAGCTGTACTCCGCCGGACACCCGCCGGGCCTCCAGCTCAGCGCGGGCACCGGCCGCTGGGAGGAGAAGACGGCCGAGGGGCCGCTGCTGGGCGTGTACGACGGCGCGCAGTTCGACCCGGTGAAGGGGGCACTGCGTCCCGGAGACGTGCTGATGCTGTTCACGGACGGTCTGGTGGAGACCTCGGACCGCGACATCGCCGAGGGCATCGACCGTCTCACCGGCGAGGCCGACCGCTATGTCGCGGGCGGCTTCCACGGCGCCGCCTGGCATCTGATCGAGGCGGTCGCCAAGGACGTCAACGACGACCGGGCGCTCCTGCTGATCTGCCGGGAGGGCGCCACGGCCCAGTCCCCGGTGACCCAGTCCCCGGTGGCCCAGTCCTCAACGGCGGCGGACTGACACACTGAACCGCGTGTCCCACACTCCGTCACCACCCCCATTCCCGGCCGGACCTCTCGGTCTGGCCGACGTCGAGGCCGCCGCCCGTGCCGCCCACGCCGGACAGACCGACAAGGCGGGGCGGCCGTACGCCGAACACCTGCGGGCCGTCGCCGAGGGCGTGCGGCGGCGCGGCGGGGACGACGAGCAGATCGCGGCGGCCTGGCTGCACGACGCCGTCGAGGACGACGCGCTGTCCGAGCGATGGCTGGGCGAGGCCGCGCTGAGCCGCCGTACCAAGGACATCGTCCTCGCCCTCACCAAGCGCGCCGGGGAGCCGCCCGAGGCGTACGCCGCGCGCATCCTCGCCACGCCCGGCGCGCCGTTGGTCAAGGAGGCGGACCTGGCGCACAACGCCGACCCGGCGCGGCTCGCGGTCCTGGACACGGCCACCCGCACACGACTGACCGAGAAGTACGCACGGATGCGCGCACTTCTCGGTCTGGTCGATCCGGACGAGGGTGTCTGAAGCGGAAAGCCGGCTTCAGACGGAGACCTTCAGACGGAGACCCTCTCGCCGGCCTCGCTCGGTGCACGCGCCTCGCGCACCTCTGTCTTCTCCGCCGTCTCCGCCTTCTCCCGCCTCTCGCGGCCCCGGGCGGCCTCGCCCGGATCCCGCTTGAAGAGCCACTCCATTCTCGGCTCCACCACACACCGCAGTACCCGCTGGACGGGCTTGGTGCACAGCAGGGTGATGACCGTGGCTCCGAGGACGGTGAGCCCGATCTCCCCGAGCGGCGAGTCCAGCACGGGGTGGGAGAACCAGCCGGCGTAGCTGCCCTCCTTCACCAGGAAGCCGTGCACCAGGTAGCCGTAGATCGTGCCCGCGCCGAGTGCCGTGAACCACATGCGCCGGCCCGGCACCCAGGCGAAGAAGCACGCGGACAGCACCAGCGAACAGCCGAAGAGGGCGAGCGTCAGCACGGGCCCGGTCCACCAGGGGGCGCCCGTGTCCTGCACGGCGGCGTTGCGGTAGAACCAGCCGGTCTCCATGCGCGGCACCGACCACCAGGCGACGGCCACGGCGGCCGCGACCACCGGCACGGACAGGATCCGCACCGAGCGGCGCCGTACCAGCTGGAAGTGCTCGGGGCGCAGTACCAGGCCCAGCACGAAGCACGGCAGGAACTGCAGCACCCGCTGCATGTTCAGGTCGTTGCCGACCGTGGGCGTCACGGAGGCCAGCGCGGCGATGCCCAGCGCGATCGGCAGCGGCCAGCGGACCGTCTGCCAGATGGGCGTGGTCAGCCGCCAGACGAACAGCGCGCACAGGAACCACAGCAGGTACGTGGGGTCCAGCAGGCTGATGTCGTTGGCCGGGTCCTCGCTGACGCGGCGGTGCAGCGCGTAGGCGACCTCGAAGACGAGATACGGGACGGCGACACCGGTGATCAGCCGTTTGACACGCTTGGGGCTCAGATCGAAACTGCGCGAGAAGTAGCCGGAGATGATGATGAACGCCGGCATGTGGAACGTGTACAGGACCCGGTACAGGGTCTCGACGGTCCGGTTCCCGTCCAGGATCTGTCCCCAGGCGTGACCTACACCGACCAGCACGATCGCCAGGTACTTGGCGTTGTCGAAGAACGCGTCGCGCTGCCGACTCGGCTGTGCCTGCTGGTTCGGTGCCTGCTGGTCCGAGCGGTACGGCGACTTCAGATCGCCGTGCGGTCGCAGCGAGCTCGTCATGCAACCCCCCGCCAAGAAATCGGCGGGTCGTAGCAGGACCTCACTGCTCTGGTGGGGGACGAGGCAGCGTAGAACATCTGAGGCACCCTAGCGTTCTCCCTGTCTTTCCGTAAAACCCTCGACGTCATTCCTGCATTCGTCTCCTGAGTGCCTCGCTAGTACCCGGCATTTCGGGGAACTCGATCTCTCCGGCCGCGTGACGGCTCCCACACCGCACCGCGTTGCGGGGCACGGAAGTAGCCCGCCGGCCACCCCACTTGTCATGACTCGTCATGACTAAGCGGTGCATAAGAGCGGAGGGCGACTCCGCTGGAATGTCCCCTTCAATACGCTTGTGCAGGGCGCCGGCGACTCTGTGAACTCCCTGTGAAGTGCTCGTGGATGTGCGTCCCGCGACAATTCGAAATATCTGCGAACGGGTTGTGTGGGCATCGAAACGAAGTGGCCGCAATTCCCCGTACGAGTGTCCTGTCGAATTTCTGTACGGGGTGTGATGGTCGGGTACGTCCGCGCGCGGGGGAGGTGCGCCGTCCCGAGATCCGGCCGGACGATGTGTCACCCGCCGCATAGCGGGGCCCGGTTGGTGGCACGATGGTTCTGGCGGGGGTGTGCTGGGCTGCACCTCCGGGCCGGGAGCGGACCGACCTAGGGTGTGATCAGTTGTGGCCATTTCGCTGTCAGTGGTGCTGCTGTTGGCAATCATCCTGGTGGTGCTGCTGCGAGGAGGGTCCATCAAGGCGGGCCCGGCGATCGTCGCGGTCCTCTTCGGCTTCTTCCTGGCCTCGACGGGCATGGCCGACGACATCCAGCGCTTCCTGGACTCGATAGCGGAGACCCTCAACTCCATCCAGTTCTAGCCCGGGACGGCCTCTGGCGCCTGTCAGCGCTCAGAGGGGTGGGCTGCCGCCGGACCGGCATGCCGGCCGGCTGCTCCCGCTCCAGGGCTCAGCCCCGCGCGCCGCTGCCGCACCACGAACACAGCCGCGACGACCGAGAGCGTCAGGGAGAACAGGGCGCCCCCGCCCGACATCACCGCCAGTACGGCTGCCCCGCCGCCCCCGACGTCCTCTTCACGGGCGACCGTCCGCGGATCGTCCGCCTGGTACCGGACGGTCAGAGGGCTGCCGGCAGAGCTCTTGCCGCCGCCGCTGCCCACCGGAAGATCCGCCACCACGGTCCGTCCCCCGGCCTCGAACTCGACCCGGCAGTGACCCAACATGCACGAGCCGCTCGTATGCAACGTCGCACGAGCCCGCTCGCCGTCCTGGAGGGAGCGCAGGTGCCGGGCCGCCGGAACCATCACCAGCACCGACAACGCGCCCAGCAGCAGCGCGAGCACCAGCGACCCCAGTAGGGACGCGCGAGGCCCCAGGCCGCCTTCCTGCCGGCGCGCGCTGGAGGCACCCGCTTTCGATACGGCGTCCAGGACTCTCACCGTCCGTTTCGGTTGGCGTCGGGGCGGAGTGCCATGCCTCACGCGTGGAGCGCACCTCGTGCCCGCATGGTGAGCAGGGTACGAGGCCTGCCGAGGTGACATCAGGTGCTGATGCGGCACCTCGGACACGGCCCGGCTGCCCGCTGTCGGCAACGAAGGCCGGCGGAGCGGCTTTGTCGGACACTCGGAAGGACGGAAAGCCCGAGGGGCACGCCGGGGACACGGCCGGCTGGACAGGTCCCCGGAAAGCGATCAGGGCCAGGTGGAGGAAGAATCCTCTGACCTGGCCCTGAGCCGTATGGAGCGGGCGACGGGAATCGAACCCGCGTAGCTAGTTTGGAAGACTAGGGCTCTACCATTGAGCTACGCCCGCACAGCGCGTGCGTCGCGGTTCGCCGACCGCGGCACTGGAGGCATCGTAGCGGGTCGTCCCCCCTCACCGCACACCCCTGCCGGTCCGCGCCGGACCCTCACGGACGCTCGGGAAACTCGGCGGTCCCCGATGCCCGGCGGCATGTACCCTACGTCTCGCACCAGACGGGGTGTGGCGCAGCTTGGTAGCGCGTCCGCTTTGGGAGCGGAAGGCCGTGGGTTCAAATCCCGCCACCCCGACCAACCACCGAGACCGCGGTCGCTGACGGTGATCGCCTTTTGGGCCGTGTAGTCGCTGCCGTTACTATGCAAGCTGCACGCCCGTGTGTCTCAGCGTCTGAAGTCTCCGGGCGGCGAAGTTTGCCGGATGCCGCTCTGGCTCCGGCAGAAACCAAGAAGTCAGCCACCAAGGAGACCGAACCGTGAAGAGCGCCGTGGAGACCCTGAACCCGACCCGGGTTCGGCTCACTGTCGAGGTGCCCTTCGAGGAGCTCAAGGACAGCCTCGACGCGGCGTACAAGAAGATCAACCAGCAGGTCACGGTGAAGGGCTTCCGCAAGGGCAAGATCCCGGCCCGAGTCATCGACCAGCGGTTCGGCCGCGGTGCGGTTCTGGAGGAGGCGGTCAACGACGCGCTTCCGAAGTTCTACACCGACGCGGTCAACGAGGCCGAGCTGAACCCGCTCGGCCAGCCCGACGTCGACATCACGGAGCTGAAGGACGGCGAGACGCTGAACTTCACCGCCGAGGTCGACATCCGCCCGGCCATCGAGATCCCGGACTACTCCGGCATCGAGGTCGAGGTGGACGCCGTCGAGGTCAGCGACGAGGACGTCGAGAAGGCGGTGGAGCAGCTGCGCGAGCGCTTCGCCTCCACCTCCCCCGTCGAGCGTGCCGCCGAGGAGGGCGACGTCGTCACCCTCGACCTGCAGGCCAAGGTCGACGGCGAGGTCCTGGAGGACGGCGTCGCCGACGGCGTCTCCTACACCATCGGCTCCGGCGAGCTGCTGGAGGGCATCGACGACGCCGTGAAGGGCGTGGAGGCCGGTGGCGAGGCCACCTTCACCTCCGAGCTCAAGGGCGGCTCGGCGGCCGGCAAGGAGGCCGAGGTCACCGTCAAGGTCACCCAGGTCGCCGCGCGCGAGCTGCCCGAGCTGGACGACGACTTCGCGCAGCTCGCGTCGGAGTTCGACACGCTCGAGGAGCTGAAGGCCGACAGCCGCAAGCGCCTGGCCAACACCAAGCAGTACGACCAGGCCACGCAGGCCCAGGAGCGCGTGCTCGACAAGCTCCTGGAGCTGGTCGAGGTCCCCGTCCCCGAGAAGCTCCTCGAGGACGAGGTCAACACCCGCAAGCACAACCTGGAGCACCACCAGCTCGGCCAGATGGGCCTGGACCTCGAGAAGTACCTGGAGCTCCAGGGCAAGACCGTCGAGGAGTTCGAGGCCGAGACCCGCGAGGCCGCGGTCAAGGGCATCAAGACCCAGTTCGTCCTCGACGAGCTGGTCAAGCAGGAGAAGCTCAACGTCAGCCAGGAGGAGCTCACCGAGCACCTCATGCGCCGCGCCGCCTCCTCCGGCATGTCCCCCGACCAGTTCGCCCAGGCCGTCGTCGAGCAGGGCCAGGTCCCGCTCCTCGTCGGCGAGGTCGCCCGCGGCAAGGCCCTGGCCGTCGTGGTCGAGAAGGCCACGGTCAAGGACACCAACGGCGAGGTCGTCGACCTGGACGACGAGGAGGAGACGGAGGCCACGGAGGCCGCCGCCGAGTCCGCCGAGTCCGGTGACGACAAGGCCGAGGAGAAGTCCGAGGAGAAGTCCGAGGAGAAGACCGAGGGCTGAGCCCCACAGCTCCTTGCGAAAGACGTGTGACGGGCTCCGGGGCGACAGCGCCCCGGAGCCCGTCGGCGTACGGCACGGCAGCGCGCCGAGGGCTGCGGGGGCCGTATCGATGTGCGCCGCGGCCCCGGGCGCGAGCACCCCGCACGGCCCGCGGCCGCGGCCGTCCCGAACCGCCCACGGCGCGGGCGAGCCCCCTGCTCACCCAGCGGAGCGACATGCGCTCACAGCGAACACCCGCGGAACCGGGATGGCACCGCAGGGCCTGCGCGTTAGGGTCCATGAATACGAGGGCAGGGGAGTCCCCGAAACCGGCCGGACGGCCCCGAGCCCCGGCAGAACACGTGAGACGGCCCGGCGCCGTCGTAAGACGAGCAGGTGGATACGTGACGAATCTGATGCCCTCCGCCGCCGGCGAGCCCTCCATCGGTGGTGGCCTCGGCGACCAGGTCTACAACCGGCTGCTCGGCGAGCGGATCATCTTCCTCGGCCAGCCGGTCGACGACGACATCGCCAACAAGATCACCGCACAGCTGCTGCTCCTTGCCGCCGACCCGGACAAGGACATCTTCCTGTACATCAACAGCCCCGGCGGCTCGATCACGGCCGGCATGGCGATCTACGACACCATGCAGTTCATCAAGAACGACGTGGTGACCATCGCGATGGGGCTGGCGGCCTCGATGGGTCAGTTCCTGCTCAGCGCGGGCACCCCGGGCAAGCGCTTCGCGCTCCCGAACGCCGAGATCCTGATCCACCAGCCCTCCGCCGGCCTGGCCGGCTCCGCCTCGGACATCAAGATCCACGCCGAGCGGCTGCTGCACACCAAGAAGCGCATGGCGGAGCTGACGTCCCAGCACACCGGTCAGACGATCGAGCAGATCACGCGTGACTCGGACCGCGACCGCTGGTTCGACGCCTTCGAGGCCAAGGAGTACGGCCTCATCGACGACGTCATCCCCACGGCCGCCGGCATGCCGGGCGGCGGCGGCACGGGGGCCTGAGCCGCTCCCCGCGGGCCTCCCGGGTCTCCCGGGCCCCGCGGAGCCGAGTCCAGCCCCCGCGGGCCCAGCGCGCCCGTCCAGCCGGCCCCGAGCCGACCGCCTCAGCCCCTTCCCAGGAGACACTGTGAACGACTTCCCCGGCAGCGGCCTGCACGACCGCATGCGTGCCGAGTACACCGGCCCCTCAGCCGAGTCCCGCTACGTGATCCCGCGCTTCGTCGAGCGCACCTCCCAGGGCGTTCGCGAGTACGACCCGTACGCGAAGCTCTTCGAGGAGCGGGTGATCTTCCTCGGCGTCCAGATCGACGACGCCTCCGCCAACGACGTCATGGCGCAGCTGCTGTGCCTGGAGTCGATGGACCCCGACCGGGACATCTCGATCTACATCAACAGCCCCGGCGGCTCCTTCACGGCGCTCACGGCCATCTACGACACGATGCAGTTCGTGAAGCCCGACATCCAGACGGTCTGCATGGGCCAGGCGGCCTCCGCCGCCGCGATCCTGCTGGCCGCCGGTACGCCGGGCAAGCGCATGGCGCTGCCCAACGCCCGCGTGCTGATCCACCAGCCGTACAGCGAGACCGGCCGCGGCCAGGTCTCCGACCTGGAGATCGCCGCCAACGAGATCCTCCGGATGCGCGGCCAGCTCGAGGACATGCTGGCCAAGCACTCCACCACGCCGGTCGAGAAGATCCGCGAGGACATCGAGCGCGACAAGATCCTCACGGCCGAGGACGCCCTGGCCTACGGCCTGGTCGACCAGATCATCTCCACCCGGAAGATGAACAACGAGTCGGTTCGCTGACACGGAGCGGGTATCGTCTGCTGCTCCTTGGCACGGTCCACGTCAAAGTGAACCGTGCCAAGGGGGGCCCGGACGGGGGGCCCGGCAAGGTACCGTCGGACATAAGGCAGCACCAGGAGTCCGCCGGCCGTTGACGCGACGTCGACGGCGGGGAGTCTCCCAGGCGAAGGGGAAGCACACCGTGGCACGCATCGGTGACGGCGGCGATCTGCTCAAGTGCTCGTTCTGCGGCAAGAGCCAGAAGCAGGTCAAGAAGCTCATCGCAGGGCCCGGTGTCTACATCTGCGACGAGTGCATCGACCTCTGCAACGAGATCATCGAGGAGGAGCTGGCGGAGACCAGCGAGGTGCGCTGGGAGGAGCTCCCCAAGCCCCGCGAGATCTACGAGTTCCTCGACGGGTACGTCGTCGGCCAGGAAGCGGCCAAGAAGGCGCTCTCCGTGGCGGTGTACAACCACTACAAGCGCGTCCAGGCCGGCGAGAACGGCGGCGCCCAAGGCCGCGAGGACGCCATCGAGTTGGCGAAGTCCAACATCCTGCTGCTGGGCCCCACCGGCTCCGGCAAGACCCTCCTCGCCCAGACCCTGGCGCGCATGCTGAACGTCCCCTTCGCGATCGCCGACGCCACGGCGCTCACCGAGGCCGGTTACGTCGGCGAGGACGTCGAGAACATCCTGCTCAAGCTGATCCAGGCGGCGGACTACGACGTCAAGAAGGCCGAGACCGGGATCATCTACATCGACGAGATCGACAAGGTCGCGCGGAAGAGCGAGAACCCGTCGATCACGCGCGACGTCAGCGGCGAAGGCGTCCAGCAGGCGCTGCTGAAGATCCTCGAGGGAACCACGGCCTCGGTCCCGCCGCAGGGCGGACGCAAGCACCCGCACCAGGAGTTCATCCAGATCGACACGACGAACGTCCTGTTCATCGTGGGCGGCGCCTTCTCGGGCCTGGAGAAGATCATCGAGGGCCGGGCCGGCGCCAAGGGCATCGGGTTCGGCGCGACGATCCGCTCCAAGCGGGAGCTGGAGTCCAAGGACCAGTTCGAGGCCGTCATGCCCGAGGACCTGGTCAAGTTCGGCATGATCCCCGAGTTCATCGGCCGGCTCCCCGTCATCACCTCGGTCCACAACCTCGACCGCGAGGCCCTGCTCCAGATCCTGGTCGAGCCGCGCAACGCACTCGTCAAGCAGTACGAGCGCCTCTTCGAACTCGACGGCGTCGAGCTGGACTTCGAGCGCGAGGCCCTGGAGGCCATCGCCGACCAGGCCATCCTCCGCCAGACCGGCGCCCGCGGCCTGCGCGCCATCATGGAGGAAGTCCTCCAGGGCGTCATGTACGAGGTCCCCTCGCGCAAGGACGTCGCCCGCGTCGTCATCACGGCCGACGTGGTCCTCTCCAACGTCAATCCGACGCTGATTCCGCGGGATTCGCGGGGGCGGGGGCCGGGGGAGCAGAAGACGGCGTAGCCGTCCCCGTACGAACGAACGCGGAAGGGGCCCGGTCGACCGACCGGGCCCCTTCCGCGTTGCCGCCGCGATGTCAGGCCTTGACGCGGACTTCCTTGCGGAGTTTGGCGGTGAGCTCGGCGGCCTTCTCCAGGTCGGCTGCCTTGCCGGCCATGGCGTCGGCCAAGTCCATGCTGATGACGACGCCAAGGGTGCTGTGGTCACCCCAGATGCACACCGGCATGCTGAACTCCGAGGGTCCGGAGGCCGCAGAGCCCGACGTCGCGTCGTCGTTCTTGATCTTGGTCTCCTGGCACTTCAGGATCGCGCCGTCCAGGTCGCTCGGCTTGTACTCCTTGGGGCTGCCGACGACCTCGCCCTCGGTCTCCTCGTCCTTGGAGGCGTTCTTCTTCAGCTCGGCGAACATGGCGTCGACGACCTTCTCCGGGTCCTCGATCTCGCCGTACACCCCCATGAAGTTGATCATCTTCATGGAGAGCGGATTGGTCTCGTCTCCGGCCTGGTAACCCGCGTTGACGTCCTGCGCGTTCTTGACGCCGTGCTTCTCGGCTTCCTCGATGTCGCTCTTGTCGAAGCCACCGCTGTCCGCGTTGCTGCCCTTCTTGTACTCGCCACCGAGCACCGTCGCCGGAGTCGTCAGCTTGTGCGGGCCGTCGTCGGCGATGTCCGAGCCGCCGGCACCTCCGCCCCCGCCGAACACGAAGTACGCCCCCACGCCGATCGCCGCGACGACGGCGACCGCGCCGATGATCAGGCCCGTCTTCTTCTTGCCGCCGCCCGGCGCCGGGGGCTGGGGCATGCCGTACGGCTGCTGACCGTAGGGAGGCTGCTGGCCGTACGGGGCCTGCTGGCCGTACGGCGGCTGCTGCGGCGGGACGCCGCCCTGCTGCGGCTGCTGCGGGTAGCCGTAGCCCGGCTGCGCGGGCGGGGGCGTCTGCTGGGGGTAGCCGTAGCCGGGCTGGGGGGCCTGCGGCGGCTGCTGGCCGTACGGCCCCGGCTGGCCGTACGGTCCGGGCTGCTGGGGCTGCCCGCCGTACGGGCCCGGCTGGTTGTGACTCATTTTCTGGGTTCCCCTCCAGATGCCTACGTGGTGCTCACATCCTGACGCAGACCTGGCGTGCGCAGGTCACCGGGGGCCACACCGTTACAGAGGAAACGCGTTTCGGGACACGGTCGTGACGCCCTTAAACTGACCCCCGTGACCGAGAACTCTCAGCAGCCGCAGCCCGCACCCACCACCGAACTGCCGACCCAGTACGCGCCGGCCGAGGTAGAGGGGAAGCTGTACGAGCGCTGGGTGGAACGGGGTTACTTCGAGGCGGACGCGGACAGCGACAAGCCTCCGTACACCGTCGTCATCCCGCCGCCGAACGTCACGGGCAGCCTGCACCTCGGGCACGCCTTCGAGCACACGCTCATCGACGCCCTGACCCGCCGCAAGCGGATGCAGGGGTACGAGACGCTGTGGCAGCCCGGCATGGACCACGCCGGCATCGCCACGCAGAACGTCGTCGAGCGGGAGCTGGCCAAGGAGGGCAAGTCCCGGCACGACCTCGGCCGTGAGGCGTTCGTCGAACGGGTCTGGCAGTGGAAGGGCGAGTCCGGCGGGCAGATCAGCGGGCAGATGCGACGCCTGGGCGACGGCGTCGCGTGGTCGCGTGAGCGGTTCACCATGGACGAGGGGCTGTCCCAGTCCGTCCAGACCATCTTCAAGCGGCTCTACGACGACGAGCTGATCTACCGCGCCGAGCGCATCATCAACTGGTGCCCCAGGTGTCTGACGGCCATCTCCGACATCGAGGTCGAGTACCAGGACGACGACGGCGAGCTGGTCTCGATGAAGTACGGGGACGGGGACGAGACGATCGTCGTCGCCACCACCCGTGCCGAGACGATGCTCGGTGACACGGCCGTCGCCGTCCACCCCGAGGACGAGCGGTACAAGCACCTGATCGGCAAGCTCGTCAAGCTGCCGCTCACCGACCGCTCCATCCCGGTCGTCGCCGACGAGCACGTCGACCCCGAGTTCGGCACCGGCGCCGTCAAGGTGACGCCCGCCCACGACCCGAACGACTTCGAGATCGGTCGGCGCCACGACCTGCCCGCCATCGCGGTCATGGACGAGCACGCCGTCATCACCGCCCACGGCCCCTTCCAGGGCCTGGACCGGCTGGAGGCCCGCTCCGCCATCGTCGCCGCGCTGCGCGCCGAGGGCCGCGTCGTCGCCGAGAAGCGGCCGTACGTCCACAGCGTCGGCCACTGCTCGCGCTGCAAGACCACCGTCGAGCCGCGCCTGTCCATGCAGTGGTGGGTCAAGGTCGGCCCGCTGGCGAAGGCCGCCGGTGACGCCGTCCGCGACGGCAAGGTCAAGATCCACCCGCAGGAGATGGAGAAGCGGTACTTCGACTGGGTCGACAACCTCCACGACTGGTGCATCTCGCGCCAGCTGTGGTGGGGCCACCGCATCCCGGTCTGGTACGGCCCGGAGGGTGAGGTCGTCTGCGTCGGGCCCGACGAGGAGCCGCCGACCGGCGAGGGCTGGCACCAGGACTCCGACGTCCTGGACACCTGGTTCTCCTCCGGCCTGTGGCCGTTCTCCACGCTGGGCTGGCCCGAGCAGACCGACTCGCTCGCGAAGTTCTACCCGAACTCCGTCCTGGTCACCGGCTACGACATCCTCTTCTTCTGGGTCGCCCGGATGATGATGTTCGGCCTGTACGCGATGGACGGCACCCCGCCGTTCCACACCATCGCCCTGCACGGCATGGTCCGTGACCAGAACGGCAAGAAGATGTCCAAGTCATTCGGGAACGTCGTGAACCCGCTGGACTGGATGGACAAGTACGGCTCCGACGCGCTCCGCTTCACCCTCGCGCGCGGCGCCAACCCGGGCGTCGACGTCCCGATCGGCGAGGACTGGGTCCAGGGCTCCCGGAACTTCGCCAACAAGATCTGGAACGCCACCCGCTTCGCGCTGATGAACGGCGCGACGGTCGACGGCCCGCTGCCGGACGCCTCGGAGATGTCGTCGACCGACCGCTGGATCCTCTCCCGGCTCAACACGGTGGTCGCCGAGGTCGACGCGTACTACGAGGACTACCAGTTCGCGAAGCTGTCCGACGCGCTGTTCCACTTCGCTTGGGACGAGGTCTTCGACTGGTACGTCGAGCTGTCCAAGACGACGTTCCAGGCGGGCGGCGAGGCCGCCGAGGTCAGCAAGCGCGTCCTCGGTGAGGTCCTCGACGTCACGCTGCGGCTGCTGCACCCGGTCGTTCCCTTCGTCACCGAGACGCTGTGGACGACGCTCACGGGCGGCGAGTCGGTCGTCGTCGCCGAGTGGCCGACCGACTCGGGCTTCCGGGACGCCGACGCCGAGCGGGAGATCGAGACCGTCCAGTCGGTGATCACCGAGGTCCGCCGGTTCCGCGCCGACCAGGGCCTCCAGCCCGGCCAGCGGGTCCCGGCGCGGCTGACGCTCGCGGGCAGCCCGCTCGCGGCCCACGAGGCGGCCGTCCGGCAGCTGCTGCGGCTCCAGCCGGAGGGCGATGCCTTCACGGCGACGGCCACCCTGCCGGTGGCGGGCGTCGAGGTCGCCCTCGACCTGTCCGGGGTCATCGACTTCGCGGCGGAGCGCAAGCGGCTCGCGAAGGACTTGGCGGCAGCGCAGAAGGAACGGCAGCAGGCCGAGGGCAAGCTCGGTAACGAGGCGTTCCTGGCAAAGGCTCCCGACAAGGTGATCGACGGCATCCGTGCTCGGCTGGCCAAGGCGGAGAAGGACATCACCCGAATCGAGAGTCAGCTCACCAAGCTGCCGGTGCAGTAACTGAGAGTTGCTCTCCGTCAACGCGGAGATGGTCCCGACCTGGCCGCAGCCGAAAGGGACAAGGCGCAGTGCTCTCCGCCCACGCGGAGATGTTGGGGTCCGGTGCGTGCACCACGTGGACGCGCCGGACCTCTCCCTTCACGGATACGTAAACTGGTCCCCGTGAGCGACAACCCCGGCGAGAACGACCAGCCCGACCCCGCTGACCCCACCGACTCCTTCGAGGAGATCATCGCGGCGGAGACCACCCGCGACCCCGACCTCGCCGTCATCGAGGCCGGCAGCCGCACCCTCCGTACCCAGGGCGGCCCCCCGCAGGCCGACGTGCCCGCGCGGCCGGAGGATCCCGAGGTGGACAAGGCCCTGCGCGAAGTGGAGACGGAGCTGGCGACCCGCTGGGGCGAGACCAAGCTGGAGCCGTCCGTCACCCGGATCGCCGCGCTGATGGACGTACTGGGGGACCCGCAGCGGTCGTACCCGTCCATCCACATCACGGGGACCAACGGCAAGACCACCACCGCCCGCATGATCGAAGCCCTGCTCGGCGCCTTCGAGCTGCGCACCGGGCGGTACACCTCGCCGCACGTGCAGTCGGTCACCGAGCGCATCAGCCTGGACGGGGCGCCGATCTCCGGCGAGCGCTTCGTCGAGACGTACGAGGACATCAAGCCGTACGTCGAGATGGTGGACGGCCGCCAGGAGCACCGGCTGTCCTTCTTCGAGGTGCTGACCGGCATGGCGTACGCCGCCTTCGCCGACGCGCCCGTGGACGTGGCCGTCGTCGAGGTCGGGATGGGCGGCTCCTGGGACGCCACCAACGTCATCGACGGGGACGTCGCCGTCGTCACCCCCATCGACCTGGACCACACCGACCGGCTCGGCGAGACGCCCGGCGCGATCGCGACCGAGAAGGCCGGCATCGTCAAGCAGGACGCCACCGTGATCCTGGCCCAGCAGCCGGTGGACGCGGCGCAGGTGCTGCTGAAGAAGGCCGTGGACGTCAACGCCACCGTGGCGCGCGAGGGGCTGGAGTTCGGCGTCGTCGCCCGGCAGGTCGCCGTCGGCGGGCAGCTGATGACCCTGCGCGGGCTCGGCGGCGAGTACACCGAGGTCTACCTGCCGCTGCACGGCGCCCACCAGGCGCACAACGCGGCCGTGGCGCTGGCCGCCGTCGAGGCGTTCTTCGGCGTCGGCGCGCAGCGTCCCGAGCCGCTGGACATCGACACCGTGCGCAAGGCCTTCGCCGCCGTCGCCTCGCCGGGGCGGATGGAGGTCGTCCGGCGCTCGCCGACCGTGGTGCTGGACGCCGCGCACAATCCGGCCGGCGCCCGGGTCACCGCGGAGGCGGTCGGGGAGGCGTTCCAGTTCAGCCGGCTCATCGGTGTGGTCGGCGCCAGCGGCGACAAGAACGTGCGAGGGCTGCTGGAGGCCTTCGAGCCGGTCTTCGCCGAGGTCGTCGTCACCCAGAACTCCAGCCACCGCGCGATGGACGCCGACGAGCTGGCCGGGATCGCCGTCGAGGTGTTCGGCGAGGACCGCGTCCAGGTCGAGCCGCGGCTGCCGGACGCCCTGGAGGCCGCGATCACGCTGGCCGAGGAGGAGGGCGAGTTCGCGGGCGGCGGTGTGCTCGTCACCGGTTCCGTCATCACCGTCGGCGAGGCCCGACTGCTCCTCGGGAGGGGCTGAGAAACCGTGCGTATGCTCTGTGCTTCGACTCTGATCAGCGAGTTCCTGGTGATCGGCTTCGCCGGACTGGTCGCCATGAAGGACCCGGACCTGTCCGTCGGGACGGTGTGGACGGTCAGCGGCGTCGCGATGTTCCTGTGCGTCGCGCTGTGCGGCGTGGTCACCCGGCCCGGCGGCATCGCCTTCGGCTGGGCCCTGCAGATCGCACTGATCGCCTCCGGCCTCGTCGTGCCGTCCATGTTCTTCCTGGGCGCGATCTTCGCCGCCCTGTGGTGGGCCTCCGTGCACTACGGACGGAAGATCGACGAGGCGAAGGCGAGGTTCGCGGCCCAGGCCGAGGCCACCGCGCCCGACGCCGCCTGACGCTGCGTGACAGGCGCCGCGACACGCCCGGTAACCTCAGTCATCACCTCGCACAACCGCACACCCACAAGGGAGCCCCTCGTGACCCAGCGCAGCCTCGTCCTCCTCAAGCCCGACGCCGTCCGTCGTGGCCTGACCGGCGAGATCATCAGCCGTATCGAGCGCAAGGCCGGCTGGCAGATCACCGCGCTGGAACTGCGCACCCTGGACGCCGAGACGCTCGAGCAGCACTACGGCGAGCACAAGGGCAAGCCCTTCTACGAGCCGCTGGTCGAGTTCATGGCGTCCGGTCCGGTCGTCGCCATGGTCGTCGAGGGCGAGCGGGTCATCGAGGGCGTGCGCGCGCTGGCCGGCCCCACCGACCCGATCGCCGCCGCACCCGGCTCCATCCGCGGGGACTTCGGCGTGATCGTCCGGGAGAACCTGATCCACGCCTCCGACTCCGAGGAGTCCGCCGAGCGCGAGCTGAAGATCTTCTTCCCGGGTCGGGTCTGAACCTTCTTCGGGACACGCCGGACGGCCTTTTTTCTGACAGGCCGTCAGTCGAATGGCCGAGGCGGAGCCGGGGCGGTCGCGTAAAAGCGACCGCCCTGTGGCATATGCGCGCCTGTTCGGGGGAACGGATGCCCCCGTTGGACCGTCTCCACAAGCGAGGCGCCGCGCCATCTGCTGACAATGGCGAAGACCCTCGCGCAGTGTTCGCGAAAGCGCGTCTACGATGGAAGCCTCCACGCGTCACTGCACCCACTTCGCCTACCTGAAAAGCCCTCAAAAGCTCCTGGGAAGGCCAGTCGAATCCTGATGGGGAACTCAATGTCGTTCATCGGCCGTGACATGGCTGTCGACCTCGGGACCGCCAACACGCTGGTGTACGTCAGGGGTCGCGGGATCGTACTCAACGAGCCGTCCGTCGTCGCGATCAACACCAACACCGGTGGCATCCTCGCGGTCGGCGCCGAAGCGAAGAAGATGATCGGGCGCACGCCCGGCAACATCGTTGCCGTGCGCCCGCTGAAGGACGGCGTCATCGCCGACTTCGAGATCACCGAGCGGATGCTCCGCTACTTCATCCTGAAGATCCACAAGCGGCGTTATCTGGCTCGCCCGCGGGTCGTCGTCTGTGTGCCCTCGGGTATCACGGGCGTCGAGCGCCGCGCCGTCATCGAGGCGTCGTCCCAGGCCGGCGCCCGACAGGTGCACATCATCGAGGAGCCCATGGCCGCGGCCATCGGCTCCGGCCTGCCGGTCCACGAGGCCACGGGCAACATGGTGGTGGACATCGGCGGCGGCACCACGGAGGTCGCGGTCATCTCCCTCGGCGGCATCGTCACCGCCCAGTCCATCCGTGTCGCGGGTGACGAGCTGGACAACGCGATCATCCAGCACGTGAAGAAGGAGTACAGCCTTCTGCTGGGTGAGCGCACGGCCGAACAGATCAAGATCACGATCGGTTCGGCGTACGACCTCGACGCTGACGAGCACACCGAAATCCGTGGCCGGGACCTCGTCTCCGGGCTGCCCAAGACCGTCGTCATCTCGGCCGCCGAAGTACGCAAGGCCATCGAGGAGCCGGTCAACGCGATCGTCGACGCCGTCAAGACCACCCTCGACAAGTGTCCGCCGGAGCTGTCCGGCGACATCATGGACCGGGGCATCGTCCTGACCGGCGGCGGCGCGCTGCTGCGCGGGCTCGACGAACGGCTGCGCCGGGAGACCGGAATGCCGATCCACATCGCCGAGGACCCGCTGGACAGCGTGGCGCTCGGCAGCGGTAAGTGCGTCGAGGAGTTCGAGGCACTCCAGCAGGTGCTGGACGCCTCGCCCCGCAGATGACGTAACACTTCGGTTCCGCCGTACGAGACGATCTCCTCTCGTACGGCGGATCGTTGATATAGAGGGTTCCGGTACCGGATGCGCGTGAAGCGCCCGACGTACCGAATCAGCTGAATTCCTGAACACCGCCACGTACATTCCGAGATTCCCGAATTCGACGAGGAAGGCACGGCCGCCGCACGTGAGGGACACGAAAGAGAGCCGGCTGCTCCTGGTGCTGCTGATCGCCATCGCGTTCGCACTGATCACGGTGGACATCCGCGGTGGGGAGGACTCCCCGGTCGACGGTGCCCGGCAGGCCGCGGCGGGCGTCTTCGGTCCGATCGAGAACGGGGTGTCGTCCGCGGTCGACCCGGTCGGCAACGCGGTCTCCGCCATCCGCGACTCCGGCGACCGGCACGACCGGCTCGCCGAGCTGGAGACGCAGAACGCGGCCCTGAAGGCGAAGCTCGGCAGTGACGAGCGCGGCCGCAGCCGCCTCAAGCAGTTCGACAAGATGCTCGGACTCGCCGGCGCCGGCCAGTACGGCATCAAGGGCGCCCAGGTCATCGCCATAGGAGCCGCGCAGGGCTTCTCCTGGACCATCACCATCGACGCCGGCGCCGACGACGGCATCAAGCGCGACATGACCGTCCTCAACGGCGACGGCCTCGTGGGTCGCGTGACCACCGTCGGCCCGGGAACCGCCACCGTGCTGCTCGCCAACGACCCCGACTTCACCGTCGGCACCCGGATGGAGGCCGGTGACGAACTCGGCTTCGCCTCCGGCCAGGGCGGCCGGCCCCTGCGCGTCGAACTCCTCAACGGCAAGGCCGACGTCAAGAAGGGCGACCGCCTGGTCACCTTCGGCTCCCAGGCCGACAAGCCGTTCGTGCCCGGCGTACCCGTAGGCGTCGTCTCCCGCATCGACCCCTCCGGCGGCGACCTGACCCGCACCCTCGACGTCACGCCGTTCGTCAGCTTCACCAAGCTCGACATCGTCGGCGTCGTCGTCCAGGCCCCGCAGAAGGACCCGCGCGACACGGTCCTCCCGGACAAGCCGAAGCCGAAACCCACGCCGACCGTCACGGTGACCGCGACCCCCTCCGCCGGGGCCGGCACCGACGGGGGGACACAAGGCGAAGAGAACGAGCAGACCGAGCAGAACCAGCAGAACGAGCAGTAGGAGTTTTCACCCCATGCGCGTCAACCGGATCCTGCTGTCCGTCTCCCTGGTCGTCGTCGCCCTGGTGCTCCAGGTGAGCGTCCTCGCCCGCCTCCACCTGCCCGGCGCCGTACCCGACCTGCTGCTCCTCACCGTCCTCGGCCTCGCCCTGGTCTACGGCCACGTCGGCGGCGCCCTCGTCGGCTTCGGCGCCGGACTGCTCGCCGACCTCGCCCCGCCCGCCGACCACGCCGCCGGCCGCTACGCCCTGGTGCTCTGCGTCATCGGCTACCTCGCCGGCCTCGCCAAACCGGAGAACGGCCGGCTCAGGACGGCCACCGGCCCCATGGCCGTCGTGGTCGTCGCAGCCCTCGGCACCACCCTGCTGTACGCCGGCGTCGGCGCCCTCGTCGGCGACACCGCCGCCCGCCATGTCGGCCTGCCCAGCCTGCTGTTCACGGCCGCCCTGTACGACCTGCTGCTCGCGCCCTTCGTCGTCCCCGGCATCATGGCCCTGGCCAGACGCGCCGACAACGACCCGCTGGCCGAGACCAACTCCGCCGGCCAGAAGACCGACATCGCCTCCGGCTGGCTCTCCGGCGGCACCGGCCTGCGCATCGGCAACCAGCGCAACGGACTGCGGGTGAGGGCGGCGCGGGCGCGGGTCGCCCGGGCCGGACGCATCAAGGGGGTCAAGCGGCTGTGACGACGCGGCAGCACACGACGCGGCCGTGCGCGACGCGGCCCCACCCAAGGACCACGCACCTCACGAGGGGGAGGCAGCCGCGGTGACCAACATCCCCGAGACCGGCCGCAGCACACGTGTCCAGACCCGGCTCGTCGTCATCCAGATCCTCGTCCTCTCCCTCCTCGGCACCCTCGGCGGCCGGCTCTGGTACCTCCAGATCCGCCAGGGCGACGAATACGCCAAGGAGGCCTCCGGCAACCACGTCCAGCAGGTCGTCCAGCCCGCCCCCCGCGGCTCGATCCTGGACGCCCGCGGTGTGGCGCTCGCCGACAACGAGACCCGGCTCGTCGTCTCGGCCTCCCGCACCGACCTGCTCAAGATGAAGGACGACGGCAAGGCCGTTCTCACCAAGCTCGCCGGGGTCCTGGGCATGACGCCCAAGGAGGTCATGGAGAAGGTCCGGCTGTGCGACGCCGAGACCCCCCAGCCCTGCTGGAACGGCTCGCCCTACCAGCCGATCCCCGTCACCGACGAGGCCACCCCCAAGCAGGCCCTCCAGATCCGCGAACGGGCCGAGGACTTCCCCGGCATCACCGCCGAGCCCCAGGCGATGCGCCGCTACGCCGCCCCTGGCCAGTCCAACACCGCACAGGTCCTCGGCTACCTCTCGCCCGTCACCGACGAGGAGATCCAGAAGGCCCAGGACACCGACTCGCCCTTCCTGCGCTCCGACCAGGTCGGCCGCTCCGGCCTGGAACGCCAGTACGACAAGGCGCTGCGCGGCAAGGCGGGCGTCACCCGCTACGAGGTCGACAACCTCGGCCGCGTCATCGGCCAGGCCGAGTCCGACCCCGGCGTGCCCGGCTCCAACCTCGTCACCAGCATCGACGCCCGCGTCCAGCGGGTCGCCGAGTACGAGCTGAACGAGGCGATGAAGGAAGCCCGCAAACAGTACGACGACAACACCGGCGAGAACTACAAGGCCGACGCCGGCGCCGTCGTGGTGATGGAGGCCAAGACCGGCCGCGTCGTCGCCATGGCCTCCAACCCGGCCTACGACCCCAACGCCTGGGTCGGCGGCATCTCCGCCGCCGACTACAAGAAGATGACCGGCAAGGACTCCAACTACCCGCTGCTCAACCGCGCCACCCAGGGCCAGGCGGCCCCCGGCTCGATCTTCAAGGTGATCTCCACCTCCGCCGCCGTCGACGCCGGCTACGACTTCAACGGCAGCTACGACTGCTCCAGCTCCTACTCCGTCGGCGGCCAGGTCTTCAAGAACTACGAATCCGCCAGCTACGGCGCGATCGACCTCGGCCGCGCCCTGGAACTCTCCTGCGACACCGTCTACTACCGCCTGGCCCACCAGGAGTGGAAGAAGGACGGCGGCAACAAGCCGAAGAACCCCAACGACTACTTCTACAAGGCCGCCCACGAGTTCGGCCTCGGCAAGAAGACCGGCATCGACCTCCCCAACGAGGTCACCGGCCGCGTCCCCGACCGCGCCTGGAAGCAGGACTACTGGGAGGCCAACAAGGACGCCTGGTGCAAGTCCGGCAAGAAGGACGGCACCTACGTCGAGAAGCTCGCCTACGAGGGCTGCCTCGAAGGCAACAAGATGCGCGCCGGTGACGCCATCAACTACTCCATCGGCCAGGGCGACACCCTCACCACCCCCATCCAGATGGCCACCATCTACGCGGCCATCTCCAACGGCGGCACCCTGTACGACCCGACCATCGGCAAGGCGGTCATCAGCCCCGACGGCAAGGAGATCCGCGCGATCGAGCCCGAGGCGCACGGCAAGCTGCCGATAAGCAAGACCACGCTGGCCAAGATGGACGACGCCCTCGAAGGCGTCGCCACCCGCGGCACCGCCGCCTGGCGGTTCGCGCAGGACGGCTGGCCCCAGGACAAGATCCCGATGCACGCCAAGACCGGTACGGCCGAGGTCCACGGCAAGCAGACCACCTCCTGGTTCGCCACGTACACCGACGAGTACTCCATCGTCATGACGATCTCCCAGGGCGGTACCGGCTCCGGCGCCTCCGGCCCCGCCGTCCGCAACATCTACGACGCGCTGTACGGCGTCTCGGACGACGGGGAGGTCGACAGCAAGAAGGGGCTGCTGCCCAAGCCGCAGGCGAAGCTCCCGACGATCAAGGCGGACGGCACCATCCCCGCGCCGAAGATGCCCAAGGACGCCGTCAAGGACCTGCTGCCGAAGGAGAAGGCCTCCCCGGAGGAGGAGTACGCCCCCATCGACGGCCAGGAACAGGGAGCGACGACGCCGACGCAGAACGGCGACAACCGCGACACGCGCCGTCACCGACGACGCGGCGGCGCGGGCCGGCGCGGCGGCGGAAAACGCGGTGCGGGCAGAAACGGAAGCCGGAGGGCGCGCGCATGACCGGTTCCAACAGCTTCCAGGTCTCCGGATACGGACCCGAGAAGGCCGGGTGGACCCGACTGCTCGCCCGGGACTCGATGGCGCGCCGGCTCGACTGGCCGATACTGCTGGCCGCCGTCGCGCTCTCGCTGATGGGCTCGCTGCTCGTCTACTCCGCGACCCGCAACCGCACCGAACTCAACCAGGGCGACCCGTACTACTTCCTGACCCGGCACCTCCTGAACACCGGCATCGGGCTCGCCCTGATGGTCGGCGTCGTCTGGCTCGGCCACCGAGCCCTGCGCACCGCCGTGCCGGTCCTCTACGGCGCGTCCGTCTTCCTGATCCTGCTGGTGCTCACCCCGCTCGGCTCGACCATCAACGGCGCCCACTCCTGGATCAAACTCCCCGGCGGCTTCTCCCTCCAGCCCTCGGAGTTCGTGAAGATCACGATCATCCTGGGCATGGCGATGCTGCTGGCCGCCCGCGTCGACGCGGGGGACCGGCCGAACCCGGACCACCGGACCGTGCTCCAGGCCCTGGGCCTGGCCACCGTGCCGATGCTGATCGTGATGCTCATGCCCGACCTCGGCTCGGTCATGGTCATGGTCATCATCGTGCTGGGCGTGCTGCTCGCCTCCGGCGCCACCAACCGCTGGGTGTTCGGCCTCATCGGCGCCGGAACCGCCGGCGCGCTCGCCGTCTGGCAGCTCGGCATCCTCGACGACTACCAGATCGCCCGCTTCGCCGCCTTCGCCAACCCGGCACTCGACCCCGCCGGCGTCGGCTACAACACCAACCAGGCGCGCATCGCGATCGGCTCCGGCGGCCTCACCGGCTCCGGCCTCTTCAACGGCTCGCAGACCACCGGCCGCTTCGTCCCCGAACAGCAGACCGACTTCGTCTTCACGGTCGCCGGAGAGGAACTCGGCTTCCTCGGCGCGGGCCTCATCATCGCCCTGCTCGGCGTGGTGCTCTGGCGCGCCTGCAAGATCGCCCGAGAGACCACCGACCTGTACGGCACGATCGTCGCCGCCGGAATCGTCGCCTGGTTCGCCTTCCAGACCTTCGAGAACATCGGCATGACGCTCGGCATCATGCCG
This sequence comes from Streptomyces sp. E2N166, assembly GCF_003671715.1. Lineage (GTDB taxonomy): Bacteria > Actinomycetota > Actinomycetes > Streptomycetales > Streptomycetaceae > Streptomyces > Streptomyces thinghirensis. The sequence continues at coordinate 983,963 of NZ_RAIF01000012.1, read as the reverse complement.
GTCACCGGTCTGCCGCTGCCCTTCGTGTCGTACGGCGGCTCGTCGATGTTCGCCGTCTGGCTCGCGGTCGGGCTGCTCCAGTCGATCACGGTGCAGAGACCGATGTCCGCCTGAGCACGGGCCCGGCCGGGCCGCGGGCCATGGGCGGTACGGGGGACCTCCTTCGCCGGGTTAGGCTGGATGGTCCCCCTTGTCAGCACACAAAGGTTCCCTGAGATGCCTGCCGAAGCCGCCGAGCCTGTGAAGTCTGTGTTTCCGCAGCTCGAAGCTCTGCTCCCGCATGTGCAGAAGCCGATCCAGTATGTCGGCGGAGAGCTCAACTCCACGGTCAAGGACTGGGAATCCTGCGACGTCCGCTGGGCCCTGATGTACCCCGACGCGTACGAGGTCGGTCTGCCCAACCAGGGCGTCATGATCCTTTACGAGGTGCTCAACGAGCAGCAGGGCGTCCTCGCCGAGCGCACCTACAGCGTGTGGCCGGACCTGGAGGAGCTGATGCGGGAGCACTCCGTCCCGCAGTTCACCGTCGACAGCCACCGCCCGGTCAAGGCCTTCGACGTCTTCGGCCTCTCCTTCTCCACGGAGCTGGGCTACACCAACATGCTGACCGCCCTGGACCTGGCCGGCATCCCGCTGGAGTCCAAGGACCGCGGCATCGACGACCCGGTCGTCCTGGCCGGCGGACACGCGGCCTTCAACCCCGAGCCGATCGCCGACTTCATCGACTGCGCGGTCATCGGCGACGGCGAGCAGGCCGTCCTGGAGATCACCGCGATCATCCGCGCCTGGAAGGCCGAGGGCCGCCCCGGCGGCCGCGAGGAACTCCTCCTCCGCCTGGCGAAGACCGGCGGCGTGTACGTCCCCGGCTTCTACGACGTCGAGTACCTCCCCGACGGCCGTATCGCCCGCGTCGTCCCCAACCGCTCGGGCGTCCCGTGGCGCGTCTCCAAGCACACCGTCATGGACCTCGACGAGTGGCCCTACCCCAAGCAGCCCCTCGTCCCCCTCGCCGAGACCGTCCACGAGCGCATGTCGGTGGAGATCTTCCGCGGCTGCACCCGCGGCTGCCGCTTCTGCCAGGCCGGCATGATCACCCGCCCGGTGCGCGAGCGCTCCATCACCGGCATCGGCGACATGGTCGAGAAGGGCCTGAAGGCCACCGGCTTCGAAGAGGTCGGCCTCCTCTCGCTCTCCTCCGCGGACCACTCGGAGATCGGCGACGTCGCCAAGGGCCTCGCGGACCGGTACGAGGAGGACAAGATCGGCCTGTCCCTCCCCTCCACCCGCGTCGACGCCTTCAACATCGACCTGGCCAACGAGCTGACCCGCAACGGCCGCCGCTCGGGCCTCACCTTCGCCCCCGAGGGCGGCTCCGAGCGCATCCGCAAGGTCATCAACAAGATGGTCTCGGAGGACGACCTCATCCGGACCGTCGCCACGGCCTACGGCAACGGCTGGCGCCAGGTGAAGCTGTACTTCATGTGCGGCCTGCCCACGGAGACCGACGACGACGTCCTCCAGATCGCCGACATGGCCACCCGCGTCATCCAGAAGGGCCGCGAGGTCTCCGGCTCCGGCGACATCCGCTGCACGGTCTCGATCGGCGGCTTCGTCCCCAAGCCCCACACCCCCTTCCAGTGGTCGCCGCAGCTCTCCGCCGAGGAGACGGACGCCCGCCTGCAGAAGCTCCGCGACAAGATCCGCGGCGACAAGAAGTACGGCCGCTCCATCGGCTTCCGCTACCACGACGGCAAGCCCGGCATCGTCGAGGGCCTCCTCTCCCGCGGCGACCGCCGCACCGGCGCCGTCATCCGTGCCGTCTACGAGGACGGCGGCCGCTTCGACGGCTGGCGCGAGCACTTCTCGTACGACCGCTGGATGGCCTGCGCCGACAAGGCCCTGGAGCCCTTCGGCGTCGACGTCGACTGGTACACCACCCGCGAGCGCGGCTACGAGGAGGTCCTGCCCTGGGACCACCTCGACTCGGGCCTCGACAAGGAGTGGCTCTGGGAGGACTGGCAGGACGCCCTCGACGAGACCGAGGTCGACGACTGCCGCTGGACGCCGTGCTTCGACTGCGGGGTGTGCCCGGCGATGGACACCGAGATCCAGATCGGTCCGACCGGCAAGAAGCTGCTGCCGTTGTCCGTGGTCAAGTAGGACCGCAGGGCACGACGCCGCGGGATCCGAACCGGGCCCCGCGGCGTCTTCATGGGCATGGTGGATCTGGAGAAGGCGGCCGGGGCGGGCCCGCGGGAGGAAGCGGCACGGCGGTCGGATGCCGAGGGGTGTCTGGTCGTGGCGATCCGGATTCCGGTGCGGATCGTGGTCCTGGTGCTGGTCCTGCCGGTGCGGATGGTGTGGGACGCGCTGGTCGTCGCCGGGAGGGTGCTGCGGGACACGGTGCTGCGGCCGTTCGGGCGGGCGCTGGCGTGGCTCGGGCGGGCCGTCTTCGTGTGGCCGCTGGTCGGGGTGTGGCGATATGTCCTCGTGCCGCTGGCCAAGGGGGCCGCCTGGCTCGGGAACGTGCTGCTCGTCGTACCGGCGGTGTGGGTGTACCGGTGGCTGCTGACGCCGGCCGGGCATGGGCTCGCCTGGTTCTTCTTGGGTGTGGGCGCCGTGTTCGCGGCCGTCGGGCGGGTGCTGTACGCGGGTCTCGCCTGGCTGGTGCGGTATCTCGTCGTCGTACCGGCGGTGTGGCTCTACGCCTGGGTGCTCACTCCTGTCGGGCACGCGCTCGCCTGGTGCGGCAGAGGGCTGGCCTGGTGCGGCAGGGGACTGGCCCGGTGCCTGGGCATGGTCGTCACCGGTGTGGGCACGGCCCTGTACTGGGCCGTCCGGGTGCTGCTGGTGCTGCCCGCCCTGGCGCTGTGGCGGTGGGTGCTCACGCCGGTCGGCCGGGTGCTCGCCGTCGTCGGGAGGGAGGTCCTGGACGCCCTCGGGCACGCCTGGCGGATCGCGGGGCACATCTCGCGCGCTGTCGGGCGGTTCCTCGGCACCCTCTTCCGGTGGACCGTCGCCGAGCCGGCGCGATGGGTGTACCGGAGTGTTCTGACGCCGGTGGGGCACGCCGTGCGGGACACCGTTCTGCGGCCGCTCGCCGAGGGCGCGCGCGGCGTGGGGCGGGCGGCCCGGCAGGCGCTCGGCTCCGCCCGGTCGTCCGTGCGGCAGGCCCGCGCCGATGTGCGCCGGATGCTCTTCGGAGAGCCGGTGAGGCAGCGGACGGGGGTACGGCGGGAACCATCCGCGGCGCAGGCACGTACTCTTGGTAGCAGTACGACCGCTCTCACGAAGGACTGAACGACACTGGGCAAGCGACAGCCCGAAGGCCCGCCGCCCGTACCCGCGGTGCAGCGCATCCGACTGCGTTACACCAAGCGCGGCCGCCTCCGGTTCACCAGCCACCGTGATTTCCAGCGCGCCTTCGAGCGTGCCCTGCGCCGCGCCGAGGTGCCCATGGCGTACTCGGCGGGGTTCACGCCGCATCCGAAGGTGTCGTACGCCAATGCCGCACCCACCGGCACGGGCAGTGAGGCGGAGTACCTGGAGATCGCGCTCACCGAAGCGCGCGACCCGGAGCGGCTCAGGCTGCTCCTCGACGAGTCGCTGCCCAACGGGCTCGACATCGTGGAGGCGGCCGAGGCCCGGACCTCCGGACTCGCCGACCGGCTGACGGCTTCCGTGTGGGAGCTGCGGCTGACCGGTGTGGATCCCGCGGAGGCCGAACGCGCCGTGGCGGCCTTCAACGCGGCCCCGGCCGTGGAGGTCCAGCGCAGGACCAAGAACGGCGTCCGTACCTTCGACGCCCGCTCGGCGGTCGCGCGTCTCGAGAGCGTCACCACGTACGGTTCGCCGGCTGATAGGCCGACCGACCAGCCCTGTGCGATACTGCGGCTGGTTGTTCGGCACGTGACGCCTGCCGTACGACCCGACGACGTCCTGTCCGGTCTTCGCGCCGTGGCCGACCTGGCGCCGCCGGTCCCCGCAGCGGTGACCAGGCTGGCGCAGGGGCTGTTCGATGAAGAGACCGGTGCGGTGACCGACCCGCTCGCGCCCGACCGCGAGGCAGAAGCGCCCGAGCCGCAACCGGCCGCCGCTTCCGCCGCCGCGAAGGCGTCGGCGTAAGGAAGGTTCCGCTCAGGGACGGACGTCGCAGCGCCGCCCTCGAACTCGGGAGCCACCTGGGTCGGGCAGCGCACCGACCACAAGACTTTCGCCAGGCCGTGCACGACAAGGGGTACGGAACCGGCGAGACAAGACACGGAGAGCTTCCGAGCGGCGCCCGCGCCCCGGACGGCGGCGACCGCGCATCGCGCGAGCCGCGGACGTCACCGGCGGTCGACATGATCGATGCCGGACCAGGCGCGGCGCCCGGGAGCCTGACGGGAGAAACCCCCGCATGCTCGAACCGACCGAACCCACAGAGTCCTCGACCACCTCGACGGGCTCCGAATCGAACACCCCCAGCGACACCCTGCCGCCGCGCCGTCGGCGCAGGGCCGCGTCCCGCCCGGCGGGCCCGCCGTCCGGTGCTCCCGAGACGCCGGCGGAGACCGTCGCGCCGGCCGAGGTGACCGACGAGGCGGAAGAGGCGGAGGCCGAGGCCGCCGCCGAGGTGCCCGAGGCGGCTCCGGAGCCCGTGTCCGCGGGTCGGCCGCGGCGCCGTGCGGTGCGTCGCGCCTCCGCGCCCGCCGGGGCCCCGACGACGGCGGAGACGGCCGAGACCGTCGTGCCGGCGTCCACCGCCGCCGAGCCGCAGGCCCGGCCCGAGTCGGACGCGGCGCCCGCTGCCGCTGAGGTGTCCGCGCCTGTTGAGGCCGAGGAGGCCGCTCCGCGCCGTAGTCGGCGTCGTGCGACGCGCAGTGTGACCGCGCCGGCCGCGTCGGCTGCCGAGGAGGCGTCCGCCGCTTCGGTGCCGGACGCCGTGCCCGCTGCCGCTGAGGTGTCCGCGCCTGTTGAGGCCGAGGAGGCCGATCCGCGCCGTAGTCGGCGTCGTGCGACGCGCAGTGTGACCGCGCCGGCCGCGTCGGCTGCCGAGGAGGCGTCCGCCGCTTCGGTGCCGGAT
>NZ_RAIF01000012.1:959289-976668 GCF_003671715.1 Streptomyces sp. E2N166 | reverse complement strand
GCCTGCGGGGCCTGGGCGGCCTGCTCCGGGACCGTCAGCACGGCGGCCTCGGCACCCGCGGAGCCGTCCGGTACGACCGCCGAGAGCGCCGCCCCGGCGCGTCCGCGGCGCCGGGCCGTGCGCAAGCCCACCACGTCCACCGCGGCCGAGGAGGCGGCCGTCATGGTCGTCCCGTCGGCCCCGGCGGAGGACGCGGGCGAGACCGCGGCCGTGGCGGAGACCGAGGCGGACACCGCCGAGGAGACCGCCCCGGCCAAGAAGGCGGCGGCCCGCAAGACGGCCAAGAAAGCGACGGCGAAGAAGGCCGCCACCAAGAAGACCGCGACCAAGAAGACGACGACCGCGAAGAAGACCACGGCCAAGAAGGCGGCCAAGACGACGACCGCCAAGAAGGCCACGGCCAAGAAGACGGCGTCGAAGAAGACCGCGGCGGCTGCCCAGCAGACGCCGTCCTCGGTCACGGCCGCCACCGACGAGGGCTGATCCGGCCGCCTGTCGCAGCACGTGTGGTCCTGTCCGGTCCGGAGTCCGCTGGGATTCCGTCCGGACAGGACCACACGTTTCGGACCGCACGTTTTCCCGGACGTCCCCGGGCGCATCATCACCGCACAGCCGTGCCACCGACCCGACCCGACCCCGCCTTCCCGACCCCGCGAGGAGAGCAGATCACGTGCCGGTACTGACGAGGCTCATCCCCTCGCCGCTCGTAGTGGACATCCGTCCGGGCGCGCTCGACGACCTGGCGAGTGTCCTCGCGGACCAGCGGATCTCCCAGTCCGGAAAGCTCGCCGTGGCGATCAGCGACGGCTCGGGAGCCCGCCTGCGCCGGAGACTGGCGCCGTCCCTGCCCGGCGCCGACTGGTTCGAGGTCGGCGGCGGCACCATCGACGACGCGGTGCGGCTGGCCGACGGCATGAAGGCGAGCCGCTACGACGCGATCGTCGGACTCGGCGGCGGCAAGGTCATCGACTGCGCCAAGTTCGCCGCGGCCCGCGTCGGTCTGCCCATGGTCGCCGTGGCCACCAACCTCTCCCACGACGGCATCTGCTCGCCGGTGTCGATACTCGACAACGACGCCGGTCGCGGTTCGTACGGCGTGCCGACGCCCATCGCGCTCGTCGTCGACCTCGCGGTGATCCGCGAGGCGCCGATCCGCTTCGTGCGCTCCGGGATCGGTGACGCCGTCTCCAACATCTCCGCGGTCGCCGACTGGGAGCTGGCCCACCGGGTCAACGGCGAGAAGGTCGACGGCCTCGCCGCCGCCCTGGCCCGGCAGGCCGGCGAGGCCGTGCTGCGCCACCCCGGAGGCTGCGGCGACGACGGGTTCCTGACCGTGCTGACCGAGGGCCTGATGCTGTCCGGCATCGCCATGTCGATCGCCGGGCACACCCGTCCCTCGTCCGGCGCCTGCCACGAGATCAGCCACGCGCTCGACCTGCTGTATCCGAGGCGCGCGGCGAGCCACGGCGAGCAGGTGGGCATCGGCGCGGCCTTCGCGACGTATCTGCGCGGCGACCTCGAGGGCTCCCTGCTGATGGCCGGGACACTGCGTCGGCACGGGCTGCCCGTGGTGGCCCGGGAGATCGGGTTCGACGACGAGGAGTTCGTGCGGGCCGTGGAGTTCGCGCCGCAGACCCGGCCCGGCCGGTACACGGTGCTGGAGCATCTCGACCTGTCGCCCGCGCGGGCCCAGGAGGCGTACGCCGAGTACGTCGCGGCGGTCGCCGGCTGAGGTGGCGACGGGGCGACGGCCGGGGCGACCGGGCCCGGTTTGACCCCTGTCGTGCGGCCCCGTAATCTTGAGCGTCGGCGTGTCGACTGACGCGTCACATCCCCGTAAACCCTTCTTCCTTCCGGGTGCGGGCCCTGACGGGCCCCGGCCGGGAGAGGCTGTCCGCGTTTCCACCGGGCGGCTGGACTGCGGGGGTGCCGTTCCAGAGCGAGAGAGTGAGATCCGCGTGTACGCCATCGTGCGCAGCGGTGGTCGCCAGCACAAGGTTGCTGTCGGCGACATCGTTGAGGTTGACAAGATTTCCACCGCCCAGGTCGGCGACACGGTCGAGCTCTCGACCCTGCTCGTCGTTGACGGCGACGCTGTGACCAGCGACCCGTGGGTGCTGGCCGGCATCAAGGTCCAGGCCGAGGTCGTGGACCACCACAAGGGCCAGAAGATCGACATTCTGCGCTACAAGAACAAGACCGGCTACCGCCGTCGTCAGGGCCACCGCCAGCAGTACACGGCGATCAAGGTCACTGAGATCCCCGCGGCTGCGAAGTAAGGGACTGAGAACAGATGGCACACAAGAAGGGCGCATCGTCCACTCGGAACGGTCGCGACTCCAATGCCCAGCGGCTCGGCGTGAAGCGCTTCGGCGGTCAGGCCGTCAACGCGGGTGAGATCCTGGTCCGCCAGCGCGGCACCCACTTCCACCCGGGCGCCGGCGTCGGCCGTGGCGGCGACGACACGCTGTTCGCCCTGCAGGCCGGTGCGGTGCAGTTCGGCACCCACCGTGGCCGCAAGGTCGTGAACATCGTTCCGGTCGCCTGATCGGAAACTTTCGCGAGGCGGACCTCACTTCCCTCCATGGGAAGCGGGTCCGCCTTTCGCGTGTTACCCAAGAGACACCCACGAGACATTTCCGCAGTAAGTAGTAACCGGTAACTGGAGGCACATCCCATGACCACCTTCGTGGACCGCGTCGAGCTGCACGTCGCCGCGGGTAGCGGAGGCCACGGCTGTGCCTCCGTCCACCGTGAGAAGTTCAAGCCGCTCGGCGGCCCGGACGGCGGCAACGGCGGCCGTGGCGGCGACGTGATCCTCACCGTCGACCAGTCGGTGACCACGCTCCTCGACTACCACCACTCGCCGCACCGCAAGGCCACCAACGGCAAGCCCGGCGAGGGCGGCAACCGCTCCGGCAAGGACGGTCAGGACCTGGTCCTGCCCGTGCCCGACGGCACCGTGGTCCTCGACAGGGCGGGCAACGTCCTCGCCGACCTGGTGGGCCAGGGCACCTCCTACGTCGCCGCGCAGGGCGGCCGGGGCGGTCTCGGCAACGCGGCGCTGGCCTCCGCACGGCGCAAGGCGCCCGGCTTCGCGCTGCTCGGTGTGCCCGGCGACCTCCAGGACATCCAGCTGGAGCTGAAGACCGTCGCCGACGTGGCGCTGGTCGGCTACCCGAGCGCCGGCAAGTCCTCGCTGATCTCGGTGCTGAGCGCGGCCAAGCCGAAGATCGCCGACTACCCCTTCACGACGCTCGTCCCGAACCTGGGCGTGGTGACGGCGGGCTCGACCGTCTACACCGTCGCCGACGTCCCCGGTCTGATCCCCGGCGCCAGCCAGGGCAAGGGCCTCGGTCTGGAGTTCCTGCGGCACGTGGAGCGGTGCAGCGTGCTGGTGCACGTGCTGGACACGGCGACGCTGGAGTCCGAGCGCGACCCGGTCTCCGACCTGGACGTCATCGAGGCGGAGCTGCGCGAGTACGGCGGGCTGGACAACCGGCCCCGGATCGTCGTCCTCAACAAGATCGACGTGCCCGACGGCAAGGACCTCGCCGAGATGGTCCGGCCGGACCTGGAGGCGCGTGGGTACCGCGTCTTCGAGGTGTCCGCGGTGGCCCACATGGGTCTCAAGGAGCTGTCCTTCGCGCTGGCCGAGCTGGTGGGCAACGCGCGCGCCGCCCGGCCCAAGGACGAGGCCACGCGGATCGTCATCCGGCCCAAGGCCGTGGACGACGCGGGCTTCTCCGTCACCCGCGAGGAGGACGGCCTGTTCCGGGTGCGCGGCGAGAAGCCCGAACGCTGGGTGCGTCAGACCGACTTCAACAACGACGAGGCTGTCGGCTACCTCGCCGACCGGCTCAACCGCCTCGGTGTCGAGGACAAGTTGATGAAGGCGGGTGCCCGCAACGGCGACGGCGTGGCCATCGGCCCCGAGGACAACGCGGTCGTCTTCGACTGGGAGCCGTCGGTGACGGCCGGCGCCGAGATGCTCGGCCGCCGAGGCGAGGACCACCGCTTCGAGGCGCCCCGCCCGGCCGCCCAGCGCCGCCGGGAACGCGACGCCGAACGCGACGAGGCGGAGCGGGAGTTCGACGGTTTCGAGCCCTTCTAGGCTCGGTACCCGGCTCCTCGCAAGACGGTCAGGCCCTGCGGGCGGCAGCACGCCGTCCGCAGGGTTACACAGGTGTGTCTGGGCCGTGATCCGCTGTCGAACATCAATGTGTACGTTGTGAGGAGGATGTGGTCACAGCTGCGTGGCCAGGGGTGGGTGAGCGGACTGACCAGCCGTTGCCCGAAAGCAGAGAGAAGCCGCCAAGTGAAGATCGCATTTCTCGTCCGGGACCTGTGCCACATGGGGGGCGTGGTCAGCGCGACGCAGAACCTCGCGGGGGCGCTCGCCGAGCGGCACGACGTCGAGATCGTGGCCCTGCGCAAGGTGCGCGACGAGTCGTACTTCCCGCTGGACCCGCGGGTCTCCGTCCGGGTGCTCAGTGACATGCGTCCGCACTCGCCGGTCTCCGACGTGGACGACCCGCTGTCCGACAAGTTCCCGCTGATCTACCCGCTCAACACCGGTGCCAAGACGCCGGTGGTGAGCAGGCTCGCGGAACTCAGGCTCCTGGAGTACCTGGAGACCACCGACGCCGACGTCGTCGTCAGCTCCAGCCCGCGGAACACGATCATGCTGGCGCAGGCGCGCGGTGACTACCTGAAGGTCACTCAGGAACACTCGATGCCCGCCATCTACGCCACGGACATCAAGGAACGCCTCTTCCCCGCCTACCGGTCCCTGGACGTCCTCACGGCGCTCACCCCGGAGGAGGTCGCCGCCATCGGCAAGCAGGTGCCCGCGGTCGCCAACCGCCTCGCGGTGATGCCCAACTGCGTACCCGCGTCCACCACCAGGGCCACCGGCACCAACAAGGTCGTGGTCTGCGCCGGGCACCTGACCGGCAACAAGAACCACGCCCTCCTGATCGAGGCCTTCGCCAAGGTCCACGCCGTCGCGCCGGACTGGACGCTGCGCATCTACGGCCACGGCGCCGAGAAGAACAAGCTGCGCGCCCGTATCGAGGAGCTGGGGCTCTCCAACAGCATCCTGCTGATGGGCCAGACCTCGCCGGTCACCCCGGAGTTCGGCAAGGGCTCGGTCTTCGTCCTGCCCTCCAAGCGCGAGGCGTTCGGCAACGTCCTCGTCGAGGCGATGGCCGCCGGGCTGCCGGTCGTCGCCACGGACGCCGACCACGGGCCGCGCAACATCCTCACCGACGGCGAGGACGGGCTGATCGTCCCGCGCGATGACGTGGACGCGATGGCGGAGGCGATCCGGAGCCTCGTCCAGGACGACGGGCTGCGGCAGAAGATGGCCGCCGCCGCCGTCCGCAACGCCGAGCGCTTCCACGAGCGGGCCAGCCGCGAACGCTTCGAGGCCATCATCGAGGAGGCCCTCGCCCGCAAGGAGCTGCCCCGCCACGCCACGGCCCGCGTGGACCGGCAGGGCTCCGTCCACGTCGCCGTGGGCACGCTGCCGCCGAGCGCCGGGCAGGCCGACCTCGTGCTGCGCAAGGGCGCCGCCGCGGCCGGCGAGCACCGGTTCCCGTTCTCCGCCGAGGGCGACGCCGTCGTGCCCTGGGACGCCGGGCTGCCGCACGGCACCTGGGAACTGACCCTGGCCACCCGCGAGGGCGACCGCGAGGTGGCACTCGGCACCGACGGCTACGGCTTGGACACCCGGGACCTGCTCGCCGTGGAGCTGCCGCGCCCGCAGGGGCCGGCCCTGGCGGTGCTGCTGCCGCACCTGCACGAGGACGGCGGGTTGCGGCTGCGCAGCGCGCTGCGCGACGTCCACGCCGAGGTCGGCCCGGTCAGGGTCGACGAGCGGACCATCGCCGTACACGCCGAGCTGTGGGGCGCCCGGGTGGCCGCGGGCGCCGTCGTGGAGGCAGTGCACCGCCGGGACAAGGAGCGCGTGCTGACCTTCCCGCTGCGCGACGAGGGCGACGGCCGGGTGGCGGTGGACATCGACTGCGCGACGCTGGTCGGCGAGCACACCGACACCGACGAGAAGGAAGTCATCTGGGACTTCTCGCTGCGCACCGCACCCGGAGCGCCCCGGGTGCAGCTGGCCAAGCTCGCGACCGACGTACTGGCGCCGATCAACGTCTTCACCTTCCCGCGCCCGGTGATCAGCGAGGCCGTGGCGGCGGGGCCGACGGTACTGACCCGGGCGGTGCGCAAGTCCCGCCGGGCACTCGGCCGGACCCCCGCGCCGCTGCCGCCCACCCGCCGGCGTACGGAACTGCGGCCCTACTTCACCGCCGCCTGCCAGTTCGCGGTGAAGACGGTGCGGCTCTGACCCCGTACCGCACAGCGCGAGAGGGCGGGGCCCGGAGGAGACGTTCCTCCGGGCCCCGTCCTCTCGCGCTTTATGCCGCTCAGCCCTCCCGGGCCTGCTCCAGCATCCGGTCGACGACCCGCGCGGACGCGTTGCCGTCGTCCAGGTCGCAGAACAGGTGGTGGAAGCGGTCGAACCGGTCCTGGTACTCCGCCTGGACCTGGTCGATGTCCCGGATCGCGTCGACCAGCTCCTTGGAGTTGTCGATCAGCGGGCCGGGGGAGTCCTGCTCGAAGTCGAAGTAGAACCCGCGCAGCGTGTCCCGGTAGTGCTCCAGGTCGTACGTGAAGAACAGCATCGGCCGCTTCAGGTGCGCGTAGTCGAACATCACCGACGAGTAGTCCGTGATCATGATGTCCGCCGCGAGGTAGAGGTCGGCGATGTCCGGGTACTCCGAGGCGTCCCACACGAACCCGTTGCCCGCGCCCGGCACCGCGTCCACCACGTTGGAGTGGCGGCGGATCAGCAGCACGTGGTCGTCACCCAGGCGGCGCTGGGCGTCCTCGAGGTCGATGCGCAGGTCGAACAGGTACTGGCCGGCGCTGTGCGACTGGTCGTCGCGCCAGGTCGGCGCGTACAGGACGACCTTCTTGCCCTCGGGCAGACCGAGCGCCTTCCTGACCCGCGCCGCGATCGCGTCCTTGTCGGGCGAGTACAGGTAGTCGTTGCGGGGGTAGCCCGCCTCCTGGATCTCCCCGTCGTAGGAGAACGCCCGCTTGAGGATCGGCGTGCTGAAGCGGTTGGAGGAGACGAGCAGGCTCCACTGCTTGGCCTCCAGCGCCAGCTTCTCCTGGTAGCGCCGGTCGAAGTGCAGCGTGTCGATGTCGTGCCCGATCTTCTTCAGCATCGTGCCGTGCCAGGTCTGCACGATGGACTGGCCGGGCCGGCGCTCGATCCAGTCGGGAAGGTGGGCGTTGGTGACGATGTAGCGGCTGGAGGCCAGCGCCTCGTACCACTCCCGGCCCCACATGCGGACCGGCTCGACACCCTCCGGCAGCACGACCTGGCCGTCGCGGACCGCCCACAGGTGCTTCAGGCCCGAGTCGCGGCGCTTCAGCTCCTCGTACATCGCGCGCGGGCTGTCCGAGAACTGCTTGCCGTTGTAGCTCAGGTAGAAGACCTGGTCCTTCAGCGGCTGCTGGAACAGCGGCTCGTACACCTCACTGCGCAGCTGCCGCTGGCGGTACGGGCCGCGCTCCAGGTCGCTCAGCTCGGAGCGGGCGTTGAGCTGCGGGAAGTCGCCCCAGCGGTTCTCCAGCCAGTAGCGGCGGCCACCGAGTTCGGCCTGGACCGGGAAGGAGTCCGCGGCCAGGCGGTCGACCACGAAGGGCACGTCGGGCGCGCTCTCGTCCTCGGGCCGCAGAAAGAGGTTCCAGCGGCCGGCGCGCAGCGGGACGTCGCCCTTGCCGCCGAGCCGGGACGGGTCGAAGGACACCTCGAAGCGGCCGTCCTCCAGCCAGCGGGTCTCGACGAACCGCTCCTCGTAGCGGTTGCGCGGCTTGAGCAGGAAGCGGGAGCCGGTCAGCCGCGGGTCGGCGTGCCCGGTGAGGGCTATCCGGCCGTCGCGCACGGTGGCGGTGTCGATCAGGGCACGGCGGGTGCGGCCGGAGAACTTCAGGAAGCCGGTGTGGCCGGCCACCACGGCCAGCTCGACCAGGTGCGCCTGGCTGCCGAGTGACGCGGGCAGCGGGAACTCGGCGTCGGACAGCCCCTCCTGCATCACGGTGCCGAACCGGCGCTCCTTGCCCTGCGGGTCGGTCGCGACCAGCACCGTGGACCAGGTGCGCTTCTCCGGCTGGGCCTTCTCGTCGACGCCCTCGTGGAAGACGAGCGCCACGTCGGCCACCGGCACCTCGACCGAGAACGCCTGTCCGACGCCCTCGCGGGTCACGGTGACGGGGTACTCGAGAGTCTCGGCGCCCTTCTGGTTCTTGACCCGCAGGACCACCTGCTCGTCCGAGGCGAGCGGCTCGCGGATCTCACCGGTGACCTTGATCCGGTCGCCCTCCAGGGCGCGGCCGGTGATCAGGGCGCGGACCTTCTCGATGCGCAGCTTCAGGGCGCCGCGCTCGACGGACGGCAGCAGCCGGAAGTCGGGGCTCAGCCAGTGGTACGGCGGGAAGTTGCAGGACGCGCCGCCGCTGGAGTGGACGGCGTGGCGCCGCACCAGGCCGGAGGAGAAGATGCCGAGGCCCACGTGCCACACGGCCTCCTGCCACTCGCCGCCCTTGCGGAGCCGGGCGGGGTCGATGGTGACCTCCCAGCCGGCCCAGTCGTAGTTGTAGCGGTCCTGGCCGGAGTCGGTGGTGACCTCGGGGCGCGGGACGTTGCGGGCCGGCAGCAGGATGCGGCGGCGGGAGCGGTCCTTGCGGAGCTGGAGCACCTTGACCGAGGCCTTGCGCGACGACTGGTCGATCTTGTCGATCCAGGCGTTGCCGGACAGCAGGAGCTTGCCCCCGGACCAGCTCACGTTCTGCAGCGGCGCGCGCATGTTCAGGTGCTGGTCGATGCGCAGCGCCTCCTTGGGCAGGTGCAGGTCGGCACCTTCCAGGGAGGGCCACGAGGCGTACTTGCGGACCAGGCCGCTGACCTCGGGCGTCTCGCGGCGGCGCTGGCCGGCCAGCAGGGCGATCAGCTCCTCCATCTGGTGCTTGCGCACCAGCAGCCACTGCACGCGCAGCTCGGCCGGGAGGTCCATGACGACCTTGGGGTCGATGCTGTCGAGGAACCGGTTCGCCGAGCGCAGGAACTCGGCCCGGTACTCCTCGTCGCCGTCCGGCACCACGTTGAGGAACAGCCGCAGGTCGTCACGGAGGACACGGGTGTCGTACTCGCGCTTGAGGCGGGCGTACGTCTCACCGGGCTGCTCGGCGAGGAAGGCGCTGATCTCCATCACGGACGTGACGCGGTCGCGCACACCCGCCGGGTCGGTGCGGCGCTGCGTGATCGACGGGGCGGACTCGCCCTCGCGCAGCCGCCAGTAGTAGCAGGGCTCCGAGATGACGTCGACGCTCTCGGCCAGGTAGTGGGCCCGCATCGTGACCGGGGTGTCCTCGTACAGCCGGCCCTCGGGGAAGGCGAAGCCGTTCCTCTCCCAGAAGGTGCGGCGGAAGACCTTGTTGCACGCGATGCGGTCGGCGACGAGCTTGGCGTAGCGGGATATGTGGGTGCCCACCCGGGCCTCGCCTGCCAGCATCCGCATCAGCGGGACCTGCCAGGACTTCTCGCCCCTGAGATGGAAGACGTTGCCCGTGGCGAAGTCCGAGCCGCTCTCGTCGAGGCTGCCGACCATGAGCCGGTAGGCGTCCGGCGGTATCAGGTCGTCGCTGTCGACGAAGGTCAGGAACTCCGAGTCCGGCGCCAGGTGGGCCATGCCGGTGTTGCGGGCGGCGCCGAGGCCGCCGTTCTCCTTGCGTATGAGCTTGAAGCGCGCGTCGCGGGAGGCGTACTCCTCGGCGATGGCGGCGGAGCCGTCCGGTGAGCCGTCGTCCACCATCAGGACCTCGAAGTCGCGGAAGGTCTGTGCCGCGAGCGAGTCCAGACAGGCGGGGAGGTAACGCTCCACGTCGTAGATGGGGACGATGACACTGAGCCGAGGGGCCATGGCTTGGTGATCTCCTTTCGGGGTCAGGCCCGCTCGACCAGTTCGAGCGACTGGGCGGGGGTCGGGGCGTGGGGGCGTTCGTCGAACGGGACGATGGGCAGCAGGCTCTCTTCACCGAGGAAGACGCGTCGCACGACGCGTTCGGCTGCGTGTCCGTCGTCGAATTCGCAGAAACGCCGGCGGAAGGCGTCCCGGCGCTCGGTCGTGTCCCGGCTGTCGTACTCGCCCGAGGCGAGCAGCCGCAGCAGCTCGGCCTGGGTGGTGGCCACCGCGCCGGGCGGTTCCTGGAGCAGGTCGAAGTAGGTGCCGCGCACCGCGGAGTAGACGTCCCAGTCGGGGACGTAGCTGATGATCGGGCGGTCCAGTACGGCGTAGTCGAACATCGCCGAGGAGTAGTCCGTGATCAGGGCGTCCGCGGCGAGGTACAGCTCCTCCACCCGGGCGTGCCCGGAGACGTCGACGATGCGGCCGGTGCGGCGCAGTTCGGCGACGTGCGGGGAGGTGCCGTAGAAGTAGTGGCCGCGCACCAGCAGGGTCACGTCCGGCCCGAGTTCGTCGGCGATCCGCGCCAGGTCCAGCGGCGGGGTAAACCCCGGCTGGTACTCGCGGTGCGTCGGCATGTACAGGAACGCCTTGGCGCCGTCGGCCAGCCCCAGTGCCGCGCGCGCCGCGCGCACGTCCTCGGTCGTGGCGTTCACGAGGGCGTCGTTGCGCGGGTAGCCGGTCTCCAGCGTCGTGTACGAGCAGGGGTAGACCCGCTCCCAGATCACGGTCGAGAACCGGTTGGCACTGATGCTGAAGTCCCAGCGGTCGCACCGCTCCAGGAGCTTCTCGAAGTCCATGTCGGTGGAGGCCGGGAACTTCTGCTGGTCCAGGCCCATGGTCTTCAGCGGGGTGCCGTGGTGGGTCTGCACATGGACCTGGCCCTCCCGCTTCACCACGGAGTCCGGGAAGTTCACGTTGTTCACGAGGTACTTGGCGCGGGCCAGGGCCGCCCAGTACTCGCGGGAGCCCACCCGCACGACCCGCACGCCCTTGGGCACCTGCGCCGCGTTCTCCGCGCGGACCGCCCACACGCGTCGCATGTGCGGGGCCAGCCGGGCCAGTTCGGCGTCGATGGCGGCGGGGTTGCAGGAGACGCTGCGGCTCCAGTAGGCGGAGAACAGCACCAGGTTGTCGTCCAGCGGCAGCCTGAGCTGGGACTGGTAGAACGCGCCCATGGCACCGCGCTTGGACCGGTTGAGCGCGGTACGGGTGCGGGTCTTGACCCGCTGGCGCAACTTCACCGCCGCGAGCGCGCTCACCATGGTCGTGTACGCGTCGCGCTCCAGCATCCCGTACTTGTGACCGCGGCCCCCGGCGGGCCGTGTGAAGCCCTTGGGCAGGCGGGCGCGGTAGTCGGCCGAGGCGCGGTGGAAGAACTCCGCCCGCGCGTCCTGCGGCAGGCGGCCCGGACGCTCCAGGACGGTCAGGTAGTGGTCGGCCATCTTGCGGAACAACGGGCCGCGCCACTCGGCGAGTTCCTCGTGCGCGTCGAGGTAGTCGAAGACCCGCTGGTACTGGTCGAAGACGTCGAAGTGCTTGCGGCTGACGGTCTTGAGGATGTTGCCGCCCTCGCGGCGCTGCCGGTAGCGCACGCAGACACGGTCCAGTACGGCGATCCGCTCGGCGCTGATCAGGGAGCAGAACGTCCAGGGGGCGTCCTCGTAGTACCCGGGCGGGAAGGTGAGGCCGGTCCGGGTGACGAAGTCGCGCCGGTAGGCCTTGTTCCAGACGATCTGCAGCAGGTCTAGCAGCTTGGGGCGCTCGGCGAGGGAGAAGACGTCCGGGCCGTCCTGCTTGAGGAGATCGGCCCGCAGGTTCGGGCGGACCCTGCCGTCCCAGTAGGTGCGGGCGTAGTCGAAGACCAGAATCTCGGGATTGTCCGTGGCGTCGAGCCGGTCGCGAATGGCGGACAAGGCACCGTCGGACAACGTGTCGTCACTGTCCAGGAACAACACGTAATCACCCGTGGCCTTTTCCAGCCCCGCGTTGCGCGCACGCCCCAGGCCCACGTTTTCCGTGAGGTGAATCACATGAATCCGGGAGTCCCGTTTCGCGTACTCGTCGAGAATGGCCCCTGACCCGTCCGGCGAACAGTCGTCGACCGCGATGATCTCGAAGTCCGTGCAGTCCTGTCCGAGTACGGAGTCAAGGCACTCGGGCAGATAGCCCTGCACCTTGTACACGGGGACGACGAGAGAGAGTTTGGGCATCCTTACAACCTGTTCCGAGAACTGACCACGGGACCGCGGGCTGGGACCGGAACGCGTTCCGGGCGCCGTTGGGGCCTGGAGCGCGCCGCCGCATCAGCGTAAAGGATTCACGCGGAGTTTCCGCTGGCACGGTAGTCGGACCGTCTGTGCCCTGCCACAGCGGGAAATGGCCGGGGCGAGAGGCCCGAATCCATCGCTTCGAAGCGGCTGGAGAACTTCCTCACATTCGGCCCCCCTGTCCTCTTTATTGACTTCCGACGCCTTTCGCCCCATGTGCCCGACTCGATTTTCCGGGGCGCACGGACGAGTCTGCACCCAGAGACACAGACCTGGGAGGCATGAGGATGAGCTGGCTGGTCACGGGCGGAGCCGGGTACATCGGAGCGCATGTGGTGCGCGCCCTGGCCGACGGCGGTGAACGCGTGGTCGTGTACGACGACCTGTCCACCGGCAGCACCGACCGCGTGCCCGGCGGGGTGCCGCTGGTCGTCGGCAGCGTGCTGGACCGGGCGGCGCTGGAGGACGCGATTCGTGACCATGCTGTGACAGGTGTCGTGCACATCGCGGCCAAGAAACAGGTCGGGGAGTCGGTGGAGCGGCCGCTCCACTACTACCGGGAGAACGTGACGGGCCTGGCGACCCTCCTGGAGGCCATGACGTCGACCGGCGTCGGCCGCCTCGTCTTCTCCTCCTCCGCGGCCGTCTACGGCATGCCCGATGTGGACCTCGTCACGGAGGACACCCCCTGCCTGCCGATGAGCCCCTACGGCGAGACCAAGCTGATCGGCGAGTGGCTGATCAACGCCGCCGCCCGGGCCCACGGCATCCGCGCGGCGTCCCTGCGCTACTTCAACGTCGCGGGCGCGGCCGCCCCCGAACTGGCCGACTCCGGCGTCTTCAACCTCATCCCCATGGTCTTCGAGCGCCTGGAGGCGGGTGACGCCCCGCGCGTCTTCGGTGACGACTACGCCACGCCGGACGGCACCTGCGTACGGGACTACATCCACGTCGAGGACATCGCCTCCGCCCACCTCGCGGCGGCCCGGCGCCTGACGGACGCCCCCGAGGGAACGTCTCTCACCCTCAACATCGGGCGCGGTGAGGGCAGTTCGGTCCGGGAGATGGTGGACCGCATCCTCAAGGTCACCGGCAGGCAGGACGTCGCCCCGCACGTGACCGAACGCCGTCCCGGCGACCCGGCCCGCGTGGTCGCCTCCGCCGACCGCGCCCACGGGGAACTCGGCTGGTCGGCACGGCACGACCTGGACGACATGATCGACTCCGCCTGGCAGGGCTGGCGCCACCACCACGGCTGACCGCCACGGCTGACCGCCGGGGTGGCCGCCGGGGGGTGAACGGGGGCCGCCCCCGGCGGGTCGGGCCTCGCGGGTCGGGCCTCGCGGGTCGGGCCTTCGCGGGTCGGGCTTCGTAGGTCGGGCCTTCGGGTCAGGCCCGGATCAGGCTCCCACGAGTCAGGCCCCGGCGTGCGGCCCGCCGCGACTGCCCGCGGGCAGCGCAGGAGGCCGCCCCGGCGGATCAGGCCCCGGCGCGCTGCGCGCCGTGGCTGCCCGCGGGCAGCGGTGCCGGCTGCTGTCGCGGGCCCGGGAGCGCGAGTTCCGTGGTGAGCCGCTCCGCCATCCGCGCCCGGTGTTCCCCGGCCGCCGCGCACAGAGCTCCCACCGCCCGAGCGAAACGCTCCTGGGGCGGCGGCTCGGCCGGGCCCAGCAGGCGCAGGGCCAACGCGGCGCGCTCCTCGGCCAGTTCGTCGCGTTCCGGATGCCGGACCGAGTCCAGCAGCTCCGGCACCCCGGCCGCGTCCGGCGTCAGCACGGTCGCCGCCGCCACCGTCGGGAACGACTTGCGGAACCCGTCCTCGGCCAGCCCGCTGGTGTTGGCCACCGCGTACGGCTTGCCGCTCGCCAGGAAGTCGCTGATCACGCTCGACACGTCACTGATCAGCAGGTCGGCCCGGTTGAAGCAGGCGTACAGCGGCGGCCGGGCGTCCGTGACGACCTGGTGCTCCCACTCGGGCAGCGAGGCCCAGTACGCCTCCTCCCAGGCGGCTGTCGCCCGCGACACCGCCCCGGCCCTCCCGGGCTCCGGCGCGGACCGGCGCAGCATCCGCTCCGCCTGGTCGGCGGCCGACCGGAATTCGGCAGCGGTGAGCCGGTCCAGCTCCGCCGTCCGCCGGGCCAGCTCGCCGGCCGCCGACGCCCCCGGCCGGGGTCCGCTCCGCTCCCGGTTCGCCGCCCGCACCAGCTCCCGGATGCGCAGATCGGCGGCCCCGGCCAGCGGATCCACCGATCCCGTCAGCGGATGCGGCTTGTACAGCAGCCGTACCCCCGGGTCCGCGAGCAGCGCCCGCACGAGGTTCTCGCCGGCCTCTACGACCGACGTGTTGCCGGGGTTGCCGTCCCAGCCCTCCCACGTCGGTGCGTACAGGACGGTCGTGAACGTCCCCGGGGCGGGCGGGCCCGCGTACGGCCGTACGGCGTCCAGCTGCGGGCGGCCGATCTCCACCACGTCCTTGTCCTCGACGCCGACCTCCGCCAGCGCGTACCGCTCGCGCGCCGCGGGACCGGCCACCCACACCTCGTCGTAGGCCTTCGCGTACGGGTTGCACGAGGACAGCTTGTCGCTCTCCCCGTGGTTGACGAAGGCGTGCTTGATCGTGGGGATGCGCAGGACCTGCGAGGTCTTCCCGGAGTTGGAGGGGTGCAGGAGGACCCGGAGCGTGGAGTGCTCCAGGCGCATCAGTGTGGACACCTTCGGCAGGCACACGACCGGGATGTCGGTCGCCGCGATCCGCTGCACCATGAACCGCTCCCGCAGCACGATCACCGGCCGTCCCTCCAGCCGCGCGAGGGGCTCCAGCCACATGTTGGCCTGGTAGGCCGAGGACGCCCCGCCCGAGAAGTACAGGCCGACGGTGGGCCGGTACTCCGCCAGCCACGCGTCGAACCAGTCGAGCACCTCCTGCTCGCCGGCCGGCCGGCGCCCCGGCGGCAGCCGCAGGAGCAGCGCGCCGAGGCCCGTCAGCGCCACCGACAGGGACAGCGCCAGACCCGCCGCGCCGTACACCGGCGCGTCGGTGGCCGCCGTCGCCAGCAGCCCGGCCGTCGCCGGCAGCCCGAACGCCGCCAGCCGGTGCCCGGGGCGGCGCAGCAGCAGCGGAGGCGCGGGGGTAAGCCGCAGCGCCGAGGCGTCGATGTTGCGGGTCACCACGGGCAGCGTCCGGGTGCGCCGGACCAGGACGGACACCGCCTGGATCGCCCAGTGCAGCCCGTAGAAGACGAGCAGCCCGGCGACGAGGGGGGCGTACACCGTCTCCCGGTGCTGCTCGCCGAGCCGCAGCAGGCCCACCACGAGCAGCAGGTCCCGCAGCACGTGCCGCACCGTGACGTCGGCGTGCGACTTGGCGAACAGCGACACCATGCCCCGCTGCCAGCGGTACAGCACCGCCTCGGCGGCCAGCGAACCGGCGGTCGCCGCCAGCAGCAGCGGCACGTGCGGCAGCAGCGCCCCCACGGCCTGCGCGGCGAAGGCGGCCGCCAGCACACCGAGGACGAGCAGCTTCACGGCGGTCCGCCGGCGGGGGAGCGCGAGTCGCAGGAGACGAGGGCGGGGAAGGGTGAACCGGACGGGCCCCCGGCGGGGGGCAGGGCGGCGGGGAAGACTGCGGCGGGGCAGGGATAGGGGCACTGCGGTCGCTCCAGGCTTGCTCGTCGCGCATCGGACATCCGGGTTAACGGCGGCCGACCTCCGGACGACACGCGCGTGTTGACGGCCCCCTCGACCCGGTGGGCGCCGCAGCCCCTGTCCAGGCCCCTGTCCGCAGCCTGGACCGCGGCGCGGGACGCGGCCCCGTTCGCGTAGATTGCCTGGCGAGCGCCCGGATCGGCGCGCGTCGACGGGAGAGGGCGGGCGGCAACAGTGGCTGGGGCAAGGCAGGCCGTGGGCGAGGCCCGCAGGATCGTCGTCAAGGTCGGTTCCTCCTCGCTGACCACCGCGGCGGGCGGCCTGGACGCCGACCGGGTCGACGCGCTCGTCGACGTCCTGGCCAAGGTGCGGGGCGCGGACAAGGAGGTCGTCCTCGTCTCCTCCGGCGCCATCGCCGCCGGGCTCGCCCCGCTGGGTCTGCGCCGCCGCCCCAGGGACCTGGCCCGCCAGCAGGCCGCCGCCAGCGTCGGCCAGGGCCTGCTGGTCGCCCGCTACACCGCGTCCTTCGCCCGCTACGGCGTCCGCGTCGGCCAGGTGCTGCTGACCAGCGACGACATGAGCCGCCGCGCCCACCACCGCAACGCCTCCCGCACCCTCGACAAGCTGCTGGCGATGGGCGCGTTCCCCATCGTCAACGAGAACGACACCGTCGCCACCGACGAGATCCGCTTCGGCGACAACGACCGGCTCGCCGCCCTCGTCGCCCACCTGGTCCGCGCCGACCTGCTGGTGCTGCTGTCCGACGTGGACGGCGTGTACGACGGCGACCCGAGCAGGCCGGGCACCTCGCGGCTGGCGGAGGTGCGGGAGACGGCCGACCTCGCGGGCGTCGACATGGGCAGCGCGGGCAAGGCAGGCGTCGGCACCGGCGGCATGGCCACCAAGGTCGAGGCGGCCCGGATCGCCGCCGCCGCCGGCATCCCCGTGGTGCTGACCAGCGCGGTCCACGCGGCCGACGCCCTGGCCGGCAAGGACACCGGCACCTACTTCCACACCACCGGCAAGCGGTCGGCCGACCGGCTGCTGTGGCTCCAGCACGCCTCCACTCCGCAAGGGGCGCTCGTCCTGGACGAGGGGGCGGTGCGCGCGGTCGTCGAGGGCCGCAAGTCGCTGCTGCCGGCCGGGATCGCCGGCGTCGAGGGCGAGTTCGCCGCGGGCGACCCGGTCGAGTTGCGGGACGGCGCCGGGCGCGCGGTGGCCCGGGGGCTCGTCAGCTTCGACGCCAAGGAACTGCCCCGGCTGCTCGGCCGCTCCACCCGGGAACTCGCGCGTGAACTCGGACCGGCGTACGAACGCGAGGTCGTACACAGGGACGATCTGGTGATCCTGCACCCGTAATGGGCCGAAACGTCCTCGAATCGGCGGTGGACGTTCCGCAAAACCGCCCCGCGATCTTGCGCGGC
>NZ_RAIF01000012.1:950340-959016 GCF_003671715.1 Streptomyces sp. E2N166 | reverse complement strand
GCGCCCTGGAGCAACTCGCCCACGACCACCCCTTCCTGCTGACCAGCCGCTACGCCGACGACCACGCGGAGATCCGGTACTGGGAGGAGGCCCGCGACCTGCACGACGCCGCCGCCGTCGCCCTGCGCCTGTGGGGTGAGCACCGGCAGACCGCGGGGCTGCCGCCCTGGGAGATCGTCGGCCTGGAGGTCATCGACCGGGCGACCTATCACCAGCGCATCGCCGCCGGGTACGGGCCGGCCCCGGCGACCCCGGTCGGAGTCCACCCCTTTTAGTCACCTTTCGATCCGCGGTTCACCCCCTTTGTCGCCGTCCGGGCCGTGTCTCGGGGTTTGGGACGACCGGTGGATGGCTCCGCGCCGCCTACTACGCTTCCCCCATGACCACGCTCTCGCCGTACGACTCGATGTCCCCGGTCACCCGGGCCGCCTACCGGGCCAAGTCCGCCGCGGCCGACCTCGCGCCGCTGCCGCGGGCCGCGAAGGACGACGCGCTGCTCGCCGTCGCGGACGCGCTGGAGGTCCGTACCAGCGAGATCGTCGAGGCCAACGCCCAGGACGTGGCCAAGGCCCGCGCCGCCGGGACCAGCGAGGCCATCGTCGACCGGCTCACCCTGACCCCGGAGCGGGTCCGCGCCATCGCCTCCGACGTGCGTGACGTCGTCGCGTTGCCCGACCCGGTCGGCGAGGTGGTGCGCGGCTCCACCCTCCCCAACGGCATCGACCTGCGCCAGGTCCGCGTGCCGCTCGGCGTGGTCGGCATCATCTACGAGGGCCGGCCCAACGTCACCGTCGACGCCGCGGCCCTGTGCCTGAAGTCCGGCAACGCGGTCCTGCTGCGCGGCTCCTCCTCGGCCTACCAGTCCAACACCGCCCTCGTCCGCGTCGTCCGCGACGCCGTGGGCGGGGCCGGGCTGCCCGCCGACGCCGTGCAGCTGGTGCCCGGCGAGAGCCGTGAGAGCGTGCGCGAGCTGATGCGCGCCCGCGGCCTGGTCGACGTGCTCATCCCGCGCGGCGGCGCCTCGCTGATCAACACGGTCGTCCAGGAGTCCACCGTCCCCGTCATCGAGACCGGCACCGGCAACTGCCACGTCTACGTCGACGCGCAGGCCGACCTCGACATGGCCGTCGACATCCTGATCAACTCCAAGGCGCAGCGCGTGAGCGTGTGCAACGCCGCCGAGACCCTCCTGGTCCACCAGGACATCGCCGCCGACTTCCTGCCCCGCGCGCTGGACGCCCTCGCGGAGGCCGGGGTCACCGTGCACGCCGACGAGCGGGTGATGGCGTACGCCGAGAACTCCAAGGTGACGGCCGTCGAGGCCACGCCGGAGGACTGGGAGACGGAGTACCTGTCGTACGACATCGCCGCGGCGGTCGTCGACTCGCTCGACAAGGCCGTCGAGCACATCCGGCTGTGGACCTCCGGCCACACCGAGGCCATCGTGACGACCTCGCAGCAGGCAGCCCGCCGCTTCACCCAACTGGTCGACTCCACGACGGTGGCGGTGAACACGTCCACCCGTTTCACGGACGGCGGTCAGTTCGGTTTCGGCGCCGAGATCGGCATCTCCACGCAGAAGCTGCACGCCCGTGGCCCGATGGGGCTGCCGGAGCTGACCAGCACGAAGTACATCGTCACCGGTGACGGGCACGTACGGCGCTGACGGGCACGTACGGCGCTGACGGGCACGTACGGCGCTGACGTGCGGGTCGCTCGCCGACGGGCGGGCGCGCGCCGCGGCGCACGCCGGGGGCATATGCGCACGGCACGCGCCATCGGCCGCGCCCGTGAACCGATCGGGGCATCTCACCCACCGGATGAATTTCCCCGCCGTCTGCCCAAAACGACCCACCGGGTCTACTCTGGACCCGTGCCGGAGGACGTGGGGGGTAGGCCGTTCCCTGACGGCTGGGAGCCCGACGACGATCACGACCGCGGGGTGTCGGACGAAGAGTTCGCCTCCGTGGTCTTCGACGAGGCCTTCGTACAGGCGGCCGCGGTGCACGAGCCGACCGCCGTCGAACGCCTCCTGGCCGCCGCCCGGGCCAGAGCCGAGGCCACCGAGGCGGAAGCGGCCCGCCGAGGCCGCAGAAGAGCCGAGCGCTTCGACGACGGGTACGGCGATTTCGGCCATGATCCCGACCTCGACGACCCGGACGACGACCGCGACCCCCTCGACCGCCCGTACGGCGCTCCCGCGGCGTACGGCAAGCAGGTCCGCTGGCACCGGCCCGTCGCCTGGGCGCTCGCCCTGATGATGGGCGTCGGCATGGTGGCGCTGGCCTTCGTGGCCGTCTACCGGGGCGCGTCCTCGGGGGGCGGGACGCGGCCGGTGCCGCCACCCGCCTCGACCGGCCCCGAGCAGGGCGGCACCGTGACCCCCTCGGCCTCCGCCGACTACTCCCAGCCGGCCGTCTCGGTCATTCCGCGCAGCCCCTGACCTGCCGTCCTGCCGCGCGAAGCCTGGCCCAACTTGACCTGCAACGGCGCGTTTACGCGACCTTCCGCAGACCTACCCTGAAGGTATGGCAGGGCGTGGCGATCCGCCCGGAGGAACGCCCGAGGGCGCCCCCGGAGGCGGCGAGGAAGAGTACCGATCCGTCGTCTTCGACGAGTCGTTCGTCCGGGCTGCCCGCCTCCAGGAGTTCTCCGCCCAGGAGCGCCTCACCGACCACGCGCCCGCCGTACGCCGCCGCACACCGTTGCGCCGGGCCGGGCTGTCCCGTCAGGCGCTGGTCCTGGTCGTGCTGATCGCCGTCGCCTTCGGCACCGCCATCTACATGGGTGTACGGCACCCGTACCAGAGCCCCGACGCGCAGCGGGCCGCGGAGCCGGTGCGGATGACCGTCGTCCCGCTCGCCCCCGAGGGCAGGGTGCCCGGCGCCGACGACGCCGCGCACCTGTACGAACACAGTCCCGCGGCGGACTTCCGGTCCGCGGCCGAGGGCGTCCCGCTGCCGGGGGCCCGGCGCACCGCGCACTTCTCGGACGACCAGGTGCTCAACGCGCTGACCACCGCCAAGAACTACATCGTCCGCTCGGCGCTCGACCCGGACGTGCTCGGCGGCGGAGAGGTCCGCTCGGTGCGGATGTTGCTGGACCCGGACCAGCTCGACCAGTTCGACAAGAGCTTCGAGAAGCCCGTCGCGGACGGCCGGCACGCGCCCACCGGATGGCTGGTGCGCTTCGACCCGGCCCGCACCGAGCTGGCCGACGCCGAGATCAGGGTGAACGGCAGCCTGCGGGCCGTGGAGAGCGACGCGTCCACGCTGGAGGTCACCGCCGACCACACCATGGTGTACCCGCTGCGGTCCGCCGGCGACGAGGGGGCCGAGGCGTCGCTGTTCACCGTCCGGCGGGAGCTGCACTTCCGCTTCGACCGGGACGACCTGCGGCTGCACCAGACACAGCTCGTCGCCGCTTACGTCCAGGCCGGGCCGCTCTCCTGCGCCGAGGACTCGGCGAGTCACCTCCGCCCGCTGCTCGCGGGCCAGACGGCCGGGACCGGCGCCCCCGCCGGCACCGACCCGTACACCACGGACAACGCCACGGCCCTGTGCGGCACCCTCGCGGCAGGCGCCCAGCCGCGGGTGTGAGAGCCGGGACGCCGCCCGTACGTCCGCTCAGGCGCCGTCGCGCGGCGGGCGGTCGTCCGGGGCACCCGGGCCGCCGGAACCCTCCGGGCCGCCGGCTCCGTCACCCGGTCCGCCGGCTCCGCCGCCGGGCCCCTCGGACCCGTCCCTGTCCTTGGGCGGCCTCGGCTGGGAGGCCGTGAAGCCGCCGAAGCCCCGCCGCATCCGGTCGCCGAGGTCACCGGCACCGCCCGCGATGTCGTTGACCAGCTTCATCAGGGGGTCCTTGGAGCCGCGCACATGCGTGGCGTAGCTGGACGCCGAGTCGCGGAAGGAGTCCCGGACCGAGGTGTCCTTGTCCTCGTCGCGGCGCGGGTAGTGGCCGTCCATGATCCGCTGGTAGTCCCGGGACGCAGCCCACTTCTTCAGCTCGGCGGCCCGCACCGTCGTGAAGGGGTGGGAGCGGGGCAGCACGTTCAGGATCTTCAGCACGGAGTCGCGGAGGTCGCCCCCGGCCTCGTACTCGTCGGCCTGCTCCAGGAACGCGTCCACGTTCATCTCGTGCAGGTGGTTGCCGCCCGCGATCTTCATCAGGCCCCGCATGGAGGCCTGGAGGTCCTGGCCGACCAGCAGACCCGCGCGGTCGGCGGACAGCTCCGACTTGCGGAACCACTCGCGCAGCGCGGTCACGATCGCCATGATCGCCAGGTTGCCCAGCGGGATCCAGGCGACCCGGACCGCGAGGGACGTGAGGAAGAGCAGGACGGTCCGGTAGACCGAGTGCCCGGACAGCGCGTGCCCGACCTCGTGCCCGACGACCGCCCGCATCTCCTCCTCGTCCAGCAGCTCGACGAGACCCGTGGTGACGACGATGATCGGCTCGTCCAGGCCGATGCACATCGCGTTGGGGGTCGGGTCCTGGTTGACGTACATCGGGGGGACCTTCTCCAGGTCCAGGATGTAGCAGGCGTCGCGCAGCATCACGTTCAGATGGGCGAACTGCCGGTCCGAGACCCGCACCGAGTCGGACAGGAACAGCAGCCTCAGACTCCGCTCGGGCAGCAGGCCGCTCAGCGTCTTGAAGACCGTGTCGAAGCCGCTCAGCTTGCGCAGCGCCACCAGGGCGGAACGGTCGGCCGGATGCTCGTACGCACGCGAGGAGATTCCGGGGAAGCGCCTGCGCTGCCTGCTCGGCACGTTCTCGTGCCCGTTGTGCTGGTGGCCGTCGGACATGTCTTCCCCCATGTGCGTGTGTGTGGCCTGTGCGTGTGCCCGGCCCTTTACGAACCCTTGTGCGGCCCTTTGCGCCCCCGCAGCCGAGCCCAGCCTAGGCGGAGATACCGTGGACGGGCAGTGCAACGAAGGAGTCCACGTCATGGCGCACACCCCCCACACCGACTGGCTCGCCACCGCGGCGACGGCGGCCGAGCAGCAAGGGGCGGGGAATCTGCTCCGGGTCGTGCTGATCGTGATGGTGGTGGGCTGTGTGCTGACCGCGTGGTTCCTGCTGCGGGGGTACAAGCGGAAGGACGACTGAGGAGATCCGAAGGTTCCCCGGATCCCTCCGACCGGTCGCCGGCCGGTCACCAACGGTGGAGTCGGCGTGATCGCCCGACAGGCGCCCGCATACGATGAGCGGACGTCTTTATCCCGCCCACACCGGATAGGTCCTGCCGAAGATGAGCTTCCACAGCACCGCGGCCCAGTTTGTCACCCTCGCCTCCGAGGGCGGCGAGGAGCACAGCGGCAACCACGAGAGCCTCAGCCCCTACGTCACCGGCATCGGCGCGTTCGTCATCCTGATGCTCCTGCTGTGGATCACCACCCGGTTCAACCGCGACCGCTGAGCGCGGGGCCAGCGGGCCCGGCAGGAGCCCTCGGGCCGGGCCGGTAGGGTCTGCACGCATGGGAGAGCAGGACATGCCTACCGGTCCGGCGCACGAAACGGCGCACGCGCCGGCGCGGGGCACGCAGAACCACGCGGTGCCCGCCCGCGCCACCGGCCGGGGCAAGGGCCCGTCGTCGTCGGGCAAGCGCCGCCTCGGCGTCATGGGCGGCACCTTCGACCCGATCCACCACGGGCACCTCGTGGCGGCCAGCGAGGTCGCCGCGCAGTTCCACCTCGACGAAGTGGTCTTCGTGCCCACCGGGCAGCCGTGGCAGAAGAGCCACCGCACGGTCTCCGCGGCCGAGGACCGCTATCTGATGACGGTCGTGGCGACCGTCGAGAACCCGCAGTTCTCGGTGAGCCGCATCGACATCGACCGCGGCGGTCCCACCTACACCGTGGACACCCTTCGCGACCTGCGCGAGCTCAACCCGGACGCCGACCTGTTCTTCATCACCGGCGCCGACGCCCTCGCCCAGATCCTCACCTGGCGCGACAGCGAGGAACTGTTCTCCCTGGCGCACTTCATCGGCGTCACCCGGCCCGGCCACACGCTGACGGACGCCGGACTCCCCAAGGGCGGCGTCTCACTCGTCGAGGTCCCCGCCCTCGCCATCTCCTCCACGGACTGCCGTGCGAGAGTCGCCAAGGGCGATCCCGTCTGGTATCTGGTGCCGGACGGGGTCGTGCGCTACATCGACAAGCGCCAGCTGTACCGCGGCGAGTGAGCCGAGAGGGGCACCGGTGAACGACGGATACGACACGGGCTACGGCGACGGCGGCGACCAGTACGAACTCGTCGGCTACGACGAGTACGGCCGGCCGGTCTACCGCCCTGCCCAGGGCCAGGCCCCGGCCCAACCCGGCGGGCAGCAGGCGTACGACCCGTACGACCCGTACGCGCATCAGGGTCAGCACGACCAGCAGGGTCAGCAGTACGGGCAGCAGGGCTACGGCTACGACCCGTACACCACGGGCGGACACCAGCCCGCCCCACAGCCGTACGAGACCTATGACGGCTACGGCTCCCGGACCGGCTCCCAGGTCGGCTACGACACCGGCCGGCAGCCGCCCGCCGTCGGCTACGACGCCTACGACGGCTACGCCCCCGGCACGCGGACGCAGCCCTCGTACGACCCGTACGGTCAGGCGGCCACCAGCGGCCGGCAGCCCCGGGTCGCCGAGCAGACCGCCTACATCCCGCAGCAGGCGGCCCCGCCCGGGGAACCGGAAGCCCCCGAAGGGACGCCGGAACCCGACCGGGACTACCGCACCGAGCAGTTCGCCTTCGTCGAGGAGCCGGCCGACGACTCCGAGGACGTCATCGACTGGATGAAGTTCACGGAGAACCGCACCGAGCGCCGGGAGGAGGCCCGGCGCCGCGCACGCGCGCGTGTCGTCGCCCTGGTCGTCGTCCTGGCGCTGGTCGCGGTCGGCGGCGTCGGCTACCTCTGGTCCGCCGGAAAACTCCCCGGGCTGTCCTCCTCGGACGACAAGACCGGCGGTACGACGGCGGCGGGCGCCCAGAAGCGCGACGTGATCGCCGTCCACCTGCACGACACCACCGGCGGCGGCACCTCCACCGCGCTGCTCGTCGACAACACCACCACCAAGCAGGGCACCGCCGTCCTGGTGCCCAACTCCCTCTCCCTGACCGGCGACGACGGCAGCACCACCACGCTCGCCAAGTCCGTCGACGACGACGGCCCCGATGCCACCAGGACCGCGCTCGACTCGGCCCTCGGCACCGACATCGAGGGCACCTGGCGCCTGGACACGCCCTACCTCCAGATCCTCGTCGACCTGGTCGGCAACATCGAGGTCGACACCGACACCGACGTCCCCGACCCGGCGGCCAAGGGCAAGGGCGCCAACCCCCTCGTGCACAAGGGCGAGGGCCAGACCCTCAGCGGCAAGATGGCCGTCGCCTACGCCACCCACCGCGGCTCCGGCGAGGAGGCGGGCGCCCAGCTGCAGCGTTTCGGGCAGGTCATGCAGGGAGTGCTGCGCAAGCTGTCCTCGGACCCCGCGGCCGCGACGACCACCGTCCAGACCCTCGGGCTGATCCTCGACCCGCCGCTGACCGAGAAGGACCTCGGCGCGTTCCTCGCCGGGCTCTCCGACCTCGCCAAGGGCGGCGACTTCGAGACCGCGCTGCTGCCCGTCCAGGACGACGGCAGGCTCAGCGCCGAGGCCGGTGACGGCATCGTCAAGGAGGTCCTCGGCGGCACCGCCAAGAGCCCCGACAAGGACGCGGCCGTCAGTGTCTCCGTCCGCAACGCCACCGGCGTCGAGGACCGCACCGGCAAGGCCCGCGTCGTCCTCCTCAACGGCGGCTTCACCTTCCTGGA
The DNA here is from genome assembly GCF_003671715.1 of Streptomyces sp. E2N166. Lineage (GTDB taxonomy): Bacteria > Actinomycetota > Actinomycetes > Streptomycetales > Streptomycetaceae > Streptomyces > Streptomyces thinghirensis. The sequence continues at coordinate 951,202 of NZ_RAIF01000012.1, read as the reverse complement.
AGGCGGCACCGGGTCCGGCACCGAGGCGACGTCGAAGGTCGTCTACGCCGAGGCCGCCGACGAGGAGAACGCCGTCCAGGTCGCCAAGACCCTGGGCCTGCCCACCGGCTCCGTCACCCGGGGCGAGGTCTCCGCGAACGCGAGGGTCTCGGTGGTACTCGGCCAGGACTACGAACCGGCGTCCTAGAGACCGGCGTCCTGGAGACCGGCGTCCTGGAGGGCGGCCTCCCGGAGGGCGGCCCTTGAGAACGGCCTCCTGGGGACCGGCCTCCCGGCGGGCGGGTGATTATCACGTGGGCCGCCGTCGGCGGTCGTGAGACCCTTGAGGTCAACCGACCGCCGACCCGAAAGCCAGGCAGTGACCGCGACCGACCGCTCCATCGAACTCATCAACACCGCCGCGCAGGCGGCGGCCGACAAGCTCGCGCACGACATCATCGCCTACGACGTCAGCGACGTGCTGTCGATCACGGACGCCTTCCTGCTGGCCTCCGCTCCCAACGACCGCCAGGTCAAGTCGATCGTCGACGAGATCGAGGAGCGGCTCAGCAAGGAACTCGGCGCCAAGCCGGTACGCCGCGAGGGCGACCGCGAGGCCCGCTGGGTCCTGCTCGACTACGTCGACATCGTCGTCCACGTCCAGCACAGCGAGGAGCGCGTCTTCTACGCCCTGGAGCGCCTGTGGAAGGACTGCCCCGAGCTGGAGCTGCCCGCCGACGCCAAGGAGACCCGCGGCAAGGCTGAGGAGCACGCCAGGCTCCGGGCCGCCGAGGAGGCGACGGAGACCGACGGGGACTGGCGATGAGCGCCACCGGCGAGGTGACGGCCGGGCAGCCCGGCCGCGGCCGGCGGGTCATCCTCT
>NZ_RAIF01000012.1:911491-950103 GCF_003671715.1 Streptomyces sp. E2N166 | reverse complement strand
GCCGTGCCGCCCAGCTGCTGGCGCACCTGAAGCCCGACGCCATCGTCGCCTCCGACCTCGCGCGCGCCGCGAACACGGCCGCCGAGCTGGCCGCGCTCACCGGCCTGGACGTGACCCTGGAGGAGGGCCTGCGGGAGACCTACGCGGGCGTCTGGCAGGGGCTGACCCACGACGAGATCCTCGCCCGGCACGGCGAGGAGTACGCGGCGTGGAAGCGCGGCGAGCCGGTCCGCCGCGGCGGTGGCGAGCTGGAGACCGAGGTGGCCGACCGCGCCGCCCCCGTGGTGCTCCGGCACGCCGAGAAGCTCGCCGAGGACGGCACCCTGGTCGTGGTCAGCCACGGCGGCACGATCCGCACCACCATCGGCCGGCTGCTCGGGCTGGAACCGCACACCTGGGAGAGCCTCGGCGGCCTCACCAACTGCTGCTGGTCCGTCCTGGGCGAGGGCGCCCGCGGCTGGCGTCTGCTCGAGCACAACGCCGGCACGCTGCCGGAACCGGTGCTCGGCGACGACGACTGAGGCGCGGCCGACGGGTCCGGTACCCGGATTTCACTTTCCGGCAGGTCGCAGGCTAAAGTTCTTCTTGTTCGCCCCGCCGAGCGGAGCGAAAGACCATGCGGCCCAGCCGCGTGGCACCAGGGGCTATAGCTCAGTTGGTAGAGCGCCTGCATGGCATGCAGGAGGTCAGGAGTTCAATTCTCCTTAGCTCCACAGCCCACGGACGAATCCCGCCCCCTCGGGGGGCGGGATTTTTCGTTTGCGCCCGCTTGAGCAACGGGAGTCCCGCGGGCGTATACCCCTGTGAGGCTCCGTGTCCGGACCGGTACTGAGGCGTCGCTGACCGTATTGGCCCGGTCGTGGCAGAATCAAACGGCCGGAAGGGGACCGCGACCCGACGGGAGGGAGTGGCGATGCCTGCGAGCATCCTCGAGGAGGTCGGTCACCTCCTCGGCGGAGCGGTGACACGGAACACGGTCACCCGTCTCAGCTGCCCTTCCTGCGGTTCCGGGCACGTGGCCCAAGTCCTCGGCGACAACGGCGGAATCTCGTACGTGTGCACGGCCTGCGGCCACAGCTGGAGCTGATCGATGGGTGCACACAGGCGAAAGTGCGACTGGTGCGGCAGCGGCACCCCGATCGTGCGGGACATGGAGCCGGTCAACCCGGACTACCAGTACTGGTGCGAGGAGTGCGCGCGGGCGCTGATCATAAAGGGCGACCCGATCGAGACGTACCGCGAACTCGAGGGCGAGCCGATCTACGGCCGGCTCCTCGAGGAGCACTGCACTCTCAAGCGGTTCTACTCGTTCGTCACGGCGTAGCGGGCCCGCCCGTCATGGCCTGACAGCTTGCGCAAGGGGTAAAGCGGGCAAACTGGAAACGATTTGGTGTTGTCCCCGGTCGACCGTGTAATGTTGGCGTCGCCGCCGGGGAGACCGGGCGGCAGACAGCAAGGGGCTATAGCTCAGTTGGTAGAGCGCCTGCATGGCATGCAGGAGGTCAGGAGTTCAATTCTCCTTAGCTCCACAGGAACACAGGAAACCCCCGGATCATCGATCCGGGGGTTTCCTCGTGCTCGGCGGGCGTGTGCTCAGCGGCCGAGCGCGCGGCGGCCGCGGCCCTGGGACAGGACCGGCAGGTTGGTGCGCGAGGACGGCGCCTGCCCGCGGGTGTCCTCCTCGATGCGCAGGGCGAGCGCCGGGCAGCGGCGCACCGCGCGGACCGCCTTGGCCTCCGCGAAGCGCGGTACGTCGGCCTGCGCGACGGTCGGGAAGCCGTCGGCGCCGAGTTGGAAGACCTCCGGGAGGATGTCCGCGCACAGGCCGTGGCCCCGGCACAGCGTCCAGTCGACGTAGATCTTCTGGCGGCTGGGCCCGTTCTCCTCCCCACCGCCGCCCGGGATGCCCGTGGGGGTCCCGCCGCCCTCCAGGAGCGGCAGTACGCCCTCCACGGGCCGTCCGCAGCCGTTGCCGAGGACATGGGCGGCGAGGTCGTCCGTGAACGCCGTGAGGGTCGACTCCAGGAACATCGCCGAGCCGTCCGGGTGTGAGCAGGCGCCGCGCCGCTTCACGTTCCTCGCGACCTGCTTGACCGCCTCCAGGGCGGCCGGGCCGCCGCCGTTCAGGATGTCCTCCAGGCCGCGCGCGGCGGCCGGCAGGCCCAGATAGCAGGGGCCGCACTGGCCCGCGCTCTCCTCCGCCAGCCACTGCGCCACCCGCAGCGACTCGCCCAGTGGGCAGGTGTCCTGACCGATCGGCAGGATCGCGCCCGCACCCAGTGAGCCGCCCACCTGCTGCAGGGAGTTGCGGGAGACGATCGCCTCGTCGACGGCCGCCGCGTCGATCCACTTGCCGTGGTAGCCGCCGGTCAGCACGCCCTGCGGCACCGGTGGCGCGCCGGCGAGCTGGAGGACGTAGCGCAGCGGCACGCCCGTCGGCACCTCGATGACCATCGGGCGGGCCACCGCGCCGGAGACGGTGAGCATGACGGTGCCCGGCTCGTCGTACAGGCCGGTGTTGCCGTAGCGCTCCGGGCCGATGCGGGCGGCGATCGCCAGCTGGGCGAACGTCTCGGCGTTGGACAGCAGGGTCGGCGCGCCGCCGACGCCGCTCTTCGAAGCACTGATCTTGCGGCCGGGCGGGATCGCCGGGCCGCCGTCGATGGAGCGGATCAGCGAGGCCGCCGCGCCGGTGACCATGCGGACCGGATTGCGCTGCACGCGCGCGCGGAGGGCGGATCGGCGTCCGTTGCTCAGGCCGCGTTCGGCGAGGGCGGCCTCCATGGAGCGCTGGGTGGACTCGCGGGTGACGCCGATGACGAGGGTGCGGGCGCCCATGGCCTCGGCGCACAGCAGCGCGCCGTCCAGGATCAGGTGCGGGGCGCGGTTGATGAGCACCGTGTCCTTGCGGCAGGCCGGCTCGTCCTCGCTGCCGTTGACGACCACGACGGGCCGTACGCCGCGCTTGATCGCCGCTTCGGCGACCGAGCGGAGCTTCTTGTGGAAGGGGAAGCCCGCGCCGCCGCGGCCCTTCAGGCCGATGCGTTCGGAGAGCTGTGCGAGCTGCTCACCGCCCAGCGGTTCGAGCGGACCGTGCACCTTGAGGTGCATCGGCAGATCCAGGCGCTCGACAAGGTCGAAGCCCGACGTGAGCTGGGGAAGACCGACCACGCGGACTTCGGGGACGTCGGGCAGGGCCTCGTTCACTTAAAAGCCTCCGGAAGGCGTGTTCCAAGGTTCGCCCGAACCCGGTGCGTCGAAATCGTAGGACGCGTCGTAGGGCGACGCACCGGGCGACGCACCGGGGGTTTGTTCAGTGGCGGGACCGCTGTTGTACGTGTCGTTCGGGTAGTACGTGTCGTAGACGGTGTTCGTCTCATTGGTGTCGTACACGTCACTCGAGCCGTAGCCCGACGCGTCCGTATTGCCATAGACCGGGATGTTGTGTCCAGTGTCGTTGAGTGGGTCGTAGGCCGACCGGGGGGCCTCGCCGACCGGGGGTGGCGAGGGGATGGGCCAGCTGCCCGAGGTGCTGCCGCCGCCGTCCACGAAGGGCATCGCCTCGGTGGGCCGCATGTCCGTCGGCAACTGGGCGGACGCGGTCGCCTCGGCCGTCAGCGGCCGCCGGCGCGTGCCGGAGGAGCCGGACACGGCGCGGTAGGCCGCCGCGAAGCCGCCTGCGGGCTCCGGGGGCGTGAGGCGCTCGGCGGGCTCGTACAGGGGCGCGGACGGGGACGCCGTGCGCGGCTGCGACGCCCCGGCGCTCTCGTAGCCCGGCAGCGCGGACGTCGCCGTGGTCCGGGCCCGCCTCTCTTCCAGCTCCTCGCGGGCCATCCGTTCCCCGGTCCCGAAGAACCCGGCGATCTTGTCGGCGACCCTGCGCTTGACCGGGCGGGGCGCCGCGCGCAGCGCCAGGGCGGCCATGACGCCGAGCACGGACAGGCCGTACAGGATCAGGAAGACCGGCTTCGCCGCGCGACCCGCGTAGAGCCCGTGCAGCAGGGCCAGGCACCACGCCGGGTAGGCCAGCATGTGCATGGTCCGCCAGCGGGCGGCCACGGGGGACGCGGATGCGAAGCGGTTGCGCAGGGCGCCGGTGACGCCCACGAAGATCATGAGCATGCTGGCCAGCGTGCCGAAGCCGATCAGGACGCTCCGGCCGCCGAACGACTCGTCGTCCGTGGCCAGGAGTCCGAACGGGACCACCGCGGCCACCCAGGTGGTGTGGTCCAGGGCCAGCTTGACCCCGATGTGCACCAGCAGGAACACGACCGCGGCGACCGCGGTGATCCGGTGCACCGCCTGGGCCAGGATCCGCTGGCGGGTGTCGAGGACGATCCGGTCCTGGGCGACGAGTCCCCAGATCACCGAGCAGCTGAGGAGGACGAGGGAGAGGACGCCGGCGCCGAAGTTGAGGAACTCCGCGAAGGTGTCGTCCGCCGTGCTGTCGTTCGTCACCACGGCAGACCTCCCCACGTCGCGGACGCGAGGGGAGAGGGCGAGCTGTTGCTGCGGGGGTGGATCGAGGGAGGGTTCGAGGGGTTCATGGGGCAACTCCGGAGCGGTTCGGGGTAGCGGTCCCGGTGCCGCACTCTAGGTGGCGCCATACCCGTGAGTACGAGGTTTGAGTTATTGCGTTGTTATCAAACGACAATGCGTTCGCGCTGATGTCCCTTAGTGGTCGTTACGCGAAGTAACCTTTGACCTTGGTTCAGATTTTCCGGCCGTACGGCGTGGTGCGGGAGGCCGTGCGGGTGGCCGGAAGCCCGTCGCGGCCCGCTCGACGACTGCGGTACCCTGACGCCATGCGTGCCGTACGCCTTCTGCTTAGCGAGCCGCGCTGATCAGTCCCGACCCCGGTCGTAGTCCGGTGGCCGGAATCAGCGCGGCGTCCCCTCCTGTGCGAGGGGATTTTTCATTTCCCGGCATTCGCAGCCGCTGGTCTTGAATGTCGCAGCCGCCGGCAGAGACGATCGATGGAGCTTTGAGGATCATGAGCGAGACGAACCCCGCGGCGACCGCCCCTGTGTCGGCGGACGCCGCGCCGCACCGCTACACGGCTGCCATGGCCGCCGAGATCGAGGCACGCTGGCAGGACTTCTGGGACGCCGAGGGGACGTACGCCGCGCCGAACCCCAAGGGTGACCTGGCGGGCGACCCGGAGCTGGTCGCCAGGCCCAAGAAGTTCATCATGGACATGTTCCCGTACCCCTCCGGTGCGGGCCTGCACGTCGGCCACCCCCTGGGCTACATCGCCACCGACGTCTTCGCCCGCTTCCAGCGGATGACCGGCCACAACGTCCTGCACACCCTGGGCTTCGACGCCTTCGGCCTGCCCGCGGAGCAGTACGCCGTGCAGACCGGCACGCACCCGCGCGTGTCCACCGAGGCCAACATGAAGAACATGCAGAGCCAGCTGCGCCGGCTGGGCCTGGGCCACGACAAGCGCCGGTCGTTCGCCACGATCGACCCCGAGTACTACAAGTGGACCCAGTGGATCTTCCTGCAGATCTTCAACTCCTGGTACGACGAGGAGGCGCGCAGGGCCCGCCCGATCGCCGAGCTGGTCGCCCGGTTCGAGTCCGGTGAGCGTGCCGTCCCCGGCCACCCCGGGCGCGCGTGGAACGCCCTGAGCGACGCCGAGCGCGCCGACGTGCTGGGCGGCTTCCGCCTGGCCTACGCCTCCGACGCGCCCGTCAACTGGTGCCCCGGACTGGGCACCGTGCTGGCCAACGAGGAGGTCACCGCCGACGGCCGCTCCGAGCGCGGCAACTTCCCCGTCTTCAAGTCCAAGCTGCGCCAGTGGAACATGCGCATCACCGCCTACGCCGACCGGCTGCTGGACGACCTGGACGAGCTGGACTGGCCCGAGGCCATCAAGCTGCAGCAGCGCAACTGGATCGGCCGCTCCGAGGGTGCCCGCGTCGACTTCCCCGTCGACGGCGAGCGCATCACCGTCTTCACCACCCGCCAGGACACCCTGTTCGGCGCGACCTACATGGTGCTGGCGCCCGAGCACCCGCTGGTCGAGAAGTTCACCCCGGCCGCCTGGCCCGAGGGCACGCACGACGTGTGGACCGGCGGTCACGCGACCCCGACCGAGGCGGTCGCGGCGTACCGCGCGCAGGCCGCGTCCAAGTCCGACGTCGAGCGGCAGGCCGAGGCCAAGGACAAGACCGGCGTCTTCATCGGCGCCTACGCGACCAACCCGGTCAACGGCGAGCAGGTTCCCGTCTTCATCGCCGACTACGTGCTGATGGGCTACGGCACCGGCGCGATCATGGCCGTCCCGGCGGGCGACCAGCGGGACTTCGAGTTCGCCCGCGCCTTCGAGCTGCCGATCCGCTGCGTCGTCGAGCCCACCGACGGCCGGGGCACCGACCCGGCCACCTGGGAGGACGCCTTCGGGTCGTACGACGCGAAGATCATGAACTCGTCGAACGACGAGATCAGCCTGGACGGCCTGGGCGTCGTCGAGGCCAAGGAGCGCATCACCGAGTGGCTGGAGCGGACCGGCGCAGGCGAGGGCACCGTCAACTTCCGCCTGCGCGACTGGCTGTTCAGCCGCCAGCGCTACTGGGGCGAGCCCTTCCCGATCGTCTACGACGAGGACGGCATCGCCCACTCCCTGCCCGAGTCGATGCTGCCGCTGGAGCTGCCCGAGGTCGAGGACTACTCCCCGCGCACCTTCGACCCGGACGACGCCGACACCCGGCCCGAGACCCCGCTGTCGCGCAACGAGGACTGGGTGAACGTCACCCTGGACCTGGGTGACGGCCGCGGCCCGCGCCGGTTCCGCCGCGAGACCAACACCATGCCCAACTGGGCCGGCTCCTGCTGGTACGAGCTGCGCTACCTGGACCCGCACAACAGCGAGCAGCTGGTCGACCCCGAGATCGAGCAGTACTGGATGGGCCCGCGCGAGGGCCTGCCGCACGGCGGCGTCGACCTGTACGTCGGCGGCGCCGAGCACGCCGTGCTGCACCTGCTGTACGCGCGCTTCTGGTCCAAGGTCCTGTTCGACCTGGGGCACGTCTCCTCGGCCGAGCCGTTCCACAAGCTGTTCAACCAGGGCATGATCCAGGCCTACGTCTACCGGGACAGCCGCGGCATCGCGGTGCCGGCCGCCGAGGTGGAGGAGCGCGACGGCGCCTACTACCACCAGGGCGAGAAGGTCTCCCGGCTGCTGGGCAAGATGGGCAAGTCCCTGAAGAACGCGGTCACTCCCGACGAGATCTGCGCCGAGTACGGCGCCGACACCCTGCGCCTGTACGAGATGGCGATGGGCCCGCTGGACGTCTCCCGGCCGTGGGACACGCGCGCGGTGGTGGGCCAGTTCCGGCTGCTGCAGCGGCTGTGGCGCAACGTCGTCGACGAGGACACCGGCGAGGTGACGGTGGCGGACGTCGGGGAGTCCGACATCGAGGTCGACACCCTGCGCGCTCTGCACAAGGCCATCGACGGCGTGCGGCAGGACCTGGAGGGCATGCGGTTCAACACCGCCATCGCCAAGGTCACCGAGCTGAACAACCACCTGACGAAGGTGGGCGGCGCGGTCCCGCGCACGGTCGCCGAGCGCCTGGTGCTGCTGGTCGCGCCGCTGGCCCCGCACGTCGCCGAGGAGCTGTGGCGCAAGCTGGGGCACACGGATTCCGTGGTGCACCAGGACTTCCCGGTGGCCGATCCGGCCTACGTCGTCGACGAGGCCGTGACCTGCGTCGTGCAGATCAAGGGCAAGGTCAAGGCGCGTCTGGAGGTCAGCCCGTCCATCTCCGAGGAGGATCTGGAGAAGGCGGCGCTGGCCGACGAGAAGGTCGTGGCGGCGCTGGGCGGGGCCGGGATCCGCAAGGTCATCGTGCGTGCGCCGAAGCTGGTGAACATCGTTCCGGCCTAGGGCCGGCGCCGCGGTACCGCCGGGCTCGGGGTAGTCCCCTACGGGGAGGGTCCGGGTCCGGTTCGGGCAGGTTCGGGGTTCCGTTGGAACCCTGGGCCTGCCCGTGGCGTTTACCGTGGAAGAGCGGCGTGGCGGTTGCCGTGCCGCGGCCCGCCGGTCCGCGGGCCGGACGCTCGGAGGAGGAGCTTCGTGGAAGCGGTGATCGCAGTCTTCGGTCTGCTTTTCGTGCTCGCCCTCGTGCTGGGCGCCTACGCCACGGTGAAAGCCGTCGGCGCGGCCAAACGCAGCGTGGACCGCGGCATCACCCAGGCCCGCCGCACGGTCGAGGACCACACACTGCGGGCCAAGTCCCTCGTCCAGACGGGTCCGGCGGGCGAGCTCGCACAGCTGCGGCTGGCCCTGCGCACGTCGATGCGGGCCACGCAGGACGCGCTGCACGCGGGAGTGGCCGAGGACGAGTCCCTCAAGGAGTCCCTCGCCCTCTTCGAGCGGCTCAGCGCGCACGGGTTCGAACTGGACGGCGAGCTCAGGCGGCTGGAGTCCGAACCGGACCGCGCCACGCTCGCCGAGCGACTGCCCACGCTGCGCGAGCGCACCGAGCGCATCGTCCATTCGGCGGAGTCCCTGCGCTGGGCGGCCCGCGACCGGGCCCACCGTTTCGCCGACGACGACCTGGACTCCCTGAGCGCACAGATCGACGTCGAGGCCGGTGCCCTGCGGCACTGGACGGAGACGGAGACGGAGACGGAGCCCGCCGCCGCGCCGCCGCCCTGGCCCGAGGCGCCGGGCACCGACGCCCCGGCCGCCCGGCAGAGTTGGCCTCAGACCCCGCAGCACTCGGGGCAGGAGCCGGCGGAGGAACCCGCGCGGCCCGCCATCACACCGCCCGGCCCGAGCCCCGTGTACCCCTGGCAGAAGAAGGCCCGTCCGGAGAACACGACCTGACCACGGACCTGTGAACGCCCGGTCGTCGGGGCCGGGCTGCCGTATGGGCGCTACGGCAGGTAACCTCCAGCTCATGTCCCGCCATGTCGCGATCGTCACGGATTCAACGGCCTACCTCCCGGCCCGGACGATGGAGCGGCACGGCATCACCGCGGTACCTCTGACCGTCGTCCTGGGCGACCGGGCGCTGGAGGAGGGCACCGAGATCTCGACCCGTTCGCTGGCCCAGGCCCTGCAGAAACGGCGGCCGGTCACCACCTCCCGCCCCAGCCCCGAACTCTTCGCCGAGACCTACCGCAAGATCGCCGAGTCCGGCGCGGACGGCATCGTCTCCCTCCACCTCTCCGCCGAACTCTCCGGCACGCACGACGCGGCCGTCGTCGCCGCGCGGGAGGCGGCGGTTCCGGTGCGTGTAGTGGACACCGGGATGATCGCGATGGCCCTCGGATTCTGCGCGCTCTCCGCGGCGGAGGCGGCGGAGGCGGGAGGCACGGTGGACGAAGCGGTCACGGCCGCGGAGAAGCGGGCCGCGGGGACGTCCGCCTACTTCTACGTCGACACCCTCGACTATCTGCGTCGCGGCGGCCGGATCGGGGCGGCCCAGGCACTGTTCGGTTCCGCTCTCGCGGTGAAGCCCCTGCTGCAGCTGGGCGGCGGCCGCATCGAGCCCCTGGAGAAGGTCCGGACGGCGTCCAAGGCCATCGCCCGGCTGGAGGAGATCGTCGCCGACCGGGCGGGCAGCGCACCCGTCGACATCGCCGTCCACCATCTCGCCGCCCCCGACCGGGCGTCGGCCCTGGCGGACCGCCTGCGGGACCGGGTGCCCGGGCTGGCCGACCTGCATGTGAGCGAGGTCGGCGCGGTGATCGGGGCGCACACGGGGCCCGGGCTGCTGGGGGTCGTGGTCTCGTCGCGGTGAGGGGCGGTCGCGCGTCACGGCTGTGCGTCACCCGTGCGGGGGCCGGGGTTTTCCACAACCTGGGGGTCGTCCCCGGGAATTGAGCATGATCATCGCGGGCGGGCGGAGGTGTCCGATCCTCGTCGCATGGCTCTTCGATCACGCTCACGCACAGCTACCGCCACCAGTGGCCCGGGCCGTGGCCCGGCTTCCGACGGCCGGCTCCGCAACCACCGCTCGCGCCGCTCCGTCGGCCGGGCGCGGCACAGGCGCCGTCCCGCGCCGGCGGAGGAGCTCCGCCGACGTGCGGAGGCGCTCTTCGTCGGGCCCGGCGGACACGGCGGATACGAGGGACACGATGGACACGACGGATACACCGGGTCCGTCGGGCAGGGGAGCGAGCCGGGTACGGGACCGCCACCGTCCTGGAGCCGCGATGCCGGGCGCCCGCAGGGAGCCGGAGACGGTGGCAGGGCACGGGGGGACGTAGCGGGGGCGCGAGGAGGGGACGGGCGAGGAGGGAGTGCGCGAGGAGAAGACGCGCACGGAGGGAGTGCGCAGGAAGGGGGAGCGTCACCGGACGCCTTCGACGGCGCCGCGGCGACCTGGCGGGAACGGGCCGGGCAGGCGCTGCGGGAGCGGATGCCGGTGTGGCTCCAGACGCGGTGCGGACTGGAGCGCCGCAGCGTGGCCGCGCTCACGATGCTGCTCGTCGTCGCGATGGTCTTCGCCGCACAGCACTTCTGGACCGGTCGCACCCAGCCCGTGGCGGCGCCCGAGACGGTGCGGGAGGCGGCGGCGTTCGGCGCGGCAGGAGAGGACGAGTCGGCAGGAGCGGGCCCCACGGCCGGCCCGCCCAGGGGCCCGGCCGAGGGCACAGCCACGGCCACGGTCGGGGCCGAGATCGTGGTGGACGTCGGCGGCAAGGTCCGCAAGCCCGGAATCCACCGCCTTCCGGCAGGGGCACGTGTCGCGGATGCCCTGCGCGCCGCGGGAGGCGTGCGATCCGGTACCAAGACCGACGGGCTGAACCGGGCGCGTTTCCTGGTGGACGGCGAGCAGGTGATCGTCGGCGCTTCCGCGCCGGCCGGGCCGGGCGGCACCTCCCCGGGCGGGCCGGGCGCCCCGGCAGCGGGGGCCGCTCCCGCGGCACCGGTCTCCCTCAACACGGCGACCGCCGATCAGCTCGACACCCTGCCGGGCGTCGGCCCCGTGCTGGCCCAGCACATCATCGACTACCGCACCCGGCACGGCGGTTTCCGCTCGGTGGACGAACTGCGCGAGGTGAACGGCATCGGCGATCGCCGCTTCGCCGACCTGCGCAACCTCGTGCGGCCATGAGCACGGACGCGAGCACGGCCATGAGCGTGCGGACGAGGCCGCCGAGCGCGTCGGCGGAGCGCACCGGCCACCTGACCGCGCCCCCGCGCGCAGCCGTGCACGCCGCCTCCGGGCACCGGCTCGGTGCGGCGCATCCCCGGCAGGACGGCCCCACGGACCTGCGGCTGGTGCCGCCCGCGCTCGCGGCCTGGGCGACGGCGGCGCTGATGCCGGACGTGCCGGTCGGGTGGACCGCGGGCCTCCTGATCGGCGCTCTGGCCCTGTCCGGCGTGCTGCTGCTGGGGGTGCGGAGGCAGCGCACGACGCGCGGACGGCACCGCCCGACGGTCGCCGCCCTGCTCCTGTGCGTCGCCGCGTCCGCCACCTCGGCCGCGCTGCACGGGGTGGACCTGCGCCGGGGACCCGTGCCGGCGCTGGCACGGCAGTACGCCACCGTCACCGCCGAGTTGGAGATCACCGCCGACCCCCGCCTCACCCGGCCCCGCGTCCGGGGAAACCGGGCCGTGCCGCCCACCGTGCTGCTCGAAGCCGACGTACGGCGGGTGACGGAGGCGGGCGGAAGGGAGGTGGCGACACGGACACCGGTGCTGGTGCTCGTGGACGTGGCCGAGGGCGACCGCGAGGGCGAGGGCACGGGCACGAGTGAGGGGGGATCGGGCCGGGCCTCCTCGGGGGACGCGGACGACGCGCGGCTCACCCGTGCCGGGCCCGGTACCTCGCGCTGGCTGGGACTGCTGCCGACGACGCGGCTCCTCGTCACCGCCCGTTCGGCACCCCCGAGGGCGAGCGGGGACCGGATCGCCGCCGTGCTGCGGGTACGGGGCGGCCGGGAGGCGCCGGAGGTGGTGGCAGGGCCGTCTGGGGCACAGCGGCTGGCGGGACGACTGCGGGCCGGGCTGCGGGAGGCCACCGAGGGGCTGCCGGCGGACGCGCGGGCGCTGCTGCCGGGGCTGGTCGTCGGTGACACGTCGCGTATCACGCCGGAGCTGGAGGAGGCGTTCAAGGAGGCCGACCTCGCGCACACGCTGGCCGTTTCCGGAGCCAACTTCACGATCGTGCTGGCCCTGCTGCTCGGACCGCCGGGACTGGCCCAGCGCAGCGAGCGCCGGGGGCTGGCGCCCCGTCTCGGTATCTCCCTGCGGACGACCGCGCTGCTCGGCGGGGTGCTGGCACTCGCCTTCGTCGTAGTGTGCCGGCCCGACCCGAGCGTGCTGCGGGCCGCCGCCTGCGGGGCCGTCGCCCTGCTCGCCCTGGCCACCGGACGCCGCAGATCTCTGCTCCCGGCGCTGGCGACGGCCGTGCTCCTCCTGGTGCTGTACGACCCGGGGCTGGCCCGAAGTTATGGCTTCCTGCTCTCCGTGCTGGCCACCGGGGCGCTGCTCACAGTGGCCCCGCGCTGGAGCGCGGCGTTGCGCCGGCGCCGGGTTCCTCCTCGGCTCGCCGAGGCGCTGGCCGCCGCGGGCGCGGCCCAGGCACTGTGCGCGCCGGTCGTAGCCGTGCTGTCGGCGCGGGTGAGCCTGGTGGGGGTGCCCTGCAATCTTCTCGTGGAGTTCGCGGTCGCGCCGGCCACGGTGCTGGGGTTCGCGGCGCTGGCGACGGCACCGGTGGCGATGCCGGTGGCCGAAGGGCTGGCCTGGTGCGGCGGTTGGCCGGCCGAGTGGATCGCGGGGATCGCCCGTGCCGGGGCCGCGCTGCCCGGCGCGGGAGTGGACTGGCCGGGCAGCTGGGCCGGGGCGGCGCTGCTCGCCCTCGTCACGGTGGGCGTGCTGCTCGTCGGCCGGCGGTTGCTGAGGCATCCGTGGTGGTGCGGTGTGTGCGCGGTGCTGCTGGTGCTGGCGGTGGTGCGGCCACCGCCACTGGCCCGGGTGATCACGGGGTGGCCTCCGCCGGGCTGGCGGATGGTGATGTGCGACGTCGGACAGGGCGACGCCATGGTGCTCGCGTCGGGTGAGGGCGCGGGCGTCGTGGTGGACACCGGGCCCGACCCGGCGCTGGTCGACCACTGTCTGCGCTCCCTCGGCATCACCCGCGTCCCGCTCGTGGTGCTGACCCACTTCCACGCCGACCATGTGGCGGGCCTGCCCGGGGTGTTGCGGGGGCGTTCGGTGGGCGCGATCGAGACGACCGCCCTCGAAGAGCCCGCGGACCAGGCCGAGTCCGTCCGCAGGCAGGCGGCGGCACGGCGGATTCCCCTGCGGCACGCCTCCGCCGGGGAAGAGCGCCGGTCCGGCCCCCTGTCCTGGCAGGTGGTGTGGCCGCCACCGACCCCTCCGAAGGGCCCACCACCGACCCCTCCGACGACCGCGGCGCCGGTCTTCCCGACGAGCACGGAAGGAGCCAACGACGCCAGCGTCACCCTCCTGGTGCGGACGGCGGGACTGCGTCTGCTGCTTCTCGGGGACCTGGAGCCCCCGGCACAGCGGGAGCTGGCGAGATCACCCGCGGGAGCGGCGCTGGAAGGGGTCGACGTGCTGAAGGTGGCCCATCACGGCTCCGCTCACCAGGATGCCGATCTCATACGGAAGGTGGCCCCACGGCTCGCGCTCATCAGCTGCGGCGAGGACAACACCTACGGGCACCCGGCCCCCGGCACCGTCGAGGCGCTGCGTGCCCAGGGCGCGACGGTGCTGCGGACGGACCGGGACGGGGCACTGGCGGTCGCCGGCACGGGCAGGGCGTTGCGGGTGGCGCGAGACTGAGGGCATGGATGCAACACAGGTCGACGCCTACCTCCGCCGCCTGGGAGCCGAGTACCCGGCGTGGCCCACCGCCGACGCCCTGCGTGAGCTGCACCTTCGTCACCTGATGACGGTGCCCTTCGAGAACCTGTCCGTCCATCTGGGCGAGGAGATCGTGCTGGAGGAGGGGCGGCTGCTGGACAAGGTGGTGAGCGCGCGACGGGGCGGGTTCTGCTACGAACTCAACGGTCTCTTCGGTGCGTTGCTCGCGGCGCTCGGGTATGAGGTCACGCTGCTCGCGGCGCGGGTGTACGGGGACGGGAGACGGCTCGGGATCCCGTTCGACCATCTGGCGCTGCGGGTGCGGACGGTGGACGGGGGCGATCTGCTGGCGGACGTCGGGTTCGGGGCGCACAGCCACGGCCCGCTGGCGTTCGCGGAGCGGGGTGAGCAGAAGGATCCTGGCGGCACGTTCCGGGTCGTCGAGGCGGGTCCGGACGCGGCCGGGGTGCGCGGCGGGCACGACTCGGCCCGGGCGGCCGACCTGGACGTGCTGCGGGACGGGAAGCCCGTGTACCGGGTGGAACCGCGCCCGCGGGTGCTCGGCGACTTCGAGTCCGGCGCGTGGTGGCACAGCACCTCGCCGCAGTCGCACTTCCTCCAGTCGCCGGTCTGCTCGCGGGTCACGGAGGACGGAGGGAGGATCACGCTGAGCGGCCGCAGGCTCGTGTCGACGGCCGCCGACGGCCGCCGGGAGGAGCGTGAGCCGGCCACGGACGGCGAGGTACTCGCGGCCTACCGGGAGCACTTCGGCATCCACCTCGACGAGGTGCCGCCCGTGCCCCGACTGTGAGGATTCGCGGCGTCCGGTGTGGCGATATCGGGCCACACGGGGCCACTCGGGCCACTCATACGCACTCCCAGCACATGCGCCGGTTTCCCTTGATGTGGTCCCGTGTTGCCTCGAAACCCCCATTGGTGATCGAATGTTTCTTCGTCAACTAGTTTTCTCACGTCGTGCAGAGGGTGTCGCAGATGATCGGCCGCTGGCTGGGAAGCCGAACGAAGCGGATGCAACGGACGGGCCCCCTGGCGGCGGTGCGGACCCCGCCGAACGCGGGGGTGCTGAACTGCCGGGTCCTCGACCCCGTCAACGAGCCGATCCCGCACGCGGAGTTCACGGTCAGCGACACCATGGGGCGCAAGGTGATCAGCGGCGGTACGGACCCCTTCGGGTCGTTCGTGGCGACGGTGCCCTCGGGGGAGTACCGACTCGCGGTGTCCGCCGAGGGCTACACGCCGTACCGGGCGTCCGCGACCGTCACCGAGGACGCGCTGGCCTCGCTCGGCGACGTGACCCTGCAGGTGGCCCAGCCTCCGGAGCTGCCCGCGCCGGGCGACTGGGAGATCGAGCCGGCGCACTCGTCGATCGCGTTCACCGCCCGGCACATCGGGCTGGCCCGGGTCCACGGCCGGTTCAACTCCTTCGCGGGCGCGGTGCGGATCGGCGACGACATGGAGCAGTCGGCGATGCACGTGGTCATCGACGCGGCGTCCATCGACACCAACGTGAAGATGCGCGACGACCATCTGCGGTCGGGGGACTTCCTGGACGTGCAGCGGTTCCCGACCCTGGAGTTCTACAGCGACCGGTTCACCCGCCGGGGCGGCAACCGGTGGGCCGTCACGGGAGCGCTGTCCCTGCACGGCGTGACACGGACGGTCACCCTGGACGCCGAGTATCTCGGCCTGGGCAACGGCATGGAGGGCGAGGCGCGGGCGGCCTGCCGCGCCACCACCGAGCTGCACCGCGACGACTTCACCGTGAGCTGGCAGACCATGCTGGCGCGCGGCATCGCCGTGGTCGGGCCCAGCATCAGGATCGGCCTCGACATCCAGATCGTGCCCAAGGGCTGACGCGGCACCGACCTGACCGTCCGTCCTGCCGCGCGGTGTCCGACAATGGCACCCGTGAGTGATGTGAGACATGTGCTGGTGCTGCCCGACCGCGACGCCGCGGAGGAGGTGGCCCAGGCGCTCGGGGAGCGCTTCGGACTCGACGAGGAACCCCGACTGCTCCGGGACGCCCTGGCCGGCGAGGACGACGCCGAGGACGCCCAGTGGCTCGTCGTCCTGCGCGACGAGCGGGAGCGGCTGGACCCCGGCGAGCTCGACGAGTTCGCGGGGGAGTGGGAGGGCTGGCGCGAGGAACCGTAGGGCCCGAGGGTGTCGGCGGCGAAGTCCGTTGTCAGTGGTGCGTGCGATGCTTGTCGCGATGGCCAGGAAGACTGCGAATGACGACCCTCTCGCCCCGGTGACGCTTGCCGTGGGCCAGGAGGACCTCCTGCTCGACCGTGCCGTGCGGGAGGTGGTGGCCGCCGCGAAGGCCGCCGACGCCGACACGGACGTACGCGACCTGACCCCCGACCAGCTGCAGCCCGGCACGCTCGCCGAGCTCACCAGCCCCTCGCTCTTCGCCGAGCGCAAGGTCGTGGTCGTACGCAATGCGCAGGACCTGTCCGCCGACACGGTCAAGGACGTGAAGGCCTATCTCGGCGCACCCGCCGAGGAGATCACCCTCGTCCTGCTGCACGCGGGCGGGGCGAAGGGCAAGGGCCTGCTGGACGCCGCCCGGAAGGCGGGGGCACGCGAGGTGGCGTGCCCGAAGATGACGAAGCCCGCCGACCGGCTCGCCT
Organism: Streptomyces sp. E2N166; assembly: GCF_003671715.1. GTDB lineage: Bacteria > Actinomycetota > Actinomycetes > Streptomycetales > Streptomycetaceae > Streptomyces > Streptomyces thinghirensis. The sequence continues at coordinate 933,651 of NZ_RAIF01000012.1, read as the reverse complement.
TCGTACGGACGGAGTTCCGAACCGCCGGGCGGTCGGCCACCCCCGAGGCGTGCCAGACGCTGGTGGACGCCATCGGCAGCGACCTGCGGGAGCTGGCCTCGGCGGTGTCCCAGCTGACCGCGGACGTCGAGGGCACGATCGACGAGGCGATCGTCGGGCGGTACTACACGGGACGGGCCGAGGCCTCCAGTTTCACGGTCGCCGACCGGGCGGTCGAGGGACGGGCGGCGGAGGCGCTGGAGGCGCTGCGCTGGTCGCTGGCGACCGGAGTGGCACCGGTGCTGATCACCAGCGCGCTGGCGCAGGGCGTGCGGGCGATCGGGAAGCTGTCCTCCGCCCGCGGCGGGCGCCCCGCCGACCTCGCCCGTGAGCTGGGGATGCCACCGTGGAAGATCGACCGCGTCCGGCAGCAGATGCGCGGCTGGACCCCGGACGGAGTCTCCGTGGCCCTGCGCGCGGTGGCCGAGGCGGACGCGGGGGTGAAGGGCGGCGGGGATGATCCCGAGTACGCCCTGGAGAAGGCCGTGGTGACGATCGCGCGCGCGGCGCGTTCGCGGGGACGGGTGTAAGGGCGTAAGACCTCGCACAGACCGAAGGCCCCGGCGTCCGTCCTGGGGAAGGACGGCCACCGGGGCCTTCGGATCAAGCTCGTGGATCCATGCCCGCGTGGCGAACGCAGGCCGCGCACGGATCCTGGGTGCCGGACGGGAGCGGATGAGAGAGGGCCCGCTCTGGGTCCTTCCGGCGATCAGACCAGATGAGGGGTTCAGCCCTTGAGGGCGCCGACCTTCTGCGACAGCGCCGACTTCTTGTTGGCGGCCTGGTTCTTGTGGATGACGCCCTTGGAGACGGCCTTGTCGAGCTGGCGCGAAGCGACGCGCTGGTACTCGGTGGCCTTCTCGACGTCACCCGCGGCAGCAGCCTCACGGGCCTTGCGGATCGCGGTCTTCAGAGAGGACTTGACGGCCTTGTTGCGCAGCCGGGCCTTCTCGTTGGTCTTGTTCCGCTTGATCTGGGACTTGATGTTCGCCACGAATGAGCCTTTGCAGGTTCAGGCACGAGGCCGCGAGGGTCCCGTGCCGATGATTTCTTGAAGGAGTGCCTCGTGCTGAGAGGGCAAGAGACACAGCCCCCCACACTACCAGCGGCCCGCCGAGCCACCCAAACCCGCCCACGGCCCGACCTCGATCCGGCCCTGGCCCGGCCCCGATCCGGCCTCGGTCCCGCCCTCGACCCGTCCCAAACCCATCCCGGCTCCCCACCCGTGGGACGATGGAAGCTACGTATCGATCCGACCCGAGACCGCAGACACTGCGGACGCCTCAAGAATCAGGACCCTGCGTGCCCGCGATCCCCAGCCATGTGCCCGAGCCGAGCCGTACCGACCCGGCGCTGATCCGCAACTTCTGCATCATCGCGCACATCGACCACGGCAAGTCCACGCTCGCCGACCGGATGCTCCAGCTGACCGGTGTGGTGGAGCAGCGGCAGATGCGCGCCCAGTACCTCGACCGCATGGACATCGAGCGCGAGCGCGGCATCACGATCAAGTCCCAGGCGGTGCGATTGCCGTGGGCCCCCACCCACGACAAGAGCAGTACGCACATCCTCAACATGATCGACACGCCGGGGCACGTCGACTTCACCTACGAGGTCTCGCGGTCGCTGGCCGCGTGCGAGGGCACGATCCTCCTCGTCGACGCCGCTCAGGGCATCGAGGCCCAGACCCTCGCCAACCTCTACCTGGCGATGGAGAACGACCTCACGATCATCCCCGTGCTGAACAAGATCGACCTGCCGGCCGCGCAGCCCGAGAAGTTCGCCGAGGAACTCGCCAACCTGATCGGCTGCGACCCCGACGACGTGCTCAAGGTCTCCGCCAAGACCGGCCTCGGGGTCGAGGCGCTGCTGGACAAGGTCGTCGCCGACGTCCCGCCCCCGGTCGGCGTCAAGGACGCCCCCGCCCGCGCGATGATCTTCGACTCCGTCTACGACTCCTACCGCGGTGTCGTGACGTACGTCCGTGTCATCGACGGCCAGCTCAACAGGCGCGAGCGGATCCGGATGATGTCCACCGGCGCCACGCACGAGCTGCTTGAGATCGGCACCAACTCGCCGGAGATGCTCGCCGCCGACGGCCTCGGCGTGGGCGAGGTGGGCTACCTGATCACCGGCGTGAAGGACGTCCGCCAGTCCAAGGTCGGTGACACCGTCACCAGCATGCACAAGGGCGCCGAGGAGGCGCTCGGCGGCTACAAGGACCCGAGGCCCATGGTCTTCTCCGGTCTGTATCCGCTGGACGGCTCGGACTACCCCCTGCTGCGCGAGGCCCTGGACAAGCTCCTGCTCAACGACGCCGCCCTCGTCTACGAGCCGGAGACGTCCGCGGCCCTCGGCTTCGGCTTCCGCGTCGGCTTCCTGGGGCTGCTGCACCTCGACGTGATCCGCGAGCGGCTGGAGCGCGAGTTCGGCCTCGACCTGATCGCCACCGCGCCCAACGTGGTCTACCGCGTGATCATGGAGGACGGCGTCGAGCACACCGTCACCAACCCGAGCGAGTTCCCCGAGGGCAAGATCAACGAGGTGTACGAGCCGGTCGTGCGCGCCACGATCCTCGCGCCCACCGAGTTCATCGGGGCGATCATGGAGCTGTGCCAGACCCGGCGAGGCACCTTGCTCGGCATGGACTACCTCTCCGAGGACCGGGTCGAGATCCGCTACACCCTCCCCCTCGCGGAGATCGTCTTCGACTTCTTCGACCAGCTGAAGTCGAAGACGCGCGGCTACGCGTCGCTGGACTACGAGCCCACCGGCGAGCAGACCTCCAGCCTGGTCAAGGTCGACATCCTGCTGCACGGCGACAAGGTCGACGCCTTCTCGGCGATCACCCACAAGGACGCGGCGTACGCGTACGGCGTGCGGCTCGTCGCCAAGCTGCGCGAGCTGATCCCGCGCCAGGCCTTCGAGGTGCCCATCCAGGCCGCCATCGGCTCCCGGGTGATCGCCCGCGAGACCATCCGCGCCATCCGCAAGGACGTCCTCGCCAAGTGCTACGGCGGTGACATCTCGCGTAAGCGGAAGCTGCTGGAGAAGCAGAAGGAAGGCAAGAAGCGGATGAAGATGGTGGGTTCCGTGGAGGTTCCGCAGGAGGCCTTCATCGCGGTCCTGTCCAGTGATGACAGCGCGGGGTCGGGCAAGGGCAAGAAGTAACCGCGACCTTTCTCGCGGTAAGGCCCGCCCACCCCGGCAAAACGGACACGAAGGGGCCCGCCGTGCGAAAGCGCGGCGGGCCCCTTCGCATGTCACGGGAGTGCGTCTGTACGAAGTGACAGGGCGCGGAGACTTACGCACGGGCCGGTCGCCCTCTACTCTGATGCCTGCTCGCTAGTTACTCGCGAGTTAAACAACGCCTGAACCATCGCCCGAGAGTGAACCAGCCGCACCTGAACCAGCCGCACCTGAGTCGGCCGCACCGACCCGGCCGCACCGTCGCGGGCCCACGGAGGATGTCGTGAGCGACACACAGACACTGATCGAGAACCGTCCGCCCTCCGTGGCGGGACTCTTCCTGGAGCGGGTGGCGGCCACGCCGGACGCCGAGGCCTACCGCTACCCGGTCCCGTCGGCCTCGGGCGAGGGGCCGGACGACTGGAAGTCGCTGACCTGGGGACAGGCGGCCGATCGGGTCTACGCGATCGCGGCCGGCCTGATCGAGCTGGGCGTCCAGCCGCAGCAGCGCGTGGCGCTGGCCTCCTCCACGCGGCTGGAGTGGATCCTGGCCGACCTCGGCATCATGTGCGCGGGCGCGGCGACGACCACCGTCTATCCGCAGACCAACGCCGACGAGTCGGCGTACATCCTCTCCGACTCCGAGAGCCGGGTGCTGATCGCGGAGGACGCCGCGCAGCTGGCCAAGGCCCGGGAGAAGAAGGCGGAGCTGCCCGACCTCACCCACGTCGTCGTGATCGACGCGGCCGGCGCCGACACCGGCGAGGACTGGATCCTCACCCTCGGCGAGCTGGAGGCCCTCGGCGCGGCCCGCCTGGAGAAGGACCCGGAGCTGGTCGCCAAGCGCGTCGGCGCGCTCACCAAGGACCACCTCGCCACCCTCATCTACACCTCCGGCACCACCGGCCGGCCCAAGGGCGTCCGCCTCCCGCACGACAACTGGTCGTACATGGCGAAGGCGATCGCCGCGACCGGCCTGGTCACCGGCGACGACGTGCAGTACCTGTGGCTGCCGCTCGCGCACGTCTTCGGCAAGGTGCTGACCTCCGGCCAGATCGAGGTCGGTCACGTCACCGCCGTCGACGGCCGCGTCGACAAGATCATCGAGAACCTGCCGGTGGTCCAGCCGACCTACATGGCGGCCGTGCCGCGCATCTTCGAGAAGGTCTACAACGGTGTCGCCGCCAAGGCCCGGGCGGGCGGCGGAGCCAAGTACAAGATCTTCCAGTGGGCCGCCGGCGTCGCCCGCGAGTACGCCAAGGTCACCCAGGACAACTTCAAGCGCACCGGCACCGCCAGCGCCCCCTTCGGCCTGTCCACCAAGCACGGCATCGCCGACAAGCTCGTCTACGCCAAGATCCGCGAGGCCTTCGGCGGCCGCCTGCGCGCCTGCGTCTCCGGTTCGGCGGCCCTCGCCCCCGACATCGGCTACTTCTTCGCCGGCGCCGGCATCCACATCCTGGAGGGCTACGGCCTGACCGAGTCCTCCGCCGCGTCCTTCGTCAACCCCGGCGAGGCCTACCGCACCGGCACGGTCGGCAAGCCGCTGCCCGGCACCGAGGTGCGCGTCGCGGACGACGGCGAGATCCTGCTGCGCGGCCCCGGCATCATGGAGGGCTACCACAAGCTGCCCGAGAAGACCGCCGAGGTGCTGGAGGCCGACGGCTGGTTCCACACCGGCGACATCGGCGAGCTCTCGCCCGACGGTTACCTGCGGATCACCGACCGCAAGAAGGACCTCATCAAGACCTCGGGCGGCAAGTACATCGCGCCCGCCGAGGTGGAGGGCCAGTTCAAGGCGGTCTGCCCCTACGTCTCCAACATCCTGGTGCACGGCGCCGACCGGAACTTCTGCACCGCGCTCATCGCCCTCGACGAGCTCGCGATCACCGAGTGGGCCAAGGAGAACGGCCTGGAGGGCAAGCCGTACGCGGAGATCGTCGCGGCGCCCGTGACCGTCGAGATGGTCGACGGCTACGTCAGGCAGCTCAACGAGGGCCTCCAGCGCTGGCAGACCATCAAGAAGTTCCGCCTGCTGCCCCGCGACCTCGACGTCGAGCACGGCGAGATCACGCCGAGCCTGAAGCTGAAGCGGCCGGTGGTGGAGCGGGAGTACAAGCACCTGATCGAGGAGATGTACGACGGCTCGCGCGAGGCGTAGCGCGGGCGGGCGTCGCGGTTCCACACGGCTGATGCCCGAAACTGTCCGTCTTCCGGCTGTTCGAACGCTCGCCTAGCACGGTTCTCACCCATGGCGGCCCACTTCGGTAACTCCGCGCTTATGGGCGGGGTCGGTCTGTCACTCTGTCGGCATCGACTGCGAAGTATTCGCACGAACTGCCCGGGGAGCCGTCCATGGGGGCCATTCCGACGCAACGGGAGACCGTCTCCCGCGCCAGTGGGGCGCCCGCGCACACTGCTGAGCCATACGCCCAGGAGTGCGCGCGGGCGCACGTGACCCTGCTCGGAAGCTCGCTGGCGCCGGGCGCGGCCCGGGAGATGGTGCGGGCGGCGCTCGCCGACTGGGCCGAGCTCGGCCTGCCCGGCACGGAACAGCTGACCGAGCATCTCGCCGCCGACGCCCTGGTCGTCGTCAGCGAGCTGGTCACCAACGCCGTCGTGCACGCCGGCACGGACGTCGAGGTGGGCTGCCGTCTGGAGGAGACGGGCACCCTCGTCGTCGAGGCCACGGACCACCACCCCTCCCGCGCCCCGAGGAGCGGCGACCACGAGACGCCGCACGAGATCCCCGAGTACGGGCGCGGCCTGCGGCTCGTCGCCGTGCTCTCGGAGGCCTGGGGCATCACGTACCGCCCGGGCACCAAGACGGTGTGGGCACGCCTTCCGGCCGCGGGCGCCGAGACCGCCGAACAGATCGAGGCGTACGCCGGGGGGCTCGGGGCGCGACGCTCTGAGCCGACGGGCACTGAACTGCCGGGGGAGGGGGCCGGAGGTCCGACGGCGGGTCTGGGCGTCGCGGGGGCTCCGGGGGTTCCGGGGGTTCCGGGGGCCTCGGGTGTCCCGGGTGTCCCGGGTGGCGAGATGCCCCTGGACGGGCAGATGGTCCTGGACGGCCGCCCGGTCCTGGAGGGCCGCCCGGTCCTGGAGGGGCAGCCGGTCCTGGAGGGGCAGCCGGTCCTGTACGGCTCGGAGAGCCGGAGCGGCGGCGACTGGCGGAACGGAACGGCCAGGACCGTTCGGCGCGGTGTTCGCGACCGGGAGTGGCTGGGCCGGGGTGCCCTGTCCTTCCTCGCCGAGGCCTCCGACCTCCTGGCGGGGCAGCTGGACGAGGATCTGGTGGCCTCCCTCACCGGCCAGCTGATCGTGCCGCGGCTCGCCGACTGGTGCGCCGTGTGGCTGGAGGACGAGTCCCTGGGCCGGGGAGCCTGGAGCGACGACCCCGGGGCGGCCGTGGGAGCGCGGCTGGCCCGCGTCTGGCACGGCAGCGAGGGCCACATCGAGGAACTGCGCCGAGCCCTGGAGAAGGACCCGCCCCGCCCGCGTGACCTGTGGCGCTCCGGCCCCGTCGCCCACCCCTGGCCCGGCGAGGCGCTGGGTCCGGACGGCACGCACGGTGCCGCGCTCGCCTACCGCCTGGTCGCCGGCGGCCGGCCCCTGGGCACCCTGGTCATCGGGCGCACCGGCACCCCCGGCTTCCCCGACGAGATCACCGGCCTGGTCGAGGACCTCAGCCGCCGGGTGGCGCTCGCCATCGGCGCCGCACGCCAGTACGCCCGGCAGGCCACCATCAGCGCCGTCCTCCAGCGCGGCCTGCTGCCCGGCGCGGTCGCCGAGATCCCCGGCGTGCGCAGCGCCCTCGTCTACGAGCCGTGCGACAAGGGCGGCCCCAGCGGCGACTTCTACGACCTCTTCCCGGCCGGCGACGGCCGCTGGTGCTTCGCCGTCGGCGACGTCCAGGGCAAGGGCCCCGAGGCCGCCGTCGTCATCGGCCTCGCCCGGCCCTGGCTGCGGCTGCTGGCCCGCGAGGAGTACGGCGTCCCCGACGTCCTCGACCGCCTCAACCAGCTCCTCCTCGACGACGCCACCGAGGCCGCGGACGCCGCAGCCCGCGCGCTGGTCGCCGTCGGCCCTGCGGTTGCCCCGGGCGACGGACCGCAGACCCGCTTCCTGTCCCTGCTCTACGGCGAACTGGTCCCCTTCGACGGCGGCGTCCGCTGCACCCTCGCCTCCGCCGGGCACCCGCTGCCGCTGCTTCTCGACCCCGGCGGTACGGTGCGCACGGTCGCGCGGCCGCAGACCCTGCTCGGCGTCGTCGAGGACGCCACGTACACCAGCGAGACCTTCGATCTGCGGTCCGGCGACACCCTGCTCTGCGTCACGGACGGGGTCACCGAGCGGCGCAGCGGCTCCCGGCAGTTCGACGACGGGGACGGCCTCGCCGTCGCGCTCTCCGGTTGCGCGGGGCTGGACGCCGGGCTGGTCGCCGAGCGCATCAGGCGGCTGGTGTACGAGTTCGGGCCCCGGCCCCCCGAGGACGATCTGGCGCTGCTGGTGCTCCAGGCGGATTGAGCGCCGGGCGGGGGACACACGCGGGTGCGGGACAATGGAACGCATGCCCTCCGCACTCCCCGACGGCGAGCCCGTCCCCGCCGACGGCGCCCTCCCGGCGTCCGCGCTCGCCGGCGCCGCCGGCCGCCCCCTCGGCTTCTACCTGCACGTGCCGTACTGCGCGACGCGCTGCGGCTACTGCGACTTCAACACCTACACCGCGACCGAGCTGCGCGGCACCGGCGGCGTCCTCGCCTCCCGCGACAACTACGCCGAGACGCTCGTCGACGAGGTCCGCCTGGCCCGCAAGGTGCTCGGCGACGACCCCCGCGAGGTCCGCACGGTCTTCGTCGGCGGCGGTACGCCCACCTTGCTGGCCGCCGGCGACCTGGTGCGGATGCTGCACGCGATCCGCGACGAGTTCGGTCTCGCGGCGGACGCGGAGGTGACGACGGAGGCCAACCCGGAGTCGGTCGACCCGGCCTACCTCGCCACGCTCCGCGAGGGCGGCTTCAACCGGATCTCCTTCGGCATGCAGAGCGCGAAGCAGCACGTCCTGAAGGTGCTGGACCGCACTCACACCCCGGGCCGCCCGGAGGCCTGCGTCGCCGAGGCCCGCGCGGCCGGCTTCGACCACGTCAACCTGGACCTGATCTACGGCACCCCCGGCGAGACCGACGACGACTGGCGCGCCTCGCTGGACGCGGCGCTCGGGGCCGGCCCGGACCACGTCTCGGCATACGCGCTGATCGTCGAGGAGGGCACCCGGCTGGCCCGCCGCATCCGGCGCGGCGAGGTCCCCATGACCGACGACGACGTCCACGCCGACCGCTACCTGATCGCGGAGGAGACGCTGTCGGCGGCGGGCTTCGACTGGTACGAGGTGTCGAACTGGGCCACCTCGGACGCGGGGCGCTGCCTGCACAACGAGCTGTACTGGCGGGGCGCCGACTGGTGGGGCGCGGGGCCGGGCGCGCACTCCCACGTGGGCGGCGTGCGGTGGTGGAACGTGAAGCATCCGGGGGCCTACGCGGGGGCGCTGGCGGCCGGGAAGTCGCCGGGGGCCGGGCGGGAGGTCCTGACGGACGAGGACCGGCGGGTGGAGCGCGTCCTGCTGGAGCTGCGCCTCCGGGAAGGGGTGCCGCTGTCGCTGCTGCGGGATGCGGGGCTCGCCGCGTCGCGCCGGGCGCTGTCCGACGGGCTCCTCCAAGAGGGGCCGTACGAGGACGGGCACGCGGTGCTGACGCTGCGCGGGCGGTTGCTGGCGGACGCGGTGGTGCGGGACCTGGTGGACTGAGGGGGTCGTCCCCGCTTCGGCGGCGAGCGGGAACTGCCCGGCCGCGTGGACGAGCCGACCGACGGACCTCCTCCACAGCGGCGGAGAGCAGTCCGCCAGTCCCGGCAGGTCAACGCCCGGACGACACTCAGGGCACGGTCACGTGATCGATGAGTCGTTCCACGCTGCCCAGCAGTTCCGGCTCCAGGTCCCGGTACGAGCCCACCCGCGCCAGGATCGCCTGCCACACCGCCCCGGTGTTCTCGGACGGCCACCCCAGTGCCCGGCACACCCCCGTCTTCCAGTCCTGCCCGCGCGGCACCCGGGGCCAGCCGTCGATCCCCAGCGCCGACGGCTTCACCGCCTCCCAGATGTCGATGAAGGGATGGCCGACGACCAGCGCGTGCTCGCTCGTCACCGCCTCCGCGATCCGCCACTCCTTCGAACCCGGCACCAGGTGGTCCACCAGGACACCCAGCCGCGCGTCCGGCCCCGGGGCGAAGTCGGCGACGATCGACGGCAGATCGTCCACGCCTCCCAGGTACTCCACGACCACGCCCTCGACGCGCAGGTCGTCGCCCCACACCTTCTCGACCAGTTCGGCGTCGTGCCGGCCCTCGACGTAGATGCGCCCGGCGCGGGCCACGCGCGCCCGTGCCCCCGGGACCGCCACCGAGCCCGACGCCGTACGGGTGGGACGTACCGGACCGGACGACGGCCGGACCAGCGTCACCACCCGTCCCTCCAGCAGGAAGCCGCGCGGCTCCATGGGGAAGACGCGGTGCTTGCCGAAGCGGTCCTCCAGGGTCACCGTGCCCGCCTCGCAGCCGACCACCGCGCCGCAGAAACCGGTGCCGGGTTCCTCGACCACCAGGCCGGGGTCGGCCGGGACCTCCGGTACCGGCTGCGGCTTCTTCCACGAAGGGGTCAGGTCGGCGGAGTACTGGCGCATTCTCATGACGATACGAGGAGTGGGCGCGCCGTGATCGACGCGACACGCCGAACCGGATCCGCCGTGATCAGCGCGGCACGCCGAACCGCGCGGCGAGCGCGTCCCGTTGGGCCCTGACGAACGCCGCGTCCACCACCGCACCGTGACCGGGGACGTACAGCGCGTCCTCGCCGCCGAGATCGAGCAGCCGGTCCAGGGCGGCGGGCCAGTGCGACGGTACGGCGTCGGGGCCCGCCTGCGGCTCACCGGACTCCTCGACCAGGTCGCCGCAGAAGACGACCTCCGGGTCGCCCGGCACCAGCACCGCGAGGTCGTGGCCGGTGTGTCCCGGGCCCACGTTGGCGAGCAGCACCTGCCGGCCGCCGCTCAGGTCCAGCGTCCACTCGCCGCAGACCTCGTGGCGGACGCGGACGAGTGCGTCGGCCGCCTCCTCCGCCCGCCGCGCGTCCAGCCCTTCCGCCACCGCGTCCGAGCGCAGCGCCTCCCTTCCGTGTCCGCCCCGCGCGAACACCGCGTCCGTGCCCACCGCGCCGTAGACCTCGGCGCCCGCGAACGCGGCGGCGCCGAAGACGTGGTCGAAGTGCGGGTGGGTCAGCGCGAGATGTGTCACACGGTGACCGGCGAGCTCCTGCGCCCCCGCGCGCAACCGGGCGCCCTCGCCGAGGCTCGACCCCGCGTCCACCACCAGGGCCGCGCCGGCGCCGACGACCAGCCCCGCGGTGCAGTCCCACACCGGCAGCCGGCGCCGCCCCACCCCGGCCGCCAGCCGCTCCCATCCCAGGTCTTCCCAAGTCACCGTCACGACGACGACGCTAGCGCCGTGACACCTCTGTTCACGGCGGCACGGCCCCGGCCTTGCCGGGGGCGTACCCCACGGCCGTACACTGGGCCGGGGAAGTCTGGCACTCGCACGCCGTGAGTGCCAGGAACAGACAGTGAGACAGGCGAAGACGGGCAAATCGCCGGGCGGACGACTTCGGGAGGTGTGCGCGAGTGCTCAGTGAACGCAGGCTCCAGGTGCTGCGCGCCATCGTCCAGGACTACGTCGGCACCGAGGAGCCGGTCGGCTCCAAGGCCCTCACCGAGCGGCACAACCTCGGCGTCTCCCCGGCCACCGTGCGCAATGACATGGCGGCCCTGGAGGACGAGGGGTTCATCGCCCAGCCGCACACCAGCGCCGGGCGCATCCCGACCGACAAGGGCTACCGGCTCTTCGTCGACAAGCTGGCCGGCGTCAAGCCGATGACCCCGCCCGAGCGGCGCGCCATCCAGAACTTCCTGGAGGGCGCCGTAGACCTCGACGACGTGGTGGCCCGCACGGTGCGGCTGCTCGCGCAGCTGACCCGGCAGGTCGCCGTCGTGCAGTATCCGTCGCTGACCCGCTCGACCGTGCGGCACGTGGAGTTGCTCTCCCTGGCGCCCGCGCGGCTGATGCTCGTGCTGATCACGGACACCGGCCGGGTCGAGCAGCGGATGGTCGACTGCCCGGCGCCGTTCGGCGAGGCGTCCCTCGCGGACCTGCGGGCGCGGCTCAACAGCCGGGTCGCCGGGCGCCGTTTCTCGGACGTGCCGAGCCTGGTGGAAGATCTGGCGGAGGCCTTCGGGGCCGAGGATCGCGGTACGGTCTCCACCGTGCTCTCCACTCTCCTGGAGACGCTGGTCGAGGAGAACGAGGAGCGGCTGATGATCGGCGGCACCGCCAATCTGACCCGCTTCGGGCACGACTTCCCCTTGGTGATCCGACCCGTCCTCGAGGCGCTGGAGGAGCAGGTCGTGCTCCTCAAGCTGCTCGGCGAGGCGAAGGATCCGGGCGTGACCGTCCGTATCGGTCATGAGAACGCCCACGAAGGACTCAACTCCACGTCCGTCGTGTCGGTGGGCTACGGTTCGGGCGGCGAGGCGGTTGCCAAGCTCGGCGTGGTCGGACCGACCCGCATGGACTACCCGGGAACGATGGGAGCGGTACGCGCAGTGGCACGGTACGTCGGACAGATCCTGGCGGAGTCGTAGGTGGCCACGGACTACTACGCCGTACTCGGCGTGCGCCGCGACGCTTCCCAGGACGAGATCAAGAAGGCGTTCCGGAGGCTCGCCCGCGAGCTGCACCCGGACGTCAACCCCGATCCGAAGACCCAGGAGCGGTTCAAGGAGATCAACGCCGCCTACGAGGTGTTGTCGGACCCGCAGAAGAAGCAGGTCTACGACCTCGGCGGCGACCCCCTCTCGCAGGCCGCCGGCGGCGGCGCGGGCGGCTTCGGCGCGGGCGGCTTCGGGAACTTCTCGGACATCATGGACGCGTTCTTCGGTACGGCGTCGCAGCGCGGACCGCGCTCGCGCACCCGCCGGGGCCAGGACGCGATGATCCGCATCGAGGTCGAGCTGGACGAGGCGGCCTTCGGCACGACCAAGGACATCCAGGTCGACACCGCGGTCGTCTGCAACACCTGCAACGGCGAGGGCGCGGCCCCCGGCACGTCGGCCCAGACGTGTGACATGTGCCGCGGCCGCGGCGAGGTCTCGCAGGTCACCCGGTCCTTCCTGGGCCAGGTCATGACCTCGCGCCCCTGCCCCCAGTGCCAGGGCTTCGGCACCGTCGTCCCGACCCCGTGCCCCGAGTGCGCGGGCGACGGCCGGGTCCGCTCCCGGCGCACGCTGACCGTGAAGATCCCGGCCGGTGTCGACAACGGCACCCGGATCCAGCTCGCGGGCGAGGGCGAGGTCGGCCCCGGCGGCGGTCCCGCCGGTGACCTGTACGTCGAGATCCACGAGCTGCCCCACTCGACCTTCCAGCGGCGCGGCGACGACCTGCACTGCACGGTCACCATCCCGATGACGGCGGCGGCCCTCGGCACGAAGGTGCCGCTGGAGACGCTCGACGGCATGGAGGAGGTCGACATCCGCCCGGGCACCCAGTCCGGCCAGTCGATCCCGCTGCACGGCCGCGGCGTCACCCACCTGCGCGGCGGCGGCCGGGGCGACCTCATCGTCCACGTCGAGGTCATGACCCCGAGCAAGCTCGACCCCGAGCAGGAACGCCTGCTGCGCGAGCTGGCCGCGCTGCGTGGCGAGGAACGGCCGACGGGGCAGTTCCAGCCCGGGCAGCAGGGACTGTTCTCGCGGCTGAAGGACGCCTTCAACGGGCGCTGACGTGGTGGTCCCGAGGGCTGTGCCTGCTTGTCGGCGTGGCGCTCGGGGGTCTGCCGGGGGTCCGGGGGTCGCCCCCCGGGTGGGCACTGTCAGCCCGGGCGGCAGGGACTGTTCTCGCGGCTGAAGGACGCCTTCAACGGGCGCTGACGGGCACCGGTCACGGCGTGCCGCCAGGGGCCTTCCGATGCGGATGCTCCTGGCGTATGCCAACGGAAGCCCGGATTCGGACTTGTTCGGAGGACGTGACAACATGCCGTCATGTCCTCCGCACTGACCGATCTTTTCCCCTACCCGATCGTGCAGGCGCCCATGGCGGGCGGCGTCTCCGTGCCGCAGCTCGCCGCCGCGGTCTGCGAGGCGGGCGGGCTGGGATTCCTCGCCGCCGGGTACAAGACCGCGGACGGGATGTACCAGGAGATCAAGCAGCTGCGGGGACTGACGAACCGCCCCTTCGGCGTCAACCTCTTCATGCCGCAGCCCGAGACCCCCGGTGCGGGCACCGGTTCCACCGGAGCGGCTGACGCCGCGCCCTCGAATGCCGCCGCCGTCGGCGTCTACGCCCACCAGCTGGCCGGCGAGGCCGCCTGGTACGAGACGGAGCTGGGCGACCCCGAGTGCGGCCGGGACGACGGCTACGACACCAAGATCGCGGTGCTGCTGGACAACCCGGTGCCGGTGGTGTCGTTCCACTTCGGCGTCCCCAGCCGCGAGGTCGTCGACTCGCTGCACCGCGTGGGCACCTTCGCCCTGGCCGCCGCGACCACCGCGGAGGAGGCCCGGGCCGTGGAGCTGTCCGGCGCCGACGCGGTGATCGCGCAGGGCGTCGAGGCCGGCGGACACCAGGGCACGCACCGGGACCACCCCGAGACGGGCGGCGCCGGCACCGGACTGCTGTCGCTGGTCGCCCAGGTCCGGGAGGCGGTGAGCCTGCCGATCGTCGCCGCCGGCGGCATCATGCGCGGCGGCCAGATCGCCGCGGTCCTCGCGGCCGGCGCGAGCGCCGCCCAGCTCGGCACCGCCTTCCTCGCCACCCCCGAGTCCGGCGCGCACGCCCTGCACAAGCAGGCGCTGACCAACCCCCTCTTCGTCCGCACGGAACTCACCCGCGCCTTCTCCGGCCGCCCCGCCCGCGGCCTGGTCAACCGCTTCCTGCGCGAGCACGGCCCCTACGCCCCCGCCGCCTACCCGGAGGTGCACCACCTCACCGCCCCGCTGCGCAAGGCGGCGGCGAAGGCGGGCGACGCGCAGGGCATGGCGCTCTGGGCGGGGCAGGGTCACCGGATGGCCCGGGAGCTGCCCGCCGGGCAACTGGTGGAGGTGCTGGCGGCGGAACTCACGGCCGCCGGGACAGCGTTGTCAGGATTCGTGACGGGAGGTACGGGCCGATGACGGCGCCGGTGTTCGTGGTGGACTCCCTCCGGCCGGGGGACCTGCCCGGAGGGGAGTACGTCCTGGACGGCCCCGAGGGACGGCACGCCGTCTCCGTGAAGCGGCTGCGGGCCGGCGAGGACGTCGTCCTCACCGACGGGCGCGGACGCTGGGCCGAGGGCGTGGTGAAGTCCGCCGAGGACAAGGACCGCCTGGTCGTCACGGGACTGGAGACGGTTCACGAGGAACCGCCGGAGCGGCCCCGTGTCACCGTCGTCCAGGCCCTGCCCAAGGGCGACCGCGGCGAGCTGGCCGTCGAGACGATGACCGAGGTCGGCGTCGACGCGATCGTGCCCTGGGCGGCGTCCCGCTGCATCACGCAGTGGAAGGGCGACCGCGGCCTGAAGGCGCTCGGCAAGTGGCGGGCGACGGCCCGGGAGGCCGGCAAGCAGTCCCGCCGGGTCCGCTTCCCCGACGTCGCGGACGCGGCGACGAGCAAGCAGGTTGCGTCACTTCTGGCCGACGCCGACTTCGCGGCCGTACTCCACGAGAGCGGCGACGAGCCACTGGCCGCCACCGAACTCCCCACCGCCGGGGACATCGTGCTGGTCGTCGGTCCCGAAGGCGGGGTCTCCCCGGAGGAGCTGGCCCTCTTCGCCGAGGCCGGCGCGAAGCCCTACCGCCTGGGACGCAGTGTCCTGCGCACCTCCACCGCCGGTACCGCGGCGACGGCGGTACTCCTGGCCCGCACCGGCCGCTGGTCCTGACGCGTCAGGACGCCGGCCGGCCGAGCGCCGACGCCACCGCCCGGAACAGTTCCCAGCCGTCCAGGTCCGCCGACCGGTCGAGCAGCCCGCGCCGGGCCGCCTCGTCGACGAAGCCCCGTACGACACCGGGTTCGTGCAGGTTGAGCGACGCGTCCCCCATGGCCACGCAGCCCGACGGCAGCCAGCCGTCGGGGACGAACCGTCCCTGCCCGCCCGGGAAGAGCAGAAGGACCCTCGTCCTCGTCCCCTCCCTGGAGAGGGTGAGCACCTCCTGGCAGGGCCCCGTGACGCTGTGCCGGTGACGCACCGACCATATGTAGGTGGTTGTTTCGTCCACGACCAGCCTTCTGCGCCGGCGTCCGCTGTGCATTCCCCACACGGTAGTGAGGAGTGGCCGTATGCGCCCTACCGTCCGCCCCGCACCGGTGGCAGGCTGCCCCTCATGGGGGCATTGAGGCGGATTCGGCGCGCGGCTGCGGTGGTCGTCGGCGCGGTCGTCGCCGTCGGCGGTGTCGGCGCGTGCGACCCGGGCGGGCTCAGCTCGGCGTCCGTGGCGTACACGACCGACCAGACCGTGACGCGCGAACTGGAGCGGCGGAAGGCGGAGGTGCGGTGGCTCACCTGCACCGCCTCCTTCGGGGAAGACGGCGCCACCGCCTCGGCGGGCGAGGACACCGTCGCCTCCGTCGACTGCGAGGGGAAGACCGACGGCGGACAGGACATCACCGTCGACGGCGAGGTGACCCGGGTCGTCAACGGAGCCTGTGTACGCGGTGATCTGACCGCGAAGGTGGACGGCAAGGAGTGGTTCCGCGTCAAGGGGCTGGGGAACTGCGACGCCACGAGCGCCCCGCCCGCGAATCGGCCCACCCAGCACCAGCCGGGGCCCACGGTGACCGTCACCCGGACCATCTGGTGCCCGGACGATCCCCACTGCCGCCCGGTGGAGGGCAAATAGCCCGGCGGGCCGGTGGCCGGTAAGTGATCCGAACCTCTGTCGGCGGACCCCGCCCCTGCATAGGGTGAGGGGGTGACACAGCCCGCAGCGTCTGCCTACCTCCGCTTTCCGCACCCGCACGGCGAGTTGGTCGCCTTCACCGCCGAGGACGACGTGTGGCTCGCCCCGCTCGACGGCGGCCGGGCCTGGCGGGTCAGCGCCGACAACGTGCCCGTCAACCACCCCCGCGTATCGCCCGACGGCGCCACGGTCGCCTGGACCTCCACCCGCGACGGCGCACCCGAGGTGCACATCGCCTCCGCCGACGGCGGCCCCGCCAAGCGCCTCACGCACTGGGGCAGCCTGAAGACCCAGGTGCGCGGCTGGACCCCGGACGGACGGGTCCTCGCCCTCAGCACCTACGGGCAGGCCAGCCTGCGCCGCAGTTGGGCCCGCGCCGTCCCGCTCGACGGCGGACCGGCCACCACCCTGCCGTACGGGCCCGTCGGCGATGTCGCTCACGGCCCGCGCACCGTGCTGCTGTCCGCGCCGATGGGCCGCGAGGCCGCCTGGTGGAAGCGCTACCGGGGCGGCACGGCGGGCAAGTTGTGGATCGACGCCGACGCCGACGGAGATGCCGGGGCGGCAGGGGAGTTCACCCGGCTGCACAGCGACATCGACGGCAACATCGAGTACCCCTTCTGGGTCGGCGACCGGATCGCGTTCCTCTCCGACCACGAAGGCACCGGCGCGCTCTACTCCTCCCTCGCCGACGGCTCCGACCTGCGCCGGCACACCCCTCTCGACGGCTTCTACGCCCGGCACGCCGCCACCGACGGCACCCGCGTCGTCTACTCCCGCGCCGGCGAACTCTGGGTGCTGGACGACCTGGACGCGGCCGAACCGCGCCGGCTCGACATCCGGCTCGGCGGCTCGCGCGTCGACCTCCAGGCGTACCCGGTGAACGCCGCCCGCTGGTTCGGCTCCGCGTCCCCCGACCACACCGCGCGCGGCAGTGCCGTCGCCGTACGCGGCGGCGTGCACTGGGTCACCCACCGCGCCGGACCGGCCCGCGCGCTGGCCGCGCAGCCCGGCGTACGCACCCGGCTGCCGCGCACCTTCCGCGCGGACGGCGAGGAGTGGGTGGTGTGGGTGACGGACGCCGAGGGCGACGACGCCCTGGAGTTCGCGCCCGCCACCGGACTCGCGCCCGGCGCCACCGCGCGGCGCCTCGCCGCCGGGCAGCTCGGCCGGGTGCTCGTCCTCGCCATGGCACCGGACGGCAGCCGTGCCGCCGTCGCCTCGCACGACGGTCGGGTCCTGCTCGTCGAGCGGGAGACCGGAGAGGTCCGCGAGGTCGACCGCAGCGACAACGGCGACGCGTCCGGGCTGGTCTTCTCGCCCGACTCCGCCTGGCTCGCCTGGTCCCACCCCGGCCCCGAACCGCTGCGCCAGCTCAAGCTCGCCAACACCACCGACCTGTCGGTGAGCGAGGCGACCCCGCTGCGCTTCAAGGACTACTCGCCGACCTTCACCCTGGACGGCAAGCACCTCGCCTTCCTCTCCACCCGTTCCTTCGACCCGGTCTACGACGAGCACGTCTTCGACCTGGCCTTCGTCGAGGGCGCCCGCCCGTACCTGATCACGCTGGCCGCGACCACCCCGTCGCCCTTCGGCCCGCAGCGCCACGGCCGCCCCTTCGAGACCCCGGACCGGGACGAGACCCCCGACAGCGAGGGCACCCCGACCACCCGGATCGACATCGAGGGCCTCGCCGACCGCATCGTGCCGTTCCCCGTCGAGGCCGCCCGCTACTCCCGGCTGCGCGCCGCCAAGGACGGCGTCCTGTGGCTGCGCCACCCGGTCACCGGCGTGCTCGGCGCCTCCCGTGCCACCCCGGACGCCCCCGACCCGCACACCGAGCTGGAACGCTACGACCTGGCCCAGCAGCGCGTCGAGCACCTCGCCGCCGACGCCGACCACTTCGAGGTCAGCGGCGACGGCAAGCGGGTGCTGCTGTGGACCGACGGACGCCTCAAGGTCGTCCCCAGCGACCGGCGGGCCTCCGGCGACGAGGACAGCGACACCAACATCACCGTCGACCTGAGCCGCGTGCGGCAGACCGTCGACCCGGCCGCCGAGTGGCGGCAGATGTACGACGAGACCGGCCGGATCATGCGGGACCACTTCTGGCGGCCCGACATGAACGGCGTCGACTGGGACGGCGTACTCGACCGCTACCGGCCCGTCCTCGACCGCCTCGCCACCCACGACGACCTGGTCGACCTCCTGTGGGAGGTGCACGGCGAACTGGGCACCTCGCACGCCTACGTCACCCCGCGCGGCGGCCACGGCGGCGGCGCCCGGCAGGGCCTGCTCGGCGCCGACCTGTCCCGGCACGAGGACGGCACCTGGCGCATCGACCGAGTCCTGCCCTCGGAGACCTCCGACCCCGACGCCCGCTCCCCGCTCGCCGCGCCCGGCGTCGCCGTCCGCGCCGGGGACGCGATCGTCGCGGTCGCCGGACAGGGCGTCGACCCGGTCACCGGGCCCGGTCCGCTGCTGGTCGGCACGGCGGGCAAGCCCGTCGAGCTGACCATCTCCCCGTCCGGCGGCGGCGAACCGCGGCACGCCGTCGTCGTCCCCCTCGCCGACGAGGAGCCCCTGCGCTACCACGCCTGGGTCACCGACCGCCGCGCCTACGTCCACGAGAAGTCCGGCGGCCGGCTCGGCTACCTCCACGTCCCCGACATGCAGGCCCCCGGCTGGGCCCAGATCCACCGCGACCTGCGCGTCGAGGTGGCCCGGGAAGGCCTGGTCGTCGACGTCCGCGAGAA
Organism: Streptomyces sp. E2N166; assembly: GCF_003671715.1. Classification (GTDB taxonomy): domain Bacteria; phylum Actinomycetota; class Actinomycetes; order Streptomycetales; family Streptomycetaceae; genus Streptomyces; species Streptomyces thinghirensis. The sequence continues at coordinate 914,630 of NZ_RAIF01000012.1, read as the reverse complement.
CCGCGGCGGCCACACCTCCCAACTGGTCGTCGAGAAGCTCGCCCGGCGCATCGTCGGCTGGGACCTGCCGCGCGGCATGCGGCCGGCCAGCTATCCGCTGGACGCGCCCCGCGGCCCGGTCGTCGCCGTCGCCAACGAGTTCTCCGGCTCCGACGGCGACATCGTCAACGCCGCGATCAAGGCACTCGGCATCGGCCCGGTCGTCGGCACCCGCACCTGGGGCGGCGTCATCGGCATCGACAGCCGCTACCGCCTGGTCGACGGCACGCTGATCACCCAGCCCAAGTACGCGTTCTGGCTGGAGGGTTACGGCTGGGGCGTGGAGAACCACGGCGTCGACCCGGACGTGGAGGTCCCGCAGCGCCCGCAGGACCACGCGGCGGGCCGCGATCCCCAGCTGGACGAGGCGATCCGGCTGGCGCTGGAGGCGCTGGAGGAGACCCCGGCGAAGACCCCGCCCACGTTGCCCTAGCCGCGCCCGGTGACCGTGTCGGCCCGGGGGCCGGGGTCGCGGCCCGGCGTTGCGGGTGCCTCCCCCCAGAGGGGGGAGCCCCAGCGCCCACCCGTGCCGCCCTGGGGGTACCTCCCAGGCGGTTCAGGCACTGGGGGAGGCACGATTGTCCGCAGCTCGGCGGATAGCATGCTCCCCAGAAGATCACCACCAAAAGGAGCCGCCCCATGACAGGCGAGCCACAGGACGACTGTCTGTTCTGCAAGATCGTCGCAGGTCAGATCCCCGCGACGATCGTCCGTGAGACGGACACGACCGTCGCCTTCCGGGACATCAACCCCCAGGCGCCCACCCACGTCCTGGTGATCCCCAAGGCCCACTACCGGGACGCCGCGGCCCTCGCCGCCGGTGCCCCGGAACTCGCCGCGGACGTCCTGCGCGAGACGCGGGCGATCGCGGACCAGGAGAAGCTCGACAGCTACCGCACGATCTTCAACACCGGCACCGGCGCGGGCCAGACCGTCTGGCACACGCACGCCCACGTCCTCGGCGGCCGCGGCCTCGAATGGCCCCCCGGATAACCGGGACGACCCGGATAACCCACGATGTCCGTACGTGAACTCGTCGTCCTCGGCACCGCCAGCCAGGTCCCGACCCGGCACCGCAACCACAACGGCTACCTGCTGCGCTGGGACGGCGAGGGCATCCTGTTCGACCCCGGCGAGGGCACGCAGCGCCAGATGCTGCGCGCCGGGGTCGCCGCCCACGACCTGAACCGGATCTGCGTCACGCACTTCCACGGCGACCACAGCCTCGGCCTCGCGGGCGTCATCCAGCGCATCAACCTCGACCAGGTCCCGCACGAGGTCACCGCCCACTACCCGCGCTCCGGGCAGCGCTTCTTCGACCGCCTGCGGTACGCCACCGCCTACCGCGAGACGGTCGCCCTCACCGAGGCCCCGGTCGCCACCGACGGCGTCCTGGCCGTCACCCACGCCTACACCCTCGACGCCCGCAAGCTCTCCCACTCGGTCGAGTCCTACGGCTACCGCCTCACCGAGCCCGACGGCCGCCGCATGCTGCCCGAACGCCTCGCCGCGCACGGCATCGAGGGCCCCGACGTGGGCCGCATCCAGCGTGACGGCTCGCTGGACGGCGTCCCGCTCGACGACGTCAGCGAGGTCCGGCGCGGCCAGCGGTTCGCGTTCGTCATGGACACCCGGCTGTGCGAGGGCGTGCACGCGCTCGCCGAGGGCTGCGACCTGCTGGTCATCGAGTCCACGTTCCTCGACGAGGACGAGCGCCTCGCCACCGACCACGGCCACCTCACCGCCGGCCAGGCGGCGCGGGTCGCCCGGGACGCGGGCGTACGGCACCTGGTCCTCACCCACTTCAGCCAGCGCTACTCCGACCCCGTGGAGTTCGAACGGCAGGCACGGGCGGCCGGCTACGAGGGGGAGCTGACCGTGGCCCACGACCTCCTCAGAGTCCCGGTTCCGAAACGTCGATAAACCGGTCGTACGATGCTCTGATGTCCTTGCCCAAAGCTGAACTGCACCTCCACATCGAAGGCACCCTGGAGCCCGAGCTGGCCTTCGAGCTGGCCGCCCGCAACGGCGTGCCCCTGCCGTACGCGGACGAGGACGCGCTGAGAGAGGCGTACCGGTTCGAGGACCTCCAGTCCTTTTTGAACCTGTACTACGAGCTCATGGCCGTCCTGCGCACCGAACGGGACTTCGAGGACCTGGCGAACGCCTACCTCGCCCGGGCCGCCGCGCAGGGCATACGGCACGCGGAGATCTTCTTCGACCCGCAGGCGCACCTCGCCCGGGGCGTGGAGATGGGCACGGTCGTGGAGGGCCTGTGGCGGGCGCTGAGTACCAGCCGCGACAACCACGGCGTCTCCACCCGCCTCATCATGTGCTTCCTGCGCGACGAGTCCGCCGAGTCGGCGCTGGCGACCCTCGTCGCGGCGAAGCCGTACCTCGACCGCCTCACGGGCGTCGGCCTGGACTCCGCCGAGGTCGGCCACCCGCCGGCCAAGTTCCGCGAGGTGTACGAGGCCGCCGCCGCCCTCGGGCTGCGGCGGGTCGCCCACGCGGGCGAGGAGGGGCCGCCGGAGTACGTCGTCGAGGCCCTGGACGTCCTCGGCGTCGAGCGGATCGACCACGGCCTGCGCTCGGTCGAGGACCCGGCGCTGGTCGAGCGGCTGGTGCGCGAGCGCGTCCCGCTCACCCTGTGCCCGCTGTCCAACGTCCGGCTGCGCACGGTCGACACCCTCGCCGGCCACCCGCTGCCCGCGATGCTCGACGCGGGCCTCATGTGCACGGTCAACTCCGACGACCCCGCCTACTTCGGCGGCTACGCGGGCGACAACTTCGACGCCGTACGCGAGGCCCTGGGCCTCACCGACGAGCGGCTGCGGGAGCTCGCCCGCAACTCCTTCCTCGCCTCCTTCCTGGAGGACGAGGAGGAACTGCGGGCGCGCTACCTGGCCGAGGTGGAGGCGTACGAGTTCGGATAGTCCGGCTCAGCCCGTCCCGGACCCCGGCGCGGCCGCGGACGCCCGGGGTCCCGCCGTGTCGTAGTCGCGCTGGACGGGGACGGCGGGGGCGTCCATGTCGATCTCCACGACCGGCTGCTCCGTGGCACCGACCTCCGGTACCGCACCGCTCGGTGTGCCGGTGG
>NZ_RAIF01000012.1:873369-911358 GCF_003671715.1 Streptomyces sp. E2N166 | reverse complement strand
CCGCCGGTGTGCAGGGCGACGGCGGTCATCGGGGCGGCGACCAGCAGCAGACCGGCGCCGAGGACCAGGCCCATCACCGGGTAGCCGGCCTGCGCCGACAGCACACCGCCGGCCAGCGGCCCGGCCGCCGTGCCCAGCGAGGACGCCGACCCGACGAGGACCGCCCAGCGGCCGCGCGGGTCGAGTGAGGCGGCGAGGCCGATCAGGTACGACAGCACGACCGGGTACAGCGTGTTCCAGGCGATCTCCCCGGCCGCGAAGGCCGTGGGAGTGGTCGCGGACGCGGTCAGGGCGATGCAGACGGCGATGACCACCGTCCCCGCCCCGACGGGCATCGCCCGCCCCAGCCGCGGCCCGAGCGCGCCGGCCACCAGTACGCCGACCAGTCCCGCGCCGAGCGCCACGGCGAAGACGACACCGAGGGCGGCGTCGCCCAGGCCGGCCTGCGTCAGCCCGATCCGGCCGCTGACGCCCCACAGGGAGTTCTGCGCGAGGGACCAGCACAGCACGTCGCCGGCCGGTCAGTGGCCACACCGCGAGCGCGGTCAGCGCGATCGCGGCCAGCGGGAGCCCGTGCGCCCGGCCGAGGTGCGGCACCGTCAGATACACCGCGCCGGCCAGCGCGGACACGGTCAGCAGCCCCGCGGTGGAGGCGCGGTGGGGGTCCTTCTCGGTGGCGATCCGGGTGGCGGCGACCGTCATCGCCGTACCCGACCCGAAGCCGCCGAGGAGCACGCCGGCGACGACGGCCGGGACGGCGGTGGTGAGCGAGGCGGCGCCGTAGCCGAGGACGGCCAGGGCGAGCCCGAGACGGGCCAGGACCCGGGCGCCGGTCCGCCGCACCCGGGAGGCCAGCAGGAAACCCGCGGTCGCCGAACTCAGCAACAGCGCACTGCCGACGGCGCCGGCCTGAGTGGTGGTCAGCGCAAGGCTGGTGTCGAGTCTGCCGACGGTGGTGGGCAGCAGATACGGAGGCAGGTACCCGGCCGTGAAAAGGGCGACGAGGGGCCAGGGAGTGGTGCGGGGGGCGAACACGGGCGTTCCCAGGGCATGCGAAAGGAAGGTGGGAGGGGGAGGGGGCGACGACCGTCGACGGACAGGAACGCGCGGGCAATTTGTATCAAGCGCGGAGAGGCGAGAAACAGGCGAGGGGGTGTGATCTGAGGCACAGATGGGTTTGAGCGTTTCGGGCCTGGGTAGCGGTGAGCGCTCGCGTCTCGTGAGGAAGTTGCCGCCCCCTTGACGGCTCCCGTCCGCCCGCCTGATCTCCAGGGCGTCCGCCAGCCGTACACTCCCCGCCCGATCATCGCGGTGGAGACCGCCGCCGGGGCGCCGGGATCGGCGAGACCTACGGCGACGCGAAATACCTTGAACTGGCCCGTCCCCCGGCCGCGAGGCCGGTCGGCCGGCAGGTCTCCGACCTCAACGGCCTGTTCACGACCGCGGAGGTGCTCACCGAGCGGCTCACCTTCGCAGGCGGCAGGGCCACGGTCTCCGACGCGCCCGGTCCCGGCGTCGAACTCGACCGTGACCGGCTGGAGTTCCTCCACCGCCGCTGGCTCGACGACGACGGTACCTCCGGGACCGCGACGACGCGGCCGCCACGCTCCGCTGCCACCGGCCCCGACGCCGTCGGGTTGTCAGCGGCGTGGTGCACACTGGCGGGGTCCGCACCACGCCAGGGAGCGCACCGTGACAGCGTCCACCGTGTCCACCGCGTCCGGCGTGCCCGCCATGCCCGTCATGCCGGCCGCCGAGAGAACACACCGCCACGTCCCGGACGAGGGATCGCACCACCAGCCCCAGGTCGATCCCCTCGCCGCCCTGCGCGCACCGCAGGACCCGCCCTGGGACGTGTATCTGACCGGCACCGTCTTCCTCGACGTCGTCTTCACCGGGCTGGACTCCGCACCGGTGCGGGGAACCGAGTCCTGGGCGCGCGGGATGGGGTCGAGCCCGGGTGGCGTGGCGAACATGGCTACCGCGCTGGCCCGCCTCGGGCTGCGCACCTCGCTGGCCGCGGCCTTCGGCGACGACCACTACGGCGACTACTGCTGGGACGCCCTCGCGCAGGGCGAGGGCATCGACCTGACCCCCTCGCGCACCGTGCCCGGCTGGCACTCGCCGGTGACGGTCTCGATGGCGTACGAGGGCGAGCGCACGATGGTCTCCCACGGCCACGAGCCGCCGCCGGAGGAACCGTCCCCCGACTGCCCGCCCCGCGCGCGTGCCGCCGTAGCCTCCCTCACACCCGGCGTCCGCGCCCCCTGGATCGCCCAGGCCGCCGCGCGCGGCACCCGCGTCTTCGCCGACGTCGGCTGGGACGACACCGGCGCCTGGGACCTGGCCGGGCTGCCCGACCTCGCGCACTGCGAGGCCTTCCTGCCGAACGCGGAGGAGGCCATGCGCTACACCGGCGCCACCTGCCCGCGCGCAGCCGCGCACGCCCTGACCGAGCACGTGCCGCTCGCCGTGGTCACCCTCGGCGCGGACGGCGCGTACGCGGTGGACCGGCGTACGGGGGAGAGCGCCGAGGTCCCGGCCATCGAGGTCGAGGCCCTGGACCCCACCGGCGCCGGGGACGTCTTCGTCGCCGGATTCGTCACCGGCACCCTGGCCGGCTGGCCGCTGGCCGACCGCCTGGCCTTCGCCGGTCTGACCGCCGCCCTCTCCGTCCAGGAGTTCGGCGGCTCGCTGTCGGCGCCCGGCTGGTGCGAGATCGCCACCTGGTGGCGCAAGGTCCAGTCCGTCGAGAGCCAGGACCCGACGGCCCTGCGCCGCTACGCGTTCCTCGCGGACCTGGTCCCGGCCGACCTGGTGGCACCGTGGCCCCTGCGCCGCGCCGTCCCGACCATCGGCTTCCGCCCCCCGGCCTGACGACCGGGCACGCTCCCGGGAGGACCCCCGGGCGCTCTCAGAAGCCGAGCCGCCGCAGCTGCTTCGGGTCGCGCTGCCAGTCCTTGGCGACCTTCACGTGCAGATCGAGGAAGACCGGCGTGCCGAGCAGCGCCTCGATCTGCTTGCGGGACTTGATGCCGACGTCCTTCAGGCGCTTGCCCTTCGGGCCGATGATGATGCCCTTCTGGCTGGGACGCTCGATGAAGACGTTGGCGTGGATGTCCAGGAGCGGCTTGTCGGCGGGGCGGTCCTCGCGCGGGAGCATCTCCTCCACGACCACCGCGATGGAGTGCGGCAGCTCGTCCCGGACGCCCTCCAGCGCGGCCTCCCGGATCAGCTCGGCGACCATGACCTGCTCGGGCTCGTCGGTCAGGTCGCCCTCGGGGTAGAGCGCGGGGCCCTCGGGCAGCAGCGGGGTCAGCAGGTCCGCGAGCAGGTCGACCTGCTGGTTCGCCGTGGCCGACACCGGGACGATCTCCGCCCAGGTGATCCCCAGTTCCTGGCCGAGCTGATCGATCGCGATCAGCTGCTCGGCCAGGGTCTTGGAGTCCACCAGGTCGGTCTTGGTGACGATCGCGACCTTCGGGGTCTTCTTGATCCCCGCCAGCTCCTTGGCGATGAAGCGGTCGCCCGGGCCCAGCTTCTCGTTGGCCGGCAGGCAGAAGCCGATGACGTCCACCTCGGCCCACGTCGTCCGTACGACGTCGTTGAGCCGCTCGCCCAGCAGGGTGCGCGGCTTGTGCAGCCCCGGGGTGTCCACCAGGATCAGCTGCGCCTCCGGGCGGTGCACGATGCCCCGCACGGTGTGCCGGGTCGTCTGCGGACGGTTCGAGGTGATGGCCACCTTCTGCCCGACCAGAGCGTTCGTGAGGGTGGACTTGCCCGCGTTGGGGCGGCCCACGAAGCAGGCGAAACCGGCCCTGTGGACAGCTTCGGCCGACTCTTCGGATGACTGGGTACGAACGCTCATGGCGCCCATTGTCCCTGATCCCCGGAGCCCCGCCGCACCACGGTCGCCCACCGGGCCCGCGACGGCCGGGTCAGCCCGCGCGCACCGTGTCGCGCACCGTGCCGTCCGGACCGGCGACGAGAAGCGGCGTCCCGGGTCCCCCCAGGTCCCGCACCGCCGCCCGGTCCTCCTCCGCCGCCGACTCCGCCTCCGTCACCACGGCCGCCGCCTCCAGCGACTTCGCGCCGGACGCCACCGCCATCGCCACCGCCGTCCGCAGCGCGCTCAGCTTCAGCGAGTTGAGGCCGACGGTCCCGGCGACGTAGGTACGGCCGGTCTCGTCGCGTACGGCCGCGCCCTCGGGCACACCGTTGCGGGCCCGCGCGGAACGGGCCAGGGTCACGATCTTGCGGTCCTCGGGGTCGAGGTCGGGAGTCTCGGTCATGAGGCGAGCATACGTAGCCCCGCCGACCGCCGGCCCGGTCACCCCGAGCAACCGCCGGACGGCGGGCTCAGGGACGGTCGAGACGGAGACGCTCCGCGCGCGGCAGGCCGGCGACCACCAGGTCGTACGAGTCCTCGACCAGCTCCCGGACGACACGGTCCGGGAGCCCGCCACCGGGTTCGCCGTCGGGCCCGCCGCCCACGGTCACCGTGTTCCAGTGCCGCTTGTTCATGTGCCAGCCCGGGACGATCAGGCCCGGGTGGCCGGCGCGCAGCCGGATCGCGTCGTCCGGGTCGCACTTCAGGTTGACGGTGAGGGGGCGCGCGTCCAGGAAGGACAGCGCGAACATCTTGCCCAGCACCTTGAAGACCGAGATCTCGGGGCTGAAGGGGAAGTCCTCCACCGCGGCGTTGAAGGACAGACAGAAGTCGCGCAGTTCCCCGGGGGTCATTCCGGTACGGCCTCCTCGGCGCTCTTCACCGCGCCCACCGGCTCCACCAGCACCGTCACGATCTTGTTCCGGCGGCCCGCCGCGGCCTCCGCCGTCAGCCGCACCTCGCGGCCGTCCGGCAGCTCCACGATCGACGAGGCACCGGCGATCGGCACCCGGCCCAGCGCCTTCGCCAGCAGACCGCCCACCGTCTCCACGTCCTCGTCGTCGAACTCCTCCAGGCCGTACAGCTCGCCCAGGTCGCCGATGTCGAGGCGGGCGGTGACCCGGAAGCGGTCCTCACCCAGCTCCTCGACCGGGGGCAGCTCCCGGTCGTACTCGTCGGTGATCTCGCCGACGATCTCCTCCAGGATGTCCTCGATGGTGACGATGCCCGCCGTGCCGCCGTACTCGTCGATGACGACGGCGACGTGGTTGCGCTCCTTCTGCATCTCGCGCAGCAGGTCACCGGCGTTCTTGGTGTCGGGCACGAAGAACGCCGGGCGCATCGCCGTGGAGACGAGGTCGCTCTCCGCGTCCCGGCTGATGTGCGTCCTGCGGACCAGGTCCTTCAGGTACACGATGCCGACGATGTCGTCCTCGCTCTCACCGGTGACCGGTATCCGCGAGAAACCGGAGCGCAGGGCGAGGGTGAGCGCCTGCCGGATGGTCTTGTAGCGCTCGATGACGACGAGGTCGGTCCGCGGGACCATGACCTCCCGCACCAGCGTGTCGCCCAGCTCGAACACCGAGTGCACCATGCGGCGCTCCTCGGCCTCGATCAGGGACTCCTTCTCGGCGTAGTCGACCAGCGCGCGCAGCTCCGCCTCGGAGGCGAAGGGGCCGCGGCGGAAGCCCTTGCCGGGGGTGAGGGCGTTGCCGATGAGGATGAGCAGCGACGGGATCGGGCCCATGATCCGGGCCAGCGGTACCAGGACGTACGCCGCCGCGGTCGCCGTGTTCAGCGGGTGCTGGCGTCCGATGGTGCGCGGGGAGACCCCGACGGCGACGTACGAGACGAGCACCATGACCGCGATGGCGACCACCAGCGCCTCGCCGGTCCCGTCGAACTGCTTCAGACAGGCGTACGTCACCAGTGCGGCGGCCGCCATCTCGCAGGCGACGCGGACCAGCAGCGCCACGTTGAGGTAGCGCGTCGGGTCGGCGGCGACCTTGGCGAGCTTCTCGCCGCCGCGCCGCCCGGACCGCACGGCCTCCTCGGCGCGGAAACTGGAGACCCGGGCGAGCCCCGCCTCCGCGCACGCGGCCAGCCAGGCGATCACGACCAGGGCGACCGCGCCCGCGATCAGCGGGAGGCTCATGAGACGGTCGGGGCCGGGGACGGGCCGGTCAGGCCCTTCTCCGCACGCCAGCCGTCCACGATGGCGGCCTGCAGACCGAACATCTCGGCCTTCTCGTCCGGCTCCTCGTGGTCGTACCCGAGCAGGTGCAGCACGCCGTGGACGGTGAGCAACTGGAGCTCCTCGTCCATGGAGTGCTGCGTGGGTGCCTCGGTGCCCTGCCTGGTGGCGACCTCCGGGCAGAGCACGATGTCGCCGAGCAGCCCCTGCGGCGGCTCGTCCTCGTCCTTCGCCGGCGGACGCAGCTCGTCCATCGGGAAGGACATGACATCCGTCGGCCCCGGCAGGTCCATCCACTGGATGTGAAGCTGCTCCATGGCGTCGGTGTCCACGACGATCACCGAGAGTTCGGAGAGCGGGTGGATGCGCATCCGCGCGAGCGCGTAGCGGGCGATGTCGAGGATCGCCTGCTCGTCGACCTCGGTTCCGGACTCGTTGTTGACGTCGATCGACATGGTCGTGCTGGTCTACTTCCCCTTGGCCTTGGCACCGTGCTTGGGTGCGCGACCGCCGTTGTGGCCGCCGTTCTCGGTGCCGTTCCTGCTGTCGTACTGCTCGTACGCGTCGACGATACGGCCCACCAGCTTGTGCCGGACGACGTCCTGGGACGACAGCCGGGAGAAGTGGACGTCGTCCACGCCCTCCAGGATGTCCTGCACCTGCCGCAGACCGGACTTCGCGCCGCCGGGCAGGTCGACCTGCGTCACGTCACCCGTGATCACGATCTTCGACTCGAAGCCGAGGCGGGTGAGGAACATCTTCATCTGCTCGGGGCTGGTGTTCTGGGCCTCGTCCAGGATGATGAAGGCGTCGTTCAGCGTCCGGCCGCGCATGTACGCCAGTGGCGCGACCTCGATCGTCCCCGCCGCCATCAGCCGCGGGATCGAGTCCGGGTCGAGCATGTCGTGCAGCGCGTCGTACAGCGGGCGCAGATACGGGTCGATCTTCTCGTAGAGCGTGCCCGGCAGGAAGCCGAGCCGCTCGCCGGCCTCGACCGCGGGGCGGGTCAGGATGATGCGGTTGACCTGCTTGGACTGCAGGGCCTGCACCGCCTTGGCCATCGCCAGGTAGGTCTTGCCGGTGCCCGCGGGGCCGATGCCGAAGACGATGGTGTGCTTGTCGATCGCGTCGACGTACCGCTTCTGGTTCAGCGTCTTGGGGCGGATCGTGCGGCCGCGAGAGGACAGGATGTTCTGCGTGAGCACCTCGGCCGGGGTCTCCTGGCCGTCGCTCTCCCCGTTCTCGCTCGCCTTGAGCATGGCGATCGAGCGTTCCACTGCGTCCTCCGTCATCGGCTGCCCCGTGCGGAGCACCAGCATCATCTCGTCGAACACGCGCTGGATGAGGGCGACGTCATGGGTGTCGCCGACCGCGCTGATCTCGTTTCCCCGGACGTGGATGTCGGCCGCCGGGAAGGCCTTCTCGATCACGCGCAGGAGGGAGTCGCCGGATCCCAGCACCGTCACCATGGGGTGCTGGGCGGGGACGGTGAACTGTGCTCTCGCCTGCCCCTGCGCGGGGGTGTGAGCTGTGGGTGTCTGAGTCATGGGCCGGCGCTCTAGGCCTGCTCGTCCTCCTCTGCGGCGTGAGCCGCGTGACAGGTGTGCTCTGCTTCCTCCAGCGTACGACTCCCCGCCGACAGCACCGAGGTTTTTATCCGACCGGCGCTCACCGCTGGGCGCGGACCATCTCCCGGAACCAGCGGTACGAAGCCTTGGGCGTGCGCTTCCGCGTCGCGAAGTCCACGTGCACCAGCCCGAACCGGCGCGCGTACCCCTCGGCCCACTCGAAGTTGTCCAGCAGCGACCACACGAAGTAGCCGCGCACGTCCACGCCCGCCTCCAGCGCCCGGTGCAGGGCGCGGACGTGCCCGTCGAGGTAGGTGATGCGGTCCTGGTCGTCGAGCCCCTCGTAGGAGCAGCCGTTCTCCGTGATGACCACGGGCGGGAGCCGGTCGCCGTAGCGGTCGCGGAAGCCGGTGAGCAGCTCGGTGAGCCCTTCGGGGACGACGGGCCAGCCGAAGTCGGTCAGCGGCCGGCCCTCGATCCCGCGCACCGAGAAGGGCAGTTCCGCGGGGAAGGTCAGGCCCCCGGACTCGGTCTCCGCGCCCTGCGGGGCGCCCACCCTCGTCGGCGCGTAGTAGTTCACGCCGTACCAGTCCAGCGGCTCGGCGATGATCTCCAGGTCCGCCCGCACGTCCCCCGGCATCAGCTCGCCGATGCCGTCCGGGTACCGCCCGGTCAGCACGGGGTCGGCGAACAGCCGGTTCAGGAGGACGTCGTAGAAGTCCGCCGCCTCCCGGTCGGCCGTCTCGTCCGACGCCGGCCAGGTCGGACCGTGCGAGTTGGCGATCCCGATGCCGGCGGCGCCGGACGCGCGCAGGGCCCGTACCGCGAGGCCGTGCGCGAGCAGCTGGTGGTGGGCCACCGGCAGGGCGTCGAACAGCAGCTTCCGGCCGGGGGCGTGTGCGCCGAGGGCGTGACCCAGCAGGGTGTGCTCGGCGGGCTCGTTCAGGGTGATCCACTTGTCGACGCGGTCGCCGAGCCGGTCCGCGACCACCGACACGTACTGGGCGAAACGCGACGCCGTGTCCCGCTCCAGCCAGTCCAGGCCCGCCGGCAGGTCCCAGTGGAAGAGCGTCGGCACCGGCCGGACGCCCGCCGCGCACAGCTCGTCGACCAGCCGGTCGTAGAAGCCGAGGCCGCCGGGGGAGTCCACCCGCGGCCAGGAGACCGAGAAACGGTACGCGTCCACGCCAAGGTCCGCCAGCAGCGCCACGTCCTCGCGGTAGCGGTGGTAGTGGTCGCAGGCCACCGCCGCCGTGGAGCCGTCCTTCACCCGCCCCGGCTCGGACGTGAAGACGTCCCACACGGACGGTCCCCGCAGCTCGGCCGCGCCCTCGATCTGGTGCGCCGAGGTCGACACGCCCCACAGGAAGCCGTCCGGGAACCGGGGTACCGGGATCGTCGCCATGCGCGGATCATCCGCAGGGCCGGTGCGGGAAGTCAACGCCCTGGCCGGCAACGGCGTTACGCACCCTCCTTCAGTACCCGCGAGATCAGCCTCCGCTGCTCGTCCGTCAGGCGGGGATCGGCGGCGTACACCGTCTTCCCGTCCACGGTGATCTGGTAGCTGAAGCCGTCCGGCACCCCGACGGGCGGCGTGCCCCGGCCGTTGGCGGCCGCCCGCTCCGCCAGGGCGTGCCACTCGGCCGCGTCGGGGCGTCCCGCGGTGTCGACCTCCGCGTGGCGTTCGATGCCCGCGAAGCCTCCTGTGCGCCTCACCTGAATCCGCATGGGTCCGTGTCTAGTACGGAATCAAAGCGTGCGCACCCCGACCTGCTCCCAGGCCTTGCGCACCGCCTCCAGCTCCTCGGCGTCGCCGTAGCGCTCCCGCGCGGCCTTCACCGTCAGTGTCGCGAAGTCCGCGAACAGCGCGTCCTGCGCCAGCTCGCCGCCGGTCAGCACGTCGTACCAGACCAGGCCCGCCCGCTCCCAGGCGTGCCCGCCGAGCGCGGTGGCGACCAGGTAGAAGGCGTGGTTGGGGATGCCGGAGTTGATGTGGACGCCGCCGTTGTCGCGGCCGGTGCGCACGAAGTCGTCCATCGTCGCGGGCTGCGGGTCCTTGCCGAGGACGTCGTCGTCGTAGGCCGTGCCCGGCGCCTTCATGGAGCGCAGCGCCACACCCGTCACCCGCGGGGCGAGCAGCCCGGCGCCGATCAGCCAGTCGGCCTCGGCGGCGGTCTGGCCGAGCGAGTACTGCTTGATGAGCGCGCCGAAGACGTCGGAGACCGACTCGTTGAGGGCGCCCGGCTGGCCGTAGTAGGTCAGATTGGCGGTGTGCTGGGTGACGCCGTGGGTCAGCTCGTGGCCGATGACGTCGAGGGGGATGGTGAAGTCGAGGAAGATCTCCCCGTCCCCGTCGCCGAAGACCATCTGCTCGCCGTTCCAGAAGGCGTTGTTGTACTCGCGGTCGTAGTGCACGGTGGCGTCCAGCGGCAGCCCGCCGCCGTCGACGGAGTCGCGCCCGTACACCTTCAGGAAGTGCTCGAAAGTAGCGCCGAGGGCCACGTAGGCGCGGTTCACGGTGGCGTCCTTGCCGGGTTCCTCGCCCTCCCCGCGCGCCTTCTTGCCCGGCAGGTCGGTGCCGTGCCTGGCGTCGAAGATCGTGCGCTGCGGCTTCCCGGTCTCGGCGTCGGCGCGCGGGGCGACGGTGGGGGCGCCGATCACCGTGGTCAGCCGGCGGTGGGTGCGTTCGAAGGCGTCGCGCTGGAGGGTCCGGCGGGCGGGACCGGCGAGCACGGGGTCCTCGTGCTGGGCGAGCCTGTCGAGGACGTGGGGCGGCACGATGGTGCAGAAGACGGGCTCGAAGCCCCCGTATGTCGTCATGTCCGGCACCCTCGCACTGCGTGACGCGACTGTCACCACCCGCAACCACGATTGATGAAAGCAGTGACAATACGGCCCTGCGGCCGGCCGCGAGTGGTATACGGCACTTTTTGTCCCGGTTCCCTCCGTGGTCCCGCATACTGATACGGACCCGCGTGACCGGCGTGGCTCGGCTAGGGTGCTGGGCATCATGCGTTTCGGGCTGCTTCTCCTTAGCTGCCGCGGCGAGGGCCTGTAGAGGCCGACTCCCTCCCCGCGGAGCTTGGTGGTGCCGTCGGCCGTCCTTCCGGAACACGCGGACGTCGCGGACGTCGCGCACACCGCGGACATCACGAGGAGCCCACGCCATCATGGCCAACCGCCAGCAGCCCACTTCCATGCCGACCGCCAAGTACCGCGGGTACGAGCAGGTCGACATCCCCGACCGCACCTGGCCGAACCGGCGCATCACCACCGCCCCCCGCTGGCTCTCCACCGACCTGCGCGACGGCAACCAGGCGCTGATCGACCCCATGTCGCCCGCCCGCAAGCGCGCGATGTTCGACCTGCTGGTCAAGATGGGCTACAAGGAGATCGAGGTCGGCTTCCCGGCCTCCGGCCAGACCGACTTCGACTTCGTACGGTCGATCATCGAGGACCCGGACGCCATTCCGGACGACGTGACGATCTCCGTACTGACCCAGGCCCGCGAGGACCTGATCGAGCGCACGGTGGAGTCCCTGAAGGGCGCCAAGCGGGCCACCGTCCACCTGTACAACGCCACCGCCCCCGTCTTCCGCCGCGTCGTCTTCCGCGGCTCGCGGGACGACATCAAGCAGATCGCGGTCGACGGCACCCGCCTGGTCATGGAGTACGCCGAGAAGCTGCTGGGCCCCGAGACGGAGTTCGGCTACCAGTACAGCCCCGAGATCTTCACCGACACCGAGCTGGACTTCGCCCTGGAGGTCTGCGAGGCGGTGATGGACACCTACCAGCCCGGCCCCGGCCGCGAGATCATCCTCAACCTGCCGGCCACCGTGGAGCGTTCCACCCCCTCCACCCACGCGGACCGGTTCGAGTGGATGCACCGCAACCTCTCCCGCCGCGAGCACGTGGTGCTGTCCGTCCACCCGCACAACGACCGCGGTACGGCCGTGGCCGCGGCCGAGCTCGCCGTGATGGCCGGCGCCGACCGCGTCGAGGGCTGCCTGTTCGGGCAGGGCGAGCGCACCGGCAACGTCGACCTGGTCACCCTGGGCATGAACCTGTTCTCCCAGGGCGTCGACCCGCAGATCGACTTCTCCGACATCGACGAGATCCGTCGCACGTGGGAGTACTGCAACCAGATGGACGTCCACCCGCGCCACCCGTACGTGGGCGACCTGGTCTACACGTCCTTCTCCGGCTCCCACCAGGACGCCATCAAGAAGGGCTTCGACGCCATGGAGGCCGACGCGAAGGCCAAGGGCGTCACCGTCGACGACATCGAGTGGGCCGTCCCCTACCTGCCGATCGACCCCAAGGATGTCGGCCGCTCCTACGAGGCGGTCATCCGCGTCAACTCGCAGTCCGGCAAGGGCGGCATCGCCTACGTCCTGAAGAACGACCACAAGCTGGACCTGCCGCGCCGGATGCAGATCGAGTTCTCCAAGCTGATCCAGGCCAAGACGGACGCCGAGGGCGGCGAGATCACGCCGACGGCCATCTGGGACCTCTTCCAGGACGAGTACCTGCCCAACCCGGACAACCCCTGGGGCCGCATCCAGGTCGCCAACGGCCAGACCACGACCGACGTCGACGGCATCGACACCCTCACCGTCGAAGCCACGGTCGACGGCGCGGAGACCACCCTGGTCGGCACCGGCAACGGCCCGATCTCGGCGTTCTTCCACGCCCTGCAGGGCGTCGGCATCGACGTACGCCTGCTGGACTACCAGGAGCACACGATGAGCGAGGGCGCCTCCGCGCAGGCCGCGTCCTACATCGAGTGCGCCATCGGCGACAAGGTGCTGTGGGGCATCGGAATCGACGCGAACACCACGCGCGCCTCGCTGAAGGCCGTCGTCTCCGCCGTCAACCGCGCTCCTCGCTGACCAGCCGAATCGGCGGTTTGAGGCCCCGCTCGCCGGAAAACGGCGGGCGGGGCCCCGTCGTATACCGGCCATCTCCGTGTGCAGGTCACGGAAAGGTCTCTTCCCGGGTACTGACTCCACGTCCGTGATGTGGCTAACATCACGCCAGCGCGACGATGCTGTCGCGCGGTTACGGAGGTGCGACGTGCTGCCTGAACGGGGACGAAACGACCGAGCTGCCCGGCTGCCGCGCATCCTGGGCACGCGCACCGCGTGGACACCCGTCGGCGACGGCGAGTTCTTCTGCCCCGGCTGCGGAGGAGACCGCAACTACCAGCGGCTCACCGGCCGTCGCCGCTTCACCATGCTCGGCGTGCCCGTGCTGCCCCGCGGCGAGTCCGCGCCGACCGTCGAGTGCGCGGCCTGCCGCCGCCACTACGGCACCGAGGTCCTCGACCACCCGACCACCACCCGCTTCTCCGCGATGCTCCGCGACGCCGTCCACACCGTCGCCCTGGCGGTCCTGGCCGCGGGCGGCACTTGCTCCCGTACGTCGCTGGAGACGGCGGCCGTCGCGGTGCGCGCGGCCGGCTTCGAGGACTGCACCGAGGACCAGCTGAACGCGCTCGTCGAAGCGCTGGAGGCGGACACCGGCCGGGTCCACGGGGAGCCCTGTGTACCCGGCCTGGCCATAGAGCTGCACGAGGCGCTGGACCCGCTGGCCCCGCACCTCGCCGCCGTCGGCCGTGAGTCGATCCTCCTCCAGGGCGCCCGCATCGCCCTGGCCGACGGCCCCTACACCATCGCCGAACGCGATGCCCTGGCGACGGTCGGCGCGGCCCTGACCATCTGCTCCGACGACGTGACCCGCCTCCTGGAGTCGGCGGGCACGCCCTCCTAGGCGGCAATGTCCAGGCGCATGATCTGACGGTGCATGCCCGGGCCGAAGTAGTCCGGGCGGAGGCCGCCGTCGGGTTCCTCGGGGCGAAAGCCCAGGGAGCGGTAGAGCAGGATGGCGGCGAGGTTGGCCGGCTCCACGGTGAGGCGGACCACCCCTATGCCGTCCCGGTGCAACCGGGTCAGGACCTCCGTCATCAGCTCCCGGCCCAGCCCGTGCCGGCGCCGGTCCTGGGTGACGCACAGGCCGAGTATCCAGCTGTCCCCGCCGAGCGCCCGGGTGGCGGCCAGTACGTAACCGCGCAGCCGGCCCGTGCCGTCGTCGAGTACCAGGAAGTGTTCCTCGTACATGTCGAAGAGCTGGCGCAGGAGGAAGCCGGGATAGGCGACCTCCTGGAAGACCTCCTCGTCGAGCCGCCGCAGTTCGGGCAGGTCGGACTCCCGCGCCGTCCGCAGGACCAGGGGCAGTGTCGCGGGGTACGGATCCGGCCTCGTGAGCTGCTCGTGGCGGTCCAAGGAGCGTTCCAGCGGTTCGGCGGTCATGCCACCCCCAGTCAGGACGTGCGGACGTCAACTCGACGACACCGGAAACGCTCACGAAGGAATGAGCCCTCCTGTGGCGGCCGGTGCCCCCTTCTGGCTAGAGTGAGCTTCCAACTTCCCCCGTGCAAGGGCGAGTTCGAGTGTGCGACGATGCGCCGGACGTGCGCCCGGCGGAAGAGGACTGGCGTGTTCCCGGCTGTCTCGACATGTCCTGGTGGCTTACCGTGCACGACACTGGGGCTTGTCCGGAATCGAATGGAACGCGGCAGGGTGACTATGGATCGCAATGCCGACGCACCTTGGTCGAAGTTCGATCCAGAGGTGTATGTCGACAACAACTACCGGGTGCCACTCGAAGTCGATCTGCTGATCGTCCGGTTGATGCGTGACTATTTCAGCCGCTGTTTCTCCGGAGGCGTTCCGGATTCGGTGCGGGGCGTCGACGTCGGTGCCGGTGCGAATCTCTACCCCGCGCTCTCCATGCTGCCGTGGTGCGAGAAGACGCTGCTGCTGGAATACGCGCGCCCGAACGTCGAATACCTGGAGAAGCAGGTCTCCCCGGACGGGTACGACACCGCGTGGGACGCGTTCTGGGAGGTGCTGCGCGAGTCACCCTCCTACGCCGCCGTCGAACCGAGGAGCCGCGTCAGCGAGATCGTCCGGGTGGAGCGCGGCAACCTGTTCGACCTTGAGCACGGACACCGGCGCTGGGACATCGGGACGATGTTCTTCGTCGCCGACTCGATGTCCGAGTGCCCCGAGGAGTTCCAGCGGGGAGTGCGGTGCTTCATGAACGCGCTCAGCGAAGGCGCGCCGTTCGCCGCAGCGTTCATGAAGGAGTCGGTCGGCTACCGCGTCGGCGAACACGACTACCCGGCCTACCGGGTGAACGAGAGCCGGGTCAGGGAGAGCCTGGAACCGTTCACCGGAGAGCTGGAGATCCACGATCTGCACCACATGGTGCGGCCGGGACACGAGGGAATGATCCTCGCCCTGGGGCGGCGCAATTCGGAGGTTGCCGCCCCCTAGGAACGGGGACCATGCTGAACACAGGGCAACGAGATCTGTACGAGGGGTGCGGGGATGCAGATCAAGCCACGCCAGCACATGCTGGAGATCTGGCAGGCCATGGCCCGTCATTCGTTCGACGACGGGAAACTGCTGTGGGGCGACACGGACGGGCTGAGCAGCGTCGCGGACGCCGAACGCCTGCTGTGCCTGCTCTATCCGGCCACCGAGGTCCCCGCCTTCCGTCTCGACCAGCCGGACACCACCGAACGTGACGTCCTGCGCGCCCTCGACCGGATCGGCAGCCGGCTGGAGATCCCGCCCAACCTGATCACCGCGCTGACCCAGTTCATGCGCACCCACACCGGGACGGACGACAGCCCCACCTTCTCCGGCGGCCACTACTTCCGGCCCGCCGAGCCCGACGGGCAGATCACGCACGAGCAGGGCCAGTTGGGCGTGGTCGACTCCTACTCCATGTC
This sequence comes from Streptomyces sp. E2N166, assembly GCF_003671715.1. Taxonomy (GTDB): domain Bacteria; phylum Actinomycetota; class Actinomycetes; order Streptomycetales; family Streptomycetaceae; genus Streptomyces; species Streptomyces thinghirensis. The sequence continues at coordinate 895,906 of NZ_RAIF01000012.1, read as the reverse complement.
CGTCACCCTCTGCCTCGCCACCCTCGGATTCCTCAAGGTCTACGAGGGCACCACGACCCGCCCCGAGGTGCGCAGGGCGATCGGTGAACTGCGCGAGGCCACGAACGCCCGGCTGACCGCCGCCATGGTCAGCCTGCTGCGCTCCTTCACCGTCAACGTCTTCGACGCCGAGTCCGAGCAGGGCAGGCGGCTGATCCAGGTCGTCGGACAGGGCAGACAGTCCGACCGGGCCGTCCTCCAGCAGTTCTCCCGCAAGTTACGCCCGCTGCGCGCCACCATCATCGAGAGCCTCAGCCGCGGCATCGAGGTCGACGAGGGCATCCGCGACGAGAGCCAGCTCTTCGAGTGCGGCTGGGCCTGGGGCGTCGTCCAGGACGCCCCGGAGATCACCGACCTGAGCGTCCCGGTCCCCGGCCAGCCCGTCGGCATCGCCGACCGGCTGCCCTACGTGTACTTCACCGTCGTCGCCCTCGACGGTATCCAGGACCTCTTCTCCGACCGCACCCTCACCCTCGGCCTGCTCGACGCCGACCAGCAGAAACTCGCCGAGGCACTGCGCCTGCGCTGGGAGCTCAGCCAGCAGTACTGGTCCGCGATCGCCCGCTTCGGCACCGAACGCTGGCCCCTGGAGGACCTGCCCTGGCAGACCACCGGCCTGCGCCTGGAGTCCGAGTACTTCTCCCTGACCGTCGCGGCCATCCTCGTCCACGACCTGGTCCGCCGGAAGGCGACCGACGACGACCTCACCCGCACCGTCGCGATCATGGAGCGCCTCGCCGACCGCGGCCGGGTCACCAGCCGGATGACCAAGGACGACCCCACCATCCGGCTGCACAACCCCGGCGTCACCATGCCGCTCGCCGGGTCCGAGCGCTCCGGCGGGCTCCTCCTGTGGCGGATGACCGACTTCTCGGCCCAGCTCCTCAAGCGGATCATCCAACTCGCCGAACTATCCCGGAACATCGGCGCACAGGACCGGCTGCTGCGCCTCGCCGAGCAGTCCTTCGAGCACCTGTGGACCCGGCGGATCGACGACGAGGACGGCGCGGGCCTCTGGGACAACGTCCGGGCCGTCTACCCCGACGCGCGCGACGTCGGACTGCGCATGTCCTGGAGCATCACCGAGCGCGTCACCGAATGCCTCGTCGCCGCCCGCAACCTGTACGAGCAGCAGCCCATCCGCAGTCCCGAACTCGCCGAGCTGGCCAGGGAACTGCTCAGCGAGGCCACCCACCTGTTCGGCAAGGAGCAGCTGGAGGCCTCCGCGGCCGCCGACGGCAGCAGAGCCCGCGCCATGCGCAGCATCGAGAGCCGCCTCGACCACGCCCGCGGCCTCGTCGACGACCGGCCCGCCACCGCCTTCGCCCTGGCCCTGCCCGTGCTCCAGGAACTCGACACCCTGGCCCAGGCCAGGGGCGCCGCCGCCCAGGAGGTGTGAGCGTGCTCGTCTTCGCCGCCTCCGACAAAGGAGGCACGGGGCGCTCGGTGACCAGCGCCAACCTGGCGTACCAGCGCGCCCTCACCGGCGACCACGTGGCGTACGTGGACTTCGACTTCGGCTCGCCCACCGCCGCCGCCGTCTTCGACGTGCCCGGCGCGATGCGCGGCACCGAGGAACGCGGCCTCCACTCCTACCTGGAGGGCGAGGTCGCCGAACCGGCCAGGATCGACGTCTGGCGGCAGACCGAGCACCCCCTGCTGCGCGCCCGCCCGAACCAGTCCGGCCGCCTCGTCCTGCTCCCCGGTGACGCGGGCGGCGGCGAGTTCGCCACCGGCGAGGAGACCCTGGAGCGGTGCATCGACCTGCTGCTGCGGCTCAACGGCGAGTTCGACGTCACCGTCGTCGACCTCAGCGCCGGCCGCAGCTACGCCGTCGACATGGTCCTCGCGGCCACCGCCCACCCCCGGATGCGCAACGTCCCCTTCCGCTGGCTGGTCTTCCACCGCTGGACCCGGCAGCACGTCATCGCCGCCTCCGGACTCGTCCACGCCGACCACGGCATCATCGGCGGCGGCGTCGAACGCGGCCACGACAAGGAGGCGCTCCAGGCCGCCGTCCGCTTCGTGCGGGCCGCCGTGCCCGACCCCGAGTCGCCGCTGTGGTCCCAGGGCTCGCCCGCCCAGGCCGCCTGGATGCAGGCCTGCGACGAGGCGTTGCGCCGGCTAGCCGCCGAGCACCGCATCGGCGACAGCGTCGTCCTCGGCGTCGTACCGCTGGAACCCATACTCCAGTGGCGCGAGCAGCTGATCACCGAAGAGGACGTGCTCTCCACCCAGATCGCCAACAAGGAGACCCTGGAAGCGCTGGAGGAGATCGCCCGGCGCCTGACGGACGACTCGCACTGGGGGCGGCCATGACGGACGCGGTGTTCCGGGAGACCGCCGCCGAGCCGCGCACCCAGTCGGTGCCGCTGGCCCACCTCTCCCTGGAGCTGGGCCACCTCTACATGGAGGACTTCGAGGCCGGTCCCGAGCGCCTGCGCCGGCACTTCACCGAAGTACGCCCCTGGGCCGACGCGGCGCGCACCGCCGCCACCGCCCGGGCCGGCGGCAGACGCGCCCGGATCAGCACCTGCTTCCTCGTCGACGACTACTTCACCCGCTTCTCCACCCCCGCCGAAGTCGTCCCCATGCTCCTCGCGGAGGCCGAGCGGGCCGGGCTGAGCGTCGACTACCTGGCCCGCGAGTCCGGCTGCGCCACCACCGGCAAGGTGCCCGTCGCCGAGGCGGTGGCCGGCCGCATCGTCGAGTCGCCGCCGCCCGGCAGCTACGGCCTGCGCCCGCCCGCCGCGCAGACCGGCTGGCTGGCCAACGGCGAACGCAGCCCGGTCGCCCGCGCCCCGCAGGCCATGAAGCGCGCCGCCGCCTGGCAGCCGCCCCGGGAGACCGCCGCCCGCCGCCACTCCGTCTTCCTCGACGTCGAGCTGTGGAGCGACGACGCCGACGGGCACCGCACCTGGTCCTGCCCCTTCCTCGCCGCCGTGTGGCAGCTCGCCCGCCTCGGACTGCTGCGCAACGAGGGCGAGGCCGTCCTCGTGCCCCAGCCGCACACCGGCACCGGCTTCCCCGACTCCTGGGACGAACTGCCCTCCCTGCTGCGACTCAACGCCCACGCCGACCCCTTCGCCGCCTACCGGACCTGCTCGGTCCTGCCCACCCGCTTCCTCCCCGTCGAGCACGCCGTCCGCGTGATCCTCGACCAGATCGAGGTGGACCCCGGCGCACTGGGGCAGGTCGCCGAACGCTCCGGACGGGAGCGCACGGCCGTCCCCGACTCGGTCGCCGACCGCGTCTCCTACGTCTACTACTCGGGGCCCTGACATGCTGCCGCGGGAGAGCACACCGCGCGCCGTACTCGCCTGCGGCGAGGTCCGCACCTGCCTGCTGCCCGCCCGGCAGGCCCTCGACATCCGCTCCGCCGCCCAACTCCTCGCCCTGCGCGCCGACGAACGCGTCCTGCTCTCCGAGCGCCCGGGCCTCTACGCGCGTTCCCCCGACACCCTCACCGGCGTCGACTGCCCGCTGCCCAGCGCCAACGGCGCCCGGATCCGCGCGGTCGGTACCGTCACCGCGCACGCCGCGCTCACCGAGGGGCGCGTCCTGCAGACCTCCGCCCACTTCCGGCTCCCCGCCACCGGGCCCGACCAGCGGCGGCCGTGGGGCGAGTACCTGGTACGCCCCGGCGTGGTCGAACCCCTCGGCAAGCTGCCGAACGAGGCCGTCGCGCAGGGCGTGCTCGGCGGCGGGCGCCACGGCGACCTCGACGTCGGGCTGATCGCCGACGGACTGCTCACCCGGCTGCTGCGCCACGCCCTGCTCGACCAGCGACCGCCCTTCAGGTCCCGGCCCACCCGGCTGCGCTGGGTGGCCCTGCCCGCGGACCCGGGCGACGGCCCGTCCATCGAACGGTTCACCCTCGCCGAGGACGAACTGCGCACCGTGCGCCTGCGCGTGCCCGACGGCACCACCGGCGCCGACCTCGCCGCACTCTGCGACGACCTCGCCCTGCACGACTGGCTGCTCACCACCGTCGTCCGCATGCTCGACGGCATCCGCCTCGGCGGCTCGGCCGCGCAGGACGCCACCGCCGTCGTCAGGGCGCTGCGTCCCGCCGTCGACCACCTGCTGCACCTGTGGATGCCCCGGGCCAGGGTGCCCAGGGAACTGGCTCCGCTGTGGGACCCGCTGGAGGAGCGGCCCGGCTTCAGCCGGCAGTGGCAGGCCCTGGTGCAGCGCATCCGCGACCAGCTCACCCTCCAGGCCGTTCCCGCGCCCCACCGGGAGGTGGAATCGGTGCCCTGACCGGGCGCCGGCACCTCCCACGCACATCCCCGCATCCCGATCCGACGCGTATCCCAACGGGGGGAGAAGCGAGATGAGCACGGCACAGTCACCCCAGCCCGACGACACGGCCCGCGCACCGGGCCCGGCCGACGCGATGAGGGGGGAGTCCCCATGGGCGCGCATGCTGCTGGTCGCCCTGGTCGTCGGTGCCCTCTTCTGGAGCGTCGTCGCACTGCTGAGCCCCGAGGACGGCACGCTGCGGCAGTTCGGGGCCGCGGTGCTCTGCGCCGGCGCCGCGGTGCTGGTCCAGTACGTCCTCGGCCTGGCCCCACGGCCGGGACACATCCGTCTGGAGGAGCACACCCGCCGGGTGGAGAGCGCCCTCGCCGAGAACACCGCCGCCGTACGAGAGGGCCTGAACCGGTACGACGACGAGCTGAAGACCGGCCTGACCCGGCACACCGAGGACGTGAAACAGCTGGTCGAGACCCACGTCACCCAGGTGAACCACCGGCCCTCCGAGCCCTACCCCCAGCTGGACCGCGCCCGCATCGACAGCGTGCCCGACCTGGCCAAGGGCTTCGCCGACGTCCTGCTGCCGGAACCCTCGATCCTGCACACCTTCGTCCACCTGGAGATGGCGCGGGTGGTGGGCCACATGGCCGACCTCACCAACCAGAGCGCCGAGTGCCCCGGCGAGAACCACGACTGGATGCTCACCCTCACCCGCGCCGCCGAGCAGTCCATCTGCGCCACCAGCACCTCCGTCGACCGGGAGTTCTGGAACAGCGAGCCCGCCGGCCGCTACCTCGACGCCCAGCAGGCGGCGATCGACGAGCAGGGCGTGTCGGTGCGCCGGCTGTTCCTGCTGGAGAGCGCCCGCGAGCTGGACGACCGGCTGCTGCGGCTGTGCGAGGAGCAGGAGCTGCGGCGCATCGACGTCCGCGCGGCGGTCCTGCCCGAACTGCCCCCGCACCTCCAGCGCGGCACCACCAACGACTTCATCCTCTACGACGAGGAGGTGTCCTTCGAGATCGAGCAGGACCTGCGCGACGTCAACGTCCGGACCCGGCTCACCGCGCGCCAGGACTACGTACGGGACCGGCTGAAGCGCTTCCGGGAACTCTGGGACGCGGGCATGGGCCTGCGGGAGCTGGAGGTGCGGGTCGACGCGGAGGAGGACGGCAACTGGATGGTCGACCGGGCCTGACCGCCGGTCCCCTGTTACTCCCCGGGGAGTAACGACGGCACCGTGTCACCCCGGGCAGTAGCCGCCAACTCGCCCTCGCGTCCGACGTATCGGCGGCCCTCCGCCGGAAGTCTGGAGACCTACCCAGACTTCCACCGGAGGGAGGCCCGTCAGATGGGGGCCGCAAGGACAAGTGGGGGGCGACGGCGGGCCGTGCCCTGGCTGGTGCTCGGGCTGTGGATCGCCGTACTGGCCATCGCCTCACCGTTCGCGTCGAAACTGTCGGACGTGCAGCGCGACCGCGCCGTCGACTACCTGCCGGCGAGCGCCGACTCGACCCAGGTCGCGAAGATCCAGGACCGGCTGCCGGGCGGCGAGGCCACCGAGATGGTCGTCGTCTACCACCGCGACGCCGGACTGACCGCGGCCGACAGGGCCACCGCCACCGACCAGATCGCGGAGGTGGCGGGCGCGCACCGGCTGACCGACCGCCCGGCCGGCATCCCGTCCAAGGACGGCACCACCCTCATGTACCCGGTGGCCAGCACCGAGCCCGGCCAGGACGAGGAGGCCCGCGACGAACTGGTCAACGCCGTACGGGACGTCGCGCGGGGCGGCGACGGGCTGAGCGTCGAGGTCGGCGGCGCGGGCGCGCTCGCCACCGATGCGGCCGAGGTCTACAACTCCCTGGGCGGCCCGCTGCTCTACACCACCGCCGCCGTCGTAGCCCTTCTCCTGATCCTCATCTACCGCAGCCCGTTCCTGTGGCTCGTCCCGCTCGCCGTCGCCGGAATCGCCGACTACCTGTCCATGGGCGTCGCCTACGGCCTCAACCAGGGGTTCGGCACCTCGGTCTCCGGCCAGAGCTCCGGCATCATGACCATCCTCGTCTTCGGCGTCGGCACCGACTACGCACTGCTGCTGATCTCCCGCTACCGCGAGGAACTGCGCCGTATCGAACGACCCCACGACGCCATGCTCGCCGCCCTGCGCGGCTGCGGCCCCGCCGTGCTCGCCTCCTCCGGCACGGTCGCCGCCGGGCTGCTGTGCCTGCTCGCCGCCGACCTCAACTCCAGCCGGGGCATGGGCCCGCTCGGCACCGTCGGCGTGCTGTGCGCGCTGGCCGCCATGCTGACCCTGCTGCCCGCACTCCTGGTCCTGCTCGGCCGCCGTGTCTTCTGGCCGCTCGTACCCCGCTACGGCAGCACGCCCAAGGCTCGCCGCTCGCTGTTCACCGCGATGGGCGGCTCAGCCGAACGCCGCCCGCGAGCCGTCCTCGTCGGAGGTGCCCTCCTGCTGGGCGCGCTGGCGCTCGGGTCGTTCAACCTGCCCGGCTCCCTCAAGCAGGAGGACTCCTTCACCACCAGGCCCGAGGCGATCGCCGCGATGGAGACCCTCGCCGCCGCCTACCCGGAGCGCGGCACCCAGCCCATCACCGTCATCGCACCCACCGACCGGGCCGACGCCGCCCTCGCCGAGGCCCGCGGCACCCGCGGCGTCACGAGTGCCGAGAAGGGCCGCAGCGGTGACGGCTGGACCGAACTGACCGTACTCGCCGCAGCCCAGCCCCAGTCGGCGGCCGAGACCGCCACCATCGAGTCCCTGCGCGACACACTCGACGGCTCCTACGTCGGCGGTCCCAGCGCCCAGCAGATCGACCTGGAGGAAACCAGCGCCCGGGACACCGCCATCGTCGTACCGATCGTGCTGCTGTCGGTCCTGCTGATCCTCGTGGGCCTCCTGCGGTCGCTGGTCGCGCCGCTGATCCTGGTCGCCGCCGTCGTCGCCGTGTGGGGCGCGGCCCTGGGCATCGGCGGACTCGTCTTCGGACCCCTCTTCGGCTTCGAGGGCACCGACCCGGGCCTGGGCCTGCTGTCCTTCGTCTTCCTGGTGGCACTGGGCGTCGACTACGGCATCTTCCTCATGCACCGCATGCGCGAGGAGTCCCTGCACGGCGCCGAACCCACGCAGGCCGCGCTCACCGCGCTGCGCACCACCGGCGGCGTCATCGCCTCCGCCGGACTCGTCCTCGCGGCCACCTTCGCGGTGCTCACCAACATGCCGATGGTGCAACTCGTCGAGCTGGGCTTCGTCATCGCCGTCGGCGTCCTCCTCGACACCTTCCTCGTCCGCACCTACCTCGTCACCAGCGCGAGCGTCGCCCTGCGCCGCCGGGTGTGGTGGCCGGGCCGGCTGTCCCGGGCGCCCGAGAAGCCGGCGCCGGCCGGCGAGCGGGAGCCCGTCGGTGTCTGAGGTGCCCGACGACCGGAGTGCGCCCCTCCCCTCCCGGAGGGGCGCGTCCGTCGCGCAGGATGGGCGCGTGCAGGCAACCACTCCGGCGTCGTCCTGGCCCCGCCTCGGTGAGCGGATCATGGCCGCCATCAACCGCGATCCGCTCACCGCCCCGCACGGCACCCGCAACGACGCCGTGCTCGCCGCGGTCCTCCTCGCCGGCGCCGCCTGCCTGGCCCTCCTCACCGACGAGGGCCGCCGCCCGGACGCGTCGGGCTGGGCGCTGCTGGTCGCGGCGCACGTCCCGATCGTGTGGCGGCGCCGCCATCCGCTGCTGGTGCTCGCGGCGGTGGTGGCCCTCGTCGGGCCGTACCACGCGATGGACAACAACCACGCCGCGGCCGGTCCCGCCTCCTACGTGGCGCTCTACACGCTGGCCGTCACCGGCCGCCCGCTGCGCACGATCCTGACCGGCGTCGCGGTCCTCACCGTGTCGGTGAGCATCATGCTCACCGTCAACACCCACCAGGCCGTCGAGCTGATCCGCATCTCCGGCTGGGTGATCGCCATCCTCTTCGCCGGCGTCGACGTCCGCTACTACCGCCAGTACGTCGCCTCCATCGTCGAACGCGCCGAGCGCGCCGAACGCACCCGCGAGGAGGAGGCCCGGCGCCGTGTCGCCGAGGAGCGCCTGCGCGTCGCCCGGGACCTGCACGACCTGCTCGCGCACAGCATCACCCTCATCGGCGTGCAGACCTCGGTCGCCGCCCACGTCCTGACCGCCGACCCCGAGCGCCTGGACCGGGCCGCCGTCGCCAAGGCCCTCGACGACATCGCCGAGACCTGCCGGAGCGCACGCGGCGAACTGCGGACCACGCTGGAGGTACTCCGGGAACAGGACGCGCCCGACGCCCGAGGCCCTCTGCCCGGACTGCACGGCCTGCCCGACCTGGCCGAGGCCGCCCGGCTCGCCGGAGCGCGGGTGGACCTGTCGGTACGCGCCGGCGACGTGCCGCCCGCGGTCGGCGCCGCCGCCTACCGCATCGTGCAGGAGGCGCTGACCAACGCCGTACGGCACGCGGGGCCGGAGCCGTCCGTGCGCGTCGAGGTGCACGCCGAGCGGGGTGTCCTGCGCCTGGCCGTGACCGACGACGGCACCGGGCCCGACCCCGACGGCCCCCCCGGCTTCGGTCTCGTCGGCATGCGGGAGAGGGCCCGCAGCGTGGGTGGCACACTCGACGCCGGGCCGCGGGACGGGGGCGTCGGCGGCTTCGAGGTGACGGCCCTGCTGCCGGCACCCGCGGCGCCGTCGGCACCCTCGGCACCGGCCACGCCCCTGACGACCGTGACCCCGGAGAGAGACGGATGACCATACGAGTGCTGCTCGCGGACGACCAGAACCTCGTCCGTGCCGCGTTCGCCCTGCTCGTCGCGTCGGCCCCCGACATGGAGGTGGTCGGCGAGGCGGGCACCGGCCGTCAGGCCGTGGAACTGGCCCGTACCGAACGCGCCGACCTCGTCGTCATGGACGTCCGCATGCCCGACCTGGACGGCATCGAGGCGACCCGGCTCATCGCGGCCGACGAGGACCTCGCGGGCGTGAGGGTGCTGGTGCTGACCACCTATGACACCGACGAGAACATCGTGGAAGCGCTCCGCGCGGGCGCCTCCGGATTCCTGGTCAAGGACACCAGGCCCGCCGAACTCCTCGACGCCATCCGCACGGTGACGGCGGGCGACGCGCTCCTGTCGCCCGGGCCGACGGCACGGCTGATCGAGCGCTTCCTGCGCAGCCCCTCGACGCCGGTGGCGGGCGGCGGCGGCCCCGGCTGTCTCTCGGACCGGGAGCGCCAGGTGCTCGCCCTGGTCGCCCGCGGCCTCAACAACACGGAGATCGCCGACTCCCTGGGACTGAGCCCACTGACCGCGAAGACCCACGTCAGCCGCATCATGGGAAAGCTGGGCGCGCGGGACCGGGCGCAGCTGGTCATCGTGGGCTACGAGTCGGGGCTGGTGACGCCGGGGGTCGGCTAGGGCCGGACTAGCCTGGCCCGCATGGAGACGTTCAACGGGGTGGAGGTCGTCGCGTTCCCGGACGCGTCGGGCTTCGAGGAGTGGCTGGCCGAGCACCACACCCGCCGTGAGGGCGTGTGGGTCAAGGTCGCGAAGAAGGCGTCGGGGATCGCGTCGGTCACGGATGACGAACTGGTCGACGTGGGGCTGTGCTGGGGCTGGATCTCCGGGCAGCGCCGGGGTTTGGACGGCCGGTACTACCTGCAGAAGTACGGGCCGCGGCGCCCGAGGAGCATGTGGTCGCGGGTGAATGTCGAGAAGGTCGCGGCGCTGGCGGGGGCGGGCCGGATGCGGGAGCCCGGACTCGCCGAGGTCCGCCGGGCCCAGGAGGACGGCCGCTGGGACCGGGCGTACGCGTCGCAGGCGTCGGCTGTCGTCCCGGACGACCTTGCCGCGGCGCTCGCCGCGGACCCGGCGGCGCGGGCGGCCTTCGGCGCGCTCGACCGGACCACCCGCTACCTGGTGATGCTCCCGCTGCTCCAGGCCGCGACGCCGGAGACTCGGCAGACGCGGCTGGAGCGGGCGGTACGTGACTTGGCGGAGCGGGGGCAGGCGGGCGAAGGCTGACCGCCTGCCACCGTCAGGCACCGGCCGGCGCTAGTCGCAGTAGGTGTCCGAGGCCGGCCGCTGCCCGGTGGCCAGGAAGCGGGAGACGGTGCGGTCGCCGCAGGCGTTGCCGTTGGCGAGGTAGGCGTCGTGGCCGGTGGAGTCCACGGTGACCATGACCGCGCGCCGGCCGAGCGCCTCCCGCATCTTCAGGGCGCCGCTGAGCGGGGTGTTGACGTCCCGCGCGTTCTGCACGAGCAGGATGTTGGACGGCCCCCGGTCGGTGATCCGCACGGGCGCCTCGCGCGGCGGGTACGGCCAGGCGGCGCACAGCATCGCGTTACGGGGCATCCCGGCGGTCAGCGGGTACTTGGCGCGGCTCTCGGTGACGTCCTTCTGGTACACGGCGGCCGGCTTCGGCCAGGCGACGTCGTTGCACAGGACGCCGGAGCCGACCCCGATGACGTTCTGCAGCATGGCCTCGGGCGGCCCCGCGGGCGCGGGCGGCACGGTGCCCTGCCGCGCGGCCCGCATCAGCTTGGCGAGCGTGGGATAGCGGCTGGGGGACGCGAAGCTGTCCAGCATGGTCTGGCGCAGCACGTTGCCGTTCAGCTCCTCCGGGTTGGCGCCGGGCCAGGGGATCGGCTCGCGGTCGAGCCGGGCGGCGAGCCGCAGGAACATCGGACGCACGTCGGAGGCCCTGCGCGCCACGCGGTCGGGATTGCCCGGCTTCGACGCCCAGGCCGCGAAGTGCGGGAAGGTGTCCTCCACGCCCTGCTCGTGACCGGCGAGCCAGGCCCGGTTGACGCGGGCGGGGTCCGGGTTGTCGACGCTGTCCAGCACGATGCGGTCGGTACGGTGCGGGAAGAGCTGCGAGTACACCGCGCCGACGTACGTCCCGTACGAGACGCCCCACGCGGAGATCTTCCGCTCACCGAGGGCGGCCCGGATGCGGTCGATGTCGCGGGCCTCGTTGGCGGTGCTGAGGTGTCCGATCAGTTCACCGCCGTTGCGGGCGCAGGCGTCGGCCATGCGCCGTGCGGTGTCCATGTTCCCGTCCACCGAGCCGTCGGGGGCGGGCCAGGGACGGAGCTTGGAGGTGGCGAGGTCGCCGTATTCCAGTCCGCAGCCGACGGAGGTGGACGGGGCGAGGCCGCGCGGGGCGAACCCGATCAGGTCGTGCGTGTCCCGTACCTCCTGCGGGAGCTTCTGTCCCTTCCCCGACGGGTCGTTGAGACTGGAGCCGCCCGGGCCCCCGGCGATGAGCAGCAGGGCCCCGCGCCGGGCGTCCGGATTCTCGCTCGGGATGCGCGAGACGGCGATGTCGATGAGCGGACTGTGGGGGTCGGCGTGGTCCATGGGGACCTGGAGGGTGGCGCACTGCTGACGGGGGTCAATGCCGGTGCCCTCGCAGGCGGTCCAGACGAAGGGCTCGGCCGGGGCCGCCGTGGCGGAGGCGGTCACGGGTGCGGTGATGCCGAGGAGGGCCGTGGACACGCCGACGATGGCGGCGTTGCGGATGGTTCGCGTGCGCTGCGTCATGCGACGAGCCTCGCGGATGCCCAGGGCACTCCCCATCCGGGCCACAACCTGAAATACAGGGGGGATTACCCCAGTGTCACTACTGGGGTTTCTCCCTGACCCGTCACACGAGTTGTTCGTTGCGACTTTGTGGACAACTCCCCCGGACAAGGCCCCCGTCCGGGGGAGTTGTCGGGACCGAGTGCTGGTGAGGTGACCGTGGGGGCCGCCCGCTTCTTGGCCAGTGTCGCGCCTCCGCGACCCGAGTAAAGAGCGCTCCCTGCGGTCGCGTCGGCTGCGCCGATGCCCCTTCGGGGCACCCTTGACTCGGCTCGCTCCAGCACGGGTGAGAAGCGTGCGGGCGGCCCGGGAGAGTGGGTGACCCGGGCCCACCGGTCCCTTCCGTCGCCTGCGCCGGCGTCCGGCGTGCGGGGGCGCGCCCGCATCTCGCCAGCACGCCGGGTGGGCTCAGCGGCTTGCGGTGGGTGGTGGGGGGTGACTGGTGCGTGGTGGGTGCTGGGTGGTGATGAGGAGGAGGGGGAGTGGATTGCGGGCGGGTCCGGAGGGTCTGGAAATGGAGGACACTTCGGGGGGAAGTGTCCTCCATTTTCAGGGGGTGGTCCGGGCCCGCCGCCGCACCGCCCACCGGCCGCAAGCCGCTGAGCCGGCCCGGCGTGCCGGCGAGGCGCGAGCGCGCACCGCCGACGCCGGGGGCGTACGTAGCTGACGGTTGATCGTGAACCCGGCCCGGCCACCCGTCCTTCCGGGCCGCTCGCTCGCTTCTGACCCGTGGTGGAGCGAGCCGAGTCAAGGGTCGGCCGCAGGCCGATCGCCGAAGGCGACGCGTAGCGCCCTTTACTCGGGTCGCGGAGGCACGACCCTGGCAAGGAAGCGGGCGGCCCCCACGGTACGTACGAACTCCGTCCAGGCCGCCGACCCCACGACGATCACCGGCCCGACGGCCACCTTGCTGTCCCGGACGGGCACGACGCCGGAAACTCCGTCGGCGACCTCAAGGCATTCCTCACCGCCGCTCCCGCCGCTGTAGCTGCTCTTGCGCCAGCATGCGTTGGTCAGGTCGTACCCGCGCATCGTCTGTAGCCTTCCGCCGCCGCCTCGATCATGGCCAGGGACGCGTCCGGTGTCAGAGCTGCGGCCCTGAGAAGATCGTAATCCGCCCGTACCCGCTTCACTACTGCCGGATCATCCAGCAGATTGCCCGACAGCACGGCTTCTGTATAGACGGTCGGTGGTGCGTCGTCGAACTCCATGAGCCTCGTCAACTTGCCCATCTGCGGATGCGCCCCGGCGGAGAAGGGGACGACGAGGACCAGGGCCTTACGGCTGCGTACCGTCTCCGCGATGTGCTCCAGTTGTTCGCCCATCACCGCGGGCGGTCCGACCTGGACCCGTAGCACAGCCTCATGCAGCAGCACCCAATACACGGGCCGTGCTGCGTCTTTGAGGAGCCGCGTCCGCTCCATACGGAGACCGACCATCTCCTCGACGTACTCGTCGCGGGAGAGCGGGTTGCTCGCGAAATAGATCGCACGAGCGTAAGCAGGGGTCTGCAGGAGCCCCGGGACCACGGCGGGTGCCCACTCGCAGATGCCAGTCGCCAGCCGCTCGAGCTCCGCCGCGTGGGCGAAGTACTCCGCGAACCGCTGCTCCTTGATGAGTTTCCGCCAGAGACGTTCGAAAAAGCCGTCGGTTTGTAGCGTCTCGTCAATCCGCTGCGCCACATCCAGCTGCGGTTTCCGAATAGCCTGTTCGAACTGGCCGATGTATCCGCCGGACACGAAAACCCGTGCTCCCAGCTCGACTTGGGTGATTCCGGCGTCCTCCCGCCGGCGTTTGAGTTCCGTGCCGAAGAACTCCCAAGCCGCCTGCCGTGAACCGTTGGCCATAACCAACCCCCATGCGCTGAACCGCACTTGTAGTGCAAAGACTCCTGTCGAGTGTAGGCACAGAGAGGCATCCTGGGGACACGAAGAGTGAAACCGTAAAGGGAAGGGGAACACGGTGGAGGCACGACACTCGGCGCTCTGCGTCGAAGAAGCGGAGGTAGCGGTGAAAGAATTGCGCGCAGCACTCGCGGAGGCAGGAATTACTCTTCCCTCCCTCGGGCTCGACCCGGTGAGTCTCGCGCGGGAGGCGCCCTGTCCACTCGTCGAATTGGGGCGGTGTTCCGTCGAGACCGCGCAGCGGCTCGCGGCGGCGCTGCGATGACCCACCCGCCCGTCGGCTCCCACGCCATCGACACCCGGACCGGACGCGTGGGCCTCGTCATGGGGCACGAGGGGCCGTACGTCCAGATGCGCCCGTACGGCGGGGGCCGGGAGTGGGACGCCGAACCGGGTGACGTACGCCACGCCACCCCGTCCGAGCGGCTCAGCGCGGCGACGGCGTACACCAACGCGCGAAGTCGTGGCGAGGTGCCTTGAAGCATGCGCGAGAATGGGCGCCATGAGTCTGTTCCGCGACGACGGCATCGTGCTGCGCACCCAGAAGCTGGGTGAGGCGGACCGGATCATCACCTTGCTCACGCGGGGTCACGGACGCGTACGCGCCGTGGCGCGCGGGGTGCGGCGGACGAAGTCGAAGTTCGGGGCGCGACTGGAGCCGTTCTCACACGTCGACGTGCAGTTCTTCTCGAAGGGGAGCGAGCTGGTCGGGCGCGGCCTGCCGCTGTGCACGCAGAGCGAGACCATCGCGCCGTACGGCGGCGGGATCGTCATGGACTACGGGCGGTACACCGCCGGGACGGCCATGCTGGAGACGGCCGAGCGGTTCACCGACCACGAGGGCGAGCCGGCGGTGCAGCAGTACCTGCTGCTGGTCGGCGCCCTGCGGACCCTCGCACGGGGCGAGCACGCGCCGAACCTCGTCCTCGACGCGTTCCTGCTGCGCTCCCTCGCCGTGAACGGGTACGCCCCGACCTTCGGGGACTGCGCGAAGTGCGGCATGCCCGGTCCGAACCGGTTCTTCTCGGTCGGCTCGGGCGGCTCCGTCTGCGCCGACTGCCGGGTGCCCGGCAGCGTCGTACCCTCGCCGCAGGCACTGGAACTGCTCGGGGCGCTGCTCACGGGAGACTGGGGGACCGCGGACGCGTGCGAGCCGCGGTACGTCCGGGAGGGCAGCGGGCTGGTGTCCGCGTACCTGCACTGGCACCTGGAGCGCGGCCTGCGCTCCCTGCGATACGTCGAAAAATCCTGAAGGAGACGAGAGACACATGGCCGTACGCGGGATCCTGGGGCGTCAGCGCCGGGACTACAGGACGCCGGAGCCGCACCCGTCCGGCGCGCGGCCTCCGAACCTCGGTGAGCTGGTTCCGGAGCATGTGGCGATCGTCATGGACGGCAACGGGCGCTGGGCCAAGGAGCGCGGGCTGCCGCGCACCGAGGGCCACAAGGTCGGTGCCGAGCGGGTGCTGGACGTGCTCCAGGGCGCGATCGAGATGGGCGTGAAGAACATCTCCCTGTACGCCTTCTCCACCGAGAACTGGAAGCGGTCGCCGGACGAGGTGCGCTTTCTGATGAACTTCAACCGGGACTTCATCCGCAAGACCCGCGACCAGCTCGACGAGCTGGGGATTCGCGTGCGCTGGGTGGGGCGGATGCCCAAGCTGTGGAAGTCGGTCGCCAAGGAACTCCAGGTCGCCCAGGAGCAGACCAAGGGCAATGACCGGCTGACGCTGTACTTCTGCATGAACTACGGCGGACGCGCCGAGATCGCCGACGCGGCGCAGGCCCTCGCCGAGGACGTGCGGGCCGGGCGGCTCGACCCGTCGAAGGTGAACGAGAAGACGCTCGCGAAGTACCTGTACTACCCGGACATGCCGGACGTCGACCTGTTCCTGCGGCCGAGCGGCGAGCAGCGGACGTCCAACTACCTGCTCTGGCAGAGCGCGTACGCGGAGATGGTCTTCCAGGACGTGCTGTGGCCCGACTTCGACCGCCGCGACCTGTGGCGGGCGTGCCTGGAGTTCGCCTCCCGGGACCGCCGCTTCGGCGGCGCCATTCCGAACGAGGAACTCCTCGCCATGGAGGGCCGGAGCGCTGAGAACTGAGCCCGTCCGGCCTTCGAGGACGAGGCCGTCAGGCCGATAGGGGTCCCGGGGCGCGGCCCCGGGACCTGGCGGCTCAGCCGCCGGAGGCACCCGCGCAGTCCGCGCAGGTGCCGAAGATCTCGACCGTGTGCGCGACGTTGACGTAGCCGTGCTCGGCGGCGATGGCCTCCGCCCACTTCTCGACCGCGGGGCCCTCGACCTCGACCGCCTTGCCGCAGGCGCGGCAGACCAGGTGGTGGTGGTGGTCGTCGCTGGAGCAGCGGCGGTAGACGGACTCGCCCTCGGCGGTGCGCAGGACGTCGACCTCGCCGGCGTCGGCGAGGGACTGCAGGGTGCGGTAGACCGTGGTGAGCCCGACCGAGTCGCCCTTGTGCTTGAGCATGTCGTGAAGCTCCTGTGCGCTGCGGAACTCCTCGACCTCCTGGAGGGCCGCCGACACGGCGGCCCGCTGCCGGGTGGCGCGGCCCTTCACGGGCGGTCCAGCGGTCGTCACCGGGTTCCTCCTCACGTCTGCCGTCTGCGGCTTGCCGGGCCATTGTGCCAGCCCGGCGGTCCGGCAGTCAGACGCCGACCTCGTCGGTGGCCCCCCGGCTGGCCGGAATCTTGCACTCCGCCGGATCCCCGGCGGCCTGCGCCGCGGTGACCGCCCGCGCGCGTCGCCGGGCCAGTGGCGCCGCCAGCGCGGTGAGCAGGACGAACGCGCCGATGGTGAGCAGCACGATGGTCGCGCCGGGCGGCACGTCCTGGTAGTACGACGTGACCGTGCCGCCGATGGTCACGCTGACGCCGATGGCGACGGCGACCGCGAAGGTGGCGGCGAAGCTGCGGGTGAGCTGCTGGGCGGCGGCGACCGGGACCACCATCAGCGCCGACACCAGCAGCAGTCCGACGACGCGCATCGCCACGGTCACCGTCACCGCCGCCGTGACGGCCGTCAGCAGGTTCAGCGCGCGCACCGGCAGGCCGGTGACCCGGGCGAACTCCTCGTCCTGGCTGACCGCGAACAGCTGGCGGCGCAGGCCGAGGGTGACGACGACTACGAAGGCGGCCAGCAGGCAGATCGCGGTCACGTCGGACTCGGACACCGTCGACAGCGAGCCGAAGAGGTACGAGGTGAGGTTGGCGTTGGAGCCCGTCGGCGCGAGGTTGATGAACATCACGCCGCCGGCCATGCCGCCGTAGAAGAGCATGGCGAGGGCGATGTCGCCGCGGGTCTTGCCGTACCAGCGGATCAGCTCCATGAGGACCGCGCCGAGCACGGAGATCAGGGTGGCCATCCACACCGGGGACCAGGAGAGCAGGAAGCCGAGGCCGACGCCGGTCATCGCCACGTGGCCGATGCCGTCGCCCATGAGGGCCTGGCGGCGCTGGACCAGGTAGATGCCGACGGCGGGGGCGGTGATGCCGACCAGGACGGCCGCCAGCAGCGCCCGCTGCATGAAGGCGTAGTTCAGGATTTCCATCAGCTCAGCAGTCCCGTGCGGATCGGTTCGGCGCCCGCCGGTGCGTGCGGGTGTACGTGGTCGTGGCCGGGCAGCGCGTGCTGGCCCACCGCCTCGGGCGGCGGGCCGTCGTGCGTGACGCAGCCGTCGCGGAGCACCACCGCCCGGTCGATCAGGGGCTCCAGGGGGCCGAGTTCGTGCAGTACCAGCAGGACGGTGGTGCCGGCCGCGACCTGCTTCCTGAGCGTCTGGGCCAGCACCTCCTGGCTGGCCAGGTCGACGCCCGCCATCGGCTCGTCCATGATCAGCAGCTCGGGTTCGGCGGCGAGGGCGCGGGCGATCAGTACCCGCTGGTGCTGGCCGCCGGAGAGGGCGTTCACCGAGTCCTTGGCGCGGTCCGCCATGCCGACCAGGTCGAGGGCGCGGCGCACGGCCTCGTGGTCGGCCTTGCGCAGGACGCCGAAGCGGGCGCGGGAGAGGCGGCCGGAGGAGACGATCTCGGTCACCGTGGCGGGGACGCCGCCCGCGGCCGTGGTGCGCTGCGGGACGTAGCCCACGCGCGCCCAGTCGCGGAAGCGGTGCCGCGGGGTGCCGAACAGCTCGACCTTCCCGGCCGTCACCGGCACCTGGCCGATGACCGTGCGCACGGCCGTGGACTTGCCCGAACCGTTGGCGCCGAGCAGGGCCACGACCTCGCCGCCGCGCACGGTGAGGTCGATGCCGCGCAGGACGGGGCGTGAGCCGAGCTCGGCGCGGACGCCGCGCAGGGATATGACGGTCTCGTCGCTCACGAGGCCCTCCAAACGATCGGAACGCTCACTTGGCGCCGAGGGCGGCCTCGAGCGCCTTGAGGTTGGACTCCATGACCGCGAGGTAGTCGTCGCCCTTGGACTTGTCGGTGATGCCCTCCAGCGGGTCCAGGACATCGGTCTTCAGGCCGGCGTCCTTGGCGAGGGTCTTCGCGGTCTTGTCGGACACCAGTGTCTCGTAGAAGACGGTGGTCACGCCGTCGGCCTTGGCCTCCTCCTGGAGCTCCTTGATCCGGGCGGGGCTGGGCTCGCTCTCCGGGTCGAGGCCGTTGATGGCCTCCTGGGTGAGCCCGTAGCGCTCGGCGAGGTAGCCGAAGGCGGCGTGGTTGGTGAAGAAGACCTTGCTGTCGGTGTTCGCCAGGCCCTCCTTGTACGCCGTGTTCAGACCCGCCAGCTTCTTCGACAGCGCCTCGGCGTTCTTCCGGTAGTCGGCGGCGTGGTCCGGGTCGGCCTTCACGAAGGCCTTGGCTACGCCTTCGGCGATCTCGGCGTACTTCACCGGGTCCAGCCAGACGTGCGGGTCGAGGGCGTGCTCCTCCTCCTCGGAGTGCTTCTCCCCGGCGTGCTCGTCCTCGGGGTGCTCCCCGCCCGCGTGGTCGTGCTCGACGCTCCCGTGGTCCTCCAGCGTCGTCAGCGTCGTCGCGTCGATCTTGGTCTTCACACCGGACTGGGTGATGGCCTCGTCCACGGCGGGCTGGAGGGACTTCAGGTAGAGCACCGCGTCCGCCTCGCCCATCTCGGCGGTCTGCTTGGCGCTCAGCTCCAGGTCGTGCGGCTCCTGGCCGGGCTCGGTGAGGGTGGTGACGTTCACGTGCTCCCCGCCGATCTCCTGGGCGAGGTACTGCATCGGGTAGAACGACGCGACGACGTCGAACTTTTCCGTGTTGCCCGCGGCCGCGCTGTCGCTGGAGCAGGCGGAGAGGGTCCCCAGGCCGAGCGCGGTGGCCGCGGTGACTGCTATGCCGGATATGTGGCGTCGTCGTACGTTCATGGCATTCATTTTCAACAAATATGGAAACCGTTGTCAACAATGCCCGGTCACGAGGAGGGGAGCCCCCCGATTTGGCCGGGGGGCAGTCCACGCCGGTAACCTGAAGCATTCTCTGGAAGCATCTCGCTTCGTCGCCCGTCGTCGTAATGAAGAGAGCACCGTGGCCGCCGACAAGATCGACACCATCGTCAGCCTGAGCAAGCGCCGTGGCTTCGTATTCCCGTGCAGTGAGATCTACGGCGGTCAGCGCGCCGCCTGGGACTACGGGCCGCTGGGTGTCGAGCTCAAGGAGAACCTCAAGCGCCAGTGGTGGCGCTACATGGTCACCTCGCGCGAGGACGTCGTCGGTCTCGACTCGTCCGTGATCCTGGCCCCCGACGTCTGGGTGGCCTCCGGCCACGTCGCCACCTTCACGGACCCGCTGACCGAGTGCACCTCCTGCCACAAGCGGTTCCGCGCGGACCACCTGGAAGAGGCGTACGAGGAGAAGAAGGGCCGCGCCCCGGAGAACGGGCTCGCCGACCTCAACTGCCCCAACTGCGGCAACAAGGGCACCTTCACCGAGCCCAAGCAGTTCTCGGGTCTGCTCTCCACCCACCTCGGCCCGACCCAGGACAGCGGCTCCGTCGCCTACCTGCGGCCCGAGACGGCGCAGGGCATCTTCACCAACTTCGCCCAGGTGCAGACCACGTCGCGCCGCAAGCCGCCGTTCGGTATCGCCCAGATGGGCAAGTCCTTCCGCAACGAGATCACGCCCGGCAACTTCATCTTCCGGACCCGCGAGTTCGAGCAGATGGAGATGGAGTTCTTCGTCAAGCCGGGCGAGGACGAGAAGTGGCAGGAGTACTGGATGGAGCAGCGCTGGAACTGGTACACCGGCCTCGGTCTCCGTGAGGAGAACATGCGCTGGTTCGAGCACCCGGCCGAGAAGCTCTCCCACTACTCCAAGCGCACGGCCGACATCGAGTACCGCTTCTCCTTCGGCGGCAGCGAGTGGGGCGAGCTGGAGGGTGTCGCCAACCGGACGGACTACGACCTCTCCTCGCACGCCAAGGCCTCCGGCCAGGACCTCTCCTACTTCGACCAGGAGGCCGGCGAGCGCTGGACGCCGTACGTCATCGAGCCGGCGGCCGGTGTCGGGCGCGCGATGCTCGCCTTCCTCCTCGACGCGTACGTCGAGGACGAGGCCCCCAACGCCAAGGGCAAGCTGGAGAAGCGGACCGTGCTGCGGCTCGACCCGCGCCTCGCACCGGTGAAGGTCGCCGTCCTGCCGCTGTCCCGGAACCCGGAGCTGTCGCCCAAGGCCAAGGGTCTCGCCCAGGCGCTGCGGCAGAACTGGAACATCGACTTCGACGACGCCGGTGCGATCGGGCGCCGTTACCGGCGCCAGGACGAGATCGGTACGCCGTACTGCGTGACGGTCGACTTCGACACGCTGGACGACAACGCGGTGACCGTGCGGGAGCGGGACACCATGAAGCAGGAGCGGGTGTCGCTGGACCAGATCGAGGGATACCTCGCTTCGAGGCTCGCCGGCTGCTGACCCGTTCGTCCCGGTTGCCGCACCAGGGGGCTCCGCCCCCTGGCCCCCGGCCCGTGCCCACCCCTCACCCGACTCGGTCGGGCGAGGGGTGGGCGTTGTCGTTCAGCGGGCCGTGGCGAGTGGTCCCCGATGACGTCGGGCCATTGGACCTGTGGGGCCCGGTCGGCCCGCACCAGGGTGGGGGCCATGAGTATCGCCTTCCTGCTGACCACCCTCGTGGTCGTCGCGACCCCCGGCACCGGGGTCGTCTACACCCTCGCCGCCGCGCTCTCGCGCGGGCGCCGCGCCAGCGTCGTCGCCGCCTTCGGGTGTGCGCTCGGCATCGTGCCGCACCTGCTGGCCACCGTCACCGGGGTCGCGGCGGTGCTGCACGCCAGTGCCACCGCCTTCCAGGTCCTCAAGTACGCCGGTGTCGCCTACCTGCTGTACATGGCGTGGGCCACCCTCCGGGACAAGGAGGCGCTCACGGTGGGGGAGGACCGGGGCGGGCCCGTCCCGGCGGGGCGGGTGATCCTGCGGGGCGTGCTGATCAACATCCTGAACCCGAAGCTGACGCTGTTCTTCTTCGCCTTCCTGCCGCAGTTCGTGGACCCGGGACAGGCCGGTGCCCTGCCGCGCATGCTGGTGCTGGGCGGTGTGTTCATGCTGGTGACCTTCGTCGTGTTCGCCGGGTACGGCCTCCTGGCCGCGTCCGTGCGCAGCCACGTCGTCTCCCGGCCGAGGGTGATGGCGTGGCTGCGGCGGAGCTTCGCGGGGTCGTTCGTGGCGCTGGGGGCGAAGCTGGCGTTCACGGCCCGGTGAGGGGGCGTCAGCGGCCCTGGAGGGCCTTGACGTTGTCGCCGAAGGTTCAGTTCTTCGAGTGGGGTGGGCTGGGATGTCGTAGACATGACACTGATGTTGGTCCAGACCTTTCGTCAAGAGGGCTGGACCGGAGTGGTGTGCCACCCGTCCGGCCGAGTTCGTCGGGGTGAGCGCCCGAAGTGCGGGAACCCGGAGAAATGCGGAAGGTGATGTTCCCAGGGTTTTCCACAGCTTGCACAAGCTTGCACAGGCGAGGACGAACAGTCATGGCTGAGCAGAAATCGGCGCGGACGACATCGGCGCAGACGCTTCCGAGGCCGTTGCACGCGGCCGCGTCGGCGCTGCGGAACGTTCCGGGCGCGGGCACGGTCGGCAGGGTCGCCGAGGGCGCGCTGGACAGGATCGGGGCCGTGTCGCCGCGCGGGCGGCGTGTGGTCGTCTACATGGGGGCCGGGGTGCTGGGCATCGCCGGGTTGGTGGAGTGGCCGGTGGCGGCCACCGGGGCGGCGGTGGCGTGGCTGACGCGGCCGCGGCCGCAGGAGTCGCCGGACGCGGAGGCGGCGCGGGTGCTGCAGGGCGGGGAGAAGGCCTCCGGCGGCGGTGCGGACGGCGGCTCGGGGAAAGCCGGGACGAGCACGGCGGGAACGAGTACGGCCAGGACGAGCACGGCGAAGAAGAGCCCCGCGCGGCGGAGTCCCGCCAAGAAGACCACGACCCAGACCGCCACCCGGAAGAGCACGGCGGCGAAGGGCACCGCGACGACCGGCCCCGCCAAGAAGACCGCGGCGAAGAGCACAGCGGCGACGAGCACCGCGGCCAAGAGCACCGCCAAGAAGGCCGCCGCGAAGAGCACCGCCGCGAAGAGCACCGCGGCAAAGAGCACCGCCAAGAAGAGCGCGGCCAAGAAGAGTCCCGCGAAGAAGAGCACCGCGAAGAAGAGCACCGCGAAGAAGGACACGTCCGGTCCTTCGCGCGGTGCGTCCTCCCGCAGCCGGGGCAAGAAGACGGCCGCATCCACCCGAAAGGCGGGCTGAGAG
>NZ_RAIF01000012.1:869262-873142 GCF_003671715.1 Streptomyces sp. E2N166 | reverse complement strand
GGCACCGCACGGGCCGGTGTGCGCGGCGCCGACTTCGCGGCGCGCGCGGCACGGGTCGCCCGCGCCGCGCTGCCGGGCGGCACCCGGGACTGGCGGGCCGGGAACCGGGCGCACCTCGAACTACGCCCGGCCGCGACGGAGAAGGTGCGCCGGGCGGGCGGCACGGAACGCGTGGCGCGACGGGTGGCGGCGGCACTGGCCGAGCACCCGGACGTGGTGCTCGCCTACTGGGACACCGGTCTCGCCCGGCTGGTGGTGACCGCGACCGAGGAAGCACTCACCGACCGGGTGGTGGACCGGGCCGTCGAACTGGCCGAACAGCACGGACTGACCCGGGTGGACCAGCGGGGCCCGGGCGATCCGGTGGAGGAACTGGCCCACCCCGGCGATCCGGCCTCCGTGCGGGTCGCCGCCACGGCCCTCGGGGCCGACATGCTGGGCATCGCCGCCGCCGTGACCGGCGCGCGCCTGCGGCTGCCGCCCTCGCCCCGCCTGGTGACGGCCGTGGCGACGCTGCTGCGCGAGAACCCCACCTTCCGCGCCTGGCTGCGCGAACGCCTCGGCGCCCACGGCATGGAGGTGGCAATGGCCGCCGCCAACGCGGCCGTCCACGGCGCCGGCCAGAGCTACACCTCCCTGGTGCTCGACGGGGCGCTGCGCGTCTGCCAGCTGACGGAGGCGGTGACCCGGACGGCGGCCTTCGAGGTCGTGCACGACCAGCTGTGCGCCCCGGACCGGGTCAGCCTGCCCGCCGACCCCGCCCTGCGTCCGCCGCTGCAGAGCACCCCGGCGCAGGACTACGCCGCCCACGCCTCCACCGGCAGTGTGGCGGGCGCGGTGGCGACCCTGCTGGTCAAGCACGACGTGGCCGAGGCCGCCGAGGCCGTACTGGCCGGCTCGCCCAAGGCCGCGCGCTACGGGCCCGCCGCCTTCCACGCCGTACTGAGCGCCGCGCTGTCGCGTACCGGCGTGCTCGTACGCGACCCCGAACGGCTGCGGCAGCTGGAGATGGCGGCCACCGTCGTCCTGCATCCGAGCGCCTTGCGGGCGCCGGACGCGAGCGCCGACCCGTGGACCGAGGACGTGCTGGACGCGGCGCGGCGCGCGGGACTGCGCGTGGTGATGGTGGAGGACCCGGCGCTGGCCGACTTCACCGGTCTCGCCGACCAGGTCGTCAGCGCCGGGCGCCCGCTCAGGGACGTCGTGGACGAACTGCGCTCCGAGGGCGGCGTGATCACCGTCGTACGGCCCCGGCCCGGTGACGACGAGACGGTGCGGGCCGGGCTGCTCGGCGGGGACGTGGCCGTCGCGCTGGCCGACGCGGACGCCCCGGTGGCGTGGGGCGCGGACGTGCTCGCCCCGCAAGGACTCGCCGACGTGTGGCGGCTGCTGCGGGCGGTGCCGGCGGCCCGCGCGATCGGGCGCCGGTCGCAGACGCTGGCCCGGTCCGGGGCCGCGCTGTCCGGCCTGCTGGTCGCGGTCGGCGAGGCGCGCGGCAAGGGCGAGAACGGTGGCAAGGGCGGCTATTCGGCGTTGCCCGGGCTGCGGCACGCGCCCGTCGACGTGAGCGCGGCGGCGGCCCTGCTGTCCGGCACGCGTGCCGCGTTCGGCGTGGCGATGGCCCGCGCCCCGCACCCCCGGGCGCGGGTGGCGTGGCACACGCTGGATCCCACGGGCGTACGGGAGCGCCTGGAGCGGGAGAAGGAGCCGGAGCCGTCCCTCGCCGAGCAACTGGCGGCCAGGACGCGCGCGGTGGCCGACCGGGCGGGCCGCGTTCCCGTTCTCGCCCCGGTGAAGTGGACCTGGCAACTGGGACAGGCCGTGCGGGGCGAGCTGGACGATCCGCTCACCCCGGTACTGGCGGTCGGCTCGGCGGCCGAGGCGATCCTCGGCTCCGTCATGGACGCGCTGCTGGTCGTCGGCGCGCTCGACCTGAACGCGCTGGTCGGCGGCTTCCAGCGGCTGCGGGCCGAGCGGGCGCTGTCCGGGCTGCTCGCCCAGCAGAAGCAGAAGGCGCGGGTCGCCGAGGAGGAGACGCACGACCCGTCGGCCGAGCCGCTCGTCGTGGACGCCGCCAAGCTGCATCCGGGCCACATCGTCGACCTCAAGGCGGACGACGTCGTGCCCGCCGACGCCCGGCTGCTGTGGGAGGACGGCCTGGAGGTCGACGAGTCCGCGCTCACCGGCGAGTCGCTGCCGGTGGACAAGTGCGTGGACCCGGTGACGAACGCCCCCGTGGCCGAACGGCACTGCATGGTCTTCGAGGGCACGACGGTGGTGGCCGGCCGTGCCCAGGCGGTCGTCGTGGACACGGGGGAGCACACCGAGGCCGCGCGGGCGGTGTCACTGGCCGCCCGTACGCCCTCGGCGGCCGGAGTGCAGGCAAGGCTCCAGGAGCTGACCCGCAAGGCGCTGCCGCTGACGCTGGCGGGCGGGGCCGCGGTGACCGGCCTCTCGCTGCTGCGCGGGACGCCGATCCGGCAGGCCGTCGCCGGTGGTGTGTCGGTGGCGGTGGCCGCCGTGCCCGAGGGGCTGCCGCTGGTGGCGACGGTGGCCCAGCTGGCGGCGGCCCGCCGGCTCAGCCGCCGCGGCGTCCTCGTGCGCACGCCGCGCACGCTGGAGGCGCTGGGCCGCATGGACACCATCTGCTTCGACAAGACCGGCACGCTCACCGAGAACAAGCTTCGGGTGTCGCGGGTGGCGGGCGCCGACGGCACGGTCCGCAAGGCGGCCGACCCGGACGCCGCCGACGCCGTACGGGTCGCCGCGCGCGCCTGCCCCCGCCTGAACGGCGACGGCGCCCGGCCCACCCACGCCACCGACGAGGCCGTCCTGGACGCCGCCGGGGACGACCCGGAGTGGGAGCAGGAGGAGGGCCTGCCCTTCGAGACCTCGCGCGGCTACGCCGCCGCCGTCGGACGGGACGGGGACGGAGCGCCGGTGCTGGTGGTCAAGGGCGCCCCGGAGACCGTGCTGCCCGCCTGCGCCGACCTGCCCTCGCACGCCACCGAGGTGGCGCACGGCCTGGCCCGCGACGGACTGCGCATCATCGCGGTGGCCAGCCGGCCCCTGGGCAAGGGGGAGAAGGCGGCCGACGTCCTCGAACAGGCGCCGGAGAAGCTGGAGTTCACCGGGATGCTCGGGCTGGCCGACGTGGCCCGCGAGACGTCCCCGGCGCTGGTGCGCGGGCTGCGCGAGGCGGGCGTACGTCCCGTGGTGCTGACCGGCGACCATCCGCAGACCGCCCACGCCATCGCCGTCGACCTGGGCTGGCCCGAGGACGCGGTCGTGGTCACCGGTGACGAGATCGCGGCCGCGGACCGTACGGCACGCTCCCGGATGCTGCGTGACGCGGACGTCGTCGCCCGGGTGGCGCCCGAGCAGAAGCTCCAGGTCGTCGAGTCGATGCGGGACGCCGGGCGGGTCGTCGGCATGGTCGGCGACGGCGCCAACGACGCCGCCGCCATCCGCGCCGCCGACATCGGCGTCGGCATCAGCGCCCGCGGCTCGGCCGCCGCCCGCAACGCCGCGGACCTGGTCGTCACGGGTGACGACCTGCTGGTCCTGGTGGAGGCGGTGCGAGAGGGCCGGGCGCTGTGGCACAGCGTCGCCGACGCCATCGCCATCCTGATCGGCGGCAACGCGGGCGAGGTCGGCTTCGGCATCCTCGGCACCGTCCTCGGCGGCTCCGCCCCGCTGTCCACCCGCCAGATGCTGCTGGTCAACCTGTTCACCGACCTGTTCCCCGCGATGGCCGTGGCGGTGACGGAGACGGGGGACCCCGAGCAGGAGGACGCCGACGCGGGCGCGCCGCTCGGTACGGCGGTGCTGGGCGAGCCCCTGATCCGCCAGATCCGGCACCGGGCGATGACGACGGCAC
>NZ_RAIF01000012.1:864383-868843 GCF_003671715.1 Streptomyces sp. E2N166 | reverse complement strand
GGGGCTGGTCGCGCGGTTCCCCGCGCCACCTGGGGCGTGTGGCGGGGCGGCGCATGGGTGTGAGGTGCGCCTCCGGGGGCGTGCGGCGGGGCGGCGTCCGGATGTGCGGCGAGTCGCGCAGCAGGCGCGCCCGTGCGTACGGGCTCGGTGTCACGTGCCCGATCGGGCTGCCTCCCGTGCCTCCGGTGACTCCAGGCGCCCGGCCGTGCGCTCGGCCGTGCGGTGGGCCCAGCGGCCGTTGGTGACGGCGCCGAGGACCAGGACCGCGAGGCCGCAGGCGGCCAGGATCCACCAGCCGGGGCGGGCGGCGGAGACGAAGGCGTCGCGGTACGACGACGCGCCCACGCCCGCCGCCAGCACCGCGCCGACCACCGCCACGCCCAGGGTCTGGCCCAGCTGGCGGCTGGTGGAGGCGACGGCCGCGGCGACCCCGGCCTGGGCGCGGGGCATGCCCGAGACGGCGGTGTTGGTGATGGGCGCGTTGACGAAACCGAAGCCGACGCCGAAAAGGACGTAGCCGATGAAGAGGGTGACGTCGGACGTCTCGGCCTCGAAGGCGGCGAACAGGACCCCGCTCAGGGTCAGCGCGCCGCCCGCGATCAGCAGCGGCAGCCGTGGCCCCCGGGTGCCGACCAGCCGCCCGGACAGCGGGGCGCACAGGAAGGTCGGCACGGCCATCGGCAGCATCCACAAACCCGCGTGCAGGGCGCTCAGTCCGCGCACGTTCTGCAGATACAGCGTCGACAGGAACAGGAAGCCGCCGAGCGCGGCGAAGGCGCTGACCGCGATCACGGTGGCTCCGCTGAACGGTGCCGAGCGGAAGAAGCGCAGGTCGATGAGCGGCTCGGCGCGACGGGGTTCGTACCGGAGGAGACCGAGCAGGGCGGTGAGCGCCAGCAGGGCGAAGGGCCCCACCGTCGCGGGCCCGGCGTTCGGCGCCTCGATGATCGCGTATGTCAGGGAGCCGAACAGCACGATCACCATCAGCTGGCCCAGCGGGTCGGGGCGGCGGGCCTTCGGTGCGCGGGACTCGGGGACGAAGCGCAGGGTGAGCACCAGTGCCACGAGGCCCACCGGCAGGTTGACCCAGAAGATCGAGCGCCAGCCGACCGACTCCACGAGCAGGCCGCCGGCCAGCGGGCCGGCGGCCATCGATATGCCGACCACCGCGCCCCACACCCCGATCGCGCGGGCGCGCTCGCGGGGGTCGGTGAAGGTGTTGGTGATGATCGACATGGCGACCGGGTTGAGCATGGAACCGCCCACCGCCTGCATCATCCGGAACACGACCAGCCAGGACAGGTCCGGCGCCAGCGAGCAGAGCAGTGAGCCGAGGGTGAAGACGACCAGGCCCGTCACGAAGACCCGCTTGCGGCCGATCCGGTCGGCCGTGGACCCGGCGAGCATCAGCAGCGCGGCCAGCACCAGCGTGTACGCGTCGATCGCCCACTGGAGTCCCGACGTGCTCGCGTCGAAGTCGCGCTGCATGGCGGGCAGGGCGACGTTGAGGATCGTGTTGTCGATGCTCACGATCAGCAGACTCATGCAGCAGACGGCGAGCACGAGCAGACGTCGGCGGTGGGTGAGCTCGGCCATGGCCGCCATCGTACGCCCATTTTGATAGTGCGGTTAACTAATGACCGATACACGATCTTCGGTCCCGGGGTACGGCGAGCACTGCCCCGCGTACGTGACAATGGAGGAATGTCCACGCCCACCACGCCCGCCCCCAGCACCACCGCCCGGCCGTTGCGGATCGGCCCGCACACCGTCGCGCCGCCCGTCGTGCTGGCGCCGATGGCCGGGATCACCAACGCGCCCTTCCGTACGCTGTGCAGGGAGTTCAGTGGCGGCAAGGGGCTCTTCGTGAGCGAGATGATCACCACCCGGGCGCTGGTCGAGCGCAACGAGAAGACCATGCAGCTGATCCACTTCGACGCGACCGAGACGCCGCGCTCGATCCAGCTGTACGGCGTGGACCCCGCGACCGTCGGCAAGGCCGTCCGCATGATCGCGGAAGAGGGCCTCGCCGACCACATCGACCTGAACTTCGGCTGCCCCGTGCCCAAGGTGACCCGCAAGGGCGGCGGCTCGGCCCTGCCGTACAAGCGGAACCTGCTGCGGGCCATCGTCCGCGAGGCCGTGAGCGGCGCCGGTGACCTGCCCGTCACCATGAAGATGCGCAAGGGCATCGACGACGACCACCTCACCCACCTCGACGCCGGCCGCATCGCCGTCGAGGAGGGCGTGACCGCCATCGCCCTGCACGGCCGCACCGCAGCCCAGCACTACGGCGGCACCGCCGACTGGGACGCCATCGCCCGCCTGAAGGAGCACGTCCCGGAGATCCCCGTCCTGGGGAACGGCGACATCTGGTCGGCCGAGGACGCGCTGCGGATGGTCCGCGAGACCGGCTGCGACGGCGTGGTCGTGGGACGCGGGTGCCTGGGGCGGCCGTGGCTCTTCGCCGACCTGGTGGCCGCCTTCGAGGGGCGTACGGAGGACTACGTGCGGCCCTCCCTGCGCGAAGTCGCCGACGTGATGGTCCGGCACGCCACCCTGCTCGGCGAGTGGATCGGCGACGAGGCACGCGGCGTCATCGACTTCCGCAAGCACGTCGCCTGGTACCTCAAGGGCTTCGCGGTCGGCTCCGAGATGCGCAAGCGGCTCGCCATCACCTCCTCCCTGGAGGCGCTGCGCGCCGGCCTCGACGAACTCGACCTGGACCAGCCCTGGCCGGCCGGCGCCGACGGCCCCCGCGGCCGCACGTCCGGCAACAACCGGGTGGTCCTGCCGGACGGCTGGCTCAAGGACCCGTACGACTGCGCGGGCGTAGGCGACGAGGCGGAGCTGGACACCTCCGGCGGCTGATCAGTCCTGGGTCGGGTGCGGGATGGAGCCGTAGGCCGTCAGGAAGCGGTCGCGGAAGGAGCTCATCTTCCACACCGGGGCGTCCTGGGCGGGCTTGAGGCCCTCCGTCCAGTTCCAGTCGGCGATCGCGTCGAGCACCTTCGGGTCCTTGGCGACGATCGAGACGGGGACGTCCCGGCTCGTTTTGTCGCCGGTCACGCGCGTGATCGGCTCGTGGTCGCCGAGGAAGACCAGGACCGTGTCGTCGGTGCCATAGCGCTCCAGCCACTGGGTGAGGCTGGTGACCGAGTACTCGACCGACCTGCCGTACTCCTCCTTGGACCGCGCGGAGTCGGCGATGACGTCCGCCGCCTCCTCGCCCGACTCCTCGATGCCCTCGAAGACCGACCCGTCGCCGATCTCGTCCCAGCCGACCAGCTCCGGGATCGGCGCCCAGGGCTGGTGGCTGGAGGTCAGGATGATCTCCGCCATCAGCGGCCGGTCGCGCTTCCTGCCGTGCTCCAGGCGCTGGAAGGCCTCCAGCGCGTACTGGTCCGGCATGGTCGACCAGCTGAACTTCGGCCCCTCGTAGCCGACGTCGAACGCGTCGTAGACCTTGTCGAGCCCGTACCACTCCGCCTCCGGCCAGGCCTTCTGCACACCCGGCATGACGCCGACCGTGTCCCAGTCGCCGGTCTTCTCGAACGCCTTGGTGAGGGTGAGGTGGTCGCCGGCGGTGACGGTGCGGTAGCGCTGCTGGTTGTCGACCCACAGGCCCGACATGAAGGTGGAGTGGCCGAGCCAGCTGCTGCCCCCGTACGTCGCCGACGTCAGCCAGCCGCTCCGCGCCCGGTAGCCCGCCCCGGCCAGCGCCTTCGTGCTGGTGTCGAGCGTCCGGCCGACACCCGGTGCCATGACGGGGTCCTCGATGGCGCTGCGGCCGTAGCTCTCGATGAACGTGAAGATCACGTCCTTGCCGCGCAGGTCCGGCACCAGTTGCGCGCCGGGCGTGGCGCCGAAGCGGTCGGCCTTCGCCTCCTTCGCGAACGCCGCCTCGTCCCGCAGCGTGTCCACCACCCGGTGCGCCTGCGCCTCCAGTGCCCCGGAGGCGCTCCTGGTGGCCACCGGCACGCCGAAGGTCTGCACGCCCAGCGCCACGCACGTCATCCACACGGTGGCCGCCAGCAGCGCGCCCCGGGCCGCCCGCTCCCGGTGCGCGGCGAGCAGTTCGCCGAGCCGGACCGCCGCCAGGGCCATGAGGACCAGCAGGAGCAGGACCCCCACGACCGCGCCCACCGCGGCCCCGGTCGCCGCCGCCCCGCCCATCGAGTCCGCCACGTACGACCGGGCGTCGTCGAGCAGGCCCCAGTCCAGGACGACGTTGAAGCCCCGCCCCAGGTACTCGGTGAAGCCCATGTCGAGCAGGTTCAGCACGGTCAGCGCACCGAGGCCGGTACCGAACAGCGCCGCCAGCACCAGGCGCGGCACCCGCGGCAGGCAGAGCAGCAGTACCGCCCCGATGACCGCCTCCGCCGGGATGCGGGCGAACCGGTTGGGCTCCAGGGCGACGAGGGTGTTCGGCAGGAGCAGTGCCCCGAGCACGAGTACGG
>NZ_RAIF01000012.1:844921-864144 GCF_003671715.1 Streptomyces sp. E2N166 | reverse complement strand
GATACCGGGTGCGCCAGGCGCGCCAGCGGGCCGGCGGGGCCAGGCGGGCGAGGCGGGCCTTGAGGGGCGGGAGCGCGGTGGGTTCGGGTGCGTCGGGGTCGTCGGCGGACTGCGATGGCCGGCGGAAATGCGTGGTGACAGGCACCCGGAGGTCCTTCCGTACGTAACCCGGTGGACGGCGGGCCCGGCGAGGGGGCCGGGCCCGCCGTCCTGTCGTACGTTCGTCGAGAGCGGTGTGTTCACCCTGGGCGCGATGACGTCCGCATGGTGAAATCCGACGGCCTGTGGCAGCGTGATTCTCGCCACCTCTGATAGGGGTAGTGCTCAGATGAGCGGATCTTGCGCGATTCCACTTCTCCAAGGTGTGGCACTGAGTGCCATACCTTGATCGTTCATCGATCGAACTCAAACGTAGGTAACGATGCTCGGATGAGCGCTCGGCCACCCTTTCGGGAGTTCATTCGTTCAAGAAGTGAAAACACAAGTGGTCGGTCGCTTGCCAAGCCTTGACTTTCGATCCGCTGGCGGACGAGTGGTTACAGGCGTATGACGCGCAAGTGGACGTACCCAGGTGCCTTCGATCTGGGTACATTCCTCGCCGTCAGGGCAGCCACCGCGTCCTCGAGGAGTCGAGACCCGTGTCGGAAAACAAAGAACCCCAGGTAGCGAACGCGGCGAAGTTCGTTTACGACTTCACCGAGGGCAACAAGGACCTCAAGGACCTCCTCGGCGGCAAGGGTGCCAACCTCGCCGAGATGACCAACCTGGGTCTTCCGGTCCCTCCCGGCTTCACCATCACCACCGAGGCCTGCAAGACCTACCTCGACAGCGGCGAGGAGCCGGCGGCACTGCGTGACGAGGTGAGCGCGCACCTCGACGCCCTCGAAGAGAAGATGGGCAAGAAGCTCGGCCAGGCCGACGACCCCCTCCTCGTGTCGGTCCGCTCCGGAGCCAAGTTCTCCATGCCCGGCATGATGGACACGGTCCTCAACATCGGCCTCTCCGACAAGTCCGTGCAGGGCCTGGCCAAGCAGGCCGGCGACGACCGCTTCGCCTGGGACTCCTACCGGCGCCTGATCCAGATGTTCGGCAAGACCGTCCTCGGCGTCGACGGCGACCTCTTCGAGGAGGCGCTGGAGGCGGCGAAGGCGGCCAAGAAGGTCACGGTCGACACCGAGCTGGAGGCGGCCGACCTCAAGAAGCTCGTCACCAAGTTCAAGAAGATCGTCAAGACGGAGGCGGGCCGGGACTTCCCGCAGGACCCGCGCGAGCAGATGGACCTCGCCATCAAGGCCGTCTTCGACTCCTGGAACGGCGAGCGCGCCAAGCTCTACCGCCGCCAGGAGCGCATCCCGCACGACCTCGGTACCGCCGTCAACGTCTGCTCCATGGTCTTCGGCAACCTGGGCCCCGACTCCGGCACCGGCGTCGCCTTCACCCGCGACCCCGCCTCCGGCCACCAGGGCGTCTACGGCGACTACCTCCAGAACGCCCAGGGCGAGGACGTCGTCGCGGGCATCCGCAACACCGTCGCCCTCGCCGAGCTGGAGTCGATCGACAAGAAGTCGTACGACCAGCTGATGAAGATCATGGAGACGCTGGAGAACCACTACCTGGACCTCTGCGACATCGAGTTCACCATCGAGCGCGGCCAGCTGTGGATGCTCCAGACCCGCGTCGGCAAGCGCACCGCGGGCGCGGCCTTCCGCATCGCCACCCAGCTCGTCGACCAGGGCCTGATCGACGAGGCGGAGGCCCTCCAGCGGGTCAACGGCGCCCAGCTCGCGCAGCTGATGTTCCCGCGCTTCGACGACGACGCCAAGGTCGAGAAGGTCGGCCGGGGCATCGCCGCCTCGCCGGGCGCGGCGGTCGGCAAGGCGGTCTTCGACTCGTACACGGCCGTGAAGTGGTCCCGGTCCGGCGAGAAGGTCATCCTGGTGCGCCGCGAGACCAACCCCGACGACCTGGACGGCATGATCGCCGCCGAGGGCATCCTGACCTCGCGCGGCGGCAAGACCTCCCACGCGGCCGTCGTCGCGCGCGGCATGGGCAAGACCTGTGTCTGCGGCGCGGAGGAGCTGGAGGTCGACACCAAGCGCCGCCGGATGACCGTCCCGGGCGGGCACGTCGTGGAAGAGGGCGACGTCATCTCCATCGACGGCTCCTCCGGCAAGGTCTACCTGGGCGAGGTCCCCGTCGTGCCGTCCCCGGTCGTCGAGTACTTCGAGGGCCGCATGCACGCCGGCGCCGAGGACGCCGACGAGCTGGTCGAGGCCGTGCACCGCATCATGGCCTTCGCCGACCGCAAGCGCCGGCTGCGGGTACGCGCCAACGCCGACAACGCCGAGGACGCGCTGCGCGCCCGCCGCTTCGGCGCCCAGGGCATCGGCCTGTGCCGCACCGAGCACATGTTCCTCGGCGACCGGCGCGAGCTGGTGGAGCGGCTCATCCTCGCGGACACGGAGGCCGAGCGCGAGGAGTCCCTGAAGGCGCTGCTCCCGCTCCAGAAGCGGGACTTCGTCGAACTGTTCGAGGCGATGGACGGCCTCCCGGTCACCGTCCGCCTCCTGGACCCGCCGCTGCACGAGTTCCTGCCGGACATCACCGAGCTGTCGGTGCGCGTCGCGCTCGCCGAGTCCCGCCAGGAGCCGCACGAGAACGAGCTGCGCCTGCTCCAGGCCGTGCACCGCCTGCACGAGCAGAACCCGATGCTGGGCCTGCGCGGCGTCCGTCTCGGCCTGGTCATCCCCGGCCTGTTCACGATGCAGGTCCGCGCCATCGCGGAGGCCGCGGCCGAGCGCAAGGCGGCCAAGGGCGACCCGCGCGCCGAGATCATGATCCCGCTGGTCGGCACCGTCCAGGAACTGGAGATCGTCCGCGACGAGGCCGACCAGGTCATCGCCGAGGTCGAGGCCGCCACGGGGGCGAAGCTCAAGCTGTCGATCGGCACGATGATCGAACTGCCGCGCGCCGCGCTGACGGCCGGACAGATCGCCGAGGCCGCGGAGTTCTTCTCCTTCGGCACCAACGACCTGACCCAGACCGTGTGGGGCTTCAGCCGCGACGACGTCGAGGCCAGCTTCTTCACGGCCTACCTGGAGAAGGGCATCTTCGGCGTCTCCCCGTTCGAGACGATCGACAAGGACGGCGTGGGCTCCCTGGTCGCCGCCGCCGCGAAGGCCGGCCGCGCCACCCGCCCCGACCTGAAGCTCGGCGTCTGCGGCGAGCACGGCGGCGACCCCGAGTCGGTCCACTTCTTCCACGAGGTCGGCCTGGACTACGTCTCCTGCTCCCCGTTCCGGATTCCGGTTGCCCGGCTGGAGGCCGGCCGGGCGGCGTCGCAGTCGAAGGGCAGCGACCACCGGTAGGCCCCTGGGAGGGCCCAGAGCCCCGGAGCCGCCGTCTGTCACCCGACCACCCTCACCGATCGGCGGCGGCTCCGGTTCACGGGAAAGGGCGGCACCCTGTGCGGGGGTGCCGCCTCCCGCGTTCACCCGCTGTTTGTGACGCGTTCCATGGTGTGAATCCCTGTGCATTGAGCAGCAGCAAGCTGTCAGCGAAGTTCGAGCGCCCTGGCAGCGGACAGCGGCCCACACCGGAACGGTGGTTGGATGACCTCGACGGATCACAGGGAGACCGCCGGTACGACCGCCACGCGCGGGGGCGAGCAGGCGTCCGGAGTGCCGAGCCCCCGGGCCGCCGCCGAGGCGAAGGTGCCCGAGGCCGGGCCCCCCGTCCGCAGGGACCGGCTCGCGGCGCTCGACGGACTGCGGTTCCTGGCGGCCCTGGCCGTGGTCTTCTTCCACTTCGTCGGCCAGGCGCCCTCCACGATGCAGACCATCTGGGGCCGCCCCGTCGGAGACGTGTTCCCCGAGGCCCACGGCTACTTCGCGTTCGGCCGGCTCGGCGTCGAACTGTTCTTCCTGATCAGCGGTTTCGTCATCTGCATGAGCGCGTGGGGGCGCACCCCGCGCGACTTCTTCATCTCCAGGGTCACCCGGCTGTACCCGATGTACTGGGCGGCGATCGCGATCACCGCGTGCGTGATCTACTTCGCGGACAACCCGTTCGGGCACCCGCCCCCGCGCGTGCTGTTCGCCAACCTCACGATGCTGCAGACGCCGCTCGGTGTGGAGCACCTCGACTCCGTCTACTGGACGCTCTGGCCCGAGCTGTGCTTCTACCTCACCTTCGCGGTGGTGGTGTGGAAGGGCCTGACCTACCAGCGCGTGGTGATCTACTGCGGGCTGTGGACGGTCGCCGCGGTGCTGGCGCCCAGCGCCGGCATCCGGCTGCTGACACTGCTGGTCAACCCGCCGTCCGCCCCGTACTTCATCGCGGGCATGGCCTTCTACCTCATGTACCGCTACCGGCCGACGCCGCTGCTCTGGGGCATCGTCGCCATGTCGTGGCTGGTGGCGCTGCACTACCTGCTGACGCCCGACGGGGGCCGCCTCAACTGGGACTCCTGGGCGCCGGGGCGCGCCTGGCTGGTCCTGGTGATCACGTTCTTCTTCCTGCTGATCGCCGCCGTCGCCCTCGGCTGGACCAGCCGGATCCGCTGGCGCGGGCTGACCGTGGCGGGCACGCTGACCTTCCCGCTGTACCTGCTGCACGACGCCATCGGCGTGAACGTCCTGCACCGCTTCGGCGACCGCGCCGACCCCTGGGTCGTGGTCGGGCTCACGGTGGCCGGCCTGGTCGCGCTGTCGTACGTCGTGCAGCGGTTCGTCGAGCGCCCCGTGGCGCGGGCCGCACGGCGCTGGCTGAGCAGCGCGGCGTTCAGCCTGAAGTCGCCGGCGCCCCGCCGCTGAGCGGACTGGGGCACGGGCGGACGGGGCCACCGGTGGACGGGGCCGCCGGTGGACGGGGCCGCCGGTGGACGGGCCACCGGCGGCCGTGGGCGGTGTCAGCCGGCGCCGTCGCTCCGGCGCCGCCGCGCGGCCAGCAGCAGTCCGCCGCCGGCGAGGACGACGGCCGCGCCGCCCGCCGCGATGTACGGCGTGGTGTCGTCGCCGCCGGTCTCGGCCAGGTCGGTGCCCTGCTGTCCGGCGGCCTCCTCCGCGCCGGCGTCGCCGTTCCCGGAGTTCTCGTCCTTCCCGGAGTCCCCGGAGCCGGCCCCGTCGTCGGTGTCCTGGTCGCCGGCGGGCACGAAGTCGGCGGGCGGCCGGTCGCAGCCGACGCCGTCCTTGTCGCGGTCCAGGTGCTCGCCGTAGTGCTTGTCACCCTTCTCGATGTCGGAGTAACCGGCGTCGTACGCCTCGGTGCAGTTCTCGAAGGGGTGGGTGCCTTCGTGCGCTTGGGCGGCGGCCGGCAGGGCGGCGAGGGCGAGCGCGGCGACGGCCACGGCGACGGGCTTGCGGAGCAGGTTCATCAAGAGTCCCGGGAATGGTGTGGATGGGTGGATATGAGGTGACGAACGTATTGAGGTGCAGTAGATGTGGTGGCGTTATGAAGGACTCGTGATGCGAACGTGACGTGACCGGACGGTAGCTCTCCGCTCCGGGCCGCGGGGCGCGTACGGTGAGTCTGGTCCGACCAGGGAAGGAGCCGTGGATGACCGGCTGGAACGTGGGCGACATGCCCGGCCTGGACGGGCGCGTCGCCGTCGTCACCGGCGCCAACAGCGGTCTCGGCTACGTCGTGGCCCGGGAACTGGCGCGCAAGGGGGCGAGCGTGGTCCTCGCCTGCCGCAGCGAGCGGCGGGGGAGCGAGGCCGTGGAGCGCCTCGTCGGCGAGGTGCCGGACGCCGCCGTGGAACTGGCGCGGCTGGACCTCGGGGACCTGGCCTCGGTCCGGGAGTTCGCGTACGGGCTGCCGTACGACCGGGTCGATCTCCTCGTCAACAACGCCGGGGTGATGGCGCTGCCCTACGGGACGACGACGGACGGCTTCGAGACCCAGTTCGGTGTCAACCACCTGGGCCACTTCGCCCTCACCGGGCTGCTGCTGCCGACCCTGCTCGCCACGCCGGGCGCCCGGATCGTGACCGTCTCCAGCTTCCTGCACGCGCTGGCCAACATCGATCCGCGCGACCTCAACAGCGTACGGCGGTACGGGCGCTGGACCGCCTACGCCCGTTCCAAGTCCGCCAACCTGCTCTTCACCCACGAACTGGCGCGGCGGCTCGCGGCACGGGACGGCGCTTCGGACGTACGTGCGATCGCCGCCCACCCGGGATACGCGGAGACCAACATCCAGACCGCCGGTCCCCGGGCCGAGGGGCGCCGGCTCGCCGAGCGGCTGATGGTGCTCGCCAACCGGGTCGTCGCCCAGCCCGCCGAGGCGGGCGCGCTGCCCGTCCTGTACGCGGCGACCGCGCCCGGCGTCCCCTCCGACTCCTTCACCGGCCCGTCCTTCGCGATGTGGCGCGGGGTGCCCGCACCGTCCTGGCGGGCGCCCTGGACCACCGACGACGCGATGGGGGAGCGGCTGTGGACCGCCTCCGAGCGGCTTACGGGGGTCACCTACGAGGCGCTGGGAGCCTGAACGCGCGCACCCGGCCGCCGCGACGGCGGCCGGGCCACGTTGCGGGCTACGCCCGGAACGGCCCGCGCACCTCGTAGGTGATCCCGCCGGAGGAGCTCCCGCTCGTCCCCCGCTGGCTGGAGAAGTACAGGCGCGTGCCGTCGGGCGAGAACGCCGGGCCCGTGATCTCCGAGCCCGACTGGCCGTCGACGCGCAGGAAGGGGGCGATCACGTCGCTCGGCGTGATCACGCAGATCTCCATGTTGCCGCCGTCCTCGGCCACGAACAGGTCGCCGGAGGAGCTGCCGGTGACGTTGTCCACGCCGGTCAGCGGGGCCGTGCCGGACGTCACCAGGGAGTCGTCGTAGGCCAGTTCGATGGTCTGGGCGGTCGCGTTGTACTGCCAGACGCGGTTGTCGCCCTTGGTGGTGAACCAGCAGGTGTCGTCGGCGTAGTGGCAGCCCTCGCCGCCGTTGAACCGCTTGGCGCCGGAGACCTGGCGGCGGGTGGCCGTGGCGCCGGACGGGTCGGGAACCCTCGCCCAGGTCACCGGCCCGCTGGTGGACGAGCCCGCGACCAGCACCTCCAGGGTGCCGGAGGACAGGTCGCCCCAGGTCGTCGGGCGGAAGCGGTAGAAGCAGCCGTCGCTCACGTCCTCCGTCAGGTACACGACCTCGCGCACCGGGTCGGCCGCCGCCGCCTCGTGCTTGAAGCGGCCCATGGCATCCCGCCGCACCGCGGCCTTCACACCCCACGGGTCGGTCTCGTAGACGTAGCCCCGGTCCACCTCCTCGCAGGACAGCCAGGTGTTCCACGGGGTCCGGCCGCCCGCGCAGTTCTGCCGGGTGCCGGACAGGACGCGGTACGCCGACGTGACCGCCCCGGTGGACGAGAACCGCACCGCGCTCGCGCCGCCGGAGGGGTTGATCTCCGAGTTGGAGACGTAGATCCAGCCGGCTCCGTCCGCGTAACAGGCGCCGCCGTCCGGCGCGTTGTGCCAGGTGTACGAGGTGCCCGCGACCTTCTGGCCCGAGCGGGCGATCACCCTGCTCGTGAAGCCGGCGGGCAGCCTGATGCCGTTGGCGTCGGGCGCGCCGAGCGCCCCGTACGGGCCGCTGCCGGGCTGGGCGGGCGCGGCGTACGCGGCACCGCGCCACAGGGTTCCGCCGAGGACGGCCGAGCCGCCGACGATGGCCGTGCGCAGGAGGGTACGACGTTCCACTGCTGCCTCCGGGGGGTCATGACCGGCCCCGCCACCGGACGGCGGCGGGAACGTGCGGCTACGGACCCTAGGGCCGCTCGGTTGACAGCCCATGGACAATCAGTGACGGCCGGGCGGCGCGCCCTCTCAGCGGTCCACCGCCACCGCCGTGAACGTCGTCTCGGGCGTCTGCGGGCTGGTGAAGCGCGCGTTGACGAGGTAGAGGCGGTCGCCGAAACGGGCGGCGGTGGCGGGGACGTCGAAGCGGGGATCGGTGATCGTCCGGCGCAGGGTGGCCGTACCGGCGCGCGCGTCCAGGTCCCATACGCTGACCAGATCGAGCCGGTTCTGGACGACGTACAGCGTGCGGCCGACCCGGACCAGGCCGTCGCCGTGGACGACGTCGTCCACGCCGACCAGCCTGATCCGGGTGGCGCGGCCGGTCCGGAGGCTGACGCGGTACAACTCGCCCGCCGTCGTCCTGACGACGATCAGACCGCGCCCGTCGGGGGTGGCGACGACGCCGTTGGCGTTGATGACGTCCGGCGTCTGCTCCCAGTCGCCGGTGAGCGGCAGGGCGCGCACGCCGCCGCGCCTGCCGCGCGGGACGCCGTACAGGACGGGCCCGTACGAGTCGGTGAACCAGGCGCGGTCGCCGAGCAGCGCCACGTCGTTGACGAAGTGGCCGGTCGCTCCGGTGAGCTGGTGGGTGCGCAGCAGCCTGCCGGTGCGTGAGTCGACGATCCGCGCGGTTCCGCCGCTGCCCCCGGCGACGTACAGCAGGCCGTCGTGGTCCAGCTTCAGGCCGATGGCGGCGAGGCCCGTGCCGCCCTCGTGGACGACGCGGCCCGCGCCGGTGCGCAGGTCGGCGCGGTAGACGGCGCCGTCGGCGCGCGAGCCCAGGTAGGCGTACGGCCCGCGCCCGATGGTGATGCCCTCGGGCAGCCAGCCGTCGGGCAGCGGGAAGAGGGTCGGCCACGTCGCCTCGCGGGCGGCGGCCCCGGCGGCCCCGGCGGGGGCGGTACCGGCGGCCACCGCCAACGCCGCGCCCGCGGCACCGCCGAGCACCGCGCGCCGGGACGGCCGGGGGTCGTTACGAGTCATGGCGGGCCTCCGTGGGAGAAGGGCGTGGGACTCGATGAAAGCCGACGGCCGAGGCGTTTTCGAGGCGCCGGCCGGGTTTGGCGGGAAACCGACAGCCGCCCCGGGAGAGGCCGAGGGGGAGCGTCAGGCCGTCTGCCCGCCGTCCACCACCAGGTCGGTGCCCACCACCGACGCCGCGTCGTCCGACGCCAGGTACAGCACCGCCGCCGCGACCTCCGCCACCGCCGAGACCCGGCCGAGCGGCGTCTCGCTCCGCATCCGCTCCGCCCGCCCCGCCTCCGTCTCGCCGGGCCGAAGGGACATGGAGGTCGCCGTGGCGCCCGGGCTGACGGCGTTGATGCGGACCCCCTCCCCGACGTGGTCCAGGGCGGCGCCCCGCGTGAGCGCCGAGACGGCCGCCTTGGTGGCCGCGTAGGCGGTGGCGCCCGGGCTGCGCTTGTGCGCACCGAAGGTGGAGGCGATGTTCACGATCGCGCCGCCGCCCGGCTGGGTGCGCATCCGGCGGACCTGCGCCTGGAGGGCGAGGAAGACGCCGGTGACGTTGATGTCGAGTTGCGTGTGCCAGTCCTCCTCGGGCAGATCGGCCACGGCGACTCCGCCGCGGAAGACGCCCGCGTTGTTGACGGCCACGTCGAGGGAGCCGAAGTGATCGACGGCGGCGTCCACCACGCTCCGTACGTCGGCGGCACGGGAGACGTCGGCGGTGACGGCCAGTGCCTTGCCGCCGGCCGCCTCGACCAGGGCCACCGTCTCGTCGAGCGGCTCTCGCCCGCGCCCGGTGACGACGACGTGCGCGCCCTCGGCGGCGAGGGCCAGGGCGACGGCCCGTCCGATGCCGGAGCCCGCCCCGGTGACGAGGGCGGTCCTGCCGGTGAAGCGCTGGGTGGTCATGAATCTCCCCTTTTTCTTGACCGATCGGTTCATTATGAGGTCAGCGGAACACCCCTCCGGAGAGGGGCCGGTGCCTCAGTCGAGCAGCGCGAGCGCCTGTTCCGCCGCGTCCCGCACCCGGGCCGGGTCCGGCGACGCCTTCCCGACCACCCGCAGCCCCTGGAGCAGTACCAGCAGCATGCGGGCGAGGGCCAGCGGGTCACGGCCGGCGGGCAGTTCGCCCTGGGCGCGGGCCCGGACCAGCGTCGAGTGCAGCACGGTCTCCAGCTGGTCCCAGTTGCGCTCGACCCGCCGCGCGGCGACCGGGTCGTGCGGGGCCAGTTCGGCCGCGGTGTTCGTGACGAAGCAGCCGCGTTCCCGCAGTTCCTCGGCGGCCGCCTCGGCGGCGTAGCGGCGCACCAGGGACCGTACGCCCGGCAGGGCCGGGCCCGGCCGGGCGAGTTCCGCCAGCAGTTCTGGGAGCAGTCCTTGCTCGTAGCGTTCCAGCGCCTTCAGGTACAGCTCGTGCTTGTTGCCGAAGGTCGCGTAGATGCTGGCGCGCCCGATGCCGAGATGCTCGACGAGGTCGGACATCGACGTCGCCTCGTAGCCGCGCCGCCAGAACAGCTCCAGGGCCGCCCGCAGCGCGGCGTCCGGATCGAACTCCTTGGTCCTGGCCACGCGTCGCAGCCTAGACCTATCTGAAACGATCAGTCAACAATGGTGGTCTCAGGCCGCCTTCACCTCGTACGTCTCCACCCGCACCGCCTCGTCGTCCAGGCACTGACCGGTCGCCAGGTCGAAGCGCTGCTTGAGCAGCGGGGAGGCGACGAAGGGGCGGCCCCGGTGGGTGCCGGTCAGGCCGCGGGAGAGGACCGCCGCCCCGGTGAACGGGTCCCGGTTGTCGATGGCGTACAGCTCGCCGCCCCGGTCGCGGAACAGGGCCACCTGGCCGCCGTCCGGCAGCAGGGCCGCGACGCCCCGGCCCGGGAGCAGGGCGCCGAGGTCGCAGGCCGTGAACCAGTCGTCCGTCAGGCGCAGGCGTACCTTCAGGTCGGTCGTCTCGGGTGCCAGGGTCATCGCCGGGTGCTTCCTTCCAGGAGGTCGTTCCCGAGGTCTTCCTCGGTGCGCCGCAGGCCGATGCTCAGCAGCGGCAGGTCGGGCTTCATCTGGTCGCGCTCGGGCACGAAGCCCACGACCGGGTCGGGGGTGTCGGGCGCGTTCACGAAGGACACGAACCGGGCCAGCTTCTCGGGGTCGTTGATGGTCTCGGCCCATTCGTCGCGGTAGTGCGAGACGTGGGCGCGCATCAGGGACTCCAGCTCGTCGCAGATGCCGAGCGAGTCGTGCACGACGACGTCCCGTACGTGGTCCAGGCCGCCGGGGATGCGCTCCAGCCAGGTGGAGGTGCGCTCCAGCTTGTCGGCGGTGCGGATGTAGAACATCAGGAACCGGTCGATCAGGCGGACCAGTTCGGCGTCGGAGAGGTCCTGCGCGAGCAGGTCCGCGTGGCGCGGGGTGGCGCCGCCGTTGCCGCCGACGTAGAGGTTCCAGCCGTTGGACGTGGCGATCACGCCGAAGTCCTTGGACTGGGCCTCGGCGCACTCGCGGGCGCACCCGGAGACCGCCGACTTCAGCTTGTGCGGGGAGCGCAGGCCCCGGTAGCGCAGCTCCAGGTCGATCGCCATGCGCACGGAGTCCTGGACGCCGTAGCGGCACCAGGTCTGGCCGACGCAGGACT
Source organism: Streptomyces sp. E2N166 (assembly GCF_003671715.1). Lineage (GTDB taxonomy): Bacteria > Actinomycetota > Actinomycetes > Streptomycetales > Streptomycetaceae > Streptomyces > Streptomyces thinghirensis. The sequence goes on along the minus strand of NZ_RAIF01000012.1, from coordinate 852,760 downwards.
TCACCGTGCGCAGCGACTTGCCGTACGCGTGCCCGGACTCGAAGCCGGCGTCCACCAGCCGGGCCCAGATCACCGGGAGCTGCTCGACGCGGGCGCCGAACATGTCGATGCGCTGGCCGCCGGTGATCTTCGTGTAGAGCCCGAAGTCCCGGGCGATCTCGCCGATGACGATCAGCTTCTCGGGGGCGATCTCGCCGCCGGGGATGCGCGGGACGACGGAGTACGAGCCGTTCTTCTGGAGGTTGGCCAGGAAGTGGTCGTTGGTGTCCTGGAGGGCCGCCTGCTCGCCCTCCAGGACGTAGCCGCTCGCGCCGATCGCCGGGGCGAGGGAGGCGATGATCGAGCCGATCGCCGGCTTGCAGACCTCGCAGCCGTCACCGCCCCGGGCGCCCTCCCGGCCGTGCCGGTCCAGCAGCTCGCGGTAGGAGGTGATCCGCAGGGCGCGGACGATCTCGTACAGCTCCTCGCGGGTCTGGGCGAAGCAGCCGCACAGGCCCTTGTCGACCTCGACGCCGCTCGCCTCCAGCTCGGCGGTGACCAGCTGGCCGAGCACCTTGACGCAGGAGCCGCAGCCGGTGCCGGCCTTGGTGCACTTCTTCACCTCGGGCACGGTCGTGCAGGAGTGCTCCGTCACCGCGCCGCGGATCGTGCCCTTGGTGACGTTGTGGCAGGAGCAGATCACCGCGTCGTCGGGCAGCGCGGACGGGCCCAGCTGGGCCGGGGCTCCCGCGCCCGCCGGCAGCACGAGGGACTCGGGGGAGACCGGCGGAACGGACCCGGTGAAGGCGCGCAGCGTGCCGTACGCCTCCGCGTCGCCGACCAGGATGCCGCCGAGCAGCGTGCCGTCGCGGCCGACGACCAGCTTCTTGTACAGGCCCGCGCGGGAGTCGGAGTAGACGACGTCCAGGCAGTCCTCGGCGGTGCCGTGCGCGTCGCCGAAGGACGCCACGTCCACGCCGAGCAGCTTCAGCTTGGTGGACAGGTCGGCACCGGTGAAGGACGCTTCGTCGGCGGCGATCGTCGCGGCGGCCGTCTCGGCCTGCTCGTAACCGGGCGCCACCAGCCCGTACACCCGCCCGTCGGACGCCAGCGCGCACTCGCCGATCGCGAACACGTGGGCGTCGGTGACCGTGCGGCACTGCTCGTCGACGCTGATGCCGCCGCGCTCGCCGACCGCCAGTCCGCAGTCGCGGGCCAGCTGGTCGCGGGGGCGGACACCGGCGCTGAAGACCACCAGGTCGGTGGCGAGTTCGGAACCGTCCGACAGCTTCATGCCGGTGACGGTGCCCGACGCGTCGTCGACCAGGATCTCCTGCGTGCCGACGCCCGTGTGGACGGACAGGCCCATGCCCTCGATGGTGCGCAGCAGCGCGGCGCCGCCGCCCTCGTCGACCTGGACCGGCATCAGGCGGGGCGCGAACTCCACGATGTGCGAGGTGAGCCCGAGGCCCTTGAGCGCGCCGGCCGCCTCCAGGCCGAGGAGTCCGCCGCCGACCACCGCGCCGGTCGTCGCGGTCTTCGCGTACTCCTCGATGGCGAGCAGGTCCTCGATCGTCCGGTAGACGAAGCAGCCCTCGGCGTCCTTGCCGGGGACCGGCGGGACGAAGGGGTAGGAGCCGGTGGCGAGCACGAGGACGTCGTAGTCGACGACCAGCCCGGAGCGGGCGGTCACCTTGCGCGCGTCCCGGTCGACGGTCACCGCGGGGTCGCCGACGCGCAGCTCGATGCCGTGCTCGTCGATGAAGGCCATGTCGGTCATCGACAGGTCGTCGGGGGTCTTGCCCGAGAAGTACGAGGTGAGCTGGACGCGGTCGTAGGCGGGGCGCGGCTCCTCGCACAGCACGACCACGCGGTGCGTGGCGGTCAGGCCGCGCTCGGCGAGCGCTTCGAGGAAGCGCTGGCCGACCATGCCGTGGCCGACGAGCACGATGGTGGGGGTGGGCCCCGGGGTGGCGGTCATCAGGAGCCTCCGTCATTGGTGAGCAGGTGGAGCAGGGGGCCGCCGTCGGACGGGAGCGGCTCTGCTCCCTCCCAGGCGCGCGCCAGCGCGCCGACGGTGCCGAGTTCGCCGACCAGGACCCCGCCGACCAGCCGGTCGTCGCGGACGACGACCTTGCGGTAGGTGCCCCGGGTGGCGTCGGCGAGCTGCACGACGTCGTCGCCGGGGCGGGGGTCGGTCTCGCCGAACGCGGCGAGGTCGAAGGGGCTGTCGGGCCCGAAGGGGCTGCCGGGCCCGGTGAGGGTGAGCCGGGTCAGGGAGCGGGTGCCGGTGTAGCGGGCGGCCGGGTCGTCCCCGGCGAGCAGCTCGGCGAGCGCGCCGGCCTGTTCGAGGGCGGGCGCGGCCAGCCCGTACACGCGCCCCGCGTGCTGGACGCAGTCCCCGACGGCGCGGATGTGCGGGTCGGAGGTGCGCAGCTCGTCGTCGACGACCACGCCCTTGGCGACCTCCAGCCCCGCCGCCTGCGCGAGGCCGACGCGCGGCCGGACCCCGCAGGCGAGGACGACCAGGTCGGCGCCGAGCGCGTACCCGTCGGCCATCTCCACCGACCGCACCGCCCCGCCGACGCTGCGCACGTCCCGTACCCGGCACTCGGTGTGCACCTCGACGCCGAGGTCCTCCAGGTGCCGCCGCACGAGCGCGGAGGCGGCCGGGTCGAGCTGGCGCTCCATGAGCCGCTCGGACTGCTGGGCGAGGACGACCTGCGCGCCGCGCACGGCCAGCGCGCGGGCGGCGGAAACACCGAGCAGCCCGCCGCCGATGACGACCGCCCGCACCCCCGGCCGTACCGCCTTGGACAGCCCCAGGCAGTCGTCCATCGTCCGGAACGCGTGCACGCCCTCGGGCAGTTGGCGGTCCGGGGTGAACAGGCCGCGCAGGGGCGGCAGTACGGCGTTGGAGCCGGTGGCCAGGACCAGCGTGTCGTACGCGATCACCGAGCCGTCGGCGCACCGGACCGTCCGTCCGGCCCGGTCGACGCCGGTGACCCGGCCGCGCAGCAGCCCGGCGGGCGCCGGCAGGGCGATCACCTCGGGGCTGTACCGGCCGGCCAGCACCTCGGCGAGCAGCACCCGGTTGTACGGGCGGTGCTCCTCGTCGCCGACCAGCAGCGCGGGCGTGCCCAGCTCACCGAGCCGCCGGGCGAGCGCCACGCCCGCGAGTCCGGCGCCGATCACCACCACACGCGTATTCGAGGTCATGCAACGAGCGTGCGGTGCGGGTGTTACCCGGTGGCATCGCGTCTGTTTCCCGCGGGGAACGCTGCCCTCAGCGGGGGCGCGGGGTGAGTGTGAGGGACGCGGGCAGGCCCTCGCACGGCCCCTCGCACCCGGCGGGCAACCTCAGAGGACCCTCATCTCGATGGACGGCACATCCATACCGTCCATAAGCTCGCGATCATGCCCGACATATCGCTGACCACGGTCGTCCTGCTCTGCCTCGCGGCCCTCGCGGCCGGCTGGATCGACGCCGTGGTCGGCGGTGGCGGACTCCTGCTGCTGCCGGCGCTGCTGCTCGGGCTGCCCGCCGGCACCCCGGCCGCGCACGCGCTGGGCACCAACAAGGCGGTCGCCATCGTCGGCACCACCGGCGCGGCGGTGACCTACGCGCGCAAGGCACCCGTGGACGTCCGCATGGCCGTCCGCATCGGCCTCGCGGCGCTGGCCGGGTCGTCGGGCGGGGCGTTCCTGGCGGCCGGGATGAGCACCGAGGTGCTCAAGCCGGTGATCATGGTCGTGCTGCTCGCGGTCGCGGCCTTCGTGATCCTCCGCCCCGCCTTCGGCACCGCCCCCGCCACCGGCCCGGCCACCCGCCGCCAGACCTTGGCCGCGATCGGCCTCGCGGGTCTCGGCATCGGCTTCTACGACGGTCTCGTCGGCCCGGGCACGGGGACCTTCCTGGTCCTGGCACTCACCGCACTCCTCCACCTGGACCTGGTGACCGCCTCCGCCACCGCGAAGATCGTCAACTGCTGCACCAACGCGGGCGCCCTCGCCACCTTCGCGTGGCAGGGCGCCGTGCTGTGGCAGCTGGCCGGCCTGATGGCCGTCTTCAACCTCGCCGGCGGCATGTTCGGCGCGCACACCGCCCTCAAGAAGGGCAGCGGCTTCGTCCGCGTCGTCCTGCTGACGGTGGTCTTCGCGCTGGTGGCGAACCTGGCCTACGAGCAGTGGGTGGCCTAGGAGGCGTCGTGGCCGTACGACAGGCCGTGCCCGGAGCGGAAGAGAATCCCGGCCGGGTCGTCGGCCCGCTGGATGGGCACGGGCAGCTTGCCGCGCGGCTCGACCCGGCCGGCGATCACCCGGGCCGCGGCGCGCAGTTCGACCTCCGTCCAGCAGTAGGAGACCAGTGAGGCCGGGACGTCGCCGAGGTGGGCGATGTCGTAGGGGTTGCGCACCGCGAGGTGGACGACGGGGACGCCCGTCGCGAGCAGCCGGGACACCAGGGTGCGCTGGGCGCTGGTGGCGCCGACGTTGTCGGTGGTGACCACCACCGCGTCCCGTCCCCGCGCGGCCGCCACGGCCTCGTCGATCTTCGCCGCGTCGGGCGCCCGGCCGGTGGCGAGGTGGGTGGTCCGGTAGCCCAGTTCGTCGAACGCCTTGGCCAGCTCGGGCACCGTGGTGCGGGTGTCGTCGGTCGGGAAGGCCGGGCTGGCGCCGACCACGAGCAGCTTCCGCTGCCCGCGGCGCAGCGGGAGCGCCCGGTCCTCGTTGACCAGCAGGGTGGTGGTGCGCTCGGCGATCCGGGCGGCGGCGAGCCGGTGCCCGCGGGCGCCGACGACCCGGTCGACCACCTTCGGGGAGACATAGGGGCTGCCGTCGAGCAGTCCGGCCTTGTCCTTGATCCGCAGGATGCGCAGGACCGATTCGTCGAGCCGGTCCTCGGTGATCTCTCCGCTGCGGACGGCGGCCAGGACGCCGTTGTAGGCGACGTCGATGTCGGGCGGGAACAGCAGTTGGTCGGCGCCGGCCTTGAGGGCGAGGACGGGCACGCGGTCGTCGCCGTACTTGGTACGCACGCCCTGCATGTTGAGGGCGTCGGTGACGATCACGCCGTCGAAGCCGAGTTCGTCGCGCAGCACGCCCTGGAGGATCGCGGGCGACAGGGTGGCCGGTTCGTTGCTGGGGTCGAGCGCGGGGACCTGGAGGTGCGCGGTCATGATCGAGTCGACACCGGCGGCGATCGCGGCCCTGAAGGGCGGGGCGTCGACGCGGTCCCACTCCTCTCGGGTGTGGGTGATCACGGGCAGTCCGGTGTGGCTGTCCTGCGCGGTGTCCCCGTGGCCCGGGAAATGCTTGGCGCAGGCCGCGACGCCGGCCCGCTGGTAGCCCGTCACCTGCGCCGCCACCATGCGACCGACCTCGCGGGCGTCGGCGCCGAAGGAGCGGACGTTGATGACGGGGTTGGCCGGGTTGACGTTGACGTCGGCGACCGGGGCGAAGTTCTGACGGATGCCCAGGGCGGCGAGTTCGGTGCCCGATATCCGTCCGGCGGTGCGCGCGTCGGACGGCGAGCGGCCCGCGCCGAGCGCCATCGCGCCCGGCAGCTGGGTGGCGCCGCCGCCGATGCGCACGTTGGCCCCGTGCTCCTGGTCGATGGAGATCAGGGAGGGGATGGGGGTGGGCAGCGCGAGCGAGGCCCGCTGCACCCCGTTCGTCAGGTCCGCGATCTGGCGGGGGTCCTGGATGTTGTTGGCCCAGCCGGAGAAATAGATGACACCGCCGATGTGGTACTTGGCGATGAGCTCGGCCACGGTGCGGACGCCGAGCTCCCTGAGGTTGCGGTCCTGGTCGAACTGGCTGGGAGAAGTCGCCGACGTACCGTAGAAGTACGGTACGAACAGCTGGCCGACCTTCGCCTCGACGCTCATCCTGGAGATGATCCTCTTGAGGCGGTGGCCGCGCTTGTGCGCGACCGCGGGGGCGGCCGTCACACCCACGACGCCCGACGCGCCCGCGGCGACCACGGTCGCGGAGGCGAGAACGGTTCGTCTGGACAGACTCCGGTCCTGCATGCGGACATGCTCCTTCCAGCCTTGCCCATCAAGGGAATTGAAGGAATGCGCAGTACTCCGAACAGCGGGAAAGGTAGCCCGCGGAGCACGGCAGGGCAATAGGTCTAGACAAAAGGCCTAGGCCTTCGCCGGGCCTCGCCGCAGATCCAGCAGCTCCACCATCCCGGTCGTGTCCTCCTCCCCGTGCCCCTCGGCGAGCCACCGCTCCATGAGCGCCGTGTACGGCGTCAGCAGCTCCGGGCTCACCCCCTGCTCCTCGGCCGTGCGCAGCAGCGTCGCGTTGCCCGCCACCTGCATGGCGAGGCTGGAGACGACGTCCTTGCCGTAGTCGCCGCTCTCCAGCTGCTCGGCGGCCAGGTGGACGGAGCCGGTCATGGCGCCGAGCCACGACACCAGCAGCGGCGCGAAGTCCTTGGGGGCGATGTCCTCCGGGCCGATCAGCGCGAAGGCGTGCGTGATGCCCGCGAACATGCCGCTCATCGCGCTCAGCAGCGCCACGTCGTGCAGCGCCGCGAACCCCGCGTCCTCGCCGACGTAACGCGTGGCGGCCGGGACGGCGAGGGTCTCCCGGTGCTCCTCGAACAACTCGGCGGAGCCGCTGTAGAAGACGTACGCGCCGGAACCGGCCTCCCCGATCATCGGCGGTACGGCCATGATCCCGCCGTCCAGGAAGCGGGCCCCGCGCGCCTCGGCCCAGGCGGCGCGGGCGCGGCCCTCGGCGGGTGTGCCGGTGGTGAGGTTCACCAGGTCCCGCCCGGTCAGGTCGGCCCCGTCCAGGGCCTCGCCGACCGAGGCGTCGTCGAGCAGGCAGGCGATCACCAGGCGGCTCGCGGCCACCGCCCCGGCCGCGCTCGCGGCGACCGTGGCGCCGTCGGCGGCGAGGGCCTCGGCGCGGGCCGGGGTGCGGTTCCAGACGGTCACGGGGTGTCCGGCGGCGAGCCAGGCGCGGACCAGGGCGGTGCCCATGGCGCCGGCGCCGAGGACGGTGAGCGGAATACGGGCGGTGGAAGTCTTGTCAGTCATGGAGATCAGATTCCGCCGGAGGCGACGACCCCTCAAGTACGTACTTCGAAGTGGGTGGTTACTGCGGGGGAAGCAAGCGGGCAGCGGGTGGGGACGGGGTGACGGGTATGGGTACGGTACGGCGGCCGGGGGCGTACGTCTGCGGGGTCGACGCGGCGATGGACGTGATCGACGGCAAGTGGAAGGTGCTGATCCTGTGGGCGCTCGGCGAAGGGGCGCACCGGTTCGGCGCGCTGCGCCGCGCGCTGCCGGGCGTGACGGAGAAGGTGCTCGCCGCGCAGCTGCGGGAGATGGAGGCCGACGGCATCGTGCACCGCGAGGAGTACTGCGAGGTGCCGCCGCGCGTCGAGTACTCGCTGACCGCCCGGGGCGCCGCCCTCAACGAGGCGCTGGCGCCGCTCGGCGCGTGGGGGAGGGCCAACGTGCTGAACGCGTCACCGGCCGCCGGTGAGGTGCGCGAAGACGACCACGTTCCCCTGGTACCCGGTACTGCGTGAGTAGTCGCCGCCGCAGGTGATGACGCGCAGCTCGGGCCGGTTCGCCGCGCCGTACACCTTCTCGTCGGGGAAGTCCTTCGCGGCGTACACCTCCACCGCGTCGACCGTGAACACCGCGACGCCTCCGTCGCGCCGGTCGACCTCGATCGTGGCGCCCTTCTCTAGGGCGCCGAGGCGGTAGAAGACGGCGGGGCCCTCGGCGTTGTCGACGTGCCCGGCGACGATCGCCGTGCCCGTCTCGCCCGGGGTGGTGCCGGCCTCGTACCAGCCGGCCAGGTTCTCCTCCTCGGCGGGCGGCACGTCGAGAC
>NZ_RAIF01000012.1:831721-844769 GCF_003671715.1 Streptomyces sp. E2N166 | reverse complement strand
CCCCGCCGGTCTGCCCGGTGCGGGCCTGCGCGGCCGACGGCTGGGGCGGGGTCTCGGTCTGGGCGCCGCCGACGAGCAGCCACGCCCCGGCGCACAGGGCGACCGCGGTGACGGCCGCTATCGCGGTGTTGCCGACCCTGCGCATGACGTCCCCTCTCCCTAGGGTTCCTCTGTAGGCCCCCTGCCCCCTCCGGGCCGCGAGGGGCGTCGGACCCGGAGGGGGTGGGGAAGTGCGGTACCGGCGGACGGGCAGCGGAGGGTGCCCGTCAGATCCCGTCGCCTCTCGCCCGGCGATGCAGGAGCCAGGTACCGCCCGCGGCGGCGACGGCCAGAGCCGCCACACCGGCCGCGGTCTGCACGGGATCGGGGCCAAGAGCGCCGCCGACCCCCGTCTTCACGCTTCCTTTGGGATACACCTGCTCACGGGCCGAGGTCAGCGTGACCACCAGGTCGCCCGTCACCCGCAGGCCGCTTCCACCGCAGGTCGCGACGATCTCGTAAGTCCCCGGCTGGGCGCTGGGCGGCACCTCGAAGCGGCCCACCGACCCGCCCGCGTCCGTGTCCGGCGCCAGCGGGAACGTGCCGGCGCCCACCGCGCTGGCGTCACCCGCCGCCGAACCGCCCTCCCCGCACGCCGCCGTGGTCACCATGGCCGGCTCGCCCGGCACGACCGAGGACGGGTACACCTCCAGAGCACCGGTCGCTGCGGCCTCCCCGGCGTACGCGGTCGCCGGGGAGGCGAGGCCGACGGCCGCGACGGCGAGCGCGGTACCGGTCAGCAGGCGGGCGGTACGTCGCATCGGTGCTCCTTTGAGCTCTTCGGTGGCCCCTGCCCTACCGAGGAAAGTCGCACCGGACGCGCCCCGCTCCCCGAGGATGCGCCGGGAATGGGATGAACGGGTGTCGGGCCCGGCCCCGGCGGACCCGCCCGGGACGCCGTTTCGGCAGGTCACCGGCGTGCGGCGGGGGTGCACCGGAAAAGATCCCGAAGGGCGTGCGGCGCGGGTGTGAACGGGTGACCGGTGCCTTGAGGACGGACCCCCGACGCCACGACTTGACCTCAAGTTAAGTCGAGGTACCAGGCTGTCGCGCATGAACACAACGACCGCTCCGCTCCATGTGACCCTGCTCGTCGGCAGCAACCGCCACGGCCGCTTCGGCCCCGTCGTCGCCGACTGGCTCCTGGGTCACCTCCGGACCCACGACGACCTGGTCCCGGAGGTGGTGGACGTCGCCGCGACCGACCTGCCCACGACCTTCGCCCCGACGTCGGAGGCCACCGCCGCGCTGGCGGAGATCACCCCCAAACTGGCGGGCGCCGACGCGTTCGTCGTGCTCACCCCCGAGTACAACCACTCGTTCCCGGCGGGCCTGAAGAACGTCATCGACTGGCACTTCAGCGAGTGGCGGGCCAAGCCCGTCGGCCTCGTCTCCTACGGCGGTCTGGCCGGCGGCCTGCGTGCGTCGGAGCATCTGCGCCAGGTCTTCGCCGAGCTGCACGCCGTCACCGTCCGCGACACCGTCTCCTTCCACAACGCGGGCGCCGCGTTCGACGACGAGGGCGGGCTCCGGGACCCGTCGGGACCGGACGCGGCGGCGAAGACGATGCTGGACCAGCTGGTGTGGTGGGGGCGAGCCCTGCGGGAGGCGAAGGAGAAGCGGCCGTACGACGCCTGACACGACGCCGGCCGGCACCCTCACGGCGAGGATGCCGGCCGGCGCCGGGGCGGACGGGGACTGGTGGTCAGCCCACGTTCACCGCGCTCCACGCCGCGCCCACCGCGGCGTGCTCCGCGCTGTCGGCGCCGTACAGGTCCTCGGCCGCGCTCAGCGTGGCCGTGCGGGCGCCCGCGTAGTCCGTGGACGAGGTCATGTAGACCGTCAGCGCCCGGTACCAGACGTCCCCCAGCTTGTCCCGGCCGATCCCGGAGACCGTGGAGCCGTCGCAGGTGGGGGAGTCGTAGTTCACGCCGCCCACGGTCTTCGTGCCGCTGCCCTCGGCCAGCAGGTAGGCGAAGTGGTTGGCGATCCCGGACGAGTAGTGGACGTCGAGGTCGCCCACCGAGGTGCTCCAGCAGTCGGCCGAACCGCCGTCCCTGCTGGGCCGGTCCATGTAGCGCAGCGCGTCGCGGCCGAAGCCGTCCCGGACGACCTTCTCGCCGATCAGGTAGTCCCCGGCGTCGGTGGAGTTGCCCGCGTGCCACTCCACCAGCGTGCCGAAGATGTCGGAGGTCGCCTCGTTCAGGCCGCCGGACTCGCCCGAGTACGTCAGCGCCGCCGTCGCCGACGTCACGCCGTGCGACATCTCGTGCCCGGCGACGTCCAGGGAGACCAGCGGGCCGAAGGTCGTCCCGTCACCGTCGCCGTACGTCATGCAGAAGCAACCGTCGTCCCAGAAGGCGTTGTTGTACCCGTTCCCGTAGTGCACGCGGTTGTACGAGCCCTTGCCGTCACCCGCGATGCCACTGCGCCCGTGGACGTCCTTGTAGTAGTCCCAGGTGACGTCCGTGCCGTACTGCGCGTCCACCGCGGCCGAGGCGCGGTCGGCCGCCGTCCCCGTGCCCCAGTGGTTGTCGGCGTCGGTGAACACCGTCGAGGGCGCCCGGACCAGGCAGACGGTGAGGAGGCACAGGTCGGTCCGGTTCCCCGCGTCACCGGTGTACGTGCCGCCGCGCGTCGGGTCCTTGAGCCGGTACGACGGTGCCGACCGCGTCGTTTCGAGCGGCACCGTGCCGCCGTACAGCGACTTGCCGTCGCCCGTCGCCGTCTCGACGGAGTCCCAGGCGTCGATCCGGGCGCCCGTGCGCGCGTCGGTCAGCACCGTGCGGGCGACCGGGTTGCCGACGGAGTCCAGCGCCGCCGCGTCCGTGCGCCAGGCCAGCTTCGGGGCACCGTGCAGGGCGTCGACCACCAGCTCCGGCTTGGCGGTGAGCTTCCTCAGCAGCTCGCCCGGGTTGGCGGCGCGCAGCGTGTTCGCGGCCAGGTCGGCGGCCCTGGGGGCCGACAGCCTCGGGGTGACGGTGGGAAGGGAGACCGGGGCGCGCGTCGCGCGGCTCGCGCCCCGGTAGTCGCCGTCGGGGGCGAGGTGGACGACGAAGTCGCCGCCCAGGACGGGGATTTCGCGGTAGGTGCGGTCGTAGCGGACGTGCTGGGCGCCGTCCTCGTCGACGACGACGTCGCGGACCTTCGTGTCCTGCTGCGGGGTCAGGCCCAGCTGCGTGGCGTGGTCCACGAGGGCCGCCGCCGCGTTGTCGAGGGCTGCGGCGGGGGTCGGCCGGCCGTCCGCCTGGGCGGCGGGGACCAGAGTGGCCGTCAGGAGGGCCGCGCCGGCGACGGCGATGCCGGCCGTGGCGGGGCGGGGACCTCGGGCGTGCCGTATTCGGCGGCTCATCGAACTCCTTGGGGGGAGGAGCGCTTCGGGGCGCGGGGCGCGGGGCGCGTGGGGAGCGCGGGGGACGGCGCTGATGTCGACCCAGAGTCGAGGAGCCCGGCATGTCATGTCCATAGCCCTCCCGTGAAGATCACGAGAGGCATGAGGGGAGAGAATGACCCTCTGTGGATACCGCGCGACTCCCGTTCTTCGTCTACGGCACGCTCCGTCCCGGCGGCCCCAACCACGACCGCTTCCTGCGCGGACGCTCCCGCGCGGAGGAACCGGCCCGCCTGCACGGCGCCGTGCTCTACGCCGGCCCCGGTTACCCGTACGCCGTGGAGGCGGCGCGGGGACCCGGGGCAGTGGTCGCCGGGGAACTCGTCACCGCCCGGCCGGAGGCGTACGACGACCTGCTCACCGCCCTGGACCTGCTGGAGGAGTACGTGCCGGGCGACCCGCGCAACCTGTACGACCGCGTGGCCAGAACGGTCGTACGGGACACCGACGGGGCGTCCGTCCTCGCCTGGGTGTACGTCGCCGCCCCGGCCGTCGCCGCACGGCTGCGGGCCCGGGGCACACCGGTCGAGGGCGGCGCCTGGCCCCTGCGCTGACCGCTACGGCGTGTCCGCGGGCGCCGCCGCCTTCGTCACCGCTTCCACCCGAACCGCGCACACCTTGAACTCCGGCATCCGCGAGGTCGGGTCGAGCGCCGGGTTGGTGAGGGTGTTGGCACGCCCCTCGCCCGCCCAGTGGAACGGCATGAACACGGTGTCGGGCCGGATGCCGGTGGTGACGCGGGCCGGCGCCACCGCCCGCCCGCGCCGCGACACGACGGCCAGCGGATCGCCGTCGGCCGCCCCCAGCCGCGCCGCCAGCCGAGGGTGCAACTCCACGAAGGGGCCAGGCGCGGCGGCGTTCAGCTCGTCCACCCGCCGGGTCTGCGCGCCCGACTGGTACTGCGCCACGACCCGCCCGGTGGTCAGCAGCACCGGGTACTCGTCGTCCGGCTCCTCGGCGCTCGGACGGTGTGAGACGGGCACGAACCTGGCCCGCCCGTCGTCGGTGGCGAAGCGGTCGAGGAAGAGACGAGGGGTGCCCGGGTGCCGGACGGCGGCCCCGGTGGTCCCGTCCGTCCCGTCGATCCCGTCGATCCCGTCCGTCCCGTCCGCCCCGTCCGACGCCGGACACGGCCAGAAGACCCCGTTCTCCTCCGCCAGCCGCCGGTAGTCGATCCCGGAGTAGTCCGCCGGACCGCCCGCGCTCGCCCGGCGCAGCTCCTCGAAGACCTCCTCGGGCTCGGTCGGGAAGCCCTTCTCCACGCCGAGCCGATCGGCCAGTTCGTGCAGAACCTCCAAGTCGCTGCGGATCCCGTCCGGCGGACTGATCGCGCGCCGCCGCAGCAGCACGCGCCCTTCCAGGCTGGTCGTGGTCCCCGTCTCCTCCGCCCACTGAGTCACCGGCAGCACCACGTCCGCCAGCGCCGCCGTCTCGGAGAGCACCACGTCGCACACGGCCAGGAAGTCCAGCGACCGCAGCCGCTCCTCGACATGGGCCGCGCGGGGCGCCGACACCACCGGGTTGGAGCCCATCAGCAGCAGCGACCTGATGTCCGTGCCCAGCGCGTCCAGCAGCTCGTAGGCGCTGCGCCCCGGCCCCGGCAACGAGTCCGGATCCACCCCCCACACCTCGGCGACGTGCCGCCGCGCCGCCGGGTCGGTCAGCTTGCGGTAGCCGGGCAACTGGTCGGCCTTCTGCCCGTGTTCGCGTCCGCCCTGCCCGTTGCCCTGCCCGGTCAGGCAGCCGTACCCCGACAGGGGGCGCCCGGCCCGCCCGGTCGCCAGGCACAGGTTGATCCACGCGCCCACCGTGTCCGTCCCCTTGGCCTGCTGCTCGGGCCCGCGCGCGGTGAGCACCATCGCCGCCTCCGGCTCGCAGAACAGCCGCACCGCCTCCCGCAGTTCGGGAACGGACACCCCCGTGATCCGCTCCACGTACTCCGGCCAGTGCCCCATCGCCGCCGCCCGCGCGTCCTCCCAGCCGGCCGTGCGCTCCTCGACGTACCGCTCGTCGACCCGCCCCTCGGCGACGACCAGGTGCAGCATGCCCAGCGCCAGGGCCAGGTCGGTGCCCGGCCTCGGCGCCAGGTGCAGGTCGGCCTGCTCGGCGGTCTTCGTGCGGCGCGGGTCGACGACGATCAGCGTGCCGCCGTTCTCGCGCAGCTCGGTGAAGTACCGCAGCGACGGCGGCATCGTCTCCGCCGGGTTCGACCCGACGAGGATCACGCACCCGGTCTTCGGAATGTCCTCCAGCGGGAACGGCAGCCCCCGGTCGAGACCGAACGCCTTCACACCGGCCGCCGCCGCCGACGACATGCAGAACCGCCCGTTGTAGTCGATCTGCGAGGTGCCCAGCACCACCCGGGCGAACTTCCCCAGCGTGTACGCCTTCTCGTTGGTCAGCCCGCCCCCGCCGAACACCCCGAGCGCGTCCGCGCCGTGCTCCGCCCGGGTGCGGGCCAGGTTCCCGGCGATCCGCCCCAGCGCCTCCTCCCACGAGGCCGGCACCAGCGTCCCGTCGCCGGACCGCACCAAGGGGGAGGTCAGCCGCACCCGGGACGACAGCACCGCGGGCGCCGTACGCCCCTTGCCGCACAGCGCGCCCCGGTTCACCGGGAAGTCGGCGCGCTCGGACACCTCGACGGTCCCGTCGGCGGCGGGCGTCAGGTTCATCCCGCACTGCAGGGCGCAGTACGGGCAGTGCGTGGGCGTGGCGGTGTGCCGCGTGGCGGTGATCTGCATGCCGGTGTTCTGCATGCCGTCCAGCGTGCGACGCCCGTGTTACGCGACCGGGCGGCGGTTTGTTACGCCGCCGGGACGGTGACCTCCCCGGGGCCCGCCGGCCGCGGTGAGGGGCGCGTCACCGCTCGCCGGCCCGGTCCAGGGCCCGCGCCACCCCCGGCTCCTTCGGCCCGAGGAACGTGGGATCCGGCTCGAAGACCGCGTCCAGCGCCGCCTTCCCCGCCGCGAAGATCTCCCGAGCGCCCCCGTAGTACCAGGTCATGTCGTGTACGTCGTCGGCCCCGACGCCGTACGAGGCCACCCCCGCCTCCTGGCACAGAGCCACCGCGCGCCGGATGTGGAAGCCCTGGCTGATCAGGACCGCCCGGTCCACGCCGAAGACCTTCTTCGCGCGGACGCAGGAGTCCCAGGTGTCGAAACCGGCGTAGTCGCTGACGATCCGCCCGTCGGGAACCCCGTGCCGGACCAGGTACGCACGCATGGCGTCCGGCTCGTCGTACTCCTCGCGGCTGTTGTCGCCGGTGACGAGGACCACCTCGATCCGGCCCGCGCGGTACAGCTCGGCCGCCGCGTCCAGCCGGTGCGCGAGGTACGGCGACGGCTCGCCCTCCCACAGCCCGGCGCCGAAGACGACGGCGACCTCGGTGCGGGGCACGTCGGCCGTGCCGCGCAGCCGGTCACCGGTCACCAGGTGCAGCCACGTGGCCGGCAGCAGCCCCAGCACGCACCCGGCCGCCACCGCCCGGATCAGCCGCCGCTGCCCCTTGCGGGTGCGCGGCAGGCGCGGTCTGCGTGGTCTCCAGCGGCGCATCGGTGTCGGTCCCCTCCCTGATCGTCTCCTGACCCCAGGGACGTCCGGGCGGGCCGTCCGGTTCACCGGCCGCTCACACGGGGCACCCGGCGCCGTGTGAACCGCCGGAAAATCCCTGTGACCTCCGCGCAACGGGGAGGCAACGTCCGGCAGCCACTCTCGACGCATGACGGCGATGACACTGATGGGCAGGACGACGAGCACGGCGGCACCCGGCGGCACCCCCGCCCTGGTCGTCGTCGCCCACGGCAGCCGCGACCCGCGCGCGCTGAGCACCGTACGCGCCCTCCTCGACCGGGTCCGCGCCCTGCGTCCCGGCCTGCCGGTGCACCTCGGGCACATCGAACTGAACGAGCCCCTGCTCCCCGGCACGCTCGCCGCCCTCGGTGACGGGGAAGCCGTCCTGGTCCCGCTCCTCCTCAGCCGCGGCCACCACGTCAAACGGGACATCCCCGAGATGGCCGCGGCCTCCCCGGCCCGCACCCGCGTCGCCGCCCCCCTCGGCCCGCACCCGCTGCTCGTGGACGCCCTCCACGACCGCCTGGTGCAGGGCGGCTGGCCCGTCCACGCGGGGCCGGACCACGCGGTCGTCCTCGCATCCGCGGGCTCCCGCGACCCGGACTCCAGGACCGACACGGCCCGCACGGCCGCCCTCCTGTCGGCCCGCCTCGGTGCCCCGGTGGTCCCGGCGTACGCCTCGGCGGCGGCCCCCACGGTGCCGGAAGCGGTACGCGCGCTGGAGGCCCGGGGCCACCGCGGCATCGCCATCGCCTCGTACTTCACGGCCCCGGGCCGCTTCGCGACGGAGTCGGCGGCAACGGCCCCGTGGATCGCGTCGGCCCCCCTGGGCACCCACCCGGCGATGGCCCGCCTCCTCCTCCACCGCTACGACCGGGCACTGGTGACCAACGGCGAGACCAACACCCCCGCAGGGGCGCGGGGCGCATCGACCCGCGGCTCCGCCGCGTGGGCTTGACCAGCCACAACCGGACCCGCACTCGCCCGACGACCCCAGGCGGCACCCGCATGGGCGACCCAACCGTCACACCTTCCCCTTACTGTTCATGACATGGAAGGCACCGCACCCGCACCCCCGTACGACCCGACGTCAGTCGCCCGCTACGCCCCGGAACCGGACAAACGCCCCGGCCGCACCGCCTTCCAACGCGACCGCGCCCGAATCCTGCACTCCTCGGCCCTGCGCCGCCTCGCCGGCAAGACCCAGGTCGTCACGCCGGGCGAGCGCAGCCCCGTCTGGGACGCCAGCCCCCGCACCCGCCTCACGCACTCCCTGGAATGCGCCCAGGTCGGCCGCGAACTCGGCGCCGCCCTCGGCTGCGACCCGGACCTCGTCGAGGCCGCCTGCCTCTCCCACGACCTTGGCCACCCGCCCTTCGGCCACAACGGCGAACAGGCGCTCAACGCCTTCGCCGAGGACTGCGGAGGCTTCGAGGGCAACGCCCAGTCCCTCCGCCTCCTCACCCGCATCGAGCCCAAGCGCTTCACCGAGGACGGCTCCGTCGGCCTCAACCTCACCCGCGCCACCCTCGACGCCGCCACCAAGTACCCCTGGCCCCGAGGTGCCCACCCCACCGACCCCGCCTCGCCCAAGTTCGGCGTGTACGACGACGACCGGCCCGTCTTCGAGTGGCTCCGCAAGGACGCCCCCGGTGCCCGCACCTGCTTCGAGGCCCAGGTCATGGACTGGGCCGACGACGTGGCGTACTCCGTGCACGACGTCGAGGACGGCCTGCACGCCGGTCACATCGACCCGAACTGCCTGCTCGCCGACCCCGAGCGCGAGGCGGTCTTCGAGGTCGCCGTCGGCCGCTACGTCCCGGCCGGCACCGACCACGCCGAACTCGCCGCCGCCCTGGACCGCCTCCTCGCCCAGGACTGGTGGCCGCACGGCTACGACGGCTCGGCCGTCGCCCAGGCCAGGCTGAAGGACGCCGCCAGCCAGCTCATCGGCCGTTTCTGCCTCGCCGCCGAGACCGCCACCCGGGCCGCGTACGGAAGCGGCCGGCTCACCCGGTACACGGCGGAACTGGTGGTCCCCCGGGAGACCCGCACGGAGTGCGCCGTCCTCAAGGCGGTCGCCGTGCGCTACGTCATGCAGCGCACCGAGCAGGAGCGGCTCCGCGCCGACCAGCGCGTCGTCGTCGCCGAACTGGCCGAGGCACTCACCGCCCGCGCCCCCGACGGCCTCGACCCCCAGTTCCGCGCCCTGTTCGACGGGGCCGCCGACGACCGCGCCCGCAAACGGGTGATCGTCGACCAGATCGCCTCCCTCACCGATGCCTCGGCCCGCTCGCTTCACGGCCGCCTGACGGGGCATCCATGAGACTGACGGGACAGGTGTGACCCGGCAGGCGCTCAGGCCCCCCGAGACGGGGGCCTCCGTGGCCTGATCGGGTCACTCCCCCTTCCCGCACCACGCCACGTGCGGGACGCTCGCATGTGGCGGCACCCCGACGAGGAGGCAAACAAGTGGTCGACGCGGATCAGACATTCGTCATCGTCGGAGGCGGCCTGGCGGGCGCGAAGGCGGCCGAGACACTCCGCACGGAGGGTTTCACCGGCAGGGTGATCCTCATCTGCGACGAGCGCGACCACCCCTACGAGCGCCCGCCGCTGTCCAAGGGCTACCTCCTCGGCAAGGAGGAGCGCGACAGCGTCTTCGTGCACGAGCCCGCCTGGTACGCGCAGCACGACATCGAGCTGCACCTCGGCCAGACCGTCGTCGCGATCGACCGCGCCGCCAGGACCGTCCACTACGGCGACGACGGCACCCGCGCCGGGTACGACAAGCTGCTCATCGCGACCGGCGCCGAGCCCCGCCGCCTCGACGTCCCCGGCACCGGCCTCGCCGGCGTCCACCACCTGCGCCGCCTCGCCCACGCCGAGCGCCTCAAGGGCGTCCTCGCCTCCCTCGGCCGGGACAACGGCCACCTCGTGATCGCCGGCGCCGGCTGGATCGGCCTGGAGGTCGCGGCGGCGGCCCGCGAGTACGGGGCGGAGGTCACCGTCGTCGAACCGGGGCCGACCCCGCTGCACGGCGTCCTCGGCCCCGAGCTGGGCTCCGTCTTCGCCGAGCTGCACGAGGCGCACGGCGTCCGCTTCCGTTTCGGCGTGAGACTGACCGAGATCATCGGCCAGGACGGCCTGGTCCTCGCCGCCCGCACCGACGACGGCGAGGAGCACCCCGCGCACGACGTGCTCGCCGCGATCGGCGCCGCCCCGCGCACCGCGCTGGCCCAGGCCGCGGGCCTGGAGATCGCCGACCGCGCCCACGGCGGCGGCATCGTCGTCGACGCGAACCTGCGCACCTCGGACCCCGACATCCACGCGGCCGGTGACGTGGCCTCCTTCCACCACGCCCTCTTCGACACCAGCCTGCGCGTGGAGCACTGGGCCAACGCCCTCAACGGCGGCCCGGCGGCCGCCCGCGCGATGCTCGGCAGGGGCCTCGCCCACGACCGCGTGCCCTACTTCTTCACCGACCAGTACGACCTGGGCATGGAGTACTCCGGCTGGGCGCCCGCGGGGTCGTACGACCAGGTGGTGATCCGCGGTGACGCGGCGAAGCGCGAGTTCATCGCCTTCTGGGTGAAGGAGGGCGTCGTGCTGGCCGGGATGAACGTGAACGTGTGGGACGTCACGGAGCCGATCCAGCAGCTGATCCGCTCGAAGACCCAGGTGGACACGGAGGCCCTGGCGGACCCGCACGTACCCCTCGAAAGCCTCGTCGCGTAGCTGTCGGACCGTCGCCGTAGACTTCACGCGTGGCTGGACGGATCAACGACGAGGACGTGAAGGCGGTACGGGACGCGGTCCCGATCGACGCCGTGGTGTCCGAGTACCTCCAGCTGAGGAACGCGGGCGGCGGCAACCTGAAGGGCCTCTGCCCCTTCCACGACGAGAAGTCCCCGTCCTTCCAGGTCAGCCCGAGCAAGGGGTTCTTCCACTGC
The DNA here is from genome assembly GCF_003671715.1 of Streptomyces sp. E2N166. Taxonomy (GTDB): domain Bacteria; phylum Actinomycetota; class Actinomycetes; order Streptomycetales; family Streptomycetaceae; genus Streptomyces; species Streptomyces thinghirensis. The sequence continues at coordinate 833,816 of NZ_RAIF01000012.1, read as the reverse complement.
TTCGGCTGCCAGGAGGGCGGCGACACCATCACGTTCGTGATGAAGATCGACCACCTCACCTTCTCGGAGGCGGTCGAGCGCCTGGCCGGCCAGGCCGGCATCACCCTGCGCTACGAGGAGGGCGGGTACAACCCCACCCACCAGCGCGGCGAACGCATCCGCCTGGTCGAGGCCCACAAGATCGCCGCCCAGTGGTACGCGGAGCAGCTGGCGACCAGCCCCGAGGCCGACACGGGCCGTGCCTTCCTCGCGGACCGCGGCTTCGACCAGGCCGCCGCCCAGCACTTCTCCGTCGGCTACAGCCCCCAGGGCTGGGACCACCTCACCCGCTATTTGCGCGGCAAGGGCTTCAGCGACAAGGAGCTGGTCCTCTCCGGCCTCTCCCAGGAGGGCCGCCGCGGCCCCATCGACCGCTTCCGCGGCCGCCTGATGTGGCCCATCCGCGACATCGGCGGCGACGTCGTCGGCTTCGGCGCCCGCAAGCTCTACGAGGCGGACAACGGCCCGAAGTACCTGAACACCCCGGACACCGCGATCTACCGGAAGTCCCAGGTCCTGTACGGCATCGACCTGGCGAAGAAGGACATCGCGAAGGCGTCCCGCGCGGTCGTCGTCGAGGGCTACACGGACGTCATGGCCTGCCACCTGGCCGGCGTCACCACCGCCATCGCGACCTGCGGCACGGCATTCGGCGGCGACCACATCAAGATCCTCCGCCGCCTCCTGATGGACAACGGATCCGCCCGCGTGATCTTCACCTTCGACGGCGACGCCGCCGGTCAGAAGGCGGCCCTGCGCGCCTTCGAGGACGACCAGAAGTTCGCCGCCGAGACGTACATCGCCATCGCCCCCGACGGCATGGACCCCTGTGACCTGCGCCTGGCCAAGGGCGACGACGCGGTCGCCGACCTGGTCGAGCCGCGCACCCCGCTCTTCGAGTTCGCGCTCCGCCAGATCGTGAGCCGCTACGACCTGGACACCCCGGCCGGCCGCGCGTCGGCGCTGGACGAGGCCGCCCCGGTCGTCGCCCGCATCAAGAACAGCGGCGCCCAGCACGAGGTCGCCGTGCAGCTCGCCGGGATGCTGGGCATCCTCGACACGCAGTTCGTGGTCAAGCGGATCGCCCAGCTGGCCCGCTGGTCCCGCGACCGCGGCGGCAAGGGCCCCGTCCCCGACCGGCAGCAGCGCGGCGGTGGCGGCGCCCCGCAGCAGTACGCCGGCCCCGCCGGTCCAGGCCCCCGCGGCGGCCCGGCCCTCAACCTCCGCAACCCCGTCTTCGCCACCGAACGCGAACTGCTCAAGCTCGCCCTCCAGCGTCCGGAGCTGGTCTCCCCGGCCTTCGACGCGTACGGCGTCGACGAGTTCACCGCCCCGCCCTACGCCGCCGTACGCGAGGCGATCATGGAGGCGGGCGGCGCCGAGTTCGGCGTCCAGGACCCGCAGGACTACCTGGTCCGCGTCCGCGAGGCCGCCCCCGACGACGCCGTCCGCGCCATGGTCACCGAACTCGCGGTCGAGGCGATCATGCTGCACCGCGGCGTGAAGGACGTCGACGAGGTCTACGCGGGCGCCCAGCTGGTCACCGTCCGACGCCGGGCCGTCGAGCGCCGCATCCGCGACATCACGGGCCGCCTCACCCGCCTCACCGGCCACGGCGACCCCGCCGAACTGGCCGCCGTACAGAACGAGCTGTGGGTCCTCCAGCAGTACGACCAGACCCTGCGCGTACAGGGCGCCGCCGCCCTCTAGGGCCGACCGCGGGTAACCGCGCGGTCACGCCCGGACGCAAAAAGTCACCGCACGCCCCTCGTGGCGGTGATGTGTCGTACCCCACACTGGGGGCGGTGCCTGAGTCCTCGGAGCGCGGCCGATCCGTCCCGGCGGGTCGCTGATTCCCGCGGTTCCGTTCACGCGTACGGGGCGGACCGCGGCGAACGAGCCGGCTCCGCCCCCGAAGTACCGCCGCCGGCCCCCGTCGGCCGCGTCCATCCTGGAGGTCGCCCCCGTGCAGACCCAGACCCTCACCCAGACCGAGACCAGTACCGACGGCGCGGAGCCGGACGCGGAGAGCGGCGTACTCGTCGCGATGCCCCCG
>NZ_RAIF01000012.1:824377-831496 GCF_003671715.1 Streptomyces sp. E2N166 | reverse complement strand
CCCTCGACGCGGCCGAGCACCCCGGCGACCCCGCCGCCCCCGAGCCCGACGGACCGCCGCCGCCCACCCGTACGGAGACCGGCGGGCCCTCCTCCGACCTGTTCCGGCAGTACCTGCGGGAGATCGGCCGGATTCCGCTGCTCACCGCGGCCGAGGAGGTCGACCTCGCCCGGCGCGTGGAGGCCGGGCTGTTCGCCGAGGAGAAGCTGCGGCTCGCCGTCGACCTGGACAGCCGGCTCGCCCTGGACCTCGACCGGCTCGTCGTCCTGGGCCGCCTGGCCAAGCGGCGCCTGATCGAGGCGAATCTGCGGCTCGTGGTGTCGGTGGCGAAGCGGTACGTCGGGCGCGGGCTGACCATGCTGGACCTGGTCCAGGAGGGGAACCTGGGGCTGATCCGGGCCGTGGAGAAGTTCGACTACGCCCGCGGCTACAAGTTCTCCACCTACGCCACCTGGTGGATCCGCCAGGCCATGTCCCGGGCGCTGGCCGACCAGGCCCGCACCATCCGCGTCCCCGTCCACGTCGTGGAACTCATCAACCGGGTCGTCCGCGTCCAGCGGCGCATGCTCCAGGAACGCGGCTACGAACCGACCCCGCAGGAGGTCGCCGCCCACCTGGACCTGGCCCCCGAGCGGGTGGGCGAGGTGCTGCGCCTCGCCCAGGAGCCGGTCTCCCTGCACGCCCCGGTCGGCGAGGAGGACGACGTCGCCCTCGGCGACCTGATAGAGGACGGCGACGCCGCCAGCCCCGTCGAGTCGGCCGCGTTCCTGCTGCTGCGCGAGCACCTGGACGCGGTGCTCTCCACCCTCGGAGAGCGCGAGCGCAAGGTCGTCCAGCTCCGCTACGGCCTCGTCGACGGCCGCCCCCGCACGCTGGAGGAGATAGGCCGCATCTTCGGCGTGACCCGTGAGCGGATCCGCCAGATCGAGTCCAAGACCCTCAACAAACTCCGCGACCACACCTTCGCGGACCAGCTGAGGGGCTATCTGGACTGAGCGGCCCGCGTGGACAGGCCCCTGCCCCCCCTTGCTTCCCCTACTCCACCTCCGCCACGGCCTGCGCGAACTGGGCCTGGTACAGCCGCGCGTAGGCCCCGTCGGCCGCCAGCAGCTCGGCGTGCGCGCCCTGCTCGACGATGGACCCGTTCTCCATCACGAGGATCGTGTCCGCGTCCCGGATCGTCGACAGCCGGTGCGCGATCACGAACGACGTCCGCCCGTGCGCCAGCTTGGCCATCGCCTTCTGGATGAGCACCTCGGTACGGGTGTCCACGGACGACGTGGCCTCGTCGAGGACCAGGATCACCGGATCGGACAGGAACGCCCGCGCGATGGTGATGAGCTGCTTCTCACCGGCGCTCACCCCCGTGCCCTCGTCTTCGATCACCGTGTCGTAGCCGTCGGGCAGCGTCCGTACGAACCGGTCGGCGTGCGCGGCCCGCGCCGCCTCCTCGATCTCCCCGCGCGTCACCTTCCGCGCCGCGCCGTACGCGATGTTCTCCGCGATGGTGCCGCCGAACAGCCAGGTGTCCTGGAGGACCATGCCGATGCCGGCCCGCAGCTCGTCCCTGGACATCTTCGCCACGTCCACGCCGTCGAGGGTGATCCGCCCGCCGGAGACCTCGTAGAACCGCATCAGCAGATTGACGAGGGTGGTCTTCCCGGCGCCCGTGGGTCCGACGATGGCGACCGTGTGGCCCGGCTCCACCTTCAGCGACAGGTCCTCGATCAGCGGCTTCTCCGGGTCGTACCGGAAGGACACGTGCTCCAGCTCGACCCGCCCGCGCAGGTCCTCGGGCCGGGCGCCCGGGATCGGGTCCGCCGACTGCTCCCCGGCGTCCAGCAGCTCGAAGATCCGCTCCGCCGACGCGACACCCGACTGCACCAGGTTCGCCATCGACGCGACCTGCGTCAGCGGCATAGAGAACTGCCGGGAGTACTGGATGAAGGCCTGCACGTCACCGATGGACAGGGAGCCCGAGGCCACCCGCAGGCCGCCCACCACCGCGACGAGCACGTAGTTCAGGTTGGACACGAACATCATCAGCGGCTGCATGATCCCGCTGTTGAACTGCGCCTTGAACCCGGCCTCGTACAGCGCGTCGTTCTCCTCGGCGAAGAGCTTCGCCGACTCCTCCTGGCGCCCGAACACCTTCACGAGGGCGTGTCCGGTGTACATCTCCTCGATGTGCGCGTTCAGCCGTCCCGTCGAGCGCCACTGCTGCACGAACTGCGGCTGCGACCGCTTGCCCACACGCGTGGCCACCACGTACGACAGCGGCACCGTCACCAGCGCGACCAGCGCGAGAATCCAGGAGACGTAGAACATCATCGCCAGCACGCCGATGATGGTCAGCAGCGAGTTGATCAGCTGGCCCATGGACTGCTGCAGCGTCTGCTGGATGTTGTCGATGTCGTTCGTCGCCCGGCTCAGCACCTCGCCGCGCTGCCGCTTGTCGAAGTACGACAGCGGCAGCCGCGACAGCTTCGTCTGCACGTCCTCCCGCATCCGGAACATGGTGCGGTTGACCGCGCGGTTCACCAGCCGTGTGGCCACCGCCATCAGCAGCCCCGCGACGGCGAACACCGCCAGCGCGATCAGCAGCACCTCACCCACGGCACCGAAGTCGATGCCCTGGCCCGGGGTGAAGTCCGTGCTGCGGAGCATGTCGGCGACGTCGCCGTCGCCGCGCTCGCGCATGGAGTCCAGGACCTGTTCCTTCGTGGCCCCGGACGGCATGTCCCGCCCGACGATGCCCGCGAAGACCAGGTCGGTGGCCCTGCCGAGGATCTTCGGCCCGATCACGCTGAGGCCGACGCTGACGACCAGGCACGCCAGCAGCGTGCAGAGGACCACCCGCTCCGGCCGGAACCGGGCGACGAGCCGTTTGCCCGACCCCTTGAAGTCCATCGAACGCTGGTCGGGACCGCCCCCGGCCATCATGCGACCCGCAGGCCCGGCCATCAGGCAGCCTCCGCTTCCGTCAGCTGGGAGAGCACGATCTCCCGGTAGGTCTCGTTGTCCGCCATCAGCTCCTGGTGCCGGCCCACGCCGACCACCCGCCCCTCGTCCAGCACGATGATCCGGTCCGCGTCCCGGATGGTCGCCACCCGCTGCGCCACGATCACCACGGTCGCCTCGGCCGTCTCCCGGCCCAGCTCGGCGCGGAGCGCGGCGTCGGTGGCGTAGTCGAGGGCGGAGAAGGAGTCGTCGAAGAGGTAGATCTCCGGGCGCTGGACCAGCGTCCGGGCGATGGCGAGACGCTGCCGCTGACCACCCGACACGTTCGTGCCGCCCTGCGAGACCGGCGCGTCGATCCCGCCCTCCAGCCGCTCCACGAACTCCCTGGCCTGCGCCACCCCCAGCGCGTGCCACAGCTCCTCGTCGGTGGCGTCCGGATTGCCGTAGCGCAGATTGGTGGCGACCGTGCCCGCGAAGAGATACGGCTTCTGCGGCACCAGCCCCACGATCCTCGCCAGCACCTTCGGATCGACGGTCCGTACGTCCACCCCGTCGACCAGCACCTCGCCGTCCGTGGCGTCGAACAGCCGGGGGACCAGCCCGAGCAGCGTGGACTTGCCGCTGCCGGTGGAGCCGATGACGGCGGTCGTCTCGCCCGGCCGGGCCACCAGGTCGATGTGCCGGAGCACCGGCTCCTCGGCACCGGGGTAGCGGAAACCGGCCCCCCGGAGCTCCAGATGCCCGTGCCGGCGCAGCTCGGTGACCGGCGCCACCGGCGGCACCACACTGCTCTCGGTCCCCAGGACCTCCTGGATGCGCTCGGCGCACACCTCCGCGCGCGGCACCATCATGAACATGAAGGTGGCCATCATCACGGACATGACGATCTGCATGAGGTAGGCGAGGAACGCGGTCAGATCGCCGATCTGCATCTCGCCGCTCTCGATCCGGTGGGCGCCGAACCAGACCACCGCGACCGACGACACGTTCACCACCGTCATGACCACGGGGAACATCAGCGCGAGCAGGTTGCCGGAACCCAGCGCCACCTCGGTCAGATCCGCGTTGGCCTTCCGGAAGCGCCGTTGCTCGTACTCGTCCCGCACGAAGGCGCGGATGACCCGGTTGCCGGTGATCTGCTCGCGCAGTACCCGGTTCACCGTGTCCAGCCGCTCCTGCATGGCCCGGAACAGCGGGCGCAGCCGCCGCACGATCAGGGTCACGCAGATCGCCAGCACCGGCACCACCGCGACGAGCACCCCGGACAGCGGCACGTCCAGGCCGAGCGCCATCACGATGCCGCCGACGCACATGATGGGCGCCGACACCATCAGCGTGAACGTCATCAGAGCCAGCATCTGGACCTGCTGCACGTCGTTCGTCGTCCGGGTGATCAGAGAGGGAGCGCCGAAGCCGCCGACCTCGCGCGCCGAGAAGGACTGCACCCGGTCGAAGACCGCGCCCCGCACGTCCCGGCCGACCGCGGCCGCGGTCCGCGCGCCGTAGTAGACGGCACCGATGTTGCACACGACCTGGGCCAGCGAGATGCCGATCATCAGGGCGCCGTGGCTCAGGATGTAACCGGAGTCCCCCTTCACGACACCTTCGTCGATGATGTCCGCGTTCAGCGTCGGCAGGTAGAGGGAGGCGCAGGTCTGCAGGAACTGCAGCCCCACCAGCAGGGCGATGGGTTTTCGATAGGGCCTGAGACAGGTCCGCAGGAGTCGTATGAGCACGCTGGGTCTCTCGGAGTCGGTGACAGGGACGGTTGGTTGCCCCTGGCCCCTATCGTCGAACACTCCACCCGCGTTACCTCAACCGATTAACCCAACAGCGCGCTACTTCCGGCCTTACGGGCGGCGCGGGGACCGCTCCTCACGTGCGCAGCGCGCCCGGATGCGTCTGCTCCCGCACCGACACGAACTGCTGGCGCACCGCTTGCCCCACCGCCAGCTCCTCGCCCGGCTCCAGCACCTGCGCGACCGCGCCCTGCCAGACGGGGGGAGTGCGGGGGTCCAGCGTGCCCTGGGACACGCCCAGCGCCCAGGCCGCCTGCCGGGCCGAGCCGATCGCGGCGTAGTCCGCCGGCTGCGGTACGACGACCCGCGTCCCGAACAGGGCGGGCGCCGCCGCCTGCACGGCCGGCAGCTCGGCCGCCGCGCCCAGCAGGAAGACCCGCCGCACGTCCACGCCCCGGCCGCGCAGCACGTCCAGGGCGTCGGCGAGACCGCACAGCATGCCCTCGAAAGCGGCCCGCGCCAGATGCTCGGGCTTCATCGACTCGCGCCGCAGGCCGGCGAGCGTGCCGGCGGTGTGCGGCAGGTTCGGTGTGCGCTCGCCCTCCAGGTAGGGCAGCAGCACCAGCCCGTGCGAGCCCGGCGTCGACTTCATCGCCAGCTCGGACAGGCTCTCCAGGTCCGGCACGCCGAGCAGCTCGGCGGCGCCCCGCAGGGTCCGTACGGCGTTCAGGGTGGTGACGACGGGCAGGTGCATGCCGGTGGCGTCCGCCAGGGCGGTGATCATGCCGGACTGGTCGACGAGCGGCTCGGTGTGCACGGCCATGACGGACCCGGAGGCGCCCAGCGACACCACCGCGTCGCCCAGTCCGATCCCCAGCCCGAAGGCGGCGGCCTGCGTCTCGCCGGTCCCGGCGGAGATCAGCAGGCCCTCCGGCGTCGTGCCGGCCGCGTCGGCCGGGCCGATCACCTCCGGCAGCATCACCTGGTGTCCGAGCGCCATCTCGACCAGATCGGGCCGGTAGCCGTTGCTCGCCGCCGACCAGTAACCGGTTCCGGACGCTCCGCCCCGGTCGGTGGTCCTCCGGACCGGCCGCCCGAGCAGCTGCCACACCAGCCAGTCGTGGGCCTGGAGCAGCACGGCGGTCCGGGCGGCCGCCTCGGGTTCGGTCCGGGCCAGCCAGCGCAGCTTGGTCACCGGCTGCGCGGCCTGCGGCACCGAGCCCACGGCGTGCGCCCACGCCTCACGCCCGCCGAGCGCGTCGATCAGGTCGGCCGCGGCCACCTGGGAGCGCTTGTCGCCGCCCACCATGGCCGGGCGCACGGTGTTGCCCTGTGAGTCCAGCGGCACGACCGAGTTCGCCTGCGCGGACACGCCGATGGCCTGCACGCCCTCCAGCAGGCCGCCGCCGGCGGCCTCTCCGAGGGACAGCAGCCAGGCCTGCGGATCGACGTCCGATGGACGGCCCCCGCCTTCGGGGCTCTCCACCGGATGCGGCGCGTAGCCCTGCCGCAGCACGGCGCCCGTGTCCGAATCGCAGACGACGATACGAGTGAAATCGGGCGAACTGTCCAACCCGGCGACTATCCCCATGCCCAAAATTCTGCCGCACCGCGAGCGGTGTCCGTACCCGGTGGGGGCACGAGACCCGGCGGAAGCACCCGTCTCAGGTGTTGCTGGTGCCCCAGTCGTCCGCTCCGCTGCCGTTGGTGTTGCGTTCGCGCAGGGAGCGGACCCGCTGGGCCACCGAGTCGGGCATCCGGTCCCCGACCTTGTCGCTCACCGCGGTGTACGCCTTGTCGGCGAAGTGCCTGCCCTGCTGGGCCGCCGACTCGGCGGTGTTGCGCACGGCGGGGTTCTGCGCGACCTGACGGGCGGACTTCCGCAACTGCTCGTACCGCTCCCGACCGGCCTTCGTGCCCAGCACGTATCCCACCGCGAGTCCGACGACGAATGTGAGCCGGTAACGCATGGCGGCCACCCTTCCCTTGCCCTAGGTCCCCGGTGCCGGGGAGTACCGATTGGCGGAGCACCCCCCTGCTTGCGCTAATGTATGTGTCGCAGCGAGCGCGTGCCCCCTGGCGAATACCCAGGAGGAGGCGTTCGATGCGACGAGTCAATCCTCGGTAGCTCAATTGGCAGAGCAGCCGGCTGTTAACCGGCAGGTTACTGGTTCGAGTCCAGTCCGAGGAGCTCGGTCCTCCGTAGCTCAATTGGCAGAGCAGCCGGCTGTTAACCGGCAGGTTACTGGTTCGAGTCCAGTCGGGGGAGCACGGTGAACGAGGACCCCGCAGGGGGTCCTTTTTCATGTCCGGGAACCGCGCGGCACGCTGCGGAGTCCTCAAGGTCATGAAGGCGTCGCGGTAGCCGACCATCCGAGGCAGGAGATCGTATGAGCGGCTATGCTGCGGCAGACGGCGC
>NZ_RAIF01000012.1:723878-824152 GCF_003671715.1 Streptomyces sp. E2N166 | reverse complement strand
CACTTGTACGCGACACGCCGCTATGGGGCGGTAGCTCAGCCGGTTAGAGCAGCGGACTCATAATCCGCCGGCCGTGGGTTCGAGTCCCACCCGCCCCACCCCAAGGTTCTCCCAGAGAACCGTTTCTAACTGCGGAAACGCGAGAACGGGGCCACCGCTCCAGGGTGGCGACCCCCGTTCATCCGTTCAGACCAAGATCCAGTGGACGCACAGTGGACGCGGGGACGATTCAGTGGACAGAAGCGCCCTCACCTCGCCTTCCGACGTCCGTTCGGAGCTCGGCGACCGGGGCGGGACGCCGCCGGCGGCAGTCCGGTCGGTAGGGTCCACCCCTCGACGGTCGGGGACTCGGAGCGGGCGACCGTGAAGCGCGTGAGCGAGAAGTCGGCTCGCTGCTCCTCGGGGTAGCGGTCGTTGAAGTTCTCCACGCGCACCAGCTCCAGGTCGCTCGCGGAGCAGTGATCACGTACCCACTTCATCGCTGCATTGGCGGCGTCGTCCTGACCCCGGCCGGTCAGGCTGATCACGCCGAGGAGGCCGGAGTCCGGTTGGGTCTGCGCCCCGACGGCCCAGGTGCCACCTGGCTGCCTGGTGCCGTGCGCGAAGAAGACGGCGATGTCGTTCTGCCAGGCTGCCTCGGGGATCGTCAGCGGGGTGCGCACCTGGAAGGGGACGTCGCGGGGGACGACGGCCATGACCGACTCTGCCTCGGCCCGCAGCATCTCGGGCAGCACGCTGGTGTACGTGTCGGAGGTGATCTGGCGCGAGGAGTGCCCCAGCTTCTCCTGGACGACCTTGATGTCGTGCCCGGCGAGCAGGGACAGGGTGGCGGCGAGGTGGCGCAGGTCGTGGAGGCGGACCGGTGGCAGGCCGGACAGCCCGACCAGGCGGGTGAAGCGTCGGGATATCCAGTCGGGGTGCAGCGCCTCGCCGTTCTCGTGCGTCCACACCCGGCCGCTCTCGACGTAGGCGTCCCCCCACTCCTCGCGCTGCTTCTCCTGCTTCGCGCGAAAGGCGGCGAGGTTGTCCCCGGACTCCAGGCTCAGGGACAGGGTGCGAACGCTGTCGGCTTTCGGAGCCTCTCCGTACAGCTCGTACGCCACCTCGACGATCTGCTGGGAGATCCGAAGCCACAGGGCATCGAGGCTGACCTCCGTCCAGGGCAGGGCGGCCATCTCGCCCCGGCGGGGGCCGAGGAAGATGAAGCTGTGCCACAGCTCGTAGAGCCAATCATCCTTGACGAAGTCGAGGAATTGGCCGGTCAGCTCCGGTGTCCAGACCATGACCGGGCCGGGCTTCTCGCCGGTGCGCTTCCAGTGCTCGATGCGCTCGGGAGTCCAGACGAGCGGCTTGGGCCGAGTGACTGGCGGCAGCTCCACGAGCTGGGCCCAGTTCCTCTGGAAGAGCTGTTCGCGCTTGATGCCCCAGGACAGTGCCGAGCTGAGAGTGTCGTTGATGCGGTGCATCGTGGCTGCGGAGGTGACCTTCCGTAGCCCCTTCTTGCCCTCGCGCAGCTCTGCGTTCGCGTCGAGAAATGCCCGGCGCGCGGCGCGGCGCTCCTCCTTCTTGGCGTAGCCCGCCGTCTTCACCCAGGCCCGGTGCGCGGCGTCGCGCTTCCTCTGGAGCTCGTCGACACGCAGCCGATGGAGGATCCGCTTGGCGTTCTCCTTCTCGATCGCGTCGTACATCTTGTCGAGGTGCCGAACCTTGAGGTCGCGGCACTTGATGTGCCCGAGATGCGGGAGGAGGTAGTTGTTGATGTGCTCCTCGTAGCCGTGGCGGGTCGTACGGGCCAGGGACTTCTTCGCCTTGATCCACCGGAGGAAGAAGTCGCCGCACTTCTCATCGGACAGCACGTCGCCGCCGGCCATGGCGGCGTCGTAGATCTCCCTGGCCTTCTTCTTGGCGTCTTCCAACTTGGCGAAGCCGCCGCGGCGTACCCGCTGGCGGGTGCCGCCCTCGGCTGGTTCGAGCTCGAAGTAGAAGTTCCAGGTGCCGTGCCCCTTGCCTAGCTTGGGGCACGTCGTGCCGATGGATCCGATCTTGGGGTTGCCGTCGGCATCGAGGACGGGGTTGCCCTTCTTGTCCTTGAGCGGTCCCTTGCACTGGCACCGCCTGTAGTAGCTCGGCTCGAACATCCGACCCCTGCTCCCTGGTGACTGTGGCTTGGATCACAGCCAGTCGTCGGCGTGCGTACGTGTCTGTACGTGCCTGGCGTGATCTCTCTTGATCTTGCTGGGGGTGTCGGACAGCGTTGTAAAGTTGCTGACAAGTTGGCGCGGGGGAGATTGCGACCAACGAGATGACTGCTCAGGAAGCGGGCGGACAGGCTTCGGCCGGAGCGATGGGTCTGGAGGAGCTGCTGGCCCTTCCGGCCACGGTCAACGTGACAACTGCCGGGCGTGCTCTGGGAATTGGCCGCGACAAGGCGTACGAGCTGATCCGCAAGGGGAAGTTCCCCGTTCGGACGCTCCCGCTCGGCGGCACGGTCCGGGTGCCAACGGTGGAGCTGTGGAAGGTCCTCGGCATCGAGCAGCGCCGGGAGGCGGGGATGAGTACGTGATCGACGGAGGCAGCGCGTGATCTTGGGGTGTTTGTTGGGTTTCCAACAATGTGACCTATCTTCGGTAAACTAGTTCACTAAAAGGGGGTCGGTAGGAGGGGCGAGGAGATGCCGAGGCTGTACGGCTTTGAGGACATGGCGTACCGGCGGGTGCGCGAGAGCGAGGCGGAGGGCATTCGTGCTGCCGCCTCGCGGCGGTTGCTCAAGCAGCCCTATCCCGCCATCACGGAGTGGATGAACGCCGAGGGGTACCGCACGACGCGCGGTGGCTTGTGGAAGCCGGACGTCCTGGCAAACGTGCTCGATCACCCGGCCATCGCCGGCCTGGAGGAAGACGAGAACGGCAACCTCGTCGAAACGGGCGGCCCCGCGATCATCCCTCGGGAGGACTTCGAGGCCATCCGTGCCATGCGCCCCGTCCATGACCCCGACAAGCAGCGGGCGCCGCAGCGCGAGTACCTGGTTCCGGGTCTGATGGGTACCTGCGGGCTGTGCACGACCTCGCTGGGCTCCTCTCCCTCGAACCGCGGCAGCCGCGGCTACCGGTGTGCGCCCAGCACAGCGCAGCATCCGGGCGGGTGCGGCAAGGTCCGCATCAACGCTGACCTGCTGGAGACGTACGTCGCTGAGCATGTGCTGGCAGAGTTGGCCAAGCCAGAGGCCAGCGCGCTGATTGGTCAGGCACGAGATGAACTGCTGGCCCAGGCTGCCCTCCTGCGTAAGGAGGCGGCAGCCGCGCGCCGTCGGCAGAAGAAGCTGGGCGTGGACTACGCGCGCTCACCGGACCTGTCGCTCAAGGCATTCAGGACGGCCGACAAGGAACTCACGCAGCTGATCCGCGAGAGTGAGACAAAGGCTCGTCTTCTGGAGCAGGTCAAGCACGTGCCTGTGGGCGACATCCCTGACCTCGTGCGCTGGTGGAAGCACGCGCCGATGAGGGCGAAAAAGGGTGTCCTGGTTCTCATGCTGGAGAAGGTGGCCGTGTACCCGGCCGCGTCCAGGGGCTCTCGCACGGTGGACGCGGACCGGGTGGCACTGCATTGGCGTCAGTGGGGCGCAGAGGCTGCGGGGTTGTCCGCCTAAACTGCGCTGCCAGCGCCTTTGGGGCTGATGTTGTAGCCGATGGTGGCCAGCGCGAGACCGGTGGCCACACAGATGATGGAGAGCCCCGCCAACGCGGGGCTGACGGCGTTTTCGACGGACAGCGGCCAGGCGTGCCCGGTCCGGTCAGCGATGATGTACGCGCTCCGGCTGAGTGCATGGGCGACGCCGAAGATGCCCCCGGCGGCAGCGATGGACAGTCCGGTTGCGGCGGCGCGTCGTTGCTGCCAGGCCGCAATGGCCAGCCCAGTAGAGAAGGCGCCGATTTCCAGCCCGGCAACGGCTGTGAAGCCGAGGTAGGTGAGCAGGTACAGCCGGACGCCGGCGCTACGCGCGTAGGTCGTGGACAGCTCCGTGTGCGCGGTGTCGGCCATATGGAACTCCCAGATCATCGCCGCGACGACACAGCACACGGCGAAGAGGCGCACCGCGACTCCCGCCTGTACGTGGCTTCTTGAGTGCGTCCAGTCCACGATCAGGACTTGGAGGCTTGCCCAGAAGATCACTGCGGCGAGATCCGAGGCGAGGGATGAGACCTCGTTGAAGTTCATGAGCCGGTCAACGGCTTCGGCGACTGTGGGGATCGCCAGGAGGGAGCCGAAGAAGCAGGCTGTGAATGCCGACACCCGGGCCCTGTGGGCGATTTGATAGGCCGCTTGATTGCGACGCTTACGGGTGTAGTGCAGGCGTATCGCCGCGCTGATGGCTGTGGCAAGGGCACAGACACCGTAGATGAGGCCGTCCAAGAGGTTCAACGTCCTTCCAGATCATCCGCTGCCCTCTCAGCGGCTTCGTGCAGGCTCAACAGGCGGCGCGGCCGGCCCTCACGGGGCTGGTCGACGCCGGGGGGAGGTGGGGGGATCGCGGGGACCTCTTCGGACAGTCCCCTGCGAACACGGATCTCCCGGAGCTTCGAACGGATTTCAAGAATGTCCTGCACTTCAAGGCCCTGCATTAAACGCAGGACTTCGCGGGCTTCAGGGTGCTCCTGGTACACGGACAGGGCTGCGAGGTCGTCCCACTCACGTCCTGAGAGCAAGAACGCGGCAGGGGCGTCGAGTGCCTGAGCGAGCGCAGTGATGGTAGACGACCTGGGATTGCTACTGGTGCCGTTCATCAGGCTGTTGACAGTGCCGTGCGACAGCAGGGGCTTGCGCTGTCCCGCCGGGGTCGTCGCATCGGAGACGTCCCGGGCACTGGGAGTGAACCCGTCCGGATCGCGGCGCAGGCGCAGCAGGACGAGCAACTTCGAGGCCAGGCTCATGTGTTGACGCCGGTCGGTGGTGTCTGTCATGTCCGCCTTCTCTGGCCTGTCGTATGCTCGCCGCAGGTGACTGGCCGGTAACAATCGTCCCTGCCTCTACGATACCTCGCAGCTCGGAGGGGTTATAGGGTTTGTTGGACAGTTTCCTCGGGGGAGCCGGCGGGTGAACTGCGGGCGTCACGCGCTCCGTTACCTGCCTCTCGGTGGGCTGTTGAGGAAGTCGCATCTGGGCGGGCGAAGGCGGCGCGCTTGCCGTTCACGGGAGGAATCGCATGTCCGAAATCGACGAGCGGCGGATCGCTGAGTTGACCAAGCAGCCCCCGTGTTTGCTTCGGGGTGGAGCGGGCGTCGCGGCCCGCCAGGAGGCCCGAAAGCTGCTGGAGTGGCAGGCCGGCATACGCGGCAGGGAGCCAGACGACAGCCCGCAGGGGGGTGGGCGCTGTTGAGTCACAGGGTGACGACGCGCCCAGGCAGAGGCTAGATAGGTGACATTTTTGAACTGCTGCTGTACGTTCTGATGTGCCGGGTGGGTGCAGCAGCCGCAGGAGCCCTGCACGGCAGCGTCGCGTGAGCGGCGTCCTTCCCTACTCCTCGCCGGGCGGCCGACCCCCCCGCGCCCCGCCCGGTGAGGAGTCGGCCGTCCGGTGCGGCCGTCGGGGTGCGTGACGGGAGCCAGCCCGCCGTGACCGCTTGGTCGTGGCGGGCTCTCTCATGTCCGCATCCGGGAAGGCGAATTTAGATATGCGGCGAATTCTCCTTTCTGAATTCCCTTGAATTAAAAGAGTTCTGAACTTGCTTTGGTGGTATTCGCCATTAAGATATAAGTGTAAGAACAAAGGGAATCACCCCAAGCGGAATTCACGAAAGGCGCGGGAAAATGGCTGACAGCAAGGTTGAGTTCATCAACATCAAGGTCAGCGAGATCGCTCCCAACCCGGAGCAGCCGAGGAAGTTCTTCTCCGAGGAGGCGCAGAACGAGCTGACCGGCAGCATCAAGGAGAACGGCCTCCTCCAGCCGGTCGTTGTCCGGCCGGCCGAGGGCGCCAAGGTCCCCTACATGCTGATCGCGGGCGAGCGGCGCTGGCGGTCCTGCCAGGCGGCCGGCCTGGAGGTCATCCCGGCGAAGGTCGTCGAGGGTGCCACCGAGGAGGAGGCGTACGTCCTCAGCATCGCTGAGAACGTCAACCGGGCGGACATGACCATCATGGAGGAGGCCGGTGCGTACGCCGACCTCAAGGCCGCCGGATGGACCCCGGCGAAGATCGCCAAGCAGTTCGGCAAGACGGAGACGCACATCACGTGGCGGCTGGGCCTGCTCACCCTGCGCCCTGAGGTGGCCGAGATGGTCGACCAGGGGCAGATCAAGAACAACCTCGCCTGGCACATCGCCCAGCTCAACCCTGCGAACCAGATGGTGGCGGCCATGCGGTACGTGCGCGGTGACTTCGACAGCGAGGCCGAGGCGCAGCACTTCGCCAACGGCCTCAAGATGATGGAGCAGCAGACCTCCCTCACCAACGAGAAGGCGCCGACGGCCGAGGAGCAGGAGAAGCAGAAGAAGGCCAAGGCCAAGGCGAAGGACGGGCTCGGTAAGGCGGAGGAGGTGCTGATCCCGCTGCTGGAGGAGCTGGCGGAGAAGAAGCCGGAGGACCTGGCCGTCATCCTCGGTGACGACCTCGCCCGTCACCTGCGGGTCGTCGGCCGCCTGTACGCCAAGGTGCAGATGGTGCGGAACCTGCTGAGCAAGGCGCAGGGTATCCAGCGGGCCATGGCCGAGGAGTTCAACAAGGCGGCCGTTGAGGTCCAGCAGGAGGCGGCGGCCGCGAAGAAGTCCGAGGCGGCGGCCAAGCCGGAGATGAAGGCCGAGAAGCCGGAGGCGAAGGCGGCGGATGAGCCGCGGTCCACGGCGAAGAAGGCGGCGGCCAAGCCCGGCCCGAAGCCCGCGGCGCGCACGGCCGCGGGCGCGAAGGCCCCGGCGCGCCGGACGCCTGCCAAGAAGGCGGAAGCGGTAGCGAAGTAGATCGGAGGGGCGCGGCGGCGGTCGCGCCCCTCTTCTCCTGTGGGTTTGGGTGAGTGGGCGCGGCCGGAATTCCGGCCGCGCCGCTTCCGCTTGAATTCCTCTCCGAATTCCAACCCGTTTCGACCCGAGCCGGGCGCGCAGGGGGGCTTTCCCTACGCGCCCGGTGCCGCTCAGGCCCCCAAGGTCCGAGCGGGCGGCATCATCGGTCACCGGGGGCCGCCGGCGGCGACGCCGACGCACCCCGGCATCTGAGCACTATGAAAGGAATGGCTACGTGCTCACTCTGTTCACTAACCGGTTCCAGGCGTTCCAGCGCCCGCAAGGGGTACCGGTACGCATCACCTTGGGCGCTCCCCGCTTCAAACTCCCCTACTCCCTCACCCACTCGGTGCGGGAGCTCGCGCCGCGTCGGGACTACCTCTCCCAGCCTGAGCCCGAGTTCACGACGGCCTACCGGGCCGACCTCGACCAGCTCGGGCCCGAGCGGATCGCCGCGCGGCTGCGGCAGATCACGCAGGCCGAGGGTGATCACCGACTGGTGCTGCTCTGCTTCGAGGACCTGGCCAAGCCGGGTCTGTGGTGCCACCGCCGCGTGTTCGCCGCCTGGTGGAAGGACGTCACGGGAGACGAGGTGCGGGAGCTGTCCCCGATGGATCAGCAGGGCACCTTGATCTGAGCGTCGGAACCGTGCTCCAAAGATAGGTGACATGGTTCCAAGGGGCTGCCTGCTCCTTGTGTAAGGTTCCAGCGCAGCGCCCGGCCCCGGCACCCGTCGAGGTCGGGCGCTGTCGTTCGTCGGGAGGCGAGAGATGTTCCAGGGCACCATCCCGGGCCCCATGCGCTCCATCGTGCGCGAGACCGCCAGCGGCTGGCCGACCGGCCCGGTGTACGTCCCGTGCTGCGGCAACTTCACCATCGAGCGCAGCGTGGCCGGCATGGGCTTCGCCCTGCACTCCTCCGACGTGTCCATCTACACCAGCGCGGTCGGCCGGTGGCTTACACGGCAGCCGGTCGGCATCCAGCTCCGCGAGGAGAGCCGAGACGAACTCGGCTGGCTCGCGGATTCCTTGGACGACGGTGTCGGCACCGTTGCCACGCTCATGCTCGGCACGCGGTTCCTCGCCAGCGTCGGTCGCGAGGGGCTGTGGCACGAACGGGTCGTCCGCTCCTACCGGGAGCAGTGGGAGGCCAAGCATGCGGAGACCGTCGAGCGGCTGTCCGGCTCGGACATCGAACTCGCTTCGTACGAGGTGGAGGACGTGCGCTCCTGGCTTCAGAAGGTTCCCCGTGACGCCCCCGTGTGCTCCTTCCCTCCCTTCTACGGCGGTGGCTACGAGAAGCTGTATGAGCCGCTGGAGGCACACTTCACCTGGGACGCGCCCGAGTACGAGCCGCTGTCCGACGACGACGTGGTCAGCGTGCTCGGCGCGATCACGGACCGGCCGTACTGGCTGACGGCCTCCAACCACGACGTGCCCGAGCTGCACCCCTACCTGCGTGGCGTGATCAAGGCGACCCCGCGCGCCGCTCCCTTTTACGTGTACGCCAGTCAGGCTCGGACGAGGATCGTCGCTCCGCGCCAGCCGATCGAGCCGGTGAAGGTCCCGCGCCTGCGGGAGGGTGACGAACTGGTCGGTCCGCTCAGGGTGTCGTTGCTGAGGCCCGGCCAGTTCAACGCGCTGCGCTCCCGGTACCTCAACCCGAAGATCGCGCCGGGTGCGGCGAACCTGGCCGTCGCGGTGAAAGACGGCGCCGGACGGCTCCTCGGCGTGTTCGCGATGGCGCCGAGCACGTACACGCCGGACGAGGCTTATGTGCTCTCGGACTTCGCGGTCGCGCCGACCGACTACCCGCGGCTGTCGAAGCTGATCGTGCTCGCGGCCACCAGCGCCGAGGCGCAGTTGCTGTGCCAGCGGGCGTTCTCGCGGCGGATCCGCAGGGTGGCGACGACGGCGTTCAGCAACAACCCGGTGTCGATGAAGTACCGCGGGCTGCTGCGGCTGCACAAGCGCAGCCCGTCGAACGAGGGCGGCTGGAAGTTCCAGCTCCAATACCAGGGGGCTATGGGTCAGCACACGCTGGCTGAGGCCCTTCAGATGTGGGCGAAGCGGTGGGGCGCCCCGACGACGAAGACGGGAGTCTGACCATGGAGGAGACCACTCACCTCGCCCCGCCGCAGATGGTGCAGGGCGACCCGCGCACGCTGACGCTGCTCGACGTCAACGCGCGGTTCCTGCCGCACGAGCAGTTCCGGCAGCTCGTGGCGAACATCGAGCGTGACGGCTGCCTGACCTCGACGCCGCTGGTGTGGAACGACCGCGACACGGGGCGGCTGGTCGTCCTGTCCGGCAACCACCGCACGCTCGCCGCGATCGAGGCCGGCCTGTCGCAGATCTGGTGGATGCAGATAGACGAGCCGCTGCCCCGCCAGCGGCAGATCGCGCTCCAGCTCTCGCACAACGCCATCGCGGGCCAGGACGATCCGGCGATCCTCAAGCAGCTGTACGACGAGCTGGAGTCGGTGGAGTGGCGGCAGTACACGGGCCTGGACGACAAGGCCCTGGACCTGCTGGAGAAGGTGGACGTCGCCTCCCTGGGCGAGGCGAACCTCGACTTCGCCAGCGTGCAGTTCATGTTCCTGCCCGATGAGCTGGAGCGGGCCGAGGCCGCGTTCGACGCGGCCCGGTCGACGGCGACGGCGGACCGGCGTTGGGTGGCCGGGCTGGAGCAGTATGAGCCGGTGCTCGATGCGCTGGAGACCTCCCGAGCCGCGTACAAGATCGGCAACAGCGCGACGGCGCTCGGCGTGGTCCTCGCTGTGTTCGAGCGGCACCTGGGCGAGCTGGCCGAGGGCTGGTTCGACACGGACTCCGGGGAGGCAACCCGGGCGGGGACGGCGCCGCTGGAGACGGTGTTCGGCGTTCGGGACGTGCCGGTGGAGACGGCTGCCGTCGTGCGGGCGGCCATCGACCGGATGGTGCAGGACGGCACCGTGCCGGCCGACGAGCCGTGGCGGGCGCTGGAAGTCCTGGCCGCACAGAGCAACTAGTCGGCCGTCGGCCAGGAGGTGAGCTGTGGCCGAGGGCACCGTGGAGTCCTGGGAGCGGCAGAGCGGGGAGTCGGTCCAGGCGTTCGAGGCGTTCGCCGTGTACCGCGATCTCGGCCCGGCGCGGAGTGTCACGACGGCAGCACGCGAGTTGGATAAGTCTCGGTCTCTGCTGGGCCGGTGGTCGCGGCAGTTCGCGTGGGTGATGCGGGCGGCGGCCTACGACCGGGAGCAGGACCGGCTCTTTCTCGCGGAGCAGGCGCAGGCGCGGCGGGATATCGCCCGCAGGCACGCGAAGTTGGCGCAGGCCGTTCAGAGCAAGGCGGTGGCGCGGCTCCAGACGCTCGACCCGCGGGAGCTGTCGCCGTCGGAGCTGTTGCGCTACATCCAGGTCGCGGCGGAGATCGAGCGGCGGGCCGTGGGTGAGGCACCGGCGGCCGGGATGGTTGAGGACCGTGACCAGGGCGTGGACGTGGACTCTCTGTCGGATGAGGAACGCCGGGCTCGGATGGATCAGCTCCGCCGGGAGCTGGAGCGCCGGTTGTCGGAGGGCGCGCAGTGAGCCGCGGCCGGGCCAAGCGCCGCATGGTCGAGGGGTTCGCGGACCCGTCGGTGATGAGCGACGAGCAGTTGAAGGCCGAGGTCGCGGCACTGGTCCGGGCCGACGAGCTGTCGGCGCGCAGGTGGGCGTGCGAGGTCCCAAACTGCGACGGGCTGCCCCACGCGGGGTGGCTGCATCACCATGCCCGTGCGGCGCAGCGTCAGCCGCTGTGGCTGTGGACGGTGTGGATGCTGCTCACCGGCCGTGGCTGGGGGAAGTCGCGGACGGCGGCGGAGACGGTGAGGGATTGGGCGCAGACACCGGGGCTGCAGATCGCTGTGGTGGCGAAGAACGCGACGCTGGTGCGGGACATCTGCTTCGAGTCCCCGAAGTCGGGACTGCTGTCGGTCTTTCCGCCGGAGGAGGTGGCGAAGTACAACTCGTCGCTCGGTGAGACGACGCTCCGGTTGACGAACGGCACGCTGATCCGCGGGTTCGGTGCGGAGACGCCGGACAACCTGCGTGGCTGGGCGTTCGACAAGGCGTGGTGCGACGAGTACGCGGCCTGGTCGCGGCACACCGCGCAAGAGGTCTACGACATGCTGTGGTTCTGCCTGCGTGAGGCGGATACCCCGCAGGTGGTGATCTCCACGACGCCGAAGCCGCTGCCTCACGTCAAGCGGCTCGTCGAGCGCGGCCGGGTCCAGGAGAAGGCGCATCGTGAGGGTGGGGCGCCGCCGCGGGTGGTGCTGACCCGTGGGCACATGCGGGAGAACGACGCGAACCTGTCGGCGGCGGCGCGGGAGGAGCTGGAGCAGGAGTACGCCGGCACCCGGCTGGGGCGGCAGGAGCTGTCCGGGGAGCTACTCGAGGACGTGGAGGGCGCGCTGTGGAAGGGTTGGATGCTGGAGGTCGAGGGCTTCCGTCCCCGGCCTGAGCACCTGCCTGACCTCCAGCGGGTGGTGATCGCGGTCGACCCGGCCACGAAGTCGCACGTGAACGCGGACATGACTGCGTTCACGGTCGCGGGGCGCGGGTTCCCGGTGGAGACCATGTTCGGGGACGACCGGCCCCGCGGGTATCTGCTGCACTGCGAGCAGGACCGGTACACGCCGACACAGGCGATGAAGCGGGCCGCCGAGCTGTATCACCAGCACGGTGCGGACTGTGTGGTGATCGAGGCGAACAACGGCGGTGACTACCTTCCGGCGCTGCTGGAGCAGGTGGACCCGACGGTGAACTGGCGAATCGTTCACGCAACGCGGGGGAAGCGGGCGCGGGCGGCCCCGGCGGCGCAGCTGTACGAGCAAGCCAAGGTGTCACATGTCGGTCCGGCAAGGTTGTTCACGGAGCTGGAGGAGCAGATGACGACGTTCGTCGGCCAGGGCGAGACCGAGGACTCGCCGGACCTGCTGGACTCGGCGGTATGGGCGCTGTGGGATCTGTTCCTCGACCCGACGATGCCGCCTCCACGTGGCGGGGATGACCGGCGGCTCCAAGGACGCCGATAGGTGCCAGGAGGCGCTCTTCGCCTGCGCCGTCACAGGCTACGGAGGCCCAAACAGTAGGGCTGCGGGGCGAGTTACAGGCCCCATGTGATGCCTGCGGTGTCGAATTGACGCATCGATGAGGGTGAGGAACCCTGAAGATTAGGAAGCACGTTGCAGAGCGCGCAGGTGGCTGTTGCCATGCCTCGAGGGGAATCGAGTGGCGTCGCACGGTACGCCGCTGCCGCATGACAGCCAGAACTTCTACACCGAACGACCGAATTGATGGCGCGCCGACAGGGTTCGGGAGAGCATCAATATGTTTGGGTTTCATCGGCATACTGTAGTGGTCACAGGGGACGTGCTCGCCGACTGGGTGATCGCACATTACAGGAAGCTGGAAGGGGAGGGCGAAACAGAGGTTAAGTGGCACGAAAGCCAGAGGGGATCTCATCTGGATGAGATCGCTGGAGGGGCTCGGCTCCTGGCGGATCTAATATCGGATCTCGCAAAGGCAGGGGGGTTGCCACACCAGTTTGTTGTTCGGAAGCCAGAATGGCCCGAGAAGATAGATTGGAAAGAGACTCGCCTGAGCCATTATTTTGCCACGCTTCGCCCATACCCTGTAACTGATAATTCGGAGACCAAGGTATGGCGACTTCATCAAAAACTTGGCTTGAAGGGTTATGCAGAGGACCCTGGCCATCGCTCACACTATTGCCGCGTCAGGAATGACACGCCAGATGTTGAACTGGTTGTGCTCGCAGATGTGGGTCTCGGCTACAACAAGCATAGCCGTCACTGGCCTGAAGCGATTAAAGATCACAATCGAGACCCGTGGATTGTCGTAAAGCTGGGCGCCGAAAGCAGCCTCGATGAAGAGGGTGGGCTATGGCATGAGCTGTCACATAGGAGACGTAAAGTCATCGCAATAACCACTGCGGACGATTTGCGGCGGATTGGAGGGATCGAGATAAGCAGAGGGATCTCGTGGGAGCAGGCGGCAGAGGACTGTGCAGAAATGCTCCGGAAGGAAGATTCCCGTGTAAAAAAGCTTGCTGAGTGTCAGTATGTGATCGTTTCATTTGGGCCAGTTGGCGCTTTGATATTTGCCAGAGATGACAGGCTGGGGGGTGCCTACTCGCTGTTCTTCGACCCTGTCAGGCTAGAGGGTGCACCAGACTTCAAACGTAACGGCACAATGTGGGGGTATACCTCCACACTGACAGCATCTGTTGCTTATTGGATGATGAGGTTCTTGACTGATCCCCACAATGACAGTCCAGGAAAATTCATCAAACAAGGCGTGATACGGGGCCTCGAAGCGATGCGCATGGTCTATGAGCGAGGATTCGGACCTGTCCCATCAGGGGAAGCGGAAAATAAAGCGAGAGGTCAGGAAGTGACCTCAATCGCCTTCCCCGCAACAGAGGTAACTCCGGTTATTTACGGTGCCGACGTAACCTGGCCTAGCGGCGAGCGTCCACACTTCGCTTCGGCCGAGGTCGATCTAGATCCGCTCGATTCCTGGACGATATTGCAGAAGGAACACGGAGACGAGATCGAAGAGCTAGCCCGAAGGATTGTGAAGGACGGAATCGACCAGGCGTTGGCCGACGTTCCTCGTCTCCAATATGGAGATGTTATCACCGTCGATCGCCAAGAGATTGAGGGTTTCCAAGCGGTTCGATCTCTGGTTGCACAATACGCGCGCAAGAGAAGGCGCCGAGAGGAGAAGGTGCTGTCACCGCTGTCACCGCTGTCAATTGCTGTATTTGGGGAACCCGGGTCTGGAAAATCAAAGACTGTCAAGGATGTGATCAGTAAACTGGACATTCCAGACGTAGACGAATTTAAGTTCAGAGAATTTAATCTGTCTCAATTTCGCGATATCTCCGATGTGGCAGATGCATTGCATCTGCTCCGCGATGACCGACTCGGAGGTGTGATACCTGTAGTGCTCTGGGATGAATTTGACACCTCCTTCGACGGTGACAGCCTTGGGTGGCTTAGGTACTTTTTGTCGCCAATGCAGGATGGGACGTTCCAAGAGGAGCAGGCAATCCACACCATAGGGCGTTCTATCTTCGTCTTCGCTGGTGGGATTTCTTCCAGCTTGGCATCTTTTAAGGATATCACCAATTTTAAAGGCGCTAAAGGGCCAGATTTCCTCAGTAGAGTGCGCGGGACGATTGAGCTGCGGGGTATTGATAAGCAAGTCGGCGACGGGTCTTACCTGGTCCGGCGAGCCATCATCCTCCGCTCGATTCTCCAGGGTGAAATGCAGATGCCTGATGGAGGCAACCTGGGGAAGCGTATTGACCCTGCCGTTCTCAATGGCTTTTTGAAGGTCTCTCGATTCAATCACGGGGTTCGCTCACTGAAGGCGATAATTGAAAATAGCTCCCTATCTGGAGAGTATTACTTCGGGAGGTCTAATCTCCCGTCGGATAGTCAGTTGAATCTGCACGTGGATGCAGAAGAATTCTCCAGGGCAATGCGGACCTAGCGAGTGACATCCTTTCCGTAGGTGAAAGACTCGCCGGACAGGCCCCTGCGGCACCGGATAAGTGCGGGGCCTCGACCGCTAACCTGTTGGGGCGTGGGGCCGAGCTTTCTGGAGTAAACATGGGCCTGCGCCAACTCGTGATCGATGCCTGGTCGTGGCTGAACTACAAGCCGGTGATGGCGGAGGCCGGTCGTCCGGGCAGTCGCGCGTTCCCGGAGCTGGCCAAGACGTGGGTGCCCCCGCACGAGTTGCGGAGGCTGGCCGCGTACAAGGTGCTGGCCTCGTACGACAACAACCAGGCCGGGCAGCTTGCGGCGGCCGGTGGCGACGCGAGCGCGCTGGAGCGGCGGGAGCTGGGTGACGCGGCGAACCTGGTAGACACCGCGCTCGGCTACCTGCTCGGTTCGGAGCAGAAGGTCACGGTCGAGGGCGCGGAGCACGCCGATGCGGAGATGCCGACGCCCGGTGCGGCGGAGGCCGCCGCGGTGCAGGACCGGTTGCGGAAGTGGGCGGACAAGGAGCTGCTGACCTTCCGTGTCCAGCAGGCCGAGCGAGCTGCGGTGCTGCTAGGGGACAGTGTGATGGTGCTGGCGTGGAACCCGGAGAAGCAGCGGCCGACGCTGAGGGTCTACGATCCAGGGTTCTTCTTCCCGCAGTGGGACGACGAAGACGAGGACTTCCCCAGGCGGGTGCATCTGGCGTGGGAGCTGCCGGCGGACGACGACGCCGGTTTGAAGGCCCGGGTGCGGCGGGTGACGTACGAGCTCGGTCCGATCTCCGAGGACGGCGAGCCCGGCGAGGGTGCGGCGGCTGGCGGGCGGCAGTACCCGTGGGAGCCGGGCCGGACGTCCAACGTGACGTGCTACCTCACGGACGCGGAGTGGCTGCTGGAGGACCTGAAGAACGGCGAGACGCTGGACCGGCTGCCGATGGACAAGGCGAGCTTCCGGGTGCGGCCGGACGGCACGGAGCTGAACCGGCTGGATCTGATGATCGACTTTGTGCCGGTGGTACACATCGCGAACACGATCCCTGACGGTGGGGAGCACTGGGGGCGCTCGATTCTGGCGCGGGTTCTGCAGGCGCTCGATGAGCTCGCGGCTACGGACTCGGACAGCTCAGCGGCCTCGTCGACGACGGGCACGCCGATCATCGGGCTCGCGGGTGCGCGGCTGCCGGTGGACCGGGCGACGGGCAAGCCGCAGGAGCTTCAGGTGAAGGCCGGTGCGGTGTGGCAGCTCGGTGAAACGGGGCGGATGGATGCCCTGGACACGTCGCCGCAGTTGGCCGAACTGCGGGCGCGGGTGGATCACCTGCTGGAGCGGATCGCGGCGAATAGCCGGGTGACGGCGGCCGGGCTCGGGACGCTGGAGGCCACGGAGGTGCCGTCGGGGTACGCGCTGAAGCTGGCGCTGGGGCCGCTGGATGCGTTGATCGGCATGATGCGGTTGGCGAGGGAGCACAAGTACCGGCTGCTGTTCAAGATGGTGCAGCGGTTGTACCAGGCCGGACGGGCGGAGGGCTGGACGGCCGGGGAGACGCTGCCGGCGCGGCTGGCGTGGGCGCCGCACACGCCGACGGACCGGGGCGCGGTGCTGGAGGAGGTCGTCAAGGCGTACGGGGCGGGGGTGCTGTCACTGGAGACGGCGGTGGCGATGCTGCTGGAGGCCGGATACCCGATCAAGGACGCCTCGCAGGAGGTGGAGCGCATCAGGGCGAAGGCGGAGCAGGAAGCCGCGGTGCGGATGGCGGAGGCCGCTGCTCGGCGCGGGCGCGACGAGGACGACGAGGACCAGGAGGAGGACGACCGGTCGGGGGCCGCCGGGGTGCGGAAGCCGGTGGGGAAGGCGCCCGAGCGGGAGCCGGTGGAGGCGGGCCGGTGACGCGGCCTCGGGGTGCGTGAAGCGGGGAGTCAGCGCCAGATGCCGCGGGCGCGCATCAGGTCGATCTGGAGTTCGGTGACGTGCTCGCGGTATTCGGCGTGGTTGTACGGCGGGCGGTCGGCGTAGAGGTTGGCCGGGTAAATGGGCTGTTCGTACAGGGTGGCGAACAGCTCGGTGCGCAGGTCCTTGGCCCAGTTGGTCCACGCGGCGGTGGTGCGCTGGCGGCGGAGAGCGGGCAGGTCGATGGTGGCGGTGACGAAGGTGGCGACGCCGCCGTGGTCGAGGTGGCCGACGGTGCGGCCGGTGTGGTCGGTGATGGTGGAGTGGCCGCCGAAGAAGTCGACGCGCTGCACGTCGGCTCCCGTGTAGGAGGCCGGGTTGGGGGCGAGGACGTACATGGTGTTATCGAGGGCGCGGGCGCGGTTCTGGATGTCGTAGGCGTCGGAGGCGACGCCGGGCAGCGGATAGCTGGTGCGGTAGGCGATCTCGCATCCGCCGAGGGCGAGGCCGCGGGCGTTCTCCGGGTAGGACGCCTCGTTGGCCATCATGACGCCGAGGCGGCCGATGGCGGTGTCGGCAACGGGCCAGTACGCCTCGGGGCTCCGGCCGTAGAGGCGGGTCCACTGGTCGAGCACGTCGTGTGGGCTGAGGCTGTGTTCCATGGGTGGCAGCGGGGCGAGCTTGTAGTGCCGCAGGACGATCTCGCCGGCGGGGTCGATGACGAATCCGACGTTGAAGTACCGGTCGGGGAAGGCCGGGTGGAGGGCCTTGGCCTGGGCCATGATGTGGATGTTGAACTCGCGGGCCCAGCGGCCGAGTTCTTGCGTTTCCGCGCCGGGAAGGCTGATGGCGCAGGTGCGGGCGTAGGTGGCGTGGTCGAGGTCGTGGATCTCGTCGGTGAAGCCCTGGAGTGCGCCTTCGGGCAGGGCGACCAGTCGGACGGGGTGGTCGAGGCCGCCGAGGGAGACGGCGGTGCGGGTGAGGGCGTAGAGGTGGTCGAGGTTGGCGGCGATGTCGTCGCGCTGCTGGATCCCGGTGATCTCCGGGATGAGCCCGACGGCGGTGTAGGGGTCGAGTGTCATGGGTGCTGCCTCCTTGTTTGAGGCCATCCTGTGGGGGTGGTCGGACAAGGGTTCGTGGCCGTGTCGGTGCAGGTGGCTACACTGGCCGTCAGCGCGGGGGCGCGCTCTGGAGGAGATGTATGGTCCGGCCCCTGCCGCCTCGCCGTCCTGTCGGCAACCGCCGTGACGGGCGGCCGATCTACCCGATTCTCGGTGCCTCGTCGGAGGACGAGACGAACGACCAGCTCGATGACGCCCCGGACGGCGGCGGCCAGGAGCAGCAGGTCACGGTCACCCAGGACCGGTTGGGCAAGATGCTCACCCGCGAGAAGGCGCAGGGCGAACGGGCCGCGATCAAGCGGCTGTTGTCCACGCTCGGGTTCGACTCGCCGAAGGCGCTCACCGAGTTCGTGACCGCGCAGCGGGAGGCCGAGCAGGCCGCGCTGTCGGAGGTGGAGCGTCGGGAACAGGCTGCTGCCGAGCGGGAGTTGCAGGCCGCGCGCCGGGAGGAGCTGGCCGCCGAGCGGGAGAGGGCGGCGCTTCGCCGGGCCGCGCTGGTGGCGCTCGGCGCGGAGGGCGACGATCTGGTGGACGCGGAGCGTCTGCTGGCCGTGGACGACGAGGACGCGGACGCGGACGAGGCGCAGATCCAGTCGGCGGCCGAGGCCCTGCGAGCCAGGCGTCCGGAGCTGTTCGGTGAGGTCCGCCCCCTGGTGCCGGCCGCCCCCGCGGGCGCACCGGCAGGGCGCGGCCCGACCCGTACGGCCCCGGTGTCCAAGCCCGGTTCGGCCGGACTGGAGATGGCCAAGCGGCGTGGCCTGATCCCGGAGTTCAGCGACTCCGCGGCCCGATAGTCCGGGCCTCAGACCTTGGGGACCACGCCCCCTGAACTTCGTGGACGGCATCGCCTCCGTGGGCGGTGTGCGGAATCTGACCGCAGCGTCCATGGAGACACGCACATGACCATCCAGCCCGTCTCGACGTCCGAGTACACGACCGCCAACCGCGAGTGGCTGGCGTCCCTGCACGGCACCGACTCCGTCGACACGATCACCCTCGACCTGAACCTGTTCCGCGAGGGCACGCACTACGTGTGCGGCGACGGCTGCGACCCGTACGGCCGGGTGCTGTCCGGTGTGCCGGTCGGCAGGGTCGCGGAGTCCGGCCTGTACGGCCCGTACGACCCGGAGGCGCACTGCGGTCGCCAGATCCTGCGCGGCTTCGTGATCGCTGAGGCCCCCTTTGCGCCGGGCCAGACCCGTGTTCCGGCCGCGCTGCTGTGGCACGGCGCGGTGAAGGCGTCGAAGGTCCCCGGTGGCATCGACGTGTCCCAGCTCGTGTGGCACCCGCGTGCCGCGCAGATCCGCTTCGTGTGAGCGGGGGCTGAGCTGTGACGATTCAGGACCTGCTCAAGGACGTCTCGGTCATGGACCTGACGGCGTTCGCCAGGGCGATCCCGTCCCCGAAGGACTTCCTCCTCACCCAGACGATCTTCCCGACCGTGGAGATGCGGGAGGTGAAGTGGCGTACGAAGGACTCCGGCCGGTACGTCAACGTCGCCAAGTACCGGGCGTTCAACGCCTCGGTGCCATTCGCGACCCGTGAGGCGTGGCAGACGTCCCGCGAGGGCGCGCTGCCCGCGCTGGGGCAGAAGCTCGTCGTCTCCGAGCAGGAGCAGATCCTGCTGGAGGCGTCGCACGGCTCGGACCAGGACCGGCTGATCGAGCTGCTGTACGACGACGTGGAACGGCACGTCGAGGCCATCCGGTCCCGGCTGGAGCTGGCCGCTGGCGACGTACTCGCGGACGGCCGGTTCACGCTGGAGCAGGAGAACGGCCTGACGCTGGAGGTGGACTGGAACGTCCCCGCTGAGAACATGCCGGTCGCCCGGATACCGTGGTCGGACCCGGCCTCCGACCCGATCGCGGACGAGCTGCGGTGGATCCAGCACCTGGACGACATCGGCGCGCCGGAGCCGGAGCTGGTGATCACCAGCCGGAAGGCGTTCAGCTACCTGGCGGCGAACAACGCCTACAGGGCGGCCTACTACGGCAGCGTGAATCCGTCGACCACGCCGACGGCCACGCTCACTCCGCAGCAGATCAACGTGGTGCGCGGCAACTACAGCCTGCCGCCGATCCAGTTCTACAAGGCCCAGGTGCGGGTGGATGGCAAGCCCCGCAAGGTGCTGCCCGAGGACCTGTGGATTCTCGTGCCGCCGGAGCGGGAGAAGTGGGCGCAGACCATGTACGGGGTGACCGCGGAGGCCCTGGTGCTGTCGCGCGGGTCGAACCCGGAGATCATCCGGGAGGACGCCCCCGGCCTGATCATCACCCGAGGTGTCCAGGATGACCCCGTGCAGATCTGGACCAAGGGCGCCGCGGTCGGCATGCCCGTCATGCACACTCCGGACGCGCACATCGTGGCGAAGGTCCTGTGATGGCGGGCCGCCGGCGGCTAAAGGCCGCGGTCTACGTACAGGACCCGACCACACGGGAGGAGCTGGTCCTGCTGCCGGGCGAGAGCCCGGTCCCAGAGGTGGCCGAGCTGATCACCAACCCGGACGCGTGGGAGGAACCGCCGGAGGACTGCGACGAGCCGGACGAGACTGTCGCGGTGGAGAAGGCGGAGCCGTACGAGAGCAAGGACGACGGCCAGGAAGAGACGGCCGGTGCGGGCGGGGCGAAGAAGACTGCGTCGCGACGGGGACACTCGTCCTCTGCGTAATACGCTCACACGCATGGCCTGGAGCCAATTCCCGAGCGGCTCCGGGTCGTGCCTCGTACTGAGGGACGTGATCTTGGTGGACGAGTTCCAGCGGTCGTGGCTGCTCGCGCAGCTCGGCCCAGACACCGACCCAGCCGACCTGGAACGCCGCTTCCTCCGCCTGCGGTCGGTGCGCGCGGTCGCGCTCGAGGTGCTGGGCGAGCGGCGCGCCAAGCTGCTCGCCGACCCGCTGAAGGTCACCGTGGACGGCGTGGTGACCATGGACCTCCACGAGAACCTGCGCGGCATGGAGCGGCAGATCGAACAGGTCCGCCAGGCCCCCGCCCCCGACGGCACTGACGACGACGAGGACGGGGACGAGTCGATAGCGGTGACATGGCTGACCGCCGCCCGCCGCTACCGATAGCCCTCAGCCCTGAACATCGCCGTCCGGACGCAGCGTGAGCCGTCTTCAGAGAGTGGTGTCTTCGCTCGCGTCCTGTGCGGGAATGCCCATGAAGTGCGCCTTGATCAATAGGCGCGATTGCTCGGGCGACCGGGTGCTTGGCTTCTTCATACGCTTCGGATGTGACCACCAGCGCCCCGGATGCAGATCATCCCACGCGGGCCGTGCCTGTTTGTCAAAGCGACCGGCCCCCGGATTGTGGTTGCCGAAGCCGTCGACGACAGTGTTCCAAACAGGGCGATAGTGCCGGATCATAACGCGCTCCGCGAGGCTGACGAAGGCTTCGATCGCTACGAGGTAACGCGCGTGAAAGAACTTGATATCAAGATCACTATCGAGCCGAGCGACTTGTTCTATGGAGTCCTTATGCTCCTCTAGTCGATCAAAGAGGGCGCGCGTCGGCGCGTTCGGATCTGTTGTGCCTTTGCGTTCCCCCTCACGGCGAGCTTGGCCTACGTAAATAGGGGTGCCCCCAAACGGCTCGACGATCGGCTTGTAGAGCGGATGAGGGCCCGAGTAATAGATGGCGTAGACACCGGCGCCGAGGGTGGGCGCGATGGAAGTCAGCGATTCGATCGGGCGGCGCAGCAATTGCGCCTCTACGCTGCGGCCGAGGTTTTCCAGGTCGAGAGGGTTGTACTCTTCGTGCCGCTGGGCGCCATCCATCCAACTGGCGGGCTTCGGCTTCCTCCGTGGGGGAGCGGGAGGCGGTTCGGCCTCAGCCCAAGAGGACAGGGTGTTTGGCGTGGTCATGAGGGCTCCGGATGCGAGCAGCGTCCGTCGACGCGTGTGGCCGTCGAGTGCTCGCGTGGCTACTCGCTGTGTACGCCCCATGCTACCGGGGCGGCTGTGGGCTCGAACTGGTTGGCTACGCGTCCTCGTCGGCTTCCTCGGCCTCATCGATAGGGCCGGGGGGCTCAGCCTCTGGCGCCGTCTCGAACGACTCCGCGCCGCGGTAGTAGTGCCAGGCACTCGGGTACTCGCGGGGGCTGTCGTCGTACATGATCACGTACCCCATCAGGGCGACAATCTGCCAGGAGTCTGGTATCTCCGTCGCGATCAATCTAAAGACGGAGTCCGCCGTCATATTCGCTTCAGGGATCGTCACCAATCGTTGCTTGAAGAGAGGCGACTTCTGATACCGGAAGTTGTACGGAAGGCCAGCCTTCACCTCATCCAGCAACTTCTGAAGGGTTACGACACCTGGTGTGAGCCCATCGACCGTGCGTTCCAGGTCGATGGGGAAGAGCATGTCGAAGTGGTTGGCCTTGAGGACTGTGCTGTCACGATTCCGACCAGGGTCCTTGTTGCCGAAGCCGTTATTGTTCCATGGAATCTGGCCAGCTTCTTTGTGGTGCGTGATGAGCAGCTGTTCCGGTGCGAGGGCGGAGAAGTCCTCCGCGACGTAGAGGCAAGAGAACTCCACGTCTCGCAGGGAGATGCCGCGACGTCCGCCGATCTTGCGGAAGTGCTGACGCAGCCTGACGGGTATCGATTTGTCCGCCTTGCCCACGTAGACGAACTCGCCATTGAGGTAGAGCTGGTAGACCCCGGGCTTCTCCTTGAGGTCGTCGATGCTGTCCTCGGTCAATGGAGCCCGGTCCAGCCCCTCAAGCGCGTCCGCGAGCTGATCGCCCAGGGCCTTGGTGATGCTCAGAGTGAAGTCTCTGTGGTACTTGGCCCCATCGTCGGACTCGACTGCCGGCGTCATCCAAGCGTCCTTTCGCTCCAGTGATCACCGGCACCCTATCCGCGATCACCAAAGTGAAGGGAAACTTCTAGCCATACCCGCAGCAAGATCGACAACTCCGCGGTATGCTTTCGCCATGCCTGATCAGCTTGGAGAGCAAACTAAGGACCGCACCAGCGTTGAGCTGTTCGCGGGCGCTGGCGGCTTGGCCCTGGGCGTTCAGCGCGCGGGCTTCCGTCCGCTCCTCTATAACGAGTTCGACAAGCGAGCGGGCGAGACCCTCGAGGCCAACGGGGCCAAGCCCCGTGGCGACGAGGAACGGATCCCCGCGCCCGGCGAGCCCTGCCCCTTGGTCGTGGGTGACGTCCGAGAGCTGTCCATGAAGTACCTGCGCGACGCCGAGGTCGACGTCCTCGCGGGCGGTCCGCCCTGTCAGCCCTTCAGCCTCGGGGGCGCCCACAAGGGTACCGAGGACGCGCGCAACATGTTCCCCCAGATGTTCAGGGCGGTTCGGCAGATCAGGCCCAAGGCCGTGATCTGCGAGAACGTCCGTGGGTTGCTTCGCCCCTCGTTCAAGCGGTACTTCGACTACATCCAGCGGGAGCTGGAAATGCCTTTCGAGGAACGCGCGAAGGGCGCGTCGTGGGAGGAGCACGACGAGATCCTGAGGCGACGCCGGGAGGAAGAGCCTCGCGACCCTTCCGAGAGGTACGAGGTCATCATGACCCCGGTGAACGCCGCTGACTATGGCGTGCCCCAGATCAGGCATCGGGTGATCCTCGTCGCGTTCCGGGCGGACTTGAACGTCGATATCGAGGCTTTCAAGAGGGCCGTGCGTCCCCAGTACTCAGAAGCGGCACTGATCCGATCCATGCTGGACGGGTCCTACTGGAAGCGCCATCGAGCCATCCGGGAGGTGCCGGACCACGTTGTGGAACGCGTCCACGCGCGGCTGCCGCAGGAGCTGCCGCAGGACGAGGACGGTGAGATGAAGCCCTGGCGGACGCTTCGCGACGCGATCGCCGGGATCGATGGCAACAAGCCCCTACCCCCCGTCCCCGAGGAGCTCTTCGACCGCAAGGAGCACTACTTGGGGGGCTTCACCTACCACATCGGCTGGCCCGGTGCCCGTATCTACGACGGCCACACACCCAACGAGCTGGACAGGCCAGCGAAGACCGTCAAGGCCGGCGTGCACGGTGTACCCGGTGGGGAATCGGTCATGCTCCTGGACGACAGAGAGCCGGACCCCGAAGCCCCTAACGGCTGGAAGTACAAGCACCGCTACATGACCGTTCGAGAGACCGCTCGCGTCATGACATTCCCGGATGACCACAAGCTGGAAGGTCCTCGCGGAGAGAAGATGCGGCAACTCGGCAACGCCGTCCCCGTTCTGCTCGGCGAGGTCTTCGCCAAGGCCGTGGCCGCCGCCCTTGACGAGGCGGAGAGCCGTAGGTGACCGGTATGGCACCAAACGAGCCAAGCCGATGGAAGGACAAGCCGCCGCCCGCCCGCGCGTGGAAGGGCCGAGAGGGACGAAGCCGTGAGGCGCTGGCGGCCGAGCAGGACCGTGCCGCTGGTGGACGACACCGGCGCATGGTCGACCTGGGCGACGGCCGCTTCGCGCGCGCTTCCATCGAGCTGAAGGTCCTCCCCAAGACACGGCGCATCCGGGCTTACCTCCGGTGGTCCGACAAGGGCCGCTCGCCCGCCGAGTATGTGGGCGAGGTCGCGCACGAAACACGTGGTGCCAACCTGGCTCAGGCATGGGAGATGGCGAGGGACGCCGGGCTCCTCGCCGAGGAGTCGCCGCCCGAGCGGTCATGGGCCACTTCGCCGGCCGTCCGGTCTGTGATGCGAGGTAACCGCGGCAGGGACACCAAACCAGAGATCCGGCTGCGCTCCCTCCTGCACCGGGCGGGTCTGCGCTATCGCGTGGGGATTAGGCCCCTGCCTCAACTGCGCAGGACGGCCGACGTCGTCTTTCCCAAAGCGCGTGTCGCGGTCTTCGTCGATGGCTGCTTCTGGCACGGCTGCCCGGAGCACCACCGACCCGCCACGAAGAACATCGATTTCTGGCGCGAGAAGATCGAGGGAAACCGCAAGCGAGACGCCGAGACTGACAGCCTCCTGCGTCAAGCTGGCTGGACGGTCATCCGCGTCTGGGAGCACGATGACCCAGTCGACGCGGCCAACCGAGTCATCGCGGTCCTTCGCCCGGAGCGCGCGACGGCTGAACGCGCAGGGCTACAAACCATGCCCACCCAGTAGGTCCTCGACCGAGTCCTCAAAACGGCGCAGCACGATCCGGCCGTCCGCGTCGCTAAAGGCGAGCACCTTGGAGCCCGGGTTCAGGCCGGCCTCGGCCAACAGGCCCATGGGCAACTCAACGGTTCCGTCCGCTTGGACGGTCAGCTCTGCTGGTTCGCGGATCATGCGGCTGAGTGTGCCACGCGGTCCTCAGCCACGCGCGACCGCTTCGCCTCCCGCCTTCCTGACTTGAGTCGTGGACCTTGAACCGTATGAGTGCCCTCTCGGGTAGCGGGGTCGGCTCCACCCCGCTCCTGCGCCTCTGACGCACGACAGCGCGTGCGCCCGGGGCCAGATGGGGCCCCAGGCATCGCCGACTCCTGGGTGTCCTGGTCCTGCCCGAGAAGGGCGACCTGCGGAAGGGCATTGAAGAGGCTTACGCGAGTGACCTTCGTATGAGCTCATCAGCCACCGCATGGAGCCAGCGCGAGACCGACCTAACCCGTCTTCCTCGTAGCAACACGCCCGCTTCGGCGTGCGATGAAGTACCCCCGGGCGTGAGGTTGGCGGAGCCGACGTACGCCAGATGTTCGTCCGCGAGTAAGACCTTGAAGTGGACACCGAGGCCGGCTTCGTCCCACGAGCAGATCTTGAGGCGACTATCGTTCGCGCCCGCAGCCTCACGCAGAATGGACACAGAGTCGACGTTGGCGTTGGAACGCTGTGGCGCCGAGACGCCCAGCGCCCTCGTGATCACGACGGCACCTCCGCCATTCGCCAACAGGTCGGCCAGAGAGGGCGCCAGCGCGGAGACGAAGGATGGGTGCAGATAGGGCGCGGCCATCACCAGTCGGTCCTTGGCACTCTCAGCGACCATGCGGAGCGTACGCTCCGTATCGAGAGGAAGCCCCGGGCCGCCGTTGTCCCGGGACATCGAGTTCAGTGGATCACGCAAGAAGGTCGGAACGGTCAAGACCAAGTCCCAGTTGTCCTCGACTGACATCGCGACCATGGCGTGGGCTTGCGCGAGAAGCAACGGTGCCGCCTCGGTAAAGCGGCCGTCTTCCCGGAGCACGCCGGCGTGGACGAGGGCGTGGGGCACGAGGCGTTGATCCGTCACCGCGTTGGCGACCTGCTCGATCACTTTCGCCGCGGTGGCGCCGGCGGCCGCGAGGCTGGCCGCGGCCGCCGCGACGCGGACAGGGTCCGCCGCTTGCTGGAGAAGGGAGACGAGAGGTCTCAGTGGCTCCAGTACCCGCGCCACCGCGGCTCTTCCTTTCGTCCAGACTTGGCTGGTGTGCTCGCGGGGGAGGCGGACAGCGGGAGCGTGCCGAAGAGCAGGTTGCGGTCCAATACGGTGTTGAATCTCGCGCAAGCGACCTCGGAGATGTGAAGGCAGGCGGCGCACGCTCCACCGAAGTCCCGTCGACACGGGGGGTCGAAGACGCAACGGGTCTCCGCGTCCAACTCACGCAACGCGTCCTCGAGATCGAAGCGATAGACATGCTCGAGCCCGCCAAGGGTGAATTCGCTTCGAGTGTTCGCGTAGATCAGATAGGCGCAATTCGCCGAGAAGAGGTACTCCGCCAGCGAATCGACATTGAGGCCGCACCTGCTGGCCATGGCTTTCATGGTGCGATGCGCCATCGAGTGGACGAGGCCGAGTAGCGCCCGGCTGATCGGGTTCTCGGGGGCGTTGAAGACATCTACTACTGGGTCGGCCACCGAGAAGATCCAACGCTGAGCCTCTTCCTGCGTACTCACGCCTGGATCCGCGACGAGACCGGAGTCGACGAGCCACTTCACCACGGCGAGTTTGTCCAGCTCGAACAGCAAGCCCTCGGTCTCCGTACGGACGCCATACATCGGGAACTTGCTGTCCCGGCCGGCGGGGAAGAATCGGAACTGCTGCGTAGTCTGGGTTCCGCGACGGGTCGTCGCGACCGCCTTGCTGCTGATCCTGGTGTATCCGGCGACGATGTAGGCGATCGGGAGCTCTCGCAGCAGGGTCACGTCGGCGAACCCGTAGTGGGTGAAGAGCTTGCGGTACCGCCGGTAGATGGGCTCAAGCTCAGTTCCCTCGTCGCCGTCCAGCAGCTCCTGCGACGTCAGGGGCTTGGCGTCCCAGGCCAGCCCAAGTTGACGGCACTCCTCACCGAACTCCTCAATCGTGTCTGGGTCCCGTCCGAGGGAGTCGACCTGTGCGTCCCACGCCGGCGCGTCTCCCTCCTTCTTCTTGGCCTCAGTGATGAGTTGGTTATAGAGATCGTCGCCGGTCTTCAGGCCGAGCGTCGCGGCCATCTCGCGTGCTTGTTCCACGGCGCCTCCCGTGGCGGTGGAGCCTCCTCCCCGTCGTAGTCCTTCCGCGCCCTTGGGCAGGAGGCCAAGACTCTGAGCCACAGCGGCCGCGTACACGCGCTTGTGGGCCAGGGCACCATAGTTGCCCCGAGTCGGCGGGTTGATGACCGTGATCTGCTGTGGGTAGTAGGCCGACGTCTGTGGCACACGCATCACCTGGGGGCGACCCTCGCGACAGGTAGAACACCACTTGACGATCGGCTGGTCGGAGCGCCTTTGGCAACGACCGCACATCCAGTACCAGCGATACGTGTTCAAGTCGCGGGTGTTGCAGAGCCGCATCGTGCCCTGGCAACCGGAGGCACACCGCGGCACCGAGAGCTCCTTCAGGTGGCCACACTCATGCACCTCACCCCAGGAGAATTGGGCCATAACCCCGTGGCTGGGTACCGAGCAGGCCGGCGCCGGGTCACTCGCCCGGACGGTCTTGAGGAGGCCACACGCACGGCAGATAAAGGTGTTGGGGAAACGCGTGGCACGCAGGTCCTCCGCCTTCACGAGCCTGAACTGTCCGCGATCGATCGCGTGCAGTTCAGATCCCGACCTGGAGCCACCCTTCGCTGCGGAGGCGAACGGTAGGAGGAGACGAGTGAGTTGCGGAGCGACCCAACCCTCGGGCACATCGAGGGCGGTCACCTGTCGGGGTGGCTGGCCGACGACCGATCCCTTGGAGGACCAGTTGTATGGCTGGCCGGGCATGTAGCGCCAGAGGGCTTGAATATTACTGCGACTGAGCTGTTCGAAGGCCATGACGGACTCTCTGGAGAGACGTGATTGAGAACGGCTGGTGCGGCACGCTGGCTTGCGCGGCTGACTACAACTCGCCGTAGATGATCAGAGGTTCCTCGATATCCCGGAGAGACCGGGGCACGGACGGGTTCAACAAGGTGGGCAGCCTGTCACCAGCCTCCGCCCGCAGTGGGACCGTGGTCAGGTGTTCGTCCACCCAAGAATCGATGGCCTGCCGGTGCATGCGGTGGTAGACGCTGGTGTCGTTGATGCCGAAACCGTGACGCAGAAGCGAGACGAGCAGCTTCTTGTCGATGAAGCCGGCGTTCACGGCGTCACGGAAGGCCGTGGAATCCGCCAACGAGCGTCGCCTCGGCGCTCCCGTAATCCAGGCACGGTCGAGCACCTGGAGCAGCCACGCCATCAATCCGCCTGGCAAGACTCGCTTGAGTACGGGTACCGATTCGCGGTTGACGGGAACCTTGTGGACGAGCCGGTCCAGGTACCTGATCCACTCGGGGTAGTAGCGAAAGACGCTGGCGTCCCGGTCGCGACTCGGGTTGATCACGTTCACGACCAGGCCCGGGTGTCGTCGCCCGACACGCGCGGACGCTTGGATGATCTCGGAGGCCTGAGTCGGGGTTCCCATGACGGCCATGACGCCGAGTCGTGAGACGTCGAATCCATGCCCGATCGCCTTCGTGGCAGCGATGATCTTGACACGCTCGGATTCGTCCTCAGGACGTTCAACCAGCCGGGTAACCGCCCCGCGAATGGCCGAGGGACTGGCGTCGCCGTTGATGATCACGAGGTTGTCACGGCTGACTAGGAGGTCACTCACCGCGGGGTCCCGGGTGAAGCTCGTCAGGTCCTCATTGCGCAGACAGTAGGTGACCAGCACCTCGTAGAGGTCTTCGCCGGCCTTTCGAGCCTCTTCGACGATGTCGGGGTCGTTGGCGTCCAGGCCGGCTTCCGCAACGACGCTCTTGGGATTGGCGCACAGGTCACGTACCCACTGGTCGTGCACGACGGCGACCTCTCGGGTGGCGGTGACCATCGTGCTCGCCCGTGAGCGCACGCCAAGGTAGCGGCGCAGGGGATCGCCAATCTCGGTGGTGGACCAGAATGTCTCTCCCGCCTCCGGACCGTTGACGGGGAAGCGCCTCGCGTCCCGGTCGTAGAGGTGGCGCACCTGGTTCTTGTATCCCTCGATCGTCGCGGTGGCCCCAACGATCTGGAACGGATCATTGTTCAGGTGCTCGCTGATCTTTTGGAGTAGTGACTCGTACATGCCGTCGAGAGCGCCAAGGCTCTCATCGAGCAAGTGGAGCTCGTCCGCGATCTCCAGACGCACATGCCCGAATCCCTTCGGCACGGGGAGCCGGTTCTCACGGCACCCGTACACCGCACACCAGTTGGGATTGGAGGAGTATCCGTGCTTGGGGCAGACGGAGTGAGGCCGCCCGAGCAAGATCTGGAACGCTTGATTCTGTCCGAGTTGCGCGAGTTTGTCTACGGTGCCCACAAGGACAGCGGGTGCCCGGCGATAGATGTCGTCGTCGACGCCCCACACCGGCAACACCCCCGAGAGCCGGCAGTCGTCGTTCTCGCAAATGTGACGCATGGTGTGACTGGGATCGTCCCACCGCACCGCGAGCGGGCAGCGGCACAGCGGGCAGTCGTCCAGCACCCGACAGGCCTCCGCTGTCTCAGGTGACGTGGGATCAGGCCCGTGGTAGCTGTTGTTGCCAGGTTTGTACAGCTTGTTCGGTGTGTTGCCGCCACCAACGAAGTAACCGATACCGAACGCCCCCGTGTGGCGAATGCGTGGGTCTTGCCGCCGCAGGACCTCCGCGTGCAGCACCATCTTCGCGAATCGCTCTGTCTGCTGGAGGGCCAGCAGGCGCAGGGGGAAGCGAGCCCACACCTGCGTCCCGCGCGTGACGCCGGTGTACCTGCCGTAGAACAGAGTGACCAGCATCAATCCGAGGTAGGCCTCCGACTTGCCACCACCCGTCTGGAACCAGACGATGTTGACCTCGCGGTGCTTCCTGGGGTCGACCATGCCGGGGAGGCAGCCGACGATCCAGGCGATCTGGAAGGGTCGCCAGGCCGTGTACTCGTTCGCCGCGGCAGCTTTGACCACCTTGTTCGCCGCCACGAAGGCGGCCAGCACATCGGGGTTGGTGCGTAGGGTCTCGAGCCCAGCGCGGACCCAGCTGGCCTCCGCTCGGGCTTCCAGAGCGGCCCCCTCCGCCTCGGCGCGCGCGTCGTCGTTCCAACCGCGGGCCTTGTGGAGGGCATTGAGAGCGGACATGCCCCAATTGTCCTCAACCCACACGTCAAGGAGATCCACGAGTCTCGCGACTGTCCCGATCGGATCCGCGATGAGCGAGTCGAAGGTAGTGTCAATCAGGGTCTCTCGTCCGTCGGCGTCCTTGGACTTCGTCCTGGGATGCGCGCGCCAGGTCGGTTGTTCAGCCGCGAACTCCGTACTCAGGACCGTACGTTCCCCGCGTGTCTCGCACGTGACCGGAGAGGCGTGTCCGAAGGCCGAGACCGTTCGCTCGTAACGATGCGACTGGGCTACCTGCTCCAGCTCGTACGGTACGACGGGCGCGTCCACGGTCGCCGAGAGGACGACCTCGTAGAGGCGAGTGTCCAGGTATGCCTCGTCGTAGGGCCGATTGCCGTCGACCAACTGATCTCGCGGAGCGGGCGTGGTGTTCACGACGGCGACGAAAATCTCGTAGAAGCCGTCTACGGGCCTCACCTCGACCTCGACAGCGGCCCGATGCTCAGGTGGAGTGAGGTCACCGGGAGCCAACAAGTTCTGAGCTTCGTAGGAGGCCCACGTTCGTTCGTCGATAAGGTCGTGATCGCGTGGCAGGGAGCCAACGGGCGGGCCGGCCAGGCGCTGCCGGTAGAGCTCCCGCTGATGTCGCGCCGTCGCCGAGCGCATCGCCGTAGCGATCTCGCTCTCCCCCGCCCGAACCGAACGCGCCTCGCCTGAGACCAGGGGAATCGTGACCTTGACCGGGGTCATCGAGATCTTCGTCCACACCTGAGCCAGCGGGTATCCCGGAGTCTGGCCGTTCCCAAAGGTGGACACTCGTGTTCGCGGCGAACGAGCGGTGGCGGGGACATCGCGGGCGTGGTCCGCCGCCGCGGAGCCAAGCCCATCAGCCACGTCGGACCCGTGCGTACTCGCCTCTGTTGCCATAGACGCGCGTTGCTCGTCGACCGTTGGGTGCAGCGCGAGGAAGGCGGACGCGCTGACCTCGACGGTCAGCTCGCTTGGCAACCTCCGTACACGGAAGGTGAAACCTTGCGCGGGAGGGGTGATCTGGAGGCCGCGAAAACCGGCGTTCGTCTCCTGGATCATCTTCGCCTCGCTCGCGAGCATGCCGAGCCACAGGCGCTTCTGAGGCTGGTCGAAGAGGCGGGTGCCGCTAGGGATTGAAGTGCCTAC
This sequence comes from Streptomyces sp. E2N166, assembly GCF_003671715.1. GTDB lineage: Bacteria > Actinomycetota > Actinomycetes > Streptomycetales > Streptomycetaceae > Streptomyces > Streptomyces thinghirensis. The sequence goes on along the minus strand of NZ_RAIF01000012.1, from coordinate 793,006 downwards.
AGCCTGACTGACGACGCGGCGCGAGAGGCTCGCGAGCAGGGCGTCGTATCGCTGGGCAGGCGTATTGGCCGGTGCGGACGCACGGCCATGAGGGAATGCCGACATGGCGAAGCTCCTGTGTTGTGAACGGTAGGCGTATAGCCGGTTGGCCCGTCCGGGGGGAGACCCCCTCGCGTGACCCTCATGTGGTTTAAGTCGAGGAAGAGCTAAGTGCGTGACTGCGCGGCTTTAGATGGGCGACACTTTAGCGCGATGCACTGACCGCTGCCGCCCGAACGGCCCTAACTAGTGTGCCTTTTAAGCCAGTTGAGCGACGCGCTCACTCGTCTGTTCGAGGGAGCAGGCGCCCCACCTCGTGCGCCGCGACGGTGCGCGCGCTTCGATCGACCGCCCCGACGGTATGCGCCGTCACGCTATCCAGCAGATCCGAGACACGGAGCCCCAGGTTCACGTCGATCAGCGTCTCGTTGGGGCGCGGGTCGGCCCCGCTGATTTGGGAGGACAACCAGCGTCCCGCCTTACGGTGCACGATCTGCAGCGTCTTCAACGCCCAGCCGACTCTCTCCGCCTGTGCGAGCAGTACCCGGTCCTGCACGGCGAGGGCGAACCGCCGTACATCGGCCGGATCCTGCGGGCCGTTGACCTCTCCTCTCACCCATGAGCCAATCGCCTGCTCCGAGGTGATCGACGTGCCGTGCATTCGGCGGAGTATGTCGCGATATGTCATTCCGGACCGCGCGACGAGCCTCGCTCTGCGGTGCCAAAAGTCGACCAGTACCGCCAACGGGGCGTACGTGGCTGTCTCCGACAGCTTTCCAATGACCGCACCGAGAAGGTCGCGTCGTGCGTCGTGATCGACCAGGAAGATGACATCCCCTGCGAGAAGCGACTTGGCGGCGACTCTTTGCAGCTCCATCCCTCTCCGCCGTGTCAGCACGTCGTTGGGGGCGGCAAAGAGCAGCCCTTCGCGATCCCCGCCGTACAACTCGAAGGCCAGGACCGGCACTTCCGCCTGGGCCAAGCCGCCGACGACGCGAGTGGGGGCTGGCGCGTCATCCTCGTCGCGCCCTGGGCCACGTTCATCGACGACCCGCCGTAACAACTCTGGGATGCGCGCGTCGAACGGGTCCCACTGGCCAGTGTCGCCGGGCAACCGCGGCCAGGACATCGGCAGAACCTCGACTTCCCCAGCGAGGAGCCGCACGTCCGTCTCAGGAAGGCGTCTATTGGAGGCGGTCACCAAGGACAGGCGTGGTGCTGAACACGTCGTCGTCTCCTCACGGATACTCCTCAACGCCGAACGTGCCCACCTAGCCTGTCGCAGTGCCCGCTGGCATTCGAAGGGGCCGGTCGTCAGCACGGACAGCAGAGGGACGGGCGGTAGCGCCAGCAGTCCCGCTCGGGCACGCGGCAATGGCCCCGGGACCCGGATCTCGCGTACATCGGACGTGTCGAGCCGTCCAGCCACGAGTTCGGCCATGGTGGCTACTCTGACCCAGTCGTCCCAGCCGAGCGGCGTCTCCAGCGCCTCGTTCATGGCGTCGACCAAGGCCACTCGCGCGGCCGAGTTGCGGACGAGCAGGAGCGATCGTCGTCCTTCAGACACACACGTGGCAGCCCAGCGAATGAGATGTGTCAGCCGTTCCTCACGTGCCGCCGCCACCAATGCGTTGGAAAGGGCGTCGGCGACCCCGAACCAGTGGCCGGCGGCCTCTCGACCGGTATGTCGAGCGAGTGCCCTGGCCGTTGATACGGCCTCGCCGAGACGGACGGCATAGGGGCCGTGTCCAGTGTGTTTGTCGTATCTGGCTGGCGATATAGGGAGCATCGACAACGTGTTGAACAGTCCTCGTGCCCAGCGCAGTCCATGGCCCTGTGTTATTGAGGACTCCACACCGCTGACGGCGCTCAGGCGCGCGATGCGTTCCCACAGAGCACTCAGCGCGGTGTCCAAAGTAGACGTCTCGCCTTCCGCCGGAGCCACGACGACAACCTCCGACCGCGAGGCATGCCGCAACACCGCCGCGCTGGTGACAAGTGGACCAGCGTTCGCGTACTGGGATGGAACATCACGGTCGAGCGCGGCCACGAGGCTCCCGGCGTCCCAGCCCCAAACGACCCCGTCCGCTTCCCGTACGTGTTCCAGCCCCGGGTCGCCAGGGTCGGCGGTGAGATAGACGAGCGGCACAGTCGCGTAGGTCACGAGGAACTTCCGGAGCTCGCCGGGAGCGACAGCCGCGCCATCGACAGCGATTCCCGAAAGACACGCCGCCCAGCCGGATAGGCGAGATAGATCACTGACAAGGTGAAGACGCCCACCAGCATCGCGACGTGGCTTGCCGACGACTCGGGGTCGACCGTCGACACTGACCGCTGTGCGGGGTATGTAGTCAGCCAGGCGCTGATCCTTAAAGAACAGCTGGTCGTAGAGAATGCGGGAAGCCAGATGCGGAGACACCACAGCCGCCTGGGACGTGAGTGATCGCTCGCGCATCACCGCCCCAATGAGCGCGGCGGCGCCGAGCAGCAAAGGAGCCGCCGTGCCCGGAAGCGGAAGGACTATAGCGATCGGGACGAGGCTGGCGGCCGCAGCCTCAACCGCTCTGAGAAGCTCTACGTCCAACCCCGTTGGCGAAAAGGGTAGGGCTCGCCCGCCTGTACCTCGTTTGAGGACGCCACGAGTCACCGCTCCCGCAAGACCGCCGTGATCACCCGCCATCACCGGGTCGACCGCGCTAACCATGCCGATACCGTAGTGGTCTCCGCGCACCAAATGTGGGCAAACAACCTTTTCATATTGCACCGTTGAGGGCGACAATCCAGCCCGCTCAGTCGTCGTGGTCCAGCGACACCGCCGAGCGGTGCAGCCGGCACCAACACCGCTCTCTCCTCAACGGAAAACTGCAGGCGCACTGCCTACAGCACGAGGGAACATGAGGCATGCGCCCGGATGACTGGCACCTCACCGAAGACCTCGACGACTTTCTCGCTCGAGCCGGGGACTTCCTGCACTCGCGTCCCGCCCTGCACACCGTCCCACTGACGGTGACCGAGGCACTGCGTACGCGGGGGACGGACGCGTACGGCTCCGAAGCACCCATCTTCGGCTTGCTGGAGCGGGCGTGCGAGGTTCGCGCGACCATCTTCCGTACCCCGCCCCGCCGCCTGACCGTCACACCCCTCACCCCCGAAGAGGCCGACAGCCTCGCTGCCCACCTAGCCGACCTCGGCCACACCCTCCCCGGCGTCAACGCGGACCACGACACCGCCGCCTCCTTCGCCGAGGCTTGGCAGCGGCACACGGGCGCGAGACCGACGCTGCACGAGCAGGAGCGTCTGTACGGCCTGGGCACGCTCACGCCGCCGGAGCCGTTCCCTGAGGGCCGGGGGCGAGTCGCGGGCGAGGAGGACCGCGAGCAACTCATGCTCTGGCACCGGGAGTTTGTCACCGCCATCGGAGGAACCCCTCCTACGGACAACAGCTCATGGGCGGACTCGCGCATCGCCGACGAACGCGTCACGCTGTGGGAAACCCCGGACGGTACCCCCGTCTCCATGGCGGGCAGGACCCCCATGGTCGCGGGCCAGATCCGGGTGGCTCCCGTCTATACCCCGGCCCACCTGCGTGGCCGCGGTTATGCGGGCGCCGTGACAGCCGAGGTGAGCCGGGCCGCGCTATCCGCTGGCGCGGCGGAGGTCCTGCTGTTCGCGGACCTGGCCAACCCCACCAGCAATGGCCTCTACCAGCGGATCGGGTACCGCCCGATCGCCGACTTCGCGGTGTACGACTTTTAATGTGCCGCGCCGGAGAGCCGTCGAAGAACTCCGGAGGGCTGCGGGCAGGGCAGCGCAGCGAACACGTGGCTGGCGCGCCGCCTCGAAACCGCAGCACCTGGACAATGTCCGCCTGCACCACGCGGTCCGTGGGGCAGGATGGGCAGATCGAAGACCTTGTCGGCGTGGCTGACGATGTCCTGGCTCGGCCGGCGGACGCTTGTAGGTCGGGTATCGGCGTGGCGGCACTCCGTGACTGGCGAACGCTGTTGCCTGCGTGCCGATCGCTGCCCTGAGGGGCCCATCGGCACGCGGGGATGGACCCAGCCATTGGTCCGCGTTAGCAACAGGGCCCGGTGCCTCCGCAGATCCACAGACGAGGGGTGGCACGGTGGTGAGCCGAGGGTGGCATGACTTCGAAGGCTTGCCGCGCCTGTGAAACGCAGCCTGCTCACATTCGTAGATCATTTACGGGTTAGTCGTTTGTGACCAGCTGGCTGAGCGTCGCGGTGTGCGTCTGCTTGAAGGCCGTCTCTCGTGTCCGCACGCTGCGCACAAACTACTCGTACGAGCTGACCGCGACGCTGGGGGCCCGGGTTGTCGGACGGGGTCTATCGGCGGTGGGCCTCCTGTCCGCGAGCTTCCCGGCTGAGACCAGAGCCGCGAGAGTGCGCCGGCTTGAGGAACCAACGGCGGGCCGAGATGAGCCACCAGGCGCCGCAGAAGCCGACGACGACGCCGACGGCGATGGGCGCGTAGTTGAAGTTTTGCGCGGTGATTGGTGACGTCTGCGGCAGCATGAACAGCACGGTGATTACCAAGACCCATGCGATGGCGATCGTGCCGACGACGGTGGACCAGGAGCCGAGGTGCCAGGGGCCGCGCTCGAACCTGTCGCCCTGGCGCAGCCGGAGGAAGGTGGGGATCACGTAGGCGATGTAGAGACCGATGGTGGCGATCGAGGTGACGGCCGCGTACGCGGTGCTGTTCCACAGATAGGGCAGGCCGAGCGCGAAGGCCCCACCGGTCGCGAGCCAGACGGCGTTCGTGGGAGTGCGAGTGGCCGGGTTGAGCTTGTGCCACGTCCTGGAGAAGGGGAGCGCGCCGTCGCGGGAGAAGGCGTAGATCATTCGGGAGTTGGCGGTCACTGAGGCCATGCCGCAGAAGAGCTGGGCGATGATGATGACCAGCAGCAGCCACTTGCCGGCCACCGCGCCAAGGGCGTCCATCAGGATCTGCGCCGGTGGCACCCCGGTGGTCGACTCGAGCGCGCCCGAGTAGGAGTGGATGGCGTAGGTGAAGCCGAACAGCAGGACGAAGCCGGCGGCGAGGGAGACGAGGATCGAGCGGACGATGCCCTTGGGGCCGGCGGTGGAGGCGTCGATGGTCTCCTCGGTCATGTGGGCGGAGGCGTCGTAGCCGGTGAACGTGTACTGGGCCATGAGCAGTCCGATGAGCACCACGTAGACGCTCGACGAGAAGCCGGTGTTGTTGACGAACTCGCCGAATACGAAGCTGGTCGACTGATGGTGGTCAGGGATGAGCACTAGGGCGCCGCAGATGACGACGACGCCGAGGATGTGCCACCAGATGGACACCTCGTTGAGGAAGGCGACGATGCGCACGCCGAAGGTGTTCAGTACGCCGTGCAGGGCGAGGATGATCCCGAACAGCGTGATGGTGTGGCCGGGCGTGGCGGCGTAGCCGAATTGCAGGTCCAGTAGGGCGTTGAGGAAGGTGGCGGCGCCGAAGTCGATGCCTGCGGTCACGGCTATCTGGCCCAGGGTGTTGAACCACCCGGTGAACCACGCCCATGCCGCGGCCGTTCTTGCGGGCGCCATGCGGTGCGCCCAGAAGTACAGGCCCGCGCTGGTGGGGTAGGAGGAGCAGACCTCCGCCATGGACAGCCCGACGAAGAGCGTCATGAAGCCGACGAACAGCCAGCCCCACATAATCACCGCTGGCCCGCCGGTGTTCATTCCGTAGCCGTAGAGGGTCATGCAGCCGGACAGGATGGAGATGATCGTGAAGCTGACGCCGAAGTTGGCGCGGCCCGACATGGAGCGGGAGAGCGTCTGCTGGTAGCCGAGTTGCTTCAGGCGTTCCTCGTCAGAGACGCGAGAGACATCGAGGGGCACGGGATTTCCGTCCTTCGTTCGTTTAAGGGGTAGTTCGAGGGTTCAGCGGCGTCGGCGCCGAGGTGGGCTGTAGGCCCAGGCGCGGTGCCGCAGGAATAGATCGCGGGCCTGTCCGCAGTACGACCAGGGGACTTGTGTGGCGTACGGGCCGATCGCGTCGAAGACCTCCAGGGCCTCGCTGTGACGGTTCGCGAACGACAGGGCGTGAGCCAGGTAGTTGGCGTCATCCGCGAAGCAGGCGTGCGGTCGCGGGGCGCGGTAGCGCCACCAGCCCTCCAGCACGTGGTCGATCTGCGGGCAGTCGACCCATGGATGGATGGTGAGCCCGTAAGCGTCGCGGTCCTGCTCCTGGCGGGTCCGGTGGGCCTCGGCGATCACCACGAGTGGCAGAACCGCGATCGGCAGCCCTTGAGGGGCGATGGCCGCCTGCTCCTCGGCCCACCACATCGCCTCGCCCTGCTCTCCGTGGTAGCGGGGGAGCAGGAAGGTCACGACCTCGTGGTGCGCCTCGCGATTCCATCGGTCGCGCTTGATGATCTCGTCCCACACCGCGTTCAGGGTCTTTCGGTTCGGGGCGTGGGTGCGGAGCAGCGCGAGCATCACGACCAGCGGCGCCACGTCCTCCGGCCACGTTTCCAGGGTCGCGCGACAGGTGGCCCAGGCTTCCTCCATCAGGCCCCGACCGCTGCTGCCTGGCCCGGCGATCATGGCCCGGAGGGCCTGAACGTTGGCCAGGAGGGCGAGTGCGTGGGGCGAGCGCGGTTCGGCCCTTGCCCAGGTGTCGGCGAACCGTAGGCGGGCTCCGGCCTCGGCGAGTACCTGAAGGCGGAAGATCCGGCGGTCCCAGTCCGTGCCGGTCGCCGCCAGCAGATCCCGTGCCCCCTCCCAACGGCCCATAGCGGCGTCCTCCACCGCCGGCCGCAGCGCGACGTCGTCGCGCGCCGGGTGCTGATCGAGCGGGACGCTCTGGTCGCTCCGGTGCCGGGCAATCACTGGACCCGCCAGGTCATCCGAGGTTCGTCATACACGAACCCGAGCGACGTATAGAGCGGCTCTCCCTCTGGGCTGGCCGTGAGGCTGATGCGCTTGCAGCCGCGCACGGCCATCCAGCCCATCAGGGCCGTCACCACTGCCCGGGCATAGCCCCGCCTGCGGAACTCGGGATCGGTGGCGACGGTGCTGATGTCACCGTTGAACGGCTTGCTGCTCCCTGGGCCAGGAAGTCGAGGTAGAAGAAACCCCACCGCACAGGACGCCACGCGGCCGGGAGCCGCATCCACCACGAACGCGGCGGCCGTGTCCGGGCCATCGAGCATGGCAGCGAACACCTGCTGGCACTCCTTGACCCACGGCCCGTCCGGTACATCCCGGGGCCTGCTCCAAGGCACCGCCGGGCAGGTCAGCGATAGCTGGCGCAGGCGGGCCAATTCCCCGGCGTCGGCGGCCACCGCCCGTCGCACGGGCACGCTCACAGCCGTTCCTCCCGTTCAGAAGTGTGTTCTTGATTGCGGCGGTGCCCGTGAGATCCGTATCCTGCTGGACAACGCGTTGATGGAGACGAGTAGCCCGGGATCACGCGAGTCGAGAGAGCCGCCGGAAGCTGGAAAGGCGGCCTCGCGCCCCGAGGCGAAGACCCTCCTGAGCGCGGGGAGGAACGACCCCGTTCGGTGGTCCAATGCCCCGCCGGTTGGCCCCCGTCAGCGGGCCCGAATGAGGCCGCCACGCTGTGGCGGCGAAAGTGCGGTGGCACCGCGAGTTGCCCTTCTCGCCCGCACTCCCAAGGGATCATGACGATGTCCTTCGGAGGACCGCAATGATCCAAAGCCGCGTACACGTCTCTGACCTGCGAGAACACGTCGGCCGTACCGTCACTGTCTGCGGGTGGGTAAACACCCTGCGCCTGCAGCGCAAGATGCAGTTCGTCATCGTGCGGGACAGCACCGGCATGGTGCAGGTGACCCACAAGCGTGACGACGGGCCGCTTGAGGCCCAGCTCGAAGCTCTCACCCCCGAGTCCGCAGTCAAGATCACCGGCCGTGTCGTCGACGCCGAGCAGGTCAAGCTCGGCGGCCTGGAACTCGTCCCTGAGTCGGTCGAGGTCCTGAACCTGGCCGCTACGCCCCTGCCGATCGACGAGCACACCGGCATTGAGCATCGGCTGGACTGGCGCTTCCTGGACGTGCGCCGTCGGACCGCCACACAGCTGATGTTCGCCGTGCAGACCACCCTGGAACAGGGGATGCGCGAGTACGCCTACGCGCAGGGCGCCACGGAGATGCACACCCCCAAGCTCATGGGAACGGCCTCGGAATCCGGAGCGGAGGTCTTCAAGCTCGGCTACTTCGGCCGCAGCGCCTACCTGGCGCAGTCGCCGCAGTTCTACAAGCAGATGGCAATCTCGGCTGGCATCGAGAAGGTCTTCGAGATCGGCCCCGTCTTCCGTGCCGAGCCATCGTTCACCTCCAGGCACGCCACCGAGTTCACCGGCGTCGACGTCGAGCTCGCCTGGATCGACGGCGTCGAGGACGTGATGGCGTTCGAGGAGCAGATGCTCGCCCACGCGATCGCGAAGGTCGCCGACTCCCACGGTGAGGCCATCCGAGAGCACTTCGGTGTGGAGATCACTGTCCCGACGACGCCCTTCCCTCGCATCACCATGGCCGAGGCGCACGAGATCCTGCGCAAGGGAGGGTGGGACCCGGAAGGGATCAAGGAGGACCTGGACCCGGAGGGCGAGCGCAGCATCAGCGCCCACATCCAGGAGGCCACCGGGCACGAGTTCGTGTTCATCACGCACTACCCGGTGAGCATCCGGCCCTTCTACCACATGCGGCCGGCCGACGACCCGAGTGTGACTCTGAGCTTCGACCTGCTGTGGAAGGGGCTGGAGGTCACCACCGGCGCACAGCGCGAGCACCGGTATGACGTGCTGCTGAAGCAGGCCGCCGAGAAGGGCATGAGCCCAGAGCCGTTGCAGGACTACCTGAACGCGTTCCGGTACGGCTGCCCGCCGCACGGTGGCCTGGGCATGGGCCTCGGTCGGGTGCTGATGGTGCTCCTCGGTCTGGAGTCGATCCGCGAGGCCACCTTCCTCTTCCGCGGACCGAACCGTCTCACGCCGTAACCGGCTGATGGGCGCGTCCCACGACACGGGCCGATGCCTCGTGTCGTGGGACGCGGTCTCAGTAGCGGACGCTGCGCAGGTCATGCGTCCACGCCTCGGCAGGGTTCTTGTCCCAGTAGGCCCGCAGTGCCAACTCCCGGTCGGAGAAGCGGCCCTGGTGGCACAGGCCGCCGTGGGAGAGGGTGACGCTCATGGCGAGCGACGACTCGGTGGTGACCCAGTGGGGGGTCAGGGCATGGCTCCACAACTGGTCGCCGGGCCGCATGACGACCGACTGGCGGTCGGCCGCGTCATGCTCGGGCGGCTCCTCACCCGTCGTCTCGCCGATCACCGCGGCCTCGGCTGAGAGGTGCTTGTCGGGTGTGAGGTAGCTGTGGAACGTCTTGGTGCCATGCACCTGCCAGACCAGGCCGTGCGAGTTGTCGTTGTGGTACGTCGAGGACGCGCCTTCGGTGGACAGGAAGAGGATCGGAGCCAGGCGCTGCCAGGTGAAACCCTGGGCGGACAGATGGGCGCGCCAGGGGATCATTACCTCGTCCTGGAAGCCGTGCAGAAGGTCGTCGTAGAAGCGGCTGAGGTTGAAGTGCACCAGCCGGAACGGCCACGTGACGATCTCTTCGAGCGGGGCGGTGCAGAAGGCGGCGGTGCGGTCCATGCGCACCTGCCAATCGTCGTCCCCGAGGATCGTGAAGCGCACTTCCGCGTCCCGGCGGATGTGGTCGAGGACGTCGATGGCGGGCAGGAACGTGTAGTCGAAGGCGACCTCCAAGGAGAAGTTCGGTGGTTGCCGCCACCGATGTGTGAAGTCGTCCGGTGTCGTGATCGTCATAGGGCGGTCCATGGAGTCGTGTACGTAGCACCGTTCACGCCGGCGCGGCGCACGACGCCGTGCGGTCGTCGGGTGCGGCGGAGGAGCGGCAGATTGCAGCGCAGTCCGGGGTCACGCGGTCCTGCGCCGGATCGGTCAGGAACTGTCTGATGCTGGCCCGAGGTGCATCGACGCTGACTGATGCCTGGCCGTAGGGACAGCGCCGTATGTGACCGTCCGCGGACACGTACGCGGTCGCCGAGCGGCACGACCACCGCTCGCCCCCCGTCGGTGGCAGTTGTAGATCCCGGAGCTCGCCGAGGTAGGCCCGGTACCGATCGGACAGGTTGAAGTAGCGGCTCAGCACGTCGGCGTCCAGATGCTGCTGTACCAGATAGTCCTGGACCGACTTGCCGTCCCGGCGCAAGGCGCGCTCGTCGAGGACGACGGGGCTGAACTGGACCTCCACGCCTGCCTCGGACACGAGGTCGGCCAGCTCCTGGCACTCATCGTCGCTCAGGCCCCAGCAGGTGACGTGGAGGATCTTCGTCTCGGTGCTGATGGCGCGTAGCGTGGCGATGCCCGAGGCCGCTGTGCGGGTCGTGCGTCCCAGCAGCATCGCGCCTTGTGAGTCGGCGGACACGGTCACGTTGCTCAGTAGGTGGGTCACGTGGGAGAGGGCGATGACCTCGGCCACGGAGCGAGCCGAGGTCACCATCGACACCGACATGCCGAACTGGTGCGCCAGCCGTACAAGCTGCCTGAGCTGCGGATGATGGGTGGGCTCGCCACCCGTCAGACATACGCCCTCTACGCCGGCTTCCCGCAGCCGCGACAGTGTGCGTGTGTACGTCGCGGTGTCGAGAAAGCCGTGAGCTCGGTCAGCGCGGAAGCAGAAGCCGCAGGCCACCTTGCAGTGCCCGGCCGTGGAGACCAGCGCCGTACGGACTTGGACGCTCATTGCACCCCCGTGTTGTCCCACACGGCGATCTCCACGGTGCTCGTGTAGAACGCGCACATCTCGGGATCAGGGCTGGTGCCTCCGACGAGGGCCTGTTCGTTGCGGGAGGGGCCGCCGCAGATGGCGAGCGCCGGGCAGTTCCCGCACTCGGGGATGGGCGCGACGTTCTTCGCCACACCAGCCAGTTGTCCTGGATCAGCACGCAACTCGTCCAGGGTGTGCAGGAATGACGGCTCGGTGAAGTTGATGTCGCACAGGCTGACCCGGTTGCCGGGCAGCAGGGCGGCGTTCAGACTGCGGTCCCCCTGCATGTGGTCGAACAGCATCGGCCGACGGGTGTCGAGGGCCTGGAAGGCGCGATCGAGGACAGAGAACAGCATTCCGCCGCGACCCAGGGCGGCCAAGCGGGCCTCGTAGAGCTCCTGAGCCAGGTCTGCGCCCTTTACCTGCCAGCGGCCCGCAGTCGGGATGGGCGTGTTGACGTAGATGAACTTCAGCCCGAGGTCATCGATGATCCACCGGACCGTTTCGGCCAAGCGCCCGATGTTCGCGGCCGTCGGGGTGAGGTTGCAGCCCACGTGCAGCCCCTCCGCTTCGACGAATCGGCTGACGTTGCGGCGAATGCGGTCGTCAGCGGGCTTTCCGCCGAGCAGGAGGCGGTGGGCGGAATTGATACCCGGGGGGCCGTCGATGGAGATGCCGACCCCGTACTCGTACGCGACGAAGTGGTCGAGGGCTTCGTCGGTCAGACGGGCCCCGTTGGTGACGACCGTGCGCCGGACCCTTGCAACGCCGTAGCGGTCGGCGAGGGTGTCTGCGAACTGGTCGCCGTACTGCATGAGGTCGAAGCGGATCGTCGGCTCGCCGCCGAACCACTGGATGGACACCTCTTCCTGGCCGGCGTTCTGCTCGAACAGGAACTCCAGGCCCTCCGACAGCTCCTCCTTCGTCATGTCCGGCTTGCCGGTGTTCGTATCGACGAAGCAGTACGTGCAGGCCATGTTGCAGCGGTCGGTGAGCACTACGCGCAGACCGCTGATGCGGTGAGGTGTGGCGTCGAGCCCAAGGAGTCGAAGACGGTTACGGAGTGCTTCTCGCCGGTCGGCCACGGGGCCGTCGGAGGTGAAGCCGAGCCCTGCGAGGGCTTCATGAGTCGCGGTCGGGGGGACCCCGGCGAGGTCGTGGACCTCGCCGGAGTCGATGAACACACTGTCCAGCTCGACCGGGTCGAGGAGAACTGCTTCCCCGTCCCGCTCGTACTGGAAGTACTTCCCCCACAGCATCCGGGGGACGGCCATGTTGCTCAGGCCGCCGTTTCCTCTTCGGCGATCCCGAGCTCGCCCATGACCGCGCGGACCTTCTCCTCCGCGGTGGCCTGGAGCTTCGCCGAGGTGGCCGGGGAGCCACCGTCGGCGAGGACGATCACGCCCGGCAGGGTCGGGTTGGGGGCGATGACCGTGATGCCGGCGGGGTCGGTGCCGATGACCATGATCGCGTCTTTCAGCTCGACCCAGTCGGTCTGCTCCTTGAGCGCCTCGATGATGCGGCCCTGCTTCTCCTGGAAGGAGGCCCGCTCACCCATCCACACGCCCGCCTTGGACTTGGAGTCCACGACGTCCGCGTAGATCAGGTGATCCTTCTTCTCTCGCCTGGCTTGAGGCACGGTTGATCCTCTCTGTGTGTCGGACGTGCTGGAACAATCACTTGCATCCGCCGGAGACCGGCGGGTGCCGCCCCACGGGGAGTGGGTGGGGCGGCGCCTAGCCGCTCTGCGGCAGCTCCCACGGGGAGGAGTTCGGGCCGCAGAGCGAGTCCTAATGGGGGCCTTCGCGCTCCCGGCGCGCCTTGATCAGGGCGCGGTGAAGCCCGGCAGGTGAGATCACGGCACGGGGGCCGGTGGGCAGCCGGTACCAGTGGAGACCGGGGCCGGACGTCCGTTTCGCCGACGGGACCAGGACGTGGCAGGACGGTCCCAACGCGACAGTGCCCTGTTCCTCCCACCGTTCAGCGGTGCCGACCGGCGTCAGGAAGTACATGCGCGGCTCACGGCCGCCGTCGTCGAGGACGACGGAGCCCACAGGGAGCCCTTGCTCCTCGATGAGTTCTACGGCCCTGCGGCCCAGATGTTCGGGTGCACGGATGGCGTCCCACCACGTGCCGGCGGGACACAACTCCGGCTCGCTGCCGAGAGGCATCCACCTTGGCAGTCGAGTGGTCGGGATCGCGTCCGACATAGGAAAGGCCCCCTCACAACTGAGTGTGAGAGGACCATTCCACTCTGGAGGCGGGTGTGCGCGGACAAACTGTCCGCACCCAATTCAGGCCAAGTCCCGCGAGAGTAAAGGGAGTTGTGCTACGCGACTCCGGCCCAGGTGCCGAACGCGGACAACTCGGCTGACGGGTGCGTGTCCATGCGCAGTAGCGAGCCGAGCGTTTCGCGCACGGATGGGTGGAATCGCGTGTGGTTCGGCGCGATCTTCCGGGCTCGCCTCAGCTCTGCGAACGCTCCGCCGCGGTCACCTTCCGCCAGGCGTGCGGAGGCGACGTCGATGTGATGGTGGCTGGATCGCTCGCCCACCGTGGAGGTCGGTGGCACCCAGGCCGCTCCACCCTGTCCCCATTCAGTGAGGTGGGCGAGGGCCTGCTCGCTGTCCCCGGTGTCGATCAACGTATGGACCGAGTGGATCTTGATGTTCGTGGGACCGAAGCTCATCTCGTAGGCCAGGCTGTCCCGGTTGCCGGCCATCAGCGCGACTTGCTCTGCTTCGCGCAGAAACTCTTCTGCCGCGTCGGGGTTGTTGTCCCGCGATTCAACGACCGCCAGCTTCAGCAGCAGTGCCCCGTCGACCGCGAGCGCGTCGTCGGTGTACGAACGCTCCGGCTGGGCCCGCTCCAACTCGTGCCGCAGGCCCTTGAGCTTGCGACGAGCCGACTCGGTGGCTCCCTGCCGCAGCATCGACCCCGCCACCAGGAACCCGGCGGTGAACTGCATGAGCGGGTCACCACTGCGATCCGCTGCCCACCTCACCCGCTCCAGCGCCGTATTGCCGAGGTCGTGGTGCCCCATTTTGTGGGCCAGGCTGTTGACGGCGCGGTAGGCGCGGGCCAGATGCCAGAACGCCTTCTGCTGCTCATCGCCACGTGCGCTGAGAGCAACGTGGGTCAGTTCTGTGATCACCGGAGGGAGCAGCGGCCCCATCGGCACGTACCGGGCATCACGCCGGAGAGCTGCGATCTGGTCCACCTCGGAGGCCAGGACCGGCAGAGCGCGCGGACGCGTCTCCAGCTCATCTGGGGTATCGAAGCACAGCAGGATGCGCCTCAGCTCCGGTATGACGGCGTGCACGCCGTCCTCCGCCTCGGGGTCCCCGTAGTACGGCTGACCGGTCAGGACCTCGGGGCCGAAGTGCAGGGCCCTCGACAGCGCGAGAATCAGGCTCGGCGTCGCCTTCCGCGCGCCGGACTCCAGCTTCTGCACCAGGCTGGGGGAAATCGCGACCCGCTGGGCCAGTTGCGCGGCGGACAGTCCCCGCGTCTTGCGTGCCACTCGGAGTCGGTCCCCCAGCATAACGCTCTCATTCACGTCGGCTTCCCCTCGCTGATCGGAGCATTGTGGCCAGAGTACGTATTGCGAATGGTGCCCAGAAGGCCCGTCGCCAAGAGTTAACGGACCGACGGAGTAAACGCGCAGATCCACGCCAGGACGTGCGTCAGGCACGGGGCCGCCCACTGGGGCTCCGTTCCCGACGCCTCGAGGTGTCCGACACTGCTCCTAGCGTCGGCTGAATGGATCAGACGAACGACACGGCCACCGCCCGACGCGTGCAGATCAGCGCGCGGGGCGGTCGGGCCGACATCGAGATCGAGGGCACGCGAATCGATCCGAGCGCCGTCAAGGCGTACTCGGTCAGCCACTTCGCCGGGGAACGGCCGGAGGTCCTGCTGCACGTCGCGGACCGTGGCGACACCCAGTGGTCCGGTCTGGCCCGCGTGGCGGTGGCCGACCTACCGGACCCCGGTCCGGCGGCAGCCGTGTTCCTCGACGCGATCGACCCGGAGGCTTTGGAGCGCGCCGCGCTGGCCCGCCCCGACCTCGGCACCGAGCCGTACTCGCTGACTAAGGCGATGCTGACCCAGCTTGTGGAGTGGGCTCGTGGCCTTTGACGTGGAGGGTGCGCGCCGAGTCGTCGGCCGCATCCTTGACGACAAGCTGGAGGTGTGGCGGGACAGCGCGGGCCGTACGGATGACGTGCTGGACGAGGCCACGGGCCGGCTTGTGCCGCCCGCGCCGGACGAGGAGCTGGTCTGGGATGGGCTCGGCGCGGTGATGCCGCTCGGCCGCCCGGCCATCACCCAGCCCGTGGGAGGGTCGGTCGCCGTGGAGCCGCCGGTCACCGACTATCAGGCCGTGCTGCCGGTGGAAGCCCCGGTGCTGCGGCGCGACGACGTGATCCGCGTGGCCGGTTCCGTGCGGCCTGGCGGTTCCCGCGACCCGCAGTTGGTGGGCCGTCGGTTCCGCGTCTCCGACGAAGCGGTGGGCACCTACAGTGTGGTGCGCATCGTCAGGGTGCAGGTGATCGACTGATGGCCCCGGCGAACCCGCACCCCAACGCCCACCCGGACGCGACCGCGTTCCGTGATCCGATCGCGCTGGCCGCCGCGCTGGCCCGGATGGGTCCGGCCACCCGCGCCCGTACGCGGACGATCACGCGTCACCACGCGATGCTGCTGCGGGTCCGCATCCAGCGGAACGCGAGCGGCAGGCCCGGACCGAACGTGATCACCGGGCAGTACCGCGCCTCTTGGGACGTGCGGATGCGCTCTGGCGGCGGCGAGGTTACCGCCGAGGTGTTCTCTGACGCCCCGCAGGCGCGACGGCTGGAGTACGGCTTCGTCGGCGTGGACAGCCTCGGGCGGCACTACCGGCAGCCGCCGTTCCCGCACGTCGAGCCTGCGTTCCGGCAGACCGAACCGGCGTTCATCCAGGCCCTGGCGGACGGGGTGCTGCCGTGATCGCTCGTCTTCCGGTGACCCGCGCGCTCGCCGCCCTCCTGGAGCACGTCACGGGCCGCCCGTGCGGTGTCGGTGAACTCCCGCGTGCGCAGGGGAAGTCCGGTTGGGAGCCCGCGCCCGTCCCGTACACGATCCTCGACTCGCTGCCCGCCGAGTTCGCGGGCCCGCCCCTGTGGGACTGGCACGCCGATGCCTCCTGGGCCTACCAGGTCACCTCGGTCGGGGAACGGGCCGATCAGGTCGAGTGGCTGGCCGACCGTGTACGCGCCGGCGTCGTCGGCCGGACCGACGGAAGCTGGACCCACGACCTGCACGTTCCCGAAGCGCGCGTCATTGACCGGGAGTTGACCTACGACGCCGGAGGAGAGCCCTCGGTGTCGGCGGCAGGCGCTATCGTGTCCTACGTGCAGCGGGTCACGATCACCGTGACCCCAGCATGAAGAATCGATTCTTCTGATCCTCACCGCGGAGGCCCGCGCGGACGCTAGGCCCCAGGCCAGGCGAACCCCCTTTGAACCTCAAGGGGCAGGGCCTCGGCACGGGACGCTGCCCCAGAAGTGGGAGCGGACCTGTGTCCACGAGCACGAAGAAGACCCAGACCCGATTTCTGCGGCGCGGCATCTCCAAGATCCTGTGGTCGAAGGACCTTAACGACCCGAAGTACCCCAGCCGCCGAGAGATCACCAACGCCTTCGGCCTGACCGACGCCGTCTCGGACATCGAGGGCTGGGCGCTGGAGAACGACCCCATCGAGACCCCCGACATGGGCTCGACCTTCAACTCCTCGATCCCGGGCAACGACAAGGCCGAGAACTCCAGCCTGACGTTCTACGAGGACCGCTTCTCCGACGAGATCGAGCAGCAGCTCCCCAAGGGCGCGAAGGGCTACGTCATCCTGCTTCGGAAGGGCGACCTGCCCGGCTCCCGTTCGGTGGACGTGTTCCCCGTGCAGGTCGCTACCCGCGCCGCGACGTACAGCACTGGCAACGAGGCCGCGAAGTTCAAGGTGGACTTCACGATCACTGACGAGCCGTGCCTCGACCGCCCGGTGCCGCAGGCCCATCCCCGTCCGCTGCCGGATGAGGACTGCGACGACGACCACGGGCACGGCCACCACGACGGTGACCACGTCGATGTGACCGTGGTCAGCACCACGAAGACCAAGACCGAGGCGATGGTCCGCGAGCACGACGCTGACGAGGGCTGATCGTGTCGCGCCCCGCACAGGCCAAGCGCCCGTCCCCCTCCGCCACGTCGGCGGAGGGGGCGTGGTCGGCCAAGATGGAACGGCTCCGCCGCCGCGCCCGGCCGCAGAACCGGCTCCGTATCTGCGATGACGCTGAGCTGCGCCAGCGGTACGACGAGGCTGAGCAGGCTGCCCGCCGTGCACGGTTCGTCGCCGAGGCCAACCCGGGTGACGAGCTGGCCGCGCGCCAGGCAACCGACGCTGATGCGGCGCGGGACCAGGCCCTGGCGGCGCTCGACGCCGTCTCGGAGTTCCTGACCTTCCGCGCGCTGCCGCGCCCGGTGCTGGAGGAGCTGATCAGCGAGCACCCGCCCACCGAGCAGCAGGCGGAGGAGGGGGCGATCTTCAACGCCGACACCTTCCCCGCCGCGCTGGTGGCGGCGGCCTCCGTGGACGGCATGAGCCGTGAGGAGGCCGAGGAGCTGCTGAACGGCTGGTCTGCGCCGGACGCCAACGCGCTGTGGGACGCCGCCTGGCAGATCCAGCAGGAGAGCCGGGTCGAGCTGGGAAAAGGCTGAGCCGTGACGCCGGCTTGCGCGCCGAACTGGAGCTGTGTGAGCGGTACGGCATCCCGCACTCGCAGTTCCTCGGCGGCGACGGCCGCTGGTCCGACCTCGACCGGGCCAAGGCGTTGGCCTGGGCGGAGTGGCAGCGGTCGGTGTGCCCGGAGTGCCACACCCGGCTGGAGGAGTGGGACCGCGAACGCGGCGGCGACCCCCACGCCTACGTCACCGACACCCTGCGCTGCCCCGGCTGCGAGCTGATCGAGCAGGAACGCGATCACGTCCCCCAGGACCGGTCCGGCTACGGCGTGAAGATCCAGCTCCTGCCGCGCGAGCAGTACGAGCCGCGCCCCTGATCCACCCCCGCACCATGTAAGGAGGCCGCCGCGGTGGCCGGGTTCACCCTCACGGTCGCGATGCGCGCCGAGGTCCGCGACCTGATCGCGGGAACCCGTGCTGCCTCCGCACAGATGCGGACCCTGGGGGAGCGTACCGACGCCGCGAACCGGTCCCTGGCCCGGCTGGACGCCAACGGGGCGCGGCTCGCTGCGCAGTTCGCCGCGCTGAATCGTTCCTCCCGTGCGGCCGCCGGGGAGCTGAACCGGATCACCGCCCGCGCCGGGGCGGCCCGTGCGGCGCTGCGCGCGGCCGGGGACGACGGCGCCCGGTCGATGTCCCGGCTCCAGCGGGCGACCGCCGGGGCCGGTCGCCGGGGCCTGTCCGCTACGAACATGCTCGCCGGCGGCGCCCTCGTCCTCGGCACCGGCGAGATGATCGAGGAGGGCAACCGCTACCAGCGGCAGATGAACCTGTTCCGGGCGGTGACCGGCGCGACCGCTTCGCAGATGAAGCGTGCCGCCGTCGTCGCTCAGGAACTCGGCAACGACCTGACGCTGCCCACGTCCACGTCGGCGGACGCCGCCGAGGGCATGGTCGAGCTGAGCAAGGCCGGCTTCCGCGCCGATCAGTCGATCGACGCCGTACGCGCCTCACTCCAGCTCGCCGCGGCGGCCGACGTCAACGCCGCCACATCGGCCAAGTACTTGGGCGACATCATGGATCAGTACGGCCTCGGTGCTGATCAGGCGTCCAAAGCGTCAGACACCCTCGCGGCCACCGCGAACAACGCCTCCGGCTCCATCACCGACATCTACTACTCGATGCGGTACGCGGGCCCCGTCGCGAACGCCCTCGGCGTCAGCCTCCAGGACACCGCCGCCGCAGTCGGCATGCTCGGCAAGAGCGGCATCCTCGGCCAGACAGCGGGCACGAGCCTGCGCGGGATCTTCGCCAACCTGGCGGCGCCGACGCCGATCATGAAGAACGCCCTGCGCGACCTCGGCATCGAAGCCTGGGACGCGCAGGGGCGCTTCAAGGGCCTGCGCACGGTGATCGACGGCCTGTCGAAGGCCGAACACTCCATGAGCCAGAAGGACTTCACGGCCGGAGTGACCCGCGCCTTCGGCAAGCCCGCCCTGTCCGGCGCGGTGGCGCTCGCCCACCAGGGCACCGAGTCCTTCGACGCCCTGTCGATGGCCGTGAGGCAGACCGGTTCAGCAGCGTCCATCACCGCCTCGCGCGGCGAGGGCCTCGCCGGTGCGATGACGCAGCTGCGCACCCAGGCCAAACAGACTGGGATCGCCCTGTACGAGGGGATGGCGCCCGGCTTGGAGTGGGTGACGCGCCTGCTCACCCGCGGGATGGCCGGGGCCACCCCGTACCTGACCACGGCCCTCGACTACGGCCGCGACATCGCCACCCTGTACGGCCCCGACCTGAAGGAGGCGACCAAGGACGGGCTCAGCGGGCTCATCGATGAGGCGAAGGAGCTGATCGGGCCGCTCACGGAGATCGGTGAGCACTCGCTGGCCACCGGCCTGAACCTGCTGATCAACGCCGCAAGCACCCTCGGCGACGTCCTGGAGAACGCCGCCGACGGCGCGGAACCGCTCCTTGAGGCCGTCGCCGGGCTTGGTGAGGAGGGCGGCGCGGCGGCCGGCACGCTCGACATCATCGCCACCGTCGGCAACGTGGCCATGGACGCGGTCTCCGGGCTGTCCCTGGTTCTCGTTCCCGTCGGCCACCTCGTCGGCGGGCTGGTCAGCGCGTTCGGCGCGCTGCCCGCGCCGATCCAGTCGGCCGCGCTGGCGATGCTGCTGTTCCGCCGCGCGCAGCCCGCCCTGACAAACATGGCGAACACCATGACCGGCCCCGTCCGGTCCGGGGTGCAGTCCTTCAACCAGCAGATGCGGGTGCAGCAGTCCTTGGCCGCCGCATCCGGCGTCGCGCTGTCCCGGTACGGAGCGGCGTGGGCAGCGGTGCAGGCTCGTGTCGGATTCCTCGGGGACATGACGGCTGCGTTCCGCAGCGCGAACGGCGCCGGGCAGACGTTCGTCGGCACGCTCAACGGGGTCGGCCGGGCGGCTGGATCGGGACTGCGCTCGGCGCTCGGCGGCGTGACCAACGCGCTCGGCGGCCCGTTCGGTGTCGTCATGGCGGGCGTGTCGGTGGGGTTGGGGTTGCTCGCGGCGCGCCAGCAGAAGGCCGCGCAGGCCGCCGCCGAACATCAGCAGCGCGTCTCGACCCTGACGTCCGCGCTGCGTGAGTCCGGGGGACAGATCGACAGCAACGTCCGCCAGCAGGCGGCCCAGGCCCTGTTGGATACGAGGACCGAACAGGGCCAGCTCACCAAGGTTATGGAGCAGGCCGGCGTGCCGCTCGCGTCGCTCACGGACGCGTACCTGGGTCAGGGCACCTCGCTGGACGCGCTGCAGAAGCAGCTCCAGGCCACCGCCGACAAGCACAAGGTGTGGAAGGACGTCGCCGGAGGCAAGGCGACCGTCCAGGACTACTCCGAGGTCGGCCAGCAGTACAAGGACGCCGCCGACGCGCTCGGCAGCGTCAAGGGTGAGATGGCCGAGTCGGTGAAGAACGCGAAGGAGCTCGCCAAGGCCACCAAGGGGGCCGGGGACGGCACGTCCGCATACGACCGGTTGAAGGCGGCCGTCGGCGGTCTGGCGGACGAGACGGCCGACGCCGACACGCGCACGCGCTCGCTGAAGTCGGCGCTCGACCTGCTGTCGGGCGGCCAGATCTCTCTTCAGGCAGCTAAGGCCAAGGTGAACTCCGCCGTCCTCGACTTGCAGGAGGGCAGCAAGAGCGTCAACCGGGGCCAGGGCTACGGCGGCAAGCAGCTCGTCAACGAGGACAAGACCCTCAACACCACGACGAGGAACGGGCAGCAGCTCTACACGCAGCTCACCGCCCTGTCCGACGCGGCGGCCGACGCCTCGGTGGCCACCTACGACCTGGCCATCCGCAACGGCGAGTCGCTGCCCGCGGCGCTGGCGAAGGCCCGCGGGGAGATGAGCCGCGCCCGCGCGGAGGCGATCCGAGCCGCACGCGGCTACGGGCTGACCAAGGCCCAGGCCGAGGGCGTCGCGGACAGCCTTGGCCTGCTGCCGTCGAAGGTGTCGCTGCTGCTCCAGACCAAGGGCATGGACAGCACGCTGGCGAACCTGATCGCGGTGCAGGCTGAGTTTCACCGGCTGCCGAAGCAGAAGACGATCAAGGTTGACTCGCTGAGCGACGGCGCGCAGAAGAAGCTGCGCAGCCTCGGCTTCACGGTCAAGACGGTGCCGGGCACGCGGCAGATCAAGATCACGGCGCCGACTGCGGGCGCCCGCAAGGACCTGGACGTGCTGATCGACAAGCTCGGGCAGACGCCGAGCTCGAAGAACGTGAAGGTGTCGGCGCCGACCGCTGCGGCGATCAAGAGCCTGGAGGCGGTACAGGCGAAGATCCGGGCGACGCCCGGCGCGAAGAGCGTCCGGGTCAGCGCGCCGACCGCGGGCGCCCGCAAGGAGCTGGAGTCGCTGGGCTTCCGTATCGAGAAGATCCCCGGCTCCAAGGACGTGAAGGTCACGGTTCCCACCGGGGGCCCGACCAAGGCGGCCGACACGATCCAGGGCCGCATCAACGCGCTGCGCGGCAAAGAGGTGACCGTCACCACGCGCCATGTGACGATCTTCGACCAGCTCCAGGAGTCGAACGCCTCCATCGCTGACGCCATCCAGAAGCAGGCCGACGCCCAGGCCCGCGCTGCCAAGAAGCAGGCCGACGGCGGAGTCGTCGACTACTTCGCCGACGGCGGGATCACCGGCCCCCGGCGCCGCGAGCAGCACGTCGCACAGATCGCCCCGGCCGGGAGCTGGCGCATCTGGGGTGAGCCCGAGACCGGCGGGGAGGCGTACGTGCCCATGGCCGCCTCGAAGCGCGACCGCAGCAAGGCGATCGTGGAGACCGTGGTCGACCGGTTCGGTGGCCAGGTCGAGTGGTACGCCAACGGCGGCGTACGTGGCCGGAGCGGCCGCGACTACAACCCGATGCTCGCCAGCAGCTTCAAGCAGGCTCGCAGCGTCGCGGCCATGGCGGGCGTCGTGCGCTCCTTCGACATCCGCACCGGCAGCGATCGCGCCCGCACCCGTGTGGTGGACGCCCGCGCCGGCGGGCGGGTCCAGGTCGTCGTCGTGCGCGAGCAGCAGCCGCTGATCGGCTCGATGCCGGTCACCGTCACCGACAGCTCCGCCACCCCCGAGCAGATCGGCAACGAGATGATGCGCACCCTGCGCAACGCGCAGCGGGGCGGGAGAGTGTGATGACCACAGCACCGAACAAGCACAGCCGCCCCGAACTGGCCCCGTGGCAGTACGAGATCGGCGGTGTCGTCCTTGGCACCGGCAGCTACGTCCCGGTCGGGAACGTCGAAGGGCTCGGGTCACCCGGCACCCGCCCGCAGGACGCCGACCACTCGAACAGCGACGGCACGTCACCGGGCCGGGACTTCTACGGCCCGCGCCCTCTGCGCTTCGAGGCGGGCATCAAGACGCCCGGAGACCCGGTGAAGGCCGCCGAGATCCTCGCCCGGCTGGAGCGCGCCCTGGACACCCCCGACGCCCGTACCAATCCCGACGGCCGTCACGTTCTGCGGGCCCGGTGGCCCGGACATGCAACGCGCCGCATGTACGGGCGACTTCGGCGTATGGAGGCGACCAGCACAGCCAACGCGGTGCACGGGTGGATACCTCTCGACATCGAATTCGTCGGCCTGGACAACCCCCGCTGGTACGACGACGAACTGTCGAAGCTGACGCTCGGCCTGGACCAAGCCGTCCGCCCCCGCAGCGGGGACCGCACCGTCGATGAGGCAATGGGCCGATCCGCCGCCTGCCGCCGCCCGGCCGACCCGCACCACCACCCGGCCGACGACCGCCCCGGCTGGGTCACCAACCACGGCGACGTGCCGACCTACCCGAGCCTGCGCGTGCACGGCCCAGTCACTGACCCACGCATCTGGAACACCGTCACCCGCCGCGTCCTCGAACTCGACCTGTCGCTGCGCGACGGCGAGTGGGTGGAAATGGAGACCCGGCCCGGCACCTGCTGGGCCCTGCGTAACGGCACCGTCAACGTGGCCAACGACCTCAGCCCCGCATCCCGTCTCGACCTGTTCACCCTGCCGCCCGGACGGTCCGAGATCGCGTGGAGCGCGAACGACCCGTCCGGCACCGCGCGCCTCGAGGTGGCGTGGCGGTCGGCGTACACCACCCTGTGAACGGAGACCACACGTGACGCTGCAACCCCCGATGATGGTGCGCGGGGCCGACCACTCCGCCCGCGCGATGCGCCTGATGATCCGCGACTTGGCCCGCGGCCGGCAGGGTGTCGCTGGCGGTGAGGACCTGAAGGTCCGCCCCCTTGAGACTCCGGGCCCCGGTGTCCGCGTCGGCGATGGCTCTGCTCTGATCCACGGTGCCCGGCCGTGGCAAGGGGCCTACACCCAGTCCAACATCGGCGACACCGTGGTCGACGTGCCGGCGACCGGGCCCGTCGCCCGCACCGACCTGCTCGTGCTGCGCATCGAGGACCCGGAGTTCGAAGGCGACCGCGACCCGCGCCGCCAGGAGATCGGCTACTTCCACCTCATCCAGAACATCGGCGCACAGGACACCGCCGCGCTGCGGGAGATGACGGCGATCCCGCTGGCCCGCCTCACCATCCCCCGGAACACCGCGACGATCACCGCCGAGATGATCACGGATCTGAGGCGGCTGGCCAACCCGCGCACCGAGCGCACGCTGCGCACCGTGCACCCGACCACCGCGGAGAAGGTGCCCGGCAAGCACGGCCAGTGGGCGGCCTGGCCCAAGGAGGCCGCCTGGGATCTCGACGTCCCGGCCTGGGCGACGGAGGCCGCCATCGTCGTCACTCTGTCCGGCCTGCGTGCCGAGGCGGGGTCCGTCTATGCAGAGCTGCGCACGCGACTGGGGGAGCGCGCCGCGAAGCCGACCGTTGTGGACGACGACGGCACCACCACCCGCCGCTCCTCCGTGACCCTGGCCGACACGCTCGCCGTGCCGCCCGCCTACCGGGGTACCCGCCAGCACCTGGCCGTCGAGATCAACCAGAACGACAAGTACGGCGACGGCGACTTGAGCGTGGCCAAGGGCACGACGGTCACGCTCGACGTCGCGTTCACGGAAGGGCCTGCGTGACGATGGCCGACTACCGCTACATCGTCGCGCGGGCCGCGACCGGCGACGTTCTACACTGGAACCTGCCGCTGAGCGAGGTCGAATACGGCCCGGAGATATCCGGGCCCGGCTCGTTGAAGGCCACCTTGCCGACCGCGTTCCGCCGCTCCCTCGGTGATGCCCTCGACGCCGGCGACACGGTGCTCCTCGTCGAGCGCAACGCCCGCCTCGACTGGGGCGGGCTGCTGTGGCGTGCCGAACCAGAGGGCAACACCCTGCCCGTCGAAGCCTCCGGGTTCACGAGCTACCTCCACCGCCGCTTCGACCTGCACGGCAACCTCGACGGTCGCGGCCCGTACATCGAAGCGGACCCGTGCGAGGTGATCCGCGATGTGTGGGCCTACGCGCAGGCGCAGCCGGACGGCGACCTCGGCGTGGTCGTGGACGACACGAAGTCGAAGGCGAAGACCGGCACCGCGAAGGACCCGTACACCACCTCCAAGACCGATCCGCGCAACCTGGGCGAGATGGTGGACGAGATGGCCGAGATCGATGACGGCCTGGAATGGTCGGAGACCGTGGCCTGGCGCGGGCGCCGCGCCGAACGCCGCATCATCCTCGGTGCGCCGCGCCTTGGCCGACGCCGCGAGGACCTGACGTTCACCACCGGCGCGAATGTGGTCGGCACCCCGCACGTCATCAAGGACGCCGACTCCTACGCCCAGTTGGTCATCGGGCTCGGCGCGGGCGAGGGCAAGAAGCGCAAGGTCGTCGTGGACGGCGTGCGCAACGGCCGCCTGCGCCTGGAACACCGGCTGGAGACGAGCGAGAAGGACGAGGCGAAGCTGAAGCAGCGGGCCCGCCGCGAACGGCTGGCCCGCCAGGTCCTGCCCTCCCTGACCGAGCTGGAGATCATCGACCACCCGGCGGCCCCTATCCACGCGTTGCGCATCGGGGACGACGTCCGGATCCGCCTGTTCGAGCCGCACACCGAGTACGACGGCTGGTGCCGGATCGTCGGATGGACGGTGCGGCCCGGCGAGGGCGAGACGGCCGAGCGCGTGACGTTGAAGCTGGAGCGCACCAACAAGCCCGAGGACGAGGCGGGCGAGGGAGAGGAGCGGTAGGTGCCGGACACGATCGCCGACCTCGGCCGCCGACTGGCCAAGCTGGAGAAGCGCGTTGTCACCCTGGAACGCGCCCGCCGCGCGCCGTACCCGGAGTGGCGCGACCTCCCGCTGACCGGCGACACCACCGTCCCCGACGAGGAGCAGCCGCCGCAGTTCCGCGCCAACCCCTGGGACACGACCGAATTCTGCGGCCGTATCGGACTGGCGGGCGGCCGGGCTGCTGACGAGCAACTGGTCGCGCTGCTGCCCGAGGGGTACTGGCCGGAAGCACCGCGCACGGTCGATGTCGCCTCCGACGCGGCACGCCGCAGTCTCCAGCTCGACATCGACCCGAAGGGCCTGGTGCGGCTGCGCGTCCAAGGCGGCGGCAGCGTCCGCGCGTCCTGGATCAGCCTCGATGGCACCACGTTCCGGACCGACCGCGCCGACACATGATTGGCTACCTCGCATGGGCACTAGGCGGTGGCCCCAAAGTTCAACTTCGTGCGGATGGCTGAGGGGTCTCTGCCTGTAGCCGCCAGCGTGGCTCTTCAGTCCCGAGTGGCCTCCATCATGACGATGGATACGGCTCCATCGAGCGCATCCCGCCAAATGTCCCAGCGGTCGAGTCCGTCGGTGTGATTGATCAGCACATCAGCCATATCCACGGGATCGGGTTGGGCAACAGCCGCGCCGCTGGCAGCCTTGCAAGGGAACAACAGGATTCTGCGAAGAACGCTGCGCGTCCGTGGACTCAACTCCCTAAGTACGGCGGGCGGGAGTAGCAAGTCCGCAGTATCGACCGGGGGTAGCCCTTGAGAGGCGCGCACCTGCGCGTATGAGCACAACCAGATGGCGGTCATCGTGCATAAGACGACGTTTCCGGTATCGAACTGGAAGCGTGCATGTGCATGTTCCTTGCAGTATTCGCAGCCGTCGTAGACCCCTGCAAGCAGTTCTGCGATGCCGTGTTCGTCCCCCGTGATCATTCCGGTCGCACCCTCCGGAAGAGAGTGTCGCCCCTGGAGTGGGCAGTGGTTTGTCAACACTGTCTCGAACGAGTCATCCATGAACTTGACCAACTCCCACACGGCATTCGGGGTTCACCACGCGCCACGACTATCAGACCAGACTGTCACCCGCCAGCGAATCAAGAGGGCGATGATCCGAGCCGCCAATACGCCGTAGCATGGGATCAGGGTGACCCTCCACCTGCTTCGTGCTCCCCGAGGGACCGGGCCGCCGCGGCGGCCACGGCCGACTGCCATCCGGCGCAGGGGAGAAGGACGAAGCGCGTGGCTACACCGCTGAGCGCGGACAGGTTCCTGTCCGTGCTGAAGGGCGCCGGGCTCGGCGTGGTCGAGCACGGCAAATGGCGCACCCACAACCGGAACACCCACGGCAACTGGGGCCCCGCGAACGGGGTCATGATCCACCACACCGGGCCGTACAGCTCCGAGAAGGACATGGTGGAGCTGTGCCGCGTCGGCTACCAGGATCTCCCAGGCCCCCTGTGCCATGGCGTCATCGACCGGTCCGGGACGATCCACCTGGTCGGCTACGGCCGGACCAACCACGCCGGCATGGGAGACACCGACGTCCTGCTCGCGGTCATCGCGGAGAAGTCGGATCTCCCGCGCGACAACGAAGCGGATACCGACGGCAACCGGCATTTCTACGGTTTCGAGTGCATCAACACCGGGAGTCAGCCGTGGCCGGCTGCCCAGCTCGACGCGATGGCGCGGGCGGCGGCGGCCATCTGCCGTGCGCACGGCTGGAACGAGCACTCCGTCATCGGTCACAAGGAGTGGCAGCCGGGGAAGCCGGACCCGGGCGGCATCGACATGGACGGCTTCCGCGCCCGGGTCGCTCGGCACCTCAAGGACGGCGGTAAGCCGAAGCCCGACCCGAAGCCGAAGCCCGACCCGAAGCCGAAGCCCGACCCGAAGCCGAAGCCGGACCCGAAGCCCAAGCCGAGGCCGACAACGAAGTACGCGGCGTACCCGGGCAAGCAGTTCTTCCGCGAGGGCCGCTCCTCGCCGGTGATCGCCGCGATGGCGAAGCGGCTGATCGCCGAGGGCTGCGACTCCTACGACACGCCGCCCGGCCCGGTGTGGAACGACGCGCACCGCCGCTCGTATGCGGCCTACCAGATCAAGCGCGGCCACCACGGGGCCGACGCCGACGGCATTCCCGGCCCGCAGACCTGGGCGGACCTCCGCGTCCCGCACCAGGCCGGTGCCACCGCCCCGACCCCCGCCACCCCGAACCAGGAGCACGACCCGATGCCGCAGGTCCTTGCCGATGTTGCCGAGCGCACCGTTGCCACCTACCTCCAGTCGCTGCTGGGCCTGATGGCAGCCTCCAGCACGACGGACATGGTGTCCCTGTCGGCGTGGCAGGCCGCCGCGGTCTCCGCGATACCGGCCGCGCTCAGCGCGTTGAAGTCCACCCTCGGCACCGTCCTGGGCAGGCCCGGAACAGCCTCGTGGCTCCCGCTCAAGCGCGACCCGGCCACGCCCAAGCACTGATCGCCGGGCAGTGAGAGAACAGGAGGAGGGACCGTGCCCGAAGGACAGGTCGCGCTCGCCCTGGCGGAGCTGCGCCAGGCGCTGGAGGTCGGATTCGCGCGCATCGACGGCCAGTTGGCGCTGCTCGTCCAGCGGAGCGACCAGACGGACAAGGCCCTGGAGGACCTGGAGGAAAGAGTGAGCGCGCTGGAGAAGACCAGGTGGCCGCTGCCGACCGTCGCCGTACTGGCCAGCATCACCGCGGTGGTGCTCACCGTCTTCAGCCTGGCCCGCAGCTGAGACGAACGCCCCTGCCGTCAAGCGGTGTTGTCCGACAGCGCGCATAGCGTGAGGGCGCACTTGCTCCTGCGGCCTGGGGGTCATGATGGATACGACACACCTGCTCGTCACCGACCTGGAGGTGGACACCGCGCTCGCGAACCCGGCGGTCCCGGCCGCCATCCGCGCGGTGTGGCAACTGCTCTGGGAGTCGGAGGTCCGGCTGGACGAGGTCCTGGCGTTCGACGTGCCGGATGCGGAGCTGGATGACCGTCTGGTCGTCATCCGGCACGCGAAGGAGGTCGGCGTCTACGAGGCCGGGATCACCGTCTCGGCGGCCAACGCGCTGCGCGAGCTGATCGGGGCACGCACGGACGGGCCGCTGTTCACGCTGAGGGGGCGGCGGCTGACCAAGGCCGAGGTGGCGACCGCCTTCCGCGAGGTGACCGGCGGACGCACCATCCACGCCCTGCGGTTCACGCGCCAGAGGAAGGAGCAGGGCTCGACCCGGCTCAGCTCCACCGCCGACCAGCCCGAGGGCAAGACCGCGTAGCGCGCGCGGCGACGCACACGGCCCCCGCCGAGACGGGGGCCGTTTGGTCCTCTTGGAGAAAAGACCGCCGCCACCATAGCAGCGACCGCCGCGTACGCTGGCGTGCGCGTACGGCTACGCTGCCCTCTGCATCCAGGGCAGACACCGGAGGACGGGGATGAGTCGGGGCAAGCCGTATCTGGTCGGGCACCAGGAGTTCGCCGCGCTCTACCGCGTCGATCCGAAGCAGGTCGCGCAGTGGCTCGCGCCGAGCCGCGGCAGCGTGCTGGATCCGGAGACCGCCATCATCGTCAGCGGGGTGCGGTACTGGCCGCTCGGTTTCGCGGCCGGGTGGGGAGCGACCACGGCGCGGTTCCGCCAGGTCGACCTGGACGTGAAGGCGCGGATCATCGCGGAGCAGGGCGAGGGCTGGGAGCCGGACATGGGGGATGAGCTGCCGCCGATCGTCGGCCAGCAGGAGATCATCGAGCTGTTCCACCTCCCCGCGCAGGGCAACTTGGCGACGACCATCGCGACAGGGCGGTTCCCGGAGCCCGACTGGCTGCTGTCCGGGTCGATGCTCTGGATGCTGGACACCGTCCTCGACGCTGTCCCGAAGCTCCGCGAGAGCGCGCGGGGCCTGCCCTGGGACGTGGACGAAGCGGTCGTCTCCGCCTTGCGCGACGGCACCTACGACGGGCCCGGCAGTCGCGTACTGACCCGGGGCCGCCACGCCCGAAAGGCCCTCTGACCTGCGCAAACACTGTACTTAGCCTCGAATTGCAAATAAGATATAAGTAATCCCCGTTATGGGGGTCCGCAGTTCACCAAGGAGGCAGCAGTGCAGTTCATCGCCACGCCGGGCGGCGACGAGATCGCCGTCATGGATGCCCGTGAGGCCCTGGTCGTCGAAGGGGCCCTCTCGCTCTACGTCCTCAAGCACCCCGAGTCCAACGTCGCCATCGATGCCCTGCGGGCCGCGTCGACGGCCAACGAGGCTCGTGAGGCGCGCATGGAGGAGGCGGCCGAGCGGGCCTCCGTCTGACCTCGGGCTGAGCTTGTGAAGTCGCGCCTGTAGCTGGTGGGGTTGATCATCTGTCCGCCGACCCGCAAGATAGGTGACATTCTTGAAAGAAGTAATCAGGGGGTGGGTATGGCAGCCGTCCAGGACGAGATACCGGGCCTGGTCATCCACACCGTGAGGCAGCCGGACGGCCAGCCGGCTTCGATCCAGGCCCAGTTCGAGACGTTCCACGAGCTCAACCCTTGGGTGCTGCGCGCGTTGGAGGCCCTGACAGCCGACTACCTCAAGCGCGGCGCGAGCCGTGTCGGCATCGGGATGCTCTTCGAGGTCCTGCGCTGGCGCTACGTCACGGCGACCGAGGGCGACGAGTTCCGCCTCAACAACAACTTCCGCAGCCGGTACGTCCGGCTCCTGATCGAGCGCCACCCCGAATGGGCGGGCGCCTTCGAGGTCCGCAGCCTGCGGACCGAGTGAACCAACCCTCTTGGAGAGATACGACCAATGAACCAACCCACCGAGCAGCAGGATGCCGACACGGCGTCGGTCTCCCCGGTGCCGACCGGCCCCGAGACGCTGCCCGAACGCAGCGTCTCCCAGAGCGCCGTTGTGCTGCGCGCCGACCAAGTGGAGTTCGACGCACGACAGGTGGCCGCCCTGTCGCTGATCAGCCCCGGGCTCGCCCAGGCGCCGCGTGCCCAACTGGCCTTGTTCTTCCACTTCTGCGTGCGGTCCGGCCTCGACCCGTTCGCGCGGCAGATCTACATGATCGGCCGTACCAACTGGAAGGCCGCCGACAACCCCGACGAGCCGGAGAAGACCTGGACCATCCAGACCGGTATCGACGGCTTCCGCACGGTCGCCCACCGCGCGGCCATCAAGGCCGGGGAGTCCATCTCGTACGAGGACACCGTCTACTACGACTCCGAGGGCAACGCCCACGAGGTCTGGCTGTCGAAGGCGTACCCGGCCGCGGTCAAGGTCACCGTCCTGCGCGGCAACGCCAGGTTCCCGTTCATCGCCCGCTGGGACGAGTTCGCCCCGACGTACTACGACCGCAAGCAGGGCGCGTACGTCGTAGCGAAGATGTGGCAGCAGATGCCCGCCCACATGCTCCGCAAGTGCGCCGAGGCCGGCGCGCTGCGCATGGCCGCACCGCAGGACCTGTCCGGCGTGTACGTGGACGAGGAGATGGCGCGGGCCGACGCTGAAGCCGTCGTCCGCGAGGCGGAAGAGGCGACCCGACGCCTGCGCGAGGCCGCCGGGCTCGAAGCGGGCGACGGCAAGGGCGGCGACGCGAAGGAGGAGTCCGCTGAGGACTCCCAGGCCGGGGACCAGGGCGAGAGCACGGACAAGCCCGCGCCGAAGAAGCGGGCGCGTGCCGGGAGGAAGGCCGCTCCGGAGGCCAAGCCGGACACCGCCGCGGAGTCCGACGAGGCCCCGGTTCCGGCGAAGCGCACCCCGCGTAAGGGGACCTCCGCGCCCCGCCGCGCCTCCTGACCCCTGACGACACCGGGTGCCGCCCGCTGTCGGCGGGCGGCACCCATCCTCTTGGAGAACACCGTGACCACTATGGCCATCGCGCCGGAGCGGCCCGTCAGCCTGTGGCCCGCCGCTCATGCGGCGGACGCACGCCGCCCCCGCTCTCAACAGACCAAGCTCGGTGCCAGCGACACCGTGTGCGCCCGCCGGGCCGGGTACCTCCTGCACGGCCGCACCCCGACTGACGTCGGCGAGAAGCGCAAGGCGATCCTCGGGACCTGGCTGCACGCCGGGATACTCGAGGCCGCCCGCGAGGAGTACGGCTGGCTCGTCGAGCGCCGCGTCGAGGACGACACCCTCCGGGGCCACATCGATGCCGTCCAGCTCGACAGCACCACCGCCGCCCGGCTCCCCAAGCGGTTGCGCCCCACGCTCCCGGCCGAGGAGACGACTGTCGAGGACGTGAAGACCAAGAGCACGTACCAGTGGGACAGCGTCCTGCGGTACGGCGCGAGCGAGGCCGAGCTGCGGCAGGTGTACCTGTACGCCGACCTGCTCGGCACGGAAGGCTTCGCCAGCGTCCGGGGCCAGCGGCAGCTCGCCCACCTCGGGCCGGTGCCGGTTGCCCGGATCCGCTTCCGGTTCATCAACCGCGATTCGGGCGACGACCACGCTCAGGAGATCGCCTACGAGGCGGACCGCGCCCGCCGTGCCCGCTGGTGGGTTCAGCAGGTGCGGGCCGCCGCCTCACCGGAGGAGCTGCCGCGTACCTTCCAGGGGCCGGGCATCTCCGCGATCTGCGACCACTGCCCGTTCCGCACCGCGTGCTGGGGGCCGCTCGTCGCCGGGCGCTCACCGCAGAGCCAGCTCATCCACGACGACGAGGGACGCGCGAAGGCGCTGGCCGAGTACGCCGAGGTCTCCGAGCAGATCAAGCCGCTCAAGGACCGGCAGAAGTTCCTGCGCGCCCAGCTCGAAGGCTCCGAACCCGGCGTCTACGGCGACAACGTCCTGAAGTGGAGCGGCGGCAACCCGACCAAGGTCGATGACGTCGAGGCGATGGTCGCGCTGTACCGCCGCGCCGGGCTGGAGGTGCCGATGGTGCCGGATGCGGCGTCGATGAAGGCGACGCTGAAGGAGGTGGGCATCCCCGTGCCCACGCGCCTCGACCACGACCGGCGGACCGCGGTGAGCATCAACGTCACCGCGCGCAAGAAGCCCTGATCGCGCCACCCGGCGGGGGCGGAGCTGGCGTGCTCCGCCCCTGCCCCGGTGCGGCGGGGGCTGGACGGAACACGGAGAGGTGCCGGTGAGCATCCAACTGATGGTGGTGGCGGCCTACCTGCCGAAGGAGGTGATCAACACCACGCAGAAGCTGGTCCTCATGAAGATCGCGGACTCGGCCGATGACCAGACCAGGCTGGCCCGGCCGGGCCTGGAGCGGATGATGGCCTGGGCCGGCGTAGGGGAGAAGCAGGTCATCACGGTGGTGACGCAGCTCGTCGGCCTTGGTCTGGTCGAGCGGGTCACGGTCGGACGTGTCGGCCGTCGCGCCGAGTACCGGGTGTTCCCGCACGGCGTGCCGCCCATCCCGTCGACGGAGGAGCTGATCGAGCGGCGCCGGGCGGCGCAGCGTGCCCCGACCAACCCCCGGCTGGCCCGCAAGACCGCGCGTCGCAAGCCGTCGTCGGCGGCTCGGACCCAGCAGGACGTCGCCGCGCGGGAAGAGGCACGGGCCGCCGCCGAGGCCGCTTTGGAGCCAGGGTTGCCCCAGGGGAACCCTGATGACGCTCCAGGCAGGGTTGCCCCAGGGGAACCCAGTGGGTTGCCGCAGGGAAACCGGGCGGGTTCCCCTGGGGAAACCCCTTCTCTTCCTCCTTCTTCCTCTTCTCTTCCTAACCCCCCTACCCCCACGGCTGACGCCGCAGGGGAGCCGGAGGTGGAGCGCGGAGAGCCGCAGCGGGCGGGCTGCCCGAAGCACGCCGAGCCGGTGAGCAACTGCCGGGGGTGCGGGACGAACCCGCGTGCCGGGAGGGAGCAGGCGCGGCGGGAAGCGGCCGACCGCGAGCACCGCGAGCAGCAGGACTGGCTACGGCAGTTCTTCGCCGAGCAGGAGCGGCGCGTTGCGCAGACGGACCCGCAGGCCCTGGAGATGGCCCGCCAGCGAGTGCGAGAGCTGGCCCGAATGGGGCGCGAGAAGGGCGCCAACTCCCGCCAGAGATAGGAGCGTTCCCGAGATCGGCAACATTGACGCCCTGGTGTACGCCATTAAGATATAAGCATGAGTTCGGAGCTGGCCGAACTCACCGACCTCTTGGAGACCACCTTGACCGACACACTCACCCCGGCCCCCGACGCCTACGTCGTGGTCGCCGAAGTGATCCACGGCTCGCCGGTCGCACCGCGCCTCGGCGACCACCTCTACTGCTCGGCCGAGTGCGCCGAGCACGGCGTCCGCGAGCTCGTCAGCGACCTGAGTAAGGAGGAGGGTGGCAGCGGCTTCGTCCTGCCTCACGAGGGGCGCGCGATCGGCTGCGTCGTCACCGACGGCGGCCGGATGTGGTCGGTGCAGATCCTCGCCCGCAGCGAACTGCCCACCGCCTGACATCCACTTCGCCTGAGATAGGTGACATTTTTTAACGGGGGGCGTGCTTTGTGTGCGCCCGCCGTGCACACCCTCTTGGAGACCAGCACATGACCACCACCATCGCGGCTTTGCCCGACCACAGCCGCACCACCGACCCACTGTGGCAGCGGCTCTTCCACCGCTACAGCCACGTCATTACCCCGCTGCGCTACGAGGGCTGGGTCACCGACGTCGAGACCGCCGGAGGAGGCGAGTTCTTCGTCCGTGCCGACCTGCGGGACGGCACGGAGCTGATCATCGCCTCCGAGCACAGCCTGCCCGCCGATCCCGCCGAGGTGAACGGCTGGACGGCAATCCGCCAGGACGTGGAGAACGCCGACAGGCACACCGTCCTGTACGACTCCACCCCCAACGGCCCGCAGCGCCACCACGGCAACAGCCTTATCCCGCTGCTGGCCCGCATCGACAGCCTCGACGTTCCCCGCCGCGCACCCCGGCTGATCGTCTCGGCCACGCACACCGCGCCGTACGGCGCCAGCCAGAACCAGACCGCCGGAATCGAGGGCGCGGCCACCGCCATCGCCCGCTTCTCGGAGTGGTCCCAGCGACTCACCGACCACGAGGGCTACCGCCGTGTCTGGCAGCGGCCCCAGGCGGACGGCTACCCGCTGGCGCTGTTCGAGTGCGCCGGACACATCACGACCGTCCGCGTCACCCGCAGCGATGACTGACCGGCCGCGCCGCGCACCGCGCCCCACCGGGGGCGCGGACCGGTGATCTGGCTGCTGATCGTGTGCGCCCTCGGACTGCTGGGGTTCACCGCCCTCGGCATCGAGGACAGCCGCCACCACCGCGCGTTACGCGCCTCCGACGAGTCCTGACCACGGTCGCCCGGCCCAGCCGGGCCGGGCGGCCCCGCCTCTTGGAGACCTAAGACCGTGCCCCGATCCATCCACCTGCTCTGTGGAGCGGGCGGAGATGCCACCGGCCTGTTGGAAGCCGGTTTCGAACCCATCCTCGGCATCAACCACTGGCAGACCGCCGTCGACACGTTCGGGCTCAACCACCCGAATGCGGCGGCCCGCTGTGCCGACATCCAGAACTACCCCATGCGCTGGCTCCCGAAGGCCCTGGTGCTGTGGGCCTCGGTCATTTGCACCGAGATCAGTCCCGCCGGCGGGAGGAAGCGCACTGACCCCGTGCAGGACGCGCTGTTCGAGGAAGAGGAGCAGTGGCGCGAACTGCCGCCCGAGGCTTTCGAGATGACCCGGGTGACCGCCTGGTGCGTGCTGCGCGCCATGGAGGCCAAACGATTCCCCTGCGTGGTGGTCGAAAACGTCCCCGAGTTCGTCACCGACTGGATCCTGTTCCCCGAGTGGATCCGCGCGGGGAAGAAGCTCGGCTACCGGGTGCAGATCGTCTCCGTGTCCTCCGCACACATCGGCTCGGAGACCAACCCCTACGCCCCGCAGTGGCGCGACCGGATTTACGTGGTGTTCACCCTCGCCGGGATCCGCCGCCCGGACCTCGCGCCGCGCCCGCTGGCGTACTGCTTCGAGTGCGGGCGGGACGTCAAGGCACGCCAGAGCTGGCGCGACCTGCGGGTGAAGGTCGGCAAGTACCAGCAGCAGTACGACTACCGCTGCCCGAACAGCCGCTGTGGCCACGCGCTGGTGGAGCCGTACGTCCGGCCCGCCTCCGACGTGATCATGTGGGACAACATCGGCCAGCGCATCGGAGACCGCGCCCGCCCGCTGGTGCCGAACACCATGCGCCGCATCGCGGCCGGACTGACGAAGTTCCCCTACGAGCCGTCCGTCGTCACCGTCACACACGGCAAGGACGGCACCGACCGGGCCTTCGCCCCGCACACCCGGCCGCTGCCCACCCGCACGGCCAAGCTCGGTGAAGCCCTGCTGGTGCCGGTCGGCGGCTCGTGGAACGACACGGCCTCGCCCATCGAGGAGCCGATGCGCACCCGCACCACCCGGGAGAGCGAAGCCCTCGTCACGGTGGATCCGTTCATCGTGGAGTTCCGCAACAACTGCGACGCCGCGCCGATCGACGCCCCGCTGAGCACCATTGCCACGGCCCGCCACCACGGCTTGGTCGTGCCCGACGGCAACGTCCGCACCCGGGCCCGTAACACGCTGGTCATCCCGTACCGCAAGGCCGCGCCGAAGACCGCGGGCGAGCCCCTGCACACCCTGTCGACCCGCGACTCGGCGGCCATCGTGCGGACCGCGCCCGCCATCGAGGACTGCTACTTCCGCATGTTGCAGCCCCGCGAGCAGCTATCAGCCCAGCGGTTCCCCGAGACGTACGAGGTTGTCGGCTCTAAGGCCGCCCAGACCCAGCAGGCCGGCAACGCGGTCAGCGTCAACGTCGCCCGGTGGATCGGCGAATGCCTCAAGCCCGTCCTCGCCTGACCCCATCCCCCAAGAAGAAGGGACACCCCTGCCATGACACCGGCAGCACATGACCAGGTGGTCATCCTGGCTCAGCAGCGCGAGGAGCTGTCGCTCGCGCTCCGCCGAGCCGAGCAAGCCCACTGCCTGGCCATCATCGATCACCTCGCGGCCAAGATCCGTGCCCGCTGCCCCGAGGCCGCTTACGTGGCCTTCGACCGCGGCGACGAAGACCGCGCCGTCTCCGTCTACGGCGTGCTCGGCGAGCAGCCGAGCCCGCTGGGAGCGTGCCCCTGGCTGTGGGACGGCACCCAGGCCGGGCATCCGCTCAACGAGATTGACTCGGACATCACCCTGGACGCCGAGTACGCGCTCCTGCCCCCGACTTCACCGGCCTGGGCGCTCGTGCATCGCAACACGGGCATGGACGGCAGTTGGCTTCTGGAGCTGCCCCCGGTCGACCGCGCGGCCCGTGTAGCCGAGCTGATACGCGGGCACCACCCTGCGGCGACGGCGGTCGTCGTGGACGGCCGCGCAGGCGGGGGTCGTGTCGTCGGGGTCATCGAGGAGCAGGCGGACGGCGACGCGCCCGCCCCTGTAGTCCGGCCCCGGCTCAGCAACGCGTGCGACGACGCCCTCACGCGCCTCGTGGCACAGGTCTTTCTCCTCCCGCCGCTGGCCGACCGTCACCTGATGCCGGTACCGCGCGGCTTCGCCCATCCCCATGGCTCCAGCGTCAGCGATCAGGTCCGCCTGATGCCGCTGCCGCCGACCGCCTAGCCCACGGGAGGAGGAGCAGATGAGCGGCAACGGGTGGGTCGCCCAGGCCCCCTGCGCCGGGGACGCCCGCTTCACGTCCGAGGAGACGGTGGCCGAAGCCCTGACGGAGCCGCTGGTCCTCTGCCTCCTCGCGGCCTGCCAAGGCTGCCCGTTCCGGTCGCAGTGCATCGACCTGGTCCTGCCGAGCACGAGCCTGTTCGACGGCGTGTGCGGCGGGCGGCTCTGGCACAACGGGCAGGTCCTCGCGACCTGCGAGGGCGCTCAGCCCGCCGAACTGCGCGAGCGCGGCCGACGCCCGATCACCCACGGCACCGAAGCCGGTGCCCGTGCCCACAACCGGCGCGGGGAGCGCGCTTGCTCCCTGTGCCTGGAGGCCGGACGGCTCGCCCAGCAGGCTCGCCGGGCCCGCAAGCGCGCCTCCGGCTCCTGATCACCACCCCTACAACTCCTGTGGAGACACACCATGTTCACCATCAAGGCCCGCGACCTGGCGGCCATCCTCGACCAGGCCGCCCCGCACCGCTTTCAGGCAGACGAGGACGCCAACGACCTCGACGCCCTAGTCCTCGACTGCACCCCCCGCCACCTCCATGTCGTCGCGTGCAGCGACCGGACGCTCGCCGTCGCCCGCACTCCCGTCGCGGGTGACGTGTGGACGGCCCCCGTCGGCTACGACGACGCCACCGCGCTGCGCGGCTGGCTGGAGTCGTCCGACGCCGTCACCGTCGAGCACGTCACCAGCCGGGGCCACCAGCTGCTTCGCTTCACCGAGGGCCTCGCTCAGCTCACCGTCCCCGCCGCACCCCACGTCGGCCGCCTGCCGTGGCGCGCCCTGCTGCGCCTGGTGCTCGACGCTCGCGACCACCCGCTGGCGCAGGGGCGCCCCGTACAGCTCAGCGCCGACGACCTGTCCCGGTGGCTGAACGCCGGCGGCTACGGCGAGGCGATCGAGTTCCGCTCCCTTGGGCCGGTGGGCACTCTGGTGACCGCCGGACCCGACTTCCTCGGCCTCCAGACCCCGCACGGCTGGGACGGCCCGGTGCCGGGCGAGGGATGGTCCTCGTCGCTGCGCACCCGCCTGTTCCTCTTCGCCGGGCAGTTCCTCGAGGTCGGGGCGCGCTACGCGGACTGGACGGCTACGGAGTGGCTCGTGCCCGCCCGGCCCCGCTCCGGCGAGGAGCCGTGGTTGATCTCGGCCGACTACGCGGCCATCACCCTGCCCATCTCCCAGGTGCTCGCGGTCGGCAAATTCCTCGTCCGCCTGCCCGACTGAGTCGAGATAGGTGACATTCATGAATCATGTTGTGTGCTCCCGTGCTCCGGTGTGCGGCCAGATCGCGGACCCCGGCTACGGACTGAACCCGTGGCCCGCCGCGTGGCGCGCCCGTCCCTCGACTCCTGCGGCCCAGTCGAATCGAAAGGAAACCCCTGTGAACAAGGCCCAGCTCATCCAGGCCGTGGCGAAGACGACCGGCAACCGCGCTCAGGCGGCCGACGCCGTGGAGGCCGCGCTCGACGCGATAGTCCGCGCCGTCACCGCCGGTGAAGTCGTCTCCGTCACCGGCTTCGGCAGCCTAACCCCCGAGGTGCGCCCGGCCCGTACCGCTCGCAACCCGCAGACCGGTGAGCCGGTGGAGGTGGCCGAGCGCCGGGTCGTGAAGTTCCGCCCCGGCGCCCGGTTCAAGGACCTCGTGGCGGGCCGCCGGGCCATGCCCGAGTCCGGCAACTGCATCCAGAAGGACCCCAAGTCCCCCAAGGTCGCCCGCCCGTAACCCGCTGCACACCAGGGGCCGTCCCGGAGCGCGCTGGGACGGCCCCGCCGAAGGAGTTCGAGATGAACGACTGTCCCGTGGGCGTCGAGATCGACGCCACGGCGAAGTGGCTGGAGGAGCGGGGTCTGGTTGGCGCGGCCCGTCTGCTACGGCGCGTCGCGCGCCAGAGGGACGAGGCCGTGCGGCAGCTCGGCCTTCGCCCCTCCGTGCCCGGGCATCAGGCGGGCGGTGACGAGTGCACCGCTCCGCGCGACCTGGACGCCGCCGCCGAAGCGGCGATGCTGCGCACCGACGTGGCGCGTTTCCAGGCCCTGGCCGAGCGTGCCGGCTGGGTGCCCGACCCGGACGCGAAGCGCCTGTGGCGCTGGCGCGATGGCTGGTGGGAACTGAGCTACCGTCGCAGGAATCCGAAGGACGGCTACTACGACACCGGCTGGTATCTGTGGGGGCCGCCCGGCAGTTATGACGGCGAGTGGACGGCCCGCGCCAAGACCGCGGCCATGGCTGAGGCGAACCGGCTTATCACCGACCATCGCGCGGCAACCGGCGAGGGTGATCGGTGACCGCCGAACTTCAAAGCGCCCCGGTGACCCTGCCGAGTGTCCAGGAGAAAGGGGAGTGGCAGCCGCGTGTTGTCGGTCTCGACCTGTCGCTGACCTCGACCGGCATCGCAGGCACGGACTGGGCGCGCGCCTACCGGCCCGGCCGCCGCCGCAGCCACGAGCGGCTGGACTGGCTGGTCGCGGCTGTCGCGCTGAGCGTGAAGGATGGCGCGGACCTGGTGGTCGTCGAGGGCGCCGCGTATGCCCAGGGTGGGCAGGCCGGGCACCACGAGCTGGCCGGGCTGTGGTGGCTGGTCACCCAGTACCTGTGGCGCCACCGCATCCCGTATGCCGTCGTAACCCCGCACGGGCGCACGATCTACGCGACCGGCCGGGCGAACCCGGCCCAGGACTTCCCGCGCAAGGACCGGGCCCGCATCGCGAAGGGCATGGTGCGCTCGGTGGCTGTCGAGCGGTACGGCGTCCCGTGTGAGGGGCCGGGCCGCTACGACCAGGCGGACGCCACGATCCTCGCCGCGATGGGACTCGACTGGCTCGGCTACCCGACCGTGCCCGTGCCCGACTCGCACCGCCGCGCGCTGGAGGCCGTCCGCTGGCCCGACCTCATTCCAGCAGCCGCGAATTAGGGAATTGAATTGCGGAAATTAAATGCGCATTCAGTTGGGTGTATCTTGCTTCTGGGGTATTTGCCATTAAGATATAAGTAGGGAATTCGGGAAACGCCCGAATGGGAAGGGGAATTGGAATGGAAACCCAGAACCACGGATGCGGCTGCGAGTGCAACAGCGGCGGCTTCTGCGGCGGCTGCGGCCACGCCGGATGCGGCGGACGCCGCTAACCATCCCCGAACCCCAGCAGCACCCCGCGCCCCCGGCCCACCGCCGGGGGCGCACCCATACGCGCAAGCGCCTCTTGGAGACCCAATGACCGACTACTCGCCCGGAGTCCAGCAACTCGCCCACGAAATAGGGCTCGACCCCGAACACGTCGCCCACGCCGTCCGCTTCGCCTCACGCACCTTCGCCCACGTGCAGGTGACCACCGGCATGACCCTCGACCAGTTCCGCCGCCTGTTCACCCAGGACCGGCACTCCATCGCCATCGTCGCGAACCTCGCCATGCGCCACGCCGGCCGCCGCGACGACGCCCAACTCCTCATGGACATCTACAAGGCCGCCGTCGGCCGCCTCCCGTACGAGCGGCCCCTCCACACCGGAGTCGGCACCCTGCCCGAATGCCACGGCCACCCGCACGTCCAGGCCGCCGTACGCATCCTGACCGCCGCCGGACTGCCGCCCATCCACACCGACGGCGTCCATGAACTCCGCCCCGGCTTCCAGGTCCTACCCGACGACACCGGCGACCTGCCCGGCTGGGTGTTCATCGCCCCCGACCCCGGCGCCAAGGGCCGTACCGGCTTCGCAGGCGGAGACCTCGGCTACCTCGCCGTCATGCGCTGGGCCGGATGGGGCGTCATCACCGAACGCCTCCCCGGAGGCCTGTACGCCGCCTGCCACCCGGACCACAGGCACAACCCCTTCCCCACCGTCCCGGCCGCCTGACCCCTCCCCGCCCGTGCCCGGCCTGCCCCGCGCGGCCGGGCACGGGCCTCCCAGAAAGGCACCAGCCCATGAAACTCCCCGTTGACGACGACACCCTGGCGGCCTGGTCCGCGCTGCTCGGCCTCACCGACGAGCAGACCGCAGCGACCCTCGCCGACATCGAGCAGACCCTCCGCGTCGGCTACGAGCACCGCCCCGACGAGCTGCGCGACACCAGCTTCGCCCAGCTCATCGGTGACATGGACCCCGACGAGGCAGCCCTGATGTTCCTCATCAGCGGCCTGCGCCAGGCCGGCTTCCCCGAAGCCGCCTACGCCGTCGAGGTCCGCGGCATCTTCGCCACTCTCCGGGATCTCCAGCAGACCGGCTGACCCGGCTCCTCACCTCATCCACACGCCGCCCCGGCCGCGCCCTGCGAACCGGGGCGGCTTCATGCGCGCCCGCAGAAAGGAACCCGCCGTCATGTCCGATGACTTCTTGCCCCGCGCGGCAGCCCCGGCAACCGCCGCGCGACCCGCGCCGTCGTGGGCGAAGAAGCCCCCGGCCAAGTCCAAGACCCGCCCCACCGGCAAGGTCACCGCCCGCCGCTACGCAGCCCCGCGCGACCCGCACGAGCACGCCCGCAAGATCGCGGAGAACGTCCTCGACGCCTGGTACCAGTCCTCCGGCGGCAGCAGCATCGACGTCCCCCTCGGCACCGTTGCCGGGCTCTCGCTGCTCCGCAACGTCCCCGGCCTGGCGGACTGGGTGCTCAACCTCAAGCCCGAAGAACTCCCGCAGCTCCTCAAGGAGATCTACCTCGGCCACTGGACCAAGCGCCCCGACCTGATCAACCGTGCGATACGCCTGCACGACTGGGCCTGGAACCCCGACCCCGACAAGCAGCAGCTCCGCGCCGTCCATGCCGTCACCCGCGCTGCCATCAACACCGGTCTGATGGACCTCACCGGCCACGACGACCCCTGGCGCCGCTCCGAGGCCGACGTCCTCAGCCCTCTGCTCACTGGTCTCCGCCACAAGAGCGACAAGAAGTGGCGCGGCGAGTACCACACGCCGGCGTGCGTCACCGACCTGCTCGCCAACATGACCGTGGACAAGGACTTTGCCCAGCCCGGCATGTCCTTCCGCGAACCCGCCGTTGGCTCCGGCACGATGTTCCGCTCCGTCGCCCAGCGCCTGCGCGATCTCGACCTCAACACCCACGACTTCCACTGGTACGGCAACGACGTCGATTCGCTGTCCGCTGGGTGCGCCGCCGTCAACGCGATCATCTGGGACCTCGGCCCGCGCTGCCTCATCGGCTGCGCCGACTCCCTCGCCCCGGACGACGACTACGCCAAGACCCGCGCCGAAGCCAAAGAAGCCTTCGAGCAGCGCGACCGGTACATGGAGACCGCCTCCACGATCGTCGCCCACCGCCGCGCCCTCGCCCTTCTTGACGAACTCATGCCCAGCAAAGAGAACGCCGCGTGACCGAACCCGATCCCTTCGACCGACCCGGCACCACCCCGGCACCGCGCCGCCGACGCCCGGCCTTCGCCGGACCTCGCGACGAGATCGACCTGCCGCCTCTCGACCAGCTCGCCCCCACCCTCGACCCACCGTGGAGCAAGGAGCACACCGACACCCCCGACCGCACCGCCGCCTACCAGCACCCCGACGGCCACCGCATCGGCCTCCGCGTCCAGCCCCGCGGGCTCGCCATCCAGACCTGGATCACCGCAGGCCCCGACCTGCCGCCGATCCCCGACGGCACCGACATCGAGCAGGCCGAAGCACAAGCCGCCACCGACGCCCGGCTCCAGCCCGGCCGCACCTGGCACGCCGTCCTCGCCACACGCAACAGCAAGGACCTGGCCGACGACCTCGGCGCGCTCGTCCGCGACCACCTGCTTCCAGCACTCGCCCACAAGCCCAAGCACGTCAGCACAACCACCGACGAGCAGAAGGCCGACACCACAACCGAAGGACCCACGACATGACCGAGCCGCTGCGCATCGCCAGTCCCCGCGACTTCCTCGAACTGATGCCGTTCCTCCTCGGCTACACCCCGGAGAACGCCCTCGTGGTGCACGGCATCACCAACGTCGGCCTCGCCGGACCCGTCATGGCGCTGCCGCTCCCCGAAGACCCCACACAATGGCGCCTCATCGCAGAAGCCGTCGCCCCCGAATTCATCCACTCCACCCGAGACCGCGGAATCGACATCCTCGACGTCGTCGTCTGCCTCTACCGCAACCCCCAGCCCGGACAGAGCCCCGAAGCGACCGCACACCTCCTCGGCCACATGGCCGACTGGATGATCGATGCCTTCGTCAACTTCCGCGACGCTCCGGTCAAGCTCGTCCTCGGCATCGTCGGAAACCACTGGTGGGACTACAGCTGCCACTGGCCCGGCTGCTGCGAGGGCGAACCATTGCCCGCCGGCAACCACCCCGAGAGCATCACCGCCCAACTCCGCGCGCTCGGCCGCTCCCCCGGCCGCCCCAGCCGCGAGATCGCCAGCGAGTACCGGCCCAGCTACACCAATGCGGCCCGCTACCGGCAAGCTCTTGATGAGGCCAGTGCAGACTTCCTTCCCAATAGCCGCACCCCGCGCGGCCGACTCATCGCGCGGCAAGGCACCCTCAACATCATCGACGGGACCTTGAAGGACCTGCGCAACGGCACCCCCATCGGCGACGAGCCCGCCGCACGCATCATCCTCGGCCTGCAGGACCGGCGCGCCCGCGACCGCGCCCTGTCCTCGGGACCGGAAGAGGACGTGCCGTACGAACGACAGTTCTGGGCCAACCTGGCCCGCCGCTGCGTCCCGCCCTACACCGAACTCGCCCCCGCCCTCCTCACCCTCTTCGCCTGGGTCGCTTGGCGACAGGACGACCCTGGCGCCGCGCGCCTCGCCCTCCGCGAGG
Source organism: Streptomyces sp. E2N166 (assembly GCF_003671715.1). Taxonomy (GTDB): domain Bacteria; phylum Actinomycetota; class Actinomycetes; order Streptomycetales; family Streptomycetaceae; genus Streptomyces; species Streptomyces thinghirensis. Next base: position 749,389 of record NZ_RAIF01000012.1, on the reverse strand, counting down.
CCATGACCATCGATAACGATTATCTGCTGGCCCACCACCTCCACCAAGGACTCAACCAAGGCGTCCCGGTAGGTCGCTTCCTCGAGGTCTTCCGCACATCGGCCGCCCAGGACCAAGCCGACGACGAAGCCGCGCTCCACGCCCTCTGACCGCCCTCGCGGCCCCGGCCGGTACGCCGCCCGGGGCCGCCCTGCAGGGAAGCGAACCGTGACCCACACGAACGAACCGCGCGGCGCCATCGCGCGGCCCAGGCGCCCCTCCTGAGCGGCTACTGGTTCTGGATCCACCACACAATGCCCGCCACGAGTGCTGAGCCCAGTGCCCAGCATGCGCCACGGACCAGACTGAAGAGCGCGGCACGGCCCAGCTTGCGGGCTACGGGCGTGGTCATGTTCATGTGTTCCTCTCCTCGGTGTCCGCCGACCGGTGGGGCCGGACAGGGATGACCGTGCCGCGTGTGGGTGGTGGATGTCCCAAAGGGCGGGCAGGGCGGGCGAAGTGCCTCTACGCTCCTGGTCATTGCCGTGCCCGCTGTGCCCTGAGGCGGGCAGACGGGCGGCGGCGGGCACTCTGGGAGGGCGGAGTAGGTGGGGGAGTCGTCCAAGGCTCGTGAGCTGTACGACGCGCTGCGGGCCCTGGAGGCCAAAGCCAAAGCCGCCCGCCGTCAGGCAGGGCGGGAGCATTCGCGTCGTGCTGTCGCCCGTGCGGTCGGCGGCCGTGATTCGAAGGTCGACCGGCGCCTGGCGGAGTGGCTGAACCCCGACTGGAACAGATCGAAGACTCCGGATCCGAGCAGCAGTGAGCAACTGATCGCCGTGGTCCAGCAGTGGAGCACCTGGGCGAATGTGCCGTGTGACACGCGTTGGTGGCGCACCCTGTTGGATGACGCCCAGCCACTCCGTTCGCCTCTCGCGCCTGCGAAGCCGTCATCGCGGGGAGACGAGAGCCACGCCGCTTGGATCGAGCAGTATGTCCTTCCCGTGCAGCTGCTGGACAGGGATGCCGAGCTACGGGAACTGAGCGCGTTCTGTACCGCAGAGGATTCCCCTCATACATCCGCGTACGGGTGGTGGCAGGCGCCTGCTTGGGCGGGCAAATCAGCCCTGGTCTCCGACTTCGTTCTCCGGCACCGGCCGGACGGCGTGGAGATCGTGTCCTGCTTCGTCACCGATCGCTTGGGCCGCAACGACCGGCAGGGATTCCTCCAGACGGTGATGCGGCAACTGGCGGCGGTCGCCCAGCGGGACGTTGGAACCGTGGGAAGCCGGCCCGAGGACTTCATCGACCTCTGCCGAGCCGCAGCGGAGGGGTGCCAGGGCCGGGGGCGGCGCCTGGTGCTGATCGTGGACGGCCTCGACGAAGACCAGGGACCCGCCACCGACGGGCTGAGCATCGCCGCCCTGCTGCCGAAGGTCCCGCCAGGCGGCATGCGGGTGCTGGTCACCGGCCGGCCCAGCCCGCCCGTTCCGGACGACGTTCCCCCTGACCATCCCCTGCGCGCCCGACACATCGTCCGCACGCTTGATCCCTGGTCTCACGCCCCTGGCATCAGCGCCTTCGCCCGGCATGAGCTGCATCGGCTCCTGGACGACGAGGAGGTCGGAGTCCCCCTCCTCGGCTTGCTGGTCGCGGCCCGCGGCAGCCTCACGGCCGCCGACCTGGCCCATCTTGTCGGCGTGCGCCCCTACCGGGTGGACAGGCTCCTGCGGGGGATCACCGGCCGCAGTTTCATCCCCGGCAGCCACGGCCAGGTCCTCGTGTCCGAGTCTCCGACCGCCTCGCACGCCCATGCGCTGGGCCACGAGGAGCTTCGTCGGGAGGCCCTGACCGCCTTGGGCGACGTGACCGGGTTCGAGAGGCAGCTGCACGAGTGGGCGGATGGCTATCGCGCCCGGGACTGGCCGTCCGATACTCCGTCCTACCTGCTCTACGACTACCCGCGCATGCTGTACAGCCTCGGCGACATCCAGCGGCTGACCGAGATCGCCCTCGACCCGCATCGTCAACGTGCCCTGTTGGAGCGCGCCTCACTGGATACGGCGTTCTCCCACATCGAGCTCACCGCCCAGACGGTCCGACGCCATCGTCCCGACGACTTGGTGGCGTTGACGGCGCTGGCGGCCTCCTCGGCCATGCTCGCCGAGCGGGCCAGGGCCCTGCCAGCAGGTGTCCCGGTGGCGTTCGCCAGGCTGGGACACGCTCGGCGCGCCATGGATCTTGCGCTCGTTGCACCCTTTCCGGCAGAAAAGGCTGTTCGGCTGGCGAAGCTGGCCCATGTCCTGGTCGGAATCGACGACCGGCACGCCGTTGAGGCGGCGTCGGAGGCCGCACGATGGGCTGAGCGGGCCCGCCGGGAAAGTGCTCCGCCAAGCGGAGATGAGCAGGAGGCGGAGGAGGCCACCGGGGAGGCCGCCGTAGCACTGATGGCCGTCGGCGAGCTGCGACAGGGACGCGAACTGCTTGGCAAGCTCGGGGCGTCGGCAGCAGCCGGCGACGAAGCCGGAGCCACTGTGGTGGCCCGGGCCGCCCTCGCAGCCCAGTCTCACGACCCCGCTTTGGCTCAGGAGTTGCTGGGGCAGGCCGAGCGGTATGCCGAGGAGCTGGCCGACGGCTCTCCGGCCGATCCGAGCGCGCCCGTGTCGGCATGGGCCGCCGTCGCCGCGGCCGCCGAAGGCGAACAAGCCGACCGGATGTACGAACGGATCAGCCAGTACACCCAAGCGTTCCCCGCACGTCTCACCGCCTGCGCCGTCGACGCTTCCGCAGCCTCGGCCCTGGCCACCGCCCGCCCGCAACAGGCGAACACCCTGGCTGACCGGGCTGCACAACGCCTGGAGGCTGCGCTGGGAGACCCCGATGGCCTGTCGGCCGACGACGGATCCGATCTGACCATGCTCCTCAGCCCCATGCTGACCGCCGTCGTACGGGCCCTGGTGGACACAGGCTCGGTGGACCGCGCGCACGGTCTCGTTGCTTGCGTGCCCGAGGAGAGGCACATCGGGCTGATGGGTATGGACACGCTCGCCGGGGCCCGGGCCACGCTCGCCGATGGCCTCGACGACCCCGGCGAGGAACCATCGGCACAGACGCTGGCTCAGCAGGCATACCGACTCGCGGAGCGTAACGAGCCCGACGAGGCGAGTCGGCTGCTGTCCCAGGCGCTGGAAGCACTCGGATCTCCCCAAGGCCGAGGCACTCGGCGCAACCAGCCACGGGAGACCTGGCTCATCTCATTGTGCGCCGCACTTTCGGCCATCGGCCGGCAGCGTGACGGCGCGCAGTTGGCACGGAGTCTCCGGAACCCTGTCGAGCAAGTGCAGGCGCTCGCTGCGGCAGCCGCCACAGCCTCACCGGCCGGGCATCCTGAGGATGCTCGACGACTGGCGTGCGAGGCCGCCGACCATACCCGGACGCTGGAAGGCGCCGACAACTTCTCCTTCTTCGACGGCGCTCCGGGCCGGGAGGTGGCCGACGCAAAGGGCGCCGCTGCTCAGGCCCTGGCCTACGTCGGCGAACGTGACCGTGCCCTGGCCCTCGCCGAGGAGACCGGCCCGGCGGATCACGACAGAAGGCAGCGCGCGCTGGTGGCCGTCGCGGCCGGGCTGCGGTCCTACGACCCGGCCACCGCTGTGGACCTCATCGACCGTCAACGAGAACGTCTTCTGACCGCAGACTCATCACCGCGTGGTTGGAGCGGACGTATGGCCGAGCTCGGTGAGCTCTTCGCCGCCATCGCCGATGCTGACGCCAACTGCGCTGGCCGCCTTCACCAAGCCGCCGAACACGTGGCGCTAAAGCTCAAGGAATCCGAAACCTGGCTGGATACGGAGGACCTCCTCACGGTGCTCCTCCTGCATGCCCGGGAAGAACGCGACATCGCCCGCAACACGCTGACGTCGTGGGAGGAGAAGTCGACCGGCAACGCCCCGTGGGGGCTGCCGACCGGGGCCATCGCCATCGCCCACGCGGCACTCGGCAACCTCGATGCCGCACGCCATCGCGCAAGCCGACACAACGTCCCCTACGACCGTGCCGAGGCATTCGCGGCCGTGGCCGGCTATCTCACCCGGACGCCGTCAGGCATCCGCGCCGTCTCGGCATCCACCAGCACAGCCTTCACCGACACGTTTCGAACACTCGCCATTGCCCAGATCCCGCCCGACATGACGGAAACGGCGCAGGAGGCCCGGCAGTTCACGGCAAGCGCGCTCGCCGGCGACGGCTGGTACCACGCCTTGCCCGTACTGGCCCGCATCGCCCCAGCCGCTGTAGAACGCGTGAGGGACATAGTCTTCGCTCACCGCCGCCTTCCGCAGCAGAGCGGCTGACCGCGTGTGCCGCTTCGTGAAGGTCCCTTGAAACCGGAACCCCACGCTCTCCCTGGACCTGACGGTCACTCCCGTGCGTGCCGATGGCCTCACGTCGGCATGATTTCGAGTCCGAACTGGTGCAACAATCCTTCTGCGAGCTCGGTGGCACCGGCGGTGAGGGCTTGATCGTCGGCGAAGGGCGCCAGGTCGCTGTGGGCGGGCTGCACGGCGGAGGGCTGCCGTGCCCATTCGGCTACCTCGGGGCGACTGTGGCCGAGGACGACTGGAGTGAAGCGGAAGAGTCCAGTGCGCTGCGTCCCGAGAACGGCCCGAAGCTCGATGGGAGCGTCCATGCGCAGCGCCAGTCGGTGCTCGTGGACGAGTGCGACCGTCTCGAAGACAGCACTGGTGAGTACCGGCGTGGCCACTGGCAGTACGACTTCCGACTGCGGCGCCGGCAGGGCGTTGTGGGAGAGATCGACGGCAGTGACGACCGTACCGTCGTGATGGAGCTCCACCAGCACGCCGCGTCGGCGCGTAGCGCGGGACGGGACGAGCATGTTGGTGTCGACCCAGCGGCGCAGGCCCCTGCGTGGATTGTTGTCGAGGAGATCATGGAAGAGCTGGGGGACCCGTAGCCGGGGCATCGGTACGGCGTCAGCGAGCAGGGCCTCCGCGCGCTTCCCGCTCTGGTACATGACATGCTGCGCCTCCGAGCGGGACAGCGGTGGCACCATCCTGGGGATGGGACGCGTGGGCCGTGCGGCGACGACCAGCCATGCCGCAGGGGCTTCCGACTCTCCCAGGACGAGGTCCGTGACGTGCTGAACGTGCTGGTCCAGAGCGGCTTCGGCAGCCGCCTGGCGGGCGAAGCGTTCCCGGTACGCAAGCGCGATCTGGTGCTCGGCCATGTAGTCGGTGTCGTCACGGTGCCGGAAGGGGGCGTTGAAGGTGGTCTTGTCCTTGTCCTTCTGCTGCCATCCGTAGAGGAAGTGCGGCGCCATCTCACTGGCCGGGACGTCGACGACAAGGATGTCCTTGCCGGTACCGTCGGTAGCCGGGAGCTTGACGTAGCTCACTCCGCTCACTGCGGGCTGCAGATGGACGCGCAGCCACTGGCCCAGCTGCTTGTCGTTGACCTCGTCCAGGTCGATGCCGACCATCGCGATGTCGTCGCTGACGCCGTAGACGAGCAGACCGCCGCGGGTGTTGGCCATAGCGGCGACGTCTTTGGCGAACTCGTTCCACTCGCCCTTAACTGGCGAGGTGGCTGGCAGGGCCTCCTTCCAGTCCAGGTCGTCGCTCTCGCCGAGCTTCCGCTGAACGGCCTCGGCGACCATCTCGTATGTCACCGGTCCCGGCGGGTGGCCGAGGAATTCGTGCAGCCGGGTCCACGATCGTGCCATCCGGGCAGCCTAGTTCCCGAACGGGCGAGCACACTTGGCGTTTTGACAACGGATGGATCGGGCTACAGGGAGCTCTGCCGCCTGGCGCATGAGCTTCGTTACCTGGTTCGGCACCTGTACGCATTGGGGAAGCAGCCATGCGCCGGTACGACTTCAGCGCAAGCAGCTGCGCGAGCCGGTGCTCGTTGAAGTCTCGGCCTCCTCCGCTCAGGCGCGTTCCTCCTATGACGACGTGAAGAACACACGCAGCTCACGCGCGGGGATCAGTCGCTTGAACCGCGGATACGCGGTCCGCTCGACCGAAGTCATCCCCACCCCACCGTGCGCCCCTCCGGTCCATACGGACTCCAACCATTGAGGTATGGCTTGAGGTCTTCAGGCTCGAACGCCAGCCCAGACGGCATAGTCGGTAGTTGTGTCAGCGGGTCCAGCGTCTCTACGTACTCGCGTGCCCACCGCAACCAGACACGAGCCGATTCGACGTCGGTCTCTGTTCCCGCCGGTACGTCGAGCCGGCGTTCCAGGGCGTCGCAATACTGGCGGAGCGCGTGCGCTTCCTGCCACTGCTTTGCTTGCTCACGGAGGATCGTTCCCAACCGAGCCTGAGCAGCCTTTTCTTTGGCAGCGTCCATGGCCGCTTCCCAGCGGATGCGGCGCTCTTCTTTCGCGCGCTTCTCATCCAACTCCCTCTGCCGCTCCTCGATCGCCCGGGTCTCCAGCTCCTGAAGCACGATCCCCAGGACGTCTTCGAGTTTCGACCGCTTGCGGTCGCCCCAGTGGTGCTGCCTATGGGATCGGCTGTAACCGACGTCCAGGGCGAGCTGCTGAGAGCGATCTGGGTCAGCAGATTGGGGAAATTCCTGCTTGATCGTGACGCTACAGGTGAAGCCATCGATGACGATGTCCAGCACCCCTTCCCGGCAGCTCGCGGGGAAGTACCGGCCGTTGTAGTAGTGCGCTGAACGATTGTCACGCTCGAGGGCGGGATGCTCCCGGACCTTGTACCCCCGGCGCTCAGCCTCTGCGGCCAGTCCCTGGAGCAGCAACAGAGCTCGGCGTCGCAGGGAGGGTGGCATGAGAAGCCGGCGCTCACTATCTCGCAACCCCACCACGACGCGGTGAGGTGAGCGCAGCTGCGCAGGTACTGGAACTCGCGGGTTGTCCACCGAGGACCTGCGCCCAGAGTTGGCGTGCGGGCCATCCACCAGCGAAATCTGCAGGTCCCGACCCGCATTCCAAAGTCGCTGCTTCTCGATGCGCTTCCCTGCCGGAGCAAGTCCGTGCCGCTTGGCGAAGTCGACGACACGCCGCCACTCTGTAATCTCAGCTTCGTCCGGCTCCGAGATGACAACATGGCGCTCTGCGACCAATCGCTCGACGAGCCTGGTTGCCTGCGCCCGGCGCGCTACAGGGATGGGCCTTTCGCTGTAGGGCGTTGGCGGCTTCTTCTGCGCGGTCGTGCCCTTGCGCCGGCGCGGTGTAGTTGTCGTCTCGGAATCACGGCCTGTGCCCGTTGCCACGGTCACCGACGTCTTTGACGCTTCACCCGGAGCACCGCCAAGTGTCGGATGCTCCGGATGATGACCGCGCTCCAAGTAGAACTGACCAGCCTCGGTGACCTGCGTCTGCCAACCGCCACCCTGACGGCTGACCGTCACCAGACCTCGATCGCGCAGCGCATAGGTTGACCGCCGCATGCCCGGGTCCTGGGCGCTGGGATCCTTTCCATCGGCGATGTCTCTGAGGAGCGCGAGTTGTCGGTCGTTCAACGCTGTCCAGCGGTGCATGCGACAAGTTCACCGGCAAATGAGGTGGCTCACAATAGTGGCCGTCGCCATGCTCTCGACCACAGGTGCCCGGGCGCAGCCAGCTAACTGGTCGCCACGCCCGCATCACCGAGGACTCAGCCTCAACGCCCGGGCAGACCGCTTCCTCGTCGCCTCCGCATCGCGGCAGGCGACGACGAAGCCGCGCACCCTCGCGGTCGCGTGCCTCACGGGCTGTTCGTCCGGAGCGGAGAAGCCAGCGCGCCGCACACTTCGACTGCGTACGCGAGACGTACCGGCTCGGGCGCAGCGAGGGCCTGGCATTGCAGCTGCAAAAGATCGCCAACGGTGCAGCGCCCGACTACTCCAGCGGGAGCGAGATCGAGCGCGCCGACCGGCGGGATCAGCTCGGCGAGCACGAGCAGAGCGCAAGCGACCGGACAGCTTCCTCGGCACCTGCTCCTCGATTCCGCCCGCAGGCATGCCCGGCTACGACGAGGCCACGGCTGAGGCGGCCGGGAAGAAGCCGTGATTCGTGGTGTGAACCGACGGGGTGATCTGCCTCGGGCACGGTGGCGGTCGCACCACTGGAGCGACCGCCACCGGCTAGCTACCGCCGCTGCTCGAACATGACCAGGAACGGGGAGACAAATCCCGATGCTTCGACCGGGCTGGTGTTCCCGAAGATGATCAGCAGCACGCCGGCCACCAGGGCGAGCCCGTAGATTCGGGCCGCAGTGGCGTCGTGACCGTTGCTGACTTCAGGCACGGCGTTGTTTTCGCACATAATGGAGTAGCTCCTGTTCTTTGCTGGACAAGGGCACGGTTACTCACAGCGACTAGGACCCCTGTGGTAACCAGACGGCGGCTGGGGCGGCGGCGCATTGCCTTGCGCGTACTGCCTCAGCCGTTAGTCATGGGTCGACGTGAATCCTCCTTCAGGGTTCGGCCATACGACCTCGATACACAGGGACGCACAGAGGTCGAGCAGGTCCGCCCTCGGGGCTGCGGGCACGAGCAGCACGAGGGTGGGAGTCGGGTCGAAGAAGCGGCGGTAATCCATGAGGGCGCCGATCGCCGTCCGGACTGCTTGCCGGGCGGCGCTGTGTTTCACCTCGATCAGCCTGTTCTCGGTGACGTCCAGAAGATCGACACGAGCAACCGAGGTTTCGCCCTTCACGCGCACCTGTGCGGTGACGACCTCGCGCCCAAGACCGTTCAGGTGGCTGGCGTACTCCGCAGTCAAGCGTTTGACGATGCCTCCGGCGGTTTCCTGGGGCTGTCGGCGCACGCTGGCCAGCCTGAAGTCCGCCGCCCTGGTGACGCGTGTTTCGGTCAGCGGAGTGACCGGCAGGCGCGGTCCGTCGGGGACAGTGGCTCCGACCGGCCGCAGTCGGAAGACGATCACGGTCCGCATGTAGCCGTCGGCATCTGGGGCGTCCGCGACGTAGTACGGCTGTTCAGAGTCGACCTCGAAGCGCCCTAGATGGCGATAGAGCCGACCTGGTTCGTCTGAGTGCTTCCGGAGCTGGTGGAACAAGTGCACCGCGCGCCCCTGCTCCTTGTGGCGCAGCAGCGCGAGGTTTCCTCGCGTCATCTCCTGGTCGCCGTGCATGCCAGCGCCTGAAAAATGGAAAACTCCGTCGTCCCCCCACCCTGTGAAGTCGTCCGGGCTAGGTCGCTCGGTGACGAAGACCATCACCATCTGAGACCGCGTCGACGGTGAGATGCCGCCTTGGGGGGTACCACCGAAGCGCGAGTGCAGATCACGCCGCGTTACTACCTCGCCCAACTTCAGCTCGTCCATGGTCACCGCCCTACCTCCATGCCATGAAGGCTACCGGAGTCACCGTGAAGGGAGAGGGTGACTTCTCCGCATCATGTGGGAGGAGGGTGTTGTTTGACCTGCACTTAAGCACAAAAATACGCACGAAAGGTCACGGAATCTTCTCGCCCGGTGTTATCACTCCGTTATGAGCGGTCTGGGGTGGAGTATCGGACACGGGGGGGCGCCTGCGGCGCGGGGCCGACTGCCTGGAGGGGCGCCTTGGGCCTACGGCGAGCTGATCCCCGACCTCTGGAGCTGGCTGGACTACAAGCCGGTCATGGCCGACCCGCGCCGACCGGGCCGCGACGCCTGGGCGGAGTTGACCTCCTCCTGGGTGCCCGACGAGGACCTGCGGCGCCTCGTCGCCTCGCCGCCTACCGTCTGCTGGCCGCGTACGACTCCAATCAGGCCGGCCACGTCGCAGCGATAACCGGCGATGACGAAGCCGGAACCGGGCGGCGCGATCTCGGCGATGCGTCGAAGCTGGTCGACACCGCGCTCGGCTATCTCCTCGGCTCCGAGCAGACGATCACGATCGCGGGCGCCGAGCACGCTGACGACGAACCCACAGACGAGGCCGCGATGGCAGGTAGTGAAGGGCGTAGGTGCCGCAGCCCCGTCGGTCGGGACCGGCGTCAGGATGCTGATCGATACCGGGTACCCGATCGATGACGCCAGCAGGAGATCGCTCGGATTCAGGCCCGAGCCTTCGATGCCGCCGCCCAGCTCGCTGACGCCACCGGTAATGACGCCGTAGTGGGTGAGTCCTTGGCCTTCCGGAAGCGCCTACCGAGATTCCGCATCTTCAAAGCACTGAGCACTGAGCCTTCCGCCAAACTGAGGCGATGGATCAGGCAATGGTGGCAGGGCTCTGGGTCATAGGAGGCACCAGGCCTCTGCCTGTACACCTGTCCTCGGCGGGGTTCCCCAGTGGCCGTCGCGGATGGCTCACGGTGCACCCGTAGTGGACAGGCAGTGGACGGAAGGATCCTGAAGGACCAGCAAGGCCACGCGCAGGTCCGAAGGTTGCATGCGCTGACCTGCTGAAATGGGTAGATCAGGGCAGGATCCGGCCGCAAGCGGAAGATCCGAAAAGGACTCATCCATGGTTGGCGATGAGGCGTCGAGCTACCGTCACACCTGGGTCGCGACCGTGATGACGCGGATTCCGGGCGGGGCTGCTCTGGTTAGGGCGGCCGACTCACAGGGGGTGGTGAACAGCACCAAGCCGAGCTGTTCGACCAGCTTCATGTCGAGCCGGGTGGGATCGGGGCGGATCAGGCCGTACCAGCCCCGGGTTGAGTTGGGTACGGCCGAGCCAACCGTGACCAGAATTCCGCATCCGAAGTGATACGCCGTCGCTGTCAGATGAACGAATGCTGGCTTGCCGGTCTCGGCGCGGGCCTGCGCCAGCGCGGCGTCCTGCAATCGCTGCCGCGCGGTTGGAGCGAGCGTCTGCTGCCACTGGTTGACGAAGGGGGCGTTGGCCTCGGGGAATCGGCGGACAGCGTAATCAATCTGTTCGTTGCGCCAACGCTCCCGGCCGACACGCTCGTCTTCGGCGTATACCTCTGCCTCTGCGATCGCCTCCGACGTCGCCCACAACCATCGCCAAGCGCCCATGGCTTCCAGCACCACCGGCACTGTGGGGGCATGGGGCAGCAGGGCAGCGTGGAGGATACGGTCGACTACCTCTCCCAAAGGGGCCTCGTGTCCGCCTTCCCAGTGTCCGTGCCGACCAGCCGGGCACGTACGGTGGCCGTGGCTGCAGGCGCATTCCTCGGTGACGAACCGTGCTGTGCCAGCCTCCACGGCGTAGTCACCGATGCCAGCGGGCCTCACTAGCAGCGACGGAGCGGCTCCGAGCCAAGTGCTGGGTCGGTCAGACACCCAGCACACTTCTATGCTGTCGGTGGCATAGCGGGCGGTGCGCTCCTCTATGTTCGTGTTGGTTGCTGCGGATAGCTGAGCTTCCCAGGCCCAGCGGGTGGCGCCATCGGGGCTGGTAGACAACACATCCGCACGCCATAGTCCCTCGGGCCCGGCCGCCTCAACGGACGCATGGTGCCCTGCCTCGCGGACGGAGCTGGCTAGTGCCAGCTTCAGTCGATGATGTTCGACCGACTCACCCGCCAGCGCACACTGCCGAGATGCTCCCGGATCATGGGCGAAGAACCGTACGCCGCCTGGGGAAAGCTTGGCATGGACGCGGTGGTGGCAGGCCGGACATAACAGCATCGGCCGAGGCCGCATCCGGTGAACGCTTGCCCAGTCCCGCCCACAGCCCAGATCCGATTGAGTGGCGTCCAGGATCCCGAAGGAGGGATCAATCGCGGTGAGACCCATTCCTACCTCCCCCGTTCTATGGCCATCAGAACAGGCGTGTCTCGACGGGGACGGCTGTGTCTGTTGTGGTGCGGAGTTCAGCAGGGACGGGGACACCGAGTTGGATGGCTGTGGGGGTGTACAAGTCGGCGCTGACCTCAGGGGTGGTCAGCGAGATGAGCAGGCCGTATGTAACGCTCCGGCCGACGCGGTCGGAGCTGTTGTGGTACTTCCACCAACCGCCGGCGGGATAGACGGCAAGGACACCGCAGTCAGCCAGCTCCCGGGCAGTGCCTCTCCAGATGTCGGCGTGCAGGCAGCCGCGGTCACGATTGGTTGGGCCCACGAGCCAGTTCTTATCGGCGTCGAAGGGCCGGATGCTCGTACGGGCGTCGTCCTCTGCCTGGGCGGCTTGGGCGATCCGCCTCTCGAACTCCTCCATGGTCTCGAAGGGACCTTTGAGAGCGAAGCGGAGACGGTGGGAGGCGTAGGTGTGCTGCCCGAGCATGCCGCGTCGGCCCGGGTTGGGTTCGATGAAGTAGGACAGCGTTACCCGCAGACGCACCTCCTCGGCGTCCAGATCCAGAAGCTGCTCACGAGGCCAGGGCAATTCATGCAGCTTCAGCTCGCCGAGGCGCACCGTCCTACTGTCGCGGACAAAGGGCTTCAACGAGCCCTGAACGATCATGGTGACGGCGCTGGCAGTACTGGACAACACTCGCTCTTCGCTGGGCACACCCCAGCCGTAGCGTCGCAGCACGGTGCGGGCGAGCTGACCCGCACCGATCTTGCGGCGACCATTGCGGTTGTAGACGCCCTCGATCATGGCGTCGGTCCACTGGGCCTCATGTACGAGCAGGCCGCGAACGGTTTCTGCATGCAGGTTCGGATAGCGGGCGTAGGCGAGAGCTGCGAGGCGGGCAGCCTGCGCCGTCGCGGCGCTCGTGGCATCGATCGTGGTGAGCAACTGACCGAGATGCGAGCGGGCCGTGGTGGTAAGAGAGACCGCGTCGTGGCCGCTGACCACGGTCAGGTCGTCATCGACGAGGAGGTTGCCTCCCTCCATCACGATGTCAGGCTTCAAAGCCGCAGCGTCGCGGAACATCACAGAGGTGCGGCTGTGCGGGGAAAGCAGCCCGGGCGCTGCAACCGTCCGATAGCCGGCGAAATCCTCGGCAGTAGGCACATGAGCAAGTTCGGTATGACCGCCGACGGTCAGCGCATTCCACGCCTGCGCCGGATCCTCGATTCGGGAGGTGTCGCACAGATCCAGGTAGGTGGCCGTTCCGTTTCCATCCATGAGGTCGGTGGCGCGGTGGTCACGGACGTTGCCAGCGGAGACGACGATCAAGCGTGTTTGATCGGGTTCTGGTGGCCCGAGCAGGTCGATGCGGTCGTGTGTCACTGTCACGTCCGTGCCGACAGCGAGAGCGTCTACGGCCGCGGACCACAGGGTTGCCGTTCCGTCAGTTCCGTTGACGCCCTCCCCGGACTCAGCTGTCACGGCCATGGTGAACACGCGGGTGCGAGACTGCTCGGGATTCGCTGTTTCGGCCGTGGCAACCGCTGTCGCCGTCACCTCTCCAAACGGCTGCGGTGTTGCCGGGGCTCTCTGCGGAAGGATCTTCACCGACTCCAGGTGATGATCCAGCCGTATCGGTGCGGTCGACGAGAGCGCGCCCTCAAGATCCCCGAAGGCTGCCAGGCCGGCCATCCGCGTTCCATGTCCACGAGGGTCGTTATCGTCCGGCCCTTCTCCGCCGATGACGCTGTCAGCGCCGATGAGGATGGGGCGCAGCAGTGGGTGCTCCTGGTCCACGCCGGTGTCGAACAGCGTGATGGTGGGTGCGCCAGGTGCGGGAGGATGAAGGCGACCGACGAGATCGACTACGAAGTCGCGATGTAGGTCCCTCAGCTCACGGCTGTGGAACTCTTCAGTGAACGTCGGCCTGCGGATCTCGGACGGGCAGGCGTTCGTGCGCAGGACCTGGGTCAGTCCGCGCACGTTGGTGCGCAATTGGGCGACCCGGAAATGCCCGATCCCAATGGTCCGCTGCGCCATGTGCCAGCCATGCACCCGCGACAAGTGCCGCAGGGTTTCTACGGGGGCCGCCTTGCTGAGCGCGGGGTCAAGCCACAACTCCCACCAGATCACGGCATCGGGATCAGGGAGGGGGTCCTGCTCCTGCCACAGACTCTCCACCGTGGCTTGTTCGATCTGCTCGACGTTTGCGACCAGTGCAGCGTTCTTGGGCTTGCCGGAGCTGGTGTTCTCCGTGAACTGGTCGATCTTTCGGAGAAGCGTGGGCACCGACCCGTCAGGCACCCACACCACGGCTTCCTGCGGCCGCTCCTCATCTGCCTCGTGGACGCTCATGAGCGTCAACCCTGACTTGTCGAGCGAGTCCAACTTCAGCTCATGTTCTGGAGCTGCTTCCACACGGATAGCGAACCCGTCCGCGCGATCACGAGGGTCCAACGAGCTCCGTGCGCCGAGAGCCTCCGCCTGCGCGTCCTCGACATTGCTGATTAGCCGAGCCGAATGCCCAGGACGATCGGAGGTACGGTCGATCAGCTTCTGAGCCTGTCCAGCCGCTCGGGGTGGCCGGGGCGTCAGCGTACGCGGTGACCAGGGAACTAGCAGATGCGGGACGCTCGGAGGGGAACCCTCAGGCATGACGCAGGAGGTGCCTTTCGTTCAGGGCGCCCCTCAGGTGGTCGGCGTCGATCGTGTCGCTTCCCCCGAGAATCGCCCGCTTGGCGGCCGCCTCGGCAGCCTTGACCAGCTCAGCGTGACTCAGCTGCTCTGTGAGAGCAGAGAGATCTCCCCACGCTACCCCTGAGGTGTCCATTGCGGCGAGCCGTCGTCGCAGAACTTCAATAGCCTGGTCCGTCGACGGTTGCCCGTAGACGATCGCCAAGTCGAACCGGCGGAAAAGGGCACCGTCAAGCAAATGACGATGATTGGTTGCCGCTACCACCAGACTCTCCGCAGGCGCTTGGTCCAAGAAGAGCAAGAACGAATTCAAGATCCGACGAGCCTCACCGACGTCATTGCCATTGGCCCGGTCAGCACCCAGCGCATCGAACTCGTCAAACAAGTACACAGCGCGCGTCTGCGCTGCGGCATCGAACACTAGGCGCAGCTTCGAGGCGGTCTCACCCATGAACCGGCTGATCAGCCCATCCAAGCGGATCGTAAATAGCGGCAGACCGAGCTCTCGTGCCAACGCTGCTGCCGTCATGCTCTTGCCTGTGCCCGGCGAGCCAGACAGTAGTAGTCGGTGTACGGGCGTAAACCCAAAACGCTCCAAGCGGCCTCGCTGGCGCTGCTCATGCAGTACCTTCTCCAAAGCCGTACGCGTGTCATCGGCCAGGGTCATGTCGGCCAGTCGGGTCTCTGGATAGTCAGCGGTAAGGAGACTCGCCAGCTCCCCGCGTGGCTGCACCACAGGCGTAGGGGCAGGCTGGCGGCTGATCTTCTCTGCTCGCGAAGTGTCGATCAGCTCCCGCAGTTCTGCCGCAAGACGACTATGGCCCTGTCGTGCAGACTTTGCCGCGACCTGCAGAGCAATGCTGTAGAACCGCTCGTCATCGCCAGCCGCATGTGCGCTAAGCAGTGCCTTGAGGTGATCGGCGCTCGCCGTCACGGTCTACGCCTCCCTCGCTCCTAGGTCCAGCCACCGTAACGCGAACCTCGGACAGCCAGCATCACTGTCCGCCGACACCGGAGCCTCATCGTAATTGTTCCCAGCCAGTGCATACGTCTGCACGTCCTACCCGGCTCACACGCAGGCTGAAGCCTGGGTGCTCACCTTCAAAGCCGGCCAGGCTCCAGCCCCCGGAGGGAGTGGATGCTGAGCGCGGCGTGCCTGATCGTGACCACCGCTCAGCACCGGGGTAGTCTGGGAACAGGCGGCTGACCTGCCAAAAGGCCGCGTGGCTCCACCCTCGGGCGAAGAGGTCGGGGCCTTTCTCGTCGGTAAGGCACTCCGCTGCGTGCGAGTTCGAGACCTCGACTCGCCCACCGCTCAACCTGCATCGATCCCGGCGGGCATCCTCAAGTGGCTCCCTCGGGAGGACTCTCGGGGGGCGGCCAGTGGACACGCAGTGGACGGAAGGACCCGGAAGGATCAGGAAGGCCGGCTCAGGGCCAGAACGGCGAAGTGCCTCTGACCTGCGGTTATAGGAAGATCGAGGCAAGAGTGGGGCCGGATCGGAAGATCCGAAAAGGACTCATAATCCGCCGGCCGTGGGTTCGAGTCCCACCCGCCCCACTCCAGCCTCTCGGCGCAGGAACGTTCAGGTACGCGCGTGCGGGGACGCCACCGTTGCAGGCGTACACATCCGGAGGCCGCGCACGCCGTAGACGTACCGGCGGGCCCGTTCGACACCCTCGATGACGTGCCCGCCGGCCATGCGTTCCGCGATGCCCGCCAACGGGCCGGCCGGCAGCGGCAGCCTTCGCGTCGCTTGCACCGTCGGACGAGTTCCCTCTTCGTCGGTCGCGTGGCCGGCCACCGGTCACGGTCCGTGCCTTGTGCGGTGGGTGTGGCTAGCCGCATCCTGATATCCGTGAGGGAGGGGTGGCTTGTGGGGGGAACAGATCACCGCGTCGTCGCGTCAGCGACACTGGACACTTCGGTCGTGGCACCACGGGAACGTGAGGACACGATCCGGCACGCATTGTGGAAGTCCTTCTCCCGGGTCGACATCGATCACCACGCCCCCCAGGAGGCCATAGGGGCCCGTATGGGGCTCGGCACCGTGGGGCCCATGAAGGTCTGCTCCGCCCACGGGACCCCGGTGTCCCTGCGCCGTACGGAGCGGCTGGCCCGGGAGGACGCCGAGCCGTCGGTGTTCCTCGGTCTTCAGGTGACGGGGACCAACCTGGTGGGTCAGTACGACCGCCAGTGCCTGGTCGCGCCGGGGAACCTCGTGGTCTTCGAATCGACCGCCCCGTACACGCTGCGCTTCGAGAAGGCCTTCGACTACCTCTCCCTGCGCATCCCGCGCGAGGCGCTCGCGCTCCCGGAGCGGGTGCTGCGCGACGTCGCCGCCATCGCCCTGGGCCCGGGCAATCCCACCGCGCGCCTCGCCTTCACGTACTTCTCCCACCTGGCCGCCAGTGAGGAGTTACGCACCGGGGCGCACGCCGAAGCGATCATCGGACCCAGCGTCGAACTTCTCCGGGCCGTCGTGACCTCCCAGTTCGACGGTGCCGGCCACGGCCGGGCGGCGGTGTCGGAGGTGCCGCTCAGCCTGTGCATCACCAAGTACATCCGTGAGCACCTGGCCGACCCGGCCCTGTCGGCCCCGCGCATCGCCGCCGCGCACGGCATCTCGGTCCGCCATCTCTACACCGTGCTGTCACGGTCGGGCATCAGCCTCGGAGACTGGATCCGCACGCACCGTCTGGCCGAGTGCAGGCGGGAACTGGCGGGCCCGGGCGGCCGGGTGCGGACCATCGCGGCGATAGGCCGTACCTGGGGTTTCGTGGACGCGACCCACTTCAGCAAGGCGTTCAAGCAGGCCTACGGCCTCTCACCGCGGGACTGGCGGGAGCAGTACCACCCCGCCCCTTCGCGCGGGAGAGCCGCGCGGGCGGACGTGCGCATGGCCACTCCGAGGCGTCGGTAGGCGTCGGCAGAGCTGGGCATGCTTTCACCGCCCTCGGACCGACGGGGGCGCCGGGTCATCCGCGCTCCGCGCCGTCCACCGTGTCCGCTTCCTCGTCGTCGCGTTCACCCTCCGCCTGGGAGGGAGTGGTGTGCGGCGGGTCGGTGGCGTCGTTCCGCTCGTCGTCGCGTTCGCCCTCCGCCTGGGACGGGGTCTGTTCGCTCATCGGGGTGCCTCCTCCTGCCGGACGGGGTCCCGGGCCGGGTACCCATCCGGGGCCGGCGGCACCACTCAGCGTCCGAGCCGGCCCAGTGCCGTCCGCAGGGCCGTGCGCACCTCGGCCGGCGGGGGCGGGCCGTCGCTCTCGGCGCTGGCGGTGACCGCCGCGGCGACGGTGCGCAGCTTGGTGTTGGACAGCTGGGAGGCCTCGCGCAGGATGTGCCACGCCTCTTCCGACGTACAGGCGTGCAGCGCCATGAGCACGCCCCGCGCCTGGTCGATGACCGGGCGGGAGGCGATCGCCTGGCGCAGCTGGTCCACCTCCTCCTGGAGGACGTGCAGCCGCTCGGCCGGGCCCGAGGGGGTGGTGAAGGGCGCGGACTCCGGTCCCGGCTCCGGCTCTGGCTCCGGGGCCGGCTCCGGCTCCGGCTCCGGTGCCGATTCCGGCTCCGGACGGTGGGCGGTGGCCCGCAGTGGGTCGGTGGTGTCCAGGCCGGCCAGCTCCAGGATCCGCAGCGGCTGGCCGCGCCAGTTCGTCGCCGTCGCGGGCACCGCCTGCCGGTGGCTGTAGCCGCCCAGCAGGTCCAGGAACCGCAGCCCGGCCGTGTCCATGAATCTCACGTCGCCCATGTCCAGGTCGACCCGGTCCACGCCGGCCGGCAACGCGGCCAGGGCCTCCGCCAGGATGTCCGCGCACCCGTGGACGAGTTCTCCACGCGGGACGAGCAGTGCCCGGCCGGCGTGCACCCGGCCGTCGATGACCAGGGTGGCCGGCGTCCCCGCCAGACGTGGTGGTGCCGCTGGGGTCATGTCACCGCCTTGTCCGTCCTTGCTCCGTCTGACAGACGTTCGCCAACGTCGCACAGCCCCCGTCGGCCGTCGGACCGACCGGGAAACAGGGTCCCGGCCCGCAGCGGTCCGGCGGCGCTGTCGGTTCGCCTGCCCGCCGGAGAGCGGACTACACCCGGGCCCGGGGAATGCTCGGCCCAACGATGGGTAAAGGCCCTGTCCGCGGGCTCCGGTCCGGTCCACCCTCCCGGCCCTCCCGCGCCCTCACAGAGGCGACCGCCACGTGACCGTCGTCCCGCCGCCGTCGCCCCCGCCGGTCTCCCCGTCGTCGCCGACCGTCAGCCGTACTTCGTCCCCGCCGCCCGGTGAAGCGGCGGTCGCGTCGACGGCGACCTCGACACGGGAGACGCCCGGCCGTTTGGCCGCGTCGGTCAGGGCGTCGCGCAGGGCGGTGAGCAGGCGGTCCGCGACCCGGTCCGGTACGCGGGTGTCGACGGCGCCCGTGAAGTGCGTGGACGGCGGGAAGCCGAGCAGGGCCGCGGCGGACGCGGTCTCGCGCAGCACTCGGCCGCGCAGTCCGGCCGGCGGGTCGGCCGGGGGCTGCTGCAGCGCGAAGATCGTCGTACGCACCTCCTGGACCGTGGACCGCAGTTCGTCCACCGCCCGGCCGAGGATGTCGCGGACGTCCTCGGCGCCGGGGCGGCGTTGCGTGGACTCCAGCATCATGCCGGTGGCGAACAGCCGCTGTACCACCAGATCGTGCAGGTCCCGGGCGATGCGGTCGCGGTCCTCGTAGACCGCGAGGCGCTCCCGGCCGCGCCGGGCGTCGGCGAGGACGAGAGCGAGCGCGGCCTGCGAGGCGAACTGAGTGGCGAGCAGCCGTTCGACTGCCGTGTAGGGGCGGTCGCCGCGGCGGCGGGGGAGGGCGAGGGTCCCGATCAGCCGGCCGCTCGCCTCCAGGGGCAGCATCATGCTGGGCCCGAACCGGTGTCGCACGTGCGTCGTCATGCGCGGATCGGTCGCCGAGTCCGCGACGAACACCGGCTCGCCGCCCAGGAGCTGTTCCAGGACGGGGCTGCCCGGCGCGATGGCCGCGCCGACGATGCCGTCCGGGTCGTCGGGCGTCGAGGCGGTCACGATCTCCATGCCGCCCTCGGCGGTCGGCTGAAGGATCACGCCCGCGTCGGCGCCGGCGAGGAGCCGGGCCCGTTCGGCGACCGTCGTCAGCGCGTCGTCGGCGCTGTCCCCGGTGAGCAGCGCGGTGGTGACGGCCGCCGCGCCCTCGAGCCAGCGCTCGCGCTGCCGGGCCGTCTCGTACAGCCGGGCGTTGCCGATCGCGATGCCGGCCTGCGCGGCGAGCACCCGCAGCAGTTGCTCGTCGTCGGCGGTGAACGGGCCGCCGCCGGGCCGCCGGACGAGACACAGCTCGCCGAACTCCTCGTCGCGCTCGCCGTCGCGCACGTGGATCGGCACCCGCAGCCGGGGCGCCGACTCCGGTACGCCGTCCCGGCCCGGGGTGCGGATCTCGGCGAGGCCGTCCCGGCCGGGGTCGGCGGTGGTCAGGGCCGCCGAGACGGCACCGGTCAGTTCGGCGGCGCCGTCCACGATGTGCCGCAGGGTGCTCCGGAGGTCGAGGTCGGTGCCCACCCCCAGGACGGCTTCGAGGAGGCGGGTCAGTCGGGGCGCGGGCTGCGCGGTCATTCCGTCCGGGTTCCTCGGGTTCTCCGGGCTCCGCGGCTTCCGGGCTCCCCCGGTCCGCTCGCCGGTGGGTCAGTCGGACGAGGCCGGGTTCAGGGCCAGCGGCTCGACCCGGCCCTCCAGCATGGTGCCGAGGCCCTGGACCGCGCACACGTCGGGCCGCTCCGCGATGTGCACCGGCATGCCCGTGGCCTGACGCAGCATCTGGTCGAAGCCCGGCAGCAGCGCGCTCCCGCCGACCATCATGATCCCGCGGTCGGCGAGGTCCGCGACCAGGTCCGGCGGGCAGTCCCGCAGCACCTTGCCGATCCCGTCGAGCACGGCCGTCAGCGGCGTCTGGATGGCGTTGCGCACGGTGGCGGTGTCGACCCGCACACTGCGCGCGAGCCCCGTCGCCACGTCCCGGCCGTGGATCTCGGTGGTCGTCGGTCCCTGCGGGGTGAGGCCGTTGCCGGAGAGGGCGAGTTGCAGCGGGCGTACGGACTGGCTGGGCAGCACCAGTTCGTGCTGGTGGCGCAGGAGCTGCACGATCGCGTGGTCCACGGCCTCACCGCCGACCGGGATGCGTTCGGCGGTCACGATCGAGCCGAGGGAGAGCACCGCGACCTGGGTGGCGTGCGCCCCGCACACCATGATCATGGTCGCCTCGGGCTGCTCCACGGGCAGTCCGCAGCCGACCGCCGCGGCGATCAGCGTGTCGACGAGTTCCACGCGGCGCGCGCCGAGCCCGACCAGCGTCTCGATCGCCGCCCGCTGGGCCAGCGGGTCGGCGTCGTGCGGGGTGCAGGCGGCGGCACGCAGCCGGGGCTTGCGGCGCAGCGCGCGGCGGATCTTGTCGCCGAGCAGGTGCCGCAGCATGCGCTGGGCCATCTCGATGTCGACGACCGTGCCGCCGGACACGGGCCGGACGACGCGGATGTAGGCGGGGGTGCGGCCGGTCATCTTCTCCGCCAACTCGCCGACCGCGATGAGCGCGCCCGTGCGGGTGTTGACCGCGGCGGCGGACGGCTGGTCGACGACGAGCCCGGCACCCTTGACGTACACGCGGGTCCGCGCCGCACCCAGATCGACGGCGAAGTGGCAGCGGCGCAGCTGCTCCAGACTGGCGGTACTGGCGGTCATGGCAGATCCTCCCGAGAGCGCGGACCGTGCGGGGCCGCCCGGTGGCCGGCCTCCCAGGCATCGTGCGCTGGGGCCGGGGCGGGCGCCTTCTGGAGAGGGCCGGGCGGGGGGCCGCTGAATGGGGGGTGTGCGATCAGCGTTTCTCGGCCGCCGTGAGCAGCGGACGGAGGTCCGGTACGAGGAGCACGTCGCCGTCCGCCGCTCTCAGATCCCGTCGGACCCGTTCGGCGCGCCAGTAGCCGACGAACGGCAGGCCGATGGCGCGGGCGGCGGACTGCTCGGCGGCGCAGGAACCGATCAGCACGCACTCGCCGGGGGTCGCGTCGAGCCGCTCCAGGGCTCGCCGGAGGACGTCCGGGTCGGGCATGAGGCGGGTGAGGCCGGCGTCCCGGCCGTGGACGCCGCCCGGCAGGGCGTCCAGCAGGCCCCGGCGTCTCAGGTAGGCGGTGACCGGGGCAGGGGCTCGGTCGGTCACCACGGCGGTGGGCACCTCGCGGGTGTGCAGCGCCTGGATCAGCCGGTCGGCGAGGGGGGTCGGCCGCGCGGTGCGCGCCGCCCGGGCCTCGTGCCGGTCGAGCCGGAGACGCACGTCATGGGCGAGCCGGTGTCCGGCGAGCGCCCGGATGAGGTCGAGCGTGCCGGCGTACCCGTCCGCCGCGACCCGGGGCAGCGCTGCCCCGGTGAGCGCGTCCTCGGGATCACGCTCTTCGACGAGGAGCGCCGCGATGTCCAGGAGCACCTCCCGCTCCGCGGCGGGCCGGTACAGCCGGGCCGTCACGTCGTCGAAGCCCAGGAGGACGCAGCGGGCTCGGGCGATCAGGTCTTCCGGAGTGTTCGCCGCGCCGGCCGGTACCGCCACGCGCGGGCCGCGGGCCCCGTCGACCGTGCGGTACCAGCCCCTGTCGGCACCCAGCGGCCGGAACGCGTCCGGGGCGAGGGCGGGGCCGCCGTCGCCCCCCTCCGCGTCCTCGTACACCTCGTCGTAGTACAGGGAGTCCGAGAGGGCGATGACCGCCTGTGCGCCGGAGGCGTCCAGGGCCGCGTCGACCGGCCCGGGGTCGGCGCGGAATCGCTGGACCTCAGCGCCGTCCACGCGGAACTCCTCCTGCCAGAACTCGACCCGCAACCGCAGGCCGTCCAGGCGTGCCAGCTGTCCGGGCAGCCCCTCCACGGTCGCCCGGAGGAGGCGGGAGGACTCCACCCGCGGCGCCAGCAGCACGAGGAGGCCGCCGTCCTGATCGTCCAGGAGTTCGTACGCCTCTCCGTGGAGCCCGCTGCCCGTCAGCAGGTCCGCGACCACGCCGTGCAGGGCCGAACGGGCCTCACCGCCCGGGCGGCCGTCGGCGAACGTGAAGCGGGCGCAGTCGCGGAAGTCGGTGTCGAAGTCGGTTTCCTCCTCCGCGGCTTCCGCCGCCGCGAGTTCCGCGACCTCCGCCATGATCTCCGCCCGCTCCAGGACCTCCGCCGGGTCGAGGTCCGAATCGTCCTCGGGATCGCCCACCCACGCCCCGCGCGCGGCGAGCAACTCGGCCGCCTCCGCATTCTCGGTCGTTTCCTCCGGCTCCTCCAGCAGGGGCGTCCAGAGGCCGTCCTCCGTGGGGAACGGGCCCTCCGGAAGCTCGTCCGGCGCGGACACGGCGCCGTTCGGTCCGTCCGGGGCCGGCGGCTCCTCGTACGCCTGCCACGGGGCGTCGTCCGCCGGCTCGTCGTGCTCCTCGCGCAGTTCCCGGCCCAGCGCCGCCAGAGCCGGGCTCCGCCCGCCGGACAGTTCGTACTCCTCGTACACCGCCAGGGCCTCCTCGCCCCGGCCCTGGCGGCGCAAGGCGATCAGGTACAGGCGGCGGAAGTCCTCCCGGTGCGGGTGGGCGTGGAGCAGGCCGTCCAGGTCGGTGGACGCCCGGTCGTACTCGCCGAGGGCCAGGTCGAGTTCGGCACGCTTGGTGTGCAGGGCGAGGCGGAGCCGGACGAGGCGGGTGCGGGCGGTGCGGGCGGCGGGACCGGGGACGTCCGCCAGCGGCTCGGCGCCGTGCCAGAGGGCCAGCGCCCCGGTGACGAGGTCGCGGGCCTGGGCGTGCGCGCCGTCCAGCCGCGCCGCGTCGGCGCGCCGTACCAGCTCCTCGCACCGCACCACGTCCACTTCGTCGGCGCTGGTGTGCAGGGCGCAGCCGTGGGCGGACGCCGCCAGTACGCCCGGGCCCAGGACGTCCGCCAGCCGCGCCGCCAGCCGGGTCACCTCGGCCCGCGGGTTGCGCGGCTCGTCGCCCGGGTCCCACAGGCCCCACCGCAGCTCCTCGTGCGTCACCGTGCGGCCGTGCTTGAGCAGCAGCATGGCGAGCAGCGCGCGGATGTCCGGCGGCAGGTCGGGGGAGCCGTCCGGCAGCCGCACCCGCAGCGGTCCCAGGACGTCGTACCGGCGCCGCTCGTACGCCTCGGCCGCC
This sequence comes from Streptomyces sp. E2N166, assembly GCF_003671715.1. Taxonomy (GTDB): domain Bacteria; phylum Actinomycetota; class Actinomycetes; order Streptomycetales; family Streptomycetaceae; genus Streptomyces; species Streptomyces thinghirensis. The sequence goes on along the minus strand of NZ_RAIF01000012.1, from coordinate 725,869 downwards.
AGGGCCGGAAGCCGCGGGGCCGCGAGCAGCCCCAGGCCCTGGGCCTGCGTCGCCGACGAGGCGGACATCAGCTGGTCGAAGGCGTGCGCGTAGTGGATCCGCAGGCTGCCGGGCAGCCGGTCCAGGTGGCGGGAGTCGATCGGGACCGTCAGGCGCGAGGTGCCCGACGTCAGCAGCAGCAGGACGTCGCACAGGGCCCGCAGGTCCTCGGAGCGGCCGGCCGGGCCCGAGGTGCGCCCCGGCTCGAAGAGGCTCAGCCGGGCCGTGCCGTCCGGCAGCAGGACCACCCGGGACGCCTCCAGACCGCCGTGCGTGACGCCCGCCTCGTGCAGGGCGGTGAGCGCCGCCGCCAGCTGCGCCCCCACCGACACCGTCAGCGGCACCGGCAGCCGCCGGCCGCCCGACCGGGTGAGGGCGTTCAGGGCGATGCCGTCGAGGTGCTCCATGACGACGTACGGGATGTCGTCCTCTATGCCGCGGTCGAGGACGGTGACCAGGTTCGGGTGGGCGATCTCCGTCAGGCGGCGCGCGTCGCGCAGGAACGCCTCGCGCGACGCGGGGTCGGTGTTCGCGTCGTGCAGCCGGACCATCACCGTCCGGTTCGCCGCGGTGTCCTCGGCCAGCCACATCCTCCCGGTCGGCGCGAGGCGGCGCACCGGCCGGTAGCGCGCGCTCACCGCGCGCGGGAAGGGCGACGCGGCCGGTGGCCGTTCCCGCGCGGCCAGCTGCCGCGCGCTCTCCTGGCTGATCGCCGCGAACGACTCGTTCCGGTCGGCCCGCTCGGTGCCGTCCCGGTCGGGGATCAGCGCGCGGAACTCGCCGGGCGACCGCCCCGCCCGTTCGTCGATCAGGCCGCCGGTCCGCAGCAGCAGCTCGTGGGTGCGGTTGCGCGCGGTACGGGGCAGACCGCGCAGCAGCAGGTCGCGCACGCCGGGGCGGAACGCGTACGAGCCGGGGGGCCCGGCGACCGTGGTGAGCAGCCCGCTGAGGATGACCTCCGCCAGGTGCTGGGGGAGCGGGTGCGGCTCGACGGCGGCCTGCACCAGCCGCATCACCGGCAGGTCCGGACGCCCCAGCGCGAGGTGGCCGGCCAGCCGGAAGGCCTCCGGGGACGCGCTCGCGCGAAAACGCAGGACCAGCTCCCCGGCGGACAGCCGCGACACGTCGGTACGGTCGTCGGCGTCGGCCGGCAACGGGCGGTGCAGTGCGGCGGCGGCGCCCGGGTACTCGGTGCCGCCCGGGCTCGCGACCAGTGCGGCCCAGTTCGCCAGCCACTCGGGTCCCGGTTCCAGCACGGGTACGTGCACCGCCTTGCCGGGCGCCGGGGGCGCGGTGCCGTCGTCGTACGGAGTGAAGGCGAGCGACGCGCTGGGCGCGGCCCGGTGCGGGGCCGACAGCCGGCCGGGGACCGGCGGCAGGGCGGTGTCCCGCCACAACTGCTCGGGCAGCGGCTGCAGGACGGCCATGGGCGTACGGCGCGCCCAGCGGCGCAGGGTGCCGAACCACCGGGTGCCGGCCGGGCCCTCGCGCCACTGCGGTCCCATGCAGTCGCTGATCAGCAGGGTGACGGTACGGCCGTCGGCGGGCGCGTCGGCTCCCTCGCCGCGGACGGTGCCGTCGGGTTCCGCACGGTGCAGGGTGACCGTGCGGAAGACGCCCGACTGGGCGAGCGTGGCGTGCAGTTCACGCACCAGGGGCTGCCAGACGGGCATCGTGGGGCCCGCGTCGTGCACCAGGTTCAGCCGCAGCCAGCGCTCCCGCACGGGCCGCAGCACCGGCAGCCACCACTCGGGGCCGGCCCCCAGCCGCGCGATGCGGTCGGCGGTCGCGGCCTCGTCCACCTCGTGCCCCACCGGAGCGTCGGTGCGGCGCTTCAGCGGGCGCAGGGAGCGCTGCAGCGCCAGCGTGTGCCGCAGCATCGGCGGGGCGGGTGCGAGCAGTGCGCTGTGCGGTTCGACGGCCGAGGTGCCCGGTGCGGGTGCCGGGGACGG
>NZ_RAIF01000012.1:722446-723749 GCF_003671715.1 Streptomyces sp. E2N166 | reverse complement strand
GGGGTGGCCCGCCCTGCCGGTGCCGCTCCGGCGTCACCCGGGGCGCGGGCGGTGCCGGCGCCGGGGGTTCCGTCTCGGCCGCCGGAGCCGCCGGAGCCGCCGGAGTCGGCAGGCCCGGCTCCCCGGGCTGCTCCATCTGTGCTGCCAGCCAGAGGAGTTCGGCCAGCTCCAGCGGGGTCGGGCGGACGCCCGAGGCCGCCTGGCCGAGGATGTCGGCCAGGCGGGGGAGGGGCGCCGGTGGGCCGGGGCGGTCGGCGGGCATCAGAAGGCGTCTGGCTGCGGGGAACGGCCCAGGTACGGCATCAGCTGTTCCGCCAGCTCGTCGAGCGAGTCGGTGCCGAGGCCGGAGGAACGGGCCAGGTAGATCGCGTTGAGGAGCTGGTCGGTGGCCAGTTCGCCGCTGCCCACCCGGGACAGGAACCGGTCGATCAGCTGCTGCGCGTACCCGTCGGGCTCGCCCAGGTGGGCGCGGACGATCTCGGCGAGGTGGTCGTCGTCCGGCTGCCGCAGACGCAGCGAGACACAGCGGCGCAGGAACGCGGGCGGGAACTCGCGCTCGCCGTTGCTGGTGAGGACGACGAAGGGGAAGGCCTTGCAGCGGACCCGGCCGCGCTCGACGGGGACCCGCTGGTCGGTGCCGTCGATCAGCACCTCGGCACGCCCGTCGGGGATGTCCCGGGAGGCCCGCACCAGTTCGGGGATCTCGTACTGGCCCTCCTCCAGGACGTGCAGCAGGTCGTTGGGCAGGTCGAGGTCGCTCTTGTCGATCTCGTCGATGAGCAGGGCGCGCGGGCGGGCGTAGGGGAGGAGGGCGGTGCCGAGCGGGCCGAGGCGCAGGTGGTTCTCGATGCCCGTCCCGGTCGCCGGGTCGTCGGGACGTCCGGTGGCGTGGCGTGCCGCGTACAGGCGGGAGAGCGGGTCGTACGTGTAGAGGCCGTCGTGGAGGGTGCTGCGGCTGGTGATGTTCCACCGGAGGACCGGGCCGAGCCGCAGTTCGCGGGCGACCGCGTAGGCGAGGGACGACTTGCCGGTGCCGGGCGGGCCGGTGACCAGCAGGGGGCGCCGCAGGTACAGGGCGGCGTTGACCAACTGCACCGTGTGCGCGGAGGCCTGGTAGGTCGCGGCCCGGTGGACGCGGTCGGGCGAGGTGGCCGGGGCGTCGCCGTCCTCGTCCGGCGGGTCGAGGACGGGGTGGCCGTCGAAGGCCCGCCAGGGCGGCGGCGGGGGCAGCTTGGTGATGCCGTCGTGGGGGGCCGGCGCGCCGGTGTAGACGGGCCACAGGGGCATGGTTCTTCTCTCCGAG
>NZ_RAIF01000012.1:712469-722252 GCF_003671715.1 Streptomyces sp. E2N166 | reverse complement strand
GGGCGAGTGGAGCAGGGCCGTGGGCTCGGCGAAGCAGCGGGGGTCGTCCCACAGCAGCTGGACGTCTCTCGCCCAGTGCTCGTCCGGGACGTCGGCCGCGTCCGCCGCCTCGCGCAGCTCCATGACCAGGCGGGGGAGTTCGGACGGCGGCACTCCGGCCACGGACACCGCGAGTTCGTCGAGGAACGCCGTACCGGAGCAGGGGCCGTCGTGCCCGTCGCCGGGGCACCCCTTGCGCGGCCACAGCAGCACCGGCACGGGGACGTGGAGACCGACCTCGAAGTGCTCCCGGGCCGCCGCGGGCGCGGTGGCGAAACCGGCCAGCTCCGCGTCGTCCCGCAGCCGCATGCGCAGGCCGGCCGGCCGCTCCCGGGTGCCGCAGTCGACGCGGTGCAGTGTGCCGCCCGTGCTGACCGCGAGCTTGCGCCACTTCTTGCGCAACTGGTGGCGGAGCCGCCCGCTGCGGTGGCGGTGGCGGTCGGTCACCACGAGCGGATAGGCGCAGCCGAGCGGCGTGGGGTCGTCCTCGCTGCACGCCCAGTGCGCCACCGGCTCGTTCAGCCACTCGCGCGGCAGCACGAAGGTGAGCAGCTCCTCGGCGCCGGGATCGAGCTGGGTGAACGCCTCGTCGATGCGCTCCTGCACGAACGACCGCACCGCGCCCCTGGCCAGCCGGCGCGTGCCCACCGGGCGGCGCTGCCCGTCCCGGTAGGCGGACACCTCGACGGTGACCTGGTCGGCGCCGACGCCGCTGTGATCGATCTCCACGACGATGGGCGACCACGTCGCGGGGCGCGGCGGCGGTGCGTGCAGCAGTTCCTCCAGCCGGTCCGCGAACCGGGCCACGGCACCCGGCTCGGGCACCTCCCACTGCACGTACGCGGCGGCCTCCCGCAGGGAGTGGAAGCCACCCTCCGGGGGCGGTGGGGCGAAGGGGTCCATGGCGGAGACGTACAGCCGGTTCGGGTCGCACGTCAGGCCGGTGCCCTCGGCCCGGCGCACCAGCGCGTACAACCGCCTGCGCGCGTCCGCCCGGTGGCCCGGCGTGGGCACCAGTTCGCCCAGCTCCGGCCAGTAGCGCGCCATGACCTCGACGGGCAGCATCCTGCCGACGCGTACGTCCTTGCCGCCCGCGACCGCGGTGACCATGCCGACGACCGTGCCGTCGGCCAGCGCCAGCGCCGCGCCGCTGAACCCGGCCGCGAGCGGCTGCCCGTGCGCCGTGAGCGCCTCCAGCTGGACCCACTCGTCCGAGATGAGCGGGCCGGGCAGGGCCCGGTAGGAGGCGAGCATGCCCTCGTCGTACCCCTTGGGGAAGCCGTAGGCGACCAACTGGGGAGCGGGCGCTCCCTGTTCCGAGCCGGGCCGGGCGAAGACGGCCGGTTCGAGCGGCACCTCACGGTCCAGTTCCAGGACGGCCAGGTCACCGGGGTCGGCGGGGCCGCCCCGCCAGCCGCCGTGCACGGCGACCGTGGCGGACAGCTCGCCCAGCTCCCGGCGGCCCGGGAAGGACACCGTGACCGCGGCGCCCCCGCTCCACCTGACGACGTGGGCGCAGGTGAGCAACCGGCGTGCGGAGACGAGGAATCCGGCGCCGACCTCCTTGCCGCACTCGACGCGGGCGTGCCACGCGGTCCCGCTCATGACCGGCCGGCGGCTTCCGGGCCGTCCGGGCGCGTCGGGGACGGCTCCGGTGACCAGCTCAGCTTCACCACCAGATGGCCTTCCGCCGAGCCCTTCGCGATGATCGCGCCGGCCTCCGCGCTCAGCTTGACCCCGAACTCCAGCTCCACCGAGTCGGGTCTGAGCGAGCCGTCCCGGAACACCCGCAGCGCCGACTCGGCCGCCGCCCGCACGCCTTCCAGGGAGCCCTCGAACGTGCGCGCCGCCTGGGCCGGTCCGTCGCCGCGCGAGACCAGCCGCGCGCCGTCCTCGTCCTCGACACCCTCGACGACCACCGGCGTGCCGTCCTCGGTCCTGAACTCGACCCACCCGTCCATGACGCCGCTCGCTCCCCGTCTGCCGTATCTGTGCGGAAGGTCATTGTGACGGACCGTACTCGGCCCTGTCCCGCCCATCGCCTCCGGTCCACCGCAGCCCTGGCGGAAACCCGCCAGGGCGCCAATCCGCCACCTCCGGTCAACTCCGCTGCCCCACAAGCCCCCTGAGACTTCTCCCAGCACTCGTCGCAGCACTCTACGACGTTACGAAGAGAGGCGTGGATGAGCAGAGGACCAGTCAGACGTGGGGCGACCCTCCTGTCGGCGGGGCTCGTGATCGCGCTGCTGCCGGCCGGGACGGCGGCGGCGCAGGAGCCGCCCCCGGACACGGCGCGGACACCGGCCGCCGCCGGCACCGCCGCGGCCGCGGCCCGGACCGTCACCCTCGTCACCGGCGACCGGGTGACCGTCACCGACCTCGGCGGCGGCCGGAAGACCGTCACCGTCGAGCGGCCCGAGGGCGCCGCCGGCGCCGTGCACACCCGCGAGTCCGGCGGCCGGACCACCGTCGTACCCGACGAGGCCCTGCCGTACCTGCGCGACGGCACCCTCGACGAACGGCTCTTCGACGTCGGCGAGCTGCTCGGGCAGGGGCTCGCCGACTCCGAGACCGGCGAACTGCCGCTGATCGTGACCTACGAGAAAGGCGCGCGGGCCGCCACCCCGCGCGGATCCGAGCGGACGCGGGCGCTGCCCAGCGTGCGCGGAGCCGCCGTCGAGGCCGGCAAGGGGCGTGAATTCTGGCGGGAATTCACCCGCCGCGGCGCCGGCATCGACGGCGTGTGGCTCGACGGTCGGGTCACCGCCGCGATGGCCGAGTCCAACGCGCAGATCGGCACCCCCGAGGCGTGGCAGGCCGGGCTGACCGGCAAGGGCGTCACCGTGGCCGTGCTGGACAGCGGCGTGGACGCGGACCATCCCGACCTCGCCGGACGGGTCGGGCAGAGCCGGAGCTTCATAGCCGGCGAGGAGGTCGCCGACCGCAACGGCCACGGCACGCACGTCGCCTCCACCGTCGGCGGCAGCGGCGCGGCCTCCGACGGCAAGGAGCGGGGCGTGGCGCCGGGCGCCGACCTCGCGGTCGGGAAGGTGCTGGACGACTCGGGCTCGGGCAGCGAGTCGGAGATCATCGCCGGCATGGAGTGGGCCGCCCGGGACGTGGACGCCGACATCGTGTCCATGAGCCTCGGCTCGACCGAGCCCAGCGACGGCACCGACCCGATGGCGCGGGCCGTCGACACCCTGTCCCGCGAGACGGGCGCCCTGTTCGTCATCGCCGCCGGGAACACCGGCGCCCCGTCCTCCGTCGGCTCGCCCGGCGCCGCCGACGCGGCCCTGACCGTCGGAGCCGTCGACTCGGCCGACGAGGCGGCCTACTTCACCAGCGCGGGACCACGCCACGGCGACAACGCGCTCAAGCCCGACCTGTCCGCCCCCGGCGTCGGCATCCTCGCCGCCCGCTCCGGTCTGACCGGGGGCAGTGGCGACTACATCGCCATGAGCGGTACGTCGATGGCGACGCCGCACGTCGCCGGGGTCGCCGCCCTGCTCGCCGAGCGGCACCCCGACTGGACCGGCGCGCGGCTCAAGGACGCGCTGATGTCCACGTCGAAGGAACTGGACGCGTCCGCCTACCAGCTGGGCGCGGGCCGGGTCAGCGTGCCGGACGCGATCGGCGCCGAGGTCACCGCCACCGGAAGCGCCGACCTGGGCTTCCACTCCTGGCCGTACGACGCGAACGAGCCGGTGACCCGCACCGTCACCTACACCAACGACTCCGACGCCGCCGTCGAGTTGCAGCTGTCCGTGCGGGGCGCCCCCGAGGGCGTCGCCACCCTCGCCGACACCGCCCTCACCGTGCCCGCGCACGGCACCGCCTCCACCACCGTCACCGGCGACGGCTCCAAGGCGCCGGTCGGCACGACGAGCGGCCGCATCGTGGCATCCGGCGCCGACGGCACGCCCGTCGCGCACACGGCGTTCGGGATGGTCAAGGAGGACGAGCGGTACACGCTCACCGTGCACGTCAAGGACCGGGCGGGCGCCGCGGCCCCGGCCGACCTGGTCGTCCAGCGCCTCGCCGGGGGCGTCGACCCCGTCCCCGCGCACGTCGGTGACTCCGGCACCCTCAAGCTGCGGCTCGCGCCGGGGACGTACAGCCTGACCTCCTTCCTCGACGTGCGCGGCAGCCACGGCGCCGACTCGCTCGGACTGGGTTTCCTCGCCGCGCCCGAGGTCGTCGTCGACCGGGACCGCGAGGTCACCCTCGACGGACGCGAGCTGCGCGAGATCAGCGCCGACGTCGACAAGCGCACCGAGACACGGCAGCTGCTCATGGAGTACGACCGGAGCGCGAACGGCTCCGACCTGTTCGGCGCGGTCCAGGTGCCCCTGACGTACGACAGCGTCTTCGCCGCGCCCACCGGGAAGGTCACCGAGGGCGACTTCGAGTACCGGACCGTGTGGCGGCTCGGCAAGCCGCTGCTGGAGGTCAAGGGGATCGGTGAGGCCGTCGTCCAGTCGGGCGGCACCCTGATCGAAGGGCGCGGCCGGATGCCGCTGGTCGACGTCGGTGACGGCCCCTTCCCGGACGCGGTCCGGGGCAGGGCGGCCCTCGCCCGGCTCACCGAGGGCACCGAACCGGCGGACCTCGCCCAGGCCGCCCAGGACGCGGGCGTGCGGGCGCTGTTCGTGACCGACGACGCGGCCGGGCGGCTGATGGCCTGGTGGGGCACGGCGGACAACGCCGACCGGCCGTTGCAGATCGCCACGGTCGGTGCGGCCGACGCGCGCCGGCTGCGGGACGCCGGGCGGGTCGACATGACCGGGACGCGCAACACGCCCTACACGTACGACCTCTCCGAGGGGCATCGCGGCGGCGTGCCCGACCGGGACCTCACCTACGAGCCCGGGCGTCGCGACCTCGCCACGCTGCGGACCAGGTACCACGCCGCCGAGCCGGCGAGCGGCGGGGAGTTCCGGTACTCGATCACCGACACGTTCCCGATCGGCATCGGCTTCCGGGAGCGGATCGACTACCCCGTCGAGCGCACCGAGTACGTGTCCACCGGCCCGGGCCAGCTGTGGCACGAGTCCGTGACGGCCGCCGACGGTGCGCTGGAGCAGCGGTCCGGAACGGTCCGGTACGAGGGAGGGGCGCGTACGGAGCTGAACTGGTTCAGGCCCGTGTGGCATCCGTATCTCGGCACCGGACTCGGCTGGGGACAGCAGCGCGCGGGCAGCCGGCTCCAGTTCAACGCCCCCGGCTGGGGCGACTCCGGCCCCGACCACACCGGCTTCGGTGACGTGTGGAGCGAGGGCAGCGGGATGTCGCAGACCACGTCGGTGTACCTGGACGGCGAACTGGTCGACCAGGGGCCGAGTTCCGCCGCGTACGTGGACGACGCGCCGGCCGGCGAGCACACGTACCGGCTCGTCACCGACACCGCGCTCGACGCCGGCCACTGGCGCCCGGGGACCGAGGGGCACGCGGAGTGGACCTTCCGCTCGGCCGCCACGCCGGAGGACCGCTGGACCTACCTGCCCCTGATCAACCTCTCCTTCGACGTCGGCACCGACCTCGCGGGCGAGGTACGCGGCGGGAAGAGGCTGCGGGTCGGGATCGGCGCGGACTACGTGGCGGGCGCCCCGGGCACCGGGACGATCGGCGGCGGGAAGCTGGAGGTGTCGTACGACGACGGCGAGACCTGGCAGCAGGTCCGGCTGCGCGGCGGCGACGGGATGGGCGCCGGGCGGGCGTCCTGGCACGGGACGCTGAGCGTGCCCCGCGACGCCGGGCACGTCTCGCTGCGGGCCTCGGCGCACGACGACCGGGGCGGCTCGGTCACGCAGGAGATCGTGCGGGCCGTGGCCGTGCGGTGACGCGCGGACGGCGGTGACACGCGGACGGCGCCGCCTCCCTGGGACGGGGAGGCGGCGCCGTCCGGGTTCTCGGACCGTCAGACCAGCCAGCCGACGAAGTGGACGATGCCGGCGAGGATGTCGGTGAGAAGGTTCATGATCGTGCAGCTCCTTGCGCTGTGCATGTGTGGGACCTACTTGGGACTGTGCGTCGACTACGGTCTGCAGCCCGTTGCTCGCACAACGTAAGTATCGTTGGTCCCGGCGGTCACATACGCTCCTCAGAGCGACGATCACCTGTTCCAGGGAACAACTGCTCGCTTGTTCGGATCACGCCAAGCTCGGCCAAGTCCTGTGGCCGCAGTCGCAGTTGACCGGCCGTCGCCTCCACCTCCTCCGGGGGGCGCTTCAGGATCGCCGCCGCGAGTTCGGGCGCGATGACGGAGAAGTAGCTGTCCGGCGTGGCCCAGGTGCTGCCGGGCGCGGCCAGCGCCAGCGCCCCGCCCGAGCCGCCCTCGCCGATCACCAGCGTGGTGACCGGCGTCCGCACCGACGCCACCGCCGCGAACAGGCCGGCGATCGCCGCGCCCACGCCCTGCCGTTCCGCCTCCGCGTCGCTCGCCGCGCCCGGCGTGTCCACCAGGGTCAGCACCGGGATGCCGAGCCGGTCCGCGAGGCGGAGCAGCCGGGTGGCGGTGCGGTATCCGGCGGGCCTGGTCGCCGTCCCGGTCTGGGCGGCGTACGCGACCGTCCGCCCGGCGTGCTCGCCGAAGCCGCAGAGCATGCCGTCCGGATCGATGCCCCCGCAGCGGTCGCCGGAGAGGGCGACGCGGTGGGCGAAGTAGGCGTCCAGGTAAGCCCGGGCGCGCGGCCGTTCGGGGGCGCGGGCCCGCCGGACCGCGTCCCATCCGCCGGCCGGCAGGTCCCGGGCGCCCAGCGGCTCGGGCAGCGGCGCCGGACCGCCCGAGGGGGCCGTCAGCAGCCGCAGCCACCGCCCCAGCGTCCCGCGCAGTTCCCCGGCCGGTACGACGGCGTCCGCGCTGCCCGCCGCCACCTGCGCCTCGGCCGTGTACGCCGCCGGATCGGCGCCCGGCGGCCGGACCCGGGAGCCGGCGAAACCCACCTGGGCGCCGGGCAGCGCGAGGACCACGTCGGCGCCCGCGCCCAGCGTGGCCCAGCCGCCGCCGGTGGCCGGGTCGCGCAGTACGGCGATCTGCGGCAGCCCGGCCTCCCGGGTGAGCGCCGACTGGCGGGCCACCCGCTGGAGCTGGGTCAGCGCGAGCATCCCCTCCTGCATCCGGCTGCCGCCGGTGGCGACCAACGGCACCACCGGCAGCCGGTGTTCACGGGCGTACGTGTACGCCGCCGCCAGCCGGTCGCCGGTGGCCCGGCCCAGCGAGCCGCCGAGGAAGCCGAACTCGAAGGCGAGGAGCACGGCCCGGGTGCCCTGGACGTGCCCGGTCCCGCAGACGACGGACTCCTCCTCGCCGGTGCGCTCGGCGGCGCGGGCGCGGGAGGCGTCGTAGCCGTGCCAGCCGAGCGGGCCGTCGGGCCGCGACTCCCCGCCCGGACGGGGCAGTTCGGTGAAGTCGTCGGTGAGAAGGGCGAGGAACTCGCGCGCGGACGGCCGGTCAGTCATGCGTCAGCGCCCGCTTCATGATCTTCCCCATGTCGTTGCGGGGGAGGGCGTCGAGGTGCCGCAGGACGCGGGGCCGCTTGTGCGGGGCCAGCCGGCCGGCGACATGGTCGGCGAGCGCGTCGAGAGAGGGCGGCGAGGCGGGGTCCGCCGGCACGATCCACGCCACGATCCGCTCACCGAGGTCCGGGTCGGGCTCCCCGGTGACCGCCGCCTCCCGCACGCCCGGATGTTCGAGGAGGGCGTTCTCGATCTCGCCGGCCCCGATCTTGTACCCGCCGCTCTTGATCAGGTCGGTGGCCTTGCGGCCGACGATGCGGACATAGCCGTCGGGGTCGCGCACCGCCATGTCGCCGGTGCGGAAGAAGCCGTCGTCGGTGAAGGCGGCGGCGGTGGCGTCGGGGCGGTTCAGGTACTCGGTGAACAGGTTCGGGCCGCGCACCTGGATCTCGCCGACGCTCTCCCCGTCCGGCTCCGCGATGGGCGTGCCGTCGTCCTCCACGAGCCGCAGCTCCACCCCGGGCAGCGGCACGCCCACCGTCCCGGCGCGCGGCTCGCCGTCCGCCCGCACGCTGGTGTTCATCAGCGTCTCGGTCATGCCGTAGCGCTCGATCACCCGCCGGCCGGTCGCGGCGGCGATGCGCTCGTGGTCGTGCACGGGCAGCGCGGCCGACCCGGACACCAGCAGCCGGGCCCCGGCGAGCGCCTTCACCAGCTCCGGATCCCCGGGCAGCGCCTCGGCGATCCGGTGGTACATCGTCGGCACCCCGAACAGCATGGTCGCGCCGTCGTTCAGTTCCCGGGCAGCGCCCTCGGCGGAGAACCTGCCCAGGTGCCGCAGGGATCCGCCGCGCCGCAGCGGGCCGAGGACGCCGAGCACGAGGCCGTGCACGTGGAACAGCGGCAGCCCCTGCACCAGTACGTCGTCCCCGGTCCACCGCCACGCGTCGGCGAGCGCGTCCAGGGTCGTCGCGAGCGCGCGCCGGGGAATGACGGCGCCCTTGGGCGGGCCGGTGGTGCCGGAGGTGTAGACGACGAGCGCGGGGTCGCCGTCGCCGGTGCGGCCGCCCTGGGGTACGGGCCCGGTGGCGTGTACGTCGACGTCGACGCGCTCCAGGGCGGCCAGGGCGGGCGGGAGTTCGCTCCCCGGCGGCGCCAGGACGAGCGAGGGCTCGCTGTCGGTGAGGATGTGCGCGAGTTCCCCGTCGCCGGACTTCGGGTTGAGCGGCACGGCGGGGACCCCGGCCAGCAGCGCCGCCACCACGGCGACGGCGGTCTCCATCTCCGGCGTCGCCCAGACGGCGACCCGCCCGGCCCCCCGGATCCGTCCGGCGGTGCCACCCGCGGCGGCGGCCAGTTCGGCGTACGTCAGGGACCGCCCGCCGAACCGCAGGGCGGGCCGGTCGGCCGGAGCGCCGGTCGCGGCCGGCGAGAGGGCCGGGAAGAGAGTGGACACGCGTCGTACTCCTTAGCTGTTGCTCACGATTACCGGTTGTCCGAGATGGACCTGGGGGGTGTCGTTCGGATCTTGCCGGGGTCGCGGGGCCTGGCACGCACATCTGCGGCGTTGTCGTCGGTTGCCAGGGCTCCGCCCTGTCGCCCTCCTCCGCCTTGCAGCTGCACGCACCAGGCCCCGCTCGGGTCGGTCGCAAGGCACCGTTGCCTGGAGCCGGCCTGATCCAATCGACACCCCCTACCCGAAGCCGGGCACGACCAGCACCAGCCACGCCAGCGCGGGCACGACGGCCACCACGATGCCTCCGTACACCATCAACTGCCGGAAGAAGCGCTCCCGGTCGGCCTCCCGCGCCGCGGCCAGCACCAGCGCGCCGTTCGTCGAGAACGGGCTGACGTCCACGACCGTCGCCGACACCGCGAGCGCCGCCACCATGCCGACCGCCCCGATCTCGCCCTGCGCGAGGAACGGCACCGCCAGCGGGATCAGCGCGCCCATGATCCCCACGGAGGAGGCGAAGGCCGAGACGAGCGCGCCGATGTAGCAGAGCAGCACCGCCGCCAGCAGCGGGACGCCGATGCCGCCGACGCCCTCGCCGGCCCAGGTGATGGTGCCCATCTCCTCCAGGACGCCGACATACGTGAGGACACCGCAGATCAGCAGGACCGTGGACCAGGCGATCTCGCCGACCGCGCGACGGCTGTCGTCCGGCCACGCGGTGCTCAGTACGACGGCCAGGGAGACGGCGGTCAGACCCGCGTCCAGGTCGAAGCCGAGGACCGCCACGACGAGGGCGACCAGGGCGGCGAGGGTGGCGGTCCGTGCGGGGG
>NZ_RAIF01000012.1:687404-712346 GCF_003671715.1 Streptomyces sp. E2N166 | reverse complement strand
CGGCGCCGGTGCCGTCGGTGTCCTGGTCCGGACGGACGGCCACGGCGGCGGGGGCGGTGCCGCCGGCCCCGGTGCTCGTGCCTCCGGCCCCGGCCCCGGTCCCGGTGGGCTCCGAGCCCTTGCCCGCCGCGCCGTCGTCCTCCGGCGTCACCGACCCCCGCGCCCACAGCTTCCGCCCGCCGAACAGCACGAACAGCACGCTCGCGATGACGAGGTTGGCGATCAGCGAGGCGAGGAAGAGGGTGACCTCGCTGCCGGGCAGGCCCTCGCGCTCGACGATGCCGTTGACGATCGAGCCGTAGATGCTGATCGGCGAGAAACCGCCGGCCTGTGCGCCGTGCACCACCATCGTGCCCATCAGCAGTGGGCTGATCGCGTACCGGGTGGCGAAGCTCAGCGCGATCGGCGCGACGATCGCCACCGCGGCCGGGCTGACCGCGCCGATGGCCGTGAGCGCGCCGGTGAGCGCGAACATCACCCACGGGATCAGCGCGACCCGCCCCCGCACCAGCCGGACGGCGGCGTGCACCAGCCAGTCGGTGGTGCCGTTGGCCCGGGCGATCGCGAAGAGGTAGGTGACGCCGACGAGGACGACGAACAGGTCACCGGGGAAACCGGCGAAGATGCCGTCCGCGTCGAGGTCCGCGACGAGCGTGCCCACCCCGAAGGCGGCGGCGAAGGCGAGCGCGCCCATGTTGACGGAACGGGTCGTGGCGATGACGAACACCACGACGAGGACAAGGATCGAGATGAGTTCGGGGGACATGCGCGGGCTCCCGAGGGCTGACCTGACTGGCTCAGTGGCTGAGCCACTTGGACGGTGCGGTTGGCTGGTCAGCGTGGGCCCGCCCCGGTCCGCCGTCAAGGGGTCGCGCACGAATTGGCTCAGCCACTCGGCCACGCGCCGCCCGGTGTTACGCTCCGGGCGAGAGGGGGATCCCGTGACCGACGCCCTGCGCCCCATGACCAAGCAGCGCCTGTACGAACAGGTGCTGGAGCGGCTGCGCCAGTACGTCACCGACGGCGGCCTGCGGGCCGGCGACCGGCTCCCGCCCGAACGGGACCTCGCCCAGCGCCTCGGCGTCAGCCGGGCCTCGGTGAAGCAGGCGATCGTGGTCCTGGAGGTCCAGGGCCTGGTGGAGGCGCGGCACGGCGGCGGCACGTACCTGGTGCGGGACAGCCTCGACGTCGAGCCCGTCGAGGACATGGTCGAACGCCGGCGGCGGCTCCCGGACGTCCTGGAGGCCCGCGAGGCGCTGGAGACGAAGCTCGCCGAACTGGCCGCCGAGCGCCGCACGGAGGACGACCTGGCCGCGATGCGGTCCGCGCTGGCCGTGATGGCCGAGGAGATCGGGAGCGGCGGTCACGGCGTCGAGGGCGACCGCCTGTTCCACGCGGCGGTGACGGCCGCCGCGCACAGCAGCCTGCTCGCGGAGTTCATGCGCTCCATCGCCCACCAGATCGCCGAGAGCCGCACCGAGTCCCTGCGCCAGCCGGGCCGCCCCGGCCGTTCCCTGGCCCAGCACCAGGACATCCTGGACGCCGTCGCCGCCCGGCAGCCCCGGCAGGCCGCCACCGCGATGCGGCGCCACGTCCGCACGGTCGCCAAGGTCCGGCTGCTGGACTGGGACCCGGAAGAGGAACGGTAACCAAATGCCCCGTACATCCGTGAGGCCCCGAATAGCGCTCGTCACCTGCCGTCCCGGGCCCCACGTCAGCGAGGACCGCGACCTCCCGGTGCTCGTGCGGGCGCTGGAGGAGGCGGGGGCGCGGGCCTGTGCCGAGGTGTGGGACGACGACGGCGTCGACTGGGGGTCCTTCGACCTCGCGGTGATCCGCTCCACCTGGGACTACAGCTGGCGCGCGGACGAGTTCACGGCGTGGGCCGAGAAGTGCGGCCAGGTCACGCGGCTCGCCAACCCGGCCGGTGTCGTGCGGTGGAACACCGACAAGCGCTACCTCGGCGACCTCGCGGCGGCCGGCGTGCCCACCGTCCCCACCCGCTACACGGCTCCCGGTGAGGTGCCCGACCTGCCCGGCGGCCACGAGTACGTCGTCAAGCCCACCTCGGGCGCCGGGGCCCGTTTCGCCGCCCGCTACACACCCGACGAGCACGCCACCGCCGTACGGCAGGTGGAGCGGATGCACGCCGAGGGGTTCACGGCGATGGTGCAGCCGTACGTGCGCAGCATCGACACCGCCGGCGAGCGGGCTCTCCAGTTCTTCGGCGGGCGCCTGCTGCACGCCAGTCGCAAGGGCGCCGTCCTCACGCCGGGGACGCCGTACGACGAGCGCAAGGTCGCGCACCCCGGTCTGGAGCCCTGGGCCCCGGCCCCGGCCGAACTCGCCGTCGCCGAGAGCGCCCTGGCCGCCGTACCGGACGCCCCGGAGCTGCTGTACGCCCGCGTCGACCTGGTGGACGGGGAGGACGGACGGCCGCGGGTGATGGAGCTGGAGCTGGTCGAGCCGAACCTGTTCCTGTGGCTGCACGAGCGGTCGCTGCCGCGGGTGGTGGAGACGGTGCTCGACGCGGCTAGTGGTCGCTGACCGCCGTCCGCTGGAGCAGTCCCCAGGTGAACTCCGCGACCACGTCGTGGCGTTGCCCCCGCGCGTCCGGGGCGGTGAAGGCCAGCCCCCAGCGGGTGGGCGCCGAGCCCTGGAGCGGGCGGGCGGGGGCGAAGGCGCGGGCCGCCTCGTCGACCGTGCAGGACCAGGGCGTGAGGTCGTCCAGGGTGCGCAGCTCCGGCCCGTGGGCGCCGGGGGCGCGGACCAGCCACTCGTTCCACACGGCACCGTTGTCGGCCACGAGCACCTCGAAGCGCAGATCCGGCCAGAGCGGGAGCGCCCACTGCCGGGCCTCGCACTCCAGGTCGCCGATCCGGCGGGGCACCGCCGACTCGGGCTCACCCAGGACCGAGCGGATGCGGGCACCTCCCATGCCGTTCAGGCCATGGGGGAGGGAGGCCGCCGAACGGGAGCGCGGGGAGCGGAGCATCGCCTGCCAGCGTCTGTTGGCCTCCCGCATCTGAGCGAGGGAGGCGCCCAGCTCCCTGCGGGCGTCCTCCACGAGGCCGGGGTTGTGGTCGGCCATGCGGCGCAGCAGGACGAGCTGGAAGTCGCGCGGGGTGAACGGGCCGGCGGGCTGCTTTCCGGCGGACGCTGGCGTGGGCATGGGCACCATCGTGGACCATGGACGGGGCGCACGCCCATTGCCCCGGCAAACGCGATATGAGTAGCCTGTGTTCGCTATTCCGATCGCCTGTTGAAATCTCGAACAAACCAAGGGAGGGGGCGGGACATGGGACGCCTCGTACCAGCCGTGACCCGGGCTCTCGACATACTGGAGCTCTTCCTCGACGGGGACGGCACGCTCTCCGCCCCCGACATCGTGCGCCGGCTCCAGCTGCCGCGCACCACCGTGCACGAACTGGTCACCACGCTCGCCGCCCGCAAGTACATCGTCCCCGTGGCCGGGCAGCCCGGACGGTACCGCCTCGGCGTGCGCCCGTACCAGCTCGGCGCACGCTACGCCGAGCACCTCGACCTCGCCGCCGAGGGCCAGCAGGTCGCCCGGGCCGTCGCCGAGACCTGCGACGAGACCGTGCACGTGGCGATCCTGGAGGACACCGACGTCATCTACATCGCCAAGGTCGACTCCACGCACGCGGTGCGCATGGTGTCGGCGGCCGGCCGCCGGCTGCCCGCCCACTGCACCTCCGTCGGCAAGATGCTGCTGGCCTCCCTGCCCGAGCAGGAGGTCGCCGCGCGCTTCCCCGACGGCGCCGAGCTGACCGCGATGACCCCGAACAGCATCACCGAGCCGGCCGCCCTGCGCGAGGCCCTGGCCGGGATCCGCGGGCGGGGCATCGCGGTGGAGAGCCGCGAGTCCAACCCGGACGTCTCCTGCGTGGCCGCCCCGGTCCGCGACCGCACCGGCCGGGTCGTCGCCGCGCTGTCCATCTCCGTGCCCATGATCCGCTGGAGCGAGGAGCGCCTCGGCGAGCTGGAGCAGCTCGCCGTCAAGGGCGCCGCCGACCTCTCCGAGCGACTCGGCCACCGGAGCGCGGCATGACGAAGCACGGTACGACGCCGACCGGGACGGCGTACGACGTGGCCGTCCGGGCGGAGGCGTCCCTCGGCGAGGGGCCCACCTGGGACCCGGTGGCGGGCCGCCTCCTGTGGATCGACATCCTGAACGCCCGCGTCCACACCTACGACCCGGCCACCGGCCGGCGCACGGTCCGCCGCACCGACCAGCACGTGGGCGCCGTCAAGCCCCGCGCGGGCGGCGGCCTCGTCCTCAACCTGCGGGACGGGATCGGTCTGCTCGACCCCGACGACACCTTCCGCTGGCTGCACCGGGAGGTCGTCCCCGGCCGCCGCGCCAACGACGCCGCCGTCGCTCCCGACGGCACGCTGTGGGCCGGCACCATGCGCTACGACGAGGCACCCGGCGGCGGTTCGCTGTCCCGGGTCACCGGGGACGGCACGGTCGAGGTCCTCCTCGGCGACGTGGCGGTGAGCAACGGCACCGGCTGGAGTCCCGACGGGCGGCTGATGTACTACGTCGACTCGCCGACCCGCCGTATCGACGTCTTCGACGTCCTCGGGGACGCGGACTCCGGTACCGGGGAAGGCCGGATCACGGGACGCCGGGCCCTGGCCACGATCGAGGACGGCGCCGGTTTCCCGGACGGCCTGTGTGTCGACGCCGAGGGCTGCGTGTGGGTCGCCCTGTGGGACGGCGGCGCGGTACGCCGGTACACCCCGTCCGGTGACCTGGACCGGGTGATCCCCCTCCCCGTTCCCCGGGTCACGGCCTGCGCCTTCGGCGGCCCCGGCCTGACCGACCTGTACGTCACCACCGCCCGGGTGGGGCTGACGGCCCCGCATCCGCTGGCCGGCTCGGTGCTGGTGGTGCCGGGCGCGGGCCGGGGAGTGGCCCAGCCGGCGTTCGCGGGCTGAGCGCGAGGCCGCCGGGGCGGGGGCGGACGCCGGTGCGCGTCCGCCTGTCCCCTCACACCCCCGTGCGGTCCAGCCCTCGGAGCACCTCCCGCTCACCCGGGGTCAGCGGCGGCCCGGTCAGCGGGGCGAGCGGGGAGCCGACGAGGGCGGCCAGGACCGCGCCGGGGTGGAACATGCGGGTCGGGGGCGTGCGCATGCTGGTGACGTCCCAGATCGCCGAGGCCGCCGCGAAGGAGCCCGCGGCCGCCCTCGTCATGCGCCGCGTGTAGGCCGTCACGACACGGTCGGCGGCCCCCGGCCGTCCGCCGCGCACTCCCGGGTAGAGGACGTCCTGGCCGACGGCCATGGACCACGCCGGGTCCGCCGAGCGCGCCGCACCCCGCAGCACCCGCCGGGCGAGACCGGGCGCGCCGAGATGTCCGGCCCGCTCCAGCTCCCGGCCGAGGACCCGCGCGCCGAACGCGGCCACCGACATGCCGTGCCCGTAAGCCGGGTTGAAGGTGGCCAGCGCGTCGCCCAGGACGACGAGACCGTCGGGCCACCGGGCGGACTTCTCCAGGTACCGCCGGACATTGCTGGTCGACCGGCTCAGATGCACGTCGGTGAGCGGTTCCGCGCCGGAGATCAGCCGCCCCACGATCGGGTCCGGCAGGCCGAGCGTGTACCGCAGGAAGCCCTCCGGGTCCGCCGGCGGCTCACCGCCTCGCGTGCCGCCGCAGCTGACCATCCACCGGTCGTCCTCGATCGGCAGGACCATCGCGCTCCGCCCCGGCCGGGACACGTACGGGTCGGACTGCACGATCGTCAGCGGAAACCGCTCCGCGCCCTCCGGAACCCGGTAGACGCGCGTCGCGTTGACCAGCCCGGAGTCCACGGTGCGCTCCCGGACAGCGGAAAGACCGAGCCCGTCGAGCCAGGTGACGACCCGGGTGCCGCGCCCGCTCGCGTCGACGACGAAGTCCGCGTCGAGATCCGTGTCCCCGCCGACGGCCGCGACGCGCACGCCCCGCACCCGGCCGGCGGACCCGGTCAGGCCCACCGCCACCGCCTTGCGGACCTCGACCGGGCAGTGTTCCAGCACCGCCGCCCGCACCGTCCAGTCCAGCAGTGCCCGGCTGCACGTGAGCATGACGGGCCCCTCGCGCCGCCACCGCCGCAGCCAGCCCTCGGGCGTGCGGGCCAGCATGCCCGAGCTGAGGGATATCTCGTGGGCCCCGGCGGCGAGCAGCCGCTTGCGCAGGCTCACGCCCGGCACCAGCTCCTCCATGGCGGCCAGCCCGCCGGCCATGAGCAGATGCGCGTGCCGCCCCTGCGGCAGCCCACGGCGGTGTTCCGGCCCCTCGGGCAGCTCGTCGCGGTCCAGCACGATCACCTCGTCCACGCCCGCGGTGGACAGTACGGACGCGGCCAGCATCCCGGCCAGGCCGGCACCGATGACGACAGCTCTACGCGACATGGGGCTCCTCGGGTTCAGCCATGGGTCCGGTCATGGAAGACGGCACCGCTCCGCCGGACGCGGCGGGCGGACGTTCGAGCGCCTGCGCCAGCTCCACCAGTCCGCTCGGGCCGGACACCTCGGTGGCGTGCAGACGGTAGGTACCGGCGGTCTCGGGCGGTTCCTCGCCGGTGACGGCCCGGCGCGCGGCGTCGGCGAGCATGGCCGCCTCCGCCGCCAGCCGGGCCTCGTGGGGGGAGCGGCCGGCGCCCAGGGCGGTGTCCCGCACCCGCACCCGGACCCGGTGGTCGAAGTACGGCGCGAGCGTGAGCAGGGCGTCGTGGATGGACACCTCACGCCACTGGAGCCGGGCCTGGGGGAGCTGCCACCAGGCGGTCGGCGGCTTTGGGGCGGTCGACACCGACTCGACCAGGGACCACAGCGGATCCAGCCGCCGGTAGTCGCCCAGCCCCCGCCAGTGGTCGATCACGGGCGGCAGCAGTCTGGGCAGCACGAACCCGGCCGAGCACAGCAGCGCGGCCAGCGACGCCATCGGCGGGGCCACGGTGGTGGACAGGAAGTCGAGGTCGTGACCCGACCAGCGGGCGACGACCGCCGTGTACTTGGTCAGCTGGAACCCCACCACGTCCAGCAGCGCCCCCAGCAGGATCAGCCGCAGTCCGGCCCGCAGCAGGCCGCCCACCTCGCGGCCCCACTTGACGCAGACGGCGCACATGACGAGCATCGCCGCGCTGTGCCCGATCAGGTACAGCAGGATCATCTCCCGCATGTACGGGGTGCCGGCGTAGTACGTGTCGAGGTCGGTCAGCCGCTCGGTGTCCGCGTCGGCGAGCGTGAACAGCACGACGATGGCGACCACCAGGAGGCCGTAGGCGGCCATGCAGCGCAGCACCATGCGCCGCACCCGCTCGCGGGAACCGCCCCGCCAGTTGATCAGCAGCACGAGCACGGAGCAGCTGTACGCGGAGAGCATCCCGTAGGTCAGCGGGGCCCCGAAGTTGGGGACGCCGGTGAGTTCGTTCACGGTGGCCAGGGTGGCCGGGGCGGCGCAGACGAAGACCAGGGCGCCGAGGACGACCGCCATGCTGGTGGACAGGGTCAGCGGGTTCCGCATGGCCGTGCGCGGGCGGCGGAACAGCAGGACGGAGGTCATCCCGAACACGACGGCCGCCAGATACACGACGAGACTCATACCGGCAGACTCCTCTCGCGCGGGGCCCGGTTCACGCGGTCCCCGCCGTGGTCCTGCCGCTCGGCACGGCGACGGGGGCCGGCGGCAGCGGCGCCGTACCGGCCAGCACGTCGGCGATCCGGCCGAGGGTGGCCGGGCCCGGCACCCGGCCGGGGAGCGGACCGGTGCCGCCGGGAAGCGGGGCATTCCCCTCCGGTTCAGCCTCGTGCCGCACCGCTGCGACGATCACCGCCGCCCAGGCGTCGGCGTCGGCACGTTCCGGATCACCCGTCGTCGCCAGCACACCGGCGCGGGTCCGGTCGTACAGGTCCCGGTCGAAGTACGCGTCCAGGTGGCCGAGCGCGTTGTGGACGCTGGTCTGGCGCCACATCAGCCGGGTGGCGGGGGAGGCGAACCGGGGCCGGGGCAGCCGCAGCGCCCGGCGGGTGAGCAGGTCGTCCAGCGCCCGCTCCAGGGGTTCGAGCCGGGCGTACGTCCGCCGGGCCCGCCGCCACTCGGTCACCCGGGGCGTCACCAGCGGGACCAGCACCCCGACGACCATCAGCAGGGCACCGAGACCGGCGGCGGCCGGGGAGAAGGCGGTGTCGAGCGCCGACCAGTCCCGCCCGGACCAGCTGGCGCCCACCGCGACCAGCTTGGCGACGCTGTAGCCGGCGCCGCACAGCGAACCGACGCCGAGCAGTGTCAGGCCCGCCCGCAGCCCGCCCCGCACCCGGCGTGCCCAGCGCAGCGACGACACCGTGGTGACGGTCACCGCGATGAGGTGCGCGACCAGGTACAGCACGATCATCTGGGCGATGAACGGGGTCGTCGCGTAGTAGGTGTCCAGGTCGGTGCGGCGCTCCACGGGCGCGTCGCCGAGGGCGAAGGTCACCGCGATGCCGAGGACCACGGCGGCGTAGGCGAGCCTCCAGCGGCGCGCCGTGCGGTGCACCCGGGGCCCGCCGCGCCAGTGGACGACGAGGACCTGGGAGGCGGCGCAGTACCCGGTGATCGCCGCGTAGGTGAGCGGGGCCGCGAGGTTCGGCACACCGCTCAGCCGGTTGACGGCGCCGACCGTCGGAGGTGCCCCGAGCAGGAAGCAGAGCCCGGCCAGCCCCAGCACGGCGCAGATGGCGCGCAGATACGGATCGCGGCGGTGGCGCAACAGATCGGGGGCCTTCACCAGCAGACCGAGCCAGAGCACCCCGCAGCTGACGTAGTTGATCAGCCCGTTCATCTCGTCGTCCCGCGGTAGTTGAGCGCGGCCCCGATGCGTCCGGCGAGGTCCTGGGGGTCGTCGGGTTCGCCGCCCTCCGCGGCGAACACCGAGTCGGTGGAGGCCTCCAGCCAGGTACGCAGCCGACGGCCCATCAGCATGCCGAAGCGGTCCGCCTCCTGCTCCTCGGCCAGGGAGAAGTCGGTGCGCGCGGCGACCGGCCGGGGCTGCTCACCGGCGGCGGCCGGGCCGGCGTCCGCCTGACGGCGGCTCATGTGCCACACCTCGTGGCAGAGGATCACGATCTGGTGCCACACGGCGGCGCGCTCGTCCACCACCACGTCGTCGTGGCTCTCGCGCTCCAGCCACAGTCCGCTCGCGGTGTGCGGCGGGAACGCCGCACGGTGGACGACCACGTCGCGTCCCCGCCAGGCGCTGACGGAGGCGACCAGCGCGTCGAACAGGACTTCGGGGTCCGCCGGGACCGGCACCCGGATGGGGTCGATGAGGGCGTCAGCGAGACGACGCATCTCCTTCCTGGTACGCACCGCTGTCTCCCTGTTCCCCTGGTTGTTGCTCGGTCACCTGTGCAATATGCCAAGACGGGTGCCGTCCGGGCCAGTTCCGCGTGCGGCACGGTCACTCGGTGACCGCCGCGGTGTCCTCGGGTGCCGCGGCGCGGGCGCGGATCTCCCGGAGCAGGTCGGGGTGGCGCAGGGCGCGCGAGAGCGCCCCGATCTCGCGGAGCAGGTCCGTGGTGTCGGGGTCGCGGGTGCCGTCGCCGTCGTCCGCGCGGGGCCCGGCGTCGACAGCGTCGAGGACCACCACCGCCGAGGCGAGCGCCTTCGCCCGCGCCGGGGGGAAGCCGAGGCCGAGGGCCGCGGCGTACGACCGCTCGCCCAGCCGTTCGTCGGTGCGCCGGGCCAGCGGCAGCAGGACGTCGCGGATGAAGGTCTCGCGGCGGGTCAGGCGCAGCTCGGGGCTGGCGCGCAGGACGAACGGGACTCCGGAACCGTTCACGGTCCGCGTCAGCCGGTACAGCGGACGCAGCCGGCGGTGGGCCAGGCGGATCCGCCACCGCTCGTGCAGGTACTGCCCGGCGTGCGGCAGGATGAAGCCGACCGCGATCGACACCGCGGACAGACAGGCCAGGGCCGGGGCCACGTCCAGGCTGAGCCAGTCCAGGTCGTTGCCGGTCCAGCGGGCCGTGACGGCGGTGAGTTTGGCGGCGTCGAAGGCCAGGTTCAGCGCGTAGCCGACGCCCAGGAACCGCAGCCCCCAGCGCAGCCAGGCGTCGAATCCGCCGGTGCGTATCCAGTTCCAGATCAGCTTCGAGGTGATGAGCACGGCGGTGGTGTGCGCGACGAGGTAGAGCAGGATCTCCTCGCGCATGAACGGCGTGTTGGCGTAGTACGTGTCCAGGTCCCGGGTGCGCTCCACGGGCACGTCGGCGAGGGCGAACAGCACCCAGAGCGCGACGATCACGCTGCCGTAGGCGAAGACGACCCAGCGCGTGGCCCGGCGCGTCGGCGCGGAGCGCTCGGACAGCCCGTCGCGCCAGGCGATGATCAGCACCAGACAGGAGCCGCAGAAGGCGGTGAGCAGCGAATACACCCAGGGCGCCGAGATGTTGGGCACGCCGGTGACGCGGTTGACCCAGACGATGGTCGAGGGCGCGACGAACACGAACACCGCGCAGGCGAGCAGCAGCAGGCCGCCGACCGCGCGCAGCAGCGGGTCCTTCCAGAGCCGGATGATCGTCGGCACTTTTATCGCCAGGGCGGCGGCCAGGACGGCGGCCGGGACCCACCAGAAGGACGTGTAGAACTCGCTGAGGAACGAGGCCGGACCCATGGCCGCGTCCGCGGACTCCATCTTCGCCCTCCACCCCCGCCGGTACTCGCCGTCGTGTCCAAGGACGTTCGAGCCTACGCGGCTGGATGTGTCCGCGTCATGCGATGGGAGAGCGCGGAAAGCCGGGCCCCGAGTTCTTGTCCGAACCATTGACGCGCCGACGTTGCCCACCTACGGTCCCGTTCGAAGTTACGAGCGCTATTCGATATCTCGAACAACTCAGAACAGATAGGGCAGGGCATGGGACGACCTGGCCTGGATCGCAGGCACTTTCTGGCCGCGACGGGCGGCCTGACGGTCGCGGGCAGCTTCGGCTTCGCGGCCATGGGTACGGGCGCCGACGCGCTCGCCTCCGGCGCGGACACCCGCGTGAGCTACTGGAACCTCTTCAGTGGCGGCGACGGCTACAACATGATCGCGATGCTGGACTCCTTCCGTGAGGACACTCCGGGCATCGACGTGAAGGACTCCACCCTCCAGTGGGGCAGCCCCTTCTACACCAAGCTCGCCATGGCGGCCGCCGGCAACCGCGCACCCGACCTCGGCGTCATGCACCTGGGCCGCGTCACCGGCTTCTCGCCCGGCCGCCTCCTGGACCCCTGGGACGTCGGCCTGCTCGCCAAGTACGGCGTCAAGGAGGCGGACTTCAACCCCGAGCTGTGGAAGCGCGCCGTCATCGACGGCAAGCTCTACGCCCTCCCGCTCGACATCCACGTCCAGCTCTGCTTCTACCGCAAGGACGTGCTGAAGAAGG
This sequence comes from Streptomyces sp. E2N166, assembly GCF_003671715.1. Taxonomy (GTDB): domain Bacteria; phylum Actinomycetota; class Actinomycetes; order Streptomycetales; family Streptomycetaceae; genus Streptomyces; species Streptomyces thinghirensis. The sequence goes on along the minus strand of NZ_RAIF01000012.1, from coordinate 700,927 downwards.
CGGGCCTGCTCGGCGCCGACGGGCGGATGGTGCCGGTGACGTCGACCGAGGAGTGGTTCGACGTGCTCAAGGAGGCCAGAAAGGCCACCAAGAAGGGCCTTCAGACCATCGGCCTGTGGCACAACGACCAGAACTTCCAGTGGTGGTTCTTCGTCGCGTTCTACACCCAGCTCGGCGGCACCTGGTTCAACGACGACAACACCGAGGTCACCTTCGACACCGACAAGGCCGGCCAGGTCCTGGAGTTCCTGCGCCGGCACGTCGCCGACGGTTACGCCGACCCCGGCTTCGGAGGCGGCGCGGGCGCCGAGCAGTTCGTCAACGGCGCCCCCTTCGCGTGGGAGGGCAACTGGTCGGTGCCGGTCTTCTCCGGCGCGAGGCTCGACTACGGCGCGGCCCCGCTGCCGCCCGTCTTCGGCAGGCGGGCCACCCACGCCGAGTCGCACTCCTTCGTACTCCCGCACCAGGCCGGCCGCGGCGGCGCCACCAACGAGGCCGCGCACCAACTGGCCGCCTACGTGGTCAAGCACGCCCAGCAATGGGCGGCGGGCGGACACATCCCCGCCTACACGCCGACCCTGTCCACGGCCGCGTACAAGGAGCTGCACCCGCAGAGCGAGTACGCCGGCGCGATGGACCACCAGGCCACCGAGCCCAAGGTGTGGTTCGCCGGCTCCACCGGCATCCTCGCCCAGCGCGTCGGTCCGATCGTCGTCTCCTCGACGATGGGCTCGTCGAAACCCGAGGCCGCCGCCCGCCGGATGAAGGGCGCGCTCACCGACCTGCTCGGCACGAAGAACCCCATGGACGGCAAGACCGCCGCGCAGGGAGGTGCGGGCGCATGACGACGACCAGCGCTGAAACGATCATCCGCCCGGCGCGGGCCAGGACCGCCGCGGAGAGCGCCACCGTGCGACGCAGGCAGGGCTTCCAGCACGGCGGCTGGTTCGTCGCCCCCTTCCTCGCCCTGTTCGCGCTCTTCGTCGTCTGGCCCCTGCTGCGCGGCCTCTACCTCAGCTTCACGGACGCCAACATCTCCGGCGACGGCGCGAACTTCATCGGCCTGGACAACTACAGCGAGGCGCTCCGAGACCCCCTGATGTGGGACGCGCTCGGCCACAGCGCGTACTTCACGCTGCTCGTGGTGCCCTGCATCACGGTCCTCGCCTTCCTCCTCGCGATGCTCGCCCACCACATCGAGCGCGGCAAGTGGCTGTGGCGGCTCTGCTTCTTCATGCCGTTCCTGCTGCCGTCCACCGTCGCCGCCAACCTGTGGCAGTGGCTGTTCAACCCCGGCACCGGCATGATCAACCATGTCTTCGGCATCGAGACGCCGTGGCTGACCGACAAGTCGTACGCGCTGCTCGCGGTCGTCATCACCACCCTGTGGTGGACGGTCGGCTTCAGCTTCCTGCTCTACCTCGCCGCGCTCCAGGGCATCCCGCTGCACCTCTACGAGGCCGCCACGCTGGACGGCGCGAACGCCTGGCACCGCATGGTCCACATCACGCTGCCGATGCTGCGCAACATCACCGGTCTCGTCGTCGCCCTGCAGATCCTCGCCTCGCTCCAGGTCTTCGACCAGGCCGTGGTGATGCAGGACTTCGGGCCGGGCCCGGAGGAATCGACCCGCACCTTCGTGCAGTACACCCTCGAACAGGGCTTCACCAGCTACCGCGTGGGCTATGCCTCCGCGATCTCCATCATCTTCTTCGTGCTCATCGCGGCCGTCGCCCTCGCCCGGATGTGGCTGCTGCGCAACCGTGAGGAGGGCGGCCGATGACCACCGCCGCTGCGCCGACGCGCACCGAATCCCGCAGGCCCTGGTCGGCCGGCCAGATCGTGCTCACCCTCCTCGGCACGGCCGTCTCCGCGCTCTTCCTGGCGCCGCTCGCCTGGGCGCTGTTCACCTCGCTCAAGTCGGAGACCGAGGCCGTCGAGGTACCGACGCACTGGCTGCCCGAGGACTGGACGGGCCAGGCGTGGACGGCCCTCTTCGAGACCGGCAACATCACCAACTGGTTCGTCAACTCCCTGGTCGTGTCGGTCTGCGTGACCACGGTCGTGCTGCTGGTCAGCGCCCTGGCCGGATACGGCTTCGCCCGCACCGAGTTCCGGGGCAAGGGCCTTTTGATGGGCGCGGTCATGGCCGGCCTCATGGTCTCCCCGGCCGTGCTCGGCGTCCCCCTGTTCACCACCGTCCAGCAGATGGGGATGGTCGACACCTACTGGGGCATGATCCTGCCGCAGTGCGCGCCCGCCGCGATGGTCTACATCCTCTACAAGTTCTTCCAGGGCATCCCGCGCGAACTGGAGGAGGCCGCCTTCATCGACGGCGCGGGCCGCTGGCGGGTCTTCTTCACCATCATCGTGCCGCTCTCCCGCCCCTCCCTCGCGGCGGTCGGCATCTTCACCTTCATCAGCTCGTGGAACAACTTCCTGTGGCCCTACATGGTGACCAACAACCCCGACCTGATGACCATGCCGAACGGCATCGCGACCGTCATGAACTCCTACGGCATCCAGTGGGCCCAGCTCATGGCCGGCGGCCTCATGGCCGGCCTGCCGCTCATCATCGTCTTCGTCTTCTTCCAGCGGCAGATCGTGGCGGGCGTCGCCCACACGGGATTGGCGGGACAGTGAGCGTGCGGAAAACCCTCGCCGCCGTGGCGACGGCATCCCTGATGGCCCTGCTGCCGAACGCGGCTCAGGCGGCGGAGAGTTACCCGGACCCGCGCCCCATCACGGGCCAGGAGATCATCCACGACCCCACCGTCATGCCGCTGCGGGGCGGCGGCTACGTCGCCTACTCCACCGGTGGCGTCATCGGCGCCCGCCTCTCCGAGGACGGCAGGCACTGGGACGACGCGGGCAACGCCTTCGCGAAGCCGCCGGGCTGGTGGTACGAGTACAACGACACCGGCGACCCGTGGGCCCCCGACCTCTCCTACCGCGCCGGCCGCTACTGGCTCTACTACGCCGTCTCCTCCTGGGGCACCAACCACTCCGCGATCGGCGTCGCCACCTCCCGCACGGGCCTGCCCGGCACCTGGACCGACCACGGCAAGGTCTTCTCCTCCGAGACGACCGACACCTGGAACGCCATCGACCCGGCGGTCATCCAGGCCGACGGCCGCCTGTGGATGTCCTTCGGGTCGTACTGGAGCGGCATCCGCATGGTCGAGCTGGACCCGCGCACCGGCAAGGCCGCCCGGGACGCGGAGGTCCACCACCTCGCCACCCGTCCGGACGAGCCGTACGCCGTCGAGGGCCCGGCCATCGTCAAGCACGGCCGCCACTACTACCTGTTCGCCTCGTACGACGCGTGCTGCTCGGGCGTGAACAGCACGTACAAGATCAAGGTCGGCAGGGCCACGGACATCAAGGGCCCCTACGTCGACAGCACCGGCACCCCCATGCTCCAGGGCGGCGGCGACCTCCTCCTGGAGGGCCACGGCCGCCACATCGGCACGGGCGGCCAGTCCGTCCACCGCGACCGGGGACGGGACTGGCTGGCGTACCACTACTACGACGCCGAGGACGAAGGCACGCCCAAGCTCGGGCTGAACGCCTTGACCTGGACCAAGGACGGCTGGCCGAAGGTCTCCTAGGGGCACGGCCGGCCACAACGAACCCGCGGACACACGCGAACCTCTGGAAAGGCAGACATGCGAACCGCCCGCTTCACCCTCGACCCCGCCTTCACCGTCGGTGAGGTCAACCCCCGCCTCTTCGGCTCCTTCGTGGAACACCTCGGCCGCTGCGTGTACACCGGCATCTTCGAACCCGGCCATCCCACCGCCGACGAGGCCGGCCTGCGCCAGGACGTGCTCGACCTGGTCCGCGAACTCGGCGTCACCGCCATCCGCTACCCCGGCGGCAACTTCGTCTCCGGTTACAAGTGGGAGGACTCGGTCGGCCCGGTGGAGAACCGCCCCCGCCGCCTCGACCTGGCCTGGCGCTCCACGGAGACCAACCGCTTCGGCCTCTCCGAGTACATCGCCTTCCTCAAGAAGATCGGCCCCGAGGCCGAACCGATGATGGCGGTCAACCTCGGCACCCGAGGCGTCGCCGAGGCCCTGGAACTCCAGGAGTACGCCAACCACCCCGCCGGCACCGCGCTCTCCGACCTGCGCGCCGAGCACGGCGACAAGGACCCCTTCGGCATCCGGCTCTGGTGCCTGGGCAACGAGATGGACGGCCCCTGGCAGACCGGCCACAAGACCGCCGAGGAGTACGGCCGGGTCGCCGCCGAGACCGCCCGCGCCATGCGCCAGATCGACCCCGACCTCGAACTCGTCGCCTGCGGATCCTCCGGCCAGTCCATGGAGACCTTCGCCGAGTGGGAGGCGACGGTCCTGAAGGAGACGTACGACCTGGTCGACCACATCTCCCTGCACGCCTACTACGAGCCGTTCGACGGCGACATCGACTCCTTCCTCGCCTCGGCCGTGGACATGGAGTCGTTCATCGAGAACGTCGTCGCCACCTGCGACCACATCGGCGCCCGCCTCAAGTCCAAGAAGAGGATCAACCTCTCCTTCGACGAGTGGAACGTCTGGTACATGGCCAAGACCCAGGCCGAGGTCAGCGCCCTGGACTGGCCGGAGGCGCCCCGCCTGCTGGAGGACAACTACAGCGTCACCGACGCCGTGGTCTTCGGGTCGCTCCTCATCGCCCTGCTGCGGCACGCCGACCGCGTCACCGTCGCCTGCCTCGCCCAGCTCGTCAACGTCATCGCCCCGATCATGACCGAGCCGGGCGGCCCGGCCTGGCGCCAGACGACGTTCTTCCCGTTCGCGCAGGCCTCGAAGTACGGCCGGGGCGAGGTCCTCGACGTCCGGGTGGACTCGCCGACGTACGAGACGAAGAAGTACGGCGAGGCCGACCTGCTGCACGCCACCGCCGTGCGCGCGGACGACGGCTCGGTCACCGTCTTCGCCGTCAACCGCTCCCGCACCGAGTCGCTGCCGCTCGACGTCTCCCTGAGCGGCCTGGACCTGACCGAGGTCGTCGAGCACAGCGCCCTCGCGGACGCCGACCCGGACGCCCGCAACACGCTCGCCGAGCCCGAGCGGGTCGCCCCGCACCCGGTCGAGGGCACGACCGTGGCGGACGGCAGGCTGACCGCCTCCCTGGAGCCGCTCTCCTGGAACGTGATCCGGCTGCGCTGAGGCGGGCCGGGGTCAGCCGCGGCGCCGGCCGGGGGAGGCGACGGGTTTCACCGGCACCCCTCCGGCCGCGCTGCCCAGCAGTTCCAGCCTGGGCGCCCCCGGTCCCGGCACCGCCTCGCCGTCGGCCAGGACGGCGAGGGCCAGGGTGTTGGCGGCGGCGCGGGTGCGCAGGATGCCGTTCGGCAGGACGAAGGTGTGCGGTGCGCCCGTGGGGTCGCTGCCGGCGTACTCGCCCATGTTCCAGCCGTTCAGGAAGACCTGGACGCGGTGGTCGCGGTCCGGGCCGCCGTCGAGGACGAGGCCGACCGAGGCGTCGACGTCGGGCGGGACGTCCAGCCGGAAGGTGGTCCGGTACCAGGTCACACCCTGGCGCCGGTCCGCTCGGGAGAAGGACGCCGGGGACACGGACTCCCAGCCGCCGTCGTCGTACCCGGGCAGATGCCAGCCCCACCGCTCCCCGTACAGCCCGCCGTTGTTGAGCGGCCCGCGCACGGGGTCGGGTGCGGCGGCGCCCCGGATCCGCCACTCCACCCGCGGCGACGCCCCTTCGAAGGCGGCCGAGGTCAGCCCGCGGGCGGCCTTGTAGGCGTCCTGGCCGTGCTGGGTGCGCCGGACCAGGACGGACAGCACGGCGGCGGCCTCGGGGTTCGCCCGCGACTTCTGCCGTAGCGCCGAGCGCAGCTCTCCGGGCAGGCGGAAAGCGGCCGTGGCGGTCCACGTGCCCTCGCCGCCGTCGTCCCCCCGGTCCATGCGGTGGGTGCCCAGCGGCTCCCCGTCCAGCCAGGCCATCAGCATCCCGCGCGCGCCCGTGCTGTAGGCGAGGGACACCGACTCCAGGTCCGCGGCGCCGGTGAGCCGGCCCCGGTACCAGACGTCGCCGTAGTGGAAGCCGTAGTCGTCGGCGAAGAGCACGGGCTGCCCGTCGGGCACGGGGGTGGTGCTGTGCGACGTCCGCCGGTCGGTGACCGTCCACCCCGAGTCGTCGTAGCCGGGCCCGGACTCCGGGTTCTCGGTGCGGCGCCGCCAGCCGTCGAGCGCGGGCAGCACCAGCCCGGGCACGCCGGGCAGCGGCCAGACGGCCATCAGGCTCTGGGCGCGGCCGACGGACGCCTGGACCGGCTCGCCGTTCCAGGTGACGTGGGTGATGCCGCGCGGCGCCCACACTTCGAGGCCGCACTCCTCGACGGTGTCGCCGGTCAGCCGGATCGTGGCGCCGTCCAGGGCGACGTCGCGCAACAGCGCCGGGCCGTGCACGAGGACCCGGCCCGACGGGGTCTCGTACGGCCACAGCCGCAGCGAGGCGGCGTCGTCGGCGACGAGCAGGATCAAGGTGCGGTCGGACTCGCCGCTGCGCACCCGCAGCCGGGTCACCCGGTCCTCCCCGAGGGGCACCGTGATGTGCAGTTTCCCGTGGTCGTACGCCCAGGCGGCCTCCTCGTCCAGCCGGGTCGGCCACGGCTCGTGCGGGCAGTCCAGCACCAGGTGCGCCGACTCGCCGGCCCGGCCCACGAAGGCGGCGATGTCCAGCCGCCCGACGCTCAGGGACATCATGGGCTGCACGGTGGCGTAGGCCAGTTTCCGGCCCGCTCCCAGGTGGAGCCCGGTGGCGAACAGCTTGGCGTCCCGGGCGGGGACGGTGACCTCCACGTCGGTGCCGCCCATCGGCAGCGTCGACGTGACGTCGGTCGCGGAGTCGTTGCGCGCGACGTACGCGTGGGTGCCGGTGTCCGGGTTGGCCAGGTGCCGCACCTTGATGCGGGCGTCCGCGGCCCTGACCTCGGGGGCCTCGTCCAGCCGGGTGAAGTCGGGGACGTGGCGCAGCAGCTGGCCGAGCTGGTGGAGCGGGGCGAGCTCGGCCGTCGGCCGGCGCGCCTCGTCGATCGCCGCGGTGGGGTCGTACGTGGGCGTCGGCGCGGACGGCGCGGGCAGCCACCCCCACGAGGTGCCGCCGAACGCCGTGTGGACGTTGTGCAGCGTGACGCCGCGCGCGAGGTGGTCCAGGTGGACCCGGCGCGCCTCGGCGGCGTCCCGGGTCCGCTCCGCCTCGCCCCAGGCCACCGGGGTGTCGGCGTGCAGGAGGGGCACGTCGATGCCGTCGGCGCGGAGCTTTTGGTGCAGGCGGGTCAGGCCGGCGCGCCGGCGGGCGTCGACCTGGTAGAGCAGGACGGTGCCGGTGCCGTGGGTGTACTGGTGCCGGGCGGCGACGGCGTTGACGCGGCTCAGCCACTCGTCGGCGTGGCGCAGATAGGCGGGGTCGAGCGTCCGGGCCGTGCCCTCGGTGGCCGTCAGCCAGCCGGGCAGGCCGCCCGCGTCCACGTCCGCGCCGATGTACGGGCCCGGCCGGAGGACGACGTACATGCGGGTCTCGGCGGCCGTGCGAAGGAACAGGTCCAGGTCCCGGACGCCGGAGAAGTCGTACTCGCCGGGGGAGGGGGAGTGCTGGTTCCAGGCGAGGCGGACGCTGACCGCGTTGTAGCCGTAGGCGCGCATCTTCTGCAGCACGTCCCGCCACAGGGACGGGCTGGGCAGCCGGAACGGGTGCATCTCGCCGGACCACAGCGCCAGGCGTCTGCCGTCCACCAGCAGGGAGTACCGGTCCAGGGCGACCCAATGGCGCACCCCGTCGGCGCCGGGTGGTCCGGGCGGCGGCCCGGTGGGCACGGGGCCGCGAGCGCCGGAACGGGGCAGCGCCTGGCTGCTCACGCTGCCGCCGAGCGTGAGACCGAGGACGGTGGTGCCCGCGAGGGCGCTGAACGCTCGTCTGCTGAGCCTGCTGAGCTCCAAGGGAGCCTCTCCTGTTGCTGTACTTCTGGTGCCGCGCTGCCGGGCCATTCTCCACAACCGGACCGGCGTGCGTTAAATGGCCGGAGTGCGACCTGTTCGCGTCCCGCGGGGGTGCATACGATGCGACCGCCTCGTGAATGACATGTGCACAACAGATGTGCAGGTCATTCAACTACATCCACCCCCCACTGACCGGGATGGGAGACCCATGGCCACCGGCCTGCTCCTGAGCGGCACGATCGCCGCGCTCCTCACCTCCGCGCTGCCCGCGCAGCACCAGCCCTCCGGCGGATTCGAGGACCCGCCGCCGGACAAGATCGTCATCAAGGTCGCCACGGTGAACGGCTCCGGCTGCCCGCAGGGCACGGCGGCGGTGGCCGTCTCGGAGGACAACACCGCCTTCACCGTCACCTACAGCGACTACCTCGCCCAGGCGGGCGGCGACTCCGCGCCCACCGCATTCCGCAAGAACTGCCAGCTCAACCTGCTCGTCCACGTCCCGCAGGGCTTCACCTACGCCGTGGCCAGCGCGGACTACCGCGGCTTCGCCGCCCTCCAGTCCGGCGCCAAGGGCACCCAGCGGGCCTCGTACTACTTCCAGGGCTCCCCGAACACCGAGTACCGCACCCATCCCTTCAGCGGCCCGCTCAACGACAACTGGCAGGCCACCGACACCACCGACTGGGCCCAGCTGGTCTGGGCGCCCTGCGGAGTGCAGCGCAACTTCAACATCAACACGGAGCTGCGGGTGAGCACGGGGACGTCCGACCCCGAAGAGGTGAGCTTCATGACGATGGACTCCACCGACGGGGACATCAGCACGGTGTACCACCTGGCGTGGAAGGAGTGCCCCGAGTCCTGACCGGTGACCGACGGAGGGCGTGACCGCGGTCGCCGGAACCGGGCGATCCCGGCCACGCCCGTCCGCGGGTGAGGCAGACGGCGCGGACTTGTTCGAAGGAGGCCACGGTCTTCCCCCGGTTGACGGCGTACGTGCGCGGTGGAGTCCGCGCGTGCGTTGATCCTCCGGGGGCGGCCGGGCGCCGCCGCGGACGGTACGGGCGACGGTTGACGTGTCCGCGCGGCGCCGTCTGTCCACGCGGGCCGAGGCGGGTGGCCCGCGCGGCCGGGCACGGGGCGGTGCCGGACGCGGAGGGCGAGGGCCTGGACCAGATGCGCCCGGAGCGGGGCGAGGACGCGAGCCGGGTCACGACCCGGACGGCCGGCACAGCAGCGGCTTGTCCAGCTCCGAGCAGGGGCGGTGGCCCTGGGATCGGATGATGTCCTTGCCGACCTCGTTGGCGAGGTAGCGCAGGAAGCCCGCGGCGATCGAGTCCGCCGGGGGTTCGCCGTAGGTGTAGGCGATCTCCGTCTGCCAGTACGGGTAGGCGCCCTCGTCGGCGCCCTCCAGCGTCGCCGGGTAGCCGTCGATGCGGACCAGGCGCACGTCGTCGCGGGCGGTGGCGGCGCCGACCTCGCTGTGACCGATGGCACCGGGGACCGAGGCCACGGTGTCCAGCAGGCCGGGGGTGCCGCCGACCTCGCAGCGGCCGGGCGCGTTCGTGTCCAGACTCCTGCAGTCGTTGGCGGTGGTCGCGAGCAGGGGCCTGCCTTCCAGGACCTGCTCCTGGAGCGTGGTGCGGGTGCCGGAGCCCGGGTTGCGGCTGACGAGCTGGACGGGCAGGTCTTTGCCCCGCACCTGCTTCCAATTGGTGATCTTCCCGGCGTAGATCTCCCGGACCTGCTCCAGCGACAGGTCCCGGACGCCGGTGCCCTTGTCGACCACCAGGGTGAACAAGGACAGGGCCACCGGTCTGGGCAGCAGTTGCGGGCGGCCGTCGGACTTGGGGCCGTCGCTGAACGACAGCCGGTTGCCCAGTCCTCGGCCATCCTCCGACCCGGCCTTGTCGCCTGCCGCGGCGAGGGTGTCCAGTCCCGGGACGCTGCCCTTGAAGGAGTTCTCGGTGAGCGGGATACGGGCGCCCGTACAGGTCTTCGTGTACTGCTCGGCGGCGCGCTCCAGGACCGGCTGGAACGCCGTCGAGCCCGTCAGGTGCAGCGTCCCCTCGGCGCAGTCCAGCGGCGCGGCCACGGCGTCCTCGCCCCGCGTGAACGTGGACACGGACTGGGTGACGCTCACCAGGACCAGCACGGCGAGCAGCCAGCGGACCGGCCGGGACGCGAAGGGGTAGTACTCGGTCCTCTTGATGGTCCCGCCGCGCACCCCGCCGACGACGCCCGCGGTGACCTCCGGATCGGGGAAGTCGGTCTCGGTGAAGTCCGGTACGCGGTCCAGAACCGCCAGCACCTTGTAGTGCGCCCGGCGGTTGAGCTTCACCTTGGGCAGCCTGATGACACCGTCCGTGGCCCCGAGGCCCGGCGTTCCCGGTACGAAGAAGTCGCGCAGTACGGTGTGGCTGCACTCCGTCACGACCATGCCGACGACGCGGCGGCCCGGGAACGCCGCGCGTATGCCCACCGCGTCGTTGGCGGGGGCCACGTAGTCCTCCTCGACTATCGGGGTCCAGCCGACGTTCTCGATGCGCAGCAGGACCACCGACGGGTCGCGCAAATCGGCGCCGTCCCACTGCATGCGCTGGAGCACCCCGGCCTCGGGTCCGGAGGAAGTGGCCGAGTCCCGGGCGCTGGTGTCCATCTGGACTCGGTAGCCGAGCCGTTTGCGGCCCGAGAGGAAGAACTCCCACAGGGCGGCGGTCACGGGCACGGCGAGGCCGAGCACCGCGATGACCGACTCCCACGGAACACCGTTCATGACCGACTCCCGACTTCCGGCCTCCGACTCGGGGCGGACGCACATCGATGGGGAGGGCCATGTTGTCGCGGCGGGGATCGGGCGGCCGGGGCCGTGCCGAGCATCCGTCAGGTATTCATCGGTGCGTCACCTGTGAAGCGTGGTGTTTTCCGGGTGTTGGTTGCCGTTGCTGCGCGGGCCATTGACTCGCAAGGGGTTCGATTCTACGTTCCCGTCCGAAAAGACGATCGGTGTTCGAAATACAGAACAGGAGCGTCCCCTGTGAGCCGCAAGAGAATCGCCCTCCTCGCCCTCCCCGCCGCCGCGCTGCTGGCCCTCGTCCCCACCACGGCGTCGGCCTACCCCAACCCCGGCCGGGTCACCGGCTCCGTCGTCACGCACGACCCGACGATGATCCGTACCTCGTCCGGGCAGTACCAGCTCTACGCCACCGGCGGCGGCATCAGCAGCAAGACGTCCGTCGACCGCACCGCCTTCTCCGCCGGCGCCGACGCCTTCGGGTCCCGGCCGGGCTGGTGGTCCCGGTACTCCTCGGTGCCGGAGGCCTGGGCGCCCGACATCTCGTACCACGGCGGCAAGTACCTGATGTACTACTCCGTCTCGAAGTTCGGTTCCAACACCTCCGCCATCGGTCTCGCCGGCTCCGCCACGGGGCAGCCGGGCAGCTGGAGCGACTACGGCGTCGTCTACACCTCCAGCTCCTCCAGCGACTACAACGCCATCGACCCCAACCTCTTCGTCGACGACGACGGCAAGTGGTGGCTGTCCTTCGGCAGCTGGTGGACCGGCATCAAGATGATCCGGATCGACCCGTCCACCGGGAAGCAGCACGCCTCCGACACCGCCCGCCGCTCCCTGGCCTCCCGCCCGTCGGGGACCAAGGCCGTCGAGGCGCCCTACATCGTCAAGCGGAACGGGTACTACTACCTCTTCGCCTCGTACGACACCTGCTGTGCCGGCACCAGCTCCACGTACAAGGTCAAGGTCGGCCGGGCGACCAGCGTCACCGGGCCGTACTACGACAGGAACGGCGTCTCGATGATGAACAACGGCGGGACGCCCGTGCTCGAGTCGCACGGCAGCGTCATCGGCCCCGGCGGCCAGTCGATCATGAACGACGTCGACGGCGACCTGATCGTCTACCACTACTACGACGGCAACGACAACGGCACCCCCAAGCTCGGCATCAACCTCCTGAACTGGAGCAGCGGATGGCCCGTCGCCTACTGACCCTGCTGGCCGCCCTGCTGCTCGCCCTCTCGCTCGGGCAGCCCTCCGCGAGCGCGGCCACCTTCGCCAACCCGGTCAAGGCGCAGAAGGGCGCCGACCCCTGGATCACCCACCACGACGGCGACTACTACATGGTGTCGACGAGCTGGACCGACGTCATCACCATCCGTAGGTCGTCCACCCTCGGCGGGCTCGCCACCGCGCCCAGCGTCCAGGTCTGGCAGGGTGACGCGGCGTCCCGGTGCTGCAACATCTGGGCGCCCGAACTGCACTACCTGAACGGCCGCTGGTACCTGTACTACGTCGCCGGGCAGAACGTCTCCGACTACAACCCGACCCAGCGCAGCCACGTCCTGGAGAGCGCCGGGTCCGATCCCATGGGCCCGTACACCTACCGGGGACAGCTCAACTCCGCCTGGATGCTCGACCCCACGGTGGCGACGATCAACGGTCGGCTGTACCTCTTCGGCAGCACGCACAGCGGGACCCAGAACATCGTCGCCGCGCGGATGTCGAACCCGTACACGGTCTCCTCCTCCTTCACCACCGTCTCCACTCCGTCGTACGGCTGGGAACGCTCGGGCGCTGCGGTCAACGAGGGGCCGGAGGTCCTCCAGCGGGGCGGCCGGACCTTCCTCGTCTACTCCGCCAGCGGCTGCTGGACCCCCGACTACAAGCTGGGGCAGCTCGAACTGACCGGGTCCGATCCGGTCTCCGCGTCCTCCTGGACGAAGAAGCCGACGCCGCTCTTCCAGCGCAGTGACGGCAACGGCGTATACGGACCCGGGCACAACGGCTTCTTCACCTCGCCCGACGGCTCCGAGAGCTGGATCGTCTACCATGCCAACGACGCCGCCTCGGAGGGCTGCGACAACGGGCGTACGGCGCGGGCGCAGAAGTTCACCTGGAACGCCGACGGCACCCCGGACCTCGGCACCCCCGTCCGGCTCGGGGCGAGCATGCCCGGGCCCTCGGGCGAGCCGGCGGCCGTCTCGACCACTTACACGGTCACCAACCGCAACAGCGGCAAGTGTCTGGACGTGGCCGGGAGTTCACCGGCGGACGGGGCCGACGTGGTGCAGTACTCCTGCAACGGCGGCGCCAACCAGCGCTGGCGCCTGGAGGATCTCGGGGACGACACCCACCGGCTGGTGAACGTGGCCACAGGGAAGGTGCTGGACACCGCCGACTGCTCGGCCGCCGACGGGGCCGACCTGCGGCAGTGGTCCTGGCTGAACAACACCTGCCAGCGGTTCCGGTTCCTCGCGACCGACGGCGGTCACGTCCGGATCGTCAACCAGGCCACCGGCAAGGTCGCCGACGTCGCGGACTGCTCGACGGCGGACTCCGCCGACGTGCGGCAGTGGTCGTGGCTGAACAACGCCTGCCAGCAGTGGCGGCTGAACCCGGTCTGAAGCGGCGTCCGCACCCTCACCCCGTCCGGCTCATGCCCGCCGCGTTCGGCCAGCCCTGCGGCCCGGGCCGGCCCGTCGCCGGGACCGACTCCAGGCCGTTGGTACCTCTGACCTGGGCAGCGGTGAGACCGCCGTGGGCCGGGACGC
>NZ_RAIF01000012.1:676617-687006 GCF_003671715.1 Streptomyces sp. E2N166 | reverse complement strand
GGGCGCCGGCGCCGGCGGCCTGAGCGGCGATCCCCCGCAGGCCGGCCCCGTTGGTCTCGCTCATCAGGCGGTCCACCGCCGCCGTGCCCGAGCTGTAGCTGGTCCCTGTAGCGGACTCGGGCACGGCGGCTCCCCTCCTGGACCCGTAGAGCACCTGTTCCAGGCCGGACACCAGGCGACGCACGTCGGCCTGGGGGCGCACCACGAGACGCAGGAAGCGGCTGGACGAACCGATCTTGTTGCCGCATTCACGGACCAGGACCCGGTGCTCGGTGAGCATGCGGTCCCGGACGACGGTGCCCTCGGCGCCCACGGGCAGACGCACGAAGAGGAAGTTGCCCTGGGAGGGATAGACCGTCAGGCCGGGCAGCGAGGAGAGCTGACCGGCCATCTCCAGGCGGTCGCGGCGGACCTGATGGAGGCTCTGCGCGTACTCGGGCCCGTGGTCGCGCAGCATGAACACCACGTGCTCCGCGAAGGAGTTGAGGTTCCACTTGGGGAGCATGGCGCGCACCCGGCCCGCGAGCGCCGGGTTGGCGACCAGGTAGCCGAAGCGGATGCCGTGCAGCCCGAAGTTCTTGCCGAGGCTGCGCAGGACGACGACGTTGGGGCGCAGCATCGCCTCCTGGACCACGCTGGGCTCGGCCTCCGCGTCGGCGAACTCCAGGAACGACTCGTCGATGACGACCAGGTCCCGGTCGGCCATGGCGTCCATGAACTGCACGAGCGCGTGCTTGTGCAGGAAGCCGCCGTCGGGGTTGTTGGGGTTGCAGACGACGGCGACCCGGGTGCCGCGGACCCGGATGAACTCGGCGTACTGCGCGAGGTCGAGGGCGAAGCCGCCGGACTCCTGGAGCGGGAACATGTCGACCCGCTTGCCGGTCTCCATGGGCTGGTCGGTCCAGCGGCCGAAGGTGGGGACGGGGACGGCGAGGGACTCCCGGACCAGCAGGTGGTCGAGCCAGGTGATCAGCTCCGTGGAGCCGTTGCCCATCGCCACGCACTGCGGCGGCAGTTGGAGCAGGCTGCACAGTTCGGCGGTGATGGTCTCGGCGCCGCTCGGGTAGTACGTGATGATGTCGCGCAGCCGGCCGGCCATCTCGTCGAACATCGCCGGGGTGGGGAAGTACGGGTTGCAGGGGATGCAGAAGTCCACCGGGCCGGCGCCCACCGCCTCGCCGCTCTCCCGCGTCAGCGCCGCCATCGACGGGCTGTGCGCCGCGGTGCCGCGGAACAACGAGGTGACGTTGCCGGACAAGTGAACCTCCGTATGTGGGTGGCCCGCGCGGGGGAGCACGGGCCGCCCTTACATACGGAGGGGTATGGGGCGCTGTTCAACGTGTGTGAAGGAAGTGTGCCCTCACGCGTCGAACGAGTGCACCGTGGTCGTCCGGTACGTCTGCCCCGGCCGCAGCACGGTCGACGGGAACGACGGCTGGTTCGGCGAGTCCGGGAAGTGCTGCGTCTCCAGGCACAGGGCGTCGCCCTGCCGGTAGAGGGAGCCCCCGGTGCCGGTCAGGGTGCCGTCGAGGAAGTTGCCCGAGTAGAACTGCAGGCCGGGCTGGTCGGTGGCGATGCGCAGGGTGCGGCCGGAGGAGCGGTCGCGCAGGGTGGCGATGTGCTCGGGACGGTCGGTGATGCCCTTGTCGAGGACCCAGTTGTGGTCGAAGCCCTTGGCGGTGATCAGCTGCGGGTGGCCGTCCCGGATGTCCCGGCCGATCGGCTTGGCCCGGCGGAAGTCGAAGGGCGTGCCGGACACCTTGGCCAGTTCGCCCGTCGGGATGAGTCCCGCGTCGGTGGGCGTGTAGCGGGACGCCGCGATCGACAGCTCGTGGTCCTCGATCGTGCCGCTGCCCTCGCCGGCCAGGTTCCAGTAGACGTGGCTGGTGAGGTTGACGACGGTGGCCTTGTCGGTGGTGGCCTCGTAGTCGATGCGCCAGTCGCCGAGCCGGGTGAGCGTGTACGTCACCTTCGCCCGGAGCGTGCCCGGGTACCCCATCTCGCCGTCGGCACCGGTGTAGTGCAGGACCAGGCCGACGTCGGAGCCCTCGGTGAACGGCTCGACGTCCCAGACCCGCTTGTCGAAGCCCTGGGCGCCGCCGTGCAGGGTGTGCTCACCGTCGTTGACGGAGAGCTGGTACGCCCTGCCGTCCAGCGTGAAGCGGCCCTTGTCGATGCGGTTGCCGTAGCGGCCGATCAGGGCGCCGAAGTAGGGGCTGGAGGCCACGTAGTCGTCGAGGTTGTCGAAGCCCAGCGAGACGTTCTCGTGGCGGCCCCGGCGGTCGGGGATCTCCAGGGACTGGACGACGCCGCCGTACGACAGCACCTTCATCCGCGTGCCGCCGTTCTCCAGCGACCAGCGGTAGACCTTCGTGCCGTCGGCGAGCTTGCCGAAGAGCTCCTTCACCGGCTTCCTGCCTCCCGTGGCGTGTGCCGTACCGCCGGCCGCGGCGGCGGTGATGCCCGCGGCGGCGGCTGATGCGATGACCGTACGTCTGCTCAGTTCCATGTGCGGCTCCTCTGCTTCCGTGGAAAGAAGTCCGTGGAAAGAAGCGGGCCCCGCCTCTCGGTGAAGCGGGGCCCGGAGTGACCTACGAACCGACCCTGCGCTTGTTCCACACGTCGAACCCGACCGCCGCCAGCAGCACCGCGCCCTTGATGACCTGCTGCCAGTCGGTGCCGATGCCGACGAGGTTCATGCCGTTGTTCAGCACGCCCAGGACCAGACCGCCGATGATCGCGCCGAGGACCGTGCCGACGCCGCCGCTCATCGACGCGCCGCCGATGAACGAGGCGGCGATGGCCTCCAGCTCGAAGTTGAGGCCGGCCTTGGGAGAGGCCGCGTTGAAGCGGGCGGCGAAGACCAGCCCCGCCAGGGCCGCGAGCATGCCCATGTTCAGGAAGACAAGGAAGGTGACCTTCTTGTCCTTCACGCCCGACAGCTTGGCCGCGGGCAGGTTGCCGCCGATGGCGTAGATGTGGCGGCCGATGATCGCGTTGCGCATCAGGTAGCCGAACCCGACGACCAGCACGCCCAGGATGAGCAGCACGACCGGGGCGCCCTTGTAGCTGGCGAGCAGCAGCGTGACGACGAGGACGGCGGAGACCAGCGCGACCAGCTTGAGCAAGAACAGCTTGACCGGGGGCACCTCGAGGGCGAACTCCAGCTGCCGCTTGCGGTCGCGGACCTCCTGGAACACCACGAAGGCGATCAGGGCGAAGCCCAGCAGCAGGGTGAGGTTGTGGTAGTTGGTGTTCGGGCCGACTTCGGGCAGGAAGCCGTTGGCGATCTTCTGCAGGTCCTTGGGGAACGGGCCGAGGGTCTGGCCCTTCAGGAAGATCTCCGTCAGACCGCGGAAGAGCAGCATGCCCGCCAGCGTCACGATGAACGACGGTATGCCGAGATAGGCGATGAAGAACCCTTGTACGGATCCCGCGAGGGCGCCGATGGCCAGGCACAGGATGACCGCGACCGGCCAGGGCAGATCGTTCTTGACCATCAGGACGGCGGCCATCGAGCCGATGAACGCGGTCAGTGAGCCGACCGAGAGGTCGATGTGGCCCGCGATGATGACGAGCATCATGCCGATCGCGAGGATCAGGATGTAGCTGTTCTGCAGTACCAGGTTGGAGACGTTGCGCGGCAGCAGCAGGTCGCCGTCGGACCAGACGGCGAACAGCACCACGATCAGGCCGAGGGCCATCAGCATGCCGTACTGGCGCATGTTGCGGCGCATGCCGTCGAGCATCAGCCGCAGCAGGCCGTCGCCGGAGGCCGCTCCGCCTCTGCCGGGTGGCGCGGGGGCCGGGGTCTTGGCGGTCACGTCCGTGCTCATCGGGTTACCTCGTTGTCCTTCTTGTCCTTCGTCATCCGACGCATCAGCGCTTCCTGCGAGGCCTCGGCCCGCGAGAACTCGCCCGTGAGCCGACCGGCGGCCATCGTGTAGATCCGGTCGCACATGCCGAGCAGCTCCGGCAGTTCGGAGGAGATGAAGACGACCGCCTTGCCCTGGGCCGCCAACTGGTCGATGACCGTGTAGATCTCGTACTTGGCACCCACGTCGATGCCGCGCGTGGGCTCGTCCAGGATCAGCACCTCGGGACCCGCGAAGATCCACTTGCTGAGGACGACCTTCTGCTGGTTGCCGCCGGACAGCTTGCCCACCGGCTCGAAGACGGTCGGCGCCTTGATGTTCATGGACTTGCGGAAGTCCTCGGCGACCTGGCGTTCCCCGTGCTCGTCGACCACACCCCGTTTGGAGACCTTGCCCAGCGCGGTCAGCGAGATGTTCCGGTTGATGGTGTCGATGAGGTTGAGGCCGTAGTGCTTGCGGTCCTCGGTGACGTACGCGATGCCGTGCCCCACCGCCTCCGGGACGGTCTTCGTACGGATCTCCGTGCCGTCCTTGAGGACCGTGCCGCCCGCGTGCCGGCCGTAGGTGCGGCCGAAGACGCTCATCGCCAGTTCGGTGCGGCCGGCGCCCATGAGTCCGGCGATGCCGACGATCTCGCCCCGGCGCACCTCGATCGAGACGTCGTCGACGACCTTGCGCTGCTGGTCGATGGGGTGGTGCACGGTCCAGTTGCGGATCTCCAGGGCCGGTGCGGAGCCCTCCTCGGGGTGGTGCGGGGTCCGCTCCGGGAAGCGGTTCTCCAGGTCGCGGCCGACCATCCCGCTGATGATCCGGTCCTCGGTCGTCTCCTCGGCCTTCACGTCGAGCGTCTCGATGGAATGCCCGTCGCGGATGATCGTGACCGAGTCGGCGACCCGGCGGATCTCGTTCAGCTTGTGCGAGATGATGATCGAGGTCATGCCCTGTTCCTTCAGCGAGAGGATCAGGTCGAGGAGCTTGCCGCTGTCCTCGTCGTTGAGCGCCGCCGTCGGCTCGTCGAGGATGAGCAGCTTCACCTTCTTCGACAGCGCCTTGGCGATCTCCACCAGCTGCTGCTTGCCCACGCCGATGTCGGCGACCCGGGTCTCCGGGTGCTCGTCGAGGCCGACCTGGCGCAGCAGTTCGGTGGCGTGCTTGAGGGTGTCGTGCCAGTTGATCAGTCCGCGCTTGGCGTGCTCGTTGCCGAGGAAGATGTTCTCCGCGATGGACAGATACGGCACCAGCGCCAGCTCCTGGTGGATGATCACGATGCCGTGCCGCTCGCTCGCCCGGATGTCCTTGAACCGGCAGGTATCGCCCTCGAAGAGGATGTCCCCCTCGTAGCTGCCGTGCGGATGGACGCCGGAGAGCACCTTCATCAGGGTCGACTTGCCGGCGCCGTTCTCGCCGCAGATGGCGTGGACCTCGCCCTGGCGGACGGTCAGTGTGACGTCCGACAGCGCTTTGACACCGGGAAAGGTCTTGACGATCGAGCGCATTTCCAGGACGGGTCCCGCCATGGTCGTGCCTTCCAATCCTTGTGGGGCCCGGTTACTTGAGGTCGTCCGCGGAGTAGGTGCCGCCGTCGACGAGGACCTTCTCGTAGTTGCTCTTGTCGACGCTGACCGGCTGCAGCAGGTAGGCGGGGACGACCTTGGCACCGTTGTCGTACGACTTGGTGTCGTTGACCTCGGGCTTCTTGTCGTTGAGGGAGGCTTCGACCATGTTCGAGGCGACCTTGGCGAGTTCGCGGAGGTCCTTGAAGACGGTCTGGGTCTGCTGGCCCGCGATGATCGACTTCACCGAGGCGACCTCCGCGTCCTGGCCCGTGACGACCGGCATGGGCTTGCTGCCCGAGCCGTAGCCGTCCGACTTCAGGGCGGACAGGATGCCGATGGAGATGCCGTCGTAGGGCGAGAGCACCGCGTCGACCCGCGCGCTGCGGTAGCTGGAGGTGAGCAGGTCGTCCATGCGCTTCTGCGCGGTGCCGCCGTCCCAGCGCAGGGTGGTGACCTGGTTGAGGTCGGTCTGCTTGGACCGGACGACCAGGTCGCCCTTGTCCATGTACGGCTTCAGGACGCTCATCGCGCCGTTGAAGAAGTACTTGGTGTTGTTGTCGTCGTTGGAGCCGGCGAACAGCTCGATGTTGAAGGGGCCCTTCTTGGAGCCGTCCTTCAGGCCGAGCTTCTCGACGATGTACGTGCCCTGCAGCTCGCCGACCTTGCTGTTGTCGAACGAGGCGTAGTAGTCGACGTTCTCGGTGCCGAGGATCAGCCGGTCGTAGGAGATGACCGGGATGTCGGCGTCCTTGGCCTGCTGGAGCACGTTGCCCAGGGACTTGTTGTCGATCGCGGCGATGACCAGGGCGTCCACGCCCTGCGTGATCATGTTCTCGATCTGGGAGACCTGCTGGTCCGGGTCGTCCTCGCCGTAGACGAGCTTGGTTTCGTAGCCCTTGGCCTTCAGCTCCTTCTCGACGTTGGCGCCGTCGGAGATCCAGCGCTCGGAGGACTTGGTGGGCATCGCGATGCCGATGGTGGCGCCGTCGCTGCCGCCCTTGTCCTCCTCGCTGCCGCCCTCGCTGCTCTGGCCGCAGGCGGTCAGCGTGAGGGCGAGGGAGGCGGCGGAGGCTATGGCTGCGAGTGCGGCTCTGCGGTTGCGCATGGTCATCATCCTTGAGGTGGGTGCCGGGCTCGGTCTGGTGTCGCCAGTACGCAGGAAACGCTGAGGGTGGATCGACCGAGAGCAGGTGTGTGGGATTGTGCGCGGTCATGTCTTCTTTTGTGAAGCAAGTTTCCGGAACGTTATGACGAGATCTCGAACCGGTTGAGCGGGCCCGGCTCGCGCGTGCCGAGCGGAGCCATCTCGCCGTCCGCCCCGTGCCGCGCGAGCAGGTCCAGTGCGAGCCGGCCGCGCCGCACCCGCTCCTTGGCGGTGGTCAGCGTCAGTTCGCGCAGGTGGTGGCCGTACGGATAGATCCCGGGCGCCTTGGAGAGGCCGAACTTCAGATACAGCGGGGCGCCGCGCCGGACCAGCTCGGCGACCTCGTACATCCGTACGTAGCCGCCGAGATCGTCGGGGGCCTCGATGTACATGTCCATGGGCGCGGCCGAAACCCGCCGTATCTCGGTCAGGTGATCGGGCGTCAGGTCGCTGGGCACGTTGATGGAGTCGGCGCCGAGCCGCTCGTACACCGCGTACGAGGCCGGGTTGACCGGCCCCACCAGTGCCGAGAGCTTGAGCGTGGTGTCGGCGGGGATGATCCCGGCCGACCGCGCCCGGTGCAGCGTCCACAGCACGCCCTCGTCGGCGACGAGCAGGCACTGGACGCCCAGCTCCGTGGCCCGCACGGCGTCTTCGACGCAGCCGGCGACCGCGTCGTGGCCGCGTGCCCGCAGGCCCGCGCCGCCCGAGTCGGTCCGGGTGGAGCCGCCGATGTCCCAGGTGCCGCGCGGGCCGGTGAACAGGCAGAGTTCGATGTCGCGTTCGGCGGTGGCCTCGACCATCTCGGTGATCTCGGCGTCGGTCAGCATCCACACGCCGCTGCCCTGGCTGATCCGGTGGATCGGCACATCCAGCCGCGAGGACTCCTTCAGGACCACCCCCAGCGCCTCCGGCCCCTCGCAGGAGGGGATCTCGGTGCGCCAGCGGCCGCCGCCCGGGAAGGAGTGCGGCGAGGCGTCGGCGGGGTCGAGGGCGGGCGCGGCCAGGCCGAGGGCGGTGAGCGCCTGCTCACCGGGCCTGCGTGCGGCGGCCTTGGCGGAAGCGTCGGTCACAAGCTGTCCTTAGTGTTCGGTATTTCGGACGAAGTTCGCGGCTCTGGGGAGGAGCGGCCGGAGTGCCGGGCCGGGAGAGCGGTCCTGCGGATGGATGTACGCCGGTACGGAGGCCGTCAGGTCGCCCCCGTACCGGCGTACGGATCAGGGGCGGGCGTCAGGGACGCAACAGCACCTTGCCGACCTTCGGATCGCCGGACCCCACCAGCTCGATGGCCTCGGCGAACTCCCCGAGCGGCAGCTCGTGCGTCACCAGCGGCCGCGGATCGAGCAGGCCGGCCGCGAAGACCCGCACCGTGTGCGCCCAGGCGTCCGGCGGCGCCCCGAAGACGGTGTGCACCCCCAGCTGACGTACGACCAGGTCGGTCGGGTCCAGCCCGTCGGCGCCCGGCGCCGGGATACCGGTCAGCACCAGCCGCCCGCCCCTGCGGAGCAGTCCGGCGGCGGTGCGGGCGGCGTCGGCGGACCCGGCGGTCTCGATGACGACGTCGAAGTCGTCGGGGAGGGGCTGGTCCTTCGTCCGGAAGTCGGTCGCCCCGTACTGCCGGGAGAGCGCCTCCCGGTCCCCGCGCGTGCCGACGACCAGCAGTTCGCCCGGGGACGCGGCGCGCAGGAACTGCACGGCGAACATGCCGAGCGTCCCGGTGCCGACGACCGCGACCCGCTCACCGGGGCGGGCGTTCGCCTTGAGCGCGGCGGCGGCGATGCAGGCGGCGGGCTCCAGCAGGGCGGCGGCGGTGAGGTCGGCGTCGTCGGGCAGGACGTGCAGGAGGCGGGCGGGCAGCGTCAGCGTGGGCGCCATGGCCCCCGGCTGGGTGAACCCCGTCTCCTCGTACCCCGCCGTGCACAGCGTCGTCTCGCCCTCGTGGCAGCGGTCGCACACCTGGCAGTTGCGGAACCCCTCGCCCACCACCCCGCGCCCGACGAGGGACGCGGGCACCCCGGCTCCGACCCGCGCCACGGTCCCGGACCACTCGTGCCCGGGGGTGAGCGGGTAACGCACGTACCCCTCGGGCCGGTTGCCCTGGTAGACCTCGCGGTCGCTGCCGCAGATCCCGGCCGCGTGCACCCGCACCAGCGCCTCGCCGGGACCGGGCTCACGCGGCTCGTGCGGCACCAGCCGGTGCTCGCCCGGCGCCTCGATGACGACCGCGCCGCTCATCCCTCGGTCCCCTTGGGCTTGCGCTGCTCCCAGCCCTCGGCCCACAGGTCGAAGCGGGCCTGCTGCTGCGGGAACTCGGCCGCCGCGTCGACGTCCAGCTCGACCCCGAGGCCGGGCGCGTCGGACAGGTGGAAGCACCCGTCCTCCGGGTCCACCACCGGCGCGCCCTTGACCACCTTCTTGATCTCCGCGTCCGCGAAGTCGTTGAAGTGCTCCAGGATCTTGAAGTTCGGTGAGGTGAAGCCGACCTGGAGGCTCGCGGCGGTCAGCACCGGCCCGCCCACGTTGTGCGGGGCCACGAGCGTGTAGTGGGTCTCGGCGGTGGCGGCGAGCTTCCGGGTCTCCCAGATGCCGCCGATGTGGCCGACGTCGGGCTGGATGATGTCCACGGACTGGTCCTCGAACAGCTCCCGGAACTCGATCCGGTCGTGGATGCGTTCACCGGTGGCGACCGGGATGTCGACCTTCTCGGCGACCTTCCGCAGCGCCTTGAGGTTCTCCGGCGGGACCGGCTCCTCCAGCCAGGCCGGCTTGAAGGGCGCGAGTTCGCGCGCGAGCCGGACGGCGGTGGCGGGGGAGAAGCGCCCGTGCATCTCCAGCATCAGCTCGGCGTCGGGCCCGATCGCGTCCCGCACCGCCTCGATCAGCGACACGGCGTACAGGCTCTGCGCGTGGTCGAGTTCGAAGTGCCCGGTGCCGAACGGGTCGATCTTCAGCGCCCGGTACCCGCGCTCCATGACCCCCTGGGCGGCCTTGTGGTAGGCCTCCGGCGTCCGCTCGGTCGTGTACCAGCCGTTGGCGTACGCCTTCACCTTGTCGGTGACCTTGCCCCCGAGCAGCTGCCAGACCGGGACGCCGAGCGCCTTGCCCTTGATGTCCCAGCAGGCCATCTCGACGACGGCGATGCCGGACATCACGATCTCGCCCGCGCGGCCGTAGTCGCCGTACTTCATGCGGCGGACCAGGTCCTCGACAGCGAACGGGTCGGAACCGAGAATGTGGTTGGCCTCGGCCTCCTTCAGATAGCCGAGGAGGGCGTCGGTGTGCCCCAGCATCCGGGTCTCGCCGACTCCGGTGATCCCCTCGTCGGTGTGCACCTGGACGTATGTCAGGTTGCGCCACGGCGTCCCGACCACGTGTGTGCTGATTCCGGTGATGCGCACGGCAGCTGCCCTTCGCTATGTTCGATATTTCGTCACTCGTTCGAAATGCTGGCGTGACAGTAAGGAGACGGCGGTCGGGGTGTCAATGGGTCGGACACATAACGGTTTCGACAGTTTCGAAAGTGCGGAGCGGAGCGGTTCCGGCCGCTTCCCCACACAACCTTCACAGCCACGTCTAGGAACGCGCCCGTCGCGGAACTTAACCTTCCCGCGTCATGGACTACTGCGACCCGTGCCGACGGCACCTCAACGGCGCCCTCGCCTGCCCGGGGTGCGGCACACCCGCCGGACAACTCGGCCCACCCGGCGCACACTTGACGGCGAGTGAGGGGACCCCGCCCCGAGTCGCCGACGAGACCCGCACACCCGACCGGCCCTGTCCGCCCGACCGGACCCCCGCACCCGACCGGCCCTAC
>NZ_RAIF01000012.1:632585-675772 GCF_003671715.1 Streptomyces sp. E2N166 | reverse complement strand
TTCCGCGGCCGCCTCCTCGTAGTCGGCGTGGAAGCGGGCCACGACCTCGCCGATCAGCTCGACGACTTCGAGGGTGAGCGCGTCGGGTCGGCGGGTCGTGTCGCGTGGTGTGGCCATGGAATCCAGGGTACCCATTTGTTTGACAACCTGAAATGTTCAGCCGCATGGTTGTTTCAGAGCCTGAAACATCCCTCGCGAGCGCCAGGAAAGGTGCCCCCATGAGCGACTCCCCCGCCCTGCCCACCGTCAACCGCGAATGGCACCTGGTCAGCCGCCCGGTCGGCTGGCCCAAGCCCGAGGACTTCGCCCTCGTCGAGGCGGAGGTCCCCACCCCGGGTGACGGTCAGGTGCTGGTGCGCAACCTGTTCGTCTCCGTCGACCCCTACATGCGCGGCCGCATGAGCGCCGCCAAGTCCTATGCCGACCCCTACGAACTGGGCAAGCCCATGCTGGGCGGCGCGGTCGGCGAGGTCGTCGCCTCCAACGCCGACGGCTTCGCCGTGGGCGACCACGTCCTGCACTTCTTCGGCTGGCGCGAGTACGCCGCCATGGACGCGAAGAACGCCGTCAAGGTGGACCCGGAGGCGGCGCCGCTGTCGACGTACCTCGGCGTGCTCGGCATGACGGGGCTCACCGCCTACGCCGGCCTGCTGCGCGTCGCCGCGCTCAAGGAGGGCGACACGGTGTTCGTCTCCGGCGCGGCCGGTGCCGTCGGCAGCCAGGTCGGGCAGATCGCCAAGCTCAAGGGCGCGGCCCGGGTCATCGGCTCCGCCGGCTCGGCCGAGAAGGTCAAGCTGCTCGTCGACGAGTACGGCTTCGACGCCGCCTTCAACTACAAGGACGGCCCGGTGAGCGAGCAGCTGCGCGCCGCCGCCCCGGACGGCATCGACGTCTACTTCGACAACGTGGGCGGCGACCACCTGGAGGCCGCCGTAGGCTCCCTCAACCTGAACGGCCGCATCGCGATCTGCGGAGCGATCTCCGTCTACAACAACACCGAGCCCGCCCCCGGCCCGAAGAACCTCGCCCGTCTGATCCAGACCCGCGGCCGCATCGAGGGCTTCCTGGTCGGCGACCACTACGACCTCCAGCCGCAGTTCGTCCAGGAGGTCGGCCCCTGGGTCCGCTCCGGCGAGCTGAAGTACCGCGAGACGGTCGTCGAGGGCATCGAGAACAACCTGGAGGCCTTCCTCGGCGTCCTGCGCGGCGACAACACCGGCAAGATGATCGTCAAGCTCTGAGCCCCTGCTCCAGCTTTCCCCGGGGAAGGGCAGGCCTTCCCGCAGTTTCCGGCATGCGGTAGCGTCTTTCCGAAATCCGTCGTGATCGTGGGCGCGAGTCACGGCGGACCGAGGAGGAAGACAACCGCATGCCGATTCAGCAGTCCGAGGTCCTCTACACCGCCGTCGCCACCGCCGAGAACGGCCGCGACGGACGGGTGGCCACCGATGACGGCAGGCTCGACCTGGTCGTGAACCCGCCCAAGGAGATGGGCGGCAACGGCGCCGGCACCAACCCGGAGCAGCTGTTCGCCGCCGGGTACAGCGCCTGCTTCCAGGGCGCGCTCGGCGTGGTGGCCCGCCAGGAGGGTGCCGACATCACCGGTTCGACCGTCACCGCGAAGGTCGGGATCGGCAAGAACGACGACGGGTTCGGGATCATCGTCGAGATCTCCGCCGAGATCCCCTCGGTGGACGCCGCCACCGCGCGGTCGCTGGTGGAGAAGGCCCACCAGGTCTGCCCGTACTCGAAGGCGACCCGCGGCAACATCACCGTGACGCTCGTCTGACCGGCACCCGGTCTCACACGGTGCGGCGCTCGCACGCGAGCGCCGCACCGTGCACCGCCGCCACCAGCCGGCCGTTCTCCGGCGCCGCCCCGCCCGGGTAGGCGCAACGGCGCCTGGTGTACCCGTACGCCAGCCCGCTGAACGGGTCCCCGAAGGCCTGGCAGCCGCCCGCACCGCTGTGCCCGATCGCCCCGGCGCCCAGGAACGGGTGCCAGGTGTCCGCCGTCGCCTCGAAGCCGAGGCCGTACGAGCGGTGCGTCCGGGTCACCAGGTCGTGACCGACCGAGTGGAACTGCCCGAACTCCGCCACCGTGTCCGGCTTCAGCAGCGGCGCCTTGCCGTCCAGTCCGCCGATGGCCGCCGCGTACAGCCCGGCCAGCCCGCGCGCCGAGGCCACGCCGCCCACGGAGGCCGGGCCCCGGGCGCGCACGACCGGCTCGTTGGGCAGGGTCTCCAGGTCGGTGGGGTGCGCCGCGTTGCGGTTGAAGGCGATCGCGGCGAGCGTGTGCGGGCCGTCCGGGAGCGGATCCGGCGCCACCTGCTGCACCGGGGTGCGGATCACCGCCTGCGCGGTGCGGAAGCGGTGGTCGAGCGAGGCCGGCAGACCGAGATGGAAGTCCAGGTGGTGCGGGGCGCGGACCCGGTCCTCGTAGACCTCCTGGAGGGTGTGCCCGGTGGCCCGGCGCACCACCTCGCCCGCCAGGGCGCCGAGGACGAGCGCGTGGTACCCGAAGGCCGCGCCGGGACGCCAGTACGGACGCTGGTCGGCGAGGCGTTCGGCGATCACCCGGTCGTCGGCCAGTTCCGCCGTGCTGAATCCGGTGTCCGTGCCGATCACACCCGCGCGGTGCGCGAGCAGGTCGCGCAGGGTCAGCGTGCCCTTGCCCTCGGCCGCGAACTCCGGCCAGTAGTAGGTCACCCTGCGGTCCAGCTCCAGGGTGCCCTCCTGCACCAGCACGGCGACCACCAGGTGGGCCGCGCCCTTGGTGGCCGAGTGCACCCCGTACAGCGAGCCGGCGTCCGCGCCGTCGCCGGTCCACAGGTCGACGACCCGGCGACCGTGGACGTGGGCGCACAGCTGACCCTCGTAGTCCGGCCGTTCGCCGGCCACGACCGCCGCGAACTCCTCACGCACCGCCTCGAAGCCGTCGGCGACGGTGCCGTGGATCTTCTGCGTCATCCGCTTCTCCTCGCCAACTCGGCGGACCTCTGCGGGGCCGTTCGCCGATCGGTACGGCGCGATGAGCGCGTTCGACTCAATCGCGGCTCCAACGGGGCACGGCGGTGTCGGTGCCGACCGGTAGAGTTCCGCCCATGCGCGATCTTGGGGCGGGATTCGGCCATCTCATCAAGGGCCAGCGCTGGGTGGCCCGGCACGGCAGGAGTTACGGCTTCGGGCTCGTCCCGGGCCTGATCACACTGGTGCTGTACGCGGCGGCCCTGGTCGGGCTGGCGCTGTGGGGCACGGACTTCGTCGCCTGGGCGACCCCCTTCGCCGACGACTGGTCGAGCCCCTGGCTCGGTCTGTTCCGCGGCTTCCTCACCGCCGTCCTGTTCGCCCTCGCCCTGCTCCTGGCCGTCCTCACCTTCACCGCGGTGACGCTGCTGATCGGCCAGCCCTTCTACGAGAGCCTCTCCGAGCGGGTCGACCGCGACGTCTCCCCGGACGGCACCACTCCCGAGTCGAACCTGCCGCTCTGGCGCGAGCTGTGGATCTCCGGCCGCGACAGCCTCCGGATCCTTCTCCGCGCCGCCGTCTGGGGGGTCCTGCTCTTCGCCCTCGGCTTCATCCCGGTCGTCGGGCAGACGCTGATCCCGGTCATCGGCTTCTTCGTCACCGGCTTCTTCCTCACCGAGGAACTGGCCTCCGTCGCCCTCCAGCGCCGCGGGGTCGAACTGCGCGACCGCCTCGCCCTCCTGCGCTCCCGCAAGATGCTGGTCTGGGGCTTCGGCACACCGCTGAGCGTCTCCTTCCTGGTGCCGTTCGTCGCGGTGTTCCTGATGCCGGGAGCGGTCGCCGGCGCCACGCTCCTCGCCCGCGAACTGCTGGGCGAGGAGACCCGCGACGGCGGCGACGACCGCTCCGACGGCGGCTCCGCCGACCCGGCGGTCAGCTCCGGTCCGGCACGCCCGGCCGGTCCGGTTCCGAGGCACTGACCGCCACGGCCACGATCGCCCGCACCTGCGCCACGATGTCCAGCCGGTTCCGCACGAACGCGGGATCGGTGACCGCCCCGGTCGCCGGATCGGTGTTCCCGGCCCCGAACTGCAGCACCGGCGTGTGGACGTGCCCGCCCGGCAGGACGGCGGCGAGCCCCAGCCGGTCCCGCAGCAGGGTCGCCCGGTAGGCGATCTCGTTGGAGAGGTAGTCCCCGCCGCCCCCGGAGCGGGCCGTCGAACCGGGCGTGGGCCCGTCCGGCCGTACGACCGGCTCGGTGCCTTCTGCCGGGATCTCGGTCACGCTCGTGTTGTCGTACACGGGGAAGCGCCCGGTGTCCGCGGCCGTGAGCGCCTCGTACGGCAGTGTGGTCGTCGTCCACTGCGGCTGCGAGGCCGGGTCCGGGACGGGCACCGTCTCCGTGCGGGAGACGTTCTCGTTGTCGGGGAAGCCGCCCCGCCAGGCCCCGTTGGTCCGCTCCACGTCGAATCGCCCGACCCGGCCCTGGCTCACGGTCGTGAACAGATCCACCCTCGGCAGGTGCGGACGCAGGGCGCGCTCCACCGCCCCGTCCGCGAAGTCCCGCCAGCGCACCGGGAACACGGCCGTCTCCACCCGGGCGGGCCCGTCCGGTGTGTCGATCACCGTGCCGTCCAGGGCGAGCGCGGCGGCGCCGGACGGGTTGGAGATCCGGATGTCGCGGTCGAGGGTGAAGGGGTCGAAACCGGTGAGCAGCACCCGCTTCATGTCCCTGCCGTCCTTGCCGTCCTTGCCGTCCTTGCCGTCCCTGCCGTGTCGGTCGTGTCGGTCGTGCGGCAGGCGGATGTCGCTCTGGCCGCGCGAAGCGCGCTCCAGTTCCCCGAGCAGCGCGGCCCGCTGCCGCCCGGTCAGCCCGAACTCCGGTTCCCAGGTCCGCAGTTCCCGCGTCATCCCGAGCCGTGCCCAGTACAGCGGCCGGTCGTCGTCCCGGCTGAGGTCCCCGCGGGCCGGGCCCCGGCCCTGCACCCGGTCCACGGCCCGCCGCCACAGCGCCGAGCCCTCGCGCGCGACGATGCGGCGCGCCTCGCGGTAGGAGTCCGCCCGTCCGAGCCCGCGGGCGAACGCCGGTCCCGCCGAGGCGAATCCGGAGCGCCGCAGGATCTCCTGGGGCACGTCCCCGTCGAGCCGCAGCTCCTCCACGGTCGGCGCGGAGGCGGTGGCCAAGGGCGCCGCCGTGGCCGTCGCCGGGGCCGCGAGCCCCGCCACCAGGGCCAGTCCGAGTACGCCGATCCGAACGCGTATGTGTGTCAAGGGAGTCCAGGTCCTTCCGTCGCCGTGGGGTGCGCTGTGGGACGGCGGCAGTATCCCGTGACGGAAGGGCCGTGCGCCATGGCGCGTGGCGACCCGCCCGTGGCGACCGGCTCGGGGCCGTTTGTGAAGGGTTCGTACGAACCGGTGACCGGACGTCCGATGGTGGACCACCGGGTCACCGGGGCGATTACCGTCTGACTCGGGACCGCTCACGGCGTGCCCCCACGAACAGCCCCGGCCCGGGACCTGACATCCGGGCCGGGGCTCAGTACCGAAAGGACCGTACGGGCTACCGCACCGAGAAGCCGTACACGGTCTCCGAGCGGAAGACCTCGCCCGGCCGCAGCACCGTGCTCGGGAACTCCGGCCGGTTCGGCGAGTCCGGGAAGTGCTGCGTCTCCAGCGCGATGCCGTCCCCGGGCGCGAACGGCTCGCCCAGGTGGTCGGCGGTGTACAGCTGGAGGCCGGGCTCGGTCGTCGCCACCGTCAGCACACGCCCCGACGCCGGGTCGTACAGCTCGGCGACCTCCACGGCGGTGTCCGTCACGCCCTTGTCGAGGACGAGGTTGTGGTCGTAGCCGGAGCCGACCTTGCGCGCCCGCCGGAAGTCGAAGCGCGTGTCCGCCACGTCCCGCGTGGGGCCCGTCGGGATCAGGTCGGCGTCGACCGGCGTGATCCGGGAGGCGGCGAGCCGCAGTTCATGGCCGCCCGCGTGCCCGGAGCCCGGCCCGCCCAGGTTGAAGTAGCTGTGGTTCGTCGGGTTGAGCACGGTCGGCGCGTCCGTGACCGCCTCGTACGCGATCCGCAGCGCACCCGCCTCGTCCAGCGTGTACGTCACCGAGATCTCCAGCCGGCCCGGGAACCCCTCCTCGCCGTGCGGGCTGACGCGGCTGAGCCGGACGCCGTGCGTGCCGTCCCCGGCCGGCTCCGCGTCCCACACGCGCTTGTCGAAGCCGCGCTCACCGCCGTGCAGCGAGTTCGGCCCGTTGTTGAGCGCCAGCGCGTACGTCCGCCCGTCCAACTGGAAACGGCCGCCCGCGATCCGGTTGGCGTACCGCCCCACGAGCGCCCCGAAGTAGGGCTCCGGGTGCGTCACATAGCTGTCCAGGTCCGCGAACCCCAGCACCACGTCGGCGGTGTTCCCGTCCCGGTCCGGGACCTCGGCCGACTGCACGATCCCGCCGTACGACAGGACCCGTACCCGCACGCCGCCCCGCTCCAGGGTCCAGCGGTGGACGGGGGTGCCGTCGGAAAGTGTGCCGAAAAGTTCGTTCATGTGCGGAACTCTAGGACACACGCCCAGGTCAAGCCCTGGTCGGGCCGGGTCAGGGCTGTTTCGCGGTGACCGCGCGGTACGCGATCTCGGCCAGCCGGGCCTGGCCGTCCACACTCGGGTGGAACCAGTCCCAGCGGCTCAGCTGGCCGGTCCCGAACCGGTACTCGTGCACCGCGCCGCCGTCGGTGCGGCACAGCCGGTCCTTCGCGCAGACCTCCCGCAGCACCTCGTTGTAGTCCTCCACCCGGTCCCGCACGGTGTTCCGCCGCAGCGTCGCCGCCGAGTCCAGGGAGTCCGCGTCGCCCAGCATCGACGGGCAGATGCCCAGCTTCCACACCTGCTTGCCCAGCGGGTTGGTGCGCCCCTGCGACCAGAGCCGCTTCAGATCCGGGATGCTCGCCACGTACACCTGCGCCTTGGGCAGCTTCTTGCGCAGCGTGCCCATGGCCTCCTCGAACCCGTTCCGGAAGTCGGTCACCGACGTCATCGCCGAGGTCGTGGCCCGGCAGGCGTCGTTCGCCCCGACCATCACCGCGACCAGCTCCGGCTTCCGCGCCGCCGCCCGGGTCATCTGCCCGGTCAGGTCGGCCATCCGGGCTCCGGTGACCGCGTGGTTCCAGCTCCGCTCGGCCGCTTCCGCCTTCCCCAGCAGCCGCACGGCGAGACTGTCGACCTCGGCGCTGCCGCCGGTCGCCCACGAGACCTCCGGGCAGTCCGACAGGACCGAGCAGGCGTCGAAGCCGCGCGTGATGGAGTCGCCCACGGCGGCGACCGAGTCGGGGCTCGTGTCCCAGGCAGGGGTGGGCTTCGGCCGCTTCGACGCGGAGGGGGACGGGGCGGCGGAGCCACCGCCCACGGCGTCGCAGCCGGTCACGCCCAGGACGGCGGCGGTCAGAACGGCGAGTGCGGCACGCGGACGGCGACGACCGACACGCGAACGTCCACGTCCGACAGGCGTTCGCCGGCCCGTCCGCTGACCCATACCGGTCCCACCCCTCGCCTCGTGCCTCCAACGTCCTCAACCCATGGCAACGCGCCAGGGTTCCCGAGGGCGGAGATGCAACGGCTCACACCCGTACAAGCGTCCTGCCGGGTGAATGGCAGAGGTTTGTCGGCACCGGGACCGACGGTACGTCACACTCCTTGCTCCGTCGCACGGTAGCCTCGCCATCAAGCGGCCCGCCCGGCCGCGACCGTTCCGCCCGTTCCGAGATGTCCCGCTCAGCCCGGAGGTTCCGGTGACGACACGTGGAGTTCTGTACGTGCACTCCGCGCCGCGCGCGCTCTGCCCGCACGTCGAGTGGGCCATCGCCGGGGTGCTCGGCACACGCGTCGGCCTGGACTGGATCCGGCAGCCCGCCGCGCCCGGCACCTGGCGCTCGGAGTTCTCCTGGCAGGGCCAGGCCGGCACCGCCTCCAAGCTCGCCTCCGCACTGCGCGGCTGGCAGCTGCTGCGCTTCGAGGTCACCGCGGAGCCGTCCGCGAACGCCGAGGGCGAGCGCTACAGCTGCACCCCCGACCTCGGCATCTTCCACGCCGTCACCGGCATCCACGGCGACATCCTCATCCCCGAGGACCGGCTGCGCGCCGCCCTGGTCCGCTCCCAGCGCGGCGAGACGGACCTGGAGTCCGACATCGCCAAGCTCCTCGGCAAGCCCTGGGACGACGAACTGGAGCCCTTCCGCTACGCGGGCGAGGGCGCCCCGGTCCGCTGGCTGCACCAGGTGGTCTGAGCTTTTCCCCGGCATCCGCCGCTCCGACGCGTGAAGGGCCCCCACCGGCCGGTGGGGGCCCTTCACATACGTACGGATGTGGCTCAGACTGTGCGGAACGCCAGCACCACGTTGTGGCCGCCGAAGCCGAACGAGTCGTTCAGCGCGGCGATCCGGCCCTCGACGGGCAGCTTCCGGGCCTCGCCCCGGACGATGTCCGCGGCGGCCTCGGCCTCGGGGTCGAGGTTCTCGACGTTGATGGTCGGCGGCGCCACCCGGTGGTACAGGGCGAGCACCGTCGCGACGGACTCCACGCCGCCCGCGCCACCGAGGAGGTGACCGGTCATCGACTTGGTGCCGGAGACCGCCATGTGGTCGACGTCGTCGCCGAGGACCTTGCGCAGCGCCTTCAGCTCGGCGATGTCGCCGGCCGGCGTCGAGGTGGCGTGCGCGTTGACGTGCACGATCTCGGCCGGGTTCAGGTCGGTGTTGTCCAGCAGGTGCTGCAGGGCGTGCGAGATACCGCGGCCCTCCGGCTCCGGCTGCACGATGTCGTGGCTGTCGGCGGAGATGCCCTGGCCGACCGCCTCCGCGTAGACGCGGGCACCGCGTGCCGCGGCGTGCTCGGCGGACTCCAGGACGAGGACGCCGGCGCCCTCACCGAGGACGAAGCCGTCGCGGCCCGTGTCGAAGGGGCGGGAGGCGCCCTGCGGGTCGTCGTTGTTCTTGGACATCGCCATCATGTTGCCGAACGCGGCGATGGGCAGCGGGTGGATCGCCGCCTCCGTGCCACCCGCGACGACGACGTCGGCGCGGCCGGTGCGGATCATCTCGATGGCGTAGCCGATGGCCTCGGCGCCCGACGCGCAGGCGGAGACCGGCGTGTGCACGCCCGCCCGGGCGCCCACGGCGAGGCCCACGTTGGCCGACGGGCCGTTCGGCATCAGCATGGGGACGGTGTGCGGGGAGACGCGGCGGACGCCCTTCTCCTTGAGCACGTCGTACTGGTCGAGCAGGGTCGTCACGCCACCGATGCCGGAGGCGATGACCGCGCCGAGCCGGTCGGGGTCGATGCCGGCGCCCTCACCCTCGGCGGCCTCGCCGGCCTTGCCGGTGAAACCGGCGTCCTTCCACGCCTCCTGCGCGGCGATCAGCGCGAACTGGGCCGAACGGTCCAGTCGGCGGGCCTGGGGCCGCGGGATGACCTCGGAGGGGTCCACGGCGACCGGTGCGGCGATGCGGACGGCCTGGTCGGCGGCCCACTCCTGCTCCAGGGGCTTGACGCCGGACCTGCCGGCGACCAGGCCTTCCCAGGTAGAGGCTGCGTCGCCACCCAGCGGTGTGGTTGCGCCGATACCGGTGACGACCACGGTGCGATTGGTCGAGCTCACGGGAATTCTTTCTCCAACGGGATACGGATTCGTACGGCGCCACCGCCGGGTGGCGGGGCAGTCAGCCCAGAGGCAGTGATCGGGTGATCAGCTCTGGTGCTTGAGGATGTAGTCGGTCGCGTCGCCGACCGTCTTGAGGTTCTTGACGTCCTCGTCCGGGATCTTGACGTCGAAGCGCTCTTCGGCGGCGACGACGACCTCGACCATGGACAGCGAGTCGACGTCCAGGTCGTCGGTGAAGGACTTGTCCAGCTGGACGTCCTCAACCGGGATGCCGGCGATCTCGTTCACGATCTCGGCGAGACCGGCGACGATCTCTTCCTGAGTGGCGGCCATGATGGCGCTCCTTCGTTGTTTTCAGAGGGTGTGGCGGCCCGCCGCGTCAGCGGCAGGTGTTGCTGGTCTCCGTTCCGGACCTCGTGATCCGGCACGGAGTGCCTAGGGGAGGGTAACGACCGTCGCGGCGTAGACGAGACCCGCCCCGAAGCCGATGACGAGCGCGGTGTCGCCGCTCTTGGCCTCGCCGGTCGCCAGGAGCCGCTCCATCGCGAGCGGAATCGAGGCGGCCGAGGTGTTGCCGGTGGTGCGGATGTCACGGGCCACCATGACGTGCTCCGGCAGCTTCAGTGTCTTCACCATCGAGTCGATGATCCGCACGTTGGCCTGGTGCGGGATGAAGACGTCCAGGTCGTCCGGGCTGATCCCGGCCGCGTCCAGCGCCTGCTGGGCGACCTTCGCCATCTCGAACACGGCCCAGCGGAAGACCGCCTGGCCCTCCTGCGTGATCGCAGGAAACTTGACGTTGCCCTCGCTGTCGAGGGGCAGTTCGGAGACGTCGCCGATCCGGAAGCGGTCCCACGGCACCGTCTGCTTGATCGTCTCGGACTTGTCGCCCTCCGAGCCCCAGACGGTCGGGCCGATCGCCGGCTCCTGCGACGGGCCGACCACGACCGCGCCGGCGCCGTCGCCGAACAGGAAGGCCGTGGCCCGGTCCTCCAGGTCGGTCAGGTCCGAGAGCCGCTCCACGCCGATGACCAGGACGTACTCCGCCGAGCCCTCGACGATCATGCCCTTGGCGAGGGTCAGTCCGTAGCCGAAGCCCGCGCAGCCCGCCGAGATGTCGAAGGCCGCGGCCTTGTCGGTGCCGAGCTTGTCGGCGATCTCGGTGGCGACGGCCGGGGTCTGGCTGAAGTGCGACACGGTGGACACGACCACGGCGCCGATCCGCGAGGCGTCGATGCCGGCGTCCGCGATCGCCTTGCCGGACGCCTCGATCGACATCGCGGCGACGGTCTCCTCGGGCGACGCCCAGTGCCGCGTCTCGATGCCGGAGCGCGAGCGGATCCACTCGTCGGACGAGTCGATCGTCTCGAGGATCACCTCGTTCGGCACGACCCGGGTCGGGCGGTATCCGCCGACGCCGAGGATGCGTGCGTACGGGGCGCCCTTGCTGGGCTTGATCTTCGACATGCTCTCGCGCTCCTTGTCAGGCCTGCCGGCCGTGCTCGGCGACGAGCTCGCGAGCCGCGTCGAGGTCGGCGGGTGTCTTGAGGGCCAGCGTCTTCACCCCGGGCAGCGCGCGCTTGGCCAGCCCGGTCAGCGTGCCGCCCGGGCACACCTCGATCAACGCGGTGACGCCCAGCTCCTTGAACGTCTCCATGCACCGGTCCCAGCGGACCGGGTTGGCGACCTGGCCGACGAGGCGCTCCAGCACCTCGGCGCCGGTGGCGACGGGCCGCCCGTCCTTGTTGGAGACGTACGTCACCTTCGGGTCGGCCGGCGTGAGGGCCTTCGCGGCCTCGGCGAGCTTGTCCACCGCGGGCGCCATGTGGTGCGTGTGGAACGCGCCGGCCACCTTCAGCGGGACGACCTTGCGCACGCCCTCGGGCTTGTCGTCGTTCAGCGCGGCCAGCTGCTCCATGGTGCCGGCCGCCACGATCTGACCGGCGCCGTTCACGTTCGCCGGGGTCAGGCCGAGCTTCTCCAGATGCGCCACGCTCACCTCGGGGTCGCCGCCGAGCAGCGCCGACATCCCGGTCTCGGTGACCGCGGCGGCCTCGGCCATGGCCAGGCCCCGACGGCGTACGAGGGTCAGCGCGGCGGAGTCGTCGAGGACGCCCGCGAACGCGGCGGCGGTGATCTCGCCGACGCTGTGGCCCGCCACCGCGCCCGGCGCGATCTCGGCCATGTCACCGAGTGCCGCGGCGGAGAGGATTCCGGCGGCCACGAGCAGCGGCTGCGCCACGGACGTGTCACGGATCTCGTCCGCGTCGGCCTTCGTGCCGAAGTGGGCGAGATCGAGTCCGATGGCGTCGGACCACGCGGCGACGCGGTCCGCGGCACCGGGAAGGGCGAGCCAGTCAGTCAGGAAGCCGGGCGTCTGGGCGCCCTGGCCGGGAGCGACGAGTACGAGCACTCTCACACTCTCTCTTGAGGACGGCCACGACCGCCCGTGGGGACAAGGACGAAGAACACGAGGGGGTTTTGTGGACCCCCGACAAAAGCTTAGAGTTGCTGATCTCCATCGGCCAGACGCCCCAGGATGAGCGCGATCCGCAGTGTGAACGCAGACCGTACATCAGAGGGTGACCATCCGGTGACGTCAGTCACACGTCGGAGCCGGTAGCGCACGGTGTTCGGGTGAACGAAGAGCATCCGGGCGGCGCCCTCAAGACTGCTCGCCTGTTCCAGATAGACGCTCAGCGTCTCCAGCAGCGCGGCCCCGGCCTCCTCCAGTGGTCTGTAGATCTCCTCCACCAACTGCACGCGGGCCGAAGGGTCGGAGGCGATCGCGCGCTCCGGCAGCAGATCGTCCGCCAGCACCGGGCGCGGCGCGTCCGGCCAGGCGGTGCACGCCTTGAGCCCGGCCGCGGCGGCCTGCGCGGACCGGGTCGCGGCCAGCAGGTCCGGCACCACCGGACCGGCCACCACGGCGCCCTGCGCGAACGGCCCGATCAGCGACTTCGCGACCGCCAGTGGGTTGTCGCTGCCGCCCGCGATCACCACCAGCCGGTCCCCGAGCACCCCGGTCAGCACCTGGAGCTTGGCGTGCCGGGCCGCGCGCCGGATGGCCTCCACGGTCAGTTCGGAGTCACCGTCGGGAGCGGTGCCCAGCACCACGCACACGTGCTCGGGCGAGTTCCAGCCCAGGGCGGCGGCCCGGGACACGGCCCCCTCGTCGGCTTCCCCGCTGAGCACGGCGTTCACGACCAGGGACTCCAGTCGCGCGTCCCAGGCACCGCGTGCCTCGGCGGCCTGCGCGTACACCTGGGCGGTGGCGAAGGCGATCTCCCGGGCGTACACGAGCAGCGCCTCGCGCAGCACCGACTCGTCGCCCGGGGCGGCGACCTCGTCGATCGCGGACTCCATGACCTCGATCGTGGTCCGCACCATCTCGACGGTCTGCCGCAGCGTGATCGCCCGGGTCAGCTCGCGCGGCGCGGTGCCGAAGACGTCGGTGGAGATGGCCTGGGGGGCGTCCGGGCGCCGGAACCACTCGGTGAAGGCGGCGATGCCCGCCTGGGCCACCAGCCCGATCCAGGAGCGGTTCTCCGGTGGCATGGCCCGGTACCACGGCAGCGTCTCGTCCATCCGCGCGATGGCCTGCGCGGCGAGCGACCCGGAGGACTGCTCCAGCCTCTTCAGGGTCGCGGTGTGCGGGTGGACGGCGTGCGCCCCGGGCTCGGGCATGCTTGTTTCGGGTTCGGGCACGTGGACAAGACTGCCTTATCGGGACGGGGGAGCGTGTCGCCGGGTCTACGGTGGACGACGTGATGGACGTACGGCGCGCCGACGAGCGCTACCCCGGAGGCGACGCGGCGGCCGGCATCGAGTCGCGGCACGCCTTCTCCTTCGGACCCCACTACGACCCCGGCAACCTGCGCTTCGGGGCGCTGATCGCCTGCAACGAGGAGCGCCTCGCGCCCGGCGCCGGCTTCGACGAGCACCCGCACAGCCACACCGAGATCGTCACGTGGGTGGCCGAGGGGGAACTGACCCACCGCGACACCGCGGGCCACGAGACGACCGTGCGGGCCGGGGACGTACAACGCCTCAGCTCGGCGGGCGGCGTCCGCCACGTCGAGCGCAACGACGGCGCCGCGCCCCTGACCTTCGTCCAGATGTGGCTGGCCCCACGCGACCCCGGCGGCGACCCCGCCTACGAGATCGTCCGCGGCATCGCCGACTCCACCCCGTACGCCGTCCCCGAGGCGGGCGCGATGCTGCACGTGCGCCGCCTGACGGCGGGGGAGCGGACGGCGGTACCGGACGGGGCGTACGTCTACGTCCACGTCGTGCGCGGCGACGTACGCCTGGACGGCGAGGAGCTGGGCCCGGGCGACGCGGCCCGCGTCACGGACGCCGACGGCGTGGACGCGGTGGCGGTGACACAGGCCGAGCTGCTCCTCTGGGAGATGTCCTAGACCTCGGCGGCCTCGGCGAGCACCGCGTCCGTGAAGGGCGGCCACACCTCGGCCGCCCAGGGGCCGAACGCCCGGTCGGTGAGCGCCACGCAGGCGAGCCGGGCGTCGGGGTCGATCCACAGGAACGTACCGGACTGACCGAAGTGCCCGAACGTGCGCGGAGAGGACGACGCGCCCGTCCAGTGCGGGGACTTGGAGTCGCGGATCTCGAAGCCCAGTCCCCAGTCGTTGGGGTTCTGGTGCCCGTAGCCCGGCAGCACACCCTTCGTCCCCGGGTACTGCACCGACATCGCCTCGGCGACCGTGCGCGGGTCCAGCAGTCGCGGCGCCTGCGACTCGGCCGCGAAGTGCAGCAGGTCCTCGACCGTGGACACCCCGTCCTTCGCGGGGGAGCCGTCGAGGGTGGTGGCCGTCATGCCCAGCGGCTCCAGCACGGCCTGCCGCGCGTACTCGGCGAACGGGATGTCCGCCGCCTTCGCGATGTGGTCGCCGAGCTGCTCGAAACCGGCGTTGGAGTACAGCCGGCGCTCCCCGGGCGGGGCGGTCACCCGGTGCTCGTCGAAGGCCAGACCCGAGGTGTGCGCGAGCAGGTGACGGACCGTCGACCCGGCGGGACCGGCGGGCTCGTCCAGCTCGACGGCGCCCTCCTCGTACGCGACGAGTGCCGCGTACGCCGCGAGCGGCTTGGTGACCGAGGCGAGGGGAAACCGCTGCCCGACCGGGCCGTGGATTCCCAGGATCGTGCCGTCGGCTCGTACGACACCCGCCGCGGCGGTGGGAACCGGCCAGTTCTCGATCAACGCGAGGCTCTTCAAGGACATGCCACCGAGCTTAGGGGGTGTCGTTCGGTTCCTTCCGGGGTCGCGGGGCCTGCTGAGGCGCCGGCGCTCACCTGCGGTCTGATCCGCCGGCCGACCGCGGTGGCCGGCCGCCGTGTGTCCCGCGGATTCCCTGGGCTGCGCTCTCACCGCCGCCTTCTCACCTTGGCCGCTTGCTTGGAGTGCACTCCAAGGCCATAGCGTGGAGCGCATGACGGTGATGCAGACCACTGCCGGGACCCTCGGGCCGAACGCCACCAGAACAGACATCTGCTCCGCCCCGCCCCGGCGCCACCCGCGCCCCGACGGGCAGGACCACTACACCATCAGCGAGGTCGTCGCCTTCACCGGCCTGACCGCCCACACGCTGCGCTGGTACGAGCGGATCGGCCTGATGTCCCACATCGACCGCTCGCACACCGGGCAGCGCCGCTACAGCAACCGCGACCTGGACTGGCTCGACTTCGTCGGCAAACTGCGCCTGACCGGCATGCCGGTCGCCGACATGGTCCGGTACGCGGAGCTGGTGCGCGAGGGCGAGAGCACCTACCTCGACCGGCGGGAACTGCTGGAGTCCACGCGCCGCGACGTGCTGACGCGGATGGCCGAGCTGCGGGACACCCTCGCCGTACTGGACCGGAAGATCAGCTTCTACGGGGACGCCGGACGCGCCCGTGAAGGAGAGAGGACCCGATGACCGACAGCAGGATCCCGACGGTGCGGCTCGGCGACGACGGCCCGGAGGTGGGTGTCCAGGGTCTCGGCTGCATGGGCATGAGCTTCGGATACGGCCCGTCGGACGGCGACGCGTCGCGGGCGACCCTGGAACGGGCGCTGGAGCTGGGCGTCACGCTCTACGACACGGCCGACGCGTACGGCGCCGGTGAGAACGAGCGGTTCCTGTCGCCGTTCTTCAAGGCCCACCGCGACGAGGTCGTCATCGCGACCAAGTTCGCCCTGTCGATCCCGCCGGACGATCCGACGAAGCGGATCATCCGCAACGACCCGCCGTACATCCGCAGGGCGGTCGAGGCGAGCCTGCGCCGGCTGGGCGTCGACGTGATCGACCTCTACTACATGCACCGGCGCGACGTGAACGTACCGGTCGAGGAGACCGTCGCCGTCATGGCGGACCTGGTCCGCGAGGGCAAGGTGAAGCACCTCGGGCTGAGCGAGGTGACGGGCGACGAGCTGCGGGCCGCACGGACGGTGCATCCGATCGCCGCCGTGCAGTCGGAGTGGTCGCTGTTCAGCCGGGACATCGAGGCGGGCGTGGTGCCGGCCGCCCGCGAACTCGGCGTGGCCCTCGTCCCGTACTCGCCGCTCGGCCGGGGCTTCCTCACGGGCGCCTTCGCCGACGCCGACCAGGACCTCACGGCCGGCGACTTCCGCCGGCAGCAGCCCCGCTTCACCGGCGGCAACGCGGCGGCCAACGCGGCCCTGCTCGACCCGGTCCGCACGGTCGCCGAGGCCCACGACGCCACCCTCGGCCAGATCGCCCTGGCCTGGGCCCAGCAGCGGGCGCGGGTGCACGACCTGGCGGTGATCCCGATCCCGGGCACCCGGAAGCCGACGCGGGTGGCGGAGAACGCGGGTGCGACGCGGATCGTCCTCACCGAGCAGGAGCTGTCCCTGCTGGAGCCGATCGCGGACAAGGTGGCGGGGGACCGCTACGCGGACATGTCGTTCACGTCCGCCGGACGTGAGTAGTCACAGCTCCGCCAGCAACTCCGCCTTCTTCGAGGAGAACTCCTCGTCCGTGACCAGCCCCGCCTGATGCAACTCCCCGAGGTGCCGGATCCGCTCGGCGATGTCCGCGGGGTCACGCCGAGGAGCGGGCACCGGGACCGGCACCGCCGGGCCGCGGTCCCGCACCGCCGCCAGCACCGCCGCCGCGAACGGCAGTGACTCGTGCACCGGCCCGTATCCGAGTCCGAACACGACCGAAGCGGGGTCCTGGTCGGCCTGCGGAGCGACCGCCGCGGCGTCCCGCGGCAGCAGCCGCAGATATCCCTCGAACATCTCGGGGGACCGCCACTCCACCCCGCCCAGGCCGGCGACCGGGAAGGTCTGGTCGCCGGCCTTCCACTTCGCCGACGACGCGCCCGTCCAGAACCACCGGAACGTCACCGACGTCCCGTCGAAGGTCGCCTTGCCGTCGTAGGCCTTGAAGTGCAGCGGTGCCTCGGGCGCCGGAACCAGGTACCGCTCGGTCTTGCCGGACTCGCTCAGCAGGCCGCGCAGCTCGTCGGCGTAGTACTCCGCGAGCGTCTCCCGCTCGGCGGGCAGCACCAGCCGGTACGGGTCGCTGCCCTCCTTCAGCTGTCCGGCCGCCGCCTCCATCAGCGGATCGGCGCCCGGGCGCGGCTCCAGGCGCAGCACGACGGTGCCCCGCCTGCCGGGCGTGAGCGTCACCCCGGCGATCGCCTCCAGGGGGACGCGGCGTTCCCCCAGCGCCTGGAACAGCTTGGGTGTTCGAATCCCCCGTTCGTAGCGGATGAGCACGGAGTCGGACTCGAACTCCCAGGCGGCATGAAATCCGGCCAGTACGTCACCCATGCGGCTCATCGTATGCGGCACGAGCTCCTCCGTCCCTCCCCGTGCAAACCGGAGTTTCTGCGCCTCTACGCGCGTCCGGCCGTCGCTGCTGCGGACAAACCCGCCCGGCATGTGTCGTCTTCCGCGGCGCAGGCCAGCGTGCGGTATGCGCCAACGCCGATCTGTGCGAAGTTCCGCAGGCTCTCCGTGCCCGGCACGAAGTAGCCGCCGTGCCCCTCGGCGCCCCGCGCGGACAGCACCCGCGCCCCGAACGCCGCGGACACCGGATCGGCGCCGTGCCCGAGGCCGCCGACCTCCAGGTAGGGCACGTCCTGGATCCAGTCGTCGGCGTCCCGCATCGCCCACACCCGAGCGGAGGTGCGCAGTCCGGTGGCCTTCTCGACGCGCATGCCGGGGCTGCCGGCCACCGCTATGTCGGTCACCCGGCCGGGCAGCGTGTCGGCGGCGAGGCCGCACACCACCGAGCCGTAGCTGTGGCAGAACAGCGAGACGGGGGACCGGCCGGGCAGCGCGCGCAGCAGCGCGTTCAGCCGGACGGCCCCGTGCTCGGCGCGCGTCGCCGTCGCCGCCTCCATGCCGAGGCCGCTGGGGGCGGTGTAGTCGGCCCAGGCGATCACGGCCGTACGCGTGTCGGGGCTCGCCGTGCGCTCGGCCGTGTACAGCGACTCGGCCATGCCGACGGGCGCCGAGTACTTGCGGTCGGTGCGCTGGAAGGTGAGCAGTTCCGTGTCGACGCCGGGCACGACTACGGAGACGCGCTCGGCGCGGTTCAGGTTCCCGAACACCTCGGCGACCTTGCCGGAGCCCCCCGGGTCGAAGGCGAGGATGTGGCGGCCGGGGTTCAGCAGCGAGTCGTAGCCGTGCGCGCGCCGGCCCGCCTCGCGCTGCCCCGACAGGGACAGGCGCTTGTCGTGCATGCGCAGCCGCTCCACGGCCCGTGCCTTGCGGATCGCCGCGCGGTTGGCGAGGTAGCGCAGTTCTACGGGAGCGCCGTTCATGTTGCCGACGGCGAGCGGGTAGCGCCGGGCCAGGCTCGCGCGCTGCCATTCGGTGAGCGAGGCGAAGAAGCGGGCCAACCGGGACGGGGCCGCCTGCGCGTCGGGCAGCCGGCGTCCGTCGATCCGGCCGTGCTCCCATGCCGAGACCGACGCTTCGAGGGCCGTGGGATCCCGCTGGTTGCGCAGGGCGGTCCAGCCGGTGGTAGCCAGCATCACGAACACCACGGCCAGGGCGAGCAGTGCGCGCCAGACGTTCAGCTGCGGAGAGGTGTCGAAGGAAGTCACTGGGAGGACACACTAGGAGAACGGGACGGTCTCGCGTGAATCCAGTGACACGGATCACGTTTCGGTCGGGTGCTACGGGGTTGGGTCCGCCTGCCCGGGGTGTTCGGCCCGTCCGGAACCGGGGTGGTCCCGCCAGTTCCCGGCGAGGGCGGGTTCCACCTGATCGAGATAGGAGGAGGTCAGGTCGCGCAGCGCCGCGAGACTGGCGTCGTCCCGCGCCGACCAGATCCGTTCGGTCACCCGCATCACCGCCCCGAAGACGGCCACGACCACCCGGGGCCGCGGGTCCGTGTTCACGTCAAGTCCCTCGCGGTCGGCGATGACGAGCGCGATCTCCTCCTCCAGCTCCGTCGCGCGCCGCAGATGGGCTGCGAGCAGCGCTGGCGTCGACTCGATCACCCGGTAGAAGCGCATGTGCAGTTCGAGCGGAACCAGCTGCTCGACGGACTCACCGATGGTGTCCCAGCTCGCCACGAGGGCCTGGCGCATCGCGTCCAGCGGTGCCTCGACGGCCGGCCGGCCGCGTACGGCCTCGACGAAGTGCGACTCCGCGAGCCGCGAAACGAAGAAGGCCGCCTCCTCCTTGCTGGCGAAGTAGCGGAAGAAGGTGCGCTGCGAGACATCGGCCGTCTCGGCGATGTCGTCGACGGTCGTCTCCTCGTAGCCACGCTCGGTGAACAGCTCGAGAGCGGAACGCAGCAGCGTGTCCCGGGTGCGCTGCTTCTTCCGTTCGCGCAGGCCCGGAGGGGTGGCTGTGTCCGCCATGTTCAAAGGTTCGCTCCTCGGATCGGCGCCGGCGTGTTGCCTCGCCGTTCGTCTTCGCAGTTCAGGCTATCGGCAGATGTCGTGTCAGTTACCGACTAGTGAAATGGTTTGTCAACTGTCAGTGGCTGTCATTAGCCTCGAATGTATGACTAGTCAGACCACCATCGACAAGGCGGGGGCGGGGGACGGGGGACCGTCGTCCGGCCCGTTGGGCCCGGCGCCGGCCAGCGGACTGCGCGGCCACCCGTGGCTCACCCTCATCACCGTTGCTGTAGGGGTCATGATGGTGGCCCTCGACGGCACCATCGTGGCCATCGCCAACCCGGCGATCCAGGTCGACCTGAAGGCCAGCTTCGCCGACGTCCAGTGGATCACCAACGCCTACTTCCTCGCCCTCGCGGTCTCCCTGATCACCGCGGGCAAGCTCGGTGACCGTTTCGGGCACCGGCAGACCTTCCTCATCGGAGTGGTCGGCTTCGCCGCCGCCTCCGGCGCCATCGGCCTGTCCGACACGATTCCGCTGGTCGTCACCTTCCGTGTGCTCCAGGGCGTGTTCGGCGCCCTGCTGATGCCGGCCGCGCTCGGCCTGCTGCGCGCCACCTTCCCGGCCGAGAAGCTCAACATGGCCATCGGCATCTGGGGCATGGTCATCGGCGCCTCCACCGCGGGCGGCCCGATCCTCGGCGGCGTGCTGGTCGAGCACGTCAACTGGCAGTCCGTGTTCTTCATCAACGTGCCGGTGGGCGTCATCGCCGTCGTCCTCGGCGTCATGATCCTGCTGGACCACCGCGCGGAGAACGCGCCGCGCTCCTTCGACGTCCTGGGCATCGCGCTGCTCTCCGCGGCGATGTTCTGCC
The DNA here is from genome assembly GCF_003671715.1 of Streptomyces sp. E2N166. Lineage (GTDB taxonomy): Bacteria > Actinomycetota > Actinomycetes > Streptomycetales > Streptomycetaceae > Streptomyces > Streptomyces thinghirensis. The sequence goes on along the minus strand of NZ_RAIF01000012.1, from coordinate 655,450 downwards.
TGGTCTGGGCGCTCATCAAGGCCCCCGAGTGGGGCTGGGGCGACGGCAAGACGTGGCTGTTCCTCGTCGCGTCCGCCGCGGGCTTCGGACTGTTCGCCTTCTGGGAGACGAAGGTCAGGGAGCCGCTGATCCCGCTGGCGCTGTTCCGGTCGGTGCCGCTGTCGGCGGGTGTGGTGCTGATGGTCATGATGGCCATCGCCTTCATGGGCGGCCTTTTCTTCGTGACGTTCTACCTCCAGAACGTGCACGGCATGAGCCCGATCGACGCCGGTCTGCACCTGCTGCCGCTCACCGGCATGATGATCGTCGGCTCGCCGCTCGCCGGCGCGATGATCACCAAGGTCGGCCCGCGCATCCCGCTCGCGGGCGGCATGGCGTTCACCGCACTCGCCATGTACGGCATGTCCACGCTGGAGACGGACACCGGAAGCGGCATCATGTCGCTCTGGTTCGCCCTGCTGGGCCTGGGTCTCGCGCCCGTCATGGTCGGCGCCACCGAGGTCATCGTCGGCAACGCGCCGATGGAGCTGTCCGGCGTCGCCGGCGGCCTCCAGCAGGCGGCGATGCAGATCGGCGGCAGCCTCGGTACGGCCGTACTGGGTGCCGTGATGGCGTCCAAGGTCGACAGCGACCTGGTCGGCAACTGGGCGGACGCCGGCCTTCCGGAACTGCCGCCGGAACAGCTGGGCCAGGCCTCCGAGGCGGTCCAGGTCGGCGTGGCGCCGGTGGCCGAGGGCATGCCGGAGCAGATGGCCGCGAAGGTCACGGAAGTCGCGCACGACACCTTCATCTCCGGCATGAGCCTGGCCTCGCTCGTCGCCGCCGGTGTCGCGGCCGTCGCCGTGCTGGTCGCGTTCCTCACCAAGCGCGGGGAGAACGCGGAGGCCGGCGCGGGCGTGGGCCACATCTGACGGAACGCCGGACGCGTCCGGCTCCGGCCGTTCCGTCCGTCTCCGGCCCGTCTCCGGCCGTTCTGTCCGTCTCCGGCCCTGTTCGCCTATCCGGGTGACAGGGCCGGAGAACCCTCCCCTTCGACGGAGCCCGCAGGTCACAGTGGGTCAAGTCCTCCGCAGGGCACGGGGACGAGAAGCTGCGGCGCGCTGCTGGAGGGGGGCAGCGCGCAGGCAGCGCGTTCGCGGCAGGCATAAGGCGCCGCACCGGGGTACCCGAACTCCACGAGGAGTTCAGGGAGTTGACGATGGCGAGCTTTGGACGGGGATCGCGCGGGCACCCCCGCTCACGTGGCCGGACGTGGTCACGGACCGGGCCGGACCGCGCGACGCTCGCGGTTGTCGGAGTCATCTGCGCGGTCGCCGGGTTCTTCGTGCTGGGGATCGTCCTCGGCCCCGTCGCGATCGTCTGCGGCCGGCTCGCCATGGGCCGAAGCCGGGCGAGTCCCCGCCCGGTACCGGCCGTGGTCGCCGTGGTCCTGGGCGTCATCGACACGGTCGTGGCGGTCGTCCGGCTCGCCGGGGCGGCGTCGCCGGGCTACGGCATGTTCTGACCCGGCACGGCCAGCGGCTCCCTACGCCGGTGGCTCGCCGGTTCCGCGCCGGCGGGGCCGCCGGGTACGGCGTCGTCCCTGGACGAGTCCGGCACCGCGCCGCCGGACCTCCGCAACTCGGCCACCTCCGTCCGCAGCGCCCGGACCTCCTCCGTCAGCGCCTGAAGGGCCTCGGTCCGCAGCCGCCCCTCCACGTCGTCCCGCTCGAACCTGGCGATGAACCATGCCGCGATGTTCGCCGTCACCACACCGAGCAGCGCGATCCCGGACAGCATCAGGCCGACGGCCAGCACCCGTCCCATCGCCGTGGTCGGCGCGAGGTCCCCGTACCCCACGGTGGTCATCGTGGTGAACGACCACCACATGGCGTCGCCCAGGGTCCGGATGTTCCCGTCCGGCGCGTTCCGCTCCACCGACAGCACCGCCAGCGACCCGAAGATCAGCAACCCGACCACCGAGCCGGCGACATAGGTCGTCAGCTGGATCTGCGAGGCCATCCGCGCCCGCCGCCCCACCAGGAGCAGCGTCGAGACCAGCCGCAGCAGTCTGAGGGGCTGCAGCAGCGGCAGCACCACCGCGCAGAGGTCCAGCCAGTGGGTGCGGACGAACCGCACGCGGTGCGGGGCGAGGCGCAGCCGCACCAGGTAGTCGACCGTGAACGCCCCCCACACCACCCACTCGGTGACCAGGCACGTCCGCGCCACGGCCGGGCTCGGCGAGCCGTCGACGATCGGCGTCGCGTAGGCGACGGCGAACAGCAGGGCCAGCACCAGCAGAGGCCGCTGAGTGTGCCGCTCCCAGCGTTTCTGTGCCGTTTGCCGCCTGGCGTCCGCGTCGGTGCTCATCCCCGCATCGTAGGTCCCCCGGCCGGGCGGCGGCGGACTCCGTGGCCCGCCGCCTCCGCGAGGGCCACAGAGGTGTCTACCGGTAGTGCAACGTAACGAGGCGCTACTAGGCGTCGCCGCCCGCGACCCCCGGGTCCGCCGCCGCCACGTCGAGCAGCCGGTACCGGTCGATCGCCTGCTTCAGCACCGACCGGTCGACCTTGCCCTCGCGCGCCAGCTCGCTCAGCACCCCCACCACGATCGACTCCGCGTCGATGTGGAAGAAGCGCCGTGCCGCACCGCGCGTGTCCGCGAAACCGAACCCGTCCGCGCCCAGCGACTGGTACGTCCCCGGCACCCATCGCGCGATCTGGTCCGGAACCGACCGCATCCAGTCGGACACGGCCACGAACGGCCCCTGCGCACCGGCCAGCTTCCGCGTCACGTACGGCACCTGCTGCTCCTCCTCGGGGTGCAGCAGATTGTGCTCCTCGCACGCCACCGCCTCGCGCCGCAGCTCGTTCCAGGAGGTCGCCGACCACACGTCGGCGCGCACGTTCCACTCCTCGGCGAGGATCCGCTGCGCCTCCACCGCCCAGGGCACCGCGACCCCGGACGCCATGATCTGCGCCGGGATCGAACCGTCCGTGCCCTCGCTGAAGCGGTGGATGCCCTTGAGGATGCCCTCGACGTCGACGTTCGCAGGCTCGGCGGGGTGCCGGATCGGCTCGTTGTAGACGGTGAGGTAGTAGAAGACGTCCTCGCCGTGCGGGTGCTGCTCGTCCCCGCCGTACATCCGGCGCAGCCCGTCCTCGACGATGTGCGCGATCTCGAAGCCGAAGGCCGGGTCGTACGCCACACACGACGGGTTCGTCGAGGCCAGCAACTGCGAGTGGCCGTCGGCGTGCTGGAGGCCCTCACCGGTCAGCGTCGTGCGGCCCGCGGTCGCACCCAGCACGAAACCGCGCGACAACTGGTCGCCCATCTGCCAGAACTGGTCGCCGGTGCGCTGGAAACCGAACATCGAGTAGAAGACGTAGACCGGGATCAGCGGCTCGCCGTGCGTGGCGTACGCCGACCCGGCCGCGATCAGCGAGGCCGTGCAGCCGGCCTCGGAGATGCCGTCGTGCAGCATCTGCCCGGTCGGGGCCTCCTTGTAGGCGAGCAGCAGGTCCCGGTCCACGGACTCGTACTGCTGCCCGAGCGGGTTGTAGATCTTCGCACTCGGGAAGAAGGAGTCCATGCCGAACGTGCGGTACTCGTCCGGCGCGATCAGTACGAACCGCTTGCCGATCTCCTTGTCCCGCATGAGGTCCTTGAGCAGTCGCACGAAGGCCATCGTCGTGGCGATGGACTGCTGTCCCGACCCCTTCTTAACGGTCGCGTACGTCTTGTCGTCCGGCAGTGCGAGGGGTTTCGAGCGTACGACCCGGGTCGGCACGTACCCGCCGAGGCCGAGCCGGCGGTCGTGCATGTACTGCATCTCCTCCGTGTCCCGGCCGGGGTGGTAGTACGGCGGCGGGCCGGACTCCAGCTCCTTGTCGGAGATCGGCAGGTGCAGCCGGTCGCGGAAGCGCTTGAGGTCGTCGACCGTCAGCTTCTTCATCTGGTGCGTGGCGTTGCGGCCCTCGAAGTTCGGGCCCAGCGTCCAGCCCTTGATCGTCTTGGCCAGGATGACCGTCGGCTGGCCCTTGTGCTCCAGGGCCGCCTTGTAGGCCGCGTAGATCTTCCGGTGGTCGTGACCGCCGCGCCCCAGGTGCAGGATCTGGTCGTCGGTCATGTTCTCGACCATCGCGCGCAGCCGGTGGTCGTCGCCGAAGAAGTGGTCGCGGATGTAGGCGCCGGACTCGGTGGCGTACGTCTGGAACTGCCCGTCCGGCGTGGTGTTCATCCGGTTGACCAGCACACCGTCGCGGTCCTGGGCGAGCAGCGGGTCCCAGGAGCGGTCCCACACCAGCTTGATGACGTTCCAGCCGGCACCCCGGAAGACCGACTCCAGCTCCTGGATGATCTTCCCGTTGCCGCGCACCGGGCCGTCGAGGCGCTGGAGGTTGCAGTTGACGACGAAGGTCAGGTTGTCCAGGCCCTCGCGGGCGGCGATGGACAGCTGGCCCAGCGACTCCGGCTCGTCCATCTCGCCGTCGCCGAGGTAGGCCCACACGTGCGACTTCGAGGTGTCCGCGATCCCGCGCGCGTGCATGTAGCGGTTCATCCGCGCCTGGTAGATCGCGCCGATCGGGCCGAGGCCCATCGAGACCGTCGGGAACTCCCAGAAGTCCGGCATCGACCTCGGATGCGGGTACGACGACAGCGCGTTCGGCGCCTTGGACTTCTCCTGCCGGAAGCCGTCCAGGTGCTGCTCGCTGAGCCGGTCCAGCAGGTACGCGCGCGCGTAGATGCCCGGCGAGGCGTGGCCCTGGAAGAAGACCTGGTCGCCGCCGTCGCCCTCGTCCTTGCCCCGGAAGAAGTGGTTGAAGCCCACGTCGTACAGGGAGGCCGAGGAGGCGAAGGTGGCGATGTGGCCGCCGACGCCGATACCCGGCCGCTGCGCGCGCGAGACCATCACCGCGGCGTTCCAGCGGGTGGCGTTGAGGATCTTGCGCTCGATCTCCTCGTTGCCGGGGAAGAACGGCTCGCTCTTGGTCGGGATGGTGTTGACGTAGTCCGTGCTGCGCATCTCGGGCACGGCCACGCGCTTCTCGCGGGCCCGCTCGATCAGCCGCAGCATCAGGTAGCGGGCCCGTTCCCGGCCGCGCTCGTCGACGGCGGCGTCGAGGGAGTCGAGCCACTCCTGGGTTTCCTCGGGATCGAAGTCAGGAACCTGACTCGGAAGGCCGCCAATGATGATCGGATTGCGATCACTGCGATCGGATGCGGAAGCCACGCTGTTCCTTCGCTGTCAGAGGGCCACATTGCCGGGTGTCTACGCCGATTCCCCGCCGATTCCCCATCGTGTACCTCGCGGGGGCAAACGTCATCTGTACCGTGGGGTAACCGGTCCCCCCATGGGGATCGGGGGCACGTTCATTCGAGTCTCGTACCCACACGTGGTTCCCAAATACGCAAACGGGGCAGATAGGTGTGGTGTACGTCACGTTCGGTCTGGACGGCATGGCTGGAGTTGCGGCGACACGGCCGGGATCGTCACCGTTTCGGCGGTCCCAGTCGCCGGGTACTTGCGCGATCCGTCCCGCCCGTGTGGACTACGGCCAATGCTTCGCGCACGCGCGTGGCTGAGATATTCACCAAGACATGATCAGGAGGCAACCCGTGAGCGCGACCGCGGACCACGCGGAGGAGCGGACGAACCCTGCCGTCAGGCTGGGGTTCCAGCCCGGGCAGGTGGTCCAGGAGATCGGCTACGACGACGACGTCGACCAGGAGCTCCGCGAGGCCATTGAGGGCGCCGTCGAGGGCGAGCTGGTGGACGAGGACTACGAGGACGTGGCCGATGCCGTCGTGCTGTGGTTCCGTGACGACGACGGCGACCTGACGGATGCGCTGGTGGATGCCACCACGTACATCGAAGAGGGCGGGGCGATCCTGCTCCTCACGCCGAAGACCGGCCGTTCGGGGTACGTCGAGGCCAGCGACATTTCGGAAGCCGCGACGACCGCCGGACTGACGGCGTCCAAGAGCGTCAGCGTCGGAAAGGACTGGAGCGGCAGCCGGCTGGCTACGCCCAAGGCCGCCAAGTCCAAGCGGTAGCCGCCCAGGCTCCGCACCACACCCGGACCCCGTACGGGCCGACCGCCGTCGGCCCGTCCGCGGACCCGCGATGATCCCTGCGTAGGGTGGTTCCAGCGAACCACCCTACGAAGGGACGAAAAGGACATGGCGCTCCAGGTCGGCGACAAGGCCCCCGACTTCGAACTCAAGGACAACCACGGCGCGACCGTCCGGCTGTCCGACTTCCGCGGCCGGAAGAACGTCGTGCTGCTCTTCTACCCGTTCGCCTTCACCGGCGTGTGCACCGGCGAACTGTGCGAGGTGCGCGACAACCTGCCGCAGTTCTCCGACCGCGACACCCAGGTGCTCGCCGTCTCCAACGACTCCATCCACACCCTGCGCGTCTTCGCCGAGCAGGAGGGCCTGGAGTACCCGCTGCTGTCCGACTTCTGGCCGCACGGCAACGTCTCGCGCGCGTACGGCGTCTTCGACGAGGACAAGGGCTGCGCCGTCCGGGGCACCTTCATCATCGACCAGGAGGGTGTGGTCCGCTGGACCGTCGTCAACGGCCTGCCGGACGCCCGTGACCTGACCGAGTACGTGAAGGCGCTCGACACCCTGTGATCCAGACGTGATCGACACCGTGTGATTTGTCGGTTCCAGGGCCTGCGGGGGGCGGGAACCCGTCACTAGGATCGAATCGTTGATCCGATATCCACGCACTACGGGGCTCCCCGCCCCATGGACACCAATGGAGGACTCGTGGGAGTCAGCCTCAGCAAGGGCGGCAATGTCTCGCTGACCAAGGAGGCCCCCGGCCTGACCGCGGTCATCGTCGGTCTGGGGTGGGACATCCGCACCACGACCGGCACCGACTTCGACCTCGACGCCAGCGCGCTGCTGCTGAACAGCGGCGGCAAGGTCGCCAGCGACGCGCACTTCATCTTCTTCAACAACCTCAAGAGCCCGGACGGGTCGGTCGAGCACACCGGCGACAACCTCACCGGTGAGGGCGAGGGCGACGACGAGCAGATCAAGATCGACCTCGCCACCGTCCCCGCCGACGTCGAGAAGATCACCTTCCCGGTCTCGATCTACGACGCCGAGAACCGCCAGCAGTCCTTCGGCCAGGTGCGCAACGCGTTCATCCGCGTCGTCAACCAGGCCGGCGGCGCCGAGATCGCCCGGTACGACCTGAGCGAGGACGCGTCCACGGAGACCGCCATGGTCTTCGGCGAGCTGTACCGGCACGGTGCGGAGTGGAAGTTCCGCGCCATCGGCCAGGGCTACGCCTCCGGCCTGCGCGGCATCGCGCAGGACTTCGGCGTGAACGTCTGAGTCACCGATACGTCCGAGGCCACCGCCTCGACCGTCCGGCGCCGCACGGTTTACGTGCGGCGCCGGACGTGCAGGAAACCCGAGAACCATCACCCGGGGAGGGATCACCATGGGCGTCACGCTTGCCAAGGGAGGCAACGTCTCCCTGTCCAAGGCCGCACCGAACCTCACACAGGTACTGGTCGGGCTGGGCTGGGACGCGCGTTCCACCACCGGAGCACCCTTCGACCTGGACGCCAGCGCACTGGTGTGCAGCAGCGGCCGGGTGCTCGGCGACGAGTGGTTCGTCTTCTACAACCAGCTCAAGAGCCCGGACGGGTCGGTCGAGCACACCGGCGACAACCTCACCGGTGAGGGTGACGGCGACGACGAGTCGGTGCTGGTCGACCTCTCCGGAGTGCCGGCCCACTGCGACAAGATCGTCTTTCCGGTCTCGATCCACATGGCCGACGAGCGCGGCCAGACATTCGGCCAGGTCAGCAACGCCTTCATCCGGGTCGTCAACCAGGCCGACGGCCAGGAACTCGCCCGCTACGACCTGAGTGAGGACGCCTCCACGGAGACCGCGATGATCTTCGGCGAGCTCTACCGATACCAGGGCGAATGGAAGTTCCGGGCGGTGGGGCAGGGGTACGCGTCAGGGCTTCGGGGCATCGCTCTAGACTTCGGAGTCAACGTTTCGTAAAGCCGCGTACGGCGCGGGGGAGCCCCGTACACACACGATTGGGTAGCCAGTGGTTCTGAAAACCTTCGGGTGGTCGTTCGCGGTCACCGCGCTCGGCCTGGTGGCCGCGGTCTTCTACGGGGGGTGGGCCGCCTTCGGCATCGTGGCGATCCTGTCCGTCCTGGAGATCTCGCTGTCCTTCGACAACGCGGTGGTCAACGCCGGGATCCTGAAGAAGATGAATGCCTTCTGGCAGAAGATCTTCCTCACCATCGGCATCCTGATCGCCGTCTTCGGCATGCGCCTGGTCTTCCCGGTCGTGATCGTGGCGGTCAGCGCCTCGCTCGGGCCGATCGAGGCCGTCGACCTCGCCCTCACCGACAAGGACCGCTACCAGGAGCTGGTGACGGACGCCCATCCGTCGATCGCCGCCTTCGGTGGCATGTTCCTCCTCATGATCTTCCTTGACTTCATCTTCGAGGACCGGGACATCAAGTGGCTGGGCTGGCTGGAGCGCCCGCTGGCCAAGCTCGGCAAGGTCGACATGCTGTCGGCCTGCATCGCCCTGATCGTGCTGCTCGTCTCCGCGATCACCTTCGGCGCCCACGCCCACCAGCACGGCGGCACGCACGCCGACAAGGCGGAGACGGTCCTGCTCTCCGGTATCGCCGGCCTGATCACCTATCTGGTCGTCGGTGGCCTCTCCGGCTTCTTCGAGGACAAGCTCGAAGAGGAGGAGGAGCGGGAGCACGAGGCCGAGGAGCGGGCCGAGCGCGCCGGCAAGCCCAAGTCGGCCGTCAAGCTGGCCGGCAAGGCCGCGTTCTTCATGTTCCTCTACCTGGAGGTCCTGGACGCGTCCTTCTCCTTCGACGGCGTCATCGGCGCCTTCGCCATCACCAACGACATCGTCCTGATGGCCCTCGGCCTGGGCATCGGCGCCATGTACGTCCGGTCGCTGACCGTCTACCTGGTCCGCGAGGGCACCCTCGACGACTACGTCTACCTGGAGCACGGCGCCCACTACGCCATCGGCGCCCTTGCCGCAGTCCTCCTGGTGACCATCCAGTACGAGATCAACGAGTTCATCACCGGCATGATCGGCGTGGTCCTGATCGGCGCCTCCTTCTGGTCCTCCGTGCGCCGCAACAAGCGGCTCGCCGAGGCCGGGGGAGACGGCGACAAGGAGAAGGCGGAGGTCTCCTCCGGGGTGTGAAACCCCTCTGTTCCCGGGCCGGGTTCGCTCCCGGTGCGCCTGCTCCTGCGGTGTGAACACGGCCCGGACGAGGAACGCTCAGTGCGGGGCGGCCGACGAGGACGACTCCTCGGGGCCGCCCCGTCGGCGGTCCGCGGCCGGTGGTTCGAGCGAAGGTGGGGGCGGGAATGGGCTTCTTGGACGGTCTGTGGCGCGGTCGCGAGTCCGAGTTCGACTCGGGCAGCGCGGCGACCAACTCCATCCAGCTGACCAAACGGCACAGCCAGGTCTCGCTGACGAAACAGGGCGCGGCGACCGGCAACCTGCGCATCAACCTCTCCTGGCGGATGCGGACCTCGGACATCATGGGCTCACAGCGCGAGAGCCTGCTGCGGCACCCCCTCAAGGCGCTCAAGCCCCCCGAGGTCGTCGGCCACAGCCAGAGCATGGTCAACGTCGACCTCGACCTGGGCTGCCTCTACGAGCTCCAGGACGGCACCCGCGGGGTCGTCCAGCCGCTGGGCGGCTTCCTCGGCGACGTCAACGGCCCGCCGTACGTCAAACTCAGCGGCGACGACCGGTTCGGCTCGGCCTCCGGCGAGACGATCTACGTCAACCTCGACCACAAGGACGCGATAAAACGCCTCCTGCTCTTCGCCTACATCTACGACCAGACCCCGGCCTTCGACCGGACGCACGCCATCGTCACGCTCTACCCGAGCAACGGCCCCCGCATCGAGATAGGCCTCGACGAGCGCCATCCGCAGGCCCGGTCCTGCGCCGTGGTGATGATCGAGAACGTCAAGGACGAGATCTTCGTCCGTCGCGAGGTGAAGTTCGTGTACGGCTTCCAGGGCGAGCTGGACCGGCTGTACGGGTGGGGCCTGCAATGGGGCCGGGGGCACAAGAGCAAGGCGGAGCGCTGAGGCTCCGCCCGTACCGATGAGGCTCCGCCCGTACCGATGAGGCTCCGCCGGCCCTGCTGAGGGCGCGTACCGCGATCGCCCGGGCGGTTAGCGGCCGACGAACTGCGGTCCCTGGGGCGGCAGCCGGAATTCCGGGTCGGGTGCGCCGGTGACCGGCGGAGGATAGCCGTAGCCGGGCTGCGCGCCGGTGACCCCCGCCGCGGCGGGCGCCTGCGGATATCCGTACCCGGGCCGTCCGGCCGGCTGCGGGTAGCCGTACGCCGGCTGTGTCGTGGGCGGCTGCTGCGGATAGCCGTACGAGGGCTGTGCCGGCACTCCGGCGGGCTGCTCCGGGGGCAGCGGCCGCGAGACCTCCGGGAGGGGCTGCACGGTCGTCGGCTCGTCCGGGCCGACCGCCGGCGGGGCTGGTGCGGACTGGACGGGTGTGGACCGGGCGGGCGTGTGCGGGACGGGTTCCGGCCGGGGGGCCGACACGGGGTCGTCCGCCTCCTCCGACTCGTCCACCGAGATGCCGAAGTCGGTCGCCAGGCCCTTGAGCCCGTTCGAGTAGCCCTCGCCCAGCGCCCGGAATTTCCAGCCCTCCCCGCGCCGGTACAGTTCGCCGCAGATCAGCGCCGTCTCCTGGCCCGTCTCCGGCTTGACGTCGAAGTACGCCAGCGGCTCCGCGTCCGCGGCCGTGGCGTCGTGCAGCAGGATGCGCAGCGACCGGACCCGGTCGAAGGCGACGCCGTCCGCCGAAGCGACCAGCAGGATGCGGCCCACGGACGGCTCGACTCCGGAGAGATCTGTCTGAATCGTGTCGGTCAGGCCCTCCTCGACCCGCTTCTTGCCGAGCCGCCAGACCTGACCCGAGGGATGCCGGGGCTGGTTGTAGAAGACGAAGTCCTCGTCGGAACGCACGCGGTCGTCGGGCCCCAGCAGCAGGGCGGAGGCGTCGATGTCGGGGACCCCCTGCCCGGGTGTCCAGCGCAGCACGGCGCGTACCGTGGTGGCTTGCAGCGGGACGTTCGACCCCTTCAGCATCGCGTGCGTCATGCCGTCATCCTGCCCTCTCGGTCCTGGTCACGACAACGCGGGGGCGGGTACTCGGGTCGTGTCCGCTCACCTCGGGTCGCCGCCGTCGACACGGCCGGGTTACCTGGAATTCATGCCCGGTGGGAACCTCCGACATGGATACGTACGTACTATTACCGGCCACCTTTGGACACTTCACAGGTCGCCCAGACACCGCGGGGGAGTTTTAATGCGTCATTTCGGACAGATTGCCCCTGATGTGCGGAAGCGTCTCTTCCACCAGGAGCCCTGCGCCTTCACGGCGGACTCTCCGGCCCGGCTGCTGTCCGCGGCCCTGGGTGCCACGCTCTACAGCCCTGCCACCCGCCCCAGGCTCGCCGACGACATCCTCAAGCAGGGCGCGAGCGGTGTGGTGTCGATGGTGCTGTGCCTGGAGGACTCGATCGACGACGCCGACGTGCCGGTCGGCGAGGAGAACCTCGTCAGCCAGCTCACGGAACTGGCGGCCCGTGCCGTCGACGACGTCCCCCTGCTCTTCGTCCGGGTCCGCACCCCCGAGCAGATTCCCGACCTCGTACGGCGTCTCGGCCCCGCCGTGCGGCTGCTGTCCGGATTCGTGCTGCCGAAGTTCACCGAGGAACGCGGCGTGCCCTTCCTGGAGGCGCTCTCCGCCGCAGAGGCGGCCGCCGGGCACAGGCTCTTCGCCATGCCTGTACTGGAGTCGCCGGACCTGCTGTACCGGGAGTCCCGCGTGCAGACGCTGGAGGGCATCTTCCGCGCGGTCGACAAGTACCGCGACCGCGTGCTCGCCCTGCGTCTCGGCGTCACCGACTTCTGCTCCTCGTACGGGCTGCGCAGGGGCCCCGACATGACGGCGTACGACGTCCAGATCGTCGCCTCCGTGATCTCCGACGTGGTGAACATGCTCGCCCGGGCCGACGGCACCGGATTCACGGTGACCGGGCCGGTATGGGAGTACTTCCGCGTCCAGGAGAGGATGTTCAAACCGCAACTGCGGCAGAGCCCCTTCCTGGAGGTGCAGGCGGTCGAACTGCGTCAGAAGCTGATCGCACACGCCATGGACGGTCTGCTGCGGGAGATCTCCCTGGACCGCGCCAACGGCCTGCTGGGCAAGACCTGCATCCACCCCTCGCACGTGCTCCCCGTCCACGCCCTGTCCGTGGTCAGCCACGAGGAGTTCAGCGACGCCCAGGACATCCTGCGGCCGGAACGCGGCGGCGGGGGTGTACTGAGGTCCGCCTACACGAACAAGATGAACGAGGTGAAACCCCACCGCGCCTGGGCCGAGCGCACGCTGCTGCGGGCGGAGGTCTTCGGGGTGGCGAACGAGGACATCGGCTTCGTGGAACTCCTCGCCGCCGGCCTGTCCGACTGACCGCCCTGTCCGACCGAACGCAAGGAATCCATGACCGACGCAAAGGCCCATGCCGCGGTGGACAACGGGAGGCACGAGTACATGACCGAGAGGGCGCGCGCCGAGGGGCGTGCCGGAGTCTGGTCCGGCAGCTGGGTCGCCGAGCGGCTCGGCGTCGAACTCGCCGGTGACGACGGGTTGACCGGCCTGCTGGGGCTCGCCCTGCGCCGCAACCCCAAGCGGGCGCACCTGCTCGTCTCGAACGTGCTCGGCAAGCACGTCCCTCAGTCGCCCTCCGTCGTGTACGGCCACGGCGTCGCCCTCGGCAGGCGCGTCCGCGAACTGCTCGGCGCCGAAGCGGCCGAGCGCGCGGTCGTCCTCGGCTACGCGGAGACCGCCACCGGCCTCGGCCACTCGGTCGCCGATGGTCTGGGCCCCGCCCCGTACCTGCACTCCACCCGCCGTCCGGTCACCGGCGTCGCCCGGGCGGGCGGCTTCGAGGAGTCCCACTCGCACGCGACCTCCCACCTCCTGCTGCCCGAAGATCCGGCGCTGCTGGCCGGCGACGGACCGCTGGTCCTCGTCGACGACGAGTTCTCCACCGGCAACACGGTGCTCAACACCGTCCGCGCTCTGCACGAGCGCTACCCCCGCGAGCGGTACGTCGTGGTGGCCCTCGTCGACATGCGCTCGCCCGCCGACGCCGGCCGGCTGGAGGAATTCGCCCGCGGCATCGGCGCCCGCGTGGACCTGGTGACGGCCGCCTCGGGCACGGTCCGGCTGCCGGAGGGCGTACTGGAGAAGGGGCAGGACCTCGTCGCCCGGTACGAGACGCGAACCGCCGAGCCGGCCCCGGCCCGCCCGTCCGGCTCCGTCGGGCGCGTCGACCTGCGCTGGCCCGGCGGGGTCCCCGACGGTGGACGGCACGGGTTCACGGCCGCCCAGCGGGACCGGCTGGAGAGCGCCCTGCCCGGCATGGCCGAACGGATCGCCGGGGCGCTGCCCGCGGGCGTCCGCCGCGTGCTCGTCCTCGGCTTCGAGGAACTGATGTACGCCCCGCTGCGCCTGGCCCACGCGCTGGAACAGACCACCGACGCCGACGTGCGCTACTCCACCACCACCCGCTCTCCCGTCCTCGCGGTCGACGACCCCGGCTACGCGATACGCACCCGCCTGGTCTTCCCCGCACACGACGACCCGGCCGACGGCCCCGGCGAGCGCTACGCCTACAACGTCGCCGGCGCCGGCTTCGACGCCGTCGTCGCCGTCGTCGACTCGGCCGCCGACACGTCCGCGCTGCACGCGCCCGACGGACTGCTGGCCCGGCTCGCCGCCCACGTCCCGCACGTCCTCCTGGCGGTCGTCCCGTCGTACGTCCCAGAGGCCCCGCAAGCCTCCGAAAGGCCTTCCATGCTGCCCGAGCCCCTGCGCGGCCCCGACTTCTCCTCGTACGCGCCCGACGAGGTCGGCTGGCTGCTCCAGGACCTCTCGGACGTCACGCTGGAGGCACCCACCGAGGAGCGCGAGGAGGCGATCCAGAGCGGCGGCGCGCACTATGCGGAGTCACTTCCCGTGGAGTACCAGCCCAGCGAGCAGTACCAGGAGCTGTTCCACGCGGCGCTGGAGACGTCCGCGACCCGGCTGGCCCGCGCGGTCGGCGCCGTCACCGAGATCGTGCTCGCCGAGCGGTCGCCCCGTCCCGTCCTGGTGTCCCTCGCCCGCGCGGGCACACCCGTCGGCGTTCTCATGCGCCGCTGGGCGCAGTTCCGTCATGGTCTCGACCTCCCCCACTACGCCGTGTCGATCGTCCGGGGCCGGGGCATCGACGCCAACGCGCTGCGCTGGCTGGCCGGCCGTCACGACCCCGCCGACGTCGTCTTCGTCGACGGCTGGACCGGCAAGGGCGCCATCACTCGCGAACTCGCCGCCGCCCTGAGTGACTTCGAGGTCTCCGACGGCGTGACCGGCTTCGACCCGGAGATCGCCGTGCTCGCCGATCCCGGTTCCTGTGTACGCACCTACGGCACCCGCGACGACTTCCTCATCCCTTCCGCCTGCCTCAACTCCACCGTCTCCGGCCTGATATCCCGCACCGTGCTCCGCGCCGACCTGGTCGGCCCGCACGACTTCCACGGCGCGAAGTTCTACCGCGAACTCGCCGGCGCCGACCTGTCGCCGGACTTCCTCGACGCGGTCTCCGCCCGCTTCCCGGACGTCGCCGACACGGTCGACGCCCAGGCCAAGGAGCTGCTCTCCGCCGACCGCACCCCCACCTGGGAGGGCTGGGCCGCCGTCGAGCGCATCAGCGAGGAGTACGGCATCCACGACGTGAACCTCGTCAAGCCCGGCGTCGGCGAGACCACTCGCGTGATGCTGCGCCGCGTGCCGTGGAAGGTCCTCGCCCGGGCCGGCGCCGGAGCCGACCTCGACCATGTACGCCTGCTGGCCGAACAGCGGGGCGTACCCGTCGAGGAGGTCGACGACCTCCCCTACACCTGTGTCGGGCTGATCCACCCCAAGTACACGCGGGGCGCGACCGGCGCCGACGGCAAGGCGGTGGCGCTCTGATGCCGGTGCTCGTCGCAAGCGACCTCGACCGCACGCTCATCTACTCGGCCGCCGCACTCGGGCTGACCATGCCCGACCTGCGGGCACCCCGGCTGCTGTGCGTCGAGGTCTACGAGAGCAAGCCCCTCTCCTACATGACCGAGACGGCGGCTGGGCTGCTGGCCGACCTCGGTGACACGGCGGTCTTCGTGCCGACCACGACCCGGACGCGCAAGCAATACCAGCGCGTCAACCTCCCCGGCCCTCCGTCGAAGTACGCGATCTGCGCCAACGGCGGTCACCTGCTCGTGGACGGCGTCTCCGACCCCGACTGGCACGCGCGGGTGACCGCACGGCTGGCCGACGAGTGCGCCTCGCTGGCCGAGGTCCGCGACCACCTGATGAACACCGCCGACCCGCTGTGGGTGCGCAAGCACCGGGTCGCCGAGGACCTCTTCGCCTACCTCGTCGTCGAGCGCGAACTGCTGCCCGAGGACTGGGTGAAGGAACTCGCCGTGTGGGCCGAGAACCGCGGCTGGACCGTGTCCCTCCAGGGCCGCAAGATCTACGCCGTCCCCAAGCCGCTCACCAAGAGCGCCGCCGTGTACGAGGTCGCACGCCGCACGGGCGCCGATCTCACCCTCGCGGCCGGCGACTCCCTCCTCGACGCCGACCTGCTGCTCGCCGCCGACCGGGGATGGCGCCCCGGCCACGGCGAGCTGGCCGACTCCGACTGGACGGCTCCGGCGATCAGCGCCTTGCCCGAGCGCGGCGTCCTGGCCGGTGAGCGGATCCTTCGGGAGTTCCTGCGCGCGGTGAGCCCGGCTCGCTGACCCCTCCGTCCCGGCCCCCGGCACCGGCCCCGCCCCGGGTGTCGGGGCGGTCGTCGTCATCGGCCGGGGGCCGTATGTCCTGTCCGCGGCCGCGGCCCCGCCTGCGGTGGCCGGCCCCCGGCCGCATCAGGCGCATGCCGATGAAGACCAGCAGCGCCAGGGCGGCGAGCGCGAGGATCACCTTCGAGTACGTGGAGGCGATGCCCGAGACCTTGGACCAGTTGTCCCCCAGCGCGTAGCCCGCGAGCACGAACACGGTGTTCCAGATCGCGCTGCCCAGCGTGGTCAGCGCGAGGAAGACGGGCAGCCGCATCCGCTCCACACCCGCCGGTACGGAGATCAGGCTGCGGAAGATCGGGATCATCCGGCCGAAGAACACCGCCTTGGTCCCGTGCTTCAGGAACCAGGCCTCCGTCTTCTCTATGTCGGACACCTTCACCAGCGGCAGCTTCCCCGCTATCGCCACCGTCCGGTCCCGGCCGAGCAGCGCGCCGACCCCGTACAGCGCGAGCGCGCCGATCACCGAACCCGCCGTCGTCCACAGCAGGACGGCGATCAGGTTCATCCGGCCGGAACTCGCCGCGAACCCGGCGAGCGGCAGGATCACTTCGCTCGGCAGGGGAGGGAAGAGGTTTTCCAGAGCGATGGCGAGGCCGGCGCCCGGTGCACCGAGCGCGTCCATGAGGTCGTTGATCCACTGCGGTGCCGCACCGCTGTCCGCGGCCGTCTGCGCTGCGAGGGCTGTCATGACGACCACGCTAGAAAATCGCAGCTGAAGGGAGACTGAGGAAGACCGCAGGATCGGCTGCGGTGCACCGCAGGCGGAAATTGCGGTTTTCCGCAGTGTGCGCCACTGCCGCGCCCGGCTAGCCTCGCGATCATGCGAGACATGGCGCGACGCGTAGTGCGGTGCGGGGTGGGCCTCATCATGGGGGCCGCCGCGGCCGCCGTCGAGCTGCTCTTCGCCCTGCTCGCCGGCGCGGCCCTGCTGCCGGTGGCGGCCTGGCCGGCCGGCCGGCGTGCGGTACTGCGCCCGGTCCTCACGTGCGCGCGGAGACTGGCGGAGTTGGAACGGGGTCGGCTGGCGATGTGGCTGGACCTCCGTGTCACGCCCGCGTACGAGGACGTGCGGGCGCTGCGGTACGTGGCCTGCCACTGGGCCCTGGGCGTCCTGGGTGGGGTGGTGATGCTGACCGCCGCCATCGGCCTCGGGTACGGCACCTTCGGGATGTACGGATGGCTCCTGCTGGACGGCATACGCAACCCCGGTTCGTTCGTCCTCGGCAGTCTCGGTGGCTTCTTCCTCGTGTTCCTCGCCGTGCAAGGAATATTCGGCGTGGTCGGACTGGAGGGGCAGCTGGCGCGTCATTTCCTCGGCCCCCGTCACCAGGAGGAGCTGGAGCGGCGGATCGCCGAGCTGTCCGCCAGCCGCGCCGCCGTCGTCGACGCGGTGAACGACGAACGACGCCGCATCGAGCGGGACCTGCACGACGGCGTTCAGCAGCGTCTCGTCGCCCTCGGCATGCTGCTCGGCCGGGCCCGCCGCAGTCAGGACGCCGATCGTCGGGACCGGCTGCTGGGCCAGGCACACGACGAGAGCCGCCGCGCCCTGGACGAGCTCCGTGAGGTGGCCTGGCGGATCTATCCGACCACGCTGGACGAGGCGGGGCTGCGCGCGGCACTGGAGACGGTCGCGGAGCGGGCGTCCGTGCCGGTGGGGGTGGAGTACGACCTGGCCGAGGAGCCCGAGCAGGCCGTGGCGACCGTAGCGTACTTCGTCGTCTGCGAGGCGGTCACGAACGCGGTCAAACACGCGGCGCCGACCCGGATAAGCGTCGCCGTCAGAGCGGAGGAGGAACGCATGTTGGTGAGCGTCCAGGACGACGGCTGCGGCGGGGCGAACGCCGCCGGCAGCGGACTGTTCGGGCTCGCCCGGCGAGTCGCGGCTCTGGACGGCAGCCTCAGCGTGGTCAGTCCGCCGGGCGGGCCTACCCTCGTGGCCGCGGAGCTGCCATGCGGGTGATCCTCGCCGAGGACTCGACCCTGCTGCGGGAGGGGCTGGTGCGGCTGCTCGCGGAGGAGGGGCACGAGGTGCTCGGGGCCGTCGGCAATGCCGAGCTGCTGCTGAAGGCGGTTGCCGAGGACCCGCCGGACGTGGTCGTCGCCGATGTCCGGATGCCGCCCACGCACACGGACGAGGGCCTGCGCGCGGCCCTGGAGATACGCGAGCGCTGGCCGGAAGTCGGGGTGCTGGTGCTCTCGCAGTACGTCGAGAAGCGGTACGCGACGGAGTTGCTGACCGGTGAGACGGAAGGAGTGGGTTATCTGCTCAAGGACCGGGTGGTCCAGGTCGACGAGTTCCTGGACGCGCTGGAGCGGGTGGCCGCCGGCCGCGCGGCCTTCGATCCGGAGGTCGTCCGCCAGCTGCTCGGCCGCACGACACACACCGACCTGCTCGCCCGGCTCACCGCGCGGGAGCGGGACGTGCTGGCCGAGATGGCGCAGGGCCACACCAACGCCGCGATCGCGCGGCGGCTGCACATCTCCCAGAGCGCGGTGGAGAAGCACATCAACGCGATCTTCGACAAGCTGGAGCTGACGGGGGGTGAGGGCTATTCACGCAGAGTGCTGGCGGTGCTGCGCTATCTGGGGAGCTGAGAGGGGGTGAAGGGGCCAAAGGCAGCCGAGCGGGGCCGAAGCGCCGGCGCGGTCGCACCGGCCCGGGCAACCACCGGGGCCGGTGGGTCAGCCGCAGCAGCCCCCGCCGCAGCAGCCGCCTCCGCCACCCGGCGAGGGCGCCGGGGCCGACGCGGAGGCCGACCCGCCGACCGCGACCGTCGACAGCAGCT
Organism: Streptomyces sp. E2N166; assembly: GCF_003671715.1. Taxonomy (GTDB): domain Bacteria; phylum Actinomycetota; class Actinomycetes; order Streptomycetales; family Streptomycetaceae; genus Streptomyces; species Streptomyces thinghirensis. The sequence goes on along the minus strand of NZ_RAIF01000012.1, from coordinate 636,715 downwards.
TCACCGTGTCGTCGTGGCCCGCCGGACAGGCGGCGGGAGCGGAGGACTCGGCCATGGGACGGCTCAGTTCGAAGGTGTCGCCGCAGCTCCGGCAGCGGTACTCGTAGCGAGGCATGCGCACAGGTTAACCGGCCCGGCCCAGCGGCCAGGCCCGACGGCGAAAACCCGGTCCGGCCCGGAGCCTGATCACCGGCAGTCGCTCGGCGGTCAGTGGCCGGCCCCGCGCTCCTCCCGGATCCGGGTGACCACGCCGGCCACCGTCTGCCGGACCCCTTCGGTCTCCGTCAGGAAGTGCCAGTAGTCGGGGTGGCGGCCCTCCAGCGTGGTGATCGCCCGTTCCAGCCGGGCCACGGCGTCGTCCAGCGGGCGGGCGTGACGGGGGTCGGGGGTGTTGCGGCCCGCCATGGCCAGCCGCTGGGCGTCACGGATGGCGAAACGGGTGCGCTCGATCTCCTGCTGGGGGTCCTTCTGCACGGCGTTCAGCTGCCGCAGCCGGTCGCCGGCGGCCGAGACGGCCTCGTCGGTGGAGTTCAGCAGCGCCCGCACCGTCGACAGGAGGGCGGTCGCGTCGGGCCAGCGCTGTTCGTCGCGGGCGGTCCGGGCCTCGGTCAGTTTCCGCTCGGCCTGCCGGACCGATTCGGTGGCCTGGTCCGGCACCTGCTGGAGGTCCTGCCAGCAGGCCGCGGTGAATCGCCGCCGCAGCTCGCTCAGTACCGGTTCGACCTGTTCGGTGCGGGTGGTCAGGGCCTGAGCGCGGGTACGCAGGGAGACCAGCCGGTGGTCGATCTCGGCGGCGTGCTCGGGCAGCCGCTCGGCCTCGGCGCGGACCGACTCGGCCGCTCGGGTGACCCGTTCGGCCCGCTCGAGGGTCTGTGGCACGCCGTGCTGTCCCGCGCCCTGGTTCAGCCGGGTCAGCTCCGGACCGAGGGCGGCGAGCCGGGCGGCGAGGTCGTCCGCCCTCAGCCCGGCTTCCCGCGCGGCGTCCAAGGCGTTGGAGGCGGCGAGCAGGGCCTGCCGGGCGCGTTCGACGGTGGGCGCCAGCCGGGCCAGCTGGGTCTCGGCCTTGCCGAGCAGGGGGCCGAGGCCGTCGGCGAAGCGGTCCAGTTCCTGCTTGACGCGGCCCAGCTCGTTCTTGGCGGCGGTCAGTTCGCCGCGGGCGCGGGAGGCGGCCGACGCCTCCAGATCGTCCCGGTCCAGGTCGTGGGCGTCGACGGCGCCGATGTACTGGTGGCTGACCTCGTCGATCCGCCGGCCGAGCGCCTCGAAGTCGGTGACCGCGCGCCGGGCGGCGGGGGAGGCGTCGACGGCCGCGATCGTCTCTATCGAGATCCGCAGGTCCCGTTGAGCGGTGTCCAGGTCGTAGAAGGCGGCCGCCGCGTCGTCCTTCGCGGCCTGCGCCTCCGCCCGCTGGCTCTCGGCCCGCCCGCCGAACCAGCGCCGCGTGCCGCCCCCGGCGAACGCTGCGGGCAGCGCGAGCACGGCGAGGAGCGGCAGACCCATGAGGACGAGCACGTCACGGCCCGCGCCGGGCGCGCGACGGCGGTGCGAGCGGTGCGGCAGGCGCTGCGCGCGCGCCACCATCGGCGAGTACGGCTGCGATGGTGTCGCCGTCACATCCCTCTCCCGTGTCGTCCGTCCTGCCCGGGTTCATTCTCCCACCCGTAAGGGACGAACACACGGGTCGGTCAGTTCGCGGTTCGGACCGTGACTTTGCCGTCACCGGTCCGGGCGCTCACCACATGGCTGCTGGCGTCGTCCCGCGGCACCGACACGTCGACCCCGCCGTCACCGGTTTCGGTGGACACCTTGTACGTGGCCCGGGGCAGCGTGATCGTCACGGAACCGTCGCCGGTGCGGGACTCCACCAGGTCGGGAACGGTGCCGAGTTCGAGACGGACCGAGCCGTCTTCGGTGTGCGCGTCCACCCGGCGCGAGGAGACCTCCGCACGCACGGATCCGTCACCGGTGCGCAGCTCCAGAGGGCCGGTGGAGTCGGTGACGTGCACGGACCCGTCGCCGGTACGGATGTTCAGCGGGTCCCGGAACCCCCGCGCCCGTACGCTGCCGTCCCCTTCCTTCACCTGGACGGCGATGCCCCGCGGTACCTCGATGCGGTGCCTGGCCGCGCAGTCGGCGACCACGCCGGAGCAGTGCGTACGCAGCACCAGCCGGTCGTCGTCCATCCTCCAGGTCACTTCGGGAGCCGAACCGACGGCGACCGATCCGGAGAACCACCGGGTGACCTCGACCTTCCCGGACGTGTGGTCGTCCGAGGCGACGATCTCCAGGGCGGAGTCGTCGGAGTCGACGGTGAAAGTGCGGCCCTGAAGGGCGAAGGACCGGTGTTCGGGGTCCTTGTCGTCCGAGGCGGCGGCACAGGCGCCGAGGCCCGCCACGAGGACGGCGACGGCGCCGACGGCGGCGAACGTGCGAGCGGGAACGGTGCGGGCGGCCATGACGATCTCCCCCTGGGACGGCTACGAGGTGCCGCGTCCGGCCCTCCCGGAGCGGAAGCGGCCCTCGTCGACGAGGCTCTTCGACCGTACGGAGCACGGGCCCGCGCCGGGATCCGGGCCACTACCGGATCGGGGGTGGGGTTAACCCCCGGCCGAGGCGGTGGCGGCGTCAACACGTTTGCCGGGCAGTGCCCCGGGCCATGTAGGCTGTCGACTCGTCCTGGGTGCGTAGCTCAGGGGTAGAGCGCCTGCCTTACAAGCAGGATGTCGGCGGTTCGAAACCGTCCGCGCCCACCAGGACCGGCGCCGCTGTCGTCGGTGCGGAGGCCCCCGGAGATCTTCCGGGGGCCTCTCGCGTGTGCCCGCCGGCGGTCTTGCCGCGGATGAACTCCACAGCGCCGAGATCACTGGGATGAAGGCGGGCTCTCCCCGGCCGGGGCCTCGTGGGCGCGTTTCAGTGCCGAGCGGGCGCTCACCTGGTCGGGGCCGGTGATCTCCGACCAGTAGCGGTGGGTGCTGACGAACACGGCGAGTTCGCGCTCGCGCCGCCGGAGCTTCTCCACCTCGGCCTGCTCGTCCGCCGACCAGCCGGGGGAGGCCGGGCGCTCGACCTTGCGCCAGCCGTTCTTGTCGCTGAATCCGTCGAGCGGTTCGACGGACCAGGGAAGTCTCTTCAGCAGGGCCGACAGCTCGGCCCGGACCTGATGCAGTTCCTCCTGACCGGCGAGGAGGTCACTGGGGAAATCATAGGTCGTAGCCACGCGCCAATGATACGCCTGTTCGATTTTGAGGCGCGCGTTCCCTTCGGCGGTTCACGCGAAAGGGTGGCCGTCGCCGCCGGGGCCGACTGTCAGACCCCTGCCCTACCGTGAAGAGATGGAAGGCGTGGACGAGCGGGCGGCAGAGGGCGGGGCGCGGGGCCGGGAGCGGGTGCGTCTGGTCCCCTGGGCGGAGGCGGATCTGTGGCTGCTGCGCAGGACCAACAGCCCCGGGATGACCGCCCACCTGGGCGGCCCGGAGACCGAGGAGCAGCTCGCGGCCCGGCATCGGCGGTACGCCGATCCGGGCCCGGGGCGGATGTACCGGATCACCCTGGCGGACAGCGGTGAGACCGTCGGCTCGATCGGGTATTGGCAGCGGACTTGGCAGGGCGCGGAGGTCTGGGAGACCGGATGGGCGGTGTTGCCGGAGTTCCAGGGGAGGGGGCTTGCCGTGCGGGCGGCCCGTGCGGTGCGCGAGGCGGCCCGTGCCGACGGGACGCACCGTTACCTGCACGCGTTCCCGAGCGTCGACCACGCCGCCTCCAACGCGGTCTGCCGCGGGGCGGGCTTCGCCCTGCTCGGACAGGCCGACTTCGAGTATCCGAAGGGCCACTGGATCAGATCGAACGACTGGCGGGTGGACCTGGAGAAGGGAGACTGACGTCATGTGCCGCAGCATCAGGACACTGCGTCCGCCCGTGCTGGCCGAGGAGGCCACGGAGGACGAGATCAGGGCCGCCGCCCTGCAGTACGTGCGCAAGATCTCCGGGTTCCGTGCGCCCGCCGCGCACAACCGGGAGGTCTTCGAGCAGGCGGTGGAGGCCGTCGCCGGGGCCACGGCTGATCTGCTGGCCGGCCTGGAGGTGCGGGGAGGCGCGCGGCGGGCCTCGTGACGCCCGGTGTGCCGTCGCCG
>NZ_RAIF01000012.1:625750-632178 GCF_003671715.1 Streptomyces sp. E2N166 | reverse complement strand
AGGGCCCCGCCGAGACGTTCCTGCGCCGTGGTCAGCCGACGGGAACGGGCGATCGCGCGGTCCAGGCGAGGCCCGCCGCGCCACGCGAGGCGGTAGACCGCCAGGTCGCCGAGGACCGAGGCGGTCGCCGCGCACAGCGTCAGGACCAGGATGTCGGGGACGTCGTTCGGAACCCGCCCGGCGGCCGCCGCGCCCGAGCCCGCGGCCGCCGCGGTGGCCGCCGTGATCACGAGGACACCGCTCGGCAGCACCGGCAGGAAGATGTCGAGGAGCACCGAGGCGGCGACCAGCGCATAGATCCATGGGCTGCTGACCAGCGAACCGATACTGCCGAGACTCTCGACCACCACAACTCCCCGTTACTCCCCCGTGGGCCGGGCCATGCCGCGGGACGCGGGGACGGCAGGAGCGGCCGATGACAGCCATCCAGCGTACGCCGGGGGTGTGACGGACGGTTCACAGGGGCCTCGTGTACCCGCCATGGAGCGTTCACTCGTGAGTGGGTGTTCACGCCCAAGGCGCGGCCTGGCACCCGCGCCCCCGCGGCCTGGCACCCGCGCCCCCACGGTCGTCCGGGCGCCGGGGAGGAGTGTGAGCGGTGCCCCCCGGCTCGAGGAAGGCGCCGCTCCGGTCCGGGTCAGGCCGCGACCGGTGTCTGCCTCTCAGCGGCGGCCTTCTCCTGCTCGGACGTGCGCCGGGCGAACAGCCGGTCAAGGCCGAAGGCGCCGGAGCCGGTGAAGGCCAGCAGCAGGAAGGCCCAGCAGAACATGGCGGAGGCCTCGCCACCGTTCTCCATCGGCCACAGGGCGCCCGGCTGGTGAACCTTGAAGTACGCGTACGCCATGGAGCCCGAGGAGACGACCGCGGCGGCGCGGGTGCCGAGGCCGAGCATGACGAGGCCGCCGCCGACCAACTGGATCACGGCCGCGTACCAGCCGGGCCAGACGCCCGCCTCGATCGTGCCGCCGGTTCCCGAGGCGCCGCCGAGGACGCCGAAGAGTGAGGCCGCGCCGTGGCAGGCGAAGAGCAGGCCGACGACTATGCGGAACAGGCCGAGGGCATAGGGCTGGGCGCTGTTGAGGCGTTCGGACATGTGGGGGGAGCTCCTTCGGTCGGGCCGGCCCGTCGAGGCCGGTGGGGGACGAAACCGAGTGGGCCGCCCACGTTAGGTGAGCCTAATGAGTACTTGCAAGTTCAACATTTGGCCATGACTTGGCGCATGGTCACCCTTCTGTCGCGGCGACCGCCGCAGGTGGGAGCGCTCCCATGCGGACGGCGGAGGCCGCCGGTGTGACTTGATTCATACCCGGCTCCGCCCCCCGTCTACGCCAGCTCTCTCTCCGCGACCGTCCGCAGGGCGGTCGTGCCGTCGCCCTCCGCCCGCGCCTGCTCCAGGCGCAGCCGGGCCGATCTTCCCCGCAGGGTCAGCGTCATGAGCTGATTGCCGAACCAGGGCCCGCCGGTCTTGCGCCAGCCGACCGCCGGCGGCCCACAGCGTCCGTGCCGGGCGATACGCCGCCCGAGGGCACGCGCCGGGGCGCTCCAGCCGAAGCGGAAGCCCAGACGGATGGAGAGCGGCACGGAGTTGTGGACGGGGGAACAGGTCAGCTGGGCCACCATGGCGTCGGGCGCCCGGCCGGGCCAGGACGGCTCGGCCACGTAGGCGTGGTGGACGTCGCCCGACAGCACGCTCACGGTCGCGGGCGCCCCGGGCCCGGTACCGGCCTCGGCGATCAGGTCCGCGAGGGAGTCGAAGGAGGTCGGAAAGGCCGACCAGTGCTCCAGGTCGGCCCCGCGCCTGATCCGCTCCCCGAGCCGTGCCCAGCGCGCGCCCCGTTCGCCGACGCACATCGCCGCGCTCCACGCCTCCACGTCGTGCACGAGGTGGGGCAGCAGCCAGGGCAGGGAGGTGCCGATCAGCAGGTGGTCGTAGGAGTCGCGTTCCTCCATGACCTGTTCGCGCAGCCAGGCGGCCTCGCCCGGGTCGAGCATCGTACGGCGGTCCTCCTGGAGGACGCGGGCCGCGCGGGAGTCCACCATCACCAGCCGCACGCGGCCGAAGTCGCGCCGGTAGCTCCAGCGGACGGAGGCCGGGTCGGCGTCGGCCCGCGCGGCGAACGTACGGAGCGCGTCGGTGCCGTCGGGAGCCTCGCGGACGGCCGCGTAGAGGGGGTCGGCGGCCAGCTCGTCCGGGGAGAGGTTGCCCAGCTGCTGGTACACCCAGTAGGACATCAGCCCGCTCAGCAGCCGCTCATGCCACCAGTCCGTGGCCCGCATGTCGGCGAGCCAGGCGGCGGAGGTGTTCCAGTCGTCGATGACGTCGTGGTCGTCGAAGATCATGCAGCTGGGCACGGTCGACAGCAGCCAGCGCACCTCGGGGTCGCTCCACGACTCGTCGTAGAGGCGGGTGTACTCCTCGTAGTCCGCGATCTGTTCGCCGGGAGGCTCCGCCAGGTCGCGGCGGCCCGCGATCCAGCGGCGCGTGGCGTCGGAGATCTCGTCGGCGTACACCTGGTCGCCGAGCAGGAGCAGCACGTCGGGGCGTGTGCCCTCCGGGTCGGCCGCGATGCGGGCGGAGAGGGTGTCCAGCGCGTCCGGGCCCACCGGGTCCTTCTCGCCGGCCGGCGGCGACGCCCAGCGGCAGGAGCCGAAGGCGATGCGCATGCCCTCGTCCGCCGGCGGCGTGGCGATCACGGAGGGAGGGAACGGCGAGTCGGGCGGCGGCCATACGCGCGCGCCGTCGAGGAGCACCTCGTACTCGGTCGCCGTGCCGGGTGTCAGGCCGGTCACCGGGACCAGGGCGTAGTGGTGGCCCGCGACCTGGAAGGTGCGGGTCGTGCCGCGGGAGCCGTCGGCGCAGCGCACCTCGGTGGTGCAGGGACGGTTCGTCTCGACCCAGATGGTCGCCGACGAGCCGTCGGTGTATCTCAGCAGTGGTCCCAGGCGCAGTCCGGCCATGGTGATCCCCTCCTCCGTCGCCCCGTACGGTACGGAACGACGGAGGCCGGCGGGGAGGCTCCGCGCCGAACGCGCGATGGACGGGGCGTCAGCAGTTCGCGAGGTTGTTCTGGAGCGCCGACTTCTCGGCGGAGTCGACCGAGAGGTCGTAGTAGTACTTCACCTGTACCCAGGCGCGGACGTATGTGCAGCGGTAGGCGCTGCGCGAGGGCATCCAGGTGGCCGGGTCCTGGTCGCCCTTGGACTGGTTGACGTTGTCGGTGACCGCGAGGAGCTGGGGGCGGGTCAGGTCGTTGGCGAAGGACTGCCGCCGGGAGGTGCTCCAGGAGCCGGCGCCGGAGTCCCAGGCCTCGGCGAGCGGGACGAGGTGGTCGATGTCGACGTCGGAGGCGGCGGACCAGGTGGCGCCGTCGTAGGGGGAGTACCAGCTGCCCCTGGTGGCGGCGCAGGAGGAGTCGGTGACGACGCCCGAGCCGTCGCGCTTGAGGACGGTCTCGCGGGTGTTGCAGGCGCCGGACTGCGTGATCCAGTGGGGGAAGAGGTCGCGGTCGTAGCCGGTGCGGCTCTCGGTCTCCACGGTGAGGGAGGCGAGGTAGGAGCGGGCGGTGGCGGCGCTGACCGGGGTGGGGAGGGCGGCGGAGGCGGCCGGGCCGTTGAGGAGCCCGGCGGAGGCTATGAGTCCGGTGAACGCGGCGAGGGCACCGAGCCGTCGACGCGCGTAGAGCTTCGGCATGCGAACTCCCTTGGAGTGGGGGGGTGCTGGGGCGCGGGCAGGGGAATGCTCGCGACGCCGCATGGCGCACAGGTGTGCGGTCGGTAAGAAGTTAGTGACGTGTGCATGGCACGTCTATGGGTGCGGCGGGACTCGTGACGGAACGTCCCGGGGCTCCGCGCCCCCTCGGCCCCGCCGGCAGGGCTCGCGTACTATGGACGGCGCAGGAGGGGAGTAGCTCTTCGCCGGACCGTCGACATACTGCTCAGCTCGTCTGAGCCGGCGCCCGGAGGCAGCCTCGTACGCGGGGCCGGCCAGCGAGACCTTCGGCAAGCAGTGCACGCCCGTGCCGTACGGCGGGGGCGACCGTGTGCTGCCGTGCCGAGGTGTCCGCAGCGCAGGATCAGCACTCTCGGCGGGGCGGCCCCGACCGATAGAGGATCCCTTGATCAGCCTGACCGTGACGGCAGTCGTCTTCGGCGTCGTCTTCCTCGCCGAACTGCCGGACAAGACCGCGCTCGCCGGCCTCGTCCTCGGCACCCGTTACCGGGCCTCGTACGTCTTCGCCGGCGTGGCCGCCGCCTTCCTGCTGCACGTCGTGCTCGCGGTCGCGGCCGGCAGTGTGCTGACCCTGCTGCCGCAGCAGATCGTGCACGCGATCACCGGCGTGCTGTTCCTGGGCGGCGCCGCCGTGCTGCTGATGAAGAGGGACGACGAGGACGAGGAGATCCGCAAGCCCGAGGACCAGTCCTTCTGGAAGGTCGCCGGGGCGGGATTCATGCTCATCCTGGTCGCCGAGTTCGGCGATCTCACGCAGATCATGACCGCGAACCTCGCGGCCCGCTACGACGACCCGCTCTCCGTCGGCCTCGGCGCGGTCCTCGCCCTGTGGGCGGTGGCCGGGCTCGGCATCGTCGGCGGGAAGGCTCTGATGAAGCGGGTGCCGCTGGCGCTGATCACGAAGGTCGCGGCGCTGCTCATGCTGGGCCTCGGGGTGTGGAGCCTGTGGGAGGCGGTCGCCGGCTGAACGGTTCGTGAACGTTCCGGCGGGGCGGTGGCGCAACCCCCGACCTGTTTTGTACCGTAGAGAAACAAAGTGGCTCCCGCCCGTTCTCCCTGACCGGCGGGCGGGGCCGCCTTGTTCCCGGGGACACGCCCTGCGTCCCTCTCCCGCGCCTTGGAGTCCGCCGATGACGGCCACCGCCACCACCGTTCTCACCGCCCGTGCCCTGCTGCTGGACATGGACGGCACCCTCGTCAACTCCGACGCCGCCGTCGAGCGCGTCTGGCGGCGCTGGGCCGACCGGCACGGCCTGGACGGCGACGAGGTGATGAAGGTCGTCCACGGGCGGCAGGGCTACGCCTCGATGGCGCTGCTGCTGCCGGACCGGCCCATGGAGCAGAACCACGCCGACAACGCCCGCATGCTCGCCGAGGAGACCGCCGACACCGAGGGCGTCGTCGCGATCCCCGGCGCGTCGGAGTTCCTCGCCTCGCTGCACGGGCTGCCGCACGCCCTGGTGACCTCCGCCGACGTGCCGCTGTCCACCGCGCGGATGGCCGCCGCCGGGCTCGCCCAGCCGGACGTCCGGGTCACCGCCGAGTCGGTCGGCGCCAGCAAGCCCGACCCCGAGGGCTTCCTCAAGGGCGCCGCCGAGCTGGGCATCGCCCCCGGCGACTGCATCGCCTTCGAGGACTCCGGCGCCGGCATCACGGCCGCGCGCGCCGCCGGGATGCAGGTCGTGGGCGTAGGCCCGCGGGCCGGTGCCCACGGTCCCGACGTGGTCGTGGAGGACCTGACGCGGGTACGCGTGGAGGCCGGCGCGGACGGGACGCTGCGGCTGCACATCGGCTGACGGCCGGTGCGGGCCGGGACGACGCGGTGACGCCCTGGCGGACTGCGCCGTCCTGGTGGACTGCGCCGCGTCACGTCCTGGTGGTCTGTGCCGTCGCGGCGGGCCCCGGCGGCCTGGCACGCCCGTGAACGCCGCCTACGGCTCCCGCGTCTCCGACTCCAGCCGGCGCCGGGTGTCCTGCCCGTAGACGCCGAGCGCGTCGTCGCGGATGCCGCGGGCCCACTGGTAGGTGCGGACCGCGTCCTCGACCTGGTGGTTGTAGTTCCCGTTGGGGTCGCCGGTGTAGAGATGCAGCTGGGCCAGACGCTGCTGAAGCTCGACGACCTCGGCTCCGCGGTCACCGCGCTGCAGCGTGCCGCCACCGTCGGGTACGCGGTCCTCGTCCTCGGATTCCGGTGTGGGGCCGTCGGCCGGTGCGGTCGTCGTGCTCTGCGTCGGCTCGGCCGACCGGGACGGCGTGGGCGAGGCACTCGACACCGACGGGGACGGCGAGGACGAGGGAGTGGCACTGGGGGACGCGGAGGCGGACGGGGACGGCGACGCGGAGGTCTCGGGAGCCGACGGCGCGCTCGACTCGGGGGTCGCGGAGGCCTCGCTGGTCGACGGGGCCGGGACGCTCGCCCGTACCTCGTCGGGCAGGGCCCCGTCCCGGGAGGGCGTCTCGTAGGAGAACAGGCCGCTCGCGTACCCGGCCGCGCCCACCACGACCACGACCGCCCCCGCGGCACTCAACAGCACGCTCCGGCGCCGTTTGCGCGGCGGACGTCCGCCGGTACCGTCCGCACCGGGCGCCCCGGGCCCCCCAGGCGCGAAGGGGGCGGCGGACGAGGCGGCCGAGGTCTCGAACAGGCGCAGGTCGTGGGCGCTGGGCGCGCCGGCCGAGGGTGCCAGGGGCGTGGGCA
>NZ_RAIF01000012.1:607480-625470 GCF_003671715.1 Streptomyces sp. E2N166 | reverse complement strand
GCGTCATGGTGGCGTCCGGGTCGGTCGGGGAGGACGGCACGGACGGGGGCGCGGACGCGGACGGGGGTGCGGGCTCGGGGCGGGCCGCCGCCGACACCGGTTCGGAGGAGGGCGTTCCGGACGTGGGTGCTCCGGACACGGGTGCTCCCGGCGAGGAGGCCCCCGAAGGCGCCACCGTCCCGCGCGCCCCGGGTGTCTCGGGCCTCCCGGGCTCCCCGGCGCCGCCGTCCAGTTCGACGTACGGCCGTATGCGCAGCGGATCGAAGTCCTCCGCCGCTGCCGCCTGTGCCGTACGCGCGTCGCGCAGGGCGTCGGACGCCCGGGACCCGCAGGCGCAGGCGGGCGTGTTGTCCGCCTCCCTGGGTGTTCCGCACTCCGGGCACGAGTGCCCTTGGGGCCGCTCCCGCGGCTCCTGCGGCGGCTCCTTCTGCTGTTCCACGCGTTCGTCCCTCCCCTCGCGACTCCCCTCGCGAACTCCAGAGATTATGCAGATCTTCTCCACACTCCCACGCGCACGCCCCCGGAATACCGGCTTCTCGCAGGACTGAACCGCCCATAACTGGTCACACCGACCGGGATGGAAGGCGAGACGTCCGTGGGAGGTCTTCATGGCGGGAGATGTACGCGCGGCGAAGGACCCGGTACCGGCTCCGGAGCGGGGTGAGCGGCAGGGCGAGGGGCAGGAGCAGGTCTCCGGCGGCGTTCTCGTCTCGATCGGGGCCCTGCTGCTGGGCATGCTGCTCGCCGCCCTCGACCAGACCATCGTGTCGACGGCGCTGCCCACCATCGTCAGCGATCTGGGCGGCCTGGAGCATCTGTCCTGGGTGGTCACGGCGTACCTGCTGGCCGCGACCGCCGCCACCCCGCTGTGGGGCAAGCTCGGCGACCAGTACGGACGCAAGAAGCTGTTCCAGACGGCGATCGTGATCTTCCTGGCCGGCTCCGCGCTGTGCGGCGTGGCGCAGAGCATGTCCGAACTGATCGCCTTCCGGGCCCTCCAGGGGCTGGGCGGCGGCGGTCTGATGGTCCTGTCGATGGCGATCGTCGGCGACCTGGTCCCGCCCCGGGAACGCGGCCGCTACCAGGGTCTGTTCGGCGCGGTCTTCGGCGCGACCAGCGTGCTGGGACCGCTGCTCGGCGGGGTCTTCACCGAGCACCTGAGCTGGCGCTGGGTCTTCTACATCAACCTGCCCGTCGGCATCGTCGCGCTCGCCGTGATCGCGGCGGTGCTGCACATTCCGCGCCGGACCACCCGGCACGTCATCGACTACCTCGGCACCCTCCTCATCGCGTCCGTCGCGACCTGCCTGGTGCTGGTGGCCTCGCTCGGCGGCACGACCTGGGCCTGGGGGTCACCGCAGATCATCGGCCTGGCGGTGCTGGGAGTCGTCCTGGCCGCCCTCTTCGTGGCCGTGGAGCGCAGGGCCGCCGAGCCCGTCCTCCCCCTCAAGCTCTTCCGGGTCCGCACCTTCACGCTCTCCGCCGTCATCAGTTTCGTCGTCGGCTTCGCGATGTTCGGCGCGATGACCTACCTGCCGACGTTCTTGCAGGTCGTGCGGGGCGTCAGCCCGACCATGTCGGGCGTGCACATGCTGCCGATGGTCTTCGGCCTGCTGCTGTCCTCGACCGTGTCCGGGCAGATCGTCAGCCGTACCGGCCGCTGGAAGGTGTTCCCCGTCGCGGGCACCGCCGTCACCACCCTCGGCCTGCTCCTGCTGCACCAGCTCGACGAGAACAGCGCTACCGCCGAGATGAGCGCCTACTTCTTCGTCTTCGGCCTGGGCCTCGGACTGGTGATGCAGGTCCTCGTCCTCATCGTGCAGAACGCGGTGGCGTACGAGGACCTGGGCGTCGCGACCTCCGGCGCGACCTTCTTCCGCTCCATCGGCGCGGCCTTCGGCGTGGCCGTCTTCGGCACGGTCTTCGCGGGCCGCCTCGGCGACAAACTCGCGGACGCCTTCCGGGGCGCCGAACTCCCGCCCGGCGTCTCGGTGGACACCCTGGAGGCCGACCCGCGCGGCATCGGCGCCCTGCCGCCCGCCCTGCGCCCCGAGGCGCTGCACGCCTACGCCTCCGCCATCACGGACGTCTTCCTCTACGCGGCCCCCGTCGCCCTCCTCGGCTTCCTGCTGGCCTGGTTCCTGAAGGAGGACCGGCTGCGCGGCTCGGTCACGGCACCGGACGGCACGCAGACCCTCGCCAGCAACCCGGTGGAGCGGTCCTCGCACGACGAGGTGTGCCGTGCGCTGACGGTGCTCGGCACCCGGGAGGGGCGCCGGGAGATCTACCGGAGGATCACCGCGCGGGCGGGCTACGACCTGCTGCCCGCGTCGAGCTGGATGCTGCTGCGGGTCAGGAGGTACGGCCGGGTCGAACCGGCCCTCCTCGCCGAGCGCAGCCCCGTCCCGCTGTCCACCGTCATGGCCGCCGCCCGCCAGGTGGAGGAACGGCACCTCGCCGCCCGCGAGGGACTCGGCCTGGTCCTCACAGACCGGGGCCGCGAGGTGGCGGAACGGCTGGCGCTGGCCCGCGAGGACTCCCTGGCCGAGCTGCTCGGTGACTGGTGGGGCCCGGACCGCCCGACCGACCTGGTGCAGCTCGTGAAGGAACTCACCGGCGAGCTGTGCGGCTCGGCGCGCGAGCGCCCGCACGACCCGCGCACGCCGGCGCGGGCGGGCTGAGCCCGGTCACGCGGCGTGCCGGAGCCGCTTCACGAACCAGTGCTCGGCGTACGGGTCCTCCTTGTACGCCTCGGTCTCCGCGTAGCCGAGCCGGGCGTACAGGGCGCGGGCCTCGACGAGGTCGCCGCGCGTGTCGAGGACCATGCGCTCGGCCCCGAGCGCCCGTGCCGCGTCCTCGGCGGCCCGCACGAGCAGCGCGGCGCCGCCCCGGCCGCGCATCCGCTCGTACAGGAACACCCGGGTCAGCTCGGCGGTGGCGTCGTCCCGCAGCCGTACGCCCGCCGTGCCCGCCGCTTCACCGCCGTGCCGCGCGACCAGCAGCAGCCCCCGGGGCGGCACGAGGTCGGCGCCGGAGTGCGCGGCGATCTCCCGCTCCAGCTCGCCGGGGTCGGTGGGCCGCCCCTCGTGCAGCAGGTAATAGCGGTCGCTGACCTCCGTGTAGTACGCGCGCCAGAGAGCGGCGGCGACAGGGGAGTCGTGAGGTTCCGGGGCGACGGTCCAGGTCATGACCGGCATTGTCGGGAGGGGCCCCGCCCCGTGCGCAAGCGCATTTTCGCACCGATGCGGCCTCCGCGCGCGCTGTGCGCCGTTTGAGAGCGGAGTCCGGGGCAACCCGAAGAGCGAACCGGCCCGTTCGGAGAGCCGGTAGGGCCGAGAACCCGGAAGGCACTCATGTCCACAGGCGTGATCATCGCTTTGATCGTGATCGTGGCGGCCGTGCTCGTCGTCGCGGCCGTACTGGCCCTGCGCGCGCGGGGCCCCCAGCACGGCGGAAGCCTGAAGCGGCGCTTCGGGCCCGAATACGACCGGGCCCTGGCCCGGCACGACGGCGACACCAAGGCCGCCGAGCGCGAACTCGCCGAGCGCGTGGAACGGCACGGGTCACTGCACCAGAGGCCGCTGGACCCGGCCGAGCGCGAGAGCTTCGAGATGCGCTGGACCGCGGCCCAGGAGCGCTTCGTCGACTCTCCGCGCGAGGCCGTCGGCGAGGCGGACCGGCTGCTCGCGGAGCTGGCCGGCGCCCGGGGCTTCCCCGACGGCGGACAGTACGAGGAGCAGCTCGCGGCGCTGTCCGTGCACCACGCCCACCACGTCGACGGCTACCGGCGCGTGCACCGCGTGACGCACGCGCGCGTGGACGGCGCGCAGGACAGCGGCGCGGGGACGGAGGAGATGCGCGAGGCCATGGTCGAGGCCCGTGCGCTGTTCGAGGACCTGGTACGCCCGGACCGTCACGACGCCGGCCGCCACCGGGCGGCAACGGGCGGCGACGGATCCGCACCCGCCCACACCCGCCCGCACCACTCCTGGTCGCTCAGCAAGCGCCAGCCGAAGGAGAGTTGAGGCACATGTCCGATGTGACCCGGCAGCCCGGCGGCATCCCCGCCGGGCGGGACAGGCAGACCCCCGACCCCCACGGCGAGACGGCCCTGGGCACCGACCGGACGGACGAGGCGTACCCGGCTCCCGGCGCTCGCGCCGACCACGCCGCAGGCACCCGCGCCGAGACCACCCCCGGCCTGGACACCACCACCCCGGCCCGGCACGAAAGCACCACCGCCCCGACCCGGCACGACAGCGCCACGTCCGCGGCCCGACGCGAGAGCACCACCCCGGCCGCCCACGGGGACACGCTCCTCCCGCACGAGGAGTGCGACAAGCTCGGGCAGCGGCTCCAGCACGCGGTGGCCGACTTCGTCGACGCGCCGCGTGCCTCGGTCGAGGAGGCCGACCGCGTCCTGGAGGAGATCACCGCCCGCTTCACGGACGCCGTGACGCACCGCCGCCGCACGCTGCGCACGTCCTGGCAGGACACCGGCGGGGACGACCGCGCGACGAGCACCGACACCGAACAACTCCGTCTGGCCCTGCGGGACTACCGTGAGCTGGCGGACCGTCTGATGCGCCTGTGAACCACGGGCGTCACCGCTCCGCCCGGCGCTCCCGCCACTGCCGTACGACCTCTTCGACGTCGTAGGGCTTCAGTCCCAGCGGGGGGCCGGGCGGCGGCTTGAACATGACGTCGCGGATCTTGACGTTGATCTCCTCGACGATACGGCGGACCACCCGCTCCGACGGGGCGTTCGCCGCCGCCTCCAGGGCGTCCTCCGCCTCCTTGCGCAGGGCCAGGGTGGGCGGCAGCACGGACAAGCCCTCGCGGGCCATCTTCCGTTTGACCCACCACAGTTCGTCGTAGGCGCCGTCCACTTCGCTCGGCAGGGGCTTGCCCGCGCCGGGCAGTTCCGCGAACTCGCCGCGCGCGTCCGCGTCACGGATCTGTTTGTCGACCCAGGACTCGAAGTCGACGCCGGGTGGCTTTCGCTCGGTCATGACCCCATTGTGCCGGACACCGCGCCACCGGCCGATCTATCATTCGGCGGCGACCGCCAACGACGGACGTCTCGAGGTCTGCGAAGGAGCGCACGTGCTCGAACTCACCATGGCCGCCGTCACCGCGGCCGACGCGGGTGCCACGGCCGGCATGCAGATGGCCGACGCGCCCAGCGAGCCCGACGCGGTGCTGCGGGTCGGCCGGGACAGGTCCGTGTGCCGGCTGTCGACGCCGGACGACTGGCTGTTCGTCTCCCGGGTCCATCTGGAGTTCCGGTGCGGTTCCGGCGGCACGTGGCAGCTGACCTGGCTGCGGGGCTCGCAGCCGGACCCCTCCTGCGAGGTCCGGCTCACCGTCGGTGGCCACGCGCAACCCCTGGCCTACGGCGGCACCGTGCCGCTGCCGAGGGGCGGCAGCGGCGAGATAGTGGTCCAGGACCGCGCTGAGCCGCGCAGCGTCAACGTGGGCTTCTACCACGAGGTGTGACGTCCCGCGCTGGTCCTCGGGCCGGTCTTCAGGCCAGCACCCGGGCCAGCGCGAACCCGT
This sequence comes from Streptomyces sp. E2N166, assembly GCF_003671715.1. Taxonomy (GTDB): domain Bacteria; phylum Actinomycetota; class Actinomycetes; order Streptomycetales; family Streptomycetaceae; genus Streptomyces; species Streptomyces thinghirensis. Next base: position 619,911 of record NZ_RAIF01000012.1, on the reverse strand, counting down.
CGTACCCCTTGCCGCCGACCGTCTGGACGGCCGTACCGCTGAGCCGCGGGTGGCTGCCGATCAGCTCGATGGCGGCGCGGGTGCCGCGTACGTCGTCGGCGGTGTCGTCGGCGTCGGCCACGCGGCCGCCGCGCACCACGTTGTCGACGACGATCAGGCTGCCGGTGCTGGTGAGTCTCAGGGCCCACTCCAGGTAGTGCGGGTTGTTGCCCTTGTCGGCGTCGATGAAGACCAGGTCGAAGGGCGGCGGGTTGTCGTCGGCGAGCTTCGGCAGCGACTCCAGGGCGGGACCCACGCGTACGTCGACGAGGGTGTCGAGGCCGGCGCGGGCGATGTTGCGGGCGGCGACCTCGGCGTGCCGGGCGCTGTACTCCAGGGTGACCAGGCGGCCGTCGGCGGGCAGGGCGCGGGCCAGCCAGATGGTGCTGTAGCCGCCGAGGGTGCCGATCTCCAGGATGGTGCGGGCGCCCTGGACCTGGGCGAGGAGCTGGAGGAACTTGCCCTGGGCGGCGGTGACGTTCACCTGCGGCAGCCCGGCGGCGTCGCTCTCCCGCAGGGCGGCGTCCAGGGCCTCGTCGCCGGGTGCGAGGTGGGTGGTGAAGTAGGCGTCGACGTCGTCCCAGAGCTGCGAGTCGCTCATGCCGGGGCCTCCCGTGTGCGTCGTTAGCTTTTCTAAATAGGTGCGCTAACGAAGATAGCCGGGCGGCCGGCCGGGACAGGGCGTTTTCAGCCGACGGCGCGGCGGAACAGTTGGCGGGGGCCGCCTTCCGGGCCCGGCGCGACGGTTTCGGCGGGGGTGAAGCCGAGACGCTCGTAGAAGACACGTGCGCCGCTCGCCGAAGCGCCGGGATGGCCGGCGCCGAAGGTGACCACCTCGATGTCGGCCGGCCCCCGCACCCACCTGCGCGTCGCGTCCCGCATCAGTTCCCGGCCGACGCCGCTCGCCCGGGCCTGCCGCGACACGACGAGCCAGTGCACGTGGTAGACCGGCGCCTCCGCGCCGAACAGGAGTCCGCCGCGGGGGCCACCGAGGGGTTCCTGCTCCGGGGTGGCGACCAGCGCCGTGGACCGGCGTATGTGTTCGCGCACCGCGTCATGGAATCCGGCGTCCTCGACCATCGGGCCGAACCAGTGCTCGACCTGGGCCGCGAGCCCGAGGAAGCCGGGAAAGTCACGCTCTTCCGCGAGTCTGACGATCATCCGGGCAGTCTGACAGAGCGGAAACGCGGAAGCACGGAATCGCGGAACGCGGGAAACGAGGGCGACCGGGGGAGGGCGGCCGCTCTGCCTGTCGGCCCGCTCGCCCCGCCCCCGGACCGGCGTCTAACGCCCGTCGACCGCCGGCGCCGAGCCCGGCAGTGGGCGTCCGGCGGACTCCGACATGAACCACACCGCGACGCCGCCGATCACGGCCGCGGCCATCATGTAGTACGCGGGCATCATCATGTCGCCCGTCGCCCCGATCAGCGCCGTCACCACCAGCGGCGTCGTCCCGCCGAACAGGGACACGGACACGTTGAAGCCGATCGACAGCGAGCCGTACCGCACCCGCGTCGGGAACAGCGCCGGCAGCGCGGACGGCATCGACGCGGTGAAGCAGACCAGCAGCAGTCCGAGCGCGGCCATGCCCAGCCCCACCGCCAGCAGGCTGCCCTCGCGGATCAGCAGCAGCGCGGGGACGGAGAGGAGCAGGAAGCCCGCGCAGCCCGCCGCGATCACCGGCCGCCGCCCGATCCGGTCGGTCAGCGCGCCGGCGAACGGCTGGACGACCATCATCAGCGCCATCACGGCCAGCACCACGAGCAGGCCGTGCGTCTCGTCGTACTTCAGCTCGCTCGTCAGGTAGCTCGGCATGTACGACAGCAGCATGTAGTCGGTGACGTTGAAGACCAGCACCAGGCCGACGCAGAGCAGCAGCGCCCGCCACTGGCCGGTGATCATGTCCCGCAGCGGTACCTTCGGCCGCGTGGCCTCCGCCTTGTCGAGTTCGGCCGCGAACGCCGGTGTCTCCTCCAGCCGCATCCGCAGATACAGCCCGATGAGGCCCATCGGCCCGGCGATCAGGAACGGGATCCGCCAGCCCCAGGACGTCAGGTCGCCGTCGGACAGCAGCGCCGTCATCAGGGTCACCAGACCCGCACCGCCGATGTACCCGGCCAGCGTGCCGAACTCCAGCCAGCTCCCCAGGAACCCGCGCCGCTTGTCCGGCGCGTACTCGGCGATGAAGGTGGACGCGCCCGCGTACTCACCGCCGGTGGAGAAGCCCTGCACCAGCCGCGCGAGAAGCAGCAGCACCGGCGCCCAGACACCGATCGTCGCGTACGAGGGGATGAGCCCGATGGCGAACGTACCCGCCGCCATCATGATCATCGTGAGGGCGAGGACCTTCTGCCGCCCGACCCGGTCGCCGAGCGGCCCGAAGACCATCCCGCCGAGCGGGCGAACCAGGAACGCCGCCGCGAAGGCGCCGAACGTGGAGAGCAGCTGGGCGGTCGGGTTGCCGGACGGGAAGAAGACCTTGCCCAGCGTCACGGCGATGTAGCTGTAGACGCCGAAGTCGAACCACTCCATCGCGTTGCCGAGCGCCGCCGCCTTCACGGCACGCCTGACGAGCGCGGGGTCGGTGACGGTGGGTGCGCCGGCGGCGCGTGACTGGGGTGCGCGGGGCGTGCGGGACGGGTGAGCGGCGACGGGGGCAGCCGACAAAGCTTCGCTCGCCTACCTTTCGACGGGGACGGGGACGCCACGACCCGCACGGCGGCGCTGTCGCCGGGCCGGAAAGAAGTCCGCGGCACTCGGCCACGGGCAGAAAAGCGACCATAGGCGCTGATGCGCCGCTTACGCCCGGTATGCTTTTCGTTGCACAGTGCACGGAAAGGGTGTGCACGCAGGGAAATCCGCACGCCGCGGAGCGCGCTCCTCCCTCGTGACCTGTGATCCTTCTCGCTCCCGCGGGAGGCGTCGACACCGCTCCCGCACTATCGTCGTCTCGAACAAACGGCCGGGCGGTCGGGAAAAGGCGCGGCGAAGAGCGGGCGGCGGTCAGGTTGAACGGGGGTTGCCTGCGTCTCCCCCCGGGGGTGGTGCGAGCCTCATAGGGTTCGCAAGGACAACACACCGCGTACACGGGCGCGGTACGAACGGGGCGGGAGGCCGACGAGGCGTGGCGAATGCGGAGCACAGTGGGCGACCGGCGGAGGCTTTCGGAGGCCCGGCCGTCGATGCGACCAGAGCACGGCTGCGGATCGCGCGCCTCGGCCTGTGGCTGGTCGCCGCCGTCCTCGCCGTACGGCAGCTGGCCACGGTCCTCTCCACCCCGAGCGGGGAACGCCTGACGGACCTGGAGACCTGGGTCGGCGAGCACGGTGTCCTGCACGTGGAGGGGTCCCTCTACGAGTCCACGCAGTTCACCGGCACGCCCTTCGTCGGCCTGGTCCTCAAACCGTTCACCCGCGCCGCCGAACAGGCCCTCGGCTGGGGCTGGACCTTCGGCTCGCTGCTGCTCGTCGTGGCCCTCGGCCTGGTCGCCGCCCGCGCCCTGCCGAAGCCGGTGGGCCGCCGTACGGCACTGCTGGCGGCGCCCATGGCCGTCAGCCTGCTGATGGTGTCGCTGCCGGTGCGCAACGCGCTGTGGCTCGGCCAGACCAGCATCATCCCGGTCCTCCTCGTCCTGCTGGGCTGCTTCGCCGTGCGCGGCGAACACGGCGACCGGATCGGCGGCGCGCTGATCGGCGTCGCCGCCGCCTTCCAGCCGACCGTCCTCCTCTTCGTCCCCCTGCTGTGGTTCACCGACCGCGGACGCGCGGCCGTGTCCACCGGCGTCACGTTCCTCGCCTGCACCGCCGTCGCCTGGGCGGCCATGGCGCAGGACTCCTACACCTACTGGGTCCACCACATGGCCGGTGTGGGCCTGGGCGGCGAGGCCGACGACCTCGCCAACCAGTCGCTGCACGGCGTCCTGCTGCGACTCGGCCTCTCCGGGCCCCTGGAGATCGCCCTCTTCCTCCTGCTCGGCGCGGCCGTCGCCGTCCTCGCCCTGCGCCGGGCCGTGCGCTACGCACGCGACGGTCAGCTGCTGCTCGCGGTCGCCATCACCGGCTGCGCGGCGGTCGTGGTGTCGCCCGCGACCTGGCAGCACCAGCTGCTGTGGGTGCTGCCCGCGCTCGTCGGCCGGGTCGGCAAGCGCGCCTCCGACCGGCCGGTGTGGCCGGTCGCCGTCGTCCTGGTGATGACGCTGCCCGCGAAGATGATCCTGCCGAACATGGCGGCCCTGTACCCCCTGCGCGACAACGTCGTACTCCTCGCGGCGCTGGCCGCCGCCGTCGCCGTGCCGTTCCTGTCCCGTACCTCGCCGTACTTCGACACGCCGGTCCCGACGAGCTACGCGCCCCCGGTCCCGACCCGCTTCAAGCACGTCCCCCTGCTGCCGTTCCTGCGCCGGGTACTCACCCGCCCCAATCTCCTCCTGGAACTCCTGCTCATCCGGGTCACCTACGCCGCCTACTCCCAGGTCCGCCTCGCGGCGACCGGCGGCAGCAACTCGGCGGGCCGCGCCCGCGCGGAGGAGCACGGCTGGCAGATCCTCGACATCGAACGCTTCCTGCGCATCGACATCGAGCACGCGATCAACCACGCGGTGGTGAAGATCGGCTGGCTGCGGGACTTCTTCGACTTCTACTACACGTCGTTCCACTTCATCGTCCCGCTGGCCGTCCTCGGCGTCCTGTACTGGCGCCGCCCGGTCGACTACCGCTGGGCCCGCGCGTCCCTGGGCTTCGCCACGCTGCTGGCCCTGGTCGGTTTCTGGCTCTACCCGCTGGCGCCGCCGCGCCTGATGCCGGGGTACGGGATCATCGACACGGTCCACGGGGTGCAGGACTTCTCGAAGCCCGACTACGGCACGCTGACGGCCCTCACCAACCAGTACGCGGCGATGCCGTCGCTGCACTTCGGCTGGTCGCTGTGGTGCGGGCTGGCGATCGCGATCGTCGCTCCGAAGATGTGGATGAAGGCTCTCGGCCTCCTCCACCCCCTCTTCACCGTCGCGGCGATCGTGGCGACCGGCAACCACTGGATCCTGGACGCGGTGGGCGGCGCGGCCGTGGTCGCGGCGGGCTTCGGTCTGGCGTACCTGTTCCAGGGGCCGAGGGCGCGGATGGGCACCGCGACCGCGGCCAAGGACGCCACCTTGGCCAAGGACACCCCGGCCAAGGAGACCACCCCGGTCACGAATGCCGTCCCCGCCCCGTCCCCGCCGCCGGCCGAGGACAACGCCCCGCCCGCCGAGGGGATCAGCAGCGCCCCGCCGGCCCCGGCGAAGGACCGTACCGGCCGCTGATCCGGTACTCGCCCGGCGCATCGACGGTCAGGCGGGTGAACTCGCCGTCCCGGGAGAGGCACCCGCCGTCGGCCCGCAGCCACGGCGACCAGGCGACCCGCACGGTCACCGGGCCGGGCCGGTCCACGCGGAGCACCAGGTCGGCGCTGGTGGTCGTCACGACGGTGCCGGGCTCGGAGACGAGCGGTACGGCGTCCCGCACCCGGTACACCTGCCAGTGCTCGTCCTCCCAGACGGGCTCCAGCCACTCGGGCCGCAGGCCGTCGTCCCGCACGAGCCGTGCCTCCTCCCTGGCGGGCCCGTCCGGCTTGCCGAGCGGCAGGACGACGAAGCCGACCGCCCAGCGGTCCAGCCAGTCCCGGTACGTGGCCGCGGAGAAGGTGCCGTCGTAGAAGAGGCGGGCGCGTTCCACATCGAGCTGCCGGTTCCAGCCACGGGCCAGGTTGACGTGCGGCGCGAGCCCGGCCGCCTCGCGGTGGTCGCGGGCCGGCACGACCTCAACCCGCGTGCGGTCGGCCCCGAGCCCGTCCAGTGCCCGCACGACGCCGTCCGTCTCGGTGGCCCAGGTGGGCACCACGGTGTACTCCTTCAGGTCGTCGGCGGTCTTCTTCCCCGTCCATCCGACGGAGAAGACGAGGGCGACGATCAGCAGATCACGAGCGAGCCGCCGTGTCCGGTCCGTGCTGAGCAGGGCCGCGAGCAGCACGGGGGGTGCGAAGTACTCGGCGAACCGCTCGACGTTCGTGCCGACGGCGGAGGCTATGAGGTACGTCAGTACGGTGCCGGCCGCGTACACGGCCCCGCTCCACCGGGCGACCCGCCAGGTACGCGGGGCCAGCGCGGTGACGGCGAGGGCGAGCACGACCGGCGGCCATATTCGGGCCGCCGGCATCGGCTGCTCCCCGGTGAAGGGGAACAGCAGCGTGGTCAGCCCGACGACCGCGGCGGGCGGCACGAGGAGGACCAGGGCGCGCCCCCAGTCCCGTACGAGCAGGTACCCGGCCCCCACGACCGCCAGGTACAACCCGGCCACCGGTGACGCCATGGTGGCCAGGGCCGCGTTCCCGGCGGCGAGGACGAGCCGCCGCTCCCGGACCAGCACCACGCAGGCGGCCAGCCCGAAGGCGACGCCGAGCGCGAAGGTCGTACGGCCCGAGGCGACGTTGCACCACAGGGCGAGGGAGGCGAGCAGGGCGGGCCACAGCGGTCTGCGCACCCCGGCCCGCACGATCAGCACCGCCGCCAGCCACGAGGCGGCCAGCCCGGACACCGCGGTGACCGCGCGCACGCCGAGCCCGGCCATCAGGTACGGCGAGATCACGCTGTAGTTGGCGGTGTGCACCCCGCCGTACCAGAACAGCCCGTACGCCGATGCGCCGTGCCGCGAGACGAAGTCGGCCCACGCCTGCTGCGCGGCCAGGTCGCCCCCGCCGGTGGCGAGAAAGACCCACCACACCGCGTACAGCGGGATGGTGGGCAGCGTGGCGAGCAGGGGCACGCGATGCCGGCGCCCGAAGGCACGCAGGACATCGCCCGGGCGTTTCTCCCGACGCCGTTCGGGGCGGGGGACGGTCGTCAGTGCGGCAGGGACCACGGTCGGGGTTTCCGTTCGGCGTCATCGGGGTGCACGGCGGGGGCACGTGCGAAGACGATAATTCGAACAGAAACGTTGACCGGGTCCCGGCCGGATCATTCCACCAGTGCCTGTCGTCAGGCGGAGCCGGAACCAGCGCCCTTGCCGGGAGTCCAGTCCCAGTCGGCGATCTTCTCCGCCAGCTCCGCCAGCCGGCCGTCGCCGGGCTTGACGTCGATGTAGAACAGCGCTTCGTCCGGGTGCTTGTCGTCGCCGCCCCAGCGAACCACGCCCTCGCACTCGGCGAGGATGTCCCGGACCACCGCCAACTGCTGCGGGAAGTAGCCGCCTCGCACTCCGGACGGGTAGGAGCCGGGCCGGACCTGCACCGCCGTGCCGGACGCCTGGTTCGACTCGGCCATGCCCTTGCGCACCTTCGAGGGGTGGCGCCAGCCGGTCACGTCGTCCCGGCGCAGCTCGTCGATCTCGTAGTGGAAGCGGCGGATCACGTGGACCAGCACGGTTTCGACGTCGCCCATGCGGACCTGGACGCCGTCGACCGGAATGCCCGGTACGGGTCTGGTGTAGATGTGCCCGTGATCGTCCGCGGTCTTCTCCATCTCCCATCCGTTGCGCGAGGGGACGCCGCTCAGGACGCGCTTGTCGCGCTCCCGCGCCTTGCGCACCGACTCGCGGAGCTTCTCGGGCTCCGGGCCCTCGGGCCGCGCCAGGGCGGGAGAGGAGAGCAGTTGAGTGCCGACAACGGTGCCCGCGGCCAGGAAGGCGGCACGGCGCAGTACGAGTCGGCGGGACAGAGGGGTGGTCACGTGTGGGTGCCCTTCTTGTGGTGTGCGATGACGAGCCAGGTCAGGACGAGAGCGCAGATTCCGAGCAGTGCGGTCGCCGGGTTGAGGTAGGACGGGATGACCGCCTCGACCACCCGTCCGTCACTGGTCCGGCAGCCGAAGTGCAGTGGTACGAAGGTCGGTTCGTAGCCGGTGATCCTGCCTTCGACGACCTGCTCGCAGGCCCGGGACTGGGCGTGGTCGTCGAGGAGGAACAGGTGGAGCAGCCCCCAGGTGTACATCCCGACCGTCGCGTCCCAGGCCAGCACGGTCGCCGGACCGAGGAGCGCCGTGCCGTTCCGCCGGGCGCGGACCAGGCCGGTGATCACACGGACCGTGAGCCACACCACGGTGACGAGACCGGCCAGGATCAGCAGGAGCAGGAGGGCACCATCGTGCTCGGCGTAGGGCTCGTCGCCTGACATGTGCCGTACTCCTGTCAGAGGTTGCGGGAGATGGAGTTGTACTTCTCCATCACGTAGTAGAGCCCCATTCTCTTCTTGGCTTCCTCGTACGCGACGTCACCCGGGCCCTGGTACCGGCGCAGGACCTCGTAGATCTCCTGGTCCGTGTAGCCCAGGGTGGGCTGGCGCAGGGCCGGTGAGTCGTCGTCACCGCCCGGCTTGCCGTCGATGTCCCAGCGGTGGATCAGGGCGACGCTGGTGAGGGCGTACGTCTCGCTGTCGTACGCCTGCTTCCACGCGTTGTACTTGTCCTCGTCGACGGACAGGTCCCGGCGCGGCTGGCCCGACCCGTAGCCCTTGTCGAGCGCGTGGTTCCACGCCCCGATCAGGGTGACCGCCCGCTGCTTGGCGATGCCCGTGGAGGTGTCCCTGATGTACTGCCTGGTCGTGACGAAGGCCGAGATGACCGCTGCCCAGGCCGCCTCGTCGGCCGGGTCGATGTGCCGCATCTCCCAGTAGGCGGTGGTCTGGATGAGCGCCTTGCGCATGTTGTGCCGGTGGGACAGCTCGGTGATCAGGTCGTCGTGGGCGGTGACGGTCCGCTCGAAGCACTTCCAGTGCTGGTAGGACCGCGTCCCGCCGTCGAGGGGGAAGCCGAGCGACTCCATGTACTTGCCGACGTCGGTCTCCATGGCGGCGGTGACGTCGGGGCTGAGGCGGGTGTCGGGCTTGACACCGCGGGGCGCGTTGAAGGACCCCTGCCCGGAGTCCCGCCCGGAGGCGATGTTGACGTCGATGTTGATCGCTCCGCTGCCGGAGCCGACGGTCTTGGTGACGATCTGGTCGTAGGCCCAGTTCGCGGGCAGCGGGTAACCGAAGTTCCCGGAGAACCCGGAGGACATGTCGGACACGAACGACGCCGAGGCGTGGCCGGCGTCGGAGACGCGGGTGCACACGTTGCGCGGCCCGTAGACGCCGACCGTGTACCGGTTGCCGTCGTCGCGCATCGCGTCCTCGATGCCCTTGAAGTGCGGCAGGATGCTGTCGGTGACCTCGTAGTCGTAGGCGTCGAAGTCGACGGCGAAGAAGATCCTGGTCCCCGATTTGAACCCGTGGTCGAGGGCCGCGTTGATCGCGGCCTGGCCCGCGGCGCGCCCCAGGGGGTAGCTGAAGTCGGCCGCGCCCCGGCCGAAGGTCTGGTAGATGGGGAAGCAGCGCATGCCCTGGTCGGCGATGGTCTGCAGCTCCCCGGACTGGATCTCCTTCTCGGGCAGCTTGCCGCCACCGGGGATCGGATTGGTGAGGTAGCGCCCGATGATGCTGATCCCCTCCGCCTTGAGGGCCTTGGCCCGGTCGGGGGTGATCCTGGTGACGCCGTCGCAGGCGGTGCCCTTGCGCTCCTGGTCGCCGTAGGAGACCAGCAGCGAGGCCCAGGTGGAGAAGTCGCCCTTCCCCGTCACGGGGAGCTTGGCGAACGACTGGAAGGAGCGGACCGCGTCGGCCAGGGCGGAGGTGAAGGTGCCGCCGAACGACACGGACCGCTGGTTGAGCAGCATCCCGGCGGTGAACAGCTGCACCCAGGTGCCGGACGACCCCACCGACAGCGTGTGCGCCTTGATGCCGGACTTCGTGCCGGGTCCGAAGTTGCCGTTGGCGACGCCGTCGGCCATGCCGATCGTGTACTGGACCGCGTAGAGCATCGCCGTGGCGACGGTCCGGGAGTGGTGGCCGTCGCACGGGACGATGTAGAAGTCGCGGCGGTTGACGAACTCGCCGTTCATCCACTGCTGGACGGCCCTGATCTGCTCGGAGCCGCCGTTGACGGTGACGTACGGGTCCATGTTCAGCAGGCCCTTGAAGACCTTCGGGACCACGTCGCTGCCGGGGTAGGCGAAGTCGACGCCCATGTCCGACTTCAGCGAGAGCACCGAGTCCTTGACCCGGTCGCTGTACGTACCGTCGATCCCGCCGCCGTCGTACCCCTTGCAGTACAACCCCGCCTGGACGATGCGGACGATGTTCCCGGGGGCGCCCGAGGCGTGGATGCTCGGATACTTCGACTGGAGCGTGGAGAGTGTCCCGGGGCCGAAGTTGTTCGACAGGCCGGATATGCCGAGTTCGTACTGGAGGGCCCGGGTGAGGGCGTACATGACGGTCCAGCTGGTCTGGCCGTTCTCGTCGAGCTTCGATATGCCCAGCTTGGCGCCGTTGTCATAGGTGGTGTTGATGAACTGCTGCGCCGCGCGCACCATTTCGTCAGCCATGGGCCGGCTTCCTCTCGGTCGGAGGGCGGCCGCCACCGATCCCGAGGCCGCGCTCGACCGGGCGCCGGTCGGGCAGGGGTGATGACTGCCCGCCGCGGTCGTGTGTCAGGGGATTGGCCTGATCCAAGTGCCTGAGGCCCGCACACTTTAGACACACAGACACCACACGTTGCAAAGATCAGCGCATGGTTGGCGCAAAAACGCTGGTCACGGGCTGAGCGGCAGCGTCGGCGGCGCCGGCGGCGCGATCATCGCGTCCCGGCGGAGGCCCAGCCGACGAAGGCCGCGAAGGCGGCGGGGGCGAGGGCGAGGACCGGTCCCGCAGGGGTCTTGGAGTGAACAGCCTGCGACGTTCTCCGGCTTGGCGGTCGGGTGCCCGCTGCCGTACCTCTCCGTGCAGAGGAACCAGACCGGTTGCCGGCTGCGCGTCACCAGGTCGACCAGCCGCGACAGCGACCCGCCCGTCCCCATGGCCGCGTCGACACGCTCGCCGAACTCCGGCGTCGGCAGCTTCCGCGCCGTCACGATCTGCTGTTGCCGCGGCAGGCCGGAGGGGGGCGGGGTCCGGGTGGAGGTGGCGGACGGCAGTCCACGACCATCGGTCCTGGCCGGCGAGGTGCCTGACGACGACGCCGAAGGCGGGCGAGAGCTGGTGCTGCTGGACGCGGTGGTGGGCAAGTGGGGCGTGGGGCCCGGGGACGGCAAGACGGTGTGGTTCGAGTGCGAGGACGCCGCCGAGCGGCCCGGAGGGGCATCCCCCGCCCCGGAAGCGGGGGATGCCCGGTGATCACACCGCCGCGGTGCGACCGGTGATCGGGCAGGCGCCGGCCGTCGCCGTCGCCGTCGCCGTCGTGCCGAAGGCGGCGGTCTTGGCGGTGGGCGCCGTACCGCCGATCTGCTGGAGGATCTCGTCGGAGAGCAGGTCCTCCTTGCCCTTGAGGGCGTCGGCGACCTTGAGATCGGTGTTGAAGACCATCTCGGCGGCGACGTTGTCCTGGACGATGCGGGCGAGGTTGTCCAGGGCCACGAAGATCGGGTCCGAGGGGGTCTCCACGGTCGGCAGGTCGATCAGGTGGGTGTCGACCTTCGCCTGGTTCATGGTGCGGCGGATGATGATGGACGCCTGGTTCAGCTCGGCCGTGGTCCAGATCGACAGCACGGTGACGTAGAGGTCGCTCCACGCCTTCTCGCCGATCAGTGTGCGCCAGCGCTTCATGAGTCCTTCGATGCCGGTGATCTGCGCGGTGGCGGCGAAGGTCATGTTGACGCGGATGGACGGGTAGACGGTGGCGGCGAAACGGTTGAACGACACCATGTCGAACGACTGAGCCGTGACGGAGGCGTCGATGAACTTGACGGCCTCGCTCAGGATCTTGTCGCAGGAATTCTCCAGGTCCAGGGGGAGATTCGCGGTGCCGAGCTTCGTGTGCGCCGTCTGGAGCGTGGTCTTGAAGGCGTTCAGCGGGGTGATCCAGCCCTTGTCGCCCGGTGCCTTGGTGACGACCATGTCCAGGTCGTGCGGGTCGATGCGGTCCGCGTTGGGGATGTTGGGGACCTGGTCGCTGAGGTAGGCGGCGAGTACCGAGAAGAGGCCCAGGGGAACGTGGGCGATCGACTTGGCCAGTTCGAAGTACTCCGGGACCGGGTCGACGGTCTCGACCTGCTTGCCGCCGTTGATGAGGGTGAAGCGTCCGCCGACGGCGTTGTTCGAGACGACGACGACCGGACTGAGTTGCGTCGTCAGTTCACTCTTGAGGGTCGCGTAGTTCGCGCGCATTCTGGTGTTGACCGCGCGTATCGCGTCGCGTGCCGCCTTCTCGTCGGTCGCGGTGATCCCCGCGGTCGCCGCCGAGGCGGTGGAGGCCGACTGGCCGGTGAAGAGAGTCGCCGCCCCGACGGCCGACGCGGTACCCAGAAAACCTCTACGTGTTGCCATGCCCCGTTGTCTGCTTTCTTTGGTGAGCGGAAGTGCCTTTTGGCGATGTGGGGGGAACAGCGTGGGGGGAA
>NZ_RAIF01000012.1:601316-607275 GCF_003671715.1 Streptomyces sp. E2N166 | reverse complement strand
GGGGGCTTCAGTGTGGGGTGGGGTCGGCGGGGTGGGGGCCCGCCGGTCTCAGGTCAGGGACTTCTGCGACGGGACCACGACTCCGTAGAGGTCCTGGACCGTGGCGAGGGCGGCCTCGTGGACCTGCTGCGCGGGAATGCCGTTCGGGTTGCCCTTCAGGGGCAGCGGCCGGGTCGCCGAGGCGTCGGCGACGACGGTCGGCGCGTTGCCGTTGAGGAACGCGCCCTGGGCGGTGAACAGGGTGCACATGTTGGTCATGAACCCGGCGACGATGACGTTCTTGTTCCCGGCCTTCTTGACCTGCTCGGCGAGATCGGTGCCGTGGAAGGCGTTGGGGACGCTCTTCTCGACGACGGGCTCGCCCTTGGCCGGCTTGAGCGCCGGAATGATCTGGCCTGCCTTCGACTTCAGGTCGTAGCCCTTGTCGACGATGTGGATGACCGGCGTGCCCGCCTCGCGGGCCCGCTTCAGCAGGGCTTCGGCGTTGTCCACCGCCGGCTTCCACCCGTCGAGCTCCATCACGCCCTCGGTGTAGGTGTTCTGGTAGTCGACCAGGATGAGGGTGGCGTCGGAGAGCGTGGCCGGGGTCTCGCCGAGACCGTTGAGCTTGCGCAGAGTCGTCGTGTCCTTCGCGACGTTCTTCTGGGCGGTGGCGGCGGCCGACGGCTTGTCCTCGGAGGTGGCGGCCTCGGAACTCCCGCCGCACGCGGCGACGGTGGCCGAGAGGACGGCGGCGGTGGCGAGGGCGACGGCCGGGCGGAGCAGCTTCATCAGGAGATCTCCTTCTGGGACGGGACGACGACCCCGTAGAGGTCGGCGATGGTGGCGAGGGCGCTGTAGTGCACCTGGTGGGCGTCCAGTTCGAGGCCCGCTACCGGCAGCGCGCGGGTGGCGCTGGCGTCGGCCACGACGGTCGGGCGGTTGCCGCGCAGGAAGGCGCCCTGGGCGGTGAAGGCCACGCACATGTGCGTCATGAACCCGGCGATGACGAGGTCGCTGTTGCCCGCTGCGTCGACGTGCTCGGCCAGGTCCGTACCGACGAAGGCGTTCGGCGCCTTCTTGACGACGACGGGCTCGCCGTCGACCGGTGCGACGCTCGGGTGGATGGCGCCGATCTCGGCGCGGATGTCGTACGGTGTGCCCTCGCCGCCGTCGTTGACGACGTGGATGACCTTCGTGCCCTCCTGGCGGGCCCGTGCCAGCAGTTGGGCGGCGGCGTCGAGTGCGGCCTGCCAGCCGTCCAGTTCCATGACGCCGGTCGTGTAGGTGTTCTGGTAGTCGACGAGGACCAGGGTGGACTCGGCGAGCTTCGCGGGGGTGTCGTCGAAGCCGTTGAGCCGGCGCAGCGTCGTTCTGGGCATGGGAGGTCGCCTAACGTGCTTGTCGGGGGAGGCAGTTCACCGGTGCGGTGACCTGTGTCCATGACGCTATGGCTCACCGCCGGGTGTCGGCAATGTCGTCTAACATGCAGAAACCGACATGGCTGTCGCCGAGCTTGGGAGTGGGACCTTCTTGAGCACCGTCAGACGACTGATCGTCATAGTCCTCTTCGAGGACGTCGACCTGCTCGACGTCACCGGACCACCGGAGGTGTTCTCCCTCGCCCGGCGCGAGACGGACGAGGCGGCGGGCTACGAGGTGGTCCTGGCCGCCGAGACCATGGCACCGGTCACCACGGGCGCCGGGGTCCGGGTCCTGCCGGACACCACCTTCGACGAACTGGCCGGGCTGCCCGCCCGGAGCATCGACACCCTGATCGTGCCCGGCGCCGTCGAGGTGGACGACCAGCGCCGCGTGCACCCGCTCACCGATCCCGCGGTGGTGGAGCGGGTGAGGCAGCTCGCCGGCCGGACCCGCCGGGTCACGTCCGTCTGCGTCGGCGCGCACATCCTCGCCGCCGCCGGACTCCTCGACGGCAAGCGCGCCACCACCCACTGGTCGACCGCGCGGCAGCTCGCCGAGGACCATCCGGCCGTCGAGGTCGACGCCGACCCGATCTTCATCCGGGAAGGCGACGTGTGGACCGGCGCGGGCATCAGCGCCTGCCTCGACCTCTCACTCGCCCTCATCGCCGACGACCTCGGCGAGGAGGTGGCGCTGCGTGTCGCCCGGCAGCTCGTGATGTACCTGAAACGGCCCAGCGGGCAGAGCCAGTTCAGCGTCCCGCTGGAGCAGGTATCGACGACCCGGCGCATCGAGGACCTGCGCCACCACATCATGCGCAACATCGCCGAACCGCTCACCGTCGCCGACCTCGCCGCGTGCGCCCACGTCAGCGACCGGCAGCTCACCCGGATCTTCAAGACCGAACTCGGCACGACCCCCCACGCCTACATCGAATCGGCCCGCGTCGAGGTGGCGCGCCACCAGCTCGAATCCACCGACGCCACGCTGGAACGGGTCGCCTCCACGTGCGGCTTCGGCACCGTGGACACCCTGGTCAGGGCGTTCCGCCGCCGACTCGACACGACACCGACGGAGTACCGGCGCCGGTTCCGGACGGGCCCCGGCTGAGGGCGGCCCGAAGCGACGCCGACGTCGTATACGCAGACGTATGCTCCCGGCATGGGTGATGCCCTGGTCCACCGGGCCTACTTCGAGACGGAAACCCGCCTGTGGGCGCCCACGGTGTCCCTCCTGGAGGCGGACCGTGAGTCTCTCGGAATCGCCGAGCACGTCGGGCAGCTGGAAGTCATTCGCACGGTCGACCTGGACTGTCCGGCCGTGCTGGCGGTCGCCCGGTTGAGCCGCGACGGTGTGCCGCCGGGGATCGGGGCCGCGATCCACGCCGCCCGCCACCTGCCGGAGTGGGGCGCGGACGCGCTCGTCGCCACCGTGGAGCCGAAGGCGTACGAGGGGCGCGGTCTGCCCGTGCTCGACCTCGACCGCTGACGCGCGAGCACCTGAACGCACGAAGGCGGCGGCCCCGGGGATCAGGGGGCCGCCGCCTCCGGTAATGGGGGAGCGGGGTGCGGGCCGGGTCAGTACCAGCCGTTGGCCTGCCAGAAGCTCCAGGCGTCGCAGGCGCCGCCGTAGCGGTCCTTCATGTAGTCCAGACCCCACTCGATCTGGGTGGCCGCGTTGGTCTTCCAGTCGGAGCCGGCCGAGGCCATCTTCGAGCCCGGCAGGGCCTGGACCAGGCCGTAGGCGCCGCTGGAGGAGTTGGTGGCGTCGACGTTCCAGTCGCTCTCGTGGTCGACGATCTCGGCGAAGCACCGGTACTCGGCCGAGTCGCCGATCATCTTCTTCGCGGTCGCCTGCGCCGAGGAGGCCGGCGTCGCGGCCTGCGCGGGCGCGGCGGCGATCAGCGTGCCGCAGGTGGCCGCGGCCAGGGCGGCACCGGCGAGGGCCTTCTTCGGGGTGGCGGCACTGCGGAGGAGGGAAGCGGCGGTCAACGGAGGGCCTTTCCTGGGGGACAGGGGGCGTCGGCGCACACCCGCCGGGCATGCGTCGGCGCCGCTGCCCGAGAGGGCGTCGGCGCCTGGCGACTGGTTCAGGGAAACAGGCGGGCCAGCCGTCCGCAATCATCCCTTTTGCTAACCGTGGTCGTAGGTGACGCGGTGGGGAGCAGGCCGGCGGCCGGGTGTTCCGCCCGTCGGCTACGGCCCCGCTTCGTAGGTGAACCCCGTCACGTGGGACGGCTCACCCCGTCGCCTTCTCGAACGTGACCGGGGTCTCGAACGCCGCCCGGCGGGTGGCCCGGCGCAGTGCCTTCAGGACCGGGGTGCCGAGCGCGAGGGTCAGCACGACCGTCACGGCGGCGCGGCCGCCGTCCCAGCCGAGGGACGTGGCCAGGCAGAACGCGAGGAAGCGGGCCAGGTTGTCGGGGACCGACGCGTCCGGGTCGAAGGCGATGTTCGAGGCGAGCGTGTTCATGAAGGTCCAGCCCGCCAGGTTCATCACCGTGCCGTAGGCGAACGCGGCCAGGAAGCCGTACGCGGCGAGCAGGAGCAGTTCCGGGCGCCCGCGCAGGCGGTCGGGGAAGGGCAGCAGACCCGCGCCCATCGTGAACCAGCCCATCGACAGCATCTGGAACGGCATCCACGGGCCCACCCCGCCCGTGAGCAGCGCGGACGCGAACATCGTGACCGAGCCGAGGACGAAGCCGAAGCCCGGACCGAGCACCCGGCCGCTGAGGACCATGAGGAAGAACATCGGCTCCAGACCGGCCGTGCCCGCGCCGATCGGACGCAGCGCCGCGCCCGCCGCCGCCAGGACGCCGAGCATCGCCACGGCCTTGGGGCCGAGACCCGACTCCGAGATCGTCGCCGCGACCACGGCCACCAGCAGCACCAGCAGGCCGGCGAACAGCCACGGCGCGTCCTGGGCGTGCGCGTTCAGCGAGGCGTCCGGCGGGGCCAGGAAGGGCCAGCCGAAGCCGGCCACGCCCACCGCGCTGACCAGGAGGAGAGCGGCGACCGAACGGGGGCCGAGGCGGACGGCGCGGGCCTGGCGATCACGTCGGGGACCGGTCATGCCAGCGCCTCCCGGACCTGTGCGACGGTCAGCCACTTCCGCGGGGCCAGCACCTTGGCGACCTGCGGTGCGAAGGACGGCGAGGCCACCACCACGTCCGCCGCCGGACCGTCGGCGATCACCTCGCCCTCGGCGAGCAGCACGACCCGGTGGGCCAGCTCGGCGGCCAGCTCCACGTCGTGCGTGGCCAGCACGACCGCGTGCCCCTCGGCGGCCAGCCCGCGCAGGATGCCCGCCAGCCGGGCCTTCGCCGCGTAGTCCAGGCCACGCGTCGGCTCGTCCAGGAGGAGCAGGGGCGGGCGGGCGGTGAGCACGACGGACAGGGCGAGGGTGAGGCGCTGGCCCTCGGAGAGGTCGCGGGGGTGGGTGTCGTCGGTGACGCCGGGGAGCAGCTCGGTGAGCAGGGCGCGGCAGGTGCCCGGGTCCGCCTCCGCGTCCCGGTCGGCGGCCGCGCACTCGGCGGCGACCGTGTCGGCGTACAGCAGGTCGCGCGGCTCCTGCGGGACCAGGCCGACCCGGCGCACCAGGTCGCGGGGGGCCGTGCGGTGCGGTACGGCGTCGCCCGCGCGGACCGAACCGGCGGACGGTTCGACGAGGCCGACGAGCGCGGAGAGCAGGGTGGACTTTCCGGCGCCGTTGCGGCCCATCAGGGCGACGGTCTCGCCGGGGGAGACGGTCAGGCCGACACCGCGCAGTGCCTGGATCCCGTCGCGGCGGACGGCGAGGGAGCGGACCTCGGCGGCGTACGGGGTGGGACCCGAAGGGACTTGCGGGGACTTCCCGCGGCGGCGCCAGCGGGACGCGGGGGCGGGCCGGAGCGCGGGAAGGGGCGGGAGCGTGGCGGTCGTCGGCGTGTGGTCCGGAATCTCCCGGTCGGCCAGCCGGTCCCGCAGCGGGGCCGCGCGGCGGCGGGCGTCGCGGATCGTCAGCGGCAGCGGGGACCAGCCCGCCAGCCTGCCCAGGCCCACCACCGGCGGGTACACCGGGGACACGGCCATCACGTCCGCCGGAGGCCCGAGGAGCGGCGCCGCGCCCGGGGACGGGAGCAGGACGACCTGGTCGGCGTACTGGATGACGCGCTCCAGGCGGTGCTCGGCCATCAGGACCGTCGTACCGAGGTCGTGGACGAGGCGCTGGAGGACGGCCAGGACCTCCTCCGCCGCGGCGGGGTCGAGCGCGGAGGTCGGCTCGTCCAGGACCAGGACGTCCGGGTGCGGGGTGAGGACCGAGCCGATCGCGACCCGCTGCTGCTGACCGCCGGAGAGGGTGGCGATGGGGCGGCCGCGCAGGTCGGACAGGCCCAGCAGGTCGAGGGTCTCCTCGACGCGGCGGCGCATCACGTCCGGGGCCAGCCCGAGGGACTCCATGCCGTAGGCCAGCTCGTCCTCGACGGTGTCCGTCACGAAGTGGGAGAGCGGGTCCTGGCCGACCGTGCCGACGACATCGGCGAGTTCGCGCGGCTTGTGGGTGCGGGTGTCACGCC
>NZ_RAIF01000012.1:599748-601149 GCF_003671715.1 Streptomyces sp. E2N166 | reverse complement strand
ACCACGCCCGGGTGCAGTGCCGCCGGGTCGCGGGCGGCGGCGAGGAACAGCAGCGCCGCGACGGCCGCGCCGGAGCCGGTGACCAGCCAGGCGCGGGCGTCCCAGCGGTCCGGCCGGTAGCGGGTGCGGACCGTCCTGCGGCCGCCGAGCCACAGCCCCGCGAGCGCGGCGGCGACGCCGGCCAGGAGGACGGGGACGCCGTACGTGCCGCCCGCGGCGGTCAGCAGCCCGTACGTCCCCGCGCAGACGCCGAGCAGGCCGCCCAGAGTGAGGGCGGCGGTGGTACGGCGTACGGGGGCGGGGACCTGGGCGGTACGGCCGTAGCCGCGGGCGTCCATCGCGGCGGCGAGGGCGACGGAACGCTCCAGGGCGCCCTCCAGCACCGGGAGACCGACCTGGAGCAGGCCCCGTACGCCCTTGTCGGGGCGGCCGCGCAGACGCCGGGCGGCGCGCAGGCGCTGGACGTCGGCGATGAGGTTCGGGGCGAAGGTGAGGGCGACGACGAGGGCCACGCCCATCTCGTACAGGGCGCCGGGGAGTGACTTGAGGAGGCGGGAGGGGTTGGCGAGGGCGTTCGCGGCGCCTACGCAGATGAGGAGGGTGGCCAGCTTCATCGCGTCGTACAGGGCGAAGGCGAGGCCCTCGGCGGTGACCCGGCCGCCGAGGCGGATGCCCTGCGCCCAGCCGGGGAGGGGGACCTCGGGGAGGGTGACGAGGGTGTGGGTGCCGGGAATGGGGGAGCCGAGGACCGTGGTGAAGAGGAGGCGGATGAGGAGGACGGCGAGGGCGAGCTTGACGAAGGCGCCGTAGGAGCGGGACCAGGGGGCGTGGGGCCGGCGGGTGGTCACCACGTAGGCGGAGACGGCTATGAGGAGGGCGAGGAGGAGGGGGTTGGTGGTGCGGGTGGCGGCGGTGCCGAGGGCCAGCGCCCACAGCCACCAGGCGCCGGGGTGCAGGGTCCCGGGACGGTGGCGGGGGGTGGGGATGCTCTCCGGCGCCTGCCGGGTGCCGCCTGCGCCCGCCCTCCCCCACTCTCGGCTTCGCTCGAGCGGGGGGACCCCCATCGCCCCGGCGGCACGACCGCCCGCAGACGGCGCGGCACGACTGCCCGCGGGCCGGGGCGGCGCGGGGCGGGAGCCCGCCGACTGCTTGCCCGCGGGCTCAGTCGGTGGCATTCCCGCGCCGCCTCGCCTGCCAGGTCGCTGCTCCGGCCAGGGCTGCCACGATGGCGATGCCCGCGTAGAGGCCGACCGAGGGGCCGTCGTCGTCCGACGTGTCCTTCTGGTCCGGGGCCGCGCTGGGCGCCGTCGAGTCGTCCGTCTCCTTCTGCGCGACCTGCTCCCCGCACCCCGACTCCGGGTAGCCCGCGATCCCGCACAGCAGGGCGTTGGTGTTGTAGCG
>NZ_RAIF01000012.1:587947-599674 GCF_003671715.1 Streptomyces sp. E2N166 | reverse complement strand
GGCCCGCCACGGCGGCCAGGGCGTCGGCGGTCGTCGCGTCGGGGGAGACCCGGGCGCAGGCCGTGCGCGCGGCCGGCGGGGTCTCGCCGGCCGGCGCGTCGGACGCCGTGCCGAAGTCGAGGACGAGGGCGACGCGCTTGCTGCCGTCCTCGGCCGGTGTCTTCGCGCAGATCGACGCGAAGTCCGCGGCGCCGCGCGGCTGGGCCGCGTCGTCCGAGTTCTCGCTCACCGCGAAGCGGAATCCCTGGACGTCGCCGTCGGAGGGGCGGACGAGGGACGGGCCCTGGGTGGCGTAGACCCAGCGGTCGCCGTCGCGGTCCCAGAAGGACCAGTAGCGGTAACCGGCGGCCTGCGCCTGGCCCGCGCTGCCGATCAGCAGGAACGCGGCCAGGAAGAGGAGAACGACGCGGCGGGTCACGGCTGCTGCTTCTTGTTGCGGCCGCTCAACAGGAAACCGATGCCGATACCGAACACCAGACAGACACCGACGAACCACCAGACACCGAAGCCGGAGTCGTCCTTGCCGTCGTTCTCCTGCGCGGCGTCTTCGGCGCTCACGGTCGCGCTGTCCTTGGCCTCGGACCCCTGCGGGCTCGGCCCCGTCGCGTTCAGCCGCGCCACCAGGTCCGTACCGCCGAAGGCGCGCGGGTCGGTGCCCGTGGCGTGCGCGGCGAAGATCAGCTGGGCGTAGGCGGCCGGGCCGCTCTGCTGGGCCCACTTCGCGGCGTTCTTCTGCAGCCAGGCCAGCGGCTTCGCGGCCTGCTCCGCACCGCCCTGCGCGGCGAGCGCGACGACCGCGTCGGCGGTGTTGCCGTAGTCGGGCTGGTCGGCGGAGCCGCCGAGGGCCGACTTGAGGTGACCGTCCTCGGCGACGGCGTCGGCGAGGTGGGCGGCACCGTTCGCGGCGGCCTGCTCGCGGGTCGGCTTCTTCGCGTCGGTGCAGGTGGCGTCGTCGGCCGCCTTGCCGGCCCCGGTGACCAGGCCCTTGCCGAGCGCGCCGAGGACACCGGCCGCGGTCGCGTCCGCGTTGGCGAGCAGCTTGCCGTCCTCGTCGGGCTGGAAGGCGAAGGCGCCCGCGCCCTTGTCCTCGGCGCAGGGCAGGGCGAACGTCAGCAGGGCGTCGTACGGGGACTTGCCGTCCTTCTGGACCTGCTCGGGCTTGCTGTCCGTGGCGGTCAGGGCGCCGATGACGACGGACGTGGAGTTGGCGTCGCTGGGGCCGCCGGGGGTGTAGCCCCAGCCGCCGTCCTTGTTCTGTACGGACTTCAGCCAGGTGAGGGCGGACTCGACGACGTCACCGTGCCCGCCGACGGCCCACAGCGCCTGGACGGCGGCGGCCGTGTTGTTGGTGTCGACCATGGTCTTGGCGTCGCACGCCTTGGCGGGGTCGGCGCGGTACGGGGCGAAGGCGCCGTTGTCGCACTGCTGGCCGGTGAGCCAGCCGACGGCCTTCGACGAGGGGACCACGCCCACCGTGTCCTGCGCGAGCAGGGCGAGGGACTGGCGCCAGACGCCGTCGTACTGAGGGTCGGCGGTGCCGTACAGCCCGGAGGACTCGGGCGCGGACGGGGAGGACGACGGATCGGCGGCGGCCGCGGGCGCGGCGGCGGCGGCGCCGATCACGGCTATGGCGGCGAGGGCCGCGGCGCTGCTGCGACGGCGGACGTTCATGAGCGGCGGGTGCCTTTCCCTGGGCGGGGCCGGGCAGCACGGGGCACCCCCGGCGGCTCGGCCCCGTATGCCTCGACGGTGCCCGTGCGCCGGCGGGTGCCGGGCACGTGAGCCGGTCACGTCCGCGCGGGGCAGTCCGGCTCGCCGTCCGGGGCAGGTCCTCAAGGGGCCTCGGTGGACGGCTCACGGTTGCGGGTCAGCGCCGGAATTGCACCGGCTTCCCCCCGTACGGGTGTGATGACGACGCCGCCACTTTACCCGGAGGCAACGGGGCCGGACCGGGGCGCCTGCCCGAGGGCCCCGGCCTCCGTCACGTCGATCAGCCGGCACACCGTCCCGATGTCCACCCGCACCTGGGCGATGGATGCGCGCCCGGCGAGCCAGGTGATCAGGGTCGAGAGCCAGGTGTGTTCGATGACGCGGATGGCGGAGAGCTGCTCGGGGGTGGGGTTCTCCAGGCCGCCCATCGCGTCCAGGATGATCGCCGTGGTCTGGTGGGAGACCTGGTCGACCTCCGGGGAGACGCCGCGGTCGGCGAAGGTCAGGGCCCGGGCCATCGCCTCGGCCAGCCGGGGTTCGCGCTGCAGCGCGCCGAAGGCCCGCATCAGGGTCTGCGCGACCCGGTCGCCGGCCGTCTCGCCGGCCGGCGGGCTCTTGCGCAGGGTGCCGTGCAGGCGCTCCAGCTGGTCGTGCATGGTGGCGACCAGCAGATGGACCTTGGACGGGAAGTAGCGGTACAAGGTGCCGAGGGCGACCTGCGACGACTCGGCGACCTCGCGCATCTGCACCGCCTCGAAGCCGCCCCGGCAGGCCAGTCGGGCGGTCGCGTGCAGGATGCGGCGGCGGCGCTCCCGCTGCCGCTCGGTGAGGGGCGGTGCGGCGGCGGAGCGGCGCGCGGGGCCGGCCGTACCGGAAGTACCGGAGGCTTCCATTCCCGGGTTGTCCACCTTGGTCACCTTCTCCCCGTTGCCGTGGCGTGAATCACCTGATCCACTCGTCACAGCGCCCCTACCTGCCGGTAGATTCGGAGCCTCCGAACGATCAAGTCTGAAACTTGTTCTAGATTAACGTCCCGGCGTAATGTCGCGGGACAGCGCAGTGAGAAGGGGGCCGGAGTGACCGCTGAGGCCAGTGGGACGGGTCCACGTCCGGAGCCCGCCGCCGACGGCTTGCGACCGCTCCGTATCGCACTCCTCACCTACAAGGGAAACCCGTTCTGCGGCGGCCAGGGCGTCTACGTCCGCCACCTCTCCCGCGAACTGGCCCGCCTCGGCCATCGCGTCGAGGTCATCGGCGCCCAGCCCTACCCCGTCCTCGACGAGGGCCACGACGAGCGGCTGTCCCTCACCGAGCTGCCCAGCCTCGACCTCTACCGCCACCCCGATCCCTTCCGCACCCCGAAGCGCGGCGAGTACCGCGACTGGATCGACGCGCTCGAGGTCGGCACGATGTGGACCGGCGGTTTCCCGGAACCCCTGACGTTCTCGCTGCGCGCCCGCCGCCATCTGCGCGCCCGCCGCGGCGACTTCGACGTGGTCCACGACAACCAGACCCTCGGCTACGGACTGCTCGGTGACGTCGGCGCACCCCTCGTCACCACCATCCACCACCCGATCACCGTCGACCGGCAACTCGAACTCGACGCCGCCGACAGCCGCAAACGCCGGTACTCCGTGCGCCGTTGGTACGCCTTCACCCGCATGCAGAAGCGCGTCGCGCGCCGCCTGCCGTCCGTGCTCACCGTCTCCGGCACCTCCCGTCAGGAGATCATCGACCACCTCGGCGTACGGGACGACCGCATCCACGTCGTCCACATCGGCGCCGACACCGACCTGTTCTCGCCCGACCCGTCGGTGCCGCGGGTGCCGGGCCGGATCGTGACCACGTCCAGCGCGGACGTGCCGCTCAAGGGCCTGGTCTTCCTCGTCGAGGCGCTGGCGAAGGCACGCGTCGAGCACCCCCGGGCCCACCTCGTCGTCGTCGGCAAGCGGCCCGCCGAAGGCCCCGTCGCCCAGGCGATCGGGCGGTACGGCCTCGAAGGCGCCGTCGAGTTCGTCAAGGGCATCTCCGACGCCGAGCTGGTCGACCTCGTGCGCTCGGCCGAGGTCGCGTGCGTGCCGTCGCTGTACGAGGGGTTCTCGCTGCCGGCCGCCGAGGCCATGGCGACGGGCACGGCGCTGCTCGCCACGACCGGCGGCGCCGTCCCGGAGGTCGCCGGACCCGACGGGGAGACCTGCCTCGCGGTGCCGCCGGGCGACGCGGGAGCGCTGGCCGCCGGACTGGACAGGCTGCTCGGCGACCGCGAACTGAGGGCCCGGCTCGGCGCGGCCGGACGCGAGCGCGTGCTGCGGCACTTCACCTGGGCCCGGGCCGCCGAGGGGACGGCCGCCCGCTACCGCGAGGCCATCGGCCGCCCCGTCCCGACCACCCCGCGGGCCGTCCCCGCGACCCCGACCAGTGCGACCAGTGACACCGGCGTCTACCCCGAAAGCAGGGCCACGTGCTGACCGTCGACTTCTCCCGGTTCCCGCTCGCCCCGGGCGACCGCGTGCTGGACCTCGGCTGCGGCGCCGGCCGGCACGCGTTCGAGTGCTACCGGCGCGGCGCCCGGGTCGTCGCGCTGGACCGGAACGCCGAGGAGATCCGAGAGGTCGCCAAGTGGTTCGCGGCGATGAAGGAGGCCGGTGAGGCCCCGGCCGGTGCCACCGCCACCGCCATGGAGGGCGACGCGCTGGCCCTGCCTTTCCCGGACGAGTCCTTCGACGTCGTCATCATCTCCGAGGTGATGGAGCACATCCCCGACGACAAGGGCGTCCTCGCCGAGATGGTCCGCGTCCTCAAGCCCGGCGGGCGCATCGCGATCACCGTGCCGCGCTACGGCCCCGAGAAGGTCTGCTGGACGCTCTCCGACGCCTACCACGAGGTCGAGGGCGGCCACATCCGCATCTACCGGGCGGACCAGCTCCTCGACCGGATCCGCGAGGCGGGCCTCAAGCCCTACGGCACCCACCACGCGCACGCGCTGCACTCGCCGTACTGGTGGCTGAAGTGCGCCTTCGGCGTCGACAACGACAAGGCGCTGCCGGTGCGGGCGTACCACAAGCTGCTGGTCTGGGACATCATGAAGAAGCCGCTGGCGACGAGGGTCGCCGAGCAGGCGCTGAACCCGCTGATCGGCAAGAGCTTCGTGGCGTACGCGACCAAGCCCCACCTCCCGCGGGTGGACGCCGCGTGACCACGTCCCGCACCGAACACCTGGTCCTGCCCGGCGTCCTCACCGACGCCGAGGCGGCCGCCACCGTCCGCGGCATCCTCGCCGTGCAGCGCGAGGACGGCGCGATCCCGTGGTTCCGCGGACACCACCTCGACCCGTGGGACCACGTCGAGGCGGCCATGGCCCTGGACGCGGCCGGCGAGCACGAGGCCGCCGAGCGGGCGTACGAGTGGCTGGCCCGGCACCAGAACCGGGACGGCTCCTGGTACGCCGCCTACGCCGACGGCGACTTCGCCGACGTCACCGACCGCGGCCGGGAGACCAACTTCGTCGCCTACGTCGCCGTGGGCGTCTGGCACCACCACCTCGCCACCGGCGACGACACGTTCCTCGACCGGATGTGGCCCGTCGTCCACGCGGCGGTCGAGTTCGTACTGCGCCTCCAGCAGCCCGGCGGGCAGATCGGCTGGCGGCGCGACGACGACGGCACGGACACCACGGACGCGCTGCTCACCGGCAGTTCCTCGATCCACCACGCCCTGCGCTGCGCGCTCGCCATCGCCGAGCAGCGCGAGGAGCCGCAGCCCGACTGGGAGTTGGCGGCGGGCGCGCTGCGGCACGCCATCCGCCGCCACCCGGAGCGGTTCCTGGACAAGGGCCGCTACTCGATGGACTGGTACTACCCCGTGCTGGGCGGCGCGCTGACCGGCACCGAGGCCAGGTCCCGCGTCGCCGAGAGCTGGGACCGCTTCGTCGTCCCGGGCCTCGGCGTGCGCTGCGTCGTCCCCAACCCGTGGGTGACCGGCGGCGAGTCGGCCGAACTCGCCCTCGCCCTGTGGGCGGTGGGCGAGTCCGACCACGCCCTGGAGATCCTCCAGTCGATCCAGCACCTGCGGGACCCGGACAGCGGCCTGTACTGGACGGGCTACGTCTTCGAGGACGAGGCGATCTGGCCGCGCGAGCTGACCGCCTGGACGGCCGGCTCGCTGCTCCTCGCCGTGGCCGCGCTCGGCGGCCACGAGGCCACCTGCCAGGTCTTCTCCGGCGACCGCCTGCCGAGGGGCCTCGACCCGGACTGCTGCGTCTGAACACGGGGCCGGGGGCGGCTCAGTGGCGGTGGAGGCGGTTGGCGATGGCGTGACCGACGAAGAGGTAGACCACGGCTGCCAGTCCGTAGCCCGCCACCACCCGGGCCCAGGCCTCGTCGAACGTGAACAGGTCTCGCGACCAGCCGGCCAGCCAGTTGGCCGCGTCATGGACGAACCGCACCAGGTCGTTGGCCCGGTTCGCGTCCAACAGATACATCAGGATCCACAGTCCGAGGATGACGGCCATGATGTCCGCGATCACCGCGACGGCCGTCCCGGCGGAGTTGGAGCCACTGCGACTTCGAGGGGACATGCCTTCCGTCTGGCCCCGGATATTTGTTTGAAACCTACGACTGGCAGGTACGCCGACGGCCCCTCGCCCGGAACTTCCGGTGGGCGAGGGGCCGTTGACGTGGAACGTGCGGGCGGGCGCGGTCAGCCGCGCTGGATGCCCGAGGTGTCCTGCAGTACGCCGCGGCGGCCGTCCTGCGTCTGGGCGACCAGGTTGGCGCCGCGCTGCTCGACGGCCAGGTACCAGGTGCCCGGCGCCAGCTCGGCGATGGGCGTGGGGGAGCCGTCCTCCGCGAACAGCGGACGCGGCACCGGCACGGCGAACCAGAACGGCGAGAAGTCACCGGCCGGCTGAGCCTGCGCCTGCTGCGGCTGCGGGGCCTGCGGCTGCGGCTGACCCGGCTGCGGCTGACCGCCGAAGGACGGACCCGGCTGCCCCGGCTGACCGGGCTGGCCGGGGCCGGGCTGCCCAGGCTGGCCGCCGTACGGCTGCTGCTGGGCGCCCGGGTAGCCGTAACCACCCTGGGGCTGGCCGCCGTAGGGCTGCGGAGCGGCCGGACGGGCGGCCGGGATCAGGGAGCCCTTGAGGGCCGGGACCAGCGGCGTGGCGATGGCCGCGGCGGCCATGACGAGCGTGGCGACGAGCGCGAGGATCAGGCCGATGCCCGCACCGAGGTCGTTGGTGAAGCCCCCGTCGCCGTCGAAGGCGCCGGCGGGGTCGAAGATGTTGCCGAGCGCGCTCCAGGCGGCGAAGACCGTGAACGCTACGCCGAACTGGCCGAGGTCGAGGCCCGCCACCTTCTTGGGCTGCGGCAGAGCGCGGGCCACGATGACGAGCGCCGCGCCGATGACGCCCGCCAGGACCACACCGAGCACGACCGGCCCACTGCCCCACAGGCTGGGGATTTCGGCACTGTCCGGAGCATCGTCGAGCGCGTAGATGTCGAGGAACGACGCGATGAACAGCAACACCGCTGCTCCGATCACCACGCCGTCGCCTCGAGTGAGGGAGCGGATATTCACTTCAGGTCCTTCGTAGGTCGTCTCGTCGTCAGTAGAGGCGTCGCTGTCACCATGTCGCCGTCAGGGTCCGGAGTGAAGCGCGGGGGTGGCCCCTCATCGTACGGACGACACTATCGTCCGCACGTCGGGGCTGTCCGCAGGGATCCGCGCGCTGATCGCTACCCGCGCAGGAAACTCACGAGTCCCTCAGACATTCCTTGCGCCGCCTTCTGCCGCCAGGCACCACTGGTCAGCAGCGCCGCGTCCTTGCTATCGCGCATGTTGCCGCACTCGATGAACACCTTGGGAACCGTTGACAGATTGAGACCGCCCAGGTCCGTGCGCGTGACGAGACCGGTGCCGCCGCCTACGTAGTTGGAGGGCGCGCTGCCCGTGGCGCGGACGAAGTTGCCCGCGATGCGCTGCCCCAGTTCGGCGGACGGGCCGACGATGGCACGGGTGTCGGCCTCGCCGTCCCGCACCGCCCCCGGCAGGATCACGTGGAAGCCGCGGTTGCCGGTGCCCGATCCGTCGGCGTGGATCGAGATCGCGGCGTCGGCCTCCGCCTCGTTGCCGATCCGGGCCCGCTCGTCCACGCAGGGTCCGTACGGACGGTCGTCGTCCTGCGTCAGCTCCACCGTGGCGCCCTGCTCCTCCAGGAGCGTGCGCAGCCGGTGGGCCACGTCCAGGGTGAACTTCGCCTCGGGCCAGCCCGCGTTGGTGGCCGTGCCCGTCGTGTCGCACTCCTTCCAGTGCGTGCCGACGTTCACCTTGCGGTTGATCTCGGAGGGGTGCTGGAAGTTGCCCGGGTTGTGCCCCGGGTCGATGACGACGACCTTGCCCTTGAGGGGGCCGGACGCCGCGGCGGGCGCGGACTTCGACGGGGACGCGGACGGCCTCCCCGTCGTGGCGGAAGGAGAGGCGCCGGTGGGCCTCTTGGCGTCGTCGGTGGGAGACGCGGGACCACTGGAGGACGGCGTTTGCGACGTCCGCACGCCGCCCGCGCGGTCCGCACCGCTCCCGCCCCCGCTGCCGCCGTCGTCCGAGCCGCCGACCGCCGCGTACACCCCCCACCCGAGCAGCGCCCCGGGCACGAGCGCGGCGATCGCCACGGTCAGCGGGCGGCGCAGCGGGGAACGGCGGGGCTGGGGAGGGTCGAAGTCCGGGCCTGTGTACGACACGCAGCGACTCTAGACCGCGCCCTCAGATCCCCGCGCCCGTTCGCCGCAGGACGCGCAGCGAGTCGGTCGCGGAGACCTCGGTGAACGCGCCGGACTCAAGAGCCCGGAGGTAGACGCGGTACGGGGCCTGGCCGGTGAACTCGTCGGCCGGGTCCGGGAAGACGTCGTGGATGACCAGCAGGCCGCCGTCGGCCACGTGCGGCGCCCAGCCCTCGTAGTCGGCGTTCGCGTGCTCGTCGGTGTGGCCACCGTCGACGAAGACGAGGCCGAGCGGCGCGTTCCAGAACGACGCGACCCGGGGCGAGCGGCCGACGAGGGCGACCACGTGCTCCTCCAGACCGGCCCGGTGGAGGGTGCGGCGGAAGGTGGGCAGGGTGTCCATCACGCCCAGCTCCGGGTCGACCGTCTCCGGGTCGTGGTACTCCCAGCCCGGCTGCTGCTCCTCGCTGCCCCGGTGGTGGTCGACGGTGAGCGCGGTCACCCCGGCCCGGCGGGCCGCGTCGGCGAGCAGGACCGTGGAGCGCCCGCAGTAGGTGCCGACCTCCAGCAGCGGCAGCCCGAGCCCGCCGGCCTGCACGGCCGCCGCGTACAGGGCGAGGCCCTCGTGCGCGGGCATGAAACCCTTCGCGGCCTCGAAGGCGGCGAGGACGCCGGGGGCGGGTGCCGCGGACATGCGGGGGTCCTTTCGGTGGTGCGGGGTGTGCCGGTGGTGCGGGTGCGTCGTGGCGCGGGTGCGTCGTGGTGCGGGTGTGCCGGCGCCCCATGCTGCCGCACCCCCCGCCGCGCGGTGCGACAGGGGGTGCCGGGAGCCGGGTCGGTACGGGTCAGGCGGAGACCGTCTCGCCCGGCAGGGCCAGGTCCAGGTCGACCGGGTGGTCCGCGCCGGTGTGCGTGGCCGAGTGGGCGAGCGGGCCGTGGCCGGCGGCACGGGCGGCCAGGACGTACGGGCCCTCGGCGGGGACGGCGAGGGCGTAGCTGCCGTCCCCGGCGGAGAGGGTCGCGCCCGCCTGGCGGCCGTGCCGGTCGATCAGCGTGACCTTGGCACGGGCGACGGGTGCGCCGTCGGCGGCCAGTACCCGGCCGCGGAAACCGCGCGGAGTCCCGCCGGCCGGGCTCTCCCCGGCCACGCCCTCCCCGGCCAGTGCCTGCTCTGCCAGTGCCTGCTCGGCGCGGGCCAGGTTCGCGTCCTCCTCGCTGCTCGCGCGCAGCTGCGTGGTCGCCGCCGGGCGGCGGCGGGGGAGGAAGAAGGCCAGCCCCAGGCCGACGGCGACCGCGGCGGTCGCGATCAGGAACGAGACGCGGAAGCCCTGCATGGTGGGGACGGCGACGCCGCCGACGTCGTTCGCGGAGTTGGCGAGCACCATGCCGATGACGGCGCTGGACACCGACGTACCGATGGAGCGCATCAGGGTGTTGAGGCCGTTGGCCGCGCCCGTCTCCGAGGCCGGGACCGCGCCGATGATCAGCGCGGGCAGCGAGGAGTAGGCGAGGCCGATGCCCGCGCCGATCAGCACCGAGGTGACGACGGTCTGCCAGGCGGCGCTCATCAGGCCGAGGCCGCCGGCGTAGCCGATCCCGATGATCACCAGGCCGAGGATCAGTGTGGTGCGCGGACCGTAGCGGGCGGACAGGCGGGCGTACACCGGTGCGGTGAACATCATCGTCAGGCCCAGCGGGGCCACGCACAGGCCCGCGACGACCATCGACTGACCGAGGCCGTAGCCGGTCTCGGAGGGCAGCTGGAGGAGCTGCGGCAGGACGAGCGAGATGACGTAGAAGGAGACGCCGACCATGATCGAGGCGAGGTTGGTGAGCAGCACCTCGCGGCGGGCCGTGGTGCGCAGGTCGACCAGCGGAGCCTTGACGCGCAGCTCCATCAGCCCCCACAGGAGCAGGACCACGACGGCGGCGGCGAACAGACCGAGCGTGGTGGGCGACGACCAGCCCCAGTCGCTGCCCTTGGTGATCGGCAGGAGGAAGAGGACCAGGCCGGCCGCCAGCCCGAGCGCCCCCGGCAGATCGAAGGAGCCCTTGGCGCGCAGCGGGGACTCCGGTACGACCAGCAGGGTCAGGACGATGGCGAGGACACCGAGGCCGGCGGCGCCGTAGAACAGGGCGTGCCAGTCGGTGTGCTGCGCGACCAGGGCCGCGGCGGGCAGCGCCAGGCCGCCGCCGACGCCGATCGAGGAACTCATCAGGGCCATCGCCGAGCCGAGCCGCTCGCGGGGCAGCATGTCGCGCATCAGGCCGATGCCGAGGGGTATCGCGCCCATCGCGAAGCCCTGGAGGGTACGGCCGACGATCATCGGGAGCAGGGCGTCGGTGAACGCGCTGACCAGCGCGCCCACCACCATCACCGACAGGCTGGCGATCAGCATGCGGCGCTTGCCGAAGAGGTCGCCGAGCCGGCCCATGATCGGCGTGGCGACGGCTCCGGACAGCAGCGTCGAGGTCAGTACCCAGGTGGCGTTGCCCGGCGTGGTGTCCAGAAGTTTCGGCAGGTCCTTGATGACCGGGACGAGCAGGGTCTGCATCACCGCGACGACGATGCCCGCGAAGGCGAGCACCGGGACGGTGGTCCCGCTCGCTTGCCGGGCGGGCTCGTCGGTCGTCGTGTGGGACATGGGGTGAGGCCTCCAGGCCGGGGAGCCGGCGAATGCGGTGCGGGTGTGCGGTGCGGGGTGCGTGCAGGCTGAACCTCGTGTGCCGGGGCAACTATTCCGTTGTTTCGAGCCCCTAACGAATTCTTGACCTTTCCTTGGGGAGACGGCCGGGCCCAGGGACCGGAATCGCGGGACCGGAATCCCGGGACCGGAGACCTAGGACCGTCCGGGGACCAAATACCGATGCAAGGGGCGCCTCCGGGTTGAGACCATGACACCCATGCTCGAAGCCTCCGGCACCACCACCGCCCGAATATCCCCGCGCCGCACGCCACCCACCTGGCTGGTCGTGGCGCTCGCGTGCGCCGGACAGTTCCTCGTCGTACTCGACGTGTCCGTCGTCAACGTCGCCCTGCCGTCGATGCGGGCCGACCTCGGACTGAGCGCGCAGGGACTCCAGTGGGTCGTCAACGCCTACGCCATCGCCTTCGCGGGCTTCATGCTGCTCGGCGGGCGGGCCGGCGACCTGTACGGGCGCAAGCGGATGTTCCTGGTCGGGCTCGGACTGTTCACGCTGGCCTCGCTGGGCGGCGGACTCGCCCAGGAGGGCTGGCAGCTGCTGGCCGCGCGGGCCGTGCAGGGACTGGGAGCGGCGGTACTCGCACCCTCGACGCTGA
>NZ_RAIF01000012.1:586242-587920 GCF_003671715.1 Streptomyces sp. E2N166 | reverse complement strand
TCTGGTGGGCGGCCTCCTGGTGGACGGGCTGTCGTGGCGCTGGGTGCTGCTGATCAACGTGCCGGTGGGCGCGGTGGTGCTGGCCGGCGCCGTGCTGTGGCTGACCGAGAGCCGGGCCGGTGAACGACGGCGCCTGGACCTGCCCGGCGCGCTCCTGGTCACCGCCGGGCTGGCCACCCTGGCCTACGGCATCTCGCAGACCGAGTCCGAGGGGTGGGCCGCGACCGCGACGCTGGTGCCGCTGTTCGCCGGGCTCGCGCTGCTCGCGCTGTTCCTGCTCGTCGAGGCGCGGACGGCGGCGCCGCTGATGCCGCTCGGGCTGCTGCGGCTGCGGTCGGTGGCGTCGGCGAACGTGGCGATGCTGGTGTCCGGCTCGTCGATGTTCGCCATGTGGTTCTTCATGACGCTGTACGCGCAGAACGTGCTGGGCTACTCCCCGCTGGAGGCCGGTCTCGCCCTCGTGCCCAGCTCGCTCGCGGTCGTACTCGGTTCGAAGGCGGCGCCGCGGTTCATGCCGGTGATCGGGGCGCGGAACGTGGCCGTGCTGGGCACGCTCGTGGCGGCCGTCGGATTCGGCTGGCAGTCGACGATGACCGCGGACGGCGGGTACGTGACCGCGATCATGATTCCCGGGGTACTGATGATGCTGGGCGCGGGGCTGGCGGCGACCCCGCTGGCGTCGCTGGCCATCTCGGGCGCGGCGGCCGGGGACGCCGGACTGGTCTCCGGGCTGATCAACACCTCCCGGACGATGGGCGGTTCGCTGGGACTCGCCGTGATGTCGACGATCGCGGCGGCCCGGGCCGGGGGAGAGGGCGCCGGACCGGAGGAGCTGACGGACGGGTACGCGCTGGTGTTCCGTACGGCGGCGGCGGTACTGGTGGCCGGGGCGGTGCTGATGCGGGTGTGGCTGCCGGCGGGGGAGCGGACGAAGCGCGGGCCACGGGGGTAGCCGCGGCCGGCCCCGATCCACCCGGCACGCCGGCATCCACCCGGCCCGCTCCGGCCATCCACCCGGCCCGTTCCGGCCGGCGGCCGCCTCGGAGCCACCCGGCCCGCTCCGGTCGGCGGCCGCCTCACAGCCACCCCTGTCGCCGTGCCTCGCGGAGCGCCTCCGCGCGGTTGCGGGTGGCGGTCTTGCCGATGGCCGCCGAGAGGTAGTTGCGGACCGTGGACTCCGAGAGGTGCAGGGCCGCGGCGATGTCCGCGACGGTCGCGCCGTCCGCGGAGGCCCTGAGCACGTCGCACTCACGGGCGGTGAGCGGGCTGGGGCCCGCACTGAGCGCGGCGGCGGCGAGCGCGGGGTCGACGACCGTCTCGCCGTCCAGCACCCGGCGGATCGTGCCGGCCAGCTCCTCCACCGGGCCGTCCTTCACCAGGAAACCGGCGGCGCCCGCCTCCATGGCCCGCCGGAGGTACCCGGGGCGGCCGAAGGTGGTCAGGATCAGCACCCGGCAGCCGGGCGCCCGCTCACGCAGTTCGGCGGCGGCGTCCAGGCCGCTCCTGACCGGCAGCTCGATGTCCAGGAGGGCGACGTCCGGACGGTGCGTGAGCGCGGCGCCGACGATCTCGTCCCCGGCCGCCACCTGCGCCACCACCTCGATGTCGTCCTCCATCCCGAGCAGCAGCGCGAGCGCCCCGCGCATCATGCCCTGGTCCTCGGCGAGGAGGACACGGA
>NZ_RAIF01000012.1:582643-586232 GCF_003671715.1 Streptomyces sp. E2N166 | reverse complement strand
AGATTAGGGGGCGGGCTCGGGCGCGCCCGCTGTGCCGGCGCCCCCACACCCACCGGCTCGGGCGCGCCCGCTATGCCCGCGCCCCCACCACACCCACCGGCGCGGGTCCCTGTGCCGCGACCGGCAGTTCCGCCGTCACCGTGAAGCCGCCCCGGGCCTCCGCGCCCGCGCTCAGCGAGCCCCCGGCCGAGGCCAGGCGTTCCGTGAGGCCGGTCAGGCCCGTGCCCGGCCCCTGGGCGGGGCCGTCGCCGCCCCTGCCGTTGTCCGTGACCGTCAGCCGGACCCGTTCCGTGCCACCCCTCACCGCGATCTCGCAGCGGCTCGCCCCGCTGTGCCGCACGACGTTGGTGACCGCCTCCCGCACCACCCACCCCAGCAGCGCCTCGGTCTGCGGCGGCAGCGGCGGGCCGGCGCGGTGGACCACCGGCTCCACGTCCGCCGCGGTCAGCGCCGAGCGGGCCCGCTCCAGCTCGGTGTCGAGGCTGCCCTCGCGGTAGCCCGTGACCGCCTCGCGGACCTCGGTCAGCGCCTGGCGGCCCACCGCCTCGATGTCCGTGATCTGGGTCAGCGCCGCGTCCGGGTCGCGGGGCGCCAGCCGACGGGCCGCCTCCGACTTGACCACGATCACCGACAGGGTGTGCCCGAGCAGATCGTGCAGGTCGCGGGAGAAGCGCAGCCGCTCCTCCGCCACCGCGCGGGTGGCCAGTTCCTCACGGGCGGCGCGCAGTTGCCGTACGGCGTCGGACAGGCCGAGGATCGCGGCCGTCACCATCGTCGACAGGAAGGTCCCGTAGGCGATGTTGAGGCCGTTCCAGCCGTCCTTGAAACCGGCCACGGCACCCGCCAACGCCGCCAGCGACCAGCCCCACCGGCCCAGCCACCGGCCACGCAGCGCGGCACCCGCGGCCAGACCGAGCAGCGGGAAGAACAGCAGCCAGCTGCCCCCGTACGCCAGCGACAGTCCGCACGTCAGCAGGGCCATGACGGCGAGGGCCGCCCGCGTGGACGGCGAGTCGCGGCGCTTCTCGTCGAAGGAGCGCATGGCCACGTAGATGTAGAGCGAGTTGAAGGCGAGCAGGCCGAGCCCGCCGATCCAGGGGTTGGAGGTCCGGCCCTGGAGGATGTTCGCGAGGCTGCCCAGACCCATCAGCAGCCAGGGCAGGAGCGCGAAGCCGCTGGGCGGCGGCCCGATCCGCTCCGGTTGCTCGCCGGCCTCGGACGGTGCGGACCGCCGCGCCGACTGCCACGCGCCCAGGCGGCACGAGATCCCGCGCAGCCGCCCTCGTGTCCGGGTCATGGCCATCGGCCCCTCTCCGCTTCCGCTTCCGTGTCCGGCTTCCGTGTCCGGCTTCCGTGTCCGGCTTCCGTGTCCGGCTTCCGTCCGTCTCGCTCAGTCGTTTCCCGCGCCGCGCCGATAGGACAGGACGGCGTACGCCCCGAAGGCCAGCAGCCACGCCGTCAGTACGAAAATCGCACCCGGGGGCGGCGCGTGCCCCGTGGCGACCGACGTGCCCAGCTCGGCGAAGCGGTTGGTCGGGGTGTACGCCGACACCGCGCGCAGCCACTCCGGGAACAGCGCGAGCGGGAACCACAGGCCGCCGAGGACCGCCAGGGCCAGGTTGGCCACCATATTGGCCACGCCCGTGGTCTGCCCCGTCAGCCGGTAGCCGTTGCCCAGACCGAGCAGCGTGAAGGGGACCGACCCCAGCCAGAGCAGCAGCGCCAGCGCCGCCCACTGCCAGGCGTCCAGCCGGACGCCGTTGAGCAGGCCGCCCGCGGCGAGTACGGCCGCGATGGCGGGAAGCACGGTGACCGACGCGGTCAGGGCGCGGCCCACCACCACCTGGTGCGGGGGCATCGGGGTCACCCTCAGCTGCCGCAGCCAGCCGATCGCCCGGTCCTCGGCGACCCCGCCACCGGTGTTGAGGGCCGTGCCGACCGCGCCGTAGGCGGCCATGCCGACCATCGCGCCGGTCTTCCAGCCGCCCGAGTCGCCGTCCCCGAGGTTGGTGAAGAGCAGGTACATGAGGACGGGCATGGCGATACCGCCCACGACGAAGCCGGGGTCGCGCAGCGTACGGCGCGTCTCCAGCCGCAGATAGTCCCTCATCGTGCTGTCTCCCCCTCCGCAGTCGTCGCCTCCGCCGCCGTCAGGGCCAGGAACGCGTCGTCCAGGGACGCCGGGGCGACCTCCAGGCCGCGTACCGCGCCGAGTTCCGCGAGCGCGACGACGGTCGCGTCGGAGTCCTCGGTGCGCAGCAGCGCGCGGTCCCCCCGTACCTCCAGCGCGCGCACTCCGGGCAGCAGCGTCAGGCCCTCGGCGGGCCGGCCGGCCAGGTCGAAGGAGACGCGGCTGCCGCCCGCCGCCCGGCGCAGTTCGTCGCCCGTGCCGTCCGCGACGATCCGCCCCCGGTCGACGACCAGGATGCGGTCGGCGTGCGCCTCGGCCTCCTCCAGATAATGGGTGGAGAAGAGGACCGTGCTGCCGCGCCGGGCGTACGCCCGCATCGACTTCCAGAAGGTGTGCCGGGCCTCCACGTCCAGGGCGGCCGTGGGCTCGTCCAGGACGAGCAGGTCGGGGTTGCCGGTCAGCGCGACCGCGAACCGTACGCGCTGGGTCTGCCCGCCGGACAGCCGGTCCACGCGCCGCCCGGCCAGCTCGGCGATCCCGGCCAGCTCCAGGGCCTGCTCGACGGGCATCGGTGCCGGATAACGCCCGGCCACGAAGGCGACCAGCTCACCCACGGTGACCCGGGGCACCGCCCGTGCCTCCTGGAGCATGGCCCCCACCAGGCCGGCGCGTACGGCCCGGTCGGGCGGCCCGCCGAACAGCTCCACGGCGCCCTGGTCGGGCGGGCACAGCCCGAGCAGCAGCGCGATCGCCGTCGACTTGCCCGCGCCGTTGCGTCCCAGCAGCGCGACCGTCTCGCCGCGCGCGATCTCCAGGTCCACACCGTCGACGGCGCGGACAGCGCCGTACGCCTTGGCCGCTCCGGCGAGGGAGACGGCGGGAGCGGTGCGGTGCGTGGCCGGTGCCGGTGCCGGCCTCGGCGGGGTCGTGGTCGTGGCCGGTGCGGTCGTGGTCGGTTCGTTCGGTGGCATACGGGCGACGCTACGGAGCGGGCGGGGGCGGGCGGCAGATGCGGTTGTCCGGAGTCCGGCGGGACAAATGTCATGGGCGGGCGGCGTCCCGTACGGTCGTGGCTGTCCATGGTGCCGCTACCGGGGAGAGTCATGCCGATCGACGCAGCCGAGGCGCTCGCCGCCGCGCCCCGCGTCCGCGAGATCGCCTGGGACCACAAGGACGTCCAGCTCTACCACCTCGGCATCGGCGCCGGCCTCCCCGCCGCCGACCCCCGCGAGCTGCGCTACACCCTGGAGTCCCGGCTGGACGTCCTGCCGAGCTTCGCGACGGTCGCGGGCGGCGGCCCCCCGGGTGTCATCGGCGGCCTGTCCATGCCCGGCGTCGACGTCGATCCGGCGCACGTCCTGCACGGCGGACAGCACCTGCGCCCGCACCGGACCGTCCCGGTGCGGGGACGGGCGAGCGCCGCCTCCCGCGTCGTCGCCGTGTACGACAAGGGCACGG
>NZ_RAIF01000012.1:582220-582538 GCF_003671715.1 Streptomyces sp. E2N166 | reverse complement strand
GGGGACCGTCCGGGCGCCCGGCGCCGCCGCCCGCCGAGCCGCCCGACCACGTGGTCGAGCGCCCCGTACGCGAGGACCAGGCCCTGCTCTACCGGCTTTCCGGCGACTGGAACCCCCTGCACGCCGACCCGGAGTTCGCGGCGCGCGCCGGCTTCGACCGGCCCGTCCTGCACGGGCTGTGCACCTACGGCGGCACGCTCAAGGCGGTCGTCGACACGCTGCTGGACGGTGACGTGACCCGGGTGCGCGAGTACCGCACGCGGTTCGCCGGGGTCGTGTATCCCGGGGAGACGCTGCGGGTGCGCATGTGGCGGTCCG
>NZ_RAIF01000012.1:567912-582041 GCF_003671715.1 Streptomyces sp. E2N166 | reverse complement strand
GGACGGCGGCGGCTCGGTGACGGGCGGTGGAGGCCCGGGGCCGGCCGGCGGAGGCTCCGTGCGGGTGGCCGTGAGCGCTGTCGAGAGGGACGACGCCCCCGTCCTCGCCGACACCGTCGTCCGGTACGGATGACGGCAACGGCCCCGTCCGTCGCGTGACGAACGGGGCCGGAGCCGCTTGCCTGCTTCTTGCCTCGTGTGCCTCTGCCTTGCCTCTCGACGTGCCGTCAGGCCGCCGTTCCGGACTCTTCGGCCGGCTTGCGGTGGCGGCCCCGTGGAGTCGCCGCGCCGTCCTGACTGGAGACCGGTCCTCGGTGCCGGCCGTGGCCGGTGCCGGTCTCGCGAACGTCGGCACCGTCGGCCTGCATCGGCTGGGTCGTGCTGGCGTCGTTCATCGGAAGGAATTCACCCCGTCAACATGATCTTTCCTACAGCCGGGCGAGTGTAACCGGCACACCTCGGCCCGGATCCAGGCGGCCACGCCAACCGGCACTACTTCGTTACAAGCCGTGCCAGCGGGGCCTGTTGCAGGGGTACGGGGCGCTGCGGAACGGGCGTCGGAGTGTCCGTGTCGTCGGATTCGCCGGGCTCGCCCGGAGCCGGTTCCTCCGCATCCTCCACCCGCTCGCCGCCCGCGTCGGGTGCGCTCAACCGCGCCACTCCGCACGGCGATCGCGGTGTGGAGCACGGCAGCCGCAGCTCCCCGTCCGCGGTCCACAGCCCGGCGCCCGTCAACCACCCCTCGGGAGCCGGAAGATGACGTACCCGCCGCTCGGCGGGCCGCCACACCCCGAGCCAGCTGCCGAACGCGCCGTCCACGCGCAGCGCCACCGCGCAGCGCTCCGGCGTCAGCGCCTGGCCGGGCTGGATCGCGAACGGCGTCACGACGCGGTCCGGCAGCCGCAGGCACTCCGGGAAGCGCACCGGCAGCGTGCTGCCCAGCACCCCCCAGCCGAGCCGGTCCTGTCCCGGCGAGGGCGCGTCCGAGCGGATCAGCACCAGCCCGCTGTCCGGATCGGCCAGCAGTATCCGGTCGTCGCTGTCCGCGGCGATCTGCAGCAGCGGCGACACCTCGCCGCCCCGCTCCAGGTCCACCACGACCGCCTTGGTGCGGCCGCCGGTCTCCCGGTCCACGGCCAGTATCCGGCCGGTGCGGTCCAGCCAGGCCCCGCCCGAGCAGCGACCGGGGATCTCCGCCAGCCGCTCGGGCCCGGCGGCCCCGCCCGCGACCTGCCACAGCACCGTCGCCCGCGGGCCGACGGCCAGGGCGTACGCCCGCTCGCCGCCCGGGGCCGGCGGCAGCAGCCGCAGCACGGTGGTGTCCTCGGGGCGCTCCACCGCGCCGAGCGGCAGCTCGCCGGTGCCGGGCCCGGTCGGGTACAGCAGCGCGAAGAGATGCCGCCCGGCCGCGACGCGGTGGACCAGGACTCGCCCGTCGCCCATCGGCTGCACCTCGGTGCCGGGCTCCTCCGGCTGGTTGCCGGGCAGCGGCACCGTGTACGGCTCGGGGCCGTCCAGGGTCCAGCGCTCCGGGTACCAGGAGTCTCCGCTCCGGGCGAGTCGCGCGGCGTAGGCGCCCTCCGCGGTGATGCTGCAGCCCGCCCGCGGGGGGCCGCCGTTACCAGGGTCCGCCGAAGGCTCGATCGCACAGACCGTCATCGTTCGGTCACCTCCGGCGACGAAGCTAGTTTCGCACGCGCGGGCGGGGGACCGGCCGCCGGAGCCATCACACATACGTGTGGCACAGGAACGATTCGGCTGAGGGAAGGGCGGGACGTGTGCTGTGCCGGAGCGTGGGCTGACGGGGGCACGCTGCGGGTACAACGGCACAGATCAGCCAGGTAGCCTTGCCTACGTGCCCCGTCTGTCAGAAGTCATCGCCGCGCTGGAGAACCTGTGGCCCGCCGAGCGGGCCGAGTCCTGGGACGCGGTCGGCACCGTCGTGGGCGAACCCGACCAGGAGGTCTCCCGGATCCTGTTCGCCGTCGACCCCGTCCAGGAGGTCGTCGACGAAGCGGTGAAGCTGGGCGCCGGCCTGCTCGTCACCCACCACCCGCTGTACCTGCGCGGAACGACGACGGTCGCGGCGTCCACCTTCAAGGGCCGCGTGGTGCACACGCTCATCAAGAACGACATCGCGCTGCACGTCGCCCACACCAACGCCGACACCGCCGACCCGGGCGTCTCCGACGCGCTGGCGGGCGCCCTCGGCCTCCGTGTCGTACGCCCCCTCGTGCCGGACCCGGGCGACCCCGAGGGCCGCCGGGGCCTGGGCAGGGTGTGCGAACTGGAGCATCCGCTGACCGTCCGCGAGCTGGCCGCCCGCGCCGCCGAGCGGCTGCCCGCCACCGCGCAGGGCATCCGCGTCGCCGGCGACCCGGAGGCGACCGTCCGCACGGTCGCCGTCAGCGGCGGCTCCGGCGACAGCCTCTTCGACCACGTACGGGCGGCCGGCGTCGACGCGTTCCTCACCGCGGACCTCCGTCACCACCCCGTCTCCGAGTTCACCGCGGAACGCGCCCACAGCCCCCTCGCGCTGCTCGACGCGGCGCACTGGGCCACCGAGTGGCCCTGGTGCGAGCTGGGTGCGGCCCAGCTCGACGAGATCTCCGACCGGAACGGCTGGGACCTCCGGGTCCACGTCTCCAAGACGGTCACCGACCCCTGGACCGCCCACGCGGCGTCCGCCCCGACCTCCGACACAATGGGAGCCCCCAACTGAAAGCCGCGCCCGCCGACCAGATCCGACTCCTCGACGTCCAGGGCCTCGACGTGCGGCTCCAGCAGCTCGCGCACAAGCGCCGTTCCCTGCCCGAGCACGCCGAGATCGAGTCGCTGACCAAGGACCTCACGC
Organism: Streptomyces sp. E2N166; assembly: GCF_003671715.1. Taxonomy (GTDB): domain Bacteria; phylum Actinomycetota; class Actinomycetes; order Streptomycetales; family Streptomycetaceae; genus Streptomyces; species Streptomyces thinghirensis. The sequence goes on along the minus strand of NZ_RAIF01000012.1, from coordinate 579,187 downwards.
AACTGCGCGACCTGCTCGTGGCCGCGCAGACCGAGGAGAGCGACTGCGCCCGCGAGCAGACCAAGGCCGAGCAGGACGTCGACCAGGTGCGCCAGCGCGCGGGCCGCGACCAGCAGCGCCTCGACTCGGGCGCCGTCACCTCTCCCAAGGACCTGGAGAACCTCCAGCGCGAGATCGCCTCCCTCGCCAAGCGGCAGGGCGACCTCGAGGACGTCGTCCTGGAGGTGATGGAGCGCCGCGAGTCCGCGCAGGAGCGGGTCGCCGAGCTGACCGAGCGGGTCGGCGCGGTGCAGGGGAAGCTCGACGACGCCGCCGCGCGCCGGGACGCGGCCGTCGAGGAACTGGACGGCGACGCGGCCTCGGTGACCAAGGAGCGCGAGGTCATCGCGGGCTCGGTCCCCGACGACCTGCTGAAGCTCTACGACAAGCTGCGCCAGCAGCAGGGCGGCGTCGGCGCGGCCAAGCTGTACCAGCGCAGCTGCCAGGGCTGCCGCCAGGAGCTGGCGATCACCGAGCTGAGCGAGATCCGCTCGGCGGCGCCCGACACGGTCGTCCGCTGCGAGAACTGCCGCCGCATCCTGGTGCGTACGGCCGACTCCGGACTGTAGGGCCGGTCCGGTGGCAGGCACGGTGGCGGCTTCGGCGGCCGGTCCGGTGCGGGAGTTCGTCGTCGAGGCCGACGGCGGGTCGCGGGGCAACCCGGGGCCCGCGGGCTACGGGGCCGTGGTGCTGGACGCGGCGACGGGGGAGACCCTGGCCGAGGCCGCCGAGTACCTCGGGGTCGTCACGAACAACGTCGCCGAGTACCGGGGCCTGCTGGCCGGCCTGCGCGCGGCGAAGGAGCTGGACCCGGACGCGGCCGTCCATGTGCGCATGGACTCCAAGCTCGTCGTCGAGCAGATGTCGGGCCGCTGGAAGATCAAGCACCCGGACATGAAGCCGCTGGCGGCCGAGGCGGCGCGCGTCTTCCCGCCGGGACGGGTGACGTACGAGTGGATCCCCCGCGCGAGCAACAAGCACGCCGACCGCCTGGCCAACGAGGCGATGGACGCGGGGGCGCGCGGCGAGCGGTGGTCGCCGTCCCTGTCGACGGCGGAACTGGACGCGGGCGATGCCCGGGCCGCGGCTGACGCGGGGGCGGACGCGGAGCCGGGCGCGGAGCCGGGCGCGGAGCGAGGCGCCCCCGGCTCCGGTGACGGTGCCGCCGTGGGCGAACGCATCGCTCAGTCGGCCCGGACAGCCCCCGAGACCGCCGTTGTCCCGCGTCCCTCCGCCGACGCCGCGGCCGACGCCGACGTGCGGGCCGCGAAGACCGTGGCCTCGCCCGGCTGGGGACCGCCCGACATGGGCGCCCCCGCCACCTTCGTCCTGCTCCGGCACGGCGAGACGCCCCTCACCCCGCAGAAGCGGTTCTCCGGAAGCGGCGGCGACCTTCTCGGCCTGGAGGTGACGGTCGAGGAGGGCCTGCGGGAGACCGACTTCGGTGCCTGGGAGGGGCTGACCTTCGCCGAGGCGCGCGAGCGGTACCCCGACGACCTGGACGCCTGGCTGTCCTCGCCGGACGCGGAGCCGACCGGCGGGGGCGAGAGTTTCGCGGCGACCGGCGCGCGGGTCGCCGCCACCCGCGACAGGCTGGCCGCGGCCTACGCGGGCCGCACGGTGCTGCTGGTCTCCCACGTGACGCCGATCAAGACGTTCGTACGGCTGGCCCTGGGTGCCCCGCCCGAGTCGCTGTTCCGCATGGAACTGTCGGCGGCGTCGCTGTCGGCGGTGGCGTACTACGCGGACGGCGGCGCCAGCGTCCGTCTGTTCAACGACACGTCCCACCTGCGCTGAGCCCCGCCGCCTCGCGGGCGAGCCGCTCCACGCGCCCCCAGTCACGGTCCGCCACCGCGTCCTTCGGGAGCATCCAACTGCCCCCGACACAGCCGACGTTGGGAAGCGCCAGGTACTCCGGCGCCGAGGCCGGCCCGATGCCGCCGGTCGGGCAGAAGCGGGCCTGCGGCAGCGGGGCGGCGAGGGCCTTGAGGTAGGCGGTGCCGCCCGCGGCCTCGGCCGGGAAGAACTTCATCTCCCGCACCCCGCGCTCCAGCAGCGCCACCACCTCCGAGGTGGTCGACACCCCCGGCAGGAACGGCACCCCGGACGCCCGCATCGCCTCCAGCAGCACGTCCGTCCACCCGGGACTCACCAGGAACCGCGCTCCGGCCGCCACGACGTCGCCCACCTGGCCCGGCGTGATGACCGTGCCCGCGCCGACGACCGCACCCGGTACCTCACCGGCGATCGCGCGGATCGCGTCGAGGGCGACCGGCGTCCGCAACGTCACCTCGATCGCGGGCAGCCCGCCGGCGACGAGCGCGCGGGCGAGCGGCACGGCGTCGGCGAGGTCGTCGACGACCACGACGGGAACGACGGGTGCGAGGTCCAGCACCGACGGCGTCGAGGCGGGCGGGGTCGAGGTGTGCGGGGAGGAGGGCAGCGGTGAGCTCATGACCTCATCGTGCCGTCGGGAAGCAGCCCGTGCAATCACCGTTGCGACATACGCAACACGTGCTGCGGTGCCGGCTCAGTGGATCTCCGCCACCAGCACGTCCAGCGACCACGGCCTCCCCGCCTTCGCGGGCGCCTCGGCCTCCACCTCGTACCCCAGGTCACGCAGCGCCTCCACCAGCTCCGCCGGCCCCTCGGGCGCGGTCCCGGACGCCAGCAGGCTCCGTACGATCCGCCCCTTCGTCGCCTTGTTGAAGTGGCTGACCACCTTGCGGGTCGGCGCGTGCAGCACCCGCACGGTCGCCGTCCTACCGGCGACCTCCCCCTTCGGCTTCCACGCCGCCGCGTACGCCGACGAACGCAGGTCCAGCACCAGCCGGTCCCCGGCCGCCTCGGGCAGCACCTCGGCCATCGGCGTCCGCCAGTACGCCCCCAGCGCCCCGAGGGCGGGAAGCCGCACGCCCATCGAGCACCGGTAGGACGGAATCCGGTCGGTCACCCGCACCGCACCCCACAGCCCCGAGAACACCAGCAGCGAACGGGCGGCCCGCTTCTTGGCGGCCGGGTCCAGCGAGGCCAGGTCCAGGGCGTCGTACAGCACACCGGTGTAGATCTCCCCGGCCGGACGCGCCCCCGCCGTCCGCAGCTCCGTGTTCTTGGCGACCTCGCCGCGCAGCCCCTCGCTGAGCCCGAGCACCTCGCGCGCCTTCTCCTCGTCACCGGCGCACAGCTCGACCAGTTCACCGAGCACGGTCTCCCGGGCCGCGGCGAGCCCCGGCAGGGACAGCGACTCCGGCTTCAGCGGGGCGCCCCGGCCGGACGCGGCCTTCCCCTCGGACGGCGGCAGCAGGACAAGCACACGTACTCCTTCACTCCGAGCTCCTGAGCTCCTGAGCTCCAAGGCTCCTGGTCAGGGTACGGCGTGCCCCTCCCGCGCCCGCTCGACGGCCCGTACGAGACCGCCGGGGTCGTCGGCGTGGCAGCGCACGACGCGCACCTCGCGCCGCCGCCCGAGGAAGGTGACGTGGGTGACGGGCTCGGCGAGACGGACCGTCACGGAGGTCTGGGACCCGACGGCGAGATCGAGCTCACCGTCCACCCGCTCGTGCGTGGTCCGCAGCTCGCGGCGCACGGAGGCGATCCGCTCCAGCGGTATCCGTACGTCGAGGTGCACGGCCCGGCGTATCCGCAGCGTGCCGCCGCCCGGGTCCAGGACGTGCGGACGGACCACGGACGCGGCGTGCAGCCCGACGACGAAGACGACGGTGTACACGTCCAGCACCAGCACCACGTGGTGCGCGGTGGGCCAGTCCCGCAGCAGCACGGACATCATCACGGTCTCGATCACGCACACGAACCCGAAGCCGAACATCATCGCGCCCTGTCCCCGCGAGTACCCGAAGACCGACCCGCCGGCCGTCGCCCCCTCGGTCCGCCGCGCCGCCCACAGCCACAGACTCGCCAGCAGCCGCAGCTCGTGCCGCACCAGGAGGTACGGGACCGTGACGCAGGACGGCCCCCTCACGACCGCCGCCCCCTCGACGCGATCTCCATGGCCTGCCGGATCGCCTCCGCCTGCCCGGGCGCGAAGTCGGCGTACAGGGCGCCGAGGAAACCGCCACCGGAGTCCAGTACGACGTCCTCCTCGGGCAACAGCTCGGCGGGCAGGCAGTCGGCGAGCACCCGGGCCGTCTCCGCCACCCGCGGATCGTCGGCGCCGGTGTCCGCCAGCTCGTCGAGCAGCGCATAGGCGGCATGGGCCCGCGCCACCGCCTCCGGCGAACCCAGGGCACCGCGCAGCGCGGCCAGCAGCCCTTCCCGGTCCTCCGGTGCCATCGTGCTCTCCAGCAACGCCAGCATCTCCCGGTCCCGAAGGGCCATCGGCGAGCCGGAGACGTCCCCCATGCCGGCGAACAGCTCCGCCAGCTCCGGCGAGACCGGCCCCTCGGCAGGCAGCCCGCCCTCCGTCTCCAGCAGCGCCCGCAACCGCACCCGCCGCTCCCGGATCGCCGCCTCCTGCCGCGCGAGATCCGCGTCCAGTTCCTCCAGCACCTCGGCCAGATCCTTCCCGGCCTCGTCCGCGAGCACGTCCCGCACCTCCGCCAGCCCGAGCCCCAGCTCGGTCAGCCGCCGGATCCGCGCCAGCACGACGACATGCCGCAGGGTGTACGTCCGATAGCCGTTGGCCAGCCGTTCCGGCTCGGGCAGCAGGCCCTGGTGGTGGTAGTGCCGCACGGTCCGCGTGGTGACGCCGACGGCGTCGGCGAGTTCTCCGATCCGCATGACCTCAGTAGAGACGTTGACGTTGCGACAGGGTCAAGCGCGCCGGTCCGGCTTCTGACGGCCGACGTGATCGTGTGCCACGATCGAGGGAACGGATCCCGATCTCTCGGACAGGTGATCAGCCGATGTCCCAGTCTGGCGAGCGACCGAAGGAGGGGCGTGACATGACTGCCATGGCCCACGAGCCGCTGACGCAGGCGGAGGTCCTGCTGGAGGGGTTCCTCGCCCTGGACACGCCGGAAGGCTTCCGGGCCGAGCTGATCGAGGGGGAGATCGTTGTGACGCCGCCGCCGGACGGGGATCACGAGGACTACATCAATCTGATCATGAAGCAGGTGATCAGGCGGTCCCGGACGGACATGGACTTCTCCGGGAACAAGGGCCTGAAGCTGAAGAGCGGGGGCGCCTGCCCGAAGGATCACGCGATCCCGGACGGCACCTTCGCCCCGACCGAACTGCGGCTCTACCGGGGTGCCGAGCCCTGGATGCCCTGCGAAGGCGTCGCGCTGGTCCTCGAGGTGACTTCCACCAAGCCTCGGGCCGACCGAGAGGCCAAGCGCCGCTGCTACGCCCGGGGAGGCGTCCCCCTCTACCTGCTCGTCGACCGCGAGGCATCGTCGGTCACCCTGTTCAGCGACCCGGAGCAGGACGACTACCGCGAGCACCGCACCCGCCCCCTCGGCAAACCCCTCACCCTCCCCGCCCCCTTCGCCCTGGAACTGGACACCGCCGACTTCCTCTGATCCCGTTGGGGCAGGGGGTGGGGAGCGGTGGACGCGCGTGAGCAGGCAAGGTGGACCAGGGCCCGGCTGGGAACGGACGGCCCGCCCCTCGACCTCCTCACCGCCCGCTTCGACCGCCACGTCTACGCCCCGCACGCCCACGACGAGTTCACGGTCGGCGTCACCGTCGGCGGCCTGGAGGTCATCGCCTACCGGGGCGGGCACATCCACTCGGGCCCGGGATCGATCGTCGTCCTGGAACCCGGCGAAGTGCACACCGGCGGCCCGGCGGCCCCCGACGGCTACTCGTACCGCGCCCTGTACGCGGCCCCGCACCTCCTCACCGACGGCACCCGCGGCACCCGCCTCCCACACTTCCGTCAGCCCGTTCTGGAGGACCCGGAACTCGCCGCCGCCCTGCGCGCCGCGCACACGGACCTGACCCGCTGCCCGGACCCCCTGGAGGCCGAGTCCCGCCTGCCCTGGCTGCTCACGGCCCTGACCCGCCGCCACTCGGTGGCCCGCGCGACCGGCGACACCGTTCCCGGCGCCGACCGCATCGCGCGCGTCGTACGCGACCGCCTCGCCGACGAACTCCTCGCCCCGCCGTCCCTGGCAGCCCTCGCCACGGACCTCGGCCTGTCCCGCTACCAACTTCTGCGCGCCTTCCGTACGACGACGGGAATCCCGCCGTACGCCTGGCTCGCCCAGCACCGGGTGGCCAGGGCGCGCGGGCTCCTGGACGCGGGCCTGCGCCCCGCCGAGGTGGCGGCGCTGGTGGGCTTCGCCGACCAGGCGCACCTGACCCGCTGGTTCCGCCGCGTCCTCGGCGTGACCCCGGCGGCGTACCGCAACAGCGTTCAAGACGGCACCGCCTGACCCGGCCGAGACTCGGCCGCATGACTGCACGCGGCTGGTTTCTGTTCTCCCTGATGGGAGTGGTCTGGGGCATCCCCTACCTGATGATCAAGGTGGCGGTGGACGACGTGTCCCCGTCCGGAGTGGTGTTCACCCGCTGTGCGCTGGGCGCGCTGCTCCTGCTCCCCTTCGCGCTGCGCCAACCGGGCCTGGTCCGGAACGTGCGCACGCACTGGAAGGCGATGCTGGCGTTCGCGGTCATCGAGATCATCGGCCCCTGGTACACCCTGACCGACGCCGAACGTCACCTCTCCAGCTCCACGGCGGGCCTGCTGATCGCGGGCGTACCGATCGTCGGCGTCCTGTTGTCCCGCTTCTTCGGCGCCGCGGAGTCGCTGGGCACCCGCCGCGTCACGGGCCTGGCCCTCGGTCTCGGCGGCGTCGGCGTCCTCACCGTGCCCCACCTGACCGGCGGCGACGCCCTTTCCCTGGCGGAGGTGACGGTCACGGTCATCGGCTACGCCACGGCCCCCCTGATCGCCGCCCGACACCTCAAGGACGTCCCGACGCTGCACCTCATCACGCCCTGCCTGGCCCTGGCCGCCGTCGTCTACGCGCCGGCGGCCGCCGCGACCCGCCCGGCGGCCCTGCCCCCGGCCGACATCCTCGCCGCCCTCGCCGGCCTCGGTGTCGTCTGTACCGCGGTGGCCTTCGTGGCCTTCCTGGAACTGATCAAGGAGGCCGGCCCGATCCGTGCGTCGGTGATCACGTACGTCAACCCGGCGATCGCGGTCGCGGCCGGTGTCCTCTTCCTGGACGAACCCCTGACCTCGACCGTCCTGGCCGCCTTCGCCCTGATTCTCACCGGCTCGGTCCTGGCCACGGCCACCACGTCGGTGCCGCGCCCACGCCGGGTACCATGGTCCACACGGCAGACGAGCCGGGCGGGCGGCCGCGTGGAGTCCCTTGCGGGACTTCCCGAGGAACGTCCGGGCTCCACAGGGCAGGGTGATGGCTAACGGCCACCCGGGGTGACCCGCGGGACAGTGCCACAGAAAGCAGACCGCCCGGCGCTTCGGCGCCGGGTAAGGGTGAAACGGTGGTGTAAGAGACCACCAGTGCCCAGGGCGACCTGGGCAGCTAGGTAAACCCCACCCGGAGCAAGGTCAAAAGGAGACGCCTTCTCGGAAGAAAGGGCGTCTCTGCGCGGACGTACGAGGGCTGCCCGCCCGAGTCCGCGGGTAGACCGCACGAGACCGGCGGCAACGCCGGTCCTAGATGGATGGCCGTCGCCGGCGGGCCCGCGAGGACCCACCGGAACAGAACCCGGCGTACAGCCCGACTCGTCTGCCGCCACCAGCTGGAGCGCGCCCCACGTCGCCAGGTGGGTCGGACGAGTGGTTCGACTCGGACGAGTGGTTCGACAAGCTCCCGGCTCTGGCGAACGCCGGCATGGCAGATGCCGCTGATGCCTTCGGCGCGGCCGTCCGGGAGTTGCCTCGTGCCAGGTCTCCGTGGGCGGCGTATCGGGCGTGGAAGCCCACCTCGTCGGCGAGTTGGTGTGCTGCCTCTCCGGGAATCCGTGATCCCGCCCGCCGTCGTCCAGACGGCATCGGCTTCAACGAAACATTCGATGAGTCGTGCTGTGATTTCTGATCATGGTGTCGCGCGCCGTGCGACTTGATAGCTTCCTCAATCCGTTTAGCTGGGTTGAGCTGCTCTTTCTGTCGATCTGTGAACGGCGTGGCAGGGGCGAAGGTTTCGAAAGATTTACCGAAACTGTTGACGCCCGACGGGTGCGGGCCAACACTGGCGCCGTTGTCACACCCCCACGGAACCCCCACGGAGAGGAAGCACCGTCATGAACGTGCTCGTCCGACCCGGGCGTCGCAGAAGCGGCACCGTCACGCTGCTCGTCAGAAGTGCGTGGGCCTTCACGCTGGCCGCCCTGGCCGCGCTTATGCTGCCGGGCACCGCCCACGCCGGCACGGTCGTCACGACCAACCAGGAGGGCACCAACAACGGCTACTACTACTCGTTCTGGACCGACAGCCAGGGCACCGTCTCCATGGACATGGGGTCCGGCGGCCAGTACAGCACCTCCTGGCGCAACACCGGCAACTTCGTCGCGGGCAAGGGCTGGAGCAACGGCGGACGCCGGACCGTGCAGTACTCGGGCACCTTCAACCCGTCCGGCAACGCGTACCTGACTCTCTACGGGTGGACGTCGAACCCGCTCGTCGAGTACTACATCGTCGACAACTGGGGCACCTACCGGCCCACGGGCGAGTACAAGGGCACCGTGACCACCGACGGCGGCACCTACGACATCTACAAGACGACCCGCTACAACGCGCCCTCCGTCGAGGGCACCCGCACCTTCGACCAGTACTGGAGCGTGCGGCAGTCCAAGCGGACCGGTGGCACCATCACCACCGGCAACCACTTCGACGCGTGGTCGCGGGCCGGGATGCCGCTGGGCAACTTCAGCTACTACATGATCATGGCCACCGAGGGCTACCAGAGCAGCGGCAGCTCCAACATCACCGTCGGCGGCACGGGCGGCGGCGGCGGTGGTGGTGGCGGCGGTGGCGGCGGTGGCTGTGCCGCGACGGTGTCCGCCGGGGAGAAGTGGGGGGACCGGTACAACCTCAACGTCTCGGTGAGCGGGGCGAGTGACTGGACCGTGACGATGAACGTGCCGTCTCCGGCGAAGGTCATGTCCACCTGGAACGTCGACGCGAGTTATCCCGGCGCGCAGACGCTGACCGCCAAGTCCAACGGCAGCGGCGACAACTGGGGTGCCACCATCCAGGCCAACGGCAACTGGACCTGGCCGACGGTTTCCTGCAGCGCCGGCTGAGCCCCGGCACGAGGAGTGAGGAGGACTTACTCGTATGCGTAGCAGAATCCGTCCCGGGTTACGTTCCCTGGTCACCGGCTTGGCCGTCGCCGCGCTGGCCGCGGCGGGTACCGTCGCAGCCGACGCCGCCCCCGCGCGGGCCGCCGCCTGCAACGGCTACGTCGGACTCACCTTCGACGACGGCCCCTCCGGCAACACCCAGGCCCTGCTCAACGCGCTCAAGCAGAACGGGCTGCGGGCCACCATGTTCAACCAGGGCCAGTACGCGGCCCAGAGCCCGTCCCTCGTCCGGGCACAGGTCGACGCCGGCATGTGGGTCGCCAACCACAGCTACACCCACCCCCACATGACCCAGCTCAGCCAGTCGCAGATGGACTCCGAGATCTCCCGGACCCAGCAGGCCATCGCGAGCGCGGGTGGCGGTACGCCCAAGCTGTTCCGGCCGCCGTACGGCGAGACCAACGCGACCCTGCGGTCGGTCGAGGCCAAGTACGGGCTGACCGAGGTGATCTGGGACGTCGACTCGCAGGACTGGAACAACGCCAGTACCGACGCGATCGTGCAGGCCGTCTCCCGGCTGGGCAACGGCCAGGTCGTCCTCATGCACGACTGGCCGGCCAACACCCTCGCGGCCGTCCCGCGCATCGCGCAGACGCTGGCGAGCAAGGGCCTGTGCGCCGGCATGATCTCGCCGCAGACCGGACGTGCCGTCGCTCCCGACGGGAGTGGTGACGGCGGTGGCGGTGGCGGTGGGGGCGCCGGGTGCGTCGCGACGGTGTCCGCCGGGCAGCGGTGGGGGGACCGGTACAACCTCAACGTCTCGGTGAGCGGGGCGAGTGACTGGACCGTGACGATGAACGTGCCGTCTCCGGCGAAGGTCATGTCCACCTGGAACGTCGACGCGAGTTATCCCGGCGCGCAGACGCTGACCGCCAAGTCCAACGGCAGCGGCGACAACTGGGGTGCCACCATCCAGGCCAACGGCAACTGGACCTGGCCGACGGTCTCCTGCAGTACGGGCTGACCCGCACCGCGTGTGTCCGGGCCCGGGGGACACCCCGGGCCCGGCGCCTCAGCACCTCACGCACCGGACCCACGCACCGGACCCACGCAGCGGGCCCACGTGCCGGGCTCACGTGCCGGGCTCACGTGCCGGACGACAGCGACCGACCCGCCACCCGTGCCAGATGCCGCGCGAACACCTCCCGTGCCTGCGGCGTCAGCGTCCGCAGTGCCACCAGCGCCGTGATCACCACGTCGCACAGCTCGGCCTCGACGTCGTCCCACGTGTGGGTGATGCCCTTGCGGGGGTTCTGGCCGGTCGCGCCGATCACCGCCTCGGACACCTCGCCGACCTCCTCGGACAGCTTCAGCATGCGCAGCAGGAGGCCCTCCCTGCCGCCGACGGGCTGGTCGGCCTCCAGCCACTTCCACAGGTCGTCGATGGTGTCCCAGAGGCCGGTGGGCGTGCCGTCGCGGTCGTCGCTCATGCGGGGCAGCCTGCCACGGAGGGCGGGGCGGCCGGGACCGGTGCGTCAGTCGAACAGCGGTTCCTGTTCGCCCTCCGCCGCCTTCCGTACCCGCTTGTTCCGGGCTCCCACCACGACCGCCGTGGCCGCGGCCGTCGCCGCCAGGGCGGCCGGGACCATCCAGTTCCGGTCGACCGCGTGGCCCAGCGCGTGGTCCAGGGAGAGGCGGCCCGGACCCGTGACCGCGAGGCCGGCGGCGGTCAGGCCGAGGGACACCGCGTACTCGTAGCCGCCGGTCTGTGCGAAGAAGCCGTTCGGAGCGTGCACCGCCGCGGCGCCCACCATCGCGCCGGCCGCCGCCGCGCCCGCGGCCGGGGTGGCCAGGCCCAGTGCCAGCAGCGTTCCGCCGCCCGCCTCCGCGAGGCCGGCCGCGGTGGCGCTGGCCCGGCCCGGCGTGTAGCCCATGGCCTCCATGGCCTGGCCGGTGCCCTCGATGCCGCCGCCGCCGAACCAGCCGAGCAGTTTCTGCGCGCCGTGCGCGGCCAGGACGCCGCCGGTACCCAGGCGGAGCAGCAGCAGCCCCAGAT
>NZ_RAIF01000012.1:560927-567860 GCF_003671715.1 Streptomyces sp. E2N166 | reverse complement strand
TGGCCGACGACGGGAACGACCGGGACCTCACCCAGTGGGTCGAACAGGAGATCTTCTCCTCCCACGGGCACATGGAGGTCGACAACGAGTCGAACGGGGGCCGCGCCCTCCTCGCCCGCTACAGCAACGACACCTGGGGTGAGATGCGTACGCGGTGGGACTTCACGGTGAACGAGGAGGGCCGGATCGCGCGGTTCGAGACCGGGCAGGCGTAGCGCGTACTCGCGTGATCTGCGCGGCAGCCGTTCCGCCCACCGGTGTGTAGCCCGCGGTCCCACGCGGGGGCCCACCCCCAGCCGGTGCGGCGGGACGGCTGCCGCCTCCCCCCTCGGTATGGCCTGCGGATCGCCCTGAGCGGTGCGGAAGGCCAACGCTCCAAGTGTGAAGCTCTCGTGAAGGAGAGTTGAGCACATGTCCGCCAACGGCTGCAATACCGCGGACTCTTATATTCCGATCGTGTGAAACGACACGGTGGACTCAGCCGCGTCCCACATACGGCATCGCCGTCGCCATGACCGTCGCGAACTGCACGTTCGCCTCCAGCGGCAGCTCCGCCATGTGCCGCACCGTGCGCGCCACGTCGGCGACGTCCATCACGGGCTCGGGTGCCGTCTCCCCGTTGGCCTGGAGCGCGCCGGTCTGCATGCCGGCCGTCATGTCGGTCGCCGCGTTGCCGATGTCGATCTGGCCGACCGCGATGCCGTAGGGGCGGCCGTCCAGCGACAGTGACTTGGTCAGGCCCGTCAGCGCGTGCTTGGTCGCCGTGTACGCCACCGAGTGCGGGCGCGGCGTGTGGGCCGAGATCGAGCCGTTGTTGATGATCCGGCCGCCCTGCGGGCTCTGCTCCTTCATCCGCCGGTACGCCGCCTGCGCGCACAGGAACGCGCCGTTCAGGTTGGTGTCCACCACGTGCCGCCACGCCTCGTAGGGCAGGTCCTCGACCGGCACGCCGCCCGGGCCGAACGTCCCGGCGTTGTTGAACAGCAGGTCCAGCCGCCCGAAGCGGTCGCGTACGGCGTCGAACAGCGCCGTCACGTCCCCGGGATGTGACACGTCGGTGCGGACCGGGAGTGCCGTCGCACTGCCCGCGGGGGCCTGTGCGGCCGTCTCCTCCAGCGTCTCGACGCGCCGGCCGGCGAGGGCCACCGACCAGCCGGCCGCCAGTAGTTCGACGGCGACCGCCCGGCCGATGCCGGACCCGGCGCCCGTGACGACGGCGACGCGCCGTGCCTCCTTCTTGCCGACTTCTTCCTTGCCGGCCTGTTCCTCGTCGGCGGTTCTCACGGTGTTCATGAGTCGGCAGCGTACGCGTGGCGGATCATGCGGATCTCATCCGTCCGACATGGGATCGCCATGTCCGCGCCAAGCCAGGGTCGTCCCCGGCCATTCGAATGCCTCATGCAACCACTGCATGGGGAGGAACGGATGACACCCGCGAACCACCAGGCCCAGTCCCGGCCCTCGCACGCGCCCGAACTCCGCGCCGCCGCCCGCCACCTGGGCCGCCGTCGCTTCCTGACCGTCACCGGCGCCGCCGCCGCGCTCGCCTTCTCCGTGAACCTGCCGGCCGCCGGCACCGCGAGCGCCGCCGAACTCGACGCGGCCCGGCTCACCGACGATCCCTTCACGCTCGGCGTCGCCTCCGGCGACCCGCAGTCCGACTCCGTCCTGCTGTGGACGCGCCTGGCACCCGCCCCGTACCAGGCCGACGGCGGCCTGCCCGCCAAACGCGTCGACGTGGGCTGGGAACTCGCCCTCGACGAACGGTTCCGCCGAGTCGTCAGACGGGGCAAGGCCACCGCCCACCCCGAGTTCCACCACACCGTGCACGTCGAGGTCGACCACCTCGCTCCGGGCCACGTCTACTACTACCGCTTCCGCGTCGGCCGCTGGGTCAGCCCGGCCGGGCGCACCCGCACCGCGCCCGCGCAGCGCAGCCGGGTCGGGGACCTCACCTTCGGCGTGGTCTCCTGCCAGAAGTACGACGAGGGCTACTACACCGCGTACAAGCACCTGGCCCAGGAGGACGTGGACGTCGTCTTCCACCTCGGCGACTACCTCTACGAGTACGCCGTCGACGACGTCGCCGGCCGGCGCGCCTACCCGGCCGGCACCCTGCCCTCCCTGTTCGAGCGCGAGACGGTGACCCTGGAGGACTACCGCCTGCGGTACGCCCTCTACAAGTCGGACCCCGACCTGCGGGCCGCGCACGCCGCGCACCCGTTCGTCGTCACCTGGGACGACCACGAGACCGAGAACAACTACGCCGACGGGACGCCGGAGAACAGCGTCCCGCCGGAGGAGTTCCTCATCCGCCGGGCCGCCGCCTACCGGGCCTACTGGGAGAACATGCCGCTGCGCCGCCCGCAGCTGCCCGACGGCGCCGACCTGAAGCTCTACCGCCGCCTGCACTGGGGCCGGCTGGCCCAGTTCGACGTGCTCGACACCCGCCAGTACCGCTCCGACCAGGCCTACGGCGACGGCTGGCAGTTCCCCGGCCCCGAGTCCGAGGACCCGGGCCGCACGCTGACCGGCGACGCCCAGGAACGCTGGCTGATCAACGGCTGGCACCGGTCGGACGCCCTGTGGAACGTGGTGCCCCAGCAGGTCACCTTCTCGCAGCGGTACAACATGACCACCACGCCGTCCAAGGTCTCCATGGACTCCTGGGACGGCTACCCGGCCTCCCGCGAGCGGGTGCTGGCCGGCGCGCAGGCCGCCGGCATCGAGAACCTCATGGTCCTCACCGGCGACGTGCACGTCTCCTACGGCTTCGACATCAAGCGCGACTTCTCCGACCCGGACTCCCGGACCGTGGGCACGGAGATCGTCACCACCTCCGTCACCAGCGGGCGCGACGGCTCGGATAAGCCGTCCAACTGGGACACCCTCATGGCCGCCAACCCGCACCTGAAGTTCTTCAACGGGCGGCGCGGCTACGCGACCGTGTCACTCGGCCGGAAGTCGGCGCGCGCCGACTTCAAGACGGTGTCCCACGTGACCACGCAGGGCGCGCCGCTGACGACCGCCGGGTCCTTCGTGACGGAGGTGGGGGAGCAGGGGCTCAAGCCGGCGTGACCGCACGCTCCTCGCCGGGGTAGCGGACGCCGACGCGGTCCCGGATCGCGTCGAGCGTCCGCATCACGGCCAGGGTGCCGTCGAGCGGGACCAGCGGGGACTCGGTCTCACCGGCGCGCAGGGCGCGCATCACCTCCCGGGCCTCGTGCTTGAGGCTGGCCCGGGGGCCGTCGCCCGGGTCGGCCCGGAACTCCCGCGGGTCCTGGCCGTCCCGGTGCAGTACGAAGTGGTCCGGGAAGAAGAAGCCGTACGGGACGTCGATGCGGCCCTCGGAACCGGTGACCGAGGCGGAGTTGGGCGTACCGCCGGTGATGGAGCAGTGCACCGAAGCGAGAGCGCCGCTCTCGTAGGAGAGCAGCGCACCCGTCTGGAGATCGACGCCCTCGTCGGAGAGCACCGCTCGCGCCGCGATGTCCGAGGGCTCACCCAGCAGCAGCTGGGCGAACGACACCGGGTACACACCCAGGTCGAGCAGCGCGCCGCCGCCCTGCGCGGGGTCGCGCAGACGGTGCGCGGGCGGGAAGGGACCCGCCAGCCCGAAGTCCGCCTGGACGCTGCGGACCTCGCCGATCGCGCCGTCGTCGACCAGTGACTTCAGCCGCCGCACCAGCGGGTTGCAGTACATCCACATCGCTTCCATCAGGAAGCGGCCGCCCTGCCGGGCGAGCGCGACCAGCTCCGCCGCCTCGCGCGCGTTCAGCGTGAACGGCTTCTCGCACAGCACGTTCCGCCCCGCCTCGAGACACAGGCCGGCGGCCGTCCGGTGCGCCGAGTGCGGCGTGGCGACGTACACCACGTCGACGTCCTCGTCCCGCGCCAGCGTCTCCCAGTCGCCGTACGCCCGCGGTATCCCGAACCGCTCCGCGAACGCCTTCGCCGACGCCTCCGTCCGTGAGGCCACCGCCACGACCTCCGCGTCCGGCAGATCGACCAGATCCGCCGTGAACGTCGCCGCCATCCCGCCGGTCGCCAGAATCCCCCAGCGCACCTTCTGCCCGGTCACCGCTGACACCCTGCCCCACCCTCGCTCAGGTTGTTCGAGTCTGTTCGTTCAAGTCCGTACGAGCTGAGAGCATAGGTGGCGGATCTGTCGAAGAGGGAGGGGCACATGCCCGAGCGCGGGCCGTCCATACCGCACACGTCACCGGACACCACACCGAAGACCTCGAAGCCTGCGCAGGCGGCCGGACCGGAAACGGGACCGGCCGCCCGCTCGCTGCGCGCCACCCGCCGCACCGGCCTGCTCGTCACACTCATCCTCGGCGGCCTGACCGCCACGCCGCCGCTGGCGATGGACATGTACCTCCCGGCGCTCCCGGAGGTCACCCGGTCCCTCCACGCGCCCGCCGCGACCGTCCAGCTCACGCTCACCGCGTGCCTGGCCGGCATGGCGCTCGGCCAGCTCGTGGTCGGACCGATGAGCGACAGGTGGGGCCGCCGCCGCCCGCTCCTGGCCGGTCTCGCCGTCTACGTCGTCGCCACCGTCCTGTGCGCGTTCGCGCCCACCATCCAACTCCTCGTCGCCTTCCGGCTGGCGCAGGGACTCGCGGGCGCCGCCGCGATCGTCATCGCCCGGGCCGTCGTCCGGGACCTGTACGACGGCGTGGCCATGGCCCGCTTCTTCTCCACACTCATGCTGATCTCCGGGGTCGCGCCGATCGTCGCGCCGCTCATCGGCGGGCAGATCCTGCGGGTGACGGACTGGCGGGGTGTGTTCGTCGTGCTCACCGTGGTCGGGGTGGTGCTGGGAGTCGTCGTGTGGGCCAAGCTGCCCGAGACGCTCCCGGAGGAGGAGCGGCACGCGGGCGGGGCCGGCGACACCCTGCGCGCGATGCGCGGGCTGCTCGCCGACCGCGCCTTCACCGGGTACATGCTCGCGGGCGGCTTCACCTTCGCCTCGCTGTTCGCCTACGTCTCGGCGTCCCCGTTCGTCATCCAGGAGATCTACGGCGCCTCCCCGCAGACGTTCAGCCTGCTGTTCGGCCTCAACTCGATCGGCCTGATCGTCGTGGGGCAGATCAACGGCAAGGTCCTGGTCGGACGGGCCCGGCTGGACCGGGTGCTGGGACTCGGGCTCCTCATCGTCATCGCCGCCGCGACCGCCCTGCTGCTGATGACCCTGGGCGTCTTCGGCGAGGTCGGCCTCGTACCGGTCGCCGCCGCGCTGTTCGTGCTGATGTCCGCGATGGGCATCAGCATGCCCAACACCCAGGCGCTCGCCCTGATGCGGGTCAGGAAGTCCGCCGGCTCCGCCTCCGCGCTGCTCGGCACGTCCTCCTTCCTCATCGGCGCCATCGCCTCCCCGCTCGTCGGGATCGCGGGGGAGGACACCGCCCTGCCGATGGCCGTGGTCCAGTTGGCGTCGGCGCTGGTGGCACTCGCGTTCCTGGTGGGAATGTGCCGTCCTGTCACGGGACGGACGACGGGCGAGGGAGAAGACAGCTGAGCGTGCCGAGACTGCGCAGCGACACCCCGGAGCGGGCCGGACTCGACCCCGGGCAGCTCCGCCGTGTCGTCGAAGAGGTGCACGACCTCACCACCGGCGAGCGGCCCTGGGCGGCGGGCGCCGTGGTGGCCGTCGGACGCGGACCCGTGCTCGCCGTCGAGGAGGCGGCGGGCTGGGCCGTGCGCTACGCGTCCTATGATCCGCGCACCGACACGGGCGTGGAACTGCCAGCCCGCTCCCGGGTGCCGATGACCGTCGGCACGCCCTTCGACCTGGCGTCCCTCACGAAGGTGTTCACGGCGGTCGCCGCCGTGCAGCAGATCGAACGGGGCACGCTCGGCATCGACGCCAAGGTCGGGGCGTACCTGCCGGACTTCCGGGCCGCCGCCGCGCACGGCGTCACGGTGCGGCAGCTGCTCACCCACACCTCCGGGCTGCGGCCCGAACTCCCGCTGTACGACTGCGCCGACGACGAGGAACGACTGCGACGGCTGCGGGCGGAGCCGCCGGTGGGGGTGCCCGGCACGTACTGCTACTCGGACCTGAACATGCTGCTCCTCCAGCAGGTCCTGGAACGCATCACCGGCCGTGGCCTCGACGTCCTCGTCCACGACGGGATCACCCGGCCGCTGGGCATGACGGCGACCCACTTCGGGCCCTGCCCGGGGGCGGCGGCGACGGAGGACCAGCGGCAGCCGTGGGCGAAGGCGGACCGGGGGATGCTGCGGGGTGTCGTCCACGACGAGAACGCGTGGGCGCTGGGCGGGGTGGCCGGTCACGCGGGACTCTTCTCGACGGGGCGGGACCTCGCGGTCTTCTGCCGTGCGCTGCTGGCGGGCGGCTCTTACGGGCCGGCGCGGATCCTCGGGCCCGATTTCGTGGAACTGCTCCTGACCGAGCCGGGGCTCGGGTTCGCCCTGGACCAGCCGTGGTTCATGGGCGAGCTGGCGGGGCGGGGGGCGGCCGGGCACACCGGGTTCACGGGCACGATGCTCGTCCTCGACCGGGGGACGGACACGTTCGCGGTCCTCCTCGCCAATACGGTCCATCCGCGCCGCCGCGCCCCGGACAACGGGCCGCGGGCGGCGCTGGGGACGCGGGTGGCGCGGGCGGTGCGAGAGATCTGAGCGGGCTGCGGGTGCGGGCGGGATGCCTGCGGGATGGCGTGACGCGCACCGACGGCGGCACTCGGCCCGCCCCGTAGAATCGCCGGGTGAACGACCCCGCCACCCCCGCCGACACCCTGCGCGCCGCCCTCGCCGACCTGGTCGACGGGCTTCCGCCCCGGCAGGCCGCGCAGGCCGTTGAGCGGCTGATCGCCAACTATCGCGGGGCCACCCCGACCGACGCCCCGATCCTGCGGGACCGCGCGGACGTCGTCGCCTACGCCGCGTACCGCATGCCGGCGA
>NZ_RAIF01000012.1:551734-560731 GCF_003671715.1 Streptomyces sp. E2N166 | reverse complement strand
CCGCGCTGGCGGCGTTCGCGGACGCCGTGCCCGGCTGGGTGCCCGGGAGCCATGTCGACGTCGGCGGCGGGACCGGCGCGGCCACCTGGGCCGCCAGTGCCACCTGGGGCGGCGTCCGTCCGGTGACCGTGCTCGACTGGGCCGAGCCCGCGCTGGCCCTCGGCCGGGAGATCGCCGCCGCCCACCCGGCCCTGCGCGACGTGCGTTGGCAGCGCTCTCGGATCGGAGCGGCGCTCACGGTCGAGAGCACTGATCTCGTCACCGTCTCCTATGTGCTCAACGAGCTGACCGGCACCGACCGCGCCGCCCTCGTCGACGCCGCCGCCTCCGCCGCGCGGGCCGTCGTGATCGTGGAGGCCGGCACCCCGGACGGGTACGCCCGGGTCATCGAGGCCCGCGACCGGCTGATCGCCGCCGGGTTCCAGGTCGCCGCCCCCTGCCCGCACAGCGCCGCCTGCCCCATCGTCCCCGGCACGGACTGGTGCCACTTCGCGGCGCGGGTCAGCCGTTCCTCCCTGCACCGCCAGGTCAAGGGCGGCTCCCTCGCCTACGAGGACGAGAAGTTCAGCTATGTCGCAGCCACCCGGCTCCCGGTCGACCCCGCCCACGCCCGGGTGATCCGGCGTCCGCAGATCCGCAAGGGGCAGGTACTGCTCGACCTGTGCGAGCCCGACGAGCAGCTTCGCCGCCGGACGGTCACCAAGCGCCACGGCGACCTGTACAAGGCCGCCCGCGACGCGGACTGGGGGGATCCCTGGCCCCCGCCGGAGCCGGAGCCGGAGCCGGAGCCGGAGCCGGAGCCGGAGACCGATCCGCCTACGCGGTAGGGGCGTCCACCCCGCTCACGCGTCGTCCCGCTCACGACGTCTCGTCGCTCGCGGGCTCGCCTTCCTGTGCCTGCTGCCGCTGCCGCTGCCGCTGCCGCACAGGCTGTCGGCGAGACGTTCCGTCTTGTCAACCTGATAAATTCGGGACATGGCCGCTCAGAAACCAGCCCACGCCCCGACTCCCGCGCCCGACAGGCCGCATCCCGACGCCACCCGACGCAGTCAGCGGTCCCGTCAGGCCATCTACGACGCCGCTCTCGCCCTCGTCGCCGAGGTCGGCTACCCCAAGACCACCATCGAGGGCATCGCCGCCCGCGCCGGTGTCGGCAAGCAGACGATCTACCGCTGGTGGACCGCCAAGGCCGACGTCCTGCTGGAGGCCTTCCTCGACCTGGGGGAGCGGGCCGTGCAGGCCGCCGGCGAGGAGGCGTACGCCATCCCGGACACCGGTGACCTCGCCGCCGACCTCAAGGCCGTGCTGCGCGCCACCGTCGACGAACTGCGCGATCCGAAGTTCGAGGCCCCCTACCGCGCCCTGGCCGCGGAGGGCGTCGTCAACGAACAGCTGGGCCGGGAGTTCGTCACCAGGCTCCTGGAGCCGTCGCTCCAGCTCCACGCCGACCGGCTGCGCGCCGCCCAGGACGCCGGTCACGTGCGACCGGACATCGACCCGCGCATCGGACTGGAGCTCTTCGTCTCCCCGCTCGCCCAGCGCTGGCTGCAGCACACCGGGCCCATCTCCCACGCCTACACCGACACGCTCGTCGACTACGCGCTCCACGGGCTCGCTCCGCGATGACCAAAGAAGCCTGACCAGGGAAGTTTGTCCCTTCCCGACCCCGAAGCGCCGAATGGTGCGACCATAGGGCATGCTGGAGCGCACGACGGCGAGGCGAAGGGGATAGATGAGCGCGGAGTTCGGCGGTCGGAGCGGCCTGCAGGGCAAACTCTCCCAGTGGCTGCGCGGACGCCGCCCCAAGGAGGCCGCCGGTGACGGTGGCCGGGAGGATCTGCTGCTCGCCGCCGCCGGTGCGGGACTGCCGCTGGCGCCCGCCGCGCACCCGGCCGGATACCGCTGCTCGTGCGACCGCGTCGGCTGTCCCACCCCCGCCCGGCACCCGGTGTCGTTCGCCTGGCAGACGCAGTCCACCACCGACCGCGCGCAGATCGAGCGCTGGGCCCGTCACCAGCCCGAGGCCAACTTCATCACCGCGACCGGCATGGTGCACGACGTCCTCGACGTCCCCCTCCAGGCCGGTCGCGAGGCGCTCCGGCGCCTGCTCGACGCCGGCATCGAGGTCGGCCCGGTCGCCGAGAGCGACGACGGCCGCATGCTGATGTTCACCCTCACCCGGGGCACCCCCGAGGAGGAGGACGAGTGGTGGCCCTGCGAGCTGGACTGCCACCCCGAGACGATGGACGAGCATCCGGGCCTGCGCTGGCACTGCCGCGGCTCCTACGTCCTCGTACCCCCCGCCCGCCTGCCCGGTGAGGACCGGACGGTGCACTGGGTGCGCGGCCCGGAGCACCCGCTGCCGGACCCGCTGACCCTGCTGGAGATCCTCACCGACGCCTGTGCCCGGCACGCCGGCGAGGAGAGCGACCACGCGGGCACGGCCTGGCCCTCGCGCCGCTGAGCGAGCACGGCGCCACCTGCCGCTACTCGCCCTTCGCCGACGTAAGACCCTGGACCCGCCCCAGCACCGACACCTGTCCGTCCCCCGCGCCCCGCGCCGGGTCGAGCGCGACCCCGTTGGAGACGAACTCCATCGTCAGCGACTGCTTGATCTCGCCGTCCGTCAGCGCCAGTACGTCCTTGCTCGGCGTCGGCACCGACGCGCCCTGCGCCCAGGTCTGCTTCTCGAAGTGCCGCGTGGTGAAGAACACCAGCGCCCCGCCGTCCTCCGTGCGCAGCGCCAGCGGCGCGTGGTCGCCGTTCGTCAGCGGCTCGTCGATGTACTGCGTGACCAGGCCGGGACGGATCGACCGCTTCTCGCGCAACTCCCGCCAGGAACTGGTGTGGGCGCCGTCCGCGAAGGTCTTCCCGCCGTCCTTCAGATACGCCGTGTAGTCCCTGCTCAGGTCGGCCGGCGGAACTGCCAGGCCGGTGGAGTTCGCGGGGACGGCCTCGGCCCAGCCGTCCCGGTCGGTCTTGAACTCGGGCATCTTGTCGGGCGCGACCAGCGTCAGATAGGCCGCCTGCCAGGTCTCCTCCAGGCCGTCGCGGGTGAAGACCAGCAGCCAGCGGGCGTCGCCGCCCTTGTTGGCCTTGGTGTCCGCGACGAACCAGCGAGGCCAGCCCGCCTTCTTCGGGATCGTGAACTTCGCGTCCGTCAGCTCCAGCGGCGTGTGCGACGGGTTGCCGTCCGGATTGTTGGCCCGGCCCGCCTCCAGCCGCGCCGAGTCGATGGCGGCGAGGGCGCCGGTGGTGTGATCGGCGTCCAGGGAGGGGTCGTAGGCCTTGTCGGCCGCGTTGTAGGCGGAGGTGAACTGCTGGAGCGCCTTCGCGGCCTCGGCCCGCGTGGTCGACGGGAGCACCTCGCGCTCGCCGTGCACCACCACGCATCCGCTCGCCGTCAACGACAAAGCGGTCGCCGAGGCCGCTATCAGCGTGCTCCGGTCAAGCCTGCGGGGCCAACGAGGGCCGCGATCCCTGCTCATCAGGTTGCTTCACCTTCCCCTTCCCGGAGGCGAACCCTACCGGGGCGAGGGCCTGTCCGGCGGACCAGGTCGCAGGAAAGCGACGGCGCCCGATCAGCGCGGGTGAGCGGGGGTTGGTGCGTCAGCTGCAAGGCGGAGGAGGGCGACGGGGCGGAGCCCTGGCAACCGACGGCAACGCCGCGGACGGGCGTGCCGGCCCCCGTGTCCGCGGCATGATCCGCCGGACAGGTCCTGAGCGCGCGGGCGCCGGGACCGGGTACAGCGGCCACGCCGTGATCCCACGTCACGGCTCGCGCCTCGGGACGACCAGCGGCGCCCGCGTGCGCGGGTGCGGCAGTACCTCCACCGGCTGGTCGTAGACCTCGGACAGCAGCCCCTCGGAGAGGGCCTCCGCCGGCGGCCCGCCGGCCGCGACCCGCCCCGCGCGCAGGATCGCGACCCGGTCCGCGTACGCCGCCGCCAGTGAGAGGTCGTGCAGTACGACGGCCACCGCGTCCCCGGCCCGCGCCCGCTCCCGGCACAGCCGCAGCACCAGTTCCTGGTGCCGCAGGTCCAGTGCCGCGGTCGGCTCGTCGAGCAGCAGCAGGGGAGCGCGCTGCGCGAGCACCCGGGCGAGCGCGACCCGGGCCCGTTCGCCGCCGCTGAGCGCGGAGTACGGCCGCCCGGCGAAGCCGGTCACCTCCGTGCGCGCCATCGCCTCGGCCACGGCCGCGTCGTCCTCGTCCGCCAGGTCGCTCCCCGCCCAGGGCGCCCGGCCCATCCGGACCACCTCCTCGACCGGGAACGGGAACGACAGCGACGCCGACTGGGGCAGCACGGCCCGGCGCAGCGCCAGTTCCGGCGCGGACCACTCCGTCACCGGACGGCCGTGGACGCGTACGACCCCCTCGTCGGCCGGGACATCGGCGGACAGCGCCCCCAACAGGGTGGACTTGCCCGCCCCGTTGGGGCCGACCAGGGCGAGCAGCTCGCCCGCCCGGACGGTGACGGACACGCCGTCGAGGACCGGCCGGCCACCGAGGTGGACGCGCAGGCCCTCGGCCTCGGCGAGGACGTCGCCGGGCGCGGCCGGGGGCGGCGGCACCGGGCGGGACGGTACGAGGCGCAGCAGTCCCCTGGCGTTCACGGTCCTCGTGCTCGTGCCTCTCATGCCCAACCCCCTTGCCTGCGCCGGGTGCGGCGCAGCAGCCAGAAGAAGAACGGACTGCCCAGCAGCGCCGTCAGCACCCCGAGCGGCAGCTCGGCGGGCTCGGCGACCGTGCGGGCCGCCAGGTCGGCGGCGAGCAGCACCAGCGCGCCGAGCAGCGCGCTGCCCGGGATCAGGAACCGGTGTCCGGGGCCCGCCACCATCCGCAGCAGGTGCGGGACCACGAGTCCGACGAAGCCGATGACCCCGGCCACGCTCACGGCCGCCGCGGTCAGCAGCGCGATCACCAGGACGAGTACGACCCGCAGCCGCTCCACGTCCACGCCCAGGTGCCGGGCCGGGCGCTCGCCCAGCGCGAGGAGGTCGAGGCGGCGGGCGTACAGCGGGGCGAGCCCGAGTCCGAGCGCCGCGCAGGGCAGTACCGCGAGCACCTTCGGCCAGGTCGCCTGGGCGAGCGAGCCCAGTTGCCAGAAGGTGATCTGGTTGACCGCCGCCGTGTCCGCGAAGAACAGGAACAGCCCGATCAGCGCCCCCGCGAAGGCGTTCACCGCGATGCCCGTGAGGATCAGCGTGACGACCTCCGTGCGGCCGCCCGAGCGGGACATCGCGTACACCACCAGGACGGTGACCAGGCCGGAGACGAACGCGAAGACGGACACCGTCCAGGTGCCGAGGAAGTTCAGACCGAACGCGATGGCGGCGACCGCGCCGACCGCCGCGCCCGAGGAGACGCCGATGACCCCCGGCTCGGCGAGCGGGTTGCCGAAAACGCCCTGCATCAGCGCGCCCGCGCAGCCCAGCGAGGCGCCCACCAGCAGCGCCAGCACGATCCTCGGGAACCGCACGTTCCACAGCACCGACTCGGCCACCCGGTCCAGCTCCGTACCGCCGAGCCCGCTCCGGTTCAGCAGTGAGCCGAGCACGTCGCCGACCGGGATCGGGTAGGCACCGGTGCCGGCCGCGACCGGGACGAGGAGCAGGAGGCCGGCGACCAGGGCGGCGGTCAGCAGCCAGGCGGCGGTGCGCCGGCCGCGGGGCGGGGGAGAGGCAGGCCCGGCGGGCGCCCCGGGGCGAATCGGCTTGTCCAGTACGGTCACCGGGCGCCGTCCTCGCCGTAGAGCTGGGCCACGACCGACTTCAGCACCTGGTCGGTGCGCGGGCCGTAGTTGAGGAGTACGCCGTCCTCGACCGAGACGATCCGGCGGTCCAGTCCGGCCGGGGTCTGGGCGACGCCGGGGATCCTCACCAGCCCGTCGACGCCGCCGACCGATTCGAGCCCCTTGCTCATCACGAGGATCGCGTCGGGCGCCGCCTTCACGAGCGCCTCGCTGGTGATGGCGGTGAAGTCCTTCTCCAGGCCCGAGGCGGCCCCGGCGTCCACCGCGCCTGCCGCCTCGATCAGCGAGCCGGCGCCGGAGTCCCTGCCGCCGATGAGGTAGACGGAGGCCGAGCCGCGCAGGTACAGGAAGGCGACGCGGGGCCGGTCGCCGTGGGAGACGTCCTCGACGTCCTCGCGCACGGCCGTGATCCGGTCCTCCGAGCGCTGTGTCAGTTCCCTCCCGGCCGCCGGTACGCCGAGCGCGCCGGCGACCGCCCGGATGCGCGGGCCCACGTCGTCCAGGCCCCTCGCCGCCTCGACGAACAGCACCGGCACACCGGCGGCGCGGATCTGGTCCACGGCCTCCTCCGGCCCGGTGGTGGTCTCGGCGATCACCAGGTCCGGCCTGAGCGACAGCACGCTCTCGGCGGAGACGTCGTGGCCCCGGGTGACCACGGGGAGTTTCGCCGCCTGCTCGAAGGTGGCGGTGACGTCCCGGGCCACGACCCGGTCGCCGAGCCCGAGCGTGAAGACGATCTCGCTGAGGCTGCCGGAGAGCGGGACGACGCGCTCGGCCCGTTCCACCGTCACCCGCTCGCCGTCGGCCGAGCGGACGCTCACCGGGAGCCTCGGCTCGGGCCTCTTCGCGAGCGGCTCGACCCGGTCGGCGACGGGGTCCGTCGCCGCGGCGGCCCCCGAGCCGGTCCCGGTGCCGGACTCCGCCTCGGCGGAGCCCGCGCATCCGGTGGCGGTCAGGGTCAGGGCGAGCACGGACAGCAGTGCTCCCGCCAGTCGGTTCCGCAAGCGTCGCACGGTGGTGTCCGTTCCTCTCGTCGACCGCCAGTATCAGTCGGCTAGAGCTTAGGTTAGCCTTACCTTCGTTCGCTACCGGCCCCCCGATCCGGAGGACTTCGCATGCCCGCCCGTCTTCGCACCCTGGTCACCGTGTTGTGCGCGGCGGTCCTCGGAGCCCTGCTCCCCGTGACCGCCGCGCACGCCGAGAGCCGGACCGTGCAGGGCGGACGGCTCGACTGGGGCATCAAGTCGTCGTTCCAGAGCTATGTCACCGGGCCCGTCGCCAAGGGGAGTTACTCCCTGACCGGCGGAGCGGCCACCGTCGGCGGCAGCGCCTTCCGCTTCCACTCGGCGACCGGCGCCTACGACGGCGACACGGGCGCCTTCCGTGCCGCCTTCTCCGGCGGCGTGCACTTCCTCGGGCACCGCACCGGCGCCGGCGCCCATCAGCTGGACCTCACCGTCAGCCGTCCCACCGTGAGCATCTCCGGCTCCACCGGCACGCTCTTCGTGGACGTCACCAGCAAGGCGAAGGGCACCGGGGCGGTCACGACGTCCCGTCAGGTGCCCTTCGCCGCACTCTCCGTCGGCGGCATCGACATGAAGGGCGGCGGCGACGCCGTGGCTCTCGACAACCTGCCCGCCACCCTCACCGCCCAGGGCGCCAGGTCGTTCGCCGGGTACTACACCGCCGGGACCGCCCTCGACCCGGTCAGCCTGTCGGTGGACGTCCAGGCGGCGGCGCGGCAGCAGGAGCCGAAGCCGTCGAGCACGCCCGCCGAGGCCCGCAAGTCGCCCGAGCCGAGGCGGACCTCCGGCGGCGCGATCGAGGACGGCGCCGTCGACTGGGGCGTACGCCGCACCTTCCGCGAGTACGTCACCGGCGACATCGCCGACGGCGAGTGGGCCCTCACCGCCGGCGCCCAGGACGGCGGCGCCCTCTTCCGCTTCCCCGGCGGCGAGGGCACGTACGAGGACGGCGACCTCGCCGCCGCCTTCGAGGGCGCGGTGCGCTTCACCGGCGCGCACGGCCTCGACCTGAGCCTCAGTGCCGTACGGGCAACCGTCGAGGACGGCAGGGGCACGCTCTACGCCGACGTGGCGGGCCCCGGCCTCAAGGGCGAGAAGGTGCCCCTGGTCACCTTCGCCGCCGAGGGCCTGAAGCCGGCCGACGGCCTGGTGAAGATCACCGAGGCTCCCGCGAAACTCACCGCGCGCGGCGCGGAGGCATTCGGCGGCATGTACCGAGCGGGCACCGTGATGGACCCGGTCTCCCTGGCCGTCGCCCTCACCGCCGACGCGGAACTGCCCGCCCTGCCCGACCTGGGCACCGCTCCCACGACGAGCGCGAGCCCGCAGGCGGAACGGACGACCGGACCCGAGCCCTCCGCCGACCCCGTCGCGAGCGCCACCGACGACGGCGACTTCCCCGCCCTGCCCGTCTCCCTCGCGGCCGGCGCCCTGCTGCTGGTGGCCGCGGCCCTCGTGGCCGTCGCCGTCCGCAGGCGCCGCGCACAGCCCGCCGCGTCCCCCGCGGACGAGGGCTGAACCCACCGCCGCGGACGAAGGCCGAACCCGCACCGGACCGCGCGCCCGCGGCCCCACCACCCAAGGAGAACCGAGCCATGCCCGTCAGACGACGCCGCTCCACCGCACTCGCCGCCGCCGTGGCGACGGCCGCCGCCCTGGGCGCCACCGCGCTCGCCACCGCCGGCGCGACCACCGCCTCGGCGGCCGAGGTCCCGCTCAAGGACTACGAGCTGACGTGGGGCATCAAGCAGTCGTACCGCACCTACGTCGCCACCTTCGCGAAGGGCGGCTTCACTCCCGCGGACGGCGCGAAGCAGGCCGCCGGCAACGGCGCGTTCACCTTCGTCGACGGCACGGGCGCCTACGACTCGACCGCGCACACCATGAACCTCGCCTTCAAGGGCAGCCTGGCCATCGAGTCCAAGGCGCACGGCTTCGCGCTCACGCTGTCGGACGTGAGGTTCGACAGCGAGGACGCCGAGATCACCGCCGACGTGACCCGGGGCGGCACGACCGAGGACGACGTGCCGCTCGCGACGGTCACCGTCACCCGCGAGATGACGGACATGGCGACCACGCTGACCGAGGAGGCCGCTGAGGTCTTCGGCAGCGCGAGCTACAACGGCGCGGCGGGCGACCCGCTGACGGTGGTGCGGAAGGCGCCGCCGGCACCCAGCCCCACGCCCACCACGAGCGCCCCCACCACCGAGCCCTCCCCG
>NZ_RAIF01000012.1:550903-551724 GCF_003671715.1 Streptomyces sp. E2N166 | reverse complement strand
GACGGCGACGGCGACGGCGACGCGGACCCAGGACCCGGAACCCACGGCCACCGAGTCCGCCACGTCCGCCCCGAACCCGACCGCGAGCACCAGCGCCTCCCCCTCCGCCACGGCCACCGCCACCGAGGCCCCCGCCAAGGGCGAGATAGCCGACGGCACCCTCGGCTGGGGCGTGAAGGAGTCCTTCCGGTCCTATGTCGTCGGCTCCATCGCAAAGGGCGGGGTCACCGTCTCGGGCGGTGCCACCCAGGCGGCCGGCAACGGGCCGTTCACCTTCGAGGACGCCACCGGCACCTACGACACCGACGCCGACAAGCTCACCGCCTCCTTCCAGGGCGCCGTGAACTTCAGGGGCCACGAGACGAACGGCGCCTACGGCCTCGACCTGACCCTCGGCAACCTCAAGGCCACGCTCGACGGCGGCACCGGCACGCTGACCGCTGACGTGAACAGCCTCGGCACCCGGACCGAGGGCGTCGTCCTGGCCGACCTGAAGGCCGGGTCCGCCGACCTGACCGCACGGAACGACGTCATCACCGTCGACGGCGTCGCCGCCACGCTCACCGAGGCCGGCGCGAAGATCTTCGGCAACTACCCGGCCGGCACGGCACTCGACGCCGTCGACCTGTCGGTGGCGCTGAGTGACGACGCCGAACTGCCGGACGGCGGCGGCACGGACCCGACCGGCGGCACGGGCGGCACGGGCGGCTCGGGCACGGGCGGTACCGGCGGCACGTCCGGCTCGACGACCGGAGGCACCGGTTCCACGATCGGCGGCACCGGCACGACCACGGGCGGCACGATCGGCGGCGGCAGCCTCG
>NZ_RAIF01000012.1:543334-550814 GCF_003671715.1 Streptomyces sp. E2N166 | reverse complement strand
GCGGCCCGCCCCGCCGGCCCGCGACGGACACCGGACGCCGGCCCGGCCGGGGCGTACACGGAGACACTCGCCACCCTGCCGTTCGACGAGACCCCACGCCGATCCGGCCACCGGTGAGCGATGCTTGAATGCCCCGGTGACTGATTACGACGTACTGCGCGTCTTCTGTGCGCCGAACGGCGGATACGGCAACGAGCTCGGCGTCGTCCGCGACGGCTCCGTGCTGCCGGACCCCGCCGAGCGGCAGGAACTCGCCGCCAAGCTCGGCTTCAGCGAGACCGTCTTCGTCGACGATCCCGAGCGCGGCGTCGTCGACATCTACACGCCCACCCTGCGCCTGCCGTTCGCCGGCCACCCCTGTGTCGGCACGGCCTGGCTGCTCGACGTGCCCGAGCTGGTCACCCCGGCCGGGGTGGTGGGCGCCCGCCTGGACGGGGAGTTCAGCTGGATCGAGGCCCGCCCCGAGTGGGCCCCGCCGTGCACCCTGCGTCAGTACGCCACCGTCGCCGAGGTCGACGACCTGCCGGTGCCGCCGCCGGGCGAGCGAAGCGAGATGGGGGTGCCCCCGGACGAAGTCCGGGGAAGGATTTTCGCCTGGGCCTGGGAGGACGAGCCGGCGGGGCGCGTCCGGGCCCGCGCCTTCCCGGGGCGCGGCGACGGCATCGACGAGGACGAGGCGACGGGCGCCGCGGCGCTGCTGCTGACCGAGCGGCTGGGCCGGGCCCTCAACATCACACAGGGGGCCGGCTCGCAGATCCTGACGGCGCCGCAGCCCGAAGGGTGGATCGAGATCGGCGGACGGGTGCGCCTGGAACGGTGACGGGCGCCGCCGTACGGGTGGAACCGCGTGTGCGCGCGAGCGCGAGGGGTTACCTCTCGCCTGACCGTTCCCTCACGTGAGAGGCACCCCATGCGCATCCGCTCCGCCCTCGCCACCGTCCTGCTGACCGCCGCCATGACGGCCGGCGGCGCCGCGACCGCCACCGCCTTCGACGGCCCGCCGCACGGTGACAAGGACGCCACCTGCAGCCCGTACTTCGGGGCCATCACCACGCCCAGCACCGGTGACCTGTACTTCGGCGGCATCAACTGCCGCAGCGACGACTACGACATCGACAACTGAGGCCGGCGGGCCGTTCGCTCCGGGTCCCCCTCGGCCACGGCGGCCGAGGGGGACCGGTCCGTCTCCGGCCGTCCGTCCGGACCGGGCCGCTCATCACGACAGCCGCTCAGGCCGACAGCGGGAACTCCTCGCCCAGCCCCCGGAAGACCGCCGTGTTCAGGGCGAAGGCCCGCTTGCACTCGGCGACGACCCGCTGCTTCTCCAGATCGTCCGCGTGGATGCCGTCCAGCAGCCCGCGGTACTCGCGCTTGAACGCGGCCGGGTTGGTGATCTCCTCGAAGACGTAGAAGCGGACCCCGTCGCCCTTCCTGGCGAAGCCCCACGTCCGCTCCGCCTTGTCGCGGATGATCTGCCCGCCGGACAGATCGCCGAGGTAGCGCGTGTAGTGGTGGGCGACGTACCCGGCCGGCCAGCGCTCGGCGCACTCGCGCACCCGGGCCGCGTACTCCTCGGTCGCGGGCAGGGCGGTGAGCCCCGTGCGCCAGCCCGGACCGCGCAGATGCGCCAGGTCCCGCTCCAGGGAGGCCAGCCGCATCAGCTCCGGCCGGACGAACGGCCCGGCCACCGGGTCCGACGCCAGCCGCCCGGCGCCTGCCTCCAAGGCCTCGTAGACGAACCACAGCTGCTCGGTGTAGCGCGCGTACGCGTCGACGCCGAGCCGGCCGCCGAGCAGGTCGCTCATGAAGGTGGAGGTCTCCGCCTCCACGTGCTGCTCGTGGGAGGCCGTGCGGATGAGGGTCGAGAAGGAGTCCATGAGGCCGATTTTCTATGGTTAGGCTTACCTAAGTCAATAGTCTTTCCGACGTCCTGTCGGTAAAAGCGTACCCGGACGCGAGACGGCCCGCCCTCCGAGGAGAGCGGGCCGTGAAGGGCGTGGTGGGGCTACGGAAGGGTCAGGATCTCGGCCCCGGAGTCGGTCACCACGAGCGTGTGCTCGAACTGCGCCGTCCGCCTGCGGTCCTTCGTCACGACCGTCCAGCCGTCGTCCCACATGTCGTACTCGTGCGTCCCGAGCGTCAGCATCGGCTCGATCGTGAAGGTCATCCCGGGCTGGATGACGGTGGTGGCGTGCGGACTGTCGTAGTGCGGGACGATGAGCCCCGAGTGGAACGACGAGTTGATCCCGTGGCCGGTGAAGTCCCGCACCACCCCGTACCCGAACCGCTTCGCGTACGACTCGATGACCCGGCCGATGATGTTGATCTGCCGGCCCGGCCTGACCGCCTTGATCGCGCGGGCGAGGGACTCGCGGGTCCGCTCGACCAGCAGCCGGCTCTCCTCGTCCACGTCGCCGACCAGGTAGGTCGCGTTGTTGTCGCCGTGCACGCCGCCGATGTACGCCGTCACGTCGAGGTTGACGATGTCACCGTCGCGCAGCACCGTCGAGTCCGGGATGCCGTGGCAGATGACCTCGTTGACCGAGCTGCACAGGGACTTGGGGAAACCGCGGTAGCCCAGCGTCGACGGGTAGGCGCCGTGGTCGCACATGTACTCGTGCGCCACCCGGTCCAGTTCGTCCGTCGTCACGCCGGGCGCGATGAGCTTCGCGGCCTCCTCCATGGCCCGCGCCGCGATCCGCCCGGCCACGCGCATCGCCTCGATCGTCTCGGGCGTCTGCACCTCCGGTCCGGTGTACGGCGTCGGCGCGGGTTTGCCTACGTATTCGGGCCGGCGGATGTTTCCGGGTACGGAACGGGTGGGAGACAGCTCCCCTGGTACGAGCAGCGACTGGCCAGACATGTCAGCGAGTCTAACCAGCGGGCATACGAGAGCATGTCCCTGGCGAAAGGAGCCGGTCATGGCCCTGTTCAAGAAGCGCACGGTCGGAAAACCGGGCGAGTGGTACTACTGCCTGGAGCACCAGAAGGTCGAGGAGGGCCCGGACTGCCCGGGAAAGGACCGCTTCGGACCGTACGCCTCCCGCACGGAGGCCGAGCACGCGATGCAGACCGCCCGCGAGCGCAACCTCCAGTGGGAGAACGACCCCAAGTGGCACGACCCCTCCGCCGCGGGCCGCGCGGAAGAGGACTGACACCCCCTCCAGAGGCACCTCCCACGGTCGCCGCGGCGGCGACCGCCTTGCGCGCGGGGGCGGGGGACTACCAGCCGGAGGGCGGCGGGGCCGTCAGGTGGTCGGCCAGTCGGGACAGGCGGTCCCGGAAGCGGCGGCGGCCTCGGGGCGGCGGCACCGCGTTCTCCCCGGCCGCCGCGCTGACCAGGTGCTGCACCGTGTCCAGGTCCAGCTCGGCGCCGTCCGGCACGGTCAGCGACTCGTGCGCCATCGCCGTCAGCTCCCGCTCGCCGGTGCCCAGCGCCAGCACCGTAGCGCCGGCCCGGCGGGCGTCGTGCACCCGTTCCAGCAGCGGGGCGCCGGGGCCGTCGGGCGTCACCACGAGCAGCGTCTCCCCGCGCCGGGCCGCCGCCAGCCGCCCCGGACCCACCGCGAGATGCGCCGGGTCCGAAGGGCGCGCGTCGTGCCGTACGAGCGTGGGGGCCAGCTCCGGCGTCCCCGACCACGCGGCCTCGTCCACCAGGTGCGCCGCCAGATGCCAGGGCTCGTACTCGGCGGTGCCCACGAGCAGCAGCCCGCCCCCGTGCGGGACCACGGAGCCCCGCAGCGCCCCCGCGAACCTCCGGGTGGCGCCCAGCCACTCGGTCCCGGCGAGCACTTCCCGCAGCAGCGCGACCCGTACGGCGTCCATGGGCCCGCATCCTGCCGCAACCCGTCCCGCGCGGCCCGGTATTCGCCCCGGATTCGCCCGACCCGGGGACGGCCCGGGGGCGCCCCGGCACCGGGCGGGACCTGATCCCGTCCGGCGGCCGGGACGGACGTAGGGTCGGCCCATGACCTCTACCGACAGTGCTGCACAGAAGGCCCCCGCCAAGGACCCCTGGGACCTGCCCGACGTCTCCGGGCTGGTCGTCGGCGTGCTCGGCGGCACCGGACCCCAGGGCAAGGGCCTCGCGTACCGCCTCGCCAAGGCAGGCCAGAAGGTGATCGTCGGCTCGCGCGCCGCCGAGCGCGCCGAGGCCGCCGCCGAGGAGATCGGGCACGGCGTCGAGGGCGCCGGCAACGCCGAGACCGCCCGCCGCAGCGACGTCGTGATCGTCGCCGTGCCCTGGGACGGCCACGGCAAGACACTCGAATCCCTGCGCGAGGAACTGTCCGGCAAGCTCGTCGTCGACTGCGTCAACCCGCTCGGCTTCGACAAGAAGGGCGCCTACGCGCTCAAGCCCGAGGAGGGCAGCGCCGCCGAGCAGGCCGCCGCCCTGCTCCCGGACAGCCGGGTCACGGCCGCCTTCCACCACCTGTCCGCCGTCCTCCTCCAGGACCCGGAGATCGACGAGATCGACACCGACGTGATGGTGCTGGGGGAGGTCCGCGCCGACGTGGAGATCGTCCAGGCCCTCGCCGGGCGCATCCCCGGCATGCGCGGCGTCTTCGCCGGGCGGCTGCGCAACGCCCACCAGGTCGAGTCACTGGTCGCCAACCTGATCTCCGTCAACCGCCGCTACAAGGCACACGCCGGGCTCCGCGTCACCGACGTGTGAGGCGATGGGGGACACTGGTGGGTACAAGCCAGACCGCGACACGGCACCCGCAGTGCCCGCCGTGTCCCCCGACAGGAGTCCGCACCATGCCCCGCCTCGCCCTCTACGCCCTGGTCGTCTGCGTGCTCGCCGTGGCCGCCGCCGTCGTCTCCTTCGTGCGGGGCAGCGTGCTGATCGGCGTCGTGTGGGTGCTGCTGTCGGGGCTGTCGTCCAACATGTGCTGGTACTACGTCAAGCGCGGCAGGGACGCCCGCCGCTCCACGTCGGTCACGGGCTGACCGAGCAGAGCTGGTCCGTCTGCCAGAAGCGGTACAGCTCGAAACCGCAGTACGTGTCGAGCTCGCTGATCCCGAGACCGCGCAGGACCGCGTCGACCGCGTCGAAGAACACGCCGTTGACGCCCGGGATCCACAGCAGCGCGAACACGATCAGCAGCCCGAACGGCGCGAGCGGCTCCACCTGCCGCCGCACGTTGTACGACAGCCACGGCTCGATCACCCCGTAGCCGTCCAGGCCAGGCACCGGCAGGAAGTTCAGGATCGCCGCCGTGACCTGGAGCAGCGCGAGGAAGGCCAGCGCGATCCGGAAGTCGCGCGGCACGCCGTCCAGCGCGTCCAGCCAGAACGGGGCCGTGCACACCACGGCGAACAGGACGTTCGTCAGCGGGCCCGCGGCCGAGATCAGGCTGTGCCGCCAGCGCCCCCGGATCCGCCCGCGCTCGATGAAGACGGCACCGCCCGGCAGGCCGATCCCGCCCATGATCACGAACAGCACCGGCAGCACGATGCTCAGCAGGGCGTGCGTATAGGCGAGGGGATTGAGGCGCAGGTAACCCTTGGCGACTACGGTGATGTCACCTGAGTGCAGCGCAGTGCGCGCGTGCGCGTACTCGTGCAGGCAGAGGGAGACCACCCAGGCCGAGGTGACGAAGAGGAAGACGGCAAGGCCTGGAGCCGACGCGAAGCCAGTCCACAGCGCCCAGCCGGTGACTGCTGTGACGGCGACAATCCCAAGGAAGACAGGACTGATCCGCTGTTCGCTCGCTCGAGAGGCGGTTGTCATGAATGAGGCTCCTGGGACGTAGCGGCCGAACTGATGAGAACTACGGCCGTGGTGGGGATCACGAGGACTCCGTCGAACGGGGGCGCCTACCCCACTGACTTCGCAAGACGCTCCCGGAAATCGTCGGGGATTTCCAGAGCATGGCCACCGCCTTCCGGCGGGTGGCATCTGACCGTGACGCCGGCCTGCGACAGGTCCTCACCGAGTTCCGCGACGGTCATGCCCTGCCACCGCTCGGCGAAGGTGGTACCGAGTGGCACAAACCGCCAGTGGTCCTGATCGATGTCGGGTGACGAATGCGTCGATTCACCCCACGTCTCAGCACATCGGACGTACTCGCGGCGGGTGACCGGCACATCTCCGACTGCTTCGACCAGCATGTGCCGGATGGGGATGACGATCTCCTCCATGGGCGCGAACACGTAGCCCGCACATGCCGGGGAGCCGACGCGTGAAAGGCAGCGGATCTTCTCGGTGACCCGGTAGGTTCCGTCCTTACGCCGTTTCCGGGAAGTGTGCAGTTGGAGGTTCTTGCCGCACCCCCCGCACTTGATCACGTCGAGGAGTGGAGTCCTGGGTGCAGTGGAGCGGCGGGTGACCGGCGAGGCGGAGCGTGCCAGAGCGTCCTGAAGGCAGTCGAAGACGTCCTGATCCAGCACCGCTTCGGCTACTCGGACGGGACACCCGTCCCGGTCACGGACCAGGACACGCCTGCTGTACTTCTTCCCGGGGACGTCCTCACTACGTGTCTTCCAGCCGAGCAGGGTGGGAGAGGTGAGGATTCCCTTCAGCGTGCGGGGATACCAGACGAAGTCCTTGCCGGACTTGTTCCGTTGGTACGTGTCTGCCGGGGAGGGGAGCCCACGTTCCTCGAAATCCCGGCAGATGGCGTTGACCGGCTCGCCGTTGATGACCCGTCGGGCTGCTTCCCGGACGATGTTCGCGGTCCGGGGGTTGACCTCCAGGTACCGTGCGCCGTCCTTCGGGTAGGTGCGATAACCGAACGGGGGCGAACTGCCGCCCCATCGTGTCGACGTGAGCAGGTGGGCACGAGACGATGCAACCCGTTCGGCGGCCGCCTGGGCTTCCATCTGCGCAAATGTGGCGATCATGGTGGCTGCCGCCTGTCCTGCCGAACTCGTGAGGTCGAACGGTTCGGTGGCGGAAACCAGCCCTTTGCCGCCATGACTCACGGTCCACTCGATCATCCGGTGCAGGTCGCTGACCCGGCGGACGAACCGATCGAGTCGCCAGAAGACGATGACGTCGAACTCTGGGGCGCGATCGAGCCACCGGGACAGTTCCGGACGTTTCCATGGCGGTACCGCGGTGGCGGACACGGAGAGGTCTTGGGCGATACCCACGACCTCCCAGCCATTCGATTCGCAAAACGACCTGCATTCTTCGAGCTGCCGTTCGGGGCTGGTCGTCGAATCGGTCTGGACGGTCAATCGGACGGCGATGAGTACCCGAGGGGATCGTGCCATGGAGTCACGTTAGCGTGTATGTACCTAAATGGCTGAGAGTTACGTAAACCTTACCCGGGTCCACTCTGATGGCAAGGACGCTCTCTCCTGGTTCGGAGGGCGGGCGAGAATGGACCCCGTGCGCTATCGCATCCTCGGCACCACACAGGTACTCCGCCCCGACGGCACGGCCGTCCCGCTCGGCGGGGCGCGGCTGCGCGCGCTGCTGACCGTTCTCGCCATCAGGCCCGGCCGCACCGTGCCCGCGGGCCTGCTG
>NZ_RAIF01000012.1:487209-542524 GCF_003671715.1 Streptomyces sp. E2N166 | reverse complement strand
GTGCTGTACGGCGCCGGCGCCGAGGAGATGCGGGCCGTCGCCGCCCCCGACCGGCGGGCCACCGCCGTGGAGCGCCTCGTCGAGCACTGCGGCCGGCGCCGCATGCTGATCGTCCTCGACAACTGCGAGCACGTCGTCGACGCCGCCGCCCGCCTCGCCGAGGAACTGCTCGCCCGCTGCCCGGGCCTGACCGTCCTCGCCACCAGCCGCGAACCCCTCGGCGTACCGGGGGAGTCGCTGCGTCCGGTGGAGCCACTGCCCGAGCCGGCCGCGCTGCGGCTGCTCGCCGACCGGGGTGCCGCCGCCCGCCCCGGCTTCCGCACCGACGTGGACGAGGAGACCGCGGCCGCCTGCGCCGAGATCTGCCGCCGCCTCGACGGGCTGCCGCTGGCCATCGAACTGGCCGCCGCCCGGCTCCGCATGCTCACCCCGCGTCAGATCGCCGACCGCCTCGACGACCGCTTCCGCCTGCTCACCTCTGGCAGCCGCACCGTCCTGCCCCGCCAGCAGACCCTGCGCGCGGTCGTCGACTGGTCCTGGGACCTGCTGGACGCGGAGGAACGGGACGTGCTGGGGCGACTGTCCGTCTTCGCTGGCGGCTGCGACCTCACCGCCGCCGAGGCCGTGTGCGGACCCGCCGCCCTGGACGCCCTCGGCTCCCTCGTCGACAAGTCCCTGGTCGTCGCCGCACCGTCCGGCGGCGACGGCATGCGCTACCGGCTCCTGGAGACCGTCGCCGAATACGCCGCCGAACGCCTCGACGAGACCGGCGGCCGGCCCGCCGCCGAGCGCGCGCACCTGACGTACTACCGCGAACTCGCCCGGACCTCGGACCCCTTGCTGCGCGGACCGCGACAGCTCACCGCCATCGAACGGCTGGAGCGCGAGTACGAGAACCTGCGCACCGCCCTGCGCCACGCCATCGCCGAGCGCGACGAACAGGAGGCGCTCAGCCTGTCCCTCTCGCTGGTCTGGTACTGGCAGATGCGCGACCTGCGAGTGGAGGCCCGGAACTGGTTCAGCGAGATCATGGCCCTCGGCCCGGATCCGTTCGCCGAGCCGGTGCGCCCCGCCGAGCCCGTGTGGGAGCGGTGCACGGCCGCCCCGCCCCCGATGACCGGCGAAGTGCTCGCCGAGGCCCGGCGCGGTGCCCACCTCGCGCACCTCGCCTGCATGGACACCGAGCTGGAGGCCTGGCAGCAACCGGCGGCCAGGCGGAAACTGCGCGCCATCGCCGCGACGTACGAACCAGGCATGCCCCAGGTCTGTTCCTCTCCCGGCCTGCTGTGGTTCTTCGCCGTGATGCTCTCCGGTGACGTGGAGCGACTGCGCGAGATCATGGACGCCGCCGTGCGCACCTGCCGTGCGACACCCGGGTTCGAGTGGTCGCTGGCCGGCTGTCTCCAGATGCGCGCCAACTTCCGCGCCAACCGCACCGAGTGGGCGGGCGACGCGGCCGGCGACGCCGACGAGGCTCTGGAGATCTACCGTCGCCTCGGCGACGCCTGGGGCACCGCCGAGGCGCTCGCCGCCCGCGCCGAGGCCCGTGAGCGCAAGGGCGAGTACCAACTCGCCGCCGCCGACTACCGGCTTGCCGCGGTGCACGCCGAACGGCTCGGTGCGCACGCCCAGGTGGACGTCCTGGAGGCCCGCCTCGGCAGCGTGCTGCTGGAGGCGGGCGACGGCGAGGAGGGCGAGCGCATCCTGACCGCCGTGATCGACCGGACCGAGGGGACCGGGCACAACGGCGCCATGCCGGCCGCCCGGCTCTTCCTCGCCGGCTGGCTCGGCATGACCGGCCGGACCGCCGAGGCGCGTATGCAGCTGCGGCTGCTGCGCGAGGACTTCACCATCTCCCACTTCATCGTCTTCGACGCCTTCATCCTCGCCGCGGAGGCCTGGATCGCCACGCTGGAGGACCGTCACGAGGAGTGCCTGGACAAGGTCCGCGAGTCACTGGTGCGGGCCGAGGACCCGCTGTCCGCGGCCATCGCCCCGCACATGCGCTCCGGGTACCTGACCATCGCCGCGATGGCGCTGGCCCGCGTGGACGGCGGGCGCCGGGCCGCGGACGCCGCCCGCTGCGTCGGCGCCGCCGTCGCGATGCTGCCGCCGGAGCACGTCTCGATGGGCCTGGAGCGGGACGCGCGCGCCCGGGCCACCGAGCGGGTCCGCGAGGTACTCGGCGGCGAGGCGTACGAGGCCGCCTACGCCGAGGGCGCCGGTCTCTCCGTGGAGGAGGCCGTCGCCCTCGTCTGACCCCGTCCGACCGCCGGCCGACCGCCGGCCGGCGGTCAGGTCTTGGTCCGGAACTTGTGGATGGCGACCGGCGCCATCACCGCCGTGATCGCCACCGACCAGCCGAGCGTGATCCACAGGTCGTGCGCGACCGGGCCGCCCACCATCAGCCCGCGCGCCGCGTCGGCGAGCGTGGACAGCGGGTTGTAGTCGGTGAAGGCCTGCAGCCAGCCCGGCATCGACTGCGTCGGCGCGAAGATCGAGGAACCGAACTGCAGCGGGAACAGCACCATGAATCCCATCGCCTGCACGGACTGCGCGTTCTTCAGGATCACGCCCAGCGTGAGGAAGACCCACATGATCGAGGAGGCGAACACCGCGGACAGGCCCACCGCCGCGAACAGACCGGGCCAGCTCCGGATGTCGAAGCCGACCAGGACGGCCACGACCATCAGCACGGCGGTCGCGAACAGCATCCGCAGCATCTCCACCGCGATCTTCGCGAAGAGCACCGAGCCGCGCCCGATCGGCAACGACCGGAAGCGGTCCATGACACCGGAGTTGAAGTCCTGGCTGAACCCGGTGCCGACGCCCTGGGACAGCGTCATGCTCATCATCGCGATCATGCCGGGAATCACGTACTGCACATAGCCGTCCTGCCCGCCGCCCAGGGCCTGGCCGATCGACCCGCCGAAGACGTACACGAAGAGCAGGGTGAAGACGACCGGCATCAGCAGGGCGTCGAACATCGACTCCGGGTCCTGCCGGATCCACAGCAGGTTGCGGCGGACCAGGGCGCCGGTGTGCCGCAGATGCCCGCGCGGGGTGATCCGGGCGTCGGGACTGACAGTGGTGGCGCTCATACGGCGACCTCCTCGCGGGCGTCGGCGGGCGCGGGGTCCTGCGGGGCACTGGCGCGGTGGCCGGTGAGGGACAGGAAGACCTCGTCCAGGCTGGGCAGTTCGGTGGTGATGGAGGCGATCGTGACGCCGCGGGCGGTGACCGCGCCGACCACGGCGGTCAGCTGCTCGTCGCTGAGGATCGGTACCAGGACGGCACCGCGCTGCGCGTCCACCGTGGAGTTGGCGAGCCCGGTGATGCCCAGCTCGTCCAGGAAGGCGGCGAGCGGACGCAGCTGGAGCGGGTCGGCCGGGCGTACGCGCAGGGTGCGCCCGCCGACCTTGGCCTTCAGCTCCTCGATGCCGCCGTTCGCGATGACCTTGCCGCGGTCGACGACGGTCAGCTCGGAGGCGAGCTGCTCGGCCTCCTCCATGTACTGGGTGGTGAGCAGTACGGTGACGCCGTCGCCGACCATGCGCTTGACCTCGTCCCACACCTCGTTGCGGGTGCGCGGATCCAGGCCGGTGGTGGGCTCGTCGAGGTAGAGGACCGCCGGGTGCCCGATCATGGAGGCCGCCAGGTCCAGCCGCCGCCGCATGCCGCCCGAGTACGTGGCCGCGGGCCGCTTGCCGGCCTCGGTGAGGGAGAACCGCTCCAGCAGTTCGTCGGCCCGTGCGCGGGCGTCCCTGCGGGGCAGGTCGAGCAGCCGGCCGATCATGTAGAGGTTCTCCCAGCCGGGGAGCTTCTCGTCCACGGACGCGTACTGCCCGGTCAGCCCTATCACCCGCCGCAGCTGCCGCGGCTGCCGTACGACGTCGTAGCCGGCGACGTGCGCCTGGCCGGCGTCGGGCGTGATGAGGGTGGACAGGATGCGGACGAGAGTGGTCTTGCCGGCCCCGTTCGGCCCGAGCACACCCATCACGGTGCCCTCGCGCACGTCCAGGTCGACGCCGTCCAGCGCCTTGGTCTCGCCGTAGTGCTTGACCAGCCCCCGCACGGTGACCGCGCTGCCCGCGGCCGGAGGGTTCTTGTCGAATCGCTTCATGCCGACGACGTTGTCAGCCCCCGCCGACAAACCGCCGACATCCCACCGACAGCCGCCCGGCACCGCCGACAGCCCGCCGACGGGACGGATCGGAGGGCGGCGGGGCGCCGAACGGCGGAAAGCACCGGCCCCGCCGACGGGGGAAGATCGGCGGGGCCGGTGTCGTACCGCGGTGGCTCAGTGGACGGAGTGCTCCTCCTGCGGGAACGTTCCGCCGACGACGTCCTCGGCGAAGGCCTTCGCCGCGCCGCCGATGACCTGACGCAGGTCGGCGTACTGCTTGACGAACTTCGGCATCCGGCCGCCGGTCAGCCCGAGCATGTCGGTCCACACCAGCACCTGCGCGTCCGTCTCCGGACCCGCGCCGATACCGACCGTCGGGATGTGCAGTGTCCGCGTCACCTCGGCGGCCAGTTCGGCCGGCACCAGCTCCAGGACGACCGCGAAGGCGCCCGCGTCCTGCACCGCCTTGGCGTCGCGCAGCAGCTGCTGGGCCGCCTCCTCGCCCCGGCCCTGCACGCGGTAGCCCATGGCGTTGACGGACTGCGGGGTGAGGCCGATGTGCGCCATCACGGGGATGCCGGACTCGACGAGCAGCCGGATCTGCTCGTGCGACCGCTCACCGCCCTCCAGCTTGACCGCCCCGACCCCCGCCTCCTTCACCAGCCGGGTGGCCGAGCGCAGCGCCTGCACCGGACCCTCCTGGTAGGAACCGAAGGGCAGGTCGCCGACGATCAGGGCGCGGCTGGTGCCGCGCACGACCGCGGCCGAGAGCATCGTCATCTCGTCCAGCGTGACGGGCACGGTCGTTTCGTAGCCGAGGTGGCAGTTGCCCGCGGAGTCGCCGACGAGCATGACCGGGATGCCGGCCTCGTCGAAGACGGACGCGGTCATCGCGTCGTAGGCGGTGAGCATGGGCCACTTCTCGCCGCGCTCCTTGGCGGCGGCGATGTCCCGGACGGTGATTCGACGGTTGCTCTTGCCCCCGTACAGCGCCTTGCTCCCGTCGGAGGGCTTGCGCTGAGGCGTCGGGGCAGCCGAAAGCTGCGTCATGGCAACGGCTCCTTCATGTCATCTCGAGGCACCCTGACGGTGTCCCCGGATCCCTTCCATGGTGGCACCTGTCGCGCCCCGACGGCTAGGGGACCTTCGACACGAGCGTGTCCCGAGGAGAGGAGGAGGGGGCGAATGTGATCGTTGTGTCACAGAGCGGCCCGTGTCGACGGTGTTCGGAACTCCGGACGCCGACTCGTACGTCCTCGTGCCAGTACGGCCGTCACGGGACGGCGGGTTCGGAACCGATCATCCCCTAGGGTGCTGAGTCACAGGGGGCGACGGTGTTGCACGGCAGGTTGTGAGGCGACGGTATGGCGCAGCAGGCGTACATGACGGAGACGGACGGCGGCGGCTCGGGACCCGAGCGCCGGGAGCCCCGGATTCGGCGCCTGTTCGAGCGGGCGGTCACCGGCTGGCGCGGCGACCCGCGGATCTGGCGCCGGGGTCTGGTCACCGCCGCGGTGGCCGTCGTCCTGGCCGTCGTCATGGCGGGTCACTCGCGCATCCCGAACGCCATCGGCAACCTCGGCAGCCTCACGGAGACCTTCCTGCCGTGGTTCGGCCTGCTGGTCCCGGTGCTCCTGGTGATCGCCCTCGCCCGCAAGTCGGCGACGGCGCTGATCGCGCTCCTGCTGCCGATTTCCGTGTGGTTCAACCTCTTCGGCGGCCTGCTCTTCGACAAGACCGGCACCGGCGGCGACCTCACGGTGGCCACGCACAACGTCAACGCCGACAACGCCGACCCGGCCGGCACCGCCCGCGCCGTGGCCGCCGCCGGCGCGGACGTGATGGCCCTGGAGGAACTCAAGGCGTCCGCCGTACCGACGTACGAGAAGGCGCTCGCGGCGAAGTATCCCCATCACGCGGTCGTCGGCACCGTCGGGCTGTGGAGCAAGTACCCGCTCAGCGGCGTCAAGGCGGTCGACATCCAGCTGGGCTGGAAGCGGGCGATGCGCGCCACCGTCGCCACCCCGTCCGGGCCGGTCGCGGTGTACGTCGCCCACCTGCCCTCCGTACGGGTGAAGCTGGAGGCCGGTTTCACCGCCCGGCAGCGGGACAAGAGCGCCGAGGCCCTCGGCGAGGCCATCGCCGACGAGAAGCTGCCCCGCAAGATCCTGCTCGGCGACCTCAACGGCACCATGAACGACCGCGCCCTCACCGCGATCACCTCCCAGATGCGCTCCCCGCAGGGCGCCGTGGGCGACGGCTTCGGCTTCAGCTGGCCGGCGTCCTTCCCGATGGCCCGCATCGACCAGATCCTGGTGAGCGGCGTGGAACCGACGACCAGCTGGACCCTCCCGGCGACCGGCAGCGACCACCTCCCGATCGCCGCGCGTGTGAGGGTCGACACAACGGCGTCCTGAAAGTCCCTGGTCAGCGCCGTATGGGCGACTGCCGGAAACCCACGCGGCACCTCACGGAATACTCGGCCTGAGAGGCTTTGTTCCGTACGGGAACATAGCGAAGAAGTCCCGTACGCACCTCCGCTCTCGAAAGGCGAGACACTTCATGCCCCTGGCCCTGCTCGCCCTTGCCGTGGGCGCCTTCGGCATCGGTACGACCGAGTTCGTGATGATGGGCCTGCTGCCCGAAGTCGCGTACGACCTGCACATCTCGATCCCCGCCGCGGGCCACCTGGTCTCGGCCTACGCGCTCGGCGTCGTCATCGGCGCACCGCTGCTCGCCGCGGCGACCGCGCGGATGTCCCGCCGCACGGTCCTCATCGCCCTGATGGCGTTGTTCGTGCTCGGAAACGCCCTGTCGGCGTTCGCCCCCGGTGAGGTCTCCCTCCTCGCCGCCCGCTTCGTCAGCGGCCTGCCGCACGGCGCCTTCTTCGGCGTCGGCGCGGTGGTCGCCACCGGCATGGTCGCGCCGGAACGCAGGGCCCGCTCCGTCTCCCTGATGTTCCTGGGCCTGACCGTCGCCAACATCGTCGGTGTCCCCGCGGCCACCGCCATGGGCCAGCACCTCGGCTGGCGGGCGACCTTCCTCGGCGTGAGCGCCATCGGCGTCGCGGCGATAGCGGCGCTCGTCGCCCTGATACCCCGCGACCACGCCCCCGCCCCCACCACCGGCCTGCGCGGCGAACTGGCCGCTCTGCGCTCCGTCCCCGTCTGGCTGGCCCTCGGCACGACCGTCGCGGGTTTCGGCGCGCTCTTCTCCGCGTACAGCTACATCACCCCGATGCTCACGGACGCCGCCGGATTCGCCGAGGCCGGCGTGACGCTGCTGCTGGCCCTCTTCGGCGTCGGCGCCACCGCGGGCAACCTGCTGGGCGGCCGCCTGGCCGACCACTCCCTGCGGGGCACCCTCTTCGGCGGCCTCGCCTCGCTGGTCGTGGTCCTCGCCCTCTTCCCGCTCCTGATGCGCACGGAGGTCAGCGCGGCCGCAGCGGTGGCCCTGCTCGGCATGGCCGCCTTCGTCACCGGCTCCCCGCTCCAGCTGATGGTCATGGAGAAGGCCGCCGCGGCCCCCTCCCTGGCCTCCTCGGCCAACCAGGCCGCCTTCAACCTCGCCAACGCCGGCGGCGCCTGGATCGGCGGCCTCGCCCTCGCGGCGGGCTTCGGCGCCACGTCCCCGGCGACGGCGGGCGCGGGGCTGGCGGTCCTCGGCCTGGGCGTCGCGGGCGCGGCCTACGCCGTGGACCGGCGCCGGATCGCAGCCGCTCCGGCGGGCGGGCGCGAGCGCGTGGTCGCGACGCACGTGCCCGAGGGGGCGGAGGCGGTACGGCGGTGACGGCCCGGACAGCGCTGCCGGCCCGTCACTCGTTGGCGTGCGCGGAGGCCCGTTCCCGCCCATGGGCGTAGTGCGGCCCCCTACCGTGTGGCCCCTCGCGATACGACGCGTACGGCGGAGGGATGGATGTCGGTGGACGGTGGGGCGGAGGAGCCGGGCTGGGAGGTCGACCCGGACGACGAGTGGGGCGTGGCCGTCCTCACCACAGTGGGGCGGCAACTGAAGCTGCGCCGCGAGGCGGTGGGGATGCGGGCGGGCGACTTCGGAGTGGCCGTCGGATACGGGGAGGACCTCGTCTACAAGGTCGAGGGCGGGAAGCGGATTCCGCGGCGGGAGTATCTGGAGCGGGCGGACCAGGTGTTGCGGG
This sequence comes from Streptomyces sp. E2N166, assembly GCF_003671715.1. GTDB lineage: Bacteria > Actinomycetota > Actinomycetes > Streptomycetales > Streptomycetaceae > Streptomyces > Streptomyces thinghirensis. The sequence goes on along the minus strand of NZ_RAIF01000012.1, from coordinate 534,242 downwards.
CGGGTGGTCTCGTCGCCGCGGCCTGGGAGGACGTGAAGAAGGTCCGGTACCCCAAGCAGGTGCGGGATCTGGCGAAGATGGAGTCCCGGGCGGTCGAATCGCTCTCGTACGGCAGCTACAGCCTGCACGGGCTTCTCCAGACCGAGGAGTACGCGCGCGCACTGCTCGGCAGGCGACGGCCGGCCCTCACCGAGGACGAGGTGGAGAACGCCGTCGCCGCGCGTATGGGCCGTAAGTCGATGTTCGAACGGGCCCCGGCCCCGGAACTCAGCTTTGTCCAGGAGGAGGCGACCCTCAGACGTCCTGTCGGAGGCATGATGGTTCTGCGTCGGCAACTCGAACACCTGCTGGAAGTCGGGCGATTGCGGCACGTGGAGATCCAGGTGATGCCGACGTCTCGCGGTGACCATCCGGGAGGTGGGCGGATGCAGGTGCTCAAGTTCGAGGACGGCACGGCGGTCGGTCGGGCCGACGACGAGTTCGGCGGCCGGCCCGTCACCGATCCCCGGCAGCTGCGCATCCTCGAACTGCGCTATGGCAGTATCCGGGCCGAGGCACTGTCCGCCCGGGAGTCAGTGGCCTTCATCGAACAACTGCTGGGGGAGACATGAGCCGTAAGGACACATCCGGACACCTCGCCGACCTGGCGTGGTTCAAGAGCAGCTACAGCGACACCAGCAACCCGAGCGACTGCGTCGAGGTCGCGATAACCCCCGCCACCATCCACGTCCGCGACTCCAAGCGCCCCGACGGCCCCCGCCTGGCCATGGCCCCGGCCATGTGGGCCGCGTTCGTGGCGGGCACCGGCACGTGAGAAGCCCCGGACGCGGTGGTCCGGGGCCTCACACGCGCGTCAGCCGTGCGGCTCAGACCATGGTCGTGTGCGCGTGGCCCTGCGCCGTGGCGCCGCCGAGCGACGCGGAGCCGCCGAGACCGGCACCGAGGGCGAACGGGCCGGCCTCCGCGTAGAGACCGGCGCCGACCGCGCCACCGGCCGTTATGACGGCCGCGCCGGCGTCGATGCCGATGTTGCCGCCGGACACCTGGTCCAGGTCCGCGTCGGAGATTTCAGCCGTTTCGACCTGGGGGACGAGGTTCATGGCAGGTCTTTCCTTTCGTGCGAACGAAATGGGAGCGGTGAGGCACGCCCGCCCGGAACGCGAAGTGGGGGGAATCCGGAACCGACCGCCGGCGCGCCGCGCACTGATCCAAGCACGCTGCTCAACGGCCGACTATCGGCACGCTGTCGAGGGGCCGTTCCCGGCGTCTCCGCATCCATCAGTGTGCCCATGCGGTCAGGGAAAGGGCCCCCGTCTTCACGCTACCCACCGGTAAGGAGAGCCCTCCGGAGCCGCGGCGCGCACAGCCGGCCCCATCCGCCTCCGCCACGCCCGTTCTGTGCGACCGAACGATGAACGGTGTGCAGGTCCGAGGGATTTTCGGGGGCGGCCCCGGGCCGGCGGCCGGTTCAGGGGAGTAACACGCCGGGGGCTCGGCCGGGTGACGGACCGAGGACACCGGAGGAATGGAGCAACGAGCATGGTCAGCGCGCGGCAGGCTGGGGAGGAGGCCCGCAGGAGGCGTGCGAGGCATCCCGCCCTGCCGGCGGTCGGTATCGGCTGCTACGTGGTCGTGGTGATCGCGGCGATGTCCCTCCTCGTGGACGGAGCCGGGCCTTTCGCTGAGATCGCTCTGTGGATCCTGCACGGGCTGCTGCTCGTCGCGCTGATCCGAAGGCTCGGGGCGCGGGAGTCGAGCACGTATGCGGCTCTGTTCGTCGTGATCACGTCCGTGATGTCGGTGTACGTGTTCGACCTGGCGCGCGACGACCTCACGCTTCAGCATCGTGGTGAGGGAGTCACTGCCACGGTCGTGAAGGAGAGGATCGACCCGGCGCAGGGGCGCCGGGCCCGCCACTCCCATTACGAGCTGCGGAGGGAAGACGGCTCCCGCGTGCCTGGGCCCGAGATGATGACGACGTCCGATCTCTACGACGTCGGTCAAGTGCTGACCGTGATCGAGGATCCCGAGGGCGCGCTTCGACCCCGGACGCCGGGACAGGCGGATGCCACTGGTGAGCTGTTCGGCGCGGGGGCGCCGGCCTTCGCCGCGCTGGGCGCCGTCGGGTGGATGACGTGGCGCGGATCGGATGCCGCGAGGCGACGCGACGAGAGGATGCGGCCGGGTGGCATGAGCAGGGTGTACAAGCGCGCTACCGGCAACGCCAGCACGCGGGAGGAGCAGGAGGAGAGGCTGCGCGAGGTCCTGCGTACCCAGCCTGCCGACCGGCGCGGCTACATCAAGGTGCAGCCCGAGGAGTACCCGGACGTCCCGCAGCAGCGGGCCGCACGGATCGCCTGGGAGACGGGCCTGCGCGCGGAGGCACTGGGCAACCGGGGCTCGTGGCGGTTCGGGGAAAAGGTGATCGAGGAAGTCCCGCACGACTGAGCCGTCAGCAGGTGAGTCGGTGGGGTCGAAGGGTCGGCGCGCCCCTTCGACCCCGCCCCCGGCGGAGCGTCACAGCACCGGCAACGACTTCCGCAGCTCGAAGGCCGTGACCTGGGAGCGGTACTCCTCCCACTCCTGCCGCTTGTTGCGGAGGAAGAAGTCGAAGACGTGCTCGCCGAGGGTCTCGGCGACCAGGTCGCTGCGTTCCATCAGGGCGAGGGCCTCGCCGAGGTTCTGGGGGAGGGGCTCGATGCCCAGTGCGCGGCGTTCCGAGTCGGACAGGGCCCAGACGTCGTCCTCGGCGCCCGGCGGGAGTTCGTAGCCCTCCTCGATGCCCTTGAGGCCGGCGGCGAGGAGGACGGCGTAGGTCAGGTACGGGTTGGCGCCGGAGTCGATGGAGCGGACCTCGACGCGGGCCGAGCCGGTCTTGCCGGGCTTGTACATGGGGACGCGGACCAGGGCCGAGCGGTTGTTGTGGCCCCAGCAGATGTAGGAGGGGGCCTCGCCGCCGGCGCCCGCCGTGCGCTCGGAGCCGCCCCAGATGCGCTTGTAGCTGTTCACCCACTGGTTGGTGACCGCCGAGATCTCCGCCGCGTGCCGCAGCAGGCCCGCGATGAAGGAGCGGCCGACCTTGGAGAGCTGGTACTCGGCGCCGGACTCGTAGAAGGCGTTGCGGTCGCCTTCGAAGAGGGACAGGTGCGAGTGCATGCCCGAGCCCGGGTACTCCGAGAACGGCTTCGGCATGAAGGTGGCCTGGAGGCCCTGCTCCAGTGCGACCTGCTTCATGACCAGGCGGAAGGTCATGATGTTGTCGGCAGTGGAGAGCGCGTCGGCGTAGCGGAGGTCGATCTCCTGCTGGCCGGGGGCGCCCTCGTGGTGGGAGAACTCCACCGAGATGCCCATCGACTCCAGCATGGTGATCGCCTGGCGGCGGAAGTCCATGCCGATGTTCTGCGGGGTGTGGTCGAAGTAGCCGGAGTTGTCGGCGGGGGTGGGGACCGTGCCGTCGACGGGCTTGTCCTTCAGCAGGAAGAACTCGATCTCCGGGTGGGTGTAGAACGTGAAACCCAGGTCGGAGGTGCGGGCCAGGGCGCGCTTGAGGACGTAGCGCGGGTCGGCGAAGGACGGGGAACCGTCCGGCATGAGGATGTCGCAGAACATGCGGGCCGTGCCGGGGGCCTCCGCGCGCCAGGGCAGGACCTGGAAGGTGGAGGGGTCCGGCTTGGCGATCATGTCGGACTCGTAGACCCGGGCGAAGCCCTCGATCGCGGAGCCGTCGAAGCCGATGCCCTCGTCGAAGGCCTGCTCCAGTTCGGCCGGGGCCACGGCGACGGACTTGAGGAAGCCCAGTACGTCCGTGAACCACAGGCGTACGAACCGGATGTCGCGCTCCTCCAGCGTCCGGATCACGAACTCCTGCTGCTTGTCCATCTTCCGCTTCCCCATCCTTGCTGGTCAGGCCGCCTGTCTCCGGTACGGGGGGAGGCGGTCGGGCACCTGAGCATCACACCACAGCACGGTTTCGTACGCGTTGCGGGCCTCGATCGGACCACCGGCTCTCCCCGCAGCGTAGAGGCCACCTGTTCGATCGGGCCATTCCTGGGCTCCCGCCGCGACGGATCCTGTGATCTCCCTACGATTCAGCCCTCCTCCGCCATTACGATCAGCGGACTCCACCGCCTCCCTTTTCCCAGAAGGGCACTCCCCATGGGTTCCGCCAAGAAGAGCAGCAACACGGCGCGACAGACACGCATAGCCGAGATGCGGCGCGCCGAGGAGGCCCGCGACCGCCGGAACCGGATCCTCACCATCGCGGTCAGCGCCGTGGTCGTCGCCGGTCTCGTCGTCGGCGGGGTCGTCCTCGTCCGGTCGCAGTCCGGTGACTCCGACGACGCCGCGGCGTCGGACGGCAAGACCTCCGGCAAGTTCGCCGCCGGGGCGGACGGGGTGCGGACCTGGAAGGGCGACCTGTCCCGCAACCACGTCGCCAAGAAGGTGTCCTACCCGGCCGAGCCCCCGGTCGGCGGCGACCACAACCAGGTCTGGATGAACTGCAACGGCGACGTCTACACCAAGCCGCTGGAGAACGAGAACGCCGTGCACTCGCTGGAGCACGGCGCCGTCTGGGTGACGTACACCGACAAGGCGCCCGAGGCCGAGGTGGAGAAGCTGGCGGCGAAGGTGAAGAAGACGCCGTACTCGCTGATGAGCCCGAACGACAAGCAGAAGGACCCGATCATGCTCACCGCCTGGGGCCACCAGCGCACGGTGACGGGCGCCGACGACCCGAACGTGGACAAGTTCTTCGAGAAGTTCGTGCAGGGCGAGCAGACCCCGGAGCCGGGTGCCGCCTGCACGAACGGCCTGTCGCAGTGACACCGAAACGGGCCGGCTGGATCGCGGGGGCCGCCGCCGCGGCCCTCGTCGCGGCCGGCGGCATCACCTACGCCGTCGCCGGGGACGACGGCGCGGGCCGGGTCCCGACGGCCGACTCCGCGGACGCCGGCTTCGCGCGGGACATGTCGGTGCACCACCAGCAGGCCGTGGAGATGTCGTACATCGTGCGCGACCGCACGAAGGACGAGGAGGTGCGGCGCCTCGCGTACGACATCGCGCAGACCCAGGCCAACCAGCGAGGCATGATGATCGGCTGGCTCGACCTGTGGGGGCTGCCGAAGGTGTCGTCCGACCCGCCGATGAGCTGGATGGGCATGGGCGGCATGCCGTCGGCGGGGGAGGGCTCCCTGATGCCGGGGATGGCCACCGACGCCGAGATGGAGAAACTGGCCACGCTCGACGGGAAACGGGCGGAGGTCTACTACCTCCAGCTCATGACCGAGCATCACAAGGGCGGCGTCCACATGGCCCAGGGGTGCGCCGACACGTGCGCGGTCGGGGTGGAGAAGCGGCTGGCGCAGGGGATGGTGGAGTCGCAGGAGTCGGAGATCCGGCTGATGGCGGACCTGCTGGCGGAGCGGGGCGCGAAGCCGCGGACATGAGGCGGGTACCGGCACGCCACCCCATCGCGTCGTTCTGACGATTACACTGTGCGCGTGCCTCAACTACGACTCGCCCTGAACCAGATCGACTCGTGTGTCGGCGACATCGCCTCGAACGCGGAGTCGGTCGTCCGCTGGACCCGGCACTCGGCCGAGCGGGGAGCGCACCTGGTGGCGTTCCCGGAGATGGTCCTGACCGGGTACCCCGTCGAGGACCTGGCGCTCAGACCGTCCTTCGTGGAGGCGTCCCGCGCGGCCCTGCGCTCGCTGGCGGCGCGTCTGGCGCGGGAGGGCTTCGGCACCCTGCCGGTGGTCGTCGGCTACCTCGACCGCTCCGCGACCGCCCAGCCGAAGTACGGCCAGCCGGCCGGCGCCCCGCAGAACGCGGCGGCCGTGCTGTACGGCGGCGAGGTGGTGCTGAGCTTCGCCAAGCACCACCTGCCCAACTACGGCGTCTTCGACGAGTTCCGGTACTTCGTGCCCGGCGACACCATGCCGGTGGTGCGGGTGCGCGGCGTCGACGTGGCGCTGGCCATCTGCGAGGACCTGTGGCAGGACGGCGGCCGGGTGCCGGCCGCTCGCTCGGCGCGGGCCGGGCTGCTGCTCTCCGTCAACGCCTCGCCGTACGAGCGAGACAAGGACGACACCCGGCTGGAACTGGTGCGCGGGCGCGCCCGGGAGGCCGGCTGCACGACCGCCTACCTCGCGATGACCGGCGGGCAGGACGAGCTGGTCTTCGACGGCGACTCGATCGTGGTCGACCGGGACGGGAAGGTCGTGGCGCGGGCGCCGCAGTTCTCCGAGGACTGCGTGGTCGTCGACCTGGACCTGCCGGCCGCCGAGGCGGACGCGCCGACCGGCGTGGTGGACGACGGCCTGCGCGTCGACCGGGTCGTGCTGTCCGAGGAGCCGGTGCCGGCCTACCCGCCGGAGCTGTCCGGCGGGCACGCGGAGCGGCTCGACGACGACGAGGAGGTCTACTCGGCGCTGGTCGCCGGACTGCGGGCGTACGTCGCGAAGAACGGCTTCCGCTCGGTGCTGATCGGACTGTCCGGAGGCATCGACTCCGCGCTGGTCGCGGCGATCGCCTGCGACGCGGTCGGCGCGGAGAACGTGTACGGCGTCTCGATGCCGTCCAAGTACTCCTCCGGGCACTCCCGGGACGACGCGGCGGAGCTGGCGCGGCGCACCGGACTGAACTACCGCACCGTGGCGATCGAGCCGATGTTCGACGCGTACATGGGGGCGCTGGACCTGACCGGACTGGCGGAGGAGAACCTCCAGTCGCGGGTGCGCGGGACGCTGCTGATGGCCATCTCCAACCAGGAGGGCCACCTCGTGCTCGCGCCCGGCAACAAGTCGGAGCTGGCGGTGGGGTACTCCACGCTGTACGGCGACTCGGTCGGCGCGTACGGACCCATCAAGGACGTGTACAAGACGTCCGTCTTCCGCCTCGCCGAGTGGCGCAACCGGTCGGCCGGGGAACGTGGCCGGACCCCGCCGATCCCCGAGAACTCGATCACCAAGCCGCCGAGCGCGGAGCTGCGCCCGGGCCAGGTCGACACGGACTCGCTGCCGGACTACCCGGTGCTGGACGCGATCCTCGAGCTGTACGTCGACCGGGACCGGGGCGCGGACGAGATCGTGGCCGCCGGGTACGACCGGGAGCTGGTGACGAGGACACTGCGCATGGTCGACACCGCGGAGTACAAGCGGCGCCAGTACCCGCCGGGCACCAAGATCTCGCCGAAGGGCTTCGGCAAGGACCGCCGGCTCCCGATCACCAACCGGTGGCGGGAGGCCGACTGATCCGAACGGCCGTCCCTCCTAGCCCTGCCGCTTCTGGTCCGCCAGCAGCTGGTGCAGCGGCTCCGTCGCCCGGCGGCGGTACTCCTGGACCGCCCAGCCGTTGCCGTCCGGGTCCTTGAAGTACATGAACGTGGCGCCGTCGTCCGGCGCGTACTGCACCGGCTCGGAGACCTCGAGGCCGCGCCCCACCAGCTCCGCGTGGGCCGCCTTGATGTCGGTGACGCACAGCTGGAGTCCCTGGTACGAGCCGGGGGCCGGCGTGGTCTGGCCCTGGGCCATGTCCCAGATGGCCTCGCCGAGGGCGATGGAGCAGCCCGAGCCGGGCGGCGTCAGCTGGACGATGCGCATGCCCGGCATGACCTCCTGGTCGATGTCGACGTGGAAGCCGACCTTGTCCCGGTAGAAGTCCCGGGACCGGTCGATGTCGGTCACGGGCAGCGGGATCACTTCGAGCGTGAAGTCCATGGCATGGCTCCTTCGACGTCCTTGTCGAGCACGGTGTCGTGATGCGTGATGCGTGATGCGTGATGTCGTGATGCCGGTTCTGTCGGTATCCGTATCGTCAGCCGTCGGTATCCGTCAGTAGTGGTACCGCGCCTGCACGATGACCAGCACACCGTCGGCGGGCTTGTACACCAGACGGTGCGTGTCGTCGATGCGTCGTGACCAGTAGCCCGACAGGTCGCCCTTCAGGGGTTCCGGCTTGCCGATGCCCTTGAACGGGTCACGTGTGATGTCGGTGATCAGTCTGTTGATCCGCTTGGTCACCTTCCGGTCGCTCTCGGCCCAGTGGACGTAGTCCTCCCAGCCGTGCGACGTGAAAGTGATCTTCACGTGCGCTCCGCGTCCGGATCGATCAGCTCGCGCCGCCGTGCGCCGCCGGACTCGGCCTCGGCGATGGAGTCGAGCAGGCGGCGGGCGTTCTTGGGGGAACGCAGGAGGTGCACCGTCTCCGTCCAGGCCGTGAAGTCCTCCTCGGACATGAGCACGGCGTTGCCCTTGCGGGAGGTGATGTGCACCGGGGCATGGTCCTCGTTGACCTGCTCTATCAGGGGGAACAGGTTCTGACGGGCTTCGCTTGCGGTAATGGACATACCGGTGCCTCCCTTCACGGCTTGTACAAGATATCGTACGAGTGTGGAGCGGTCCACCGGAGGCCGGAAACGGGGAGCGAGAGCGGTGCCCCGGCGCCCCCGCGCTGCTCCCCGGTTACGCTCAGGCCGTACGACCTTGATCCCACAGGTCCGACAGGAGGCCGAGATGACGGCGCCGGGGCGCAGGAGCAGTACCTTCACGCGGCTGCTGCGGCACGGCTTCACCGATCCCTCGGCCGCCGAGCGGCTGCTGGACGGCGTGGAGCTGGCACCGGTCCGCAGCGACCCGGTCCTGCTGGAGGCGCTGGGCGCCACCGCCGACCCGGACCTCGCCCTGCAGGGACTGGTCCGGCTCCTGGAGGCGCAGCCCGAGCCCACCGCCCGCCAGGAGCTGCTGGACACCCTGATAGCGGCCAAGCCGCTGCGCGACCGTCTCCTCGGTGTGCTCGGCGCCTCCGAGGCGCTCGCCGACCACCTCGCCCGGCACGCCGGCGACTGGCAGGCCCTGGTCACCTACGAGCCGCAGGACCTGCACCGCGGGGTGACGGAGTTCGAGCGCGGCCTCGCCGAGGCCACCGACCCCGTCTCCCTGCGCGTCGCCTACCGGCGCTGCCTGCTGTCCATCGCCGCCCGCGACGTGTGCGGCACCATCGACGTCGCCGAGACCGCCGCCGAGCTGGCCGACCTCGCCACCGCCACGCTGCGCGCCGCCCTCGCGCTCGCCGAGGCCGACGCGCCCGAGGACGCGGCGCTGTGCCGGCTCGCGGTGATCGCGATGGGCAAGTGCGGCGGACACGAGCTGAACTACGTCTCCGACGTGGACGTGATCTTCGTCGGCGAGCCCGCGGAAGGCGCGGACGGAGCGGCCGACGAGGCCAGGGCGATGCGGGCCGCGACCGCGCTCGCCTCGCACCTGATGCGGATCTGCTCCGAGACCACCGTCGAGGGCTCCATCTGGCCGGTCGACGCCAACCTACGCCCCGAGGGACGCAACGGCCCGCTGGTGCGCACCCTCAGCAGCCACCTCGCCTACTACCAGCGCTGGGCCAAGACCTGGGAGTTCCAGGCGCTGCTCAAGGCCCGCCCGGTGGCCGGCGACCCCGGCCTCGGCGCCGAGTACGTGGCCGCCCTCCAGCCGCTGGTGTGGCAGGCCGCCGACCGCGAGAACTTCGTCCCGGACGTGCAGAAGATGCGCCGCCGGGTGGTGGAGACCATCCCCGTCGCCGAGGTCGACCGGCAGCTGAAACTGGGTCCGGGCGGGCTCAGGGACGTCGAGTTCGCCGTCCAGCTGCTCCAGCTGGTGCACGGGCGGTCGGACACGTCCCTGCACAGCGGTACGACGCTGGACGCGCTGGAGTCCCTCGCCGCGGGCGGGTACGTGGGCCGGGCGGACGCCGCCCAGCTCGACGAGGCGTACCGCTTCCTGCGTTCCATGGAGCACCGCATCCAGCTCCACCGGCTGCGGCGCACCCACCTCGTCCCCGAGGGCGAGGCCGACCTGCGCCGCCTCGGCCGCTCCCTCGGCCTGCGCACCGACCCGGTCACCGGGCTGCTGCGTGCGTGGAAGCGGCACGCGTCCGTCGTACGCCGGCTGCACGAGAAGCTGTTCTACCGGCCGCTGCTCGACGCCGTCGCCCAGCTGGCGCCCGGCGAGGCCCGGCTGAGCCCCGAGGCGGCGAGGGAGCGGATGGTCGCCCTCGGGTACGCCGACCCGGCCGCCGCGCTCCGCCACCTGGAGGCGCTGGCGTCCGGCGTCACCCGCAAGGCGGCCATCCAGCGGACCCTGCTGCCCGTGCTGCTCGGCTGGTTCGCCGACTCCGCCGACCCGGACACCGGCCTGCTCAACTTCCGCAAGGTCTCCGACGCGCTCGGCACGACGCCCTGGTACCTGCGGCTGCTGCGGGACGAGGGTGCCGCGGCCGAGAACCTCGCCCGGGTGCTCTCCGCCGGGCGGCTCGCCCCCGACCTGCTGATGCGGGCGCCCGAGGCCGTCGCACTGCTCGGGGACGGCAACGCCGGAGGGCTGGCGCCGCGCGGGCGGCTCCAGCTGGAGCAGGAGACACTCGCCGCGGTCCGCCGGGCCGACGGCGCGGTGCAGGCGGTCACGGCGGCGCGCGGGGTCCGGCGCCGGGAGCTGTTCCGTACGGCCGCCGCGGACATCGTCGGCTCCTACGGCACCGAGGCGCAGCCCGTCGAGGCCGACCAGGGCGCCCTGGTGGACCTGGTCGGCGGCGCCGTCTCCGACCTGACGGCGGCGACCCTGGCGGGCACGCTCCGGGCCGTCGTACGGGAGGGCTGGGGCGACACGCTGCCGACCCGGTTCGCGATCATCGGCATGGGCCGGTTCGGCGGGCACGAGCTGGGCTACGGCTCGGACGCGGACGTGCTGTTCGTGCACGAGCCGCGCGACGGGGTCGAGGAACGGGAGGCGTCGGACGCGGCGAACAAGGTCGTCTCCGAGATGCGCCGCCTGCTCCAGGTCCCCAGCGCCGACCCGCCCCTCCTCATCGACGCGGGCCTGCGTCCCGAGGGCAAGTCCGGCCCGCTGGTGCGGACCCTGAAGTCGTACGAGGCCTACTACCGGCGCTGGTCGCTGGGGTGGGAGCGGCACGCGCTGCTGCGGGCCGAGTTCGTCGCCGGCGACGCGGACCTGGGGCGCCGGTTCACCGAGCTGGTCGATCCGCTGCGGTACCCGGCGGACGGGCTCGGGGAGGACGCCGTACGGGAGATCCGGCGGCTCAAGGCCCGGATGGAGTCCGAGCGGCTGCCGCGCGGCGCGGACCCCAAGCTGCACGCCAAACTGGGGCCGGGCGGGCTGTCCGACGTGGAGTGGACCGTGCAGCTGATGCAGCTGCGGCACGGGCACGCGGAGCGGGGGCTGCGTACCACCCGGACGCGCCAGGCGCTGTCCGCCGCCTGCGACGCCGGGCTCATCTCGGCGGAGAACGCCGGGACACTCGACGAGGCGTGGGTACTGGCGACGCGCGTCCGCAACGCGGTGATGCTGGTGCGCGGCCGGGCCGCCGACACCTTCCCGACCGACCCCCGCGAACTGGCGGCGGTGGGCCGCTACCTGGGCCACGGCCCGGGCCGCGCGGGCGACATGCTCGACGAGTACCGCCGCACGGCCCGCCGGGCCCGGGCGGTGGTGGAGGACCTGTTCTACGCCTAGCGGGCGTCGCTCGGATCAGGGCTCAGACGACCACGACCCGCCGCCCGCGCGTGTGGCCGGCCTGGCTGTCGATGTGCGCCGCCGCGGCCTCGGCCAGTGGGTACGACTTCTCGACCGGGATGTGGAGCCTTCCCCGTGAGATGAGGTCGACGGCCTCGGCGAGCGCGTCCGGCACGCTGCCGGCCACGCCGGAGAACCGGACACCGGACTCCGGCGCACCGAGGTCGGCGATGGACACTACCCTGCTCGGGTCCCCCGTCAGCTCGACGAGCTCGCGGATCACGCCCGCGCCGGCCAGATCGAGAGCCGCGTCGACGTGGCCGAGCCCCCGCACCCGCTCGACCCAGCCCTCCCCGTACGTCGTGGCGTGGGCACCCAGGCTCCGCAGGTAGTCCTGGTTCGCGGCCCCGGCCGTGCCGATCACCTTGATGCCACGGTCGCGGGCGATCTGCAGCACCGCCGACCCGACACCCCCGGACGCACCGCTGACCAGCAGCGTCTGCCCGGGCCGCACTCCGACCTCGCGGATGACGCGCAGCGCGGTCTCCACCACCGAGGGGTATCCGGCCGCCTCCTCGAACGTCAGCCCCTCGGGCATCCGGGCCCAGGCGCCCAGCACGGCGAACTCCGCGTAGGTGCTCGAACCCTCACCGAACACGTGGTCGCCGACCTCGACGCCTTCGACGCCCTCGCCGACCTCGTCCACCACCCCCGAGGCGTCCAGCCCGACTCCGGCGGGCAACCGGAGCGGATGGGCCCGCAGCATCTGGCCTTCACGGACCCGCCAGTCGACGGGGTTGACGCCCGCGGCCCGCACGGCGACGCGCACCTGGCCGGGGCCCGCGTGGGGCTCCTCGGCGTCTATGACTCGCAGGACGTCCGGACCGCCGAACTCGGCGAAGCTCACTTTTCTCATGTCGGCGACCGTAACACTAACGGTTAGGTTTTCGAAACGGTTACACCTTCGGATTTGGTAGTGTCAGCGCATGACCGTGCCGACCGGGCGCCGGGAACGCAAGAAGGCCGCGACCCGCCAGAAGATCGCCGACGCCGCCCTGCGGCTCTTCCTGGAACGCGGCTACGACGCGGTGGGCATCCGGGATGTGGCCGCCGAGGCCGACGTGGCCGTCACCACGCTCTTCGCCCACTTCGCCTCGAAAGAGGCCCTGGTGTTCGAGCAGGACCGGGACTTCGAGCATCGCCTCACGCGGGCGGTCACCGACCGGGCGCCGCACGAGCCGCTCGTCCCCGCGCTGCGCCGCGAGGTCCTGGCCCTGGTGCGGCACTGCACGGCGGACGGCGCCGCCCCGATCCGGCGCATGGTCGACGGATCACCCGCCCTGCGGGAGTACGAGGAGTCGATGCGGCTTCGCCACGCGGAGTCGCTGGCGGCGGCCATCGCCGCCGATCCCGGCCTGACGCAGGGCACGACGGTCTGCCGGACGATCGCGAGGTTCGCGGTCGACGCCTATTCGCTGGCCCGTGAGGCGCCCGATCCGGAGGCCGCGCTGGATGAGATCTTCCGGATGATCGAGGCGGCCTGGGAGGTCACCCGCCCTCCTCGGTGCGGCTGAGGAGCCGTCCCGCCGCGCGGGGCCGGGGCCGGAGCCCGTCCGGGGGCGGCCGGCCCTACGCCCGCGTGGGCGACCACGCCCGCCACCGCGCCGGCACCGTCCGCGGCAGCGCGTACGGCAGGCGTCCGTACCAGGCCGCCGCCACCATGTATCCGAACCCGAGACACAGCATCCCGCCCACCGCGTCCAGCCAGAAGTGGTTGGCGGTGGCGACGATCACGACCAGAGTCAGCGCCGGATACACCAGCCCCAGCACCCGCACCCACGGCACGGAAGCCAGCGCGAAGATGGTCAGCCCGCACCACACCGACCACCCGATGTGCATCGAGGGCATCGCCGCGTACTGGTTCGACATGTTCTTCAGGTCGCCGGACGCCATCGAGCCCCACGTCTCGTGGACCATCACCGTGTCGATGAAGCGCCCGCCGTTCATCAGACGGGGCGGGGCGAGCGGATACAGGTAGTAACCGACCAGGGCGACGCCCGTCGTCGCGAAGAGCACGAGCCGGGTCGCCGCGTACCGCCCGGGGTGGCCGCGGTACAGCCACACCAGCACACCCAGGGTCACCACGAAGTGCAGCGTGGCGTAGTAGTAGTTCATGCCGACGACCAGCCAAGTCACCGAGTTCACGGCATGGTTGACGGTCTGCTCCACGGCGATGCCGAGCTGCTGCTCGACGCGCCAGATCCAGTCGGCGTTGCGCAGCGCCTGCGTCCGCTGCTCCGGTACCGCGTTCCGGATGAGGGAGTACGTCCAGTAACTGACGGCGATCAGCAGGATCTCGAACCACAGCCGGGGTCGGCGCGGTGCACGGAGCCGGCGCAGCGGGCCCCGCCCCGTCTCCTCCGTGACGGGGTGCGGAACGCCCTCTTCCAGGCGTTCCGAAGTCCTCACGGTCGCGTCACCCATAGGCATGAAGTCTGCCAGAAAAGCCCTCTCCCACCGATCATCCCCCAGTCGGATCCGGGCCGCATCCGGCCACCTCGCGGAGGAGGGGCAGGGCTACCGGTTGCGTTCGCCCGGCGCCGACGCCGTCGAGCCGCGCACCACCAGCTCCGGCATGAACACGAACTCACTGTGCGGCGCGGGCGTTCCGCCGATCTCCTCCAGCAGCGTGCGCACCGCCGCCTGCCCCATCGCCGGGACCGGCTTGCGGACGGTCGTCAGCGGCGGGTCGGTGAAGGCGATCAGCGGCGAGTCGTCGAAGCCGACGACCGAGAAGTCCTTGGGCACCTCCAGGCCCCGCTGCCGGGCCGCCCGTATGGCGCCCAGCGCCATCATGTCGCTGGCGCAGACCACCGCCGTGCAGTTCCGCTCGATGAGCGCGGTGGCCGCCGCCTGGCCGCCCTCCAGGGTGTAGAGGGAGTGCTGGACGAGATCCTTCTCCACGGTCTCGGCACTCAGGTCCAGTTGGTCCTGGATCGTGCGGACGAAGCCCTCGATCTTGCGCTGCACCGGCACGAACCGCTTCGGGCCGAGGGCCAGCCCGATGCGGGTGTGGCCGAGCGAGACGAGGTGCGTGACCGCGAGGCTCATCGCGGCGCGGTCGTCGGGTGAGATGAACGGCGCCTGCACCTTCGACGAGAAACCGTCGACGAGGACGAAGGGCACGCCCTGTGCGCGCAGCCGTTCGTAGCGCTGCATGTCGGCGGTGGTGTCGGCGTGCAGCCCGGAGACGTAGATGATGCCGGCGACCCCTCGGTCGACCAGCATCTCCGTCAGCTCGTCCTCCGTGGAACCGCCCGGGGTCTGGGTGGCGAGGACCGGTGTGTAGCCCTGACGTGTCAGCGCCTGGCCGATGACCTGGGCGAGCGCCGGGAATATCGGGTTCTCCAGCTCCGGCGTGATCAGGCCGACCAGGCCCTCGCTGCGCTGCCGCAGGCGCACGGGACGTTCGTAGCCCAGGACGTCGAGGGCGGCGAGTACGGACTGTCGGGTGGTGGCGGCGACGCCCGGCTTCCCGTTGAGGACGCGGCTGACCGTCGCTTCGCTCACCCCCGCCTGGGCGGCGATGTCGGCAAGCCGTGTGGTCACAGGGGTGGACTGTACCTGTCGGCCGCCGCCTTGCACACCGATAGGGCGCCGTGCACGGCCTGTTGGACGGCCCGGCGCGGGCTGCTGCGTCATCGCGCTCCCTCGAGAAAGTGGCGGCAAGAGCTTGCAGAGTCTTGCACAACCGGCCCGATACCGCTCGACCCTCGTAAACAAGCGTCTCATGACGGTCGCCAGGAGGTCACGCACGGATAACTTCGGAGATCTCTTGCACTTTTTTGCTGCAAGCACTTTCGCGCCGCTTACAACGCTGTTACGTTCACGTCGCCCGACGGCGGCAAGGACGCGGTCGGTGTCGGCAGGAGCGGCGGACGGGCCCGCACCCTGCACCACACGGGCTTTCACCCTCAAGGAGAACTCATGCGGCGTGGCATAGCGGCCACCGCTCTGGTGGCGTCCCTCGCCCTCGCGGCGACGGCGTGCGGCGGGGACGGCGACAGCGACAGCGAGTCGGGCGGACCGGTCACCATCACGTACTGGGACACCTCGAACGCGACCAACGAGGCGCCGACCTACAAGGCCCTGGTCAAGGAGTTCGAGGCCGCCAACAAGGACGTCAAGGTCAACTACGTCAACGTCCCCTTCGACCAGGCGCAGAACAAGTTCGACACCGCCGCCGGTTCCAAGGGTGCCCCCGACGTGCTGCGTGCCGAGGTCGGCTGGACCCCCGCCTTCGCCAAGAAGGGCTTCTTCCTGCCGCTGGACGGTACCGAGGCCCTCGCCGAGCAGGACAAGTTCCAGCCCAACCTGATCGAGCAGGCCAAGTACGAGGGCAAGACCTACGGCGTCCCGCTGGTCACCGACACCCTCGCCTTCGTATACAACAAGGCACTCTTCGAGAAGGCCGGCGTCGAGGCCCCCAAGACCTGGGACGACCTGAAGAAGGCCGCCGCCACCATCAAGGACAAGACCGGCACCGACGGCTACTGGGCCTCCACGGCCGGGTACTACGCGCAGCCGTTCCTGTACGGCGAGGGCACCGACACGGTCGACGCCGAGGGCAAGAAGATCACCGTCAACTCGCCCGAGGCGAAGAAGGCGTACGGCACCTGGCTGAGCCTCTTCGAGGGCAAGGGCCTGCACAAGGCCGACGTCACCGCCGACGCCTACGCCCACATCCAGGAGGCGTTCGTCAGCGGCAAGGTCGCCTCGATCGTCCAGGGCCCGTGGGAGATCACCAACTTCTACAAGGGCTCCGCCTTCAAGGACAAGAACAACCTCGGCATCGCCACCGTCCCGGCCGGCTCCACCGGCAAGGCGGGCGCCCCGACCGGCGGCCACAACCTGTCGGTGTACGCCGGCTCGGACAAGGCCCACCAGGAGGCGTCGCTGAAGTTCGTGAAGTTCATGACCTCGGCGAAGTCCCAGGAGACCGTCGCCCTGAAGAACTCCACGCTGCCGACCCGCGACGACGCGTACACCGCCGAGGTCAAGGCCGACCCGGGCATCGCCGGCTTCCAGACGGTCCTGCCCGCCGCCCAGCCGCGTCCGGCCCTGCCGGAGTACAGCTCCCTGTGGACGCCGCTCGACGACGAGCTGCCCCAGATCGCCGGCGGCAAGAAGTCCCTGGACGAGGGGCTGAGCGACGCCGAGACCGCGATCGCCAAGCTGGTGCCGGACTTCAGCAAGTGAGTCCGGGTGGCCGCCGGGTCCCCAACCGGAGGGGAGGGACCCGGCGGCCACCGCACCGAGCGCCGCACCCCCTGACGTTCCGCTCGTCCTGATGCTCCCGAAGGTGTCGAACCATGACAGTCGCCATCGACCGCGCGACCGGCAAGCGCCGCGGTGACCGCACCCCGCGGCCCGGCCTTGGCCGGCGTCTGAAAGACGGCTACCAGAAGCACTGGTACGCCTACGCCATGATCGCGCCGGTGGCCGTCGTGATCGGCGTCCTCGTGCTGTACCCGCTGGGTTACGGCCTCTACCTCACCCTCACCGACGCCAACAGCCTCAACACCGGGCGCACGATCGGCGTCAACGAGATCGAGGCCACGTACGAGTTCGTCGGCCTGGACAACTACGCCGACATCCTGTGGGGCCCGACGGCGTACGACCGCTTCTGGTCGCACTTCATCTGGACCATCGTGTGGACGGCGGTCTGCGTCGGCCTGCACTTCTTCATCGGCCTCGGTCTGGCCCTGCTGCTCAACCAGAAGCTGCGCGGCCGCACCTTCTACCGGCTGATCCTGGTCCTGCCGTGGGCCGTGCCCACCTTCGTCACCGTCTTCGGCTGGCGCTTCATGCTCGCCGACGCCGGCATCGTCAACTCCGCCCTGGACTGGCTGCACCTGCCGACCCCCGCGTGGCTGGAGGACACCTTCTGGCAGCGGTTCTCCGCGATCATGGTCAACACCTGGTGCGGCGTGCCGTTCATGATGGTCTCGCTCCTCGGCGGCCTGCAGTCCATCGACAACACGCTCTACGAGGCCTCCGAGATGGACGGCGCGAACGCCTGGCAGCGGTTCCGCCACGTCACTCTCCCCGGTCTGCGGGCGGTCAGCTCCACGGTCGTCCTGCTCGGCATCATCTGGACCTTCAACCAGTTCGCCGTGATCTTCCTGCTGTTCGGCAACACCGCTCCCGAGGCGCAGATCCTCGTCACCTGGGCCTACCAGCTCGGTTTCGGACAGCAGCCGCGCGACTTCGCGCAGTCCGCCGCCTACGGCATCCTGCTGCTGGCCATCCTGATCGTCTTCACCTCCTTCTACCGCCGCTGGCTGAACCGCAATGAGCAGCAGCTCGCGAACTGAGGCAGGAGCCGCCATGAGTACTACAACCGCGCCCACCAAGGCCCCGGCGGAGCAGGCCGACGCGTCCACCGCGCCGCCGCGCCGGGTGCGCGGCCGCGGCGAACGCAGCCGCGCCGCGTCCCTCGCCTCCCACGGCATCCTGTCCGTCGCGAGCCTCATCGCGCTCTTCCCGGTCGCCTGGCTGGTCTACCTGTCGCTCGGCCCGGACAAGAACGACTACCTGCACCCCGAGCGCATCTGGTCGAAGATGACCTTCGACAACTACGCGTTCGTGCTCCAGCACACGCAGTTCTTCGACTGGCTGAAGAGTTCGCTTATCGTCTCGCTGGGGACCACGGTCATCGGCGTCATGGTCGCCGCCACCACCGGCTACGCGGTCTCGCGGATGCGCTTCCCGGGCTACAAGAAGCTCATGTGGGTGCTGCTGGTCACCCAGATGTTCCCCATCGCCGTACTGATCGTGCCGATGTACCAGATCCTGTCCGAGCTCCAGCTCGTCGACAGCTACCTCGGCCTGATCCTCGTCTACTGCTCGACCGCGGTGCCGTACTGCGCGTGGCTGCTCAAGGGCTACTTCGACACCATCCCGTTCGAGATCGACGAGGCCGGGCGCGTCGACGGGCTGAGCCCCTTCGGCACCTTCTTCCGGCTGATCCTGCCGCTCGCCCGGCCGGGCCTCGCGGTCGCCGGCTTCTACAGCTTCATCACCGCTTTCGGCGAGGTCGCCTTCGCCTCGACGTTCATGCTGAGCGACACGAAGTACACCTTCGCCGTCGGCCTGCAGAGCTTCGTCAGCGAGCACGACGCGCAGCGCCACCTGATGGCGGCCACCGCCGTACTCGTGGCGATACCCGTCTCCGCGTTCTTCTACCTGGTGCAGAAGAACCTGGTGACCGGCCTCACCGCCGGCGGCACGAAGGGCTGACGCCCCGCCGGGAAAACGTCCGGCCGCGGTGCCCATCCGACCCCGCTGCACCGCGGCCGGCCGCCTCGTCGCCCACCCGTACCTCCATGACCCGAACTCCGTCACATCACAAGGACGACATGAGCCAGCAGCACTCCGCCGCACCGGCCTCCGCCTCCGCCGTCGCCACCGTCGCAGGGCGCCACGACTGGTGGCGGGACGCGGTCATCTACCAGGTGTACCCGCGCAGCTTCGCCGACAGCAACGGCGACGGCATGGGAGACCTGGAGGGCGTCCGCACCCGCCTGCCGTACCTGCGCGACCTCGGCGTGGACGCCGTGTGGCTCAGCCCCTTCTACGCCTCGCCGCAGGCCGACGCCGGCTACGACGTCGCCGACTACCGGGCCGTCGACCCCATGTTCGGCACCCTGCTGGACGCCGACGCGCTGATCCGCGACGCCCACGCGCTGGACCTGCGCATCATCGTCGACCTGGTCCCCAACCACTCCTCCGACCAGTACGAGTGGTTCAGGCGCGCCCTCGCCGAGGGCCCCGGCTCGCCGTCGCGCGACCGCTACCACTTCCGCCCCGGCAAGGGTGAGAACGGCGAACTGCCGCCCAACGACTGGGAGTCCATCTTCGGCGGCCCCGCCTGGACCCGGGTCACCGAGCCCGACGGCACGCCGGGGGAGTGGTACCTGCACCTGTTCGCCCCGGAGCAGCCCGACTTCAACTGGGAGCACCCGGCTGTCGGCGACGAGTTCCGCTCCATCCTGCGGTTCTGGCTGGACATGGGCGTCGACGGCTTCCGGATCGACGTCGCGCACGGCATGGTGAAGGCCGAGGGTCTGCCCGACCTTGGATCACACGAGCAGCTGAAGCTGCTGGGCAACGATGTCATGCCGTTCTTCGACCAGGACGGAGTCCACGACATCTACCGCCAGTGGCGGCTCATCCTGGACGAGTACAGCGGCGAGCGCATCTTC
Organism: Streptomyces sp. E2N166; assembly: GCF_003671715.1. Classification (GTDB taxonomy): domain Bacteria; phylum Actinomycetota; class Actinomycetes; order Streptomycetales; family Streptomycetaceae; genus Streptomyces; species Streptomyces thinghirensis. Next base: position 514,453 of record NZ_RAIF01000012.1, on the reverse strand, counting down.
GTCGCCGAGGCGTGGACCCCCACCGTCGAGCGCACCGCGAACTACGTCCGCCCCGACGAGCTGCACCAGGCCTTCAACTTCCAGTACCTGGGAACCCACTGGGACGCCGAGGAGCTGCGCACGGTCATCGACCGCACGCTGGACGCCATGCGCCCGGTCGGCGCCCCGGCCACCTGGGTCCTGTCCAACCACGACGTCACCCGGCACGCCACCCGCTTCGCCAACCCGGCGGGGCTCGGCACCCAGATCCGTCTGGCCGGCGACCGTGAACTGGGCCTGCGCAGGGCGCGCGCGGCGACCCTGCTGATGCTGGCGCTGCCCGGCTCGGCCTACGTCTACCAGGGCGAGGAGCTGGGTCTGCCGGACGTCGTCGACCTGCCGGACGAGGTGCGCCAGGACCCGGCGTACTTCCGGGGCGCGGGACAGGACGGCTTCCGCGACGGCTGCCGGGTGCCGATCCCCTGGACGCGCACGGGGACGTCGTACGGCTTCGGCGACGGCGGCAGCTGGCTGCCGCAGCCGGCGGGCTGGGGAGAGCTGAGCGTCGAGGCGCAGACCGGCGAGCCCGGTTCGACCCTGGAGCTGTACCGCGCCGCGCTGGCCGTGCGCCGCGAGCAGGCCGACCTGGGCGCGGGCGACGCCGTCGAGTGGCTGCGCGCGCCCGAGGGCGTCGTCGCCTTCCGGCGCGGCGAGTTCGTGTGCGTCGCCAACACCACCGGCGAGTCGGTGCCGATGCCCGCGTACGGGCGGGTACTCCTGGCCAGCGGTGAGGTGACCGAGGCGGCCGGCGAGGCGAAGGTGCCGGCGGACACGACGGTGTGGTGGGCGACCGGCTGACGGACCGTCGGTCCGGCGCATCGGCGTCCGGGCGGCCACGAGGGCCCGCCGCCCCCTGCTCCAGGGGGCGGCGGGCCCTCACTCGTATGCGTCCGCGCGCGGGGGGAGAGGGTTGTACGCCCGGGCGCATCGATTGCGCATCCATGCGATTGCAAGATCATAAGCAGATCGGGGGAACCCGGCCGAACGGCGCGAAGCGGTCTTGCTCCGGCAGTCGATCTTCATGAAGGGTTCACACGTTTGGCAATTCCTTCGAAGTCGACAGGAGAAAATTCCATGCGTTTCCTTCGCAACATACGGCGTGCCGCTGTGGCCGCGACCGCCACTCTCGCCCTGGTGGGATGGGGGTCCCAGACGACGGTGTCGGCCGCCGGGCAGAGTGCCGGCGGATACGAGTGGAACCTCAGCGAAGAGATGCCGCAGGAAATGCGCGAATTCGTGACCGCCCACTACCCCGAAGGTCCCCCGCGCGACGGCGCCACGCTGACCCGCGGCGCGATCGGCGAGCCGTGCACCGGCACCCTCCAGCGCGCCGTCCCGCTGCCGGCCGGAGTGGACCCGTCCGTCCGCAAGGCCACGCTCTTCACGTACTGGAACAACAGCACCGAGACGTCCTGCGCGCTCATGGACAACAACACCTCGGGCGCGAAGTACATGGTCCTGAGCCTGTGTTCCAACACCTTCCCCGCGGGGATGGACCAGCCCTGCATCGTGGACGCGGGCAACTTCACCTACTACGCCGGTGAGGTCAAGCTCTACGCCACCGACTACGCCACCCGCTGCGACAACGTCTACGCCTACATGCGGGACTCCGCCGGAAAGGTGCTCGTGAAGCACAACACGCCCCTTTCGTACTGCGACTAGGGCTTCATCCGCCCTCCACCGAAAAAGGGCGACATCGGCGGCGGATGCGGTGCATTTCATGTGCGGTTTCCGCCGCCTTCTCGGCTCCACTCATTTTCACTCTCAGTAGGGATGCGGCATGGCCGACGAAATGGTGCTTCGGGCACAGAGATTCGTGAACGAGACATACGGCAGTGTCATCGGCATGACGGTCGAGGAAAACGGGCAGACCGGCTGGAACACGATGTACGCCCTCACCAGGGCGCTCCAGTACGAGCTGGGAATATCCGCGCTGTCGAACAATTTCGGGCCGACCACCCTGTCGACGCTCCGGTCGAAGTACCCGTCGATCACCGCCTCGACGTCCCTCTCCGAGAACTTCTGCCGGATCATCCAGTCGGGCCTGTACTGCAAGGGCTACGACGGTGGCGGCATCGACGGGGTCTTCAGCTCCCGGGTCGAGACCTCCCTGACCCAGCTCAAGGCCGACATGGGCGTCGGCCAGGCGTACCCGGGCAGTGCCCTGACGCCGAAGGTGTTCAAAGGGCTGCTCAACATGGACGCCTACGTCACCGTGAACGGCGGCTCGGGCGCCGTCCGCAGCGTGCAGCAGTGGCTCAACGGCCGGTTCGTCGACCGGCGGGACTTCTACGTCATCCCCTGCGACGGGCACCACTCACGGGACGTCGCGAAGTCCATGCTCTTCGCCGTCCAGTACTCGCTGGGCATGGCCGACGGCGTGGCCAACGGCGTCTTCGGTCCCGGGACCCGGGCAGGCCTGCGGGAACACACGGTGTCCACCGGCTCCACCGGGGTGTGGGTGCAGCTCTTCTCCGCGGGCATGGTCCTCAACCAGCGCCCGGTCTCCTTCACCAGCACCTTCACCTCGGCGCTCGCGGCGGCCGTCAGCGACTTCCAGTCCTTCGTCAAACTCCCGGTCACGGGCAGCGGCAACTTCTCCACCTGGGCTTCGCTCCTCGTCTCCTACGGCGACCAGGACCGCAACGGCGAGGCGTGCGACGGCGTCACCATGATCACCTCCGCCCGCGCGCAGACGCTCAAGGCGGCGGGCATCAAGTACGTGGGCCGCTATCTGACCAACCCCAGCACGACCAGCCTGCCCGAGAAGGCGATCCAGCCGGGCGAGCTGCAGACCATCGCCGACCACGGGCTGCGCTGCTTCCCGATCTACCAGACCTACGGCCGGGACGCCGACGGCTTCACCTACCCGGCCGGGCGGGCCGCCGGGCAGGCCGCCGTGAACGCGGCCCTCGACCACGGTTTCAAGCGGGGCACCCGCATCTTCTTCGCGGTCGACTTCGACGCCCTCGACTACCAGGTCACCGACAACGTCCTCCCGTACTTCAAGGGCATCGAGGACGCGATGGCCAACAACGGGAACGTCTACACGGTCGGCGTCTACGGCCCGCGCAACGTGTGCACCCGGGTCGGGGAGGCCGGGCACGCCACCGCCTCGTTCGTGTCCGACATGTCCTCGGGCTTCTCCGGCAACTTCGGCTACCCGCTGCCCGCGAACTGGGCCTACGACCAGATCGTCACCCGGACCATCGGATCCGGCACCGGCTCCATCAACATCGACGTCAACATCGCCTCCGGCCGCGACACCGGCCAGGGGTCCTTCGACCCGCCGGCCTCGCACGCCCCGGACGTCCTGTTCAACACGGCCTACTGGCCCGGACTGCTCGCGGACGTCCGGAACTACATGGAGTCCATCGGCTTCGCCGAGTCCGACGGGCGCATCTACACCACCACCCAGTGCCTGGAGACGATCCTCGCCCACGACGTCGCGGTGACCAACACGGCGCGGGCGTACGGCATGCGCAAGGCGCTGATCCAGGCCACCTCGTTCTGGGAGTTCCGGCACTACGGCAACGAGGACCTCGGCAAGGACGCCGCGGTGTGGCTCTACCACAACGGCTACGTCCCCGACTGGGCCCAGGACCTGCCAGTGGTCGAGTCGCTGCGGGACAGCAGCACCGGAGTGGCCCAGATGTTCGGCTTCGCCGGCATCCTCGCCTGGAACAACTCGATCCGCAGGGGACTGGTCACCGGCACGCCCAAGGACACGGCGAAGGACGCCGACGTCTTCAGCGTCTGGGACAAGCTGCGCACCGACAACGACTTCGCCCTCACCAGCGTCGGGCACGCCCACATGTGGGCGGCCGACGGCAAGCCCGGCGGCGACGAGGAGGAGCCGATGGACCGCCTCCCCACGCTGGACTACACCGACTCCGAGATCTACGAGGTTCTGCGCCGCTACCAGGGACCGAAGGAGCCGGCCTTCACCGACGCGCGCAAGAGAATGCCGCTGTACTACATCTTCGAGAAGTACAACAGGATGATGCGATGAGCCACGGCACGCCCATCGCCGCCGGGGAATCCGCGGCGGCCGTCGGCATCGGGGGGATCGCCCTCCTCTTCGTCCTGCTGATCGGCCTGATACTCGTCCTCTCCCTGATCGCCTACCTGTGCTCCAGCGTCGCGCGCCGCGGACAACTGCCCCCCGGCAGGCTGCGGTTCCGGGCCGGGGTGGTCCTGAGTGTCTGCGGGGCCGTCTGCGTGTACCTGTGGGGCCTGCTCCACATGCCCTCCGACGAGGCCGAGTACCTGCGCCAGGCGTGTACGCGGGCAGGCGGGGAGCAATGGGCGGCCAGGGTCGACGGCTATGAGACGAGCTTCGTTCCGCTGCGGTTCGTCTGCCGCGTCGACGGGGACGGCGGCGTCTCCGCCATCCCGTCGTGGATCAACCCGACCGTGGGCGTGCTGGCCTCGCTGGCCCTGATCAGCGCGGCGGCCGCGCTGCTCACCCGTGGCACGTCCGGTGGCCGCACCAAGCAGACCACTCCGAAAGGGAACTCGAACCCATGACCGACTCCAACCTGACCCGTCGCGGTCTGCTCGCCCGGTCGGGGGCGGTGGCCGGCGCGGCACTCCTGGCCTCCGTGGCCGGATCGGTGGTGCTCTCCACACCGGCCTACGCCGACTCCGCCGCCACCACACCCACCGGCGAGGACATCCGCGAGGCGCTGCGCCGCTACGAGACCAACCGCGGCCGGGTGCGCAGCGGCAAGCCCAGCCCCAACGGCTGGGAGATGGAGAAGAGGACCGACGGCGGGGGGAGCGTCTGGACCCGGCCGGTGCCCGGCACCCCGCTCGACGGGGTCGCCGTCCGCATCGGTGAGGTGGAGGCCGTCCTGGTGCACGTGATCCGGCGCTTCCACTACGAGATCGACCAGCTCCGCAAGGGCGAGGTGACCGGCTGGCGCAGTCCGGGCAAGGTACGCAAGGGCCTGCCCGAGGGCAACCAGGCGTCCGGTACGGCGGTCCGGATCCGACCGGAGTTCTACCCCGCGGGGTCGACCGGCGGCTTCTTCCCGCACCAGCTCCTGGTGATCCGCGACATCCTGGCCGAACTCGACGGCGTGGTGCGCTGGGGCGGGGACGACCGCAAGGCGGACGAGTCCCTCTTCTACATCGACGTCAAGCCGGGGGACCCCCGGCTGGCCGCACTGGTGGAGAAGCTCCGAACCTGGCAGGACACACCGTCAGAGGGCGCCGGGACGCCGGTCGACGTGCTGGCCGACGACCGGCGCAGGGCCGCCAAGGCGCTCCAGCGCAGCCAGCGGTCGTAGCTTCTCCAAGCAACTTCCGACGGCCCGCTGCCCTTTCGGGTGGCGGGCCGTCGGCAGCTGCGTCACGGAACCCGGGAGCCCTCCTGAAGGGTTGTGAAAATTCTTGCCGCTGCTTTCACAGCTCTTGCCGCAAGTCTTGCGTGAGCGTTACCGTCTCGCCGGGGTCGGACCCAACGAGCCGCAAGCACAAGGAGTTCACGCCTGTGATACGGAGATGGGTGGCGCCCCCGACGCGCCGCACCGCCCACGCGAGACGGGTCGCGACCGTCACCGTGGCCGCGCTCGCCGCAGCGCTCGTCCAGCCCCTCGCCGCGCGGGCCGACGCCCCGCCCGCGCCCCCGTCGGACGCCAGGCTCGCGAGGGCCGACGCCCGGCACGACCTCACCCGCGAGCAGTTCTACTTCGTCCTGCCGGACCGCTTCGCCAACGGCGACGCCCGCAACGACCGGGGCGGTCTGACCGGCACCCGGCTCGCCACCGGCTACGACCCCACCGACAAGGGCTTCTACCAGGGCGGCGACCTCAAGGGCCTGACCGAGAAGCTCGACTACATCAAGGGCCTGGGCACCACCTCCATCTGGATGGCGCCCATCTTCAAGAACCAGCCCGTGCAGGGCACCGGGGAGAACGCCTCCGCGGGCTACCACGGCTACTGGATCACCGACTTCACCCAGGTCGACCCGCACTTCGGTACCAACCAGGACCTCAAGAACCTCATCTCCAAGGCGCACGCCAAGGGCATGAAGGTCTTCTTCGACGTCATCACCAACCACACCGCCGACGTCGTCGACTACGAGGAGAAGTCCTACGACTACCTCTCCAAGGGCGCCTTCCCGTACCTGACCAAGGACGGCGAGCCCTTCGACGACGCCGATTACGCGAAGGGCGACCGCCGGTTCCCGCGCGTGGACGCCGGCTCCTTCCCGCGTACGCCGGTCGTCCCCGCCGCCAAGAAGGACCTCAAGGTTCCGGGGTGGCTCAACGACCCGGCGATGTACCACAACCGCGGCGACTCCACCTGGGCCGGCGAGTCCGCCACCTACGGCGACTTCTCCGGCCTCGACGACCTGTGGACCGAACGGCCCGAGGTCGTCGACGGCATGGAGAAGATCTACCAGCGGTGGGTCGAGGACTTCGCCATCGACGGCTTCCGCATCGACACGGTCAAGCACGTCAACATGGAGTTCTGGACCCAGTGGGCCACCGCGCTGGACGCCTACGCGGCGAAGAAGGGCCGGGACGACTTCTTCATGTTCGGCGAGGTCTACTCCGCCGACACCGCCGTCACCTCCCCGTACGTCACCCAGGGCCGCCTGGACTCCACGCTGGACTTCCCCTTCCAGGACGCGGCCCGCGGCTACGCTTCCCAGGGCGGCAGCGCCCAGAAGCTCGCGGCCGTCTTCGGTGACGACTGGAAGTACACGACCGACAAGGCCAACGCCTACGAGCAGGTCACCTTCCTCGGCAACCACGACATGGGCCGCTTCGGCACCTTCCTCAAGCAGGACAACCCGAAGGCGACCGACGCCGAACTGCTGAAGAAGGACAGGCTCGCCAACGAGCTGATGTTCCTCAGCCGGGGCAACCCGGTGATCTACTACGGCGACGAGCAGGGCTTCACCGGCGCGGGCGGCGATAAGGACGCCCGCCAGCCGATGTTCGCCTCCCGCACCGCCGACTACCTGGACGACGACCAACTCGGCACCGACCGCACCCACGCCGACGCCGCCTACGACACGCGAGCGCCGCTCTACAAGCAGATCAGCGCTCTCGCGAAACTCCGCAAGGCCCACCCCGCCCTCGCCGACGGCGTCCAGACCGAGCGCTACGCGGCCGACGGCGCCGGCGTCTACGCCTTCTCCCGTACCGACGCCGCACGCGGCACCGAGTACGTCGTCGCCTTCAACAACGCCGACGAGGCGAAGTCCGCGACCTTCGCGACCGGCTCGGCCGACATGACCTTCCGCGGCCTCTACGGCACCGACGCCACCGTGAGGTCCGGCGCCGACAAGAAGGTCACCGTCACCGTCCCCGCCGGGTCGGCCGTCGTCCTCAAGGCAGCCGGCCGGCTCGCCGAGCCCGCGACCAAGCCGACGGTCACCCTCACCGCCCCCGAGCCCGGCGCCACCGGCACCGTCGAGCTGACGGCCGGCGTCACCGGGGGACAGCTGAACCGCGTCGTCTTCGCAGCCCAGACCGGCGACGGCAAGTGGCGCACCCTCGGCTCCGCCGACCACGCCCCCTACAAGGTCACCCACACCATCGGCGAGGACACCCCGGCCGGCACCGCCCTGCGCTACAAGGCGGTCGTCGTCGACTCGGCGGGCCGCACCGCGAGCACCACGGCCGCCTCGACGACCGGCACCCCGCCCCAAGAGCAGCCGCCCACCGCCGCCTCCCGCGACCACGCGATCGTCCACTACAAGCGGGAGGACGGAAACTACGAGGACTGGGGCCTGTACGCCTGGGGCGACCTCGCCGACGGCCAGGCGACCACCTGGCCCGACAGTCACCCCTTCACCGGCCGCGACGCCTACGGCGCCTTCGCCTACGTCAAGCTCAAGCCCGGCGCGAGTGACGTCAGCTTCCTCGTCGTCGACAAGGACGGCAACAAGGACGTAGCCGCCGACCGCACCATCGACGTCACGCGGACCGGCGAGGTGTGGATCGAGCAGGGCAAGGAGCCGGTCGCCACGGAGCGGCCCGACTACCCCGCCCAGGACACCACCAAGGCCGTCCTCCACTACCACCGCGCCGACGGGAACTACGACGGCTGGGGACTGCACGTCTGGGGCGGCGCGGCGAACCCCACGGACTGGTCGAAGCCCCTGATGCCGGTGAAGACCGACTCCTATGGCGCGGTCTTCGAGGTACCGCTCACCGAGGGTGCCACCGGTCTCGGCTACATCGTCCACAAGGGCGACGAGAAGGACCTGCCCACCGACCAGTCCCTGGACCTCAGGGCCAACGGGCACGAGGTGTGGCTGGTGAGCGGCGAGGAGAGGTACCTGCTGCCGCAGCCGGCCGGTTCGGCGGAGGCCGTCGACCTCGACACGGCCAAGGCGGTCTGGATCGACCGGAACACCATCGCCTGGAACGGCACCGAGGGCGCCGCCTCCACCCAGCTCCTCGCCTCCCGCGCCGGCGCGATCAAGGCGGAGGGCCCGATCCTGACCGGCGACGACGAGACCACGTGGCTCCGCCTCGCCAGAACCACCCTGACCGACGCCCAGAAGGCGAAGTTCCCGCACCTGGCGGAGTACACCGCCTGGTCCGTCGACCCGCGCGACCGCGACCGGGTGCGCGAGGCCCTGCGCGGCCAGGTCGTCGCCGCCCAGCGCGCCGCCACCGGCGCCGTGCTCGCGGCGACGGGCGTGCAGATCGGCGGCGTCCTGGACGACCTGTACGCGGCCGACGCGACGAAGGCCGACCTCGGCCCGGCCTTCCGCCACGGCAGGCCCACGCTTTCCGTGTGGGCGCCGACCGCACAGGACGTGAAGCTGGAGATCGGCGACCGCACGGTCCGCATGCGGCGCGACGACGACACCGGCGTCTGGTCCGTGCGCGGCCCGCGCTCGTGGAAGGGCAAGCCCTACCGCTACGCCGTGAAGGTGTGGGCGCCCGAGGCCGGGAAGGTCGTCACCAACAAGGTCACCGACCCGTACTCCCTCGCCCTGACCACCGACTCCGAGCGCAGCCTCGTCGTCGACCTGGGCGACCGCTCCCTCGCCCCGCGCGGCTGGCACAGCTACGACAAGCCCGAGGCCGTGCCGCTCAGCGACGCCCAGATCCAGGAGCTGCACGTCCGCGACTTCTCGGTCGCGGACCGGACGGCGGACGCGGACCACAGGGGCACCTACCTCGCCTTCACCGACAAGGACAGCGACGGCTCCGGGCACCTGCGCGAGCTCGCGGAGGCGGGCACGTCGTACGTCCATCTCCTTCCGGCCTTCGACATCGCCACCATCCCCGAGAGGAAGTCCGACCAGGCCACCGTCGACTGCGACCTCGCCGCGCTCCCGGCCGACTCCGCCAAGCAGCAGGAGTGCGTGGCGAAGGCCGCCGCCGAGGACGCCTACAACTGGGGCTACGACCCGTACCACTACACGGTCCCCGAGGGCTCCTACGCCACCGACCCGGACGGCACCGCCCGCACGGTCGAGTTCCGCGAGATGGTCAAGGCGCTCAACGAGGACGGCCTGCGCGTCGTCATGGACGTCGTCTACAACCACACAGCGGCGAGCGGCCAGGCGAAGACCAGCGTCCTCGACCGGGTCGTCCCCGGCTACTACCAGCGGCTCCTCGCCGACGGCTCGGTGGCGAACAGCACCTGCTGCGCGGGCACCGCCACCGAGAACGCCATGATGGGCAAGCTGGTCGTCGACTCGGTCGTCACCTGGGCCAAGGAGTACAAGGTCGACGGCTTCCGCTTCGACCTCATGGGCCACCACCCGAAGGCCAACATCCTCGCGGTCAGGAAGGCCCTCGACGCGCTGACGCTCAAGAAGGACGGCGTCGACGGCAAGAAGATCATCCTGTACGGCGAGGGCTGGAACTTCGGCGAGGTCGCGGACGACGCCCGCTTCACGCAGGCCACCCAGAAGAACATGGCCGGGACCGGCATCGCGACCTTCTCCGACCGCGCCCGCGACGCCGTGCGCGGCGGCGGCCCCTTCGACGAGGACCCCGGCGTCCAGGGCTTCGCCTCGGGCCTGTTCACCGAGCCCAACGGCTCGGAGGCCAACGGCACCGAGGCCGAGCAGAAGGCCCGCCTGCTGCACTACCAGGACCTGATCAAGGTCGGCCTGACCGGCAACCTCGCCGACTACACCTTCACGGACACCGACGGCAAGGAGGTCAAGGGCTCCGAGGTCGACTACAACGGCGCCCCCGCCGGATACGCCGAGGCCCCGGGCGACGCTCTCGCCTACGCCGACGCGCACGACAACGAGTCCCTCTTCGACGCGCTCGCCTTCAAGCTGCCGGCGACCGTCGGCGCCGACGACCGGGCCCGCATGCAGGTCCTCGCCATGGCGACCGCCTCCCTCTCGCAGGGCCCGGCGCTCTCCCAGGCCGGCACCGACCTGCTGCGCTCCAAATCGCTGGACCGCAACTCCTACGACAGCGGCGACTGGTTCAACGCCGTCCACTGGAACTGCGCCGACGGCAACGGCTTCGGCCGCGGCCTGCCCCCGGCCGCCGACAACGAGGACAAGTGGCCGTACGCCAAGCCCCTGCTCGGCACGGTCGAGGTCGGCTGCCCGCAGATCACCGGCGCCTCGGCGGCGTACCGGGACCTGCTGAGGATCCGTACGAGCGAGCAGGACTTCTCCCTCGCCACGGCGGAGCGGGTACAGTCCCGGCTCTCCTTCCCGCTCTCCGGGAAGGAGGAGACGCCCGGCGTGCTCACCATGCTCCTCGGTGACCTCGTGGTCGTCTTCAACGCCACCCCGCAACAGCGGGAGCAGCGGATCGAGGCGGCGGCCGGTACCGGCTACCGGCTGCATCCGGTGCAGGCGGCGGGCGCGGACCCGGTGGTGAAGAAGTCCGCGTACGCGGCCGGGACCGGCACGTTCACCGTCCCGGGCCGTACGGTCGCCGTCTTCGAGCGCACCGGCTGACGGCCGTAGGACGGCGGTGGTATGCGGTTAGGGTGAGCCCTGCTGTTCACGCAACGGGAGGGCTCATGCCGCAGATCACCGTCGACTACTCCGCCCAGCTCGCGGACGACTTCGACCGGCCCGCGTTCGCGCGGGCGCTGCACACCGCCGTCGTCGAGATCGCGGCCGCCAAGCCGCCGGCGTGCAAGACGCAGTTCCGCCGCGGCGAGGACACCACGGTCGGCCCGGACACCGAGGGGCACGCCGTCGTGCACGTCACCCTGGGACTGCTCGCGGGCCGCACCGGAGAGACCAAGGCCCGGCTCACCGAGGCCGTCCTGGAACTGCTGCGGCAGTACGTGAAGCCGGGCGACGGCCTCGCCCTGCACGCCTCCGCCGAGGTCCGCGACCTGGACCCGTCGTACCGGAAGTTCGAGAGCTAACCGGCAATACCGATGAGCCGGCCGACCAGGTCCCCGAAGGGGCCGTCGGCCGGTTCGTCCTCGATGACGCGGCGCAGCAGGGCGCCCATCTCCTCGTCGTGGGCGGCGCTCACCGCCGTCAGCGCGGCGAAGTCGTGCACGAGCTGGGTCTCCAGCTCGGCGCGCGGGATGCGGCGCCCGTCCAGCCAGATCAGCGCCGTCGACTCCGCGAGTGAGATCCAGGAGCGGACGACCAGTTCCAGGCGCGCGGGCGGATCGGTGACGCCCAGGTGCGAAAGGATCTGGACATACGCGGCCTGCCGTACGGAGTCCACGAGGGCGTTGGTCGTGGACGAGCCGACCGCCGGACCACCGCGCATCAGGGCCGAGAAACCGGGGCCGTGCTCGTCGACGAAGTCGAAGTAGCGGCCCATCACCCGCAGTAGCCGCGCGCCCAGCGGGCCCTCGTGCGGCTCCATGAACCGGGCCGCCAGATCGTCCGAGGCACGCTGCAACGCGGCCTCGTACAGGCTGAGTTTGCCGGGGAAGTAGTGGTAGACCAGCGGGCGCGAGATGCCCGCCGCCGACGCTATCTCGTCGATGGAGACCTCGTCGGGCGAGCGGCGGCTGAACAGATCGAGCGCGACGCCGATCAACTGCTGCCGCCGCTCCTCGACGCCCATTCTGCGGCGTACCCCGGTAGTCATACGAACACCTTACCGATCGAATCCAGCCCCCGAACGGGCCGGACCGGTCGCAGGTGTTCAGATGTCCAGCACGAGCCGCGTTCCCCGGGCGCGGGACACGCAGATGAGCATCGAGTCGCCGCGCTCCGAGTCGGTCAGCAGCTCGTCCCGGTGATCGATCTCGCCCTCCAGCACCTTCTGTTGGCAGGTCCCGCACCAGCCCTGCTCGCAGGAGTACGGGGTGTTCGGCAGCTCGGCGCGCACGGCGGCCAGCACCGAGGTGTCCCCGTCCACGGTGAGCGTGCGCCCGCTGCGGTGCAGCTCGACCTCGAACTCCCCGTCGCCGCCTGCCGTCGTACGCGGCGCGAACCGCTCCAGGTGCAGTGCCGTGCCCGCCGGGAGGCGTTCCTCGACGGCGGCCATCAGGCCCTCCGGGCCGCAGCAGTACACCGCCGTGCCCTCGGGGAGGTCCGCCAGGAAGGCGTCGAGCCCCGGGTGCCCGTCCTCGTCCTCGGCGACGACGGTGACCCTCCCCCCGCTTCGCTCGCGGTCCGGGGCCAGCTTCTCGATCTCCTCCAGGAACGGCATCGAGGCCCGCGTCCGCCCGCCGTACAGCAGCCGCCACTCGGTGCTCTCCGGCAGGGCCCGCAGCATGGGCAGGACCGGCGTGATGCCTATGCCGCCGGCGACGAAGGCATAGGCGGGGGCCTCTACCAGCGGGAAGCGGTTGCGCGGGCCGCGCACCTCCAGCTCCACACCCTCCTGCACCTGCTCGTGCACCTCGCGCGAGCCGCCCCGCCCGTCCTCGACCAGCCGCGTGGCGACGGTGTACGACGAGGTGTCCTCCGGATCGCCGCACAGCGAGTACTGCCGCACAAGACCCGACGGCAGCACCAGGTCCAGGTGGGCGCCCGGCTCCCAGCGCGGCAGGTCGTGTCCCTCCAGGCGGATCCGGACCACCCCGTCGGCTATCCGCTCGTGCGCGGTGACCAGCAGCGTCAGCGCCCGCGATCGGGGCCGCCCGGAGACCGACGGGTCCAGCGCGGGCATCGGCCACAGCGGCGAGGCCTGGATACGGCGCCGCAGCGCCCGGCGGACGACGAGCGCGGCACCGGCCGCGAGCACCAGGGTCATCGGCTTGGGCTTCATACGGCACCTTCCTGCGACTTTTCGGTGGCGACAGCGGCGACCGCGGCGGGCGACGCGGCGAGGTAGGCCACGGCCTGCTCGGTCGACCCCTCCTGGGACGGGTGGTAGCCACGGCTCAGATAGCGCGGCACGGAGCGGGCCACGGCACCGGTCGAGGGCAGCAGGCCGCGCCGGCCGCGCCGGTGGAAGTCCCGGAAGGTGGCGCGGCCGTCGATGAGCGTCGGGTCGTTCTCCATGAAGTACCTGGTCCCGCGCTGCCACAGGAACACCAGCGCCGCGAACGCGGTCGCCCAGGTGCGAGCCCGCCGCGCATAGCCCCCGTCCACGTGCAGGAACACCTCGAAGGCCACGGAGCGGTGCTCGACCTCCTCGGCGCCGTGCCAGCGCAGCAGGTCCAGCATGGTCGGATCGGCGCCGCGCCGGTCGAGCGCGTCGGCGTTGAGCACCCAGTCGCCGAGGAACGCCGTGTAGTGCTCGATGGCCGCTATCAGCGCCACCCGCTCCATCAGCCACCACCGGCGCGGCCGGCCCGGCGGCAGCGTGCGGTCGCCGAGCAGCTTCTCGAAGAGCCAGTCGACCTGCGCGGTGTACGGCGTCGGGTCGAGCCCCTGGTCCTTCAGGTGCGGCAGCACCTCGTCGTGGGCCTGGGAGTGCATCGCCTCCTGCCCGATGAACCCGATGACGTCCTCGCGCAGCCGCTCGTCCCGGATGTACGGCAGCACCTGCTTGTAGACGTGCACGAACCAGCGCTCGCCGGCGGGCAGCAGCAGGTGCAGCACATTGATCGTGTGCGTCGTGAACGGGTCCCCCGGCACCCAGTGCAGCGGGGTGTCCTCCCAGGCGAAGGAGACCTTCCGTGCCTTGAGCGGGACATGCTTATTAGACATGGCGTCAATGTACTGACGGGTAGGACTCCGGGGAACCCTCGTGCCGGCACTTGTTGACGCCGGTGTCAGCCGGCGCCGCCCGGCCCGGACAGGTCCTAGCGCAGACCGCCGATCGTCCGGCCGTTCTCCAGGGTGCCCTTCAGCTCGGCCTGCGCGCCCTGCTCGGCCTTCGCCGTCAGCAGGTTGCCGTCGGCGGAGTCGTTGATCCCGCCCGTCGCCTCGACCGACTCCGTGTCGCGTCCGCCGGCGGCGAGCAGGTACCAGTGCCCGCCCTCCGACTTCCACAGCACCCCGGCCAGCACGTGCGGGTCGCGCTCGCCGCAGGCCTGCACTCCCTCTGCCTTCGCCGCCACCGCGCCCTGCGCCCCGCCCGGCGTCCGGAACTGGGCCATCACCCGGGCCCCGTCACCCCGCCAGGTCTCGGCCCGGGTGCACACCCACGCGGCCGACCCGCTGGAATCGGGCAGCGGCTGCGTCGCGAACTCCCAGGCGTTCACCGACCGCACGCCCTGCCCCCGCACCGCGCCCAGTGAGCAGGCGTACGGCGCCCAGGTGCCCAGCGCCTCGGCGCCGGAGGCGTCCTTGGCCGAGCCGGGGCGCCCGGTGGTGAGGCGGGCCGGGACCAGTTCGCCGAGGTCGGTCACCAGGCGGGTGTCCGAGCCGTCGGTCAGCGCCAGGACGTCCCAGGACGCGCACGCCCCCGACTGCTGCTGCACGGGGCTGGCCACCGGCGAGGTCATGCCGTCGGTCAGCGTCAGGTCCCGGGTGCCGGCGCCCGGGTCGGTGAGGTCCCGCCCGGCCGCCTTCGTCACCCAGGGCGCCGTCAGATAGCGGACGTTGCCGTCGGCCCGGCCCAGGACCACGGCGTTCGCCTCGGCCCGGCCGGCGCCGTCGGTGCGCGCGAAGTCCAGGGCGGCCCCGGCCGTGCCGTCCTTCGGCTCGGCGTACCTGGCGATGCGCAGACCGTCGTGCAGGATCACCACGCGCGCGTTGTCGACGGTCCCGGCGTACAGCAGCTGCGGCGGGCCGGACGGGCCGCCGGTCGGGGTGCCCGGTGTCGCCGAGACCCTCACCTCCTCGCCGGGCCGGGCCCAGACGGCGAGGGCGCGCCGCAGCAGTTCCTCGTCGCCGGTGAGGTCACCGCGGGCCGGCCACACCGAGAAGTCGGTGCGCGCGGACGTCTCCCACGCGGCGGCGGCGACCTTCGTCAGCCTGCCGGGGTCGAGGGCGGCCTCGGCCGCCGGGTTCCGCGCGTACGGCGGGGCGGCGGCGCCGTCCGGCCCCCAGCCCTCACCGGGCAACCCCAGCAACGCCCCGCACACCACCAGGGCCGCCCCGGCGACCAGCGCCGCCTTCGTGTGCTGCCGGCGGCGCATCAGGTCGGTCGGGCGGGCCTGCAGCGAGCAGGGGTCGAACTCGGGGGAGCCGAGCAGCGCGTACTGGCCGGGCACCTCGTCGGCCTCCCGCAGCGCGGCGCCCGCGTCGGCCACCCCGGCGGCCCCGAGCAGCTGCCGTACGTCGTCGTCGGGGAGCTTCTCCAGACCGCGCAGCACGTAGGCCGCCCGGCCCGGCGCGGAGAGGGCGGAGAGTCGCTGGTCGAGGGCGAGTTCGTCGGCGCCGCCGGAGCGCGGGAAGAGCTTGAGCCCCCGCACCTGGGGCAGCAGCGGCGGCAGCTGGGAGCGCTTGGGCCACGCGCGCCGCCTGAGCGGGAGGCCCGCCTCCAGCGCCGTACGGACGACCCGCAGCCGGACCAGGGCGTAGCCGGGGTCGACTCCGCGGCCGGTCGACTGGGCCGGGATCACTGGTGTCGTCGTCCGGTTCCGGGGCAGCGCGCGCTGGGTGAGGGCGTGCGCGGTCAGGACGCGGCGGCTCCGGCCGAGGCGTGGCGGCAGCACCAGATAGGCGAGCCGGACCAGGCGCGGATAGTGCTCGACGAGTGCTGCCTCGGCCTGCTCGACGTCGACGACCGGGTCGGCCGAGGAGGCTGAGGACGGTGCGGGGCGCGGGGCGACATCCTGTGACTGCACGTTCAGCAGAACGAGCGAATCGGTGGTTGGTCACCGTGCCCGGGTCAATCCTGGGGTTCCACCAGCTGCCGTGCGTAGGCGGCCATCGAGCGCTGGTAGCGCGGCAGATGGGGCGCCAGCGCGCCGAGCGCCAGCGACAGACCCTCACGGTCGCGGCCCATGCTCGACAGGCAGAGCGCGAGCGTGGCCCGTACCGCGTCGTCCAACTCGTCGGACGGCGCGAGCAGTTCGGGCGACAGCAGCTTGACGCCCTCCTCCGGGTGCCCGGTGTTCCGCAGGGAGCTGGAGAGCTGGATCTTCGCCCGGCGGCCCTTGTAGCCGCTGACCTCCCCCAGGCCGCGCGCCAGCGCCTCGCGGTACAGCGGCACGGCCCGGTCGGAGTGGCCCGTGGAGTCCCAGGCGCAGGCCCGCTCGAACAGGCCGAGGGGGCTGTCCGCGGGCAGCTCGTCGGCGAGGGCGTCGATCACCGCGCGGAAGGCGGCGGCGTCGTCCTCGGCGTAGTCGTCGAACGTCGACCACGCGGCGGTCACTCGGTCTTCCCAGTCCTGGTCCACTGCGCCACTTTCGCACGGGCGTGCTCGGGGCACCAGGATCGCTGAGTACTTCGCGGCTCGCGGCCGTATCGATGGCGAGAGCCCTGCCGGGGCTCCGTGCGGCATGTCGCCGGAACGGACCGGAGGAACACATGAGGCTGACCCGACCGATGCTCGCGCTGGCCGGAGCGGCGGCGGTACTGGCGCTGACCGGCTGCGGATCCGACGGGGACGGCGAGGCGGCCGTGCCCGAGACGGTCACCGGCAGCCTGGAGCACCTGGCCGCCGAGGTGAAGTGCGCCCCGAACATGCAGACCGACGCCGACACCATCCGTCAGGCGCTCTGCGAGAAGGGCGACGAGAAGTACGTCCTCGCCACCTTCTCCACCGACCGCGGCCAGCGCGAGTGGATCAACACGGCCAAGGACTACGGCGGTTACTACCTCGTCGGCCGCAAGTGGGTGGCCGTCGGCCACGAGGACGTCGTGGCGGACCTGCGCGGGCGGCTCGGCGGGACCCTGGAGCAGGGCACGCAACACGGCGGCGGCACGCACTCGGCCGGCGACGGTGAGAGCGGCGGCCACAGCGGTCACGGCGGCTGACCGGACGCCGGGACGGCGAAGAGGGCCGGTGACGGGTTTCCGTCACCGGCCCTCTCAGCGGGGCGCCGCGTGGACTACTGGCAGTCCTCGCCGCTGTTGATGCAGTCGACCACCTCGTTCATCAGGTCATCGTCCATGACGTTGATGAAGTCGTTGTGATCGGTGATCGGCTTGTGCAACTGCTCGGGGAAGCCGTCCACGGCGTACGGGTTCTGCACCTGACCGTTCTCGACGGTCGGGGTGGGCACGTCGTACACCAGACGGACCTGCAGCTGGGGGATGGCCTGGAAGCCGTTCGGGCAGCTGCCGTCCTGCTGGACGAAGGCCACGTGGTCGCGGTGGTTGGCGCTGTCGATGTTCTGGCCGTCCCAGCAGCTCTGGAAGTTGGACGTGCGCACGACCTGGCTGCCCTCCGGGCAGAGCACGTACTTGTCCGTCACCTGCCTGTCCTCGAAGCCGGTACAGCTGAACGAGCTGTTGGCGTTGGCGACACCGTTGGTGAAGGCCTTGGCGTCACCGGTGATGATGCGCAGGAACTTGGGCATCGCGACGACGTCGCTCCGCTTGTTGCCCACGAACTTGATCTCCGCCTGTGCGGCCTTGAGGATCTTGCCGACGTTGCCCTCGGCGCCACCACCCAGGTCACCCGCGTCGAACTCCTGGGTGCCGTCCTGGAGACGGAGCACCGGCCAGTAGTAGGTGGACTTGTCGCCCTGGTTCTGGCACGACGTCTCGGCGCCCGCCAGGTCCTCGTCGCTGGAGAAGGCGTCGTTGTCCTGGTTGCCGACGTAGTCGTGCGTGTGGTGCGCGCCGTTGTCGACGCCCGGGGCCACGATCAGGTTGTCGCTGTTGAACAAGTTGTTCTCGTTGACACCGCAGTTCGTGGTGAAGGAACCAGTGGACCCGCCCTCCCCGTTGGCGGCCAGCCCGTTCTCCAGGTCCCGGGAGTTGGGCTGGACGTCGTTGATGTCGACGAAGTCATCGGCGAAGGGGCCCGCGGCCCCGTTGCCGTTGTCGCCCTGGTTCTGGCCGTTGTCCTGGCCTTGGTCCTGGCCGTTGTCCTGGTCACCGTTGTTCTGGTCACCGTTGTCCTGGCCGTCCTGGCCGTCCTGGCCGTTGCCGTCGTCGCCGCCGTCGGGCTGGTCGGCCACCATTCCCTTGCACTCGGCGAATTGGTCCAGCCCGTCGGGGGCACTGCCCCCGACCCGCCGGATGTTGATCCCGATGCGGTCGAGGGCCGCTGTCCGCTTGGACTTCAGCGGACCGAGAATCGCGTTCTGGACGAACCCGGCGTCTCCCGCCTGGTCCCGGCGGGTCGACGCGAGGCGGGCGTACGCCTCGGTGATCTGCTTGTCGAGCTTGGCCAGCTCCTGGTCGACACCGGCGCGTGCGCCCTTCGGCACGTCCCGCAGGTTCTGCCCGACGTCGGGGCACTGGATCGTGGCGATCTCGGCACCTGCGGACCTGGTCCGGTTGTGTCCCGGATTCTCCTCGTGCGCCGAGGCGTAGAAGTTGGCCCAGACCAGCCCGCCCCCGCCGACCGCCAGGGCCGCCGCCCCGGCTACGACCTTGGTGGCCAGCGGCGTACGGCGTTTTCTTGTGTTGCGTCCCATGGAACTCCTCTGACTTCCTTGCGGGGCATCGAGGGCGCCCGACAGGAGTGAAGCGGCGCCCTTCCATACGGAGGCCGTCCCAGGGGTGTTCAGTCGTCTCGGAAATTGCTGGGTCCTGTGGGGCTGGTGGGATCGGCGACGGGGTCAGCGGCCGCGGTCCAGATACGCCAGAACCGCCAGTACACGCCGGTTGTCGTCGTCCGAGACCTCAAGGCTCAGCTTCGCGAAGATGTTCGCCGTGTGTTTCGCGATCGCCCGCTCCGTGACGACGAGCTTGCCGGCGATCGCCGCGTTGGTCCGCCCCTGCGCCATCAGCTCCAGCACCTCCAGCTCCCGGGGCGTCAGCCGTTCCAGCGGCCGGTCCTCCGCCGCACGCCGGGTGAGCAGTTGCTGGATGACCTGCGGGTCCATCGCCGTACCGCCCGCCGCGACCCGCCGTACGGCGTCCACGAACTGCTCCGCGTCGAAGACCCGGTCCTTGAGCAGGTACCCCACCCCGCCACTGCCGTCGGCGAGCAGCTCACGCGCGTACAACTGCTCCACGTGCTGGGACAGGACCAGGACCGGCAGCCCCGGCCGCTTGCGACGGGCCTCCAGCGCGCACTGCAGGCCCTCGTCGGTCAGCGTCGGCGGCAGGCGTACGTCGATCACGGCGACGTCCGGCTCCAGTTCGGCCAGCGCCCGGGACAGCTCGGGGCCGGTCTCGACGGCCGCGGCGATCTCGAAGTCGTGGGCCTGAAGGAGCCGGACCAGGCCGTCCCGCAGCAGGAACAGGTCTTCGGCTAGGACAACGCGCAAGGGATCTCCATGGTGACCATGGTGGGACCGCCGGCGGGCGAGCTGACGGCCAGGACGCCGTCGAATGTACCGAGTCGGCGCTCCACCCCGGCCAGGCCCGACCCCGCTCCGGTCACCGCTCCACCCTTGCCGTTGTCGGTGACGGCGATGCGCAGATGACCCTCGGCGTGGTGCATGTCGATCCAGATCCGGTCGGCGCCGGAGTGCTTCACCGCGTTGGTGAGGATCTCGCTGACCGCGAAGTACCCGGCCGACTCCACGGGTGCCTCCGCGCGGCCGGGCAGGTCCACCTCGACCTCGACGGCGACGGGCAGCCGCAGCGCCAGGGCCCGTACCGCGTCGCCCAGGCCGCGTTCGGCGAGTACCGGCGGGTGGATGCCGCGTACGAGTTCACGTAGTTCGGTCAGGGCGTCGGCGGAGGACCGGCGGGCCTGCGCGAGCAGTTCCCTGGCCTTCTCCGGGTTCTTCTCCAGCAGGGCCTCGATGGTGCCCAGGTCCATGCCCATGGCGACCAGCCGGGCCTGCGCCCCGTCGTGCAGGTCACGCTCGATGCGGCGCAGTTCGGCGGCGGAGGTGTCCACGGCGTCACGGCGGGTCTCGGTCAGTACGCGCACCCGCTCGGCGAGTTGGCCCTGGCCGGAGCCGAGGACCGCGCCGGTGAGCCGGAAGTGGGCGTGCAGCGTGCGAGGGGTGAGCCAGAGGGCGACGAGGAGGAGCACGGCCCCGAGGCCCGCGGCGTAGAAGGCCGAGGTCTGGTCGGTGACCCGGACGAAGCCGTACCAGTACCCGTCGGGCAGGACCCGCCACAGCCCGGCCGCTATCCCGAACCCTTCCAACGGGTACAGCGGCAGCGCGAAGGCCAGCAGCGCGGTGACGGTACCCGCCGTCATGTCGACCGGCAGCCACAGGACGTCCCGCCAGGTCGCCGGGTCGCTGAGCATCCCGAAGGTGCGCGCCCACGGATTGGCGTTCGCGGGCAGCGGCCGGTACGCCCGCTGGATCCGCACCCCGCCCCACTCGGCGGCGAGCAGCCGGCGCCAGTCCGCGAACGCCCGCACGCCCGTGAGCACCCACGGAGTGGTGACGAGGCCGATCCCGATCGGGACGAGGGCGACGGAGACAAGGGTCAGGCAGAAGCACAGCACCGAGCCGACCAGGGAGATCGGGGTCAGTGCCAGTCCCCGCACGGCCGACAGTGCCACGCCCGGCGCCCGTGTCGTCCGGTCGGTGCGCCGGTCGTCGCTCTTCGTCTCGATGTTCATGCCGTCAGTCTCGCCGAGGCGACGGTACGGGTCACTGGGCCGAACCCCCCGGTCAGGGGGTGGTGTCAGGTACACCTTCGCGGGGCCCGCTCCGGTCGGCCGCGAGCACCTTCGCCTCCGTCTCGGGCTCCAGCCCGACCGGCGGCCGGTCCGGACGCCGGGGCGCCGTGCCGCCGATGCCCCGCAGCCAGGTCCAGGTGTCGGCGACGGTGGCGCCGACCGGTCGGCAGCTCAGTCCCGTCGCCAGCGCCCGGGAGACGTCCGCGCCGTGCAGGGCGTCGTGCAGGTCGCTGCCGGGCGGCGTCCACACGGGCAGTCGCCCCCACGGCTCGATGCCGGCGGCCAGAATGGTCTCGGGGGCGGTCCAGCGCAGCTCCGCCGCTCCGCCCGTCGCCGTCGCGCAGGCGTCGAGCAGGGCGCCCATGGTGGTGTGCCCCGGCGGCGAGACCAGGTTGTACGGTCCGCTCAGCTCCTGCCCGACCGCTCCGAGGGTCCAGTCGGCGAGGTCGCGGACGTCGACGTACTGGAGGGGGAGGTCCCGAGGGCCCGGCGCGAGCACGGGGCCGCCGCGCGCGACGCGGTTCAGCCACCACGGCAGCCGCCCGATGTTCTCGTACGGGCCGAGGATCAGCCCGGCCCTGACGAGCACCGAACGGTCCGCGCCGAAGGCGTCCAGGACGGCCAGCTCGGCGCCCCGCTTGTCCCGGGCGTAGTCGGTCTGCCCGGCGTCCGCCGAGGCGCCGTCGACGAGCGGGGCGTCCTCGGTGTACCCGGCGGGCGGGGCCCAGGCGTACACCGAGCAGCTCGACACGTACACGTACCGGCCGACGCGGCCCCGCAGCAGCCGCGCCGCGTCCCGCACGGCGCCGGGCGCCGCCGACCAGGTGTCGACGACGGCGTCCCACGTGCCGTCGGCCAGGGCGGTGAGCCCGTCGGACGCGGTGCGGTCGCCGTGCAGCGACCGCGCTCCGGGCGGTGCCGCGTGCCGTCCTCGGTGGAAGACGGTCACCTCCCAGCCGCGCCCGAGCGCCGCCTCCACCACGGCCCGCCCCACGAACTCCGTACCGCCCAGCACCAGTAGCCTCATGCCGTTCACTGTGCCCCGGCGCCGCGGCCGGAGGGAACGCCTGTCTGCCGACAGCAGAGACAGCGGAGACAGCAGAGACAGCAGAGACAGCGGAGACAGCGGAGACAGCAGAGACAGCGGAGACAGCAGAGACAGCGGAGACAGCGGAGACAGCGGAGACAGCAGAGGCGGGCGGAGGCGGCAGAGACAGCGGAGACGGGCGGAGGCCGAGGTGGCTCAGCGTCCGGTGAGCGGCGTGTACGTGTAACCGACGCGCCGCACGGTCTGGACCGTCCGCCGGTGTTCGGTGCCGTGGACGCCACGGCGGCGCGGAGCCGAGGACGGTCCGGTCAGCCCACCAGGCGTTTGCGCCAGTCCAGTGGGGTGACGGTGATGGCCTTGCCCGGGTCGCCGTTCCACTCCGTGGACAGCCCGGCTGCCGTGAAGGCCGCCACGACCTCGTGGCCGACCGCGGTGGTCGTGTCCTCGGAGCCGTCGAAACCGCCGTAGTGCAGGGCGAGTCCGTACCCTTCGGCCGCGCCCTCCGTGCTCTGCTGGTGGAAGAAGACGAAGCCCCGGGCTCCCTCGCGCTCGGCGCCTATCTCCGTCGTGCCGCAGCCGCGGCAGCAGGTGAAGTTCTCCCGGGCGGTGATGCCGGTGGCGTCCAGGGTCTCGAAGACCCGGGTGAGCCGGTCGGGGTCGGTGGTCACGGCGCCCCACGCCTCCTGCTCCGCCAACCGCTCCAGCCACAGCCGGTCCACCAACCGCCGTGCCTGGTCCTTCGACACCGGCCGTTCTCCGTGCTCACCGCCGACCAGGTGGTCCTCGGCGATCCCGGCCAGCACCTGCCGGCTGTCGTAACCGCAGCGCAGGCGCTCCCGCACGCACTGCTCGACCTTCTCCCGGACGTCGTCCGGCAGTTCCGGGACCTCCTTCTGCGGCCCGAGGGCGATCGGCTCCCAGTCGACGCCGGTGTCCCAGCCGGGCCGCTCGCGCGCCCAGCCGGTCAGGAGATCCGCCACCCGGCCGGGGTCGTCGAGATCCGTCCCGAAGAAGAGGTGCCCGGCGGCCCGGTACTCCAGCCGGTAGTCGCCGCCCTCTTCGTGCCACACCTGTGCGAACACGTCGGGGATGTCCGGTATCCGCTGGACGACCAGGAACCGGTCTCGGGTGCCGCCGATCCGTGCCACCAGATCGCGCAGCCGGGCCGCCGGAATCCGCGCGTGCGTCTGCCGGTTCTCCGTCTCGACCTTGATGGCGAGGTCCCCGTCGATCTCCATGGGCCCACGATGCCACGCACCACTGACAACGCGATCACCGTGCGGTCCGCGGCCAACGCGAAGGGGCGCCCACCGTCGCGGTGGACGCCCCTCCGGGCGAAGCGGGGCGGGGCCGGATCAGACCTGGCCGGCCTTCTCCAGCGCGGTGCAGCAGGTGTCCACCAGCAGGCGGGTCACCACGTACGGGTCGACGTTGGCGTTCGGGCGGCGGTCCTCGATGTAGCCCTTGCCGTCCTTCTCGACCTGCCACGGGATGCGGACCGAGGCACCGCGGTCGGAGACGCCGTAGGAGTACTCGTTCCACGGGGCGGTCTCGTGCAGGCCGGTGAGGCGGTCGTCGATGCCGGCGCCGTAGTTCTTGACGTGGTCCATCGGCTTGGAGCCCTCACCGAGCGACTCGGCGGCGGTGATGATCGCGTCGTAGCCCTCGCGCATCGCCTTGGTGGAGAAGTTGGTGTGCGCGCCCGCGCCGTTCCAGTCGCCCTTGACCGGCTTGGGGTCCAGGGTGGCGGAGACCTCGAAGTCCTCGGCCGTGCGGTAGAGCAGCCAGCGGGCCACCCACAGCTGGTCGGAGACCTCCAGCGGCGCCAGCGGGCCGACCTGGAACTCCCACTGGCCCGGCATGACCTCGGCGTTGATGCCGGAGATGCCCAGGCCCGCCTTCAGGCAGTTCTCCAGGTGCGCCTCGACGACGTCACGGCCGAAGATCTCGTCCGAGCCGACACCGCAGTAGTAGCCGCCCTGCGCGGCCGGGAAGCCGCCCTCGGGGAAGCCGAGCGGGCGGGCGCCCTTGAAGAAGGTGTACTCCTGCTCGATGCCGAAGATCGGCTCCTGCGCGGCGAAGCGCTCGGCGAGCTCGGCCAGCGCGGCGCGGGTGTTGGTCGGGTGCGGGGTCATGTCCGTGTCGAGGACCTCGCACAGCACCAGGATGTCGTCGCCGCCGCGGATCGGGTCGGGGCAGGAGAAGACCGGCCTGAGCACGCAGTCCGAGGAGCTGCCCTCGGCCTGGTTGGTGGAGGAGCCGTCGAAGCCCCAGATCGGCAGGGCGTCCAGGCCCGCGGGGGCGTCCGTGATGATCTTCGTCTTGGAACGGAGCTTGGCCGTCGGCTCGGTGCCGTCGATCCAGATGTACTCGGCCTTGAAGGTCACGGGGACACATCCTTCGGGGGTGGGTCTGGGCGCACTGCGGGTGCTGCGGCGCCGGGGCGACCTGGGCGTCGCGTCTACTGCGGAGCAGCGTGCCAACAGGCGATTTCCCGGCCGTTGCCCATATGTGAACCCCGTGTTACCTGGTGCCGGTGTGGCGGGTCTCTCACTGGCCCCGTCACGACTCCCGCCCCTCCCCGGCCGCCGCCTCCCGCACGCCGGTCAGGAAGGAGCCGATTGCCTCCAACTCCCGCTCGTCGTAACGCCGCAGCACCTCCACCACCTGACCGATCAGCGGCCCGAAGTGGGACCGACCGAGGGCGACCGCCCGCTCGTCCACCTCGACGGTGACCCTGCGCCGGTCCCGCTCGTCGCGCACCCGCCGCACATGGCCGGCCCGTTCCAGCCGGTCGACCAGGGCCGTGGTCCCCGCCGAGTTCAGGCCGAGAGCGGCGCCCAGCCGCCCGGCGGTCATCCCCTCACCCGCCCGCGAGGCGTCCATGAGCTCGATCAGCGCGCGCACGTCGGTGGGGTGCATGCCGTTGCGCTGCGCGAACCGCGCGCTGTGCGCGCCCAGTTCGACGGCGACCGCGCGCAGCAGATGGACGATCTCCATCTCCGGGCCCTGCTCTGCTCGCGATACGTACGACGCCGGCCGTCTCCAAGCGGCGTACGACAAGGTCATGGCCAGGTGGCCGACGCGGCCCGAGTCGGTGACCGTACCCACGCCCTTCGGAGTGACGCACGTCCACGTGACCGGCCCGGCCGACGGCCCGCCGCTCGTCCTCCTCCCCGGTGGCGGTGCGGCGACCTCGGCCTCGTGGTACGCCCAGGCCGGTGAGCTGTCCCGCACCCACCGCCTCCACGCGGTCGACCTGATCGGCGCCCCGGGCCGCAGCACGCCGGCCGGCGACCGCCACCCCCGTACGGTCGCCGACCTCGCCGGCTGGCTGGACGCTCCCCCACTGCCTCAAGGACGTGGGAGGTGCCCCCACCTCGACGGCCTCGGCATCGAGGAGACGGACCTCGGCGGCCACTCCTACGGCGCCTGGATCGCCCTGCACCACGCCCTGCACCACCCGAGCGGGTACGCCGCCTGTTCCTCCTGGACCCGACCCAGTGCTTCGCCGGGTTCAAGGCGGCCTACCTGCTGCGCGCGCTGCCGATGCTGCTGCGGCCCACGCCCCGACGCGTCCGCGCCTTCCTGGAGTGGGAGACCGGGGCGACTCCACTCGACCCCGACTGGGCGGCCCTCCAGGAGGCCGCCGTCGGCTTCCCCGGCCGCAGGCCGGTGACCGGACCGCGTCTGGCGCCGGACGCGCTGCGCGGACTGGACGTGCCTGTCCTGCTGCTCCTGGCCGGGAACAGCAGGACCCATGACCCGTCCGAGGTGGCGGCCCGGGCGCGGGCCCTGCTGCCGTGCGTGGAGGCGTCCGTCCTGCCGGACGTGTCCCACCACGCGCTGCCGCAGTGTGCCCCGCCCGAACTGGGCCGCCGCCTCGGCGGTTTCCTGGCTCCGTCAGGTGGCTGAGCCTCAGCCCACCTTCTCGATCAGCGCCCGCCGGATCAGGAACTTGCCCTGCTCCCGGACCTGTTCGAACGCCGCGTTGTTGAGCAGCACGCAGCTTCCCGAGACGGAATTGACCTCCACCGTCGTGGACTTGTCGTTGTCGAGGTTGGTCACCTTGAGCTTGGTGCCCACCGGGAACTCGTTGCTGGACGCGGCAGGGGCGCCGCCCTCGCCGGAGAGGGTGACGGTGGAGCCGTCGCAGACCTGCTCACCGGCCTGTGCGGCACCTCCGGCCTGGCCCCCGGCCTGCTGGCCGGCGTCCTGACCTGCCTCCTGGCCCGTACCCTGGCCCGCCTCCTCCTGTCCGGCGCCCTGACCTGTTTCCTGGCCGTCCTGCGGCGGCTGCGGGGTCTGGGAGTCCTGAGCCGACTCCCCAACCGCGCACCCGGACGCCGCCTGCTTGCGCCCTATCTCCGCGATGACCGCCTCGCGGTTGGCGATCCGGGCCTCCGACTGGGCGTCGGGATCGGCCCGCTGGCCGTCGATGAAGCGCTGGTTGTTGCCGAGCGCGGTGGCCAGGCCCTGGCAGACGGAGGAGTCCTGGGCGGCCTTCGTCTGCGCGTTCGTGGTCGGCGAGGCGTTCGAGGCGTTCGCCGCCACGAACGCCCCACCGCCGGCCACCGCCGCCGCGCTGAGCAGCAGCGCGATCTTCTTCTTCGTGCCGAGAGTTCTCCTGCGCGACATGCGCGCCTCCTGAAGAGGTAGGGGAGCGTACGCCGCTATGTACGAGATACCGAACGGAGTTACTCAGCGGTCGCGCCGATGGGCACGGGTAACCTGCGTCACACACCGCCCTGTTCGTACGCCACCACGTGGTCGTTCACGTACCGGAGCAGGCCCTCCGTCTGCCGGGTGAGCGCGGCCTCCCCGGTCTCCGCCCCGTCGCCCCACTGGCCGTTCGCGAACACCACCGACCGTACGGTCATCAGCCGCCTGAAGACGCCGGCCGACCCGGGCGGCACCGTCGGCAGCCCCGCCTCGGGCGGCGGGTCGAGCGAGACCGTCTGGTACGTCACCGGGTCCATGGAGGCCATCGCGAACACCGTCCCGGCGTCCTCCGCGCGCACGAAGCTCGCCACGGTCACGCTCACCTGCGAGCGCCGCTCGGCGTCCGTGAACAGGGCCGTGGTGAGCCGCAGGCAGCCCTCGCCCTGGTCGGCCAGGGCGGCGAGCTCCGGGGACATCCCCTGCGCGCACTCGGTGGCGGTGACCAGGTCGACGCGCTTGTACCGGGAGCCGTCGGACAGCCGCACGTTCGTCTCCGGGAAGG
>NZ_RAIF01000012.1:477673-486933 GCF_003671715.1 Streptomyces sp. E2N166 | reverse complement strand
GGCGGCTGCGCGGCCCGGTCGTCGTCGCCGCTGCCGCCGGTGTACATCAGGGTGCCGGCGGCGATGGCCACGACGAGGACGCCGCCGGTCGCCGCGAGGACCGCGAACCGGGTGCGGCGGCGTCTGCGTATTCGGTGCTGCTCGGCCGTCCAGGAGGCCTCAGCCGTCGCGGGGTCGTACGGCCCGTATTGAGCGGGCTGCGTGTGCTGCGGGTACGGTCCGTGCTGCCCGTATTGTCCGGACTGCTCGTACGGTCCGGGCTGCGGTCCTTGATCATCGTGGGTCATGGCGGCGCAGGGTAACAGCGTGGGCGGCCCTGAGTCCCGGCGCCCGACAAGGTGTTGTCTAACGGGATAGAGCGTCCCGAACCGCCTCATCGGTGCGGCCCACGACGGCCGTTCCGTCGTCCGCCGTGATGATCGGGCGCTGGATCAGCTTCGGGTGCTCGGCGAGCGCGGTGACCCAGCGATCGCGTGACGCCTCGTCACGAGGCCAGTCCTTGAGGCCCAGTTCCTTGGCCGCGGTCTCCTGGGTGCGGGTGATGTCCCACGGTTCCAGGCCGAGACGGGTGAGCACCTCGCGGATCTCCTCCTGGCTCGGTACGTCCTCCAGGTAACGGCGGACGGTGTAGTCGGCACCCTCGGCGTCGAGCAGGCCGACCGCGTTGCGGCACTTCGAACAGGCCGGGTTGATCCAGATCTCCATGCCGACACCGTAGCCCGAGGGTGCGGAAACCCGTTCGTCCCGTGCGCCACAGTGACCCCGAAAGCCCTTGTGGCCAGGGGCTTTTGTCAGTGGTGGACGGTAAAATAGAAGCAGTGTTCGAGGGTGTCGCCGGGAGGTCCGGACGGCGCCCTGACCGCGACAGGAGGATGCCCGTGCCCGCTGCCGCACTGAAGCCGAAGCCGTTGCCCACCCAGTCCACCGCCAAGCGGCCCGTCCTGCTCGACCTGCCCTACGAACCCGTGGAGAAGCGTCCGCTGCCGGCGGGCCGTCCCCGCGAGTGGTACGTCACGCACAACCGCCGGCTCAAGGCGATGCGGCTCGCCATCGCCCTGCTCGACTCCGGCGTCTACCTGCCGAACCAGGCGCGCAACGAGAGGATACGGAGCGCTGCGGAGACGATCGGCGTCCACCCGCCGTCGGACACGACGTGCCACATGGTGCGGGCGTTGATGCGGTACTCGCGGTGAGCGGGACGCAGGGTGCCGTTCGTTTCGCGGTGCCCTGCGTCCGGTCGCCGTCCCTGGGGGCGGGCTGCCGCCCCCAGGCCCCGCTTCGGCCTGAACGGCCTCGTCCTCAAGCGCCGGACGGGCTGAAGGTGCCGACCGGCGCCGGGAAACGGGCGCTACGCCGACAACTCCCGCTCCAGCGGTGTCCGGAAGCGCGGCGTGATCCGAGTCGTGGCCACCCAGGACGCCAGCCGCTCCGCCTCCGCCGCGATCGCGGACTCCGCCTCACGCCCGATGCCCTCGCCGCCGGTCCCCGCACCGTCCAGCACCCGCCAGACGATCTCGCCGTCGGTCCGCTGGGCCCAGCCGCCGATCACGCGGCCGTTCCACCACACCGTCGGCCCCACGTTGCCGCTGCGGTCGAAGAGCATCGGCCGCAGCTCGGGCGCGAGGTACCAGTCCCGCTGCCGCCAGCCCATCGCCGTCGGGTCCAGGGCGGGCAGCAGTGCCGCCCACGGTTCGGCGGGCCCGGCCACCGGACCGGCGTCACCGGCGACGACGTACCCCGCGCCCTCGTCCAGTGACACCGCCTCCGCGCCGATCGCGGCCAGCGCCCGGCGCACCTCCGTCACCCGCCACCCCGTCCACCACTTCAGGTCGTCCTCGGTGGCCGGCCCGCACGCCGCCAGCCACCGCCGCAGCAGCTCCGCCTGCGCCTCGGCCGGGTCCAGCTCGGGATGCGGGGGCGCCGGCGCCCAGCGGAACCGGCTGGACGTCCAGGAGCCCAGCGGCCGGCCCCGGACGACCTTCCCCTCCACGCCCAGCACCTTCAGCAGCCGGGTGGAGACGGTGTGCACGCCCTCGTAGCTCTTCCCGGGCGCGTAGACGAACTGCTCCTTCAACCGCGGCTCGTCCCGGGCCAGCTCGGCCGCCGTGGCCTGGCCGCGCCGGGCGAGCACGGCCAGCGTCGACTCCTCGACCTCCGTCAGCCAGGCCGCGTCCGGGGCTCCGGCCTCCGCCATGTTCTTGAGCAGCGAGGCCCGCTCCTTGGCGGCGACGGTGAGACCGGTCGAGGCGTGCACGACCGCCGTCAGCTCCGTCGGGAACACGAACACGGTGTGCCGCATGCCGTGCATCCGGACCAGCGTCCCGTCCTCGTACAGCGCCCGCTCCGTCCCGCCCACGGTCTTCGTCGCGTCCGCGAGCCGGGCGCCCACGGCCAGGTGCACCGTCGCGGGGTCCGTGCCGTGCAGCGCGACCAGCGAACCGGCGACCTCCTCCGGGCTCCCCGCCCGGGACGGTCCCGCCAGCCGCTGCCGCAGCGCGAGCCGGTCCCGCCGCTCCGCCGTCCCGATGCGCCGCCGCCCGTCGCCCATACCGGCCTCCACCCGCCCGTAACGTCGCGTTCTGGTGAGGCCATCCTGCCCGACGCCACTGACAGTCCCGGGCCGGACGACGGTCCGGTGAGCGACCTGGGGCCCGTCTGACAGGCCCTAGTAGGACGCCCGGAAGTTGGCGTACCCGAGCAGGACGATCAGCGCGGCCACGCAGCCCAGCACCACGGCGGTGGACACCCACGACGACCGGCGTCCGGAGCGGCCCACGTGCTCGGGGTCGGCGCGGAAGGGCACCGGTCCGGGCGGGTTCTCCTTCCAGCGCGCGGCGAGCATCCTGGCGCGTGCGGAGGGTTCCTTGTGCTCGGCACCGTCCGCCCACTTGATGTCGAACTCGCGCTCTTCGTCGTCCCGCTCGGACATGTCCGGTCCCTCTCCCCGTCCCCTGACTCGAACAACCGTGTCAGTAAACATGATCCCGGGCCTGTTCCCCCCTGTGAAGCTTTTCGGCCAACGAGCCCGTGGGCCGGCGAGCCGGCGGACGACGACGGCGCCCCCGTCCCTGACGAGCAGGAGACGGGGGCGCCGGACGACCCGGGCGGACCCGGGCGTCGATCACACGTCGAAGTACATCTCGAACTCGTGCGGGTGCGGACGCAGCTGCAGCGGCGCGATCTCGTTCGCGCGCTTGAAGTCGATCCACGTCTCGATCAGGTCCGGCGTGAAGACGTCGCCCTGGAGGAGGAACTCGTGGTCGGCCTCCAGGCGGTCCAGGACCGCGCCGAGGGAGGTCGGGACCTGCGCCACGTTCGCGTGCTCCTCGGGAGCCAGCTCGTAGAGGTCCTTGTCGATCGGCTCGGCCGGCTCGATCTTGTTCTTGATGCCGTCCAGGCCCGCGAGGAGCAGGGCCGAGAAGGCCAGGTACGGGTTGCCGGAGGCGTCCGGGGCGCGGAACTCGACGCGCTTGGCCTTCGGGTTCGAGCCCGTGATCGGGATGCGCATCGCGGCCGAGCGGTTGCGCTGCGAGTACACAAGGTTCACCGGCGCCTCGAAGCCCGGCACCAGGCGGTGGTAGGAGTTCACCGTCGGGTTGGTGAAGGCCAGCAGCGACGGGGCGTGCTTGAGGATGCCGCCGATGTAGTAGCGGGCGGTGTCGGACAGGCCGGCGTAGCCCTGCTCGTCGTAGAAGAGCGGCTCGCCGCCCGTCCACAGCGACTGGTGGACGTGCATGCCCGAGCCGTTGTCACCGAAGATCGGCTTCGGCATGAAGGTCGCCGTCTTGCCGTTCTTCCACGCCACGTTCTTGACGATGTACTTGAAGAGCTGGAGGTCGTCGGCCGCGGCGAGCAGCGTGTTGAACTTGTAGTTGATCTCCGCCTGGCCGGCGGTGCCCACCTCGTGGTGCTGGCGCTCGACCTGGAGGCCGGACCGCTCCAGCTCCAGGGAGATCTCGGCGCGCAGGTCGGCGAAGTGGTCGACCGGCGGGACCGGGAAGTAGCCGCCCTTGTAGCGGACCTTGTAACCGCGGTTGTCCTCCAGGGCACCGGTGTTCCAGGCGCCGGCCTCGGAGTCGATGTGGTAGAAGGACTCGTTCTCCCTGGTGGCGAAGCGCACCGAGTCGAAGACGTAGAACTCCGCCTCCGGGCCGAAGAACGCCGTGTCGGCGATGCCGGTGGAGGCCAGGTACGCCTCGGCCTTCTTCGCCACGTTCCGCGGGTCGCGGGAGTACTGCTCGCCCGTGATCGGGTCGTGGATGAAGAAGTTGATGTTGAGGGTCTTGTCCCGGCGGAACGGGTCGACGCGCGCGGTGGACAGGTCGGGGCGCAGGGACATGTCCGACTCGTGGATGGCCTGGAAGCCGCGGATCGAGGATCCGTCGAAGGCCTGCTCGTCATCGGGGTCGAACGCGGCGGCGGGCAACGTGAAGTGCTGCATGACGCCCGGCAGGTCGCAGAACCGGACGTCGACGAACTTGACGTCTTCGTCGGCGATGTACTTCTTGGCCTCGTCGGCGTTCTGGAACATCCAGCTCCTCCTACTCCCGACCGTCCCGCCGGGGTGGTAGATCGTTCGTGCGGCCAGTGCGGGTGGCACACGCTTCCTCGACCCTAGGGACGGGTGATTTCTCGGGCGTGACCCATTTGTTTCGCAGAAGTTAACCGGCTCCGTTCCAGCGTAGGCCTCATCCGGGCCCGCCACACCCCGCCGTACGCCGCTCCGCGGCCTCCGCGCCCACCCTCCGTCCGCCGGTCATATACGGGCGCAGTACCGTGGACGGGTGGACAACAGGCAAGCAATCGGATCGTGGCTTTCCGGGCCGCGCGCGGCCATCGAAGAGGCCGGCGCCGATCTCGGATACCGGGGCGAGCAGCTCGGTCTGCCCGAGGAGGGACCGGGCTCGATCGCCCGTCCGGGCAGGCGGATCGGCGCCCTGGCCGTCGACTGGGCCCTGTGCCTCCTGATCGCATACGGCCTGATCACGGACGGCTACGACCAGGCGACCGGCAACTGGGCCCTGCTGATCTTCTTCGTGCTGAGCGTGCTGACCGTCGGTACGGTCGGCTTCACCCCGGGCAAGCGCCTCTTCGGCCTGCGCGTGCTGGACCTGGGCACGGGCCGTCCGAGCCCCCTGCGCGGCCTGCTGCGCTCGGCCCTGCTGTGCGTGGCCCTCCCGGCGCTGATCTGGGACCGCGACGGCCGGGGCCTGCACGACCGGCTGGCGCGCACCGTGGAAGTACGGATCTGACGCGACCCGTACTGGTCTGACGCGGCGCGTACGCGCTGGCGCGGCGCGTACGGTACGGCGATGGGGGCGCCCGGAGTGATCCGGGCGCCCCCATCGCCGTACCGGCGTCTCGAAGTCCTACGGGGTCAGCGCTGCCTGGGGTTGCCGCCCCGGGGCATGCGCATGCCCTTCGGCATCGGGCCCTTGGGCAGCGGCATGTTGCTCATCAGGTCGCCCAGGGCGCGCAGCCGGTCGTTGGTCACGGTGACCTGCGGGCCGCTCAGGACGCGGGGGAGCTTGAGCATGGTCGTGCGGAGCTTCTTCAGCTCGACCTGGCCTTCGCCGGTGCCCACGACCAGGTCGTGCACGGGCACGTCGGCGACGATGCGGTTCATCTTCCGCTTCTCGGCGGCGAGCAGGGACTTCACCCGGTTCGGGTTGCCCTCCGCGATCAGCACGATGCCGGCCTTGCCGACCGCGCGGTGCACCACGTCCTGGTTCCGGTTCATCGCCACCGCGGGGGTGGTCGTCCAGCCCCGGCCGATGTTGTCCAGCACGGCCGCCGCGGCGCCCGGCTGTCCCTCCATCTGACCGAAGGCCGCCCGCTCGGCCCGGCGTCCGAAGACGATCGCCGTCGCGAGGAAGGCGAGCAGCACGCCCAGGATGCCTGCGTAGATGGGGTGACCGATCAAGAAACCGATCGCGAGGAGGACACCGAAAACGACGATGCCGACACCCGCGAGTACAAGACCGATCTTCTTGTCGGCCTTGCGGGTCATCTTGTAGGTCAGAGCGATCTGCTTCAGTCGCCCGGGATTCGCAGCGTCCGCTGCAGGTTCCTTCCTCGCCATGGCACGAAGTCTACGTGCCCCCGAAAGCGCCGACGACGGCAGTGCCCGGCGTACGGGGAGGCGGGGCGGAGGCCGGGCCGGGCTCAGGGGCGGCCGGCGACGGACTGCCGCAGGACGCGCTCCGTCTCGATCCGGTCCTTGGCGCGGCGGCGGTCCTCCAGCACGGAGGTCCAGGCGTTGCGCCGGGCGGTGCGCTGACCACTGCTCATCAGCAGCGACTCGACGGCCCGCAGTGCGGTGGTGAACGACGGGATGGCGGTGGCGCGGACGGCGGTGGCGCGAACAGGCGCGGCCTGCATCGTGGAGGTCCCCCCTCGGTACGGCTCCGGGCACGGAGACGGGT
Source organism: Streptomyces sp. E2N166 (assembly GCF_003671715.1). GTDB lineage: Bacteria > Actinomycetota > Actinomycetes > Streptomycetales > Streptomycetaceae > Streptomyces > Streptomyces thinghirensis. The sequence goes on along the minus strand of NZ_RAIF01000012.1, from coordinate 480,508 downwards.
GTACGTGCTGTGATTTCAGGGTCACTGATTGGTGTTACCAGGGCGTGACCCCCCGGTCAAACGGACATGAAGCCGCGATGCCGCAGGTCGGAACGGCGTCGCGGCCCCGACCGGTGTCCTCATCTGCGAGGACGGTCGGGACCGCGACGTATCGGCCATTACTGGCGAGTAGTGACTTGTGCGTGAATTCACACGGTGGCGGAGTTACGCTGCTCCATCGCCATCCGGTAGAGCCGTCCGGCCCGGTACGAGGACCGCACCAGCGGGCCCGACATCACGCCGGAGAAGCCGATCTGCTCGGCCTCCTGCTGCAGCTCCACGAACTCCTGCGGCTTGACCCAGCGCTCCACGGGGTGGTGGCGCACCGACGGGCGCAGGTACTGCGTGATGGTGATCAGCTCGCAGCCGGCCTCGTGCAGCTGCTTCAGCGCCTCGCTGATCTCCTCGCGCGTCTCACCCATGCCGAGGATCAGGTTGGACTTGGTGACCAGACCGTAGTCGCGGGCATCGGTGATGACCTTCAGGGAGCGCTCGTAGCGGAAGCCGGGGCGGATGCGCTTGAAGATGCGGGGGACCGTCTCGACGTTGTGCGCGAAGACCTCGGGGCGGGAGGCGAAGACCTCCCGGAGGAGCTCCGGCACCGCGTTGAAGTCGGGGGCCAGCAGCTCGACCTTGGTGCGGCCGTCCTCGCGCTCCGCCGTCTGCTGGTGGATCTGGCGCACCGTCTCGGCGTACAGCCAGGCACCGCCGTCCGGCAGGTCGTCACGGGCGACGCCGGTGATGGTCGCGTAGTTCAGGTCCATGGTGACCACGGACTCGCCGACCCGGCGCGGCTCGTCGCGGTCGAGCGCCTCGGGCTTGCCGGTGTCGATCTGGCAGAAGTCGCAGCGCCGGGTGCACTGGTCGCCGCCGATGAGGAAGGTCGCCTCGCGGTCCTCCCAGCACTCGTAGATGTTGGGGCAGCCGGCTTCCTGGCAGACGGTGTGCAGGCCCTCGCTCTTCACCAGGTTCTGCATCTTGGTGTACTCGGGGCCCATTTTCGCCCGGGTCTTGATCCACTCGGGCTTGCGCTCGATGGGGGTCTGGCTGTTGCGGACCTCCAGGCGCAGCATCTTGCGTCCGTCGGGTGCGACTGCGGACACGACCGGCTCCCTAGCGTTTGATTCTTCGGCGTCTTCAAGCGTACGCCCGTTGATTTGAATGCCCGGCGAGGGTGCTGGCCTCGCAGGAGGCTGCCGCCCCCAGGCCCCCGCTTCGATCTGAACGGCCTCGTCCTCGAACGCCGGACGGGCTGGATTTATGCCGCGCAGGGATCAGGCCGGCGTCTTCTCGATCACCCGCGGCTTCAGCTCCGCGTTCTCCAGGACGTCACGCAGGTGGCGCTCGGCCACCGGCAGTACTTCCTCGATGGTGATGTCCCCGCCCAGTTCGTTCGCGAGCGAGGCGACGCCCGCGTCGCGGATGCCGCAGGGGATGATCCTGTCGAACCACTTGTTGTCGGGGTTCACGTTCAGGGCGAAGCCGTGCATGGTGACGCCCTTGGCGACCCGGATGCCGATCGCGGCGATCTTGCGGTCCTCGCGGCGCTGGCCGGCGTTGGACGGGGCGTACTCGGGCCCGTTCATCCGCGGGTCGAACTCCTCGTCGGCCAGCCGGGGGTCGAAGTCCAGGGACAGCCCGCCGAGCGCCGGGCGCCGGTCGAGCGGGTCGCCCAGCACCCACACCCCGCTGCGGCCCTCGACCCGGGTGGTCTCCAGGCCGAACTCCGCGCAGGTGCGGATCAGGGCCTCCTCCAGCCGCCGCACGTGCGCCACCACGTCCACCGGGCGCGGGAGCTTCTGGATCGGGTAGCCCACCAGCTGGCCCGGGCCGTGCCAGGTGATCTTGCCGCCGCGGTCCACGTCGACGACCGGCGTGCCGTCCAGCGGACGCTCGCTGTCCTCGGTGCGCCGGCCGGCGGTGTAGACCGGCGGGTGTTCGAGGAGCAGCACCGTGTCGGGGACCTCGTCGGCGAACCGCGCGGCGTGCACCCGGCGCTGCTCGTCCCACGCCTCCTGGTACTCGACGCGTTCGGCACCGAACCCCATTCGGACGAACCGCAGCTCACTCACGGCAAGTGCCTCCCTGGAAGGTCGTAAGGCACGAACCGTGCCCACGCCACTGTACGACCGTCCGGCCGTCGTCAGCCGGGCGGGCAATCCTCACACGATCGGATGAATGCCGGTCGAAGTGTGCGATCGGGTGCTCACTCTCCGCTACATTCGCGCCGTTCACGAGGCCATAAGGGCTGCTCACAGGCGCTCCGGGCACATCGAACGGCCCGGAAGGCAGGAGACCGCACCGCACCATGACGGAACGACCCGCGCAGCGCACCCCCAACCGCCAGCTCGCCGCGCTCATCGCCGAAGCGGGGTTCTCCAACGCGGGTCTCGCGCGTCGCGTCGACCAGCTCGGACTCGAACACGGCCTGGACCTGAGATACGACAAGACGTCCGTCACCCGGTGGCTGCGCGGCCAGCAGCCCCGCGGCACCACCCCGGCCCTGATCGCCGAGGTCTTCACCCGGCGTCTGGGCCGCCGCCTGACCGCCCAGGACCTCGGCCTGGACGCCTGCGCCCCCGTCTACGCGGGGCTGGAGTTCGCCGCCTCCCCGGACGAGGCCGTCGACATCGTCGGCGGGCTGTGGCGCAAGGACTCCGGCAGCCACGCCGAACTGCGCAAGATCGCCTTCACCCCGGCGGGCCTCGTCGTGCCCAGCCGGGACTGGCTGATCGGCCGCGCCGACGAGAAGGTGGCCCGCGTCGAGGTGCCCGTGCGCATCCCCGCGCAGGGCCG
>NZ_RAIF01000012.1:474994-477622 GCF_003671715.1 Streptomyces sp. E2N166 | reverse complement strand
GTCCCGCTCGACCCGGCCCGCCGGCGGGCCCCGGCCGAGCGCGGGCCCGGCCAGAAGGTCACCGGCGGCGACCTCGCCGCGCTGCGCTCGGTCGGCGAGCTGTTCCGCAGCCTGGACGACCGGTACGGCGGCGGACACGCCCGCCAGGCCCTCGTGCGCTACCTGGAGCACGAACTGGAACCGATGCTGCGCGGCACCTACGGCGAGCAGACCGGCCGCCGGCTGTTCGCCGCCGCCGCCGACCTCACCCGGCTCGCGGGCTGGACCTCGTACGACATCGCCGCGCACGGCCTCGCCCAGCGCTACTTCGTGCAGGCGCTGCGGCTGTCGCAGGCGGCCGGCGACCGGGCGTACGGCTCGTACGTGCTGGTCACCATGAGCCGCCAGGCCGTCTACCTGGGCCACGGGCGGGAGGCCGTGCAGCTCGCGCGGGTGGCGCAGCAGGGGGTGGGGACCTCCGCGCCGCCGGTCGTGCAGACGCTCCTGCACGCCGCCGAGGCGCGGGCGCACGGCCTGCTCGGCGAGGTGCGGGCCTGCACCGCCTCGCTGGTCAGGGCCGAGCGCGCGCTGGAGACCGCCCGGCCCGGCGACGAGGTGCCGCACTGGGCGCGCTTCTTCGACGAGGCGCAGCTCGCCGACGAGTTCGGGCACTGCCACCGCGATCTGCAGCAGTTCCGCGCCGCCGCCCAGCACGCGGAGCGCTCGCTGCAACTGCGCGCCCCCGTCTACGCCCGTAGCCGGCTGTTCTGCCGGATCGTCCTCGCCACCGCCCGCCTCGGCCTCGGCGAACTCGACCAGGCCTGCCAGCTGGCCGCCGAGGCGGCCGGGCAGGCGGCCGAGATGCGGTCGGTGCGCGCGACGGAGTACGTACGCGACTTCGAACGGCGCCTGGAGCCGTACCGGGACGCCGCGCCGGTACGGGGCTACCGGGACAAGGTGGCGGCACTGGGGTAGCCGGGGCGCGTGCCGGAGCCCGCTACCCTGGTTCCCGACGACAGCCCCTAGGCGGCTCGGGCCGTCGGCAGGGGGTCGGCGCCGTGCATCGGCCGGCCCGCCCCCAGGTCCGTCAGGATCGCCGCGGACGCCCGGTGGCCCGAGTGCAGCGCGCCCTGGACGGTGCTGGTGTCGCGGTGGTCGCCGCACACGTACAGGCCGGCCAGCAGCCGTACCGGCCGGCGCAGGTCGTGCGGTGCGCGCATCGCGGGCACCGCCTCGGGCGTGTGGTGCACGGCGAGCGTCTCCCAGCGGGTGGTCGGGGTGCCGTAGAGGCGGGAGAGGTGCATGCGTACGGCGGTGTCGACGTCGGGCGGGGGAGTGCCGAGGACCGTCGAGGAGACGAGGGCGCGTCCGGCCGGCGCGCGGGACGGGTCCACGTGGCTGACCACGGCCGTGTGGGCGACCGGGCCGCCGCGGTCCGCGTCCAGCAGCAGGGCGGCGCCGGTCGCCGGCGGTTCGTCGGTCGTGTGGTGCACGACCGTCACCGGATGGAAGTCCGGGACGCGCAGCCCCGGCAGCAACTCGGCCGCGGCGCGGGCGTCGGTCGCCACCAGCACGGCCCGGCAGCGGATGACGCCGTGCTCCGCGGTGGCCACGGCGTTGGTGGCGACCGACGTGACCCGGACGCCGGTGTGCACGGTGCCGGGCGGCAGCGCCCGCGTCAGCAGCTCCGGCAGAGCCTCGGCGCCGCCCTCGGGCAGCCCGAGCCGCCCGCCGGCGAAGGCGCGCAGCGCGAGGTCGGAGCACCGGCTGGAGGTCGTGAGATCCGGGTCGCACAGCAGGGCGGCGAGCAGCGGGCGCAGGAAGCCGTCGATCGTGCGGGCCGGCAGCCCGCGCACCGCGAGCGCCTGGGCGGCGGGCAGCTCCGGACGGGCCAGCAGCCGGTCGACCGGGGTGCTCGCCAGGCGGGTCAGTGCGGCGCCGAGCCGGGCCTGGTCGACGGCGGTGCCGAGCGGGGCGCCCACCCGGGGGCGGGGCGCGGTCCCGGGACTCCCGGACACTCGGGGCGCGGTGGCCGGGCGCCGGGGCGCAGGCACGGACCGAGGGGCGCTCGCGAGGGCGCGCACCGCATGGAGTGCGCCCCTTGCGCCCCGGGCGCCCGCCGGGGCGCCCGCGCGGTGGTGACGGCCCTCGCTGTGCAGCAGGACGCCGGGGGCGAAGGGCAGCAGCGCGAGGCCGTCGAGCCCGGGGGTGCGGCGCAGTTCGGGATACGCCGTGGACAGCAGATGTCCGATTCTGTCGAGCCGGAAGCCGTCGACCTTCTCGGTCGCCATCCGGCCGCCCACGCCATGGGCGGCCTCCAGGACCGTGGTCGTCACTCCTGCGCTGGTCAGCCGATGCGCCGCGGCGAGTCCGGCGATCCCGGCCCCCACGACGACGACGTCCGCCTGGTACGCGGGCTCAAGCACGTGCCCCTCCTCGAGGTTGCGCGGCCGCTGGAGACGTCATGCCCCCAACCGGCTTGAGGGATACCCGAGTTCGAGTCGAGGTTAGGGCCGGAGACGGTCAAGGGGAGTCGCGCGGAGACAGAGCACGGTCGCACGACGGTCGCATACGGATGCGGTATGACCTCATGCGGTCGTCACATGGTCGGCACACGGGCGGGAAGCGGCGGGGACAGGGGGGAGCGGA
>NZ_RAIF01000012.1:464732-474984 GCF_003671715.1 Streptomyces sp. E2N166 | reverse complement strand
CGATCTCCGGGAACGCGAAGCGGAAACCCGAGTCCAGCAGGCGGGCCGGGAGGACCCGGGCGCTGCCCAGGACGTCGCCGGCCATTTCGCCGAGCGCCGCGCGCAGGACGGGGGCGGGCACCGCGAACGGGGCCGGGCGGCGCAGGACGCGCGCCATGGCCGCGGTGACCTCACGGTTCGTCAGCGGGTGCGGGGCGGTCAGGTTGAAGGGGCCGGACAGGTCGTCGCGGTCCAGCAGGTGCCGGATCGCCGCCACTTCGTCGTGCAGCGCCACGAAGGACCAGTACTGGGACCCGTCGCCCAGCCGCCCGCCGAGCCCCGCCCGGAAGAGCGGGAAGAGCCGTCCCCAGGCCCCGCCCCCGCGGGCGACGACCAGCCCGGTCCGCACGAACACCGTCCGTACGCCCGCCTCCCGGGCGGGGGCCGCCGCGGCCTCCCACTCCAGGCACAGGGACGGCAGGAAACCCTCGCCCGCGGGCGCGCTCTCGTCGACGGCACGGTCGCCGGTCTCGCCGTAGAAGCCCATCGCGCTGCCGTTCACGAAGACCCGCGGAGGCCGCTCCGACGAGGCGACGGCCTCCGCGAGCGCCGTCGTGCCGTGCACCCGGCTGCTGCGGATGCGCGTCTTGTACGCGTCGGTCCAGCGGCGGTCGCCCACCCCGGCCCCGGCCAGATTGACCAAGGCGTCGCACCCGTCGAGCCCGGCCGCGTCCACGCGTCCGCCCTCGGGGTCCCACCGGACCTCGTCCGCGTTCCGGGGCACGTGGCGCACCAGGCGCACCACGTCGTGCCCGTCCGCGGTCAGGGACCGCACCAGTGCGCCGCCGATGAGGCCGGACGCACCGGCCACCGCGACGCGGGAACGTCCCCTGTCCTTGCGTCCATCGTCCATGCGCCCATCCTGCCGCGTGACCCGGGAAAAACCCCGGACCACTCTCCGGTCCGGCGTCGTACAGTGACCGTCATGCCAGCTCCGCACATACGCCGGGCCAGGTCCGACGACGAGCAGCCACTGCGCCTGCTCGACCTCGAAACCTGGTCCTACCAGCACGCCGTCTCGCCTCCGCCGGAACCGGACCAGGCCTTCTTCAGCGAGCGTTCGGGCCCCGCCGATCACCTGGTCGCCGAACTCGACGGCGCCGTCGTCGGCTACGTCCGTCTCGGCTTCCCCACGGAACTGGCCTCCAACTCCCACGTGCGCCAGATCCGCGGCCTCGCCGTCTCCGACGCGGCCCGCGGCAACGGCGCCGGACGCGCGCTCGTCCGGGCCGCCGTGGAGGAGGCCCGCCGCTTGGGCGCCCGGCGCATCACCCTGCGGGTCCTCGGCCACAACACCGCGGCCCGCAAGCTCTACGAGTCCGAGGGCTTCGTCGTGGAGGGCGTGCAGCCGGAGGAGTTCCACCTCGACGGCGAGTACGTCGACGACGTACTGATGGGGCGGTCGCTGACCGGCCCCTGACGCTCACGACGTGACCGGCTCGCCCGTGTCCACCGCCTCCGTCGCCTCCGCCGCGCGCCGCGCCTCGTCGGCCACCTCGTCCGCCGTCAGCACGTAACCGGTCCGGGCGTCGGAGGTGGAGCGGGCGAAGACCACGCCGTACACCCGGCCGTCGGTGGTCAGCAGCGGTCCGCCCGAGTTGCCGGGGCGGACCGTGGAGCGGATCGAGTAGATCTCCCGGGTGACGTTCGCGTCGCTGTAGATGTTCTGCCCGGTCGCCCGTATCCGGTTCGCCACCGTCGCCGCCCGCAGGTCCAGGTCGCCGTCCTGCGGGTAGCCCGCGACCACCGCGGGGTCGCCGCGCTCCGCGTCGTCGTCGAACCGCAGGACGGGCGCGGACAGGTCGGGGACGTACAGCACGGCCACGTCCTTGCCCGGGTCGAACAGCACCACCCGGGCCTCGTACGACGGCCCCACCCCGCCGACCCGCACGCTCGGGTCGTCGATGCCCGCCACCACGTGGGCGTTGGTCATCACGTGCTCCGGCGCGTAGACGAAGCCGCTGCCCTCCCGGCCCTGGGTCCCGGCGACGCCCTCGACCTTGACCGTGCTGAGCTTGGCCGCGTTGGTGGCCGCCGCGGTGACGCTGTCGCCGGAGGGCTCGGCGACCTCGGCGGTCGACTCGTTCTCGAAGGGGTTGAAGACCTGCGGGAAACCCGCCTCGGTCAGCGCGGACGTCGCCCCGGAGAACCACGCCGGCGTGGTGTCCGGCATCGCCCGCTGCACCGCGCCCAGCAGCGTCGAGTCCCGGATCGCCGAGGTGAGCAGCGGGGAGGAGGACGCCGCCAGGACGCTCGCCGCCACCCACGCCACGACCAGCGCGGCCGCCGCGTTGGCCACCGCCCCGCCGACCCCGTCGGCCACCCTGAGCGGCCCCGCGTCCAGCTCCCGGCGCAGCCGCAGCGCGAGCCGCCCCGCCAGTTCGTGGCACACCACCGCCGGCAGCAGCACCGTGACCACGGCGGTCACCGTCGCCGCCGTCGAGCCCGGCGCCACCAGATCCATCACCCACGGCAGGATCCACACGCCGAGCGCCGCACCGCCCACGAAACCGGCCAGCGAGACACAACCGGCCACCAGGCCGCGCCGGTAGCCGGCCGCAGCGTAGGCCAGCACCACCAGCGCCAGCAGGATGTCGAGCAGGTCCACGCGAGCCGCCTTTCTGTCCGGACCCTCTGCGGACCCCGGGACCCTGAGTACGTGCCGGACGGGCCCCGTGATCAGCCTGGGACGCGCGGCAGTCCGAAAACCGCCACCCGTGCGCGTCGACGGGTGTGCGAGTGACCGCGAGTGCGTGCGATCAACCGGAAAACGTCGTGGACCAGGACGATGGTTCCATCGGGTGGCACAGCACACATCGCGGAAGGAGCTGATCCGCCGGACAGTGGGAGCATGCGTGTCTTCCGAGGACCGCGTGACGCCCGGGAGCGACGTGCGCTTCCCGTACCGGGCGCGGCCCGCATACCGGGTGCCGCCGCCCGCATGCCGGGCGCGGCACGGGCGCTGCTCGGCTGTCTGCCCGGCCTGGCCGCCGTCGCGGCGCTGGCGCTGTGCGCGAGCGGTGTGGAACGGGCCGCCGCGACGCACGCCCGGCCGGCCGCCGCCGACCGGCACGCCGCGCCCCGGCCGCCCGTCGTGCCCCGGTCGGTCTGGCTGGGCGACGCCGCCCGCGCGCAGCCGCCCCCGCGCTACGACGACAAGATCCTCGCCGTCTTCGTCCACCACACGGACACGCCGAACGGCTACGACTGCGCCGACGTGCCGGCCATCCTCCGCGGTGTCTACGCGGGTCAGACCGGCGCCCGGGACTGGGACGACATCGGCTACAACTTCGTCGTCGACCGCTGCGGCACCATCTACGAGGGCCGCGCGGGCGGCATCGACCGGCCCGTCACCGGCGCCCACACCCAGGGCTTCAACCACCGCACCACCGGCATCGCCGCCCTCGGCACCTTCACCGCGGGGGTGCCCGTGCCCGACGCGCTGACCGACGCGATCGCCGCGCTGGCCGCCTGGAAACTCGGCCGCACCGACACCGACCCGCGCGGGAAGGCCAGTCTGGTCTCCAGCAACGGCCTCAGCCGGTACGCCGTCGGCGCCACCGCCACCCTGCCCGCCGTCGCGGGCCACGACGACGGCTACCAGACCAGCTGCCCGGGTGCGGCCCTCACCGCCCGCCTACCGGACATCAGGGACCGGGCGGCGCGACTCCAGGACCGGGCAGACTGACACCCGCGCCGAGATTCCCGCCGCCCGCGGCCGGTCGCGCCGGCCGACCGGGGAGGCGGTGCGTCAGTCCTGCCCGAACCGCTCCCACAGGCGCGGGAACCGCTCGGCGACGGCCCGGTCGTTCTCCAGGTCGATAGCGGTGCCCAGCGGCTCCGCGGGCGCGGGCGCGATGCCGAGATCGGGGGCGACGGTGCCGGTGAGCTGCTCGTAGGCCTCGTCGGCCGCGTAGCCGAGTTCCTCGCCGTCGCCGTCCAGTTCCTCGTCGAAGTCGTCCAGCAGCTCGGCGAGCGAGTCGGGCTCGTGCACCGCGCCCTCGTACACCTCGCGGCCCTGGCCGATCAGCCAGCACCGGAAGTAGTCGAAGGCGTCGTCGCTGGCACCGCCGAGCAGCACCCACGCGGCGCCCCACAGGTCCCAGGTGCAGGCGCGGTTGTAGCGGGCCTCGAAATGGCGGGCGAAGTCGAGTACCAGGTCCGGGTCCATCCCGAGGAGCCGCTCCACGAGCAGGTCGGCCTGGTCCTCGGGATCGCCGTCGGCACCCTGCCGGGTGGCGTCGATCAGCTCCCAGAACTCCGTCTCGTCCATCACGGGTCCAGCATCGGTCCTGGAGGGGTGGTACGCACGTGGAGCGGAGCGGATCGTTATGTGCCGGCCCGGTGCGCGTCGCCGTACGTCCCGTCCGTCTCGTCCCCGGACACCCCGCCCCCGGACACCCCGCCCCCGGGCACCCCGTCGCCGTACAACCCGGCCAGCCGCCGCGCTTCCCGGGCGAACAGCTGCCGCAGCGCCTCGGGCGCCAGCACCTCCACCTCCGGCCCCAGCCCTCTCAGCTGGGTGTGCGCGACCTCCTCGGACTCCACCGGCAGCGTCACCGTCACCCATCCGTCCGCGTCCGGCGTGTCCACGGTCTGAAGCGCCTCCCGGGCGGACCGCGCGTCCAGGACGTGCGGCAGCCCGCGCACGCCCTCCGCCGACAGCCGCACCACGACCTCCGTCCGCAGGAGCGACCGCGCGAACTGCTCCGCCCGTTCCGCCCAGAACGCGGGCAGGTCGAAGCCGTCGTCCCGCGCGAAGCGCTCCTCGCCCGCGTCCACCGCCGTGAACCGGTCGATGCGGTAGACGCGGAAGGCCCCGCCGCCCGCCGCCCGCGCGATCCTCGCGCACAGATACCAGACGCCCGCCTTCAGCACGAGCCCGTACGGCTCCAGCTCCCGGACGACCTCGTCCTCCCCGCGCAGGTAGCGCGCGGTGACCCTCCGGTCGTCCCAGACCGCGTCCGCGACCGCCGGCAGCAGCTCGGGCGTCCGGGGCTCCCGGAACCAGTTCGGCGCGTCCAGGTGGAACCGCTGCGCCGCCGTGCGGGAGGCGTCCCGGAGGGAGGGGAGCAGGGCGGCCGACACCTTCAGACGGGCCGCCGACGCCGCGTCCTGAAGGCCCATCTCGCGCAGCGCCCCCGGCACCCCGGACAGGAACAGCGCCTCGGCCTCGCCCCGCGCCAGTCCGGTCAGCCGGGTGCGATACCCGCCGATCAGCCGGTAGCCCCCGGCCCGGCCCCGCTCCGCGTACACCGGTACGCCCGCCTCCGACAGCGCCTGCGCGTCCCGCGTCACGGTCCGCTCCGACACCTCCAGTTCCTCGGCCAGCTCGGCGGCGGTCATGGCCGGGCGGGACTGGAGGAGCAGCACCATCTTGATGAGGCGGGCAGCGCGCATGCCCACATCATGCAGGAGAACGCGGGAGGCCCCCGCCGGGGCGGGGGCCTCCTCTCAGCTCATGCCGACCCTTACAGGCCGTAGCGCTCGCGCGCCTCCTTCACGGCCGTCGCCTTGACCTCGCCGCGACCCGCGAGCTGGGCCAGTGCCGCGACCACGATGGACTCGGCGTCGACGCCGAAGTGGCGGCGGGCGGCCTCACGGGTGTCCGACAGGCCGAAGCCGTCGGCGCCCAGCGAGGACCAGTCCTGCTCGACCCACTGCGCGATCTGGTCCGGGACCTGGCGCATGTAGTCGGAGACCGCGAGGACCGGGCCCTCGGCGCCCTGGAGCGCCTGGCGGACGTACGGCATCCGCTCCTCGCCGCGCAGCAGCGCCGCGTCGGCCTCCATCGCGTCCCGGCGCAGCTCCGTCCAGGAGGTCGCGGACCACACGTCGGCGGACACGCCCCACTCCTCGGCGAGCAGCTTCTGCGCCTTCAGCGCCCAGTGGATCGCCGTGCCGGAGCCGAGCAGCTGGATGCGCGGGGCGTTGGCGGCCGGGGCCAGGCCCGCCGACTCCGCCGTGTTGAAGCGGTACAGGCCCTTGACGATGCCCTCGTCCACACCGGCGGCGGACGGCTTGGCCGGCTGCGGCATCGGCTCGTTGTAGACGGTCAGGTAGTAGAAGACGTCCTGGTCCTCACCCGGGGCCGCCTCGCCGTACATCCGGCGCAGACCGTCCTTGACGATCGCCGCGACCTCGTACGCGAACGCCGGGTCGTACGTCAGCGACGCCGGGTTGGTCGCCGCGATGGCGGGGGAGTGGCCGTCCGCGTGCTGGAGGCCCTCACCGGTCAGCGTGGTCCGGCCGGCCGTCGCGCCGACCAGGAAGCCGCGGCCGAGCTGGTCGCCGAGCTGCCACATCTGGTCGGCCGTGCGCTGCCAGCCGAACATCGAGTAGAAGATGTAGAACGGGATCATCGTCTCGCCGTGCGTCGCGTACGACGTCGAGGCGGCGATGAAGTCGGCCATCGAGCCGGCCTCGGTGATCCCCTCGTTGAGGATCTGGCCGTTCTTGGCCTCCTTGTAGTACATCAGCTGGTCGCGGTCGACCGGCTCGTACGTCTGGCCCTTGGGCGAGTAGATGCCCAGGGACGGGAAGAGGCTCTCCATGCCGAAGGTGCGCGCCTCGTCGGGGACGATCGGCACCCAGCGCTTGCCCGTCTCCTTGTCGCGGACCAGGTCCTTGACCAGGCGGACGAAGGCCATGGTGGTGGCCACGTTCTGCGAACCGGAGCCCTTGTCGAAGGACGCGAACACCTTCTCGGCGGGCGCGGGCAGCGGCGCGACCGGGTGCACGCGGCGGGCCGGGGCCGGACCGCCGAGGGCGGCGCGGCGCTCCTGGAGATAGCGGACCTCGGGGGAGTCGGCGCCCGGGTGGCCGTAGGGGACCACGCCGTCGACGAAGTCGCTGTCCTTGATCGGCAGACCGAGCAGGTCGCGCATGTCCTTGAACTCGTCCACCGAGAGCTTCTTCATCTGGTGGTTGGCGTTCTTGGACGCGAAGCCGGTGCCGAGGGTGTGGCCCTTGACCGTCTGGGCCAGGATCACGGTCGGCGCGCCCTTGTGGGCGAGCGCGGCCCGGTAGGCGGCGTAGACCTTGCGGGACTCGTGGCCGCCGCGCGAGTAGTGGAAACACTCGAGGATCTTGTCGTCGGACAGCAGCTTCGCCATCTCGGCGAGCTGCGGGTCCGTGCCGAAGAAGTCCTCACGGATGTAGGCGGCGTCGCGCGTCTGGTAGGTCTGCACCTGCGCGTCGGGTACCTCGCGCAGGCGGCGTACGAGCGCGCCGGTGGTGTCGAGCTGGAACAGCTCGTCCCACGCCGTGCCCCACAGCGACTTCACGACGTTCCAGCCGGCGCCGCGGAACTGGGCCTCCAGCTCCTGCACGATCTTGAAGTTGGCGCGGACCGGACCGTCGAGGCGCTGCAGGTTGCAGTTGATGACGAAGGTCAGGTTGTCCAGGCCCTCGCGGGACGCGAGGGTGAGCGCGGTGGTGGACTCCGGCTCGTCCATCTCGCCGTCGCCGAGGAACGCCCACACGTGGGAGTTGGTCAGGTCCTTGATGCCGCGGCTGGTCAGGTAGCGGTTGAACCGCGCCTGGTAGATCGCGGAGATCGGGCCCAGGCCCATCGACACCGTGGGGAACTCCCACAGCCAGGGCAGCCGGCGCGGGTGCGGGTAGGACGGCAGACCGTTCCCGCCGGCCTCGCGGCGGAAGTTGTCCAGCTGCTCCTCGCTGAGCCGGCCGTCGAGGAAGGCGCGGGCGTAGATGCCGGGGGAGGCGTGGCCCTGGATGTAGAGCTGGTCGCCTGAGCCGTCACCCTCCTTGCCCTTGAAGAAGTGGTTGAAGCCGGTCTCGTAGAGCCAGGCCGCGGAGGCGAAGGTGGCGATGTGGCCGCCGACGCCGTGCTTGCTGCCGCGGGTGACCATCGCCGCCGCGTTCCAGCGGTTCCAGGCGGTGATCCGCTGCTCCAACGCCTCGTCCCCGTCCGGGGCGGGCTCGTCGGCGGTGGGGATGGAGTTGACGTAGTCCGTCTCGAGGAGCTTCGGCAGCGCGATGCCGGCGCCCTCGGCGCGCTCCAGTGTGCGGCGCATCAGGTACGCGGCACGGTGCGGCCCGGCCGCCTTGGTGACGGCGTCCAGGGAGGCCTGCCATTCGGCGGTCTCCTCCGGGTCGCGGTCCGGGAGCTGGTCGAGCTCGCTCGGCTGGATGGCCTTGGGGTCGGTCATGTCGCCGCCTTCCTCAGTCGAAGGGGGTTCCCTCATCGGTAAGGGGATCGGGGGTGCCCTTGGTCTTTGGCAGGACAGGGCGCTGGGCTTGGGTGGAAGCCCGTCCGTGACTGTAACTCCCTGATCGATGATCGATCAAAGGTTTGAGGGGCAAAACCTCTCGATTACAAGAAAGTCGGCACGGGGTGCCTTCGGTGATGGCACGGAGTGACCTTGCCGTTGGGGGTTTGCGCAGGTGAGGTGGGGTGGGCGCGGATGAGCTCGGGGGGTTCTGTGGTGTGGCGTCCGCGGGTGCGCTGTGGCTGAGCGCGCAAGTTCCCCGCGCCCCTTCAGGGGCGCGGGGAACTTGCGCGCGGCGGGGGCGAAAACCTAGGCGCGGGGGGCGCAGCCCAGGACGTGGGCCTTGACCAGGTCCGCGATACGGGGGTCCCGGCGACGGAACGCCGCGACCAGTTCCTCGTGCTCCTCCGCGTACGACTGCTGCACCGTCCCCAGCCACCGTATCGACAGCGCCGTGAACACCTCGATGCCCAGCCCTTCCCACGTGTGCAGCAGCACCGAGTTGCCCGCGGCCCGCACCAGCTCCCGGTGGAAGCCGACCGTGTGCCGTACCTGGGCCGTGCCGTCGGACACCCGGTCGGCCGCGTACAGCGCGGCGACGTGCGGTTCGAGGGCCGAGCAGTCCTCGGCGAGCCGGTCCGCCGCCAGCTCCGCGGCGATCGCCTCCAGGCCGGCCCGGACCGGGTAGCTCTCCTCGAGGTCGGCGGCGGTCAGATTGCGTACCCGCACGCCCTTGTTCGGCGCCGACTCGATCAGCCGCAGCGACTCCAGTTCGCGCAGCGCCTCCCGGACCGGGGTCTGGCTGACCTCCAGCTCCGTGGCGATGCGCCGCTCCACGATCCGCTCGCCCGGCTGCCAGCGCCCGCTGATGATCCCTTCCAGGATGTGCTCGCGGATCTGTTCGCGCAGCGAGTGGACGACGGGCGCGGTCATGAGAGCTCCTTCGGGAGGGTCCCCTTCGGACCCCGGGGGCGTTTGACGCTTAGACAATACGGCCGACGCGGCGGGCGGGAAGGGCGCACGGGGGCGCTTTTACGCAGGTGAGACGAGACTTACACGGCGTGCCGCCGCCGGAACGCGACGGTGCCCCCGCCCGGGAAGCTCCGGGCGGGGGCACCGTACAGGCCCACTGGCAGGGGAATTACAGGCCGAGCTCGACCTCGAACTCGCCCGCCTCCAGGATCGCCTTGACCGCCGTCAGGTAGCGGGCGGCGTCGGCGCCGTCCACCAGACGGTGGTCGTAGGACAGGGTCAGGTACGTCATGTCGCGGACGCCGATGGCCGTGCCCTCCTCCGTCTCGATGACGGCGGGGCGCTTGACCGTGGCGCCGATGCCGAGGATGGCGACCTGGCCCGGCGGCACGATGATCGTGTCGAACAGCGCGCCGCGCGAACCGGTGTTGCTGATGGTGAAGGTCGCACCCGCCAGCTCGTCCGGGCTGATCTTGCTGGCCCGCACCTTGCCCGCCAGGTCGGCGGTCGCCTTGGCGATGCCGGCCAGGTTGAGGTCACCGGCGTTCTTGATGACCGGGGTCATCAGGCCCTTCTCGGAGTCCACCGCGATACCGACGTTCTCGGTGTCGAAGTAGGTGATGGTCCCCTCGGCCTCGTTGATCTTGGCGTTGATCGGCGCGTGCGCCTTCAGCGCCTGGGCCGCGGCCTTGACGAAGAACGGCATCGGCGAGAGCTTGACGCCCTCACGGGCCGCGAACGCGTCCTTGGCACGGGCGCGCAGCTTCATCAGGCGGGTGACGTCGACCTCGACGACCGACGACAGCTGGGCCTGCTCGTGCAGCGCCTTGACCATGTTGTCGCCGATGACCTTGCGGATGCGCGGCATCTTGACGGTCTGGCCACGCAGCGGCGAGGCCTCCAGGGCGGGGGCCTTCTTCGCGGCGGGCGCGGCGGCGGCCGGAGCCGGAGCGGCGGCCTTGGCCGCCTCGGCGGCGGCGACGACGTCCTGCTTGCGGATGCGGCCG
>NZ_RAIF01000012.1:456000-464095 GCF_003671715.1 Streptomyces sp. E2N166 | reverse complement strand
TCGGCGACCTGCTCGGCCTGCGGGGCCTGCTCGGCGGCCGGGGCCTCCTCGGCGGCCGGGGCGCCGGAGCCGTCGTCGATCAGCGCCAGCTCGGCGCCGACCTCGACGGTCTCGTCCTCGGCGACCTTGATGGAGGACAGCACGCCGGAGGCGGGGGCCGGGATCTCGGTGTCGACCTTGTCGGTCGAGACCTCGAGCAACGGCTCGTCGGCCTCGACGCGCTCACCCTCGGCCTTCAGCCAACGGGTGACGGTGCCCTCGGTGACGCTCTCGCCGAGCGCCGGAAGGGTTACGGAAACCGCCATGGTTTCGGTTGCTCCTTACGAATTGCGGAAGTCTGTGTCGTCGCGCCCAATGACCGAGGGAGGTCAGTCGTGGGAGTGCAGGGGCTTGCCGGCCAGCGCCAGGTGGGCCTCGCCGAGCGCCTCGTTCTGCGTCGGGTGGGCGTGGACGAGCTGGGCCACCTCGGCCGGCAGCGCCTCCCAGTTGTAGATCAGCTGGGCTTCGCCGACCTGCTCGCCCATACGGTCGCCGACCATGTGGACGCCGACCACGGCACCGTCCTTGACCTGGACGAGCTTGATCTCGCCCGCGGTCTTCAGGATCTTGCTCTTGCCGTTGCCCGCCAGGTTGTACTTCAGGGCGACGACCTTGTCCGCACCGTAGATCTCCTTGGCCTTGGCCTCGGTGATGCCGACGGAGGCGACCTCCGGGTGGCAGTACGTCACCCGCGGCACCCCGTCGTAGTCGACCGGGACGGTCTTCAGGCCGGCGAGCCGCTCCGCCACCAGCATGCCCTCGGCGAAGCCGACGTGCGCGAGCTGGAGGGTCGGGACGAGGTCACCGACGGCGGAGACGGTCGGGACGTTGGTCCGCATGTACTCGTCGACCAGGACGTAGCCGCGGTCCATGGCGACCCCGGCCTCCTCGTAGCCCAGGCCCTGCGAGACCGGGCCGCGGCCGATGGCGACGAGCAGGACCTCGGCCTCGAACTCCTTGCCGTCGGCGAGGGTGACCTTGACGCCGTCCTGGGTGTACTCGGCCTTCTCGAAGAAGGTGCCCAGGTTGAACTTGATGCCCCGCTTGCGGAAGGCGCGCTCCAGCAGCTTCGAGCTGTTCTCGTCCTCGACCGGCACGAGGTGCTTGAGGCCCTCGACGATCGTCACGTCGGTGCCGAAGGACTTCCACGCGGAGGCGAACTCGACGCCGATGACGCCGCCGCCCAGGACGATCGCGGACTTCGGCACGCGGTCCAGCGTGAGGGCGTGGTCGGAAGAGATGATCCGGTTGCCGTCGATCTCCAGGCCCGGCAGCGACTTCGGCACGGAGCCGGTCGCCAGCAGGACGTGGCGGCCCTGGACGCGCTGACCGTTCACATCGACGGAGGTCGGCGAGGACAGCCGGCCCTCACCCTCGATGTAGGTCACCTTGCGCGAGGCGATCAGACCCTGCAGGCCCTTGTACAGGCCCGAGATCACGTCGTCCTTGTACTTGTGGACGGCCGCCATGTCGATGCCCTCGAAGGTGGCCTTCACACCGAACTGCTCGCTCTCGCGGGCCTGGTCGGCGATCTCGCCCGCGTGCAGCAGGGCCTTGGTGGGGATGCAGCCGTTGTGCAGGCAGGTACCGCCGACCTTGCCCTTCTCGATCAGGGCGACGTCCAGGCCCAGCTGTGCCCCGCGCAGCGCCGCGGCGTAACCACCGCTGCCGCCGCCGAGGATCACTAGGTCGAAAACAGTGCTGGCGTCGTTCGCCACGTCACGTCCTCCATGCATGTGCGCCACGCCGGTCTCCAGTGACCGGTCGGCGGCTGGTGTCCGGCCGCTCTTTGTTCTCGGCCCTTGAGGTGGGCCCTGTCCTGCCGAGCCCCATCTTCGCACTTGTCGGCTCCGTACGAGACGCCGGGCCGGGGTGTGAGACACCCCACGTTCCCTTGTGTCGCCGCAGGAGGCGACGCCCTCCAGGGGCGCGGGGCTGTGTTTGATCTGCGGCTCCGCCGCGTGGGCGCGACCGGCCGGGCCGGTCGGTCACCGACGGAGGGACGACGCCGCCAGGGGCGCGGGAACTGCGCGACCAGCCACAACGGACGCGCAGCCGCCGAATCACCCGTACCCCCGGGCTCTCAGGCGCCCTAGCCCAGATCGCCCGCAGCCGTCAGCTCCGCGACCCGCACCAGCGTCCGCACGGCCGTCCCGGTCCCGCCCTTGGGCGTGTATCCGAACGGTCCGCCCTCGTTGAACGCCGGACCCGCGATGTCCAGGTGCGCCCAGGTGATGCCCTCGCCGACGAACTCGCGCAGGAACAGGCCGGCCACCAGACCGCCGCCCATCCGCTCACCCATGTTGGCGATGTCGGCGGTCGCCGAGTCCATGCCCTTGCGCAGGTGCTCGGGCAGCGGCATCGGCCAGGCCGGCTCGCCGACCTCTTCCGCGGCCTCGTGCACCGCCGCGCGGAACGCGTCGTCGTTCGCCATGACCCCGTACGTCCGGCTGCCCAGCGCCAGCATCATCGCGCCGGTGAGGGTCGCCACGTCGATGATCGCGTCCGGCTTCTCCTGCGAGGCCGCCCACAGCGCGTCGGCGAGCACGAGCCGGCCCTCGGCGTCGGTGTTGAGCACCTCCACCGTCTTGCCGCTGTACATGCGCAGCACGTCACCCGGGCGGGTCGCGGAGCCCGACGGCATGTTCTCGGCCAGCGCCAGCCAGCCGGTCACGTTGACCTCCAGGCCGAGGCGCGCGGCGGCGACGACCGCGGCGAACACGGCGGCGGCACCGGCCATGTCGCACTTCATCGTCTCGTTGTGCCCGGCCGGCTTCAGCGAGATGCCGCCCGAGTCGTAGGTGATGCCCTTGCCGACGAAGGCGAGGGACTTCGTCGCCTTGGACGACGTGTACGACAGCTTCACCAGCCGCGGGCCGGCGGCCGAGCCGGCGCCGACGCCGAGAATGCCGCCGTAGCCACCCTTGGTGAGCGCCTTCTCGTCGAGCACCTGCACCTTGATGCCGTGCTCCTTCGCGGCGGCCTGCGCGACCGCCGCGAACGCCTCGGGGTCGAGCTCGTTCGGCGGGGTGTTGACCAGGTCGCGGGCGCGGTTCAGCTCCTCGGAGACGGCCGCGGCACGCTCGATCGCCGCCTTGTACGCCTTGTCCCGGGGCTTGCCGCCGAGCAGCGCGGCCTCGGCCAGCGGGGCCTTGCCGTTCTTGGCCTTGGCGGCGTCCTGTCCCTGACGGCCCGACTCCTTGTAGGCGTCGAAGGAGTACGCGCCGAGCAGCACGCCCTCGCCCACGACGCCGGCGTCGGCGGCCTCGGTGATCGGGAGGGCGAAGGCGGCCTTCTTGGCGCCGGCCAGGGCGCGGGCGGCCACGCCGGCGGCCCTGCGCAGTGCCTCGGCGTCGAAACCGGCGTCCTTCTCGGGCTCGGAGCCGAGGCCCACCGCCACCACGACGGGCGCCTTGAAGCCGGACGGAGCGGGCAGCTTCGTCACCTCGCCCTCGGCGCCGGTGGCACCGAGGGTCTCCAGGACGCCGGCGAGCCGGCCGTCGTACGCCTTGTCCACGGCCTCCGCGCCCGGTGCGACGACCAGGCCCTTGGCGTTCTTGGCGACACCGATCACGATCGCGTCGGCCCGCAGGCCGGGCGCCGCGGCGGTGGAGAGAGTGAGAGCAGTCACGGTGGTGAATTCTCGCTTCCGTATGAAGTCTTGTATGGCCGAATGCGGGTGGGTCGACCGGGCCCGACAACCGACCCTAGATCCCTCCTGCGATGCGGTCTTTACCTGGGCAGGCAAACACCCGGCACGAGCCTACGCTCGCGTCCGGCTCCGCTCCCTCCCGCGGGGCCGCGGTTTCCCCCCGGAGCCTGGTTTCGCAGCGGTCGCGGTTTCCCATCGACCGTGGTTTCCCACCGACCGTGGTTTCCCGCTCGGTTTCCGGGATGGGAGATCATTCCTGGGGTACGCCACCGCGCCACCCCACACCATGGAGCACGCCCCGTGAGACGCCCGGTCCTGTCGATAGCCCTTCTCCTGCTGCTCGCGGGCTGTTCGTCGTCCCCCGACGACGAGCCGGAAGCCGTCGACCACTGGCAGCCCCGGCCCGGCACCGCCTGGCAGTGGCAGCTCAGCGGCAGGCTCGACACGTCTGTCGACGTACCGGTCTACGACATAGACGGGTTCGACCACACCGGGTCCACCGTGGCCGCGCTGCACGAAGACGGCCGCAAGGTCATCTGCTACCTGTCCACCGGTGCCTGGGAGGACTTCCGCCCCGACGCGGAGAAGTTCCCCAAGTCGGTGCTGGGCAAGGGCAACGGCTGGGAGGGGGAGCGCTGGCTGGACATCCGCGAGACGGAAGTCCTGGAGCCGCTGATGGCCGAGCGCATCGACATGTGCCGCGAGAAGGGCTTCGACGCGGTGGAGCCGGACAACATGGACGGCTACGAGAACGAGACCGGTTTCCCGCTCACCGCCGACGACCAGCTCCGCTACAACCGGCTGATCGCGAAGCTCGCCCACGACCGCGGCATGGCCGTCGGCCTCAAGAACGACCTGGACCAGATACCCGAGCTGGTGGACGACTTCGACTTCGCGGTCAACGAACAGTGCGCCCAGTACGGCGAGTGCGCCGACAACCAGCCGTTCATCGATGCGGACAAGGCGGTCTTCCACGTCGAGTACGAGCTGCCGACCGACCGCTTCTGCGCCGAGTCCCGTGAGCTGAGGCTGAGTTCGATGCTGAAGAAGTACGAACTGGGGGTGTGGCGCGAGGCCTGCTGAGCCCGGTCTCAGCCGAGGACCAGCACCACGAGCGCGGTGGTGGCCGCCGTCTCCGCGACCCCGCCGAAGACGTCGCCGGTGACCCCGCCGAAGCGGCGGACGCAGTGCCGCAGCAGCAGTTCGGCGACGGCTACGGCGCACAGCACGGCGAGCGCCGTACGGACCGCGTCGTACGGCCCGAGGAACGCGCCCGCCGCCGCCCCGGCCGCCGTCACGACGGCGGTGACCGCCGTCGCGCCGCCCACCGGTACCACTCCGGCGACCGCCGCGCCCAGTCCCTCCGGGCGGGCGGCGGGCACCCCGGCCCGGGCGGCGAGCGTGAGCGCCAGCCGGGCGGCGGTCGCCGAGACCACGGCGGCGAGCGCGCCCCGCGCCCAGGACCCGTCGTAGGCCTGGGCCAGCGCGGCCACCTGGGCGAGCACCACGAACACGAGGGCGAGTACGCCGAACGGCCCGATGTCCGACTGCTTCATGATCCGCAGCGCGTCCTCGGCGGGTTTCCCGCTGCCGAGCCCGTCCGCGGTGTCGGCCAGCCCGTCCAGGTGCAGGCCGCGGGTGAGCACCGCGGGTACGGCGGCCGTGGCGACCGCGGCGAGCAGGCTTCCCGCGCCCAGGAACAGCAGCAGGAGCCCGGCCGCCGCGGCGACGAGGCCGACGGCCAGTCCGGCCAGCGGCGCGCACAGCATGCCGCCGCGCGCCGCCTCCCGGTCCCAGCGGGTCACCTTGACCGGGAAGACGGTGAGGGTGCCGAAGGCGAAACGGAGGCCGTCGGGGGAGGGGGTCCTGAGCACCGGCGCAGACTACCCGGCGGTCACCAGGGCACCGGCGCGGGCCGGGGATAAAGTTCGCATATGGGAGATTGGTGGCAGCGCAACATCATGGAACCGGGCAAGCTGCCGCTGCTCCTCGCCCTGGCGGCCTTCGTCCTGACGTTCGTGATCACCCGGGTCATCACCCGGCGCATCCGGGCCGGCAAGGGCCCTTTCGGCAACGTCGAGGCGGGCGGGGTGCACATCCACCACGTCATCCCGGGGATCGTCCTCACCGTCGTCGGAGGCTTCGGCGCGGTCGCGGGGGGCCGGCACGGGTTCGGCTCCGCCCTCGCGGCGGTGGTCTTCGGTGTCGGGGCGGGGCTCGTCCTGGACGAGTTCGCGCTGATCCTGCACCTCGACGACGTCTACTGGACCGAGGAGGGGCGGCAGAGCGTGGAGGTCGTGGTGGTCACCGCGGCCCTTGTCGGACTGTTGCTCGCCGGATTCACGCCGTTCGGCGTCGACGGCATGTCCGAGGACGAGTTGCAGGACCGCGCCAACGTCATCGCGACCGTCGCGGGGAACTTCTGCTTCTCCCTCCTCGCCCTGGCCAAGGGCAAGGCCCGCCTCGCGGTCTTCGGGGTGATCGTTCCCCTTGTCGCCCTGATCGGCGCGGTCCGCCTGGCCCGGCCGGACTCGCTCTGGGCCCGCCGCTTCTACGGGCGCCGCCCGCGTGCCCGTGCCAGGGCCCGCCTGCGTGCCTACCACCACGACCGCCGCTGGTCCGGGCCCCGCCGCGCCTTCCAGGACTGGATCGGCGGCCGCCCGGACCCGGACCCGGACCGTCGGTGATGCCTGCGGCGGCCTGTGCGGGTTGGGTGGGGGTGCGCGTGGCGCGGGTCGTTTCGTTGTGGGACCGGGCCGCGCCGGGGGTGCCCGTCCTCGGAACGGCGCGGAATCGGTCGGCCACGGAAGTGCCGGCGTGGACGCGCCAACCGCTGCGGGTGGACACCCCCCGACACGTCCCCTTCGCGCCATACGCGGCTAGCGGTCTCCCCCGCCTCGCGCGGTTGCGGGCAGTCGCCACCGCCCCCGCGCGCGGCCGCGGGCAGTCGTGCCGCTGGGGCGGCACGGGTGGGCGCAGCGGCACCCCGTGGCGCCGGGCCGCGCGACGCACCCCGGCCCGCGCCCAAGCCGGGTACCCGGTAGCGCCGGACGCGCGGCTGACCCCTGGCCCGTACCCACGCCGGGCACCCCGTGAACGCCGGGCCGCCGGCCGCCCCTCACTCACGCCGGACGCGCGGCTGCCGCCGGCTCACTCGGCCGCGACCTCCACCTCACCGTCCAAGACCTCCGGCAGCTCCGCCGCCAGCGCCGCCGCGGCCTGGACCAGCGGCAGTGCCAGCAGGCCCCCCGCGCCCTCACCCACCGTCACGCCCTGGGACAGCAGCGGCTCCAGGGCCATCCGGTCCAGCGCCTTGGCCTGGGCCGGCTCCCCGCTGTCGTGGGAGGCCAGCCACCAGTCGGGTGCCCGGAAGGCGACCCGCTGCCCTACCAGCGCGCAGGCGACCGTCACCACGCCGTCCAGGATCACCGGCATCTTCCGCACCGCGCTCTGCAGCAGGAAGCCCGTCATCGCGGCGAGGTCGGCGCCGCCCACGGTCGCGAGCAGCTGCAACTGGTCCCCGAGCACCGGCCGGGCGCGGCGCAGCGCGTCGCGGATCGCCGCGCACTTGCGCATCCAGGCCAGGTCGTCGATCGCCAGCCCGCCCCGCCCGGTGACGACCGACGCGTCGGTCCCGCACAGCGCGGCGACCAGCACGCCCGCCGCCGTGGTCCCGCCCACGCTCACATCGCCGAGCACCACCAGGTCCGTACCGGAGTCGGCCTCCTCGTCGGCCACCGCCATCCCGGCCCGGAAGGCGGCCTCGGCCTCCTCCAGGGTCAGCGCGTCCTCGATGTCGATGCGCCCGCCGCCGCGCCGCACCCGGTGCCGCACGACGTCGGCCGGCAGCGTGTCCGGCTCGCAGTCCAGTGCCATGTCGACGACCCGCACCGGCACGCCGAGGCGCCGGGCGAGCACGGACACGGGCCGGCCGCCCTCCAGGACCTCGCGCACCAGCTCACCGGCGCCGCCCGCGGGCCGCGCCGAGACGCCCAGCTCGGCCACCTTGTGGTCACCGGCGAAGAGCACCACCCGGGGCCGTTCGAGCGGCCGCACCGGTACGACGGACTGCGCCGAGGCCAGCCACTCGCCCAGGTCGTCCAGGCGGCCCAGCGATCCGGGCGGAACGACCTGACGCTCCCGGCGCGCCTCGGCGTCGCGGCGCACCCCGCCGTCGGGGCGCTCGATCAGATCGGTGAAGTCGTCGAGATTCAGCGAGCTCATTCGTCGAACAGTACCGGCCCGGTGGGACCACCACGGCGGGCCCGTGCGCACCGCGCCCGAGCTGCGTCGTTGCGCCCCGGATCGCGATCACCTACGTAACGTTTCGCAGTAATTGTCGTATGCCGTCCTGCTGTGTCCTCGTCTCGCGTCGGGAGCCGCCCATGACCGCACCCTCCGCCC
>NZ_RAIF01000012.1:454389-455990 GCF_003671715.1 Streptomyces sp. E2N166 | reverse complement strand
CCTCCCGTCCCCCGGGTGCCTCCCGTGCCCCGGTACGGGCCGCACCGTGCGGACTGCCCCTGGTGCGGCTCCCGGCGGCTGCGCGCCCGCCCGCGCCGCGAGGGCCCGCGCCGGGCCGGCCCCGGCCGGTCCGTCCTCGAACGCTGCCTGGACTGCCGGCACGTCTTCCGCAACCCCCCGTTCACGCCCGGACCCGAGCACCCGCTGGTCCGGGCGGGGGTCCGGCTGAGACACGGCCTGGCCGCCCGCGCGATGCTCCGCCGCCGCCCCGACCCCGAGAGCTGGCTCGACGTGGGCACCGGCGACGCCGACTTCCCCCGCACCGCGCGCGAGTACTTCCCGTACACCTCCTTCGACGGCCTGGACCCCACCCACCGGGTCCTGCGCGCCCGCGCGGTCGAGCGTGTCGAGGAGGCGTTCGTCGGCCGGCTGACGGACCCGCACATCGCGGCCCGGCTGCGCGCCCGCTACGACGTGGTGAGCCTCTTCCAGCAGTTGGAACGCGTCCCGGACCCCCGCGCCGAACTGCGCGCCGCCCTCCACGTGCTCCGCCCCGGCGGCCACCTGCTCGTCGACGTGGCGGACCCGCGCCGCCTGACCTCCCTTCCCGGCGCCTCGCACCCGGCGGGCCTGCGCGCCGAACTGGTGGCCCAGGGCTGCACGGTGCTCACCGGCGTGCGGACGCACCGCGTCATCGCGCGCAAGGACGCCTCAGCCCCGTAGCAGCAGTGCCTGGCCCGCGACCACCACAAGCACCTGCTCGCACTCGGCCGCGAACGCCGCGTTGAGCCGCCCGAGTTCGTCCCGGTAGCGGCGGCCCGAGGCGGTGGCGGGCACGATGCCCGAGCCCACCTCGTTCGACACCGCGACGAGGGTGCGGCGGGTGGCGCGCACCGCCTCCGTCAGCTCCCGCACCCGGTCCCGCAGGGCTCGTTCGCCGCCGGCCGCCCACTCCGCGTCGTCCCACGCCCCGACGGCGTCCATCGCGTCCGTCAGCCACAGTGACAGGCAGTCGACGAGCAGCGCCGGCCCGTCGTCCTTCAGCAGCGGCACCAGGTCGCACGTCTCGACGGTGCGCCACGAGCCCGGCCGCCGCTCCCGGTGGGCGCAGACCCGCGACGCCCACTCGGTGTCCCCGTTGCGGGAGCCTCCGGTCGCGACGTAGAGCACGTCGGGGAAGGCCTCCAGCCGTCGCTCGGCCTCCACCGACTTGCCCGACCGGGCCCCGCCCAGTACGAGGGTGCGCCGCGGTACGTCGGGAACGTCCTCGTAGGAGCCGACCACCAGCGTCGTCCCGTCCGGCACGGCCCGCGCTCCGGCCGCCGCGAGCCGCCGGTCCAGTTCCGGGCCCGGCGGCACGTCGTGGTCCAGGTGGACGGTGACTACGTCCGTCGTCGGCCCCGCGGCGCCCACCGCCCGCAGCCTCGCCAGCGCGTCCGGTCGCCCCACGACGTCCGCGACGACCAGGTCGTAGGACTCGGCGGGCTCCTCCAGACCGGCCGGCGCGCCGCCCGGCGGCAGATACAGCAGCCGCTGCCCGTCAGGACCGGTCACGGCGTACCCGGTGCCCGGCGCGTCCATCGCCACCGCCCGCACCCGGT
>NZ_RAIF01000012.1:407151-454351 GCF_003671715.1 Streptomyces sp. E2N166 | reverse complement strand
CCCGCCCCGGCCGCGGCAGCCCGGCCGGCACCTCCACGGCGGGTCCGTCGTGCGGGTGCGACAGCAGCACCTGCCGGACGCCGGTCAGGGAACGCCCGGCGCGTGCGGCGGCGAACGCGGCGCCGGGCGTCAGGTCGAGCAGCAGCGCCCCGTCCACCAGCAGCGCGGTCGCCGCGCGCGCGTTCGTGCCCTGCGCGGCGGCACAGGCCGCGCAGGGACAGTCGGGGCGGGGGAGTCCCGCGGGGGCACCGGTGCCGAGCAGAGTCACGTCCACGCCCCGATTTTCCCCGGTCACCCGGCGACGTGCGCGCCCGAGACCCCCTGTGGGGCGCGGGTGGTCCCGTTTCCCGTCTCCCCGGCCTTCTACGGCGCATCCGGTTCAGCGCATAGGCTGCGGTCGGAGGCCGGACCAAGATCCGGCTTCCGCTCTGCATGTGCTCACATCTTGGAGGCGTACATGGCGGCATGGACGTGGCGGTTCGAGACGGCCGGCGGGACTGAGGTCCAGCCCGCGGTGCAGCCCGAGGAGTTCACCACGCAAGGGGACGCCGAGTCCTGGATCGGTGAGTACTGGAAGGACCTCAAGGAGGGCGGGACCGACCAGGTGCGGCTGTTCGAGGACGCCACCGAGATCTACGGCCCGATGAGCCTGCACGCCGAAGAGGCCGAAGGGGCCGAAGGGGCCGAAGAGGCCGGAGCGGCCGCGGAACCGGAGGCCTGACCCGCGGGCGGACGGGGCCGGTCCCGACCGGACCGGCCCCGCCTCCGTCACTGCTCGCCCAGCGTCACCTCGGCGGTGCGCTCGTCGCCGTCGCGGGTGTACGTCACCTTCGCCCGGTCCCCCGGCCGCATGGACGCCAGCGCCTCGGCCAGCGAGGTGATGGTGGTGATGTCCGTGTCGCCCAGCCGGACGATGACGTCCCCGGGCCGCAGCCCCGCCTCGTCGGCGGCCCCGCCGTCACTGACCTCGACGACGGCCACGCCCGCGGGCCGGTAGCCGTCGTCGACGACCGTACGGGCGGTGACGCCGAGCGCGGCCCGGCCCGAGTCGGTGACCCGCCCGTCCTCGATGATCTGGTCGGCGACCGTCCTCACCATCGAAGCCGGGATGGCGAACCCGATCCCGGGCGCCGCGCTGTCGCTCATGCCCGGGTCGGTCGCGGCCAGCGTCGGGATGCCGATCACCTGGCCGTCGAGGTTCACCAGGGCGCCACCGCTGTTGCCGGGGTTGATGGCCGCGGACGTCTGCACCATGTTGCCGATGGTCGCGCCCGTACCGCCCCCGCCGCTGCCCTCGGTGACGGTCCGCCCGGTCGCCGAGACGATGCCCTGCGTCACGCTGGAGGACAGCCCGAGCGGCGAGCCCATCGCCAGCACGATCTGCCCGACCCCGGCCTTCGAGGAGTCCCCGAAGCGGGCCGCCTTCATGCCGTCGGGCACCTGGTCCAGCTTGATGACGGCGAGATCCTGCTCGGGGTACGAGGAGACGAGTTCCGCGGCCAGCGTGGCCTCGTTGCGGGCGGTCGTCACCCGGAAGGACTTGGTGTCACCGACGACGTGCGCGTTCGTGACGACGTGTCCCTCGTCGTCGTACACGACCCCCGACCCCAGGGAGTCGCCCGCCTGGATCTGCACGACCGACGGGAGTACGTCGTTGATCACCCGCTCGTAGTCGGCCTGCAGATCGTTGGCCGCGCGCGGGGCCGCGGCCTGTGCCGTGTCGCCCTCCCGCTCGCTCCGGGAGCCCGGAGCGGACCCGTCACCGGAGCAGCCGGCGACGAGCAGGAGGGAGCAGGCCAGCGCGGCGAGCGGGCTCAGCAGCCGTGGCGCACGGGTACGGGAGGCGTCCATGCCCCGAGTCTCACCGCGCACCGCGGACGCGGCCCCCGGGGAACCCCCGAACGGGCGCCGCGCGGTACTACCCCCGCACCCCGCACAGATGAAGCAGCGCGGCGACCTGGCGGTACGGGTCCGTCCGTCCGGCCCGTTCCTCGGCGGCCAGCAGCGTTTCGAGACCGTCCGGGACCCGGGCGTCGTCGGGAACCGTGTCCGTGAAGACCCGGACGCCGTACCAGGTGTGCAGCGGGGCGCCGATGCTCGCGAGCTTGGCCGTCAGCGTCGCCGGCCGGTCCGCGCGGACCTCCATGCCGAGACCGTCACGACAGACGGTGGTGTCGAAGGCGGCCAGGGCGTCGGCCCAGTCGCCGCGCAGGCCGGGGCGCATCGCGAGCGCGTCGCCGTTGCGCACCAGGAGTGACAGCAGTCCGCCCGGGGCGAGCATCCGGGCCAGCCCCGCGAGCAGCGGGTCGGGCTCCTCGACGTACATGAGCACCCCGTGGCACAGCACCACGTCGAAACTGCCCGGCAGGAAATGCACGCCGGTGTCCCGGCCGTCGCCCTCGACGATCCGCATCCGCTCCCGGATGCCCTCGGGCTGGCCGGCCAGGGCGTCGCGTGCCGCGGCGATCATCGTGACGTCCCGCTCGACGCCGGTCACCTGGTGCCCGGCCCGTGCCAGCCGGAGCGACTGGGCGCCCTGGCCCATACCGACGTCGAGCACCCGCAGCCGCTTGCCGACCGGGAAACGTCCGGCTATCTGCTCGTCCAGCTGCCGGGCCACCAGCTCCTGCCGTACGACGTCCCGCAGACCACCCGGAACGGCCGACCAGGCATCGGCCGCGCCGTCGGCGAACGGCGTCGTGCTCAGGGCCGCTCCCCGCGCTTGACCTGGGGCTTGGGCAGCCGGAGGCGGCGCATCTGGAGGGAGCGCATCAGCGCGTAGGCGACCGCGCCGCGTCGCCGCTCGTCCGGGAAGCGCTCGGCGAGACGCTTCTTCAGCCGGAAGCCGGTCACGATCGAGTCCAGCACGATCATCACGATCACGACCAGCCACAGCAGCAGCGCCACGTTCTGAAGCGAGGCCACCCGGACCATGCTCAGCACGAGGATGACCACGGCCATCGGCAGGAAGTACTCCGCGATGTTGAACCGCGAGTCGATGAAGTCGCGCGCGAACTTGCGGACCGGACCCTTGTCACGGGCCGGCAGGTACCGCTCGTCCCCCTTCGCCAGCGCCTCGCGCTGGCGTGCCATCGCGGTCCGGCGCTCCTCGCGCTGACGCTTGGCGGCGTCCTTGCGCGTCATCGGAGTGTTGGCGACGCTGCGGCGCTGGGACTGGGCCGCACTGCGCTTGGGCGTCGGCCTTCCCTTGGGGGCCTGCGGGTCACGGGGCTGATTGGAGTCGGTCACCGGCGTCTTGACGAGGCTCGGTGCCTTCTCTTCCTTGGCACGGCTACGGAACACAAAACCCAAGGGTACGGGGTGCCGGGGTGTGGGCCCCAGTCCGGTGGGGAACGATCCGGCAACGCCGGTCGTCTCCATGTGGACAGAGGGGACGTTGGGTACACCGCGGGGGACCGGGTCATTCCGGACAACCCCGGGGAGCACCTA
This sequence comes from Streptomyces sp. E2N166, assembly GCF_003671715.1. GTDB lineage: Bacteria > Actinomycetota > Actinomycetes > Streptomycetales > Streptomycetaceae > Streptomyces > Streptomyces thinghirensis. The sequence goes on along the minus strand of NZ_RAIF01000012.1, from coordinate 450,901 downwards.
CTCCCTACGCCGGACCGGGAGCGCACGCAGTCGTCCTTGGGGATGAGCGCATCCGTCCCCGAACAGTGCGGTAATGGATGCAGGGCCCGTACTGTGGGTTCTGTTGCAGTCGCTGGAGCTGGAGTCGGTCAGAAGGGGGCGCGCGAAGCCCATGAGCGGTGTCATGAAGCGTATGGGGATGATCTTCCGCGCGAAGGCCAACAAGGCCCTTGACCGGGCCGAGGACCCGCGCGAGACCCTCGATTACTCGTACCAGAAACAGCTGGAGCTGCTCCAGAAGGTGCGCCGCGGTGTCGCCGACGTGGCGACCAGCCGCAAGCGCCTGGAGCTCCAGCTCAATCAGCTCCAGTCCCAGTCGACCAAGCTGGAGGACCAGGGCCGCAAGGCACTCGCGCTGGGCCGTGAGGACCTGGCCCGCGAGGCGCTCTCCCGGCGCGCGGCGCTCCAGCAGCAGGTCACCGACCTGGAGACGCAGCACGCCACCCTCCAGGGCGAGGAGGAGAAGCTCACCCTGGCGGCCCAACGCCTCCAGGCCAAGGTGGACGCCTTCCGCACGAAGAAGGAGACCATCAAGGCCACCTACACGGCCGCCCAGGCGCAGACCCGCATCGGAGAGGCGTTCTCCGGCATCTCCGAGGAGATGGGCGACGTGGGCCTGGCCATCCAGCGGGCCGAGGACAAGACCGCCCAGCTCCAGGCCCGGGCCGGCGCCATCGACGAACTGCTCGCCTCCGGCGCCCTGGACGACCAGTCCGGCATGCACAAGGACGACATCCAGGCCGAGCTGGACCGGCTCTCCGGTGGTACGGATGTAGAGCTGGAACTGCAGCGCATGAAGGCCGAACTGTCCGGGGGCAGCACCTCCGACCGGCAGGCCATCGAGGGCGGCCAGGACCAGGGCCAGGCGCAGTCCCAGCAGCAGCCGCAGGACACCCCGCGCTTCGACAAGCAGTAGCCCACGCCTAGGAGGCGACATGATCGTACGGATCATGGGGGAGGGACAGCTGACGCTGGCCGACGGCCGTCTCACCGAGCTGAACAAGCTGGACGACGAGCTCCTGGCCGAAATGGAGAACGGCGACGGCCCCGGTTTCCGCGCGACCCTCCAGGCCCTCCTGGATAAGGTCCGGGAACTGGGCGAGCCCGTCCCGGACGACTCCCTGGAGCCGTCCGACCTCATCCTCCCGTCCCCGGACGCCACCCTGGAGGACGTCCGGGAGCTACTGAGCGACGACGGCCTGATCCCAGGGGGTTCCTGACGGACACCGGTCGGTACTCCCAGTCCGTCCGGCACCTCCAGCCCGTCCGGCGTTCGAGGACGAGGCCGTCCAGGCCGACCGCGGGGGTCTGGGGGCGCAGCCCCCAGGTCGAGGGCCACTGCACGCTGGGCGCGACCCGGACCGACGCCCACTCCAGCTACCGTAAACAGCCGTGAGCACCCTCGCCCGCGCCCGCTGCACCATCGGCGCCCACCCCTCCGCCCTGGACGCGGCCATCGCCGCGGCCGTCCTGGTGTGCATGGTCGCCGGCTCCTTCGTGGACCCGCACGGTCCCGAGGGCGTGAGCTGGGGACTGCGCACCCCGGACGTACTCAGCCTGGCCCTCATGGCCGTCGGCGCCGCGGCGCTCGTCTTCCGCCGCCGAGCCCCGCTGGCGGTCCTCACGGTCACCGGCGGTGTCTCCGTCGTCGAGAGCGTCACCGGCGACCCCCGCGCGCCCGTTGTCATGTCCGCCGTCGTCGCACTCTTCACCGTCGCCGCATCCACCGACCGTTCCACCACCTGGCGGGTCGGCCTGCTCACCATGACGGTCCTGACCGGCGCCGCCATGCTGGCCGGGCCCCTGCCCTGGTACGCGCAGGAGAACCTCGCCGTCTTCGCCTGGACCGGCATCGGCGCCACCGCCGGGGACGCGGTCCGCAGCCGGCGCGCCTTCGTCCAGGCCATCCGCGACCGGGCCGAGAAGGCCGAGCGCACCCGCGAGGAGGAGGCCCGACGCCGGGTCGCCGAGGAGCGGCTGCGCATCGCCCGCGACCTGCACGACGTGGTCGCCCACCACATCGCCCTGGTCAACGTCCAGGCCGGGGTCGCCGCCCACATCATGGACAAGCGGCCCGACCAGGCCAAGGAGGCCCTCGCCCACGTACGGGAGGCCAGCCGCTCCGCGCTGGGCGAGCTGCGTGCCACCGTCGGCCTGCTCCGCCAGTCCGGCGACCCGGAGGCCCCGACCGAACCCGCTCCCGGCCTGGACCGCCTCGGCGAACTCGTCGCCACCTTCCACCACGCCGGACTGCACGTCGAGGTGGCCCGCACCGACCAGGGCACCGACCGGCCCACCGCAGTAGACCTGGCCGCCTACCGCATCATCCAGGAGGCGTTGACCAACGTGCAGAAGCACGCGGGGACGCGGGCGAAGGCCGAGGTCAGCGTCGTGAGGGTGGGGCCGAACATCGAGGTCACCGTGCTCGACGACGGGGCCGGCGAGGGCGAGGCCCCCGAGGCCCCGGCCGACGGCGGCGGCCACGGCCTGATCGGGATGCGCGAGCGGGTCACCGCAGTGAGCGGCACCCTCACCACCGGTCCCCGTTACGGAGGCGGTTTCCGGGTCCATGCGATCCTTCCGGTCAGGAACCGCACCGATACCGCGGAGGGCCCCGTATGACGATCCGTGTCCTGCTCGCCGACGACCAGGCGTTGCTGCGCAGCGCCTTCCGGGTGCTGGTCGACTCCGAGCCCGACATGGAGGTGGTGGGGGAGGCGTCCGACGGCGCGGAGGCGGCCCGGCTGGCCGCCGAGCAGCGGGCCGACGTGGTGCTGATGGACATCCGGATGCCCGGCACCGACGGCCTCGCCGCCACCCGCATGATCAGCGCCGACCCGTCCCTCGCCCACGTCCGCGTGGTCATACTGACCACCTTCGAGGTCGACGACTACGTGGTGCAGTCGCTGCGCGCGGGCGCCTCCGGCTTCCTCGGCAAGGGCTCCGAACCCGAGGAACTGCTCAGCGCGATCCGCGTCGCGGCCGGCGGCGAGGCGCTGCTGTCCCCGACCGCCACCAAAGGGCTGATCGCCCGCTTCCTCGCCCAGGAGGGCACGGCGGGCGAGGACCGCGACCCCGCCCGCGCCGAGCGGCTGGAGACGCTGACCGTGCGCGAGCGCGAGGTGCTGGTCCAGGTCGCCGGCGGGCTCTCCAACGACGAGATCGCCGAGCGGCTGGAGGTCAGCCCGCTCACCGTGAAGACGCACGTCAACCGGGCCATGGCCAAGCTGGGCGCCCGCGACCGCGCCCAGCTGGTCGTCATCGCGTACGAGTCCGGGCTGGTACGTCCGAGGGTGGAGTGACCTCTGCCCCGGTGTACTGCGGGGGGAGTATGCGCCGCATAAGGAAATGGACCTGGGACCTAGGGAACCGGGGGCGCTCATGGACCAGGGTGTCGGGGTGGGCGTACAGATGTGCCCCGTCCCCCACCGCTCGGCCACAGAAGAGAGACCCAGATCCATGTCCTGGCTGTCGAGATTCAGCCTCGCACAACGGGCCCTGATAGGCCTGATGTCGATCGTCGCGCTCGTCTTCGGCGCGATCGCCATCCCCCAGCTCAAGCAGCAGCTGCTGCCCACCATCGAACTGCCCATGGTGTCCGTGCTGGCGCCCTACCAGGGTGCCTCGCCGGACGTGGTCGAGAAGCAGGTCGTCGAACCGATCGAGGACAGCCTCGAAGCCGTCGACGGGATCTCCGGCATCACCGCGACGGCCAGTGAGGGCAACGCCGTCATCATGGCGTCCTTCGACTACGGCAACGGCACCCAGCAGCTCGTCGCCGACGTCCAGCAGGCCGTCAACCGGGCCCGCGCCCAGCTCCCGGACGACGTGGACCCGCAGGTCATCTCCGGCTCGACGGACGACATCCCCACCGTCGTCCTCGCCGTCACCTCCGACAAGGACCAGCAGGCGCTGGCCGACCAGCTCGACAAGACGGTCGTCTCGGAGCTGAAGGACATCGACGGCGTCGCCCAGGTCGTGGTCGACGGCGTCCGGGACGTGCAGGTCACCGTCACGCCCGATCAGGCGAAGCTGGCCAGGGCGGGCGTGAGCCCGCAGGCCCTCGCCCAGTCCCTCCAGGCCGGCGGCGCGACCGTCCCCGCGGGCTCCTTCGACGAGGCCGGTGCCAACCGCACCGTCCAGGTCGGCGGTGGCTTCACCTCGCTGAAGCAGATCCAGGACCTGATGGTCACCGGCGAGGGCGTCGACAAGCCCGTCCGCCTCGGCGACGTGGCCACCGTCGAGGAGGAGGAGGCCAAGGCCGACTCCCTCACCCGCACCAACGGTGAGCCGAGCCTCTCCGTCGCCGTCACGATGGACCACGAGGGCAGCGCGGTCGCGATCTCGGACGCCGTCGAGGACAAGCTTCCCGGCCTGCGCGAGCAGCTCGGCTCCGGCGCGACGCTCACCGTCGTCAGCGACCAGGGCCCGGCGGTGTCCAAGGCCATCTCGGGTCTGACCACGGAGGGCGGGCTCGGTCTGCTCTTCGCCGTCCTGGTCATCCTGGTCTTCCTGGCGTCGATCCGCTCGACCCTGGTCACCGCGGTCTCCATCCCGCTGTCCGTGGTGCTGGCGCTGATCGTCCTGTGGACGCGCGACCTGTCGCTGAACATGCTGACGCTGGGCGCGCTCACCATCGCCATCGGCCGGGTCGTCGACGACTCGATCGTGGTCCTGGAGAACATCAAGCGGCACCTCGGCTACGGCGAGGAGCGCCAGGAGGCCATCCTCAAGGCCGTCCGCGAGGTCGCCGGCGCGGTCACCTCATCGACGCTCACCACGGTGGCCGTGTTCCTGCCGATCGGCCTGGTCGGCGGCATGGTCGGCGAGCTGTTCGGCTCCTTCAGCCTGACCGTGACCGCCGCGCTGCTGGCGTCCCTGCTGGTGTCGCTGACGGTCGTCCCGGTCCTGTCGTACTGGTTCCTGCGCCCGCCCAAGGGCACCCCCGAGGACGCGGACGAGGCGCGCCGGCTGGCCGAGGAGAAGGAGGCGAAGAGCCGCCTCCAGCGGTTCTACGTCCCCGTCCTGCGCTTCGCCACCCGCCGCCGCCTGACCAGCGTGGCCATCGCGGTCGTCGTGCTGATCGGCACGTTCGCCATGGCGCCGCTGCTGAAGACGAACTTCTTCGACCAGGGCGAGCAGAAGGTCCTCAGCATCAAGCAGGAGCTGAAGCCCGGCACCAGTCTGGCCGCGACCAACGCCCAGGCCGAGAAGGTCGAGAAGCTGCTCGGCGACACCGAGGGCGTCAAGGACTACCAGGTCACCATCGGCTCGTCCGGCTTCATGGCCGCCTTCGGCGGCGGCACGGACACCAACCAGGCCTCGTACCAGCTGATGCTGGAGGACTCGGCGAACACCGAGGACGTCCAGGACCACATCGAGGACGGGCTGGCGAAGCTCGACGGCATCGGCACCACCACCATCGCCGCCGGTGACGGCTTCGGCAGCCAGGACCTGAGCGTCGTCGTCAAGGCCGCCGACGCTCAGGTGCTCCGCGAGGCCTCCGAGAAGGTCCGCAAGACGGTCGCCGGGCTCGACGACGTCACCGACGTCACCAGCGACCTGGCGCAGAGCGTGCCGCGCGTCTCGGTCAAGGCCAACGCGAAGGCCGCCGAGGCCGGGTTCACCGACCAGACGCTCGGCGCGGCCGTCGCCCAGGCGGTGCGCGGCACCCCGGCCGCCAAGGCGATCCTCGACGACACCGAGCGCGACGTCGTGATCAGGTCGGCCCGGCCGGCCGAGACGCTGGCCCAGCTGAATGCCCTGAATCTGGGCCCGGCGAAGCTCGGCGACATCGCCACGGTCGAGCTGGTGGACGGCCCGGTGTCGATGACCCGCATCGACGGGCAGCGCGCGGCGACCATCACGGCCAAGCCGACCGGTGACAACACCGGCGCGGTGGGCACGGAACTCCAGTCGGAGATCAACGGCCTGGACCTGCCGGCCGGTGCCACGGCCGAGATCGGCGGCGTCACCGCCGACCAGGACGAGGCGTTCGCCAACCTGGGCCTGGCCATGCTCGCGGCGATCGCGATCGTGTTCATGCTGCTGGTCGGCACCTTCCGGTCGCTGGCCCAGCCGCTGATCCTGCTGGTGTCGATCCCGTTCGCGGCGACCGGCGCGATCGGCCTGCTGCTGGCGACGGGCACCCCGATGGGCGTCCCGGCGATGATCGGCATGCTGATGCTGATCGGCATCGTGGTCACCAACGCGATCGTGCTGATCGACCTGATCAACCAGTACCGCAAGCAGGGCTACGGCGTCGTCGAAGCGGTCGTCGAGGGCGGCCGGCACCGTCTGCGGCCCATCCTGATGACGGCCCTGGCGACGATCTTCGCCCTGCTCCCCATGGCGCTGGGCGTCACCGGCGAGGGCGGCTTCATCGCCCAGCCGCTGGCGGTGGTGGTGATCGGCGGCCTGATCACGTCGACCCTGCTGACCCTGCTGCTGGTCCCGACGCTCTACGCGATGCTGGAACTGCGCAAGGAGCGGCGCGCGAAGAAGCGGGCGGCGAAGAAGGGCGGCGACGTGCCGTCGCAGCCCGCGGCTTCGGACGAGCCGGAGACGGCGAAGGTCTGAGCCCGCGAGAACGGCTCAGGTCCCGCCCGACACCGAAGGTGGTCGGGCGGGACCTGAGCCGTTTGAAACACCCCGCACGGACGGATGGGTGGGAAATCGCCCCCTACGGCAGGGCGAGCATCCGCTCCAGCGCCAGCTTCGCGAACGCCTCCGTCTCCTTGTCCACCTCGATGCGGTTGACGAGGTTGCCCTCGGCGAGCGACTCCAGCGCCCACACCAGGTGCGGCAGGTCGATGCGGTTCATGGTCGAGCAGAAGCAGACCGTCTTGTCGAGGAAGACGATCTCCTTGCCCTCGGCGGCGAAACGGTTCGCCAACCGTCGGACCAGGTTCAGCTCGGTACCGATGGCCCACTTGGAACCGGCCGGGGCCGCCTCCAGGGCCTTGATGATGTACTCGGTCGAGCCGACGTAGTCCGCCGCCGCGACGACCTCGTGCCGGCACTCGGGGTGCACCAGGACGTTGACGCCCGGTATGCGCGCGCGCACGTCGTTCACCGAGTCGAGGCTGAAGCGGCCGTGCACCGAGCAGTGACCCCGCCAAAGGATCATCTTCGCGGCCCGCAGTTCCTCGGCGGTCAGCCCGCCGTTGGGCTTGTGCGGGTTGTAGAGGACGCAGTCCTCCAAAGACATGCCCATGTCCCGCACCGCGGTGTTGCGGCCCAGGTGCTGGTCGGGCAGGAACAGCACCTTCTCGCCCTGCTCGAAGGCCCAGTCCAGGGCCCGCTCGGCGTTGGACGACGTGCAGATGGTGCCGCCGTGCTTGCCCGTGAACGCCTTGATGTCCGCGGACGAGTTCATGTACGAGACGGGCACGACCTGCTCGGCGATGCCGGCCTCGGTCAGCACGTCCCAGCACTCGGCGACCTGCTCGGCGGTGGCCATGTCCGCCATGGAGCAGCCGGCGGCCAGGTCGGGCAGGACCACCTTCTGCTCGTCGGAGGTCAGGATGTCGGCCGACTCCGCCATGAAGTGCACACCGCAGAAGACGATGTACTCGGCCTCCGGGCGCGCGGCCGCGTCCCGGGCCAGCTTGAAGGAGTCACCCGTGACGTCGGCGAACTGGATGACCTCGTCGCGCTGGTAGTGGTGACCGAGCACGAAGACCTTGTCCCCGAGCTTCTCCTTGGCCGCGCGGGCGCGCGCGACCAGGCCCGGGTCGGAGGGCGAGGGCAGGTCGCCGGGGCATTCCACGCCGCGCTCGCTCCTCGGGTCGGCCTCGCGGCCGAGCAGCAGCAGGGCGAGGGGCGACGGCTGTACGTCGAGCTCCTGGGTTTGGGCGGTGGTCACGACACGCACCCTTTCTACTTTTCGTCGAACTGACGCTATATATCATAACCGGTTCACGTCAGTTTGACGATGCCCATAGTGTCGGTGTGACGTGAATCCCGGTGTCCAGGCCGCCGTCCACAGCCGCTGTCCGCCGCCCGACGCGTGTGCGAGCATGAAGGGAAGGCCGAGGACGAAGACACGGGCCCGCCCGGAATGAATCCGCGGCCCCGCCGGTTGGAACCGTCGGCAAGCAGTCTCCGTACAACCTTGGAGAGATGTAGATGTCCGTATCGGACGAGACCACCACCGTCACCGACGGCATCATCCTGACCGACGCCGCCGCGGCCAAGGTCAAGGCCCTGCTCGACCAGGAAGGCCGTGAGGATCTGGCGCTGCGCGTCGCCGTCCAGCCCGGCGGCTGCTCCGGCCTGCGCTACCAGCTCTTCTTCGACGAGCGCTCGCTCGACGGCGACGTGGTGAAGGACTTCGACGGCGTCAAGGTCACCACCGACCGCATGAGCGCCCCGTACCTGGGCGGCGCCACCATCGACTTCGTCGACACGATCGAGAAGCAGGGCTTCACGATCGACAACCCGAACGCGACGGGCTCCTGCGCCTGCGGCGACTCCTTCAGCTAGGGGCTGCCCCGGCGGATCAGGCCGCCGGAAGAGCGCGGCGCCCGATCGGCGCGGTCCCTGGCCGCGCGGTGGGCACGCCACAGTCGTAAGAGGGCGGCGGCCCGGGACCGACCCCGGGCCGCCGCCCTCTTGCCTGCCCGCCTACGGGACCGCCGTCACCGGCCCCTGGACGGCGCCGGAAGCCGCGCGCCCGGCTTGTGCGGCGGAATCTCCTCGCCGTCCGAGCCCACGACCGTCCGGTCGCCGAGCGGCTCGTCGAGCGGCACCGTCCGCTCGTACTCCTTGGCGATCAGGATGCAGACCTTCTCCGGATGCGGGGTCTCGGTCACCGTGACGGTCACCTTGCCCGCGCTCTCCTCCGCCTTCGCCTCGTAGTCGGAGCACACCCCGCCCGTGAAGTGCACGGTCAGCTCCCCGCCCTCGGCCGTATAGCCGTTCACCTCGACGTCGCGGGGCTCACCCGGCGCCGAGGGCGGCTCGTCGGACGGGGCCGGGGACGGTGAGGCGGGGGCCGCGGACGTCAGGTACTTCGGGTCGACCGCCGGATACGTCACCGTGAAGGCGTCCCCCGTGCCCGGCGCCCGCACCTCGAACAGCCACGACGGCACCAGCGTCTGCCGCCCCCGCACCGGATGCGCGGCCAGCCCGAACACCGCGTCCTCGACCGTGATGGTCCGCTTCTCCGGCTGCTGCGGCTTCTCCGGAGTTCCCGTCGGCGGCTCGCAGGGCGTGTCCGCGCCGTCCTGATGCGGTACGGGGCTCGCGCAGCCCCCGATGCCGGCGCCCGGGCCGCCGCCCGGCGTGTTCAGCAGCGCCAGCGTTTCCTCCGCACCCAGGACGGGATACGTGTCCCCCTTGACCGGCACCTTCACCTGACCGCTGCCGCCGACCACATCGCCCTGCGCGCCGACGACCACACCGGTCGTCCAGCCGTACGTGGGCAGCCCGCCGACCTCGGGTTCGGCGTTCACGGCCCGCCGGGCGCCCATGACCTGGCCCGCGTCCAGCTTGGCGTCGTCCTGGCCCAGCGCCTTCAGCACCGGCGCCGCAGCCTTCTTCGCGGCCGCCTCGCTCACCGGGTCCCCGTCGGCGGACGGGCCCTTGCACGCGGCGCCCTTCTTGCAGTTGTCGGTACCGGGCGTGTAGCGGTGGAACGTCCAGGTGCCCGGGGCCTGCGTGTTCACCGTCAGCAGCGGACCCGAACCGTCGTTGGCGTTGCCGACCTTCCATGCCTCGCCCCGCACGCGCGGCGCACCGTCGACCCCGAGCGCCTCGGCCAGCCGGGCCACCTCCGCCTCGGTGACCTCGCCCTTCGCCCGGTACACGGGCGCCGAGCCGGGGCCGTCGGGCAGCGAGCCGTCGGCGCGGTAGGTGACGCCGTAGGGGTTGGGCTCGCCGGGCGCGATGCCGTTCGTACCGCCGCTTCCGGACGGCGCCGCGTGGTCGTCCAGGGTGAGCGGCGGGGGAGTGTCGTCGCCGGACGCACCGGAGGCCGTACCGCCGTCCGGGCCGCCGCCGGAGGCGGACGTGGCCAGATAGGCGCCGCCGGTCCCCACCAACAGCACGGCGGCGGCGACGGAGGCGACGGCGACCGCCCGGGGACGCCGCCGCGCGGGACGCCCGGCGCCGGCCTCGTCGGCGGCGTCGGCGTCGTCGTTGTCGGGTCGGTCGGTGTTCACCGCATCGCTCCTTCGGCTGTTACTGGGGACAGCGATGGGACGCGGTGGGGGAGGATCCGGTTCCCGGCTACGTCACGCGCCGCCCGAACGCCTCGAAGTCGCCGGACGGACCTCAGTCCCCGTAGTCCGACATCGCGTCCAGCAACCGGGCCGACGTCCGGGGCACCCGCACGCCGTGGATGAGGGAGACGGGGACGGGTCGGGTGGCGGCGTGGGCCGGCGCCTCCCAGCGCGGGGCCATCCGGGCGCAGTCGCCGCGCAGCGACGCCAGGTCGCCGTCCAGGTCGGCCGGGGCGGGGTCGGCGGTCCTCGTCAGGTTCGTCATAACAGAACCGTAGGCACGTCCCGGACCGTGAAGAAAGTTGTACTACCGGGTAGTTTTGCCTGCTTCGGACCCGGGGCTCTCCCGGGTAGCGTGAACTGTCAACCCGCCTCCCCTTCAGGAGAGAGTCCACGCCGTGCGCATCGCAGTCACCGGCTCCATCGCCACCGACCACCTCATGACCTTCCCCGGCCGCTTCTCCGACCAGCTCGTCGCGGACCAACTGCACACGGTCTCGCTCTCCTTCCTGGTCGACCAGCTCGACGTACGCCGGGGCGGCGTCGCCGCGAACATCGCCTTCGGCATGGGCCAGCTCGGCACCCGGCCGATCCTGGTCGGCGCGGCCGGCTCGGACTTCGACGAGTACCGGGCCTGGCTGGACCGGCACGGCGTCGACACCGGCTCGGTGCGCATCTCCGAGACCCTGCACACCGCCCGCTTCGTCTGCACCACCGACGCCGACCACAACCAGATCGGCTCGTTCTACACGGGCGCGATGAGCGAGGCCCGCCTCATCGAGCTGAAGACCGTCGCCGACCGGGTCGGCGGTCTCGACCTGGTCTCCATCGGTGCCGACGACCCGGAGGCGATGCTCCGGCACACCGAGGAGTGCCGCGCCCGGTCGATCCCGTTCGCCGCCGACTTCTCCCAGCAGATCGCCCGGATGAACGGCGACGAGATCCGGATACTGCTGGACGGGGCGACCTACCTCTTCTCCAACGAGTACGAGAAGGGGCTCATCGAGACCAAGACCGGCTGGACGGACGAGGAGATCCTCGGCCGCGTCGGCCACCGCGTCACCACCCTCGGCGCGCGGGGCGTCCGCATCGAGCGGGTGGGCGAGCCCACCGTCGAGGTCGGCGTGCCGGACGAGGAGCGCAAGGCCGACCCGACCGGCGTGGGCGACGCCTTCCGCGCGGGGTTCCTGTCGGGACTGGCGTGGGGGGTGTCGTTGGAGCGGGCGGCGCAGGTGGGCTGCATGCTGGCGACGCTCGTCATCGAGACGGTGGGGACGCAGGAGTACCAGCTGCGCCGCGGGCACTTCATGGAGCGGTTCACCAAGGCGTACGGGGACGAGGCGGCGGAGGAGGTCCAGGCGCACCTGGGCTGAACCGCCGGGTGAGGGTGCCGTTCAGGCCGACCGGCGGACCAGGTAAGCCGTTCCCTCCTCCGCCGGCTCCTCGCCCACGTACTCCTGCCCCCGCATCTCGCACCACGCCGGGATGTCCAGACGCGCCGCCTCGTCGTCGGACAGGACGCGGACCGTGCCCCCGACGGGCACGTCGCCGATGACCTTGGCCAGCTCGATCACCGGGACGGGGCAGCGCCGGCCGATCGCGTCCACGACGAGGTCGCCTCCGTTCTCGGGAGCGGCCTCCGTGGCCGCCGGCGCGCCCAGCCGCTCCCGAACCGCGGCCACCGTGCCCGGCAGCACCTCCAGGAACCGCTCGACGTCCTCCGGCGGCGTCCCCGGCGGCAGCGACACCCGGACGTTGCCCTCGCTGAGCACCCCCATCGCCTTCAGGACGTGGCTCGGCATCAGGGTGCTGCTCGTGCAGGACGACCCGGAGGAGACCGAGAACCCGGCACGGTCCAGTCCGTGCAGCAGGGTCTCCCCGTCGACGTAGAGACACGAGAAGGTGACGGTGCCGGGCAGCCTGCGCACCGGATCGCCGACCACCTCCACATCCGGCACCAGATCCGGCACCCGCGTCCGGATCCGCTCCGTCAGCTCCCGCAGCCGGGCAGCATCCTCGGCCGCCTCGGCCCGCACCGCCCGCAGCGACGCGGCCGCCGCCACGATCGCCGGGAGGTTCTCGAAACCGGGCGCCCGCCCCGACTCCCGCTCGTCCCCGGGTCCTTGCGGCGCGAACCGGGCCCCTTTCCGTACGACGAGCAGCCCGACCCCGGACGGCCCGCCCCACTTGTGGGCACTGGCCGCGAGCACGGACCAGTCGCCCGGCACCTTCCCCCACCCGAGCGACTGCGCCGCGTCCACCAGCAGCGGCACGCCCGCCGTCCGGCAGATCTCGGCGACCTCCGCCACCGGCTGCTCGGTGCCCACCTCGTGGTTGGCCGACTGGAGGCAGGCCAGCGCGGTGTCGCCGCGCAGGGCGGCCGCGTACGCCGCCGGGTCCACCGCCCCCGTCCGGTCCACGGGCACCTGCGTGACCGTCCCGCCGCCGGCCTCGTGCACCTCGGCCGCATGCAATACGGAGGAGTGTTCGACCGCTGACACGATCAGGTGGGCTCCGACGCGCCGACGCCCGGCCAGCGCTCCCGCGACCCCCGAATGCACCGCCCGCGTCCCCGAAGGAGTGAACACCAACTCGTCCGCCCGACACCCCACGGCCTCGGCGGCCGCCTCCCGGGCAGCGTCGAGCAGCATCCGGGCCCGCCGCCCTTCCCGGTAGAGCCGAGCGGGATCGGCCCACCCTTCGTCGAGCGAGGCCTGAAGGGCCTGCCGGGCGACGGGATGGAGAGGAACGGCGGAAGCAGCGTCGAAGTAGGCCACACAGCAACGCTATGACGTCCGGCAGGGAAGCGCCGACCAGGGGCGCGGGCCCGTGACATGTGCGGCTCCGGCACGCGGGCGCGAGCAACCGCGACGCACCGTCAGCCGCCCACAAACCCCCAGCTCCCACCCCCGAAGGCGCCCCCGTCCCACCCTTTCAGGGTGCCTCCCGGCGCGTATGCCACCCTCCCCGCGACCCCCCGGAGGGCGTCGGCTAGGGTTTGGTCCGCATAAACATCAAACCCCTGCCCGACGCAGGGCGGCGACCGACCAGCGAGAAGGCCGCAGCCGAACAGCGCGGGCGAGACTCTCGGGAAGGCGCTACGTGAGTCCCAACGGCTCCGACCGCTCGCCGCGGCGCCCGATGCGGCGGAAGCTGCTGCAGGCACTGACCGCGGGCCTGGTCCTGGCGACCGCCACCGGTTGCACATACGAGGACTTCCCCCGCCTCGGCATGCCCACCCCAACCACGGAAGAGGCTCCGCGGATCCTCTCCCTGTGGCAGGGCTCCTGGGCAGCCGCGCTGGCCACCGGCGTGCTGGTGTGGGGCCTGATCCTGTGGAGTTGCTTCTTCCACCGGCGCACCCGCACCAAGGTCGAAGTTCCTCCGCAGAACAGGTACAACCTGCCCATCGAGGCGCTGTACACCATTGTTCCGCTCGTCATCGTCTCGGTGTTGTTCTACTTCACCGCACGTGACGAGTCCGAGCTCATGAGCCTCAAGAAGAAGCCCGACGTCACGGTCAACGTGGTCGGCTTCCAGTGGAGCTGGTGCTTCAACTATGTCGAGAGCGTCGACGGTTCCACCGGCGACGCCAAGACCTCCAAGGAACTGGCCGCGATCCCGGACCGGTTCAAGGAGGACTTCCCGGCGAACGCCGGCGGCACGTACGACTGCGGTGTCCCCGGCACGGAGAACCCGCAGACCGGCAACCCCGGCCCGACCCTCTGGCTCCCCAAGGGCAAGACGGTCCGCTTCGTCCTGACCTCGCGAGACGTCATCCACTCCTTCTGGGTGGTGCCGTTCCTCATGAAGCAGGACGTCATTCCGGGCCACACCAATGCCTTCGAGGTGACCCCCAACAAGGAGGGCACCTTCCTCGGCAAGTGCGCCGAGCTGTGCGGCGTCGACCACTCCCGGATGCTGTTCAACGTGAAGGTCGTCTCCCCGGAGCGCTACGAGCAGCACCTCCAGGACCTCGTGAAGAAGGGGCAGACCGGTTACGTTCCCGCGGGCATCGCGCAGACGAGCCACGAGAAGAACCGGGAGACGAACAACCTGTGAGCATCCTCAACGAACCCCAGGGTGCCGCGGCAGGGTCCCACTACGAGGACGAACTGCCGGTCCGGCGCCAGAGGCGTGGCGAGGTCGTGGTGAAGTGGCTGACGACCACCGACCACAAGACGATCGGCACGCTGTATCTGGTGACGTCGTTCGCGTTCTTCGTGATCGGCGGCGTGATGGCGCTGTTCATGCGCGCCGAGCTGGCCCGTCCGGGTCTGCAGATCATGTCGAACGAGCAGTTCAACCAGGCGTTCACGATGCACGGCACGATCATGCTGCTGATGTTCGCGACGCCGCTGTTCGCCGGCTTCGCGAACTGGATCATGCCGCTGCAGATCGGCGCGCCGGACGTGGCCTTCCCGCGGCTGAACATGTTCGCCTACTGGCTGTACCTGTTCGGCTCGACGATCGCGGTGGGCGGGTTCCTGACCCCGCAGGGCGCGGCCGACTTCGGCTGGTTCGCCTACTCGCCGCTGTCCGACGCGGTGCACTCGCCGGGTATCGGCGGTGACCTGTGGATCATGGGTCTGGCCTTCTCCGGCTTCGGCACCATCCTCGGCTCGGTCAACTTCATCACCACGATCATCTGCATGCGCGCGCCGGGCATGACCATGTTCCGCATGCCGATCTTCACCTGGAACGTGCTGCTGACCGGTGTGCTGGTCCTGCTCGCCTTCCCGGTGCTGGCCGCGGCCCTGTTCGCGCTGGAGGCGGACCGCAAGTTCGGTGCGCACATCTTCGACTCGGCCAACGGCGGAGCGTTGCTGTGGCAGCACTTGTTCTGGTTCTTCGGGCATCCGGAGGTGTACATCATCGCGTTGCCGTTCTTCGGCATCGTCAGTGAGATCATCCCGGTCTTCTCCCGCAAGCCGATCTTCGGCTACATGGGTCTGATCGCCGCGACGATCGCGATCGCCGGTCTGTCGGTGACGGTGTGGGCCCACCACATGTACGTCACGGGCGGCGTGCTGCTGCCGTTCTTCTCCTTCATGACCTTCCTGATCGCGGTCCCGACCGGTGTGAAGTTCTTCAACTGGATCGGCACCATGTGGAAGGGATCACTCAGCTTCGAGACACCGATGCTGTGGTCCACCGGCTTCCTGATCACCTTCCTCTTCGGTGGTCTGACCGGTGTCATCCTGGCCTCGCCGCCGCTGGACTTCCACGTCTCGGACTCGTACTTCGTGGTGGCGCACTTCCACTACGTGGTGTTCGGCACGGTGGTGTTCGCGATGTTCGCCGGCTTCCACTTCTGGTGGCCGAAGTTCACCGGCAAGCTGCTGGACGAGCGCCTCGGCAAGATCACCTTCTGGACGCTGTTCATCGGCTTCCACGGCACCTTCCTGGTCCAGCACTGGCTGGGTGCCGAGGGCATGCCGCGCCGGTACGCCGACTACCTGGCGGCCGACGGCTTCACCGCCCTGAACACGATCTCGACGATCAGCTCGTTCCTGCTCGGCATGTCGCTGCTGCCGTTCTTCTACAACGTCTGGAAGACGGCCAAGTACGGCAAGCCGGTCAACGTGGACGACCCGTGGGGCTACGGCCGTTCGCTGGAGTGGGCGACCTCCTGCCCGCCGCCGCGGCACAACTTCCTCACGCTGCCGCGCATCCGCAGTGAATCCCCCGCCTTCGACCTGCACCACCCGGAGGTCTCGGCGATCGACCAGCTCGAGAACGTCGGTCACGGTGAGAAGACCCTCGCCGGCGGCAAGGAGGCCGGCAAGTGAAGATCCAGGGACAGCTCTTCATCTGGCTGAGCGTCTTCATCCTGGCCGTCGCGATCGTCTACGGCTACTGGTCGATGGAGCCGGCCGGCACCACGGCCCTCTTCCTGGCCTTCGGCCTGTCCATCATGATCGGCTTCTACCTGGCCTTCACGGCCAAGCGGGTCGACGTCGGTGCGCAGGACGACAAGGAAGCGGACGTCGCGGACGACGCCGGCGAGATCGGGTTCTTCAGCCCGCACAGCTGGCAGCCGCTGGCTCTCGGGTTCGGCGGAGCGCTCGCCTTCCTGGGCGTGGCGGTCGGCTGGTGGATCATGTACTTCTCGGCACCGATCCTTCTCGTGGGTCTGTTCGGCTGGGTCTTCGAGTACTACCGCGGTGAGAACCGCACCCAGTAGCACGCGCCCAGCGCCAAGGGGCCCGGACACTCCGTCAGGAGCGTCCGGGCCCCTTCGTATGCCGTACCCGCCTCACCCGTCCGGCTTACCCACCGTGCCGCCGCTGACGTGGCTCCCTAGCGTGAGGTCATGAGCGACACGGTTCACTTCCAGGCGCGGGGGCGTACGGTCGTCGGCTGCACCCTGCTGGTGATGGCCCTCGGCGCGTCCGTCACCGCCTGCAGCGGCGACGACGACAACCCGCTGTCCGCATCGCCCTACGACGCGGCCGGCCAGATCTCCTTCAGCGGCCCCACGGACGCCGGGAAGAAGGCCGACCCCGACAAACCCCTGGAGGTCGTCGCCGAGGGCGCCGACGGGCGCATCACGGACGTCACGGCCGTGGACACGGCGGGCCGCTACGTCGCGGGCGAACTCTCCGCCGACGGAGCCCGCTGGCACAGCACCTCACCGCTGGCCGCGGGCGCCGGCTACACGGTCCGGGTGAGCACCGAGGACGGCGACGGCGCGCCCGGCCGCAAGGTCCTCACCTTCGAGACCGGCCTGCCCAGCTCCAAGAAGACCCTGGACGTCTCCTTCGGGCCCAAGGCGGGCGCGTACGGCGTCGGCCAGCCCGTCACCGCGGAACTGAGCCAGCCGGTCGCGGACCCGGCCCAGCGGGCCATAGTGGAACGCGCCCTGAAGGTGGACTCCACGCCGGCCGTGGAGGGCGCCTGGCACTGGGTGGACGACAAGAAGCTCCACTACCGGCCCAAGGAGTACTGGCCCGCCCACGCCACCGTCCAGGTCCGCAGCACCCTCGACGGCATCAAGATCGGCGACCGGATGTGGGGCGGCACCGCCAAGCCCCTGAAGATCACGACGGACGACCACGTCGTGGCCGTCACCGACGCCGCCGCGCACACGCTGACGGTCTACCGGGACGGCCAGGAGATCAGGCAGATCCCCGTCACCTCGGGCAAGCCCGGCTTCGAGACCCGCAACGGCGTCAAGGTCGTCCTGGGCAAGGAACCCTTCGTACGCATGCGCAGCAGCACCGTCGGCATCGCCGAGGGTTCCTCGGAGTCGTACGACCTGCCCGTGTACTTCGCCACCCGGGTCACCTGGAGCGGCGAGTACGTGCACGCCGCCCCCTGGTCGGTCGGTTCCCAGGGCCTGGCCAACGTCAGCCACGGCTGCGTCGGCATGAGCACCGCCGACGCCGAGTGGTTCTTCGGCGTCGTCCAGGAGGGCGACCTCGTCGAGGTGGTCAACTCCGAGGGCGAGACGATGGAACCCTTCGGCAACGGCTTCGGCGACTGGAACCTCGACTGGAACAAGTGGCGCACGGGCAGCGCCCTGACCGGCGGTACCGGCAGTGCCCCGAACACCCAGGAGGCGGCACGGCTGCGGCCGACGGTGGTGTGAGGCGTCCGGCGGGCGCCCCTAAACGCCCTGCAGCCTCTTCTGCCGCAGCAGCGCGGCCAGCGCGCCCGCGAGCTCGACCGGCTCCACCGGCAGCGTCACAGCCGCCTCCGCGCGGCTCCACGTCGCCAGCCACGCGTCCTGCGGCCGGGCGATGAGCAGCAGCACCGGCGGGCACTGGAAGACCTCGTCCTTGATCTGGCGGCACAGGCCCATGCCCCCCATGGGCACCGCCTCGCCGTCGAAGACGCAGACGTCGATCCCGCCCTTGTCCAGCTCCTTGATCGCGGCGGCCGGGGTGGCGCACTCCAGGAACTCGACCACGGGCACGTCCGGAGCCGGCCGGCGACCGGTCGCCAGCCGCACCTGCTCGCGGGTGTTGGAGTCGTCGCTGTAGACCAGCACCGTGGCGGTCGGCTGCATGCTTCCTCCGATACGCAGTGAAACAGTCGTAGCCCGTTGCGCCGGATGCTACTCCTTTGAACACCTCGTCAACACTGGTTCGGACACGGCTTCGACGGGCCGTTCGATGGGCCATACGGGCAGTACAGACGGGGCGGACACTCCGAACGGCACCCCCCGGGGTGAGGGCGGGATAAGCGACCGACATAATGTCGGTCGTGGCGACAGCAACGACAGTAGAAACCGGGCACGCGCACCCGTCGGTCAATCGGCCGAACCTCACCAGCGTCGGAACCATCATCTGGTTGAGTTCCGAGCTGATGTTCTTCGCGGCCCTCTTCGCGATGTACTTCACCCTGCGATCGGTGACCGGCCCGGACTTCTGGTCCGAGAAGGCCGACGCGCTGAACTTCCCGTTCTCCGCGACGAACACCACGATCCTGGTGCTCTCCTCCCTCACCTGCCAGCTCGGCGTGTTCGCGGCCGAGCGCGGTGACGTGAAGAAGCTCCGGATGTGGTTCATCGTCACCTTCGTGATGGGTGCGATCTTCATCGGCGGTCAGGTGTTCGAGTACACCGAGCTGGTCAAGCACGAGGGCCTCTCGCTCTCGTCGGACCCGTACGGCTCGGTGTTCTACCTGACCACCGGCTTCCACGGACTGCACGTGACGGGCGGCCTCATCGCCTTCCTGCTGGTCCTCGGCCGCACCTACGCGGCCCGGAGGTTCACTCACGAGCAGGCGACCGCGGCCATTGTCGTGTCCTATTACTGGCACTTCGTCGATGTCGTCTGGATCGGCCTCTTCGCCACGATCTACATGATCAAGTAGTCGCGGCGCGCACCCGCCTCAATACCAGAAGCATCGACGCAGAAGATCCTGACACCGGGGTAATCCGTGAAAAAGCTCTCCGCACGACGACGCCATCCGCTGGCGGCGCTCGTCGTCCTACTCCTCGCGCTGGCATGCACAGGGGGGCTGTACGCCGTGTTCGCACCCGCGGACAAGGCGCAGGCCGATGAAACCGCCCAGTCCCTCGCCATCGACGAGGGCAAGAAGCTCTACGCCGTCGGCTGTGCCAGTTGCCACGGCACCGGGGGTCAGGGCACCACCGACGGTCCGAGCCTGGTCGGCGTAGGCGCCGCGGCCGTCGACTTCCAGGTGGGTACCGGCCGTATGCCGGCCCAGCAGCCGGGCGCGCAGGTCCCGGAAAAGCCGGTCGTCTACTCGCAGGCCGAGATCGACCAGCTGGCCGCCTACATCGCCTCGCTGGGCGCCGGTCCGGCCATCCCGTCGGAGGAGAAGTACGGCCCGGAGGGTGCGGACATCGCCAAGGGCGGTGAGCTGTTCCGCAACAACTGCGCGCAGTGCCACAACTTCACCGGCAAGGGCGGCGCCCTGACGCACGGCAAGTACGCGCCGAGCCTCGAGGACGTCGACCCGAAGCACATCTACGAGGCCATGCTGACCGGCCCGCAGAACATGCCCTCCTTCCCCGACGGCACGATGTCGGAGCAGAACAAGAAGGACATCATCGCCTACCTGGACGCGGTCAACAGCGACGACACCGTTGAGCCCGGTGGCCTCAGCCTCGGCGGACTGGGTCCGGTCAGTGAAGGTCTGTTCGCCTGGGTGTTCGGACTGGGCGCCCTGATCGCCGTCGCCGTCTGGGTCGCCGCTCGGACCGCAAAGGCCAAGAAGTCATGAGTAGCCAAGACATTCCAGAAGAGAACCTGCCCGCTGAGCAGGACGCCCCGCACGGGCACGGCTCGGTGCGCACCGCGGACGAGCAGAACCCGTTCGCCGACCCGGGACTGCCGCCCCACGAGCACCGGATCCAGGACACCGACGAGCGGGCCGCCAAGCGGTCCGAGCGCACGGTCGCCCTGCTGTTCACGCTGTCGATGCTGGCCACCGTCGGCTTCATCGCCTCGTTCGTGACGATCCCGGTCGACAAGTCGGTCTACATCTTCCCGCTCGGTCACATCAGTGCGCTGAACTTCGCGCTCGGCATGACGCTCGGCGTCGCGCTGTTCGCGATCGGCGCCGGCGCGGTCCACTGGGCCCGCACCCTGATGTCCGACGAGGAGGTCGCCGACGAGCGTCACCCGATCGAGGCCGACCCGGAGACCCGTGCCAAGGTCCACGCGGACTTCAAGCAGGGTGCCAAGGAGTCCGTGATCGGGCGCCGCAAGCTGATCCGCAACACGATGCTGGGCGCGCTCACGCTGGTGCCGCTCTCCGGTGTCGTCCTGCTGCGCGACCTCGGCCCGCTGCCCGGCACCAAGCTCCGCCACACCCTGTGGTCCAAGGGCAAGCTGCTCGTCAACATGAACACCCACGAGCCGCTGCGTCCCTCGGACGTCGCGGTGGGCTCCCTCACCTTCGCCATGCCCGAGGGCCTGGAGGAGCACGACGAGGAGTTCATGACCGAGATCGCCAAGGCGGCCCTGATGATCATCCGGCTGGAGCCGGAGGCCATCAAGGACAAGCGCGAACTCGAGTGGTCGCACGAGGGCATCGTGGCGTACTCGAAGATCTGCACCCATGTCGGTTGCCCGATCTCCCTGTACGAGCAGCAGACGCACCACGCGCTCTGCCCCTGCCACCAGTCCACCTTCGACCTTGCCGACGGCGCCCGGGTGATCTTCGGTCCCGCCGGTCACGCCCTGCCGCAGCTGCGCATCGGCGTGAACGACGAGGGTTACCTCGAAGCGCTCGGCGACTTCGAAGAGCCCGTCGGTCCTGCCTTCTGGGAGCGCGGATGAGCACTACAGCCAACGAAGCCCCCCGCTCTCGCGGGAAGGCACCGGCCGGCGAGCGCGTCGCCGACTGGGCCGACGGCCGGCTGGGGATCTACTCCCTGGCCAAGGCCAACATGCGCAAGATCTTCCCCGACCACTGGTCGTTCATGCTGGGTGAGGTCTGCCTCTACAGCTTCATCATCATCATCCTCACGGGTGTGTACCTGACGCTGTTCTTCCACCCCTCGATGAACGAGGTCACGTACCACGGCTCGTACGTGCCGCTGCAGGGCCAGCTGATGAGTGAGGCGTACGCCTCGACGCTGGACATCAGCTTCGACGTCCGCGGTGGTCTGCTCATCCGGCAGATCCACCACTGGGCGGCGCTGATCTTCCTCGCCGGCATGTTCGTGCACATGATGCGCGTCTTCTTCACCGGCGCGTTCCGCAAGCCGCGTGAGATCAACTGGCTGTTCGGCTTCCTGCTGTTCGTCCTCGGCATGTTCACCGGTTTCACCGGCTACTCGCTCCCGGACGACCTGCTCTCGGGCACCGGTATCCGCTTCATGGAGGGCGCGATCCTGTCCGTGCCGATCGTCGGCACGTACATCTCGTTCTTCCTCTTCGGCGGGGAGTTCCCCGGCCACGACTTCGTGGCCCGGTTCTACTCGATCCACATCCTGCTGCTGCCGGGCATCATGCTCGGCCTGGTGGTCGGCCACCTGATCCTGGTCTTCTACCACAAGCACACGCAGTTCGCGGGTCCCGGCAAGACCAACAAGAACGTCGTCGGCATGCCGCTGCTGCCGGTGTACATGGCCAAGGCCGGAGGCTTCTTCTTCCTGGTCTTCGGCGTGATCGCCGCCATCTCGGCCATCGCCACGATCAACCCGATCTGGGCCATCGGCCCCTACCGGCCGGACATGGTCTCCACCGGAGCCCAGCCCGACTGGTACATGGGCTTCTCCGAGGGTCTGATCCGTGTGATGCCGGGCTGGGAGATCAACTTCTGGGGTCACACGCTCGTCCTGGGCGTGTTCGTCCCGCTGCTGATCTTCCCGCTGGTCCTGGTCGCGATCGCGGTCTACCCGTTCATCGAGTCCTGGGTCACCGGCGACAAGCGCGAGCACCACATCCTGGACCGCCCGCGCAACGCCCCGACCCGGACCGCCTTCGGTGTCGCCTGGATCACCTGGTACATGGTGCTGCTGATCGGCGGCGGCAACGACCTGTGGGCCACGCACTTCCACCTGTCGATCAACGCGATCACCTGGTTCGTCCGCATCGGGTTCTTCGTCGCCCCGGTCGTCGCGTTCATCGTCACCAAGCGGATCTGCCTCGGCCTCCAGCGCCGGGACAAGGACAAGGTGCTGCACGGCCGCGAGTCGGGCATCATCAAGCGCCTGCCGCACGGTGAGTTCATCGAGGTGCACGAGCCGCTCAGCCAGGAGCAGCTGCACACGCTCACGGCGCACGAGCAGTACAAGCCGGCCGAGATCGGTCCGGAGGTCGACGAGAACGGCGTCCGGCGCAAGGTGAAGCGCACGGAGAAGCTCCGCGCCAAGCTGAGCAAGGGCTACTACGGCGAGGACTCGCAGATTCCGAAGCCGACCGTCGAGGAGTACAAGGAGATCACGAGCGGCCACGGCCACCACTGACCCTCCAGCGTCGCCACACCACGGTCGAAGGGCCCCGTCCGTTCCGCGGACGGGGCCCTTCGCCGTGCCCGGGGCTGGATAGGGTGGGACCACACTCCCTTTCCGCGATACACACGATTCAGGAGCGGCTCATGAGCGCTGTGACCCCCGCTGGAGGCGACACCGCGGCGGGCCGCTCCTGGCCCGCCCTGCTGAACGGACTCCTGGACGGCCGGGACCTCTCCGCGGACGACACCGCCTGGGCACTGGACGTGATCATGCGCGGTGAGGCGACCGACGCGCAGATCGCCGGCTTCGCGGTGGCGCTCAGGTCCAAGGGCGAGACCGTCGAGGAGATCTCCGGCCTCGTCCGCACCATGTACGCCCACGCCAACGTGATCGAGGTGCCGGGGGAGACGGTCGACATCGTCGGCACCGGCGGCGACGGCGCCAAGACGGTCAACATCTCCACCATGTCGGCGATCGTCGTGGCCGGTACCGGCGCCAAGGTCGTCAAGCACGGCAACCGGGCCGCCTCCTCGGCGTCCGGGGCCTCCGACGTCCTGGAGAAGCTCGGGGTCAACCTGGAGCTGACGCCGAAGCGGGTGGCGGAGGTCGCCGAGGAGGCCGGCATCACCTTCTGCTTCGCCGTGAAGTTCCACCCGGCGCTGCGCCATGTGGCGGCGGCGCGCGGTCAGCT
Organism: Streptomyces sp. E2N166; assembly: GCF_003671715.1. Classification (GTDB taxonomy): domain Bacteria; phylum Actinomycetota; class Actinomycetes; order Streptomycetales; family Streptomycetaceae; genus Streptomyces; species Streptomyces thinghirensis. The sequence continues at coordinate 427,563 of NZ_RAIF01000012.1, read as the reverse complement.
GGGCATCCGCACCGTGTTCAACTTCCTGGGTCCGCTGACCAACCCCGCCAAGGTGAAGTCCCAGGCGATCGGGGTCGCCCACGCCCGGATGGCGCCGATCATCGCCGGTGTCTTCGCCGAACGCGGCCACTCGTCCCTGGTCTTCCGGGGCGACGACGGCCTCGACGAGCTGACCACGACGGCCACCTCCCGGGTGTGGGTCGTGCGGGACGGCCGGGTGACCGAGGAGACCTTCGACCCGCGGGACGTCGGCCTCGAACTCGTGCCGGTCCAGGCGCTGCGCGGAGCCGACGCCTCCTACAACGCCGACGTCGCCCGCCGCCTGCTGGCCGGCGAGACGGGCCCCGTGCGGGACGCGGTGCTGCTGAACTCGGCGGCGGCCCTGGTGGCCCTGGAGCCCGGCGAGGAACCGCTGGCCGAGCAGATCAGGGCCGGCATGGACCGGGCGGCCGAGGCGATCGACTCGGGCGCCGCCAAGGGCGCCCTGGACCGCTGGGTGGCCGCGAGTCACGCGTAGCGCTCAGAGGGCCCGTGGTGGGACGTGCGTCCCGCGATCCGGACTCGGGTTGCGGGGCGCCGATCATTTCCCCTAGGTTTTTCGTCAGGTCATGAGTGACAGTCATGAGGCCCCGGCCGACTGTCCGGCAACCCTCCGTCCGTGGCGGGGTGCCCCGGGTGAAGACCGGGCCGTGGACAGCAGGGTTCACGGCAAGCGCGGACCCCTCGCGGAACCAGGGGTCCTGGGTCGTCCGAGGGAGTCTCCCGTGAACCAGCGAATGCGATAGGGCCGCAGAGCCCCGCCTCCGCACACCTTCTTCTCTTTCACAGCGCCCTTCCTCGCGCTGGTCCTCACGGGAGTCCGCCATGTCCGTACCCACCGCTGTCGCCACCCCGCTGCCCGTTCTCGGCCGCGATGTCACCGTGCCGCTCGTCACCGGCGGGGAGGTCACCTACGCCGCGCTCGACTACGCCGCCAGCGCGCCCGCGCTCCAGCGGGTCTGGGACGACGTGGCGGCCTACGCCCCCTACTACGGCAGCGTGCACCGCGGGGCCGGATACCTGTCGCAGCTGTCGACCGACCTGTTCGAGAACGCCCGGGAGACCGTCGCCGGGTTCCTCGGGTGCCGGGAAGGGGACCAGGTCGTGTTCACCCGGTCCACCACCGACTCCCTGAACCTGCTCGCCGCCGCGCTGCCCGCCGGCTGCCGGGTCTTCGTCTTCGAGACCGAGCACCACGCCTCGCTGCTGCCCTGGCGGGACGCCGACGTGACCTGTCTGGACGCCCCGCGCACCCCGGCGCAGGCCGTCGAGACCCTGGAGCGCGCCCTCGCCGCCCGCGAGCCCCACGGGCCCGCCCTGGTCTGCGTCACCGGCGCCTCCAACGTCACCGGCGAGCTGTGGCCGGTGCGTGAACTGGCCGCCGCCGCGCACGCGCACGGTGCCCGGATCGTGCTGGACGCCGCGCAGCTCGCCCCGCACCACCCCGTTTCCGTGGCCGACCTGGACGTCGACTGGGTGGCCTTCTCCGGGCACAAGCTGTACGCCCCCTTCGGCTCCGGTGTGCTGGCCGGCCGCGCGGACTGGCTGCGCGAGGCGGAGCCGTACCTCGCCGGCGGCGGCGCCAGCCGCAGGGTCACCCGGCGCGCCGACGGCGGCGTGGACGTGGAGTGGCACGACAGCGCCGCGCGGCACGAGGCCGGCTCGCCCAACGTCATCGGCGCCTACTCGATCGCCTCCGCCTGCAAGGCCCTCACCGAGGCCGGGTTCGACGCGCTGGTCGCCCGCGAGGAGTACCTGATCGGGAAGGTGCGGGACGGGCTCGCCGAGGTGCCCGAGGTGCGGATCCTCTCCCTCTTCGGCGACGACGCCCCCCGCGTCGGCGTGCTCTCCTTCGTCGTCGAGGGCTGGAACAGCTCCCACTTCGCAGCCGCGCTCTCCGCCGAGTACGGCATCGGGGTGCGCGACGGCCTGTTCTGCGCCCACCCGCTGGTGCGCACCCTGCTCGGCAGCGACCCGCATGCGCAGGGCGAGTGCGGCGCCCCCGAGGCGGCGCCGGGGGAGAGGTCCCTCAACGCCATCCGCGTGAGCTTCGGCGCGGGCACCCCGGACGAGCACGTCGAGCGGTTCGTGAACGCCGTCAAGGAGCTGGTGAACGACGGCGCCCGGTGGAACTACCGGACCGAGGACGGGCGTTGCGTGCCCGACACGTCCGCCGCCGGCACCGCGGCCGCCGGTGCCGGGGCCTGACCCGGCAGCCGCGACCCCAGCAGGATCATCCGCAGCGCCCGCTCCGTGGCGTCCGTGAGGAGTTCGGCGGCGCGCAGCAGCGCGTCCGCCAGGGCCATCGGCGCCGGCATGATGCCGTGGAAGGCGTCCACCCCCGGCACCTCGTGCGCGCCCTCGCCGAGCGTGCCGGCCAGGGCGAGGACGGGACGGCCGTAGAGCTTGGCGCGGCGGGCGACCTCGGCCGGGACCTTGCCGCGCGGCGTCTGGTGGTCCAGGGCGCCCTCGGCGGTGAGCACCAGGTCGGCGTGGGCGAGGCGGGCGTCCAGGTCGAGGTGGTCGAGCAGCACGTCGAAGCGGGGCAGCAGGCGGCCGCCGACGGCGGCCAGCCCCGAGCCCAGCCCGCCGGAGGCGCCGGTGCCGGGGCCGTGGCGCAGGTCGGTGCCGATGACACCGAGGTCCCGGGTCAGGACGCGCGCCCAGTTCTCCAGACCGGCCGACAACTCCTCGACCTGCGCGGGTGTCGCCCCCTTCTGCGGGCCGAACACCCGGGCCACGCCCCGCTCGCCGCACAGCACGTTGAACGGGTTGCAGGCGACGACCAGCTCGGTGTCCTTCAGCCGGGCGTCGAGGCCGGACGGGTCGATACGGGCGAGGCGGCTCAGCTCCCGGCCGCCGTGCGACAGTTCGAAGCCGTCCGCGTCCAGCAGCCGGGCCCCGAGCGCCTGGAGCGCGCCCGCGCCACCGTCCGACGTGCCCGAGTCGCCGCAGCCGACCAGGACGCGCCGTACCCCGGTGTCCAGCGCGGCGCGGATCAGCTCGCCGACGCCGTACGTCGTCGTGGCTCCCGGGTCGCGCAGGGCGCTTGGGACCAGGGAGAGGCCCGCGACGGCCGCCATCTCCACCACCGCCGTATCCCGGGCGCCGAGCAGCGCGAAGTGGGTGCCGACGGGTTCGCCGACCGGGCCCGTGGCGGCCAGCGCGACCAGTCGCCCGCCGGTCGCGGCGGCCAGTGCGACGGCCGTGCCCTCGCCGCCGTCCACCAGCGGGACGCGGTCGATCTCGGCGTCCGGCAGGACCCGGCGGACACCCTCCGCGATGGCGTCGGCGGCGGCCTGCGCGGACAGCGACTCCTTGAAGCCGCTGGGGGCCACGACGACACGGTTCAGCAGCGAGGGCACGGCGGGCACGGAAGGCGCGGCGGGGATGGAGGACGCGGCGGGCACGGAAGGCACGGCGGGCACGGAAGGCGTGGCGGGGATGGAGGACGTGGCGGACATGGCGGGCTCCTTCAACGGGTCACGGGTACGCCGAGCAGCGGCCAGACGGCGGCGGCGAAGAACAGCACGAGGGCGGCGGTCAGCGGTGCCAGGACGGCGGACAGCCGCAGCAGGTCGCGCGGGGTGTAGGTGGGAGTGCCGGGGATGTCGGAGAAGAGCGTGACCGGCTTGGCGGAGGCCGGGAGGGTGTGGCAGAAACCGGCGGCGGCGGTGGAGGCGAGCGCGGCGGCGACCGGGTTGACCCCGGCGCCCACGGCCGCTGCGATCACCAGCGGGACCAGGACGGAGGAGCGGGCCGAGCGGGACTGGAGGACCAGGTGGGCCGCCGTGCTCACCGCCACCACGACCCCGAGGAAGACGGCCGGCGTGACGTGCGCGGGCAGCCCCGACACCAGCCATTTCGCCGCGCCGGAGTCGGCGAGCGCGACGCCCATCGCCATGGTCGCCGCCATGAACAGCAGCAGCGACCAGGGCACGGTCTTCAGCGCGTCCTTGAGCCGTACGGTGCCGAGCGCGGGGGAGGAGGCGACGACCGCCCCGATCAGCGCCACGACCGCGGGCGACACATGGTGCAGGGGCTCGCTGCACCACAGGGTCACCACCGTGGCCAGCAGCGCGGCGCAGCGCTTCTCCGCCTGCGTCCAGGGGCCGGTGACCGGACTCTCGGTGTGCCGCTGTACCTCCTCGGCGGTGATACGGACCGGGCCCTCGCGGTCCGCGCGCCGGGTCGTCGTCAACAGGACCGTCTCGGCGGCCAGATGGGAGGAGGTCACCGCCAGCGGCAGGCCGAGCAGCAGCCACTGGGTGAAGCCGATCCGGTCGCCGGTCGCCTCCCACAGCACCGACACCGTGATCAGATGCGCGCCCGCGCCGATCAGGGTCGCCACCGCCGACAGCAGGATCACGGTCGGGAACAGCAGCGCGAGCATCACGACCAGTCGCTTCCGGTCGGCCAGGGCCTTGGCGAGGGCCAGGAACACCGGCAGCGCCAGCGCCGCCCGGCCCGACGTGGCCGGCACCGCGAACGCGGTCACGACCAGCGCGGCCGTCGTCAGATGCACCAACTGCCGCACGCCGCGCGCCCCGCCGACCAGGAACGCCGCCGCCCGCCCAGCGAGCCCGGTCCGGGCCACCGCCGCCGCCAGCACGAAGGCGCAGATCAGCAGCCACACCGTGTCGTCGCCGAGGGTGCCGAAGAGGGTGTCGCTGCTGATCACGCCGGTCGCGGTCAGCGCGAGTCCGGCGCCCAGCGCGACGTACGTGTCGTCGATCGGCGTACCGATCCAGGCACACGTGGCCAGCGCGAACACGGCGAGGGTGAGGCGCGCGTCACCGCCGAGGGCGGGGAAGTTCGCGGGTACCGCGAGCAGCGCGCACAGGGACAGCGCCACGCAGAGGGCCGCCGCCAGGCGGAGGTTCAACGTCACGTCATCGAGGGTTGTCCCGGGCGGTGAGCCCTCAATGAGTCCGACATGAAGGAAACTTCACACAAAAGCCGGTCTGCCCGTCGGTGGCCGGGTGCGGGCCGGGTGCGTCAGCCCGGCAGCCGGTACCCCATGCCCCGTACCGTCTCCACCCGTTGCGCCCCCAGCTTCTTGCGCAGCGCCCGCACGTAGACGTCCACGATGTTGGAGCCGGGGTCGAAGTCGTAGCCCCACACGTGGGAGAGGATCTGCTCCCGCGACAGGACCTGCCCCGGGTGGCGCAGGAACAGTTCGAGCAGCACGAACTCACGGGCCGTCAGGTCGACCGTCCGCTCCGCGGCACGGGCGCGGCGGGTGCGCAGGTCCAGGGAGAGGTCGCCGGACCTGAGCACCGTCACCTCCGGTGCCCTGGCCGCCGTACGCAGCCGCAGCCGTACCCGGGCGAGCAGTTCCTCGAAGCGGAACGGCTTGGTCATCCAGTCGTCGGCGCCGCCCTCCAGGCCGGCCACCGTGTCCCGCACGGAGTCCCGCGCGGTCAGCACGATCACCGGGGTCGTCACCCGGGACTCGCGCAGCTCCCGCAGGACCGTGAAACCGTCCCGGCCGGGCAGTCCGATGTCCAGGACGACCAGGTCGAAGCCGCCGGTGAGGGCGTACTCGTAGGCGGCGTCGCCGTCGGCGACGGCCGTGGTGGTGAAGCCGTTGGCGCGCAGGCCCTTCTCGACGAAGGAGGCGATGCGCTCCTCGTCCTCGACGATGAGGATGCGGTTCATGGGCGTGCCTCTTCCAGAGTGAGTACGAAGGTGGCGCCGCCGCCCTCGGTGGCGTGCAGGCCGACCCGGCCGCCGTGGCCCTCGGCGATCGCCTTGACGATCGACAGCCCGAGCCCGGCGCCCGTTCCGCGCACCCCGCGCCGGGCCGTGCCGCGCCGGAACCGCTCGAAGACGACTTCGGCGTCCTGTGGCTGGACCCCGGGTCCGGAGTCGGCGACGTACAGCTCGATGCGGGTGCCGTCGGCGCGGGAGCCGATGCGGATGGACTGGCCGGTGGTGGTGTGCTGCACGGCGTTCTGCGCGAGCTGCACCATGGCCTGGGTGATGCGCTGGGGGTCCAGCCGGGCCTCGCGGTCGGCGACCCCGTCCAGTACCCACTCCCGGTCGCCGAGGGTGCGGGCCTTGACGTAGACGTCGGCGGTGAGTTCGGCGAGCTGGACCGGCTCGGGGGTGACGAAGTCGGGGCGTTCGGCCTTGGCGAGGAGCAGCAGGTCCTCGACGATGCGGCTCATCCGGTCCAGTTCCTCGGTGACCAGGCGGACGGTCTCCTCGCGTTCGGCCGGGTCGTCGCCCATCAGCTCCAGGTGGCCGCGCACGATGGTGATCGGGGTGCGCAGCTCGTGGCTGGCGTCGTCGACGAACCGGCGCTGGGTGGCGAAGGCGCGTTCCAGCCGGTCCAGCATGGCGTTGAAGGTCTCGGCGAGCGCGGCCACGTCGTCGTGGCCGTGCACCGGGATGCGCCGGGTCAGGTCCTGCTCGGTGAGTTGCGCGGCCGTGGTGCGCACCAGCCGTACCGGTTTGAGGATCCGGCCCGCGACCACCCAGGCGATGCCGGTCGTCATCAGCAGGGCGACGCCGGAGATGGCGAGCAGGACGCGGAACACCTCGTCCGCGCGGGCCTGTTCCCGCCCGGGATGGAAGGCGACCACGAAGGCGGCCGCCGGTTCGCCGCCGTACCGGGCGACGGTGACCTTGGCCCAGCGGATGTCCCCCTCCGGCCGCTCCAGGGTGCCGGTGGAGTCCGGGGAGGCGTAGACGCGGCGCCTGGCGTCGGCGTCCTTGTGCAGGGGCAGCCCGACCGGGATCTCGCGCTGCTGGATGATCTGCGTGGGCCTGCTGCCCACCTCGCCCACCAGGCCGACCAGTTCCTCGTCCAGGTCGGCGTACTGCCTCTCCAGGAAGACCTTGAGCAGCCGCTCCGGGTCGGTGAACGGGCGGCCGGTCTCCGGATCGAAGCCCTGCTCCTCGAAGTTGGCGAACTCGCCGGCCTCCTGGGCGAGCAGCCCGTTGATCCGCTGGTCGGTGTCGCGCAGCAGGATCGAGCGGGTGGTCGCGGCCACCGAGGCGAGGGCGACCGCCATCACGAGCAGCAGCCAGAGCAGGATGCGGACCCGGGCCGAGATCCGGCGGCGCTCTCGGTCAGCCGTCGTCGCCGGCTCCGTCGTCGGCGCCCCGGTCGTCTCCGGCGTCGTTGCCTCGGTCGTCGTCATCGTCGTCATCCGGAGCGCTGTCGGTCACCGGTGGCCGGGTCACCACCTGGTCGCTGGGCGTCGGCTCGGGCGAGGAGGAGGAAGAGGTGGGGGCCGGGGTGGGGGAGCCGCTCTCCAGCTCCACCTTGGCCGGGACCTTGGGTTCCTGCGGACTGTCGGTGAGGGCGAAGCTGGTCGCCGCGATGCCGAGCGGGATCAGGACGACGGCCGCCAGGGCCGCCATCCGGCGTGAGAAGACCATGCCCCTGATCCTGCGCCCGCTACCCCGCGTCCCGGATGAGTCCGGGATGAAGAACTCTTCATCAGCGTCCTCGCCGGACGCTAGTTGTCGAGCCCGATGGCGAACGCCGCCTCCAGGTCGTGCTGGGAGTACGTCCGGAACGCCACGTGCGTGTCCGTGCCCTCCACGCCCGGGATCTTGCTGATCCGGCCGGGGATGACCTCCGCCAGGTCCTCGTGCTCGTTCACCCGCACCATGGCGATCAGGTCGTAGGTGCCGGTGACGGAGAAGACCTCGCTGACGTTCTCCAGCGCGGCGATCTGCTCCGCGATCTCGGGGATCCGGTCCACGCTGGTCTTGATGAGGACGATCGCGCTGATCACGGCTGTTTGTCTCCCTCGGAAGCCGCCACTGGAACGCTCTTCACTCTAGTCGTACGCCCGAACCGCACCCAGGCGAAGGCGAAGCCCAGCCCGAAGCCGACCAGGTGCGCGAGGTACGCCACCCCCGGTCCGTCGCCGGCCCGCCCCGCCGCCGTCCACTGGAGGCCGGCCCAGAAGGGCAGGACGACCCAGGCCGGGAAGCGCAGCGGCAGGAAGAAGAGGAAGGGCAGGAGGCTGGTCACGCGGGCGCGCGGGAAGAGGAAGAGGAAGGCGCCGAGGATCGCGGAGATGGCCCCCGAGGCGCCGACCAGGGACTGCTGGGAGTGGGCGTTGGCCCCCGCGTAACCGAGCAGCGCCAGGTAGCCGCAGCCGAGGTAGAACAGGGCGAACTGGAGTCTGCCCATCCGTTCCTCGGTCATCGCGCCGAAGACGTAGAGGAAGAGCATGTTGCCCAGCAGGTGCACCCAGCTGCCGTGGACGAACAGCGCCGTGGCGGGGGTGAGGGCCGATCCGGGGGAGTCCTCGAACAGTTCTGCGGGGATCACGCCCCAGCGCCGGAAGTAGGCGCGCTGCGCGGCGAGCAGTTCGTCGCCGGTGCCGTACACCGGATTCAGGCCCGCCGCCGGGCTGACCAGGAACAGCAGACAGCACAGGGTGATCAGTCCGTACGTCACCGGTGCCGACCGGCCCCGGCTCGTGCGGGGCGTGCCCGGTGTCCTGATCGTCTTCACCGTCCTGGTGAGGGCCGCCGTGCTCCAGTTGCGGATCATGGACACAGAGCATGACGTAACGGGACGCAACCGCCCGGACCGCCTCGCCGCCGTGGACACGCGGGCGTCGGGTACCCGCCAGGCCGTAGGGTTACGAGCCACACGCACCGGGGGCGCCCGGCGCGGCACCGACACTGGAAGAGAGCGAACAGCCACGATGACGGTTCCCCTGCCGACCGACACGACGCGGTGGCGCTGCACCCTCTGCGGCAACCTCACCCGCTTCGACGTGACCCGGGCCTCGAAGGTCGTCGAGTACGTGCACCTCGATCTGGCCGGTGAGCCGAAGGTCGAGGAGCGCGAGGTGCTGAGTGAGACCATCGAGTCGGTGCGGTGTCGCTGGTGCAACGCCGTGGACCAGGTGGAACTCGTGGACAGGCCGGGTGCCGCCTCCTGACCGGAGCGGCCCCCGCATGAGGTGACCCCGGCAGGGGATCACGCAGAGGCATTGGGGTGACGGATGGTGGAGACACATGGCGGGGAGCCGGGCGACGGCACCGCCGAGGTGCTCGACCGGCCGCTGCCCGACGGCGTGCGCCGCAGGGTCGTGCAGATCGTGTCCGACGGCTTCGGCGGACTCACCCTCGGCGAACTGCCGGCACAGCTGAGACAGTACGCCCGGTTCGCCCCGAACCGCAGGGCGAAGTTCGCCGGCAACGCCATGGCCGCCGCCGTGGAGACCGACCCCCTGTTCCGCCAGCGCATCGGTGAGAAGCTCAGAGAGGCCCAGCCGGAACTGGCCGGGGCCCTGGACGCCGCCTCCCCGCCGCCCGCCGCGGACCCGCTCGACGTGGCGGCCGCGGCCTACGTGCTGCGCCCGCACGGCTGGGTGAAGCTGGTGACCGCCGCCGGCGAGGAGGCGCAGCGCGCGGACGCCGAGCGCGCCGACGAGGAGAGCCGCGCGGAGCTGGAGCGGTTGCAGGAGGAGCTGGCCCGGGCCCGGGAGCACACCAGGACCGAGACCGAGCGGCTGCGCGCCGAGCTGGACGCGGCGAAGAAGGAGTCCGAGTCGCTGCACCGCAAGCTGCGCTCGGCCCTCAGCGACGTCAAACGCGGCGAGGCGGCGCTGCGCAAGGTCCGGGCCGAGATGGACGCGGTCCGCGCCGAGGGGCACGCGCAGGTCTCCGCCGCCGATAGCGAGAGCCGGCGGCTCAAGACCCGGCTCGGGGAGGCCGAGGCCGCCCTGGAGGCCACCCGCAAGGCGGCCCGTGAGGGGCGCAGCGTCGAGGACATGCGGGTGCGGCTGCTGCTGGACACGCTGCTGGACGCCACGCAGGGGCTGCGCCGGGAACTCGCGCTGCCTCCGGTGTCGGTGCGGCCCGCCGAGACGGTGGACGCGGTGGAACCGGGCCGGATGACGCCCAAGGACATCGCCGCCCGCGCCCTGTCCGAGAACGACCCCGCCATCCTCGACCAGTTGCTCGCGCTGCCCCAGGCGCACCTGGTCGTCGACGGCTACAACGTCACCAAGACCGGCTATCCGCAGATGCCGCTGGAGAAGCAGCGGCTGCGGCTGCTGGGCCAGCTCTCCCAGCTCGCCGCGCAGACCGGCGCCGAGATGACCTGCGTCTTCGACGGGGCCGAACTGGTGGCGCCGGTGCTGCTCGCGCCGCCGCGCGGGGTGCGGGTGCTGTTCTCCAAGCCCGGGGTCACGGCCGACGAGCTGATCCGCCAGCTGGTGCGGGCCGAGCCGCCGGGCCGGCCGGTCATCGTCGTCTCCACCGACCGCGAGGTCGCCGACGGCGTGGCGCGCGCCGGCGCACGACCGGTGGCGTCCGCGGTGCTCCTCAAGCGGCTTTCCTAGCCGCTCGCCGGTCTCCTCCTTCACTTTCGTGGCAACCGTAACGTAGGTGTTCTATGCCCGAATTGACGGAACCGTCACGCAACGTAGCGTCAAGTGAGGGTCACTGCAGGTGAGTTGTGGCAAAGAATGCGGTGCGTAACCGGGATTTTTCGGCGGAGGATTTGAACTGATCACGAGTGGGTCACTAGGGTCAGCCCTCGAACCCTCGCACGGGTGATCCCTCTCAAGAAGGAGCTCGTCTCCGTGGCGTCCCACCGTCGTCCCAAGCAGCCGAGCCGCACGCGCGTGACCGTGCTCACCACCGCTGCCGCAGCCGCTGTCGCTCTCAGCTCGCAGGCCGCCAACGCCGCCCCGAGTGAGAAGCCGAGCAAGGACGAGGTCAAGGCCAAGGTCGACAAGCTCTACACGGAGGCCGAGCAGGCCACCGAGAAGTACAACGGCGCCAAGGAGAAGCAGGAGAAGCTCCAGAAGGAGATCTCCACCATCCAGGACAACGTCGCCCGCGGCCAGGAGGAGCTCAACGAGCTGCGCGACGGCCTCGGTTCGATGGCCAGCGCCCAGTACCGCTCCGGCGGGATAGACCCCTCTCTCCAGCTGTTCCTGTCCGCCGACCCGGACGACTACCTGGACAAGGCGTCCACCCTCGACCAGCTGAGCGGTCAGCAGGTCGAGGCGCTGAAGAAGATCCAGGACAAGCAGCGCGACCTCGCCCAGCAGCGCTCCGAGGCCACCGAGAAGCTCAAGGACCTCGCCTCCACCCGCACCGAACTGGGCAAGAAGAAGAAGGAAGTCCAGGGCAAGCTCTCCTCCGCGCAGAAGCTGCTCAACACGCTCACCGCGAAGGAGAAGGCCGCCCTCGCCGCCGAGGAGCAGCGCGCCACCCGCAGCAGCGAGCGCGAGGTCCTGACCGGCGGTAGCGGGAAGCCCGCCTCCGGCCGGGCCGCCGCCGCCTTCGCCGCCGCCCAGAGCAAGATCGGCACGCCCTACGTCTACGGCGCCACCGGTCCCTCCTCCTTCGACTGCTCGGGCCTGACCTCCTGGGCCTACGCCCAGGCCGGCGTCGGCATCCCGCGCACCTCCGAGGCGCAGACCGGCGCGGGTACCCGCATCTCCTCGATGAGCGACCTCCAGGTCGGCGACCTGGTCTTCTTCTTCAACGACCTGCACCACGTCGGCCTCTACGCCGGCAACGGCCAGGTCCTGCACGCGCCGCGCACCGGCACGGTCGTCCGCTACGAGTCGATGAACACCATCGGCGGCCCGTTCATGTTCGGCGTGCGGGTCTGAACCGCCGCCTCCCGTAAACCCCTCAGTCGCCCTCGCCGTGCCGCCCGTTCGGGCGAATCACGGTACGGCCTTCTGACCTCCGCCCCGCCGGTGACCTGCGTCAGCGGCGGGGCGTCGTGCTGCGCGCGCCTCCGAGGTCGTTGGCCGGTGCCCGGCCACGGGGTTACTGTCTGCCGCGTTTCCCTGTCCGCCAGCGGAAGGAGTGCGGCTTCCCGTGGGGTTCCATCGCCGCCTTGCACCAACCGGGCTCGACCGCGGCGCCACCGCCGCCGTCGGCCTGCTTTCCGTCGCCGCCGCGGCCCTGGGCGCCGTACCGGCCACGGCCACCCCGCACGACGACCGGCGGGCGGAGGTGGACCGGCTCTACACGGAGGCGGAGCAGGCGACCGAGGCCTACAACAAGGCCGACGCGCGCACCGACGCCCTGCGAGAGGAGGTCAGCACCGCGCAGGACTCGATCGCCCGGCAGCAGGAGCGGATCAACACCATGCGGGACGCGCTCGGTTCGCTGGCCGGCGCCCAGTACCGCTCCGGCGGCATCGACCCGTCGCTGGCGCTGCTGCTCTCCGCCGACCCGGACGACTACCTGGACAAGGCCTCCGTGCTCGACCGGATCACCAGCCATCAGGCCGGTGAACTGAGGGAACTCCAGGGCGCCATGCGCGACCTCGCCCAGGACCGTGCCGAGGCCGGCCGCAAGCTCACCGAGCTGGAGAAGGGCCGCAAGGCCGTCGCCGCCCACAAGAGGACCGTGGAGCGCAAGCTCGCGAAGGCCCGCGAGCTGCTCAACTCCCTTCCGGACGGCGAACGCGCCGCCTACGACCGCGGCTCCCGCTCCGGCCGTGCCGACCTCCCCGCCCCCGCCGGCCCCGTCTCCGGCCGCGCGGCGGCCGCCGTCGCCGCCGCCCAGTCCGCCCTCGGCAAGCCCTACGTCTGGGGCGCCAACGGGCCCACCGGCTTCGACTGCTCGGGCCTGACCCAGTGGTCGTACGCGCAGGCCGGGGTCGGGCTGCCGCGCACCTCGCAGGCGCAGTCCGGCGCCGGGCAGCGGGTGTCCCTGGCCCAGGCCCGGCCCGGCGACCTGGTCGCCTACCGCGACGACGCCAGCCACATCGGCATGTACGTCGGCAACGGCCAGGTGATCCACGCGCCCTACCCCGGTGCTCCCGTGCGCTACGACCCGGTCGGCATGATGCCGGTCTCCTCGGTCACCCGGGTCTGACCCTCGCGGCCCTTCCGGTCCCTCCGCACGCTGCCCCCTCCGGCCGGCCGCCCGTACGATCGGGAGGTGGCTGGTCGAAGGCGGGTCTCGGGTTCCTCGGTGGTGGCGCTGTGCCTGCTGCTCGTCTCCCTCGTGGGCTGCGGCGGCCGCGCCGCCGCCGACCCCGTCCCGGCCGAGGTGCAGCGGGTACTGGACCGGCGCGCGGAAGCCGTCCTCGGCCGCGACCGGGCCGCCTACACGCGCACGGGCACCGGGGCCGGCTTCGGCAACCTGGGCGAGGTGCCGCTGGCCGCCTGGTCGTACCGCGTGACGGGCGTGGACCGCACCGGCGACACCGCCACCGCCGACGTCGAGCTGCGCTACCGCATCGAGGGCCACGACCGGGGACCCGTCACCACCGGCCGCACCGTGCGGCTGAGCCGGGACGGGGAGGACGGCCGGTGGACCGTCGACTCCGACCGGCCCGCGAAGCGGTCCGGCCAGCAGCCGTGGGACCAGGGCGCGGTCGAGGTCGTCCGGGGCACGCACAGCCTCGTGCTCGGCGTCGGACAGTCCGCCGGGGCGCTGCGCCGCTACGCGGACCTCGCCGACCGGGCGGTGCCGGCCGTGTCGGCCGCCTGGGACGGCGACTGGGCCCGCCGGGTCGTCGTACTCGTCCCGAAGTCGCTGGAGGGGATGGCGGGCCTGCTCGGCTCGCCCGCCTCCTCCTACCGGGGCATCGCGGCGGTCACCACCGGCGAGACGGGCGGCCGGGAGCAGGCACCGGCGGACCGGATCATCGTCAATCCCGACGCGTACGGGCTCCTCGGCGACCTCGGCAAACAGGTCGTGCTCACCCACGAGACCACGCACGTCGCCACCCGCGCCGACACCACCGCCGCCACTCCGCTGTGGCTGTCCGAGGGCTACGCGGACTGGGTCGGCTACCGCGACGGCGACCGTGCCCCCGCCGAGGCCGCCCCCGAGACGGCCGGCGCGGTCGCCGAGGGCCGGGTGCCCGCGAGTCTTCCGACCGACGAGGACTTCGGCTTCACCGCCGACGCGGACGAACTGGCCCGCGCCTACGAGGGCGGCTGGCTGGCCTGCCGCATGATCGCCGACCAGTGGGGCGAGGACCGCCTGGACGCCTTCTACCGCGCCGTGGGCGGGCACGAGAAGCGCCCGGGCGCGGTCGAGGACGCGATGAACGAGGTGCTCGCGACGACGCCGGAGGAGTTCACGGCACGGTGGCGGGAGTATCTGCGGGCGGAGTTCGACTGAGGTCGCTTCGCCGTCGTCGCCTCACGGGTCCGTGCGGACGCCGTCCGTTCAGGAGGAGACCGGTGCCTTGTCGGTGCGGGCGGAGCGGGACGGCGGCGTCGGTACGGGCGTCCGGCGCGGCGCCGTGTCGCGCCACAGGGCGCGGGCCGCGAGGAGCGCCGCGGCGACCAGCAGGCCGTTGCGGACGAACAGCAGCGCGATCCCGAGCGGGTCGCTCGCGACGACCTGCGCGAACCAGACCGGGAACTCCAGCACCGTCACCAGGCTCGCCGCCAGCACCAGGGTGACCGGTACCCGCATGCGGCTCGCGCGAAAGCACCGGCAGACCGCGGCGACGCCGATCAGCCACACCATGTACTGCGGACTGATCACCCGGCTCGTGACCGTGAACATCAGCACCGCCACGAAGGCCGCGTCCGCCGCCGTGTGCGCCGCGAAGCGCGAGGCCGCCAGCCGCCACAGCAGCAGCCAGCCGAAGGCCAGGGCGGTCAGCGCGAGGGCGACCGTGCTCACCGCGCCCACGTACGGGCCGAGGAACTCGACCGAGCCGTAGTTGAGCAGGACCTCGCCGTCCCAGCCGAAGTGCCGGGCGACGTGGAAGACCAGCGCTCCCAGCGACTCCACCTCGGTGCCCCGGTCCCGCTGGAACGTCAGGAACGCGAACGCCCCCGGCATCGTCACCGCGAACAGCGCCGCCAGCCCGGCCCCGCTCAGCGCCGCCGCGGCCCACGGCGCCCGCCCGCGCATCCCGAGGAGGACCAGCGCGGGCCACACCTTCAGCAGCGCCCCGAGCGCCGCCAGGGCGCCCGCCACGCGCGGATGCCGGCCGGCGGCGAGCAGCGCCGCCACCGCGACGGCGGTGACCATCACGTCGTAGCGGGCGTACACCGTCGGACCGAGCAGCGGAACGCCCGCCACCCACACCCACGCCCCGCGCGACGAGCGCCCGCAACCGCGCCCCGCGCGCCACAGCAGCGCGAGGACGGCCAGGTCCGCCGCACAGGCCAGGACGAAGAAGGCCGTCGCGTACTCCAGGAAGGGCAGCAGCGCGGGGGAGAGGATCGCGAAGGCCGCCGCGGGCGGGTACTGCCAGGTGACGTCGTCCAGCGGAAACGTTCCGGTGCGCAGTACGTCGTACCAGTCCCGGTAGATGACGGACACGTCGCCGGTGACGTCCGGACCGGGGAAGACCAGCACCTTCAGCACGAACAGCAGCAGCACCAGCCGGGTGGCGCCCCAGGCCGTCAGCAGCCGCGCCGCCGGCCGTCTCGCCTCCGTCGTCTCCACGTGCTCCCTGCCCGTCCGCGTGCCGTGCTTCGCGGCCATGATGACCCGGACACCTGTGCGTGTGCCACCGGGGGGCGGCCGGGCCCCCGGCCCGCGCGGCGGGTTCGGTAGGGTCGGCGGCGTGCGCAAGACCTTGATCGTGACGAACGACTTCCCGCCCCGCCCGGGCGGCATCCAGGCCTTCCTGCACAACATGGCGCTACGGCTGGACCCCGAGCGGCTGGTCGTCTACGCCTCCACCTGGAAGCGCGGCCGCGAGGGCACCGAGGCCACCGCCGCCTTCGACGCCGAGCAGCCCTTCACCGTCGTACGCGACCGTACGACGATGCTGCTACCGACGCCGGGCGCGACCCGTACGGCCGTCCGGCTGCTGCGCGAGCACGGGTGCACGTCGGTGTGGTTCGGGGCGGCGGCGCCCCTCGGGCTGATGGCCCCGGCGCTCCGGAAGGCGGGGGCCGAGCGGCTCGTCGCCACCACCCACGGTCACGAGGCCGGGTGGGCCCAGCTGCCCGCCGCCCGGCAACTGCTGCGCCGGATCGGGGAGTCCACGGACACGATCACCTACCTCGGCGAGTACACGCGCTCGCGGATCGCGGGCGCGCTCACCCCGGACGCCGCCGCGCGGATGGTGCAGCTGCCGCCCGGCGTCGACGAGAAGACCTTCCACCCGGGCAGCGGCGGCGAGGAGGTGCGGGCCCGGCTGGGACTCACCGAGCGGCCGGTCGTGGTCTGCGTCTCGCGCCTGGTGCCGCGCAAGGGCCAGGACACCCTGGTCCGGGCGATGCCGCGCATCCTGGCCGCCGAGCCCGACGCCGTACTGCTGATCGTCGGTGGCGGCCCCTACGAGAAGGACCTGCGCCGCCTCGCCGCCGAGACCGGCGTCGCCGCCTCCGTCCGCTTCACCGGCGCCGTCCCCTGGTCCGAGCTGCCCGCGCACTACGGTGCCGGGGACGTTTTCGCCATGCCGTGCCGGACCCGGCGGGGCGGCCTCGACGTCGAGGGCCTCGGCATCGTCTACCTGGAGGCCTCCGCGACCGGCCTGCCCGTGGTCGCGGGCGACTCGGGCGGCGCGCCGGACGCGGTACTCGACGGCGAGACCGGCTGGGTGGTGCGCGGTGACTCCGAGGAGCAGACCGCCGACCGCGTCGTCACCCTCCTCGGCGACGCGGAGCTGCGCCGCAGGATGGGCGAACGCGGCCGGGCGTGGGTGGAGGAGAAGTGGCGCTGGGACCTGCTCGCGGAGAACCTGAGAACACTCCTGTAGGGCAGCACCGCCGAGGGGCGCGGGGCTGTGTCACTGTGCGGCTCCGCCGCGTGGGCGCGACAAGCCCCGACGCGCCCGCACCCGCCCACGGCGACAAGGGGGCACCTCCATGGGCCCCCCGCCCCACTACTTCGCGTAGATCGCCTCGATCTCGTCCACGTAATCCCTGGCCACAACACTCCGCTTCAGCTTCAGCGAAGGCGTCAAGTGCCCGGAGTCCTCCGTGAACTGAGCCTCCAGCACCCGGAACTTCCGCACCGACTCCGCCTTGGACACCGCCGAGTTGCCGTCGTCGATCGCCGACTGGATCGTGGCGAGCAGATCCGGGTCCTCCCGCAGCGACGCCGCCGTCGAACCGGCCGGCTTGCCGTTGTCCGCGCACCACCGGCCGAGGAACTCCTCGTCGATGGTGACCAGCGCGCCCACGAACGGCCGCCCGTCGCCGACCACCATGCACTCCGCGACCAGGGCGTGCGCGCGGATGCGGTCCTCTATGACGGCCGGGGCGACGTTCTTGCCGCCGGCGGTGACGATGATCTCCTTCTTGCGCCCGGTGATCGAGAGGTAGCCGTCCTCGTCGAGGGTGCCGATGTCGCCGGTGTGGAACCAGCCGTCGGCCAGCGCCTCGGCGGTCGCGCCCGGGTTGTTCCAGTACTCCTTGAACAGGTGCTCGCCGTGCAGCAGCACCTCCCCGTCGTCAGCGATGCGCACCACGGAGCCGGGCAGCGGCTGGCCGACCGTGCCGATCTTCTGCCGGTCCCAGGGGTTGAAGGCGGTGGCCGCGCAGGACTCGGTCAGGCCGTAGCCCTCCAGGACCGTGAAGCCGATGCCGCGGAAGAAGTGGCCGAGGCGTTCGCCGAGCGGGGCGCCGCCGGAGATGGCGTACTCGCCGCGTCCGCCGAGGACGGTGCGGAGCTTGCCGTAGACCAGCTTGTCGAAGACCTTGTGCTTGATCTTCAGGCCGACGGACGGCCCCGAGGGGGTGTCCAGGGCCTTGCTGTACGCGATCGCCGTGTCGGCGGCCTTGTCGAAGATCTTGCCCTTGCCGTCGGCCTGCGCCTTGGCGCGCGCCGAGTTGTAGACCTTCTCGAAGACGCGCGGCACACCGAGGATCAGCGTGGGCCGGAACGCGGCCAGTTCGTCGGTGAGGTTCTTGATGTCCGGGACGCAGCCCAGCTTGATCGGCGCGATCATCGGCGCCACCTGGACGAGGCGGCCGAAGACGTGGGCGAGCGGGAGGAAGAGGAGGACGGAGCACTCGCCCGTGCGGAAGAGGGGACGCAGGCGCTCGACGACGTTGCCGCACTCGGCGAAGAAGCTGCGGTGGGTGAGCACGCAGCCCTTGGGGCGGCCGGTGGTGCCGGAGGTGTAGACGATGGTCGCGGGGTCGTCGGCCTTCGCGATCGAGCCGCGCTCCTCGACGGCCTGGTCCGTGACGTCCTGGCCCAGGCTCCCCAGCTCCTCCACGGCCCCGGAGTCGATCTGCCAGACGTGCTTGAGGGCGGGCAGCCGCTCGCGCACCGACTCGACGGTGGCGGCGTGCCCGGCCGACTCCACGACGCACGCCGTGGCACCCGAGTCGCTGAGGATCCACTGCACCTGCTCGGGCGAGCTGGTCTCGTACACCGGCACGGTGATCGCGCCCGCGCACCAGATCGCGAAGTCCAGCAGGGTCCACTCGTAGCGCGTACGGGACATCAGGCCGACCCGGTCGCCCGGCTGGACACCGGAGGCGATGAGGCCCTTGGCGGCGGTCTGCACCTCGGCGAGGAAATCGCGGGCGGTCACGTCCTGCCACGCGCCGGCCACCTTGCGGGAGATGACGGCGACGTCCGGGTGCTGCGCGGCGTTTCTGCGGACGATGTCGGTGAGATTTCCGTCCGCAGGGACCTCGTACAAAGCCGGAAGGCTGAACTCGCGCAAGACTGCTGCTCCTCATAAGGCGCCGGCGCCACGACGTTGTGCGATGCGACGGTGCGGTCCAAGGCTCGGGCAAGTGCTCGGGAGATCACCACGCTGATCACATGTTGGACCACATGCCGATTCACATGTTGAAAACCAGAGCACGACTGGACTGCCCGGACGTTACCCGCCGGTATGCCTTCTCCGACAGGGGGTCCCCGCGAGATGTTCGCTGCGTCACACGGATGGGGTTTCCTTTGCGCACAGTAGTCGACGGATCAACCGACCAGCCAGTAACCGCAGGTCCGGTCGCCACTGTTCACGAGAGCCACGCGCTGCTTACGCTTGATCGTCATGGCACCCACACCGCCCGGTAACACGAGGACCCGCGTCCATGTGGTCAGCGACGTCCATGGCAACGCCCGCGACCTGGCCAGGGCCGGCGAGGGCGCCGACGCCCTGATCTGCCTCGGCGACCTGGTCCTCTTCCTCGACTACGCCGACCACACGCGCGGCATCTTCCCCGACCTGTTCGGCGCCGAGAACGCCGACCGCATCGTCGAGCTGCGCACCGCCCGCCGCTTCGCCGAGGCGCGGGAGTTCGGGGCGCGGCTCTGGGCCGGCGTCGGCGGGGACCGGCGCGAGGTGATCGAGGAGGCGGTGCGCAAGCAGTACGCCGAGCTGTTCGCCGCCTTCCCCACCCCGACGTACGCCACCTACGGCAACGTCGACATGCCGCCCCTGTGGCGTGAGTACGCCGGCCCCGGCACCACCGTGCTCGACGGCGAACGGGTGGAGATCGGCGGCCGCGTCTTCGGCTTCGTCGGCGGCGGCCTGCGCACCCCCATGCGCACGCCGTACGAGATCGGTGACGAGGAGTACGCCGCGAAGATCGAGGCCGTCGGCGAGGTGGACGTGCTGTGCACGCACATCCCGCCGGAGGTGCCGGAGCTGGTCTACGACACGGTGGCGCGGCGCTTCGAACGGGGCAGCCGCGCGCTGCTGGACGCGATCCGCCGCACCCGTCCCCGCTACTCCCTGTTCGGGCACGTCCACCAGCCGCTGGTGCGGCGGATGCGGATCGGGGCGACCGAGTGCGTGAACGTCGGGCACTTCGCGTCGACGGGGCGGCCGTGGGCGCTGGAGTGGTGAGCCGGGGTGGCGTCCCGGCGGCCGGACCTGCGCAGGTAGGTGGTGACCTTCTCGCCGCCCGTGCGCGATAGCCTTCACGCGGCACACACGTGCGCGCAACGGGCATACGGCGACCCGGCGCACGACGACCCTCAGTACCGGCCCGCATCTGGAGGAGCCACAGCGATGGCGGAACACACCAGCTCGAGCATCACGATCGAGGCGGCACCGGCCGACGTCATGGCGGTGATCGCCGACTTCGCCCGCTACCCGGACTGGACCGGTGAGGTGAAGGAGGCGCAGGTCCTCGCGACCGACGCGCAGGGGCGTGCCGAGCAGGTCCGACTCGTCATGGACGCCGGGGCGATCAAGGACGACCAGACGCTGGGGTACACCTGGACCGGCGAGCACGAGGTGTCCTGGACGCTGGTGAAGTCCCAGATGCTGCGCTCCCTGGACGGCTCCTACCTGCTCCGCCCGGCCGGCACGGGCACGGAGGTCACCTACCGGCTCACGGTCGACGTCAAGATCCCGATGCTGGGCATGATCAAGCGCAAGGCGGAGAAGGTCATCATCGACCGAGCCCTGGCAGGCCTGAAGAAGCGGGTGGAGTCGGCCTAGCCGCGGCCGGCCGTGCCTCCCCCAGTGCCCGAACGACCCCGGGAGATACCCCCCGGGGGCGGCACGGGCGG
>NZ_RAIF01000012.1:394117-406997 GCF_003671715.1 Streptomyces sp. E2N166 | reverse complement strand
CCTCCCGTTCGAGCGGAGCCGGGAGGGGGGAGGCACCTCGCCAGCGCCGGGCCGCGCCAAGCCGTGCGGTGCCCGGGACGCCGGGCCGCGCGCCCCCGGCACCCGCACCCGGCGCCGCCGAGGCACCGGTACCGTTCACCCCCATGCGCACCATCTTGATCACGGGCCCCGGCGGCAGCGGCCGTACCACCGTCGCCGCCGCCACCGCGCTCGCCGCCGCCCGGCAGGGCACCCGCACCCTGCTCCTCGGCGCCGACCGCGACGACACCCTCGGCGCCGTGCTCGGGATGCCCACGGGCGGCCCCGCGCCGATCACCGTCGAACCCCGCCTCACCGCCTGGCGGCCCGACGCCGCGAAAGGGTTCCGGGACGACCTCGTCGCCCTCCAGGAACGCGCCGCCTCCGCGCTCGACCTCCTCGGCGCCGGCCGCCTCGACCCCGAGGAACTCACCCCCCTGCCCGGCGCCGACGAACTCGCCCTGCTGCGTGCCCTGCGCGACGCCGCCCTCGCCGAGGGCCCCGATCACCACGAACTCCTCGTCGTCGACCTCCCGCCCGCGCCGCGCGCCCTCGCGCTGCTCGCCCTGCCCGAGGAACTGCGCCGCTACCTGCGCCGTCTCCTCCCGCCCGAGCGGCAGGCGGCCCGCGCCCTGCGCCCCGTCCTCGGCCGGCTCGCCGGCGTCCCCATGCCCGCCGAGGCGCTGTACGAGGCCGCCGCCCGCTGGGACCTGGAACTCGCCGCCGCCGAGGCCGTCGTCGCCGACCGGAACACCGTCGTGCGGCTGGTCGCCGAGCCGGGCCCGGCCGGTGCCGACGCCGTCCGCTCCACCACCCTCGGCCTCGCCCTGCGGGGCCTGCGCACCGACCTGCTGGTCGCCAACCGCGTCCTGCCCGAGGACACCCCGGCGGACAGCTGGCTCACCGGCCCCCTCACCCAGCAGCGCAAGACGCTGGAGGAGTGGCAGGGCGCGTACGACGTCCGCGCCGTCGCCCACCTCGGACGGGACCCGCGCGGCGGGGACGACCTCGCGGCGCTCGACGCGCCGGACGTCAACCGGGACGTCCCCCCGGTCGAGTGGCCCGTCACCGACCGGTTGGCCGAGGACGGCGTGCTGGTCTGGCACCTCCCGTTGCCCGGCGCCACCCGCGACGAACTCGACCTGGTCCGCCGCGGTGACGAACTGGTCGTCACCGCCGGGCCGTTCCGCCGGATCGTCCCGCTGCCGTCCGCGCTGCGCCGTTGCACGGTCGACGGGGCCGCCCTGCGGGAGGGCACGCTCGCCGTCCGGTTCGCGCCGGACCCGAGGCTGTGGCCGCGGAGCCGCTGAACGCGCCGCACCCGTTCGGGTAACGTCGTAAGGACGAACCGTAGTCAGGAGTCCGTCATGAGCGAAGAGCTCCCCCCGTCCGAGGCCCCCCGCCCCGACGAGGCCGACGCGGTCGACGAGGCCGGCCAAACGCGACCGGCCGACGCCGACGCCTGGGCGACGGCGTGCGCCGAGGACCTGGAGGCGGAGAAGGCCCGCCGCCGGGCCGAGTACGGGCCGCCGCCCGGCTCGGCCGCCGAGGAGCTGCGCCGGCTCGTCGACACCGTCGCGGACAAGCTGTCCGGCCTGCAGTCCCCGCTGCTCGGCCAGGTCGCCGGACCGGCCGCCCAGCAGGTGGTCCGGCAGGTCGTCCAGCAGGCCAAGGCCGCCGTCGAACCGGTCATCGAGCGCAACCCGGACGTCTTCGACCACCTCGCGGCCGCCGGCGGCGAACTCCTCGCCGCCTACCGCTCCGCCGTCCAGAACCAGGAGCGCCGCTGGACCGCCGGGACCTCGGCGGACGAGCCGCGCGACCCCCGCGACCTGGACGAACCGCGTGACGACGGAAGCGACACCGGACGCGACGACGGCGACGAGGGCACCGGCCCGGGCCAGCGCATCGACTTGGACTGACACCGCCCTCGGGTACGGTTGGCCATAGCGGGGCTCGACCGAACTGAGGGATTCATGGGACTCACCATCGGCGTCGACATCGGCGGCACGAAGATCGCGGCCGGCGTGGTCGACGAGGAAGGCAACATCCTCTCGACCCACAAGGTGCCGACCCCCACCACGCCCGAGGCCATCGTGGACGCCATCGCCTCCGCGGTGGAAGGCGCACGCGTGGGACACGAGATCGTCGGCGTCGGCATCGGCGCCGCCGGTTACGTCAACCGGCAGCGCTCCACGGTCTACTTCGCGCCCAACATCGACTGGCGCCAGGAGCCGCTCAAGGAGAAGGTCGAGGCCCGCGTCGGCCTCCCGGTCGTCGTGGAGAACGACGCCAACGCCGCGGCCTGGGGCGAGTACAAGTTCGGTGGCGGCAAGGGCCACCGCAACGTCATCTGCATCACCCTCGGCACCGGCCTCGGCGGCGGCATCATCATCGGAAACAAGCTGCGCCGCGGCCACTTCGGCGTGGCCGCCGAGTTCGGCCACATCCGCATGGTGCCGGACGGCCTGCTGTGCGGCTGCGGCTCCCAGGGCTGCTGGGAGCAGTACGCCTCCGGCCGCGCCCTCGTGCGCTACGCCAAGCAGCGCGCCAACGCCACCCCCGAGCGCGCCGAGGTGTTGCTCGCGCTCGGCGACGGCACCCCCGACGGCATCGAGGGCAAGCACATCTCGGTCGCCGCCCGCCAGGGCTGCCCGGTCGCCGTCGACTCCTACCGCGAGCTGGCCCGCTGGGCCGGCGCGGGCCTCGCCGATCTGGCCTCTCTCTTCGACCCGTCCGCCTTCATCGTCGGCGGCGGCCTCTCCGACGAGGGCGACCTGGTGCTCGACCCGATCCGCAAGTCGTACAAGCGGTGGCTGGTCGGCGGCAACTGGCGCCCGGTAGCCGACGTGGTCGCCGCCCAGCTCGGCAACAAGGCCGGCCTGGTAGGCGCGGCCGACCTGGCCCGGGAGCCCGACCCGATCATGTAGGCGACGGCGCCGCAAGTCCCCGAGGGGCGCGGGGCGGAGCCGATGTGCGGCTCCGCCCCGCGGGCGCGACAAGCCACGTACGACCGGCAGTCGTCCGCGAACCTCGCGCCCGAGCCGTAAGGCGCCCGACCGTCCGGTCCCGTAAATTGACCGCATGGCAACGTCCCTCCAGCCGCTCCCCAACTCCCGCACCGAACCCGACGGTTCCGCCGTCATCCGGGTCCTCAGCTACAACATCCGCTCGATGCGCGACGACACAGACGCCCTCGCCCGGGTCATCGCCGCCTGCGCCCCGGACCTCGTCCTCCTCCAGGAGGCCCCCCGCTTCTTCCGCTGGCGCAAGAAGCTCACCCGCCTCGCCGCCGCGTCCGGGCTGGTCCTCCTCTCCGGGGGCGGCACCGCCGCCGGGCCCGCGCTGCTGTGCTCCCTGCGGGCCACTGTCGAGCGCACCGAGGACGTGCTGCTCCCGCTCACGCCCGGCAGGCACCGCCGGGGCCTCGCCACCGCGGTGGTCCGCATCGGCGGGGCCCGCCTCGGCGTCCTGAGCTGCCACCTGTCACTGGAGGCGGGCGAGCGGTACGAGCAGGCCGGCCTGCTCCTCGACCGGCTCGCCGGCCTGGGAGTGACGCACGCCGTGGCGGGCGGCGACCTGAACGAGCGACCCGGCGGCCGCACCTTCCGGCGGCTCGGCGACGGCCTGCGGGACTGCTGGACGGCCGAGCCCTGGGGCAGTGAATACACCTTCTCCGCCACCGGTCCCGACCGGCGCATCGACGCGGTCTTCGTCACGGAGGGCATCGAGGTACTGGGCTGCGGCGTACCGCTGGGGCTCCCAGGCGTGGCCGAGGACGATCTGAGAGCGGCCACGGACCACCTCCCGGTCCTGACCGCCCTCCGCGTACCCGCCGCGTCCGCGAGCTGACAGGCCGCCTGCACGACCCCGCGGGTCGAGACCCCTGGGGCCTGTCTGACAAATCCCGCCTGCCCCGCGAGGCCCTAGACCACCGCGCCCCGTCCCGGATCGTCGTCGTCCTCGTCGCCCGTCCGCATCCGCATGACCAGCGTGGCGAAGCCGCCGAGGAAGCCGCCGATGCTGAGGGTCTGCAGCCACCAGGTCATGTCCCAGCCGAGCACCACCGCCAGCAGGAGCAGCACCGGACCGCCGAGCACGCCCAGCCAGGCGAACTTCGCGGTGGGGTCGCCCTCGGGAAGCGGCGGCGGCTCGGGCGGTACGAAGTGGCCCTCCTCGTCCTCGCCGAGACCGTCGTCCTTGCCCGGATCGTCGTCCGAGGGCTCGGCCAGGGAGTGGTCGCGCGGGCCGACACCAGGGGCGAACGCCACGGAGCCGCCCAGGGGCCGGGCGGAGGCCGGGCCGTCCGCGGCGGGGCGGTCCGGCTCGGGCTTGTCGTCGTTGGTCTCGTTGGTCTCCGGCTCCAGCAGCGCCAGGTCTTCCACCGACTTGAACGGCTTCGCGCCCGGCGGGTCCGGCGGCTCGTCCCCGTACCCGGCGACGATCGCGGCCCAGACGGCGTCCTCGTCGATGGGCACCCCCTGCTCCTCGGGCGCCGCGCGGTCCGCCGCGCGCTCCGGTCCCTCGCGGTGCTCCCGCTCCCGCTCCAGGTCCCGCTCCTCGCGGTCCTCGCGGTCGGAGTCGTGCTCAGCCACCTGCGGCCGTCCCTTCCTTGCCGAGACCGGGCTCCGGCTCCTTGCCGGAACCGGGCGCGAGCCGGCCGATGAACGCGACGCTCTCCGCGAAGATCCGGTCCGCATCGTGGTCCAACGTCGCCACGTGGTAGCTCTGTTCCAGCAGGATCTCCGTGACGTCCGTCGACGACACCCGGCCGAGGATGCGGGCCGAGTCGGCCGGCGGCACCACATGGTCCTGCGGACTGCGCAGCAACAGCAGCGGCTGGGTCACCTGCGGCAGGTCGCCGTCGGTGAGACGGAAGAACGTACGCAGCGAGTGCGCCGCGTGCAGCGGCACCTTGTCGTACCCCAGCTCCGAGCTGAGCGGCTTGGCGATGTCGCTGGCGATGCCCTTCGTCGCGGGCAGCAGATGGCGCAGGACCGGAAGGGCGTGCTGGGCCACGCCGTGCATCCGGTTCGCCGGGTTGACGACCACGACGCCCGAGACCGCGTCCCCGTGCCTGGCGGCGAGCCGCAGGGCCAGCGCGCCGCCCATGGACAGACCGGCCACGAAGACGCTCGCGCAACGCTCGCGCAGGGCACGCAGCTCGCGGTCCACCTCCGCGTACCAGTCCTGCCAGCCTGTGACCTGCATGTCCTGCCAGCGCGTGCCGTGCCCGGGCAGCAGCGGCAGCGCGACGGTCAGACCACGCGCGGCGAGGTACTGGGCCCAGGGGCGCAGTGACTGCGGGGAACCGGTGAAGCCGTGGCAGAGGAGCACGCCGACCTCACCGCCCTCGTGGCGGAACGGCTCGGCTCCGGGCAGGACCGGCACGTCTCGGTCTCCTGTCGTCAGGGGGCCGGCACAGCCGGCACGGCGGGTGCGGTACATGCGGGTGCGGTATGTGCGGGCGCCGTACACGCGGGTGCGGTACTCGCGGGTACTTCACCGTACGCGACCGAACTGACACCGACCAGGGCCGTCGGGGCCATTGACGGTGCCCCGGGATAGGGTCTGACCCACAGACACAGGAGGCACTCGCTTGTTGTACGGCGCGATGAAGGTCACCGTCGGGGGTTCGCTGAAGCTCGCCTTCCGGCCCTGGGTGGAAGGTTTGGAGCACATCCCGGCCGACGGCCCCGCCATTCTGGCGAGCAACCACCTGTCGTTCTCCGACTCGTTCTTCCTGCCGGCCGTCCTCGACCGCAAGGTGACCTTCATCGCCAAGGCCGAGTACTTCAACACCCCCGGGGTCAAGGGCAGGCTGACGGCCGCCTTCTTCAAAGGGGTCGGCCAGCTGCCCGTGGACCGCTCCGGGGCACGCGGCGCGGGCGAGGCCGCCATCAAGAGCGGCATGGATGTGCTGGAGCGGGGCGAGCTGTTCGGCATCTACCCCGAGGGCACCCGCTCCCCGGACGGCCGCCTCTACCGGGGCAAGCCGGGCGGCCTCGCGCGCGTGGCGCTCGCCACCGGCGCGCCCGTCGTCCCGGTCGCCATGATCGACACCGAGAAGATCCAGCCGCCCGGCCAGGTGATGCCGAAGCTGATGCGGCCCGGCATCCGTATCGGCAAGCCCCTGGACTTCACCCGCTACCAGGGCATGGAGCACGACCGTTTCGTACTTCGCGCGGTGACCGACGAGGTCATGTACGAGATCATGAAGCTCTCCGGCCAGGAGTACGTCGACATGTACGCGACCGCCATGAAGCGGCAGATCGCGGAGGCGGCGAAGGCCGAGAAGGAGGCGGGCAGGGCCGCGAAGGCCGCGCTCGCCCAGGCGGAGAAGGAACAGACCGCCAAGGAGAAGACGGCGGCCGAGCAGGAGCGGTCCGCCGACGACCGGTAGCGGCCGGGGACGGGCAGGGGACCGTACGGGCCGGGGACGGGGGGACATGACCAGGCGCGAGAGAGTCATGAGAATGTCGGTCGAGCAGCCGCTGTGGCGCGCGCTCGCCGGCTACCGCGTGCTCACCATGCTGTACGCGATCGGGTTCTTCACCACCGCCTACTCCGGCTTCGCCCGCCCCTGGCTCGCCGTCGCCTACTACGCCGTCCTCTTCGTCTGGACCCTGGCGACCCTTCCCAAGGTCGCGGGCGCGGCGAGCTGCACCAAGCGGTTCCTCGCCGCCGACCTCACCATCGCGCTGACCGGCATCCTGCTCACGCCGTTCGCCGACGCCCACGAACGGGTCATGGACGGCGGGCCGACCCTGCCGTCGATATGGACCGCCGGTTCCGTCCTGGCCTTCGCCATCAAGGGCGGCTGGCGCTGGGCGGCCGTCGCCTCCACCCTCGTCGCCGCCGCCAACCTGGTCGAACGCGGCAGCCCAGCCCGCGACACCGTCCACAACGTCATCCTCGTCTGGGTCGCCTCCATCGCCATCGGCTACGTCGTCGAGGTCGCTCGCGCCTCCGAGCGCACCCTCGCCCGCGCCCTGGAGATCGAGGCGGCGACCAGGGAGCGGGAGCGGCTCGCCCGGGACATCCACGACAGCGTGCTTCAGGTGCTGGCGATGGTGCAGCGGCGCGGCGCCGTCATCGGCGGCGAGGCGGCCGAGCTGGGCCGGATGGCCGGCGAGCAGGAGGTGGCGCTGCGCACCCTGGTCTCGGGCGGTCTGGTGCCCGTCTCCCGGGTGTCGGAGGACGCCGCCGAGGGCGCCCTCGTACGCGCGGTGGAGGAACCGGAGCGGGACGATCCCGACGGGCCCGTCGATCTGCGCGCCCTGCTCGCCCCGTACGCCGGTTCCCTGGTGAACCTCGCCGAGCCGGGCGCGCCGGTCCTGCTGGCCCCCCTCGCGGCCCGGGAGATCGCGGCCGCCGTGGGCGCCGCCCTGGACAACGTCCGCAAGCACGTCGGTGAGGACGCGCGCGCGTGGATCCTGGTCGAGGACGAGCCGGACGAGGTGATCGTCACCGTCCGCGACGAGGGGCCCGGCATCCCGGAAGGGCGGCTCGCCGAGGCCGAGGGCGAGGGGCGCCTCGGCGTGGCCCTGTCGATCCGGGGCCGGCTGCGCGAACTCGGCGGCACGGCCGAGCTGGTCTCGGTGCCCGGTCAGGGCACCGAGGTCGAACTGAAGGCACCCAAGGCAGTTCAGGAAACCAGCACCACCGCGCGGGGGAAGGCGGCAGACCGATGACCGAGCGACAGGAACCGATCAAGGTCATGGTGGTCGACGACCACCCGATGTGGCGCGACGCCGTCGCCCGGGACCTGGCCGAGTCCGGCTTCGACGTGGTCGCCACCGCCGGCGACGGCGACCAGGCGGTGCGCCGTGCCCGGGCCGCCGCGCCCGACGTCCTCGTGCTCGACCTCAACCTGCCCGGCAAGCCCGGCGTGCAGGTCTGCAAGGAGGTCGTCGGTTCCGACCCGAAGCTGCGCGTCCTCGTGCTCTCCGCGAGCGGGGAGCACGCCGACGTGCTGGAGGCGGTGAAGTCCGGCGCGACCGGGTACCTGCTGAAGTCGGCCTCCACCGAGGAGTTGCAGGACGCGGTGCGCCGCACGGCCCTCGGCGACCCGGTCTTCACCCCGGGCCTGGCCGGACTGGTCCTCGGCGAGTACCGCCGCCTCGCCTCCGAACCGGCCCCGGCCGCGGAGACCGGCGAGCCCGGGGCGCCCCGGCTCACCGACCGTGAGACCGAGGTGCTGCGCCTGGTCGCCAAGGGCCTGAGCTACAAGCAGATCGCCGAGCGCCTCGTCATCTCCCACCGCACCGTGCAGAACCACGTCCAGAACACCCTGGGCAAGCTCCAGCTGCACAACCGCGTGGAGCTGGTGCGGTACGCGATAGAACGGGGTCTGGACGACGCCTGACCCCTCGCGGGACAGTGGCCCCAACCACCCACCGTGGCAAAGGGGTTACGTGATGAAGGTCGGAGTACTGACCGGAGGCGGCGACTGCCCCGGGCTCAACGCCGTCATCCGGGCCGTCGTCCGCAAGGGCGTGCAGGAGTACGGCTACGACTTCGTCGGCTTCCGGGACGGCTGGCGCGGTCCGCTGGAGGGCGACACCGTCCGCCTCGACATCCCGGCCGTCCGCGGCATCCTGCCCCGCGGCGGCACCGTCCTCGGCTCCTCGCGCACCAATCCGCTCCAGCACGAGCACGGCATCCGGCGCATCAAGGAGAACCTCGCCAAGCTCGACGTCGAGGCGCTCATCACCATCGGCGGCGAGGACACCCTGGGCGTCGCCACCCGCCTCGCGGACGAGTACGGCGTGCCGTGCGTCGGCGTGCCGAAGACGATCGACAACGACCTGTCCGCCACCGACTACACCTTCGGCTTCGACACGGCCGTCGGCATCGCCACCGAGGCCATCGACCGGCTGCACACCACCGCCGAGTCCCACATGCGGGTGCTGGTCGTGGAGGTCATGGGCCGGCACGCCGGCTGGATCGCGCTCCACTCCGGCCTGGCCGGCGGCGCCAACGTCATCCTCATCCCCGAGCAGCGCTTCGACACCGAGCAGGTCTGCGCCTGGGTGACCTCGCGGTTCCGGGCCTCGTACGCCCCGATCGTCGTCGTCGCCGAGGGGGCGATGCCGCGCGACGGAGACATGGTGCTCAAGGACCAGTCGCTGGACTCCTACGGGCACGTCCGGCTCTCCGGGGTGGGTGAGTGGCTGGCGAAGGAGATCGAGAAACGCACCGGCAAGGAGGCCCGGACCACCGTCCTCGGGCATGTCCAGCGCGGGGGCACGCCCAGCGCCTTCGACCGCTGGCTCGCCACCCGGTTCGGCCTGCACGCCGTCGACTGTGTCCGAGACGGCGACTTCGGCAAGATGGTCGCGCTGCGCGGCACGGACATCGTCCGCGTCCCGATCGCGGACGCCACGGCCCGGCTGAAGACGGTCGATCCGGAACTGTACGAGGAGGTCGGTGTCTTCTTCGGCTGACCGCTGACCGCTGACCGCTGACCGCTGACCGCTGACCGCTGACCGCTGACCGCTGACCGCTGACCGCTGACCGCTGACCGCTGACCGGCGGCTCCGGGCGCGGCGCCGTATATTCGGCCCGGAGACCAGCAGCAGCCCGGAGCCCAGCAGAACGGGAGCGGTCATGGAGATCCTGGCCTTCGGCGTCCAGGCCGACGAGAAGCCCCTGATCGAGCGGGCCTTCCACGGCCACGACGAGATCCGCTGCCTCGACGTCTTCCTCAACGAGGACACCGCCCCCATCGCGGCCGGCCACGAGATCGTCTCCACCTCCGTCAACGCCGACCTCGGCGCGGGCGTCCTGGAGATCCTCGCGGCCGGCGGCACCCGGATGGTGGCCCAGCGCTCCACCGGCTTCAACAACATCGACCTCGACACGGCGGGGCGGCTCGGCATGACCGTCGCCCGGGTGTCGTACTACTCCCCGTACTCGGTCGCCGAGTTCGCCTGGACCCTCGCCATGGCCGTCAACCGCCGTATCGTGCGAGCCTCCACCCGCACCCGGGACTTCGACTTCCGCCTGCACGGCCTCATGGGCCGGGACATGCACGGCCGCACCGCCGGCGTCCTCGGCACCGGCAAGATCGGCGAGGCCTTCGCCCGGATCGCCCACGGCTTCGGCATGCGGCTGCTCGGCTGGGACATCGCCGAGAACCCCGCCTGCATGGAGCTGGGCATGCGCTACGTCCCCAAGGACGAGCTGCTCGCCCAGTCCGACCTGGTCACCCTGCACCTCCCGCTGATGGCGGAGACCCGGCACCTGATCGACGGGGCCGCCCTGAAGTCGATGCGGGACGACGCCGTCCTGGTCAACTCCAGCCGCGGCGGCCTGATCGACACCGCCGCGCTCGTCGGCGAGCTCCGCGCGGGCCGCTTCACCGGCGTGGGTCTGGACGTGTACGAGGCGGAGGCGGGCCTGTTCTTCCTCGACAAGTCCCTGGAGGCCATCGCCGACGACACCCTGGCCCGCCTCGTCACCTTCCCGAACGTCCTGGTCACCTCGCACCAGGCGTACTACACCGAGGACGCCGTCGGCCAGATCGTCGACGCCACGGTGAAGAACGTCCTCGACTACCGGGAGGGCCGCCGCTCGGAGAACGTGCTCGTACCGCGCAGCTGACCGGCCAGCTCCCGCACGATCGCGGCGCCGTTCAACGTCAGTACCGACTCGGGATGGAACTGCACCGACGCGAACCCTGCGGCGCGCAGGGCGTGCACCTCGCCGTTGTCGGCGCGGCTGACCTCCACCCCGTGCGCGGCCAGCTCCGCGGCGGTCTCGTCGTCGCAGCGCGCGGTGAAGCTGTTGTAGAAACCGACGGTCTCGCGCCGCCCGAACAGGTCGATCTCCGTCTGCGCCCCTTGGTACGGCACCTCCTTGCGCACGGTGTCCAGCCCCAGCTCCGCCGCGATCAGCTCGTGCCCGAGGCAGACGCCGAGGACACCGTGCCGGTTCTCCCGGATCACGTCGGCGGTCAGGGCGCGCAGGAAGCGCATCTTGGGATCGGCGGGGTCGGACGGATCTCCTGGGCCGGGCCCCAGCACCACCGGGCCCTCGTGTCCGAGCACCGCCTCGCGCAGCCCCGGCTCGTCGTAGCGCCGCACACTCACGGTGAGCCCCGACGAACGCAGCAGGTGCGCGAGCATCGCCGTGAAGGTGTCCTCCGCGTCGACGACCAGGGCGTGCCCCTCCAGCGCGTCCGACGGCTCCTGCATCCGCAGCCAGAACGGCGCCAGGGAGGCCCGGCGCCCGTCCAGCGCCGCCCGCACCCGGGGGTCGTCGGCCAGCTTCGGCCGCCCGGCCTCCGCACGCGGCCGGGACGGACGTACGCCCAGCGCCGCCAGCACCCCGGCCGCCTTGGCGTGGGTCTCCGCGACCTCGCCCGCCGGGTCCGAGCCCCGCACCAGCGTGGCGCCGACCGGTACCCGCAGCCGCCCGACGGCGTCGATGTCGGCGGTACGGATGAGGATGGGGGAGTCGAGGGTCTGGGCGCCGCCGGAATCCCGCCCGAGCAGCGCCAGCGCGCCCGCGTAGTAGCCGCGCCCGCCGACCTCGTGCCGCTGGATGACCCGGCAGGCGTTCTGCACCGGCGAGCCGGTGACCGTCGCCGCGAACATCGTCTCTCTCAGCACCTCCCGCGCGTCCAGTGAGGAGCGGCCGCGCAGTTCGTACTCGGTGTGCGCGAGGTGTGCCATCTCCTTCAGGCGCGGCCCGACGACCACGCCGCCCATGTCGCCGACGGTGCACATCATCTTGAGCTCCTCGTCGACCACCATCGACAGCTCCTCGATCTCCTTGCCGTCGGCGAGGAAGCGGAGCAGGTGCTCGGGGGTCGGGCCCTCGGCGGGGTAGCGGTACGTCCCGCTGATCGGGTTCATGACGACCGTGCCGCCGGACATCCGCACGTGCACCTCGGGGCTGGCCCCGACCAGCGTCCGGTCCCCGGTGTGCACGACGAACGTCCAGTACGCGCCCCGCTCGCCCTCCAGCAGCCGCCGGAACAGTGCCAGCGCGTCGGCCCGCCCGAACCCCGGGACCCGCCCCTCGTACGTCCGCCGGATCACGAAGTTGGCGCCCTCGCCGCCCCCGATCTCCTCGTCCAGCACGCGTCCGACGATCTCCGCGTACTCCTCGTCGTCGACGTCGAAGCCGCCGCCCTCGACGCGGACGTCGTGCGCGGGGAGGGCGGCGAGGGCGTCGGCGAGCGGGATGTCGTACCGCTCCTCGGGGGTCAGCACCAGCAGCGGTGTGCCGTCGTCACGGACGTCGAAGCCCCGCTCGCGGATCTGCCGGAAGGGGACGAGCGCCAGCCCTTCGTCGGGCAGGCCGGCGAGTCTGTCGTGCTCCGTCACCGGGCCGAGCAGCAGTTCCACGGTGTCGTGATCACGGCCCGGGGTGCGGCGGCGGAGCAGGGCGAACGGGCGGGGTTCGGCCAGGAGGCCGTCGAGCGGTGTCATGATCGGTGTCCCTCTCGGTCTCTCGTCGAGACTCTCGGTGGGAGGAACGGCCCGGTCGCGAGAACACCGAAGGCCGCCCCTCGGGCGGCCTTCGCGAAGTCTTTCGTTACGCGCAGTCAGTGGGCCGCCGGATGAGCGGTCCACCACCAGTTCTGGGTCGTATGCGCGAACATGCGGCTGACCTTAGCGCATCCGCCCGCGGCGCCGCGGCACGTTCCGTATCCCGGGACGTGCCGCGGTGCCGAGCGGGGTCAGACGATCATGTTGTACGTATTCCAGCCGCCGCCGATCCTGCTCCGGCTCTCGAAGGGCGCGGAGGCGCTGCCGGTGCCGCGGTAGAGCCAGAGCACGCCGTCCTTGTCGCGGGCGACCAGGTCCGGCACTCCGTCGCGGTTCAGGTCGCTCGGGCCGTTCAGCAC
>NZ_RAIF01000012.1:384927-393893 GCF_003671715.1 Streptomyces sp. E2N166 | reverse complement strand
AGAGCCACAGGACGCCGCTCTTGTCGCGGGCGACCAGGTCGGGCCTGCCGTCACCCGTGAGGTCCCGGGCGCCGGTGATGGTGTCGTAGACGGACCAGCCGCCGCCGACCCGGGTGCGCTTGCGGAACGGCTCCGTCAGGTCGCCGCTGCCCTCGTAGTACCAGAGCACCCCGCTCTTGTCGCGGGCCACCGCGTCGCCGGTGCCGTCCGCTCGCAGCGCCGTCAGCGTGGTCACCGCGTTGTAGGTGTTCCAGCCGCCGCCGATGCGGAAGCGGCCGAAGAACGGGGAGGACGAGCTGCCGGTGCCCTGGTACTGCCACAGCACGCCCGACGAGTCCCGGCCGAGGATGTCGTAGCGGTTCGTGCCCGGGTCCGGCGCGGTGCCCTTGACCACCTGGACGTCCGAGGCGCGGACCCAGGCAAGCCGGTGGTTGTAGCGGATCGGGAGGAAGACCGTGTCGCCCACGACCACCGTGCGGGAGCCCTCGCCCGAGCCGTCGATGTTGCCGCTGTTGTAGTACGAGCCGTTGATGGCCGACCCGGCCAGCGTGTACTTCTGCCCGGCGAGGACGCCGTACTTGGTCAGCGACGCGGTGTTCTCGTCCTGGACATCGACTCCGGTGTCCGTGTATGCGCTGTCCTCCGGATACGTGCGCCCGTACACCGGGACCGTGCCGGCGCCCGCCTTGGGCGTGATCACGTCCGGGGTGCCGACGGCGCTGGCGAACTGGCCGCCCCGGTTGTAGAACCAGGCCTTCTTGCCGCCGTACCAGATGGCGGTCCAGTCCTGCCGCGCCTCGGCGACGACGTACTCGCCGCCCGACACGACCTTGTTGGCCCAGTTCCAGCCCTCGGTCCAGGTCTGGCTGCCCAGGTACGGGTCGGTGAGGGTGGCCGAGCCGGTGGTCGGCGAGGAGTACAGGTACGTGAAGTTCGCGGGCTGCTTGGCGACCGCGGACCCGCCGTTGGTGAGCTTCGGCTGGTTCGCCGTGGTGAACGGCGGCACGACCCGGATCACCTGGCCGGCCTTGTAGGGGCCGCCGGGGCCCTCGGCGCCGGTCGGGGCGCCCAGCAGGTCCATGTAGTGGTTCCAGTCCCAGAAGGGGCCCGGATCCCAGTGCTGGGCCTTGACCTTGGCGTCCAGGACGCCCGGCACCTCGTCGTGGCCGATGATGTGCTCACGGTCCAGCGGGATGTCGTACTTCCCGGCCAGGTGCTTCACCAGGGCCGCCGAGGACTCGTACTGCGGCTCGGTGTACCAGCTGCCGTCCTTGATCGCGTAGCCCTCGTGCTCGATACCGATCGAGTGCATGTTGAGGGACTTGTTGCCCGCGTGCCACGCCTCGTTCTTGTTCTCGACCATCTGGGTGACCAGGCCGTCGGAGGCGCGGATCAGGTAGTGCGCGCTGGCGTACGTGCGGGAGTTCTGGAAGACACCCAGGGCGCTCTCGTAGCTGCCCTCGGTGTCGTGCAGCAGGATGGAGTTGATCTCGTGGCCGGCCTCGGGGCGGCTCGCGATGCTGTAGTTGCCCCAGTCGTCCAGACTGTCGCTGTTCTGCTTGAACGCGGCGGGGCGGAAGTCGCAGTTCAGGCCGGTCGGGCAGTCGGGGGTCGCGGCGGCCTCGGCGGTGTGGGCGGCCGCGAGGTCGAAGTCGGTGCCCCGGTCGGGCTCCACCGCCGGGTCGGCCGGCAGCGTGAGGTACTGGCCGTCCACGGTGAGGCGCCGCTCACCGGTCTTGATCGACTCGAACACGCGCTTCGCGAACAGCTCCGCGCCCTTGTGGTCGGTTGCCTGGCTGGCGCGGGCCACGGCCGGATACCAGGCGCCGGGGTCCTCCGGCAGCGAGCCGGTGGCGTCCTCCTGGTACTTGGCGAGGAGCGCGGCGCCCGCCCGGATGCTCTCGGCGGGGTCGCTGCGCACCTCCTCGGACGACGCGTCGATCAGCTCGGCCGCCTCGTCCAGGGTGTGCAGGCGCGGGTCGCTCGTGTCGACGGGCTCCTCGCGCAGGCTCGAGAGGGCCTTCTCGGCGTCGAAGTTCTTCTCGATGGCCGGGTCGCCGCTGCGGTTCATGTGCTCGAGCTGGTGCTCGCGCCCGTCGGCGTCGCCGTCACCGAGGTCCTTGGGGTCGACGTCCGTGAGCCCCATCACGTTGTAGGCGCCGGTGGTGCTCGGCAGCCCGTCGTGGTCCTCCCAGCGCGTCTGCCGGTACGAGACCGCCATCAGCACGCTCTGCGGGACGTCGAACTCCTCCGCGGCCCGCTCGAACTCGGCCTGCAGCCCGACGTCCGGGGCGGCGGCCGCCTTGGCGCCGTCCGAGCCGAGCAGGTTCGGCGAGGCCAGTGCCAGGGTGCCGGCCGTGGTGGCCGCGGCGACCACCGAGGCGACACCGTAGACAAGCAGTCTCTTCTTCTTGCGGTCTCTGCGATGATCCGCGCTCAAGTCCCACCCCTGGTATGCGCTCGGCGTGTATGTGAAATGTCTGTGATTCAAACTTCAAAGGGGCGTGAGGTTACCAACCCCCGTCCCGCCGCCCGCACCGGGGTGCCGTCTCACCTGTCGAGCCGTACGAAAACCGCGTGACAGGACCCCGTAGGGTTGAGGGGTGACCGTGAACGCTAAGACCGGCCCGAGCGCCGGCAACACCTGGCGAGACCTGCCCGCGGCGCAGCAGCCCGAGTACCCCGACACCGAGGCTCTGCGCGCAGTGATCGCGGACCTCGAGTCGTATCCGCCGCTCGTCTTCGCGGGCGAGTGCGACCAGCTGCGCGCCCGGATGGCGGCCGTCGCCAAGGGAGAGGCGTTCCTCCTCCAGGGCGGCGACTGCGCCGAGGCCTTCGACGCCGTGTCCGCGGACCACATCCGCAACAAGCTGAAGACGCTGCTCCAGATGGGCGCCGTCCTCACGTACGCCGCCTCCGTGCCGGTGGTGAAGGTCGGCCGCATCGCCGGCCAGTACTCCAAGCCGCGCTCGAAGCCGACCGAGACCCGCGACGGCGTGACGCTGCCGACCTACCGCGGCGACTCCGTCAACGGCTTCGACTTCACCGAAGCGGCCCGGATCCCGGACCCCGAGCGGCTCAAGCGCATGTACCACGCGTCGGCGTCCACGCTGAACCTGGTGCGCGCCTTCACCACCGGCGGCTACGCCGACCTGCGCCAGGTGCACGCCTGGAACCAGGACTTCGTGAAGTCCTCGCCCTCCGGCCAGCGCTACGAACAGCTCGCCCGGGAGATCGACCAGGCGCTGAACTTCATGCACGCCTGCGGCACGGACCCGGAGGAGTTCAAGACCGTCGAGTTCTTCTCCTCGCACGAGGCGCTGCTGCTCGACTACGAGTCGGCGCTCACCCGCGTCGACTCGCGCACCGGGCAGCTGTACGACGTCTCCGGGCACATGGTGTGGATCGGTGAGCGCACCCGGCAGCTGGACCACGCGCACATCGAGTTCGCCTCGCGCATCCGCAACCCGATCGGCATCAAGCTCGGCCCGACGACGACGGCCGAGGAGGCGCTCCAGTACATCGAGCGCCTGGACCCGGAGCGCGAGCCGGGCCGGCTGACCTTCATCGTCCGCATGGGCGCGGACAAGATCCGCGACAAGCTCCCCGAGCTGGTGGAGAAGGTCACCGCGTCCGGCGCGACCGTCGCCTGGATCACCGACCCGATGCACGGCAACACCTACGAGGCGGCCTCCGGCCACAAGACCCGCCGCTTCGACGACGTGCTCGACGAGGTCAAGGGCTTCTTCGAGGTCCACAAGTCGCTCGGCACCCACCCGGGCGGCATCCACGTGGAGCTGACCGGCGACGACGTCACCGAGTGCGTGGGCGGCGGCGACGAGATCTTCGTCGACGACCTGCACCAGCGCTACGAGACGGCCTGCGACCCGCGGCTCAACCGCAGCCAGTCGCTCGACCTGGCGTTCCTGGTGGCGGAGATGTACCGGGACCAGTGACGGTCCGCCCCCTCACCGGGGGGGCGTGAAATGGGGCGCGGGTCACACAGGATCCGCGCCCCCTCCACTTTTGCCGACCTTGCGAGATGGGTAAGGTTAGGTTTGCCTCACCGATCAGTCGGGCCCTCCGGTCGTCGGTACGGCACGACCTTGTACCCCGCTCGGGAGGTGAACCGCGTGTTCGTCTGCAGCTGTTTCGGTGTCACCGAGGAACAGGTGAAGGGCCACGCGGAAGCCGGCGCCTGCACGCCCCGGCAGATCGCCTCCGCCTGCAAGGCCGGCACCGACTGCGGCGGCTGCGTACGGCGCATCCAGGCGCTGCTCGGCCGCGGCGCCTGCCCCCGCCGGCAGCTGGCCGACCAGGGGGAACCGGTTCTCGTGGAGCTGCCGGAAGCCGCCTAGCCGCGGCGAGCGGCCCGGCTACAGTGAGCCGGGGCCGGACGAGTCCGGCTGGACCTGCTCGATGACCGTCGACAGGTAGAGCGACTCGCCCAGCTTCTCGATCAGGTCGAGCTGTGTCTCCAGGTAGTCGATGTGGTGCTCCTCGTCGGCGAGGATCGCCTCGAAGACGTTGGCCGACGTGATGTCGTTCTTGGCCCGCATCACCTCGATGCCGCGGCGCAGCCGGTCGATCGCCTCGACCTCGATCTCCCGGTCGGCCTGGAACATCTCGGTCACGCTCTGGCCGACCCGCACGTGGAAGAGCCGCTGGTAGTTCGGCAGGCCGTCCAGCAGCAGGATGCGGTCGGTGAGCACCTCCGCGTGGCGCATCTCGTCGAAGGACTCCGCGCGCGTGTACTTCGCGAGCTTGGTCCAGCCCTTGTGGTCCTGCAGCTTGGCGTGCAGGAAGTACTGGTTGATCGCCGTGAGCTCGGCGGTCAGCTGCTCATTGAGGAACTCGATGACCTCGGGGTCGCCCTGCATCGCTTGACGCTCCTTCGAACGGGAACTGGCGTGTTGCGCCGCATGATTGCACCGGCATCGAAGATCGTCCAGTAAGTCTCGACTTAGTAAGTAAGTACAGGCTTAGTCGTGGTTGTCAGTCCTTGTGCGTGTTTGCCCGAATGTAAGTGGGGCGGGTCAGGGGCATCGGTCCGGGTCTGTCAGGATGGAGGCATGGGTCAGCCGACGGGACACGAATCGGGAGAAGGCGGTCCGGAAGGAGCGTCGCGGTTCGAGCTCCCACCGGGACAGCGACTGCAGCGCGGCTGGCCGGTCACGCACTACGGACCGGTCCCCAAGTTCCGCCCCGAGCGCTGGGAGTTCCGGGTCTTCGGCACCACCGCCGACGGCGAGAAGTACGGCTGGACCCACGACGAGTTCACTGCCCTGCCGTACACCACGGTCGTCGCCGACCTGCACTGCGTCACGAAGTTCAGCATGCTCGGCTCCGAGTGGGGCGGCGTTCCGGCCGCCACCATCCTGGACCTCGCCCCGCCCGCGCCCGCCGTCACCCATGTGATGGTGTGGGCGGAGTACGGCTTCAGCTCGAACCTCCGGCTGTCCGACTTCGCCGCCGAGCGCACCCTCTTCGCCACCCACAAGGACGGCGAGCTGCTCACCGCCGAGCACGGCTTCCCGCTCCGGCTGGTCGTCCCGCACCTGTACGCCTGGAAGGGCCCGAAATGGGTCCGCGGCATCGAGTACATGACCGCCGACCGCCGCGGCTTCTGGGAGGAACGCGGCTACCACAACATCGGCGACCCGTGGCAGGAGCAGCGCTACTCCTACCAGGAGGAGCCCGGGGACGGCCCCGAGCTCTGACCCTCCCGTACGGCCCCCGCGGGTCAGCCGTCGCGCAGCTTCTTCAGCCGCTCCACGTCCGCCGCGTGCCCCTCCTTGCCGCCCGGTGTCTCGATGACCAGCGGCACGCCCTCGGTCGCGGGGTGGGTCATCAGGGCCCGGAACGGGTCCTCGCCGATGTGACCGGCGCCGATGTTCTCGTGCCGGTCCTTGTGGGCCCCGGCCACGTCCTTGGAGTCGTTGGCGTGGATCAGCTTGAGCCGGCCCTCGCCGACCGTGTCCACCAGCAGGTCGAGGGTCTGGTGCATGCCGGACGGGCCGGTCAGGTCGTGCCCCGCCGCGAAGATGTGGCAGGTGTCCAGGCACACGCCGAGCTTCGGGTGGGCGTCCAGCGCCTCGAAGTACGGACCGAAGTCCCAGGTGCGCGAGCACAGGGAGGCACCCTGGCCGGCGGTCGACTCCAGCAGCAGGTACGGGTCGTCGTCGTGCGTCAGCTCGTCGAGCAGCGGCAGCAGGTACTCCCGTACCTGCTTCAGCGCCGCCGACCGCTCCCGGCCGCCGGTCGCGCTGCCGGTGTGCACGACCACGCCGAGCGCGCCGATCGCCCGCCCGCGCCGCAGCGAGTGCCGCAGCGACTCCACCGACCGCTCCACCGTCGCCTCGGTGTGCGAACCGAAGTTGATCAGGTACGGGGCGTGCACGTAGGCGGGGAGCGACCCGGCCGCGCAGGCCTCCCGGAACGCCTCGTCCTGCTTCGGGTTGCCGGCCGGCGTGGCCCAGCCGCGAGGATTGGCGACGAAGACCTGCACGGCCTCCGCCTTCAGCTCACGGGCGTAGGACAGGCCCACGGAGTGCAGGCCGCCGGCCACGGGGACGTGACCGCCGACGGGGTTGCGCGGCATACGGGAGGAAGAAGACGCGGTACTCATGACCGGACCAAGGATGCCAGGACGTGTGGGCCGACCCCGGATCAGGGTACGACTGCACCAGCGCACCGGCGCTGCCGAGCCAGGGGAGGGTGCACATGGGGGACGTCGTCAGCTTCGCGCTGCCGAACGGCGGCCGGGTACTGGTCGAACCCGTCGACGAGGACGTGTACGGCCTCCAGGAGATCTCGGTCAACGGAAGCACGGTGGTCCGGCGCGCCCAGGAAGGGCTCGGCGAGGCCCTCGACGGCATCCGGCGCATGGCCGCCGAGGCGCACGCGCGGATGACGTCCCTCGACGTCGCCCCGCAACGGCTGGAACTGGAGTTCGGGGTGAAGCTGAGCGGTGAGGCGGGTGCGATCGTGGCCAAGGCGACGGGAGAGGCACATTTGATCGTGCGTGCCGTGTGGGAGAGGTAGCGGGCCGGCGTGCCCGGTGGACCGGGTGTCCGGATCCGTCGCCGGGTGGCGGAGGCCCTCTCCCGCGCCCCGGGGGATCCGCCTACCATGCCCTTGCGGCCGGAGTGCCGCGGCGCGGGGCCGGATGCCGGACGTCCCGGAAGCAGGAGGGGGCCGAGGCATGGAAGAGACCACGGGGGTCGAGTGCGGACTGCCGGACATCGCCGGATTCACCGTCGACCAACTGCGCGCGCTTCCCGGTTCCGTACTGGCGGTGGCCCTGGAGCGGCTGCAGACGGAGGCCGCGGAGTCCCATGACGACGAATACACCAGCTGGCAGGCGAGCGCCTGACCAACCGGCGGTCGACGTCGCGGCGCTCCTCGACGAGGGCTGGCGGCCGGCCCCGCTGCGCCAGTTCGTCCTCAAGACGCGCAGCCGGTGCAACCTCGCCTGTGACTACTGCGTCATCTACGAGCACGGCGACCTGACCTGGCGCCGTCAGCCCCTCGCCATGAGCCCGGCGACCCTTCGCCGCACGGCGCAGCGCATCGCGGAACACGCGGAGCGCCACGGGCTGCGGCAGGTCCGGATCGTGCTGCACGGCGGCGAGCCGCTGCTGGCCGGGCCCGAGGGCGTCGCCGAGGCCGTACGCACCGTCCGGGAGACCGTCCGGGAGGCGGGCACCGAGGCCGAGTTCACCGTCCAGACCAACGGCACCCTCCTCGACGCCCGCATGCTGGACACGCTGGCCGAGCACCGGGTGCGGGTCGGCGTCAGCGTGGACGGCGACCGGCAGGCGCACGACGCGCACCGCCGCACACCGTCGGGCCGTGGGTCGTACGACGACGTGATGGCGGGACTGCACCTGCTGTCCGGCACGTACCCGCAGCTGTACGCGGGCCTGCTGTGCACCGTGGACGCCGCCGCGGACCCGGTCGCCGTCTACGAGTCGCTGCTGCCGACCCGGCCGCCGCTGATCGACTTCCTGCTGCCGCACGGCCACTGGGGCGCCCGGCCACCCGCGCCGGCCGGCGCGTACGGGCGATGGCTGGCCGCCGTCTTCGACCGCTGGGCCGGGGCGCCGCGCAAGGAGACCTCCGTGCGGATCCTCGACGAACTGCTGCACACGGTGCTCGGCGGCCACAGCCGGCTCGACTGGGTGGGCATCACCAGTACCGTCTCCGTGTTCGTCGAGGCCGACGGGGCGGTCCACCAGAACGACACCCTGCGCACCGGACCCGACGGCGCCTCCGAGAGCGGCCTGGACGTCTTCCGGAACTCCTTCGACGAGGTTCTGCTGCACCCGGGGTTCGCCGCCCGCCAGGCCGGGGAACGCGCGCTGTCCGAGCAGTGCCTGCGCTGTCCGGAGCTGTCCGTCTGCGGCGGCGGCGAGTACGGCCACCGCTACCGGCCCGGCTCCGGCTACCGTGCTCCGACCGTCTACTGCACCGACCTGCTCCTGCTCATCGGGCACATCAGACGCTGGCTCGCCCGCTCGGCGGCGCGGGCGTGATCGGCCCGTACGTCCTCCCGGACGACGTCTTCGACGCCCTCGCCGCTGGGGAGGGCGGGCGGACGGCGGTGGTGCTGCTGCGCCGCGCCCGGCGCAGCCGCAACCTCCTGCTGCTGCGACGTGCCCTGGACGGTCCGTGCGGCGGGGCCGCCGAGCCGGCCGCGGACCTGCTGGCGGGCGTCGAACGCGTCGCTCCCGAGGTGACCCGGGCGGTGGTGGACGGCCCCGCGTTCGGCACCTGGGCCGCCCGCACCCTGCGCCACTGCCCGGCGCACCGCCGGGGCGGGTGCGCCACCCGGGAACTCGCCGCCCTCGCGGTCCTCGCCGCGGTACGCGCGGCCCACCCGTCCCGGATCGCCGTGCCGGTGCGGGAGGGGCGGCTGAGACTGCCCGGGCTGGGGACGGTCACCGGGCTCGGCGAGGTGCGCG
>NZ_RAIF01000012.1:383990-384906 GCF_003671715.1 Streptomyces sp. E2N166 | reverse complement strand
CGGGAACCCGGCGCGCGGTGAACGGGCCGCGGGCGGCGACGCCGACGCCTCGGCCGCGCCGTCCGGCAGCTGCCGGGTACGCGTGCTGACCGCCGGCGGCGAACGGGTCCTGCCGCGCGACCCGTCCCGCACCGGGCACGGCTGGCAACCCGTCGCCGTGCTCGACGCCCGGCACCGGGGGCTGACGCTCCGGCTGCCGCTGGAGACCGCCGTACCGGGGCTGCCCGCGCTGGAGACGGCGAGCGCCGGGCCGGCGGCCTGGCAGGGACTCCTGCGGCAGGCCTGGGAGCTGCTCGTCGAGAGCCATCCGCGCCGCGCCGAGGAACTCGCGGCCGGACTCAACGGCATCGTGCCCCTGCCGGCCCCGGCGCGCGGCGTGGCGTCCGCCACCTCACGGCATGCCTTCGGCACAGTGCTCACCTCCTGGCCCGCCGACCCCGAGAGGCTGGCGCTGACGCTGCTGCACGAGTTCCAGCACAGCAAACTGAGCGCCCTGACCGACCTGGTGACCCTGTACGAACCGGGAGGCCGCCCCTGGCTGTACGCGCCGTGGCGACCGGACCCGCGGCCTCCCGGCGGACTGCTCCAGGGCATCTACGCCCACCTCGGAGACCTGGCGTTCTGGCGGGACCGCAGCGGCAGGCGGCACGGGCCCGAACAGGCCGACGCGGCATGGCGCCTGACGCAGACCCGGGCGCACGTCGAGCGCGGCCTGGCGGAGGCCGAGACCCATGTCCGGCTCACCGGACTCGGCGCCCGCTTCCTCGAACGGCTCGCGGAGACCGTGCGGGGCGGGGGCGCGGCCGGGGGCGGGAGCGCGGGTGCGGGTGCGGGTCCGGGCGGGATCGGGAATGGGAGCGAGGCTGTGCGGCTGGTGCGGGCGGTCGCCCGGGTGCAGGCGGGTGACGAGGCGGTC
>NZ_RAIF01000012.1:377923-383980 GCF_003671715.1 Streptomyces sp. E2N166 | reverse complement strand
GCCGTCGACGAGACCGGAACCGAGCGGCTGGCCGCGCTGTGGCGGGCCGGCAGCCCGGCCGGACCGCTGCCCGCGGACGACGTAAGGGCGGCTTCCGGTGCGGTGGCGGGGCCGGGGCCGGAGTTCGGGCGGTGGGCGGCGCGGCAGCGGGGCGCCGAGCGGGCCCTGCCGGCGCGGGAGGCCGCGGAGGCGGTGGCCGCCGGGCCGCACCGGGCGGAGCGGTGGGCGGAACTCGCCGCCGCGGCCGCCGAGGAGGGGCTGCCCGGCGCCGATGTCCTGGTCCGCCGCACCGAACTCGTCCACCACCTCTTCCTGCACCTCAGCGCGCGGGACGGAGCGACACCGGAAGAGCCCGCCCCGACGCGGCCCCCCGACCCGCTGACGCTGGCGTCCTGGCTGACGGGCGCCGCAGTCGGCAAGGATTTCGTCGCCGGTGGGATGCCCGCGGTTGGCGGGGCGCTCGAGACCGAGGCGGAACCCGCAGCCGAGGCGGATCCTGCCGCCGAGGCGGGGCTCGCGGTCGAGGCGGAGCCCCGTGCCGAGGCGCACCCAGGTCAGAACACCGGCGTCTCGATGTCGCAGAACGCCCGCTCGCCCCTGGCGAACACCTCGGCGACCGGGTAGTCCCGGCCCAGGGTCCGGGAGAATCGGGTCAGGACGTCGGCGAGCAGGGCCTCGGCCTCGTCCCGTCTGCCCAGGGCACCGAGGTCGTGCGCGAGGTTGCCGCCGCAGACCAGGGTCACCGGATGATCGGGCCCGACGGTGGAGCGCAGCGCCTCCAGATGCCGTCCGTCTGCCTGCGCCGCCTCCTCGTGGCGGCCCGCCGTGTGCAGGTCGTTGGCGAGGTTGACCCCGCAGCGCAGCGTGCAGTTGTGCTCCGGACCGAAGCGGGCCGCCAGCTTCTCGTAGGCCGCGAGGTTCAGGGACAGCGCCCGCTCGTGCTCGCCCAGCGCGCTGAGGACCAGAGCGTGGTTCGTCTCGGTCATCGGCATGTACGGATGGTCCGCGCCGAACAACTGCTCGTACCCGGCCACGGTCTGCGCCGCCAGCCGCTCGGCGTCCTCCAACTCGCCGCGCAGCAGCAGGTCGATGGCGTAGTTGCCCACCGCCGCCAGCGTGTTGAGGTCGCCCTCGCCGTACCTGGCCCGGTAGCGCTCCACCGTCCGGGAGGACCGGTCGTACGCCTCCTCGTAGGCGCCCATCGCGCGCAGGGAGACCGCGAGGTTCTTCGCCACGTCGAGCGTGGCGGGGTGCTCGCGGCCCTGCCGGTCGCGGAGTTTCGGGTACAGCGCCCGCAGCGACTCGGTGGAGCCCCGGTAGTCGCCCAGCTCCCGCTGGTCGCGGGCGTAGTTGGCCGCCACCACCAGGGTGACGGGATCGTCCGGGCCGAAGATGCGCACCCGTCGCTGGTAGGTGTCCGCGTCCAGCTCCAGCGCCTCCTGGAAGCGGCCCAGCAGTCGCAGGTCCAGCGCGTGGTTGGCGGCGGACATCAGCGCCAGCGGGTAGTCCCGGCCGAAGCTCCCGGTCAGCCGCTCCAGGGTGTCGGCGTCCCGCTCCGTCGCCTGCTCGAAGTCGCCGAGCACCCGCAGGTCGGCCGCGTTGCTGTTGGCGATGGCGAGGGTCTCCTCGTGGTCCTCGCCGAACACGCGGCGGGCCCGCACCAGCAGCTCCGCGTTCAGCTCCCGGGCCTCGTCGAAGCGGCCGAAGTTGCGGATCAGCGTGGCGTAGGAGCGGGTGGTCCGCATCGTCTGCGGGTGGTCGTCGCCCAGCCGCTGCTGCCACTCCTTGCGAGCGAATTCGGCCAGTTCCGTGCCGCCGGTGTAGT
Organism: Streptomyces sp. E2N166; assembly: GCF_003671715.1. Classification (GTDB taxonomy): domain Bacteria; phylum Actinomycetota; class Actinomycetes; order Streptomycetales; family Streptomycetaceae; genus Streptomyces; species Streptomyces thinghirensis. The sequence goes on along the minus strand of NZ_RAIF01000012.1, from coordinate 382,155 downwards.
CGCCGTGCAGGTACAGGTAGCGGATCTCGTTGATGACCAGGTCCCGCACCTCCCGGTGGTCGCACTCGACGGCCCGGGTGGGCCGGATGTGCGGCCGCAGCTCGGAGTACCGGCGCCAGTTGTCGTTGTCCTCCGGCTCCTGCGGGTCGGCGGCGGCCAGCAGCACGTGGGTCAGGTGGTAGGTGTCCTCCTGCTCCTGCTCCGACATCTGGTTGAAGAGCACCGCCTGCACGAGCCGGTGCATCTGCAGGCTGTTGCTGCGGTGGTCGATCCTGGCGAGCGCGAGCCGGCCGATCTCCCGGGTGGCCAGGCCCAGTTCGACCGGGTCGCGCAGCGCCTCGGCTAGCGGTGAGGGAAGCGGCGCGAACGCGGCACTGCGCAGCATCGCCCAGCTGATCGGCTCCGGGGCCATGCAGGAACACAGCCGCAGCAGCTGGACGGCCGCGGGGCTGCGCCGCGCGAGACGCTCCATCGCCAGGTTCCAGGTCGCCACCACGGAGTGCGGATACCCGGAAGGGACGGAGGTGTCCAGCAGCCGGTCCGCGTGCTCGCGCAGCAGTTCCAGGTACTCGTCGACCGACATCGCCGTCTCCGCGTGCCAGGCACCGGCCTGTTCCACCGCGAGCGGCAGGTCACCGAGTGCCTCCGCGAGGCGGGAGGCGTCCTGCGCGGGCATGCCGGGCACCCTGCGCTGCAGGAAGCGGACCGACTCCTCGCGGGAGAAGACGTCCACCGAGACGGGGTGCGCGTGGCCGGCCCAGCTCTGGTTGCGCGAGGTGATCAGGATGTGCCCCTCGCCGGAGGGGAAGTACTCCTCCAGGTCCTCGGGCCGGTCGGCGTTGTCGAAGACCAAGAGATACCTGCGGTAGGGAGAGCCCCGGCGCAGCGCGTCGAGGACGAGCGGAAGCGCCTCGTCACCGCTGGGCCCGGCCTCCAGGCCCAGGTGCGGCGCGAGAGCGGCGATGGCTGAGCGGACCAGGGCGGGGTCCTCGGCGTTGATCCACCAGATCAGCTGGTACTGGGACTGGTAGCGGTAGATGTACTCGACAGCCAGTTGCGTCTTGCCCACGCCGCCGAGGCCGAAGAAGGCCTGCGGCACGATGGCCGCGCGCCGGTCCGCCAGCCGGTCGTGCAACTGCGTGATGAGCTCGCTGCGCCCGGTGAAGTTGTGGTTCCGCGGCGGGATGCGCCGGCCCCACACCTGCGGCACGGTCTCCTCGAAACGCATCGGACGGGTGAGCGTCGGAAGCGCGCCCGCCGGAGCCTGCGCTGTTTTCGAGGGGCCGTTGACGCCGACCGGGTGAGAGGCGGACTCGGCCACGGATGGATCCCTTCCCGCGGTGTGCCGTGACTGTTCCCCCGTCGGTGCGGACGCCCCCTCGTCCCGGGTGCCGCGTCCGGCCGGACGGGGGCGGCCGGCTTCCGCTTCGATGGCTCCACTGGAGGTTGTGGTGTCGGTCACGCCGTAATCGTATGGCGACTTTGCGTCACTGTTTCCCCCGGGTCGGTGCTGCCGGGAGATGAGATCCCGCAGTTCGCGCGCCCTGGTGGCGAAGCCGCCCCCGAGGGCGTCGGCGACCGCCGCGTCGACCTTGGCGAACGGCAGACTCTCGACGCTGATCCGGGAGGGCAGCTCACGCGACGGATCCGTCAGCGTGGCGGCGAACCGGTACGGTGCCGAGGAGTGCTCCGCCAGGTAGCCCGACACGGCCGTCAGCACCCGGCGGCTCTCCTGCCGGTGCAGCGAGCCCAGCAGCAGCGACCGAACGGTCTCGGGAAAGTCGAACTCGGTCTGCTCGGCCGGGCGGGACCCCGGTGGCACCGGGTGCAGCAGGCCCGACAGGAAGACCTCCGCCAGGTGCGAGGGGGTCGTGCGCGGCGCCATGACCTGCTGGACCAGGCGCATCACCGGCAGGAACAGGGGAGCGGCGGCGAGATAGCCGGCCAGTTCGAAGGCCTGCGGCGACGCCTCCGCGCGGAACGCCAGCACCCGGTCCAGCGGCGACAGCCGCTCGTCCCGCACCGCGGGCCCCGGAGCGGCCTGCCCCTGCCCCGGCTCCGGACGCACGGCGCCGTCGGCCCGTACCGCGTACCCCTGGAACGGCGAGCTCTCCGGGCGCGCGACCAGCCGGGCCCACATCTGCAGGGCCGCCGGGGCCAGTTCGACCACGGGCACCAGCAGCCCCGGACGGTCGGCGTCCGTGCGCAGATCCGCGTTGGGGGCGCCGGGCCGGGAGGCCTTGAGGGCGACGGGGAGCGGTCGCAGGGCGGTGCGGTGCCACAGTCGCCGGTCGAGCGGCTGCACCAGAGCCGTGGGGCCGCCGCGCGCCCAGCGCGCCAGCAGCCGGTCCACCGCTCCCGAGCCCCATCCGGGACCGATCGCGTCGCTGAGGACGAGTACGGCACCGCGCGGGGAGTGGTGCAGGCGCCGGTCCGCACGGGCGGCCGGGCGCGGCGCGCCGTCCGGCCACGGCGGCGGAGTGGTGCGCACCGTCACGGCGCCGCCCGGCAGGTGCTCCAGCCAGCGCACGGTGATCGAACGGAAGGCCCCCGCCCGGCGCAGCACCGCGCGCAGTTCGGCCACCGCGCCGTCCCACAGCACCATCGACTCGCCGGTGTCCACCACCAGTACGAGATCCAGCCAGGGTTCCTCCGCCGGGACCAGCACCGGTTCCCAGACGTCGGTCTCGGCCGCCCGGTCGGCCGTCGCCTCCTCGTCCAGCCGGTGCCGGACGCTGGACGCGGCACGTCGCCGCAACGGCCGCAGCGCCTTGGCCAGCTCCGCCGTCCTGGCCAACGGCCGCACCCCCGGGGAGCGCACCGGCAGCGCCGGCACGGGGTCGCTCGTCCGGCCGTCCGGCGCGCCGGTGCTCCGCACGTGCAGCCGTGGCCCCCCGGCGCCCGGTTCGGCCCACTCGGGCCAGGAGTCGTCCGGCGCCTGACCGGGCCGGTCCGCCGAGGCCCCGGCACCGCGCCGGCGCCGTGGCGAGCCCGGCTCCAGCTGGCCCGCGATCCCGGACAGCCGGGGTGTACGCGAGGCCGACCGGGCGGGCTGCGGGTCCCGGGTCGCACGGGCCAGCCGCGCCGCGAGCCACAGGACCTCGGCGATCTCCCGGGCGTCCGGAGCGGGGCGCTCCGGCGGTTCGTACGGCATCAGGGCCCCGTCTCCAGGTGCCGCCAGAGGGTGCGCAACAGGTCCTGCCACTGCTCCGGGTCCTCGTCGGCGCCCGCCCGCGCCAGCTGGATGGCGCCCAGCAACTGGTCGACGGCGACACTCCCGTTGTTCTGCTCGGTGAGGAACGCCTCCACCAGGGGCGCCGCCTCCTCCAGTGCGTCGGCGCCCAGGTGCGCGGCGACGATCGCCGCCAGCCGCTCCGGTCCCGGCTGCTCGATGTCGTAACGCAGGCACCGCCTGGCGAACGCGGCGGGGAACTCGCGTTCCTCGTTGGAGGTGATCACGACGACCGGAAAGGCCCAGCAGCTCACCTCTCCGTCCGTCACCGGTGCCGCCCCGCCGTCCGCCGTCCGCACCGGGACGGTGCGCTGGTCCGGCGGCAGCCGCAACAGCTCCTCGACGGTGAAACGGCCCTCCTCGAAGACGGTGAGCAGGTCGTTCGGCAGATCGATGTCGCTCTTGTCGAGTTCGTCGATGAGCAGGACGCGCGGCCTGTGGCGAGGCAGCAGCGCCGTGCCCAGGGGCCCGAGCCGCAGGAAGCGGCCGATGTCGCCGGTGCCGCCGCCCGTCTCCAGGCCCGCGCGGCGCAGGTTGGCCTCGTGCAGCCGGCCGATGGCGTCGTAGGCGTACAGGCCGTCCTGCAGCGTGGTGCGCGACGTCACCGGCCAGTGGAGCACGGGGCCCAGCCCGAGTTCGTAGGCGACGGCGTGCGCGAGGGTGGACTTGCCGGTGCCCGGGCGGCCCGTGAGGAGCAGCGGGCGGCGCAGCAGCAGGGCCGCGTTGACCGCGTCGACCAGTCCGTGGTCGACCTGGAAGACCCGCCCCCGCCGGGTGTCGGCCGGCTGCGGGAGGACGGCCTCGTCCTGGGGCGGCATGCCCTGTTGCAGCGGACGCCAGCTCGGCGGGTCGGGCAGCCGTTCGATGCCGTTGTGCGGGACGCCGTCACCGCGGTAGATCCACCACGCCGGCGGCTGCGGGGTTCCGGGCTCGGTCACGAGGGGGCACCTCCGGGAGCGGGGGCGGGTGGGGTCAGGGGCGTGTGCGGGGGCAGCCGGTC
>NZ_RAIF01000012.1:352745-377779 GCF_003671715.1 Streptomyces sp. E2N166 | reverse complement strand
GCCCAGACGCAGGCCGCCCCCGACCCGCGGCCGGGCCGCGCCGGGCCGGGACGACCACTCCCCGCGGCGGGCCCGGAGCACCTCCTCGGGCAGGGTGCGCACCCCGGCGGCCCGCAACCGGTTCGGCAGGTCGCCCGAGACGGGCTGTCCGTCCTGCTCTTCGTGGGCCCAGACCAGGGCCGGAACGCCCGCGTCCAGGGCCGCGTCGAACTCCGCGTCGGGGGCGCGCCTGCGGGACACCCGCGGAGGAAACCCGAGGACCAGCGCCAAGGGCCCGTCCTCCGCGTACAGGGCGGAGAACAGCGCCTCGTAGGACGAGCCGTCCTGGTTCCGGGCGGGGATCACTGCCACCACGCCCTCTCCGGAGAGTGCGGACAATGCCTTCATCCTGTCCCACTTCCGGGACCAGTTATGCCCCCAGTCGACCCATTCCGACGCGTTCTGGCGCTCGAGGCTGCGCACGGCGACCGGGTGCACCACCCCCAGACGCACCTCCGCGCCGCTGGGGGTCGTGATGGGCAGACCGTCGACCGGCCTGCCCAGCAGCTCACGGGGCAGGACGAACTCCACGAACAGGTCGGGCGAGTCGATGGCCTTCTCCCGGCGCATGCGGATGATCTCGTCCACCACGAGCCGCTCGATCCGCCCCAGCCGCATCGCCTCGGTGTACTGCCGCACCGCCTCCCGCGGGGCGCCCTCGTCCTGCCGGAAGACATCGAGCAGATAGTGCCGGCTCGGCGACGCGGGGGTGACGCGGAACGTGGCGTAGGTCCACCGGGTGCCCGCCCCGCCGGGACGCACCCGGCGCTCCAGCAGCGGTCCGGGATCGACCGCCGGGGTGCAGTGCCCCGCCCGCCCGCGCACCCAGCGGGCCAGTTCCTGTCCGCGCGGACCGGGGACGCGCCGGGACAGCGCGGCGACGAAGGTCAGCAGCGGCGGCACCGGCCGCCCCGCCTGGGCGATGTGCCGCAGGTCGTGCACGATGCCGAGGATGTCCTCGGGGGAGCCCTGCCACGGGCGGCGGACCGGCCCGAGCGCCTCGTCGCGCAGCACCACCAGCCCGGGCATCGTGACCCGGCCGTCGAGCAGCAGCCGGTAGAGGTCGTCCATGGCCTCGTCGTCGAACGGGCCGTCGTCCGGATCCGGCGGTCCGGGGGCGGGCGGCGGCGGCAAGCGGTCGCCGGACAGGGCCAGCGCCGCCCGTAAGGGGGGCCAGTCGCGGGCCAGCCGCTCCAGCGGAATCATCCAGGTCACGCCGGCCTCCGGCGACTTGTCGCGCAGTACGGCGAGCCCGGCGACGCGGGAGGTCGCGGCGTCCCGGACCCCGCAGCCGCTGTATCCGCGGGCGACTCTGCGGCCGGTGTCCGGTGCGTCGTTCAGCTGGATCAGCGCCGACTCCGGGCCGCCCCGCCCGGCCATCAGGCAGTCGGCCCACACCCCGTGCGGCTGGCCCTGCGGGTAGCCGTAGACCTGCATCGGCCGTTTGGCGGCATAGGCGCCGGTGGAGAGGTGGGCGTGCGAGGTGGGGAGCCGGCCGTTGGCCTGCCCCAGATCGCCGTGCAGGGTGAGCACCGAGACGTCCTCGTGGTGGCTCCCGCCGGTGTACCGGTGCCCGCCGCCCGGGGAGCCCGTGAGCTTCAGTCCGCTGCTGAGGGTGACCGTGACGGTGGCGTGCGGGTCGTCCCCAAGCCGTCCGCCCATGGCCGACGTCACGACATGGGCGCAGGTCAGAACGTAGCGGGGCGGGACGATGACTCCTCCGCCGACCGGGTTTCCGGCGGGGCCGAGGATGCTCACCTGCCAGTCGTCGGTGACGGCCGTCCGCGCGACCGGTTCCGCCCCCAAGACGCCCTCCCCCCGTCCGCCGCCGCAGGCCCCGACCGTCTGCGGAGCCGCCATAGTAGCGGTCCCCGCCGTGGGAGGCAGAGAGGGCAAGAGCCCTTGATACGGGGCTGGTTGGCCACTTGTTCGGCTTGTTCGACCGCTCGCGGCGCGCGCCGGGCGGCCCCGCCCGCCCCCGGCCGGCGGGCCGCCTCGTCAGCGGATCGTGATGGTGACGGTCGACCCCTTGGGAGCCGTGTCCCCGCCGTCGACCGACTGGTCCTTCACCGTGTCGCCGAACAGCCCGAGCAGACCGCGGTCCTCGTCCACCTGGAAGCCGGCGTCCTTCAGCGTCCGCTTGGCGTCGTCCACGCTGTCGCCGACCACGTCCGGGACCTCGATCATCTCGGGGCCCTTGGACACCGTGAGCGTCACCGTGTCGCCCTCGGCGGCGCGGCTGCCCCGGTCAGGCGTCTGCCGGGCGACCTGGCCCCTGTCGTACTCGGAGTTCACCTGCTCCTCGGCGACCTTCACCTTCAGGCCGGCCTCCGTCAGCTCGGCCCGTGCGTCGGCCAGGTCGTCGCCGGTGACGTCCGGGACGTCGATGGGGCTGCCCTTGCTGACGACCAGGGCGACCGCCGAGCCCGAACGCACCGTGGTGCCCGTCTTCGGCTTCGTGGAGATCACGAAGCCCTTGGGGACCTCGTCGCTGAACGCCCGGGTCACCATGCCCGGCTCCAGTCCCTCGTCCTCCAGCAGGGTCCGGGCCCGGTCCAGCTTGTAGCCCTGGACGTCCGGCAGCTTCACGGTGTCGGGGCCGTCGGAGATCGTGAACGACACGGAGTCGTTCTTCCGGATGCGGGTGCCCACCCCGGGGTCGGTGCTGATGACCTTGCCGCGCTCCACGGTGTCGCTGTAGGCGTGCCGGACCGTGCCGGCGTCCAGCCCGGAGTCCTCAAGCCGGTCCCGGGCCTGCGCCTCGGTCTTGGACAGCAGCGGCGGCACCTTGGTGAACTGGCCGGAGTTGATGTACCAGACGCCGGTGCCGACGCCCAGTACCAGCAGTACGGCCACGACGATCGTCAGCGGGCCGCGCCGCAGCTCCGGCCGGCGGCGCCGGGGCGGCGCCGGAGGGGGAGCCGCCAGCCGGCTGGTGCGGTTGACCCCGTCCGCGCGGAACCCGGCGTCACCGTGGCCGCCGGCTTCGGCCTCGTCCTCGTTGACGGGCAGCGGCCGGGCTGGGAGTCCTCCCGCGCGAGCGGACCCGGGCGTGGGGGAGGTCAGCGCGCGCGGGATCACGCTCGTGCGGTCCTCGGCGTTGTCGTGCTCCGCGGCGAGCGCCTGCGGCGGCACCGCGTCCAGCTGGTCCGCGCTCAGCGCCCCGCGCGCCTGGCGGGCCTGCGAGAGCAGCGCCACGGCGTCGTGCGGCCGGATCTCCGGGTTGCGCGCGGTCGCCGAGGCGACCAGCTCGTCCAGCTCGTACGCCATCCCGCGTACGGCGGCCGACGGCGGCGGTACGTCCTCGTGCAGGTGCTTGTAGAGCACCTGGGCGGGGGAGTCCCCGTCGTGCGGCTTGCCGCCGGTCAGCATCTCGTACAGGACGACGCCGCAGGCGTACACGTCGACCCTCGGGTCGGCGGTGCCGTGCTCGATCTGCTCGGGCGCCAGGTAGGAGACGGTGCCGAGGACGGACCCGGTGGTGCTGGTGACCGTGTCCACGGCCCGGACCAGGCCGAAGTCGGCGACCTTGACCCGGCCGTCGTCGCCTATCAGGACGTTCTCCGGCTTCATGTCCCGGTGCACGAATCCGGCCCGGTGCGCGGCCCCGAGCGCGGCCAGCACCGGTTCCAGGATGTCCAGCGCGGCCCGCGGCCGCAGCGCCCCGCGCTCGCGCAGCACGTCACGCAGGGTGCAGCCGGCGATGTACTCCATGGCCAGGTAGACGTACGCCCCCTCGGCCCCTTGGTCGAACACCTGTACGACGTTGGGGTGGTCGAGCCGGGCCACCGACTTCGCCTCGCGGATGAACCGCTCCACGAAGGTGGCGTCGGTCGCGAGCGCCGGGTGCATCACCTTCAGCGCGAGCACGCGGTCCAGGCGGGTGTCCACGGCCCGGTAGACCGTGGCCATCCCGCCCACCGCGATCCGCGCCTCGACGCGGTACCGGCCGTCGAGCACCTGCCCGACGAGAGGGTCCTGAAGGGTCGTGTCCACGCAGGTGAGTCTACGAGCCACCACGGACACCCGGCGTCGCAGCCGACGATCGGGTGCGGTACTGCAGCGCACCTGTGACGCTTCCCACGCACGGCCGCCCGCCGACGGGGACGCGCCCCACGGGCGAGGCCCACCCCTCGTCCGGCCGGAACCGGGCGGTGCGTGGACGGGAGACGAAACGGCGGGACAGCCCAGGGCTACTGAAAAGCGGGCCGCTCCGGATCCAGCACCGCCAAGCCCTCCGCGGGAGACGACGCCTCGGCGAACCGCCGCCGCGGAATCCGCCCCGCCCGCCGCGCACAGCGTCCCGCCTCCACGGCGAACCGCATCCCCTCCGCCATCAGCACCGGCTCCTGCGCCCGCGTCACCGCCGAGGCGAGCATCACACCCGCACACCCCAGCTCCATCGCCAGCGCCACGTCCGACGCCGTGCCGGCCCCCGCGTCCAGGATCACCGGCACACGCGCGTGCTCCACGATCAGCTCGAAGTTGTGCGGGTTGCGGATGCCCAGTCCCGACCCGATCGGCGAACCGAGCGGCATGACCGCGGCGCACCCGACGTCCTCCAGCTTCCGCGCCAGGACCGGGTCGTCGTTGGTGTACGGCAGCACCGTGAACCCGTCGTCGACCAGCGTCTCCGCCGCGTCCAGCAGCTCGATCGGGTCCGGCAGCAGGGTGCGCTCGTCGGCGATGACCTCCAGCTTCACGAGGTCGGTGCCGAGGGCTTCGCGCGCGAGGCGGGCGGTGAGGACCGCCTCCCCGGCGGTGAAGCAGCCGGCCGTGTTCGGCAGCACCCGGATGCCGAGCTTCTCCAGCACCGACAGCACGGACCCGTGCACCGAGGCGTTCACGCGCCGCATCGCGACGGTCGTCAGCTCGGTCCCGGAGGCCACGAGGGCCCGCTCCAGCACGTCGAGGCTGGGCGCCCCGCCGGTGCCCATGATCAGGCGGGACCCGTAGGACGTACCACCGAGGACGAAGGGATCGTCGGCCATGGTCAGCCTCCTTGGACGGCGGTGAGGACTTCGACGCGGTCGCCGTCGGCCAGCGCGGTGGCGGGCCACTGCGCGCGTGGGACGACGGTTTCGTTCAGGGCGGCGGCCACCCCGGACGGCGCCGCGGTGAGCGTGCCGACCAGGGCGTCCAGGGCCGTGCCGGGAGCCACCTGGCGCGGCTCGCCGTTGACGGAGATGTTCATGCGGGCTGCTCCGAGAGTCGCTGGAGTGCGGGGACGGCGCCGAAGCGCCGGGGGGTGAAGGGGCGGGCCTCGGCCGGCAGCTCCCCGGTGGCCAGGGCGTGCGCCATGGCGTCGCCGGTGACCGGGGTGAGCAGGACGCCGTTGCGGAAGTGCCCGGTGGCCACCAGCAGGCCCGCCAGCCCGGTCGGGCCGAGCAGCGGGGCGTTGTCCGGGGACCCGGGACGCAGACCCGCCCGGGTCTCCGCCAGCGGCAGCTCGGTGATGCCGGGGACCAGCTCGTGGGCGTCGCGCAGCAACTCGTAGACGCCGCCCGCGGTCACCGTGGTGTCCCAGCCCAGCTCCTCGCTGGTGGCGCCGACGACCAGCTCGCCGCTCTCCCGGGGCACCAGGTAGAGGGGGTTGCCGCGCACCACGGCACGCACCGTCCGGTTCAGCAGCGGCCCGTGCGTCCGCGGCATCGTCAGCCGCAGCACCTGCCCCTTCACGGGCCGCACCGGCGGCAGCACGTCCTCCGGGACGCCGGTGAACCGTCCGCTCAGGCTGCCCCCCGCCAGCACCACCTGCCCGGCCTCCAGCGCGGTGCCGTCGGCCGTGACGACACCCGTCGCCCGCTCGCCGCCGCGCCCGACGGTGAGCCGGTCGGCCCACACCCGGTGGAAGGCGACGCCCGCGCGCTCGCAGGCGGCCACCAGCGCGCCGGCGAGGCGCCGGGGGTCGATCTGATGGTCGCCGTCCACCCGCAGACCCCCGCGCACACCCGGCGCGAGCATCGGCTCCAAACGCCGGCACTCGCGCCCCGACAGCCACTCGGACTCCAGGCCCGAGCGCTGCTGGAGCGCGTGCAGTTCCCGCAGGTGGGCCCGGTCGTCGGCGTCCAGCGCGACGGCCAGGGTGCCGCACCGGCGGTAACCGAGGTCGTGGCCCGTCAGGTCGGCCAGCTCGGCCGCGAACTCCGGGTAGCGGCGGGCCGAGGCGAGGTTCAGCGCGAGCAGCGTCTGCTCGCCGTAGTGCAGCTCCGTCACGGCGGCCAGCATCCCGGCGGCCACCTGGGCGGCCCCACCGCCCGGCTCGGGGTCCACGAGGGCCGTGGCGAGCCCGCGCTGAGCGGACCGCCAGGCAGTGACCAGGCCGATGATCCCGCCGCCGACGACGAGGACGTCCGGCGTACGCGACGACGCGGCCCTCGCGGCGGCTCCGGACACGGAAGCAGGAGTCGGTGGTGACGACATGGGCGTCCAGCCCCTCCCTTCGCCGGCATGACCCGGATCAGGTTCGTACGGTCGGAGGCCGCCAGCCTCCCTCTCAGCCCGGTGCGTCCGGGCTCCCGCGAGTGCTCTACGTTGGCCACCCTAGCCCGCAGCGCATCGCACTTGTAAGGGAGCCTCCGCCCGTGGCGCGTTCACTCGACGGTCTCGTTCTCGCCCCCGTCGCCGACCAGGCGCCCGGCCAGGTGGGGACGCGCACCCGGTTCACCTACCACGAGCAGGACGGTGCCGTATGGGCCGAGTACGCGGGCGGTGACGTCGTCCGCGGACGTCTGGTGGGCACCAGGGAGGGCGACCGCCTCGACTTCCGGTACGTGCAGCTCAAGACCGACGGAAGCACGTCGTCGGGACACTGCGTGTCGACCGTCGCCGAACTGCCGGACGGGCGGGTGCGCCTGGACGAGACCTGGGAGTGGGAGTCGCAGCGGGGCAGCGGGACGAGCGTTGTGGAGCAGGTCACCGCCCACGAGGACTGACTGACCGATCGTCGGTGTCTAAGGTGATCAGGTGAGCGAGCAGACGCAGGAGCGGACCCGGGAACGGGGAGCGGACGCGGAGCGCCGCGTGGTCGTGGTGGGCGCCGGCATGGCGGGCGTGCAGACCGCGGTCGCCCTGCGGGAGCAGGGCTTCACCGGCACCGTGACCCTGATCGGCGCGGAGCCGCACCAGCCGTACGACCGTCCCCCGCTGTCCAAGGCCGTTCTGCTCGGCACGGCCGAGGGCTCCGCCTTCGACGTCGACTTCGAGGCACTCGGCATCACCCTGCGGCTCGGCTGCGAGGCCCTGGGCGTCCGCCCCCGCGCGCACGTCCTGGACACCTCCGACGGACCCGTGCCGTACGACCTCCTCGTCCTCGCGACCGGCGCCGAACCGATCCGGCTGCCCGGCGCGGAGGGCGTGCCCGGAGTACACCTGCTGCGCACCCTGGACGACGCCGAACGGCTGCGGCCGGTGCTAGCCCGGCAGCACGAGATCGTGGTCGTCGGCGCGGGCTGGATCGGCGCCGAGTTCGCCACCGCCGCGCGCGAGGCGGGCTGCGCCGTCACCGTCGTGGAGGCCGCCGACCGGCCCCTCGCCGGCGCGCTGCCCGCCGAGGCCGCCGCGCCGATGACCGGCTGGTACGCCGACTCGGGCGCCGTACTGCGCACCCACGCGCGCGTGGAGCGCGTCGAGACGGGCGGTCCCGGGGAGCCCGGCCACGTCGTCGTCCTCGACGACGGCTCGCGGCTGCCCGCCGGCGCGGTCGTCGTCGGTATCGGAGCCCGGCCCGCCACCGCCTGGCTCGCCGGCTCCGGGATCGACCTCGGCGCGCACGGCGACGTCCTGGCCGACGACCGCCTGCGCACCTCCGTCCCCGACGTCTACGCGGTCGGCGACTGCGCCTCCTTCCCGTCCGGCCGCTACGGCGAGCGGCTGCTGGTGCACCACTGGGACAACGCCCTCCAGGGCCCGCGCACGGTCGCCGCCAACATCATCGGCGCCGCCGTCGGCGAGGCCCCGGTGGCCTACGACCCGGTGCCGTACTTCTGGTCCGAGCAGTTCGGCCGCTTCGTCCAGTACGCCGGTCATCACACGGCCACCGACACCACCCTGTGGCGCGGCGACCCCTCGGGACCCGCCTGGACGGTCTGCTGGCTGCGCGAGGACCGCCTGGTCGCCCTGCTGGCGGTGGGCCGCCCCCGGGACCTGGCCCAGGGCAAACGCGTGATCCAGGCCGGCACGACGGTGGACCCGCGGCTGCTGGCCGACCCGGCGAGGCCGCTCAAGGCGGCGACGGCGTAGCCTCCGCCCGGGTGCGGCGGCCCCGGGCCGGACGGGTCCGGTTTCCGACTGTCAGTGCCAGATGGCAGGCTTGAGACGTGACCGAGATTGACGCAAAGATCGATGCTCTCGTGCCTGCCTGGCTCACCGTCCCCGACATCGCGGAGATGCTCGGCGTCGAGGTGACCCGCGTACGCCAGCTGATCAGGGAAGGCCAGCTCATCGCCGTGCGGCGCGGTGAGAACCGCGCGCTGCACATCCCCGCGGCCTTCATCGACGAGGACAAGGTGGTCAAGGGCCTGGTCGGGACCCTGACGCTGCTGCGGGACGACGGCTTCACGGCCGAGGAGATGCTGGAGTGGCTCTTCACGCCCGACGAGACCCTGCCCGGCACGCCCGCCCAGGCGCTGAGTGAGAATCGCGGCACGGAGGTGAAGCGCCGCGCCCAGGCGCTCGCCGTCTGACCTGACAGACCCCGCCCGGCGTACGGGCCGCGCCCCACGGCCCCCGGCGGTCACGGCGGTCCGCGGTCCGTACGCCACGGCGGCGACACGCTGACGCCGTGTTCCCCGGGGCCGAGGGGGAGCCCCCGCGGCCCCCGGGAGCGGCGGCCTCCCCGTTCCGGCGGGCCGCGGAGCGACCGTGGCGAGGCACGCTCCGTATCCTCGGGACACAAGCCAGGGCCGCGCTCCGCCGCGGGCCACGCCACCGACCTGGGGGACATCCGCATGCCCGACACCGCCGCGAACGCCCGCGCCCGGCTCGCCGACGCCCGGCTCTACCTGTGCACGGACGCCCGCCGCAGCCAGGGCGACCTGCCCGAGTTCCTCGACGCGGTGCTGGCGGGCGGCGTCGACATCGTGCAGCTGCGCGACAAGGGCTTGGAGGCGGGGGAGGAGCTGGAGCACCTCGAGGTCTTCGCCGACGCCTGCGCCCGGCACGGCAAGCTCCTCGCGGTCAACGACCGGGCGGACGTCGCCCATGCCGCCCGAGCCGACGTGCTGCACCTCGGGCAGGGCGACCTCCCGGTGCCCGCCGCCCGCGCGATCCTCGGCGACGACGTCCTCGTCGGCCGCTCCACGCACGCCGAGACCGAGGCCGCCGCTGCCGCCGTCCAGGACGGCGTGGACTACTTCTGCACCGGCCCGTGCTGGCCGACCCCCACCAAGCCCGGCCGCCACGCACCCGGCCTCGACCTGGTCCGGCACACGGCCGCACTCGGCACGGACCGCCCCTGGTTCGCCATCGGCGGCATCGACCTCGGCAACCTCGACGAGGTGCTGGAGGCCGGTGCCCGGTGCGTCGTGGTCGTCCGGGCGATCACCGCGGCGGACGACCCGGGTGCCGCCGCGGCCGAGTTCACGAAGCGACTGCGGCAGGCGTAGGCGGGTGCCGGAGGCATGTGTCCAAGGGATGGACAACAAATCGACAATGCGGACAAATATCCCGCATCCGGTTGGGTGACCGCCGCCCCCTGGCTAACCTGCCCGTATGGCCCTCGGAACCGCATCCACCAGGACTGATCGCGCACGCACCGTGCGCGACATGCTCGCGTCCGGCAAGACGACGTACTCGTTCGAGTTCTCCGCGCCGAAGACGGCCAAGGGCGAGAAGAACCTGTGGAGCGCCCTGCGGCGGGTGGAGGCGGTCGCCCCCGACTTCGTCTCCGTGACCTACGGCGCCGGCGGTTCCACGCGCGCGGGGACGGTCAAGGAGACCCAGCAGATCGTCGCCGACACGACACTGACCCCGGTGGCCCACCTCACGGCCGTCGACCACTCCGTCGCCGAACTGCGCAACATCATCGGCCAGTACGCCGACGCCGGGATCCGCAACATGCTGGCCGTGCGCGGCGACCCGCCCGGCGACCCGACGGCCGACTGGATCGCACATCCCGAGGGCCTGACCTACGCCGCCGAACTGGTCCGCCTCATCAAGGAGTCGGGCGACTTCTGCGTCGGCGTCGCGGCCTTCCCCGAGATGCACCCGCGCTCCGCCGACTGGGACACGGACGTGCGGCACTTCGTCGACAAGTGCCGGGCCGGCGCCGACTACGCGATCACGCAGATGTTCTTCCAGCCCGAGTCCTACCTGCGCCTGCGCGACCGGGTCGCCGCGGCCGGCTGCGAGACCCCGGTCATCCCCGAGGTCATGCCGGTGACCAGTGTGAAGATGCTGGAGAGGTTGCCAAAGCTCAGCAACGCCTCGTTCCCGGCCGAGCTGAAAGAGCGGATCCTCACAGCAAAGGACGATCCGACCGCTGTACGCTCCATTGGCATCGAGTTCGCCACGGAGTTCTGCGCGCGGCTGCTGGCCGAAGGCGTCCCGGGACTGCACTTCATCACGCTCAACAACTCCACGGCGACCCTGGAGATCTACGAGAACCTGGGCCTGCACCACCCACCGCGGGCCTAGACCGGCCGCACATATTTACGACACACTGCGTAACGGCCACTGGGTATCGGCCACTGGGAGAGGGGCGTACATGGGCTGGACGGTCCTCTACATCGCGTTCGGCGTTGTCGCGCTGTGGCTGCTCGGTGAGGTGCTGCTGCAGTACAAGGCGCGGCTGCGCTGGCGGCTGCTCGCCTTCGGCGGCTTCGTCGGCGTCGTGGCCGGTGTGCTCATGTCGAACGTGATCGTCATCGGGCTGGGCACGGCCGCGTTCGCCGTCGGCCAGACCTACGTCACGCTGTCGTTCCGCCGCGGCTTCGAGGCCGGGTGGGCGGTCAACGCCCCGGCGAGCCTCGTCGCCAGGCGCGGCCGTCCCGAACGGGGCGGCCAGGAACCGACGTCGGAGGTCTCCGGGCTCGAGGCGGCCGAGGGCGGCCGGGGCGGCCACGACGCCTACGACGACCGGGCCCAGGGCCAGGCGTCCGGTCAGGACGGTCTGTCCTACGGTGGCGACGCATACGGCCGTGACGACTACGGCCGTGACGACTACGACCGCGACGACGTCTTCACCCCGGCCCGCCCCGCCGACCCCACGGCCGCGGAGACCACCGCCGTCTACGAGCCGCAGCCCATGCCGGACGACACCGGCTCGTACGGCGTGTACGCCGACGCCGGCTACGCCCAGGAGCAGCAGGCACCGGCCGCGGCCGCGCAGGGCGCCGATCAGTCCTACGCCTACGGCTACTCGGGCTACGGCCAGCAGGAGTACGGCTACGACAGCGGCGGCCAGCAGCAGTACGCCGCCTACTCCGACCCGTACATCGGCACCCACACCTACGGCGGGGCGTCGTACGACACCGGCTCCTACGACACGGCCGGCGGCCAGCAGTACGGCCAGCAGGGCTACGCGCAGGACCAGTACACCACCGGCACGCCCGGCGGGTACGGCGGCGAGACCCCGGCCGGCGGGGTGTGGGTGCCGCAGCAGCGCAGCACCGACGACCCCTACGGCGGCGAACTCCCGCCGGAGCAGACGTATCCGTACCAGGGCAACGGCCAGACGCAGGGCCAGGGTCAGGGGTACGACGAGCAGTACCGCTTCTGACGCTGTCTCAGGGGCCCGGTGGCCGGCCCCTGCCGCTCACTGGGAGCCCCGGAACTCCGGTCCCTCCACGATCAGTCCGGCGACCAGCGCGCCCGACATTCCCGCGTGCGGCAGCCCCCCGCCGGGGTGGGACCAGCCGCCGACCGTGAACAGTCCGCCCACGCGCGTGCCGTTCGCCGGGTGCAGCAGCCGTCCGCCTGCCCCCGCCAGCGCCGGCACCGGAACCGCGCCGCCCGCCACCCCGGTATCCGCCGCGACATCGGCCGGTGCGCGCACCTCGTGCCACAGGAGACGGTCGCGCAGACCCGGTACCGCACGCTCCGCGGCCTCGACGAGGCGCCCGGCGTGTTCCTCGGTGTCCGCTTCGCTGCCCGCGGGCACCACCGAGGTCAGGGTGACCGCCTCGTGGTCCGTGTCCGGGACCAGCGCCGGGTCCTCGGGACGCAGGACCGTGACGGTCGGGCGTGCGGGCAGGCCGGCTGCCGGGCCGAACAGCGCCTCCAGCTCGGCCTCGCGGTCCGGCGCGTGCACCACCGTCCGGTGCGCGGTGCCCTCCGGTCGGCCGCCCCGCAGCGCCAGCAGCACCGTCAGACGGCTCGCTCCACCGTGCTGCTGCGGCACCTCTCCGTCGCCCCGCACCGCCGACCCGCCGCAGAGGCGGTCCAGCACGCCGGGTGCCACACCGGCGACCACGAACTCCGCCTCGGCCACCGCGCCGTCGGCCAGCTGCACGCCCGCCACCCGGCCGTCCTTTTCGGCGATTTCCGTGACCTCGGCGCCGAAGTGGAACTCGACCCGGCGGGCCAGGCACCGTTCGTACACCGCCCGCGCCAGCTCCCGCAGACCGCCGCCGCGCACGTACCACACACCGAAGGCGTACTCCATGTACGGCAGGACGGCGGTGTTCGCCGGGGCGGTACGGGGGTCCAGGCCGTACGCGAGCGCGTGGCTCTCCAGGAGGGCGGCGAGCCGGGCGTCCCGCAGCTCCCAGGCGCCGACCTCGGCGAGCGTGCCGGCCCGGCGGGTGCGCAGCAGCCGCTTGTGCGGGACCGCGGGATAGGGCTCGCGCTCGGCGAGCACCTTCCAGTTCGGCCACAACGGCTCCTCGAGGAGCGGGCGGCGCGTCCGGTCCCAGGTCTCCCGGGCCCGCACCAGGAAGTCGCCCCAGCGCCGCGCGGCGGTCGAGCCGAGTGCCTCGTCCAGGGCGGCGACGACGCCCGCCCGCGAGGCGTTCGGCAGCGACACCTCCGTCCCGTCCGCGAACACGTGCCGTGAGGACGGGTCGACCTGGACCAGCTCGACACAGGACTCCAGCGGCTCCTTGCCGGTCTTGACGAACAGATCGCGCCAGACCGCGGGCAGCGGCAGCAGACCGGGTCCGGTGTCGAAGGAGAAGCCGTCGCGCTCGACGCGGCGCAGGGCTCCGCCGTACGTCCCGGTCCGCTCGTACACCGCCACCCGGTGGCCCGCGACGGCCAGCCGGGCCGCGGCCGCCATCGCGCCCATCCCGGCGCCGATCACCGCAATCCGTGCCATGCCAGGGACTTTATCCGCCGCCGCCGGCAATCCGGTCCCAGGGGCCGCCGGGCCGTGCACCTGCGGGAACGGCCGGCGACGGGGCCGGCCTGAGTACCGCGACGGACGCGCGGGTGACCGGCCGGACACACGCCGCCGTGAGCCGGGGTGCGCACGACTGAGTACCCGTACCTAGCCGCCCAGATGAGTACGCGCGCGGATGGGACCCTGCCCGCGTGAACGAGAGAGTGGAGGCACGGAGAGGGGCACGGCTCCGGAACCGGCGACACGGGGCGTCGGAACGGAGCCGGGCCCGCGATCCGCTCCTTCCGCCGGCCGCGGTCGGCGGGAGCGAGGCACGGGGGAGCCCGGGGGAACGACCGAGAACGGCGGTTCCAACGGGGGGACGTACGGGGGAGCAGGAGAAGGCGCCGGTCCGACGGTGGCCCGCGGGGGACGCGGCCACCACGGACCGGCGCTTTTTATGCCCGGCCGGCGGGACGCGGTGGCTCAGGGGCGGCCGCTCACGCGTCCCTGAAGCAGCCGCGACAGGGCCGAGTGCACGTCGTCGAGGGAGCGTTCCGGCTGGAACGACTTCCAGTCCAGTGCGGCCACCAGGACCATGCCCACCAGTGCGGCGGCGGTCAGCGGCACGTCGATCTCCTCGCTGAACTCACCGCTCCGCACGCCCTCGCGCAGCACGCCCTCCACGACCGCGACGGCCTCCTGCCGGACCACCAGCAGCGTGGACTGCCAGGCCCGGTTGGTACGCCACAGCTCGGCCACGTACAGCTGGGTGAAGGCCGGGTAGCGGTCGATGAAGACGAGCCCCGCGCGGATCATCGCGTCCAGGGCGTCGACCCGGCCGCGGCCCTCCCGCGCCGTCCGCTCGGACGCCTGGCGCAGGGATGCGGTCAGGAGCCCGACACCGTGGCGCAGCAGCTCCTCGAAGAGGACGGACTTGCTGGCGAAGTTGTAGTAGACCGTGCCCTTCGCGACCCCGGCGCGTTCGGCGATCTCGTCCACGGTGGTGGCGGAGAAGCCCTGCTCGGCGATGAGGGTGACGGCCGCCTCGTAGAGCTTCTGCCGGGTGGCCTCGCGGCGGCTGCTGCCCCGCGAGGTGGCGCTGCTGCTTTCCATGCCCCGATTGTCACAGCACTCCTCCTGGGGGTGTCACCGCAGGGCGCGCACCACTTCGCTCCGGGTGCGGCCGGCCGGACGGGGTGCGTCGAACCGGTCGGGGCGAGCAGCCGAACCGAACCTACGATCGAAACAAAAGCCCAGGTCAGAACGGATTGTCAGTGGCATACCTCACTATGGGCACATACGGCGCCTCGTCGCAGAGCGTGCCGTCACGGAGACGACAGGAGGATCGTCATGGCCCACTCGTCCGCAGCCGCCGCCCGGCGGCGCCGCGCAGCCGGCCCTGCACCCTCACTGACCGGCCCGGCGAGCGACGTGCACCCCGTGCTCCGCCGGACAACCGCCCCGCCCGCCGCCCTCGACCTGCTCGCCCAGGCCCGGGCCGGACTGGAGGAGGCCACCGTCCTCGAGACACCGAACGAGCGCTACGCGACGGCCCATCTGGCCGCCCTGCGCACCGCCGCCGCGGTGCTCGCCGCGCGAGGCCGCCCCGAGACCACCCCGCGCGCCCGGGCCCGTATCCGCAGCGCCTGGGAAGTGCTCCCCGAGATCGCGCCCGAGCTGTCCGACTGGAGCGCGCTGTTCGCCTCGGGCGCCCGGCGCCGGGCACGGGCCGAGGCGGGCATCGAGGGCGCGGCCAACCGCCGGGACGCCGACGACCTGATACGCGACGTGGCGATGTTCCTGCGCCTCGTGGAGCGGATGCTGGTCCTCCAGCCGGTACTGCCCCAGCCCCGCCCCGACACGGACCACCCGGCCCCGGACCATGCCGCCCCGGGCGACCCCGCGCCGGGCCGCTCCGATTCCGGGCGCTCCGACGCCGGCGGTCCCGATCCCGGCGGTCCTGTTTCCGGGCGCCCCGTTTCCGGCCGTCTCGGTTCCGGGCGCTCCGACGCCGGCCGTCCCGACGCCGGCCGTCCCGACGCCGGCCGTCCCGACGCCGGCCGTCCCGATTCCGGGCGCTCCGATTCCGGCCGCCATGGCGTCGGCCGTCCGGACTTCGACCGACCGGGCAGGGAGCGGTCGGGCGGGGACCGCGTGGCCCGCGAACTGCCGGACGCGGGCTGAACGCGCCGGCCCCGGCCCTCCGGGCGCCTCCGGGGGTGCGTAATTCGCCTCCGGGCGGGGTCCGCGGGGCACGTGCCGGGTCGGTGGCACGGGGTGACCGGTCGGCGTACCGGAGGCAATAGGGTGGGAGGCGCCTGAAGCCTGCCCCTTCCCGCACCCGGGCCGGGGCGGCAGCCCGTTCGCTCCGCCCGTGTCCGAGGCGGTGCCGCGCCGAGGAGTCAACTGCCGTGTCGGACCCGATGCGCCCGCCCGTCTCCCAACCCCGCCCGCAAACGGCGTCGCCGCGCTCCGAGCCCTCGCGTTCCCGAGCCGCCCTTCGTACCGCCGTGGTCTGGGACGTCCTCCAGGACGCCCTCGACCGCCGGGTCAAGGCCACGGGCCGCCAGGCACTGGACGTCCTGGACACCGGGGGCGGCAGCGGCAACTTCGCGGTGCCCGTGGCCCGCCTCGGCCACCGCGTCACCGTCGTCGACCCGAGCCCCAACGCCCTGTTCGCCCTGGAGCGCCGCGCCGCCGAGGCCGACGTCGCCGACCGGGTGCGGGGCGTCCAGGGAGACGCCCACGGCCTCTTCGACGTGGTCGAGCGCGGCGGCTACGACGTGGTGCTGTGCCACGGCGTCCTGGAGTACGTGGACGATCCCGCGGAGGGCATCCGCAACGTGGTGGACGCCCTGCGCACCGAGGGCGTCCTCAGCCTGCTCGCCGCGGGGCTCGGCGGGGCCGTGCTCGCGCGCGCCCTCGCCGGCCACTTCACGGAGGCCAGGCAGGCCCTCGACGACCCGGACGGCCGCTGGGGCACCGGTGACCCCGTGCCGCGCCGGTTCACCGCCGAACAGCTCACCCGACTGGTCGAGGCCGCGGGGCTCCGGATCGGCGCCGTGCACGGCGTGCGGGTCTTCGCCGACCTGGTTCCGGGGGTACTGGTGGACACGGAGCCCGGCGCCATGGACGCGCTGCTGAAGCTGGAGGCCGCGGCGGCCGAACTTGCCGCGTTCCACTCCGTGGCCACACAGCTTCACGTGCTCGGCGAGACACGAGGGGCCCAGGAGGCTTGAGCCACCTGGTGGGGTAAGGCCCTGATCAGGGACGCGACTGCAGATGGAGTACGCCACAGGCCCCCCGAACGGGGGCCAGTCGCCGTATGATCGAGGGAGACCGCCCGGCATGACGGGTCGGCCGCTGGGGAATGTGAATTTCAGCGAGCCGGCGCGGCCATGACGGAGACCGGTTGGCCAATTGGCGTAGAGGGGCGGGTTTCACGGGGGCGATTCCCTGCCTATCCTGAAGGGACCCCCCCGGGTCGCCCCGGCGACTGCACGATGAGGAGGACTCCGTGCCGCTCTCGGAGCACGAGCAGCGCATGCTCGAGCAGATGGAGCGAGCGCTGTACGCCGAAGATCCCAAGTTCGCGACAGCGCTCGAGGGAAGCGGGCTGCGTACGTACACCCGGCGACGGGTCTACCAGGCGGTCGCGGGCTTCCTCGTAGGTATTGCGCTCCTCATGGCCGGTATGGTCGCCCAGCAGGTCTGGCTCAGTGTGGTGGGCTTCCTCGTCATGCTGGGCTGCGCGGTCCTCGCCGTGACCGGCTGGCGCAAGGCGCCGAAGCCGGGCGAGCAACCGGCCGCCGCCACCGGACCGCAGGGGCGCCGTCAGCAACGGCAGAAACGCTCCATGATGGACCGCATCGACGAGCGCTGGCAACGGCGCAGGGATGAGCAGCAGGGCGGCCAGTAGCACCCGAGCCGCCACTCACCAGGACATCTGCGTGAGGGGGTGACCACCGACCGGGTGGTCACCCCCTCACGCGTACCCATGTGCGGCCGCGGCGTGGCCCCGACCCACTCGGAGCCCATGTGCCCGGTGCTCCGGGCCCCGGGCCCCGGACGCAGCAAGGCCGGCCCGGGCGCCGCCGCCCAGGCCGTGTCCCCGCGCCGCCGTTTCAGCCCTGCTGTCCCGACGCCTTCCGCAGTGTTGGTCGGGCCGCCGCTGCCCGCTGTCTCAGGGCAGCCCACCGGGCCGACAGCGTCCAGACCACCCGTACGGTCGAACGCGGGGCGAGCAGCGCGCGCAGCCGTGTGCCGCGGCTGACGGTGGCCCGTAGACCGGCGCTCGCCCGGTGGACGTCCTCGGTGAGACCGGCAGTCAGGCGGGGCCGTGGCGCGTAGAGAACCTGCTCCACCGCGTCCGCCACCCGATGCACCGCCGCGGCGGCCGTCGGATCGAGCTGCCCGAGCCGGACGATCCGGGCCGCCGCCTTGCGCGGGGTCTGCGACTCCTCCGGAATGATCCCGAAGTCCCAAGCCGTATCCGTCAGCTCCTGCCAGACCGCCAGAGTGTGCGGGCCCGCGTCCGCCTCCGTGCGGCCGTGCGCCCCCAGCCGTACCGACCGGATACGCAGCCGCCACAGCAACGGCGCCAACGGAATCAGCAGCACCGCGAGCCCACCCGCGGCCCAGGCCAGCACCGCGTACCACTTCGGCCCGTTTCCGCCGGCGACCGGCACGGCCGCCGGCGACTCGCCGGCGCAGGCGTCCAGCTTCTTGTCCTGGGCCGTGCAGCTCTCGCTCGCCGAGGGCGCCGCCGACGGCTCCGTCTCGGCGTTCCGGGACGGCAGCGCGGGGTCCGGCACCGAACTGCCCGGCGTCTCCGTCACGGTGTACGACGGGGTCGAGCCACGGGTCGGCGTCGGCTCGAAGCGGGTCCAGCCCACGCCCTCGAAGTACACCTCGGGCCAGGCGTGCGCGTCCCGCAGCCCCACCGAGACCGAGCCGTCGGCCTGCGGGGAGCCCGGCGCGAAGCCGACCGCCACCCGGGCCGGAATGCCCAGCGAGCGGGCCATCGCCGCCATGGCGAAGGAGAAGTGGACGCAGAAGCCCTGCTTGTCCTCCAGGAAGCGGGCGATCGCCTGCGAGCCGCTGCCGACCTTGACCTGGGTGTCGTACTCGAAACCGCCGTTGATCGCGAAGTACTCCTGGAGCTCGACCGCCTGCTCGTAGGGGTTCGCCGCGCCGGCGGTCACCTGGCGGGCGACCCGGGAGACCACGTCGGGCAGCGAGTCCGGCAGCTCGGTGTACTCCCGCTTCAGCGCGGCGGACGGCTGCGGTGCGGCGGCGAGCTGGTCCGCCGTCGGCTGCACGTTCAGGCTCCGCACCTCGTACGTGAGCCCGCGGGTGTTCTGCCCGTGGTCGCCGACCAGGGTCATGCCGACGGGTTCGTAGCGCCAGTTCCCCGCGATCCGCACGCCGCTCGGTGGGTACGGCATCGGCAGCCAGTCCTGGGCGTACCAGTCCGCGGCCGTGATGGTGGTGCGGGTCTGCGTGCGCTTGGTTTCGGGGCCGAGGCCGATCGGCGTGGGGAACGTGCCGTCCGGCACGGCGGTGATGTTCCGCTTGGACGGCTTCCAGGTGGTCCCGTCGAAGTCGTCCAGGGAGACGATGCGCAGGTACAGGTTCGATATGTCGTCGGAGTCGGTCTCGACGGAGAGGACCTGCCGGTTCTCGTCGACGTTGAGACTGTCGCGCAGGGAGACCAGCGGGTTCACCGCGGAGATCGTGCCGCCGCCTCCGGTCCCGGAGCCGACGCCCGTCCTGGCGCTGTCCAGCAGCCCGCCGTCCATCGCGGGCAGGGCGAGCGGCACCACCAGGGCGACGCCCAGCGCGAACGCGCCGATGCGCCGCCCGGTGCGGACGGGAGCGACCACGCCGTCCGGCTCCCCGCCCGGGGCGCGTGGCGCGCCGCCGAAGACCCGGCCCCACTGCGAGAGCCGGTCACGTCCTTCGGCCAGGAGCAGCATCAGATAGCCGGCCGCCGCGATCAGGAACCACAGCCAGTCGGTGCCTCCCTCGGACAGCCCGGCGGCCACCGAGTACAGCGCGAGCAGCGGCAGCCCGGCCGGGGCGGCGCTGCGGAAGGTCACCGCGAGGGTGTCCACCAGCAGGCCGATCACCAGGACACCGCCGACCAGCATCAGCCGGATGCCGTCGGACTCCAGCGGCGCGGGGATCGCGTACCGCGCGATGTCGTCGCCGCCCTGTTGCAGCAGGTCGGCGAAGCGCTGGAAGGCCTGCGGGCCGGGAATCAGCCCGGCGAGGGCGTGCTGCCGGGCGAAGACCAGGGTCAGGAGCACCAGCGTGACCAGGGCCTGCGCGGTGATGGTCAGCGGCCGGGCCAGCGGCACCCGGCGCGCCGCCGCGCCCACCGCGGACTGGACCGCCAGCAGGAACGCGGCCTGCAGGATCCACGTGGCCGGGTCGACCAGGGGCAGCAGCGCGCACGCCGCCATCAGCGTCGCCGCCCACGCGCACAGCGCCAGTCGCGCCCGCCCGCTCATCGCGTGTCCTCCCGGCCCGTGACCGTCGCGGGGCGGGTGTGCGGGTGGTCCGCCCGCCGGGTGTGCGCGCGGTCCGACTGCCGCCCGGGTCGTCGGGGCCTGGCCGCCTCCCCCGTGTACCGCGCCGGCCGCGCCCTCCCGCTCATCGCGTGCCCTCCCCGCCGCTCGCCGCCGCGAGGCCGGTGCGTTCGTGGTCCGTCAGGCGCCACATCTCCTCCAGGGTGATGCCCCGCGGCACGCTCACGGCGGTCCAGCCCGCCTCGCGCAGCATCCGCAGCCGTTCCTCGCTCCTGTCCAACGGACCGGGCACGTCCGCCGGTTCCCGTGCCCAGGTCTCGCTGTCCAGGACGAAGGCGACGGCACCGCCGCTGCGCTGCCGCATCTTGGCGGCCACGCTGACCTGCTCCTCGTCCAGGTCGCCGAAGAACGCCACCAGCAGCCCCTCGTTCCCGCCGCGCAGCACGTCGTACGCCCGGGACAGGCCCGTGCCGTCGGAGTGGTCGATGACCGCGAGGGTGTCCATCATCAGCCCGGCCGCGTCGGCCGTGCCCTGGCTCGCGCCCGCGAAGCCGTCGGAGCCCTCGCCGGGCACCGAGTCGCCGCTGTCGGTGAGCAGCCGGACGGAGAAGCCCCGCTCCAGCATGTGCACCAGCACGGACGCGGCGCCCGACACCGCCCACTCGAAGGCCGAGTCGGGGCCGGCGCCCTCGTAGGCCACGACCCGGGTGTCCAGCAGCACCGTGCACCGGGCGCGCTGCGGCTGCTCCTCGCGGCGCACCATCAGCTCGCCGTGGCGCGCGGTGGAGCGCCAGTGCACGCGGCGCAGGTCGTCGCCGTAGCGGTAACCACGCGGGATCACGTCGTCGTCGCCCGCCAGCGCGAGAGAGCGCTGCCGCCCCTCGCCGTACCCTCGTGCCTCGCCGCTCAGCCGCACCGGCGGCAGCGCTTCCACGCGCGGGATCACGGTCAGCGTGTCGTACGTCGAGAAGGAGCGGGTCAGCTCGCACAGCCCGAACGGGTCGGTCAGGCGCAGTTGCAGCGGGCCCAGCGGATAGCGGCCACGCAGGTCGGAGCGGACCCGGTAGGACACCTCGCGGCGGCCGCCCGGCTCCACCCGGTCGAGTACGAAGCGGGGGCGCGGCCCGAGCACGTAGGGCACCCGGTCCTGGAGCATCAACAGACCGGTGGGGAGCCGCGAGACGTTGTCGATGCGCAGATGCACCCGGGCCTCGCTGCCCGCGGGTACCCGCCCGGGGGCGAGCCGGCGGCTGCCCGCCACTCGGTAGCGCGTGCGATAGAGCAGCGTCGCGCAGACCAGAGGCAGCACGCTCAGCAGCAGTCCGACGCGGAGCAGGTCGCTCTGCCCGAGGACGTAGGCGCAGACGGCGGCGGCGATGCCGGCGGCCAGGAAGGACCGTCCGCGGGTGGTCAGACCGGTCAGGGCGGTGCGGAAGCCGCCGCCCTCGCTCCGGTCGTCGTCCGACCGGTCCGTCCCCCCGGCGTCCATCACAGCCTCCGCGGCGATTGCTGGCCGTACGCGCCGAAGCCCGTCTGCTGCTGGGGTGCCGCGGGCACCGGTGTGCGCTGCAGGATCTCCTGGACGACCTGCTCGGCGGTGCGGCGGTTGAGCTGGGCCTGGGCGGTGGGCAGCAGGCGGTGGGCGAGGACGGCGACCGCGAGGGCCTGTACGTCGTCCGGCAGCGCGTACTCCCGGCCGCTCAGGGCGGCGGACGCCTTCGCCGCGCGCAGCAGATGCAGCGTGGCGCGCGGCGAGGCGCCGAGTCTGAGGTCCGGGTGGGTGCGCGTGGCGGCGACCAGGTCCACGGCGTACCGCCGGACCGGGTCGGCGACGTGGACGCCCCGGACCGCCTCGATCAGCTTCAGGATCTCGTGTGCGTGCGCCACCGGCTGCAGGTCGTCCAGTGGGTTCACCCCGCCGTGCACGTCGAGCATCTGCAGCTCGGCGTCCGGGCTGGGGTAGCCGATGGAGACCCGCGCCATGAAGCGGTCGCGCTGGGCCTCCGGCAGCGGGTAGGTGCCCTCCATCTCGACCGGGTTCTGCGTCGCCACGACCATGAAGGGGCTGGGCAGCTCATAGGTCTGGCCGTCGATGGTGACCTGGCGCTCCTCCATCGACTCGAGCAGCGCGGACTGCGTCTTCGGGGAGGCGCGGTTGATCTCGTCGCCGATCACCACCTGCGCGAAGATCGCGCCGGGCTTGAACTCGAAGTCCCGGCGCTGCTGGTCCCAGATGGACACCCCGGTGATGTCCGAGGGCAGCAGGTCCGGGGTGAACTGGATCCGGCGCACGGAACAGTCGATGGACCGCGCCAGCGCCTTGGCCAGCATGGTCTTGCCGACGCCCGGGACGTCTTCGATCAGCAGATGGCCCTCGGCGAGCAGCACGGTCAGCGAGAGCCGCACGACCTCGGGTTTCCCCTCGATCACACTCTCCACCGAACCGCGTACCCGCTCGACCACAGCGGTCAGATCATCCCCCACGCTCGAATACGCTCGCGCGGGGGCGCCCCCATGGCTCGCCTGATCGTCATAGGTCGTCACCCGGCCCTCCTCGGCCTTTCCCGCGCTCCCTGAGAAGCGGGGGTACCCCAACTTGCCGGGACGGCCACACACCGCGGACCGGCCCACCCCGAATCACGGACACCGCGCGGAAAAAGTTCCGCACGACACCGCTTCCCGCATTCTTGCTGCCGTTACCGATTCGTGTCACTCGCCTGTGGACAACTGGCCGCGATATGTCGGGCCTTACGGCCTTTCCGGTACTTGCGCGACGGGGCCGCCAGGGCGGGATCATCGGGGCGGGCGGCCGGATCAGGCGGGGGCGACCTCGCGCAGCAGGCCCGTCCTCACGTCGAAGACGAAACCACGTACGTCCTCGGTGTGCAGCAGGAACGGCGAGGTGCGCACGCGCTCGATCGACTGCCGCACATCCTGGTCGACGTCGCGGAAGGACTCGACCGCCCACGCGGGACGCTGGCCGACCTCCAGCTCCAGGTCGTGCCGGAACTCCTCGGTGAGGGTCTCCATGCCGCACCCGGTGTGGTGGATGAGGACCACACTGCGGGTGCCGAGCGCCCGCTGGCTGATGGTGAGTGAGCGGATCACGTCGTCGGTGACGACACCGCCCGCGTTGCGGATGGTGTGGCAGTCGCCGAGCTCCAGGCCGAGCGCGGCGTGCAGGTCGAGACGCGCGTCCATGCAGGCCACGACGGCGACCCGCTGGACCGGCCGGGCATCCATCCCGGGGTCGGTGAATGCGGCGGCGTAGCGCCCGTTCGCCTCGACGAGCCGGTCGGTGACGGTGCCGTCGCCGACTACGGCGGATTCGGAGCCAGTGGGAACCGATGCAGAAGTCGTCATATCCATGACGTTACTGGCCGTCCCCTTCCGCGGCCCGCTGCGAAGCGGGACAAAGAACGTCATCAAGGCTTGTTGTGAGCCAACCCACAGAGGGAAACGGACGCGTCCGTACGAGTGAAAAGGCGCGCCGCACCGGTTTGCGGACGCCGCGGTCCGCGACGCGCAGGCCGGTTGATTGACCGGGCGACAGGGTGGACTAAAGTGACGCGAAGCGGGAGGCGAGGCTCTCCCTGCTGGACTGAATTCCCCGGAGATCTGGGCGACGTCCCGCCAGATCTCCCCACGTGCGCGGCGCGTACGTACGGCTCGGCCTCCTCCCGCTCCCGGCCGGCCGACGCTTCTGGCGCCGGCAGGCCTCCCCTTCACGAGCGAGCGGGAGGGGACCCGGCGGTGCGTGACGCCGCGCCGGACCTGAGAGGCCGCCCCACTTGAGCCAGAGTCGACACGTCCCGGTGATGCTCCAGCGGTGTCTGGACCTGCTGGCGCCCGCCCTGACGGAGCCGGGCGCCGTGGTCGTCGACTGCACGCTCGGACTCGGCGGGCACAGCGAGGCGCTCCTCGAACGCTTCCCCGAGGCCAGGCTCGTCGCCCTCGACCGGGACAAGGAGGCCCTGCGCCTGTCCGGCGAGCGGCTCGCCCCGTACGGCGAGCGCGCCACCCTGGTGCACGCCGTCTACGACGAGCTGCCCGACGTACTCGACCGGCTCGGCGTTCCGCGCGTCCAGGGCGTGCTGTTCGACCTCGGCGTCTCCTCCATGCAGCTCGACGAGGCGGACCGCGGCTTCGCCTACGCCCAGGACGCCCCGCTCGACATGCGCATGGACCAGACGACCGGCATGAGCGCCGCCGAGGTCCTCAACACGTACCCGCCGGGCGAACTCGTCCGCATCCTGCGGGCGTACGGCGAGGAGAAGCAGGCCAAGCGGATCGTCTCCGCGGTCGTGCGCGAGCGCGAGAAGGAGCCGTTCAGCAACAGCGCGCGCCTCGTGGAGCTGATCCGGGCCGCGCTGCCGCAGGCCGCCAAGCGCACCGGCGGCAACCCGGCCAAGCGCACCTTCCAGGCGCTGCGCATCGAGGTCAACGGCGAGCTGTCCGTCCTGGAGCGGGCGATCCCGGCCGCCGTCGAGGCCCTCGGCGTCGGCGGCCGGATCGCGGTGCTGTCGTACCACTCGCTGGAGGACCGGCTGGTCAAACAGGTGTTCGCGGCCGGCGCCGCCAACACCGCGCCGCCCGGACTGCCGGTGGTCCCCGAACGCTACGCGCCGCGGCTCAAGCTGCTCACGCGCGGTGCCGAACTTCCCACCGAGGAGGAGATCGCCGAGAACCGGCGGGCGGCACCGGCACGGCTGCGCGGGGCCCAGCGCATCAGGGAGTCCATCGGGTGAACCGAGTGAGGCCAGGCCAGGCACGGGTGCGGACGGTCCACCCGGGCCGAGGGGAGGGCGAGTGAGTAGGAAACCCGAACTGAAGGGGAGGGCGGCCCGGCTCGCCCAGCTGCTCCCGCAGGGCGGCGCACGCGGCCAGGCGGCCCGGGCGCCCTTCGTCCTCCTCGTGGTGGTCCTCCTGGGCGGCGGCCTCATCGGCCTCCTGGTGCTGAACTCCGCCTTGAGTGAGGGCTCCTTCCAGCTGGACGACCTGAAGCAGAGGACGAAGGAGCTCACCGACGAGGAGCAGGCGCTCCAGCGGGACATCGACGCCTACTCCGCCCCCCGCGCCCTCCAGAGCCGCGCCCGCGAGCTGGGCATGGTGCCCGGTGGCGATCCCGCCTTCCTCGCCCCCGACGGCACCGTCAAGGGTTCGCCGGGCCCCGCGCCCTCGGCCGCCTCCGCCCCGCTGGT
>NZ_RAIF01000012.1:324203-352412 GCF_003671715.1 Streptomyces sp. E2N166 | reverse complement strand
CCCGCCCGGCCGCGGCCCGCGCCATCCGGCTGGGCAGCCCCCGCCCGCGCCTGCGCCTGATCGGCCTCGCCCTGACCCTGGTGATGTCCGCCTTCGTCGTACGGCTCCTCCAGGTGCAGGCCGTCGACGCCGGCACGTACGCCGCCAAGGCCGAGCAGAACCGCTACGTCGTGCACACGCTGCCCGCCGAGCGCGGCGGGATCACCGACCGCAACGGCGTCGCCCTCGCGAGCACAGTGGACGCCTACGACATCACCGCCGACCCCACGATGTTCACCCGTGAGCAGCTGAAGGTCGGCGACGGTCCCGAGCAGGCGGCGGCGCTCCTCGCGCCCATCATCGGCGAGGACCAGGGGGACCTGGTCGACGTGCTCCGCCCGAAGAACAAGGAGCTGCGCTACGTCCGCCTCGCCCGCCGGCAGACCCCGCAGGTCTGGAACCAGATCAAGGACCTGAAGACCGCGCTGACCAAGAAGGCGGAGACGGACAAGTCCGTGGTCAACGTCCTCGCGGGCGTCTTCGCCGACCCCAGCAGCAAGCGCGTGTACCCGGGCGGCGACCTCGCCGCCGGCATCCTCGGCTGGGTCGGCGCGGACGGCAAGGGCGGCGGCGGCCTGGAACGGAAGCTGAACGAGACCCTGGCCGGCAAGGACGGCAAGATCCGGTACGCGCAGTCCGGCGGCCGCCAGGTACCCACCGCCGGTTCCACCGAGACGCCCGCCGTCCCCGGCAGCGACGTCGAACTCACCATCGACCGCGACATCCAGTGGGCCGCCCAGCACGCCATCAGCCGGCAGGTGGAGGAGTCCAAGGCGGACGGCGGCTACGTCATCGTCCAGGACACGGCCACCGGCGAAATCCTCGCCATGGCCAACTCGCCCGGCTTCGACCCGGGCGACCTCGCCCACGCCGATCCGGACGCGCTGGGCAACGCGGCCCTCCAGGACGCCTTCGAACCCGGCTCCACCGCCAAGGTGATGTCGATGGCGGCCGTGCTGGAGGAGAAAGCCGCCACTCCGATGACCCACCTCACCATCCCGAACCGGCTCAAGCGCGGCGACCGGCTCTTCAAGGACGACATCGACCACCCCACCTGGTACCTCACGCTCAACGGCGTGCTCGCCAAGTCCAGCAACATCGGCACCATCATGGCCACCGGCGAACTGGGCAAGACCCAGGAGGAGGCCAACAAGGTGCTCCACTCCTACCTGCGCAAGTTCGGCCTGGGCGGCTACAGCGGGCTCGGCTTCCCCGGCGAGACCAAGGGCATCCTCGCGCCGCCCGACCAGTGGTCGACCTCGCAGCAGTACACGATTCCTTTCGGCCAGGGCGTCTCCGTGAACGCGTTGCAGGCGGCCTCCGTGTACTCGACCATCGCCAACGGCGGCGTCCGCGTCGAACCCACGCTCGTGCGCGGCACCAAGGAGGAGGACGGGCGCTTCACCCCGGCTCCCGAGCCCAAGAAGACCCGCGTGATCAGCGAGAAGACGGCGAAGACCCTCTCGCAGATGCTGGAGTCCGTAGTCGACGACGAGGAGGGCACCGGTACCAAGGCCCGCATCCCCGGCTACCGCGTCGCGGGCAAGACGGGTACGGCGAACCGGGTGGATCCGGCCACCGGCATGTACAAGGGGTACACGTCGTCGTTCGCCGGGTTCGCCCCCGCCGACAAGCCCCGCGTCACCGTCTACTGCGCCATCCAGAACGCCACCGAGGGCAGTTACTTCGGCGGCCAGATCTGCGGCCCCATCTACAAGCAGGTCATGGAGTTCGCCCTGAAGACCCTTCAGGTCCCGCCGACCGGGGCCGACCCCGCGAACCTCCCGGTCACCTTCGAACCCTGACGAGGACCGAGCAGCCCCCGACCCAGCAGCGAGCCAGTACCGAGCCAGCGCCGATTCAGTACCGAGCCACCAGGAACCACCCGTGACAACGATCACCCCCGATCCCGGGAACCAGAGCGGTCCGTCAGCCTCACTTCGCCCGGAAGCGGGTACGCCCGGTACGCTCACCGCCGTGCCACACGCTGATCAGTCCCAAACCACCCAGAAGGGCCAGCCCGTGACCTACCCGGGACCGCCCAGGCCGGGGCGGATCTCCGCCACACCCCTCGCGGAACTCGCCGACCAGCTGGGTGTCACCGCGCCGGACAGCGGCGCCGGAGTCACGGGCATCACCCATGACTCGCGCGCCGTCCGCCCAGGTGACCTGTACGCCGCCCTGCCCGGAGCCCGTCTCCACGGCGCCGACTTCGCCACCCAGGCCGCCGGCCTCGGCGCCGTCGCCGTACTGACCGACCCGGCCGGCGCGGAGCGCGTCGCCGCCACCGGACTGCCGGCGCTCGTCGTCGACGACCCGCGCGCGCGGATGGGCGAACTGGCGGCCACGATCTACGGCCGCCCCGGCCGCGATCTCCTCCAGATCGGCATCACCGGCACCTCCGGCAAGACCACCACCGCCTACCTCGTCGAGGGCGGCCTGCGCACGGCGAAGTCCACCGGGCTCATCGGCACGGTCGAGATGCGCATCGGCGACGAGCGCATCAAGTCCGAACGCACCACGCCCGAGGCCACCGACCTCCAGGCACTGTTCGCGGTGATGCGCGAGCGCGGCACCGACGCGGTCGCCATGGAGGTCTCCAGCCACGCCCTGGTGCTCGGCCGGGTCGACGCCTGCGTCTTCGACATCGCGGTCTTCACCAACCTCAGCCCGGAGCACATGGAGTTCCACTCCGGCATGGAGGACTACTTCCAGGCGAAGGCGCAGCTCTTCACGCCGGAACGCAGCAGGTTCGGCGTGGTCAACGTCGACGACGAGTACGGGCGCCGCCTCGCGAACGAGGCCACCGTCCCGGTCGTCACCTACTCCGCCGAGGGCCACCCCGACGCCGACTGGCGCGCCGACGAGGTCGAGGTCGGCCCGCTGGACTCGACGTTCACCGTGCTCGGGCCGAAGGGCGAGCGGATCGCCGCCAAGTCGCCGCTGGCCGGCCCGTTCAACGTGGCGAACACCCTCGCCGCGATCGTCGCCCTCGCCGCCGCCGGCCTCGACCCGCAGACGGCCGCCGACGGTGTCGCCGCGGTGCCGGGGGTGCCGGGCCGCCTGGAGCGCGTGGACGAGGGCCAGCCCTACTTCGCGGTGGTCGACTACGCCCACAAGACCGACGCGGTCGAGTCCGTTCTCAGGGCGCTGCGCAAGGTCACCGAGGGCAAGCTGCACGCCGTGCTCGGCTGCGGCGGCGACCGGGACACCACCAAGCGGGAGACGATGGGCGCCGCCGTGGCCCGGTTCGCCGACACCGCCGTACTGACCTCCGACAACCCCCGCTCCGAGGACCCCCTCGCGATTCTCGCCACCATGCTCCAGGGCGCGGCGTCCGTGCCCGCGCACGAGCGTGGCGAGGTCCAGGTCTTCGAGGACCGGGCCGCCGCGATCGCCGCCGCCGTCGCCCGGGCCGAGCCCGGCGACACCGTGCTGGTGGCGGGCAAGGGCCACGAGCAGGGCCAGGACATCGCCGGGGTGGTCCGGCCCTTCGACGACCGCCAGGTGCTTCGCGAAGCCATCCAGAAGACCCAGGGATGAAATCCCGATGATCCAGCTGATCCAGGGGACGAACTTGTGATCACCCTCTCTCTCGCCGAGATCGCAGAAGTCGTCGGCGGGCGGATGCACGACATACCGGACGCGTCCGTGCAGGTCACCGGGCCGGTCGTCCGGGACTCGCGGGAAGCGGGGCCCGGCAGCCTCTTCGTCGCCTTCGTGGGCGAGCGGGTGGACGGCCACGACTTCGCGCCGGCGGTCGTCGAGGCGGGTGCGGCGGCCGTGCTCGGCTCCCGCCCCGTCGGCGTGCCCGCGGTCGTAGTGGACGACGTCCAGGCCGCCCTCGGCGCCCTCGCCCGCCACGTCGTACGGCGCCTCGGCACCACCCTCGTGGCCCTCACCGGGTCCGCCGGCAAGACCAGCACCAAGGACCTCATCGCCCAGGTGCTGAGCCGTGAGGCGCCCACGGTCTTCACGCCGGGTTCCATGAACAACGAGGTCGGGTTGCCGCTCACCGCACTCACCGCCACCGAGGAGACCAGGTTCCTCGTCCTGGAGATGGGCGCCCGCGGCATCGGCCACATCCGGTACCTCTGCGAGCTGACCCCGCCGAAGATCGGCCTCGTCCTCAACGTCGGCTCCGCGCACATCGGCGAGTTCGGCGGCCGGGAGCAGATCGCCCAGGCCAAGGGCGAACTCGTCGAGGCGCTGCCGCCGGCCGAGGAGGGCGGCGCCGCGATCCTCAACGCGGACGACCCCCTCGTACGGGCCATGGCATCCCGAACGAAGGCGAAGGTGATCCTTTTCGGAGAGTCCGACGAAGCGGACGTCTCTGCCGAGAACGTGCGACTCACGGACAACGGACAGCCTTCCTTCAGGCTTCACACACCCTCCGGTGCAAGCGATGTGACCATGCGCCTGTACGGTGAGCACCACGTGTCGAACGCGCTCGCCGCGGCCGCCGTCGCCCACGAGTTGGGCATGTCCGCAGACGAGATCGCCACCGCGCTCTCCGAGGCGGGCTCCCTCTCCCGCTGGCGGATGGAGGTCACCGAGCGCCCGGACGGCGTGACGGTCGTCAACGACGCCTACAACGCGAATCCCGAGTCCATGAAGGCCGCGCTGCGTGCGCTCGTCGCCATGGGCAAAGCCTCACAGGCAAGGGGGGGCCGTACGTGGGCGGTGCTCGGCAAGATGGCCGAGCTCGGGGACGAGGCGCTCGCCGAGCACGACGCGGTCGGGCGGCTCGCCGTCCGGCTCAACGTCAGCAAGCTCGTCGCGGTCGGGGGCAGGGAAGCCCAATGGCTGCAACTGGGCGCATATAACGAGGGTTCGTGGGGTGAGGAGTCGGTGCACGTGTCCGACGCACAGGCGGCGGTCGACCTGTTGCGCAGCGAGCTGCGCCCGGGGGACGTCGTGCTCGTGAAGGCGTCCCGTTCGGTGGGTCTGGAGAGCGTCGCGACGGCGCTGCTGGAGACCGGCGCCGAGGGTGAGGTTGCCGCCCGATGATGAAGCAGATCCTGTTCGCGGGAGTCATTGGCCTCTTCCTGACGCTGGTCGGCACCCCGCTGCTGATCAAGCTGCTGGCCCGCAAGGGCTACGGCCAGTACATCCGCGACGACGGCCCGCGCGAGCACGCCAGCAAGCGCGGTACGCCGACCATGGGCGGTATCGCCTTCATCTTCGCGACGGTCGCCGCCTACTTCCTGGCCAAGGTGATCACCAGCTACCTGGACCCGGAGGCGGACGCGGGGCCGACCTTCTCGGGCCTGCTGGTGCTCGGCCTGATGGTGGGCATGGGCCTGGTCGGCTTCCTCGACGACTACATCAAGATCGTAAAGAGGCGTTCGCTGGGCCTGCGGGCCAAGGCGAAGATGGCCGGCCAGCTGATCGTCGGCATCGGCTTCGCGGTGCTCTCACTCCAGTTCGCGGACAACCGCGGCAACACCCCGGCGTCCACCAAGCTGTCGTTCATCACCGACTTCGGCTGGTCGATCGGCCCGGTGCTGTTCGTCATCTGGGCGCTGTTCATGATCCTCGCGATGTCGAACGGCGTGAACCTGACCGACGGTCTGGACGGTCTGGCCACCGGCGCCTCCGTCCTGGTCTTCGGCGCCTACACCTTCATCGGCGTCTGGCAGTTCCAGGAGTCCTGCGCCAACGCGCTGACCCTGACCAACCCGGGCGCCTGCTACGAGGTGAGAGACCCCCTCGACCTCGCGGTGGTCGCCTCCGCCCTGATGGGCGCGTGTCTCGGCTTCCTGTGGTGGAACACCTCGCCGGCCAAGATCTTCATGGGCGACACCGGTTCGCTCGCGCTCGGCGGTGTGCTGGCGGGTCTGGCGATCTGCTCGCGCACCGAACTGCTGATGGCCATCCTGGGCGGCCTGTTCGTCCTGATCACCATGTCGGTGGTCATCCAGGTCGGCTCCTTCCGCCTCACCGGAAAGCGCGTCTTCCGAATGGCGCCACTCCAGCACCACTTCGAACTCAAAGGCTGGTCCGAGGTCCTTGTCGTGGTCCGTTTCTGGATCATCCAGGGCATCTGTGTGATCGTCGGACTGGGCCTCTTCTACGCGGGATGGGCAGCGGACAAGTGACCTCCTCCTCGGTGCCTTTCGACTTCCAGGGCAAGCACGTCACCGTCGCCGGCCTCGGCGTCTCCGGCGTCCCGGCCGCCAAGGTCCTGCACGGCCTCGGCGCGCGCGTGACCGTCGTCAACGACGGCGACGACGAGCGCGCGCGGGCGCAGGCGGCCGAGCTGGAGGCGCTCGGCGTCACCGTGCGCCTCGGCGACGGGGACACGCTGCCCGACGGCACCGAGCTGATCGTCACCGCGCCCGGCTGGAAGCCCGCCAAGCCGCTGTTCACGGCCGCCGGGGAGGCCGGCGTCCCGGTCTGGGGCGACGTGGAA
Source organism: Streptomyces sp. E2N166 (assembly GCF_003671715.1). GTDB lineage: Bacteria > Actinomycetota > Actinomycetes > Streptomycetales > Streptomycetaceae > Streptomyces > Streptomyces thinghirensis. The sequence goes on along the minus strand of NZ_RAIF01000012.1, from coordinate 345,958 downwards.
CTGGCCTGGCGCCTGCGCGGCCGGGACGGCAGGAAAGCCGCACCCTGGCTCGCGGTCACCGGCACCAACGGCAAGACCACCACCGTCCAGATGCTGGCGTCGATCCTGAAGGCGGCCGGACTGCGCACCGCCGCCGTCGGCAACATCGGCGTCTCCCTGCTGGACGCGGTCACCGGCGAGACGGAGTACGACGTCCTGGCCGTGGAGCTGTCCAGCTACCAGCTCCACTGGGCGCCCTCCCTGCGCGCCCACTCGGCCACCGTCCTCAACCTCGCCCCCGACCACCTCGACTGGCACGGCTCCATGGAGGCGTACGCCGCCGACAAGGGCCGCGTCTACGAGGGCAACACCGTCGCCTGCGTCTACAACGTCGCCGACAAGGCCACGGAGGGACTGGTCCGCGAGGCCGACGTCGAGGAGGGCTGCCGGGCCGTCGGTTTCACCCTCGGCACTCCGGCGCCGGGTCAACTCGGCGTCGTGGAGGGCATCCTGGTCGACCGCGCCTTCGTCGAGGACCGGCAGAAGAACGCCCAGGAGCTCGCCGAGGTCTCCGACGTCAACCCGCCGGCCCCGCACAACATCGCCAACGCCCTTGCCGCCGCCGCCCTCGCCCGTGCCTTCGGCGTCCCCGCCGCGGCCGTACGGGACGGGCTGCGGGCCTTCACGCCCGACGCCCACCGCATCGCGCACGTGGCCGACGTCGACGGTGTGGCGTACGTGGACGACTCCAAGGCCACCAACACCCACGCCACCGAGGCCTCCTTGGCGGCGTACGAGTCGATCGTCTGGATCGCCGGCGGGCTGGCCAAGGGCGCGACCTTCGACGAGTTGGTCACGGGAGCGGCGAAGCGCCTGCGCGGTGCCGTCCTCATCGGCGCCGACCGCGCCCTGATCCGCGAAGCCCTGGCGCGACACGCCCCCGAAGTACCCGTGGTCGACCTCGACCGGACCGACACTGGTGCGATGCTCCAGGCCGTCCAGGAGGCCCAGCGACTCGCCCGGCCCGGCGACACGGTGCTGCTGGCCCCGGCCTGTGCCTCCATGGACATGTTCACCAACTACAACAAGCGCGGTGACGCGTTCGCGGAGGCCGTTCGCGAACTCGGCGCCTGACCCGGCCGCCTCTGCGCCGGGCGACCTCGGGAGGACGCGTGGGACGGTCCATGCCGACGTACAGCGGAGGCAGCGATGCCCGGTAGTCCCCAGAGCCGTACCGGACGTCCGCCCGTGCAGCGGGCCGCCAAACGCCCCCCGGCACCGAGGCCGCCGCACGAGAACCCCGTGCTCCGCCTGTACCTGCGTCTGCGCCGCGCCTGGGACCGGCCGCTGACCGCGTACTACCTGATCTTCGGCGGCAGTGCGCTGATCACCGTGCTCGGCCTGGTGATGGTCTACTCGGCCTCCCAGATCACCGCGCTCCAGCTCTCGCTGCCCGGGTCGTACTTCTTCCGCAAGCAGGCGCTCGCGGCGCTGATCGGCGCCGGACTGCTGGTGGCCGCCATGAGGATGCCGGTGAAGCTGCACCGGGCGCTGGCCTACCCGATCCTCGCCGGTGCCGTCTTCCTGATGATCCTGGTGCAGGTGCCGGGGATAGGGATGGCGGTCAACGGCAACCAGAACTGGATCGCGCTGGGCGGCTCCTTCCAGATCCAGCCCAGCGAGTTCGGCAAGCTGGCCCTGGTGCTGTGGGGCGCGGACCTGCTGGCCCGCAAGCAGGACAAGAGGCTGCTGACCCAGTGGAAGCACATGCTGGTGCCCCTGGTGCCGGCCGCCTTCATGCTGCTCGGGCTCATCATGCTCGGCGGCGACATGGGTACGGCGATCATCCTTACGGCGATCCTGTTCGGCCTGCTGTGGCTGGCGGGCGCGCCCACGCGGCTGTTCGCCGGCGTGCTGTCGATCGCCGTGCTGCTCGGCTTCATCCTCATCAAGACCAGCCCCAACCGCATGGCCCGGCTGAACTGCATCGGCGCCACCGACCCCGGCCCCGGCGACTCCTGCTGGCAGGCGGTGCACGGCATCTACGCCCTGGCCTCGGGCGGACTGTTCGGTTCCGGACTCGGTGCCAGTGTGGAGAAATGGGGCCAACTCCCGGAAGCTCACACCGACTTCATCTTCGCCGTGACCGGTGAGGAACTGGGCCTGGCGGGGACGCTGTCGGTGCTCGCCCTCTTCGCGGCTCTAGGCTATGCGGGTATCCGCGTGGCCGGACGCACGGAGGACCCCTTCGTGAGGTATGCCGCGGGAGGCGTGACCACCTGGATCACGGCCCAGGCCGTGATCAACATCGGTGCGGTCCTAGGGCTGCTGCCGATCGCCGGTGTTCCCCTCCCGCTGTTCTCCTACGGGGGCTCCGCCCTGTTGCCGACCATGTTCGCCATCGGACTGCTCATCGCCTTCGCCCGCGACGAGCCCGGTGCGCGGGCGGCGCTCGCGCTGCGGCAACCTCGCTTTGGTAGAAAGCGGGGAACCGGGGGCACCGGGTCCAAGCGGAGCCCACGGAGTTGGAACACGATGCGACGGCGCGCCTCGGCGGCGCGTTCGTCCGGAGAGCGGTGAATTTCGGTGCATGTCGTACTCGCCGGCGGAGGAACCGCGGGCCACATCGAGCCCGCGCTCGCCCTCGCGGACGCCCTGCGCAGGCAGGATCCGACCGTGGGGATCACGGCCCTGGGCACGGAACGCGGCCTCGAGACCCGCCTCGTACCCGAGCGCGGGTACGAACTGGCGCTGATCCCGGCCGTACCGCTGCCACGCAAGCCCACCCCCGAGCTGATCACCGTTCCGGGCCGGCTGCGCGGCACCATCAAGGCCGCCGAGCAGATCCTGGAGCGCACCAAGGCGGACGCCGTGGCCGGCTTCGGCGGCTACGTCGCCCTGCCCGCCTACCTGGCGGCCAAGCGGCTCGGCGTGCCGATCATCGTCCACGAGGCCAACGCCCGCCCCGGCCTGGCCAACAAGATCGGTTCGCGGTACGCCGCGCAGGTCGCCGTCTCCACCCCCGACAGCAAGCTGCGCAACTCCCGCTACATCGGCATCCCGCTGCGCCGCTCCATCGCGACGCTGGACCGGGCCGCCGCTCGTCCCGAGGCCCGCGCGATGTTCGGACTCGACCCCAACCTGCCCACGCTGCTGGTCACCGGTGGCTCGCAGGGCGCCCGCCGCCTCAACGAGGTGGTCCAGCAGGTCGCGCCCTGGCTCCAGCAGGCAGGCATCCAGATCCTGCACGCGGTCGGGCCCAAGAACGAACTGCCGCAGGTCCACCAGATGCCGGGAATGCCCCCGTACATCCCGGTAAGTTACCTGGACCGGATGGACCTCGCGTACGCCGCGGCCGACATGATGCTCTGCCGTGCGGGCGCGATGACCGTCGCCGAACTCTCCGCCGTCGGGCTCCCGGCCGCCTACGTCCCGCTGCCCATCGGCAACGGCGAACAGCGGCTCAACGCGCAGCCGGTGGTCAAGGCCGGCGGCGGACTGCTGGTCGACGACGCGGAACTGACGCCCGAGTGGCTGCAGCACAACGTCCTTCCCGTGCTCGCCGACCCGCACCGGCTGTACGAGATGTCCCGCGCCGCCGCCGAGTTCGGCCGCCGGGACGCCGACGACCTCCTCGTCGGCATGGTGTACGAGGCGATCGCCGCCCGTGCGCACCACTAGTCAGGGATGACGGAAGGCAGGGAGCGTGGCCGGACCGAGCACCGCCGAGCGCGGTGAACGCCAGCAGGAGTCGTCCGGCCCGCCCCGTGCGCGCCGGTTCGGCCCGCCCCGTCTTCGTACGATCATCATCCTGATCGTCGCTCTCGTGCTCGTGACGGGCGGAACCGTCTGGCTCCTCCACGGTTCGAACTTGACGCGGGTGGAACGCGTGTCGGTCTCCGGTACTCGCGTACTGACGCCGGCTCAGGTTCGCGAGGCGGCCGACGTGCCCGTCGGGGACCCGCTGATCTCCGTGGACACCGAGGCGGTCGAGGCGCGGCTGCGCCGGAAGCTGCCCCGTATCGACGAGGTCGGTGTGGAACGTTCCTGGCCGCACGGAATCGGACTGAAAGTGACGGAGCGTACTCCGGTTCTGATTGTGCAAAAGGGTAGAAAGTTCGTCGAAGTGGACGATGAAGGCGTCCGTTTCGCCACGGTTTCCCGGGCCCCGAAAGGCGTTCCCGAGCTCGAATTGCGGCCCGCCCGGTCCGGTTCCGCCGCGGCGAGCCTGCGCCGCTTCGACGAGGACCGCCTGGTGCGGGAGGCGGTGCGGGTGGCCGACCGCCTTCCGGCCGCGGTCGCCCGGGACACACGGACCGTCAAGGTCCGTTCCTACGACGACATCTCGCTGGAGTTGAGCGGCGACCGGACCGTGGCGTGGGGGAGCGGTGAGCAGGGGGTTCGGAAAGCGCGAGCGCTCACCGGGCTGATGAAAGCCGCGCCCGATGCGCGGCACTTCGACGTGAGTGTCCCCACCGCTCCCGCGTCATCGAGGAGTTGACGGGTATATGTGCAGGCCAGCACCCTGGTTGGGCAGCGCTACGGCTGATCACATAGGGTGAAAAGAAAAACGGGAGGTTCGGCGTGTTCGTTGAACGTGCGCCACTTGTCGACTTAGTGTCCTGTTCAGAAGACTTCAAGGAACAGACACACTGGTAACCCTAAACTTCACCGTTAGGGTTCGGGTCGGCGCTACGGACCGTCCCATTCGGCATCAGTCGCCGGGTCGCGGGGCACAGTGCTCCGGTGATTCGACGACACGTAACTCGAGGCGAGAGGCCTTCGACGTGGCAGCACCGCAGAACTACCTCGCAGTCATCAAAGTCATCGGTGTCGGCGGCGGTGGTGTCAATGCCATCAACCGGATGATCGAGGTCGGTCTCAAGGGCGTCGAGTTCATCGCCATCAACACCGACGCGCAAGCTCTGTTGATGAGCGACGCCGACGTCAAGCTCGACGTCGGCCGCGAACTCACCCGCGGACTCGGCGCCGGAGCCAACCCGGCCGTCGGCCGCAAGGCCGCCGAGGACCACCGCGAGGAGATCGAGGAGGTCCTCAAGGGGGCCGACATGGTCTTCGTGACAGCCGGAGAAGGCGGCGGCACCGGCACCGGCGGCGCGCCCGTCGTGGCCAACATCGCCCGCTCGCTCGGCGCCCTCACCATCGGCGTGGTCACCCGCCCGTTCACCTTCGAGGGACGGCGCCGGGCCAACCAGGCCGAGGACGGCATCGCCGAACTCCGCGAAGAGGTCGACACCCTCATCGTCATCCCCAACGACCGGCTGCTGTCCATCTCGGACCGCCAGGTCAGCGTGCTCGACGCGTTCAAGTCCGCCGACCAGGTCCTGCTCTCCGGCGTCCAGGGCATCACCGACCTCATCACCACGCCCGGCCTGATCAACCTCGACTTCGCCGACGTGAAGTCGGTCATGTCCGAGGCCGGTTCGGCCCTCATGGGCATCGGGTCGGCCCGCGGCGACGACCGCGCGGTGGCCGCCGCCGAGATGGCGATCTCCTCGCCGCTGCTGGAGGCGTCCATCGACGGCGCCCGGGGCGTGCTGCTCTCCATCTCCGGCGGCTCCGACCTCGGCCTGTTCGAGATCAACGAGGCCGCCCAGCTGGTCAGCGAGGCCGCCCACCCCGAGGCCAACATCATCTTCGGCGCGGTCATCGACGACGCCCTGGGCGACGAGGTCCGGGTCACCGTGATCGCGGCCGGCTTCGACGGGGGCCAGCCGCCGTCCAAGCAGCGGGACAACGTCCTCGGCTCCTCCACCTCGGGCAAGCGCGAGGAGCCCACCCCGGCACGGCAGACCGAGAGCCGTCCGTCCTTCGGCTCGCTCGGCAGCGTCAAGCCGAAGGAGGAGCCGGAGCCGACGCCCGCGCCGGAGCCGGTGAGCGACCTGCCGCCGGTCTCCCCGCCGCCGGTCCCGCCGTCGAGGACCTACTCGGACAGCGCGGCCGAGGAACTGGACGTGCCGGACTTCCTGAAGTGATAGGACAGCGCGACACCGTGAACGGCGCGCACTTCGGCTTCACCGACAGGTGGGGCGGAGTGAGCGCCGTTCCGTACGAGGAGCTCAACCTCGGCGGCGCGGTCGGCGACGACCCCGGCGCCGTGACGGCCAACCGGGAGCTGGCGGCCAAGTCGCTGGGCGTGGACCCGGTCCGGGTGGTCTGGATGAACCAGGTGCACGGGGCCGACGTCGCCGTGGTCGACGGGCCCTGGGGGGACCGTCCGGTCCCGCGGGTCGACGCGGTCGTCACCGCCGAACGCGGCCTCGCCCTCGCCGTCCTCACCGCGGACTGCGTGCCCGTCCTGCTCGCCGACCCCGTCGCCGGTGTCGCCGCCGCGGCCCACGCCGGCCGGCCCGGCCTGGTCGCCGGGGTCGTCCCCGCCGCCGTACGCGCCATGGCCGAGCTCGGCGCGGACCCCGCCCGGATCATCGCCCGCACCGGACCCGCCGTGTGCGGCCGATGCTATGAGATGCCCGAGGAGATGCGCGCCGAGGTGGCCGCCGTCGAGCCGGCGGCGTACGCGGTGACGAGCTGGGGCACACCGGCGGTCGACGTGGGCGCCGGAGTGCACGCGCAACTCGAACGCCTCGGGGTGCGCGACCGGGCGCAGTCGCCGGTGTGCACCCGGGAGTCGGAGGATCACTTCTCGTACCGACGCGACCGCACCACCGGGCGGCTCGCGGGCTACGTCTGGCTGGACTGATGGGGCATGACGGACCGTAAGCAGGAACTCGCCGACAACCTGGCGAAAGTGGAAGAGCGCATCGCCGCGGCGTGCGAGGCCGCCGGCCGCCGCCGCGACGAGGTGACCCTCATCGTGGTCACCAAGACGTACCCGGCGGACGATGTGCGGATTCTCTCCGAACTCGGTGTGCGTCACGTCGCCGAGAACCGTGACCAGGACGCGGCACCGAAGGCCGCCGCATGCTCGGATCTGCCGCTTTCGTGGCATTTCGTCGGTCAGTTGCAGACCAACAAGGTGCGGTCCGTGGTCGGTTACGCGGATGTCGTGCAGTCGGTCGACCGGGCCAGGCTCGTCACGGCCCTGTCGAAGGAGGCCGTGCGGGCCGGGCGCGAGGTGGGTTGCCTCCTCCAGGTCGCGCTCGACGCGGGGGAGAACGCGCGCGGTGACCGCGGTGGCGTCTCGCCCGCGGGAATCGAAGAGTTGGCCGACCTGGTCGCCCGGTCCGAGGGGCTGCGGCTCGACGGGCTGATGACCGTGGCCCCGCTCACCGGCGAGTACGCGGGACGCCAAGAGGCGGCGTTCGAGCACCTCATGGATTTGTCGACCTACGTGCGCCGAACCCATCCGGCTGCGAACATGGTCTCCGCGGGGATGAGCGCGGACCTCGAACAGGCCGTGGCCGCCGGAGCGACACATGTGCGCGTCGGTACTGCGGTACTCGGAGTCCGCCCCAGGCTCGGGTAACGTCGCCAAGAAGTCGGACCACAGCAGAAAATATGGTCATTACCGCCGAAAGGCGGACGCAACGACCTCGTGGATCGCGGGCAATTGGCAGTCGTCAGCCGATCCACCACAGAGCGGAGGACTCAGAGCATGGCCGGCGCGATGCGCAAGATGGCGGTCTACCTCGGCCTCGTGGAGGACGATGGGTACGACGGCCGGGGGTTCGACCCCGATGACGACTTCGAACCGGAACTGGACCCGGAGCCCGAGCGGGATCACCGGCGGCACGAACCGGCGCACCAGTCGCATGGTTCACATCAGCCTCTAAGGGACGAAGAGGCACGAGTCGTACAACCGCCCGCGCCGCGCGAGCCGGTGCCCCGGTCCGCTTCGCTCGCGGCGGAATCGGGTCGCCCGGCGCGTATCGCGCCCGTGGCATCCATCACACAAGAACGCGCAAGCCTGGAAAAGAGCGCACCGGTCATCATGCCCAAGGTCGTGTCCGAACGAGAGCCCTACCGGATCACCACGCTTCACCCCCGGACCTACAACGAGGCCCGTACCATCGGGGAACACTTCCGTGAGGGCACGCCGGTGATCATGAATCTCACTGAGATGGACGACACAGACGCGAAGCGACTTGTCGACTTTGCGGCCGGTTTGGTGTTTGGTCTTCACGGCAGTATCGAGCGGGTGACGCAGAAGGTGTTCCTGCTGTCTCCTGCTAACGTCGATGTCACGGCGGAGGACAAGGCCCGCATCGCAGAGGGCGGGTTCTTCAACCAGAGCTGAGACGCACCACCGGTACAGAGCAAGAACGCGGATCCGACAACGGGTCCGAGAGATGGTCAGGGGAGAGGGAAGCACAGGTCATGAGCGTGGTCTTGGATGTCGTCTACATCGCGCTGATGTGCTTCCTCATCGTGCTCATCTTCCGGTTGGTCATGGACTACGTCTTCCAGTTCGCCCGCTCGTGGCAACCCGGCAAGGCGATGGTGGTCGTTCTGGAGGCCACCTACACTGTCACCGATCCACCGTTGAAGCTTCTGCGGCGGTTCATCCCGCCGCTGCGTCTCGGGGGCGTGGCGCTCGACCTGTCCTTCTTCGTGCTGATGATCATCGTCTACATCCTGATCTCGATCGTGAGCCGGCTGTGATCGATGTGAGAGATACGGGCTTGCCGAATGCCGACGACAACGTTGAGGTGAAGAGATGCCGTTGACCCCCGAGGACGTGCGGAACAAGCAGTTCACGACCGTCCGCCTCCGAGAAGGCTATGACGAGGACGAGGTCGATGCCTTCCTCGACGAGGTCGAAGCCGAACTGACCCGACTGCTCCGCGAGAACGAGGACCTGCGCGCCAAACTGGCCGCGGCGACGCGCGCGGCTGCGCAGAATCAGCAGAACATGCGCAAGCCTCCGGAACCGCCGCAGGATCAGCAGCAGCAGCAGCATCAGCAGCAGCAGCCGCCACAGCATCAGCAGCACCCGCAGCAGCAGGGCATGCCGCAGCAAGGCATGCGAGGTCCCGGCGCTCCGGTGCCCGCCGGCATATCGGGCCCGCCGCAGCAGCAGATGGGCGGCCCCATGGGTGGCCCGCCTCAGCTGCCCAGCGGTGCTCCGCAGCTGCCCGCCGGTCCCGGCGGTCAGGGTGGCCCGCAGGGTCCCGGCCCGATGGGCCAGGGTCCCGGGCCGATGGGCCAGGGTGGCCACGGTCCGATGCAGGGCCAGATGGGTCCCGGTCCGATGGGTGGCCCCATGGGCGGCCCCCAGGGTCCCGGTGGCCCCGGCATGCCCGGTCAGGGCGGCCCCGGCGGCGACAGTGCCGCCCGTGTCCTCTCGCTGGCCCAGCAGACCGCCGACCAGGCGATCGCCGAGGCTCGTTCCGAGGCCAACAAGATCGTCGGCGAGGCGCGTTCGCGTGCCGAGGGTCTGGAGCGGGACGCCCGTGCCAAGGCCGACGCCCTGGAGCGGGACGCGCAGGAGAAGCACCGCGTCGCGATGGGCTCCCTGGAGTCCGCCCGCGCCACGCTGGAGCGCAAGGTCGAGGACCTGCGCGGCTTCGAGCGCGAGTACCGGACGCGACTGAAGTCGTACCTGGAGTCGCAGCTGCGTCAGCTGGAGACCCAGGCTGACGACTCGCTCGCCCCGCCGCGTACGCCCGCCACGGCCTCCCTGCCGCCGTCCCCGGCGCCCTCGATGGCTCCGGCCGGCGCGAGTGCGCCGTCGTACGGCGGCAACCAGTCGATGGGCAGCGGACCGAGCCAGAACGGCCCGTCCTACGGTGGGCAGCAGCAGATGTCGCCGGCGATGACCCAGCCGATGGCTCCGGTGCGGCCGCAGGGGCCGTCGCCGATGGGGCAGGCGCCCTCGCCGATGCGTGGGTTCCTGATCGACGAGGACGACAACTGACGAACGGTAGTACGGCGTAGCCGTCGGCAGCGTTCAGGGCGGGCCCCGGGTTTCTGACCCGGGGCCCGCCCTTTGCTGTGCGCCCGCGGCTGCGGGCAGTCTGCCTCCCCCAGGGGCCTGAACGGCCTGGGAAGTGCCCCCAGGGCGGCGCGGGTGGGCGCAGCGGCACCCGGCCGGCGCCGGCCGGCGAACCCGCCCCCGGCCCGAACCGATGGACGGCACTGGGCCCGGCACCCCTCGCGGGAGGGAGGCCGGGCCCAGGTGCTTCGCGGTTGCTGACTACTGCTTGCGCAGGCGGAACGTCAGGGACAGGCCCTCGTCCGTGAACGGCTCCCCGTACGTGTCGTCGGCCTCGCCCTGGGCGAAGTCCGCGGCGAGGACCTCCTCCGCGATCAGGGCGCTGTGCCCGCTCAGCGCGTCGACGGTCGCGTCGTCCGTCGCCGTCCACCGCAGCGCGATCCGGTCGGCGACGTCGAGGCCGCTGTTCTTGCGGGCCTCCTGGATCAGGCGGATCGCGTCCCGGGCGAGACCGGCCCGGCGCAGCTCCTCCGTGATCTCCAGGTCCAGCGCCACCGTCGCGCCCGAGTCGGAGGCGACCGACCAGCCCTCGCGCGGCGTCTCCGTGATGATCACCTCGTCGGGGGCAAGGGCGATCGTCTCGCCGTCGACCTCCACCGACGCCGTGCCCTCGCGCAGGGCGAGGGAGAGCGCCGCGGCGTCCGTGTTCGCGACGGCCTTCGCCACGTCCTGGACGCGCTTGCCGAACCGCTTGCCCAGGGCACGGAAGTTGGCCTTCGCCGTCGTGTCGACCAGGCTGCCGCCGACCTCGCTCAGCGAGGCGAGGGACTCGACGTTCAGCTCCTCCGTGATCTGCGAGTGCAGCTCGGGGGAGAGCGTGTCGAAGCCCGACACGGCGATCAGCGCGCGGCTGAGCGGCTGGCGGGTCTTGACGCCCGACTCCGCGCGTGTGGCACGGCCCAGTTCGACCAGGCGGCGGACCAGAACCATCTGCTTCGACAGCTCCGGGTCGATCGCCGACAGGTCCGCCTCCGGCCACGAGGACAGGTGCACCGACTCGGGAGCGCCCGGGGTGACCGGCACGACCAGGTCCTGCCAGACCCGCTCGGTGATGAACGGGGTCAGCGGGGCCATGAGCTTGGTGACCGTATCGACGACCTCGTGCAGCGTGCGCAGTGCCGCCTTGTCGCCCTGCCAGAAGCGGCGGCGGGAGCGGCGTACGTACCAGTTGGACAGGTCGTCGACGAACGCGGACAGCAGCTTGCCGGCGCGCTGGGTGTCGTAGGCGTCCAGCGCCTGCGTGACCTGGTCGGTGAGCGCGTGCAGCTCGGAGAGCAGCCAGCGGTCCAGGACCGGGCGGTCGGCGGGCGCCGGGTCGGCCTCGCTCGGGGACCACCCCGTGGTGCGGGCGTACAGGGCCTGGAAGGCGACCGTGTTCCAGTACGTGAGGAGCGTCTTGCGGACGACCTCCTGGATGGTGCCGTGGCCGACCCGCCGGGCCGCCCACGGGGAGCCGCCGGCCGCCATGAACCAGCGGACCGCGTCCGCGCCGTGCCGGTCCATGAGCGGGACCGGGTCCAGGGTGTTGCCCAGGTGCTTGGACATCTTGCGGCCGTCCTCGGCGAGGATGTGGCCGAGGCAGACGACGTTCTCGTAACTCGACTTGTCGAAGACCAGGGTGCCGACCGCCATCAGCGTGTAGAACCAGCCGCGGGTCTGGTCGATGGCCTCGCAGATGAACTGCGCCGGGTACCGGCTCTCGAACAACTCCTTGTTCTTGTGCGGGTAACCCCACTGCGCGAACGGCATCGAACCCGAGTCGTACCAGGCGTCGATGACCTCCGGAACGCGTGTGGCGGTCTTGCCGCACCCGTCCTGCGGGCAGGCGAAGGTGACCTCGTCGATGTACGGGCGGTGCGGGTCCAGGGCGGACTGGTCGGTGCCGGTCAGCTCGGTCAGTTCGGCGCGGGAGCCTGCCACCGTGAGGTGGTCGTCCTCGCAGCGCCAGATCGGCAGCGGGGTGCCCCAGTAGCGGTTGCGGGAGAGCGCCCAGTCGATGTTGTTGTTCAGCCAGTCGCCGTACCGGCCGTGCTTGACCGAGTCCGGGAACCAGTTGGTCTTCTCGTTCTCCTGGAGGAGACGGTCCTTGACGGCCGTGGTGCGGATGTACCAGGACGGCTGCGCGTAGTACAGCAGCGCGGTGTGGCAGCGCCAGCAGTGCGGGTAGCTGTGCTCGTACGGGATGTGCTTGAAGAGCAGGCCCCGGGTGTCCAGGTCCTCCGTCAGCTGCTCGTCGGCCTTCTTGAAGAAGACGCCGCCGACCAGGGGGAGGCCCTCCTCGAAGGTGCCGTCCGGACGGACCGGGTTGACCACGGGCAGGCCGTAGGCGCGGCAGACCTTGAGGTCGTCCTCACCGAAGGCGGGGGACTGGTGGACCAGACCGGTGCCGTCCTCGGTGGTGACGTAGTCGGCGTTCACCACGTAGTGGGCGGGCTCGGGGAAGTCGACCAGCTCGAAGGGGCGCTGGTACGTCCAGCGCTCCATCTCGGCACCGCTGAAGGTCCGGCCGGTGGTCTCCCAGCCCTCGCCGAGGGCCTTGCCGACCAGCGGCTCGGCGACGACGAGCTTCTCCTCGCCGTTCGTGGCGACGACGTAGGTGACCTCGGGGTGCGCGGCGACGGCGGTGTTGGACACCAGGGTCCAGGGCGTGGTCGTCCAGATCAGGAGCGCGGCCTCGCCGGCCAGCGGGCCGGAGGTCAGCGGGAAGCGCACGAAGACGGACGGGTCGACGACCGTCTCGTAGCCCTGCGCCAGTTCGTGGTCGGACAGGCCGGTGCCGCAGCGGGGACACCAGGGGGCGACGCGGTGGTCCTGGACCAGCAGGCCCTTGTCGAAGATCTCCTTCAGCGACCACCAGACGGACTCGATGTACTCGGGGTCCATCGTGCGGTACGGGTTCTGGAGGTCGGCCCAGTAACCCATGCGGGTCGTGAGCTCCTCGAAGGCGTCGGTGTGGCGGGTCACCGATTCGCGGCACTTGGCGTTGAACTCGGCGATGCCGTACGCCTCGATGTCCTGCTTGCCGGAGAAGCCCAGCTCCTTCTCCACCGCCAGCTCGACCGGCAGGCCGTGGCAGTCCCAGCCGGCCTTGCGGCCCACGTGGTATCCGCGCATGGTGCGGAAGCGGGGGAAGACGTCCTTGAAGACGCGGGCCTCGATGTGGTGGGCGCCCGGCATGCCGTTCGCGGTGGGCGGGCCCTCGTAGAACACCCACTCGGGGCGGCCCTCGGACTGCTCCAGGCTCTTGGCGAAGATCTTCTGCTCGCGCCAGAAGTCGAGCACCGCGTGTTCGAGCGCGGGCAGGTCGACCTGGGCGGGCACCTGGCGGTACTGCGGCTGCGTATTCAACGAGCTTCCTCCGGCGGACGTGCTGCCTTCCGTCGGAGGGACGAGAGCCGTGCTCCCGCGGTACCACCCTCCTTGGCTCCCCGGTGCGTCGTGTGCGCCGATGAGCCCCCTCATTGGGGTCGCGAGCCGGTTCTACTCGCCGTGACCTTTCCGTCACGGCTTTCTTCCGGCGGCTCCGGGGTGATCTTCACGTCGCGCTCGCCCCCGGGCTCACACCGTCCCCGGGTCGCTCTGGGCCGCTTACGCCGCTACTCGTCCCCATCCACGCTTTTCGCTGCGCCCAGTGTACGGCGCCGAGCGGACAGCGGCCGACCGGTTTTGGCACCGGGTGGAGCGGGGGTGCCGTACGGCCTCCTCGCGGTCCGGTGTGACCCGAATGCCGCGGCCGGGCATTCGGCTCCCGGTGCGCCCGGCAGGGGTCCGGCCCGGCGGATTACCGGGCGGGGAGCTGGGCACAACGCATGCATGCTCGCCGCGCGGCGCACGGTGGGCGGGCGAATCGGGCGGCGTGCCCCGTTGCCGCGGGGCCCAAGTCGATTTATCGTCCCAGCACGATTCGCGCGCAAGATCACAATATGTGAAGGGGCCGCGGCCATGGTGGCGAAGAAGACCGCCGGAGAGCAGTCGGAGGCGACTGAGAAGGAGTCCGCTGCCAAGAAGACGACGGCCGCGAAGAAGAGCACCGAAGGCAAGAGCGGCGAAGACAAGAGCAGCGAAGAGAAGAGCACCACCGCGAAGAAGACCGCGGCCAAGAAGACCGCGGCCAAGAAGAGTACGGCCGCGGCGAAGAAGACGACGGCCAAGAAGACCACGGCCAAGAAGACCACGGCCAAGAAGAGCACGGCGAAGAAGAGCACGGCCAAGAAAGTGGGCGCGGCCGAGGCCGCGGAGCAGACGGGAGCCACGACGGTGGTTGCGAAGAAGACTCCTGGCACGGCCACGGCGGCCAAGACCGCCGTTCCCAAGGCCCGCGGCGCCGCGGACCCCGGCGACCTCGCGGTACGCCCCGGCGAGGAACCCTGGACCCCGCAAGAGGTCGAGGAGGCGCGCGGGGAGCTGCAGTCCGAGGCCGACCGGCTGCGCACCGAGATCGACTCCTCGGAGCGGTCGCTGCAGGGCATGATGCGGGACTCCGGGGACGGTGCCGGCGACGACGAGGCGGACACCGGCAGCAAGAACATCACGCGCGAGCACGAACTGGCGCTGGCCGCCACCGCGCGCGAGGTGCTCACCCAGACCGAGCGCGCCCTGGAACGCCTGGACGCGGGCACCTACGGCCTGTGCGAGAACTGCGGCAACCCCATCGGCAAGGCGCGCATGCAGGCCTTCCCGAGGGCCACCCTGTGCGTCGAGTGCAAGCAGAAGCAGGAGCGACGGTACTGATCAGCCGCCGGGACGGAAGGCGTGCCGTACCCTCGTCCTCAGTCAGGTACCTAGGTCGAGGGACTCACGTGGCAGAGGCGGAGCGCATCATCGGTACGCCGGACACCCCGGAAGCGGCGGGGGACGGGCAGGAGCGGCCCGACGCCGAGCAGGAGCAGCCCCCGGAGCGCCCCCGGGGCAAGCGGCGTATCGCCGTGCTGTTCGCGGTGGCCGCGTTCGCGTACGCCCTCGACCTGATCAGCAAGATGATCGTGGTCGCCAAGCTGGAGCACCAGGAGCCCATCGAGATCGTCGGGGACTGGCTGCGGTTCGTGGCGATCCGCAACGCGGGCGCGGCCTTCGGCTTCGGCGAGGCCTTCACCGTGATCTTCACGGTGATCGCGGCGGCCGTCATCGTCGTGATCGCCCGCCTCGCGCGCAAGCTGTACAGCCTGCCGTGGGCGATCGCGCTCGGCATGCTGCTCGGCGGCGCGCTCGGCAACCTCACCGACCGGATCTTCCGTGCGCCCGGTGTCTTCGAGGGCGCGGTCGTGGACTTCATCGCGCCCAAGCACTTCGCCGTCTTCAACCTCGCCGACTCGGCGATCGTCTGCGGCGGCATCCTGATCGTCATCCTCTCCTTCCGGGGCCTCGACCCGGACGGGACCGTCCACAAGGACTGACCGTCCACGATGGGCGACCGTCCACAATGGCCGGACCGTCCACAGGGACTGGGCGCGCGGTCGGGAGTGTCCGGCCCGTCCGGCATACTCGACGGGTGAGCACGATTCCCGAGATCCGTACCCTGCCCGTGCCGGACGGCCTGGAGGGCGAGCGCGTAGACGCCGCCATCTCCCGCATGTTCGGCTTCTCCCGTACCAAGGCCGCGGAGCTCGCCGCGGCGGGCAAGGTGCAGGTCGACGGATCGGTGGTCGGCAAGTCCGAGCGAGTCCACGGCGGCGCCTGGCTCGAGGTCGAGATGCCGCAGGCGCCCGCGCCTGTGCAGGTGGTCGCCGAGCCCGTCGAGGGCATGGAGATCGTGCACGACGACGACGACGTGGTCGTGATCGTCAAGCCGGTCGGCGTCGCCGCCCACCCCTCGCCCGGCTGGAGCGGGCCGACGGTCATCGGCGGACTGGCCGCCGCCGGGTACCGCATCTCCACGTCCGGCGCCGCCGAGCGGCAGGGCATCGTGCACCGTCTCGACGTGGGCACGTCCGGCCTGATGGCGGTGGCGAAGTCGGAGCGGGCGTACACCTCGCTCAAGCGCCAGTTCAAGGAGCGCACGGTCGACAAGCGCTACCACACCCTCGTGCAGGGCCACCCCGACCCGACCAGCGGCACCATCGACGCCCCCATCGGCCGCCACCCCCAGCACGACTACAAGTGGGCCGTCACCGCCGAGGGCAAGCCCTCCGTCACGCACTACGACCTCATCGAGGCATTCCGCGCCGCCTCCCTGCTCGACGTGAAGCTGGAGACCGGCCGCACCCACCAGATCCGCGTCCACATGGCCGCCCACCGCCACCCCTGCGTCGGCGACCTGACCTACGGCGCCGATCCCACGCTCGCCAAGCGGCTGCGCCTGACCCGTCAGTGGCTGCACGCCGTACGGCTCGGCTTCGAGCACCCCGGCGACGGGCAGTGGGTCGAGTACGCCAGCGAGTACCCCGACGACCTCCAGCAGGCCCTGGACCTGGTCCGCGAGGAGACCTACGGATGAGTGCCCCGGACCGGGCGCTGTCGTACGTGGTGCGGGTGGCCGAGGACCCCGGCGACCGGGAGGCGTGCTTCGCGGTGCGCAAGGACGTCTTCGTGGTCGAGCAGAAGGTCCCCGAGGACATCGAGTACGACGCCTACGACGCCGAGGCCGTGCACGTCCTGGCGGTCCGGGCGGACGGAGTGCCGCTGGGCACCGGCCGGCTGCTGCACGGCGAGGCCGCCGCGGCGAAGAACGGCGACGGCGACCCGGCCGTCGGCTCGCTCGGCCGGCTCGCGGTGACCGCGCAGGCCCGCGGAGTGGGCGTCGGGGCCGCGCTGGTGCGGGCCGTCGAGGACGCCGCACGCGCGCGCGGGCTCACCGCGGTGGACCTGCACGCGCAGACCCACGCCCTGGGTTTCTACGAGCGGCTGGGGTACGAGGCGTACGGACCCGAGTTCCCCGACGCCGGGATCCCCCACCGCGCGATGCGGCGCGCCCTGTAGGCAAAGGCGCCGAACGGCTGGTGGGGCCGGTGACGTGGCAGGCTTGAGGTCCGCCGTGTGAACGCCGAGACCCCACCGGAGCGCTGACCGTGGATCAGTTGGCCCTGTTGTTCATGCTGCTGCTCGGGGCCCTGCTGAGCGTTCCGATCGGTGCCCGGCTCGGGCTGCCGGCACCGGTGCTGATGACGGTCCTCGGCATCGTCCTGGCGCTGCTCGAATTCGTGCCCAACGTCGACATCCCGCCCGAGCTGATCCTCCCCGCACTGCTGCCTCCGCTGCTGTACGCGGCCGTGCGGCGCACGTCCTGGCGGCAGTTCGCGGCCAACAAGCGCCCGATCTGCCTGCTGGCGGTCGCGCTGGTCTTCGTCACCATGACCTGCGTGGCCGCCGTGGCGAGCGCGGTCGTGCCGGGGCTGCCGATCGCCGCCGCCTTCGCGCTGGGCGCGCTGGTGGCACCGCCCGACCCGGTCGCGGCGACCGCCGTCGCCGGGCAACTGGGGCTGCCGCGCCGCCTGGTCTCCATCCTGGAGGGCGAGGGGCTGTTCAACGACGTCACGGCCATCGTCCTGTACCACGTGGCCATCGCCGCGGCCGTCGGTGGGACCTTCTCGCCGTGGCGGGCCGGACTCGACCTGGTGCTGTCCGCCGTCGTCGCCGTCGCGGTCGGCCTCGCGCTGGGCTGGGCCACCAACAAGCTGCTGAGCCTGCTCGGGGACGCCACCCTGCAGATCGGCCTGACGCTGCTGGTGCCCTACGGGTCCTACGTCCTGGCCGAGGAACTGCACGGCTCCGGGGTGCTCGCGGTGCTCACCACCGCGATGTTCCTCGCCGAGTACGCCTTCGACGCCGACGACGTGATGACCCGGCTCGCCGGGCACACCGTGTGGGACGTCGTCGACACGCTCGTCACCGGCGTCGCCTTCGGGCTGGTCGGCCTGGAACTGCACAACGCGATCCGCACGGCCTCCGGACGCTGGACCGAACTGCTCGGCTGGGCCGCGGCGGTCGCCGGCGTGGTGATCCTGGTGCGGCTGGTGTGGCTGCTGCCTGCCACCTGGCTGACCAAACGGCTGCACGCCGGACGCGACCACGACGAGGACATCCCCATGTCCCTGCGGGAGACCGTCGTCATGTGGTGGGCAGGGATGCGGGGCGTCGCCTCGGTCGCGCTGGCGCTCGCGATCCCCCTGAAGACGGACGACGGATCCGCCTTCCCGCACCGCGAGGAGATCATCTTCGTCGCGTTCGGCGTGATCATGGTCACGCTGCTGCTGCAGGGCCTGACGCTGCCGTGGCTGGTGGGCCGGCTCGGGGTGCGGGCGGACACCGAGCGGGAGAAGGAGTACGAGAAGGAGCTGGCCGTACGGGCGGCGAAGGCGGCGAAGCAGCGGCTCAGGGAGATCGAGTCGGTCGAGGAACTCCCGGAGGAGCTGTCCGAGCAGATGCTGCGGCGGGCCTTCGACATCGGGATGCGGATCAGTCCCGACGTCGGCGACGAGGAGCGGCGCGAGGCGCAGGAGCAGCGGGCCCGGCGGCAGAAGCGGATCCGCCGCATCCAGGGCGAGATGATGAGCGCCGCGCGCCACGAGGTGCTGGCCGCGCGCAGCGAACCGGGAGCCACCCCGGAGATCGTGGACCGGGTGCTGCGCCAGCTGGACGTGCGCAGCCTGCGCTGAGGCGGGCCGCGCACGTCCTGCGGGTCACAGGCTCTTCGACGGCTGTTCCGGGAAGCGGCGGGGGGTTCCGTCGGGGGAGCGGCGGGGGCGCTGGAAGCCGTCGCGGGACGGGCGCAGCGCCGCGTCCGTCGTGTTCACCCGCGGCAGGGCGTACGGGTGCTCGTCGGCGAGCCAGCGGACCATTCCCTCGCGGACCGTGACCCGGACCGTCCAGATGTCGTCCGCGTCCTTCGCCGTCACCAGGGCCCGCACCTGCATGGTGTTGGGGGTGGTGTCGGTGACGGTCAGGTTGTAGTCGCGGCCGTCCCAGGCCGGGCACTCGCGCAGGATGTCGCGCAGCCGCTCGCGCATCGCCTCCAGCGGGGCCGAGTGGTCGAGGTGCCAGAAGACGGTGCCGGTCATCTGCGGGGTGCCGCGCGACCAGTTCTCGAACGGCTTGGACGTGAAGTACGACACCGGCATGGTGATCCGGCGCTCGTCCCAGGTGCGCACGGTCAGGAAGGTGAGCGTGATCTCCTCGACGGTGCCCCACTCCCCGTCCACCACGACCGTGTCGCCCATGCGCACCATGTCGCCGAAGGCGATCTGGAAACCGGCGAACATGTTGCTGAGCGTGGACTGGGCTGCCACACCGGCGACGATGCCGAGGATGCCGGCCGAGGCCAGCAGCGAGGCGCCCGCCGCCTGCATCGCGGGGAACGTCAGCAGCATCGACGACACGGCGACCACGCCGACGACCGCCGAGACCACCCGCATGATCAGCGACACCTGCGTACGCACCCGCCGTACCCGGGCCGGGTTCCGCTCGGCGTGGGCGTGGGCGTAGCGGGAGTACGAGGTCTCGACGATCGCCGCGGCGATCCGGATCACCATCCAGGCCGCCGAGCCGATCAGTACCAGCGTCAGCGTCCGGCCGACCCCCTCCCGGTGGTCGGGGAACACCCGGGCCTCGACGTACGAACCTCTCAGCAGCGCCGAGCACAGGAGGAGCTGGTAGGGGATTCGGGCACGGCGCAGCAGCCCCCACAGCGGCGTCTCGGGGTGCCGTCCGTCGGCCTTGCGCAGCAGCAGGTCGGTGGCCCAGCCGATGACCAGGGTCAGCAGGACGGAACCGCCGACCACGATCAGGGGGCGGAGTATGGTCTCCATCCCTCGAACGTAACCGCACCCGCTGCGCTGCGAACCTGTGACTTCCGTCCCGTCCCGGGTATCGCCGCGCACCGCGTTGTCACACCCGGCTGGCACCATGGCCTCATGAACATCGTGCTCTTTCACTCGACCCTTGGCCCGAGGCCCGCGGTGCGGCAGGCCGCCGACCGGCTGCGCGAAGCCGGGCACCAGGTGTGGACCCCGGACCTCTTCGAGGGCCGGACGTTCGACACGGTCGAGGAGGGCATGGCCCACCAGGAGGAGATCGGCAAGGAGGAGCTGCTGAAGCGGGCCGTGCTCGCCGCCGCCCCCTATTCCGAGCGGGGGCTGGTGTACGCCGGGTTCTCGCTCGGTGCCTCCATCGCCCAGACCCTCGCCCTCGGCGACCACCGTTCCCGCGGGCTGCTCCTCCTGCACGGCACCTCGGACATCGCGGCCAACGCCTCGGTGGACGACCTGCCGGTCCAGCTGCACGTCGCCGAGCCGGACGCCTTCGAGACGGACGACTGGCTCAGCGCCTGGTATCTCCAGATGGGCCGGATCGGCGCCGATGTCGAGGTGTACAGGTACGCGGGGGCCGGTCATCTCTACACCGACCCCGACCTGCCGGACCACGACGAGGAGGCCGCCGAGGCCACCTGGCGGGTGGCGCTCGGCTTCCTCGACTCGCTCCAGGAGGCGGACGCTCCCGGCGACGGGGATCAGACCGGCGCGTAGACGCGCTCGACCCGCTGTGTGCCGCTGCGCGTGCGGTACGAACGGGCCCACTTCGATGTGGCGTCCGGGTCGGTGCGGTCGGAGACGACGTAGTAGTCCATCTGCGTCCGGTCCGCGGTGATGTCCAGCACGCCGTAGCCGTGCCGGTCGGTGTCGACCCAGTGGACGTGCCGGTTCGCGGCCCGGATGACCGGCGCCGCGATCGCCGACACCGTGCCCTCGGGGACCTTCACGATGTCGTCGAGGTTGTCGGAGGTCACCGAGGTGACGACGAACTCCGTGGCGGCGGAGGCGGACAGCGGGTACGTGGCGGCGTTGTGCGGCACGTCGTTGGCCCACGCCATGTGGATGTCGCCGGTCAGGAACACCGTGTTGCGGATGGAGTTCGCGCGCAGGTGCGCCAGCAGTTCGCGGCGGTCGTCGGTGTACCCGTCCCACTGGTCGGTGTTGAGGGCGAGGCCCTCCTTGGGCAGGCCGAGCAACTCGGCGAGCGGCTTCAGCAGCTCGGCGGGGATCGAGCCGACGGCGAACGGCGAGATCATCACCGGGTTGCCGATCAGCCGCCAGGTGGTGTCGGAGGAGGTCAGCCCCGCCTTGAGCCAGTCGAGCTGGGCGCGGCCGGTGAGGGTGCGCTCCGGGTCGTCCACCTCGCCGTTGCCGAGCGCCACCTGCTGCGAGCGGAAGGAACGCAGGTCCAGCAGCGACAGGTCGGCCAGCTTGCCGAAGCGCAGCCTGCGGTAGGTGGTGCCGGTGATCGCGGGACGCACCGGCATCCACTCGAAGTAGGCCCGCTTGGCGGCGGCCTGGCGCGCCGCCCAGGTGCCCTCGGCGCCCTCGGTGTGGTTCTCGGCGCCGCCCGACCAGGTGTCGTTGGCGATCTCGTGGTCGTCCCAGATCGCCACGACCGGCGCCGCGGCGTGCAGCGCCTGGAGGTCGGGGTCGGTCTTGTACCGGCCGTGCCGGACGCGGTAGTCGGCGAGGGTGAGGATCTCGTGGGCGGGCGCGTGCGGCCGCACCACGGTGTCGCGGGTGCCGTACTCGCCGGTGCCGTACTCGTAGATGTAGTCGCCCAGATGCAGCCAGGCGTCCAGGTCGCCGCGGGCCGCGAGATGCCGGTACGACGAGAAGTGGCCGGCCTCCCAGTTGGCGCAGGAGACCACGCCGAAGCGCAGGCCGGTGACGGCGGCGTCGGCCGCGGGGGCGGTGCGGGTGCGGGCGGCGGGGGAGTCGGTGGGACCGGCGGAGAAGCGGAACCAGTAGTCCGTGGCGGGCGCGAGCCCTCGGATGTCCGCCTTCACGGTGTGGTCGGAGGCGGCCGTCGCCGTGGTGGACCCCTTGGCCACGATGTTCGTGAACGCCTTGTCCAGGGCGACGGCCCAGCTCACCTCGGTGTCCGGGCCGAG
>NZ_RAIF01000012.1:315793-323982 GCF_003671715.1 Streptomyces sp. E2N166 | reverse complement strand
CCGTACGGCGGCTCGGGGTGCGGGAGTTCGCGCCGTCGGCGGACGACGGGAAGGTGGTCTCGGATGATCTGTGTCGACTGGTCACGGGCGATCAGATTACTGATCGGTAAGCGCACGGGCGGGCGAACTCGCCAAAGTTCGTCCGCCCGTTCGCCGTTCTTCGTTACTTGGTGACGCCCGCGTCCTTGAGCGCCTTCTGCCACTCGGCGTCGGTGCTCGGGGTCTCGATCACCTTGTCGTTGATCTTGACGGTCGGCGTCGACTCGACGCCCTCGGCCTTCTGGAAGGAATCGCCCATCTTCATCGCCCAGGCGTCGTAGGTGCCCTTCTCGACGGCGTCCTGGAACTTCTTGTTGTTCTTCAAGGCGTCGACCGAATTCGCCACCTTGATCAGGTAGTCGTCCTTGGCGAACTCGTCGGTCGACTCCTCCGGGTGGTACTCGGAGGAGTACAGCGCGGTCTTGTAGTCGATGAACGCCTCGGGGCTGACGTTCAGCGCGGCGCCGAGCGCGCTCAGCGCGTTCTTCGAGCCCTCGCCGCCGAGGTTGTTGTCGAGGAAGGTGCCGATGGTGAAGGAGAGCTTGTAGGTGCCGTCCTCCATGCCCTTGTTGACGGCCTCGCCGATGGTCTGCTCGAAGTTGGCGCAGCCCGGGCAGCGCGGGTCCTCGTAGAGGTGGACGACGTTGTCGCTCTTGGACTCGCCGAGGGTGACGGTGGTGCCGTTCTTGCCGGAGGTGTTGGCCGGGGCCGTCACCTCGGCGTCGGCGGCCTTCTCCCACTTCGAGGGCTCGTTCATCTGCACGACGGCGTAGCCGATGCCGCCGGCTATCGCCAGCACGCCGACGATGGAGGCGGCCACGATGGCCTGCCGCTTGGCCTTGTCGCGCTTGGCCTGGCGCTCGCGCTCCTGGCGCAGGCGCTCACGGGCCGCCGACTTCGCCGCCTGGCTGTTCCGCTTGCTCATGGTGATGATCTCTCCGGGGACGCGCACACGAGGGTGTGCGGATACGTATGGGGCTGCCGGTGCTCGGTGGTGCGTCACACGCTCGGTCGGTGTGTCACACGGAGGCGATCGGGCACGGCGGTCCGCGCCGCCCCAGGGAGTGCGTGAGGATCCGCTCGCGGGCGCCCGTGGTGCGGCGGGCCGGGGCCGCCGGGCGGCGCACCGCCGGGGCCCGGGGCACGCTCACGGCGGCGACGGCGAGCAGCAGCGGCCGGAAGGTCGTCGCGGCCACCGCGCTCAGCAACTGGGCCAGCGCGCGCTCGCCGCGCCGCAGCCAGGCCGCCGCCAGCAGGCCGACGCCCACGTGCGCGCCGAGCAGCAGCCAGGCGGTCGCGGGGTCGGCGTCGGCGAGCACGGTCGCCAGCCGGTCGGTCTCGGCGCCGGTCACCCGGGTCAGCGGGGCGGCGACGCCGGCGTGGACGCCGGTCCCGTCGCCGCACAGCACGTCGAAGCCGACGGAGCGCAGCGGGCCCGCGACCGGGCCGCCCGTCCTGCCGTAGCAGACGTGCTGGCCGGTGGTGAAGACCGTGTCGGCGGCCAGCTCCAGGGGGATCAGCAGGGCGGCGATCCGCCCGAAGCCGCGCTCGCGCCGCCCGGCCAGGGCGTACGCGATCAGGAACACGGCGGCGCCGACCGCGGCCACCGTGGGCAGCGGCAGCGGAACCCCGGACAGCAGCACGTGCGACGCGGTGCTGAGCGTCACGACGAGTGCCGTGAACAGCGCCGCGCGTACGGCTCTGAGCGGGGTTCCGGATATGTCCATAGCGATAGGAGAGTGTGTCATGGGGTCCGGTAAGGGACCCCTAAAGGGTTCCTGTGAGAGGGGCGACGGTTACCGAACCGGAATGGTCACAGACCCGGGATCCGGCCGTTGCGGAACAGGTCGACGAAGGTCTGGTGGTCGGCACGCGCGCGGGCGCCGTACCGGTGCGCGAAGTCGACCAGCAGGGGCGCGAAACCCTCCTCGTCCGCCGCGATCGCCGCGTCGATGGCCCGCTCGGTGGAGAAGGGCACCAGTGACTCCCCGGACTGGTCGTCCGCCGCCGCGTGCATGGTGGCCGTGGCCCGGCCCAGGTCGGCGACGACCTCGGCGATCTCCTCCGGGTCGTCGATGTCGCCCCAGTCCAGGTCGACGGCGTACGGCGAGACCTCCGCGACCAGCTGGCCCGAGCCGTCCAGCTCGGTCCAGCCCAGCCACGGGTCGGCGTGCGCCTGGAGGGCGCGCTGGGAGATCACCGTGCGGTGGCCCTCGTGCTGGAAGTAGTCCCGGATCGCCTCGTCGGTGATGTACCGGGAGACCGCCGGGGTCTGGGCCTGCTTGATGTAGATGACGACGTCGTTCTCCAGGGCGTCGCTGTTGCCCTCCAGGAGGATGTTGTACGAGGGCAGGCCGGCCGAGCCGATGCCGATGCCCCGGCGGCCGACGACGTCCTTGACGCGGTAGGAGTCGGGGCGGGCCAGGGACGACTCCGGGAGCGTCTCCAGGTAGCCGTCGAAGGCCGCGAGCACCTTGTAGCGCGTGGCCGCGTCCAGTTCGATGGAGCCGCCGCCGGGGGCGAAGCGGCGTTCGAAGTCACGGATCTCCGTCATCGACTCCAGCAGCCCGAAGCGGGTCAGGGAGCGGGCCACGCGCAGCGCGCCCAGCAGTGGCCCGTCCGCGGTGTCCAGCGTGAACGGAGGCACCTCGTCGCTCTTGGCGCCGGTGGCGAGGGCGTGGATCCGCTCGCGGTACGCGCCCGCGTACACCCGCACCAGCTCGGTGATCTGCTCGTCGCTGAACGCCTTCGCGTACCCGATCAGCGCGATGGAGGAGGCGAAGCGCTTGAGGTCCCAGGTGAAGGGGCCGACGTAGGCCTCGTCGAAGTCGTTGACGTTGAAGATCAGCCGGCCGGTCGAATCCATGTACGTGCCGAAGTTCTCCGCGTGCAGGTCACCGTGGATCCAGACCCGGGAGGTCCGGTCGTCCAGGTACGGGCCGTCGTTCTTCGCACCGAACTCCTGGTCCACGGTCAAATCGTGGTAAAAGAGGCATGCGGTGCCGCGGTAGAACGCGAAGGCCGAGGCCGCCATCTTCCGGAACTTCACGCGGAACGCCGCCGGATCCGCGGCCAGCAGCTGGCCGAAGGCGGTGTCGAAGACGGCGAGGATCTCCTCGCCGCGCTCCTCGTTGAGCTGCGGGACCGACATGCCTGGTGCCTCCTGGTGCGGGTGGTGCGTGACGGGTGGAGCGATCCTCCACTCGGACCAACGTTCGAAGAGGTGCGGGAGTGCCCGCGCCCGGGGGTCCGCCCCGACACGCGGACCCGCCCCCGAAGGTACGCGGGGAAGCCCTCGGAGTGTCAGTGGCGAGGCATAGACTTCGACGCTGACCCCCCGGACTGACTGCCGCCAGCCCGCCGCCCCGAGCCCTCCCGTCGCCCGACCACCGCCCCTCAACGAGGCGCTTCGCGCCCAAGCCCTAATCTGGAGGCCGAACGTGTCCAAGCCGCCGTTCACGCACCTGCACGTCCACACCCAGTACTCGCTGCTGGACGGTGCCGCGCGGCTGAAGGACATGTTCGACGCCTGCAACGAGATGGGCATGACGCACATCGCCATGTCCGACCACGGCAACCTGCACGGTGCGTACGACTTCTTCCACTCCGCGAAGAAGGCCGGGGTCACGCCGATCATCGGCATCGAGGCGTACGTCGCTCCCGAGTCCCGCCGCAACAAGCGCAAGATCCAGTGGGGCCAGCCGCACCAGAAGCGGGACGACGTCTCCGGTTCGGGTGGTTACACCCACAAGACGATGTGGGCGACCAACAAGACGGGCCTGCACAACCTCTTCCGCCTCTCCTCCGACGCGTACGCCGAGGGCTGGCTGCAGAAGTGGCCCCGGATGGACAAGGAGACGATCTCCCAGTGGTCCGAGGGGATCGTCGCCTCCACCGGCTGCCCCTCCGGCGAGGTGCAGACCCGGCTGCGCCTCGGCCACTTCGACGAGGCCCTCCAGGCGGCCGCCGACTACCAGGACATCTTCGGCAAGGACCGCTACTTCCTGGAGCTGATGGACCACGGCATCGAGATCGAGCACCGGGTCCGCGACGGTCTGCTGGAGATCGGCAGGAAGCTCGGCATCCCGCCGCTGGTGACGAACGACTCGCACTACACGTACGCGCACGAGGCGACCGCCCACGACGCCCTGCTGTGCATCCAGACCGGCAAGAACCTCTCCGACCCGGACCGTTTCCGGTTCGACGGCACCGGCTACTACCTGAAGTCGACGGACGAGATGTACGCCATCGACTCCTCCGACGCCTGGCAGGAGGGCTGCGCCAACACGCGCCTGATCGCCGAGATGATCGATGTCGACGGCATGTTCGAGAAGCGCGACCTCATGCCGAAGTTCGACATCCCCGACGGCTTCACCGAGGTCACCTGGTTCCAGGAGGAGGTCCGCCGCGGCATGGCGCGCCGCTTCCCGGGCGGCGTCCCGGAGGACCGCCAGAAGCAGGCCGAGTACGAGATGGACGTCATCATCCAGATGGGGTTCCCGGGCTACTTCCTGGTGGTCGCCGACTTCATCATGTGGGCCAAGAACCAGGGCATCGCGGTCGGCCCCGGCCGAGGCTCCGCGGCCGGCTCGATCGTGGCGTACGCCATGGGCATCACCGACCTCGACCCGATCCCGCACGGCCTGATCTTCGAGCGGTTCCTCAACCCCGAGCGCGTCTCCATGCCCGACGTCGACATCGACTTCGACGAGCGCAGGCGCGTCGAGGTGATCAGGTACGTGACGGAGAAGTACGGCGCCGACAAGGTCGCCATGATCGGCACGTACGGCAAGATCAAGGCGAAGAACGCCATCAAGGACTCCGCGCGCGTGCTGGGCTACCCGTACGCGATGGGCGACCGGCTCACCAAGGCCATGCCCGCCGACGTCCTCGGCAAGGGCATCGACCTCAACGGCATCACGGACCCCACGCACCCGCGGTACAGCGAGGCCGGCGAGATCCGCTCGATGTACGAGAACGAGCCGGACGTGAAGAAGGTCATCGACACCGCAAAGGGCGTCGAGGGCCTGGTCCGGCAGATGGGCGTGCACGCGGCCGGCGTGATCATGTCCAGTGAGCCCATCGTCGACCACGCACCGATCTGGGTGCGGCACACCGACGGCGTGACCATCACGCAGTGGGACTACCCGCAGTGCGAGTCGCTCGGCCTGCTGAAGATGGACTTCCTCGGCCTGCGCAACCTCACGATCATGGACGACGCCGTCAAGATGGTGAAGTCCAACAAGGGCATCGATCTCGACCTGCTGTCGCTGCCGCTGGACGACCCCACGACCTTCGACCTGCTCCAGCGCGGCGACACGCTCGGCGTCTTCCAGTTCGACGGCGGGCCGATGCGCTCGCTGCTGCGGCTGATGAAGCCCGACAACTTCGAAGACATCTCCGCCGTCTCCGCGCTCTACCGTCCCGGCCCCATGGGCATGGACTCGCACACCAACTACGCGCTGCGCAAGAACGGCCTCCAGGAGATCACGCCGATCCACAAGGAGCTGGAGGAGCCCCTCCAGGAGGTCCTCGCGGTCACCCACGGCCTGATCGTCTACCAGGAGCAGGTGCAGAAGGCCGCCCAGATCATCGCGGGCTACTCGCTCGGCGAGGCCGACATCCTCCGCCGCGTGATGGGCAAGAAGAAGCCCGACGAACTGGCGAAGAACTTCGTCCTCTTCCAGGAGGGCGCCCGCAAGAAGGGCTACAGCGACGAGGCCATCCAGGCCCTGTGGGACGTGCTGGTCCCCTTCGCCGGCTACGCGTTCAACAAGGCGCACTCGGCCGCGTACGGACTGGTGTCGTACTGGACGGCGTACCTCAAGGCGAACCACCCCGCCGAGTACATGGCCGCCCTGCTCACCTCGGTCAAGGACGACAAGGACAAGTCGGCCGTCTACCTGAACGAGTGCCGGCGCATGGGCATCAAGGTCCTGCCGCCCAACGTCAACGAGTCCATGTCCAACTTCGCCGCGCAGGGCGACGACGTGATCCTCTTCGGCCTCTCCGCCGTGCGCAACGTCGGCACCAACGTCGTCGAGTCGATCATCAGGTGCCGCAAGGCCAAGGGGAAGTACGCCTCCTTCCCCGACTACCTCGACAAGGTGGAGGCGGTCGTCTGCAACAAGCGGACGACGGAGTCGCTGATCAAGGCCGGCGCCTTCGACGAGATGGGGCACACCCGCAAGGGCCTCACCGCGCAGTACGAGCCGATGATCGACAACGTGGTCGCGGTCAAACGCAAGGAGGCCGAGGGCCAGTTCGACCTCTTCGGCGGCATGGGCGAGGAGGCGACCGACGAGCCCGGCTTCGGACTCGACGTCGTCTTCGGCGAGGACGAGTGGGACAAGACCTATCTGCTCGCCCAGGAGCGGGAGATGCTCGGTCTCTACGTCTCCGACCACCCGCTCTTCGGCCTGGAGCACGTGCTGTCCGACAAGGCCGACGCGGGCATCTCCCAGCTCACCGGCGGTGACTTCGGCGACGGCGCGGTCGTCACCATCGGCGGCATCATCTCGGGCCTCCAGCGCAAGATGACCAAGCAGGGCAACGCGTGGGCCATCGCCACCGTCGAGGACCTGGCCGGCTCCATCGAGTGCATGTTCTTCCCGGCGACGTACCAGCTGGTGTCGACGCAACTCGTCGAGGACGCCGTGGTGTTCGTCAAGGGGCGTCTGGACAAGCGGGAGGACGTGCCGCGGCTGGTCGCGATGGAGCTGATGGTCCCCGACCTGTCCAACGCGGGCACCAACGCGCCCGTGGTCCTCACCATCCCGGCCACCAGGGTCACTCCGCCGATGGTCAGCCGCCTCGGCGAGATCCTCACGCACCACCGCGGCGACAGCGAGGTGCGGATCAAGCTCCAAGGGCCGACGAAGACGACGGTGCTGCGCCTGGACCGGCACCGGGTGAAGCCCGACCCGGCCCTGTTCGGCGACCTGAAGGTGCTCCTCGGGCCGTCCTGTCTGGCGGGCTGAGCGGGCGGAACGAGACAGGGGCGCACCCGGTGCCGGGTGCGCCCCTCGTGTCCGCGAGGCCGTAGCGGCCCGGTTCGCGGATGTCAGTTGTGGCCGAAGCGCTTCTGCCGCTTGCGGGAGGCGACGTCGCCGGGCGTCAGCTGCGGGCCGTGCTGCTCCTCGCGGTCCATCACGGACGACTCGGCGGTCTGCTGGGCGCGCTCGGCCTGGGGCTGCTTACGATCACGGTTGTTCTTGTTCTTGGCCATGGTGATCTACCTCCTGTGGGGGATCTAGGGGCCAGGGCCGGAACCAGATTCACACAGGCCAACAAAGAACGCATATCGGGCAATTACCGTCCGTGACGCGGCTCGTCGGGGTGCGAGGGCGGGCGACTTGTGCGGAAACGCCACGCCGAAGATCGAGTTCCGGCCGTTAACCTCCGCGTGGTCGGGCAGACTCGAAGGAAGCCCGAAGCAAACCTCCCGGAAAGAGGGTGGATCGCGTGGACCGCTGCATCGTCCTGGTGGACGCCGGGTATCTGCTGGGGGCCGCCGCCAGTCTCCTTGCCGGGGAGCCCTCACGCTCGCGCATCACCGTCGATCACGCCGCCCTCATCCAGGGGCTTCGCGATCGCGCCGAGTCCGACACGCAGCAGCCCCTGCTGCGCATCTACTGGTTCGACGGCGCCCCCGACCGCGTCCCGCAGCCCGAACACCGCCGCCTGCGCGTCATGCCCCGGGTCACCGTTCGGCTCGGCGCCCTCACACGCAGTGACGGCCGCTGGGCGCAGAAGGGCGTGGACGCCGCCATGCACGCCGAACTGACCGAGCTGGCCCGAAACCGCGCCTGCTCCGACGTCGTCCTGGTGACCGGCGACGGCGACCTGCTGCCGGGCATGATGGCCGCCAAGGAGCACGGCGTCGCCGTCCACCTGTGGGCCGTGCAGGCCGCCGACGGCGACTACAACCAGTCCGAGGACCTGGTCGCCGAGGCCGACGAGCGGCGCGTGCTGGACCGGGCGTGGATCACCAAGGCCGTACGCGCCAAGGAAGTCGGCGGGATCTGCGCCCCGCCGCCCGTGCCCCGCCCCGAGATCGCCGCGATCCTCTCCGCGCCGCTGCCCGAGTCCGCCCTCTCCGCGGCCACCGAACGGCCCGCCCAGGAGCCGGAGCACCCCACCGCGACCGG
>NZ_RAIF01000012.1:288771-315486 GCF_003671715.1 Streptomyces sp. E2N166 | reverse complement strand
CCCCCAAGGACCTCGCCGCCCTGCGCGCACCCGGAGCCGCCCACCCCGCCCCGCACCCCCCGACCGCGACCCTGCGCTGGTCCTCCGACAAAGGCTGGGTCGACCGGTCCGGCGCCGAGCCGCCCGAGGCCGTCTCGCTGCCGACGCTGGCCCAGCTGACCACGGCCGAGCAGCGCTGGGCCGACCGCGAGGAGGACATCACCACGGTCGGCGGTGACCCGTACGAGGTCGGGCAGGTCTTCGCCCGCCGCTGGCTGGAGCGCCTCGGCGACCACGGCCACCTGCAGAAGCTCTCCGGGATGTACCCGCGCATCCCGCACCGCGTCGACGGGGAGCTGCTGCGCTACGCGGCCCGCTTCGGGTTGCTGGCCCACAAGGACGACCAGATCGACGAGCACGACCGGTACGCCATCCGGGCCGGGTTCTGGCGGGAGATCGATGTGCGAACGGCGACCGAGCGCACCCCGGCGGGGGAGTGAGAGCCTCCGGCCTCCCCCTGGCTTTCCCCGGCTGAATCGACACTTATGGGCGGACCCGAGGGCGGGGCGGAGGGACGGACCCCGTAGTCTCGTCCCTTGTGAGTACGCGCGCGGCACAGGCACTTCGACCCGGTGGCGATGCCGTGTGCGTGGTGCGCGGACTGACCAAGACCTATCCGGCGGTACGCGGCAGGCGCGGCGTTCCCGCCACTCCCGAGGTGCGGGCCACCGACGACGTGACCCTGGAGATCCGCCGCGGTGAGATCTTCGGACTGCTCGGGCCGAACGGCGCCGGCAAGTCCACCCTCGTACGCCAGCTCACCGGGCTGATGCGGCCCGACCGCGGCAGCGTGGAGATCCTGGGGCACGACATCGTGCGCCATCCGGAGCGGGCCGCGCGGATCCTCGCCTACCTCGGGCAGGAGTCCAGTGCCCTGGACGAGCTGACCGTGTCGCTCGCCGCCGAGACCACCGCACGGCTGCGCGGCCTGGAGGTGCGGCAGGCGCGCGCCGAGCGGGACGCCGTCCTCGACGAGCTGGGCCTGACCCCGCTCGCCGCCCGCCCGATCAAGAAACTCTCCGGCGGGCAGCGCCGGCTGGCCTGCTTCGCCGCCGTGCTGGTGGGGGAGCGCTCGCTGCTCGTCCTGGACGAGCCGACCACCGGTATGGACCCGGTGGCCCGGCGCGCGGTGTGGGCGGCCGTCGACCGGCGGCGCGCCGAGCACGGCACCACCGTCCTGCTGGTCACCCACAACGTCATCGAGGCCGAGACCGTGCTGGACCGGGTCGCCGTCCTCGACCGGGGGCGGGTGATCGCCTGCGACACGCCCTCCGGGCTCAAGGAGAAGGTCGCCGGAGAGGTCCGCGTCGACCTGGTGTGGCGCGAGACGGCACCGCTCAACGTCCCGGAAGTCGCCGCCCTGCGCGACCGCGCCACCGAGTCGGGGCGCCGCTGGACGCTGCGTCTCGCTCCCGAGGAGGCCCGCGCGGTCGTCGCCACCGTCACCGGCGGCGCCGCCTTCGCCGCCCTGGACGACTTCACCCTCGCCACGCCCAGCCTGGAGGACGTCTACCTGGCGCTGGGCGGCGCCGCGCGACAGGGACTGGTGAGGGCTTGAGCACCCGATCGGTGAGCACAACGGCCGCCGCATCCGTACCCGTCAGGGCGACCGCTTCGAACGACCCGACCGAAGGGGAGTAGCGCGACGTGAGTGTCGTACCCGCCGATGTCCTGCCGGGCGGCGCCCTGGCCGTCGAGGAGCAGGGCCCCGTCGGCGCGGCCGAGCTCGGCCCCAAGGCACGGCTGTGGCCCTCCCTGGCGGCCGTGTACCGGGCGCAGCTGTCCCGGGCGCGGGTCGCGCGCATCCCGCTGCTGTTCGTGGCCACCTTCCAGTCGATCGGCATCATGATCCTGATGCGCGGGGTGGTGGACGGCGGCGGCGAGGCGCAGGCCGTGGTCGCCGGGTCGGCGGTGCTCGTCGTGGCCTTCGTGGCGCTGAACCTCCTCGCCCAGTACTTCGGCCAGCTGCGCGCGAGCGGCGGCCTCGACCACTACGCGACGCTGCCGGTGCCGCCGGCCGCGGTGGTGCTGGGCGCGGCGGGCGCGTACGCGTCGTTCACCGTGCCGGGGACCGTGGTGACGGCGGTGTTCGGGTGTCTGCTGTTCGGACTGCCGATGACGCATCTGTGGGTGCTGGTGGCCGTGATCCCGCTGGCCGGCGCCGCGCTCGCCGGGCTGGGCGCGGCGCTGGGCCTGCTCGCGCCCCGGCCGGAGTTCGCCACGCTGCTCGGCCAGCTGGGCATGTCGGCGGCGCTGCTGCTGGGCGTGCTGCCCGCCGAGCGGATGCCGGAGGCGGTGCGCCTGGCGCGGGACCTGCTGCCCTCCACGTACGGAGTAGAGGCCTTCGCGCGTACGTTCGGCGACCGGCCCGACTGGGCCTTCGTCCTCGGTGACCTCGCGGTGTGCGCCGTGGTCGGGGTGATCTCGCTGGCCGTCGCCACCTGGGCGTACCGCCGGGCCGCCGTCCGGTGACGCGCCGCACAGGCGGGTTTGGCACGATGGCGGGGTGACCGCACCCTTGACTCCGCCACCGCCCCCGAACGAACGCTCGTCGTACCAGGGCGGGCCGGTGCCGTCGCCCGTCGGCGCGCACGCGGTGGGCGCCGCGTACGACCACCACGGCGAACAGGACGGCCCCGGGATGTTGACCGAAGTGCGTCAGGCCGCCGTGATCGTGGTGGCGGTGGCGATCTCAGGCGTGCTGCTGGGCGTGCTGTGGTGGAAGCTGGCACCGAGCGTGCCGCTGGTCGGGGATCTGGTCGGCGACGAGTGGGTCGTCTACCTCAAGGAGTCCGAGAGCGAGCACGCGGTCGGCGTCGACGGCACGTTCACCCTGCTCGCGCTGGCGTTCGGGGCACTCAGCGCGGTGATCGTCTTCCTGCTGCGACGGCGCGGCGGTGTGCCGCTGGTGGTGGCGCTGGGCGTCGGCGGGCTGCTCGGGTCGCTGCTGGCGTGGCGGGTCGGCGTGTGGCTCGGGCCCGCGCAGGACGTGATCGCCCACGCGAAGGACGTCGGCAAGGGAGTGACGTTCTCCGCGCCACTGAAGCTGGGGGCCAAGGGGGCCCTGCTGGCGTGGTCGGTGGCGGCGCT
Organism: Streptomyces sp. E2N166; assembly: GCF_003671715.1. Lineage (GTDB taxonomy): Bacteria > Actinomycetota > Actinomycetes > Streptomycetales > Streptomycetaceae > Streptomyces > Streptomyces thinghirensis. The sequence goes on along the minus strand of NZ_RAIF01000012.1, from coordinate 312,357 downwards.
GGTGGTCCACCTGGGACTGACGGGTCTGTTCGGGCCCCGGGACCCGGAGCCCGACCCCTGGCCCGCGCCTCAGCGGTATCCGGCGGGACCGTACGGGGAGAAGTCGGCGTAGCCCACCCCTCTGGCCTGTCTGACGAATCCCGCCTGCCCCGCGGCGTCCGAGCGGACGACGGGATTTGTCGGACAGGCCCCTAGGCGGGGCGGCGGCCGTGGTTGGCTTTGCGCTTCTTGATGCGCCACCTGCGTTTGCGGGTTCTCTTCGACATGTCCTGTCTGACTAGCCGAGAACCGGGCCCCCGTCGAGGGGCTACGCGCGGCCGATCGGGGCGACGACCGCGTCCGCGAGCTTGGCCAGGTCCTCGGGAGCGAGTTCCACCTCCAGGCCGCGGCGGCCCGCCGAGACGCAGATCGTGGCGTGGCCCGAGGCGGACGCGTCCAGGACCGTCGGGAGCCTCTTGCGCTGGCCCAGGGGCGAGATCCCGCCCCGCACATAGCCCGTGGTGCGCTCGGCCAGGGCCGGGTCGGCCATCGCCGCCCGCTTGCCGCCGACCGCGGCCGCCAGCGCCTTCAGGTCCAGCTGGCCCGCCACCGGCACCACGGCGACCGTCAGCGCGCCGTCGACGTCCGCCACCAGCGTCTTGAAGACCCGCTCCGGCGAGACGCCCGTCGCCTCGGCCGCCTCCTCGCCGTAGGACGGGTGGGCGGGGTCGTGCTCGTACGCGTGGACCGCGTACGTCACGCCGGCCGCCGCGAGCGCCACCGTCGCCGGGGTGCCACCGGACTGCTGCTGCTTCTTCGACTTCTTCGCCATGCGGGCCGGTACCTCAGTTGAGACTCGTCGGGCCGCGCGTCAGTTCCGACGCGGGCAGGGACGGCAGCGTACGGATGATGGCCGTCTCGGCGCGAAGGAGTTTCAGCTCGTCCCGGAGGCGGGACGCCGTGTCCGGGGCCTGGAGCAGACGCTGCTTGGTCGGTGTGTCCAGCATCATCGCGGCGGCGACCAGGTAGGAGACCACACCCGGCTCGTCCGGCAGTTCGGCGCCGGTCGTCAGCGACCGCTCGCGTGCCCCCGCGAGCCGCTTCTGGTACTGCCGGAAGGACCGCAGCACCCCCTCGGCCAGCGCCCCCGCCTCGTCGCCGGGCTCCTCGGACAGTGGCTCCAGCTCGGCCGTCAGGAAGGGGCCCGAGGCCTCCACCGAGAGCAGCCGCACCCGGTTCGTGCCGGTCGCCAGTACCTCGAAGGTGCCGTCGGCGCGTTCCCGGACCGTCGCCGCGTCCGCGATGCACCCCACCTTGTGGAACGCCTTGACCGGGTCGGTGCCGAACCCGGCCGCCGGCCCGCGCTCCTGCGTCGTCGTCGGGTCGGGCAGGCCGGGCTCGGTCTGGGCGACCTCGTAGCCGTCACGGATCGCCACGACGGCGAACCGGCGCGGTTCGTCCTCGGGGGTCTTCAGCAACTCGCGCATCATGGCGCGATAGCGCTCCTCGAAGATGTTGAGCGGGAGCACCAGCCCCGGGAACAGAACCGAGTTCAGGGGGAAGAGGGGAAGCCGGACGGTGGTCACGACGCAGAAGCCTAATGGTCGCCGGGGCGGACGCGACCGCCGTGCCCACTTCGTGGATGACCTGAACCTGTCGTCTTGGACCCGGAGGCCACCGCCGCACGGACGTCCGCGCGCACCCGGAGGAAGCTGCCGAGGGGGTCGTCCGTGTCCCGGGCCCAGGGGAAGGACGTGACGTACGGGCCGGTCAGACGCAGTTGCTCCGCCGCGTCCTGGTGGCGCTCCAGGCGTACCAGTACGTACGCCAGGAGGTTCCGCAGCTCCGCCGGCCACGGGTCGGCCGCCGGGTGGGCCGCCGAGAGGGCGATCGCGCGGTCCGCCGCCGCGTCCAGGCGAGTCCGGTGCACACCGGCCGCGTCGCCGTCGTCGTCCGTGGTCAGACAGGTGAAGGCCGCTCGTACCGGCAGCGCCCGTACGAGCGCGTCCTCGGGCGCGTCCTGCGCCGCCGTCTCGGCGAAGTTCAGGCACTCGCGGTGGGCGGCGGGCGAGGCGGCGGCCAGGTATTCCAGGGCGGCGACGTGGCAGCCGTAGTGATGCGGGGAGCGGCGCACCGCCTGCGCCCACAGCCGCTCGAACTCGGCGTGTCCGGCGCGTGCGCCCCTTGCCGCGTCCAGCGCGGTCCGCCACGGCACCGGGTCGCGTCCGGCGGCCTCGGCGGCGGCGGTGACCGCGGGGGTGATCTGGCGCAGCAGTTCGGCTCGGGCCGGTGAGTCCCAATGACGGTCCACCGTCAGGCGGGCCGCGACCAGCAGGGCGTCGGGGTCGTCCGGGGCGGTGGCGCGCCAGTTCTCGAGCCATTCGGCGCGTGAGCGGGCGAAGGCGGCCAGCCGGGTCGCGTAGCGGTCGCGGTGCTCCCAGTCGGCGTTCTCACGGGTTTCGGCGAGGAGGCCGGCCGCGGGCGCGTACTCGCCCTGGGCCGCCGCGACCAGGGCCGGGGCGAGACGGTCTTCGGGGGCGTCGAGGAGCACGTCGTCGTCTTGGGCGGGCCGTGACGTCCGGGAGCGGGCCCGGGCCGCCGTCCGAAGGAACGCGCGCAGCATGGCCAGTACGACGGCCGACGGTTGGTGATGGTTGTGCGGCTCGGCTTCGCCTTCGGCCGTTCGTGTTCCCACCCGTGCCGCCTGCGCCGATCTCGTGGGGTGCGGGTGCGGGTGCGGGTGCGGGTGCGGGTGCGGGGACCGCGCTACCCGTGACGGGAAGCCGCCCTGCCCGTGAGGGAAGCCGCGCCGCCCCGGGGCAGTCAGTTCCGCCGGAGCAGCCGCGTCGCTCCCGCCGCGACCGTCGTCGCCAGGATCCAGCCCAGCAGGATCAGGGCCGTCGACAGCCACTGCCAGCTGTCGTGGAGCTGCCAGTGGCCGACCTGGCCGAGCTCGATGACCGGCAGTAGCAGGTCGAGGGCGAAGAGGGCGGGGTTCCAGTCCGGATGCTCGCCGCTCTTCAGCGGTGGCGGGTCGGCGCGTGCGAAGGCGACCGAGCCGGCCGCCCACAGCACCGCCATCCACACCGCCGCCCGGCCCGGCCGGTAACCGTAGGCGACCGTCCAGTCCTGCGCGTATCCCACCAGCTTCGCGGCGATCGGCAGGCTCTCGCGGCGCCGGCGGTGCTTGGCGAGCAGCACCTCGCGGGCGTCCTCGTCCTCGCCGCCCGCCCGCAGCACGGCGGCGAGGCGCTCGTACGGTTCCGGGTTGTACTCGGCGGTCGCGGCGCCCACCCACCGCAGCCGCTTCTCCAGCGGGAACGGGCCCCGCGGCACCAGGTTCTCGTAGGTGAAGCCGCCCATGTGCAGCCGGCCCGGGCCCGGCCAGCTGTCCGCCCGGTCCATCAGGTTGACCACCCGCGCCCCCGACAGCACGACCCGGCCGCGCGCCGGCCGCTCGCCCAGGAACCGCAGCTCGGGCGTCTGCACGCGGCGCAGCGACAGCTCCTGCTCGTCGGTGAACGTGAACCGGGCGTGCTCGAAGTCGACGGCGTCGCCGAACCGCCCGTCGTCCAGCCGCACCCCGCCCTCGCACTCGAACCGCTGGATTCGCGTCCCCTGTACCGGAGTCGTGCCCCGCAGCAGGGGGCTGCCCAGGCCCGCCGGCGTCAGGTACAGCGTGCGCTCCACGGTCAGCTGCGGGGCGTTCAGCGCGTGCCGTGTGTACGGGTTGAGGAGCCGGGCGCCGCGCAGGCTCAGCGACACGCCGACCTGGGCGCTGCGCAGACTCACCTCGCCGTACGACTCCAGCATCTCGGCCTGGAGGTCCTGCCCGACGGTCATGCCGTCCGCGGCGATGGAGCGGCCACTGCGGTCGCGGTGCACGACGGCCTGGTTGAGCAGCAGGTCGGTGCCTATCCGCGCGTCGGTGAGGCGGATTCCGCCGGGGAAACGGGAGCGCGGCAGGTGCAGGTCACCCTCCGTGTGCAGCCGGGCCGCCTCCAGCCGGGGCACGTAGCAGTCCACCAGCCGTACGGTCGTGAAGCGGCTCTCCGGCAGCAGGACCTCCCGCTCGAAGCGGCAGCTCCGCAACTCCACGTAGGGCACCACCGTGCCGCCCGCGAGATCCATCGTGTCGCTGATCCGCACGCCCACCAGCTGCAGCGAGGACACCCGGCCCGCGAGCGCGGGCGGACCGTCGAGAAGCAGCCAGCACACTATGCGGGCCCGCACCGTCCGCTCCGGTCCCCACGGCTGCCCGCCGTGCGGGTCGTCGACGAGCGTGTCCCCGCTGCTCAGGTCGTACACGCTGCCGTTGCGGAAGGCCTGCCACATGCCTGCCTCGGTGGCGGTCAGGTCGTCCGGCAGCTCTCCGTCACGGTGGCCGGCCCCCTCGGTCACGGCGCTTCACTCCCTCCTCAACTACCCGTCGGTCGCTCACTCTTCGTACAACCGTTCATGCCCACTGGGTGACCCTCCGAACACTCAAAGTGACCACGAACTGACGGCGGGCCGCCGATGCCCCGCCTTGGCCGCGACGGCCCGTCGCGTTCTGTATCAGCCATTGATACGCGCGGACGGTGTCCGACGCGGGTCTGAGAGAATTGGTTCCGTGATCTCCCGAATCGATCTGCGCGGCGACGACCTCCCCGAGGGGCCCGCCCTGCGCGACCTGCTGCCCCGAGCCGACTTCGACGTCTCGGTCGCCCTGGAGAAGGTGCGTCCGATCTGCGAGGACGTGCATCATCGTGGCGACGCGGCGCTGATCGACTTCGCCGAGCGGTTCGACGGTGTCCGGCTCGACCAGGTCCGGGTGCCGGCCGCCGCGCTCACGCGCGCGCTGGAGGAGCTCGACCCGTCCGTGCGCGCGGCCCTGGAGGAGTCCATCCGCCGCGCCCGTCTCGTCCACCGGGAGCAGCGCCGTACGACCCGCACCACCCAGGTGGTGCCCGGCGGCTCGGTCACCGAGAAGTGGGTGCCGGTCGAGCGGGTCGGCCTGTACGCGCCCGGCGGCCGCTCGGTCTACCCGTCATCCGTGATCATGAACGTGGTGCCCGCGCAGGAGGCCGGCGTCGAGTCGATCGCGCTCGCCTCCCCGGCGCAGGCCGAGTTCCACGGCCTGCCGCACCCGACGATCCTCGCCGCCTGCGCCCTGCTCGGCGTCGACGAGGTGTACGCGGCCGGCGGCGCCACCGCCGTCGCGATGTTCGCGTACGGCACCGAGTCCTGCCCGCCCGCCAACATGGTCACCGGCCCCGGCAACATCTGGGTCGCCGCCGCCAAGCGCTACTTCACGGGAAGGATCGGCATCGACGCCGAGGCCGGCCCGACCGAGATCGCGGTCCTCGCCGACTCCACGGCCGACCCGGTGCACGTCGCCTCCGACCTGATCAGCCAGGCCGAGCACGACCCGCTGGCGGCCGCCGTCCTGGTCACCGACTCCGTGGAGCTCGCGGACGCGGTGGAGAAGGAGCTCCAGCCCCAGGTCGAGGCCACCAAGCACGTCGAGGACCGCATCCGCCCGGCCCTCGCCGGCCGTCAGTCCGCGATCGTCCTGGTCGACGGCCTGGCCGAGGGCCTGCGGGTGGTCGACGCGTACGGCGCCGAGCACCTGGAGATCCAGACCGCCGACGCCGCCGCCGTCGCCGACCGCGTGAAGAACGCCGGCGCGGTCTTCGTCGGTCCCTGGGCGCCCGTCTCGCTCGGCGACTACGCGGCCGGGTCCAACCACGTCCTGCCCACCGGTGGCTGCGCCTGCCACTCCTCCGGCCTGTCGGTGCAGTCCTTCCTGCGCGGCATCCACATCGTCGACTACACGCGGGACGCCCTCGCCGAGGTCGCGCACCACGTGGTGACGCTGGCGGAGGCGGAGGACCTGCCCGCGCACGGCGCGGCGATCAAGGCACGGTTCGACTGGAAGGTCCCGGAGAGCAAGTGACGTTCGGAATCGACGATCTCCCCGTACGGGACGAGCTGCGCGGCAAGTCCCCTTACGGCGCGCCCCAGCTGGACGTGCCCGTACGGCTGAACACCAACGAGAACCCCTACCCGCTGCCCGAGGCGCTGGTCGAGCGGATCGCCGAGCGGGTCCGCGAGGCCGCCCGCGACCTCAACCGCTACCCGGACCGGGACGCGGTCGAGCTGCGCACCAGGCTCGCCGAGTACCTGACGGAGACCTCCGGGTACGCCGTGGACATGCACAATGTCTGGGCGGCCAACGGCTCCAACGAGGTCATCCAGCAGCTGCTGCAGGCCTTCGGCGGGCCGGGCCGTACCGCGATCGGCTTCGAGCCGTCGTACTCGATGCACGGCCTCATCGCGCGCGGCACCGGCACGGGCTGGATCTCCGGTCCGCGCCACGACGACTTCACCATCGACGTGCCCGCGGCCGAGCGGGCCATGGCCGAGCACCGCCCGGACGTCGTCTTCATCACCACCCCGAACAACCCCACCGGCAACGCGGTCCCGGCCGAGACGGTCCTCGCGCTCTACGATGCGGCGCAGAGCGCGCGTGCCGATCAGGGTCTGGCCTCGATGGTCGTCGTGGACGAGGCCTACATCGAGTTCAGCCACGGAGTCTCACTGCTGTCGCTGCTGGAGGGGCGGCCGTACCTCGTCGTCTCCCGCACGATGTCGAAGGCGTTCGGAGCGGCGGGCCTGCGCCTGGGCTACCTCGCCGCGCACCCGGCCGTCGTCGACGCCGTCCAGCTCGTACGGTTGCCCTACCATCTGTCGGCCGTCACCCAGGCGACCGCGCTGGCCGCCCTGGAGCACACCGGCACGCTGCTCAAGTACGTCGAGCAGCTGAAGACCGAGCGGGACCGACTCGTCGCCGAACTGCGCGCCATCGGCTATGAGGTGACCGAGTCCGACGCGAACTTCGTCCAGTTCGGGCGGTTCGCGGACTCCCATGAGGTCTGGCAGAAGATCCTCGACCGGGGCGTCCTGGTCCGGGACAACGGCGTGCCGGGCCGGCTGCGGGTGACCGCGGGCACTCCGGCGGAGAACGACGCGTTCCTCGATGCGGTACGCGAACTGAAGAAGGAACAGGAGCAGAGCGGATGAGCCGCGTCGGGCGCGTGGAGCGCACCACCAAGGAGACCTCGGTCCTCGTCGAGATCGACCTCGACGGCACCGGCAAGACCGCCATCGCCACCGGCGTCGGCTTCTACGACCACATGCTCGACCAGCTCGGGCGGCACGGTCTGTTCGACCTGACCGTGAAGACCGACGGCGACCTGCACATCGACTCCCACCACACCATCGAGGACACCGCCCTCGCGCTGGGCGCCGCCTTCAAGCAGGCCCTCGGCGACAAGGTGGGCATCTACCGCTTCGGCAACTGCACGGTCCCGCTGGACGAGTCCCTCGCCCAGGTCACCGTCGACCTGTCCGGCCGCCCCTACCTCGTGCACACCGAGCCCGAGAAGATGGCGCCGATGATCGGCGAGTACGACACGACGATGACCCGGCACATCCTGGAGTCCTTCGTCGCCCAGGCGCAGATCGCGCTGCACGTGCACGTGCCGTACGGGCGCAACGCGCACCACATCGTGGAGTGCCAGTTCAAGGCGCTGGCCCGGGCCCTGCGCTACGCCTCGGAGCGCGACCCGCGCGCCGTCGGCATCCTGCCTTCCACGAAGGGCGCGCTGTAACCCATGAACGGTACGTCCACCGCACTGATCGTCGTCGGCCTCTTCTTCCTGGGCGGCATCTACTCCTTCGCGAAGCAGCAGATGCCCAAGGGTCTGATCGTGCTGCTCTCCATCGGCGCCGCGATGTGCCTCTTCGCGGGTGTGCTGAGGCTGGAGGTGTGGAATTGACCGCCACCGCCAAGCGGGTCGTCGTCTTCGACTACGGCTTCGGCAACGTCCGCTCCGCCGAGCGCGCCCTCGCGCGCGCGGGAGCCGACGTCGAGATCACCGGTGACTACGACAAGGCCATGAACGCCGACGGGCTGCTGGTGCCGGGTGTCGGCGCCTTCGCCGCCTGCATGGACGGCCTGAAGGCCGCGCGCGGCGACTGGGTCGTCGACCGCCGGCTGTCCGGCGGGCGCCCGGTGATGGGCATCTGCGTCGGCATGCAGATCCTGTTCGCGCGCGGCATCGAGCACGACGTGGAGGCCGAGGGCCTGGACGAGTGGCCCGGCACGGTCGGACCGCTCCAGGCCGACATCGTGCCGCACATGGGCTGGAACACCGTCGAGGCCCCCGCCGGTTCCCAGCTCTTCGCCGGCCTGGACGCGGACGCCCGCTTCTACTTCGTGCACTCCTACGCCGTCCACGACTGGACCCAGGAGTCCCACAACCCGCTGATCGCCGCTCCCAAGGTCACCTGGTCCACGCACGGCAAGCCCTTCGTGGCGGCCGTGGAGAACGGTGCCCTGTGGGCCACCCAGTTCCACCCCGAGAAGTCCGGCGACGCCGGAGCCCAGCTCCTCACCAACTGGATCGAGACCCTGTAGAGATGAGCAAGCTCGAACTCCTCCCCGCCGTCGACGTCCGCGACGGCCAGGCCGTCCGCCTCGTGCACGGCGAGTCCGGCACCGAGACCTCCTACGGCTCGCCGCTGGAGGCAGCCCTCGCCTGGCAGCGCTCCGGCGCCGAGTGGCTGCACCTCGTCGACCTGGACGCGGCGTTCGGCACCGGGGACAACCGCGCGCTGATCGCCGAGGTCGCGAAGGCCATGGACATCAAGGTGGAGCTGTCCGGCGGCATCCGTGACGACGACACCCTCGCCGCGGCGCTCGCCACCGGCTGCAGGCGTGTGAACCTCGGCACGGCCGCCCTGGAGACCCCCGAGTGGGTCGCCAAGGTCATCGCCGAACACGGTGACAAGATCGCGGTGGGGCTCGACGTACGGGGCACGACCCTGCGCGGCCGGGGCTGGACCCGGGACGGTGGTGACCTCTACGAGACGCTGGCCCGCCTCGACAAGGAGGGCTGCGCCCGGTACGTCGTCACCGACATCGCCAAGGACGGCACCCTCCAGGGCCCCAACCTGGAGCTCCTGAAGAACGTCTGCGCGGCCACCGACCGCCCGGTCGTGGCGTCGGGCGGCGTGTCGTCCCTTGACGACCTCCGCGCGATCGCCGGTCTCGTCCCGGCCGGTGTCGAGGGGGCCATTGTCGGGAAAGCCCTGTACGCGAAGGCGTTCACCCTGGAAGAAGCCTTGGAGGCTGTGTCGTCATGACATCCGAAGCCGTACGGCGCGTGCAGAGCGGAAGTCCCTGGGAAGAGTCCTTCGGTTTCGCACGGGCCGTGGCGGCGGGTGATCGTGTCATCGTGGCGGGCACCACCGCCTTCAAGGGCGACATGCTGTACGGCGAGGGCGACCCGTACGAACAGACCAAGGTCGCCTTCGCCTCCGCGGTCGAGGCGATCGGTGAGTTCGGGCTCGGCATCGAGTCCGTGATCCGGACCCGTGTGTGCCTGGCGCATTCGCGCGATGTCGATGCGGTGGGCCGCGCCCACAAGGAGCTGTTCGACTCCGTACGCCCGGTCACGACCCTGCTGGTCGTGCAGGGCTTCATCGACTCGCGGGTCCTGGTGTCAGTCGAAGTGGAAGCGTATAGAGGAGCCGTGGATTCATGACCCTGGCGGTCCGAGTCATCCCCTGCCTGGACGTGGACAACGGCCGGGTCGTCAAGGGCGTCAACTTCCAGAACCTGCGCGACGCGGGTGACCCCGTCGAGATGGCCAAGGTGTACGACACCGAGGGCGCCGACGAGCTGACGTTCCTGGACATCACCGCCTCGTCGGGCGACCGCGAGACGACGTACGACGTGGTGCGCCGCACCGCCGAGCAGGTGTTCATCCCGTTGACCGTCGGCGGCGGCGTGCGCACCGCCGACGACGTCGACAAGCTGCTGCGGGCCGGTGCGGACAAGGTGGGCGTGAACACGGCCGCCATCGCCCGCCCCGACCTGATCCGCGAGATCGCCGAGCGCTTCGGCCGCCAGGTCCTCGTCCTGTCGGTCGACGCGCGCCGCACCGAGGCGGGCACCTTCGAGGTGACCACCCACGGCGGCCGGCGCGGCACCGGCATCGACGCGGTGGAGTGGGCGCACCGCGCCGCCGAGCTGGGCGCGGGGGAGATCCTGCTGAACTCGATGGACGCGGACGGCACGAAGGACGGCTACGACCTGGAGATGATCGCGGCGGTCCGCAAGCACGTGACCGTCCCGGTCATCGCCTCCGGCGGCGCGGGCCGCCTCGCCGACTTCCCCCCGGCCGTCGAGGCGGGCGCGGACGCGGTCCTGGCGGCGTCCGTCTTCCACTTCGGCGACCTGCGAATCGGAGAGGTGAAGGAGACGCTGCGGGGGGCGGGACACGCCGTTCGCTAGTTCGGGGCGCTGCTCGACGGCGCCGGCAGGTGTGGCACCCCAGGCGTCGGGAGCGGGGTTTCAGGACTTAGGGGAAGCGCAAGTTGCGAGAAGTTCGTCCCCGTTCCGTGTCTGAGGGGACCGCGGCCGTGCCGGGCACGGGCATACCCCGGACCGCCGCCGCCCCGGCCCACCGCGACGCCAACGTGCTGCGTTGGGTCGCCGCCTACGCCGCCTCCATGGTCGGTGACATGGTCTTCTACCTCGCGCTGTCCTGGGCCGCCGTGCAGAACGGCACCCCCGCGCAGGCCGGCCTCGTCACCGCGGTCAGCGCGGTGCCCCGTGCGCTGCTCATGCTCGGCGGCGGGGTGGTCGCCGACCGGTTCGGGCCGCGCAAGGTCGTCATCGGCAGCGACGCCGTACGGTGCGCCACGGTGCTGGCGGTCGCCGCGCTGCTCTTCGCGACCGACCCGGGGCTGTGGCTCCTCGCCCTGCTCGCGGTCGTCTTCGGCACGGTCGACGCCCTCTTCCTGCCCGCCGTCGGAGCGCTCCCGGCCCGCATCACCGGCAAGGACCAGCTCGCCCGAGTCCAGGGCATGCGCGGCCTCGCCGTGCGCTTCGCCGCCGTCGTGGGCGCACCGCTCGGCGGGCTCGGCGTGGCGGTCGGCGGCGCGGCGGCGGCCTTCGCGCTCGCGGGGCTGCTGATCGCCGTGTCGGTGCCGCTGCTGATCTCCGTACGGATGCGCGAACTGCCGCCCGACGACGCGACCGGCGCGCCCGCCGCGGGGGAGGCCACCGCGTGGCGCGACCTGGTGGGCGGGCTGCGCTACATCCGCCGGCACCGCGTCCTCGGCCCACTGATGGTGGCCATCGCCCTCGGCGACCTCGGCTTCGTCGGCCCCCTCAACGTCGGCCTGACCCTGCTCGCGGACGAACGCGGCTGGGGCGCGGCCGGGATGGGCTGGGTGCTCGCCGGGTTCGGCACGGGGGCCGGAGTCGCCGCCCTGCTGCTGACCGTGCGGGGGCGACTGCCGCGCGCCGGGTGTGTCGCCGCCGGTGCCATCATCCCGGGCGCGGCCGCGATCGGCGCCCTGGCGCAGGCCCCCGGCCTCCCCGTGGCCGTCGGCACCGCGGTGCTCGTCGGGCTTCTCACGGGGCTCAGCGGCGCCATGTGCGGGGCCCTGCTGCAGACCCAGGCCGAGCCCGCCTACCTGGGGCGCGTCACCGCGGTCGGCGGAATCGTCAGCCTGGGCATCGCGCCGCTGAGCATGCCGCTGTCCGCCGCCGCCATCGGCGTCTGGGGCACCGGCCCGGTCTTCGCCGTCAGCGCCGGTGTCTGCGCGCTCGGCGGGGTCGTCGCACTGTGCGCGCCGGGCGTACGGCGGGCCGAACTGCCGGTGTAGCGGTCCCGGGCTGCCGCCCGCGCCGGCCTCCCCGGCCGCTGCCCGGCAACCGGCCCCCGGCCGCCTCAGATCCCCAGCTGCTTCGTCTCGTGCAGTCGCGCGATCGCGTCCTTCTCGCCCTCCAGCTCCACCTTCGCGGCGCTCTGCCGCCCGTAGGCGAACAGCAGCAGCTCGGACGGCTCGCCGGTCGCGGTCACCACCGGTGTACCCCGGTGGGCGACCGTCGTCTGGCCGTTCGGGCGGCGCAGCACCAGGCCCGTCGGGATGCCGCGGCCCATTAGGCGGGCGGTGCGCTCCAGACGGGACCACAGGCCGTCCTGGAAGACCGGGTCCAGTTCGCGCGGCGACCAGTCCGGCTGGGCGCGGCGCACGTCCTCGGTGTGGACGTAGAACTCCACCGTGTTCGCCGCCTCGTCGACCTGCTTGAGCTGGAAGGGGGAGAAGCGGGGCGGGCCGGTGCGGATCAGCTGGAGCAGTTCCTCGTACGGCTTCGCGCCGTACTCCTCCATCACCCGGTCGAGCCGGGACGCCAGCTGCTTGATCAGGGTGCCCCCGGCGGCGTCCGGCCGGCGCTCGCGCACCACCACGTGCGCGGCGAGGTCGCGGGTCCGCCAGCCGTCGCACAAGGTCGGGGCGTCCGGACCCGCCGTCTTCAACAGGTCCGCGAGCAGAAGCCGTTCACGCTTGGCGAAAGTCGACATGCAGTCAGCCTACGGCGGCCGGCCGGGTCCGCCCAATGGACAGGCCCGGGGCGTGTCCGTCCCGCGCGGCACAATGGGCGCATGACCAGCAGCTCCCCCCGGCGCCCCAGCCCGCTCGCCCCGGAGATCGCCGACCGCCTCAAGCGCGGCGCCGACGGCCTCCTGCCCGCCATCGCCCAGCAGTACGACACCGGGGAGGTGCTGATGCTCGGCTGGATGGACGACGAGGCACTGCACCGCACCCTGACGACGGGACGCTGCACCTACTGGTCGCGCAGCCGGCAGGAGTACTGGGTCAAGGGCGACACCTCCGGGCACTTCCAGTGGGTGAAGTCCGTCGCCCTGGACTGCGACGCCGACACCGTCCTTGTCAAGGTCGACCAGGTCGGCGCCGCCTGCCACACCGGCGCCCGCACCTGCTTCGACGCCGACGTGCTCCTCACGGACGAGGCGGACGGCGCGGACGGCGTCGACGGCGCGGGCTCCGGCGCGCCCGGCGCGGATCAGTAGGGTCTGCCGACATGGACGACATGGACGTCATGGACCTCGACACCTTCCGGAAGCTGGCCGCCGACCGCCGGGTGATCCCGGTCAGCCGCAAACTCCTCGCCGACGGCGACACCCCGGTCGCGCTCTACCGCAAGCTCGCCGCCGAACGCCCCGGCACCTTCCTGCTGGAGTCCGCGGAGAACGGCCGTACAGCCTTCCAATGGTCCCGGTACTCCTTCGTCGGCGTCCGCAGCGCCGCCACCCTCACCGAGAAGGACGGACAGGCCCAGTGGCAGGGCACCCCGCCCGTCGGCGTCCCCACCGACGGCGACCCGCTCGCCGCCCTGCGCGCCACCGTCGAGGCCCTGCACACCCCGCGCGACCTCGCCCACGACCTGGGCCTGCCGCCCTTCACCGGCGGCATGGTCGGCTACCTCGGCTACGACATCGTGCGCCGCCTGGAGAAGGTCGGCCCCGGGGAGCGCGACGACCTGAAGCTACCCGAGCTGACCATGCTGCTCACCAGCGACCTCGCCGTCATGGACCACTGGGAGGGCTCGGTCCTGCTGATCGCCAACGCGATCAACCACAACGACCTCGAAACGGGCGTCGACGAGGCCTACGCCGACGCGGTGGCCCGCCTGGACGCCATGGAGGCCGACCTCACGCGCGCGGTGGCCCAGCCCCCGGCCGCGCTGCCGCCGTCCGAGCTGCCCGAGTACACCGCGTTGTGGGGCGGCCCCGACTTCCAGGAGGCCGTCGAGGACATCAAGGAGCGCATCCGCGCGGGCGAGGCCTTCCAGGTCGTCCCCTCCCAGCGCTTCGAGACGCCGTGCACGGCGAGCGCGCTGGACGTGTACCGGGTGCTGCGGGCCACCAACCCGTCCCCGTACATGTACCTGCTCCGCCTCGACGGCTTCGACGTCGTCGGATCGTCCCCCGAGGCCCTGGTCAAGGTCGAGGACGGGCGGGCCATGGTCCACCCCATCGCCGGTACCCGCCCCCGCGGCGCCACCCCGCGGGAGGACCAGGCCCTCGCCGACGAACTGCTCGCCGACCCCAAGGAGCGCGCCGAGCACCTCATGCTCGTCGACCTGGGCCGCAACGACCTGGGACGGGTCTGCGAACCCGGCTCGGTCGAGGTCGTCGACTTCATGTCCGTCGAGCGGTACTCGCACGTCATGCACATCGTCTCGACGGTCACCGGCCGCGTCGCCCCGGACCGCACCGCCTTCGACGTCCTCACCGCCTGCTTCCCGGCCGGCACCCTCTCCGGCGCGCCCAAGCCGCGCGCCCTGCAGATCATCGACGAACTCGAACCGTCCCGGCGCGGCCTGTACGGCGGCTGCGTCGGCTACCTCGACTTCGCGGGCGACTCCGACACCGCCATCGCCATCCGCACCGCGCTGCTGCGCGACGGCACCGCCTACGTGCAGGCCGGCGCGGGTGTCGTCGCCGACTCCGACCCGGTCGCCGAGGACACCGAGTGCCGCAACAAGGCGGCGGCGGTGCTGCGCGCGGTGCACACGGCCAACCGGCTGGGGCGGTAGGACGGTCCGGCTCCCGCGGATGGGGCGGATCTCACGCCCGCCGATCCGAACCCCGGGTGACGGTTCGCCCGGGGTTCGGGTGATAGTGGAGTACGTGACAGCCGTTCCTCACCCCCGTACCCCAGCCGCAGGACCCGCCCGGGCCGGCCGCCGGAGCCTCGCCGCCGCACTGCTGTGCGGCGCGCTCGGCGCGGCCGTCGCCCTGCTCGCCACCCGGCAGGAGTGGGCGGAGGGCACCGCGACGGTGGCCGGCGGCGCGTTTCCCCTGACCGCCAAGGGCAGCGACGTCACGGGCGTACCCGCGGCGCTCGCCATAGTGGGCCTGGCCGCGCTCGTCGCCGTCTTCGCCGTCCGCCGCGCGGGCCGGTTCGCCGTCGCGGCCCTGCTCGCGCTGAGCGGCGCGGGCACCGTCGCCGCGGCGCTGGCCGGCGCCTCCGACAGCTCCGCCCTGGACGAGCAGGCCGCGAAGGCCGCCGGCGACACCTCGGCCACCGTGGACGTCCTCTCCCACACCGCCTGGCCGTACGTCGCGGCCGTGGGCGGCGCCCTGCTGCTGCTGGCCGGGCTGCTCGCCCTGCGCTACGGCCGCCTGTGGCCGGCGATGTCCGGCCGTTACGAGCGCGACGGCACCCCGCGCCCGCGCCGCAAGCCGCAGACCGTCGACCCGGACCGCCCCGAGGACCTCTGGAAGGCCCTCGACCGCGGCGAGGACCCGACCGGCGCCTGAGCCGCGGTCCACCCGCGCGCACGCGGGCGCCTTCCGGCGTGCGCGCGCTCCGGGCCCGACGGCCGTCACGCGCGCGTGGCGCGTGGGGAGTACCCCCGCTCACACCGCGCGCGCCCGTGCGGGACAATGGGCACGAGCGTCCTGCTCAGACTTGGCACAACAGCAACGAGGAGCAAGCAATGTCGGGCAGCAGCCACGGTCACACCCCGGCCGCCTGGACGGGTGTCATCATCGCCTTCATCGGTTTCTGCATCGCGGGCGTGTTCATGGTGGCGGCCCAGCCGCTGGGCTTCTGGGCCGGCATGGTGGTCGTGCTCCTCGGCGGTGCCGTGGGCGGCATCATGCGCATGATGGGCCTCGGCCAGCCGAAGCAGAACCACCCCGTGCACCAGGTCGCCGGCGAGCGCGAGCCGGCCGGCGCCAAGGGCTGACCGGGCACGCCGGACACGGCACCTCCCGAGGGGCGGACCGGCACGAGGGTGCCGGGACCGCCCCTCACGTGCGCGTGCGACCCGGCGGGGGCAGAATGCGTCGCGTGGACGCCGAGACCGGGAAGCAGACGCAGAACAGGACCGTGACGCGGAGCGCGCCCTCCGTCCTGGGCCTGGCCGTTCCCGCCGGCGTGCTCGCGGCCGTCGTCGGCGCCTTCGCGTACGTGGGGAGTGTCGACCCCAACGAACCCGGCCACTACCCCGTCTGCCCCCTGCTGCGCTTCACCGGCATCTACTGCCCCGGCTGCGGCGGCCTGCGCAGCGCCCACGCGTTCGTCCACGGGGATGTGCTGACCGCGCTGCACGCCAACGCTCCGGCCGTCCTCGGCTATCTGGGCTTCGCCGTGCTGTGGACCGTCTGGGTGATCCGCGTGGCGCGCGGCCGGCCCATGCGGGTCGAGCTGGGGCCGGTGCACCTGTGGACGCTGGGGGCGTTGCTGCTGGTCTTCACGGTTGTCCGGAACCTGCCGTTCGGTGGCTGGCTCCTCCCTTGATCACTTGGTGAACGTCCAGGTAGTGGGACCGGCGTCAACCGGATGCGGGCCCGTCGTCCTGCTCCGGATACCATCACAGTGACCACACATTTCGCCGTCTGAAAGGGGGCCGCTCGCGTGAGTGTGCTCGACGAGATCATCGACGGAGTCCGTGCCGACCTCGCGGAGCGGCAGGCGCGCGTCAGCCTCGACGAGCTCAAGGAGCGCGCGGCCAAGGCCCGCCCCGCCAAGGACGGCGTGTCCGCCCTGCGCGGCGACGGCGTCAAGGTCATCTGCGAGGTCAAGCGCTCCAGCCCGTCCAAGGGCGCGCTGGCCGCCATCGCCGACCCCGCCGGACTCGCCGCGGACTACGAGGCGGGCGGTGCCGCCGTCATCTCCGTCCTCACCGAGGAGCGCCGCTTCGGCGGCTCGCTGGCCGACCTGGACTCGGTCCGCGCGCGCGTGGACATCCCCGTGCTGCGCAAGGACTTCATCGTCACCTCGTACCAGCTGTGGGAGGCCCGCGCGCACGGCGCCGACCTCGTGCTGCTGATCGTCGCGGCCCTCGAGCAGCCGGCGCTGGAGTCGCTGATCGAGCGCGCCGAGTCCATCGGACTCACCCCGCTCGTCGAGGTGCACGACGAGGACGAGGTCGAGCGCGCGGTCGACGCCGGCGCCAAGATCATCGGCGTCAACGCGCGCAACCTGAAGACGCTGGAGGTCGACCGCGGCACGTTCGAGCGGGTCGCCCCGGAGATCCCGGCGCACATCGTCAAGGTCGCCGAGTCCGGCGTCCGCGGCCCGCACGACCTCATCGCCTACGCCAACGAGGGCGCCGACGCCGTCCTGGTCGGCGAGTCCCTGGTCACCGGCCGCGACCCCAAGACGGCCGTCTCCGACCTGGTGGCCGCCGGCGAACACCCGGCACTGCGGCACGGGCGCGGCTGACACCCCGATAGGCTTGCTCCCGATGACTCTCCCGCTCACCCCGGCCGCCCGGGACCCGTACGCCCGCCTCGCGCGCGGCTGCCGGCCCCGAGGCTGCCGCGCGCCCGCCCGCCGGGTGCACGGCCGCCGGGTGCGGTACGTGATCGGTGACGAGCCGGGTCAGGTCAACGGCATGCGATGGCTCGAGCGCCCCGTCAGGGGCGCGGGGCCGTACCGAATCTGCGACTCCGTCGCGTGGGCGCGAGCAACCCAGCGACGGCCCGTAGCGGCCTGATCATCCCCGCCCCCACGGCGAACGTGCCCACACCAGACACTCACCGTGAGGTTCACGCATGCCCAGCAACTTCTTCATCCCCGACCCGGAGGGCCAAGTCCCCACCGCCGAAGGCTACTTCGGCGCGTTCGGCGGCAAGTTCATCCCCGAGGCCCTCGTCGCGGCGGTCGACGAGGTGGCCGTCGAGTACGACAAGGCCAAGTCGGACCCCGAGTTCGCCCGTGAACTCGACGACCTGCTGGTCCACTACACGGGCCGCCCGTCCTCGCTCACCGAGGTCCCCCGTTTCGCCGCGGAAGCGGGCGGCGCCCGCGTCTTCCTCAAGCGCGAGGATCTCAACCACACCGGCTCCCACAAGATCAACAACGTGCTCGGGCAGGCCCTGCTGACCAAGCGCATGGGCAAGACCCGCGTCATCGCGGAGACCGGCGCCGGCCAGCACGGCGTGGCGACGGCGACGGCCTGCGCCCTCTTCGGCCTCGACTGCACCATCTACATGGGCGAGATCGACACCCGCCGCCAGGCCCTCAACGTGGCCCGGATGCGTATGCTCGGCGCCGAGGTCATCGCCGTGAAGTCCGGCAGCCGCACGCTCAAGGACGCGATCAACGAGGCCTTCCGCGACTGGGTCGCCAACGTCGACCGCACCCACTACCTGTTCGGCACCGTCGCCGGCCCGCACCCCTTCCCGGCGATGGTGCGCGACTTCCACCGCGTCATCGGCGTCGAGGCCCGCCGTCAGCTCCTGGAGCAGGCCGGACGCCTCCCCGATGCCGCGATCGCCTGCGTCGGCGGCGGCTCCAACGCCATCGGCCTCTTCCACGCCTTCATCCCCGACGCGGACGTCCGCCTCATCGGCTGCGAGCCCGCCGGGCACGGCATCCAGAGCGGCGAGCACGCGGCCACCCTGACCGCGGGCGAGCCCGGCATCCTGCACGGCTCCCGGTCCTACGTCCTCCAGGACGACGAGGGCCAGATCACCGAGCCGTACTCGATCTCGGCGGGGCTCGACTACCCCGGCATCGGTCCCGAGCACAGCTACCTCAAGGACTCCGGCCGCGGTGAGTACCGCGCGGTGACCGACGACGCCGCCATGCAGGCGCTGCGCCTGCTGTCGCGCACCGAGGGCATCATCCCGGCCATCGAGAGCGCCCACGCGCTGGCCGGCGCCATCGAGGTCGGCAAGGAGCTGGGCCGGGACGGGCTGATCGTCGTCAACCTGTCCGGCCGCGGCGACAAGGACATGGACACCGCCGCCCGTTACTTCGGGCTCTACGACACCGACGCCGAGGTCGCCGCCGACGAGGCCGGCACCGCCGAGATCGAGGGGGACGCCAAGTGAGCGGGAACGTACAGCTGCTGAACGACACCCTCGCCGCCGCGAAGGCCGAGGGCCGCTCCGCGCTCATCGCCTACCTCCCGGCCGGATTCCCGACCGTGGACGGCGGCATCGAGGCGATCAAGGCCGCGCTCGACGGCGGCGCAGACGTCGTCGAGGTGGGGCTGCCGCACAGCGACCCCGTCCTCGACGGCCCGGTCATCCAGACCGCCGACGACATCGCCCTGCGCGGCGGCGTGCGCATCGCCGACGTGATGCGCACCGTCCGGGAGGCCCACGCGGCCACCGGAAAGCCGATCCTCGTCATGACGTACTGGAACCCCATCGACCGTTACGGCGTCGAGCGCTTCACCGCCGAACTGGCCGAGGCGGGCGGCGCGGGCTGCATCCTGCCCGACCTGCCGGTCCAGGAGTCGGCGCTGTGGCGGGAGCACGCCGACAAGCACGGGCTCGCCACCGTCTTCGTGGTCGCGCCCAGCAGCAAGGACGCGCGGCTGGCCGAGATCACCGCGGTCGGCAGCGGCTTCGTCTACGCCGCCTCCCTCATGGGCGTCACGGGCACCCGCGGGTCGGTCGGCGCGCAGGCCGAGGACCTGGTGCGACGCACCCGCGCCACCACCGGCATCCCCGTCTGCGTCGGGCTCGGCGTCTCCAACGCGGCACAGGCAGCCGAGGTCGCCGGCTTCGCCGACGGCGTGATCGTCGGCTCGGCGTTCGTCAAGCGCATGCTGGACGCCCCCGACGACGCGGCCGGTCTGGAGGGCGTCCGCACGCTCGCCGCCGACCTGGCGAAGGGCGTGCGCGGACGGGCGTGACGACAGGCACGTGACACAGGTCCCTCGTACGGGTGGACCTGGGACCGGGGAGGCGCGCTGCGCCTCCCCGGTTCGTTCTGCGGGGTGTGAGCGAGAAGAACCGAGAGGGAAAGCGCACCGCCCGTCAGAAGCTGGCGGCCGAGCGCGAGAAGCAGAAGTCCAAGGACAAGCGCAGGCGCGCGCTGATCGTCGGGGCGAGCGTGGTCTGCGTCCTGGGCCTCGCGGCGGTGATCGGCGTGGTCGCCGCCAACGCGGGCAAGGACGACGGCAGCGAGTCGGCCGGCCCGATCGTGGCGCCCTCGGGCGCGCAGGGCAAGGACAGCCTCGCGATCCCCGTCGGCGAGGAGAGCGCCAAGTCGACGCTCGTCATCTGGGAGGACTTCCGCTGCCCGGCCTGCAAGGCCTTCGAGCTGGCGTACCGAGACACGATCCACGAGCTCACCGAAGCCGGGCAGCTCAAGGTCGAGTACCACCTGGCGACGATCATCGACGGGAACATGGGCGGCACCGGCTCCCGCAAGTCGGCCAACGCCGCCGCCTGCGCCCAGGACGCGGGCAGGTTCACGCCGTACCACGACGTGCTGTTCACCAACCAGCCGGCGGAGACCGACGACGCCTTCGCCGACGAGAGCAAGCTGATCGACCTGGCGGGCAAGGTCGACGGCCTCGACACCGCGCTCTTCCAGGAGTGCGTCGAGGGCGGCAAGCACAACAGCTGGGTGGAGAAGTCCAACGAGGCCTTCCGCGCCGGCGGCTTCAGCGGCACGCCGACCGTGCTGCTGGACGGCAAGAACATCTACCAGGACCGCTCCATGACACCGGCGAAGCTGAAGCAGCTGGTGCAGGACGCCAACAAGTAGCGCGGCGGAGCGCGCGCGGGGGTGCCCGCGCGGTGCTCTTTCCGTCCGCCCGTTACGGACCCGTAGCCGGGCTGCCCGTCGCGGGTACCGTCCGACACGGTAGCGTCGACCCTGCCATGGAACTTGCCTTCATTCCCAGCCCGTCCAGCGGGGTGCTGCACCTCGGTCCCATCCCGCTGCGCGGCTACGCGTTCTGCATCATCATCGGCGTCTTCGTAGCCGTCTGGCTCGGCAACAAGCGCTGGGTCGCCCGGGGCGGGCGGCCCGGCACGGTGGCCGACATCGCGGTCTGGGCCGTTCCCTTCGGCCTGATCGGCGGCCGGCTCTACCACGTGATCACGGACTACCAGCTGTACTTCAGCGAGGGCCGTGACTGGGTCGACGCCTTCAAGATCTGGGAGGGCGGTCTCGGCATCTGGGGCGCGATCGCGTTCGGCGCGGTCGGCGCGTGGATCGGCGCCCGCCGCCGGGGCGTCCCGATGCCCGCGTACGCCGACGCCGTCGCCCCCGGCATCGCCCTCGCCCAGGCCATCGGACGCTGGGGCAACTGGTTCAACCAGGAGCTGTACGGCAAGGCCACCGACCTGCCCTGGGCCGTGGAGATCACCTCGTCGGCCGACGGACGGGTGCCGGGCACGTACCACCCCACCTTCCTGTACGAGTCGCTGTGGTGCATCGGTGTGGCCCTGCTCGTCATCTGGGCCGACCGCCGCTTCAACCTGGGCCACGGGCGGGCGTTCGCGCTGTACGTCGCCGCGTACTGCGCGGGCCGGTTCTGGATCGAGTACATGCGCGTCGACGACGCCCACCACATCCTCGGTCTGCGGCTGAACAACTGGACCGCGCTCTTCGTGTTCCTGCTGGCCGTGGTGTACATGGTGCTCTCGGCGCGGACGCGGCCGGGGCGGGAGGCCGTGGTCGAGCCGGGCGCGGAGTCCTCGGACGGTGACGCCGGGGACGACGCGAAGGGGACCCCGGACGCCGACGCCAAAAACGCCGACGCCAGGGACGCCGAGGGCACCGGTGACGACAAGGACGCCGGGGACGACAAGGACGCCGGTGACGACGGCACCGGCACCGTGGAGAACGAGAAGAGCGTGCAGGACGTGAAGAACGGGGCCGACTCGGCCAAGAAGGGCTGACGGCCCGCCGCCGCATGTCGCCGAGGGCGCCCGGGAACTCTCCGGGCGCCCTCGGCGCGTGTCAGGACGCCCGTGTCAGGACAGGGCGGGCCGCCGGGCCAGCGACAGGGTCCGCTGGGCCGTCGCCACCACCGCCGCGTCGACGAACCGCCCGTCCGGCAGCGCCAGTGCGCCCGGCTGCGCGGTGGCCGCCTTGACGATCGTCTCCGCCTCCTCCAGCTCCCGTTCGGTCGGCAGGTACGCCCGCTCGATGATCGGCAGCTGGCGGGGGTGGATCGCGGCCCGGCCGAGGAAGCCCAGGGCCCGGCCGTGGGCGCAGGAAGCGGCCAGGCCCTCCAGGTCCCGGGTGTCCGGGTGCACCGTCTGCGACGGCGGCGCCAGCCCCGCCGCCCGCGCGGCCACGACCACGCGCGAGCGGGACCAGTCCAGGCCCGCGTCACCGCGTACGCCCAGGTCCGCCCGGAGGTCCGCCTCGCCGAGGGCGATGCCGCGCAGTGACGGGTGGGCTGCGGCGATCCGGTACGCCCCCTCCACGCCCAGGGCCGTCTCCAGGAGCGCGTACAGGGGCGGCCCGCCGGTCGCCGCCGCGACGCCGGTGATCTGCTCCGGGGAGGTCACCTTGGGCAGGCGCAGCCCGGACAGACCCGGCAGCGCGGCCAGCGCCGCCAGCTCCGCCGCTGCGAACGGCCCGTCCAGGGCGTTGACGCGGACGTGGACCGGCACCGGCTGTGGCTCGGTGAGCAGTTCGGCAGTGGCCTCGCGGGCGTACTCCTTGCGGTCCGGGGCGACCGCGTCCTCCAGGTCGATCACGACGACGTCGGCACCGGCGGCCAGCGCCTTGGCGACCACCCGGGGCCGGTCTCCCGGGGCGTACAGCCAGGTCAGCGGGGGTGCGGTCATACGACGCCCTCCTCGCGCAACTCCTTCACATCCGCCGGGGTCAGGCCCAGCTCGGTCAGCACCTCCTCGGTGTCCGCGCCGTGCGGGCGGCCCGCCCAGCGGATCGCGCCGGGGGTCGCGGAGAGCCGGAAGAGGACGTTCTGCATGCGCAGCGGACCCAGCTCGGGATCGTCGACGGTGGTGACCGTGTCGAGGGCCTGGTACTGCGGGTCGGCCATCACGTCCCGCACGTCCTGGATCGGGGCGGCCGCGGCCTCGGCCTTCTCGAAGGCGGCGAGGACGTCGGCGCGGCTGTGCCGGGCGATCCAGTCGCCGACCGCCGCGTCGAGCACGTCGGAGTGCCGGGCCCGCTCGGCGCCGGACCCGAACCAGGGCTCGTCGATCAGCTCCGGCCGGCCCACCAGGCGCATCACGCGCTCGGCGACCGACTGGGCCGAGGTGGAGACGGCGACCCAGGTGCCGTCGGCGGTGCGGTAGGTGTTGCGCGGGGCGTTGTTCTGGGAGCGGTTGCCGGTGCGTGGCTGGACGTGGCCGAGCTGGTCGTACCAGGTCGGCTGCGGGCCCAGCACGGTCAGGATCGGCTCGATGATCGCCATGTCGACGACCTGTCCCTCGCCGGTGCGCTCCCGCGCGGCGAGCGCGGTCATCACGGCGTACGACGTCGCCAGGGCGGCGATCGAGTCCGCGAGGCCGAACGGCGGCAGCGTCGGGGGCGCGTCCGGTTCGCCGGTCATCGCGGCGAAGCCGCTCATGGCCTCGGCGAGCGTGCCGAAGCCGGGGCGGCGCGCGTACGGGCCGAACTGGCCGAAGCCGGTGACCCGGGTGAGGACCAGGCGCGGGTTGACGGCGGACAGTTCGTCCCAGCCCAGGTCCCACTTCTCCAGGGTGCCGGGGCGGAAGTTCTCGATGACGACGTCCGCGGTGGCGGCGAGGCGCAGCAGGGTGGTGCGGCCGGCGGGCTTGGACAGGTCCAGGGTGATCGTGCGCTTGTTGCGGCCCAGCAGCTTCCACCACAGTCCGATGCCGTCCTTGGACGGGCCGTGGCCCCGGGAGGGGTCGGGCCGGTCGGGGTGCTCGACCTTGACGACCTCGGCACCGAAGTCGCCGAGCATGGTGGCCGCGAGCGGGCCCGCGAAGAGGGTGGCGAGGTCGAGGACGCGCAGGCCGGTCA
>NZ_RAIF01000012.1:285887-287777 GCF_003671715.1 Streptomyces sp. E2N166 | reverse complement strand
GGGGAGCTTTTCGACGGGCTTGCCCAGGAGGCAGCCGGCGGCTCGGCCGAGCCAGGCCGCTTCCAGGCCGGCGGGGGACACGGCTCCGGGCCGGGAGGCGGGCCAGTCGGGACACAGTGCCTTGACCCGGTCCAGTTCGGTCGGTTCCCGGTCCGCCAGCGGGCTCGGCAGGTCGGACAGTTCGTCCAGCAGGTCTTCCGCCAGCAGGCGGAGGCAGGGGGAGGCCGGCCGGGGGGACGTGCCTGCTCGGGCCGGGGCCTCGCGGCCGCCTGCCGCTCTCCAGCGAGCCGCGATCGCCGACGGGTCGCGACCGTCCTGCGCCGCCTGGCGAAGTTCGTGGCCGATCAGGTCCTCGGGCTGGACCCAGGTCAGTCGGAGCATCTCGCGCCTCCGATCGCGGTGAACGCCCGCTCGTGGAGGCGGCGTCGCGTCACGTCGCGCTCGAAGACCTCCCGGGCCACCGCGGTGAGCGTCGCGGCCGGTTCCCAGAGGTCCAGTCGGCTCGCCTCCGCCACCGTCTTCGCCCAGTCCTCCGGGACCGGCGAACCCAGCGCACCGGCCAGCGCGCCCGCCATCGTGGCGATGGAGTCGCAGTCCCGGCCGTAGTTCACCGCGCCGAGGACGGCGTGCCGGTAGTCGCCGCCGGAGACGAGCAACATGCCGAGTGCGACGGGCAGCTCCTCGATCGCGTGCACGCGGGACGGGCGGCGTGCGGCCAGCGAGGGCGCGCGGTAGTCGGGGCCCACCGTGTCGTAGGGGGCCACCGCCTCCCGCAGCGGCGCGAGCGCCGACTCGAAGTCCGAGTACCGGGAGGCCACTTCGCAGACCGCCTCGACCGCCGCCCGGGTGCCGTCCTTCGCCAGGGACAGGCAGGCCGACACCACCGAGTCCGGCGTCGCCCCCGGCGCGCACGCCGCGGCCACCGCGGCCGCGAGGACACCGGCCGCCTCACGGCCGTACGACGACTGGTGTGCGCCCGCGACGTCCAGTGCCTCGGCGTACGCGCCCGCCGGGTGGGCCGCGTTGACCAGGCCGACCGGGGCCATGTACATCGCGGCACCGCAGTTGACGATGTTGCCGGTGCCCGCCTCCCGGGGGTCCACATGGCCGTAGTGGATTCTGGCGGCGAGCCACTTCTCCGCCAGGAAGACGCGCTGGAGCACAAGCGCCTCGGCCTCCAGTTCCGGGATCCAGCGCGGGTTCGTCATCAGGTCCGGAACCAGGTGCTCGGCGACCGAGTAGGCGTCGAGGTGGTCGCGGACCGTGCCGTACACCCGGACCAGCGCGTGGGTCATCAGGGTGTCGTCGGTGACGTGGCCGTCGCCCTTGTAGTAGGGGGCGATGGGGCGGGCGGTGCGCCAGGCGTCGCCGTTCCAGGGGCCGACGACGCCGTGGACGCGGCCGCCGTGGCGTTCGAGGATCTGCTCGGGGGAGTAGCCCTCGACCGGGCCGCCGAGCGCGTCGCCGACGGCCGCGCCGACGAGGGCGCCGGTGATGCGCTCCTCCAGGGCCGGTGTGCCGTTCTCCGCTGTGCCGTTCTCCGCCGTGCTGTTCTCCGCGGTGCCGGGTGTCCTCATGTCGCGTGTCGCCCTTCTTGTCCTGTCCGTCCTTCGCGTCCTTCACGTCTGGACGGTTGCGTGGCGTGCAGGAGTCCGGCGAGTTCGACCAGGTCGGTGCCGGTGAGACGGGGCAGTACGCAGCCGGGGAGGGTGCGGCAGGCATCCCGCCAGGACTCGGGGATCGACGTGCCGCCGCCCAGCGCACCGGTGAGGGCGCCGGCCAGCGCGGGAGCGGAGTCCGCGACCCTCGACAGACAGGCCGCCGCCGGTACGGCCTCCGCGATGCGGCCCCGGGCGGCGGTGGCCAGGGCGAGGGCGACCGGGACGGTCT
>NZ_RAIF01000012.1:268553-284318 GCF_003671715.1 Streptomyces sp. E2N166 | reverse complement strand
CGGCCCGCCGCGAAGACGCCGTAGGGCGCGGCCCGCATGGCCAGTCCGTCGCTCCAGGCATGGCGGTGCTGCGCGGAGATGGGGGCGGCGAGGCCCCGGCGCAGGTTCTCCAGGGTGCCGCGTTCGCTGAAGCCCGCGCCCCGGAAGGGGCCCTCCTCCCGGTCCGCGATCCACTCGTGCCAGGCCGACCCGACATGGGCGGGGGTGAGCGCGGAGCCGTACCGGGCCAGCAGCAGGCCCGAGAAGATCGCGTACTCGGTGTCGTCGGTGCCGGCCGGCTTCCTGGCCACGTATCCCGTGATGCGGCCCCAGCGGGCGCGGATCTCGGAGGGCTTCATGTTCTCGGCCGGCGCCCCGAGGGCGTCGCCGACGGCCAGTCCCAGCAGCGCGCCCCGGGCCCGTTCGCGGAGTCCGACGGCGTCACCGGGCGCGGGGGCCGGGGGAATGCAGGCGGTGGATGCCATGCGGCCGCTCCTCTCCCTTTGCGCATGTGTCCCCGGTGGGGTGTGCCGCGCAGCCTCACAGGGCTCAGCGTCACCCGGTCGACATGTGTGCGATCAAGATCACGGATGAGCGCGCAAGGGTAAAACCGCAGGTAAGCCCAGCCTTTCCTTGCTGGCGAGGCGGAAATGACCGGCGTAGATTGGTTGTTGTCGAGAAGTGGACCTGGTCCAAACTAGCTTCCCCGGGGGAACTCTCATGGCCATCATCGAGACCGAGGCGCCGCTGCACGAGGCGCACCGCGACAACCACACCCACCGCGACGTGAACGGCGGCTGGCTGCGCCCCGCCGTCTTCGGCGCGATGGACGGCCTGGTCTCCAACCTCGCCCTGATGACCGGTGTCGCGGGCGGCACGGCGAGTCAGCAGACCGTGGTGATCAGCGGGCTCGCCGGGCTCGCCGCCGGTGCCTTCTCCATGGCCGCCGGCGAGTACACCTCCGTCGCCTCCCAGCGCGAGCTCGTCGAGGCCGAGCTGGATGTGGAGCGCCGGGAGCTGAGGAAGCACCCGGCGGACGAGGAGGCCGAGCTGGCCGCGCTCTACGAGGCGCGGGGCGTGGAGCCGGGCCTCGCGCGCGAGGTGGCCCGGCAGCTGTCCCGTGACCCGGAACAGGCCCTGGAGATACACGCCCGCGAGGAGCTGGGAATCGACCCCGGTGACCTGCCCTCGCCGTCGGTCGCGGCCGTGTCGTCGTTCGGTTCGTTCGCGCTGGGTGCCCTGCTCCCCGTCCTGCCGTTCCTGCTCGGCGCCAGTGCGCTGTGGCCCGCGGTGGTGCTCGCGCTGGCCGGGCTGTTCCTGTGCGGCGCGGTGGTGGCCAAGGTGACGGCGCGCAGCTGGTGGTACAGCGGACTGCGGCAGCTCGCCCTCGGTGGTGCGGCGGCCGGTGTGACGTACGTCCTGGGCAGCCTGTTCGGAACGGCCGTAGGATAGCCCGGCTCGAACTTATGCGTCGGACCGCATAAGTAGCCGTTACTCGCTGGTTTCGAGTGTGTGATCCCCGGGCATGAGCCGTAAGCGCTGTGAGCAATGAGGCCCGCCGCGCATCGGCGGAGTGAGCGACGAAGCTTCCTCCGCGCCTCGGGCCGACGGGCATCGACCTGTCCGTCGCGGCCTCCATAGCTTCCACCGCCGGGTGCGGCACCCCGCCGCGAACCCCTCGGTGTCCGCATGTTGGAACGGATTATCCCGGTTCCCGAGAACCGCTCCATCATGTAACCTGCACGAAATTTTGCACTCAAGCAGAGGGCCAACGTCGTCCCTCGGCACTTGCACATGCCAGATGACGACGACGGGAGAGCCGATGCGTACGCCGCGCCAGCCGTCCCAGCATTCCGCGAATGGCCAGAACCGGTCCTTCATGGATGCTCGCCCTGCTGCGCAGGGTATGTACGACCCCCGCAACGAGCACGACGCCTGTGGCGTCGGTTTCGTCGCCACTCTGACCGGCGACGCGTCCCACACCCTGGTCGACCAGGCACTCACCGTGCTGCGCAACCTCGAGCACCGCGGTGCCACCGGCTCCGAGCCCGACTCCGGCGACGGCGCGGGCATCCTCTCCCAGGTGCCGGACGCCTTCCTCCGCGAGGTGGCCGGATTCGAACTGCCCGAGGCCGGGGCGTACGCCGTCGGTATCGCCTTCCTGCCGGTGGACGGCACCGAGGACGCCGTCTCGCGAATCGAGACGATCGCGACCGAGGAGGGCCTCACCGTCCTCGGCTGGCGCGAGGTCCCGGTCGCCCCGCAGATGCTGGGTGCCACCGCCCGGTCGACCATGCCGGTCTTCCGCCAGATCTTCGTGGCCGACGGCGAGTCGCAGGGCATCGCCCTCGACCGCCGCGCCTTCGCGCTGCGCAAGCGCGCCGAGCGCGAGGCCGCCGTCTACTTCCCGTCGCTGTCCGCGCGGACCATCGTCTACAAGGGCATGCTGACCACCGGCCAGCTGGAGCCCTTCTTCCCGGACCTGTCCGACCGCCGCTTCGCCTCCGCGATCGCGCTCGTGCACTCCCGGTTCTCGACGAACACCTTCCCGGCCTGGCCGCTCGCCCACCCGTACCGCTTCGTCGCGCACAACGGCGAGATCAACACGGTCAAGGGCAACCGCAACTGGATGGTCGCCCGCGAGTCCCAGCTCGCCTCCGGTCTGTTCGGCTCCTCCTCGGACCTGGAGCGGCTCTTCCCCATCTGCACGCCGGACGCCTCCGACTCCGCCTCCTTCGACGAGGTCCTGGAGCTGCTGCACCTCGGCGGACGCTCCCTGCCGCACTCCGTGCTGATGATGATCCCGGAGGCGTGGGAGAACCACGACTCCATGGACCCCGCCCGGCGCGCCTTCTACCAGTTCCACTCCACGATGATGGAGCCCTGGGACGGCCCCGCCTGCGTCACCTTCACCGACGGCACCCAGGTCGGCGCCGTGCTCGACCGCAACGGCCTGCGCCCCGGCCGCTACTGGGTCACCGACGACGGCCTCGTCGTGCTCGGCTCCGAGGTCGGCGTCCTGGACATCGACCCGGCCAAGGTCGTCCGCAAGGGCCGCCTCCAGCCCGGCCGCATGTTCCTCGTGGACACCGCCGAGCACCGCATCATCGAGGACGACGAGGTCAAGGCCCAGCTCGCGGCGGAGAAGCCGTACGCCGAGTGGATCGAGGCCGGCGAGATCGAGCTGTCCGACCTGCCCGAGCGCGAGCACATCGTGCACACCCACGCCTCGGTCACCCGACGCCAGCAGACCTTCGGGTACACCGAGGAGGAACTGCGCGTCATCGTCGCACCGATGGCCAAGGCAGGCGCCGAGCCGATCGGCTCCATGGGCACCGACTCGCCGATCGCCGCGCTCTCCGAGCGCCCCCGGCTGCTCTTCGACTACTTCACCCAGCTGTTCGCACAGGTCACCAACCCGCCGCTCGACGCGATCCGCGAGGAACTGGTCACCTCCCTGCGCAGCTCCCTGGGCCCGCAGGGCAACCTGCTGGACCCGACGGCCGCCTCCTGCCGCAGCGTCCTGCTGCCCTTCCCGGTCATCGACAACGACGAGCTGGCCAAGCTCATCCACATCAACGCCGACGGCGACATGCCCGGCTTCAAGGCCGCGACCCTCTCCGGTCTCTACCGGGTGCACGGCGGCGGCGACGCGCTCGCCGCGCGCATAGAGGAGATCTGCGCCGAGGCCGACGCCGCCATCGAGAACGGCGCCCGGCTGATCGTCCTGTCCGACCGCCACTCGGACGCCGAGCACGCGCCCATTCCCTCGCTGCTGCTCACCGCGGCCGTCCACCACCACCTCATCGGCACCAAGCAGCGCACCCAGGTGGGCCTGCTCGTCGAGGCCGGCGACGTCCGCGAGGTCCACCACGTCGCCCTGCTCATCGGCTACGGCGCCGCGGCGGTCAACCCGTACCTGGCCATGGAGTCCGTCGAGGACCTGGTCCGCGCGGGCACCTTCCTCCAGTCCGTCGACGGCGAGCCCGAGCAGGCCATCCGCAACCTGATCTACGCCCTCGGCAAGGGCGTCCTCAAGGTCATGTCCAAGATGGGCATCTCCACCGTCGCCTCCTACCGAGGCGCCCAGGTCTTCGAGGCCGTCGGCCTCGACGAGGCTTTCGTCGCCAAGTACTTCAACGGCACGGCCACCAAGATCGGCGGCGTCGGCATCGACGTCATCGCCAAGGAGGTCGCCGCCCGCCACGCCAAGGCGTACCCGGCCAGCGGCATCGCGCCCGCCCACCGCGCCCTGGACATCGGCGGCGAGTACCAGTGGCGCCGCGAGGGCGAACCGCACCTGTTCGACCCGGAGACGGTCTTCCGCCTCCAGCACTCCACGCGCTCCGGCAAGTACGACACCTTCAAGAAGTACACCGAGCGCGTGAACGAGCAGTCCGAGCGGCTCATGACGCTCCGCGGGCTCTTCGGCTTCAAGAGCGACCGCCGGCCGATCTCCGTCGACGAGGTCGAGCCCGCCTCCGAGATCGTCAAGCGCTTCTCCACCGGCGCCATGTCGTACGGCTCCATCTCCCAGGAGGCGCACGAGACCCTCGCCATCGCCATGAACCAGCTGGGCGGCAAGTCCAACACCGGTGAGGGCGGCGAGGACCCGGAGCGCCTGTACGACCCGGCGCGCCGCTCCTCGATCAAGCAGGTCGCCTCCGGCCGCTTCGGCGTCACCTCCGAGTACCTGGTCAACGCGGACGACATCCAGATCAAGATGGCCCAGGGCGCCAAGCCCGGCGAGGGCGGCCAGCTGCCCGGCCACAAGGTGTACCCCTGGGTCGCCAAGACCCGGCACTCCACCCCCGGCGTCGGCCTGATCTCCCCGCCGCCGCACCACGACATCTACTCCATCGAGGACCTGGCCCAGCTGATCCACGACCTGAAGAACGCGAACCCGCAGGCGCGGATTCACGTCAAGCTGGTCTCCGAGGTCGGCGTCGGCACGGTCGCGGCGGGTGTGTCGAAGGCGCACGCGGACGTCGTCCTCATCTCCGGCCACGACGGCGGCACCGGCGCCTCCCCGCTCACGTCGCTCAAGCACGCGGGCGGCCCCTGGGAGCTCGGCCTCGCCGAGACCCAGCAGACCCTGCTGCTCAACGGCCTGCGCGACCGGATCGTCGTCCAGACCGACGGCCAGCTCAAGACCGGCCGGGACGTCGTCATCGCCGCGCTGCTCGGCGCCGAGGAGTTCGGCTTCGCGACCGCGCCGCTCGTCGTCTCCGGCTGCGTCATGATGCGCGTCTGCCACCTGGACACCTGCCCGGTCGGCATCGCCACCCAGAACCCGACGCTGCGCGACCGGTTCTCCGGCAAGGCCGAGTACATCGTGAACTTCTTCCGGTTCATCGCCGAGGAGGTCCGCGAGATCCTCGCCGAGCTGGGCTTCCGCTCCATCGAGGAGGCCGTCGGCCACGCCGAGACCCTCGACGTCACCCGCGCCGTGAACCACTGGAAGGCGCAGGGCCTCGACCTGGAGCCGCTGTTCCACGTGCCCGCGCTGCCCGAGGGCGCGGTGCGCCACCAGGCCGTCGAGCAGGACCATGGCCTGGAGAAGGCGCTCGACAACCAGCTGATCAAGCTCGCGTCGGACGCGCTGGCCGCCTCCGACGCCACCGGCGCCGCGCCGGTGCGCGCCCAGGTCGCGATCCGCAACATCAACCGCACGGTCGGCACCATGCTCGGCCACGAGGTGACGAAGAAGTTCGGCGGCGCGGGCCTGCCCGACGACACCGTCGACATCACCTTCACCGGCTCCGCCGGCCAGTCCTTCGGCGCCTTCGTCCCGCGCGGCATCACGCTGCGCCTGGAGGGCGACGCCAACGACTACGTCGGCAAGGGCCTCTCCGGCGGCCGTGTGATCGTCCGCCCCGACCGGGGCGCCGACCACCTCGCCGAGTACTCCACCATCGCCGGCAACACCATCGGCTACGGCGCCACCGGCGGCGAGATGTTCCTGCGCGGCAAGGTCGGCGAGCGCTTCTGCGTCCGCAACTCCGGCGCGCTGGTCGTCTCCGAGGGCGTCGGCGACCACGGCTGCGAGTACATGACCGGCGGCCACGCGGTCGTCCTCGGCGAGACCGGGCGCAACTTCGCGGCCGGCATGTCCGGCGGCGTCGCCTACGTCATCGACCTCGACCGCGACAACGTCAACGCCGGCAACGTGGGCGCGATCGAGGCCCTCGACGACGCCGACAAGCAGTGGCTGCACGACGTGGTGCGCCGGCACCAGGAGGAGACGGGCTCGACCGTCGCCGAGAAGCTGCTCGCCGAGTGGCCCGCCGCCGTGGAGCGCTTCAGCAAGATCATCCCCAGCACGTACAAGGCAGTGCTCGCCGCCAAGGACGCCGCCGAGCGAGCCGGTCTCTCCGAGACCGAGACCACCGAGAAGATGATGGAGGCGGCGACCAATGGCTGATCCCAAGGGCTTCCTGAACCACGGACGCGAGGTCGCCAAGACCCGCCCCGTCGAGGAGCGCGTCAAGGACTGGAACGAGGTCTACGTCCCCGGCTCCCTGCTGCCGATCATCAGCAAGCAGGCCAGCCGGTGCATGGACTGCGGCATCCCGTTCTGCCACAACGGCTGCCCGCTCGGGAACCTGATCCCCGAGTGGAACGACTACGCCTACCGCGAGGACTGGTCGGCCGCGCAGGAGCGCCTGCACGCCACCAACAACTTCCCGGAGTTCACCGGCCGCCTCTGCCCGGCTCCGTGCGAGTCCGCGTGCGTGCTCGGCATCAACCAGCCGCCGGTCACCATCAAGAACGTCGAGGTCTCGATCATCGACAAGGCGTGGGAGACCGGGGACGTCGCCCCGCAGATCCCCGAGCGCCTGTCCGGCAAGACCGTCGCCGTCATCGGCTCGGGCCCGGCGGGTCTCGCCGCCGCCCAGCAGCTGACCCGGGCCGGCCACACGGTCGCCGTCTACGAGCGCGCGGACCGCATCGGAGGTCTCCTCCGGTACGGCATCCCCGAGTTCAAGATGGAGAAGCGGCACATCAACCGCCGTATCGAGCAGATGCGCGCGGAGGGCACCCGCTTCCGCACCGGCGTCGAGATCGGCCGCGACCTCAAGGCCACCGACCTCAAGAAGCGCTACGACGCCGTGGTCATCGCCGCCGGCGCCACCACCGCCCGCGACCTGCCGGCCCCCGGCCGGGAACTCAAGGGCATCTACCAGGCCATGGAGTACCTGCCCCTGGCCAACAAGGTCCAGGAGGGTGACTACGTCGCCCCGCCGATCACGGCCGAGGGCAAGCACGTCGTCGTCATCGGCGGCGGTGACACCGGCGCCGACTGCGTGGGCACCGCCCACCGCCAGGGCGCGGCCTCCGTCACCCAGCTGGAGATCATGCCCCGGCCGGGCGAGGAGCGGGACGCGGAGCGCCAGCCGTGGCCGACCTTCCCGATGCTCTACAAGGTCACCTCGGCCCACGAGGAGGGCGGCGAGCGGGTCTACGCCGTCTCCACCACCCACTTCGAGGGCGACGAGGACGGAAACGTCCAGTGGCTGCACATGAGCGAGGTCGAGTTCATCGACGGCAAGCTCACCCCGAAGCCGGGCACCGAGCGCAAGATCCCGGCCCAGCTGGTCACCCTCGCCATGGGCTTCACCGGCACCGACCGGGAGAACGGACTGGTCGACCAGTTCGGCCTGGAGCTCGACGAACGCGGTAACATCGCCCGGGACGCCGACTTCCAGACCAACGTGCCGGGTGTGTTCGTCGCCGGTGACGCCGGCCGCGGCCAGTCGCTCATCGTCTGGGCGATCGCGGAGGGCCGCTCGGCCGCCCGCGGCGCCGACAGCTTCCTGACCGGTGCCAGCGAACTGCCGGCCCCGATCCGCCCGACGGACCGCGCCCTCGCGGTCTGACGGACGGAACAACCGGAGAACGTCCCGCACAAAGGCGTGCGGAACACTGATGGCGCCTGCCCCGTCCCCGACCGGACAAAGGGCAGGCGCCGTCGCATGCGCCCCTACGGCAGTCGCTACGGCAGCCGGTACGTGTCCCCGTACATCTCCCACACCAGCGGCGGGTCCAGCTCCATGTTCCCGGCCTCCAGGAAGCGGCGCTGCGCCGTGTCCACGCGGGAGGTGTCGATGCCCGGACGCTTGGCCCGCATGGCGTCCCGGCGGACGTCCAGGAAGGTCTTCAGGTAGGTCTTCTCGGCGCCGCCCTGCCCCGGTGTCCTCGCCTTGCGCATGGCCTGCTCACGCAGCCCGTAGAAGCCCTCGGCGTCCGTGTCGGGGCCGTGGAAGACCATCGCGTCGAAGTAGACGAACTGCCCCAGCGTGCCGAGGCCGTCCAGCTTGGCCAGGCGGACCGCCGGTTCGAAGTAGACGCGGTCGCGCTCCTCCTCCTGGGCCGCACGGAACGCCGGTAGCTCCGCCTCCGCCTGCCAGGCGGCCGTGAAGCCGGGGTCCAGGCCCTCGTGGGAGTCGCTGCCGTCGACCTCGCGCAGGGCGGGCAGGTACTCCGCCAGGCCGTTGCCCGGGTGAGACTTCGTGTAGCGCTCGACCAGCGTCAGCAGGTCGTGCGTGCCCGTGCAGAAGCCGATGATGCCCGCCGTGTAGCCGCATCCGTCGCCGAGATCCTCGATCGCGCCGTAGGAGGTGCGCCACTTGGTCGTCGAGTTCTCGGCGCTGGACACCAGCTGCTGGGCCAGCTCCTTCTTCGCGGGGGCGGCGAGCCCCGGCGGCAGGTCGGCGATCAGCGCGTCGTCCGCCTCCCGCTCCTCCTCCGCCCGGCTCTTGGCGTCCTCGCGGGACGACTGGGTGGTGGCCACGGGCGGCGTCACCGGGGCGTCGGCCGAGTCCGTCGGCATCACGAAGTACACCCCCGTGGCGATCACGGGAACGGCCGCGAGGAGCAGCACACCGGCACGTTTCATCGGGGAATACCTCTCATAGGGGAAGACCTCCGCCTGTCAGTTCCGACACCTTGACCGCCGCCGTCACCGCCAGCAGCACCACCAGCCCCGCGCACGCGCCCGCCTGCACCGCCACCCGGCGCCCGCCCCGGGGAGCGTACGCGTACGCCAGGGCCAGCGCGCCGCCCACCAGCAGGCCGCCGAGATGGCCCTGCCAGGAGGTGAGCCCGGCGGACACCACCAGCCACAGCAGCAGCAACCCCATGAAACGGTTGACCGAGGCCATGTCCGCGCCCAGCCGGCGGTGCAGGACGTAGTAGGCGGCCGCCACGCCGAAGACCGCGCCCGACGCGCCGACCGACGACTGCCAGGGGTCTTCGAACACCAGCTGCAGGACGGAGCCCCCGAGCGCCGACAGCAGATACAGGACGGCGAAACGGACCCGGCCGAGCATCGGCTCCACCACCCGCCCCAGCTGCCACAAGGCGATCATGTTCATCGTGATGTGCAGGATCCCGAACGTCCCCTCGAAAGGCGAGACGTGGAGGAAGGCGCCGGTGAGCATCCGCTCCCACTCGCCCCCGGCGACACCCTCCACCCGAAGCGGCCCGAAGACGAACCGGGGGCCCTCGCCGGCGTAGTAGCCGCCGTCCGGGCCGACCAGCCGCGCGCCGACCATGGCGAACCGGTCCACGATCTCCGGCCGCACCACCTCCGCCAGATACGCGAGGACGTTGAGAGCGAACAGGACGTACGTCACCGCGGGCGTCGTCGACACCCGCCCGCCGACGATCGTCCGGGCCTGCCGGACTGACCGCGCCCCCTCCTTCACGCACTCGGGACAGTGGTGGCCCACGGACGCCTCGCGCATGCAGTCCGGGCAGATGAAGCGCTCACAGCGGGTGCAGCGGACGTGGCACTCCACCGCGGGATGGCGGTAGCAGGTGGTGACGGTGGACTCGGAATCCACGGCCGGCTCCTCGGGACGGGACGGACGGTGAGCCGGTGGGGACGGCGGCGAACAAAATAGCGAATGCCTGTGGATGAGCTGAGAGGCGGGGTGCGCCGTGCCGTAGCCTCGGCAGCCAGATGCCGTACGTACGGGGTGACGGGGGAGTCCGCATGGCCGCGATCAGTCTCACCAAGGTGCGGGAGACCGCGCCGGCGCTGGTCGATCCGTACAAGAGCGCCGGAGTGTCACTGACCAAGCACGGGCTGGAGGGGACACGGGCGGCGGTCTACCTCGTCGTCGACTACTCCGGTTCGATGAGGCCGTACTACAAGGACGGCAGCGTGCAGGCGCTCGCCGACCGGGTGCTCGGGCTGTCCGCGCACCTCGACGACGACGGCACCGTGCCGGTGGTGTTCTTCTCCACGGACGTCGACGCCGTCACCGAGATCGGGCTCGCCGACCACCAAGGCCGGATCGAGCGGATCGTGGCCGGCCTCGGGCACATGGGCAAGACCAGCTACCACCTGGCCATGGACGCCGTGATCGACCACTACCTCGACAGCGGCGCCCACCACCCCGCCCTGGTCGTCTTCCAGACCGACGGCGGCCCGGTCAACCGGCTCGCCGCGGAGCGGTACCTGTGCAAGGCGGCGCCGCTGCCGCTGTTCTGGCAGTTCGTCGGCTTCGGCGACCCGGGCAGCCGCCAGTTCGAGTACCTGCGCAAACTGGACGAGCTGGCGGTGCCGGGCAAACGCGTCGTCGACAACGCCGGGTTCTTCCACGCGGGCCGCGACCCGCGGAAGGTGACCGACGCCGAGCTGTACGACCAACTGGTGGGCGAGTTCCCCAAGTGGCTGGTGGCCGCACGCGCGCAGGGCATCGTACGGCCTGCCTGAGACAGGCCCGGCGGGCCCGGCGGTCAGGGGGTTCGGCGGGGGCCGACGGCTCAGCGGCTCAGCGCGAATCCCAGCACCACACCCGCCGACACCTCCACCAGTCCCGGCGCCAGGTCCCCGGCCGAGCTGCCGCCCCCGCCGCCGTGGCCGCGGTACTGGGCGAAGGACTCGGCGTCCACGTCCTGGATGTGCACCACCGGACCCAGCCGCACACCCGCCTCCCGCGTGTACACGTCGGCCTTGCGCCGCGCGGCGGCCACGGCCCTGCGGCGGGCCTCGTCGCGCATCGCCGGCTTGTCGTGCACGTCGAACTCGACGCTGTCTATGCGGTGCGCGCCCGCCTCGACGGCGTCCACGATCAGCCGCTGGAGGTCGTCCAGCGCCCCGGTCTCCACCGAGTACGAGGCCTGGCAGCGGTAGCCGGCGAACGTCCGCTCACCGCCGTAGCCGTTGTACTCCGAACTGAGCGTGAGCCGGGAGCCCGAGACGGAGGTGTCCGGTATCCCGTGCCGGCGCAGCACCTCGCGCAGCCGTGTCACGGCCGTCCCCGCCTCCTGGAAGGCCCCGTCCGGCGAGGGCTCCAGCACGTCCACCGCCAGCTTCACCCGCACCAGCTGCGGTTCGACCCGCACACTGCCCGCACCGAACACACTGAGCCCCCAGGGCTCCCTGATCGTCTCCGTCATGCGCGCATTGAAGCACCGTTCGCCGGTCCGTGTGCCGGTCCGTGTCCCGGTTCCTGAGCCGGGACACGGACCGGTCTACGTGTCGCACTCCAGCACCGTCCGGCACAGTCCGCACCGCGCCCGGACCCGCCCCCGCACCGGCACCCTGATCCGCTGATGACAGGTCGGACAGGGGAACGACACCCGCAGCGGCTCGCGCCCGCCCGGCGTGAAGGAGTACGGGCCCTTGGCCGGAGGGACGGGGACGGCGTGCGGGTCCTGCGCGTGGCGGCGGTCCCGGGCGTAGCGGCGGCGGCCCGCCCAGCCGGCCGCGGTGAGCGGCGGCTGCTGCTCGTCCCGGCGGGCCCTGGCCAGGCCCTTGACGTACGCGGTGTAGGCCTGCGGACTGGTGAACCACACCGACGGGTCCTCACCGAAGACCAGCGCCCGCTTGGCCAGGACGTAGCCGAACTCCTCCGGCGTCAGATACCCGAGCTTCTGCGACGACGCCGAGTCCTCCCGGTAGGCGTCCAGCAGCAGCCAGCCGGCGCCCAGGTACGCCGCCGCGGTGTCGGTGAGGATCTCGTTGTCCCGGGTGCCGGGGAAGGACAGGTCGAGGCGGTGCAGATACACATGCATCACCTCGTGCGCGAGAGCCGCGCCGATGTCCCGGCGATGGGTGCGGAAGCGGTCGTTCAGCTCGATGAAGTACTCGGGACCCGCCGCCAGCTCGACACTCGCCGCGTGCGTCATCTCCCGGAAGGAGACGATCATCCGGGCGTCGGGGAGACGGTAGTGACGCACCAGTTCGTGGGCCACCCGCTGGGTACCCAGGTACAGGTCGTCGGTGTCGCAGAACGCCACGTCGGCCGGGGCCACGCTGGCCGAGAACGTCCGCACGGTGTCGTAGGACAGCCGCTTGTAGAGCGCGGTGACGGCGGCCCGCACCGTCTCCAGGTGCGGGTAACCGTGCTCGACCGGTCCGCCGTTCGCCACGTCTGAACCCCCAAGACGCCTGAACCCTTCTCCCACTGTACGAGGAGGACCGCTGTACGGGCAGCGCCGAGCCGCCACCCGCGGCGCCCGGAACAAACCGTTCGCCCCGCGCTCCGGCCCACGGCACAATCCGGAACCGTGACCGGCGAACAGCACTCCGTCGCCGCCTCCCTGCGCGTGGGCGGCGCGGACGACGACCTGGAACAGCGGCTCGACGACGAACTGACCGCCTTCAACACCGCGGCCGCCGGCGGCGCGCGGACCGAACCCCTCACCGTGCGCGTCACCGACGAGTCGGGCGCCCTGGTCGGCGGGCTGACCGCCTGGACCTGGTCCACCCTCGCCTCCGTGGACATGCTGTGGGTGCGCGAGGAGCAGCGGCAGGCCGGCTGGGGGAGCCGGCTGATGCGGGCGGCGGAGGAGGAGGCGGTCCGGCGCGGCTGCACCGACATGATCGTGTCCACGTACACCTTCCAGGCGCCCGGCTTCTACCCGAGGCTCGGCTTCCGGGAGCGGGGCCGCATCGAAGGAGTGCCCGGCGGGCACGAGGACGTGTACTTCCACAAGCGGATCGGGGCGGGTGGCACCGGCGGCGTTCTCGGGCCCTGAGACGGACTGCGACGGCCCGGGGTCCGCCCGTAGGGTTGACGCCCATGACCACCAGTCACACCGGTACCGGTGCCGTCGACCCCGCCGTCCGCGAGGAACTGGCCCGGCTGCGGGACAGCATCGACAACATCGACGCGGCCGTCGTCCACATGCTCGCCGAGCGCTTCAAGTGCACCCAGCAGGTCGGCCACCTCAAAGCCGGGCACCAGCTGCCGCCCGCCGATCCGGCGCGTGAGGCGAAGCAGATCGCCCGGCTGCGGGCCCTCGCCGAGAGCGCCAAACTGGACCCGGCGTTCGCCGAGAAGTTCCTGAACTTCATCATCGCCGAGGTGATCCACCACCACGAGCGCATCGCGGAGAGCAACGGCAACGAGAACGGCAACGGCACGGCCCCGGCCTCCAGCTGAGTCCCGGCTGAGTCCCGAGCCTCCCCGCGCCCCTCGCTCACGGGGGGCGCACGCCGGGGGCGCGGCGGCCTCGTACGGACCGGACATAATCCGCGTACCCATCCGCCTCTGTGCGCTGCCGACGGCATCAGGCAGCATGTCGTGCATGTCCGTACTGACGCGCGACGAAGCGCAGACCCGTGCCCGGCTCCTCGACGTCCACCACTACGCGATCGACCTCGATCTGACCCGTGGGGACGAGACCTTCGACTCCCGCACCGTCATCCGGTTCACCGTCCGCGGCGACACGGACACCACGGACACCTTCGTCGAGGTCAAGCCCGCCGAGCTGCGCACCGTCACCCTGGACGGACACCCCCTCGACCCGGACACCCTCGACGAGAACCGGCTGGCGCTGAAGAACCTCACCCCCGGCGAACACGAACTGCGCGTCGAGGCGGCCATGCGCTACTCCAGCACCGGCGAGGGCATGCACCGCTTCACCGACCCGGCCGACGGCGAGACCTACGTCTACACACAGCTGTTCCTGGACGACGTCCAGCGCGTCTTCGCCGCCTTCGACCAGCCCGACCTCAAGGCCGTCTTCGACCTGACCGTCACGGCGCCCCAGGGCTGGACCGTCCTCTCCAACGGCGTCACCGAACACACCGGCGAAGGCCACTGGAAGGCCGCCACCACACCGCCGGTCTCCACCTACCTCGTCGCCGTCGCCGCCGGCCCCTGGCACTCCGTGCGCACCGAACACCGCGGCCTGCCCTTCGGCATCCACTGCCGCCGCTCCCTCGCCCCCCACCTGGACGCCGACGCCGAAGAACTGTTCGAAGTCACCCGCGGCTGCTTCGACCGCTACCACGAGAAGTTCACCGAGCCCTACCCCTTCGACTCCTACGACCAGGCGTTCGTCCCCGAGTTCAACGCCGGCGCCATGGAGAACCCGGGCCTGGTCACCTTCCGCGACGACTTCGTCTTCCGGTCCGCCGTCACCGACACCCAGCGGCAGACCCGCGCCATGGTCATCGCCCACGAGATGGCCCACATGTGGTTCGGCGACCTCGTCACCCTCCGGTGGTGGGACGACATCTGGCTGAACGAGTCCTTCGCCGAGTACATGGGCTACCAGACCACCGCCGAGGCCACCCGCTTCACCGAGACCTGGACCGACTTCGGCGTCACCCGCAAGCCCTGGGGCTACGACGCCGACCAGCGCCCCACCACCCACCCCGTCGCCCCCGAGAACGTCGAGGACACCGCATCCGCCCTCCTCAACTTCGACGGCATCTCCTACGCCAAGGGCGCCTCCGCCCTGCGGCAACTCGTCGCCTGGCTCGGCGAGAAGGACTTCCTCGCCGGCATCAACATCCACTTCGAACGGCACAAGTTCGCCAACGCCACCCTCGCCGACTTCATCGACTCCCTCGCCGCCGCCACCGACCGCGACGTCCACGCCTGGGCCGACGCCTGGCTGCGCACCACCGGCGTCGACACCCTCGCCCCGCGCGTCACCGGTGACAACGGCAACCGCGCGATCACGGTCGAACGCACCGGCACCCGCCCCCACCGCATCGCCGTCGGCCTCTACGACCAGGACCTCACCGACGAGGGCCGGCTCACCCTGCGCGAACGCCTCGACCTCGACGTGCCCCGGGCCGAACCCCGGCCCATCGGCAAGCGCCCCGCCCTGGTCGTCCTCAACGACGGCGACCTGAGCTACGCCAAGATCCGCTTCGACACCGAGTCCTTCGAAGCCCTGCGCACCGGCCTGTCCGGCCTGCCCGACCCGCTCACCCGCGCCGTCGTCTGGAACGCCCTGCGCGACGCCGTCCGCGACGGCGAACTCCCCGCCGGAACCTACCTGGACATCGCCCGCACCCACCTCCCGTACGAGACCGACCTCGCCCTCGTCGACGGCGTCCTCGCCTTCGCCTCCGCCCAGGCCGCCGACCGCTACGTCACCCCCGAACAGCGGCCCGCCGCCCTCGCCACCCTCACCGACCTGTGCCGCGACCTGATCCGCCGCACCGAGGACGGCGACCACCCCGGCCTGCGCCTCATCGCCGTACGCCACCGCATCGCCACCGCCGCCCACCCCGACACCATCGCCGCCTGGCTCGCCGACGGCACCGTCCCCGGCGGCCCCGAACTCGACCCCGAACTGCGCTGGCGCATCCTCACCCGCCTCTGCGTCCTCGGCGCCACCGACGAGACCGCCATCACCGCCGAACTCCAGCGCGACCCGAGCGCCACCGGCCAGGAGGGCGCCGCCCGCTGCCGCGCCGCGCTGCCCGACCCCGAGGCCAAGAGCCGCGCCTGGGAAGCCATGTTCGCCACCGACGACCTCTCCAACTACCTCTTCACCGCCACCGCCCAGGGCTTCTGGCAGCCC
>NZ_RAIF01000012.1:267954-268477 GCF_003671715.1 Streptomyces sp. E2N166 | reverse complement strand
CCGCCCGCCGCGGCCCCGCCATCGCCGACGCCGCCGGCCGCTGGGCCTTCCCCGCCCACGCCGTCGACGCCGACAACCTGCGCCTCGGCCAGGACTG
Organism: Streptomyces sp. E2N166; assembly: GCF_003671715.1. Classification (GTDB taxonomy): domain Bacteria; phylum Actinomycetota; class Actinomycetes; order Streptomycetales; family Streptomycetaceae; genus Streptomyces; species Streptomyces thinghirensis. The sequence continues at coordinate 268,380 of NZ_RAIF01000012.1, read as the reverse complement.
CCTCGACGACGCCGACCCGATCCCCGCCCTGCGCCGGAGGCTCGCCGACCAACTCGACGACCTCGCCCGCGCCCTGCGAGTACGGGAAGCGGACACGCACTGACCCGGGCGCGGCCGGTCCCCCACCCCGGGGGACCGGCCGCGGGATACCCCTTTCGGGTTGTGATCTTGGGCTGTCCGGGCGTACGCGCGCATCCGCGTACAAGCTGGAACTCCCTCGTCCCCACGCCCGGAGGACAGCCATGGGCCTGCCGCCCCTCGCCTCGGGCCCGCACGGCCCCGACGCCCTGCGGCCCCTGCTCGACACCGTGCTCGACGCGCTGAGCACCGGCGCTGCCACACGCGCGGGACCGCTGCCCGCGGGCGGCCCGGACGCCGTCGCCGCCCGGGTCGCGGACGCGGCCGGCGAAATCCTGCCCGCCCTCG
>NZ_RAIF01000012.1:246943-267944 GCF_003671715.1 Streptomyces sp. E2N166 | reverse complement strand
CGCCCACCCCCTGTGCGCCGCCCACCTGCACGGCCCACCCCTCGCCGTCGCCACCGCCGCCGACCTCGCCGCGAGCGTCCTCAATCCGTCCCTCGACTCCTGGGACCAGGCACCCGCCGCCTCCGCGCTGGAGACCCTCGTCACCCGCACCCTGGCCCGCCAGACCGGTGCCGCCGACGCCCTCGTCACCACCGGCGGCACCGAGTCCAACCAACTCGCCGTCCTGCTCGCCCGCGAAGCGCACGGCGCGGGCCTGCGGCTCATCCACGGAGCCAACGCCCACCACTCGGTGCCCCGCGCAGCCTGGCTCCTTGGCCTGCCCGAACCCGTCGTCGTCCCCGCCCCCGCAGGCACCCTCGACCCCGCCGCCCTCGACGAAGCCCTCACCCAGGTCCCCGGACCACACCTCGTCGTCGCCACCGCCGGCACCACCGACGCCGGACTCATCGACCCCCTGCCCGAAATCGCCGACCGCTGCTCCGCCCACGACGCCCGCCTGCACGTGGACGCCGCCTACGGCGGAGGCCTCCTCTTCAGCGACCGCCACCGCCCCAAACTGGCCGGACTGGACGCCGCCCACACCGTCGCCCTCGACCTGCACAAACTCGGCTGGCAGCCGATCGCCGCCGGTCTCCTCACCGTCGCGGACGCCGCCGACCTCGCCGCGCTCCACCACCGCGCCCACTATCTCAACGCCGACGACGACACCGACGCCGGACTCCCCGACCTCCTCGGCCGCTCCCCCCGTACCAGCCGCCGCCCCGACATCCTCAAGATCGCCGTCACCCTCAAAACCCTGGGACGCGTCGGCATCGGCGCACTCGTCGACGACGTCTGCCTACTCGCCGAACGGTTCGCCACCCTCGTCCACGACCACCCCGGCTTCGAACTGCACGCCCCGCCCACCATCAGCACGGTGCTGTTCCGGCCCGCCCACGCCACCGACGCAGCCGTCGCCGCCGTACGCCGCACCCTGCTCACCACCGGCGGCGCCGTCCTCGGCCGCGCCCGCGCCGACGGCCGGCTCTGGCTCAAGGCGACCCTGCTCAACCCCCACACCCGGCCCGAGGACCTGGCCGCCCTCCTGACCCTCGTGACCCTCGTGGAAAACCCCCCGGAAGGACCCGCCCCGCGATGAACACCACCCCGCACCCCACGCCCGACGCCCCCCGCGACCTCGTCGGCATCGGCATCGGCCCCTTCAACCTCTCCCTCGCCGCGCTCGCCGACCCCCTCACCGGCCTCGACACCGTCTTCTACGACCAGCGCCCCGCCTTCCACTGGCACCCCGGCCTGCTCATCGACGGCGCCCGCGTCCAAGTGCCCTTCCTCGCCGACCTGGTCACCCTCGCCGACCCGGCCAGCCCCTGGACCTTCCTCAACCACCTCCGGGCCAGAGAACGCCTCTTCCCCTTCTACTTCGCCGAACGCTTCCACATCCAGCGCGCCGAATACGACGCGTACTGCCGCTGGGTCGCCGAAAACCTCCCCTCCCTCCACTTCCACCACCAAATCGACGCCGTCCGCTGGAACCCCGAACGCGACCTCTTCGAAGTCGACTACACCCAACTCGACGCCGACGGAGAAGCCGCGGCCCTCGGCCGCACCCATACCCGCAACGTCGTCCTCGGCGTCGGCACCGAGCCCTACGTCCCCGACCCGCTCCGACCCCTCGTCGACGCCCCCGGCGTCCCCGTCGTCCACGCCGCCGACTACCTCGACCACCGCGAGACACTCCTCGCCGCCGAACACATCACCGTCATCGGCACCGGCCAGTCCGGCGCGGAGATCTACCTCGACCTGCTCCGCCACCGGCCCCCCGGCCGCGAGAAACTGCACTGGCTCGGCCGCACGGAGGCCTTCGCGCCCATGGAGTACTCCAAACTCGGCCTGGAGCACTTCACCCCCGACTACACCCGCTACTTCCACGGCCTGGCCGAACCCGTCCGCGACCGGCTCGTCGCCTCCCAATGGCAACTCCACAAAGGCATCGACGCCGACACCACCGCCGCCATCCACGACGAGCTCTACCGGCGCACCCTCGACGGCGGCTGGCCCGACACCGTCCTCACCCCCGGCGTCCACGTCCGCACCGCCGGGCGCATCGCCACCACCAAAGTCGAACTGCACCTCGAACACGCCCAGCAGCAGACCCGCACCCGCCTCACCACCGGCGCCGTCGTCCTCGCCACCGGCTACCGCGAACGCCCCCTCGGCCGCGTCCTCGCCGGCCTCGACCCCTACATGCGGCGCGACAGCCACGAACGCCCCCGCGTCGACGAACGCTTCCGCCTCGTCCTCGACCCCTCCGTCACCGGCCGGGTCTACGTCCAGAACGCCGAAACACACACCCACGGGGTCGGCGCCCCCGACCTCGGCCTCGCCGCCTGGCGCAGCGCGACCATCCTCAACGACCTGACCGGACAGGAGCCCTACCCGCTGCCCGGCCGCACCGCCTTCACCACCTTCGGCCTCGAACACGGACAACCCCGGATCCCGGCCGCGCGCCGACACCGGACGCTCACCCCGCTGGGGGACGGAATCTGAGGCTGCCCCGGCCGAAAACGGACTCAGAACACCGGCACACCGTCCCGCGTCAACGACCAGCCGACGGACGCGAAGTCCTTCGGATCCAGCACACCCCGCGCCGTCGCCCACTCGGCGATCCGCGTACGGATCTCCGTCGACTCCGCCCACAGCTCCCTGGCCGACGCCACATGCGGGAACGCGCCACCGCCGTTGGCCCGGTAGTTGTTCACCGCCAGCACGAACTGCCGCGTGTCGTCCAGCGGAGCCCCGGCATGGGCCAGGTTCTTGATACGCGACCCGGCCGCCTGCGCGATGTCGATCTCGTACGTCAGCCCCGACACATAGTCGTAGTTGTAATCCGGGCGGCCGCCCGCGTTGGTCAGCTTGTCCACGTCCACCGGCGCGCCGGCCGCCGTCCGGACGTAGTACTCCGCCGAGTACTCCAGGTACGCCCGCAACTGGGCACCCGTCATCAGCTTGGCCACCAGAGTGTTGTCGTACACGTACAGGCTCGACAGGTCCCGGATCGTCACGTCCCCGGCCGGGATCGCGGACGTCCGCGAGAAGGGCGACGCCTGCGCCAGCACCGGCAGCGACGCGAACTCCGTACCCGCCAGCGCCTCCCTGACCACGTCCTCCTGGACCTTGGTGATCAGGTCGATGATCGGGGCGTCCTTGTAACGCGCCTCCACCGTCGTCAACGTCTCGGTGGCCGTGCCGACCACCTGGTTGACGTACGCCACGACCTTCGCGTGCTCGTCCGTGAGCAGCTTCGTGATCCGGGGGTCGTCCTCGACGGTGTTCGAGTTCCGCAGCGACGCCTTGACCGACTCCACGTGCCAGCGGCCCCGCTCGAAGACCAGCTCGAAGTCGAAGAGGGTGAGCCGCTCGGCATAGCACAGCGGCTCCGACAGCACGACCGTCTTCCCGGTCTCCTCGTTCACGACCTTCAGCTCCGCGATCTCCGTGTGCGCGTGCCCCACGAGGATCGCGTCGATGCCCGGCACCTGCCTGGCCACGTTGGCCGCCGCGTTCTCGACGTACGGGACCTGGTCACCATAGGAGGACGTCCCGGACGACCCGGAATGCGCCGACACCACCACCACGTCCGCACCCATCGAACGCAGCTTCGGCACCCACTTCGCCGCCTGCTCCTCAAGACCGGGAAACGCCAGCTTCCCCTGCACATACGCCTTGTCCCAGATCGCGATGCCCGGGTTGGTCAGCCCCAGCACCGCCACCTTCACCGGCGGCGCGCCCTTCACCCGGAACGTCTTCATGAAGTACGGCGGAAACGCCGGCTTCAGCGTCTTCGCGTCCACCGCGTTCGCCCCGAGCAGCGGGAAATCGCACTGCTCCTCGAACTTCCGCAGCGTCTCGATGCCGTAGTTGAACTCGTGATTGCCGAGCGCCACCGCGTCGTACCCGATCGCGTTCATCGCCTGCGCCATCGGATGCACCGGCCCGCCCTCGGCGGTGATCGGGTCGACCTTCGCGTAGTAGTACGTCAGCGGGGTGCCCTGGATGGTGTCGCCCGCGTCCAGCAGCAGCGTGTTGCGGCGGCCCTTCTCCGCACGGACCTGGTTCACCAGCGTCGAGACACGGGCCAGGCCCTGGGCGTTGCCCGCCGCGTCCGCGTACTCGGCGTCCTTGAAGTAGTCCCAGTTGAAGACGTGCCCGTGCAGGTCGGTGGTGCCCAGCACCGTCAGCGCGTACCGCTTCGGCTTCCCGCGGCCCCGGTGAGCGGGGGCCGCCCCGGCCGCCGGAGCCGCCGCCGCGCCGGCCAGCGCGACACCCGCCCCCGTCACGGCGGACCTGCTCAGGAACTTCCGGCGGTTCAACGGCATGGCTGACTCTCCTCGGTGACCCGTGAACATCATTGGCGACGCGCGTAGATTCTGTCCTGAACATGGCGCCTGTCAAGGGTGAGAGCCGATTCGAATGCTCATCGGAGCGGCCCGGCGCACAATTCAACACTTGTCAATAGCCCTTTACTCAAAGGTTGTTGAGTGGTCATGCGTGGCCAATTCGCTACCGGCCGGTAAGTCATAGGCTCGACCCATGCGCCGAGCAAAGATCGTCTGCACTCTTGGGCCCGCCACCGACACATACGACCAGATCAAAGACCTGGTCGACGCCGGCATGGACATCGCCCGCTTCAACTTCAGCCACGGCACCCACGCCGAACACGAAGAGCGCTACCACCGAGTCCGAAAGGCGTCCGACGAAACCGGCCGCAGCGTCGGCACCCTCGCCGACCTTCAGGGCCCGAAGATCCGGCTCGGCCACTTCGCCGAAGGCCCCGTACTCCTTGAACGCGGCGACACCTTCACCATCACCGTCGAAGAAGGCGTCCACGGCGACCGCCACACCTGCGGCACCACCTACGCCGGCCTCGCCACCGACGTCACCCCCGGCGAACGCGTCCTCGTCGACGACGGCAAGGTCTGCCTGGAAGTCACCGACGTCGACGGCCCCCGCGTCCGTACGACCGTCATCGAAGGCGGCATGGTCTCCGACCACAAGGGCCTCAACCTCCCCGGCGTCGCCGTGTCCGTCCCCGCCCTCTCCAAGAAGGACGAGGACGACCTGCGCTGGGCACTCCGCAACGGCTTCGACACCATCGCCCTCTCCTTCGTCCGCAGCGGACGCGACGTCCTCGACGTCCACCGCATCATGGACGAAGAAGGCCGCCGCCTCCCCGTCATCGCCAAGGTCGAAAAACCACAGGCCGTCGAGAACATCGAGGACATCGTCGCCGCCTTCGACGGCATCATGGTCGCCCGCGGCGACCTCGGCGTCGAAATGCCCCTCGAACAGGTCCCCATCGTCCAGAAGCGCGCCATCAAACTCGCCAAGCGCAACGCCAAGCCGGTCATCGTCGCCACCCAGATGCTCGACTCCATGATCGACAACGCCCGGCCCACCCGCGCCGAGGCCTCCGACGTCGCCAACGCCGTCATCGACGGCACGGACGCCGTCATGCTGTCCGGCGAGACGAGCGTCGGCAAACACGCGACCGACACCGTGCGCACCATGGCCAAGATCGTCGAGGCCGCCGAGGAGGACATCCTCGCCAAGGGCCTGCCCCCGCTGACCGAGCGCAACAAGCCCCGCACCCAGGGCGGCGCCGTCGCCCGCGCGGCAGCCGAGATCGGCGACTTCCTCGGCGCGAAGTACCTGGTCGCCTTCACCCAGTCCGGCGACACCGTCCGCCGCCTCTCCCGCTACCGCTCACCCATCCCGCTGCTCGCCTTCACCCCCGAGCCGGCGACCCGCTCACAGCTCAGCCTGACCTGGGGCGTGGAGACCTTCCTCGGCCCTCACGCGGACTCCACGGACGCGATGGTCGACCAGGTGGACGAACTCCTCACCCGCTACGGGCGCTGCGAGAAGGGCGACGTCGTGGTCATCACGGCCGGCTCGCCGCCCGGGGTGTCGGGCACGACCAATCTGGTCCGGGTGCACCACATCGGGGAGGACGACAGTCCCCGGTAGGCCGGTTGGTCGTCAGTACTTGGGTCCGACGTGGGCGTCCATGAGGGCTACGGAGGCTTTGCGGGCTACGGAGATGTTGAAGGGGTCGCTGCCTCGGGCGAGGGTCGTCCACTCGACGCCGACCTTGTCGAGGGTCTCCGCGAAGAGGTTGCGGATGTCGTCCGACTTGTTGGAGAAGAAGTAGCGCGGATACTCGTAGCGCTTGTGCACGCCACCGACGATCTTCGTGGTCCAGTTGGTGATACGGCAGCCGTCGGAGTGGATCAGGCCGCGAATGAAGTCCCAGGGGTGAGCGTCGACGATCCCCTGCTGCCAGGCTTCGAGAGTGATCGAGCGGTCGTGCTTCTTGCCCGGCCCGTGCTGAGGGAAGAGGCAGTGCATGTGCTTCGAGTAAACCTTCACGTTGTGACAGCCGACCCTACGGACGCGGCAGACCGAGTTGGCGGGGAAGACTGCCTGCATGGCCTGCTCGCAGTCGTCGATGAGTCCGGGCCATGAGTCGGCGCAGGCGATCATGAGGTTGGGTACGCGGTGTTCGGAGTAATGGCTGATGTGGCCATCGCCGAGGTAGAGACCCAGTAGGTAGCTGTAGGCGGCCTCGTCCAAATCTCGTCCATGGCACCTGGGGCAGGTCGGATCGTGCTTGCCGGGACATTCGCCGCGCTTGGCGCGGTCGAGATGCTTCCAGTAACCGATCGTGCCCTTCGGGACGTTCAGCTTTCGGGCCACATCCGCGTTCTTCGCACCGCTGCGCAGGAGAGCGAGGGCTTTCTGTCGCACGTCAGTGCTGTGGAGGTCCATGCGATCACTGTGCGTCACCACGGAGAGTGGTGTGCAGCGAAAAGCGGAGGTTCACGAGAACGTGAGCCTCCGCTTCAAAGGTGCCGGGTACGGGACTCGAACCCGTATGTCCTTTCGAACAGATGTGTTTGAGACATCCGCGTATGCCAGTTCCGCCAACCCGGCTGGTCAGCCATCAGGAGTGTACCGGTTCACCCTCGTGAGCCGCAGCTAGGTAGGCTCTTGGAAGCAGTACCGCCTGCCCCGGAACAAGGAGCGCCACGTGACCGCCCCCGAGTCGCCCCAGCCCGTAGACGTGCCCGAAGACGACCAGTCGCACGTGCCTCCGCTGACGACCCGTGTTGTCATCGCCGAGGACGAGGCCCTGATCCGGCTGGATCTCAAAGAGATGCTGGAGGAGGAGGGGTACTCCGTCGTCGGTGAGGCCGGTGACGGTGAGGAGGCCGTGGAGCTGGCCCGGGAGCACAGGCCCGATCTGGTGATCCTCGACGTGAAGATGCCCAAGCTGGACGGCATCTCCGCGGCCGAGAAGATCGCCGAGGAGAGCATCGCGCCGGTGCTGATGCTGACCGCGTTCTCGCAGCGCGACCTGGTGGAGCGCGCCCGGGACGCCGGGGCGATGGCGTATCTGGTGAAGCCGTTCAGCAAGAGTGACGTCGTTCCGGCGATCGAGATGGCCGTCTCGCGGTTCACGGAGCTGAAGGCGCTGGAGAAGGAGGTCGCGGACCTCAGTCTGCGGCTGGAGACCCGGAAGCTGGTGGACCGGGCGAAGTCGGTGTTGCAGACGGAGTACGGCCTGACGGAGCCGGCGGCGTTCCGGTGGATTCAGAAGACGTCGATGGACCGGCGGATGTCGATGCAGCAGGTGGCGGAGGCGGTCATCCAGGACGCCGAGGAGAAGAAGGCGTCCAAGGGCTGAGGCCCCGGAGCGTGCGCGAGGCCCGCGTCCCCACTGGGGGCGCGGGCCTCGTCGTACGACTACCGGCTCAGTCCTCGCCGAGGTAGGCCTTGCGGACCGATTCGTCGTGGAGGAGGTCCTGGCCGCTGCCGGACAGGACGATGTTGCCGACTTCCATGACGTGGCCGTGGTCGGCGAGGGAGAGGGCGGCCTGGGCGTTCTGCTCGACGAGCAGGATGGTGGTGCCCTGGGATTTCAGTTCGGCCACCGTCGTCATGATCTTCTGCATCATGATCGGTGAGAGGCCCATGGAGGGTTCGTCGAGCATGAGCAGTTTGGGCTGGGACATCAGGGCGCGGCCCATGGCGAGCATCTGCTGTTCGCCGCCGGAGAGGGTGCCCGCGGCTTGCTTTCGGCGTTCGCCGAGGATGGGGAAGAGGTCGTAGGCGCGCTGGATGTCCTTCTCGATGCCTGGTTTGTCGTTGCGGAGGAAGGCGCCGAGGCGGAGGTTGTCCTCGATGGTCATGCGGGGGAAGATGTGCCGGCCCTCGGGGGAGTGGGCGAGCCCCAGGGAGACGACCTGGTGTGCGGGGACCTTCTTGAGCGACTTGCCGCCGAACTTGATCTGTCCGCCGACTGGCTTGAGGAGGCCGGAGAGGGTGCGCAGGGTGGTGGTTTTGCCGGCGCCGTTGGTGCCGATGAGGGTGACGACTTCGCCGGCGTCGACTTTGAACGAGATGCCTTTGACGGCTTCGATCTTGCCGTAGGCGACGCGGAGGTCCTCGACCTCGAGCAGTGCGGTCATCGGTCGTTCTCCTTGCCGGCCGCGGTGTCCGTGGTGGTGTCGGCCTGGGCGTGGGCCTCGGCGGCTTCCACTTCGGCTGCTTCCGTGGCGCCGGGGTCGTTCGCGAGGGGTTCGCCGAGGTAGGCGGCGATGACCCGCTCGTCGCCCTGGACGGTCGTGCTGTCGCCCTCGATGAGCTTCTCGCCCTGTACGAGGACGGCGACGCGGTCGCAGAGGTTGAAGATGAAGCGCATGTCGTGCTCGATGACGAGGACTGCGATGCCCTGGTCGCGGATGGCGAAGACGAGTTCCTCGGTGGCTCGTGTCTCCTGGGGGTTCATGCCTGCCGTGGGCTCGTCCAGGAGGAGCAGGCCCGGTTCGCTGGCGAGGGCGCGGGCGATTTCCAGCTTGCGCTGTTCGCCGTAGGGCAGGTTCCGTGCGAGGTGTCCGGCCTTTTCGGCGAGGCCGACGAACTCCAGGAGTTCCATGGCGCGTTCGCGGGAGGTGGCCTCGGCTTTGTGGAAGCCGGGGCCGCGCAGGACGGCTGACCAGAAGCCTTCCTTGGTGCGGGTGTGGCGGCCGACGAGGACGTTCTCCAGGACTGTCATGTTGGCGAACAGCCGGATGTTCTGGAAGGTGCGGGCGATGCCGGCGGCCGTGACCTTGAAGGACTTGGCGGGCAGTACCTGGTCCTTGTAGCGGACTTCGCCCTCGGTGGGTGTGTAGAGGCCCGTCAGGCAGTTGAAGAAGGTGGTCTTGCCGGCGCCGTTGGGGCCGATGAGGCCGACGATCTCGCCGCTGTTGACGGTGAGGTCCACGCCGTTGACGGCGGTGAGTCCGCCGAAGCGCATGGTGACGCCGCGTGCGTCGAGGACGGTGGTGCCGGGGGTGGGGGCGCCCGGGGTGGTGTCCTTGGTGGTGGTGTCGGTGGTCATGGTGGTCAGGCCCCTGTCTTGCCGAGGACCGCGGGCGCTTCGGCCTTGTCGTGGAATTCCAGTTGGCGGCGCCGGTTGGGGATGAGGCCTTCGGGTCGGAACCGCATGAGCAGGACGAGCGCGAGTCCGAAGGCGAGGAGCTGGTAGTCGCCGAGGAACTGGAGCTTGTTGGGGATGAGGAAGAGCAGTGCGGCGCCGAGGAGGGGTCCGCCGATGGTGCCCATGCCGCCGAGGACGACCGCGGCGAGGAGGAACGCGGAGTTGGGCGGTGTCGTGCCGGCGAAGAGGTACTGCTCGGGGGTGACGGTGTAGGTGACGTGTGCCTGGACGGTGCCGGCGAGGCCGGCGAGGGCGGCGCCGACGGCGAACGCGATCAGTTTGACGCGGAAGCCGTTGATGCCCATGGCGAGGGCGGCGGTCTCGTCCTCGCGGATGGCGACCCAGGCCCGGCCGATGCGGGAGTCGCTGCTGCGTCGGAAGACGAGGACGACGACGGCGGTGATGATCAGCATCAGGAAGAAGTAGTTGGCGAACCGGCCGATGGTGACGCCGAGGATGTCGTGGCGGGCGCCGAGGTCGAATCCGAGGATCTTCAGGTCCGGTACGGCCGAGATGCCGTTGGAGCCGTTGGTGATGTCGGGTCCGGAGGTGCCGTCCATGTTGAGGACGGCGATGCGGAAGATCTCTCCGAAGCCGAGGGTGACGATGGCGAGGTAGTCACCGCGCAGGCGCAGGGTGGGGGCGCCGATCAGTACGCCGAAGATCAGTGAGGCGGCGGCGCCGACCAGGACGGCGGCCCAGAAGGGGAAGTGGACGCCGAAGGGGGAGCTGGGCGAGCCGGAGACCAGGGCTGCGGCGTAGGCGCCGACGCCGAGGAAGGCGACGTAGCCGAGGTCGAGGAGGCCGGCGAGGCCGACGACGATGTTGAGGCCCAGCGCGACGGTGGCGAAGATCAGGATGTAGACGCCGATGGTGGCGTACTGGTCGTCGGTCTGGGTGAAGGGGAACAGTGCCGCGGCGACGAAGGCGCCCCAGATGGTGATGGTCTGGTGCCGTGCGGTGATCTGGGTGGCCTGGCGGATGAGGCCTGCCTTGTGGGCGGCTGCGAAGCCGAACCCGGCCGTGATCAGGAAGCCGACGAAGAGTTCGTCGTACTCGGTGCCGATGCCGTAGGTGAAGACGGTGAGGCAGACGGCGAGGACCGCGACGATGATGAGGATCTCGGCGTAGGAGGGCAGGGCGCGGACGGGGCCGGGCTCGCCGGCGGCGAAGGCGGCCTTGACGGTCTGCCAGCCGTGGCCGGCGCGGTGCTTGGCGAGGCTCCAGCCGGTCTCGTCGGGGTCGATGGGGTCGGGTGCGGGGTGTTCGAAGGGGAGTGCGAGGGCGCCGAGGAGGGCGGTGAGGGTGACGATCGCCGCGATGTAGGCGCCGGGTTCGAGGTTGACCAGGCCGCCGAGCTGGAGGCTGATGGCGAGGACGGTGTACCAGGTGGTCGCGAAGGTGGCGAGTGCGGCGAATCTGAGTGCGGCGTCGGCGCCGGCGGGGGTGAGCCAGCGGAGGCCTTTGACGCCGTAGGAGGAGAGGCCGAAGAGGGTGGTGAGGGCGCCGCCGATGAGGACGAGGACCTGGAGGCCGCCCGGGTAGCCGTAGACGGTGAGGTCGCCGGGGAATGCGGCGGTCCAGGTCCAGGCGAGGAAGGTGGAGACGATGGTGAGGAGGCCGCCGCCGGTGGCGAGGGCGCGTCCGAGGTGCGGTGGGATGCCGATGAGGCCGGTCGCCGCGCCGGTGGCGGGGGTGTTGGGGGTCTTCTCGGTGGTTTGTGTGGTCATCGGTGTCACGCCCTGTCCGCGACGCGCTCGCCGAGCAGGCCCTGTGGCCTGAACAACAGCACAAGGATGAGGAGGATGAAGGCCCAGACGTCCGCCCAGGACTGGCTGCCGAACTGGCCGAGGCCGGGGATGTCGCCGATGTAGGCGGTGGCCAGGGTTTCGGCGATGCCGAGGACGACACCGCCGATCATGGCGCCGTAGATGTTGCCGATGCCGCCGAGGACGGCCGCGGTGAAGGCCTTCAGTCCGAGGATGAAGCCCATTTTGAAGTCGACGTGGCCGTATTCCAGGCCGTAGGCGACTCCGCCGATGGCGGCGAAGACGGCGCCGAGGGCGAACGCGATCACGATGATGCGGTCGGTGTTGACGCCCATGAGTTTGGCGGTGTCGGGGTCCTGGGCGGTGGCCTGCATGCCGCGTCCGGTGCGGGTCTTCATGACGAAGTAGCCGAGGAAGGCCATGCTGACGGGGGCGGCGATGAGCAGGAAGATGCTGCCGGTCTGCAGGGTGATGCTGCCGATGTGGAAGGGGCCGCCCTCGATCTGGGGGAAGGTGCGGGCGGACTTCGCGTCGGGGTACCAGGCCCAGACCGCCTGCTGGAGGGCGAGGGAGAGGCCGATGGCGGTGATGAGTGGCGCGAGGCGGGGGCCGCCGCGCAGGGGGCGGTAGGCGAAACGTTCAGCCCCGATGGCGACGGTCACCGAGACGATCACGGCGCCGAGGATCATCAGGGGCAGGGCGATCAGCATGGAGGTGCCGTCGGGCAGGATGTAGATGTAGACCGTGAGCGCGCCGAAGGCGCCGGTCATGAAGATCTCGCCGTGGGCGAAGTTGATGAGCTGGACGATGCCGTAGACCATCGTGTAGCCAATGGCGATCAGCCCGTACATGGATCCCAGTAGCAGGCCGTTGACCAGCTGCTGCGGCAGTTCGTTCACCGCATGTCCTCCGAGAGGTTCGGATGTTCGACGGATGTGGCCGGGTGTGAGTCCGCGCGGGGCGCCTGTGAAGAAGCGCCCCGCGCGGCTCTGGGTGGTGCGGGTGTCTCGTCGGACGAGTCAGCCGGTGTAGGTGCCGGACTTCACGGCCTTCCAGTCGCCGTTCTCGACGGCGTATACGGTCAGCTGCTTGTTGGTGGCGTCACCGAACTCGTCGAAGGAGACCTTGCCGGTCACTCCGTCGAAGGAGACGTTCTGCATGGCCTCGACGACCTGGCCCCGGGCGTCGTCGGGGAGCTTGCCGTCGTTCTTCTCGACGACCGTCTTGACGGCCTCGATGATGGCCCAGGCGGAGTCGTAGGAGTAGCCGCCGTAGGCCTCGAAGGGCTCCTTGTAGCCGCCGGCCTTGTAGTTGGCGACGAATTCCTTGGCGGAGGGCAGTTCCTCGACGGGCGCGCCGACGGAGGTGGCCAGGTCGCCGGTGCCGCTGGCGCCGGCGAGCTTGATGAAGTCGGCGCTGTAGATGCCGTCACCGCCGACCAGCGGAATCTTGGCGCCGGTGCCCTTGATCTGCTTGCTGAGCGGGCCGGCCTGCGGGTATTCGCCGCCGTAGTAGACGACGTCGGCGCCGGAGTTCTTGACCTTGGTGGCGACCGCGGAGAAGTCCTTGGTGTCCGGGTTGATGTGCTCTGTTCCGACGACCTTGCCGCCGAGCTTCTTGAACTCGTCGGTGAAGGTTCCGGCGAGGCCCGCGCCGTAGGTCTTCTTGTCGTCGATGACGAAGGCCTTCGTCTTCTTGAAGTCGTTGAAGACGTACTGCGCGGCGAACGGGCCCTGGATGGCGTCGGTGGTCGCGGTGCGGAAGTAGGTCTTGAACGGGCGCTTCTTCTCGGTGCGCCAGTCCGGGCCCTGGGTCAGCGAGGGGCCGGTGTTGGCCGGGGAGACCAGCGCCATGTTGCCGGACTCGAAGACCTGCTGCATGGACTCGCCGACCGAGGAGTTCAGCGGGCCGACGACGCCGAGGACCTCGTCGTTGGCGACGAACTGGCTGGCGTTCTGCTGGCCCACGGAGGGCTGGCCCTGGTCGTCGAGGGCTTCGACCTTGAAGGTTATGCCCTCGACGTGCTTGTCCTTGTTGGCGGTCTTGGCCGCGAGGTCCGCCGAGTTCTTGATACCGAGGCCCAGCGCGGACAGGTCGCCGGTCAGCGGGGCGTCGACGCCGATGACGACGGTGGTGCCACCGCCGCCGCCGTTGCCGGAGTCCGAGCCGCCGTCGTCGTCGCGCGAGCCGCAGGCGGTGAGGGTGAGTGCTCCCGCCGCCAGAGCGGCGGTGATGGCGATGAGCGAACGTTGACGCACGATCAGTCCTTTCCCTGGCACAGCCGCTTCCCCGTGGAGGCGGCCGAGTCGAGCGCTGGGCCGAAGTGACAATCGGACGGCGCGGTGACTGGCCGTGACTCTAAGCGTGTGTGGGGAACGTGGAGGAGGGTCTGACTCATGCTGTGACGCTCTTGTTATGACACGGGGTAATGCAGAGCGGTACTGGCTGGGAAGAACTGCGGAATTCCGTCCGATTCGCCCTGTCCGCATGGTGAGAACTTGCAGGACCGGCGGCCGGCGTTCAGGCGTCTGGGGCGTTTTGGTGATTACCTGGAATCGTTGCTGCAGGCGACCTCGATGGCGTGGGAGAGGTCCTGTGCATAGTGCGTCCCCAGGATGAAACTGTGGGCCTGTATTGCGCGCGCATTACGCAGCGTTACATGCAGGAAAGGGAGTGCGAGGTTCCGCGGCGCTTTTGCGCATTCCGTCACCCGAAGAGTGACGATGATCTTGCGGGCGGAATGCGTCTTTGTCTGGAAAGGCGCGGCGGGTGACGCGGTCATCGAGATGCCGGCGTAGGGCTGGTCGATTCGTGTCACGGTGACGGGCGGGCCGGACCGCACGCTCAGCCGCACCGCGAAACTGAAGTCGTCGCCGGGGGCGGGCACCGCGTCCAGGTAGTCGAGGTCGACCGCCTGGGAAGGGTGTGGCGGCGGAGGAGGGGGAGGAGGCTGCGGTCGGCCGGCGTACAGATAGCCGCCGCCCGCCAGGGTCATGACGGCCGCGGCGGTCGTGAGGACCGCCCGGCGGTGGCGGTCGTAGTACCGGCCGGGCCGTCCACGGCGCCGGGCGGCCGGCCGGGGAGCGTCCGGGCCGCCCCGGTCGTGGGTGCCCTCGCCCGGCTCGACGGGACCGGTGCCGCTCACTGCCACGGGCCGTCGCTCGGGGCACCGGTGCGGTAGTGCGCGGCGCACGAGTCGCGCACCTGACGGCCGATCAACTCGTCGGCGGCTCGGGGGCCTTGGTCGCGCTCCGTGGCCTGTGCGGCGTCCACGACCTTCCGCAGGATGTCGTACTGCGGGTTGGACAGTCCCATCGACTGGTAGTCGCCGTAGGGGGTGCTGCCGGCCAGTATCTCGCGTGCCCAGTAGCCGACAGCGCTCGTGCACAACTCAGCGGGGGAGAGGCTGCCTTGTGCCGGTGCGGATGCGGATGCCGACGCGGTCGGTCGGGCGGTGTCGCCGGAACCGGGCCTTTCGGCGCCGGAGTTGCCGCAGCCGGACCCCAGGGCGGCGGTCGGCAGTGTCAGCGCGAGAGCGAGCAGTCCGGGCGCGCACCGGAGCCGCCGAGCAGCCGCCCCCGGCCAGGGGGCCTTTCCCCGTCCCATGCCCTGAAGTTAGGGCGCCGGGCGGCGGGGGGCAATGCCGTGGCCGGGAGGGCGCCGTGGGTGGCGGCAGTCCG
The DNA here is from genome assembly GCF_003671715.1 of Streptomyces sp. E2N166. Taxonomy (GTDB): domain Bacteria; phylum Actinomycetota; class Actinomycetes; order Streptomycetales; family Streptomycetaceae; genus Streptomyces; species Streptomyces thinghirensis. Next base: position 252,951 of record NZ_RAIF01000012.1, on the reverse strand, counting down.
TGGCCGGGAGGGGCGTCGTGGGGGCGGGAGCTCGTCGTGGCCGGGAGGGACACGCGGCCTGATGTGCGACCGCCGGCAGTGCCGCGAGGGCGCCGGTGGCGTTGCGAGGGCGCGGGCGGTGTTGTGCGGGCGCCGGTGGCGTCGCGCGGCCGGGGAGCGGGCCCCGGCCGCCCGCGCGCCGCTCAGCCTGTCGCGCCGGCCCGCGTCCCGTCGCCCGGGTTCACGTCCCGCAGCAGGCAGGTCAGCCGGGCGGTGCACACGCGGCGGTCCTGCTCGTCGCTGATAACGATCTCGTACGTCGCGGTCGACCGGCCCCGGTGCACCGGCGTGGCCACGCCGGTGACGAGGCCGGAGCGGGCCCCGCGGTGGTGGGTGCAGTTCAGGTCGACGCCGACGGCGATCTTGGTGCTGCCGCCGTGCAGCATCGAGCCGACCGACCCGAGCGTCTCGGCCAGCACCGCCGAGGCCCCGCCGTGCAGCAGCCCGTACGGCTGGGTGTTGCCCTCCACCGGCATGGTGCCGACGACACGGTCTGCCGACGCCTCGAGGATCTGGACGCCCATGCGGGTCCCGAGGTGCCCGGCGGAGAAGAGCGCGGGCAGGTCGACACCGAGCGCGGCGTACTCGTCGATGACCTCCTGCGGGAACTGCACCTGCTGCTGCTCGCCCATGGGCCGGCTCCGTTCGTAGCTCCGTCTGTCTGAGTCGCCGGCCGGCCCGGTGCGGCCGTCGGCTCGACTGAGCAAACGCTCAGTCGGTCGCCGATTGTTCCAGACGGACGACGACGGACTTGCTGGCCGGGGTGTTACTGGTGTCCGCGGTGGCGTCCAGCGGCACCAGGACGTTGGTCTCCGGGTAGTACGCAGCCGCGCAGCCCCGGGCCGTCGGATAGTGCACGACACGGAAGCCGGGCGCCCGCCGCTCCACCCCGTCCTTCCACTCGCTGACCAGGTCGACGTACGAACCGTCCGGGACGTCCAGCTTCCGGGCGTCCTCCGGGTTGACCAGGACGACCCGGCGGCCGTTCCTGATGCCCCGGTAACGGTCGTCCAGACCGTAGATCGTGGTGTTGTACTGGTCGTGCGAGCGCAGCGTCTGGAGCAGCAGCCGCCCCTCGGGCAGCTCGGGGTACTCGATCGGCGAGGCGGTGAAGTTGGCCTTGCCGGTGGCCGTCGGGAAGCGGCGCTCGTCGCGCGGGGCGTGGGGGAGGGCGAAGCCCCCGGGGTGCGCCACGCGGGCGTTGAAGTCCTCGAAGCCCGGGATCACCCGCCCGATGCGGTCGCGGATCGTCGCGTAGTCCTCCTCGAACTCCTCCCACGGCGTGCGGCTGTCCTCGCCCAGCACCCGGCGCGCCAGCCGGCACACGATCGCGGGCTCGGACAGCAGGTGCCGGCTCGCGGGCTCCAGCCGCCCGCGGGAGGCGTGCACCATGCCCATGGAGTCCTCGACGGTCACGAACTGCTCGCCGCCGCTTTGGAGATCGCGCTCCGTACGGCCGAGGGTCGGCAGGATCAGGGCACGCGCGCCCGTGACGGCGTGCGAGCGGTTCAGCTTCGTCGAGACGTGCACGGTCAGGCGGGCACGGCGCATGGCCGCCTCGGTGACCTCCGTGTCGGGGGAGGCGGAGACGAAGTTGCCGCCCATGGCGAAGAAGACCTTCGCCTCGCCGTCGCGCAGCGCGCGGATGGCCCGTACGACGTCGTAGCCGTGCTCGCGCGGCGGAGCGAAGCCGAACTCCTTCTCCAGCGCGTCCAGGAAGGCGGGCGCGGGACGCTCGAAGATGCCCATCGTGCGGTCGCCCTGCACGTTGGAGTGGCCGCGTACCGGGCAGACTCCCGCGCCGGGACGGCCGATGTTGCCGCGCAGGAGGAGGAAGTTCACGACCTCGCGGATGGTGGGCACGGAGTGCTTGTGCTGGGTCAGGCCCATCGCCCAGCAGACGATGGTGCGCTCCGAGGCGAGCACCATGCGCAGGGCTTCCCCGATCTCCGCGCGCGTGAGGCCGGTCGCCGTGAGCGTCTCGTCCCAGTCGGCGGCTCGGGCGGCCTCGGCGAACTCCTCGTAACCGTGCGTGTGTTCCTCGACGAAGGCCTCGTCGACCGCGCCCTCCGTCTCCAGGATCAGCTTGTTCAGGAGCCGGAACAGGGCCTGGTCGCCGCCGAGGCGGATCTGCAGGAACAGGTCGGTGAGCGCGGCGCCCGCGGTGAGCCCCTTGGCGGTCTGCGGGTTCTTGAAGCGCTCCAGGCCGGCCTCGGGCAGCGGGTTGACGCTGATGATCTTCGCGCCGTTCGCCTTGGCCCGCTCCAGGGCGGAGAGCATGCGCGGGTGGTTGGTGCCCGGGTTCTGACCGGCCACGATGATCAGATCGGACTTGTGGAGATCCTCCAGCAGGACGCTGCCCTTGCCGATGCCGATGGACTCCGACAGGGCAGAGCCGGACGACTCGTGGCACATGTTGGAGCAGTCCGGCAGGTTGTTCGTGCCGAGCTCGCGCGCGAAGAGCTGGTAGAGGAAGGCCGCCTCGTTGCTGGTGCGCCCGGAGGTGTAGAAGACGGACTCGTCGGGCGAGTCCAGGGCCGCGATCTCCTCCGCCACGATGTCGAAGGCGCGCTCCCAGGTGACCGGTTCGTAGTGCTCGCCGCCCTCCGGGAGGTACACCGGGTGCGTGAGCCGGCCCTGCTGGCCCAGCCAGTAGCCGCTGCGGGTCGCGAGGTCGGCGACGGGGTGCGCGGCGAAGAACTCCGGGGTGACCCGGCGCAGGGTGGCCTCCTCGGCCACGGCCTTCGCGCCGTTCTCGCAGAACTCCGCCTTGTGCCGGTGGTCCGGCTCCGGCCAGGCGCAGCCCGGGCAGTCGAAGCCGTCCTTCTGGTTGACGCTCAGCAGCGTCAGCGCGGTCCGCCTCACGCCCATCTGCCGCTGTGCCATGCGCAGGGTGTGGCCGATGGCCGGGATGCCGGCCGCCGCGTGCTGGACCTTCGTGACCTGGGGCGCGTCCTGAACCGGATCACCCTTGGGCGGCTTGGTGGCCATCGCGCGCTCCTTCGCTTACACGTGTGAGGTACGTCTCCGATCCTCGCACGCGCCAGTGACAGCGACGGCGGCCGGGCGAGGGGCGGCGGCCGGGAGCAAGAGGCGCGTCCGGCAACTCGGGTCGCCGCGACACAGGGTGACCGGACCCGCACCGGCCGGGCGACCGGGGACCCGCCGGCGGGACGACCGGGCCGGTACGGGCGCGGCAGGGTGAGGGCGGGGCCGAGTGTCAGTGGTCCGTGGCAGGATCGGGGACGTGGCAGAGACAGCAGCGAAGCAGACCGACAACTCCTCCGGCGGCGCCCGCCCGCGCCTGATGCTCATGGACGGGCACTCGCTGGCCTACCGCGCGTTCTTCGCGCTGCCCGCGGAGAACTTCACGACCGCGACGGGCCAGCCGACCAACGCGATCTACGGCTTCGCGTCGATGCTGGCCAACACGCTGCGTGACGAGGCGCCCACGCACTTCGCGGTGGCGTTCGACGTCTCCCGCAAGACCTGGCGGTCCGAGGAGTTCACCGAGTACAAGGCGAACCGCTCCAAGACCCCGGACGAGTTCAAGGGCCAGGTCGAGCTGATCGGCGAGCTGCTCGACGCCATGCACGTGCAGCGCTTCGCCGTCGAGGGCTTCGAGGCCGACGACGTCATCGCCACACTCGCCACGCAGGCCGAGGCCGAGGGCTTCGACGTGCTGATCGTCACCGGCGACCGGGACTCCTTCCAGCTGGTCAGCGAGCACACCACGGTCCTGTATCCGACCAAGGGCGTCTCCGAGCTGACCCGCTTCACGCCGGAGAAGGTCTTCGAGAAGTACGGGCTGACCCCCGCCCAGTACCCCGACTTCGCGGCCCTGCGCGGCGACCCGTCCGACAACCTGCCGGGCATCCCGGGCGTCGGCGAGAAGACCGCCGCGAAGTGGATCAACCAGTTCGGGTCCTTCGCCGACCTGGTCGAGCGCGTCGACGAGGTCAAGGGCAAGGCGGGGCAGAACCTCCGCGACCACCTGGAGTCCGTCAAGCTCAACCGCCGGCTCACCGAGCTGGAGCGTCGGGTCGAACTGCCGAAGGCCGTCACCGACCTGGAGCGCACGGCGTACGACCGCAAGGGCGTCGCGGTCATCCTGGACACCCTGGAGATCCGCAACCCGTCGCTGCGCGAGCGGCTCTACGCCGTCGACCCGGGGGCCGAGGAGGCCGAGGCCGCGCCGGTCGTGGCGGACGGCGTCGAGCTGGACGGCACGGTGCTGGGCACGGGCGAACTGGCCGGCTGGCTCGCCGAGCACAGCACCCAGACCCTCGGTATCGCCACGGTCGACACCTGGGCGCTGGGCACCGGCTCGGTCGCCGAGGTCGCGCTCGCCGCGCCCGACGGCAAGGCCGCCTGGTTCGACCCGACGGAGGTGGACGAGGCCGACGAGGCGGCGTTCACGGCCTGGCTGTCCGACGCGGACCGGCCGAAGGTCTTCCACAACGCCAAGAGCGCGATGCGCGTCTTCGCCGAGCACGGCTGGAGCGTCGCCGGCGTCGGCATGGACACCGCGCTCGCCGCCTACCTGGTCAAGCCGGGCCGCCGCTCTTTCGACCTGGACGCGCTGTCCCTGGAGTACCTGCACCGCGAGCTGGCCCCCGCCGCCGCGGCCGACGGCCAGCTGGCCTTCGGGGCGGACGAGGGCGCCGAGGCCGAGGCGCTGATGGTGCAGGCCCGCGCCATCCTCGACCTGGGCGAGGCCTTCGAGGGCCGCCTGGCGGACGTCGGCGCGGCGGACCTGCTGCGCGACATGGAGCTGCCCACGTCCGCGCTGCTGGCCCGCATGGAGCGGCACGGCATCGCGGCCGACCGGGAGCACCTGCGGGCCATGGAGCAGATGTTCGCGGGCGCCGTCCAGCAGGCGGTGAAGGAGGCGCACGCGGCGGCCGGACGGGAGTTCAACCTGGGCTCGCCCAAGCAGCTCCAGGAAGTCCTCTTCGGCGAGCTGAACCTCCCCAAGACCAAGAAGACCAAGACCGGCTACACCACCGACGCCGACGCCCTGGCCTGGCTGGCCGCCCAGACCGACAACGAACTGCCGGTGATCATGCTCCGGCACCGTGAGCAGGCCAAGCTGCGCGTCACGGTGGAGGGCCTGATCAAGACGGTCGCCGCGGACGGCCGCATCCACACCACGTTCAACCAGACGGTCGCCGCGACCGGCCGCCTCTCGTCCACGGACCCGAACCTGCAGAACATCCCGGTCCGCACGGACGAGGGCCGCGCGATCCGGCGCGGCTTCGTCGTCGGCGAGGGCTTCGAGTCCCTGATGACGGCCGACTACAGCCAGATCGAGCTGCGGGTGATGGCCCACCTGTCCGAGGACGAGGGCCTGACCGAGGCGTTCACCTCGGGCGAGGACCTGCACACCACCGCCGCCGCGCAGGTCTTCTCCGTCGAGCAGTCCGCGGTCGACGCGGAGATGCGCCGCAAGATCAAGGCGATGTCCTACGGCCTGGCGTACGGACTCTCGGCCTTCGGCCTCTCCCAGCAGCTGAACATCGAGGCGGCCGAGGCGCGCGGCCTGATGGACGCCTACTTCGAGCGTTTCGGCGGCGTACGGGACTACCTGCGCCGGGTGGTCGACGAGGCACGGGCGACTGGTTACACGGCGACCCTCTTCGGGCGCCGCCGCTATCTGCCCGACCTCAACAGCGACAACCGCCAGCGCCGCGAGGCGGCCGAGCGCATGGCCCTGAACGCCCCGATCCAGGGCACGGCGGCCGACATCGTCAAGATCGCCATGCTCAACGTGGACAAGGCACTGCGCGAGGCCGGCCTCACGTCCCGCATGCTGCTCCAGGTCCACGACGAAATCGTCCTGGAGATCGCCCCCGGCGAGCGGGCGGCGGCGGAGGAACTCGTCCGCCGCGAAATGGCCGACGCGGTCCGGCTCAGGGTCCCCCTGGGCGTCTCGGTCGGCTCGGGGGCGGACTGGGAGTCGGCGGCGC
>NZ_RAIF01000012.1:244315-246766 GCF_003671715.1 Streptomyces sp. E2N166 | reverse complement strand
GTGGGTCGTGGTCGTGCGTACGGGCGGGCAGCGACGACGCCCCGCCCGGCCCACGCCCGCGCACCTGCGCCCGCCCCGCAGGGCCCGTCACTCAGGTGGCCCTCGCGGAAACGCCCCCGCCTTCGTCCTCCGTGAGGATGCGGGCATGGGTATACGCATGCTCCACCACCGGACGGCACCGGCACGGGCAAGCACAGACGGACCCGCCCGCGTGCCACTCCCACCGGTCCCGGTCGTCGCGCCCGGCGCGAGTACCGGCCGCATCCCCGCCACCCTCGCGACGGCCCTGCGGCGCACCGCGGCGGACCTCCGCCGCAGACTCGTCCACCGGGGCCCGGCCGCCGCGACCCCGCGCGAGACGCCCGCCTGGCGTCTGTGGGCCGACCTGACCCGCGGCTACCTGGCGCTGGCCCTCACCCTGCTGCCGCGGTCACGTCCCGCACAGACCGTCACCGTGTTCGTCGCGAGCGCCGACACCCTCAGCGCGGGATCCGGCGGCTCGGCCCCCTACCGACGCCGGCCGAACTACTGAGGACCGGAGCCGGACGCCACGCCCTGACCCCCACGGCGTACAGCAGCAAGCCCGGGACGAGCCCCGCGCCCGCCCCGAAGCACACCGTCGGGATCAGCTCCCAGGGCTTCGCGGTGGCTCCCCAGTAGTCCCACCACCGGGTCGCCCGCTGCACGGCTCCGACCACCGCACAGCCGCCCAGCACCGCCCCGGCCCACCAGCGGTCCCGTACCGAGAGGACCGGGACGCCGAGCGGCTCGGCCCGGGGTGTCCGGCGCAGCGCGCGCGCCAGGAACACGGCGATCACGACCGCTGCCACCGCGGAACCGCCGTACTGCAGGTACCAGTAGAGCGGCGAGCCCGCCATCTCCCGGCCCAGCACCGGGAAAACCCGCATCCCCCAGCGGTCGAGGTGGGTGAACGCGTCCCACACCACATGCGTCAGCGCCCCCAGCACCGCCGACACGTACCACCGTGCCACGAGGGGCGGCCGTACGCGCGCGCGTGGCGCCCCGCAGCGCAGCAGGGTGGCCGCGCGGCCCTGCCCGGCCCGCGGCAGCAGGGCCACCAGCGGCTCGCGGACCAGCAGCCACACCGCCACCAGCACCCAGGCGATGATCACGTCGACCGTGAAGACGCCCGGGAAGGAGTGCGTGACGTCCCCGAACTCCATCGCCCCGGACAGGAAACTCGCCGCGTAGTAGGTCAAGTCGGGCGAGAAGGAACCCGCCACCAGCACTGCGGGCACCAGCGGCCCGCGACCGGTACCGTCGCTCCGTACCGCGGGCAGCACGGCGACCGCATGACTGAGGGTGAACGGCAAGAGAACTCCTGATATGGCCAACTGGTGAATATCGGGCACGAACGGGTGCCCGTGCAAAGCAAGTTGTCGTAGGGTCGCCTGCGGCACCGTACTGGTCGAACGGACGAACACCGCGCGGGAGAAGTTGCGGTGCAACCGTCGACCCGGACCGATCGTCACAACAGGGCGGGTACCACGGGCGAGCACGACGGCCGAAGACCGGTGAAGACAGACGGAGACGGACGCGCGGGCGTCCACGGGAGGGGTCACTCTATGGCGGCGCATTTCGACAGGAGGCTCCGCAAGGCGGCGGTCACCACCACCGTCGCAGCGGTCGCGGTCGCGGCCCTGTCCGCGTCCCAGGCTCCCGACGTGACGGCCGACGCCCACGGCAGACGGACCACCGCCGACAAGGTGCCGACGTCCGACACGTCCTCCGAGGAGAGCGCCACCGGCAACTCGCCGTACTACACGGATCTGCCGCCGCTCGACAGCCCGAGCCCCGCCCCGACCATCGGGACCCCCGCCTCCCGGGGCCCGTCCGAGGCGGGCATTCCCGCGACGGTCCTCGACGCCTACAAGAAGGCCGAGTCGGCGCTGCGCCAGTCCAAGCCCGGCTGCAACCTGCCGTGGCAACTCCTCGCCGCCATCGGCAAGGTGGAGTCGGGCCAGGCACGCGGTGGTCGCGTCACCGCCGACGGCACCACCCTCAGCCCCATCATCGGCCCGCAGCTCGACGGCAACGGCTTCGCGCTCATCAAGGACACCGACAACGGCGTCCACGACGGCAACAGCAGCTACGACAACGCCGTCGGTCCCATGCAGTTCATCCCCTCCACCTGGGCCTGGGCGGGCCGCGACGGCAACGCCGACGGCAAGGAGGACCCCAACAACATCTACGACGCCGCCCTCTCCGCCGGCCACTACCTGTGCCGCAACGGCTGGGACCTTTCCGTCCAGGCCGACCTCAACCGGGCGATCCTCAGCTACAACAACTCGCAGGACTACCTGCACACGGTCCTGTCCTGGCTGGAGCACTACCGCAAGGGCACCCACGAGATCCCGGACGGCACCGGCACCCTGCCCGTCGGCCGCAGCGACGACGACACCGGCCTGAGCGGGCCCGACCCCACGCCCG
>NZ_RAIF01000012.1:243497-244305 GCF_003671715.1 Streptomyces sp. E2N166 | reverse complement strand
CCCCCGGCACGACAACGCCCAGTCCCAGCCCCGGCCCCGGGAAGCCGGACAAGCCCGCCCCGCCCGACGAGTCCGAGCCCCCCGGCACGGGCTCTCCGAGCCCCGGCCCGACGGACCCGACCGGCCCGGAGGCTCCGCCCCGGACCGAAACCCCCACGGACACGGTCCACCACCTGGAGAACGCCGGTACGACGGGGCTCACCGCGACCGCGGGCGACACGTTCGCCAAGAAGATCAGCACCCGAGCCGAGACCAAGGCCGGGAAGGCCGTCGGCAAGGTACGGATCCGCTTCACCGTCCTGGGCGACACCGACGCCACCTTCACCGGCGGCGACAAGTTCGCCGCGGTCACCACCAACGCCTCCGGCGTGGCCGTCGCGCCCGCCCTGGTGGCGGGTGAGAAGACCGGCGCGTTCACCGTCCGCGCCACCGTCGTCGGCCGCACCGTCGCCGGCCTCGACTACAAGGCCACCGTCACCGAGCGCGTGGCCGACGTCCTCGCCCGCACCGACGACACCGCGCTGACCTGCACGCCGGGCGGCGAGTTCGCGGACCGGGTCGAGGTGAAGGCCACGCACAAGGGAGCCGCCGCGGACGAGGTCGCCGTCACCGCCACGCTCGTCAAGTCGGTGCTCGACCCGACCGAGAACGACAAGGGTCCGTACTTCAAGGACGCGGACGGCAAGGCCGTCCGCACCCTGACCGGCCTGAAGACCGACGCCGAGGGCCTGCTGAAGCTGCCGAAGCTGTACGCCGACAAGACCGCCGGCACGTTCATGCTCCGCCTGACCACCGCGGGCGGTGCCAC
>NZ_RAIF01000012.1:242080-243401 GCF_003671715.1 Streptomyces sp. E2N166 | reverse complement strand
CGTCGACCGAGCCGTCGACCGAGCCGGACGCGTAGGCGCGACTCGCGCGGGAACGACCGGGGGCGCCCGTCCGCCGCGGCGGACGGGCGCCCTGGTCACTTCCCGAGGCGCGCCTTCGTGTGTCGCGTCGGCTCCGCCGTGGCCGGGTCCTCGGGCCACGGGTGCTTCGGGTACCGGCCGCGCAGCTCCGCCCGTACGCCCTTGTAGCCGTCCTTCCAGAAGGAGGCCAGGTCGGCGGTGACCGCGGCCGGGCGGCCCGCGGGCGAGAGGAGGTGGACGAGGAGCGGCACCCCGGCGACCTCGGGCGAGCGCTGGAGCCCGAACATCTCCTGCAACTTCACGGCGAGGACCGGGCGGCCCGGGTCGTCGTAGTCGATCCGGATCCTGGACCCACTGGGCACGACGATCCGCTCCGGGGCTAGTTCGTCGAGCCGCGCCGCCTCTCCGGAGGCCCAGGGCAGCAGCCGGGTCAGCGCCTGACCGGCGTCGATCCGCGCCAGATCGGCCCGCCGCCGGGCCCGGCCCAGCTCGGGCTCCAGCCATTCGTCCGCACGCGCGCGCAGCGCGTCGTCGGAGACGTCCGGCCAGGGCTCGCCGAGCCGCCGTCGCAGAAAGGCGAGCCGCTTGCGCAGCACGTCCGCGTCGGCCGACCAGCGCAGCAACCCGAGCCCTTCCTGCCGCAGCCCCTCCAGGAGCGCGTTCCGTACGAGACCGGAGTCGGCGCCGGCGAGCGGCCGGACGGTGAGCTCCACGGCCCCGAGCCGTTCGACACGCCGGGCCACGACGTCACCGTCGCCCCAGTGCACCTCGTCCTGTTCCTCCAGGAACGCCCCCGCGGCGAGCCGGGCCGTCCCCTCGTCGACGACCGCCCCGAGCTGCACGCGCGCGTGCCCCTTCCCCACGGGCCGGTCGGCCACGGCCACGGCGATCCACGGCGCCCCGCGCAGCGTCGACGCCTCCGGCAGCTCCGCCCGGGTGCCGGAGACCATCAGGTACGAACCGCCGTCCTTCCTGGCCACCCGCTCGGGAAACGCCAGCGCGGCCACCAGCCCCGCGATGCTGTCGCCGGTGCCGCCCCGCGGCCGACCGGCGCTCTCCGCGGCGGCCCGCAGCCGCCGCACCTCGGTCCGCCAACGCGTCCCATAGGCATCTCCGCCACGCCGAGCGGCCCGCAGCGCGGCCACCAGATCGTCCCCGTACTCCCGCGGCGGCGCCTCACTGAGCAGCGCGACCACCTCCGCGACCGCACGGGAGTCGCCCGCCCCGGAGCCCGAGGCGTGCTCGTGGGAGGGGTCTTCGTCCGAGGTCCCGGCGGCGGAGC
>NZ_RAIF01000012.1:190526-241835 GCF_003671715.1 Streptomyces sp. E2N166 | reverse complement strand
CCCGTTGCCGCGCGGCCGCCCGCGAGGCCCGTACCGTCGTCAGGGCGCTCAGCCCGCGGGCGTGGTCCACCCGAGGCTCCCGCGCCAGGCCCGCGTCCACGACCACCCGTACGCCCGGAACCGTCAGAGACGACTCGGCCACCGAGGTCGCGAGTACCACCCGGCGCCGTGCCGAGGGGGACAGGACCGCGTCCTGCACGGCCGCGGGCGCCCGCCCGTGCACTTGGAGCACGTCGACGCCTCCGAGCTCCCCCAGTTGCCCGGCGACGCGGGAGATCTCCCCGACGCCGGGCAGGAAACACAGCACGTCCCCGTCCCGTTCGGCCAGCGCCCGCCGCACCACCGACGCGACGTGCGCGAGCAGCAGCGGGTCCACCCGCATTCCGTGCGGCGGCCGGACCGTACGCGCAGGCGGCGCCCACACGACCTCCACGGGGTACGACACGCCCCGCGCCTCGACCACCGGTGCCCCGCCGAGCAGCCGGGCCCAGCCCTCCGCGTCCGTCGTGGCCGACGCGGCCACCAGACGCAGTTCGGGCCGCAGCGCCGTCCGCACGTCCCAGAGGAACGCCGCCGTCGTGTCCGCGTCCAGGTGCCGCTCGTGGCACTCGTCGAGCACCACCACGTCGACGCCCGTCAGCTCCTGGTCCCGCTGGAGCCGTTGCAACAGCACGCCGGTCGTGACGACCTCCACGCGCGCGTGCCGCCCTGCCACCCGCTCACCGCGCACGGTGTACCCGACACTCGCGCCGGGCTCCTCACCCAGCAGCCACGCCATCCGCCGGGCCGCCGCCCGCGCCGCGATCCGCCGCGGCTCGGCCACGACCACACGCCGCGCGGGCCCCTCGCCGAGCAGCCCGGCCAGCGCGAGCGGCACCAGCGTCGTCTTGCCGGCGCCCGGCGGCGCGACCAGCACCGCCGTGCCGTGCCCGTCCAGGGCGTCGCGCAGAGCGGGCAGGGCACCGCGTACGGGCAGGGCGTCCAGGGCGTCGTAACGGATCACGCCCCCAGTGTCGTACGCCGGCGGGACGACCCTCCACGCGCGTGGAGCACGAGACACGTGCACACGAGACCGATGGGTGCGGCTCAGTCGCGCTCGCACACGAAGATCGCCGTCCCCGGGATCAGGTGGCCCCGCAACGGCGACCAGCCGCCCCACTCGGAGGTGTTCCAGTCCGGCCACTCCGGCTCCACGAGGTCCACCAGCCGGAACCCCGACGTCACCACGTCCCGGACCCGGTCGCCGAGCGTCCTGTGGTGCTCGACGTACACCGCGCGGCCCTCGTCGTCCTGCTCGACGTACGGCGTGCGGTCGAAGTAGGAGGCGGACACCGTCAGCCCCTCGGGGCCCGGCTCGTCCGGGAGCGCCCAGCGCAGCGGGTGCGTGACGGAGAAGACGAAGCGGCCGCCGGGCCGCAGCACCCGGCGCACCTCCCGCAGCACCAGCCGCGGGTCGGCGACGAAGGGCAGCGCCCCGTACGCCGAGCACGCCAGGTCGAAGGAGCCGTCCGCGAAGGGCAGCACGGTCGCGTCGGCACAGACCAGGGGGAACGAGCCGCCGATGCGCAGGGCGTGCTGGAGCTGGCGGTGGGAGAGGTCCAGGGCCACCGGACGGGCACCCTGGGCGGTCAGCCAGCGCGAGCACTGGGCGGCGCCGGCCCCGATCTCCAGGACGTCCTTGCCCTTCAGGTCCTCCACCGGGCCGAGCAGCTCGGCCTCCACCTCGTCCAGGCCCTCCGGACACCACACGAAGCGGTCGTCGCCGAGGAAGGTGCCGTGCTCGACCTGGTACTCGTCCGCGTTCCGGTCCCACCAGCCGCGGTTGGCTCGGGAGCTCTCCGTGACACCGGCGGCACGCCGGGTGGCCTCGGGCTCCGCCCCTGTGGCTTCGGACGCCTCGGACGCTTCGGGCTCTTGGATGACCGGCTCCCTCGTACTAGTCTGCGGCTCTTCACGCAGCCGGTCCCGCGTGTCACCAAGAGGGCCTCTGGGGGCCCGCGTGGCCTCGGGAGACGGCTTTCGTGCCGGGTATGTGACGATCTGCCCCGGGTGTGCGGCTTCGCGCATTGACCCTGCCCGGCTGCCCCCGTATGCTACAAGTTGCGCTGCGGGCCTGCGCACCTCAGACGTAGCAGGTCGCGCTCGCATCTGTTGTATGTCCCCTCGGTTGTCGAGGTGTCACCCCTTGTTTCGGTGACACTTCCTTGGCTGTCCGGCTTCTGCAGAGCGAAACGGGCTCCCGGCGTAAGCAGTACCTACGACTTCAATGTCCGTACCGGAGCCCTTTCCCACATGACGAGCAGCACCGAGACCACCGCCACCACCCCGCAGGTTGCGGTCAACGACATCGGTAACGAGGAAGCCTTCCTCGCCGCGATCGACGAAACGATCAAGTACTTCAACGACGGCGACATCGTCGACGGCGTCATCGTGAAGGTCGACCGGGACGAGGTCCTGCTCGACATCGGTTACAAGACCGAAGGTGTCATCCCGAGCCGCGAGCTCTCGATCAAGCACGACGTCGACCCCAACGAGGTCGTCGCCGTCGGTGACGAGATCGAGGCCCTTGTTCTCCAGAAGGAGGACAAGGAAGGCCGCCTGATCCTCTCGAAGAAGCGCGCTCAGTACGAGCGTGCCTGGGGCACCATCGAGAAGATCAAGGAAGAGGACGGCATCGTCACCGGTACCGTCATCGAGGTCGTCAAGGGTGGTCTCATCCTCGACATCGGCCTCCGCGGCTTCCTCCCGGCCTCCCTGGTCGAGATGCGCCGTGTCCGCGACCTCCAGCCCTACGTGGGCAAGGAGCTCGAGGCGAAGATCATCGAGCTGGACAAGAACCGCAACAACGTGGTCCTGTCCCGCCGCGCCTGGCTGGAGCAGACCCAGTCCGAGGTCCGCCAGACGTTCCTCACGACCCTCCAGAAGGGTCAGGTCCGTTCCGGCGTCGTCTCCTCGATCGTCAACTTCGGTGCCTTCGTGGACCTGGGTGGCGTCGACGGTCTGGTCCACGTCTCCGAGCTCTCCTGGAAGCACATCGACCACCCGTCCGAGGTTGTCGAGGTCGGCCAGGAAGTCACCGTCGAGGTCCTCGACGTGGACATGGACCGCGAGCGCGTCTCCCTGTCGCTGAAGGCGACCCAGGAAGACCCGTGGCAGCAGTTCGCCCGCACCCACCAGATCGGCCAGGTCGTGCCCGGCAAGGTCACGAAGCTGGTGCCGTTCGGTGCGTTCGTCCGCGTGGACGAGGGCATCGAGGGTCTGGTCCACATCTCCGAGCTGGCCGAGCGCCACGTGGAGATCCCGGAGCAGGTCGTCCAGGTCAACGACGAGATCTTCGTCAAGGTCATCGACATCGACCTCGAGCGCCGCCGCATCAGCCTCTCGCTGAAGCAGGCCAACGAGGCCTTCGGTGCCGACCCGTCGGTGGTCGAGTTCGACCCGACCCTGTACGGCATGGCCGCGTCCTACGACGACCAGGGCAACTACATCTACCCCGAGGGCTTCGACCCCGAGACCAACGACTGGCTCGAGGGCTACGAGACCCAGCGCGAGGCGTGGGAGACCCAGTACGCCGAGGCGCAGCAGCGCTTCGAGCAGCACCAGGCGCAGGTCATCAAGTCCCGCGAGGCGGACGAGAAGGCCGCTGCCGAGGGTGTCGACACCGCGGGTGCGGCTCCGGCCGCTTCCGCCGGCGGTGGCGGCGGCGGCGGTGGCTCGTACTCCTCCGAGGGCGGCGACAACTCCGGCGCCCTGGCGTCGGACGAGGCGCTGGCCGCGCTGCGCGAGAAGCTGGCCGGCGGCCAGAGCTGAACGCAGGCTGAGCAGAACCTCACCGAGCGTTAGCTCGTGAACCGAGGGCCCGCACCCTTCCCGGGGTGCGGGCCCTCGGCGCGTTCGGCGACGCCGGGTCAGGGCGCGGACGGGGAATGCCCGGGCCGGGACCCGTGTTGTGCAGTACGAACACCAGGAGGGGAGCGGTCACTGTGCTTGATCCGCAGGGTTTGTACGCATGGGAGCCGAAGGGCTTGGCCGTCGTCGACATGGCACTCGCCCAGGAGTCGGCGGGACTGATCATGCTGTACCACTTCGACGGATACATCGACGCCGGCGAGACCGGCGACCAGATCGTCGACCGGGTGCTCGACTCGCTGCCTCACCAGGTCGTCGCCCGCTTCGACCACGACCGGCTCGTGGACTACCGGGCACGTCGGCCACTGCTGACCTTCAAGCGGGACACCTGGACGGACTACGAGGAACCCGCCATCGAGGTGCGAGTCGTCCAGGACGCCACCGGGGCCCCGTTCCTGCTGCTGTCGGGCCCCGAGCCGGACGTCGAGTGGGAACGCTTCGCCGCTGCCGTGCGGCAGATCGTCGAACGGCTGGGTGTCCGCCTCGCGGTCAACTTCCACGGCATCCCCATGGGCGTCCCGCACACCCGTCCCGTCGGCATCACCCCGCACGGCAACCGCGCCGATCTGGTGCCGGGCCACAGCAGCCCCTTCGAGGAGGCGCAGGTCCCCGGCAGCGCCGAGGCACTCGTCGAGTACCGGCTCCTGCAGGCCGGCCACGAGGTGCTGGGCGTGGCCGCGCACGTCCCCCACTACATCGCCCGCTCCCCGTACCCGGACGCGGCGCTGACCGTCCTGGAGGCGATCACCGCCGCGACCGGCCTGGTCCTGCCGGGCATCGCGCACTCCCTGCGCACGGACGCCCTCCGCACCCAGACGGAGATCGACCGGCAGATCCAGGAGGGCGACGAGGAACTCACCGCCCTCATCCAGGGCCTGGAGCACCAGTACGACGCGGCCGCGGGCGCCGAGACCCGCGGCAACATGCTCGCCGAGCCCGTCGAGATCCCGTCGGCGGACGAGATCGGCCGCGAGTTCGAACGGTTCCTGGCGGAGCGGGAGGGCGACGGCTGATCCGGTAATCTGGCGGATGCCCGTGCCCCGCCTGTCCCCGCCGTGGCAGGGATGTTCCGGTGGGCCTGACCGGCGGTATCGGAGTCGGTAAGTTGCTCCCCGCGACGACGGGGATTGGTGAGGTGGAGGCGCGGTCATGCTGTCCGTGGGCCTGACCGGCGGGATCGGCGCCGGCAAGAGCGAGGTGTCGCGGCTGCTCGTCGAGCACGGCGCCGTACTGGTCGACGCGGACCGGATCGCGCGCGAGGTCGTCGCGCCGGGTACCCCGGGGCTCGCGGCGGTCGTGGAGGCGTTCGGCGAGGACGTGGTCTCCGAGGACGGCAGCCTGGACCGGCCGAAACTCGGTTCGATCGTGTTCGCCGACCCGGAGAAACTTGGCGCGCTGAACTCGATCGTGCACCCCCTGGTCGCCGACCGGTCCCGCGCCCTTGAAGAGGCCGCCGCCGAGGACGCCGTCGTCGTCCACGACGTCCCGCTGCTCACGGAGAACGGCCTGGCACCGCTGTACGACCTCGTGATCGTCGTGGACGCCGCCCCCGCCACCCAGCTCGACCGGCTGGTACGGCTGCGCGGCATGACCGAGCAGGACGCACGCGCGCGGATGGCCGCCCAGGCCACGCGCGAGCAGCGCCGGGAGATCGCGGACGTGGTCATCCACAACGACGTACCGCTGGACGAGCTGCGGCGCCGCGTGGCGGAGGTGTGGGACGAGCTGACCCGCAAGGCGCACGCTCCGCGCTGAGCGCCCTGGCGCCTCCGGTCGCTCCGTCCGTCCCAGGAATAGGGGTCCCCGCGCGGGCGTTGATCCCTTTCAGTGAGGGAAGGACTCTGCCGTGCCCGAGACCAGCGGTTCGACCGGACGTACTCCGGAGACGGATGTCATCGACTTCCGTGCCGCCGAGCAACTGCTCGCGGCGCGGGACCCGCGAGGCGCGGTGAAACTGCTCGACGGAGTCATCGCAGCGCACCCGGAGAGCACCGCCGCCCGGCTGCTGCGCGCGCGTGCCTTCTTCGCGGCGGCACAACTGAGAGCGGCCGAGCTGGAGTTCACCATCGTCCTGGAGCGTGAGCCGGACAACGCGTTCGCGCACTTCGCACTCGCCCGCACCTATGAGCGCCGTGGCTGCCCCGACCAGGCCCGGCGGCACTTCCGGCTGGCGGCGGCTCTGGACCCGAATCCGGAGTATCTGCAGCAGGCGCGGTTCGACTCCTGACGGTCAGCTCCTCGGCGGCCGGTACGGCGGTACGTCCGGCCCGGGCTGGTAGTGCGGGCCCTGGCGGATGTGCCGGACGATGCGAGCCACCGCAGACGGCACGGCACGGGCGGAGTGCGGGCCCCGCGGTGGCTGGTGCACCACTTCCGCGGAGAGCTGTACCAGCTGGGGCGGTTGCAGTGCGAACGGGCCACGGTCGGGCAGCGCACCGCGCCGGTACTGCGGTCGGCCGGGATGAACGCGGTGCCGGGCGAGCCCTGCCTGAACCTGCACGTCCCCGACTACCGGGGGCCGCTGGCACCGGCCGCCTGCGACCGCTCGCTCGGCCTCACCGGGGAGTTCTTCCGCCGGCACTTTCCCGAGGAGCCGTACGGTGCCGGGTCTGACCAGCCACGGCCGGTGCAGGTGTTCAGGGCCTGTTCTCGGCATCCCGCCGGGCCTGGCTCAGGCCCTCCAGCCCGCGCAGGCGTTCCAGCTCGCGACGGTCCCGCTTGGTGGGACGGCCGGCGCCGCGGTCGCGGATGCCGGCCGGGGCGACGGCCTCGCGGGGCGGGGGCGGCGGGGAGTTGTCGACGTAGCACTGGACGGCGACCGGGGCTCCGACGCGCTTGCGGATCAGCCGCTTCACGACGACTACGCGTTCCCGGCCCTCGTGCCGCAGGCGCACCTCGTCTCCGACGCGCAGCGAGTACGCGGGCTTCACCCGTTCGCCGTTCACCCGGACGTGGCCGCCCTTGCAGGCGGTCGCGCCGAGGGAGCGGGTCTTGACGAGGCGGACGGCCCAGATCCAGCTGTCCACGCGGACGCTCCCGCCGTTCTGTGGCCCGGCCGCCTCGGCGGCGGCGATCGCGGCGGCGGTCTTCGGGTCCGGGGGCAGGGTCGCGGGAGCCGCGCCGTCGGTCTTGTCGTCGGCCTTCGTGCCGGCCTTGGCCCCGGTGGTGTCCTGTGGGTCGGCCGCCCCGCCGTTCCTGCCCTCGTCATGCTCGGAAGCCATGGCTCGACCCTAACCGTTCGGCCGGGCGAGAGGGACTCCTATTTCCGCGGTCCCGGAGCGGTCCCGGCACTGTCGCGCGCTGTCGCGGTCGCCAGTGGCCGGGCCGAGAGCCGGGCGCCAGGGCCCGTGGTCTTACGGTGGAGGCATGGACACCAGCGGCCTCTCCGTACTCGACCAGCGGATCGCGGGGTGCCGGGCCTGCCCGAGGCTGGTGGACTGGCGGGAGGAGGTGGCCCGTACCAAGCGGGCGGCCTTCGCCGACTGGACGTACTGGGGCAGGCCGGTGCCGGGCTTCGGTCCGCCGGACGCGCGTCTGCTGATCGTCGGGCTCGCCCCCGCGGCCCACGGCGGCAACCGCACCGGCCGGATGTTCACCGGCGACCGTTCCGGAGACGTGCTGTACCGGGCGTTGTACGACGTGGGTCTCGCCTCGCGGCCCACCGCGGTCTCCGCCGACGACGGCCTGGCACTGTACGGCGTGCGCGTCACCTCGCCGGTGCACTGCGCCCCGCCCGCCAACAAGCCCACCCCCACCGAACGCGACACCTGCCGCTCCTGGCTCGTCCAGGAACTGGGTCTGCTGCGGCCGACGCTGCGGGCCGTGGTGGTGCTCGGCGCCTTCGGCTGGCAGGCGGCGCTGCCCGCGTTCGCCGAGGCGGGCTGGACGGTGCCCCGCCCCCGCCCCGCCTTCGCGCACGGCGCGCACGTCACGCTGGACGCCACGGAGGGGCCCGGTCTGCATCTTTTCGGCTGCTTCCACGTCAGCCAGCGCAACACCTTCACCGGCCGTCTCACCCCCGAGATGCTCCGGGACGTGCTGCGCACGGCGGCCGGGACGGCGGGGCTGCCCAAGGCGTAGGGCCCACGGCCTAAAGGGGGTGAACATCCCGGGCCGACGGCGTTACGGTGCCCCGATGGGCCTGTATCCGGAGATCGAACCGTACGACCACGGCATGCTCGACGTCGGTGACGGCAATCGCGTTTACTGGGAAACCTGCGGAAACCCGCACGGCAAACCCGCGCTGGTGCTGCACGGAGGGCCCGGGTCCCGCACCAGCCCCAACCTCAGACGGTACTTCGACCCGGCCGCCTACCGGATCGTGCTCCTCGACCAGCGCGGCGCCGGACGGTCGGTCCCTCCGGCGAGCGACCACGAGACCGACATGAGCGTCAACACGACCGCCCACATCATGGCGGACCTGGAGCGGCTGCGCGCCCACCTCGGCATCGAGCGGTGGCTGGTGTGGGGCGTGTCGTGGGGATCCATTCTGGGACTGCGGTACGCACAGACTCACCCGGGAGTGGTGACCGAGTTGGTGCTGACCGGGGTCGCGACCGGCTCCAACGCCGAAGTGGCCCTCCTGACACGCGGGTTGGGGATGATCTTCCCCGACGCCCACGAGCGGTTCCTCGCCGAACTGCCGGCAGACGAACGCGACGGCAATACGGCCGCCGCGTACAACCGGCTGCTGGAGTCGCCCGACGCCGGAGTCCGGGCCCGGGCCGCACGCGCCTGGACCGACTGGGAGACGGCGACCATCCCCGCGCCGCCCCGCTCCGTCGCCCGGTTCGAGGACCCGGAGTTCCGCATGGGCTTCGCACGAACCGTCACCCACTACTGGGGCAACGATCACTTCCTCGGCGACGGCAACGACGAGGGCGTCGTCCTGCGGGACGCGCACCTGCTGAAGGGCATCCCGGGCACCCTCGTGCAGGGCAGCCTCGACTTCGGCAACCTCCTCGGCGTCGTCTGGCGGCTCCACCACGCCTGGCCGGACAGCGAACTGGTGGTCGTGGACGAGGCCGGGCACGACGCCGGAACGATGGGTGACGACGTACTGGTGGCGGCGACGGACAGGTACGCGGGCGCCGATGCCTGACGGGCCGGTACGCGCGCCGGTGCCTGACTGGCCGTGGGGCACGTCCGGCCGGTCCACCCACGGCCGAGCCCGTGCCCTACGTCCCCACGGCCGCGCCCGTGCCCCACGGCTCCCACACGTACCGCACGTCCGGCTCCCGCTCCTCGTTGCCGGCGCCGTCCGTCCACTCCACTGCCGTGAAACCGTGCCGCTCGTAGAAGCGGTGCGCGGGCGCGTTGACCTGGAAGGTCCACAGCGAGAGCCCTTCGGGCCTGCGTTCCTTGGCGAGCGCGACGAACCGGTCCCCGATGCCGCGCCCGCGCCAGTCCGGGGCGAGGTACAACTGCGACAGCTCCCCCTCCTCCAGCACCATCACGCCGACGACATCGCGGCCGGCCGCCTCCGCGACCCACGTCTCACGCAGGGGCACCAGCACGTGGTGGAAGTAGTCCAGGACTTCTTCGTCGGCGCGGGGCCGGACCACGGTCGGCAGCGCGGCGGTGAAGGAGGCCAGCCAGACGCCGGCCGCCGCACGCGCGTCGGCGGCCGCCGCCCGTCGCAGGAGGACGGGCCCGTCTCCCTCCCGGTTCACGGACGTGTCTCCTCCGGCACGGCCGCCGTCGCCGTGATCTCCACCAGCTGACCCGGGTACCCGAGGCAGCTCACCCCGAGCAGCGTCGAGGAGTGCGGGCCGGTGCTGAGTCCGGACGCCTCGACGACCTCCCAGACGGCGGACAGCGCTGCGGTCTCGCCGCTGACCACGTACACGTCGGTCGAGAGAACGTGCCTCAACTCGCTCCCGACGGAGCGCAACTGCTCGGTGAGGTTGACGATCACCTGCTCGGCCTGCCGGACCGGATCACCCGCACCGACCAGCTTCCCCTCCGCGTCGAGCGGAACGGACCCGGCGAGGAAGGCGAGCTTCGTCCCGGCCTCGACGACGGAGGCATGGGAGTAGGCGGGCGGCGGGAAAAGGCCCGGTACGGTGGTGCGCTGGATCACGTGGGCTCCTGGGACGGTGAACGTCGACCTCCCGATCGTCCGTTCCGCGGCTCGTCCTCGCACCCGATTTTCCCTCCTTCGACAGCGCGAGCCACCGACAATCGCCTCGTGCCACCGGTCGCCCCGCGTACGCTTCCGGCGTCCGCCCACCCTCGCTCCCACCCGTCAGGAGCCCGCAGCAGTGCCCTCCCTCACGGACCAGGCCTTCCTCGACACCACCGCCGACCGCCTCGCCGCCCTGCCCGACGTCCGGGCGGTGACCCTCGGCGGCTCCCGGGCCCAGGGCACCCACGGGCCCGACAGCGACTGGGACCTGGCCGTCTACTACCGGGGCGCCTTCGACCCGGACGGTGTCCGGGCCCTCGGCTGGGCGGGGGAGGTCTCCGAGGTCGGCGCATGGGGCGGCGGTGTCTTCAACGGAGGCGCCTGGCTGACGATCGACGGACGCCGGGTCGACCTGCACTACCGCGACCTCGACGTGGTCGAGCACGAGGTGGCGGAGGCGGAGGCGGGACGCTTCGGCGTCGAGCCGCTGATGTTCCACCTCGCGGGCATCCCGACGTACCTCGTGGTCGCGGAGCTCGCGATCAACGAGGTGCTGCGTGGCGAACTGCCCCGCCCCGCCTACCCCGAGGCCCTCCGCGCCACCGCCCCCGAGCGCTGGCACGGTGCGGCCACGGCCACCCTCGCGTACGCCAGGGCCGGCCACGCGCCCAAGGGCGCCGTCACACAGGTCGCCGGCGCGATCGCCCTGGCCGCGACACAGACGGCCCACGCGGTCCTGGCGGCACGGGGGGAGTGGGTCACCAACGAGAAGGGGATGGTGCGACGGGCCGGGCTGGGCGGGGCCGCCGGGGTCGACGGGCTGCTTGCGGAGCTGACACCCGGGCCGGAGGCCCTGGCGCGGTCGGTGACACGTGCCGAGACGCTGCTGCGCGGGGCTGTGGAGCTGGGCTGACGCCAGTGGAACGTCGTCACGGCGGAGATGCCTCGTGAGTGGATCCACGGGCCCGGTCCTGCTCGCCGACGGCGCGGCTCACGGCGTGGGCGGAGGCGTGTGCCGAGTGCTCAGGGTCCGGTCACGGGCTCGGGGGTGTCGTCCGCCGGGAGGGGCAGCGGGGGCGGGGGAGCGGTGGGGGGTGTGACGAGGAGGGCCATGGACGGGTCCACGTCGTCGGCGTGGAACAGGGTCGGGAGGTCGTGGTCGAGGAGGCCTGCCATCTCGATCGCCACTCGCCCCTGGGCGTGCGCCGACCGGATCGACTGGCCGTCCGCGACGGCGGCGTAGAAGCGTGCCGCGTAGGTGATCGCGTCGATGTCCCCGATGGACGCCGACATGCCGATCGCGAGCGGGACGGTGTCCACCAGGCGGGCCGCCTGGGGCGCGGAGTCGCAGGAGTTGAGCAGCACCAGCAGCGGCTGGTCGTCGACGGCGGCGATGGCGCGGGCGAAGGCTCCGGCGGTGACGACAGCGCCGCTGTGGAAGTGGTCGACGTCCTTCTCGAAGACGACGAGGTCCTCCGCGCTGTGCCCCGAGAAGTGCACGACGTGCGGCTTGAAGCGGGTGAGGCCGTCGAGGAGGTGGTCGGCCGTCGCGGCGGGGTGGGCGTCCAGCTCCACCAGATCGCGGTGCAGCGCCCGCTCCACCGCCGCGCGGATGCGCGCCTGTTCACGGGGGATGCGCAGGTCGCCGCCGGCCGCCGCGCCGAGCATCAGGATCCGCAGCGGTTCCGGCTTGGGCGCGCGCAGATGCCTGAGAACGTCGTTCATGTACCCCTCCGTCAGAGTCAGTCGTGCGTCGAGTCGTGCCTGTTCGGAGGCGACCCGCAGCATCGCCTCCCGCCGTTCCTGCCGCAGCACCGTCTCCACGGCCTCGCGCTCCTCCGCCTCCGCCTCGGCGTACAGCACGTCCAACGTCGCGGCCCGTCGGCCGAGGCGCGCGCCCCGCGTCTCCCACGAAGAGGCTTCGCGCGCGGCCTTGTTGGCCTCCTTCTCACGCCGGGCGGCGGTACGGAGTCTGCTGTCGCGGATGCCGGCGCTGTGCGTCCGGGCCGCCGAGGAACGCTGTTGTGTGGCGGCGGCGCGGGCCGTCGCCTCCTTCCGGCGGAGCGAGGCCGCCCGCCGCTCGGCGTCCGCCTGCCCTTTTCTCGCCTGCTCCAGCTTGGCGCGGTATTCCCGTGCGGTCATGTAACTCCCGGGGCGGTTTCCGGTGTGCCGAGAGTGCGCTGTGCGCCTCACGAGAAAGGGAATGTGCCCACAGCATGAGGCGATTAACCCATCATAGGGATGGGAACGACCTGAAGGCGGACCGGATTGTGCCGGACCGAAGGGGGTGGCGCCATGGCGTCGGAAAGACTCAGACAAATGTTGAGCGAAGTCGATCCGGTCGTGCTCGATTATGTTCGATCGGGTCATATAGCCGGAGTCGACACATCCGATGGAGGTGCCGGGGGCGACGACTCCGGACTGCATGAAGGGCTGCACGCAGCGGGGGACGCCGTCGGCGCCGCGGCGGTCGGGTGGATGACCTGGCGGTCCTGGCAGGGCGCGAGGACCTGGCTGCGTGAGAAGCAGGCGGCCGCAGCCGAGGGTCCGGCTCGCTCGGACGGCAGGCGAGTTCCCCCGGCGGGAGCGGGGCCCCCAGGTACGCCGGACGTCGAGGACCCGACGAGTGCGAGGGACGCGAAGGGCGTGCGGGCGGAGCCCAGGCTGAAGCGCTCCGTCCTGCTGGATCTCGCCCGGCGGGAACTGATCGAGGAATTCGATCTCCCGGAGAACGAGCCTTTGGAGGTCCGGGAACAGGAATACGAGCCGGGCGAGTCCGCCTGGAGGTTCGTCTTCGAGTCCGGCTCCGATGTGTACGAGGTCCTGGTTGTGGCGAAGGGGAGCAGGGCCGCGGTGGTCAACTACAACCACACCAGGGAATAGGGGAGGGCAGGGAAATGAGCGATGTGGTTCCGGGTTTCCTGACGGCACACGAGAGATATCTGGCACGGGTGGAGTGGGCGTCCGGTGGGGAGGGGACCCTGACCATCGAGGACGTGCAGTTCCTCTATCCTCCGCACCAGGTGGCGTTTCCGTTCCTCCGCCAGAAGAACCCGGTCGTCCAGCACTTCTTCGTGCCGGGCGAACACGACCGCCTGGAGGTGGCCTACCACCCCGGACTGGCGACCCGCGCCGGCCACACCGCCGAGGACATCGCGCTGACGCTGTACTACGCCCGTGAACTGGGCGGCACCTTCGCGCGGGTGCGCAACCGGCGGGCCGTCAACGGCGTCCGGATCACCGACTTCGAGACCGGGCACGCCTCGGGCTTCTCGTACCACGCCAAGGACCGGATCGAGGACGGGGCGCACGCGGCCCTCTACGGGTTCGGCGCCGGGCGGATGGCCTGGCGAGGTTACTCGGACGGGTCGGCGGCCCTGCGCAGCCTGACCGAATGGGCGCAGGGGCGCGACCGGGAGAAGGGCTACTACGTCGTCCAGGACGATCGGCTCACGGAGGAGGTTGTGATCAGGCAGCCCATTCACTTCAACGACCTGCGGTCATTCGGCACATAGGCACTTGGCGAGCCGTCAACAGCGGGGCCGTGGCGAGCGGTTCGGCTACGGTGGAGCCTCGTTGAGGCCGGGGGGCACACGCTCCCGGCGGGTCTGCAATCTCGGGGGCTTCGATGGATCCCTATCTGCTCACACTGGCCGGCACCGCCGGTACGTCCCTGGTGGCGCTGCTCGTGGGCGAGGGCTGGCAGCAGACGCGGGACGGAGTGGTGACCGTCTGGCGTCGTTTCCGCCCGCAGGCCGCCGAGGAGGTCGAGCGGGAACTCGAAGCGTCCCGGACCGCTGCCCTCGACGCCGCCGACACCGACGGTTCCGATCCCGCCGGACGGCTGGAGGGCCAGTGGGTCGGCCGCTTCGCCGCCCTGCTGGGCGAGCACCCGGAAGCCGCCGACGAACTGCGGGACCTGGTGGAAGGCTGGCAGCGGCAGGCGTCGGACGGTCAGCGGATCGACGGCGGAGTACGTCTGGAGGCGCGGGCCCAGGACAACGCCCGCGTCTACCAGGCGGCCCGGGACCAGCACATCACCGAGCGATGAGCGACCTGGAGAACCGGGAGGGCGGCGCGCCCGGACAGCCCCGCGCTTACGGGCGCGCCTCGGACAACGCGCACGTGTACCAGTCCGGCGCCAACCAGTACGTGACCCACTTCCACATCACCGCCGAGGCCAGGGGCCAGGCCGCCCAGGAGGCACGGGAACGGGCCGACGTGGTCGTCCAGGTACTGGCCCGCGCGGTCGGGGAGTGGGCGGCGCGTTGCAAGGATCTCGAGGAACAGGTCAGACGAGCCAACACCGAGGGACGTGCCGAGGCGCGAGCCGAGTTCGCCGAGAAGCTGAAGGACGCCGAACTGCGCATCATGCGTGCCCAGTCGACGATGCGCCAGGCCGAGGAGGAACGGGCCAGAGCGGAGGTGCTGCTGGCCCAGGCGCAGGAGGAGCTGGCGCGTCGTCGTCGGGAGGCGGAGCGGGACGCCGAACTCGAAGTGGAACGGGACGCTGTCCCTCTTCCCGAGCCGCGCGGTCCGTCACGGGACCAGGAGGACACGGAACAGTTCTCCGAACTGCTGGAGCGGGCCGAGGCCGAACTCGGTGCGGTGAGGGAGGAACTGCGGCAGCTCGGAGAGGAGATCGACGAGGGCGCGGGGCAAGTTGTCGAAGGGGAGTGGGCGCGGCGGCCCGGGGCGGGCGTGCCGACGGCTGCTGCCATGAGCGCGATGGAAACGTCCGGCTCTCGTGCGGCGTCCAGGTTGTTGCCCGGCTCGCCCCGGTGGATGCTGGTCGGTGGGGTGGGGGCGCTCTACCTGCTTCCGTCCTGGACTCCGATGATCGTGGTCACGGCCGTCCGGGCGGCCTTCGCTTCCGATGCGGCTCTTTGGCACCTGGTGTTCTTCACCGCTGCCACGGCAGCCGCGGGCGCGGTAACGTGCTGGCTGACGTTTCGTCTCGCGCAGGCCACGGACTTCAACCTGTTGCACAGGGCTTCGGAGGAAACGGTCGTTTGGCGGGTGGTCGTGAGCCTGTTCACGGGAGGCCTGTTCCTCTTCATCGCGGCGTTCTTCACGCCTCTCAGCTGGCCGGGCCCCTTCGGGGAGTGGGGTCGGGGCCTGGCGTCCGCCGCGGGTCTGGGCTAGAAGCGGCCGGTTGTGACGGCGGCAGGAACTCCGCCCATACGGTCTTGCCCGGGCAGGCGGTGCGGGGCGTCACGCCCCAGTCGTCCGCGAGGGCGTCCACGAGGAGCAGGCCCCGGCCCGACTCGCCGTCCGGGGCCGGTGTGCCGGTTGTCGGTCGTCTCTCCGCGCGGGTGTCGGCGACCTCTTCGGGCGCAGGCACTCACTCCGGAAGAATCACGCGCGTTGATCGAGAAGCTGTTGGGAGAGAGATGAGCGGGGAAGCGGCCGGGCGAGACATCGGCGACCTGGCTTGGTCCAGGAGCAGTTACAGCGCCGGGAACGGTGGCGAATGTGTCGAGGTGGCTTCAGGAAGCGGCCTTCTGCACGTCCGCGACTCGAAGTCCGAGGCGGGTGCGATGGTCAGCCTTACGCCGGAGGCGTGGGCGGAGTTCATCGGATTTGCGGCCCGGCACACCGCGTAGGGCGAAGAGCAACGCAGCGCCCCGTGACCGTTGACGTAGGTCGCGGGGCGCTGGCGTGCCTACGACCAAGGCCCGGCTGCGATCTCGGCATCCAGGTGGTAGGAGGTGTGCCGTACTCCCAGGGTGGTGCGAGATCGGCGGCGAGGGGTTCGGGATTCGGTCAGTGAGGGTTGGACCAATGCGCCACGGCTCCCTGTCACACCGCCGAAACCCGCACGTTTCCCGCCCCTCAAGAACCGGCCGTACGCTTTACGGCAGACCCGGCAGCCCGGCCACCGTCGCCCGAAGGCTCACCCCCGCCCTCGACCAGACGACAGGAGCCCCGCGCCCCGTGTCCCGCACCGTCCGCCCCGCACGACGAGTCGGCCTCTCGCTTCCGCCCTGGATCGCCCACGCCCTGAGAGCCCAGCGCGGGCCCGTGCCCTGGAGCGCGGTGACCCGGGGTGCGCTGGCCGGCGGGCCGCTGCTGCTCGCCGCCGTGCTCGCCGGCCGGGCCTCTCTGGGGGTTGTCGCCGCCATCGCCGCCATGCTGGCCGGCATCAACGACCGGCCGGGCAGCCGCCGTACCTCCGTGCGGCGCATCGGCGTTCCCGCGCTCGCCGGGGCCGTCGGGCTGCTCGTCGGGACGTACGCCGGGCAGCACCTCGGAGCCGTACCGCTGATCCTGGTGCTGACCGGGCTAGGACTGGTCGCCGGAGGGGTCAGCGCCGCCGGGACCGTGGCTTCCGGGGCCGGGACGCAACTGCTGGTCACCAGCGCCGTCGGCGCCGGGATGCCGTTGCCCGACCCCGGGTGGCAGAGCGTGCTGGCCTTCCTCGCCGGCGCCGGATGGCTGCTCGCGCTGCGGCTGGTCCTGCCCACGCCCGGCTCCCTCACCGGGGACTCCCGCCTCGGCACCCGCCTCGACTTCCGTTTCGACGGGGAGCGGGCGGCCGTCGCGGACGTCTACGACGCCGTGGCCGCGCTCCTGGACGCGGCCGGCACCGAGCAGGCCGTCGCCCGCCGGGCCGCGCTCACCGCCGCCCTCGACCACGCGGAGGACGCGCTCGCCGGGCCCCGGCTGCGGCGGTACGCCTCGTCCGCGGCCGAACGGCGGCTGCACGCCCAGTACGCCGCCGCGCTGCCTCTCGGCGAGGCCGCGACCGCCCTCGCGTGGGCCGAGCAGGCCGTCCCCGCGCGGGCCTCGGAGGGGCCCCGGAGGTTGGCGGCGGCCGTCCGCGGCGGCGTCCACGCGGGACCGTTGCCCGCGCCCACCCGCACCGAACCCGCGCTGCGCGCCCTGGACGACGCCCTGCTGCACGCCGCGGAGGCCTTCGACCGGGGCAGGGGCCGGGACCTGCACACCCGCAGGCGGTCGGTCGTCTCCCTGGCCCGCACCGTCCTCGGCGCGGGCGGACGGGAGTACGGGCTGCGCGTCGGCCTGTGCTTCGGCGCCAGTGCCGCCGTCGCCCAGGTACTGCACCACGGCCACTGGTACGGGTCCCACCAGCACTGGTACTGGCTGCCCGCCACCGCCGTCTTCCTCGTCAAGCCCGACCTCGGCCCGCTCGTCTCCCGGGTGCTGTGCCGGGCGGCCGGGACCGTTCTGGGGGCGCTCGTCTTCGCCGGGTTCGCCGCCGTGCTGCCCCGGCCGGGAGGGCTCGTCGCGCTCGTCGCCGTCTGCGGTGCCCTGGTGCCGGTCGCCGCGCGGCACTTCGCCGCCCAGACCACCGTCGTCACCGTCCTCGTCCTCGCGCTGGTCATGGTCGGCGGCGAACCGCAGGCCTCCGTCAGCCGCATCGGCGAGACGCTGCTGGCCTGCGCGATCGTCCTGGTCGTCGGGCATCTGCCGATGCCGGGACAGCGGGGCGGCGGAATCCGCGCCCGGGTCGACGTCGCCGACGCCGCGGCCCACGCCTACCTCGCCCACGTACTGAGCGAGTCCGGCGACCGCGCCGCCCGGTGGACGCTGCGCCGCGAGGCCTACCGCACGCTCGCCGAGGCCCGCGCCGCGATCGCCCGCGCCGCCGCGGAACTGCCCGCCCTCGCCCGGCATTCGGAGGGCGCGGACGAGGTCGCCGCCGTCCTCGAACGGCTCGTCGACACCACCACCGCGTGCGCGGTGCACCTCGACGACACCGGCCGGCTCACGCCCCGCCACACCGACCGGCTCGCCGGACTGCGGGACGAACTCGCCAAGCGGCGCGGGCGCGTGGGGCGGCACCGTACGTTGGCGTGATGACGCCTTCTTCCCGTGAGAGCCGTGAGAAGCCCGCCGATCTCGTCATCACCGGTTGCGCCGTCCTCGTGCACGACGAACGGGAGCGGATCGGCTTCCGGGAGGACGCGGCAGTCGTCGTACGGGACGGAGTCGTCGACTCCGTGACGACCGCCGCCGCCGGGCAGGGCCTCGCGGCCGTCGACCGCATCGACGCACGCGGCCAGGTCGCCCTCCCCGGGCTGATCAACTGCCACACGCACGCGCCGATGGTCGCCCTGCGGGGCCTCGCCGAGGATCTGCCCACCGAGGAGTGGTTCAACGACGTCGTGTGGCCCGTCGAGTCCAACCTCACCGACCGCGACGTGGAGCTGGGGGCCCGGCTCGCCTGCGCCGAGATGATCCGCGCGGGGGTGACGACGTTCGCGGACCACTACTTCGCCATGGACGCCGTCGCCGCCGTGGTCGCCGAGTGCGGGATGCGGGCGCTGCTGGGCCAGGCGTACTTCTCCTCGCAGGGACCCGAGGGGCGACAGGCGTCGCTGGAGTTCGCGTTGCGGCACCGGGGCTCCGCGAACGGCCGGATCACGACCGCCCTCGCCCCGCACGCCCCCTACACCGTGACCGACGCCGACCTCGCCGCCACCGCCGGACTCGCCCGTGACCACGGCCTGCCCGTGCACCTCCACGCCGCCGAGAACCGCGACCAGACCGACACCAGCCTGGCCCGGCACGGGGCCACCCCCATCGAGATCCTGGATCGCACCGGCATCCTCGACACCGACGTGCTCATCGCGCACGGCACCGGCATCGTCGAGACCGATCTGCCGCTCCTCGCGCGCGCGGGCGGCCGTACGGCCGTGGCGACCGCGCCCCGCGGCTACCTCAAGTTCGCCTGGCCCACCACCACACCCGTGCGCGCCCTGCGCGACATCGGCGTCCCCGTGGGGCTCGCCACCGACGGCGCCGCATCCAACAACTCCCTGGACGTGTGGGAGTCGATGGCGCTCACCTCCCTGATCCAGAAGTCCACCGAGGGCGACCCCCGCTGGCTGACCTCCCGTCAGGCGCTCCACCACGCCGGCCCGCAGAGCGCCCGCGCTGTCGGGCTCGGCAACACCGTCGGCCGCATCGCGCCGGGGCGGCGCGCCGACCTCGTCCTCGTCGACCTCACCGGCCCGCACACCCAGCCCGTGCACGACCTCGCCGCCACCCTGGTGCACAGCGCGCGTTCCGCGGACGTGCGCACGACGATCGTCGACGGGCGCGTCCTCATGCGGGACCGCGAGCTGCTGACCCTCGACGTCCCCGCGGTGGTGCGGGAACTCGGAGAGCGGCTGCCCGCCCTGACCGACCGCGGTCACGGCCGGCGTGTCCAGGAGTACGACACCTGAACACCGAGGCCGGCGGCTTTCCGGTGGTGTTCCGGCGGCGTGCTGAGAAAAATCTTCCCGAGCCGCGATGAGTTCCGCTCCGCCCGTCGGTCAGCACCTCCGACGGACCGTCGTGTGTCGCACCGGAGGAGCTGGATCCCATGTCGTTGCCCGAGATCGTCACCCGCGCGGACTGGCGTGCGGCGCGCGAGGCCTTACTGGCCAAGGAGAAGGCCGCGACACGCGCGCGTGACGCGCTCAACGCCGAGCGGCGCGGGCTGCCCATGGTGGAGGTCGACAAGGAGTACGTGTTCGAGGGCGGCGACGGCAAGGCCACGCTGCTCGACCTCTTCGAGGGACGCGACCAGCTCGTCGTCTACCACTTCATGTTCGCGCCCGAGTGGGACGCCGGCTGCCGCAGTTGCTCGGCGTTCCTCGACCAGATCGGACACCTAGCGCACCTGCGCGCGCGCGGTACGTCGTTCGCGGCCGTGTCCCGGGCGCCGTACCCGCGGATCCTTCCGTTCAAGGCGCGGATGGGCTGGACGCTGCCCTGGTACTCGTCGTACGTCAGCGACTTCAACACCGACTTCGAGGTGACCCTCGAACACGAGGGCGAGCCGGTCGAGCGGCCGGGGCTCAGCTGCTTCCTGCGCGACCGCGACCGGGTCTTCCACACCTACTCGACGTACGGACGCGGCCTCGACGGACTCGGCTCCACCACCAGCCTGCTCGACCTGACCGCGCTGGGCCGGCGGGAGCAGTGGGAGAAACCCGAGGGACGCGCGTCGGCTCTCGGTGCGCCTGCGGGGAGCGAGAGAATCCGGTACCACGACGAGTACGAGGACTGACACGCGGCGTAGCGAAGGAGGCCGAACGGCTGAGACGCCGCTCACACTTTGCGGTGAACGAGTGTCAACTATGTCTCAGTACCATCACTCCACGAGGCGATCGCTCCATGGTTGGCGTTTAACTCTACGAGTACAGCGCTACATGGAGGTGCAGGGTGAACGGGCGAACGGTGCTCGAACGCTTTCCCGCCGGCGGACCGCGTGGTTCCTGGCCTGCGGAGGAGTTCGCGAACGCGCGGCGTCTGGAGGGCCTGCCCGCCGAGGTCGTCATGGACCTCGCCACGGACATGTTCCTGGTCATCGTCCGCGCCGGCGACGCCGCCGGTGACGTGGCCGCCTGACGGGCGCGCCCCTGAAGTCAGCCCGCCTTCGGGGCGGGCACCGGCGCCCTGGTGAACTGTTCCGCCTGGAGGGAGTAGAGCTCCGCGTACACGCCACCGGTGGCCAGCAGCTCGTCCGGTGTCCCGGACTCCACGAGCCGGCCCTGGTCGAGGACGTGCACCAGGTCGGCGTGGCGCACGGACGCCAGCCGGTGGGTGATCAGGACGACCGTCTGTCCGCTGCCGGCCAGGGCGCGGATCTTCTCGAAGACCTCCAGCTCGGCCCGGGCGTCCAGGGCCGCCGTCGGCTCGTCCACGATGAGGATGCGGCCCTGCCGGTACGCCGCGCGGGCGATCCCGACCCGCTGCCACTGGCCGCCGGACAGCTCGTGGCCGCCGCTGAAGTTGCGGGCCAGCAGGGTGTCCAGGCCGCGCGGCAGATCCGCGACCACCTCCTCGGCCCCGGCCTCGGCGACCGCCGCGGCCACCCGGTCGTCGCCGAGCGGCATCGAGGAGCGTCCCACCGCGACGTTCACCCGCGCGGTGAACGGCCACCGCTTGAAGTCCTGCGCCACCATCGCGACGCGTTCGGCGAGCGCGTGCCGGTCCGCCGTCGCCGCGTCGACGCCGTCCCACGTGATCCGGCCCCGGTCCGGGGTGTACAGCCCGGCGAGCAGTTTCACCAGCGTCGTCTTGCCCGAGCCGTTCTCGCCGACGAGCGCCACGATCCGGCCCAGCGGCAGGGAGAGCGTCACGTCGTCGAGCGCCGGGCGGGTGGCGTCACCCGGGTAGCGGAACGTGACGTTCTCGAAGCGGATCTCCTTCGGGTCCTCCGGGAGGGCGGCGCCGCCCACCGGAATGGCCCGGTCGGCCGCCTCCACGTGCAGCCGTTCCAGGTCCCCCACGAACAGGGCCTCCTCGTGGAGCGCGTTGACCTCCACGACCAGGGTGCCGAGGCTCTGCGAGCCGGTGCGGATGGCGATCACGGCCGTACCCGCCACCGCCAGGGACATCGCTCCGCCCAGCAGCAGCCCGCCGAGCGTCGCGTACGTCGCCGCCGTGGCCAGCCCGGTCCACGCCGCCGCGATCAGCCCCGTACGCGCCGCCAGCCGGGCCAGTCGGGCCTGCTCGGCCTCGGCGGTCTCCGACATGGCGCGGAAGTGCCGCAGCAGGAAGGGGCCCACGCCGTGCACCCGGATCTCCGGGGCCGCGGCCGGTTCGATGAGCAGACTGCCCAGCAGCCGTCCCGCGCGCTCGTGCTGCACCCAGGCGTGGAACGACTCGTACCGGCGGCGGGCCAGGGTCAGCGCGCTCCAGGCGCTCGGCAGGGTCATCGTCGCCAGCAGCGGCAGCAGCGCCGGATGCAGCACGGTCAGGACGCCGGCCGCCGCGATCAGCGAGATCATCGCGTTCACCACGCGGGTGCCGTACATGATCATGCGCCGTGCGGAGGCCGCGCCGTACTGGGCGGTGTCCAGGAGCTTGTGGAAGGCGTGGTCCTCGATCGCGGACAGCTCCACGGCCGCCGCCCGCTCCAGGTACCGCTCGGTGGCCACCCGCTCCACCTTGGGCTCCAGCCGTCCGGTGGCGTACGTGGAGGCCGCCCGCAGCAGTGCCGCGAGCAGCATCACCACCGCTACGGTGACCAGCGCCGGGACCGCTCCGCGCAGACGTGCCTCGATGGGTCCGGCGGCCATCAGTCCGGCCAGCACGCTGTTGACCGCGAGCAGACTGACCGCCTGCGCCAGGCCCCGGCCCACCTCGGCCGCCAGTACGGTCCGCGCGGCCTGCGGGTCGGCCTGCCGGGCGAGCCGGAGGCTGGACGACAGCAGGGACGGCAACCGGGTCAGCATCGCCCGGAAACCCAGCTCCAGGAACGCGTCGGCGTGCTGGTTCCACCCCATGTCGTAGCGGAGCGGACCGCCGAAGAGCAGCCGCTCCGACTCCGACACCCCGGCTGCCTCCGTGCCGCCCTTCCTGCGCACCGTCTGCCTCCCCATCGTGGACGGACGGCCACTATCGCGGGGGCCGGACGCCTACGGGCAGGGCGTGGACGGGGGAGGCCGGAGCGCGCGGGCGCGCGCCCGGCCGGAGGAAGCCGGAAGGGGGCGTGCGGGGCGGAGCCGGGGGAGCGAAGAAGGACGGGAGAGCGCGGCGGCGGCTACGCGCTCACCGGCCGCGACCACGTCGGCGTCGTGTCCGTCAGCCGGCACAGTGCCAGGTAGAGCGGGATGGGCGGGGTGTAGGGGACCGTGCCGTCCGGGCGGTGGATGAGGCCGGGCACGCCCGGGGCGTCGGGGACGACCGCACCCGTGGCGTACCGCGCGGGCGCGGGCCACTCCAGTGCGTAGTCGGAGTCGGAGGGGACGATCCACCACCAGTGCGCGTCGTCGGCGTAGACGCACCCCACGCGCGGCAGCCGGGGCAGCACCAGAGGGCCGAAGCGGGCGGGCACCGCCACCGCGTCGCAGCCCAGCGGGGCCGTCATGCCGTCCGGCACGGGCAGCCGCCGGGGTGTCGCGGAAGGCGCTCCGTGGGTGGTCAGCCCGCGCTGCAGGCGGACCAGGGTGTCCAGACCGAGCGATCGGATGCCGGACGCAGCCCTCATAGCCATTCGGTCCCCGTTCCGCGGCGCGCCTCTCGACGGCGTCCCTCCGCCTCGCCCTCGTCACCCGTGCCGTCGGCGGGGCCGGGCTTCGGGCGGGCGCCCCAGCCCAGGTCGTTGTGGGGCTCCGACGGGTCGCGCGGCCCGTCGGCCTTGCGCGGCAGCTCGGCCCAGACCAGCAGCCCGGGACCGTGTTCGTGGGCGCCCCAGGCGTCGCACAGGGCGTCCACGAGAAGCAGTCCCCTGCCGTGCTCGTCCTCCGGCTGCTGATCGGCCGAGGGGTGGGGCTGGCCGGGGGCGCAGCCCTCGTCGCGCACGGCTATGCGGACCAGGTCGGTGCCGTCGTGCAGCTCGCACACTATGTGTCTGCTCGCGGTGTGCACGATCG
The DNA here is from genome assembly GCF_003671715.1 of Streptomyces sp. E2N166. GTDB lineage: Bacteria > Actinomycetota > Actinomycetes > Streptomycetales > Streptomycetaceae > Streptomyces > Streptomyces thinghirensis. Next base: position 218,459 of record NZ_RAIF01000012.1, on the reverse strand, counting down.
CGTTGGTCACCAGCTCGGAGACGACCAGGGCCGCGGTGTCGCAGATGTCCTCGCACACCGACCAGCCGTTCAGCCGGGCCCGTGTCAGGCGTCTGGCCTGTGCGGGAGAACCCGGATGTGCGGCCAGCTCGAAACGGAACCGGCGCTCGGCAGCGGCGGCCCCCGAAGGGCCGGCTCCCATGGCGGCACCGAGGCCCAGGGAGCCCGCGGTGGCGTCTGTTCCTAAGGGCGCGGACGGAATCACGCTTGCCACTATCGCCCCGCCGTGAACACTTGGCAAGAGTCACTCTGAAAAATGCAGAGTGCTGTGTGACGGTCTGGACGGCCGTGGCACACTGCTCGCAACAGCACGTCGAGCGGCGCCACTTCAGATCACCGAAAGCCTGCCCAGGCTTTCGAACAGGTCTTCGAATGGCGCCGCCGGGCTGTCCGCACAAGGGCACAGGGACTCTTCGGGACTCTTCAGGAGGTGGGCGGTGAGCGAGCCGCGGTCCGCGCCGACGGTCGGCCAGGTCGTCCTCGGCCGGCGCCTGCTGGACCTCCGGGAGCGCGCCGGTCTCAAGCGCGAGGAAGCCGCCCGCATCCTGCGCGTCGCCCCCGCCACGGTCCGCCGCATGGAGATGGCCGAGGTCGCCTTCAAGATCCCGTACCTCCAGCTCCTGCTGAAGGCATACGGCATCGGAGACGACGAGGCCGACGCCTTCGTCCGGCTGGCCGAGGACGCCAACAAGCCCGGATGGTGGCAGCGCTTCCACGACATCCTGCCGGGCTGGTTCTCGATGTACGTCAGCCTGGAGGGCGCGGCCGTCCTGATCCGCTCCTACGAGCCCCACTTCGTCCCCGGAGTGCTGCAGACCGAGGACTACGCGCGCGGGGTGCTCCGCTCGGGAGCCATCGGGCAGACCCGGCCCGAAGACATCGAGCGCCACGTCGACCTGCGCATGCGACGCCAGGAACTGCTCACCCGCAAGGACGCCCCCAGGCTGTGGGTCGTCATGGACGAGACCGCGCTGCGCCGCCCCGTCGGAGGGCCGGAGGTGATGCGTGCCCAGATCGACAGGCTGCTCGAGGCGACGAAGCTGCCCAATGTGACGCTGCAGGTCGCCCCGTTCGCGAACGGGCCGCACCCGGGCACGTACGGGCCCTTCGTGCTGTTCCGATTCGCCATGCCGGAACTGCCGGACATGGTCTACAGCGAGTACCTGACCGGCGCCGTCTACCTCGACGCGCGTGCCGAGGTGGCGACCCACCTCGAGGTCATGGACCGCATGGCGGCGCAGGCCGCCACGGCACATCGCACGAAGGAGATCCTCCGGGATCTCCGCAAGGAGCTGTGAATGAATCGCGTCAAACCCCAGCGCTCGCCACGGAACCGCAGCGAGCGGATCTACAACGGCATGCCCGCCCGTGAGCTGGGCAGCGAGGGCTGGCACAAGCCGTGGAGCGGCGGCAACGGGGGCAACTGCCTGGAAGCGATGAAGCTTGCCGACGGCCGGATCGCGGTACGTCAGTCCACCGACCCCGACGGCCCCGCGCTGATCTACACCTCCGCCGAGATGACGGCCTTCATCGAGGGAGCCAAGGCGGGAGAGGCGGACTTCCTGCTGTCCTGAGTCGTGCGCCCTGTTGATTGTTGTTCCTAAGCTGTTTGGCACTGAGTTGATCACCAATTGCGAACACTCGACATCCGTGAGCAGTGAAACGTAGGCCGTGACCCGGGCGTGACCCGTGACCAGTAAACCGCCGTGATCCGATCGACGCCCGGCCGGGCGGTGGTGGGTGTGTTCAGACCGTCATCGGCCGGTCGTACGGACCGACCGGCGCCGGCAGCCTCGTGCTGCCGCCCGACAGGTGACGGTCGACGGCCGCCGCCACCGCCCGGCCCTCCGCGATGGCCCACACGATCAGCGACTGCCCGCGTGCCGCGTCCCCGGCGGCGAACACACCCGGGACGTTGGTCGCGAAGCCCCGGTCCCGGGCGATCGTGCCACGGGGCTCCAGTTCCAGCCCCAGCCCCTCGACGAGCCCGTCCTCCCGGTCCGGTCCGCAAAAGCCCAGGGCGAGGAGGACGAGGTCCGCGCGGAGCGACCGTTCGGTGCCGGGCAGCGGACGGCGCCCGGCGTCCACACCGACCAGATGCAGCGACCGCACATGCCCCTGCGAGTCACCGGTGAGTCGGAGCGTGGACGCGGCGAAGAGCCGCGCGTCGGCGTCCGCCGCGGGCGCGGACCGCAGGTCACGTGCCTCCTCGTGCGCGGCCGACAGCCGGTACAGCCGCGGATACGTCGGCCAGGGCTCGGCCTCCTCGTCGCGGTCCCCGCCGGGCTGCGCGTAGATGTCCAGTTGGGTCACGGACGCGGCCCCCTCCCGCACCGCGGTACCGAGACAGTCCGCACCCGTGTCGCCACCGCCGACGATGACGACGTGCAGGCCGGCGGCCGACAGCGGGGAGCGTTCCAGGTCGCCCTCGCACACCCGGTTGGCCAGCGGCAGGTACTCCATCGCCTGATGGACACCGGCCAGCTCGCGGCCGGGCACCGCCAGTTCCCGCCACGCGGTCGCGCCGGTGGCGATCACCACGGCGTCGTGGCGGGCCCGCAACTCGCGGGTGGCCACGTCCCGCCCGACCGCCGTCGACGTACGGAACTTCGTCCCCTCGGCCCGCATCTGGCCGACGCGCCGCTCCAGGTGCCGTTTCTCCATCTTGAACTCGGGGATCCCGTACCGCATCAGCCCCCCGATCCGGTCGTCCCGCTCGTAGACCGCGACCGTGTGCCCGGCCCGGGTCAGCTGCTGCGCCGCCGCGAGCCCGGTGGGCCCCGAACCGACCACCGCCACCGTCCGCCCGGACAGCCGGTCCGGCGGGCACGGCGGGGCGAAACCCTCCTCCCAGGCCTTGTCGGCGATCGCGCACTCGACGTTCTTGATGGTGACGGCCGGCTGGTTGATGGCGAGCACACAGCCGGCCTCGCACGGTGCCGGGCACAACCGGCCGGTGAACTCGGGGAAGTTGTTCGTGGCGTGCAGCCGCTCGCTCGCCGCCCTCCAGTCCGCCCGGGAGACCAGGTCGTTCCACTCCGGGATCAGGTTGCCGAGCGGGCAGGCTTCGTGGCAGAAGGGGACGCCGCAGTCCATACAGCGGTCGGCCTGGTCGCCGATGATCGGCAGCAGCGCCCCCGGGACGTAGACCTCGTGCCAGTCCCGGACCCGTTCCTCGGCGGGCCTGCGGGGCCACTCCTCGCGGGGCGTGGTCAGAAAACCCTTGGGATCGGCCATGGCCGTCTTCCTCGCGTGCGGGTGGCAGGCCGTGCGCCGTGGGGCGGCGCTCTTCCGGCCCACGATACGTCCCGCCCGGCCCGCGCGCAGAGCGCCGGACGGCTCCGCGCCAACGGTGTCCCGGCCGTTGGCGGCGCCGCCCCGGGGCGAGGCGGGGGCGCCCCGTCAGGCGAGGGCCAGCACGTACGCCACCGCCGCCGCGGCCGAGGCGACCGTGCGTACGTGGTTCCACGCCGTCCACTCGCGCACGTACGAGGGCCACTGGGCGGCCGCCTCGGCGGTACCCGGCTCCAGCCGGAGCAGCGCGGTGTTGCGCGGCACATTGGCGGCCGCGGTCACCCCGAACGACCCGAACAGGTGCAGCGCGCTGCCCAGCAGCAGCTGCACCGCGGCCCCGTCCGGCCACAGCGCCAACGTCACCACGGCGATCACCGCGGTCAGCACCGCCGTCCCCAGGAAGACGAGCATGAAGGGCGGCCGCACCGCGGCCGTGTTGATCGCGTTCATCGCGGCGACCCCCTGCGCGGGCGGCAGCGCCGCGAGCCCCCGCATGACGAAGGTCGAGAACGCGCAGAAGGCGCCGGCCGTCAGACCGGTCCCGAGCACACCCAGCACTGTCAGTACGAAGTACGGTCCGTCGATCATGTCGCGTCAGCTCCCGCCCGTCGCGTCGATGCCCGCTCGGCACCGTCGGCCATCGATCACCCCAAGTCAACCTCCGCACGGGCACGGTGACCATGGCCGACCGGCGCGAGCGCATGCGCGAGCGTCCAGGCGGGCGGACCGGTGGCTGACGCATCATGGGCAGGTGCGACTGGAAGCGATCACCTGGGACAGGCTCGGCGACCTGCTCGCCGAGCGTCTGCTCGACCTCGAACCCGCCGACGGCAGCGCCTGGCCGCGCGTCGCCTTCGACGGTGCCCCGGCAGCCCGCCCCGGCGACCTCGCGGAGCGGGTCTCCGAGGCGCTGCGCGTGCGCGGCCGTCCCTCCCTCGTCGTCGGGGCGGAGGGCTTCCTGCGCCCCGCTTCCCTCCGCCTCGAGTACGGGCATCAGGACGTGGAGTCCTACTACAACGGCTGGCACGACACCGGCGCTCTGTGGCGCGAGGTCTTCGACCCCCTCGGGCCCGGTGGCGACGGGCGCGTTCTGCCCGACCTGTGGGACCCGGTCACCGACCGCGCCACCCGCAGTTCCTACGTCCGCCTCCCACCCGGCGGCGCCCTGCTGCTGCACGGCCCCTTCCTGCTGCGCCACTGGTTCCCCCTCGATCTGAGCGTCCATCTGGTCCTCGGCCCCGGCGCACTGCGCCGCCGGACCCCCGAGGCCGAGCACTGGACGCTGCCCGCCTTCGAGCGCTACGAGGACGAGACCGACCCCTCCGGCACCGCCGACGTCCTCGTGCGCGCCGACGATCCACGGCATCCCGCGTGGAACGGCTGACGCGGGGGCGCGCCACGGCAGACCATGAGCTTCTCGGCCTGAGCGGCCCGGCCCGCGGCCGGAGCCGGCCGTTGCGCCGCAAGCCCCGGTGCGGCGCCGGGCACGCGACGGCTACACCGATGACCAGGCCGTAGCGGTACCGCCGGCGCGGCTCGGGCATGTGGTCGAAGTCCAGCCGTACACCCCGCAGACCATCGTGGGTACCGCGACGATCACGGCCCAGGCGCTGATCTTCCGCATGTCCGAGGGCCGCCGCGCCGGAGCGTCGACCGCTTCAGGCAAGCCGGACAACTGGGATGATCGCCGCATGACGCGAACCGACGGACACCTCCTCGACAACCGGCAGGCCGAGGCGGCGGAGCGCTTCGAGGCCTTCGCCACCCTCTTCGACCCCACGACGTTCCGGCACCTCCAAGCGCTCGGCGCCGGACCCGGCTGGCGCTGCTGGGAGGTCGGGGCCGGAGGCACCTCGGTGGTGTCCTGGCTGGCCAAGAGGGTGGGACCGACCGGCAGGGTCCTCGCGACCGACATCGACACCTCTCGGATCGCTCCGGCCGGCCGGCCTCCGGTCGAGGTGCGCGTGCACGACGTGGGCGCCGAGGACCCGCCGGGGGAGGGGTTCGACCTGGTGCACGCCCGGCTCGTGCTTGTCCATGTCCCGGACCGGGAAAGGGCGTTGCACTCGATGGTCAAGGCCCTGCGTCCCGGCGGCCGCCTCCTGGTCGAGGACGCCGACCCCGCGCTGCAGCCCCTGCTCTGTCCCGACGAGCACGGTCCCGAGCAGCAGCTGGCGAACCGGCTGCGGCACGGCTTCCGCCAACTGCTGGCCCGTCGCGGCGCCGATCTCTCCTACGGCCGCCGGCTCCCGCGTCTGCTCCGGGAGGCCGGGCTGCGCCACGTGGAGGCCGATGCCTACTTCCCGGTCACCTCACCCGCGTGCGCCGCCCTGGAGTCCGCGACGGTCCGTCAGGTCCGCGACCAGCTGGTCGCCGCCGGAGTAGCCGGCCACGAGGACATCGACCGCCACCTCGCGAACGTCGCGTCCGGCGGGATGGACCTCGCGACGGCTCCGATGATCTCGGCGTGGGGCCGCAAGGCGTAGGGGAGCGGGCCCCGGCCGGCCCGGGACGTCTCCCCCGGCCGACACCAGCGTCCCCCATACCTGCCTACGGCCGGTCCGTCGCCCGCGGAGGCCTCCCGCCCACCCGTTCGACCGCCCGCGCTCCCGCCCGGCACCCCGAGGCCGTCGCCTCCTCGGGCTCCGCGCCCGCGAGCAGTGCGGCGAGGAACGCGCCGGTGAAGGCGTCACCGGCGCCCGTACTGTCCCGTGGCGACGCCGGGGTGGCGGGGACACGCGCGCACACGCTGCCGGACCGGGCCACGAAGGCCCCCTTTGCGCCCTGCTTGGCGACAACCAGCGGGACGAGCCGGCTCAGCTTGGCCGCGGCGTCCGCCGCGTCGGGCAGCCCCGTGAGCAGGCACGCCTCGTCCCGGCTGGGCAGCAGCACGTCCACCCCCTCGATCAGGTCCAGGAAGCGGTCGACGCCCAGCTCGGTGAGGAAACCGGCCGACGCCGGGTCCAGGCTGACCGGTACCCCGCGCGCGCGTGCCGCGGCCAGGGCGACCGGCACCAGGGCACGGCTCACCTTCGAGAACAGGAGGTAGCCCGAAAGGTGTAGTCGGGCGACGCCGTCGAGCAGCGTGTCCGACCAGTCGTCGGGCCCGAGCCGCAGCGACGCCCCGCTGTCCGTCAGGAACGTTCGCTCGGCCGAGGCGCCCGTGTCGACCAGGCAGATCACCGTCCCCGTCGGGGCCGCCTCGTCGACGACCAGAAGAGGACGTACACCACGGGTCACCAGCTCGCGCTCGTGCCAGGCCGCCGCGTCGGTGCCGACCCGCCCCCGCAGCCGTACGTCCCGGCACCCGCCGTACGCGGCCCAGCACGCCACGTTGGCGCCCGCCCCACCGGGCAGCCGGCGGATCGAGGCGGCCGTGTCCGTGCCGGAGGCCAGCGGCCCCCGGTGCCGGGCGACGACGTCCGTGACGACGTCCCCGACGACCAGCAGCGCGCCTCCCGGCCCTGTGGTCACGCTTCGGCCCAGGCCGTCGCGACACGGGCCGCCAGCCGAACGTTCGCGCGCACCGCAGCCAGGTTGGCGCTCAGCGAGGCCCCGTCGGTGTGCCGTACCAGGTAGTCGAGCAGGAACGGCGTGACCGCCTGGCCCGTGACCCCCGCCTCCTCGCAGTCGCGCAGCGCTTCGGCGAGCACCCGCGCGTGCAGCACGGGATCGAGTTGCTCCTCCTCGGGGACGGGATGGGCGACCACGAGCGCGGACCGCGGTCCGCCGAGCGCGTCCTGCGCCCGCATGACCGTCGCCACCTGCTCCGGGGTGTCCAGCGTCCAGTCCACCGGATGCCCCGAGTCGGACAGGTAGAAGCCGGGGAAGCGGTCCGTACCGTAACCGGCCACCGCGACACCCAGCGTCTCCAGCCGCTGCAGGGTCGCCGGCACGTCCAGGATGGACTTCACGCCCGCGCAGACCACCGTGATGCGGGTGCGTGCCAGCAGGCCGAGGTCGGCCGACTCGTCCTGCGTCACCGTCCACTCCCGGTGCACGCCACCCAGCCCGCCGGTGGCGAACACCCGGACGCCCGCCAGGGCCGCCAGCCGGGCGGTCGCCGAGACGGTGGTCGCCCCGCTCGCTCCGGCGGCCACCGCGAGCGGCAGGTCGCGGTGGCCCAGCTTGCGGATGCCGTCCTCGTTCGCGACCCGCTCCAGCTGCTCCTTGTCCAGGCCGACGTGGGGCCGCCCGTCCAGCACGGCGATGGTCGCCGGTATGGCGCCCTCCTGCCGTACGGTCTCCTCCAGCTCACGCGCCACCAGCAGATTGCGCGGGCGCGGCAGCCCGTGCGCGATGATCGTGGACTCCAGCGCCACCACGGGGTGACGCGCGTCGATCGCGGCCCGTACCTCTTCCGACACCATCAGCATCACGCGCCTGCCTCCTGTCCGTCGGTTCTCCCTCATCTCTGGCGGGCGGGGGTGCGGGCCAAACCCGTCAAGGGTCCCAGCAGGAGTCTTGCGGCCCTCCGGGAAGACCACGAGCCTGGGGACCATGACGCACAACACGACACGTCTCGACCATGTCGTCCTCTGGGTGCGCGACCCGGTCGCCGCCGCCCATTTCTACGAGAAGACCCTGGGGCTGGAGCCCCTGCGGGTCGCCGAGTACAGCGCGGGGACGGTGAGCTTCCCCTCCGTGCGCCTCAACGACGAGACCATCCTCGACCTGGCGCCACACTCCCTGGCGGAACGCATGCGGATGGTCCCCGGCGCCGACGGCAGCGCGGGCCATCCCGTCAACCACGTCTGCCTGTCGCTGTCACCGCACGACTTCGAGGCACTGCGCGCCCGACTCGAGGAGCAGGCCGTCGCGGTCTCGGAACTGTCGTACGACTCCTACGGCGCCCGAGGCCCGGCCCGGCGCAGCTTCTACTTCGGCGATCCGGACGGCAACATCTTCGAGGCTCGGCACTACGAGTAGCCCCGCCGGGCCCCGGGCGGCCGACCTCTCAGAACAGCGGCTCGGGCAGCACGCCCTCGAGCGCGAGCAACTGTCGCTTGGTGCCCACGCCGCCCCCGAACCCGCCGATGCCGCCGTCGCTCTCGACGACCCGGTGGCACGGCACGACGACCGGCAGGGGATTGGCCCCCATCGCCATGCCCACCGCCTGTGCGGCGCCCGGCCGGCCGACCCGGTCGGCGAGGTCGCCGTACCCGACGACCGAGCCGTAGGGGACGCCGGACGCCAGCTCGCGCAGTACCTCCCGGTTGAAACCCGAGATCAGCGACCAGTCCAGCGGCAGGTCGAAGGCACGCCGCCGGCCCGCGAAGTACGCCTCCACCTGCCGTATCGCCTCGGAGAGCAGCGGCGAGCCCGGCGCCTCGACGGGCTCCGTGCCCAGCCGGGCCGCGAGCCCTTCGAGTGCACGGTCGCGTGCGGTGTCGGTGGCGTGGAACACGACGTTGACCAGTCCGTCGCGGGTGGCGGCCAGCAGCAGCGGACCGATGTCGGTGCCGACCACGGTCCACACGACCTGCCGTTCGTACTGCCCATGGCTGTCCATGCGCCAACGGTACGGCCGGCCACTGACAACGCCCGGGGCGGCGGCGGACGCGAGCGGCCCCTGCCCCGGGCGTGCCGGGATCACCGGCCGGCCGAGTCCTCGTCCTCGCCGACGGCGTCCCGCACCACGTCGGGCTTGTTGGTGATGATGCCGTCGACGTCGTACCCGGCGACCCGCCGGGCGGTGGCCGCGTCGTCGACCGTCCAGGTGAGAACCTCCATCGGCCTGTCGTGCGGCCCCGTGAACGCGTGCACCGAGGAGACGTAGCTCATGGAGAGGGAGCCGTGTGAGGGGTTGATCTGGTCGGTGAACTCCGCGTACTCGGGCAGGTCCGACACCGGCGGCGTGCCGAGGAACCCGGTCTTGACGGCCGGCTCGAGATCGTGGACGGCCCGGACGCTGTCCGCGCTGAAACTCTGCACGACCAGCCGGCCGGCCACATGGCGCCGGTCGAGCCAGCCCTCGTTGGCCAGGACCTTGAGGGTCTGCTGCTCGATGCCCGGATACAGCTGGGGGTTCTTCAGTTCCAGCAGCAGCTTCTGGTGGTTGTGCTCCACGCGGTCCACGTACTGCTTCAGCGTCGGCACGCGCGCGCCCGCGTACTCGGACCCGAACCAGCTCCCCGCGTCCAGCCGCGCGATCTCCGCCGCGGTGAAGTCCTTCACCTTCCAGGGCGAGCGGTCGGGGAAGACCTGCTCCACGTCGGTCGTGCGCCGCAGACTGTCGTCGTGGAGGACGACGAGCTCGCCGTCCTTGGTGCGCTGGACGTCGTTCTCCACCCAGCGGATGCCCATCTCGGCCGCCTTGTCGACGGCGGCCAGCGTGTTCTCCGGCGCGTACCCCGAGGCGCCCCGGTGGGCGACGACCGAGGGACCGTCGTCCCCGCTCTGGGCGGTCCCGGCGTGCGAGAGCGGAGTGAGCAGGGCGACTCCCAGGAGCGCGGTGGTCGTGACGGCAACTGCGCGCGCGTGCATGCGTACTCCTCGCGTCGAGCGATCACGGACAGCACCACTGTGACACCAGAGAGTCAACGGGAGAGGGGTGCAGAATGGCCACAGGCTGAATGGAGTTGCTCAACTCCGCTCACCGGGGCCCCACAAGTGGGTCGAGGCCGTGATTCTTTGCCGGAGAATCGTTCGACCATTCCGGTGGGAGTCATACTCTCTGCCTCGACCCTGACCGTTCGCGCGGTCCTGGGAGGGGGCGCACATCAGGGAAATTCCGGGACGCAACCGGGGTGCAAGAAGGCGGAAGGGCAGCCGCACATGCAAGGCACGGTCGAGGGATTCAGCTACGGACTCGTCACACCGCTGGTGGCCTACCTCATGGCCTGCCTCGGCGGTGCCCTCGGTCTGCGCTGCACCACCAGGTCCATGCGGGCCCCCCGGTCCTGGCGCCCGGCGTGGCTCGCGCTCGGCTCGGCGGCGATCGGCTCCGGCATCTGGACCATGCACTTCATCGCCATGATGGGGTTCACGATCGAGCACACGCCGATCCGCTACGACTGGCTGATGACCTTCGCCAGCCTGGCCGTCGCCATCGTGATGGTGGGCGTCGGGATCTTCATCGTCGGCTATCGGGGCGCGCGGGGAGCGGCCCTGTTCACCGGCGGCACGATCACCGGCCTGGGCATCGCGTCGATGCACTACCTGGGTATGGCCGGGATGCGCCTGGACGGGCAGCTGACGTACAACACGTTCACCGTGGCCGTGTCCGTCGTCATAGCCATGGCCGCCGCCACCGCCGCCGTGTGGGCGGCCGGACAGGTCCGGGGATTCCTGTGGAGCCTCGGCGCCAGCCTGGTCATGGGGCTGGCCGTCACCGGCATGCACTACACGGGCATGGCCGCCCTCGAAGTCCACCTCCACGGCACGGCCGATCCCTCCACGGGGGGCTCGGCCGCGGAACTGCTCGCCCCCATGCTCATCGGCCCCCTGGGCTTCCTCCTCCTCGCCGGCGTCGTGATGATGTTCGACCCGCTGATGATCACGGGGAGGACCGCCGAAGTCCCCGTCGAGCGGAAGCCGGGCGTCCCCGCCCACCCCGAGGTACCGCGCACGGTCCGCCGCCCTCCGCACCACCCCGCCCACCACACGCGCCGCCCGCTCGTCCGGCGTTCCCGAACCCCGCAGAACCGCTGATCCGGACCGGTTGTCAGTGGGGGGTCGTACGGTGGAACCCATGCGGCCCGTTTCCCAGATCGAACGCACGGTGGCGCCCTTCGAGGTCGTCAGCCCCTACCAGCCGAACGGCGACCAGCCGGCGGCCATCGCCGAACTCGCCCGGCGTGTCGAAGCAGGCGAGAAGGACGTCGTCCTGCTCGGCGCGACCGGCACCGGCAAGTCCGCCACCACCGCGTGGATGATCGAGAAGCTCCAGCGCCCCACCCTCGTGATGGCGCCGAACAAGACACTGGCCGCCCAGCTGGCGAACGAGTTCCGCGAGCTGCTGCCGAACAACGCCGTCGAGTACTTCGTCTCGTACTACGACTACTACCAGCCCGAGGCGTACGTCCCGCAGTCGGACACCTACATCGAGAAGGACTCCTCGGTCAACGAGGAGGTGGAGCGCCTGCGCCACTCGGCGACCAACTCGCTGCTCACCCGCCGTGACGTCGTCGTGGTCGCCTCCGTCTCCTGCATCTACGGCCTCGGCACCCCGCAGGAGTACGTGGACCGCATGGTCCCGCTCCGGGTCGGCGAAGAACACGACCGGGACGAGCTGCTGCGCCGCTTCGTGGACATCCAGTACACGCGCAACGACATGGCCTTCGCCCGCGGCACCTTCCGGGTGCGCGGCGACACCATCGAGATCTTCCCGGTCTACGAGGAGCTCGCCGTCCGCATCGAGATGTTCGGTGACGAGATCGAGGCCCTGTCCACGCTCCACCCGGTCACCGGCGAGATCATCAGCGACGACCAGCAGCTGTACGTCTTCCCCGCCTCCCACTACGTCGCGGGCCCCGAGCGCCTGGAGCGGGCCGTCAACGACATCGAGAAGGAGCTGGGGGAGCGGCTGTCCGAGCTGGAGAAGCAGGGCAAGCTCCTGGAGGCCCAGCGACTGCGGATGCGCACGACGTACGACCTCGAGATGCTCCGCCAGATCGGCTCCTGCTCCGGCGTCGAGAACTACTCCATGCACTTCGACGGCCGTCTGCCCGGCTCCCCGCCGAACACCCTGCTGGACTACTTCCCGGACGACTTCCTGCTCGTCATCGACGAGTCGCACGTCACCGTCCCGCAGATCGGCGCCATGTACGAGGGTGACGCCTCCCGCAAGCGGACCCTGGTCGACCACGGCTTCCGGCTGCCCTCCGCCCTCGACAACCGTCCACTGAAGTGGGAGGAGTTCCAGGGACGCATCGGGCAGACCGTGTACCTGTCGGCGACCCCGGGCGCCTACGAGCTCTCCCGCTCGGACGGCGCCGTCGAGCAGATCATCCGCCCCACCGGCCTCGTCGACCCGGAGGTCGTCGTCAAGCCCACCGAGGGGCAGATCGACGACCTGGTGCACGAGATCCGCAAGCGGACCGAGAAGGACGAGCGCGTCCTGGTCACCACGCTCACCAAGAAGATGGCCGAGGACCTCACCGACTACTTCCTGGAACTGGGCATCCAGGTCCGCTACCTGCACAGCGACGTCGACACCCTGCGCCGCGTCGAACTCCTGCGTGAGCTGCGTGCCGGCGAGTACGACGTCCTGGTCGGCATCAACCTGCTCCGCGAGGGCCTCGACCTGCCGGAGGTCTCCCTGGTGGCGATCCTCGACGCCGACAAGGAGGGCTTCCTGCGCTCCGGCACCTCCCTGGTCCAGACCATCGGCCGCGCGGCGCGCAACGTCTCGGGTCAGGTCCACATGTACGCCGACAAGATCACGCCGGCGATGGAGAGGGCGATCGACGAGACCAACCGCCGCCGCGAGAAGCAGGTCGCGTTCAACAAGGCGAACGGCATCGACCCTCAGCCGCTCCGCAAGAAGATCAACGACATCGTCGCGCAGATCGCCCGCGAGGACATCGACACCGAGCAGTTGCTCGGCTCGGGCTATCGCCAGTCGAAGGACGGCAAGGCCGCCAAGGCCCCCGTACCCGCCCTCGGCGGCCAGGCGGCGGCCGGCGCCAAGGCGGCCAAGGGCAAGGGCAAGGGCAAGGAAACCGTGCCGACCGACCGCCCCGCCGCGGAGCTCGCCGAACAGATCGAGGACCTCACCACCCGTATGCGGGCGGCCGCCGCGGACCTGCAGTTCGAGATCGCCGCCCGGCTGCGGGACGAGGTCTCCGAGATGAAGAAGGAACTGCGGCAGATGAAGGAGGCCGGTCTGGCCTGACGGGCCCCCGGGCACGCGCTGTGTTGCAAGACCGACACAAAGTGCGGACCTGGGTGGGGCGCTGTCAGTGTCCCTGCGTAGGGTTCTGGACAACCGCGGGTCCGCGGCAACAGGGGACAGTTCGAGAGGGGATCAGCGCGTGACCGTCAACATGACCAAGGGTCAGGCCATCAGTCTGCAGAAGAGCGACGGCGGCAGCCTGACGTCGGTGCGCATGGGTCTCGGTTGGCAGGCGGCTCCCCGGCGCGGCCTGTTCGGCTCGCGCACCCGGGAGATCGACCTGGACGCCTCCGCCGTCCTGTTCGCGGACAAGCAGCCGGTCGACGTCGTCTTCTTCCGCCACCTGGTGAGCGACGACGGCTCGGTGCGCCACACCGGGGACAATCTCGTCGGCGGTGTCGGCCAGGGCGGCGACGACGAGGCGATCCTCGTCGACCTGCAGCGCGTCCCGGTCCACATCGACCAGATCGTCTTCACCGTGAACTCCTTCACGGGCCAGACCTTCCAGGAAGTGCAGAACGCGTTCTGCCGCCTGGTCGACGAGACCAACGGCCAGGAACTCGCCCGCTACACGCTGGCCGGCGGCGGCGCCTACACGGCCCAGATCATGGCGAAGGTGCACCGCGCGGGCCAGGGCTGGGCGATGACCGCCATCGGTTCCCCGGCCAACGGCCGCACCTTCCAGGACCTGATGCCGGCGATCCTGCCGGTCCTGTAGCAGGTCGGCGGGTACCGGCCGCCCCGTGAGCAGGACGGGCGGTCGCCGCACGACACATCACGAGTGACGCACTGAGTGACACAGGGGGAAGGCGATGACGGCCGAGCTGACGCGGGGACAGAACCATCCGCTTCCCCGGGCCCGTCTCGAGATCCGGATCTCGGCCGGCACACCGATCGTGGCCGGAGCAACGCTCGGTGACGAGAACGGCAGGGTCCACGGCGTGGAATGGGTGGCCCACCCGGGCACGCCCGCCCTGCCTGGTCTGGAGGTCTCCCGGCAGGCAGCCGCCGACCATCGCCTCGCGGTGGACCTGGACGCCGTGCCGGACGCGGTGCACCGCGTCAGTGTGCTGCTCGCCCTGCCCGCCGGCGGGCAGGGCCCGGGCCGCTTCGGGGCCGTCGCCGCACCCTTCGTCGCCGTCACGGGCCTCGACGGTGACGAGGTCGCCAGCTACACCATCACCGGCCTGGAGGCCGAGTCGGCCGTCGTCGCGCTGGAGCTCTACCGGCGGCAGGGTGCCTGGAAGGTGCGGGCCGTCGGCCAGGGCTACACGGGCGGCCTCACCGAACTCCTGACCGACCAGAGCCTGCCCCAGGCCCACGAACTCGCCCGAGGCATCCACGAGGCGGTGGCCGGCGGCCTGGCCCGTTCGGTGCCGGCGCCCCCGGCACGGACGGCCGACGGCAACCGCTCCCGGCAGGCCGCCACCCCGGCGCACGGTACGGACCACGGCGCCGCCGCGTCCCAGGGCACCCCCGGCACCGTGCCCCCGGTGTCCCCGTACGACGCCCCGGGCGTGTCCGACCCGCAGACGCCCGGCGCCCACGCACAGCACGGCACACAGCAGCCGTACCCGGCCGGGCCGGGGGACTCCGCCACCGCCGGCCCGTCGTCCGCGCCCACCGGCGGCGGCCCGATCGACTACAGCCACCCGCGCCGGCAGGACGCCGCTCCGCCTCCGCCCCCGCCGGCCGCGCCGCCGGCCGCGCCCGGGCAGCCCGCGCGGCCCGTCGCGGGCGACGCCACCGGCTGGTCCATGGAGGAGCGGCTCTACAACCAGGTGTGGGGCATGTTCGAGGACCTGGCCCGCACCACGGCCGCGTACCGCAGCGCCGTCGACTTCGCCGACTCGCGCATGGAGAAGGAACTCGACCAGGTCCTGTCCGACCCGCGCAGCCGGATCGGCGGTCAGGGTGACGCAGCCCGGGAAGCGGCGCGCACCCGGCACACCCAGCTCGTGTCCCAGGCCCGGGAGGCCCTGGACCGGGACATCGCTCAGCTCGCCGCCGAGGCGGATGTGGTCGAGCCCGCCCTGCCGGCGGCCTACGCGCGCTGGGACAGCCCCGTCTGGCACGCCTACCGCGTACCCATGGAGATCCCCATGGCCCTGCGGCTGGGCGACCTCCATCTCCCCGAGGCCGACCGCATACGTATCCCGCTGCTGGTCCGGCTGCCGCTGGAGCGCGGACTGTGGATCGACAGCGGGCGTTCCGCCTCGCTCGACGGTTCGTTCGCCGACTCCCACGAGATGCGGAGCCTGGGCCTGGAGACGGCGGTCGCGCACGCGGCGAGGCTGCTCGCCGCCTACCCGGCGGGCGAGTTCACCGTGCACGTCATCGACCCGGCCGGATCAGGGGCGCAGGCACTGGCCCCGCTGGTGCAGACCGGAGTGCTCGCGGCCCCGCCCGCCCTGGGCGCCGCCGGGACGGCGGACGTGCTCGCCCGCCTCACCCAGCGTGTAGACCTGGTGCAGATGGCGTTGCGCGGAGGCGCTCCCGACGCGCTTCCGCCCGGCCTCGACACGTCCCAGCAGCTCCTGATCGTCAACGACTTCCCGCACGGTTTCGACGACCGGGCGGTGAACCAGCTGCGCTACCTCGCGGACGAGGGGCCGGCCGTCGGGGTCCACCTGATGATGGTCGCCGACCGGGAGGACTCCGCCGGGTACGGACCGCTGCTCGACCCGCTGTGGCGCTCGCTTCTCCGGCTGACGCCGGTGGCCGACGACCACCTCGCCGACCCGTGGGTCGGACATGCCTGGACGTACGAGCCCGCGCTCGTGCCGCCCGGCAGCCAGGTGCTCCGGCAGGTGCTCACCCAGGTCGCCGCAGCCCGCCGTCCGTGGGATCGGTGACCCCCTCCGAGCTGGTGTTTTGAGCTTAATTTGCAAATCTCTTTACCCTCCCTTGGGGAATGGGGTACTGTCGTCCGTACGGAGGGGAGTACTCCCTGTCTGTGCGGCGTACCCGTCAATACGGATCAGGCCAGATCCCGGGGCGTCGGCCCGTGGGCTCCGAACGCGTCACGCGTCCCGGACCCGGGTGGAAGAGACCTCCGGTAGCGACGACGCTGACATTTGCCGTGTGACGTACTGCCGGAGGCGTAGTAGTGGAAGTTTCCCTGACCCTGTGGGTCCTGACCATCGTGGGCCTTGCTGCCCTGATCGGGGCCGACTTCTTCATCGGCCGCAAGCCGCACGACGTATCGATCAAGGAAGCCGGGATCTGGACGGCCGTCTGGATCGCCCTGGCGGGCCTCTTCGGAGTCGGCCTGCTCGTCTTCGGCGGCGGCCAGCCGGCCGGCGAGTTCTTCGCGGGCTTCATCACCGAGAAGTCCCTGAGCGTGGACAACCTCTTCGTCTTCATCCTGATCATGGCGAAGTTCGCGGTGCCCTCGCAGTACCAGCAGCGAGTGCTCCTCATCGGTGTCCTCATAGCCCTGGTCCTCAGGGCCGTCTTCATCGCGGCGGGCGCCGCGATCATCGCCAACTTCGCCTGGGTCTTCTACATCTTCGGCGCCTTCCTCATCTACACCGCCTGGAAGCTCATCCAGGAGGCGCGGGCCGACGAGGACGACGAGGAGTTCGAAGAGAACAAGCTGCTCAAGGCGGCCGAGCGCCGCTTCGGCGTCGCCGACCGATACCACGGCACCAAGCTGTGGATCGAGGAGAACGGCAAGCGCATCATGACCCCGATGCTGGTCGTGATGCTCGCGATCGGCACCACCGACGTGCTCTTCGCACTCGACTCCATCCCGGCGATCTTCGGCCTGACCCAGGACCCGTACATCGTGTTCACGGCCAACGCGTTCGCGCTCATGGGTCTGCGTCAGCTGTACTTCCTCCTCGGCGGCCTGCTGAGGAAGCTGGTGCACCTCTCCTACGGTCTGTCGGTGATCCTGGGCTTCATCGGCATCAAGCTGGTGCTGCACGCCCTGCACGAGTCCGGGGTCCACGTCCCCGAGATCAGCATCCCGGTCTCGCTCGGCGTGATCTGCTCCGTCCTGATCGTCACCACGATCACCAGCCTTCGGGCCTCCAAGAAGGCCGAGGCGGAAGAGGCGGTCACCAAGGACGACGACGCTTCCAAGGACAGCGTCGAGGCCTGACCACGTACGACCGACCTCCAGCCGGGTGTGCTGGGGGACCAGCACCGGGAGCGGCGAGCGGCCAGGAGCCGCCCGCCGCTTCCCGCGTGCAAGCGCGGCGAGGGTGCACGGGCCGCCCGGCCCGCGTGACGGGGAATGCGGGGCCCGTCGCCCTCTGCGATGGCGGTCTCCGCACCAACGCCG
Organism: Streptomyces sp. E2N166; assembly: GCF_003671715.1. GTDB lineage: Bacteria > Actinomycetota > Actinomycetes > Streptomycetales > Streptomycetaceae > Streptomyces > Streptomyces thinghirensis. The sequence continues at coordinate 200,997 of NZ_RAIF01000012.1, read as the reverse complement.
TGGTCGGCCCGACCGTCCCGGCGGTCGCCCTCGCCTCCGCGTGGCTTCCCGGAGCTCGCCGTCAATCCGTAGACGGGGACGGGGCGAGCGTCAGTACGTGACGGTGATGCGCCGGGCGGGCCCGTCGACCCGTACGGTGCCCCCGTACGGGATGACGACCTGCGGATCGGTGTGGCCGAAGTCCACGTCGAAGACGATCGTGGCCCCGGGGGCGTAGGTCCGCATCGCCCGGAGTACCGCCTCGTGCTGCTCCGCCGCGTACCGGGCGGCTTCGTCGGGGCTGTTGGGACGTTCGAACGACCACGTCTTCGGGCGGGCCATCAGCAGCGCGGAGAAGCGGCGGAGCAGTCCGCGCTCGCCCATGTTGCGCAGGGTGTGGAAGACCTCCGTGGCGCTCGGCATCTCCTCGGACGTCTCCAGGATCAGCACGCCGCCGTCGTACTCCGCCGGGTCGCGTGCGATCTCGCGGTCGGCCATCAGCAGCCAGGCGAGGATCTCCAGGCAGCCGCCCCAACTGCGGCCCTCGGCCACCCGGTCGGCGTTCACCCAGGACCAGCCCGCCCCGGGCCGGGAGCCGGGTTCCTCGTCGAAGGCCGCCGGGTCGGCCCAGTCACGGTTGACGTCGTTCCACCGCTCGGCGGGCCGCAGCTCGTACGGCCCCGAGGTGAACAGCGCTGCGCGCAGGGAGTCGGCGGTCTGCGGGTGCATGGCGCCGGGACGCCCCAGCTCGACCATGACGCTCGCGCCGTGGTAGCCGACGATGCCCGTGTTGCGCAGGTAGGCGAGCAGATTCGTGTTGTCGCTGGTGCCGAAGAACGGCTTCGGGTTGGCCCGGATCAGCTCCCGGTCCAGCAGCGGCAGCACGGTGATCTGGTCGTCGCCGCCGATCGACGCGATCACGGCCTTGATGCCGGGGTCGGCGAAGGCCGCGTGGATGTCGGCGGCCCGCTCCTCGGGCGTCGAGCCCATCTTCCGGGTGGCCGGGTACTCCACCGGGTCCAAGCCGTACTCCTTGCGCAGCCGTTCCAGGCCCAACTCGTAGGGGCGCGGGAAGAGTCCAGGCAGACCGGAGGAGGGGGATATCACCGCGACACGGTCGCCGGGCGAGGGCTTGGGCGGATACGCGATCGGGGTCATGAACGGAGGGTACGGCCGGCCGGATCGTCGGCGCACCGTGATAAACCGGGGTCCGAGCAGCGGTCGCGCAAGGGCCGCCGCACCTCGAACGGACCGGAGGAACCGTGCCCCGCACCCTGGCCAATGCCCCGATCATGATCCTCAACGGCCCCAACCTGAACCTGCTGGGTCAGCGTCAGCCGGAGATCTACGGCTCCGACACCCTCGCCGACGTCGAGGCCCTGTGCGTGAAGGCGGCGACGGCGCACGGCGGCACGGTGGACTTCCGGCAGTCCAACCACGAGGGCGAACTCGTCGACTGGATCCACGAGGCCCGGCTGAACCACTGCGGGATCGTGATCAACCCCGCCGCCTACTCGCACACCTCCGTGGCGATCCTGGATGCGCTCAACACCTGCGACGGGCTGCCGGTGGTGGAGGTCCACATCTCCAACATCCACCAGCGCGAGTCGTTCCGGCACCACTCCTACATCTCGCAGCGCGCCGACGGTGTGATCGCGGGGTGCGGTGTGCAGGGGTACGTGTTCGGTGTGGAGCGGATCGCGGCGCTGGCCGGGGCGGGGCAGGCCCGGACCTGAGACGCCCGGGGCGCCGGCCGCCTTCCCGCCGGCGGGAATCGGGGAACCGGCGGCCCGTGAACGCGTCGCGCCAGGCGCGCGGCAGTCACCAGCCGCGTGCGCGCCACTCCGGCAGGTGCGGCCGTTCCGCGCCGATCGAGGTGTCCTTGCCGTGCCCGGGGTAGACCCACGTCTCGTCCGGGAGTACGTCGAAGACCTTGGTCTCGGAGTGGAGTGCCGCTGTCACGGATTCTGGTGACGACAGCTCGTGGGCTGTCCGGGCACACGAGCTGCCGCATCTTTGTGCGAGCGGTTTCAACACCTGTGCGTGAACCCTCCTGGCCGCTTCGGACAACAGGGGGTGGAATGCATTCACTCCAACTGCACGAAGAAGTGAGGGCCTCGTGGGGGACCCACCCACCGACGACGCGCTGGTCATCCAGGAATCCCTGGAGCGGCCGGAGATATTCGCCAGGCTTTACGACAGACACGCCGCCGAGATCCACCGGTATGTGATGCGCCGGCTGGGCGACAGCCACGCCGACGACATCACGGCGCAGACCTTCCTCATCGCCTTCCGCAACCGCGCCCGTTACGACGTCGCGCGCGCCAGTGCCCGGCCGTGGCTCTACGGCATCGCCAGCAACCTCATCGGCAGCCACCGCCGCTCCGAAGTGCGGGCGCTGCGGGCGCTGGCCCGTACCGGCGTCGACCCGGTGGCCGAGTCCTGGTCGGAACGGGCCGACGAGCGGGTGACGGCCGAGGCCTCGCAGCAGGCGCTGGCCGGGGCGGTCGCGGCCTTGCCCGGGAAGGACCGGCATGTGCTGCTGCTGGTCGCCTGGGCGGACTTCACCTATCAGGAGTGTGCCGACGCCCTCGGGGTGCCGGTCGGTACGGTCCGCTCCCGGCTCAGCCGGGCGCGGCGCAAGATGCGTACGGCGCTCGGCGCCGACCCCACCCTCGTAAGCGACCACAACGGGGCGGTAACTCATGGATGACATGACCAGGATGCACGAGTTGCGCGCCGATGTGCCGACGCCGGACCGGGCGCGGCTGGCTCCCGGCCGCCAGAAGCTGCTGGGAGCAGCGCAGCAGAGCTCTGCCCGCAGGATGCGGTTGGACTGGCGCGTGACGGCTGCGGGGGGCGCCGCGACGGTGATCACCATCGCGGTGCTGGTGACCATGCTCGTCGGTGGCGATGGACCCGAGCGCGGCGTGCAGCCTGCCGGCCCGGACCTGACGTCCGCGACGGCACTCCTGGAGCAGGCGGCGGAAGTGGTGTCGGAGCAGCCGGATCTGCATCCGCGTGACGGCCAGTGGGTCTACCTGAAGACCGCGCAGTGCCTGTACGGAGCGTCGGACGCGGCGCCCGATGCCAAGCCCGAGGTGAGCGAGGAGTGGGTCCAGTACGACAGCCCCGCGAGGGAGGACGACACGGACGGCGACAACGAGCCCTCGCAGCGGCGGCTGTATCGCCTGCTCGCCTCGCTGCCGGATGACCCCGCCGAGATCCGGAAGCAGGCGGCGGACATGTTCCCCATGGGCAAGGACTCCGGCTTGACGGGTGAGCAGATCGAGACCTTCGCGCTCCTGGCGACCCTCAACGAGGCCTATCCCGTGCATCCGCAGGGAATGGCCAAGCTGTACCGGGCCCTGGCCGCGGACCCCGCTATCGAGGTGGTCCCGCACCTGGTGAAGGACCCCCTGGGGCATGACGCCATCGCCATATACCCGGACCTGGGCAGCAAGGCCGTTCAGCGCCGGGAGTACCTCCTCGACCCCGACACCTTCCAGTACCAGGGGAGCCAGTCGGTCGTGGTGGGCGACTACGAGGAGAAGTACCCGGACGGCTCGTCGGCCGGGAGCTCGCACAAGAAGGGCGAGGTCACATTCTGCGAGATGAAGATGACCCAGTCCCTCGTCGACCGGGACGGCGAGAAGCCCTGAACCGGCCGGGCGGAGGTGGCCCGGCGCTCGTGAGCCTTTCGGCGGGCCGACCCGGCGGCGCTGAGCGGCACAGCCGCTGCGCAGAGGCGGAGGGGCCGCCTGGCCCGGCCCGCTCCGCCATCGCGAGTTCGCTGACCGGGCTGAAACCCTGGCGGCAGTCAGACACCTGCTCGTTGTTCTGGCCTTTGTCCAGCGCGCCGTCATGGAGCGGCGGCCCATGGCCACCAGCGCGTGCGGCCCGCCGTGGACGGGCCGCTGTGTTGGTGGATGGATGGGGGCGTTCCCCTGCGTTCACGGGCGGCGGGCCACGGGGTTGGGATCCGCTCCAGGTCTCGGTTGGTGCTGAAGAGAGGGAAGCGTCCCCGACGGCCCACTTCGCCTCCGTGCAGCGGGCCGGGCTGACCGTGGCCACGGCGGTGACCCTGGGCTCGGGTCCGGTACTGGTCACCATCGGAGCCCGGCTCACACTGGGCGAGCGCAGCGGGGGGCGGTCGTCGGACAGTTACCAGCCTCGTGCGCGCCACTCCGCGAGGTGGGGCCGCTCCGTGCCGATGGTGGTGTCGTTGCCGTGGCCGGGGTAGACCCACGTCTCGTCGGGCAGGACGTCGAAGACCTTGGTCTCCAGGCCGTCCATGAGGGAGTTGAACTCTTCCGGACGTGTTGTCCTGCCGGGACCGCCTGGGAAGAGGCAATCCCCGGTGAAGACATGGGGGTGCCCGTGCGGGTCGTCGTACACCAGGGCGATGGAGCCCGGAGTGTGCCCGACCAGGTGGCGCGCGGTGAGTTCCACCTGCCCCACCCGGATCGTGTCGCCGTCGTCGACCGGGACGTCGGTCGGCACCGGGATGCCCTCGGCGTCGTGCCGACCCGCGTAGGTACGGGCGCCGGTGGCCGCGACGACATCGGCGAGCGCCTGCCAGTGGTCGCCGTGCCGGTGGGTGGTGACGACGGACGCGAGGCCGCCGTCACCGATCGTGCCGAGCAGTGAGTGCGCGTCGTTCGCGGCATCGATCAGCAACTGCTCGTCGGTGGCCCGGCAGCGCAGTAGATAGGCGTTGTTGTCCATCGGACCGACCGCGACCTTGGTGATCATCAGGTCCTTGAGCTCATGCACGTCGGCGGGGCCGCCGACCCGCACCACTCCGCTGTACGTCATGTACGCCAGCCTAGGGGGTGTCGTTCGGATCCCGCCGGGGGCGCGGGGTCGGTGGCGAGGCACCGTTGCCCGGAGCCGGCCTGATCCGGACGGCACCCCCTGGCCCCGGGAGGCGGTCCGCGGACCGCCCTCCCGGGCTACAGCGGGGGCAGCGACGGCAGCGGGCCGCCCTCCGTCGAGAGCGCGGTCCCCTCGCGGCGCCCGGCGAGCCAGCCGAGCAGGTCGGCCGGGGGACCGGTGACGGTCACCTCCGGGGCGCTCGCCTCCCGGCCCGTGCTCCACGCGCGCGTGCCGTCCGTGAGGCGGGTGGGCGGCACGTCCGGGTGCCCGGCGAACCGGGCGGCCAGGAAATCGGTCTCCCGCTCCGTGAACTCCGCCGGAAGATCCTCCAGCTCATATCCGATGCCCAGGTCCACGTGGTGCAGCTCCACCTCGACCCAGCGCCGGAACGGCACCCGGGAGGCCGAGTCGGTGATCCCGTTGCGCAGCTCCACCGTGCGCGACCAGTCCCCGGGCACGGCCCAGGCGTCCTGCAACCTGGCCGCGCTCTCGCGCACGTCGGCGATCTGGGCTTCCAGCGGGCGCGGGGCGTCCCGCTGGATGTCGGCGTCCCGGGCCTCGCCGGAGACGTACATGGGGCGTCCTTCGAAGACGTTCACCAGGGCGTCCGCGTTGCGGGCGAGGTGGGCGAGGACGTGGCCGCGGGTCCAGCCCGGAAGCCGTGACGACTCCGTCACGGACGCGTTGTCCAGTTTCCCGACCGCGGTGAGCAGTCGCTCGGTAGCGTCACGTACAGACGCCAGGTCATGCGCGTGATCAATCATGGTGCTGACCCTAGACCGCGCCACACCTTCGGGTGAAGACGATGGACGACGCCCGCAAATCGAATGCACGTGCTATATGGTCGGATGCGGCGTCGGGCATGCTGGGGAGTCGGGGTTTGTTGACAACCGGTGAATCCGACCGGCGTTGTCAGTGGCTCCCCCTAGTCTGAGAAAGACGGGGGCCTCGCCCCTGTCACTTCTCTCAAGAAAGGTGCGGACCGGCGTGGCCGACCGTCTCATCGTCCGTGGCGCGCGCGAGCACAACCTGAAGAACGTCTCGCTCGACCTGCCTCGTGACTCGCTCATCGTCTTCACGGGCCTGTCCGGGTCGGGCAAGTCCTCCCTGGCCTTCGACACCATCTTCGCCGAGGGCCAGCGGCGCTACGTGGAGTCGCTCTCCTCCTACGCCCGGCAGTTCCTCGGCCAGATGGACAAGCCGGACGTCGACTTCATCGAAGGCCTCTCCCCGGCGGTCTCGATCGACCAGAAGTCGACCTCGCGCAACCCTCGCTCCACGGTCGGCACCATCACCGAGGTCTACGACTACCTGCGCCTGCTCTTCGCCCGCATCGGCAAGCCGCACTGCCCCCAGTGCGCCCGGCCGATCACGCGCCAGTCGCCGCAGGCCATCGTCGACAAGGTCCTGGAGCTGCCGGAAGGCAGCCGCTTCCAGGTGCTGTCGCCGCTGGTGCGCGAGCGCAAGGGCGAGTTCGTCGACCTCTTCGCCGACCTCCAGACCAAGGGCTACTCCCGCGCGCGGGTCGACGGCGAGACCATCCAGCTGTCCAACCCGCCCACGCTGAAGAAGCAGGAGAAGCACACCATCGAGGTGGTCGTCGACCGCCTCACGGTGAAGGACACCGCCAAGCGCCGCCTCACCGACTCCGTGGAGACCGCCCTCGGCCTCTCCGGCGGCATGGTCGTGCTCGACTTCGTCGACCTCCCCGAGGACGACCCCGAGCGCGAGCGCATGTACTCCGAGCACCTGTACTGCCCGTACGACGACCTGTCCTTCGAGGAGCTGGAGCCCCGCTCCTTCTCCTTCAACTCGCCCTTCGGCGCCTGCCCCGACTGCTCCGGCATCGGCACCCGCATGGAGGTCGACCCGGAACTGATCGTCCCGGACGAGGACAAGTCCCTCGACGAGGGCGCCATTCACCCGTGGTCGCACGGACACACCAAGGACTACTTCGGGCGCCTGATCGGCGCCCTCGCGGACGCGCTCGGCTTCCGGACGGACATCCCCTTCGCGGGCCTGCCGCTGCGCGCCCGCAAGGCCCTGCTGTACGGCCACAAGACCCAGGTCGAGGTCCGCTACCGCAACCGGTACGGACGCGAGCGCCGGTACACCACGGCCTTCGAGGGCGCGATCCCCTTCGTCAAGCGCCGGCACAGCGAGGCCGAGAGCGACGCCAGCCGTGAGCGCTTCGAGGGCTACATGCGCGAGGTGCCCTGCCCCACCTGTGAGGGCACCCGCCTGAAGCCGCTCGTCCTCGCGGTCACCGTCATGGGCAAGTCGATCGCCGAGGTCTCGGCGATGTCCATCAGCGACTGCGCGGACTTCCTGGGTGAGCTGAAGCTCAGCGCCCGCGACAAGAAGATCGCCGAGCGCGTGCTGAAGGAGGTCAACGAGCGGCTGCGGTTCCTGGTCGACGTCGGCCTGGACTACCTCTCGCTGAACCGTGCGGCCGGCACCCTCTCCGGCGGCGAGGCCCAGCGCATCCGCCTGGCCACCCAGATCGGCTCCGGACTCGTCGGCGTGCTGTACGTCCTCGACGAGCCGTCCATCGGCCTGCACCAGCGGGACAACCACCGGCTGATCGAGACCCTCGTCCGGCTCCGCGACATGGGCAACACGCTCATCGTCGTCGAGCACGACGAGGACACCATCAAGGTCGCCGACTGGATCGTCGACATCGGCCCCGGCGCCGGCGAGCACGGCGGCAAGGTCGTGCACAGCGGCTCCCTCAAGGAGCTGCTCGACAACGCCGAGTCGCAGACCGGCCTGTACCTGTCCGGCAAGAAGGCCATCCCGCTGCCCGACATCCGGCGCCCGCGCGATCCCTCCAGGCAGCTCACCGTGCACGGCGCCCGCGAGAACAATCTCCAGGACATCGACGTGTCCTTCCCGCTGGGCGTGTTCACGGCCGTCACCGGCGTCTCCGGCTCCGGCAAGTCGACCCTGGTCAACGACATCCTGTACACGCACCTGGCGCGCGAGCTGAACGGCGCACGGAGCGTTCCCGGCAGGCACACGCGCGTGGACGGCGACGACCTCGTCGACAAGGTCGTCCACGTCGACCAGTCGCCCATCGGCCGCACCCCGCGGTCGAACCCGGCGACGTACACCGGCGTCTTCGACCACGTCCGCAAGCTGTTCGCCGAGACGACCGAGGCGAAGGTCCGCGGGTACATGCCCGGCCGGTTCTCCTTCAACGTCAAGGGCGGCCGCTGCGAGAACTGCGCGGGCGACGGCACGATCAAGATCGAGATGAACTTCCTCCCGGACGTCTACGTCCCGTGCGAGGTCTGCCACGGCGCCCGGTACAACCGGGAGACCCTGGAGGTCCACTACAAGGGCAAGTCGATCGCCGACGTCCTGAACATGCCGATCGAGGAGGCGACCGACTTCTTCGAGGCGGTCCCCGCCATCTCCCGGCACATGAAGACGCTGAAGGACGTCGGCCTCGGCTACGTCCGGCTCGGCCAGTCCGCGACCACCCTGTCCGGCGGCGAGGCCCAGCGCGTCAAGCTCGCCAGCGAGCTGCAGCGCCGCTCCACCGGACGCACGGTCTACGTCCTGGACGAGCCGACCACCGGTCTGCACTTCGAGGACATCAGCAAGCTGCTGACCGTCCTGTCCGGCCTGGTCGACAAGGGCAACACGGTCATCGTCATCGAGCACAACCTCGACGTGATCAAGACCGCCGACTGGGTCGTCGACATGGGTCCCGAGGGCGGGGCCGGTGGTGGCCTGGTGGTCGCCGAGGGCACGCCCGAGCAGGTCGCGGGTGTTCCCGCCAGCCACACCGGCAAGTTCCTCCAGGAGGTCCTCGGCGCCGACCGGATCAGCGACGCGGTCACGGTGAAGACCCCGCGCAAGGCGGCGAAGACGGTGGCGGCCAAGACCACCGCCAAGAAGACCGCCACCAAGGCGGTCACCGGCACGGCCGCCACGAAGACGGCCACCAAGGCGGCCAAGAAGGCCCCCGCGAAGGCCGCCAAGCCCGCCGCGAAGAAGACGACGCGGACGAGCAAGGCCTGAGCAGAAACCGCGCCGGGCCCCACGGACGATCCCGTAGGGCCCGGCGCGGCGTTCGTGCGGCCGACGCGCTCAGGCGGCCGCCGGCTCCACGAACTGCATGTCGAGCTGGAGCCTCACCACCTCCCCGAGCAGCCCCGGAGCGAAGTCCAGGCCGAACTCGCTGCGCCGGATCTCACCCGTCGCCTCGAACCCGGCGTGGCGGCCGTCGCCGCCGGCGGTCATGGCTCCCAGCCCGCCGAACTCCACGGCGAGCGTCACCGGGCGGGTCACGTCACCGATCGTCAGCTCGCCTTCCATGGTCCAGTCCTGGCCGTCGCCCCACACCCGGGTCGAGCGGTAGGTCATCGTCGGCCGCTTGGCCACGTCGAGCAGGTCGGAGGCGCGTACGTGCGCGTCCCGGTCGGCGTTCCCGGTGTCGATGGAGGCCAGATCGATCGTCGCGGAGACCCGGACGTCCTCGACCCGCTCCCCGACGAACAGTTCGGCCCGCACGCCGCCGAAGCGCCCCCGCACCTTGGCGATGCCCAGGTGGCGGATGGTGAAGTTCACGGCGGAGTGGAACGGGTCCATCGCCCACTGGCCGGGAGCGATCGGCAGGGGAGCGGCGGTGGCGGTGCCGGAGATGTCATTCGTCATGCCTCAACCCTGGGGCGACCGTGCCCTCGCAGGGAGACCGGCCCGAGCGTGGTAGTCGCAGGGCCATCCTTTCGCCCGCGCGCATTGGTACGTTCCAGATGTGAGCGACAACGAGTTGGGCACGTTCCTGCGGACCTGGCGCGAATCCGTCACCCCCGTCGAGGTGGGTCTCCCCGCCGGCGCCCGCCGCCGCACCCCCGGCCTTCGCCGCGCCGAACTGGCCACCCTGGCCGGAGTCAGCGTCGAGTACCTCACCCGGCTGGAACAGGGCCGCGACCGCAACCCGTCCGTCCAGGTGCTCGGTGCCCTCGCCGACGCGCTGAACCTGTCGCTGCGCGACCGCATGCTGCTGCGCCGGCTGACCAAGGAGGCCGACGGCGGCGACCCGCTGCTCTGCGCCGCGGCCCCGCCCCTCAGCCGCGGCGCGCGCCCCACCGTGCGGGCCGTACTGGACCGCCTGGAGCCCACCCCCGCCGTGGTGCTCAACTGGATCGGCGACGTCCTCGCCCACACGGACGGCTACGCGCGGCTCACCGGACCGCTCGGGCTGTTCGACGACGGCCGGCCCAACCTGCTCCGGTACCTGTTCACCGACGAGCGGGCCCGCGCCGCCTACCCCGACTGGGACCGCGTGGCCGACGACCTGGTCGCCCAGCTCCGGCACGAGGCCCCGCTGCGCGACCCGTACGTGGCCGAGCTGGCCGACGAGCTGACGGTGACGGCGGGGGCGGCGTTCACCGACCGGTTCGCAGACCTCGCGGTGGCCCCGCGACGCGTCGGGACCCAGCACGTCGAGCACCCGGAGGCCGGACCCCTGCGGCTGTCGTACGAGACGCTGGCGCTTCCCGAGGAGGGCCAGCGGATCGTCGTACACCTGCCCGCGGACGACGCCACGGCCGCGGCGCTGGACCACCTCGACGGCCGCCGCCCTGGCGCCCTGCGGGCCGTG
>NZ_RAIF01000012.1:187815-190516 GCF_003671715.1 Streptomyces sp. E2N166 | reverse complement strand
CTGAGCCACACCCGGCCCGGAGCCCGCTCCGATGCGGCTCAGACGGCCACCTCGTGGGCGTACGGCGGCTCCGCGCCCGCCCGCGAACAGGTGACCGCCGCCGCGCGGGCGGCGAACCCCAGCAGTTCCGCCCAGCCCTCCGCCCCCAGACCGGCCACCGCCTCGTCGTCGAGGGCGTCCCGTACCGCGAGGCCGTGCAGCAGCGCCGCGTTCACCGTGTCGCCGGCGCCGATCGTGTCCACCACGTCGACCCGCTCGCCCGGCACGGCGTACTCGCCCCCGTCACGGGTGTACGCCGTCAGCCCCGCACCGCCCCGGGTGACCACGACCGCCGCCGGGCCCGCCGCCAGCCACTCCCGGGGCGTGCCGCCCAGCCACTCGGCGTCCTCGGCGGACAGTTTCAGCAGCGACACCGACGGCAGCCAGCTCCTGAACCGGGCCCGGTAGGCGTCCGGGTCCGGGATCAGCCCGGCCCGGATGTTCGGGTCCAGCGCCGTGAACACCCCCCGCGCGGCCGTCTCGCGCAGCAGCTCCTCGTACGCGCTCGCCCCCGGCTCCAGCACCAGGGAGCAGGTTCCGAAGGAGACCGCCCGGGTGCCGGACGGCAGCGCGGCGGGCACCGAGAACAGCCGGTCCGCCGTCCCGTCCACATAGAAGGCGTACGCGGCCGAGCCGTCCGCGCCCACCGAGGCCACGGCGAGCGTCGTCGGCTCGGCCCCGCGCTGCACCGGCGTGACGTCCACGCCGGTTTCGCGCAGCCGGTCCAGCAGCGCCTCGCCGAAGGCGTCGCGCGACACCCGGGAGCAGAAGGCGGCGGGCGAGCCGAGACGGCCCAGCGCGACGGCCGTGTTGTACGGTCCGCCGCCGAGCGCCGGCCGCAGCGCGGCGAGGGCACCCGTGCCCTGCGGTACCAGGTCGATCAGTGCCTCACCGGCGACGACGATCACGGGAGACTCCTTTCGTGAGCCTTTGCGGAGGCTTGCCGGGGCTGCTCGGGGCAGCCGCACGAGGTGCGGTGGACGAAGGTGCAGGGCAGCCGCAGGGTCCGCGCCGGCCGGTCCGGCGCGGCGAGGCGTTCCAGCAGCAGGCGTACGGCCTGGGCGCCGAGTTCCCTGCTGGGCTGCGCGACGGCGCTGAGCCGGGGGGAGAAGAGGTCGGCCCAGGCGAAGTCGTCGAAGCAGCACAGCGCGAGGTCACCCGGCACGGACAGACCGCGGTCCCGCAGGGCGCGCAGCGCGCCGATGGTCATCGCGTTGTTGGCGGTGACCAGCGCGGTGGGCGGCACCGCCAGGGACAGCAGGGCCGCCGCGGCCCGTTCACCGCCGGCCGCCTCGGAGTCGCCGTGGACCAGGAGCCGTTCGTCGTACGGCAGCCCGGCGGCCGCGAGGCCGTGCCGGTAGCCGGTGATCCGTTCGCGCGTCGTGCTGAGCCCCGGTCGGCCCGCGACGAGCCCGATCCTGCGGTGGCCGAGCCCGGAGAGATGGGTGACCAGCCGGGTCGTCGGCTCGGCGCTCTCGGCGCACACCTGGTCGAAGCGCGGGGCCCCCTCGCCCTCCGGCGCGTCCAGGACCCGGTCGAGGAACACGGCCGGCACGCGGTGGCGGCCGAGGTAGGCGAGGAGGCCGCGCGGATCGGCGGATGGTGCGACGATCATGCCGTCCACGCGCCGCTCGTGCAGCAGTTGGACGACCTTGCGCTCGTGCCCCGGATCGTCGTGGGGGTCTGCGATGAGCAGGCTGTATCCGTGCTCCAGGGCGGCGGCCTCGACGCCCTGGAGGATCTCCGTGAAGTACGGGTTGCTGATCGCCGACACCGCGAGCCCGATGGAGCGGGTGCGGGAGGTCACCAGGGAGCGGGCGAGGGTGTTCGGGGTGTAGCCGAGCTCCTCGATGGCGTCCAGCACCGCCTGGCGGGTGCCCGGCAGCACGGGACGGGTGTCGTTGAGCACGTGCGAGACGGTCGCCACGGAGACCCCGGCGCTGCGGGCGACATCGGCCATGGTCGCCATCGGCGTGCCCCCTTCCCGTCCTGCCGCGCGTCCGCCTCCGGACCGCGGACCGTCCCGCGTGTACTGGCGGGGACCGTATCCCATCCGCGATGGTCGCGTAAACGCTTGCGCAAGCGTTTACGCGACCATCGCGGTTACCACCGCCTCGGTGCGACCCGCCCTCAGTCGCGGCCCCGGCCGCCGGATATCGTCGCCCTGCACGCCCCCGACCAGTGGAGAACCCATGCCCGGCCGTCCCGTCCCGAGCCGCCGCACCGTCCTGCGCTCGGCGGCCCTCACGCCTGTCGCCGGACTCGGTATGGCAGCCTGCTCGCCGGGCGACGACGGAGCCGCGCCGGCCAGGCCGACCGCACCCGTCGACCTCGGTACGGACGGCGAGGTCGCCAAGGGCGCGACCAAGCTCTACCGGGACGCGAACGTGGTGGTCAGCCGCGCCGAGGACGGTTCCCTGAAGGCGTTCAGCACGGTCTGCACGCACGCGGGCTGCCCCATCAAGAAGCTGCAGGGGGCGAAACTCGTCTGCCCCTGCCACGGCAGCGAATTCGACGCCCGCACCGGCGAGGTGCTGCACGCCCCGGCGACCGTGCCGCTCATCGAACTGCCGGTCGAGGTGAAGCAGGGCCGGATCGTCGCGAGCCCCGGGACCTGACCGGCACGGGCCGGCGCCCCCGCTCATTCCCGGGCCCGGCCCGT
>NZ_RAIF01000012.1:181651-187805 GCF_003671715.1 Streptomyces sp. E2N166 | reverse complement strand
GCCCCCAGCTCCCCCCGCTCACTCCCAGTCCCACCCGATCCCCAGCATCCCCGACCGCACCCGCGGCTCCACGAGGTGCACCGAGCGGTGCCGCCCGCTGAGGGTCAGTTCCTGCCGGCCTCCGCGCGGTGCCGCCGGCGAGTGCTGCGTGAACCGGTGGCAGCGCACCGGCAGGGCCGCGGCGTCGAACCGCACCTGGAGCGCGTACTGCCCGCTCGCCGAACCGAACCCGCGGACGTACTCGCGCGAGGCCCCCGCCGTGCCGTCCTCCACGCCGTAGCGGAAGAGGTGGGTGTCCCCGGCCCGCAGGCGCGTGTCGAAGAGCAACTCGGTCACGAGCACGCCGGTGTCGTGGTGGGTGCGGACGCGTCCCGTACGGCAGTTCTCCAGCGCGTGGACGGTCATCCGCGCGGGAGCGCATCCAGGGTCGCCCTGGTGGACCGCGACGAAACGGTCGACGCCGTCGCGGTGGGCGCGGACGATGTGGTGCGACTCGCGGCCCGCAAGTTCGCGGCGCGGCCCGACCCGGATCAGTTCATGGTGCCCGAGGGTGTACACACCGCCGTCCGACGGCGGATGGTCCAGCTCGGCCAGCAGCCGGTCGAGTACGCCCGAGGCCTCCACGTAGGAGCGGTAGGAACGGGCCGAGGGCCGCTTGGCCGAGGTGTCCTCGTCGGCCTCGGCCAGCAGGCGTATCAGCGACTCCTCGGGCAGCTGGAGAATCTCCTCCAGCGCCCGCACGGCCCGCAGCGACTCCGGGCGCTGCGGCCGCCGGGCGCCCTGCTGCCAGTAGCTCAGACTCGTGACGCCCACTCTCACCCCGTGGCGCGACAGATGGTGCTGCACGCGCTGCAGCGGCAGTCCGCGAGCGGCGATCGCGGCGCGCAGCGCGACGTGGAAGGGGCCGCCGCGCAGGGCCGAGTCGAGTTCCGCGGTGGCGACGTCCGCGTGCTGAGTGGCGTGCGGCATGCAGGGGCCTTTCTGTGAAGTCCACAACGGCTGGTCAGACCGTTCGACGCGGATCCGTCGAGAGGATCCGTCGAGGGGATGGGTCGGGGCCGCCGCCCCCGTTGCGGCACAGAGGGTCTTCACATGTCCGTACGCCGCGCTCCAGGGCCCCGAGTCCCCCCGCATTGAAGCGTGTTGACCAAGCCCCGACAACACCTGACACCCGACCGCGACGCGCTCCTGGCCGAGAACACACCGGCTCGCCGCCCCGAGGGCACTCGGCGTGACCGAACGGCCCCGGACCGTCTCCCTCCGGTCCCTCCTCCGGTCGTCCACAGGGCACCGGCCCGTCGTCCACAGCCCCGCCGGAGTGTCGGCCCCCGCCAGTAGGGTGTGAGTCATGGCCGACCCCTCCAGCTACCGCCCCAGGCCGGGTGAGATCCCGGACTCCCCGGGGGTGTACAGGTTCCGCGACGAGCACCGCCGGGTGATCTACGTCGGAAAGGCGAAGAGCCTGCGCCAGCGCCTGGCGAACTACTTCCAGGACCTGGCGAACCTCCACCCCCGCACGCGCACCATGGTCACCACGGCCGCGTCCGTGGAGTGGACCGTGGTGTCCACGGAGGTCGAGGCGCTGCAGCTGGAGTACTCCTGGATCAAGGAGTACGACCCCCGGTTCAACGTGAAGTACCGCGACGACAAGAGCTACCCCTACCTCGCGGTGACGATGAACGAGGAATTCCCGCGCGTGCAGGTGATGCGCGGGCACAAGAAGAAGGGCGTGCGGTATTTCGGGCCGTACGGACACGCCTGGGCGATCCGCGACACGGTCGACCTCCTGCTGCGCGTCTTCCCGGTGCGGACCTGCTCCGCCGGCGTCTTCAAGAACGCCGCCCGGACCGGCCGTCCCTGTCTGCTCGGCTACATCGGCAAGTGCTCCGCGCCCTGCGTCGAGCGCATCTCCCCGGACGACCACTGGGACCTGGCCGACGAGTTCTGCGACTTCATGGCCGGCCGCACCGGCACGTACCTGCGCCGCCTGGAGCGGCAGATGGCCGAGGCGGCCGACGAGATGGAGTACGAGCGGGCGGCGCGCCTGCGCGACGACATCGGGGCCCTGAAGAAGGCCATGGAGAAGAGCGCGGTGGTGCTCGCCGACGCGACCGACGCCGACCTGATCGCGGTCGCCGAGGACGAGCTGGAGGCGGCCGTCCAGATCTTCCACGTGCGCGGCGGACGCGTGCGCGGCCAGCGCGGCTGGGTCACGGACAAGGTGGAGGAGATCACCACCGGCGCCCTCGTCGAGCACGCTCTCCAGCAGCTGTACGGCGAGGAGACCGGGGACGCGGTCCCCAAGGAGGTCCTGGTCCCCGCCCTGCCCGACCCGGTGGAGCCGGTCCAGCAGTGGCTGACGGAGCGCCGCGGGTCGGGCGTGTCGCTGCGCATCCCGCAGCGCGGCGACAAGAAGGCGCTGATGGAGACCGTCCAGCGCAACGCCCAGCAGGCGCTCGTCCTGCACAAGACCAAGCGCGCCTCCGACCTGACGACGCGCTCACGCGCGCTGGAGGAGATCGCCGACGCCCTCGACCTGGACAGCGCCCCGCTCCGGATCGAGTGCTACGACATCTCGCACCTCCAGGGCGACGACGTCGTGGCCTCCATGGTCGTCTTCGAGGACGGGCTGGCCCGCAAGAGCGAGTACCGCCGGTTCCAGATCAAGGGCTTCGCCGGACAGGACGACGTCCGTTCCATGCACGAGGTCATCACCCGCCGCTTCCGCCGCTACCTCGCCGAGAAGGAGAAGACCGGCGAGTGGGCGGACGGTGAGGACGGTGCGGACGGCACGGGGGCGGGCGGCGACGAGCAGCTCACGGACGGCCCGGCCCTGAAGGACGACGACGGCCGGCCCAAGCGCTTCGCCTACCCGCCCCAGCTCGTCGTCGTCGACGGCGGGCAGCCGCAGGTCGCGGCGGCCCAGCGGGCCCTGGACGAGCTGGGCATCGACGACATCGCCGTCTGCGGACTCGCCAAGCGCCTTGAGGAGGTCTGGCTGCCGCGCGAGGACGACCCGGTCGCCCTGCCCCGCACCAGCGAGGGCCTGTACCTGCTGCAGCGGGTCCGTGACGAGGCGCATCGCTTCGCGATCACCTACCAGCGCGCCAAGCGCGCTAAGCGCTTCCGCTCCAGCCCGCTGGACGACGTGCCGGGCCTCGGGGAGACCCGCAAGCAGGCGCTGATCAAGCACTTCGGTTCGGTGAAGAAGCTGCGGTCGGCGACGATCGACCAGATCTGCGAGGTGCCCGGCATAGGCCGCAAGACGGCCGAGACCGTGGCCGTGGCCCTCGCCCGGGCCACCCCGGCCGCGCCCGCCGTGAACACGGCGACCGGAGAGATCATTGATGACGAGGACGGGGCACCCGAGACGACGGCGGATGCCCCTGGGGAGCCCGTGACCGCGGGCACCCCGGACGAACGACGGGGGCAGGAGAGATGACCGAGCACGAGGCACAGCCCACAGTGGGGCGAGAACAGGCCCACGGCACGACCGGCGAGGAGGCGGCCCCGCAGACGGCCGCTTCCGAACAGCGCCAGGACGACGGAGCACAGGTGAGTACGGGCAAGGAAACAGCCGGGGCGCACGAGGCGGCCATCCCCGAGCTGGTGATCATCTCCGGCATGTCCGGAGCCGGCCGCTCGACGGCGGCCAAGTGTCTGGAGGACCTGGGCTGGTTCGTCGTCGACAACCTCCCGCCCGCGCTGATCCCCACCATGGTGGAGCTCGGCGCCCGCTCCCAGGGCAACGTGGCACGGATCGCGGTCGTCGTCGACGTCCGCGGCCGGCGCTTCTTCGACAATCTGCGCGAATCCCTCGCGGACCTCGACTCCCGAGGCGTCACCCGCCGGATCGTCTTCCTGGAGTCCTCCGACGAGGCACTGGTGCGCCGCTTCGAGTCGGTGCGCCGCCCGCACCCCCTCCAGGGCGACGGCCGCATCGTCGACGGCATCGCCGCCGAGCGGGAGCTGCTGCGCGAGCTGCGCGGCGACGCCGACCTGGTGATCGACACCTCCAGCCTCAACGTGCACGAGCTGCGCGCCAAGATGGACGCCCAGTTCGCCGGCGACGAGGAGCCCGAGCTGCGGGCCACCGTCATGTCCTTCGGCTTCAAGTACGGCCTCCCGGTCGACGCCGACCTGGTCGTGGACATGCGCTTCCTGCCCAACCCGCACTGGGTCCCGGAGCTGCGCCCCTTCACCGGCCTGAACGAGGAGGTGTCCTCGTACGTCCTCAATCAGCCCGGGGCCAAGGAGTTCCTCGACCGCTACACCGAGCTGCTCCAGATGATCGCCGCAGGCTACCGTCGGGAGGGCAAGCGCTATGTGACCGTCGCCGTCGGCTGCACCGGTGGCAAGCACCGGTCCGTGGCCATGTCGGAGAAGCTCGCCGCCCGGCTCGTCGCCGAGGGCGTGGAGACGGTGGTCGTCCACCGGGACATGGGACGGGAATGACAGGACGTACTCCGCGGCTGAGCAGGCTGCGCCGGGTGGTGCCCGAGGGGCGCGGCGGCAGGCCCGCCGAAACCCGTGCCGCCCGGCCCGAACAGGCGCGCGGCGGCAAGCCGCGCCGCCGGGGCGCCCAGCCCAAGGTCGTCGCCCTCGGCGGCGGCATGGGCCTGTCCGCCTCGCTCGCCGCACTGCGCCGGATCACCGGCGACCTCACCGCCGTCGTCACGGTGGCCGACGACGGCGGCTCCAGCGGGCGCCTCCGTGACGAGCTGGGCGTCCTGCCGCCCGGCGACCTGCGCAAGGCGCTGGCCGCGCTGTGCGGCGACGACGACTGGGGCCAGACCTGGGCCCGCGTCATCCAGCACCGCTTCCAGTCCCAGGGCGACCTGCACGAGCACGCGGTCGGCAATCTGCTGATCGTCGCCCTGTGGGAGCAGCTGGGCGACCACGTCCAGGCGCTGGACCTGGTCGGCAAGCTGCTCGGCGCGCACGGACGGGTGCTGCCCATGTCCGCCGTGCCGCTGGAGCTCCAGGCCCTGGTCAGGGGGCACGACCCGGACCGGCCCGACGAGGTGGACACCGTGCGCGGGCAGGCCACCGTGGCGCTCACGCCGGGCGAGGTGCAGTCCGTGCACCTGGTGCCGAACGACCCGCCCGCCGTCCCGGAGGCGGTCGACGCCGTCCTGGACGCGGACTGGGTGGTGCTCGGCCCCGGCTCCTGGTTCTCCTCGGTCATCCCGCACCTGCTCGTGCCCGATCTGCTGGACGCGCTCGTCGAGACGAAGGCCCGCCGGGTGCTCTCCTTGAACCTCGCTCCGCAACCCGGAGAAACCGAGGGCTTCTCACCGCAGCGTCATTTGGAGGTTTTGGGACGACACGCCCCTAAACTCGCCCTGGACGTGGTGCTGGCCGACGAGGCCGCCGTGCCCGACCGTGACTCGCTCACCGACGCCGCGAAACGGTTCGGCGCCGCTGTCGAACTGGCTCCGGTCGCCCGGACCGACGGGACCCCGAGGCACGACCCGGAGCTGCTGGCCGCCGCGTACGACCGTATTTTTCGGATGCATGGAAGGATCGGCCCATGGCGATGACGGCAGCGGTGAAGGACGAGATCTCCCGGCTCCCCGTCACCCGGACCTGCTGCAGAAAGGCGGAGGTCTCCGCCATTCTGCGGTTCGCCGGCGGCCTCCACCTGGTGAGCGGGCGCATTGTGATCGAGGCGGAGCTGGACATCGCGAGAGCGGCCCGGCGGCTCAAGCAGGACATCCTGGAGATCTTCGGACACAGTTCCGAGCTGATCGTGATGGCGCCGGGCGGGCTGCGCCGCGGCTCGCGTTTCGTCGTCCGGGTGGTCGCGGGCGGTGACCAGCTGGCCCGCCAGACCGGCCTGGTGGACGGCCGGGGACGCCCGATCCGCGGCCTGCCGCCGCAGGTGGTCTCGGGGGCCACCTGCGACGCCGAGGCAGCCTGGCGCGGAGCCTTCCTGGCGCACGGCTCACTCACCGAGCCCGGCCGCTCCTCCTCCCTGGAGGTGACCTGCCCGGGCCCCGAGGCCGCGCTCGCGCTGGTCGGCGCCGCCCGTCGGCTGTCGATCCCCGCCAAGGCCCGCGAGGTGCGCGGCGTGGACCGGGTCGTGGTCCGCGACGGCGACGCGATCGGCGCCCTGCTCACCCGGCTCGGTGCCCACGACGCGGTGCTGGCC
>NZ_RAIF01000012.1:170691-181338 GCF_003671715.1 Streptomyces sp. E2N166 | reverse complement strand
CGTCGCCGGCCGCATCCGCCGCCTGCTGGCCATGGCCGACAAGCGGGCCTCGGACCTCGGCATTCCCGGCACGGACGCCAACCTCGGCGAGGAGGAGCTGGCCGACAACCTCGTCGGCTGACCGAACGCGCGTCGGCCCACCGCACACGGGCCGTCAATGAGCCGGTGCGGGCGCCCACTTGGGTGACCGGCACCGGCTTTCGCGTGTCCTTGCCGCGCTCTTGACTCGATCATGAGCTGTCATGAGCCTGGCATCTGTTCGCTGCTGTGGCGAACGCAGGCCTGTCGGACAGGCCCCATCTAGGGGGGTTCATGAGACGAAGAGCGAGATCGATCCTCGCCGTCGGCGCGCTCCTGATCGGCGGAGCGAGCTTCGCGCCCATCGCCCAGGCACAACCCGCCGGCCCCGCGACCGCGGACACCGACGAGGTGAAGGTCTTCCGCGCCGACGTGACCCAGGAGCAGGTACCCCTGCTGCTGGCCGCCGGCCAGGACGGCCACGAACTCGGTGAGCAGGTCCCCGACAAGGGGACGGCCACCGTCGAGGTCTACCTCACCGACCAGCAGGCCGGGAAGCTGGAGAAACAGGGCGTCGACCTCAAGGAGCACACCCTCTCCACCCGCGCCGACAAGCGCGTCGAGGACGCCGCCGAGGGCGTCTTCCGCCCGTACGGCGGCAGCGGCGGCCTCAAGGAGGAGATCCTGCGGACCGCGCGGGACAACCCCCGCCTCACCAAGGTCGTCTCCATCGGCAAGACGGTGAACGGCCAGGACATCCTCGCGCTCAAGCTCACCAAGAACGCGAAGAAGTCGAAGGACGGCTCCAAGCCCTCCGTCCTCTACATGTCCAACCAGCACGCGCGCGAGTGGATCACCCCGGAGATGACCCGGCGGCTGATGCACCACTACCTGGACAAGTACGACAAGGACCGGCGGATCAAGAAGCTGGTCGACTCCACCGAACTGTGGTTCCTCCTGTCGGCCAACCCCGACGGCTACGACTACACGTTCGAGAGCACCGACAACCGCCTGTGGCGCAAGAACCTGCGCGACAACAACGGTGACGGCGCCATCGGCACCGGCGACGGCGTCGACCTCAACCGCAACTTCGCCTACAAGTGGGGCTACGACGACGAGGGTTCGTCCCCCAACCCCACCAGCCAGACCTACCGGGGCACCGGCCCGAACTCCGAGCCCGAGACCAAGGCCCTGGACGCCTTCCAGAAGCGGATCGGCTTCACGTACGGCATCAACTACCACTCCGCGGCCGAGCTCATCCTCTACGGCGTCGGCTGGCAGGTGGCCACGAACACCCCGGACGACGTCCTCTACGAGGCGCTCGCCGGTACGCCGGACAACCCCGCGATCCCCGGCTACCACCCGCAGGTCTCCTCGGAGCTGTACACCACCAACGGCGAGGCGGACGGCCACGCGGCCAACGTCAACGGCATGGCGATGTTCACCCCTGAGATGTCGACCTGCCAGACCATCTCCGAGCAGGACCCCGACGACGAGTGGAACGCGGGCGACTGCCAGTCGGGCTTCAACTTCCCCGACGACGAGAAACTGATCCAGCAGGAGTTCGCGAAGAACATCCCCTTCGCGCTCTCCGTCGCCGAGACCGCCGCCCACCCCGACCGGCCGTCCTCCGCGGTCGGCCTGGAGGCCGCCGACTTCACCCCGGCCCCCTTCACCACGTCCTACTCGCGCGGCGCCGACCAGGAGGTCTCCGTCGTCGTACGCAAGTCGGTGCGCGACAAGGAGCTGAAGTACCGCGTCAACGGCGGACGCGTCCACGACATGAGGCTGCGGCCCTGGCGGGGCGGCGAGACGTACGGCGGCGAGGACAACCTCTACTTCGACGAGTACCGGGCCAAGGTCAAGGACGGCGACCGTGGCGACCGGGTCGAGGTCTGGTTCGCCGGCGAGACGAAGCGCGGCAAGCGGACCGAGAGCGAGCACTTCACGTACACGATCGCCGAGCGGCCCCGCGCGGACGTCCTCGTCGTCGCCGAGGAGGGCGCGAAGGCCACGCAGACCCAGAAGTACGTGGACGCCCTGAAGGCCAACGGCCGGCGGGCGGCCGTCTGGGACGTCGCCACCCAGGGCGCGCCCCACGCGCTCGGCGTCCTCGACCACTTCCACACCGTCGTCCACCACACCGGCGCCGCGGTCCCCGGCAACGCCACCCAGCTCCAGCTGCGTGCCTTCCTCAACGAGGGCGGCAGGCTGATCGAGGCGGGCGAGCGGGCCGGCGGCAGCGTCGACCTCGGCGGCGGCACCATGTCCAACGACTTCAGCCAGTACTACCTGGGCGCCTACACCCGTACCTCGACCCCCGGGGCCACCGGATTCACCGGCTCCGGCAAGCTCGGCGGAACCGCCGGCACGCTCGGCGACGCCCCCGGCAACCCGCTGGACACCGCCGGAACCTACAGCGTCACCTCGGACCAGCTGCCCACCGACACCTACCCGCAGTTCGCGAGCGCGGGCGCCGGGGCGTTCGCCGGCACCGTCAACCCGTACGGGCCCTACGCGGGCGAGTGGATGGCCGCCGCCGTCCACACCGACGACGCCTACAAGCGGCTCACCCGCACCGTCGACCTCACCGGTGTCACCGCCTCCGACCGGCCCACGCTCCGCACCCAGCTGCTGTGGGACACCGAGAGCGGCTACGACCACGCCCTGGTCGAGGCGCACACCACCGGCGCCGACGACTGGACCACGCTCCCCGAGACGGGCGGCGCCACCGGCACGGCCGTACCGGCGGAGTGCGCGGCCGGGTTCTACATGGGTGAGCACCCCTGGCTGGAGCGCTACCTCACCCTGTCCGACGACGGCTGCACCGCGACCGGCACCACCGGGCAGTGGAACAGCCTCACCGGCTCCTCCGGGGGCTGGCGGCAGGTCGAGTTCGACCTGAGCGCCTACGCCGGGAAGTCCGTCGAGGTGTCGATCGCCTACGTCACCGACCCCGGCAGCGGCGGACGCGGTGTCCTCGCCGACGAGGCCTCGCTGGTCGTCGGCGGTACGGCGACCGAGACCGAGGGCTTCGAGACCGCGCTCGGCGCCTGGGAGGTCGCCGGGCCGCCCGCGGGCAGCCCCGCCGTCCTGAAGGACTGGGCCCGCACTGGCACCCTGTTCCAGACGTACGGCGCGGTCACCACGGACGACACCGTCCTGCTGGGCTTCGGCCTGGAGCACCTCACCGAGCCGGCCGCCCGGACGGCTCTGGTCCGGCAGGCGCTGCGTGCCCTGGACGAGTGAATCCCGGGCCGCTGGGGACTGACAAGGTGTAGCGAAATCGGGTGATCGGTCCCCGTGGCCGAGGGCGGTCCGTACCCCTACTGGCGGGTACGGACCGCCCTGCCGGGTATGGGTCGTCTCGATGTCACTCCCGAGGCCCCGGAGAGGTAGGGTCGGAGGTGGTCGGGGACATCCCAAATACAGCTCGCCGGCACATCGGGCCGGCGTACCAACGAGGAGATCGGTTCGTGACGATCCGCGTAGGCATCAACGGCTTTGGCCGCATCGGTCGTAACTACTTCCGCGCGCTGCTGGAGCAGGGTGCAGACATCGAGATCGTGGCTGTCAACGACCTGGGTGACACCGCGACCACCGCCCATCTGCTGAAGTACGACACCATCCTCGGGCGCCTCCCGTACGAGGTCTCGCACACCGAGGACACCATCACCGTCGGCGACAAGACCATCAAGGTCCTCGCCGAGCGCAACCCCGCCGACATCCCGTGGGGCGAGCTGGGTGTCGACATCGTCATCGAGTCGACCGGCATCTTCACGAAGAAGGCCGACGCCGAGAAGCACATCGCGGGCGGCGCGAAGAAGGTCCTCATCTCGGCCCCGGCCAAGGACGAGGACGTCACCATCGTGATGGGCGTCAACCAGGACAAGTACGACGCGGCGAACCACCACGTCATCTCCAACGCCTCCTGCACCACCAACTGCGTGGCGCCGATGGCCAAGGTCCTCGACGAGAACTTCGGCATCGTCAAGGGCCTGATGACGACGGTGCACGCGTACACGAACGACCAGCGCATCCTGGACTTCCCGCACAAGGACCTGCGCCGCGCCCGTGCCGCCGCGGAGAACATCATCCCGACCACCACGGGCGCCGCCAAGGCCACCGCGCTGGTCCTCCCGCAGCTCAAGGGCAAGCTCGACGGCATGGCGATGCGCGTCCCGGTCCCGACCGGCTCGGTCACCGACCTCGTCCTGGAGCTCGGCCGCGAGGTCACCAAGGAAGAGGTCAACGCCGCCTTCCAGAAGGCCGCCGAGGGCGAGCTCAAGGGCATCCTCGAGTACACCGAGGACCCGATCGTCTCCTCGGACATCGTCAACGCCCCGGCGTCCTGCACCTTCGACTCGTCCCTGACCATGGTCCAGGACGGCAAGAACGTGAAGGTCATCGGCTGGTACGACAACGAGTGGGGCTACTCCAACCGCCTCGTCGACCTCACGGTCTTCGTCGGCAACCAGCTCTGATCGACTCGGACTCAGCAGGCACCTCGATGCGGTAGCAGGGCTCGGGCAGCGCAAGGCCGCGCTGCCCGGGCCCTGCGTCGCGTCCGCAGCGACCAGCCCTCGTAGGATCACGAGCGATCCGAGAACCCAGGAGCCCACTGCATGAAGACGATCGACGAACTGCTCTCCGAAGGCGTCACTGGCAAGCGCGTCTTCGTCCGCGCCGACCTCAACGTGCCGCTGGACGGCACCACCATCACCGACGACGGCCGCATCCGCGCCGTGGTGCCCACCGTCAAGGCCCTGGCCGACGCGGGCGCGCGCGTGATCGTCGCCTCGCACCTGGGCCGCCCCAAGGGCGCCCCGGACCCGGCTTTCTCCCTCGCCCCGGCCGCCGCCCGCCTCGGTGAGCTGCTCGGCGCCGACGTCGCCTTCGCCGAGGACACGGTCGGCACCTCCGCCGAGTCCACGGTGTCCGGCCTCTCGGACGGCCAGGTGGCCGTCATCGAGAACCTGCGCTTCAACGCCGGCGAGACCAGCAAGGACGACACCGAGCGCGCCGCCTTCGCAGACCGGCTGGCCGGCCTCGCGGACGTGTACGTCGGCGACGGCTTCGGCGCGGTGCACCGCAAGCACGCCTCCGTCTTCGACCTGCCGAAGCGGCTGCCGCACTACGCCGGGTACCTCATCGCCACCGAGGTCGGCGTCCTGAAGAAGCTCACCGACGACGTCCAGCGCCCGTACGTCGTCGCCCTCGGCGGCGCCAAGGTCTCCGACAAGCTCGCCGTCATCGACCAGCTGCTCGGCAAGGCCGACCGGCTCCTCATCGGCGGCGGCATGGCGTACACCTTCCTCAAGGCCCAGGGTCACGAGGTCGGCGTCTCCCTCCTCCAGGAGGACCAGATCCCGGCCGTCAAGGAGTACATGGAGCGCGCGGAGAAGAACGGCGTCGAGCTGGTCCTCCCCGTCGACGTCCTGGTCGCCTCCGAGTTCCCGGACCTGAAGACCAAGGCCCCGGCCCACCCCGCCACCGTCGCCGCGGACGCCATCCCGGCCGACCAGGAGGGTCTGGACATCGGCCCCGAGACCCGCAAGCTGTACGCATCGAAGCTCGCCGACGCCGCCACCGTCTTCTGGAACGGCCCCATGGGCGTCTTCGAGCACCCCGACTACGCCGAGGGCACCAAAGCGGTCGCCCAGGCCCTCCTCGACGCCCCGGGCTTCACCGTGGTCGGCGGCGGCGACTCCGCCGCGGCCGTCCGTACGCTCGGCTTCGACGAGAACGCATTCGGCCACATCTCGACCGGCGGCGGCGCCTCCCTCGAATACCTCGAGGGCAAGACGCTCCCCGGCCTCGCCGCACTGGAGGACTGACCTCAATGACCACCCGCACGCCGCTGATGGCGGGCAACTGGAAGATGAACCTCAACCACCTCGAGGCCATCGCCCACGTCCAGAAGCTCGCCTTCGCCCTCGCGGACAAGGACTACGACGCCGTCGAGGTCGCCGTCCTCGTCCCCTTCACCGACCTGCGCTCGGTGCAGACCCTGGTCGAGCACGACAAGCTCAAGATCAAGTACGGTGCCCAGGACGTCTCCGCCCACGACGGCGGCGCCTACACCGGCGAGATCTCCGGCCCGATGCTGGCCAAGCTGCGCTGCACCTACGTCGCGATCGGCCACTCCGAGCGCCGCCAGTACCACGCCGAGACCGACGAGCTGGTCAACGCCAAGGTCAAGGCCGCCTACAAGCACGGACTCACCCCGATCCTGTGCGTCGGCGAGGAACTGGACGTCCGTGAGGCGGGCAACCACGTCGCCCACACCCTCGCCCAGGTCGAGGGCGGCCTGAAGGACCTCCCGGCCGAGCAGGCCGAGACCGTCGTGATCGCCTACGAGCCCGTCTGGGCCATCGGCACCGGCAAGGTGTGCGGCGCCGAGGACGCCCAGGAGGTCTGCGCGGCCATCCGCGGCAAGGTCGCCGAGCTGTACTCGCAGGAGCTGGCCGACAAGGTCCGCATCCAGTACGGCGGCTCGGTCAAGTCCGGCAACGTCGCCGAGATCATGTCGCAGGCCGACATCGACGGCGCGCTGGTCGGCGGTGCCTCGCTGGACTCGGACGAGTTCGTCAAGATCGTCCGCTTCCGCGACCAGTAGCCTGCCCACCAGGTCGATCAGCGGATCGACCGGTGAGTATGCGTCGGCGGCGATACGTCGTACCCTTGCGGGGGCATGGTGGCCTGCTGTCACCGTGCCCCCGTCGTTCATCCGAATCCGAGGAAGTTGGTCCAGCCGTGGTTTTGGGGTTCTCGATCGCCCTGATCGTCTTCAGCCTGCTGCTGATGCTGCTGGTGCTGATGCACAAGGGGAAGGGCGGCGGCCTCTCCGACATGTTCGGTGGCGGCATGCAGTCGTCCGTCGGCGGCTCCTCGGTCGCCGAGCGCAACCTCGACCGGATCACCGTGGTGGTCGGTCTGCTGTGGTTCGCGTGCATCATGGTGCTCGGCCTGCTGATGAAGGCGAACAACTGAACAACTGACACACCCCGCACTTGAGTACGTAAAGCCCCATGTCCGGTACGCGCCCCACGGCGCCGCCTATCATGGGGCTTGCGTCTGGGCGCTTGGGCTTGTAACTCCAATCACTGGACGCGCGTTGGGCCTTACGTAGACTGAGGCGCTCGCAGCGAAGCGAACGCCGACTCGCTTTGCGGCACCATCACGCAGGGAGTTACGACCGTGGCAAGTGGCAACGCGATCCGGGGAAGCCGGGTCGGGGCGGGGCCGATGGGCGAGGCCGAGCGTGGCGAGTCCGCGCCGCGCCTGCGCATCTCCTTCTGGTGCTCCAACGGACACGAGACGCAGCCCAGCTTCGCGAGCGACGCACAGGTCCCCGAGACCTGGGACTGCCCGCGATGCGGTTTCCCCGCCGGACAGGACCGGGACAATCCACCGGACCCGCCGCGCACCGAGCCCTACAAGACGCATCTCGCCTATGTGCGCGAGCGTCGCAGCGACGCGGACGGCGAGGCGATTCTCGCCGAGGCGCTCGCCAAACTGCGGGGCGAGATCTAGACCGGCCTCCTTCAGGCCCCTTCGGTCTTCAAGGCCCCCTTCGGTCTTCATCGGCCAGTCTTCTCGCGGGCTGATCAATTAGGTTGGACCAGCCGGGACAGCTGGGACACCGAAGGAAGAAGGCTGAAGTCCGACATGAACGCAGACGGCCGTACCAGGCTCAACCAGACGCCCGAATGGACCGCGCTGGCCAAGCACCGCGAGGAGCTCGGCGAGGTGCTGCTGCGGGAGCTGTTCGCCGCCGACCCCGGTCGCGGCACCGGCTGCACGCTCCGGGTGGGAGACCTGTACGTCGACTACTCCAAGCACCTCGTCACCGACGAGACCCTGCGGCTGCTGCGGGAGTTGGCCGCCGCCACCGACGTGTTCGGGCTGCGCGACGCCATGTTCCGCGGCGAGCGGATCAACACCACCGAGGACCGGGCGGTGCTGCACACCGCGCTGCGCGCCCCGCGGGACGCGGTGATCGAGGTCGACGGCGAGAACGTCGTCCCCAAGGTGCACGCCGTGCTCGACAGGATGGCCGGCTTCGCCGACCGCGTCCGCTCCGGGGAGTGGAAGGGCCACACCGGCAAGCGCATCAGGAACGTCGTCAACGTCGGCATCGGCGGCTCCGACCTCGGCCCCGCCATGGCCTACGAGGCGCTGCGCGCCTTCACCGACCGCGAGCTGACGGTCCGTTTCGTCTCCAACGTCGACGGCGCCGACCTGCACGAGGCCACCCGCGACCTGGACCCGGCCGAGACGCTGTTCGTCATCGCCTCCAAGACCTTCACCACCATCGAGACGGTCACCAACGCCACCTCCGCCCGGACCTGGCTGCTGAACGCGCTCGGTGACGAGAAGGCCGTCGCCAAGCACTTCGTCGCCCTGTCGACGAACGCCGAGAAGGTCGCCGACTTCGGCATCGACACCGCCAACATGTTCGAGTTCTGGGACTGGGTCGGCGGACGCTACTCGTACGACTCGGCGATCGGCCTCTCCCTGATGATCGCCATCGGCCCGGACCGCTTCCGCGAGATGCTCGACGGCTTCCACCTCGTCGACGAGCACTTCCGCACCGCCCCCGCGGAGTCCAACGTGCCCTTGCTGATGGGCCTGCTGGGCATCTGGTACGGCAACTTCCACGACGCCCAGTCGCACGCCGTGCTGCCGTACTCGCACTACCTGTCGAAATTCACCGCGTATCTCCAGCAGCTCGACATGGAGTCCAACGGCAAGTCCGTCGACCGGGACGGACGCGAGGTGGACTGGCAGACCGGCCCGGTCGTCTGGGGCACGCCCGGCACCAACGGACAGCACGCCTACTACCAGCTCATCCACCAGGGCACCAAGCTCGTCCCGGCGGACTTCATCGGCTTCGCCGAGCCGGTGGCCGAGCTGAGCGACGAGCTGAAGGCCCAGCACGACCTGCTGATGGCGAACTTCTTCGCGCAGACCCAGGCGCTCGCCTTCGGCAAGACGCCGGACGAGGTGCGGGCCGAGGGCGTGCCGGAGGAACTGGTCCCGCACAAGACGTTCCGGGGCAACCACCCGACGACGACGATCCTCGCCCGCGAGCTGACCCCGTCGGTACTCGGCCAGCTCGTCGCCCTCTACGAGCACAAGGTGTTCGTCCAGGGCGCGGTGTGGAACATCGACTCCTTCGACCAGTGGGGCGTCGAACTCGGCAAGGTGCTCGCCAAGCGCGTCGAACCCGCCCTCACCGAGACGTTCTCATCAGCCGCTGCCGCGGCGGGCTCGGTCCCCGGCCTGGACGCCTCCACCAAGGCGCTGGTCGCCGCCTACCGGGAGCTGCGCGGCCGGCGGTGAGGGGCGGGGCTGTGGTGGCCCGGCCGGCGTCCGGTCAGGCCACCGCGCTCAGGGTGTCCGCGAGGCGGCGCCGGGCCGCCCGTGCCGACGGTACGGCGGCCAGCGCGGCGGCACCGAGCACCGCGGTCCCGCC
This sequence comes from Streptomyces sp. E2N166, assembly GCF_003671715.1. GTDB lineage: Bacteria > Actinomycetota > Actinomycetes > Streptomycetales > Streptomycetaceae > Streptomyces > Streptomyces thinghirensis. The sequence goes on along the minus strand of NZ_RAIF01000012.1, from coordinate 171,839 downwards.
CAGCAGGGTGAGGAAAACGGGGGAGGGGGCCTGGGCGATCCCCGCGCCGATGCCGCTGGAGGCGCCCTGGGCGTCGATCAGCCAGTGCGCGAGCGGCAGCCCGAGAGCGGTGGCCAGGAGCACGGCCGCCAGGGCGGTGCACGCGGTGGCCGTGACGGTGATGCCGGTGATCTGGCGCGGGGACAGGCCGATCGCCTTGAGGGCGAGCAGGTCCCGTTCGCTCTCCCGGACGGTGCCGCCGATGGCGGTGAGCAGTTCGATCAGCCCGATGAGGGCGAGTACGGCGATCAGACCGAGGACGACTCCACGCAGCGGGGAGAGCCCGTCGGCGGGGTTCGTCACGGAGTGCACGTCGAGCCGTCCGTGCCCGGCCTCGGAGAGCCGCCCGGCGACCTCGCCCGGGTCGGCGCCGGGGTGCAGGCGGAGCTGGTAGAGGGTCGGGCTCAGCCGCGTGTCGTTCTCCCGGAGGGTGTCGAGGGACGTGGAGATGACCCGGCCCCCGTTCTCCGGTTCGATGCTGCGGCCCACGATGTGCAGGATCTGCGGCTGGTCGCCGACCGTCATCCGCACCCAGTCGCCGACCCGCACCTCCAGCAGGTCGAGCAGGCCCTGCCCCGCCACCGCCTCGTCCGGTCCGTGCGCGCGGCGGCCCTCGGCCAGGGCGTACGGGGAGGGGTCCGCGCGGGTGCCGAGCCCGCGCAGCGCGATGGTCGCGGTCTGGCCCGGAACCAGGGCGGCCACCTCGACGCCCGGGTAGGCGGCGGCGACCTGAGGGTCCCCCTCCAGCAGGGCGCGGGTGCCGCGGTCGCCGAGACCGGCGTCGGCGCGGACGGTGAGGGCGGTGGGCAGGCCGAGCTGCTCGGGCCGGCTGTGGAAGCGGTCGATGGTGGTCCACGCGCTCATCGCCACCACGATCAGCAGCAGTGGCAGCGTGAGGCGGGCGACCGTGGCGAGCGAGCGCGGGCGGCGCGTGAACGCCTTGTGCCAGCCGAGGACGAGCGCGGGCGGCACCCGTACCTCCACCTCCCGCACGCCGGGCGACGCCGTGGCACCCGGCACACCGGGCACGCCCGGTTCATCGGCCCCTCCCTTACGCCCGCGCACCCGCACCCTGAGCACCCGCAGCCCCAGCGCCCTCCGTGCCGCGC
>NZ_RAIF01000012.1:163475-170545 GCF_003671715.1 Streptomyces sp. E2N166 | reverse complement strand
GCCGCCGGGCGCGGCACCGGAACCGGCGGCACCCGTCCCGCCCGCCAGGCCGCGAGCCCGGTGGTGGCGCCGATGAACAGCACCGCGGCCGCCGGTACGGCGAACAGCGCGACGGTGTGTCCGGGCAGCCCCTGCCACACGCCGACCGCGTCACCGAGCCGCCCGGGGACGAGGCTGCCGAGGGCCTGGGTGAGCACGGCGGCGGCCACCGCGCCGAGCAGGGCGTAGGCGAGGTGCTGGAGCAGGAAGACCCGGACGACCTGGCCCGGCGTGAAGCCGATGGCCTTCAGGACGGAGATGTCCCGCAGATGGCCGCGGATCCGGGTGCCGATCGCCCCGTGCACGGCCAGCCCGGCGGCGAACAGCGCGCCGAGCCCGAACAGGCCGAGGACCTGGCCGAGCAGCCGGTTGTCGCCCTGGGCCTCCGCGCGGGCCTGCTGCCAGGTGGAGACCTGCCCGATCGCACCGGAGCCCAGCACGGTCACCGCACGCTGCACGGCGTAGTCGGTGTCCGCGGGGTCCGTCAGCCGCAGCCCGATCACCTGGCCGCCCGGGTCGGCCACGGCGGCCGGCGGTGCCCACACCAGGCCCGGCTGCTCCCCGGGCCGGTAGCGGCGCTCGGGGCTGTCGGCGATGCCCAGCACCGTCAGGGTGCGCGCGGTGCCGGGCAGGGTGAGGGTGTCGCCGGGCTGGGCCAGCAGCGCGCGGGCGAGGCGGCTCTCCAGGACCACCCCGTCGGGATCGGCCGGGTCGAGCCAGTGCCCGGCGGTGAGCAGCGGGCGCCCCACGCTTGGTTCCTCGGCGGTGCCGCGCAGCTCGACGGAGGCGCGGGTGCCGCGTACGGCGACGGTGGCGTCGGCGGTGGGGTAGGGCCCGGCGACGGACTGGACGCCGGCCAGGCCCGCCAGCTCGCCGGTATCGGCGGCGCTGTCGGTGTGCAGCCAGACGTGGGCGCCGCGGGCCTGTGTGAAGACGCGCTGCCAGGGGTTGGTCGCGTACCCGAACAGGGCCGTGGCCAGCAGCAGCGAGGCGACGATGCCGGCGGTGGCGAGGACGAGGAACAGCGCCTCGCCCCGGTGCGTGCGCAGATCGGAGTGGGCCCATCGCAGGGTGGCTCGCACGGGCCTCAGCCCTCCGGTGAGCGGTGCGCGCGGTGCTCGCGGTGGTCGTACGCCCGCATGTCAGTCCTTGAGTTCCAGCACGGCGGACGCCCCGGGGCGGCGGCGCGGTGGCGTACCGGCGTCCAGTTCGGCGACGTCGGCTATGCGCCCGTCGAAGAAGCTGATCACCCGGTCCGCGGCGCTCGCGAGCCGGGCGTCATGGGTGACCAGCAGGATGGTCTGGCCGCGCTGGTGGAAGCGGGACAGCAGCCGCATCACCTCGCGGGTGCCCTTGCTGTCCAGGCTGCCCGCGGGTTCGTCGGCCAGCAGCAGCGGCGGATGGTTGACCAGGGCCCGGGCGAGCGCCACCCGCTGCTGCTCGCCGCCGGACAGCTCACCGGGCATACTGCGCTCCTTGCCCACGAGGCCCAGCTCGGCCAGCAGCTCCGCCCGCTCGGCGCGCGCCCGCTTCGGCGGCAGCCCGGCGAGCAGGGCGGGCAGCTCGACGTTGTCCGCGACGGACAGGTCGGAGACGAGGTTGAAGAACTGGAAGACGATGCCGATGCGCTTCCTGCGCTCGACCGCCCAGCGCGCCTCGCTGTACGCGTCCGTGCACGCGCCGTCCAGCCAGAGGCTGCCGGCGTCCGGCCGCCGGAGACCGCCGAGCAGATGCAGCAGCGTCGACTTGCCGGCGCCGGACGGCCCGGTGATCGCCACGAACTCGCCCCGCCGCACACACAGGTCGACCCCGCGCACGGCGTGCGCCGGAGCACCCTCGCCGTGGTGCGTCTTGACCAGGCCCTCGGCCCGCAGCACGGGAGCGGGATCGGCACTCGCGCCAGCACTCACTCCAGCTCCTCCAGCTCTTCCTGACACCGTTCCAGCCAGTCGAGGTCGGCCTGCAGGTGCAGCATCGCGCCCTCGATGAGGAGGTGGGCGACGCGGTTGTCGCGGTCTTCGGCGGCGGCCAGCTTGGAGAGCTGCCGCATGGTGTTCAGGTACTGCCGCCGCTGTTTGTTGATGAGGGTGATCTGGTCGGCGAGCCCGGTCTGCGGAGCCAGGGCGAGCTTCATGAAGAACTCGTCCCGCACCCGCGGCTCGTCCGCCGTCTCCTCGTACCAGGCCCGCAGCTCGTCGCGCCCGGTGTCGGTGAGGTGGTAGACCTTCTTGTTGGGCCGGCTCGACTGCTCGATGTCCTCGCCCTCGATCAGCCCCGTCTTCTCGAGGCGGCCGAGGGTGACGTAGATCTGGCCGACGTTCGGCTGAGGGTACGCGGAGCCCAGCAGTTGCTCAAGGTCCTGCTTCAGCTCGTAGCCGTGGGCCGGACCGCGGGCCAGGAGAGCCAGGAGGTGCAGGCGCACTCAGCCGTCCTCCCCTTCTAGTCATGTGCTCCAGGCCCTAGTATCGCGCATACCTAACAGGTATACATGGCCCCTGACCCGGGCAAGGAAGCCCGGTGCCGGTGTGCGCGCGAGCGCCGGCCGGCGTGCGAGGTCGTACAGGTCGTACAGGGAGGAACCTATGCGGTGGATCCACGCCGCCGGTAGGGGCCTCCTCGTCCTCGTCGTGATCCTCACCGGTTACGCCGCCTCCGGCGCCCGGGCCGGCGAGGGCGCGGCGAGCGGGCGCGGGCCGCTCACCCTGGCCACCGCCGGTGACCTCACGGGCTACCTCGGCCCGCTGCTGGAGGGCTGGAACCGCGACCATCCCGACGAGAAGGTCACCCTCGTCGAACTGCCCGACTCCGCCGACGAGACCCGCGCGCAGATGGCCACCGACCTGCGCGACGGTGACCGGCACCGCTTCGACGTCCTCAACATCGACGTCAACTGGACCTCCGAGTTCGCCGCCGCGGGCTGGATACGTCCGCTGCCCCGCGACCGGTTCCCGCTCGACACCTTCCTGCCGCCGGTCGTCGACACGGCGACGTACGACGGGCGGCTGTTCGCCGTCCCGTACGTCACCAACGCGGGCCTCCTCCTCTACCGCGAGGACGTCCTCGCCGAGGAGGGCGTCCCGCCGCCGCGCACCTGGGCCGAGCTGGAGCGGTACGCCGAGACCATCGCCCCGAAGCACGGACTGGACGGCTACGCGGGCCAGTTCCTGCCCTACGAGGGCCTCACCGTCAACGCCGCCGAGGCCGTCTACTCGGCCGGCGGCAGCATCCTCGGCGACGAGGGCGAACGCGTCACCGTGGACTCGGCGGCGGCCCGAGAGGGCATCGGATTCCTGGCGCGCGGGGTGCGCGAGGGCTGGATACCGAAGGACGCGCTCACCTACAAGGAGGAGGAGTCCAAGCAGGCCTTCCAGGACGGCCGCCTGCTCTTCCTGCGCAACTGGCCCTACGCCTACGTCGGCGCCTCCGCCGAGGACTCGAAGGTCGCCGGAAAGGTCGGCGCCGTACCGCTGCCGGGACCCGGCGGGCCCGGTACGAGCGTCCTCGGCGGCTCCAACCTGGCCGTAGGCACCCATGCCCGGCACCCCGACTCGGCCGCGCGTCTCATCGCGTACCTCACCAGCGAGCGCGTCCAGCGCCAGGTGCTCACCCGCGGCGCGCTGCCGCCCGTACGGGCCGACCTCTACGAGGACCCCGAACTCACCGAGGCGTTCCCGTACCTGCCGACCCTGCGGGAGAGCGTGCTCGCCGCCGCGCCGCGCCCCAAGAGCCCGCGCTACGACCAGGTCAGCCTGACCGTGCAGGCGGTCGTGCGCGACGCGATGACCGGGCGGCAGACACCCGAGGCGGCGGTGCGCCGGCTGGCGCGCGAGCTGGCCGCGATCTCGCGTCGCTGAACCCTTCCCAGCGTTTCGCGTTTCTAGTTACGCGTTAGGTAACGCCGACGTCTCATCTGCACTCTCGTTGCGGTGAAAAGTCGGCATATAAACCCCCAACCCCTGAGTAGCTTCTGTTCTCTTCGTTGACACCTTCGCGATACCGCTACCTAACATGCATGCACAACAACGGCGGCTCTACAGACAGGTCTACGGGGTGAACAGGCACCACTGGTGGCGTGACGCGGTGATCTACCAGGTCTACGTCCGCAGCTTCCTCGACAGCACCGGCGACGGTGTCGGCGATCTCGCCGGCGTCCGGGCCGGGCTGCCGTACCTGCGCAAGCTCGGCGTGGACGGGATCTGGCTTAGCCCCTTCTACCCCTCGCCGCAGCACGACCACGGCTACGACGTCGCCGACTACCGGGGCGTCGACCCGCTCTTCGGCGACCTCGACGAGTTCGACGCGCTGGTCGCGGCGGCCCGGCGCCTGGGCATCCGGGTGCTGCTGGACATCGTCCCCAACCACTGCTCCAGCGAGCACCCGTGGTTCCGCGAGGCCCTCGCCGCCGAGCCCGGCAGCCCGGCCCGCGCCCGCTTCCACTTCGCCGACGGCCGCGGCCCGGACGGCGACGAACCGCCCAACAACTGGCACGCCATGTTCGGCGGACCGGCCTGGACCCGGGTGACGGAGGCCGACGGCCGCCCCGGCCAGTGGTATCTGCACATGTTCACGCCGGAGCAGCCGGACTGGAACTGGCGCACCCCCGAGGTCGCCGCCGAGTTCGACCGGATACTCCGCTTCTGGCTCGACCGGGGCGTCGACGGCTTCCGCATCGACGTGGCCGCCGGCCTCTACAAGCACCCGGACCTGCCCGACTCCCCGGACCCGGAGGCCGACGCCCGCACCCGCGACTCGGTCAACCCGCTCGCCTGGAACCAGCCCGAGGTGCACGACGTGTGGCGGCAGTGGCGCGCGGTGTGCGAGGAGTACGCAGGCCGCGACGGCCGCGAGCGCCTGCTGGTCGGTGAGGTCTCGGTCCCCAGCGCCCGCGAGCACGCCCGCTACGTCCGCCCCGACGAGCTCCACCAGGCCTTCTTCTTCGACCTGCTCGGCGCCCCCTGGGACCCCGACGTGTTCCGCAAGGTCATCTCCGAGGCCATGCAGGACATCGCCGGCACCGGCTCCACGGTCACCTGGGTCCTCAACAACCACGACCAGGTCCGCACCGTCACCCGCTACGGCGAACCCGCCACCGACGGCAGCGGCCTCGGCACCGCCCGCGCCCGCGCCGCCGCGCTGCTGATGCTGGCGCTGCCCGGTGCCGCGTACATCTACCAGGGCGAGGAGCTGGGCCTGCCCGAGGTCGTCGACCTGCCCGACGACGTGCTCACCGACCCGATCTTCCACCGCACCGGCAGCCGCGCCCGGGTCCGCGACGGCTGCCGGGTGCCGCTGCCCTGGTCGGGACAGGCCTCCCCGTTCGGCTTCACCTCCGGCGACGGCAGCGCCAAGCCCTGGCTGCCGCAGCCGGAGTACTTCGCCGAGTACGCCACCGACCGCGCCCTCGCCGACACCCGCTCCTTCTGGCACCTCTACCGAGACGGCCTCCAGCTCCGGGGCGATCTGCCCCAGCTGGGCGAGGGCACCCTGCGCTGGCTTCAGACCCCACCCGGCGTCCTGGCCTTCGTCCGCGGCGACGGCCTGGTCTGCGCCGTCAACTTCGGCACCGCCCCCACGCCCGCGCCGGTCCCCGGCACCCCGCTGCTCACCAGTGGCCCCTGCCCGCCCGGCGTCCTGCCCGGCTCCACCGCCGCCTGGTGGATCGCCGACCTCTGACCTTTGCTTGCCCGACTCTCGAAGGGACATCAACGATGATGCGACGACGCACCCCCCTGCTCACCGGCTGCACCGCCCTCGTCCTCGCCCTCGGCGCCACCGCCTGCGGCGGCTCAGGACCCGTCACGGCCGGCGGCGGTGACAAGGCGCTCGGCGGACAGTCCGTCACCGTGGCCGGCGTCTGGTCCGGCACCGAGCAGGAGAACTTCCAGAAGGTGCTGGACGCCTTCTCCGAGAAGACCGGCGCCAAGACGTCCTTCGTCTCCACCGGCGACAACGTCTCCACCGTCGTCGGCAGCAAGATCGAGGGCGGCAACGCCCCCGACGTCGTGATGGTCCCGCAGGTCGGCGTGCTCCAGCAGTTCGCCGGCAAGGGCTGGCTCAAGCCGCTGTCCAAGACGGCGCAGAAGTCGGTGGACGCCAACTTCGCGAACGTCTGGAAGTCGTACGGCAGCGTCGACGGCACCCTCTACGGCCTGTACTTCAAGGCCGCCCACAAGTCGACCGTCTGGTACAGCCCCGACGCCCTCGCCCAGGCCGGGGTCGAGCCGCCGAAGACGTACGCCGAGATGCTGAAGGCCGGGCAGACCGTCTCCGACTCCGGGCTCGCCGCCTTCTCGGTCGCCGGACAGGACGGCTGGACGCTGACCGACTGGTTCGAGAACATCTACCTCTCCCAGGCCGGACCCGAGAAGTACGACGCCCTCGCCGCCCACGACCTCAAGTGGACCGACGCGAGCGTGGTCGAGGCGCTCACCACCCTCGGCAAGCTCTTCAAGGACAAGCAACTGATCGAGGGCGGCCAGAAGGGCGCCCTGAACACCGACTTCCCGGGCTCGGTGGAGAAGGTCTTCGGCCCGAAGCCCGAGGCCGCCATGGTCTACGAGGGCGACTTCGTCGCCGGGGTCGCCAAGGACCAGTTCGGCAAGGAGATCGGCAAGGACGCGGACTTCTTCCCGTTCCCCGCGGTCGAGGGCGGCGAGGCGCCCGTGGTGAGCGGCGGTGACGCGGCCGTCGTCCTGAAGGACGGCAAGAACTCCAAGGCCGGCATGGCGCTCCTGGAGTACCTCGCGACCCCCGAGGCCGCGGCCGTGTGGGCCGAGGCGGGCGGCTTCCTCTCCCCGAACAACAAGCTCGACCTCGCTTCCTACGGGAACGACGTCGGCCGGGCCACCGCCAAGTCCCTCGTGGACGCCGGCGACTCGGTCCGCTTCGACATGTCCGACCAGGCACCGGCGGCCTTCGGCGGCACCAAGGGCACGGGCGAGTGGAAGATCCTCCAGGACTTCCTGCGCGACCCGTCCGACCCGAAGGCCACCGCCGCGCAGCTGGAGACCGCGGCCGCCAAGGCCTACAAG
>NZ_RAIF01000012.1:137879-163173 GCF_003671715.1 Streptomyces sp. E2N166 | reverse complement strand
GGTGAAAGAGGCGAGTCCGCCCACCGCCCCCGGCCCGCCGCCGGTTCGGCGCCCCCGGCGGCGCCGGGCGGCCGTCGCCCTGCTCTTCGTCCTGCCCGCGCTGCTCCTGCTGGGCGCGCTCGTCGTCTACCCCGTGCTGTTCTCCGTCGGGCGCAGCTTCTTCGACGCCTCGGGCACGCGTTTCGTGGGCGGCGACAACTACACCGAGATGTTCAGCGACCCGGCCACTCTCAAGGCCGTCCGCAACACGGCCATCTGGGTCGTGATCGCCCCCACGCTGCTGACCGGCCTCGGCCTGATCCTCGCCGTCCTGGTCGAGAAGGTCCGCTGGGCCACCGCCTTCAAGCTGCTCCTCTTCATGCCGATGGCGGTGTCCTTCCTCGCGGCCGGCATCATCTTCCGGCTCGCCTACGACCACGACCCGGACAAGGGCGTCCTCAACGCCGCCGTGACCGGCGTGCACGACGCCTTCGCCGGCACGTCGGCCTATCCGGGCGCCCGCGCCCGCGAGGGACAGGACGGTGGCGGCCTGGTCAAGGCGGCGGACGGGTCGTACCGGACGAGTGCGGGCGTGTCCCCCGGCGACACGGTGGCGCTCGGCCTGGTCGGCGTACTGCCCGACGACCTGCCGTCCGGCACCGAGCCCGCGTACGACGCGGCGGGCCGCGAGGCGGCGGCCGGTGAGGTGAGCGGTGTCGTCTACCTGGACTTCACCCCCGGCGGGGGAGGGGAGCAGGGCCGGGTCGACCGGCGCGAGAACGGGCTGCCCGAGATGACGGTCGAGGCCGTGCGCGACGGCCGTACGGTCGCCACCACGACCACCGCGGCCGACGGCTCCTTCCGCTTCGAGGACCTGGCCGACGGCTCGTACGCCGTCGAGCTGCCCGCGTCGAACTTCGCCCCGCCCTACGAGGGCGTCTCCTGGCTCGGGCCCGCGCTGGTCACGCCCGCGATCATCGGGGCGTACCTGTGGATCTGGACCGGGTTCGCGATGGTGCTGATCGGTGCCGGGCTGTCGTCGCTGCCGCGCGACGCGCTGGAGGCGGCACGGATGGACGGCGCGAACGAGTGGCAGATCTTCCGGCGGATCACCGTGCCGCTGCTGGCGCCGGTGCTGACGGTCGTCTTCATCACCCTCGTGATCAACGTGATGAAGGTCTTCGACCTCGTCTACATCATCGCGCCCGGACCCGTGCAGGAGGACGCGACGGTGCTCGCCACGCAGATGTGGCTGGTGTCGTTCGGCGGCGGCAACAACCAGGGGCTCGGCAGCGCGCTGGGCGTACTGCTCCTGCTGCTCGTCGTCCCGGCCATGGTCTTCAACGTCCGCCGCTTCAAGAGGAGCCAGCGATGAACGCCGTGCGGCGGTATCTGGGCAACGGGGTCGTTCAGGCGTTCCTCGTGCTCATCGGCCTGGTGTGGATGACGCCGCTGGCCGGGCTGTTCCTGTCCTCGCTGCGGTCGGCCGAGGACACGGCCGAGGGCGGCTGGTGGACGGCGCTCGCCAGCCCCGGACAACTGTCCCTCGACAACTACTCCGCGCTGCTCGGCAACTCGGGCATCACCCAGGCCTTCTGGAACACGGTGCTCATCTCCGTGCCGACGACGGTGCTCGTCGTGGTCGTCGGGGCGCTCGCCGGGTACGCCTTCGCGTGGCTGGACTTCCCGGGGCGCGAGCCGATCTTCCTGCTGGTCGTGGCGTTGCTGGTGGTGCCCGTGCAGATCGGACTGCTGCCGGTCGCCAAGCTCTTCGGGCAGCTGGGCCTGTTCGGGACCATCCCGGGTGTCGTGCTCTTCCACGTGGCGTACGGGCTGCCGTTCGCGGTGTTCCTGCTGCGGAACTACTTCGCCGAGATGCCCAAGGAGATGCTGGAGGCGGCGCGGATGGACGGCGGCAACGAGTGGCGGATCTTCACGCGGCTGGTGCTGCCGGTGGGGAAGCCGGCCATCGCCAGCCTCGCCATCTTCCAGTTCCTGTGGGTGTGGAACGACATGCTGGTGGCGCTGTTGTTCGCGGACAGTTCGTCGCAGCCGTTGACGGTGGAACTCCAGTCGCAGATCCGGCAGTTCGGCAGCAACATCGATGTGCTGGCGCCGGGAGCGTTTCTGTCGCTGGTGGTGCCGGTGGTGGTGTTCTTCGCCTTCCAGCGGCACTTCGTGCAGGGGGTCATGGCGGGGTCCGTGAAGTGACGGTGGGTGGGGCGGGGAGGGTTTTCGCCCCCGCCGCCCCCACCCGTTCCCGTCCCCCGGGGGCTGCCGTCCCCAGAACCCCGCTTCGGCCTGAACGGGCCTCGTCCTCAGACGCCGGACGGGCTGAATCAGGCCGACGCCGGTGGGTAGAGGGCCCGCGGTAGCTGTGATGCCGCCGTCGTGTCCAGGAGCCACAGGGTGCGGGCGCGGCCCTGTGCGCCGGCCGCCGGGGCCTGGATCTCGCCCGCGCCCGAGAGAGCCATCGCGACCGCGTTCGCCTTGTCCTCTCCCGCCGCGAGCAGCCACACCTCACGGGCCGCGCGGATCGCCGGCAGGGTCAGGGAGATGCGGGTGGGCGGCGGCTTCGGGGAGCCGTGGACGCCGATCACCATGCGCTCCGTCTCCCGCACGCCCGGGTGCTCCGGGAAGAGCGACGCCACGTGCGTGTCCGGGCCCACGCCCAGCAGCAGGACGTCGAAGGACGGCACCGCGGCGTGGTTCTCGGGAACGGACGCCTCGGCCAGCTCCCGCGCGTACGCCGCCGCCGCGGCCTCCACGTCCGAGCCGTGCGGGCCGTCCGACGCCGGCATCGCGTGCACCCGCTTCGGGTCCAGTGGCACCGAGTCGAGCAGCGCCTCGCGGGCCTGGGTGACGTTGCGCTCCGGGTCGCCCTCCGGCAGGAAGCGTTCGTCGCCCCACCACAGGTCCAGGCCGGCCCAGTCGACGGCGTCCCGGGCCGGGGACCCGGCGATCGCGGCCAGCAGGCCGTTGCCGTTGCGGCCGCCGGTCAGGACCACGGACGCGCTGCCCCGGGAGGCCTGCGCGTCCACGATCCTCGTGATCAGCCGGGCCGCCGCGGCCTCGGCCATCAGCTCCTTGTCACGGTGCACGACCAACTGGGGAGTGCTCACTTCGCCGCCGCCTTCTTCACCGGGGTCTTCTCCTGCGCCGCGTCCTTCGCGGGAGCTTTCGCAGCCGTCTCGACGGGAGCGGGGACCGCGACGGCCCCGCCGTCGGCGCCCCCTTTGTCCGAGGCGTCCGGCGCGTTCAGCCGGTCCACCCCGTACCGGAGCGCCGAGGCGTACGTGTCGTCCGGGTCGAGGCGCCGCAGCTCCTCCGCGATCAGCTCGGCCGTCTCGCGGCGCTTGAGCGCCACCCCGCGGGCCGGCTGGCCCTGGATGGACAGGTTCGCCAGCGAGCCGTCGGCCCGGTCCAGGACGACCGGGCCGCAGTCGGTGTCCATCCGGACCGCCGTCAGACCCGGCCCGTTGGAAGCGGTGCGCTTCACCGGCACGTCCAGCCGGTCCGCGAGCCACATCGCGAGCAGCTCGCAGCTCGGGTTGTACTCCTCGCCCTCCACCTCGACCGCCTGCACCTTGCAGTCGACCTGGTCCAGGGCCGCCGCGAGCATCGACCGCCAAGGCGTGATGCGGGTCCAGGACAGGTCGGTGTCGCCCGGCGTGTAGGCGTCGGCGCGGGCGGCCAGCTCCCGTACCGGCTCCTCGCAGGCGTAGGTGTCGGTGACCCGGCGCTGGGCCAGGGCGCCCAGCGGGTCCCCGGCCGGGTCCAGCGGCGCGTTCACCGGCCACCACACCACGACCGGAGCGTCCGGCAGCAGCAGCGGCAGGACCACCGACTGGGCGTGGTCGACGACGTCGCCGTACAGGCGCAGCACGATCGTCTCGCCGGTGCCCGCGTCGGCGCCGAGCCGTACCTCCGCGTCCAGCCGGGACTTCGTACGGTCCCGGGGCGAGCGCGAGACGCGCTTGATGACGACGAGTGTGCGCGAGGGGTGCTCGTGCGCGGCGTCGCTCGCGGTCTTCAGCGCGTCGTAGGCGTTCTCCTCGTCGGTGACGATGACCAGGGTGAGCACCATGCCGACGGCCGGGGTGCCGATCGCCCGGCGCCCCAGCACCAGCGCCTTGTTGATCTTGCTGGCCGTGGTGTCCGTGAGGTCCGTCTTCATGGGCGGCGCCAGCTCCGTCCGTCTCGTTCGAGCATGTGGTCCGCCTCGACGGGGCCCCAGGTGCCGGCCGGGTACTTCGCCGGCGTGCCGTGCTCGTCCCAGTACTGCTCGATCGGGTCGAGGATCTTCCAGGACAGCTCGACCTCCTCGGTGCGCGGGAAGAGGTTGGCGTCGCCCAGGAGCACGTCGAGGATGAGGCGCTCGTACGCCTCCGGGCTGGACTCCGTGAAGGACTCGCCGTACGCGAAGTCCATGGACACGTCCCGGATCTCCATCGACGTGCCCGGCACCTTGGAGCCGAAGCGGACGGTGACGCCTTCGTCGGGCTGGACGCGGACGACGATCGCGTTCGAGCCGAGTTCCTCGGTGGCCGTGGAGTCGAAGGGGGAGTGCGGCGCGCGCTGGAAGACGACCGCGATCTCGGTGACCCGCCGGCCGAGGCGCTTGCCGGTCCGTAGGTAGAAGGGGACGCCCGCCCAGCGGCGGTTGTCGATGCCGACCTTGATCGCGGCGTAGGTGTCGGTCTTCGACTTCGGGTCGATGCCGTCCTCTTCGAGGTAGCCGACGGCCTTCGCGCCGCCCTGCCATCCCGCCGCGTACTGGGCGTGCACGGTGTCCCGGCCCAGGTCCTTGGGGAGCCGGACCGCGCCGAGCACCTTGGTCTTCTCCGCCGCGAGCGCGTCCGCGTCGAAGGAGGCGGGCTCCTCCATCGCGGTCAGCGCGAGCAGTTGGAGGAGGTGGTTCTGGATGACGTCACGGGCGGCGCCGATGCCGTCGTAGTAGCCGGCCCGGCCGCCGATGCCGATGTCCTCGGCCATCGTGATCTGGATGTGGTCCACGTAGGACCGGTTCCAGATCGGCTCGAACATCGTGTTGGCGAAACGGAGCGCCAGGATGTTCTGGACGGTCTCCTTGCCCAGGTAGTGGTCGATGCGGAAGACCTGGTCCGGGGCGAAGACCTCGTGGACGATCGCGTTGAGCTCCTCGGCCGACTTCAGGTCGTGGCCGAACGGCTTCTCGATCACCGCGCGGCGCCAGGAGCCGCTCGACTGGTCGGCCAGCTGGTGCTTCTTCAGCTGCTGGATGACCACCGGGAAGGACTTCGGCGGCACCGACAGGTAGAAGGCGAAGTTGCCGCCCGTGCCCTGCGCCTTGTCCAGCTCGTCGATGGTGCCGCGCAGCCGCTCGAAGGCCTCGTCGTCGTCGAAGGTGCCCTGGACGAAGCGCATGCCCTGGCTGAGCTGCTGCCAGACCTCCTCACGGAAGGGGGTCCGCGAGTGTTCCTTGACGGCGTCGTGCACGACCTGGGCGAAGTCCTCGTGTTCCCAGTCGCGGCGGGCGAAACCGACGAGCGAGAAGCCCGGCGGCAGCAGACCCCGGTTGGCGAGGTCGTACACGGCGGGCATGAGCTTCTTGCGGGAGAGGTCGCCGGTGACGCCGAAAATGACCAGACCCGACGGCCCCGCGATACGCGGGAGCCGTCGGTCTGCGGGGTCACGCAGCGGGTTGCTGCTTGACAATGTTTTAGCCCTCCGAGGGGGCGAGGCGCTTCAGCTCCGCCTCGGTCGACTTCAGCAGGTCGTTCCAGGAGTCCTCGAACTTGTCGACGCCCTCCTTCTCCAGCAGCTGGACCACCTCGTCGTAGCCGATCCCGAGCTTCTCGACCGCGTCGAGGTCGGCGCGGGCCTGCTCGTAGGTGCCGGCGACGGTGTTGCCGGTGATCTCGCCGTGGTCCTCGGTGGCGAACAGCGTCGCCTCCGGCATGGTGTTGACCGTGTTCGGCGCGACCAGGTCGGTGACGTACATGGTGTCGCTGTACGCCTTGTCCTTCACGCCGGTCGACGCCCACAGCGGACGCTGCTTGTTGGCGCCCGCCTTCTCCAGGGCGTTCCAGCGGTCTGAGGAGAAGACCTCCTCGTACGCCTGGTAGGCGAGCCGCGCGTTGGCGACGGCGGCCTTGCCGCGCAGCGCCTTGGCCTCGTCGGTGCCGAGCGCGTCGATCCGCTTGTCGATCTCGGTGTCCACGCGGGACACGAAGAAGGACGCCACCGAGTGGATCCGGGAGAGGTCGAGGCCGCGCTCCTTGGCCTTCTCCAGGCCGGTCAGGAAGGCGTCCATGACCAGGCGGTAGCGCTCCAGCGAGAAGATCAGCGTGACGTTGACGCTGATGCCCAGGCCGATGGTCTCGGCGATCGCCGGGATACCGGCCTCGGTCGCCGGGATCTTGATCAGCGTGTTGGGCCGGTCCACCAGCCAGGCCAGCTGCTTGGCCTCGGCGACCGTCGCCTTGGTGTTGTGCGCGAGGCGCGGGTCGACCTCGATGGAGACCCGGCCGTCCTTGCCGCCGGTGGCGTCGAAGACGGGGCGCAGGATGTCGGCGGCGTCGCGGACGTCCGCCGTGGTGATCATGCGGATGGCCTCTTCGACCGTGACCTTGCGGAAGGCGAGGTCGGAGAGCTGCTGGTCGTAGCCGTCGCCCTGCGAGATCGCCTTCTGGAAGATCGACGGGTTGGTGGTGACGCCCACGACGTGCTGCTGGTCGATCAGCTCGGCGAGGTTGCCGGACGTGATCCGCTTGCGCGACAGGTCGTCCAGCCAGATCGCGACGCCTTCATCGGAGAGGCGCTTGAGTGCGTCTGTCATGGAAAATGCATCTCCTACGTGTCGTGTGTCAGCGTCAGCGCTGGGCTGCGGTCAGCGATTCCCGGGCAGCGGCGGCCACGTTCTCGGCAGTGAAGCCGAACTCGCGGAAGAGCACCTTGCCGTCCGCCGAAGCACCGAAGTGCTCCAGGGAAACGATGCGGCCGGCATCCCCCACGTACTTGTGCCAGGTGAGGCCGATCCCGGCCTCGACCGCGACGCGGGCCCTCACGGACGGGGGCAGGACGCTGTCCCGGTACCCCTGGTCCTGCTGCTCGAACCACTCGACGGACGGCATGGACACCACGCGGGTCGGCACACCGTCGGCCTGGAGCCGCTCGCGCGCCTCGACGGCGACGTGCACCTCGGAACCGGTGGCGATGAGGACGACCTCGGCCTCGGTGCCCTGCCCTTCGGGCCCTTCCGCCTCGAACAGCACGTAGCCGCCCTTGGCCGCGTCCTCGTTCGGCTCGTACGTCGGCACGCCCTGGCGGGTCAGCGCCAGACCGTGCGGCTGGCCCTTGCCGAACTCCTTCGTCCAGCGGCGCAGGATCTCGCGCCAGGCGATGGCCGTCTCGTTGGCGTCCGCCGGGCGGACCACGTTCAGACCAGGGATGGCGCGCAGCGAGGCGAGGTGCTCGACGGGCTGGTGGGTCGGGCCGTCCTCGCCCAGACCGATGGAGTCGTGCGTCCACACGTACGTCACCGGCAGGTGCATCAGCGCCGACAGCCGCACGGCGTTGCGCATGTAGTCGGAGAAGACCAGGAACGTTCCGCCGTAGACGCGGGTGTTGCCGTGCAGCGCGATGCCGTTCATCTCGGCGGCCATCGCGTGTTCGCGGATGCCGAAGTGAATCGTGCGGCCGTACGGGTCCGCCTCGGGCAGCGGGTTGTCCGCCGGGAGGAAGGACGACGTCTTGTCGATCGTGGTGTTGTTCGAGCCGGCCAGGTCGGCCGAGCCGCCCCACAGCTCGGGAATGATCGCGCCGAGCGCCTGGAGGACCTTGCCGGACGCGGCGCGGGTGGCGACGCCCTTGCCGGTCTCGAAGACCGGGATCTTCTCCTCCCAGCCCTTGGGCAGCTCACCCTGGGCGACACGGTCGTACTCGGCGGCGCGCTCGGGGTTGTTGTCCCGCCACTGCTGGAAGGCCTTCTCCCACACGGCGCGGGCCGCCTGGCCCTTCTCCAGCGCCTTGCGGGTGTGGCCGATGACCTCGTCGGAGACCTCGAAGGTCTTCTCCGGGTCGAAGCCCAGCACCCGCTTGGTCGCCGCGACCTCGTCGTCGCCGAGCGCCGAGCCGTGCGCGGCCTCGGTGTTCTGGGCGTTCGGGGCGGGCCAGGCGATGATCGAGCGCATGGCGATGAAGGACGGCCGGTCGGTGACCTGCTTCGCCGCCTCGATCGCGTCGTAGAGCGCGTTCGGGTCCAGGTCGCCGTCGGGCTTCGGGGCGACCCGCTGCACGTGCCAGCCGTACGCCTCGTAGCGCTTGCAGGTGTCCTCGGAGACGGCGGTCTCGGTGTCGCCCTCGATCGAGATGTGGTTGTCGTCCCAGAGCAGGACCAGGTTGCCGAGCTTCTGGTGGCCCGCGAGGGAGGAGGCCTCGGCGGAGATGCCCTCCTGGAGGCAGCCGTCACCGGCGACGCAGTAGACGAAGTGGTCGAACGGGGAGGTGCCCTCGGCGGCCTCCGGGTCGAACAGGCCGCGCTCGTAGCGGGCGGCCATCGCCATGCCCACCGCGTTGGCGACACCCTGGCCGAGCGGGCCGGTCGTCGTCTCCACGCCCGTGGTGTGGCCGTACTCGGGGTGGCCCGGGGTCTTGGAGCCCCACGTCCGGAAGGACTCCAGGTCCGCCAGCTCCAGGCCGAAGCCGGCCAGGTACAGCTGCGTGTAGAGGGTCAGGGACGAGTGGCCGGCGGACAGCACGAATCGGTCGCGCCCGACCCAGTTCGCGTCGGCGGGGTCGTGCCGCATCACCTTCTGGAAGAGGGTGTAGGCGGCGGGCGCCAGGCTCATCGCCGTACCCGGATGGCCGTTGCCAACCTTCTGTACGGCATCGGCGGCCAGGACGCGGGCGGTGTCCACGGCCCGCTGGTCCAGTTCGGTCCACTCGAGGTCTGTGGTGGTCGGCTTGGTGCTCACCCTGAGTCAGGGCTCCTCTCCACATGTCGGATGCCGGTGCACGTGGGCGCCCACCGGCTGCCGGCGCGTCCTGAGTCGGGCCGGCCGTTGTTGAGCCTACCCCCGTAAGTACGTGCGTTTTTCCGCTGGAAACCAGACTGCCGGGACTCTCCTGGATCCGCCTGTCGACTGGGCGAAACCGCATTCGGCAAGTGAATACGGAGCCGCTCATCTGACCGCTCAATCGACCGTCCGAACGCACGTCGGAGCACCCCCTTCAACACGACCCCACCCCCGCGAAGGCCGAGGTATGGGCAACGTCTAAAGTGGCGTGGTACGCGCGAGCCTTTACCGCCACTTCACACGGTCGGGCTTGCTGGGAGTCTCTGTCAGGGGTGTGCGTGACGGCCGTTGAATCCCGTCCTGCGGGGGTTATCGGGACGAGCCAGAGCCCGAGTCACCGGCCGTTCGGGGCCCGTGTCAAGGCGTTCGTGGCGTTGACCAAGCCGCGGATCATCGAGCTTCTGCTGATCACCACCGTTCCGGTGATGTTCCTGGCCGAGCAGGGTGTTCCGGATCTGAAGCTGGTGCTGCTGACCTGTGTCGGCGGTTACCTGTCCGCGGGCGGCGCCAACGCGCTGAACATGTACATCGACCGCGACATCGACGCGCTGATGGACCGGACCTCGCAGCGGCCACTGGTGACCGGCATGGTCAGCCCGGCCGAATGCCTCGTCTTCGGCATCACCCTGGCCATCGTCTCGACGCTGCTGTTCGGCCTCACCGTCAACTGGCTGTCGGCCTGGCTCTCGCTCGGCGCACTCCTCTTCTACGTCGTCGTCTACACGATGATCCTCAAGCGCCGCACCTCGCAGAACATCGTCTGGGGCGGCATCGCCGGCTGCCTGCCGGTACTCATCGGCTGGTCGGCCGTGACCAACTCGATGTCCTGGGCGCCGATCATCCTCTTCGGGGTGATGTTCTTCTGGACGCCGCCGCACTACTGGCCGCTGTCCATGAAGGTCAAGGAGGACTACGCGCGCGTCGGCGTGCCGATGCTCCCGGTCATCGCCTCCAACAAGGTCGTCGCCCGGCAGATCGTCATCTACAGCTGGGTGATGGTCGTCGTGTCGCTGCTGCTGACGCCGCTCGGCTACACCGGCTGGTTCTACACGGCGGTGGCCCTGCTGGCCGGCGGCATGTGGCTGTGGGAGGCACACGGGCTGCAGAACCGCGCCAAGGCGGAGGCGACGGGCGGCAAGCTCAAGGAGATGCGGCTCTTCCACTGGTCCATCACCTACGTGTCGGTGCTGTTCCTGGCGATCGCGGTGGATCCCTTCCTGCGCTGAGCGTCTCCTCGTAAAGGCTCCGACGGGCGGGGTGCGTGGCCAAGGCCACGCACCCCGCCCGTCGCCGTTTGATCTACCCGTCGGTAGCATCCTGGTCATGGCAGACACGCAGCAGGTTGACACGAAGGCCGACCGGTGGGCCGAGCGCCGGGTGACCCGGCTGGCCGGGCGGATCGACTCCTTCTCCAAGGCGCACGGCGGCGCCGAGGGCCAGGTGGCCTACCTCGGTGAGCGCGGCGCCCGGATCGTGCTCGTCGGCGCCGACGGCGCCTGGGGCGACCTGGTCGCGCGCTCCTACGAGACGGCACAGAAGGCCGTGGAGAAGTCCGGGATCACCGTCCACGAGGACTTCGACGGCGAGTTCGCGGCCAAGGTGGAGACCGGCCCCTACGAGTGGTCGCGCATGGCGGGCATCCAGGTGGGCGGCCCGAGCAACACCTGAGACCGGGTTCACCCGTTAGGACCGTAGGAAGCCGTCAGGCTCACGAGCCGCGAGGCCCACGAGCCGCACGGCGCACGGTCCCATCGCGGGGAGTCCGGATGATCGAAACGCCGTCCCTGGTGGACCAGTACTGCCACGGCGTCCTGAGAACGGAGCTGGGCCTCGGCACCTTCGAGGCCCGGCTGGCCCGCACCGAGGGACCGCCCGCGCCGGGCACCACCCTCTTCGACACCCAGACCGGCTTCGCGGTACGCCGCTGGTGCCCGCCCCTGCTGGGCCTGGAACCGCACTGCCCGCCCGCCCGCTATCTGGCCCGGCGCCGCGAACTGGGTGTCATGGAGGCCGACCGCCGGCTGCTGCGCGGCAGCGGCATCACGACCTACCTGGTCGACGCGGGCCTGCCCGGCGACCTCACCGGCCCAGCCGAGATGGCGTCCGCGGCGGACGCGGACGCTCACGAGATCGTGCGCCTCGAACTCCTCGCCGAGCAGGTCGCCGACACCTCCGGCACCGTCGAGTCCTTCCTCGCCAACCTCGCCGAGGCCGTGCACGGCGCCGCCGCGAACGCGGTCGCCTTCACCTCCGTCGCGGGCGTACGGCACGGTCTGGCGCTCGCGCCGGAACCCCCTGGCCCGGGGGAGGTGCGCGGCGCCGCCGCCCGCTGGCTGACCGGACGCGAGGTCGGCGGTGAGCTGAGCGACCCGGTACTGCTGCGCCACCTGCTGTGGATCGCCGTCGCCTCGGGCCTGCCGCTCCAGCTGCACGCGGGCCTCGGCGAGCCCGGCCTGCGCATCGACCGCACCGACCCGGTCCTGCTGACGGACTTCGTGCGGGCGACCGCCGGCCTCGGCACCGACCTGGTCCTGCTGCACGGCTACCCGTACCACCGCCACGCCGCTCACCTCGCCGGCGTCTTCCCGCACGTCTACGCCGACTCGGGCGCCGCCCTGGTGCGCACCGGCGCCCGCGCGGCTACGGTCCTCGCGGAGATCCTGGAGCTGGCCCCCTTCGGCAAGATCCTGTTCTCCAGCGGCGCCCAGGGCCTGCCCGAGCTGCACGTGGTCGCCGCCCGGTTGTTCCGCGAGGCCCTGGGACGGGTGCTGGGCACCTGGGTGGCCGAGGGGGCATGGTCCCTGGGGGACGCGCAGCGGGTGGCGGGGATGATCGCTTCGGGGAACGCGGGGCGGGTGTACGGGCTGGAGTGAATCGCGGACAATGACCGGATGCGGACCGACGCCCTGCTCGATCGCTTTCTCCAAGAGCTGCGACCCCTCGCCCCCGTCGCCGTCTGGGCCCACGGCTCACTGGCGGGCGGCGACTACCAGGAGGGCCGCAGCGACCTCGACCTGATCGCGGTGCTGGGCCGCCCGGTCACCGCCCGCACGGCCTGGCGGCTGGGCCTGCTCCACGCCCGACTGGGCGCCGAGCCGCTCGCGGAACAGCTGCACTGCACCTATCTGTCGCCCGACACCGTCGCGGACTCCGCGCGACGCCACCTGACCTGGGCCCACGGACGGCTTTTCAAACGGCCCGTCACCGAGGTCACGCGGCGCGAGCTGCACGGCTTCGGGCGCGTCCTGCACGGTCGGTCGCCGCACAGTGTGCTGCCGCCCGTGTCCGACACCGAACTGGCCGCGTTCGTCGTCCGGGACCAGCGGGACTTCTGGCGGCCGGCCGTGCGCCGGGACGGGCTGTGGCGGCAGGACGTCTGGGTCGACCTGGGACTGCTCACCTTCGCCCGCGCCACCGTCACGCTGCGGGACGGTGACCTGATCTCCAAACGGCAGGCCCTCACGGAACTCCGCGGCCTCGACGCGCCCGACGAGGTCGTCGCGGACATCGAGGGACGGCGCTACGGGAACCCGGTGCCGCCCGAGGCCGGCTGGACCGCCCGCCGGAGCGAGCTGACCCGGAGCTACCTGGGCCCGGCCATCGACACGCTGGTCGCCTCGTACTCCTGAGCCGGCAGCGCGGGCGCCGGCTCCTCCGGCCGCTCGCGCAGCGCCAGCAGCACTCTCAGCGCCGCGATCCACATCACACACGAGCCGAACATGTGCAGGGCGACCAGGACCTCGGGCAGGTCGGTGAAGTACTGGACGTAGCCGATGGCCCCCTGCGCGAGCAGCACCAGGAACAGGTCACGGGTGCGGGCCAGCGGGCCCTTGGGCGCGTCGACCGCCTTCAGGACGAACCACAGGGCGAACGTCAGCGTCACCACGATCCACGCCAGCACGGCGTGCAGCTTGCTCACCGTCTCCCAGTCGAGCGGCATCCGGGGGACGTCGCTGGAGTCGCCCGCGTGCGGACCGGCCCCGGTGACCACCGTGCCGACCGCGATCAGCAGCGCGGAGACGGCGATCAGCGCCCAGACCAGCTGCTGGACGGCCTTGCCGACCAGGGGGCGCGGTGCCGCGTCGCCCTCCCGGGTGCGCTGCCACGTCACGGTCGCGACCGCGATCAGCGCGGTCGACAGCAGGAAGTGCGCCGCGACGGTGTACGGGTTGAGGCCGACCAGGACCACGATGCCGCCGAGGATCGCGTTGCCCATCACGATCCAGAACTGCAGCCAGCCCAGCCGCGTCAAACCACGTCGGTAGGGCTTCTGAGACCGCGCGGCGATGATCGCCCAGCCGACCGCGGCGCACAGCACGTAGGTCAGCAGGCGGTTGCCGAACTCGATGACGCCGTGGAAGCCCATCTCGCTGGTGGTGGTCAGCGAGTCGTCGGTGCACTTGGGCCAGGTCGGGCAGCCGAGGCCCGAGCCGGTCAGGCGCACGGCACCGCCGGTGACGACGATGACCACCGCCATGGTGAGCGCGGTGAGGGCCGCCCGGCGGACCGTCCGGGGCTCCGGGGTCCAGCGTGCGGCGATGAAGGCGAGCGGGTTGCGCACGGCGGCTGCGGCGTCGGCGCGGGTCACGTTTGGCACGCCGTCCATCGTAGGCGTCCGCTTGTGCACGCTTTCACTAGGGTCCCGTCTCCGGCCCGGGCGCCTACTCCCAGCGGAAGAACCTCCCGGCCGCCGCGAGCCCCACGACCGCCCACACGGCGAGGATCCCCAGGTCGCCCCAGGGCATCCCGGCCCCGTGCTGGAGGACGTCCCGCAGCCCGTCCGAGAGGGCGGAGATCGGCAGCAGCCCCAGCACGCTCTGCGCCGCGTCCGGGAACTGGTCCAGCGGCACGATCACCCCGCCGCCCACGAGCAGCAGCAGGAAGACCAGGTTGGCGGCGGCCAGCGTGGCCTCCGCCTTCAGCGTGCCCGCCATCAGCAGCCCGAGCCCGGAGAAGGCGGCCGTGCCGAGGACCAGGAGCAGCAGCACGGCGAACGGGCTGCCGTGCGGCGACCAGCCCAGCGCGAGGGCGATCACCGTCAGCAGCACGATCTGGAGCACCTCGGTGACCAGCACGGACACCGTCTTCGCGGTCATGAGGGCCCAGCGCGGCAGCGGCGAGGCGGCGAGCCGCTTGAGCACGCCGTACCGGCGCTCGAAACCGGTGCCGATGGCCTGCCCGGTGAACGCCGTCGACATCACGGCGAGCGCCAGGACGCCGGGTGCGAGGAAGTCGACGGCCTCGCCGGCGCCGGTGTCGATGATGTCCACGGAGCTGAACAGGACGAGCAACAGCGTCGGGATGATCACCGTCAGCAGCAGCTGCTCGCCGTTGCGCAGCAGCATCTTCGTCTCGAGCACGGCCTGGGCCGCGATCATGCGGCCGAGTGGCGCGGCACCGGGCTTCGGTGTGTACGTGCCGCTGGTTGTCGTCGTCATGAGCGCGGCTCCTTGCCCGTCAGCTCCAGGCTGTGTCTTCCCGGGGGACAGCCCCCGGACCCCCGGCCGGTCCCGGTGCGGACCTGAATCATGAGCGCAGCTCCTTGCCCGTCAGCTCCAAGAACACGTCCTCCAGGGTGTGCCGCTCCACCGAGATGCGGTCCGGCATCACCCCGTGCTGGGCGCACCAGGAGGTCACCGTGGCGAGCAGCTGGGGGTCGACCTTGCCGTTGACGCGGTAGGAGCCCGGGGTCAGCTCGGCGGCCGCCGAGTCCGCGGGCAGCGCCTTGAGCAGGGACGCGACGTCCAGTCCGGGCCGGCCGGAGAACCGCAGGGTGTTCTCGGCGCCGCCGCGGCACAGCTCCTCGGGCGAGCCCTGCGCGACGACCCGGCCGGCGTCGATGATGGCGACGTCGTCGGCCAGCTGCTCGGCCTCGTCCATGTGGTGCGTGGTGAGGATCACCGAGACGCCGTCGCCGCGCAGATCCCGTACGAGGTCCCAGGTGGCGCGGCGGGCCTGCGGGTCCAGGCCGGCGGTCGGCTCGTCCAGGAACACCAGCTCCGGGCGGCCGACCACGGCCATCGCCAGGGCGAGCCGCTGCTGCTGGCCGCCGGAGAGCCTGCGGTACGTCGTCCGGCCGCACGAGCCGAGGCCGAGCCGCTCGATCAGCGCGTCGACGTCCAGCGGGTGGGCGTGCAGCTTCGCGACGTGGCGCAGCATCTCGTCCGCGCGGGCGCCGGAGTAGACGCCGCCGGACTGGAGCATCACGCCGATCCGGGGCCGCAGCTCGGAGCCCTGTGCCACCGGGTCGAGGCCCAGCACGCGCACCGTGCCGGAGTCGGGCCTGCGGTAACCCTCGCAGGTCTCGACGGTGGTCGTCTTGCCCGCCCCGTTGGGGCCGAGTACGGCCGTCACACCCGCCCGGGCCACCAGGTCGAGGCCGTCCACCGCGGTCTTCGTGCCGTACCGCTTCACCAGGGCCTGGACCTGGACCACGGGCTCGCTTCGCATGGGTCACGAGTCTAGGTACGCGGCCGGGGACTCGGGCGCGGGGGTGCGGGATCTCCTCCGCAGGGGTGGGCGTACGGGGCGCTCGGGGGGCCCGTACGCGGGTGGTCGCGGGGTTGGCTGGGCGGTGTCCGTGGCGTCGGTGTGCGGTTGGGCACGGGGATGCGCGGGTGGGCACGGGGAACGGCGCTCATCGGCGTACGGCGCTCAGGGCCCGTGAGCCGTCGCTCGTGTGGGGCGCCGGGCTCGCGAGGCCCCGTGCGGGCCGCTGAACGGTGCCGGTGCGGGCGGGCACGCGAACCGGCACGTGGTTCGAGGCCGGCCGTCCGGGCCGTCACGCACGGGGACGGTGCAGCGGCAGCCAGCGCCCCGCGTAGGCGACCGCGTCCGCCAGCGGGAACAGTCGCGTGACGGCCGCGCCGACCCGTCCCCGTACGACGGGGCGGTCCCGTTCGAAGTCGTGGCCCAGCTCGTCGAACCGGTCCGAGGTGATCGACACCTCGGTGACCCGTTCCCAGCCCACCGGTCCCGGCCTGCCCACCTCCACCAGCGGGGACGGAATCCGGTACTCGGCGAGGTGGAAGCCCGTGCACGCCTCGAAGCCGGCGCCGAGCAGCAGCACCCGGGCGCCCAGCCGCTCCAGGGTCGCCAGCGGACTGCGCTCGCCCAGCCGGCAGTCGGTCGCGTGCCCCGCGACCACCTCGGCGGCGCGTGGGCCGAGGGCCGCGAAGGACGTCTGCGGGTGCGCGCTGCGCAGGGCGCCCGGCCAGGTGCGCACGGTCTCGGGGAGCACCCCGACCCCGCGCGAGGGCGTGATCAGCGGGTCGTAGGCGGGCATCGCGGTCCGGACGGTGTCCCACCACTCCTCGGGCACCGGGGGGCTCTTCCACAGGGCAGGGTCCGAGAGGTCGCCGGTCTGGGTGGGGACCACCAGCGTGCCGTCCGGGCCGAGCGCGTCGAGCAGTCCCTGGACGACCGCGACCGGACCTCCGCAGACCCAGCCGAGGGAGCTGAGGGAGGAGTGCACCAGGAGGGTGTCGTCGGTCCGCACACCCAGCTCGCGCAGCCCGGCGGCGATCGTGCCGCGGGTGACGAGTGGGCCGGTGGGAGGGGGTGTGGGCATGCCGGGGAGTGTCCCGCAGGCCGGCACCGGGCGCCACCGGATTGATCGATCAAAGATCGTTTCCGCAGGTCAGGTTAGGTGTACCTAAGTGACGCAGGGCACCGCACGAAGATCCGGACGCGGCTTGCCGACCCCGGAGGAATTACGCAACAATGGCGTTGTGAAAAACGTTGGCGAGGCTCCGCAGGAGGAACTCGCGACCGGTGAGCGGTCCACCCGCAACCGCGTCGCGCGCTCCGTCCTGGACCACGGGCCGTCGACCGTCGCCGAGCTCGCCGGGCGTCTGGGTCTCACCCAGGCCGCCGTCCGGCGCCACCTCGACGCGCTGGTCGCCGACGGCGTGGTCGAAGCCCGTGAGCAGCGGGTCTACGGCACGCGCACGCGCGGGCGACCCGCCAAGGTCTTCGCGCTCACCGACTGCGGCCGGGACGCCTTCGACCAGTCGTACGACAAGCTGGCCGCGGACGCCCTGCGCTGGATCGGTCGTCAGGAGGGCGGGGAGCAGGCGGTCGCCGCCTTCGCCCGCGCCCGGATCGCCGCTCAGGGAGGCGCGTACCGCAAGGCGGTCGAGTCCGTCCCGCCCGAGAAGCGCACGGAAGCGCTGGCCAAGGCCCTGAGCGCGGACGGGTACGCTGCTACCGCGCGGAGCGCACCCCACCCCCAGCAGGGCGAGCAGCTGTGCCAGCACCACTGCCCGGTCGCCCACGTCGCAGAGCAGTTTCCGCAGCTGTGCGAGGCGGAGACGGAATTTTTCGCCGAGCTGCTCGGTACTCATGTACAGCGGCTCGCGACCATCGCGCACGGCGACGGGGTCTGCACCACGTTCATTCCGAAGACTTCGCACGCGCCGCCGCCCGCGGCGCAGGCGCCCACGAACACCGCTAACGCATCTGCAAGCACGGCCGGGAGGAACCCCGCATGACTCTCCCCACGGAGACTGCTCACCCTGAGCTCGAGGGCCTGGGCAAGTACGAATACGGCTGGGCCGACTCCGACACGGCCGGCGCCTCTGCCAAGCGCGGCATCAACGAGGACGTCGTCCGCGACATCTCCTCGAAGAAGAACGAGCCGGAGTGGATGACCAAGCTCCGCCTCAAGGGCCTGCGCCTCTTCGAGAAGAAGCCCATGCCGAACTGGGGCTCGGACCTGTCGGGCATCGACTTCGACAACATCAAGTACTTCGTGCGCTCCACGGAGAAGCAGGCGGAGTCCTGGGAGGACCTGCCCGAGGACATCAAGAACACGTACGACAAGCTCGGCATCCCCGAGGCGGAGAAGCAGCGCCTCGTCGCCGGTGTCGCGGCCCAGTACGAGTCCGAGGTCGTCTACCACCAGATCCGTGAGGACCTGGAGGAGCAGGGCGTCATCTTCCTGGACACCGACACGGCCCTGAAGGAGCACCCGGAGCTCTTCAAGGAGTACTTCGGGACCGTCATCCCCGTCGGCGACAACAAGTTCGCCTCGCTGAACAGCGCGGTGTGGTCCGGCGGCTCCTTCATCTACGTGCCGAAGGGCGTGCACGTCGAGATCCCGCTCCAGGCCTACTTCCGTATCAACACGGAGAACATGGGCCAGTTCGAGCGGACCCTGATCATCGTCGACGAGGGTGCCTACGTGCACTACGTCGAGGGCTGCACGGCTCCGATCTACAAGTCGGACTCCCTGCACTCCGCCGTGGTCGAGATCATCGTCAAGAAGAACGCCCGCTGCCGCTACACGACCATCCAGAACTGGTCGAACAACGTCTACAACCTGGTCACCAAGCGCGCCGTGGCGTACGAGGGCGCGACCATGGAGTGGATCGACGGCAACATCGGCTCCAAGGTGACGATGAAGTACCCGGCCGTCTACCTGATGGGCGAGCACGCCAAGGGCGAGACCCTGTCCATCGCCTTCGCGGGTGAGGGCCAGCACCAGGACGCCGGCTCCAAGATGGTCCACATGGCGCCCAACACGTCCTCCAACATCGTCTCCAAGTCCGTGGCGCGCGGCGGTGGCCGCACCTCCTACCGCGGTCTCGTCGAGATCGGCGAGGGCGCCCACGGCTCCAAGTCGAACGTGCTGTGCGACGCGCTGCTCGTCGACACCATCTCCCGCTCCGACACGTACCCCTACGTGGACGTCCGCGAGGACGACGTGTCCATGGGGCACGAGGCGACCGTCTCCAAGGTCTCCGAGGACCAGCTCTTCTACCTGATGAGCCGCGGTCTGAGCGAGTTCGAGGCGATGGCGATGATCGTGCGCGGCTTCGTCGAGCCGATCGCCAAGGAACTGCCGATGGAGTACGCCCTCGAGCTCAACCGGCTGATCGAGCTGCAGATGGAAGGCGCGGTCGGTTAAGACCCGCCCCCGAAGCAGTCGCCAGATTTCTGACGTAGGAAGAGAGCAGACCGACAGCCATGGCTGAGGCTCAGAACATCCCCGTGGGGTCCACCACCGCGGGCCAGATCGCGGTGGCCGCCGAGTCGACCGTCGCCACGCGCATGAGCGCGCCCGCGTCCTTCGACGTGGCGGACTTCCCGGTCCCGCACGGCCGCGAGGAGGAGTGGCGGTTCACGCCGCTGGAGCGGCTGCGCGGGCTGCACGACGGCACCGCGGTCGCCACCGGCGACGGCGTGAAGGTCGACATCGACGCGCCCGAGGGCGTCGTCGTCGAGACCGTCGGCCGTGACGACGCGCGCATCGGCAGGGCGGGCACCCCCGTGGACCGGGTCGCCGCCCAGGCCTACTCGGCGTTCGAGAAGGCCGGCGTGCTCACCGTCCCCAAGGAGACGGTCCTCACCGAGCCGATCCGCATCGCCGTGCACGGCGAGGGCGGCACCGCCTACGCCCACCAGGTCGTCGAGCTGGGCGCCTTCGCCGAGGCCGTGGTCGTCATCGACCACACCGGCGACGCGGTGCTCGCCGCCAACGTCGACTACGTCCTGGGCGACGGCGCCAAGCTGACCGTCGTCTCCGTCCAGGACTGGGACGACAAGGCCGTGCACGTCGGCCAGCACAACGCGCTGATCGGCCGGGACGCGACCTTCAAGTCGTTCGTGGTCACCTTCGGCGGCGACCTGGTCCGGCTGCACCCGCGCGTCGCCTACGCCGGTCCCGGCGGCGAGGCCGAGCTGTTCGGCCTGTACTTCACCGACCAGGGCCAGCACCAGGAGCACCGCCTCCTGGTCGACCACAACGTCCCGCACTGCAAGTCCAACGTCGTCTACAAGGGCGCGCTGCAGGGCGACGACGCGCACGCGGTCTGGATCGGCGACGTGCTCATCGAGGCCGCGGCCGAGGGCACCGACACCTACGAGATGAACCGCAACCTCGTCCTCACGGACGGCGCGCGGGTCGACTCGGTGCCGAACCTGGAGATCGAGACCGGCGAGATCGTCGGCGCCGGTCACGCCTCCGCCACCGGCCGCTTCGACGACGAGCAGCTCTTCTACCTGATGGCGCGCGGCATCCCCGAGATCGACGCCCGCCGCCTGGTGGTCCGCGGCTTCTTCGCCGAGCTGGTCCAGCAGATCGGCGTCGCGGACATCGAGGAGCGTCTGCTCGCCAAGATCGACGAGGAGCTGGAGGCGTCGGTCGCATGACCTTCGTACGCGTCTGTGGAGCGGACGAGCTGGAGGAGGACACCCCCAAGAGGGTGGAACTCGACGGCACGCCGATCTCCGTCGTGCGGACCGAGGGCGAGCTGTTCGCGATCCACGACATCTGCTCGCACGCGAACGTCTCCCTCGCCGAGGGCGAGGTCGACGACTGCCACATCGAGTGCTGGCTGCACGGCTCGCGCTTCGACCTCCGTTCCGGCAAGCCCGACAGTCTTCCGGCGACGCGCCCCGTCCCCGTATACCCCGTAAAGATCGAAGGGGACGACGTGCTCGTCTCCCTCTCCCAGGAGTCCTGAGGCACCCATGGCAACGCTTGAAATCCGAGACCTGCACGTCACCGTCGAGGCCGACAACGCCACGAAGGAGATCCTCAAGGGCGTCGACCTCACCGTGAAGCAGGGCGAGACGCACGCCATCATGGGCCCGAACGGCTCCGGCAAGTCGACCCTCGCCTACTCCCTCGCGGGTCACCCCAAGTACACGATCACCGGCGGCACCGTGCTGCTCGACGGTGAGGACGTCCTGGAGATGTCCGTCGACGAGCGCGCCCGCGCCGGCCTGTTCCTCGCGATGCAGTACCCGGTCGAGGTCCCCGGCGTCTCGGTCTCCAACTTCCTGCGCACCTCCGCCACCGCCGTCCGCGGCGAGGCCCCCAAGCTGCGCCACTGGGTGAAGGAGGTCAAGGAGACCATGGAGCGCCTCAACATGGACCCCGCCTTCGCCGAGCGCAACGTCAACGAGGGCTTCTCCGGCGGTGAGAAGAAGCGCCACGAGATCCTCCAGCTCGAGCTGCTCAAGCCGAAGATCGCGATCCTCGACGAGACCGACTCCGGCCTCGACGTCGACGCCCTGCGCGTCGTCTCCGAGGGCGTCAACCGCGTCCACGAGTCCGGTGAGGTCGGCACCCTGCTGATCACGCACTACACGCGCATCCTGCGCTACATCAAGCCCGACCACGTCCACGTCTTCGCGAACGGCCGCATCGCCGAGTCGGGCGGCCCCGAGCTGGCCGACAAGCTGGAGGCCGAGGGCTACGAGGCATACACGAAGGGCGGCGCATCCGAGTGACACAGCTGCCGGGCCTCCTCGACACCGAGGCGATCCGCAAGGACTTTCCGATCCTGGACCGCCAGGTCCACGACGGGCGGAAGCTCGTGTACCTGGACAACGCGGCGACCAGCCAGAAGCCGCGTCAGGTGCTGGACGCGCTCAGCGAGTACTACGAGCGCTACAACGCCAACGTCCACCGTGGTGTGCACGTCCTCGCCGAGGAGGCCACGGCACTGTACGAGGGCGCGCGGGACAAGGTCGCGGAGTTCATCAACGCCCCCTCCCGCGACGAGGTGATCTTCACCAAGAACGCCTCGGAGTCGCTCAACCTGGTCGCGAACATGCTGGGCTGGGCCGACGACCCCTACCGCGTGGACTCCGACACCGAGATCGTCATCACGGAGATGGAGCACCACTCCAACATCGTGCCGTGGCAGCTGCTGGCGCAGCGCACCGGTGCGAAGCTCCGCTGGTTCGGCCTCACGGACGACGGCCGTCTGGACCTCTCGAACATCGAGGAGGTCATCACCGAGAAGACGAAGATCGTCTCCTTCGTGCTGGTCTCCAACATCCTGGGCACCCAGAACCCGGTCGAGGCGATCGTGCGCCGCGCCCAGGAGGTCGGCGCGCTCGTCTGCATCGACGCCTCCCAGGCCGCGCCGCACATGCCGATGGACGTACAGGCCCTCCAGGCCGACTTCGTGGCCTTCACCGGCCACAAGATGTGCGGCCCGACGGGCATCGGCGTCCTGTGGGGCCGCCAGGAGCTGCTGGAGGACCTCCCGCCCTTCCTCGGCGGCGGCGAGATGATCGAGACGGTCTCGATGCACTCCTCCACGTACGCCCCGGCTCCCCACAAGTTCGAGGCGGGCACGCCCCCGATCGCGCAGGCGGTCGGTCTGGGCGCGGCGATCGACTACCTCGACTCGATCGGCATGGACAAGATCCTGGCCCACGAGCACGCGCTGACCGAGTACGCGGTCAAGCGCCTGCTGGAGGTCCCGGACCTGCGCATCATCGGCCCGACGACGGCCGAGGAGCGCGGCGCGGCGATCAGCTTCGCGCTCGGCGACATCCACCCCCACGACGTGGGCCAGGTCCTCGACGAGCAGGGCATCGCGGTCCGGGTCGGCCACCACTGCGCCCGCCCCGTCTGCCTCCGCTACGGAATTCCTGCGACCACGCGAGCGTCGTTCTATCTGTACTCCACGCCGGCCGAGATCGACGCACTGGTCGACGGTCTGGAGCACGTACGGAACTTCTTCGGCTGACGGGACGAGCGAAGAGCATGAAGCTGGACTCCATGTACCAGGAAGTCATCCTGGACCACTACAAGAACCCGCACGGGCGTGGTCTGAGGGACGGCGACGCCGAGGTGCACCACGTCAACCCGACGTGCGGCGACGAGATCACGCTGCGCGTGAAGTACGACGGCACGACGATCAGTGACGTCAGCTACGAGGGCCAGGGCTGCTCGATCAGCCAGGCGAGCGCCTCCGTGCTGAACGACCTGCTGGTCGGCAAGGACCTCGCCCAGGCGCGGCGGATCCAGGAGACCTTCCTGGAGCTGATGCAGTCCAAGGGCAGGATCGAGCCGGACGACGCGATGGAGGAGGTCCTGGAGGACGCGGTCGCGTTCGCCGGGGTCTCGAAGTACCCGGCCCGGGTGAAGTGCGCCCTGCTGAGCTGGATGGCCTGGAAGGACGCGACGGCCCAGGCACTGGACGGCGCCGACGCCGAGAAGGAGACGACGGCATGAGTGAGACCGTGGAAATGAAGCCGGCCTCCGAGGAGGAGGTCCGCGAGGCCCTGCTGGACGTCGTGGACCCCGAACTGGGCATCGACGTCGTCAACCTGGGCCTGATCTACGGCGTCCACATCGACGACGCGAACATCGCGACCATCGACATGACCCTGACGTCGGCGGCCTGCCCGCTGACGGACGTGATCGAGGACCAGGCCAAGTCCGCCACGGACGGCATCGTCAACGAGCTGCGGATCAACTGGGTCTGGATGCCGCCGTGGGGCCCGGACAAGATCACCGACGACGGCCGCGAGCAGCTGCGCGCGCTGGGGTTCAACGTCTGAGACACACCACTGAGCGACAGGAACGGCGACACCCGCACCGGGTGTCGCCGTTCCCGCGTCCGGGGGCTTCCGGGGGCTTCGTTATGTACGCTCGTACACATGGGATATCTGCTCCTGGCCGGAGCCATCGCCGCCGAGGTCGCCGGGACCACCGCCATGAAGTACAGCGAGGGCTTCAGCAGGCTGGGTCCCTCACTGCTGACGGCACTCGCGTACGTCCTCTCCTTCGCGCTGCTCGCCCAGACCCTGAAGGTCCTCGCCGTGGGCACGGCGTACGCCATCTGGGCCGGCGTGGGCACCGCCGCGATCGCCGCGATCGGCGTGGCGTTCATGGGCGAGGGGATGACCGTGACCAAGGCCGCCGGCATCGCACTGATCATCATCGGCGTGGTCGTCCTCAACCTGGGCGGAGCGCACTGATGTCCCGCCGCTACGACCCGGAACGACGGCAGCGCATCATCGACGCGGCGATCCGGGTGGTCGGACACAAGGGCATCGCCGGCCTCAGCCACCGCACCGTCGCCGCCGAGGCCGGCGTACCCCTCGGCTCGACGACGTACCACTTCGCGACCCTGGACGAACTCCTGGTCGCCGCCCTGCGCCAGGCGAACGAGGGCTTCGCCAAGGTGGTCGCCGCGCACCCGGGCCTGTCCGACCCCGACGCCGACCTGCCGGGCGAACTGGCCCGCGTCCTCGGCGAGTGGCTGGGCGGCGACCGCACGGGCGTGGAGCTGGAGTACGAGCTGTACCTGGCCGCGCTGCGCCGCCCCGCCCTGCGTCCGGTGGCGGCGGAGTGGGCCGAGGGCGTCGCCGAACTGCTCGCCCACCGCACGGACCCGCTCACGGCACGGGGCCTGGTCGCGCTGATGGACGGCGTCTGCCTCCAGGTGTTGCTGACGAACGCGCCGTACGACGAGGAGTACACGCGGGAGGTGCTGGCGCGGGTGATCCCACCGGGCCGGTGACCGCGGGGCGAGACGCACGAGGGGTCGGCTCGCTTCCGCGGGCGACGGCCGGTTAGGTTGCCCTCATGACCGACACGACTGCTCCCCGCACCACCGGCGCCGTGGCCGCCGGGCTTGCCACGATCGCCGCCGACGGCACCGTTCTCGACACCTGGTTCCCGGCCCCCGAACTGACCGCTGAGCCCGGCCCGTCCGGCACCGAGCGCCTCTCCGCCGAACAGGCCGCCGAACTCCTCGGCGGCGGTGCGACCGCGGCGGTCGGTCCGGACGCCCGGCGTGGCGTCGAAGTGGTCGCGGTCCGCACGGTCATCGCCTCGCTGGACGAGAAGCCGGTCGACACGCACGACGTCTACCTGCGCCTGCACCTGCTCTCCCACCGCCTGGTCAAGCCGCACGGCCAGAGCCTGGACGGCATCTTCGCCCACCTGGCCAACGTCGCCTGGACCTCGCTGGGCCCGGTCGCCGTGGACGACATCGAGAAGGTGCGCCTCAACGCCCGCGCCGAGGGCCTGCACCTCCAGGTCACCTCGATC
Source organism: Streptomyces sp. E2N166 (assembly GCF_003671715.1). Lineage (GTDB taxonomy): Bacteria > Actinomycetota > Actinomycetes > Streptomycetales > Streptomycetaceae > Streptomyces > Streptomyces thinghirensis. The sequence continues at coordinate 138,327 of NZ_RAIF01000012.1, read as the reverse complement.
GACAAGTTCCCGCGCATGACGGACTACGTCGCCCCCAAGGGCGTCCGCATCGCCGACGCCGACCGCGTCCGCCTCGGCGCGCACCTCTCCGAGGGCACCACGGTCATGCACGAGGGCTTCGTCAACTTCAACGCGGGCACGCTCGGCACCTCCATGGTCGAGGGCCGCATCTCCGCGGGCGTCGTCGTAGGCGACGGCTCCGACATCGGCGGCGGCGCCTCCACCATGGGCACCCTCTCCGGCGGCGGCAACGTGCGCATCACCATCGGCGAGCGCTGCCTGGTCGGTGCCGAGGCGGGCGTCGGCATCGCGCTGGGCGACGAGTGCGTGGTCGAGGCCGGTCTCTACGTCACCGCCGGCACCCGCGTGACGATGCCCGACGGCCAGGTCGTCAAGGCCCGCGAACTCTCCGGCGCCTCCAACATCCTCTTCCGCCGCAACTCGGTCA
>NZ_RAIF01000012.1:125641-137623 GCF_003671715.1 Streptomyces sp. E2N166 | reverse complement strand
CGGTCGCCGTTTCCGGGCGCGGCCCCGGGGGTGTGTTCCGCCAACGCGGTGACGGGGCGTGCTGCGTGCGCCCCCCGCACGTACGGATGACCTCCCGTGACCTTCCGGTGGTCTTGGCGGATGAACGGGTGGACGAAGTGTCCGATCAGACGCCGATCCGACGAAACGAGGGGCCTGGTATGACGAACGAGCGGGCGAGGACCGTGGTGCGTTGGCTGGCCGGGGCGGGCGCCGCGGTGCTGGTGTGCTGGGGGTCGGCCGGGGCCGCGCAGGCGGACGAGACCACCTCCGGTTCGCACAACGGTCCCCGGGTCGGTCTCCTCAACGTCAACGTGGGGCAGATCGACGACCCGGCGGAGGACGTACTGGAGCACACGCTGCTGCTCGGGGACGGCTACACCTGGAGCTGATCGGAAGCGGCGACCAGTTCCGCGTGGGCCGCCAGCAGCCTGTCGGCCGTCTCGCGGTCCGCGGGCCGCAGCGGTGCGCGGACCGGCCCCGCGGGCAGGCCCAGTGCCCCGAGCAGGGCCTTCGCGGTGACCGTGCCGGGCAGGCCCGCGGCCATCATCGCCTCGACGAGTGGGATCGCCCGCCGCTGGAGCAGGGCGGCCCGCCCGGTGTCGCCCGCGTCGAAGGCGTCGAGGACGGCCCGGAACAGGTCCGGCACGACGTTCGCGACCGTGCTGACGTATCCCGCCGCGCCGACCGCGTACAGGGCGAGGACCTGCTCGTCGCAGCCCGCGTAGTACGCCAGGTCCGTGCGGGAGAGCACCTTCTGGGTGCCGAGGAGATCGTAGGAGCAGTCCTTGACGGCGGCGATCCGCGGGTGTCCGGCGAGGCGGACGAGGGTGTCGGGTTCGATGCGGGTGCCGGTGCGCCCGGGGATGTCGTAGAGGACGAGGGGCAGGCCGGAAGCGTCGGCGATCTCCCGGAAGTGCGCCTCCAGGGCGTCCTGCGGGGGCCTGCTGTAGTACGGCGTGACCACCAGCAGTCCGTCCGCGCCGGCCCTCTCCGCGGCCAGCGCCAGTTCGACGGTGTGCCGGGTGTCGGCGGTGCCCACCCCGGCGACGACCGACGCCCGGCCCCCGACCGTCTCCCGCACCGCCGTGACCAGCGCCGCCTTCTCGGCGTCCGTGGTGGTCGGCGACTCACCCGTGGTGCCGGACAGCACCAGGCCGTCGCAGCCCCGCGACACCAGCCGGTCGGCGAGCCGCTGGGCGCCGTCGAGATCGAGCACGCCGTCCTCGGTGAAGGGCGTGACCATGGCGCACAGGGCGCGGCCGAAGGGCGCGGGGGGTCGGGCGTCTGTCGTCATGTACGTAGTGTCGGCGGACGGATCGTGTAGCTCCACTTAAATCTTCTAAGAGATATTTGTAAGGAGTGCTGTGCATTCGGCGGTGGGAGAGGGCAGGGGGTAGTGCCGGTCGGCCATGGGTACCCGGGGTGCTCCGAACCGAGAGGAGGCGGAACCGTGACCGGGACCATGCACACCAGGCCTGTGCGCGACGAGCAGCAGCACTCCGTGGGTGAGCTCGTCGGTCAGGCCACCGAACAGCTCTCCCGGCTCGTGCGCCAGGAAGTGGCCCTCGCCAAGATGGAGCTGGCCGAGAAGGGCAAGCGGGCCGGGCGTGGCGGCGGGATGCTGGGCGCCGCGGGCGCCATCGCGTACGTCGGGCTGTTCGCCCTGGCCGGAACGGCCACCGCCGCGCTCTCGCTGGCGCTGCCCGTATGGGCCGCGGCGCTCATCGTGACGGCGGTGCTCTTCGTGGTCGCGGGCGTACTGGCCATGATGGGCCGCGCCCAGCTCCGCCGCGCCGTGCCCCCGAAACCCGAGGAGACCCTCGGCAGCGTCAGGGCCGACGTGGACCAGATCAGGGAAAGGGCGCATCGATGACCGAGGCGACAAGCGGTGACGGCGCGAGGAGCGGCTCCACCGCACAGCCGATCGGCGGGGCCAAGGGGCCCGACGAGCTGCGGCAGCAGATCGAACAGACCCGCGGCCAGCTCGGCGACACCGTGGAGGAGCTGGCGGGGAAGGCGGATGTGAAGGGCCGCGCCAAGGCCCGGGCCGCCGACCTCCGGGACAAGGCCGGTGCCATGACCGTGCAGCTGCGCAGTTCCGCCGCGCAGGCCGGACACACCGTGCAGGACAAGGCGAGCCGGGCCGGGCACACCGCGCAGGACAAGGCGAGCCGGGCCGGACGTAAGGCACAGGACAAGGCGGGCGGGGCCGGGCACACCGTGGAGCAGCGGGTACCGGGACGGGCGCGCGGTGCGGTTCGGGCCGGGCTCGGCCATCCTCGTGCGGTGCTGCTCGTCGGAGCGGCGGCGGGTGCGGTGGTCGCGGTGGACGTGCTGAGGCGCCGGCATCGGCACGGGCACTGCTGAGGGTGCGGGCGTGACGAGGGGCTCCGGGGGCGGGGCCCCTCGTCACGCATGTCGGGGCGGGGGTGCTCGTCACGTACGTCGTACCGGCGCCGGGGTTCCTTCCGGAGGACACTTGACCTCGACCTTGGTCGAGGTCGGAGAGTGGTGCGTGCACCCGACGAACCGATCAGTGGAGGCCGGCATGCCCCGCCGTACCGACGTACACCCCGACATCGCCCGTCCCGACGTCCGGGCCCCCTTCTTCAGCACCTGGCGGGTGGGCACGCCCGAGCGGCAGCGGCAGACGGTCGACGCCATCGCCCGTACCTGGGAGCGCCGCCCCTGGCCCGCCGACGCCCTGCTGGGCTACCACGTCTACGCCGGCCACGACGGCAGCACCCTGCTGCACCACTCGCAGTGGGCGAGCGAGCAGGCGTACGAGGCCTTCCTGAAGACGCACCGGCAGGAGCGCGTCGACGAGGTCGACACCGCCGTGCCCGGCATCGAGCGGCTGGGGCTCGGCAGGTACCGGCGCTACCGCAGCGGCACCCGCGAGGACGGGCCGACGCCCGTCCCGGGCTGCATCGTGATCGTCGACGTCGAGTTCGAGGGACCCGACCCCGAACGGCAGCGCGCCTGGGTGGACGCCGTCTTCGAGGCCCTGGCGAGCGAGCCGGAGCCGCACCCCGGCGGCATCTCCGCCCACTTCCACCTCAGTACCGACGGCACCCGCGTCCTCAACTACGCCGAGTGGGAGAGCGCCCAGGCCCACATCGACGCCCTCGCCGCACCGGGCGACGGCGTCGGCTCGGCGCCGGCACAGTGGGAGCGGGTGCACAGCTGGCCGGGCCTGAAGAGCAGTACGGTCAACCGCTACGACCACGCCCTCGGCCTCGTGCCCCGCTGAACCCGCTCCCTCCGGCCGCCGGTTACGGACGGAACCGCAGCACCTGCGGGTCGTGGTCGCTGATCTGGTCGTGGAACTCGGCGTTGACGTGCACGCTGTCGTACGACAGGCGCCCGCCCCACCGGATCGACGGGCTGACCAGGATCTGGTCGAGGACCTGGCTGTTGCCCTGGTAGACGTACGAGTAACGCTCGCTCCGCGGCAGCGACTTGACGGCCGACCACAGGGCACCGTCGTCCTCCAGGAGGCGCGTGGTCCTGGAGAACTCGAAGTCGTTGATGTCGCCGAGGGCTACGACGTCCGCGTTCTTCTGAGTGGAGAGGACGTCCTTGACGAAGGTGTTCACGGCCTTCGCCTGGAGGTGGCGCTGCGTCTCCGAGCCGCGCGCGGGCGGCTGGTACTGGGCGGACAGGCTCTGGTCGCCGCCCTTGGAGCTGAAGTGGTTGGCGATGACCAGGACGGTGCGGCCGCGGAAGACGAACTCGCCGGCCAGCGGCTTGCGGCTGTCCTCCCAGGCGGGGTTCGCCGGGTCCACGCGCCCGGGGGAGTGGGTGAGCGCCGCCTTGCCGCGCACCTTCGTCACCCCGGTCGCGGTGGTCGCGTCGCCGGTCCCGCGGTCGGTGAAGGAGACCCGCTCCGGGTTGAACAGGAACACCTGGCGGATGTTGCCGCCGGGCTGGCCGCCGTCCTCGCCGTCGACCGGGTCGATGCCGCGCCAGTCGTAGCGCGGGCCGCCGGCCGCGACGATCGCGTCGATCAGCTTGCCGACCGTCGCGTCGGCGGCCACCGTGCCGTCGTTCGTGGCGCCGTCGTTGTCCTGGATCTCCTCAAGGGACACGATGTCGGGCGACGCGAGGTTGTGCACGATGGCGTCGGCGTGCGCGGCGAAGGTCTCGTCGGAGGGGTCGAGGTTCTCGACGTTGTACGTCGCCACCGCCAGCTCGCGGCTGCTCTGCCGGCGCGTCGACTCGCGCTCCAGGCCCCCGCTCTCCAGCGCGCCGATCTCGCTCGCGACCAGCGTGTAACCGCCGTACTGGTTGTAGTCCAGCGGGCCCGCGGTGGTTCCGGCGAGAGTGTCGCCCACATTGGCGTCGGGGAAGTCGGCCGGCTTGCCCAGCGACTGGATCTGCAGCCGGCCGGTGTTCTGGGAGTCGTAGGAGCCGTACACCGTGCCGCCCCGGCGGTTGGCGTTCTCCCAGGGCTTCACCGTGACCCACAGCTCCGTGTACGGGTCGGAGGCGCCGACCACGCGGGCGTCGGCGACCCGGACGTTCATGCCCTCCAGGGACTCGTAGTGGTCCAGGGCGTACTTCGCCGGGCGCAGCGTCAGGCCGTTGACCGAGCCGTTCGCGGCCTCGTCGCCCTCGGGGGCGTACGCGCGCGGCACGGTACGGGCGGAGACGGCCGTCGCGGCCGGGACCTCGTTGCCGCTGGAGACGACCGTGAACACCGGGCGGGTGATCTCGGTCAGCGACTGGTTCCCGGAGGAGGTGCCGCCGGGGACGTACTCCGAGACCGTGCCGGAGACGGTGACCGCGTCACCGACGGCGACGCCCTTCGGCGTGGAGCCGGTGAAGACGAAGACGCCCTCGCTGGTGGCCGGGTCGGCGTCCGGCTGCGGATCCTGGATCCAGAAACCTCTGGAGGAGCCGTAGCCGCGGACGCCGGTGACGATTCCGGCCACGTCCGTGACCTGCTCGCCGGCGTACGGCGACAGCCGGGTGCTGCCCTGGATGTCGTGGACGCGCACGGAGTCGGCGTGCGCGGGCGAGGTGAGGACGATCGTGGACGCAGCCGAGCAGACTGCGGCGACGGTGAGCGCGGCGAGGCGCGTGGAGGACTTGCTGGCCAACGTGATCCCTCCGGGGACGTGAGAGCGCCGGGACGAGGGTGGGGCGATGGGTGTGGCGCGACGGGACGAGAGTGCGAGGCGAGGGGCCGCAGGGCACATGTGGAGCTGAGTGAACACTTGTCCCCCCGCTTTCTACGCGCGTCAATCTCCTGCCTGGCCACGCCAGTTGTCAAGGTTTCGGCCATGTACTCCACCCGTCGGGGAGATGAACCGGGCGGCATGGGTGGAAACCCGTCTAGGCTGAGCTGTTGAGCCGTACGGCGTCCGGATGGCCGTACGGCGGCCAAGGCGCGCGAGGAGAAACAGCCGATGTCAGACAGCTCCACCCTGCCGCCCGCGCGGCTGCGCCCCGAAGCGGAACTGGCCCGCGACGCGCTGTCCGCGCCGGTGCTCTCCCGGGCCGCCCGGCTGGCCCGCTGGGCCGGCCCGGACACCCGTGTCGACGCCGGGGGCGGGCTCGTCGAGGAGCAGCTGCCGGCGGCGGCCGAGGAGCTCGGGCTGAGCGGGGACGACGCCGCGGCCCACGCGAGCGAGGCATGGCGGATCGCCGTGGACACCGGGCTCGTCGAGATCACCGACGAGGAGGCGGGCACCGTCGCGGCGGGCGAGGACGTAGCGCTGCTCACCGGCGGCTCCCCGCAGGACGTGCTCGGGCTGTGGCTCGCCGCCCTGGAGGCGGTGCTCGCCGACGCGAGCGTGCCCGACCTCGACGACCTGGTCGACGCGATGGCCGAGGGCGGCGAGGTCGACCTGTCGTCCCTCGACTGGGACCCGGAGGCCGAGGCGGAGTTCCTCGACGGCGTGCTCGGCAACCTCTACCTGCTCACCGTCGGCGAGGACCGCCCCGGCGACGCCTCGGTGCCGCTGCCCGCGCTGGCGGCGTCCGTGATCGTGCCCAGCGACATGGGCGAACCCACCAACGACGTGCTGGAGCAGGTGTCCGACGCGATGATGCGGCTGGACGACCAGTTCCGGCTGCTGGAGCCGATCGGCCTCGTCGAGTACCAGCCGGTCGACGAGGCTCTGATGGCCGACGCGGACGAGGAGCCCGCGGCGCCCGTCGACGAGACCGACGTCGCCCGCTACGGCATGGTGCGGCTCACCCCGCTCGGCCTGTACGGACTGCGCGCCCGGCTCCTGGAGGCCGGCTTCGAGGCGCCCGCCGTCGGCGACCTCACCGACAAGGGCGCCGACGCGCTGCTCGACGGCACCGCCCCCTTCCCGCCGGCCGCGGCCCACGCCGAGACCGAGCTGTGGCTGGCCGGCCGTAGCTCCCTCGTCGCGGCCCGGGAACTGCTGGCGGCGGCACGCGGCTCGGACACCGGCGCGCCCCTGCGCCGGCTGCGCTGCCAGCAGGCGCTGTCCCTGGTCGGCGCAGAGGCGGAGCCCGCGTTGCGGGAGGTCCTCGACGATGCCGAGCTGGGCGGCCTGGCCAGGGTCTGGCTGACCGAGCACGGCGCGCGGGACATTCCCGCCCCTCCGCAGGAAATGGTCTTCTGGCTGACCATCGACACCGTGGCGGCACAGCTCGCGGCCGAGGGGAACTCCGAGGAACTGCGGGCGCTGGTGGAGGGACTGGCCCGGCAGCACAGCGGGTTCTTCGACACGGTCTGGCGGGTCGAGCACCCGGCCACGCCGGACGTCCTGGAGGCGATGGGGCGGCTGCATCCCGACAAGAAGGTGGCGAAGGAAGCGCGTAAGGCGGCGTTCAAGGCGCGGTCGCAGCAGGGCGGCTGACGCCGGGGCGCGGGGCGGGGGAGGGCGGCGTGACCCGCGTCGCGGGGTGCCTCCCCCAGAGGGGGGCCCAGCGACCGCCCGTGCCGCCCTAGGCGGCACGAATGCCCGCGGTTGGGCGGGAGGGTGCCCGCGGTTGCGCGGGGCCTGTCTGTGGTTACGGGGGCGGGTCCGTGGTTGTGCGGGCTGCCGCGCGGGCGCCGTGCGCAGTTCAACCGCCGTTCAGGCGCGAGCGGAACCGTGTCGCCGGACCGAGGTCCGCCACCCTCCACGGCACGTCCACCGTCTCAGGAGTCATCATGTCGCTCACCCGCAGGGACTTCGCCGGCCGCTCCGCCCTCACCGGCGCCGGAGTCGTGCTGGCGGGCAGCGTCGGCGCCCTCGCCACCGCCCCGAACGCCCTCGCTTCCACGGACACCGAGAGCGCGGGGGAGGAGCACGGCAGAGGCCACGGACACGGACACGACCACGGCGGGGTCGGCTACGGGCCGCTGATCCCCGACCCCGACGGCATCCTCGCCCTGCCCGCCGGGTTCCGGTACGAGATCATCACCTACTGCGGCCGGACCAAGCTGGAGTCGGGTGAGTACACCCCCTCCAACCACGACGGCACCGCCGCCTTCGACGGCCCACGCGGCACCACCCTCCTCGTCAACAACCACGAACTCGGCGGCCACCGCGACGACTGGCCCCACCCCGTCCCGCTCACCGAGGGCCTCGTCTACGACCCCGCCGCGGCCGGCGGCTGCACGGTCGTCGAGGTCCGCCGCGGCGGCCACGTCGCCGAGTGGGTCGGCATCGCCGGTACCGCCACCAACTGCGCGGGCGGCAGCACCCCGTGGGGCACCTGGCTGACCTGCGAGGAGACCGAGGACAAGGCCGGCGAGGAGGGGATGACCAAGGACCACGGCTACGTCTTCGAGGTCGACCCCGAGGACCGCCGCGCCAACCGCGACCCCAAGCCGATCAAGGCGCTCGGCCGCTACGCCCACGAGGCCGTCGTCGTCGACCCCAGGCGCGGCCACCTCTACCTCACCGAGGACGCCTCCGGCCCCAACGGCCTCTTCTACCGCTGGACCCCGCCGGAGGGCTTCCGGCACGGCCGCAACAGGCTGCGCACCCTCACCGACGACGCCGGGGCCCTCCAGGCGTTCAAGTGCTTCGACTCCGGCGGCAAGTTCGTCGACGACCTCTCCCGCGCGACGAAGACCGGCACCGTCTACGGCGTCGACTGGATCGACGTCCCCGACCGCGACGCGCGGAGCACCTCCGTGCGCAGGCAGTTCAGCGCCGGCCAGGTCACCCGCGCCCGCAAGCTGGAGGGCATGTGGTGGGCCGACGGCGGCGCGTACATCGTCTCCTCCTTCGCCCGTGACGAGAGCCCCGGCCGGCCGCACGACGGCCAGGTCTGGTTCTACGACCCCAAGCGCCGCACCCTCACCCTCGAGGTCCTCCTCGGCGTCAACCCCGACCCGTCGGCGGACGGCGCCTTCGACGGCCCCGACAACATCACCGTCTCCCCGTACGGCGGCCTCGTCATCGCCGAGGACGGCGACGGCGTCCAGCACCTGTTCGGCGCCACCGACAGCGGACGCACGTACCCCATCGCCCGCAACGACCTGAACGTCGGTTCCGAAGAGGATCCCGAGTACAGCGAGTTCGCCGGCGTCACCTTCTCGCCCGACGGGAAGACCCTCTACGCCAATATCCAGGACCCCGGCATCATGCTCGCCATCACCGGGCCGTGGAAGCGGCAGAAGCGACGGTGATTAATTCGCTCGCCCGAGCGACGGCCGTCCTTTTAGAGTGATGAACGTCCAGGTGCGAAGGCAGGACCTACTTCCACTCATAATGGGGCGGCCACGGGTTCGAGTCCCGTCACCGGCACAACGCGCCGGTGTAGCTCAGGGGTTAGAGCACCTTGTCGGTTCCGCCGACCTGAACTCTGGACACCTTGCACTTCACGCACCTCCCGGTGCGCGGGCCGCGGCTACTTCGTTGTGATCGAATCCGACGCCGCGGCCGACTTGATCTCGGGAGGCGCGGCAGATGGTGGGTGCCCGGTGCGCAGGCAGCGGATACTTCCTTTGACCGGACGGCTGCGGGTTCGAATCCCGTCACCGACCACGGGTCGGTGTAGCTCAAATGGCAGAGCATCCGGATGTGCCCGTCGCCGATTCCGACCTCGGGCACCCTCCTTCTGCCGCGCCCTCCCACCGAAATGAATTCGGGGGAATTCACCATGGCGCGATTCAACACCAAGACGGCGAAGGCGCAGCCCACCTCGCGCGTGACGTCGACGGGCCGCGTGCTGCGCACCTACGAGGGCGGTCGGGGCCGTGAGCGTGACGCACGGTCCGAGCTCTTCCTGCTGTCGGTCGCCAACTTCGTGTCCCAGCAGACCTTCTACGAGCCCGGCGCCGCCCGCGACGACCGCTTCGCCACGCTCGTGCGTGAACTCGCCCGCACCGATCCGTCGTGGACGGCCGGCCTGCTCGGCTGGCTGCGCGGCGAGGGCAACCTGCGCACCGCCTCGATCGTCGGCGCCGCCGAGTACGTCAAGGCACGCCTCGACGCGGGTGTCACCGACGGTCCGGCCAACCGGCAGGTCGTCGCCTCCGTCCTCCAGCGGCCCGACGAGCCCGGTGAGCTGCTCGCGTACTGGACGTCGACGTACGGGCGCGCCGTGCCCAAGCCGGTCAAGCGGGGGATCGCCGACGCCGTACGGCGGCTCTACCACGGCAAGTCGCTGCTGAAGTACGACACCGCGTCCAAGGGCTACCGCTTCGGCGACATCCTCAACCTGGTGCACGCGGCGCCGGACCCGGAGAAGCCGTGGCAGGGCGAGCTGTTCGAGTACGCCCTCGACCGCCGGCACAACCCGGACACCGCGGTGCCGCCCGCCTCGAACCGCGTCCTGACCGCGCACCGCGAGCTGATGGCGCTGCCCGTCGAGCGGCGGCGAGGGGTCGTCACGGCGCCCGACGGTGCCGAGCGGCTCGCGGCGGCGGGCATCACGTGGGAGATGCTGGCCGGCTGGCTCCAGGGGCCGATGGACAGGGCGGCCTGGGAGGCCGTGATTCCGTCCATGGGTGCCATGGCGCTCGTCCGAAACCTGCGCAATTTCGACGAGGCCGGTGTCTCCGACGAGGTCGCGGCGCGGGTGGCGGCCCGGATCAGCGACCCGGACCAGGTGGCGCGCTCGCGGCAGTTCCCCTTCCGCTACCTCGCCGCGTACCGGCACGCGCCGTCGCTGCGCTGGTCGTACCCGCTGGAGCAGGCGCTCGGGCACTCACTGGCCAACGTGCCCGCGCTGCCCGGCCGGACCCTGGTCCTCGTGGACCGCTCGGGCTCCATGTTCTACTCGCGGATGTCGGACCGCTCGGAGCTCAACCGGGCCGACGCGGCGGCGGTCTTCGGCACGGCGCTCGCGCTGCGGGCGGCGGACGCGGACCTCGTGGAGTTCGGTACGTCGAGCAACCGCGTGCGGTACCGCAAGGGCGAGTCGGTGCTGAAGATCCTGGAGCGTTTCGGTGACCTGGGCGGCACCGACACGACCGACGCGGTCCGCCGGCACTACAAGAAGCACGACCGGGTGCTGATCGTCACCGACGAGCAGTACGCGTACAACCGGCACGGCGACCCGACCGAGCAGGTTCCGGAGCACGTGCCGGTCTACACCTGGAACCTGGCCGGGTACCGGGCGGGCCACGGCCCGTCGGGCAAGGCGAACCGGCACACCTTCGGCGGCCTCTCGGACGCGGCGTTCCGGATGGTCCCGCTGCTCGAAGCCGCCCGGGACGCCGACTGGCCCTGGGCGGCCTGAGAGCTGCGCCACCGCCGCCGTCCCGCCCGAGCAGCAGGCTCAGGGACACCGCCCGCAGGTCGAAGGGACGGGTGCGCGGTAGGGTTCGGCGGAAGACCCCGGTGTGCAGGGAGTAGTGGGATGGCGCAGGTCAGGCCCATGCGCGCGGATGCCCGCCGCAACCGTGAGCGGCTGCTGGAGGTCGCGGCGGTGGCGTTCGCGGAGCACGGGGAGGGCGCCTCCCTGGACGACATCGCCAAGCGCGCGGGGGTCGGGACCGGCACGCTGTACCGGCATTTCCCGACGCGACGGGCGCTGTTGGAGGCCGCCTATCTCGACCGGATCGAGGCGATCGCGGCGCGTGCCGACCTGATCGCGGCCGAGCGGGCGCCGGGCGAGGCGTTGCTGGAGTGGCTGAACGAACTCGCTGTGGGGATGCTCCAGGTCCGCGGGATGAAGGCCTTGCTGGGCACCGCCGTCACGGCCGGTGGCTCGGCGGTGGACACGGCGTGCGGCGAGTGTGTGCGGGGCGCGGCCGGGCGGCTGGTGCGGGCGGCGCGGGACGAGGGGACGCTGCGGGGGGACGTCGAGCCGATCGAGGTGCTGCGGCTGGTGCACGGGGTGGTGACGGCGTCCGAGTCGACCGACGGGGGAGGCGGGGGCGCCGGGGAGTCCGTCCGCCGGTATCTGTCCCTGGTGTGGGGCGGTTTGCGGGCGTAGGCGGCGTTGGTGGGGCGCCGGCGGTGCCGGGGGCGCCCCACCTGACCGTTGCGCCTACAGGGCCTGGGCCGAGGGCTTCACCATGCCCCGGACCGTGCGGGACTTGACGAAGTCGCCCATGGCGGTCATCTCCCACTCGCCGGAGTACTGCCGGATCAGCTTCGCCATCATCACGCCGGTCTGCGGCTCGGCGCTGGTGAGGTCGAAGCGGACCAGTTCCTCGCCGGTCGCGGCGTCCATGAGGCGGCAGTACGCCTTGGCGACCTCCGTGAACTTCTGGCCGGAGAAGGAGTTGACCGTGAAGACCAGGCCGCTGACCTCCTGCGGGAGCCGGCCCAGGTCGACGGTGATGACCTCGTCGTCGCCGCCGCCCTCGCCGGTGAGGTTGTCCCCGGAGTGCTTGATGGCGCCGCCGACGATGGACAGTTTGCCGAAGTAGCAGCTGTCGATGTGGTTGCGCTGCGGGCCGTACGCGATGACCGACGCGTCCAGGTCGATGTCCTTGCCGCGGTACGCCGGCTCCCAGCCGAGGCCCATCTTGACCTGGGAGAGCATCGGCCGGCCGCCCTTGACGAGGGAGACGGTCTGGTTCTTCTG
>NZ_RAIF01000012.1:117793-125355 GCF_003671715.1 Streptomyces sp. E2N166 | reverse complement strand
GCGGCCGGCTGGGCGGCCGGGGCGGCGGGTTCCTCCACCGAGACGCCGAAGTCCGTCGCGATGCCGGCGAGGCCGTTGGAGTAGCCCTGGCCGACCGCGCGGGCCTTCCAGGCGCCGTTGCGCAGGTAGACCTCCACGATCACCAGTGCGGTCTCGGTGCCGAGCTGCGGGGGCGTGAAGGTGGCGAGGACGGAGTTGTCGTCCGCGTTTCGGATGGTGGCGGTCGGTTCGATGCCCTGAAAGGACTGCCCGGCGGCGTCCGGGCTGGCGGTGACGACGATCTTCTCGATGCCCGGCGGCACGGCTGAGGTGTCGACCACGATCGCGTCCGGGGCGGCGCCGCCGCCGGAGCGGTAGGTCACGCCCTGGCCGGTGGGCTGGTTGTAGAAGATGAAGTCGTCGTCGGAGCGCACCTTGCCGTCGGCGGTGAGCAGCAGGCCCGATACGTCGAGCCGCACGGGCGCGGCGACGTCCACCGTCACGCGGGCGGCGGAGAGGGGGATGTTCGAGCCGGGGGTCATAGCTGTCATGCCGGGTGAACGAGCGAGGGCGTTTTACCGTTCCCTTACCCGGGGGCCAATCGGGTCAGGGGCTGGTGTGGGGGGTGCTCAGCGGCGGTTTCGGGGGTGGTTGCGGGCGGTGCGTTCGTTGCCGTGTTTGTAGTTGCCGGTCCAGCGGGCCATGACCAGCTGGGGTTCGCCTGCCGTGACCTCCTGGAGGAAGCGGGCGGCTCGGGAGCCGTTGAGGGTGGTGGCGGGGTGGTCGTGGTGGGTGATGTGGACGGTGCCGGTTGACGTGGCGGTGTAGGCGAAGCCGTGGGGGTTGGGCATGCGGGGATCGTAGGTGGGGTGGGGGCGGCGGGCCCAGGGGTTTTCGCCCCCGCCGCCCCTTCCCGTTCCCGAGGGCCGCGCCCCAGGCCCCCGCTTCGAGGCGCCGGACGGGCTATCGCTTCACGGCACGACCACGATCTTCCTGCCCACCCCCGCCGCGAACTGCTCCAGTGCCTCGGGGTAGCGGTCCAGTCCGATGCGGTCGCTGATGAAGACGTCCGGGTCGAGGACGCCGTTCGCGAACAGTTCCGCCGCGCGTTCGTAGCTGTGCAGGACCGCCATCGAGCCGGTGATGGTGATCTCCTGGTTGTAGATGCGGTACGGGTCGATCTGCACCCGCGTCGCGTAGTCGGCGACGCCGAACTGGAGGAAGGTGCCCGCCTTGGCGACCCGGTCCAGGCCGTCCTGGATGGCCGCCGCGTTGCCGGTCGCGTCGATGACGAGGTCCCAGCCCTGGGGGCGGTCCAGTTCGTCCGGGGTCGCGGCCGAGGCCGAGACGCCGAGGCCGCGGGCCGTCTCCAGGCGGGCCGGGTTGAGGTCGACCACGTCGACGCCGGCCGCGCCGGTGCGCTTGGCCAGCTCCAGCATCATCAGGCCCATCGTGCCGGAGCCGTAGATCAGGACGTGGGCGCCGAGGCGGGACTGGAGGACGTCGTAGCCGCGGACCGCGCAGGAGAGCGGCTCGATCAGGGCCGCGTCCTGGGTGCGGACGTGCTCGGGGAGCTTCACGCAGTTGGCCACGGGGGCCACCGCGTACTTCGCCGCGCCGCCCGCCGTCGTCACGCCGATGGCCGCCCAGCGTTCGCAGAGGTTGTTGTGGCCGGTGCGGCAGTAGCGGCACTCGTAGCAGTAGAGGGACGGGTCCACCGCGACCTGGTCGCCGACGGACACCTCCGTGACCTGCGCGCCGACGCCGACCACCTCGCCGGCGAACTCGTGGCCCGGCACGATGGGGAGCTTGGGCGCGAACTCGCCCTGGAGAATGTGCAGGTCGGTGCCGCACAGGCCGCAGGCGGCGACCTCCACGACGACCTCGCGGGGCCCTGGCGTCGGGTCGGGGACCTCGGTGACGACGGCACGGCCCACGGACTCGATGACGGCGGCCTTCATTTCACGGCTCCCAACGACAGGCCCTGGACCAGTTTGTCCTGGGCGGCGAACCCCGCGGCGAGCACCGGCAGGGAGATGACGAGCGACGCGGCGCACACCTTGGCCAGGAAGAGGCCCTGGCTGGTGATGAAGCCGGTCAGGAAGACGGGGGCGGTCTCTGCGACCACGCCCGTCAGCACCCGGGCGAAGAGCAGTTCGTTCCAGCTGAAGATGAAGCAGATGAGGGAGGTCGCGGCGATGCCGGGGAGGGCGATCGGGGCGACCACGCGGGCCAGGATGGTCGGCAGTTTCGCGCCGTCCACGCGGGCCGCCTCGATGATCGCGACCGGGACCTCGGCCAGGAAGGACTGCATCATCCAGACCGCGATCGGCAGGTTCATGGAGGTGTAGAGGAGGACCAGCAGCCAGATGTTGTCCAGCAGGTCCGTGTTCTTGGCGAACAGGTAGATCGGCAGCAGGCCCGCCACCACCGGCAGCATCTTGGTGGACAGGAAGAAGAACAGGACGTCCGTCCACTTCTTCACCGGCCGGATGGAGAGGGCGTACGCGGCGGGCAGGGCCAGGACCAGGACGAGGAGGGTCGAGGCGACCGACGCCACCGCCGAGTTGATCAGCGCCGGCCAGGGGCTCGCGCCGCCGCCCGCGCCGAAGAACTCCCGGTAGCCGTCCAGGGTGAGGGACGCCGCGAAGGACGGCGGGTTGGTGGCCGCGTCCTCCTCCGAGTGGAAGGAGGTCAGCGCCATCCACGCGATCGGCAGGAAGAAGACGATTCCGGCCAGCCAGGCCACCAGGCCCAGGCCGGCACCCGCCTTCCGGCGGACTCGTGCGGGCTTGGCACCGGTGGTGCCGGTGGTGCCGGTGGCGGCGGGTCGTACGGCGGTGGCGCTCATGCGCGGCCGACCTCCTCGCGGAACAGGGACGACACCACGCGCAGCGCGAAGGTGGCGATGATGATCGAGCCGATGACGACCAGGACGCCCGCGGCCGAGGCGAGGCCGTTCTCGTGGGCCTGGTAGAAGCTCTGGTAGACGGTGTAGGGCAGGTTGGCCGTGCCCAGGCCGCCGGACGTGATGGTGAAGACGGCGTCGAAGTTCTGGACGATGTAGATCGAGCCGAGCAGGGCGCCCAGTTCCAGGTAGCGGCGCAGGTGGGGGAGGGTGAGGTGGACGAAGATCTGCCAGTCGCTCGCGCCGTCCACCCGGGCGGCCTCGATCTGCTGCTGGTCCCGGCTCTGCAGCCCGGCCAGCAGGATGAGCATCATGAAGGGCGTCCACTGCCACACCAGTGAGGCCTCGACCGCCAGCAGCGGGGTGTTCGAGATCCAGTCCGGCTGAGGGCCGCCGACGTAGTGCAACAGGCCGTTGAACAGGCCGTACTCGGGGTTGTAGAGGACGTGCTTCCACAGGAGCGCCGCCGCCACCGGGACCACCAAAAACGGGGCGATCAGCAGGGTGCGGACCACGCCCCGGCCCTTGAAACGGCGGTCCAGCAGCAGGGCGAGGGCCAGACCGAGGACCAGGCTGGCCAGGACCACCGCCACCGTCAGCAGGACCGTCGTCCACACCGACTTGCGCAGCGCCGGGTCGGACAGGACGTCGCCGTAGTTGCCGAAGCCGGTGAAGGAGCGGGCGTCCGGATAGAGGGAGTTCCAGTCGAAGAAGGAGATCACCAGGGTCGCCACGAAGGGCAGCTGGGTGACCACGATCATGAAGATCAGGGCGGGGAGGAGGGGGGCCCGGGTGGCCCAGGCCCGCAGCCGGGAGGACGGCGGACGGACGGTGGGTCGTGCGTGGTCGGGTGCGGCCGAGGGGGCCGTTGTCGTGGCGGTCATCGTCCCTCGTACTCCTCGGAGATCTTCTCGGCGAGCTGCTGGGACTTCTTCAGGGCCTCCTCGACGGACTGGCGTCCGGCGATGGCCGCGCTGATCTCCTGGGAGACCTTGGTGCCGAGGTCGGTGAACTCGGGGATGCCGACGAACTGGATGCCGGGCGCGGGGCGCGGCTGCACTCCGGGGTCGTTCGGCTTGGCACCCTCGATGGCCTCCCGGGTCATCTCCTGGAAGGCGGCGGCCTCCGCCCGGTAGGCGGGGTTCTCGTACGTCGAGGCCCGCTTGCCGGCCGGCGCGTTCGACCAGCCGATCTCGTCGCCGACCAGCTGCTCGTACTCCTTGCTGGACGCCCAGGAGACGAACTTCCACGCCTTGTCGGCGTTGCGGGAGGCATCCTGGATGCCCCAGGCCCAGGTGTAGAGCCAGCCGGAGGACTCGGTCTTCTCCACGGGGGCGGGCGCGTAGCCCATCTTGCCCTTGACGGGGGAGTTCGCCGACTCCAGCGATCCGGCGGCGGAGGTGGCGTCGTACCACATGGCGACGTTGCCCTGGGTCATGTTGTTCAGGCACTCGGCGAAACCGGACTGGGCGGCGCCGGACTGGCCGTGCTCGCGGACGAGGCCGACGTAGAACTTCGTCGCCTTCTCCCACTCGGGGGAGTCCAGCCGCGCCTGCCAGTCCTGGTCGAACCAGGTGCCGCCGAAGGTGTTCACGACCGTCGTCAGGGGTGCCATCAGCTCACCCCAGCCGGGCAGGCCGCGCAGGCAGATGCCCTTCATGTCCGGCTCGGCCCCGTCGAGTTCGGCGGCCAGCTCGGCCACCTGGGTCCAGGTGGGATGCTCGGGCATCGTCAGGCCCTCTTTTTCGAACACGTCCTTGCGGTACATCAGGAAGGACGACTCGCCGTAGAAGGGCTGGCCGTAGAGCTTGCCGTCGTCGCCGGTGAGGGACTCGCGCATCGGCCCCAGGATGTCCCTCTCGTCGTACGCCGGGTCCTCGGCGACGTAGGAGTCCATCGGTCGCAGCCACTCGTTGCGGGCGTAGATCGGTATCTCGTAGTTGGAGAGGGTGGCGACGTCGTACTGGCCGGCCTGGTTGGCGAAGTCCTGGCTGATCTTGTCGCGGACGTCGTTCTCCGGCAGGACGGTGAAGTTCACCTTGATGCCGGTCTCTTCGGTGAAGTGGTCAGCGGTGAGTTTCTGCAGCTCGACCATCTGCGGGTTGTTGACCATCAGGACGTTGATGGCGTTGCCGCCGGATCCGGCGCCGCCCGCCCCGACCCAGCAGCCGGAGAGCAGCGGGGCGAGCAGCGTCCCTGCGGCGGCCATGGCGAGCGTGGCTCGCGGCCTCCGTCGGCTCTGGGTTCGCATGGATCGCTCCTGAACATATGGGGAGGAATGGGTAGTCATTGGGCAGTGGAGGGCATGCGCCTGCCCTCCAGGCGTGAGTCGGGGCTTGCGGGGGGAGGGGGAGTCGGCTTCTCAGACGCGGATGACCTGCGGCCCGAGCAGCGAATAGCGGTGGGCCTCGGCCGTGGGGAGCAGTGTGCTGGTGACGATCGCCTCCAGGGCACCGACCTCCGCGAACCGGCAGAAGCTGACCGCCCCGAACTTGGTGTGCGTGCCCGCGAAGACGGTGCGGCGGGCGGCGCGGATCGCCTGGGTCTTGACCTCGCTGACCGCAGGGTCGGGGGTGGTGAGGCCGTGTTCGCGGGAGATGCCGTTGGCGCCGATGTACGCCAGGTCGATGACGAAGCCGGCCAGCATCTTCGTCGTCCAGTGGTCGACGGTGGCCAGCGTGCCCGAGCGGACCCGGCCGCCGAGCAGCAGGACGGAGGTGTCGCCGGCCTCGGCGAGCGCGCCGGCGACCGGCAGGGACGCGGTGACCACGGTCAGCGGCCGGTCCCGGGGCAGGGCCTCGGCGATGAGCCGGGGAGTGAAGCCCTCGTCGACGAAGACGGTCTCCGCGTCGCCGAGCAGTTCGGCGGCCGCGGCGGCGACCCGGCGCTTCTCGGGCACGTGGCTGGTGGCGCGGAAGGCGAGCGTGGTCTCGAAGCCGGCGCTCTCCACGGGATAGGCGCCCCCGTGGGTGCGGCGGACCAGGCCGTGGTCCTCCAGGGCGCGCAGGTCCCGTCGTACGGTCTCCTTGGCGACGCCCAGGCCGGCCGCGAGCGCGGTGACGTCGACCGAGCCGGTGGCGCGGGCGAGCCGCACGATCTCGTGCCGGCGTTCCTCCGCCGTCCTCGTGTCCATGCCGAACACCTGCCTCACCGCCTCGTCGCCGTGTCCTCGCCCGTTCGGGCCCGTGGGGGCCATGGGGGAATTTCTACAGCTGCCGTGCGGCACTGACCAGGTCTGTTGCGGACCCGATACTGCCCGCTTGTGCCCGTTCCGGTCGCCGGGTGCCCGTCTCGGACCTGGCACGCGGCGGGGCGGGGCGTGGGAACGGGCAGTGCGGATGCCCGCATGCGGAAGCGGGCGGGCCCGTTCGGTGCCCGCCCGCCTCGTGATCGATCGGTTCCGGTCAGTACGGCCAGATCGGGGGGTCGGTCACGAAGTGGCCGCCGAGGCGGGCGTGCGCCGGGTTGTCCGGGTCGAGGTCGCCCTGCTCGGCGACGAGCTTCTCGGCGTACGGCTCGGAGTCGTCCCGCGGTTCGTAACCGAGCGCCCGCGCGGAGGTGAGGTCCCACCACAGGCGGGTGTTGGCGGAGGAGCCGTGGACGACGGTGTGCCCGACGTTCTCCGCGGTCAGGGCGGCGTGGAAGAGGCGGGCGCCGTCGGCGGGGCTCATCCACACCGAGAGCATGCGCACGCTGGTCGGCTCGGGGAAGCAGGAGCCGATGCGGACGGAGACGGTCTCCATGCCGTGCTTGTCCCAGTAGAACTGGGCGAGGTCCTCGCCGAAGGACTTGGACAGGCCGTAGAAGGTGTCCGGGCGGCGCGGGGTGTCGACCGGGATGAGGGGATCGTCGCCCTGGGGGCGCGGGGTGTAGCCGACGGCGTGGTTGGAGGAGGCGAAGACGATACGTCCGATGCCTTCCTCGCGGGCGGCCTCGTAGAGGTTGTACGTCCCCTCGATGTTCGCCTTCAGGATCTTCTCGAACGGGGCTTCCAGGGAGATGCCCGCGAGGTGGATGATCGCGTCGACGCCCCGGACCGCCTCGCGCACGGCCGCCCGGTCGGCGAGGTCGGCGACCACGGCGTCCGGTTCGCCCTCGATCGGGCGCAGGTCGAGCAGGCGCAGCTCGTAGCCGTGGTCGGGGAGCAGGTCCCGCATCAGGGTGCCGAGGCCGCCGGCGGCGCCGGTGAGCAGGACGGTGCGGGGAGCGGGCATCCTCGGGACTCCTAGGTCTCCTGTGGGTCTCCTGAATCGCCAGACGTGCGCAGTCGTGCGTATGGGCGCCTGGCGTTCATACGCGTGGACACGCTAAAGAACCGGTGGTGACCCGTCAAGAGGCGGCCTGCTTGACGGTGTTCGCGAGGCGGCTTAGCGTGGTCGCGTTCAGAAATGTAGACGCAGATCACGAGTATGACGCAGACGCATGACGCAGACCTTACCTATGGAATGGGGAGCGCCCGTGACCTCAGCCCCTCTCGCCGCCCGGCTCACCACACCCAGCGGTCCGCTGTTCTTCCCCGTCACGGCCTACGGCCCCGGCGGCGGGGTCGACCTCGACGTCTACCGCGCGCACGTGCGCCGCGGGATCGAGGCCGGAGCCGCCGCCGTGTTCGCCTGCTGCGGCACGGGCGAGTTCCACGCGCTCACCCCGGAGGAGTTCCAGGCCTGCGTCCGGG
>NZ_RAIF01000012.1:95549-117704 GCF_003671715.1 Streptomyces sp. E2N166 | reverse complement strand
GCCGTCGAGGAGACCGCGGGCCGGGTGCCCGTACTGGCGGGCGCGGGCTACGGCACCGCCCTCGCCGTGCGCTACGCCCGCCTCGCCGAGGAGGCCGGGGCCGACGGGCTGCTCGCCATGCCGCCGTACCTGGTGGTCGCCGGGCAGGAGGGACTGCTGCGGCACTACCGGGAGGTGGCCGCCGCGACCTCCCTGCCGGTGATCGTCTATCAACGCGACAACGCCGTGTTCACACCGGAGAGCGTGGTCGAACTCGCCCGCACGGACGGCATCGTGGGCCTCAAGGACGGGCTCGGCGACCTCGACCTCATGCAGCGGGTCATCAGCGCCGTGCGCACCGAGGCGCCCGGCGACGGTGAGGGGCCCGGAGGCGGCGACTTCCTCTACTTCAACGGGCTGCCGACCGCCGAGCAGACGCAGCTCGCCTACCGCGCGCTCGGCGTCACCCTCTACTCGTCCGCCGTGTTCTGCTTCGCCCCCGAGATCGCCCTCGCCTTCCACCGGGCGCTCCGCTCGGGCGACGACGCCGTCGCGCACCGCCTGCTGGACGGCTTCTACCGGCCGTTCGTCGAACTGCGCGCCCAGGGCCGCGGGTACGCCGTCGCCCTGGTCAAGGCGGGCGTACGGCTGCGCGGGCTGGACGTGGGGGAGGTGCGGCCGCCGTTGCAGGAGCCGGCCGAGGACCATGTGAAGCGACTCGCGCGGGTGATCGAGCGGGGTTACGCGCTGCTGGACGGGGAGGGCCTCAAGTGAGGGCGTCGGCGTTCGTCTACCCCTGGGACGTCAACGGGGACCCGGCGGCGGCGGAGTTCATCGCCCGAACCGGCGTCGAGCAGGTGACGCTCGCCGCCGCCTACCACTCCACCCGCGCGCTCACCCCCCGCCACCCGCGCCACCGCGTCGTCACCGCCGAGTACGCCGCCGTCCTCTACCCGCCGGACGCCCGCTGGGCTGGACGGGACCTGCGCCCGTACGAGGCCGGTGACTGGGCGCCCGGCGACGCCTGGGGCGAGGCCGCCGCCGCCCTCGCGGACGCGGGCCTGGAAGTGCACACCTGGGTCGTCCTCGCCCACAACTCCCGCCTCGGCGCCGAGCGTCCGCGTACGTCCGTCGTCAACGCCTACGGCGACCGCTATCCATGGGCGCCCTGTATCGCCCAGCCGGCCACGCGCGCGTACCTCACCGGCCTGGCCGCCGAGGCGGCGGTGCGGCCGGGGGCGCGCGGCACCGAACTGGAGTCCCTCGGCTGGTACGGGCTCGCCCACCTGCACGCCCACGACAAGACCGGCGGAGTCGGCCTCGGGGACGCCGGGCAGTACCTGATGTCGCTGTGCTTCTGTCCGGACTGCCGGGCGGGCTACGGCGGGCAGGGACTCGACCCCGACGCACTGGCCGCCGCCGTACGTGCCGCGCTCGAACCGGTGTGGCGGGGAGCGGTGCCGTCGGACGGGGGCTGGGCGGGCGTGGAGAAGCTGCTCGGCGAGGCGTCGGCGAACGCCACGCGCGCGTGGCGGGACGAAACCGCCCGCACACTCCAGGAGGCGGCGGTCGCGGCCGTACGCGCCGCCGCGCCCGGCGGCTTCCGGGTCCTGCTGCACGCCGACCCCGTCTCGTACCACTGCGGCGCCAACGCCGGCGTCGACCCCGCGCACATCCTGTCCGTCGCGGACGGCGTGGTCGTGCCCTGCACCGGCGGCGCGGGCCTGCTGACTCCGTTCGCCGAGCAGGACCGCGCCGGGGCCGTACTGGCCGCCAACCTCACCGTGGTCTCCGGCATGGGCGGCAGACCGGAAGCGCTCGCCGGGGACGCGGCACGCGCCCGTGAGCTGGGTGCGACGGAACTGCGGCTCTATCACGCCGGGCTGGCGTCGGACGGTGACCTGGAGGCGGTGCGGTCGGGGCTTGCGGAGCGGTGAGTGCGGTGTGGTGGGCGTGCCCAGGCGAGGCGTGCCCAGGCGAGGCGAGGCGAGGTGAGGTGAGGTGAGCGCGGCGGGGCCCGGGCGTCTCATGCCGGGGCCGGGGGCCGACTCAGGCGGGCCGGCGGCCGACGCGGACCGGGCCGGTGGCCGGCTCATGCCGGGCCGGTGGCCGGCGGCGGCCCGGAGGCGGCGGCATCGGTGTCCGCCGGTCGTCGGGCGAGCGGTACCGCCGTCGCCAGCAGCACGGCCCCCAGGGCGGGCAGCAGCAGCCGGAGGTCGGCCAGTTCCACCAGGGCCGCGCCTACGGCCAGTCCGAGCACGTTCGGTATGAAGATCAGGGAGTTGGCCGTCGCCGTGGCCCGGCCCAGCAGCGCCCCCGGCGTCTCGTGCTGGACGGCGGTCAGGGCGGCGATCAGCACCGCGGGCATCCCCGCTCCGGCCGCCGCGCTGGAGACCAGGGCCACCGCGTCGTGGGGAACGGCCCGCGCCGCCACCGCCACCGCCAGCAGCGCGATCCCGGCCGCCGCGAACCGCCGCCCGCCCAGGCGCCGCAGGGCGGGCCCGGCCAGCAGGCCGACCGCCATCGAGCCGGCGCCCTGGAGGGCGTACAGCACACCGGCGTACGTGGGGGAGTGGCCCAGGGCGTCGACCACGGCGTACAGCGTGGGCCCGCAGACGCCCGCGCACAGCATCATGACGCCGCCCGTGACGACGAGCGGGCGCAGGCGCGGGTGCCCCCACAGGTACCGGGCGCCCTCGGCCGTCTGCCGCCGCCAGTTCACCGCGGGCCGCCGCGGCGGTGCCTCGCGTACCCGCAGGGCGGCGTACAACCCCGTGGCCAGCACGAACGTCACCGCGTCCAACGCCGCCACGCTCGCGCCGCCGTACGCCGCGTAGACGCCCGCTCCAGCCGGCGGCGCCACGAGTTTCATGCCCTCGCCCGCGGTCATGCGCAGCCCGTTGAAGTCGCCGAGCAGGCGAGGCTCGACGGCGGCGGCGACGAGGGCCGACTCGGCCGCGTCGTGTACGACGCCCGCCGCGCCGTACACGAACAGCACCGCGAACAGCAGCCACAGCGTGTCCGGCGAGTCCACCGCGAAGAGGGAGAGCAGGAGGCCGGCCGGCAGCAGGTTCGCGGCGATCAGCAGCGGCTTGCGGTGGACGCGGTCGGCGAGCGTGCCGAGCGCCGGGCCCGCCGCCGTCGGCGCCCACATCGCGAGCATGCACAGCGCCGCGAGCCCGTCCGAGCCGGTGAGGTCCTTCACCCAGACGCCGGAGACCAGCCACAGCGCCGAGGTGCCGAAGCCGGACACCACCGCCCCGGCGAGATACAGGCCCGCGTTGCGGTCGCGCAGGACACGGGCCACGGGCCGGGCCCTGCGCGCCGTCTTCCTCGTATGTGTGGTCCTTGCCGTCATGCCTGGTCATCGTGGATCTAAGGCGGGCGGGCCGGCATCGGGCAGATGCCCTGGAAGCGGGCCCGGCGGCCGATGAGTTTCGCGAGCGGGATCGGTCTGCCTTCCGACAGAGCAGGCCAGGCGTCCCGAGGAGCAACCGATGACCCACGACACCACCACCCTCGACCTCGGTCCGCAGGCCAGGGTCCTGGCACGCCTCGCCGAAGGCGTGGGCGACGCGCGGCTCGCGGACCCGACACCCTGCCCGGACATGGCGGTCCGCAACCTGCTCGGCCATCTGACCGGCCTGGCCATCGCCTTCCGCGACGCCGCGCGCAAGGACCTGGGCGCCACCACCGACACCAGCCCCGAGGCGACCGTGCCGGACATCGGGCCCGGCTGGCGGGAGGAGCTGCCGAGGGTGCTCGGTGAGCTCGCCGAGGCATGGCGCGCACCGCAGGCCTGGAGCGGCATGACCCGGGCCGGCGGCGTCGACCTGCCGGGCGAGGTCGCCGGGGCCGTGGTGGCCGACGAGCTGGTGATCCACGGCTGGGACCTGGCCCGCGCGACCGGCCAGGAGTACGAGCCCGACCCGGCCGCTCTCCAGGTGGCGTACGGCCTGCTCGCCGCGTCCGCCGAGGAGCCCGGCCGGGACGCCGGCATGTTCGGCCCCGTCGTCCCCGTCCCCGACGACGCCCCGCTGCTGGACCGGGCGGTGGGACTGAGCGGACGCGACCCGGGCTGGACGCGGCCCGCCCAGTGACAGCACCGCAACCTCGACTTCTTCTGTCAGAAGCATTGACGTGGCCGCGCGCCCCTCTTACCTTCAACGCGTCGTACTCCGTACGTCATATATGAGACGCGATACGCGAGATCAGATACGCGAGGGATCCCACCGGGTCCGGCACGCGACATCAGGCCCGCGCATCCGACGCGAGATTCCGAGAGGCGCGCATGACCTCTGTGCCCACGCCGATCCCCTCCCGCACGCAGTACGTGCTGGAGGAGATCAAACGCCGCATCCTCACCGGCCGGCTGACGCCCGGCCAGGCCCTGGTCGAGACCGACCTCGCCGCACAGTTCGGGGTGTCCAAGACGCCGGTGCGCGAGGCGCTCAAGACGCTGGCCGGCACCGGGCTGGTCGTGATGAGCCAGTACAAGGGCGTCACCGTGCGCATGGTGGACGCGGACATGGCGCGCGAGGTCTACGACGTGCGGCTGCTCCTGGAGCCCGAGGCCCTCAAGCGCGCCGTGCGCCGAGGGGCCTCCCTGGACGCCGCCCGCGACGCGCTGACCCAGGCCGACCAGGCCACGGACACGGCCGAACGGTCGCTCGCCAACCGGGAGTTCCACCGCGCCCTGTACGTGCCGTGCGGCAACCCGCTGCTCGGCCGGATGCTCGACGAGGTCCGCGACCAGGCGGCCCTCGTCTCCGCCGTCGCCTGGGCCGCCGACCCCTCCTGGGAACGGGAGGCCGGCGAGCACCAGGAGATCCTGCGTCTCGCCCTCGCCGGTGACGCGGACGGCGCCGCCCGCGCCCTGCACGCGCACATCGCGTCGTTCGTCGAGCGGGCCTTCCCCGAAGCGGGGACGGCGGCCCAGGAAGAGGACGGTCAGGCATGACAGCGACGTTCGAGACCCAGCGGACGGCCCTGGCCGACGTGGTGGCGATCCCGGTGACTCCGTTCGCCGAGGACGGCACCGTCGACCCCGCCACCTACCGGGCCCTGCTGCGTCGTCTCCTCGACGGTGGCATCACGACCCTCACCCCGAACGGCAACACCGGAGAGTTCTACGCCCTCACCCCGGCCGAGCGCCGCCTCGTCACCGAGCTGACGATCGAGGAGGCCGGCGACCGCGCGGAGATCCTGGTCGGCGTCGGCCACGACGTGCCGACCGCGGTCGCCTCCGCGCGGCACGCCCGCGACCTGGGCGCCTCGATGGTGATGGTCCACCAGCCCGTCCACCCCTACGTCTCCCAGGGCGGCTGGGTCGACTACCACCGCGCCATCGCCGAGGCCGTGCCCGCGCTGGGCGTCGTCCCCTACATCCGCAACCCCCAGCTCACCGGCGCCCGGCTCGCCGAACTCGCAGACGCCTGCCCCAACGTCATCGGTGTGAAGTACGCCGTCCCGGACGCCGCCAGGTTCGCCGCCTTCGCCCGCGACGCCGGCCTCGACCGCTTCGTGTGGGTCGCGGGGCTGGCCGAGCCGTACGCGCCCTCGTACTTCTCCGCGGGCGCCACCGGCTTCACCTCGGGTCTTGTGAACGTCGCCCCGGCCGTCTCGCTGAACATGATCGAAGCGCTCCGGTCCGGCGACTACGCGACGGCGATGAAGGTCTGGGAACAGATCCGCCGCTTCGAGGAACTGCGCGCCGCCAACGGCTCCGCCAACAACGTCACCGTGGTCAAGGAGGCCCTCGCCTCCCTCGGCCTGTGCCGCAGGGAGGTCCGCCCGCCGAGCAAGCCGCTGCCCGAGAGCGAGCGCGCCGAGGTCGCCGCCATCGCCGCGGGGTGGTCGATATGACAGGCGCACCGCGCGAGACCGGCCGCAAGCGCCCCGAGGATCTCCGCAGCCACCAGTGGTACGGCACGGACGGCCTGCGCTCCTTCAGCCACCGTGCCCGCACCCGCCAGCTCGGCTACCTCCCCGAGGAGCACGTCGGCAAGCCGGTCATCGCGATCCTCAACACCTGGTCCGACATCAACCCCTGCCACGTCCACCTGCGCGACCGTGCCCAGGCGGTCAAGCGGGGCGTCTGGCAGGCGGGCGGCTTCCCCCTCGAATTCCCGGTCTCCACGCTCAGCGAGACCTTCCAGAAGCCGACCCCGATGCTCTACCGCAACCTGCTCGCGATGGAGACCGAGGAGCTGCTGCGCTCCTACCCGGTCGACGGCGCCGTGCTGATGGGGGGCTGTGACAAGTCCACGCCCGCGCTGCTCATGGGCGCCGCCAGCGTCGACCTGCCCGCCGTCTTCGTGCCCGCGGGCCCGATGCTCCCCGGACACTGGCGCGGCGAGACCCTCGGCTCCGGCACCGACATGTGGAAGTACTGGGACGACAAGCGGGCCGGCCTCATCGGCGACTGCGAGATGCAGGAGCTGGAGAGCGGCCTGGCGCGCTCGCCCGGCCACTGCATGACGATGGGTACGGCGTCCACGCTGACCGCCGCCGCCGAGGCCCTCGGCGTCACGGTCCCGGGCGCCTCCAGCATCCCGGCCGTCGACTCCGGACACGACCGGATGGCGGCGGCGGCCGGACTGCGCATCGTCGAACTGGTCCACCGGGACCGAAAGCTGAGCGACATCCTCACGGCCGACGCCTTCGAGGACGCCGTCACCACGGTCCTCGGCCTCGGCGGCTCCACCAACGCCGTGATCCACCTGATCGCCATGGCGGGCCGCGCGGGAGTCACCCTCACCCTCGACGACTTCGACCGCATCGCCCGCACCGTCCCGGTGCTGGCCAACGTCCGCCCCGGCGGACAGACGTACCTGATGGAGGACTTCCACTTCGCCGGCGGCCTGCCCGGCTTCCTCTCCCGCATCCCCGACCTGCTCCACCTGGACCGGCCCACCGTCTCGCACGACACGATGCGCGAACAGCTCGAAGGCGCCCGCGTCCACCACGACGACGTGATCCGCCCCCGCGACAACCCCGTCGCGGCCGAGGGCGGGGTCGCCGTCCTGCGCGGCAACCTCTGCCCGGACGGCGCCGTCATCAAGCACATCTCCGCCGAGCCGCACCTGCTCAAGCACACCGGCCCCGCGGTCGTCTTCGACGACTACCGGACCATGCAGCGCACCATCAACGACCCCTCGCTGAACATCACCGCCGACAGCGTGCTGGTCCTGCGGGGCGCCGGTCCCAAGGGCGGCCCGGGCATGCCCGAGTACGGGATGCTGCCCATCCCCGACCACCTGCTCAAGCAGGGCGTGCGGGACATGGTCCGGATCTCCGACGCCCGGATGAGCGGCACCAGTTACGGCGCGTGCGTCCTGCATGTGGCCCCCGAGTCGCACGTCGGCGGTCCGCTCGCCCTGGTGCGCACCGGCGACACGATCACCCTCGACGTCGCGGCCCGTTCCCTGCGGCTCCACGTGGAGGACGAGGAGCTGGAGCGCCGCAGGGCCGCGTGGACACCACCGCCCGCCCGCTACGAGCGGGGCTACGGCGCGCTCTACAACGAACAGATCACCCAGGCCGACACCGGCTGCGACTTCGAGTTCCTGGCCCGCCCGGGCAAGGTGCAGGACCCGTACGCCGGCTGAACCGCACGCCAGAACCGCGCACACCCCTGCCCGTGGAGAAAGCGCTTCCCGCACGACCCGAGCACGACGTACCAGAACGGAGAACTGTCATGGCCCAAGCCGCAGCCGTGGCGAAACCGCCCGCGCCACCCCGGCGGCGCCGTGCCTCCGCCACACCGCGCAGGCTCCCGTACCTGCTGATCGCACCGGCCGCCCTGCTGATGCTGGGCTTCATCGCCTACCCGGTCATCAGCGTCTTCTACTACAGCCTGCAGGAGTACAACCCCACCAAGCCGTGGCGGAACGGCTTCGCGGGCTTCGACAACTTCGTCAAGATCTTCACCGACGACCCGATGTTCTGGGACACCCTCGTCTTCAGCGCCAAGTGGGTCTTCGTCGAGGTCGGACTCCAACTCCTCTTCGGTCTGGCACTGGCGCTCATCGTCAACCAGACCTTCGTGGGCCGGGGCATCGGGCGCGCCCTGGTCTTCTCCCCGTGGGCCGTCTCCGGCGTGCTGACCTCCGCGATCTGGGTGCTCCTCTACAACTCCCAGACCGGCATCACCCGTTACCTCGCCGACATGGGCATCGGCGAGTACGGCACCAGCTGGCTGTCGGACACCTCGACCGTGTTCTCCGCGGCGGTCGTCGCCGACCTGTGGCGCGGCGTCCCCTTCTTCGCGATCCTCATCCTCGCCGACCTCCAGTCCGTCTCGAAGGACCTGTACGAGGCCGCCGAGGTCGACGGGGCGAGCCGGATCAAGCAGTTCTGGCACATCACCCTGCCGCACCTGAAGGACGCCATCATCCTGTCCACGCTGCTGCGCGCGGTGTGGGAGTTCAACAACGTCGACCTGCTCTACACCCTGACCGGCGGCGGACCCGCGGGAGTGACCACGACACTGCCGCTGTACATCGCCAACACCAGCGTCGACGCCCACGACTTCGGTTACGCGTCGGCCCTCACCACGGTCGCGTTCGTGATCCTGCTCTTCTGCTCGATCGTCTATCTGCGGCTGAGCAAGTTCGGAGGCGAGAACAAGTGATCACCAAGGAGGCCACCGCGCCCGCCCCCGCCCCCGCGCGGGCCGACCACGAGCCGCCGCGGCAGGCGAAGAAGCGCCGCCCCGCCTGGGACGAGGTCCCGCGCTGGCAGATCTATCTCCCGCTCGGCGTCTACCTGGTCTTCACCCTGATCCCGTTCTACTGGATCCTGCTCTTCGCGTTGCGTCCGGCGGGCTCGACCTCGCTCGTGCCCTGGCCGATGACCTTCGACCACTTCGAGAAGGTGTGGACCGACCGGAGCTTCGGCACCTTCTTCGAGAACAGCGTGTACGTCGGGCTCGCGACCCTGGTGATGACCACGCTCGTCGCCCTGGCCGGCGGCTACGCCCTCGCCCGGTTCGACTTCAAGGTCAAGCGGGCGTTCATGCTCGCCCTGCTCTGCTCCCAGTTCGTGCCCGGCGCACTGCTGCTGGTGCCGCTCTTCGAGATCTTCGCCGAACTCCAGATGATCAATTCGCTCGGCAGCGTCATCATCGCCGAGACGGTCTTCCAGCTGCCGCTGTCGATGATCCTGATCAGCAACTTCATCAAGAACGTGCCGTACTCCCTGGAGGAGGCCGCCTGGGTCGACGGCTGCGGCCGGATGCGGGCCTTCCTGGTCGTCGTCCTCCCGCTGCTGCGGCCGGGCCTGATCGCTGTCGGCTCCTTCGCCTTCGTGCACTCCTGGAACCACTTCCTGTTCGCCCTGATGTTCCTCAACAACCAGGACAAGCAGACCATCCCGGTCGGCCTCAACACCCTGATGAGCGCGGACAGCGTCGACCTCGGCGCGCTCGCCGCCGGCGGCATCATCGCGGCCGTGCCCGTGGTGCTGGTGTTCGCCTTCATCCAGAAGTGGCTGATCACCGGCTTCAGCGCGGGGGCGGTGAAGGGATGAGTCCGCTGCCCCTCGTCCTCGCCGGCGCCCGCGGCCACGGCCGCTGGCACGTCGCCAACATCCGCCGCCTGGAGCGGGCCGGACTGGTCCGGCTGGCCGGCATCTGCGAACTGACCCCGCTGACCGAGGAGGAGGCCGGCGGAGAACTCCCCGAGCAGTCCGCCGACTTCGGCGCCCTGCTCGACTCCACCGGCGCCCGGATCGCCGTGATCTGCACGCCGATCCCCACCCACACCGACCTCGCGCTGACCGCCGCCCGCAAAGGCGTGCACCTGCTGCTCGAGAAGCCCCCGGCACCTTCGTACGCCGAGTTCCGCCGGATGGCCGACGGGGTCGCCGAGGCCGGCGTCGCCTGCCAGGTCGGGTTCCAGTCGCTGGGCTCGCACGCCGTGCCGGCCGTCCGCGAGCTGATCGCCCAGGGGGTTGTCGGCGAGGTGGTGGGCATCGGCGGGGCCGGGGCGTGGGTGCGCGACGAGGCCTACTTCCGCCGGGCGCCCTGGTCGGGGCGGCGGCGGCTGGACGGCGCCGACGTGATCGACGGCGCGCTGACCAACCCCCTCGCGCACGCCGTCGCCACCGCCCTCGCGCTCGGCGGCTCCACCCGCGCCGAGGACGTGACGGGCATCGAGACCGAGCTGGCGCACGCCAACGACATCGAGGCCGACGACACCTCCTGCGTACGCGTCACCACCGCGCAAGGACACCGCGTCACCGTCGCCGCGACCCTGTGCGCGGAGCGGCCCGACGAGCCGTACGTCCTGGTGCACGGCGGCAGCGGCCGCATCACGTTCTGGTACAAGCAGGACCGCGTCCTGCTCCAGCGCGGCGGTCACGGCCCCGAGGAGTACCACCACGGCCGCACCGACCTGCTGGAGAACCTGGTCGAACACCTCACCACCGGCGCCGCGCTGCTGGTCCCGCCCGACGAGACGGGCGCCTTCATGCGGGTCGTGGAGGCGATCCGCCGTGCCCCCGACCCGGAGCCGCTGCCCGATGCCGCCTGGCGCCGTGTCCCCGGCGAGAGCCGTCGCGTGGTCCCCGGCGTCGACTCCTTCGTGGCCGCGGCGGCCGACACCCTCTCCCTCTACTCCGAACTGGGCGCGCCGTGGGCGCCGCGCACGGAGCACCCGCGATACGAGGTGAGTACCCGATGACCGGCAACGACGCCCCGGTGCTGCGGGTGGCGGGCCGCCCCGTCGCCCGGTACGTCACCCGGCCCGAACTGCCGCCCCGGCTGTCCCCGCGCCCCTACCTGCACCCCGTCACCACCCTGGCCGGCACCGCTGTCACCGAGTTCAGCCCTGCCGACCACCTCCATCACCTCGGCGTCGGTGTCGCCGTTCCCGACGTCGAGGGGCACAACTTCTGGGGCGGGCGCACCTACGTCCGCGACCAGGGCCCGACCGAGCTGGACAACCACGGCGCCCAGCGGCACATCGCCTTCCAGCTTTGTGACTCCGACGGCCTCGTCGAGGAGCTGCGCTGGGTCGCCGCCGGCACCGAGCTGCTGCGCGAGCGCCGCACCGTCGCGGCCACCGAACTCACCGCCACCGGCCTCGCCGCCACGGCCTGGGCGCTGGACTTCACCTTCTCCCTCACGAACGTCACCCCCCACCCGCTCACCATCGGCAGCCCCGCCACCAACGGGCGCCCCGGCGCCGCCTACGGCGGCTTCTTCTGGCGCGCCCGCAGGGAGAGCGCGGCCCCCCGGGTATTCACCGCCGACCGCGAGGGCGAGCGGGAGATCCACGGGACCCGCGCCGACTGGCTCGCCCTGGCCGGCGACACCTGGTCGCTGGTGTTCGCCGGGGCCACGGAGCAGACCCGGCGCGACCCGTGGTTCGTGCGCACCGAGGAGTACCCGGGCGTCGGCTCCTCCCTCGCGTACGACGAACGGCTGACGGTCGCCCCCGGCGACACCGTCGTCCGCCGGATCGTCACCGTCGTCGCCGACGGCCGGCTCGATGCCGACGGCGCCGCCACCCTCGTACGAAAGGCGGTGAGCCCGTGACCCCCGACATCCCCGTGACGCCCGAGACCACTCCCGAGACCCCGGTGACGTACACCAACCCCGTCCTGAACGCCGACTGGTCCGACCCCGACGTCCTCCGCGTCGGCGACGACTTCTACCTGACCGCGTCCAGCTTCGGCCGCGTCCCCGGCCTGCCGCTCCTGCACTCCCGCGACCTGGTCGGCTGGACCCTGGTCGGGCACGCCCTGACCCGCCTGGAGCCGGCGGAGGCGTTCGCGGCGCCCCGTCACGACTGCGGCGTCTGGGCCCCGTCCCTGCGCCACCACGCCAACCGATTCTGGATCTTCTGGGGCGACCCCGACCACGGGATCTTCCAGGTCAACGCGCCCGACATCCGCGGCCCGTGGACGGCCCCCCACCTGGTCAAGGCCGGCAAGGGGCTGATCGACGCCTGCCCCCTGTGGGACGACGAGACCGGCGAGGCCTACCTCGTGCACGCCTGGGCCAAATCCCGCTCCGGCATCAAGAACCGCCTCACCGGCCACCGCATGCGCCCCGACGGCACCGGACTCCTCGACGAGGGCAAGGTGATCGTCGACGCCGACCGCCTCCCCGGCTGGTTCACCCTGGAGGGCCCCAAGCTCTACAAGCACGACGGCTGGTTCTGGATCCTGGCTCCCGCCGGGGGAGTGGAGACCGGCTGGCAGGGCGCCTTCCGCTCCCGCGGCTTCTTCGGCCCGTACGAGGAGAAGATCGTCCTGGAGCAGAAGGACACCGACGTCAACGGCCCCCACCAGGGCGGCTGGGTACGCACCGGGACCGGCGAGGACTGGTTCCTGCACTTCCAGCAGCGCGGCGCGTACGGCCGGGTGGTCCACCTCCAGCCGATGAGGTGGGGCACGGACGGCTGGCCGGTCCTGGGCGACGACGGCGCCCCGGTCACCGAGCACACACGCCCCGCGCTGCCACCGCAGCCGCCCGCCGCGCCCGCGACCGACGACGACTTCCCCGGCGGACGGTTCGGCCGCCAGTGGTCGTGGACGGCCAACCCCCGCGACGGCTGGGCCACCCAGCACTCCGGGGACGGGCTGCGGCTGGCGTGCGTCCGCTCGGCCGACGCGCACGACCTGCGCAGACTGCCGAACGTGCTCACGCAGCGGCTGCCCGGCGACCCCGCGGTGATCGAGGTGGAGCTGCGCCTGGACAGCGAGGAGCCGGGCGCGCGGGCCGGGCTCGCGGTGCTCGGCGACGCCTACCGCTGGATCGGGCTCCAGCGGGGCGCGGACGGGACCGTGCACCTGGTGCACCGGTTCGCCGAGTCGGTGGCGGAGGCCGACCGGGACGCCGACCACCCCCGTCCCGCGCCCGAGGGCCGGGCACGGCTGCGGATCGAGGCCGGCCCCGGCGCACGCTGCCGTTTCCTCTACGACCTCGGCGACGGGCCGCGCCCCACCGGCCAGGTCTTCGCCGCCACCCCGTGGCGCTGGGTCGGCGCCCTGCTCGGCCTGTTCGCGCTCGCGCCCGCCGGGCAGGGAGACGCCGGCGCGGCCACCTTCACGCAGTTCCGGATCGAAGCCCGCTGACCCACCCCACCCGTACGCCTGTTGGGAGCCGCAATGACGCACCTCCGTAGCAAGCGCTTGCCGGGAACCGGCAGGACTCTGGCCGCCGTCCTCGGTCTGGTGGCCGCCCTGGCCCTCGGGACGGCCGGGGAGGCACAGGCCGCCCCGGCCGGCGAGACGGGCTCACCCCGCCTCGCCGACAGGGCGCACGGCTTCGCCTCCCTCGCCGGCGGTACGACCGGCGGCGCGGGCGGCGAGGTCGTCACCGTCACCGACCAGGCCGCGCTGGCGAAGTACGCGGCGGCGGAGGAGCCGTACGTCATCCGGGTGGCGGGCTCGATCGCCGTCGCCCCCTTCGGCTCGGACATCGTGGTCGGTTCCGACAAGACGATCGTCGGCGTCGGCGACACGGGCGAGATCGTCCACGGCGAGCTGCACCTGAACCCCGGCACGCACAACGTGATCATCCGCAATCTCACCATCCGCGACAGCTACGTCGAGGGCGACTGGGACGGCAAGACCAACGACTTCGACGCCATCCAGATGGACTCCGTCCACCACGTCTGGATCGACCACAACCGCCTCACGCGCATGGGCGACGGACTGCTCGACATCCGCAAGGACAGCGAGTACATCACCGTCTCCTACAACCGGTTCGAGAACCACAACAAGGCGCTCGGTATCGGCTGGACGGACAACGTCCGCACCCGGATCACCATCGATCACAACTGGTTCGCCGGCACGAAACAGCGCAATCCGTCCGCCGACAACTGCGCCTACGCGCACCTGTACAACAACTACCTCTCCGCGCAGGTGGCCGACGGCGACCCGCTGTGGACGTACGGGAACTGGGCGCGCGGTGCGACGCGGATGGTCATCGAGAACAGCTACTACGACGGGGTCCAGCACCCCTACCAGGCGGACGCCACCGCGGAACTGGTGCAGCGCGGATCGGTCCTGAAGGACACCGCCGGCCGGCACGACGCGTGGGGCGACGCCTTCGAACCGCGCGACTTCTACGACTACCGGCTCGACCCGGCGGCCGCCGTCCCGGCCCTGGTCGAGCGCTTCTCCGGGCCGCAGAAGCAGCTCGGCGTCCACTGACTCCCCCACACTCCGTTCACCGCTCCGTCGGATCCAGAAGAAGAGAGCCGATCAATGAAGACCAGCAATCGCAGCAGCAGAAGGACAGGCGGGCGCCGGACCTCCGCCGCCATAGCCCTGGGGGCCGTGCTCGCGTTGACCGCCACCGCCTGCGGTGACGACGGCAGCGGAGCGGGCGGCGACAAGGGCGCCGACGGCAGCGGCAAGGGAAAGATCGTCTTCTGGGACAACAACGGCGGTATCCGTACGGCCGTCTGGAAGGAGATCATCGCCGACTTCGAGAAGGCGAACCCGGACATCGACGTGGAGTACGTCGGGATCGCCGCCACCGAGTACCAGTCCAAGGTCGACACCGCCATCCAGGGCGGCGGCCTGCCGGACGTCGGCGGGGTCGGCGCGGCGATGCTCGCGGGCTTCTCGGCCCAGGACGCGCTGGAGCCGCTGGACAACCGGCTGACCGGGTCGTCCCTGAACGGCAGGGTCAACAAGGACATGATCGAGTCGCTGCGGGCCGCGGGCGGCGGCGACGGCCGGCTGTACTCGGTGCCGACCTCGGCCAACAACGGCGTCCTCTACTACCGCACCGACCTGTTCGACAAGGCGGGCCTGGAGGCGCCCACGACCTGGGACGCCTTCTACACGGCCGCCGAGAAGCTCACGAACTCGGGTGAGAACGAGTTCGGCTACACCATCCGCGGCGGTTCCGGCTCCATCGCCCAGGCGCTCGACGCGATGTACGGGCAGTCCGGCATCACCTCGTTCTGGGACGCCGGCAAGGAGAAGACCACCGTCAACGACCCGAAGAACGTCGAGGCGCTGGAGAAGTACGCGGCCCTCTACAAGAAGGCCACGCCGGCCGCCGACGTCAACAACGACTTCGCCAAGATGGTCGCCCAGTGGGACTCCGGCACGATCGGCATGCTCAACCACAACCTGGGCTCCTACCAGGACCACGTGAAGGCGCTCGGCGTCGACAAGTTCCGCGGTATCCCGCAGCCGGTCGGCGCCTCCGGCAAGCGGGTCCAGGTGTCCAACCCGGTCGACGGGCTCGGCCTGTTCAAGAGCTCCAAGAACAAGGACGCCGCCTGGAAGTTCGTCGAGTTCGCCACCTCGCACGCGCAGAACTCGAAGTTCAACGAGTCCGCGGGTCAGGTGCCGTCCAACACCGAAGCCGCGAAGGACGCGTGGATCCAGAAGGCGGAGCCGACGAAGCTGGCGGCCGAGGCGCTGAACGACGGCTCCACGACCATCGTCCAGCTGCCGTACTACCTGCCGGACTGGAACACGATCTCCAAGGCGGACAACGAGCCGAACCTCCAGAAGGTGCTGCTCGGGAAGATGAGCGCGAAGGCGTTCCTGGACACGATGGCCGAGCAGCTGAACGAGGCGCAGGCCGAGTGGAACGAGCAGATGGGCTAGTCGGTCCCGGGTCCCGCCGTGGGACGGCCCGTGGTCCGCGGGCGCGGGCCGTCCCCGGCGGGGAACTGTCACTCCTCCCCTCTCGAAAGGCAATCCGGCGTGTCCCTCACCCGAAGACAAGTCACCGCGTCCGCCGTCGCCGCTCTGCCCCTGGCGTTCGCCGCCACCGGCACCGCCCGGGCCGGCGGTCACCGCCCCCGCACCCTCCACATCGCCGGCGACTCCACCGCCGCGCAGAAGTACGCCGACGCCGCGCCCGAGACCGGGTGGGGGATGGCGCTGCCCTTCTTCCTCCGCAGGGGACTCGGCGTCGCCAACCACGCCGTGAACGGACGGAGTTCCAAGAGCTTCGTCGACGAGGGGCGGCTGGACGCCGTCCTGGACGCGATCCGGCCCGGCGACCTCCTGCTCGTCCAGTTCGCGCACAACGACGAGAAGAAGGAGGACCCCGCCCGCTACACCGAGCCCTGGACGACGTACCAGGACCACCTGCGGATGTACGTCGACGGCGCCCGGGCCCGCGGCGCGCGGCCGGTGCTGGCCACGCCCGTCGAGCGGCGGCGGTTCGACGCGGCGGGAGACGCGAGGCCCAGCCACGGGGAGTACCCGGCGGCGATGCGGGCGCTCGCGCGACAGGAGGGCGTGGCGCTGCTCGACGTCCAGGCGCTGTCGCTCGCGCTGTGGCAGCGGCTCGGCGTGGAGGGGACCAAGGCGTACTTCAACTGGACGGCCACCGAGCAGGACAACACCCACTTCAACCCGCCCGGCGCGATCGCGGTCGCCCGGCTCGTCGCGCGGGAGCTGCCGCGCACGCGGGTCCTGGCGCGCCGGGACGTGCGCCGGCTGGACGAGGAGATCCCCGAGTCCTGGATCGACTGGCCGGCGTCGGCCACCGCGTAGCACGTAGCACCCCCGATCACGGAAAAGGGAGAGCCGCACCATGAACACACACGTATGGCATGGGCATGCCACCAGAGCCGCCGCGCTGGCCGGCTGCACCGCCCTCGTCCTGACCCTGACCGCCGCCACCGCGCAGGCCCGCCCCGGCCACCACCACCCCCGCGACACCGCCCGGCAGACCCTGCCGGCCAACGACGGCTGGGCCTCCCACGGCACCGGCACCACCGGCGGGGCCGCCGCCGACGCGGAGCACGTGTACACCGTCTCCACCTGGGCCGAGTTCAAGGCCGCCCTCGCCGCCGGCGGCAGCGCGCCCAGGATCATCAAGGTGAAGGGCACGATCGACGCCGTCTCCGAGGGCTGCGACGCCTTCGCCGCGCCCGGCTACGACTTCGGTGCCTACCTGGAGAAGTACTCCCCGGAGAACTGGGGCCTGGGGACCGACCTGAGCGCCGAGCCCGACGCCAGCCCCGAGGGGCTGCGCCGTGCCTCCGCCGAGCGGCAGGAGGAGGCGATCAAGGCGAACGTCCCCGCCGACACCACGATCATCGGCGTCGGGCGGAACGCCGGTATCAAGGGCGCCAGTCTCCAGATCAAGGGCGTCGACAACGTCATCGTCCGCAACCTGACCTTCGAGAGCCCCGTCGACTGCTTCCCGCAGTGGGACCCCACCGACGGCGACAAGGGCAACTGGAACTCCGAGTACGACAGCGCCGTCGTGTACGGCTCGACGCACGTGTGGCTGGACCACAACACCTTCACCGACGGCGAGCACCCCGACAGCGCGGCGCCCACCTACTTCGGCATGCTGTACCAGCAGCACGACGGCCAGCTCGACATCGTGCGCGGCGCCGACTACGTCACCGCCTCCTGGAACGTCTTCACCGAGCACGACAAGACGATCCTGATCGGCAACAGCGACAGCGAGTCCACCGCGGCCGGCGACCGCGGGCACCTGAAGACGACCTTCCACCACAACCTCTTCAAGGACCTCGTCGAGCGCGCGCCCCGGGTGCGCTTCGGGCAGGTCGACGTCTACAACAACCACTTCGTGGCACACGACGACTACGCCTACAGCTTCGGCGTCGGCAAGGAGTCGCAGCTCGTCGCCGAGCACAACGCCTTCACCCTGCCGGACGGCGTCAGCCCCGCGAAGGTGCTGAAGCGGTGGAACGACTCGCCGCTCACCGCCACGCACAACCGCGTCAACGGCCGCTCCGCCGACCTGATCGCCGCGCACAACGCGGAGAACCCGGACGCGCCGCTGCGGTCCGGCGCGGGCTGGACGCCCACCCTGCGCACCAAGGTCCTCCCGGCCTGGGCGGTCCCCCTCGTCGTCGACCACGGCGCGGGCGCCGGCCGCCTGCGCTGACGCCCCAGAACCGAGGGCCGGGGCGCCCGCACCGCCCCGGCCCTCCCGCAACCCGCCACGTACGCGCACCCGAAGGAGCACCGGCATGCACCGACCCGCCCCGTCCCGCAGAGGCTTCCTCCTGACGACCGCCGGCGCGGGCGCCGCCCTCGGCCTCGCGGCCGGCCCCGCCGTCGCCGGTACCCGGCCGCGTCCGCGTCCCTTCGGCCGGTACGGCTCACCGGCCGCCCGCCGCACCCCCAAGACCCTGTACGTCGATCCGCACGGCCGCGGCGACTTCACCTCCGTCCAGGCCGCCGTGACCGCCGCCGAGGGCAGCGGCTGGACGCTGGTCCTCGCCCCCGGCACCTACCGCGAGACGGTCTCCGTCGACGCCGACCGCACCGAGGCGACCTGGCTCGGTGCCTCCGAGGACCCGCGCGACACCGTCATCGTCTTCGACAACGCGGCCGGCACCCCGAGGCCCGACGGCTCCGGCACCTACGGCACCAGCGGCTCCGCCACCACGACCGTGCGGGCCGACGGCTTCACCGCCCGCCGGATCACCTTCGCCAACGACTGGCTGCGTGCCGACCACCCCGGCTTCACCGGCACCCAGGCCGTCGCCATCAAGGTCCAGGGCGACCGCTCGGCGTTCCACCACTGCCGCTTCCTCGGCCACCAGGACACCCTGTACGCCGACACCCGCGACCTCGGCCTCTTCGCCCGCCAGTACTACGCCCACTGCTATGTCGAGGGCGACGTCGACTTCGTCTTCGGCCGGGCGACGGCCGTGTACGAGGGCTGCCACTTCCGCACCCTGGTCCGCACCGACCTGACCGGCGCCCCCCACGGCTTCGTGTTCGCGCCGTCCACGGCGGGCGCCAACCCGCGCGGCTACCTCGTCACGCGCGGCCGCGTCAGCAGCGAGGCCCCCGACGGCTACTACAAACTGGCCCGCCCCTGGGTGCCCAGCTCCGACACCACCGCCCGCCCGATGCTCACCGTGCGCGAGACCCACCTCGGCGCGGGCATCGACGCGGTCGCCCCCTACGCCAACATGCGGGACGCGCACCCCTGGCAGGAGCAGCGGTTCCGGGAGTACCGCAACACCGGCCCCGGCGCCGCGGTCACCGTGCCGGAGAACCGGCCCCGGCTCACCCGCGCCGAGGCCGCGTCGCACACCCGGGAGGCGTACCTCGGCGACTGGCGGCCGTATGACCGCCGGAGGTGACCCGTCCGACCACGCCTCCGGTGTGCTGCCCGGCTTCCATCCGGCGCTCAAGGACGAACTGACCTTCCCGCTGGCCTGGGGCAGCTCGCCGCTCCGGGACTTCGGGGCGTGGCGGCGGGCGGCCCGCGCGACGGTCGAGGAACACCTCCTCGTCGACCGGCAGGACGACACGCCGTACGCCCCGGAGTTCACCGCCCGCTCCGACGGCGACGGATACACGCGGGAACTGGTCACCCTCTCCCTCACCCGCTACGGGCGG
The DNA here is from genome assembly GCF_003671715.1 of Streptomyces sp. E2N166. Taxonomy (GTDB): domain Bacteria; phylum Actinomycetota; class Actinomycetes; order Streptomycetales; family Streptomycetaceae; genus Streptomyces; species Streptomyces thinghirensis. The sequence continues at coordinate 98,393 of NZ_RAIF01000012.1, read as the reverse complement.
GTCCGCGGCGCCCTGCTCACCCCGCACGGCACCGGGCCCTTCCCGGCCGTCCTGCTCCTGCACGACCACGGCTCCCGCTTCGACATCGGCAAGGAGAAACTGGTCCGGGCCTGGTACGACGGCTCCCGGCTCGCCGCCGCCGAGGACTGGGCGGACCGGCACTTCGACGGGCGCTTCCTCGGCGACGAACTGGCCGGGCGCGGGTACGTGGTGCTCTGTGCGGACGCCCTGGGCTGGGGCGACCGGGAGCCGCTCACCTACACCCGCCAACAGGCCCTGGCCGGCAACCTCTTCCACCTCGGCAGTTCGCTCGCCGGGCTCCTGGCCCGGGAGGACGAGCGCGCCGTCGGCTTCCTGGCCTCCCTCGACCGCGTGGACGCCCGGCGGATCGCGGCCGTCGGCTTCTCCATGGGCGGCTACCGCGCCTGGCAGACCGCCGCCCTCAGCGACTTCGTCGCCGCCGCGGTGAGCGTGTGCTGGATGACCGGGCTGAAGGAGATGATGGTGCCCGGGAACAACACCCTGCGCGGGCAGTCGGCGTTCCACATGCTGCACCCCGGACTCGCCCGGCACCTCGACCTCCCCGACGTGGCGAGCATCGCCGCACCCAGGCCCATGCTGTTCCTCGGCGGTGCACAGGACCACCTGTTCACCGCCGAGGGCGTGCGTACCGCCTACGACAGGCTGCGCGCCGTCTGGCACTCCCGGGGCGCCGCCGACCGGCTGCGCACCGAGACCTGGCCGGACGTCGGCCACGCCTTCCCGCGGCGCATGCAGGACGAGGCCTTCCGATGGCTGGAGTCGGTCATCGCCGCACCGGCCCGGCCGGCTCCAGGGTAGGCACCACCGGTTCGATCCTGCCGCCCGCCGTGAAGCGCGGCCGGTCGACCGTGGTCTCCCGGTGCGTGCCGTCCCCGCCCGGCCGGCCGGGCCCGTTCGGCGCGAAGCGGTGGTAGACGATGTACCAGTCGTCGGTGCCGGGCGTGTTGACCACGGAGTGGTGGCCGGTCCCGAGGGTGCCGTACTCCGGGCGCTTGGACAGGATCGTGCCGCGCTCGGTCCACGGGCCGAGCGGGGGCGGTCCGGTCGCGTAGGCCACGTGGTAGTTCTCGCTGCGGGTGTCGTCCTCGGACCGCATGAAGTAGTACGTGCCGTCGCGTTCCACGACGAAGGGCCCCTCGCGGAAGTCGGGCAGGACCGGGCTGCGGGTGGGCACCGCCTCGACCGTCCAGGTGCGGAGAGGGAACGCCCCCGCCGGTCGTCACCGGCGGGGGCGTTCGACGGCCGGCCGAGTGGGGGCTCGGACGGCGCGCACCGGCCCGGGGGGGGGCCGGCGGATCAGGGGTGGTCCCCGGCGGTCACTCGTAGGCGATGTCCGAGCCGGTGAAGTCGCACGTCTTGCCGTACGGGCCGACCGGGGAGAGCTTCTTGGGCTCCTTGCCGGTGCTGTTGCCCTCGAAGCGGACGCAGGTCTCGATCTTCTTCTTGCCGTCACCGTGGACGCGGATGTTCCGCAGGGCCGCCGTGTCGCCGTAGTTCTGGTTGACGCCGACGATCGACTTGCCGGGCGCGGTGATGTCCACGTCGTTGATGATGATCGTGCGCTGGTACTGCTTGCCGCAGTTGCCGCAGGAGCGGACCAGCTTGCCGAAGTTCTCGACCCGGAACTTCGAGACGACGAGCTTGCCCGCGCCGTTGAACTGGAGCACCTTGTCGTCGGCGTTCCTCGCGCCGCCGCCGTACACCTTGTAGACCGCCGAGGCCGAGGTGCCCTTGAAGCTGGCGGCGTCCTCGCCGACGTCCAGCCACCACACGTTCTGCAGGGTGCAGGAGCCCTTGCAGTGGACGCCGTCGGCGGCCGGGGTGCCGATGACGACGTTCTTCAGCGTTGCGCCGTCCGCCAGCTCGAAGACCGGGTCCTGGCCCTCGTCCTGGCTGTCGCCGCCCAGGGCGCCGGTGCCGTAGAACTTCTTCATCCCGCCGTCGTACGTCCCCTTGACGGGGATCGTCGACGAGACGGGCTTGCTGCCGGTGTCCTCGGGCCAGGACGACGCGGCACCCGCGGTGGACAGCATCGTCGTTGTGACGATCGCCGCACCGGTGAGGCCGAAGGCAGCGGTTCCGGCGATCACCGCCCGCCGCTTGGTGACCCGGCGGCGGTGGCGGACGCGCTGTTCAGCTCGTGCAGTCATGCCCATGTTCCTTGCGTGGGGAGAGGATCTTTGCGCTTCCTGGTCGCCACTGGTGAGGAAAGGGTTGCCGCGGCCTCAGAGGTTTTTCACGAACCGGCCCTCACACGGCGGCTCTTCACGAACCCCCGTCGCGGGGAGCGAAGCCGCCCTGCACCGAGAGCCGTCCGGATCCGGCGGTGGCCGTCGCGGAGTAACGGTCGCCGCCCGCGTCCCGGTCGCCGCGCTCGTGGTCGTACTGGCCGGCGAACATCCACTCGCCCGCCGGGACCGTACGGCCCTGCTTGAGCGTCCACCGGTGGACGAGGAAACCGTCCCGCTCCTCGACCGTGAACGTGAAGTCGTCCTCCGGCAGCGACCGCCATGCGCCGGTGGACGCGACCCCGCCGGTCTGCGCCACCGCCAACTCGACGGTGAGCGCGGTCAGCGGTTCACCGGTCTTCAGGGTGATGTTGCTCTGTGCCCAGAAGTCGTGGCTGTGCGGGTCCACCGAGCCGTCCGACCACAGCGGGCCGTCCTCGACGGCGGAGACGGGCGGCCGGGCGGTCGCGCTCCCGGACGCGGCCGGCGGCCGGGAGGACGCGGTGGCCTCCGGGGTCGCCGTCCCGGGCGGGGCACTCGGCGTCGGGTCGGCCGGCGGGGCGGGCGCCCGGCT
>NZ_RAIF01000012.1:91625-95323 GCF_003671715.1 Streptomyces sp. E2N166 | reverse complement strand
GGTCGCGACCGAGCGCTGCGGGGGAGCGTCTTCCTTGAGCGCGGACGCGACCGCGTAGCCGCCGACGGCCAGGACGCCCGCCACCGCGGCCGTGGCACCGGCCACCCGCGCCCAGCCCAGCAACGGCGGACGCGTCGCCCCGTGGTGCCCGGGGCGGTCCCGGCCCTGGCCCGCCATGCCGCGCTCGACCCGGGCCAGCATGCGCGCCCGGTCGGGCTCGTGCGCCCCGGCCGCCTCGTGCAGCCGGGCGCGCAGTTCCTCGTCCACGTCCCGCCGCCCGGTCATCGGTTCCTCCCCGCGGCCCCGCCGCTGCGCGCGATCGCCGCGTGCACCCGCTTCGGAACCACCTGCGTGCCGAGCAACCGCTGCAGTTCGGCCATCGCCTTCGACGTCTGGCTCTTCACCGTACCCACTGAGACGCCCAGGGCGAGCGCCGTGTCCTTCTCGGAGAGGTCGAACGCGTGCCGCAGCACCACGCACGCCCGCTTGCGGAACGGCAGCCGGCGCAGCGCCTCCCGCACGTCCACCACACCAGCGACGTCCGGGTCCTCCGTCCTCTCCTCGCGCTGCGACCAGAACAGGGCGACCCGTCTGCGTTCTCGGACGGCGGTGCGGACACGGGTGCGGGCGAGGTTGGCGACGACACCCCGCGCGTACGCCACCGGATGGTCGGCCGCGCGGACCCGGTCCCAGCGGCGCCACAGGGCCAGCAGGGCGTCCGCCGCCAGGTCGTCGGCGGCGTCCGGCTCGCCGGTCAGCAGGTGGGCGAGGCGGGAGAGTTCGGCGTAGTGGCGCTCGAAGAAGGCGTGAAACTCCGCGGCGGCGGCGTCGTCGACGACTGTCCCCACGGCGGACTCTCCTCGCAGCGGCTTCCCCGGCGTCGAACAGCCGTGCGCCGGGCCCGGGTCCGGAACTGTAGCAGCGTTCGACGCACCGGCCGTGCGGTGCGTCGAACGCCGTATGGCAGACCGAACCGGCCCGGGGAGTCAGCCCTTGAGCGCCGCCTCCATCATCGCCTTGGCCACCGGGGCCGCCAGGCCGTTGCCGCTGACCTCGGAACGGGCCGCGTCGGACTGCTCGATGATGACCGCCACGGCGACCTCCTTGTCCGACGTGTCGGACTTGGCGTACGAGGTGAACCAGGCGTACGGGGTCTTGCTGTTGTTCTCGCCGTGCTGGGCCGTGCCCGTCTTGCCGCCCACGGTCGCGCCGGAGATCTGCGCGTTCGACCCCGTGCCCTTGTCGACGACGGTCTCCATGGCCGACTGGAGCTGCTCGGCGGTGGAGGAGGAGACGATCCGCTTCGAGCCCGGGTCGGTGTGGTCCTCCAGGACATCGCCGCCGCTGTCGGTGATCTGCGACACCATGTGCGGGGAGACCAGCTCGCCGCCGTTGGCGAGGGCCGCCGAGACCATCGCCATCTGGAGCGGGGTCGCCGTCACGTCGAACTGGCCGATCCCCGTCAGGGCCGTCGACGACTTGTTCATGTCCTTCGGGTACACGCTCGTGTAGGCGCGCACCGGCACGTCCTGCGACTCGTCGTTGAAGCCGAACTTCTCCGCCATCGCCCGCAGCTCGTCCTGGCCGAGGTCGACGGCCATCTTCGCGAAGACGTTGTTGCACGAGTACCGCAGCGCGGTGCGGATCGTGGCGTCCTCGCAGGGGGCGTTCGGGTTCTCGTTGGTCAGGTCGGTCACGGTGCCCGGCAGTGTGTACGGGTCCGGGCTGTCGGTCTTCTCGTCCACCGAGCCGTACAGCCCGTCCTCCAGCGCGGCGGCCGCCACCACCAGCTTGAACGTCGAGCCCGGCGGCAGCGGCTGGCGCAGCGCGCGGTTGGTCAGCGGCTTGTCGGGGTCGCTGGTGAGCCTCTCCCAGGCCTCACCCGCGGTGTTGGCGTCGGTCAGCGACGTCGGGTCGTACGACGGGGTCGACACGACCGACAGGATCCGGCCCGTCTCGGGGTCGACGGCGACGGCGGCGCCCTTGGTCTCGCCCAGCGCTTCGAACCCGGCCTTCTGCACCGCCGGGTCGATCGTCGTGACCACGTTGCCCGGCTCGGCCCGGGTGCCGGTGATCGTGTCCATCACCGTCTTCAGCCGCGGGTCGGTGCCGTTGAGCACGTCCTGGTAGACGCCCTCCAACTGCGTTGGCGCGTACGCCTGCGAGGCGTAGCCCGTCACCGCCGCGTACAGCCTGCCCTTGTCGTACGTGCGCTTGTATGCGAGGTCACCGCCCTCCGTCGGCGCCGAGCCGGTGATCGACCGGCCGGCCACGATGATGTTCCCGAGCGGCTCCGCGTACGTCTCGATCGCGTTCCGCCGGTTTTCCTTGTCGTCCGCGAGTGCGCGGCCCTCGTAGAACTGCACCCAGGTCGCCCTGATCAGCAGAGCGAACACCAGGAGCAGCGTGAAGACCGATGCGCGCCTGATCGTCTTGTTCATCCCGCCGGGAAAACGAACGGGCGGGAGCGAATCGTTCCGTCCGCCCCGGTTTCTCATCTTCCGTTCATGAAACGGGCTTGGTGAAGCCCGCCTCGTACGCCTGGATCACCGCCTGGGTGCGGTCCCGCGTGCCGGTCTTCGCGAGTACCGACGCGACGTGGGTCTTCACCGTGGCGGGCCCCACCCGCATACGCTCGGCGATCTCCGCGTTGGTCAGCCCGGTCGCCATCAGCCGCAGCACCTCGCCCTCGCGTTCAGTGAGCCGCGCCACCCAGGCCGGCGCGGCGGGGTTCGCGCGCGCGTGCTCGGCGGCCAGCGTCCGTAGCGCCGCCGGGAACAGCAGCGTGTCGCTGCGCGCCACCAGCCGTACGGACTGGACGAGGGTGTCGGCGTCGGCGCGCTTGAGCAGGAAGCCGGCGGCTCCGGCACGCAGCGCGTCGTAGACGTAGGAGTCGTTCTCGAAAGTGGTCACGACCACGACGCGGGGCGGTGCGTCGAGCGTGGCGAGGATCTGCTCGGTGGCACGGATGCCGTCGACCTCGGGCATGCGGACGTCCATGAGGACCACGTCCGGCCGGGTCTCCCGTACGACGGAGACGGCCTCGGCCCCGGTGGCCGCCTCTCCGGCGACCTCCATGTCCGGTTCGGCGGAGAGGATGGCGCGCAGGGCGCTGCGGACCATGCGCTCGTCGTCGGCGAGGACGATCCGGATCGGCGGGCGGGTCACACGGTCTCCTTCGGGCGGGTCACGCGGTGTCTTCAGGGCGGGTCACGCGGTGTCCTTCGGGCGGGTCACGCGGTGTCTGTCGAGTAGGTCTCAAGGTCTCGTTCGGGCAGGGGCGTACGGTTCCCCTCAACTCCCTTCAGCGGCAGTCGTACGTGGAGCCGCCACGTCCCCCCGACGTCGCCCGCCTCCGCCGCGCCGCCCAGTAGACGGGCCCGGTCGGCGATGCCGCGCAGGCCGTGGCCGCCACCGGGGCCGCGCGACGTGTCCGCCGTCCCGCCTGCCTCGCCGAGGGGGTTCTCGACGGCGATCCGCAGGTGATCGTCCATCACGTCGACGCGCAGCGCCACGGCGACCTCTCCGCCCGCGTGCCTGAGTACGTTGCTCAGCCCCTCCTGCACGATGCGGTACGCCTCGCGGGAGACCAGCGGCGGCAGCGCCTCCGGGTCGGTGGCGACGGTGGCCGCCACCCGCAGTCCGCCCGCGCGGGTGCGGCGCAGCAGGCCGTCGAGGTCGGCGGCGAGCGTCGGTGT
>NZ_RAIF01000012.1:78530-91211 GCF_003671715.1 Streptomyces sp. E2N166 | reverse complement strand
GGCGAGCGCGGCCAGCATCGCGGCGCCCGCGACCGGCGCGAGCGCCCAGGTGTGGTGGAGGACGTCCGGCAGGCCCGTTCGCTCGTCGCGCAGTGCCGGCACGAAGGGCAGCGCGATCAGCGCGGCCGCGAACGGCGGCACCGCGAGCGACATCCCCGCGATGATCCCGCCGGCCCCCAGGTGCAGCGTGAACCAGGCCGCCGTCCGCCCCTTCTCGCTCTTCGTCCGGGCGGGCCCGTAGGCGAGCCGGTCGGCCTCCACCCCGCACAGCCACCGCACGACCCCGGACTCCAGGGGGCGGGTCAGCGGGAACAGCGAGGTGACGGCGGCGAGCGGCAACCCGAAGGCGAACGAGGCCAGTTGCAGGGAGAGCGAGCGGAAGACGTCCGCGTCCCCGGCGAGCGGGCCGACGACGACCGAGCCGACGAGGACGTACGGCATGGCGAGCGCGCCACCGAGGATCAGGTGGATCCACCGCAGGCGCGTCCGCCGGCCGAACAGGAACCGGGCGAGTGCGGTCACGGCAGCGTGCGGGACGTGGCCGACCGCCGGGAGAGGAAGTGGGCGCCGACTGAGGCGAGGAGAAGACCGACGGTCATCTGCCCAGCGTAGGCGAGCATCATCAACTGTGCCGGGCGGTCGGCGGGATCATCGGCCGGCAGCAGCGCGGCCAGCAGCACCCAGCTGCCCCAGCAGGCCGCGGCACCGGACCCGACCCACGCGGCGGCGAGCGGCACCGTCACCGGCAGGACGCGGGCGCGGTGGAAGGCGAGCAGCAGCGTGCCGCCGACGGCCGCGAGGAGGAAGGCGACGTGCATGCCCTCCAGCACCCGGAAGTCGCTGGTGCGGTCCTCGGCCCCGAGCCCCGCCGTGCCGCCGCACGCCCAGTACAGCCGGACGGCGAGCGGGAACGACGCGAGGACCGCCGTGGCGAGGGCGAGGGCCTTGTACGGCTTCCGGACGACGCCGACCGGCAGCTCCCACACCCGCCCGCGCCACAGATGCCCCCAGCGGTCCCGTGCGTAGAGCACGAACAGTGCCCCGAGGGCGAGTCCCTGCACGATGAACCCGGTGTACACGATGCCGAACACCCACGCGTCGAGGAAGGGTTCACGCCCCGGCCCGGACTCGGTGGCGGTGTCACCGCCGAGCGCCCGAGTCAGGAGCTGGAGCGGGAACCCGGCCATGATCGGCGCGAGCAGCCCCGCGGCGACCCACACCGGGAACGCCAGCGGCCACGCCGGCACCCGCAGGCCCCACGGCCGGGTCAGCATCAGCGCCAGCACGATCACACAGCTGTCCAGCAGCAGGGTGAGCCCGTTGGCCGCGATCATGGTGGCCCGGTGGTCCAGCAGGACGCTGTCCTCCGGGATCCCGGTCCGACTCCCCGCGATCCAGGCGACCTTGAGCCCGACGTACGGCAGGCAGGCGAGGACGGCGGCCGCCCGCAGCAGCCGGCGGGTCCGGGTGGTGCCGGGTGATGCGGTGGCCGGGGAGGGGGTGGGGGCGAGCGTCTGCGTCATGCCGCCACGCTCCCGCGCGGGGCACCCCTGGCGCCTCCTGCGCGGTGACGATCCGGCTCCGCCGCGCGGCGGAGCCGGTCAGCCCGCGAGGTGGAGTACGACCTCGTCGATCTCCTCGCCCCGGGCGGGGGCGAACCCCCGGGCGTGGGCACTCTCCTTGAAACCGCACTTCTCCAGGACCCGCAGCGACCCGGTGTTGTCCGCCGCCGCCCGCGCGTACAGCGGGCGGTCCGGCACCTCGGCCAGCAGGGCCCGCAGCGCCGCCGTGGCCACGCCCCGGCCCCAGTAGGCCCGGTCCACCCAGTACGTCACCTCGCGCTCGCCCGGCTCCCCGTACACCGCCGCGCTGCCGATGACGTCACCGTCGCCGAGGATCGTCCGCACGACGTCGACCGAGGCCCGGATCTTTCTCCAGTGGGTCTCGAAGGCGTCCCAGTCCGCCGGATCCTCGGGGGTGAAGGCCGCCATGCGCAGGGCCTCCGGATCGTTCATCTGCCGGAAGAAGACGGCCAGATCACTGTCGTGTACCTCGCGCAGAGCGATGTGCATGGATCAGAGCCTACGCGTGGCCAGCGTCAGCCGGTCCCGCGCGTCGAACAGCGCGTCCTTCACCATCTGCTCGTGCGCGGGGGTCAGCCGCGCGACCGGCACCGAGCAGCTGATCGCGTCCCGCGCGGGGGTGCGGTAGGGGACCGCCACGCCGAAGCAGCGCAGCCCCAGCGTGTTCTCCTCGCGGTCCACGGCGAAGCCCTGGTCCCGCACCTGGCGCAGCTCCTCGATGAGCTTCTCCCGGTCGGTGATGGTGTGTTCGGTGAGCGCCGGCAGAGTCTCCGGCAGCATCTTGCGGACCTGCTCGTCGCTGTACGTGCTCAGCAGCGCCTTGCCCAGCGACGTCGAGTGCGCGGGCAGCCGGCGGCCGACCCGGGTGAACGGCCGCAGGTAGTGCTGCGACTGGCGAGTGGCGAGGTAGACGACGTTGGTGCCGTCCAGACGGGCGAGGTGGATGGTCTCCGTGGTGTCGTCGGAGAGCCGGTCCAGCGTCGGCCGCGCCGCCGCGACCACCTCGTCGCCGTCGATGTACGACGTGCCGACCAGCAGCGCCCGTACCCCGATGCCGTACCGCGTGCCCGTCGCGTCCGTCTCCACCCAGCCCAGCTCCACCAGCGTGCGCAGCAGCATGTAGAGACTGGACTTGGGGTAGCCGACGGCCTCCTGGACCGACGCGAGGGTGTGCATACCGGGGCGTCCGGCGAAGTACTCGAGCAGTTCAACCGTCCGCACCGCGGACTTGACCTGCGCTCCGCCCCCCGTCTCGACAGCCGACATCGCCCTTGACCCCTTCGTTCGACGGGAAATAGTCTCCGACAGCATATTCATCAGTAGAGACAGCGTTCAGTATATCGAACGAGTTCCAGGTACAGCACGTGAAGGGACCCGCGGTGGCAGCAGCACCAGTCTGGAGTGTCGACCCCCGTACCGGGAAGCAGCGTGAACAGGTCGCGGTGGAAGCCACGGCCCAGGAGGTGGACGCCGCCGTCCGCGCCGCGCACGCCGCCCGGGACGCGCTCGCCGACCGTACCGTCCGCGCGGCGTTCCTGCGTACCGCCGCCGACGAGCTGAAGGCGGCCGAGAGCACCCTCGTCGAGGCGGCCGACGCGGAGACCGCGCTCGGCCCGGTCCGGCTCACCGGCGAACTCGCCCGCACCTGTTACCAGCTGCGGGCCTTCGCCGACATCGTCGACGAGGGCGAGTTCCTCGGTGTCGTCGTCAACCACCCCGACGACACCGCGACCCCGCCCGTCCCGGACCTGCGCCGGTACAAGGTGCCCCTCGGCGTCGTCGCCGTCTACTCGGCGTCCAACTTCCCCTTCGCCTTCTCCGTCCCCGGCGGTGACACGGCGAGCGCGCTCGCGGCCGGCTGCCCGGTCGTCGTCAAGGCCCACCCCGACCACCCGGCCCTGTCCGAGCTGGTCGCCAAGGTGCTGCGCCGGGCCGCCGCCCGGCACGACATCCCGGACGGCGCCGTCGGCCTGGTGCACGGCTTCGAGGCCGGCGTCGAACTGATCAGGCACCCGCTGGTCGCGGCGGCCGGCTTCACCGGGTCCGTACGCGGTGGCCGTGCGCTGTTCGACGCCGCAGCCGCGCGTCCGGTCCCGATCCCCTTCCACGGCGAACTGGGCTCGCTGAACCCGGTCGTCGTCACGGAGGCGGCGGCCGCCGAGCGGGCGGAGGCGATCGGCGCCGGTCTGGCCGGATCGATGACGCTGGGCGTCGGCCAGTTCTGCGTGAAGCCCGGCCTGGTCCTGGTACCGTCGGGCGCCGCCGGTGACGGCCTGGTCAAGTCCCTCACGGACGCGGTCAGCGACACCGACGCCGGCGTGCTGCTCGACCACCGCATGCGGGACAACTTCGTCGCCGGCGTCGCCGAGCGCGCGGCGCTGCCCGACGTGGACTCCCCGGTGACGCCGGGCCCGGGCGGCGAGCACACCGTCGCCGCCGGGTTCCTGACGGTGCCGGCCGGGCGGCTGGCGGCGGAGGGCGAGCACGACCTGCTCCTGGAGGAGTGCTTCGGGCCGGTCACCGTGGTGGCCCGCTACGAGGACGAGGCCGAGGTGCGGGGCGTGCTGTCCCGGCTCCCGGGCAACCTCACGGCGACCGTGCAGCTCTCCGCCGAGGAGGCGGCGGGCGAGGGACGCGGGGCGGAGATCCTCGCGGAGCTGACGCCGCTCGCGGGGCGGGTGCTGGTCAACGGCTGGCCGACCGGTGTCGCCGTGGCGGCGGCCCAGCAGCACGGGGGGCCGTACCCGGCCACGACCTCGACGTCCACGTCGGTGGGCGGGACCGCGATCGAGCGGTGGCTGCGGCCGGTCGCCTACCAGAACACGCCGGAGGCGTTGCTTCCCGCGGAGCTGCGGGACGGGAATCCGCTGGGGCTGCCTCGTCGGTTCAACGGGGTCCTGGAGCGGTAGGGACATGGATCTCGAACTTCCCGAACTGCCCTTCCCCCTCCGCCCTCACGGCCCCGACGGCGGCTGGTCCTACGAGGACGGCGTCCTCACCGGATCGGCCGGCCCCCGGCAGGACCGGTTCGTGCCGCCGACGGGGGAGGCACTGGACACCGCCTCCGACGCGCCCCGGCTGCTGGGCGCCCCCGACGGGGACTTCCAGCTGATCGCCCGGGTCACGGTCGGGTTCAACGGCGCCTTCGACGCCGGGGTCCTCTACGTCCACGTCGGCGAGCGGGCCTGGGCCAAGCTGTGCCTGGAGTACTCCCCGGACGTGCCCACCGTCTGCACGGTGGTCACCCGGGGGCACTCCGACGACTGCAACTCCTTCACGGTGCAGGGAGGTTCCGTCTGGCTGCGGGTCAGCCGCACCGGGCGGGTCTTCGCCTTCCACGCCTCCCTCGACGGCGAGCGCTGGACCTTCGTCCGGCTGTTCACCCTGGGCGACGAGAAGGAGACCGGCGCGGCGCTGGTCGGCTTCCTGGCGCAGGCGCCGACGGGGGAGGGGTGCGTGGTGACGTACGACCACCTGGAGTTCCGGCCGGCCTGGCCGGCGGACCTGCGCGACGGCGGCTGACGCAACCGGAAGGCCCGGCTCCCGCGTCCGGCGTTGCATGATCGACGAACGTGTGACCGGAAGCCGGGTGATCCGTACCGTCCTGCCCGCCGAGGCGGAGACCGCGGCCGCCCTGCCCGCCCGGGCCCGGGCGACGTACTACCCGGACGGGCTCCCCGACCCGGAGAACCCGCCCCCCGCGGGAGACCGCCACCTGTCCCCGCGCCTTCGCGTACCGGGGGAATGAGGCCCGCTGCTTGAACGTTCACGTACGAGGTGGAGAGGGCCTCCGCACCCGTACGACCTGGAGAAGAGCCGAGACATGCGCGTCGAGATCTGGAGCGACATCGCCTGCCCGTGGTGCTATGTGGGCAAGGCCCGCTTCGAGAAGGCGCTGGCGGCCTTCCCGCACCGTGACGGTGTCGAGGTGGTCCACCGGTCGTTCGAGCTGGACCCCGGGCGGGCCAAGGACGACGTCCAGCCCGTGCTGACGATGCTGACCGCCAAGTACGGCATGAGCGAGGCGCAGGCGCACGCCGGTGAGGACAACCTCGGCGCGCAGGCCGCCGCCGAGGGACTGGACTACCGCACCCGGGGCCGCGACCACGGCAGCACCTTCGACATGCACCGGCTGCTGCACCTCGCCAAGGCCCGGGGCCGGCAGGAAGCGCTGCTGGACGCGCTCTACCGGGCCAACTTCGCCGACGAGCGTTCCGTCTTCAACGACGACGAGCGGCTCGTGGAGCTGGCCGTGGCCGCCGGCCTCGACGCGGACACCGCCCGCGACGTGCTCGCCGATCCCACCGCCTACGCCGACGAGGTGCGCGCCGACGAGGACGAGGCCGCGCAGCTCGGGGCCACGGGCGTGCCGTTCTTCGTGCTCGACCGGGCGTACGGCGTCTCCGGCGCCCAGCCCGCCGAGGTCTTCGCCCGGGCGCTGACCCAGGCGTGGGGCGAGCGCACGCCCCTGAAGCCGATCGACGACGGGGGCGCGGAGGCGTGCGGTCCCGACGGCTGTGCGGTGCCGGGGGCCGAGAACCCCAGGTGAGGACCTGTACATAAGCGTTGCTTGGAGAAACCGCGTAGAAATACGCAATGGACGGGGAGGACGAGGGGCCGCACAGTGGTGCCATGGAGAGCTTCGAGAATCTCGTCCGTGCCGAGTTCGCCCCGAAGACCACGTACCTGAACACCGCCAGCACCGGCCTGCTTCCTGCCCGGACCCTCGTCGCGATGCGTGACGCGGCGGCGTCCGCGGCGGAGGGGCAGCCACTCGACATGTTCGCCGACGTCGAGGCGTGCCGGTCCGCCTTCGCCCGCCTCGTCGGGGTGCCCGCCACCCGGGTCGCGGCCGGCGCCTCGGTCGCCACGTTCAGCGGGCTCGTCGCCGCCTCGCTGCCCGCGGGTGCCGAAGTCCTCACCGCGGAGGGCGACTTCAGCTCCCTGGTGAACCCCCTGCACACGCGCGGTGACCTGAAGGTGCGCAGCGTGCCGCTGGAGCGGATCGCCGAGTCGGTGGGCCCGGACACCGCGCTCGTCGCGGTCAGCTCCGTGCAGTCCGCCGACGGGCGGATCGCCGACCTCGCGGCGCTGCGGGACGCGGCACGGGCGCACGGCGCGCGGACGCTGGTGGACGCCTCCCAGTCCAACGGGTGGCTGCCGCTGGCCGCCGGCGACTTCGACTACGTGGCCGCCGTGGCCTACAAGTGGGTGCTCTGCCCCCGGGGCGTCGCCTTCCTCGTCGTACCGGAGGACTTCGGAGGACTCACACCGCTGTTCGCCGGGTGGGCGTCGGGAGAGCATCCCTGGGCCAGCTGCTACGGACCCGTCGAGGAACTGGCGCACTCCGCACGGCGCTTCGACGAGAGCCCGGCCCTCTTCTCCTACACCGGCGCGCGGCACTCCCTGGCCCTGATCGAGGAACTGGGCGTGGACGCCGTGCACGCCCACGACACCGGCCTCGCCGACCGGTTCCGGCAGGGGGTGCGCTCGCTCGGCCACGAGCCGGTGCCCGCGCCGGGCTCCGCGATCGTGTCCGTGCCCGGACTCGGCCACCGGCAGGGCGAGCTGAGCCGGGCCGGCGTCCAGGTCTCGGACCGGGCGGGCAATCTGCGGGCCGCGTTCCACGTGTACAACACGGCGGCGGACGTCGACCGGCTGCTGGACGTACTGGCGGACTGAGACGGCCGGACCGGGACGGCCGGACCGGGACGTCATCGGGCAGGGGCCTCCCGTCCCACACGAAAAGGCCCCTGCCCGAGTTCAGGTGCGGGTCACTTCACCGGAGTGAAGTCCCGCGCGCCGATGAACTCCGGCCGCCGGATCGGTGCCGCGAACGGCTCGACGGCGGTGTTCTCCACGCTGTTGAACACGATGAACACGTTGCTGCGCGGGAACGGCGTGATGTTGTCGCCCGACCCGTGCATGCAGTTGCAGTCGAACCAGGTCGCCGAGCCGGCCTTGCCGGTGAACAGCTTGATGCCGTACTCCGAGGCCATCTTCGTCAGGGCCTCGTCGGACGGCGTCCCCGCGTCCTGCATCATCAGGGACTTCTTGTAGTTGTCCTTCGGCGTGGCCCCCGCGCACCCGAGGAACGTCTTGTGCGACCCCGGCATGATCATCAGACCGCCGTTGGTGTCGTAGTTCTCGGTGAGCGCGATCGAGACCGAGATCGTCCGCATGTTCGGCAGGCCGTCCTCGGCGTGCCAGGTCTCGAAGTCCGAGTGCCAGTAGAAGCCGCTGGCCCCGAAGCCCGGCTTGACGTTGATCCGCGACTGGTGGACGTAGACGTCCGAGCCGAGGATCTGCCGGGCCCGGCCGACCACCCGCTCGTCGCGAACCAGGTTCGCGAACACCTCGCTGATCTTGTGCACCTCGAAGACCGAGCGGATCTCCTTGGACTGCGGCTCCACGATCGAGCGCTCGTCCGCGCGGATGGCCGGGTCGGTGGTGAGCCGCTCCAGCTCGCGCCGGTAGACGTCGACCTCGTCCGGCCCGATGAGCTGGTCGATGGCGAGGAAGCCGTCGCGGTCCAGGGCCTGCAGGTCACCCGCCGAGACGGGACCGGGCGTGTCCGGGGAGCCCCAGACGACCGGGTCCTGCCGAGGGGTGGCCACCTCGGTGGCGCCGCGGGTGGGATAGAGGTCGGTGACGTTCGTGGTCGTGGTGGTCACGGTGACTCACACCTCCTCGGTGAGCAGCGGGTAGACGCCGTTCTCGTCGTGATCCTCCCGTCCGGTCACGGGCGGGTTGAAGACGCAGAGGCAGTGGAAGTCCTCCTTGACCTTGAGCGTGTGCCGCTCGTGGCCGTTGAGGAGGTACATCGTGCCCGGCGTGATGGTGTACGTCTTCCCCGTCTCGCGGTCGGTCAACTCGGCTTCGCCCTTGGTGCAGACGACGGCCTCGATGTGGTTCGCGTACCACATGGACGTCTCCGTACCCGCGTACAGAATCGTCTCGTGCAGGGAGAAGCCGACCTTCTCCTTCGCAAGGACGATGCGCTTGCTCTCCCAGGTGCCGGACGCCGATTTCACGTGCCGGTCGGTGCCTTCGATCTCCTTGAACGAACGGACGATCACGGTGTTGCGATGCCTCCTAGGTGAAGGGTGTGCAATGGTCCCCGGCGCCTTCGGCCGCGCGGGCCGAAGGCGCCGGAAGCAGTGGTGGTGGTGTCAGGCGGTCTCGCGCACCGCACGCGCGAGGGTCTTCATGCCCTCGTCCAGCTCGTCGGGCGTGATGGTGAGCGCCGGGAGCAGCTTGACGACCTCGCTCTCGGGGCCGGACGTCTCGATGAGCAGCCCCAGCTCGAAGGCGCGCTTCGCGATCCGGCCCGCACGGTCCTTGTCGTGGAACTCCAGGCCCCAGACCAGGCCGCGGCCGCGGTACTCCTTGACGTCGGCGAGGTTCTCCTCGGTGATGGCGATCATGTGCTGCTCGACCTGCTCGCCGCGGGCGCGTGTCTGCTTCTCCATCGCCGACCCGTCGGCCCAGTACGCCTCCAGCGTGGCGGTCGCCGTGACGAAGGCGGGGTTGTTGCCGCGGAAGGTGCCGTTGTGCTCGCCCGGCTCCCAGACGTCCAGCTCCGGCTTGAACAGGGTCAGCGCCATGGGCATGCCGTAACCGCTGATCGACTTGGAGACGGTGACGATGTCCGGCGTGATGCCCGCCTCCTCGAAGGAGAAGAAGGCGCCGGTACGGCCGCAGCCCATCTGGATGTCGTCGACGATGAGCAGCATGTCCTGGCGCTGGCACAGCTCGGACAGCGCGCGCAGCCACTCGGGCCGGGCGACGTTGATGCCGCCCTCGCCCTGCACGGTCTCGACGATCACGGCGGCCGGCTTGTTGAGGCCGGAGCCCTGGTCCTCCAGCAGCCGCTCGAACCACAGGAAGTCCTCGACGGTGCCGTCGAAGTAGTTGTCGAACGGCATCGGGGTGCCGTGCACCAGCGGGATGCCGGCGCCGGCCCGCTTGAAGGCGTTGCCGGTCACGGCGAGCGAGCCCAGCGACATGCCGTGGAAGGCGTTGGTGAACGACACGATCGACTCGCGCCCCTTCACCTTCCGCGCCAGCTTCAGCGCGGACTCCACGGCGTTGGTGCCGGTCGGGCCCGGGAACATGACCTTGTACGGCAGGTCACGCGGACGCAGCACCAGGTTCTGGAAGGTCTCCAGGAAGCGGCGCTTGGCGGTGGTCGACATGTCGAGGCCGTGCGTGACGCCGTCGCGCTCCAGGTAGTCGATCAGAGCGCGTTTCAGGACGGCGTTGTTGTGCCCGTAGTTGAGCGAGCCCGCTCCGGCGAAGAAGTCGAGGTACTCGTGGCCGTCCTCGTCGTACATGCGGCTGCCGAGCGCGCGGTCGAAGACGGTGGGCCAGCCGCGGCAGTAGCTGCGCACCTCGGACTCGACGGTCTCGAAGACACTGAGGTCGGGCTGGGTGATGGTCACGACGAATCGCTCCTCGTTGGGTGAGGGTGGGAGAGGAAGGTCGTACGGTCCGGGGGACCGGTGCGGTCCCGGCCGGGAAGTCTGGGGGCCGGACGGCCAGGGGTGCCGGGCCGTGCGGGAGGCCGGTCGGTCAGCCGGCGGTCGCGGACAGCGGGCCGATGCGGTACAGGACCTCGGGCTCGTGGGGCCCGTCGGGGAAGAGGTCCGTGTCGAACAGCACCTCGCGCTCCAGTCGGGCGCCGTGCCGCTCGGCGAACGAGGTGAACAGTCGCTGAGAAGCGGTGTTGTCGGGCGAGATCGTGGTCTCGAGGGTGGTCAGTCCCAACTCCGCGACGGTCCGGGCGGCCAGTCCGTCGAGAAGGGCGGCTGCCAGCCTTCGACCACGGTACGCCTCGTCGACCGCCACCTGCCACACGAGCAGGGTGTCCGGCCGGTCCGGGCGTACGTATCCGGTGACGAAGCCGACCGGCACACCGTGCCCGTCCCGGGCCACGGCCGACGTGGCGGCGAAGTCCCGGCACCAGAGCAGATAGCTGTAGGACGAGTTCAGGTCGAGGACCTTCGAATCCCTCGCTATCCGCCACAGGGCGGCCCCGTCGGCCACTCTCGGACGGTCGATTTGCAGGTCTGCTTGCGCGGCAGTCATGCAAATTGAATTTACCCAGCGAAATTCAAAATTGCATCGCCGCATGGGGTTACGTATGGACGCGTTCTGTGTTATCACGCGTGCGCGTGCTTCCGCGCGAGGCAGCGGCGTTATGTCAGGGTTTGGCCGGGTCATATGCCGCGAAACGGTCAGCATGTGTATCGGGTCACAATCGCGTAACCCGTGCGAGACGTGCCCGAAATGCGAGGATCGAGGTTCGTGAAATCGTTGTGTTTAGGTCACGGGAAAGCGGGCAGAAGAATACGGGAAGCTGTGCTGAGCGTAATTACTTAATTCTGTTTGTGTGAGCTTCGGGAATTCCGCTGAATTCACGCTTCCGAAAGGTCGGGTCCGGCCGGCCGGTCCCAGGCGTCCTCGACGGCCCGCCGAGCCGCCTCCAGGTCGGTCTTCAGTCCCTTCTCGGCCAGCGCGGCACCCAGTGCCGCCAGGCAGCCCTGCACGGCCCCGCGCGTCGCGTCCGGCCCGTAGTGGTTGACCCGGACCATCTCCGCGGCCAGCGCGCCCCCGCCCGCGGCCAGCGGCAGCGCCGGGTCGGACTCCAGGGCCCGGGCCACCAGCTCGGACGCGTCGACGTCCGACGGCGCCCGCAGCGTCGTCGCGACCGGCGCCGCGTCCTCGGCCTCGTACACGTACGGCTCCAGACCGCCGCCCAGGGCGAGCGCGCCCGCCCGCGTGGCCGCCGCCGCCGACGCGTGCCGCGCCATCACCGTCCCGAGGCCCTCCGCCTCGATGCGCTCCACGCACGCCTCCAGCGCGAGCATCTCCAGCTGCGCCGGCGCGTGCAGCAGCGCCTTGCGCCCACCGTCGATCCAGCGCTCCTTCCAGTCCAGCAGCGAGAGGTACGACCGGCGCGGCGCTCCCGGGTTCGCGGCCATCCGCGCCCACGCCCGCTCGCTCACCGACACCGCCGACACGCCGGCCGGGCCGCCCATCGCCTTCTGCGCGCCGATGACGCACAGGTCGACGCCCCACGCGTCCGGCAGCACCGGCTCGGCGCCCACGGAGGCCACCGCGTCCAGGTAGAACAGCGCGCCGTGCGCCCGCACCACCTCGCCGATCTCCGCGACCGGATTGGTGTTCCCGGTCGCCGCCTCGGCGTGCACCAGGGACACGAAGTCGATCTCCGGGTGCTCGGTGAAGGCCTGGCGGATCCGCTCGGCGGAGACGGCCGTGTGGAACGGCACGGAGAGGTCGTGCACGGTCGCGCCGCAGTCCCGCAGCCAGTTGCCGAAGGTCTGCCCGTACGGCCCGGTGACGACGTTCAGCGCCACTGTGCCCGGTCCCGCGGCGGCGCGGATGGCGCCCTCCAGCGGCAGCAGCGCCTCGCCCTGCATGATCACGACGTCCTGGCCGGTGCCGAGCAGGCGCGCGACCCGGTCCTCGATCGCGGCGAAACGGCCGGCGCTCAGCGGGGCGAGGTCCAGGAAGGGGTGGGTCACTGTGCTGCTCTCTTCGCTCACGGGCAGGTGTACGGCACGTACGGAGTCGAGAGTAACCACGGCCCCTGCCGCCACTCGCGCCGGAGGGCTTCCGTTGCGACACCCCCACGCCCGGAATTGTGGCTTCCGCCACAGCGGCGATGATCGTCTGCCTGGTGGACTCGGGCCTGTGCCCGTTCTCCTGCTGCTCGTCCTCGTCGCGGTCGTGACCGCCGTCGTCCTCGCCCGCCGCCCCGGAACGTACGTCGGACCCGCCCCCGAGGCGTTCGCGGTCGCTCCCGCTCCCGCGCCCGTCCGCCCCGGCCGGGGCTTCCGCGTACTGGCCGGGTGCGCCGGTGCGGCGGCCGCCCTGCTGTACGTCTGGGGCGCGCTGTGCGTGGGGTTCGCGGTCACGGAGGCGGAGGACGGCGGCACGGGCTCGGCGCCGCTGCGGCCCTGCCGTACCGGCGTGTCCCCGGAGCTGTCCGGGCGGGTGATCGACTACGACGCCTCCCTCCTGCCCCTCGGCTTCCGCTGCGAGACCGCGGACGGCGACGGCTACGACTCCG
>NZ_RAIF01000012.1:76106-78480 GCF_003671715.1 Streptomyces sp. E2N166 | reverse complement strand
CCGTCGCGGCCGGGTGCACGACCGAGCTCCGGGCCCGCGCCGCCACTCGCGAGGGCGGCCGGTGACCGGGCCTTCGAACACCCCGCCGCACCGGTCCAGGTCCTGTCGTCGAACTCCCGTCGTCCGCCCGGTGGGCAGACGGGAGTTCGACGACAGGGCCTAGGGTGCGGGACATGAGCGATCGCACGGTGCTGCACGTGAAGGGTCGGGTGCTCGTCGGGCCGCGGGACGAGGACGTCCGCGACGAGCTGTGGGTGATCGACGGCCGGATCTCGTACGACCGCCCCACCGGGGCCGCCGACGTCCGCACCGTCGAGGGCTGGGCGCTGCCCGGCCTGGTCGACGCGCACTGCCACGTCGGCCTGGACCAGCACGGGGCCGTCCCCGAGGACGTCGCGGAGAAGCAGGCGCTGACCGACCGCGAGGCGGGCACCCTCCTCATCCGCGACGCGGGTTCCCCCTCCGACACTCGCTGGATCGACGACCGCGAGGACCTGCCGAAGATCATCCGGGCCGGCCGGCACATCGCCCGCACCCGCCGCTACATCCGCAACTACGCCTGGGAGGTCGAGCCCGACGACCTCGTCGCCTACGTCGCCCAGGAGGCCCGGCGCGGCGACGGCTGGGTGAAGCTGGTCGGCGACTGGATCGACCGCGACCTCGGCGACCTCTCGGCCTGCTGGCCCCGCGGCGCCGTGGAGGCGGCGATCGCTCAGGCCCACCGGCTGGGCGCCCGCGTCACCGCGCACTGCTTCGCCGAGGACTCCCTGCGCGACCTGGTCGAGGCCGGCATCGACTGCGTCGAGCACGCCACGGGCCTGACGGACGACACCATCCCGCTCTTCGCCGAGCGCGGCGTCGCCATCGTGCCGACCCTCGTCAACATCGCCACCTTCCCCGCGCTCGCCGACGGCGGCGAGTCCCGCTTCCCGCGCTGGTCGGCCCACATGCGCCGGCTCCACGAACGTCGCTACGACACCGTACGCAGCGCCTACGACGCCGGGATCCCGGTCTTCGTCGGCACCGACGCGGGCGGCTCCCTGGCCCACGGCCTGGCTGCGGCCGAGGTCGCGGAACTGGTCACCGCGGGCATCCCGCCCGTCGAGGCGCTCGCCGCGACGACCTGGGCCGCCCGGAGCTGGCTCGGGCGTCCCGGCCTGGACGAGGGCGCGCCGGCGGACCTGGTCGTGTTCGACGAGGACCCGCGCGCGGACGTGCGCGTGCTCGCCGCTCCGCGCCGGGTGGTGCTGAACGGGCGGGTCGTCGGTTAGCCGACGCGGGTGAGGCCGGGGAACAACCGTGCCCGGAGATTCGAATAGGCACGCGGAAACCCCACGAAGGGGTGAAGTGCCCCGGGACCGCTGACGGTTCGGTGCGCGCGGGGACATTCTTTCCGGGTCCCGAGCATGTCGCTCATGCGTGTCCCGCACGCATGTCTCACTGGGGGTCCCACCACCTTGAACGGCAACACCTTCCGCATGCCCGCACACCGCCTCGTCACCGTCGCGGCGGCCACGGCCCTGGCCGCCGGTCCCACCGTGCTGGCCGGCGCGGGCACCGCACACGCGACCGGCGAGCACGGCCGTGCGAGCGCGACCGTCCTGCGCACCGGGCTCGACGTGTCCCTGCTCAACAAGACCGTGAACGTCCCGCTCGCGGTCACCCTCAACGAGGTGCACGCGCCCGAGAGCGCCCAGAAGACCGCGCTGACCGCACGGCTGGACGGCGTCGACGGCGGCAAGCCCTTCAGCGTCCTGCGCGCCGACGTGGCCGAGTCCAAGGCGACGGCGACCGCGGCCAAGAGCGAGGGCTACACCAACCTCGCCCGTGCCAGGCTCCACGTCCCCGGTCTGCCGCTGCTGTCGGTGGTCGAGGTCGAGCAGGTCACCTCCGTGGCGACCTGCGAGGCCGGGAAGAAGCCGGTCGCCGACGCGAACCTGCTGGGCGCGGTGACGGTCCTCGGCAAGAAGGTCACGCTGACCACCGGCGGGACGACGGAGGTGGAGGTGCCCGGCGTCGGCGAGGTACGGCTCGACCTCTCCAGGACGGAGACCACGTCCCGTACGGCCGCCGCCACCGCGCTCGAACTCAAGGTGTCCGTCAACCCCCTCGACCTGAACGTCGCCGAGGTCGACGGCACCGTGACCCTGGCGAAGGCGACCTGCGAGTCCCCGGCGGCCCCGGCGGCCGAGGCCGGAGAGCCGCCGGCGAAGGCCGAGGAGCCGCCCGCGCAGCGGGACGCCGAGCCGGACGCGGAACCCGCGTCCGGCGTGCGGGCCCAGGGCGCCCGAGGGGAGGCGGACCTGGCCGAGACGGGCGGCAGCTCGGCGACCCCGTACATCGCCGCAGGCGCTGCCGCCCTGGTCCTGGCGGG
>NZ_RAIF01000012.1:74036-76096 GCF_003671715.1 Streptomyces sp. E2N166 | reverse complement strand
GTCTGGGGGCGCCGGGGAGCGGCCCGAGCACGCCGGTCCCGTGGCTCCGGCTCGCCGTGGGCGCGGCTGCCCACCGCACGGGCGCGCCGGGCCGGGGTGAGCCGGACTCGCGCGGACCCGTCCCCGGATGGCCCGCCGGGCGCGGCGGCGCGCGTCGAGAGGGCCCCGGGGCAGGACCGGCCGCCTCGCGTCAGGCCGGTTCCGCCACCGTCCGCCCCAGGGCGCGCAGGAAGCCGTCCGTCGTCGTCCGGTCCCGTACCGCCAGGCGCAGCCACTCCTCGCTCAGCCCCGGGAACGTGTCCCCGCGCCGCACCGCGTAGCCGAGGCCGCGCAGCCGGTGGCGTACGGCGGCGGCGTGCGGGAGGCGGACGAGGACGAAGGGGCCCTCGGCGGGGGCGACGACTCGCACCCCGGCGTCCGCGAACCGCGCCAGCCCGGCGACGAGATGGCCCCGGTCCGCGGCGATGCGGTGGGCGGCGTGGGCGGCCTCCGCCAGAGCCCGTGGGGCCACGCACGCCTCGGCCGCCGCCAGCGCGGGCGTGGACACGGGCCACAGCGGCTGCGCGCGCTCCAGGTCGGCGATCGTCTCAGGCGCCGCCAGGACGTATCCGATGCGCAGCCCGGCCAGCCCCCACGTCTTGGTGAGGCTGCGCAGGACGACCAGTCCGGGCACGTCCGTACGCCCCGCCAGCGCCTCCGGCTCGCCCGGCACCGCGTCCATGAACGCCTCGTCCACGACCAGCGTCCGCCCCGGGCGGGCCAGGTCCGTGATCGTGGCCGCCGGGTGCAGTACCGACGTCGGGTTCGTCGGGTTGCCGATCACCACCAGGTCGGCGTCCTCCGGGACCGCCGCCGGGTCCAGCCGGAAGCCGTCCGCCTCCCGCAGCAGCACCCGGTCGACCGTGTGCCCCGCGTCCCGCAGCGCCGCCTCCGGCTCCGTGAACTGAGGATGCACCACGACCGGCCGGCGCACCTTCAGCGCGCGCGCCAGCAGCACGAACGCCTCCGCCGCACCCGCCGTCAGCAGCACCCGCTCCACCGGCAGCCCGTGCCGCGCCGCCACCGCCGCACGCGCGGCCCGCCCGTCCGGGTAGACCGCGAGGGAGCCGAGCGAGGCGGCGACGTGCTCGCGCAGCCAGGCCGGGGGCGTGTCCGCGCGGACGTTCACCGCGAGGTCCACCAGGGCCGAGCCGTCGTCGCGGACCTCGGCGTCCCCGTGGTGCCGCAGATCAGGACCGGCGGCCTCAGTGTGCATGGGAGTGCGCGTGGCCATGCCCGTGATGGTGCCCGTGGTGGTGATGGCCGTCGTCGTCGGGGTGGAAGTGCGGCTGCTGCGGCAGTCCCACCTTGTCCTCGAACCCCGGCAGCGCGATCCGGTACACGCACGAGTCGCAGTTCATCCGGAGATCGCCCTTGACGGCCTCCTCGTACCGCTCCCACACCAGGTCGAGCAGCTCCGGTTCCGGCCCGATCACATCGGCCGACCGGACCTCGGTCTCCGGGTGCGCGGCGGCCCACTCCTCGGTCTGGTGCCGGACCCGGTCCGGGAGGATGCCGGTGAACAGGAAGTACGGCAGGACCACGACCCGCCGCGCCCCCAGCCGCACACACCGGTCCAGGCCGCCCGGCACGTCCGGCTTCGCCAGCGACACGAACGCCGTCTCCACGGCCGCGTACCCGCGCCCCTCCCACAGCAGCCGCGCCGCCTTGAACACCTCGGCGTTGGCGTCCGGGTCCGTCGACCCGCGCCCGACCAGCAGCACGGTCACCTCGGCGGGGTCCCAGGACGGGTCGACCGCCTGAGCCAGCCGCCGCTCCAGCACCCGCAGCAGCGCCGGGTGCGGGCCCAGCGGACGCCCGTACGTGTACGAGATGCCGGGGTGCCGTTCCTTCTCGCGGGAGAGCGCCGCCGGGATGTCCCCCTTGGCGTGCCCGGCGGACACCAGCATCAGCGGCACCGCGGCGAACCGGCGCACACCGCGCTCGACCAGCTCGGCGACCGCCTCGCCCAGCGGCGGCGGGGACAGCTCGATGAAGCCGCCCGCGACGGGCAGTTCGGG
>NZ_RAIF01000012.1:65804-73983 GCF_003671715.1 Streptomyces sp. E2N166 | reverse complement strand
TCGGCTCCGGCCTCGTCCCGGGTGCCGTGTCCGGCGATGAGCAGGGCGGGCGGGGGGGTGGTCACGATTTCTCCTCGGAGTGCGAATCGGCGTACGGATCGGCGTACGAAGTGGGGTGGTACAGCAGGGCGTTCAGCGCGGCCGCGGCGACCGCCGACCCGCCCTTCTCGGACACGTTGCTCACGGCGGGCAGTCCGCTCTCCCGCAGCGCGGCCTTGGACTCGGCCGCCCCGACGAAGCCGACGGGCAGCCCGACGACGAGCGCGGGCGAGGCGTCGAGGGTGAGCAGCTCCTCCAGCGCGGTCGGCGCACAGCCGATCACCCAGAGCGCGCCGGGCCCGACCTGCTCGTACGCCAGCCGCATGGCGTGCGCGGAGCGCGTCAGCCCGGGACCGGCGACGGCGTCCTTCAGCCGGCACACGGTCCGGCGCCGGGTGATCCCCGCCGCGACCATCTCCACGTCCACGACGACCGGCGCCCCGGCGTGCAGCGCGGCGTGCGCCCTCACCAGCTCGCCCTCGTCCATGACGAGGTCGGACGCGTACTCCAGATCGGCGGCGGAGTGGATGACCCGCTCCACCACCGCCCGGGTCAGCGGCGGGAAGTGCGAGGTGTCCAGCCGGGCGCGCAGCCGCCGGAAGGACTCCTGCTCGATGGGGTGCACGACACGGCTCACTTCGGCTCCTCCTGTGACGACGTCCCCTGCCAGCGGTAGCCGCGCGGCGTCACCATGCGCCCGGCGATCTCCCGGGTCGCGGTGTTGCCCACCGTCACGACCGTCATCATGTCGACCGTCGCCGGGTCGAGAGCCGTCAGCGTGGTCAGGCGGCTGGACTCGTCGGCCCGCGACGCGTTGCGCACGACCCCGACCGGCGTCGCCGGCTCCCGGTGCTCCGCGAGGATCGCCAGCGCCTTGGGCAACTGCCAGTCCCGGCCCCGGCTGCGCGGGTTGTAGAACGTCACGACGATGTCCGCCTCGGCCGCCGCCCGCACCCGCCGCTCGATGACCTCCCACGGCGTGTGCAGGTCGGACAGGCTGATCGACACGTGGTCGTGGCCGAGCGGCGCCCCCAGGATCGCCCCGGCCGCGAGCGCCGCCGTCACGCCCGGCACCCCGACCACGTCGATGTCGTCGGACGCCTCCGCCAGCGCGGGCGAGGCCATGGCGTACACCCCGGCGTCCCCGCTGCCGATCAGCGCCACGGCGTGCCCGCGCCGGGCCTCCTCGACCGCCGTGCGGGCCCGCTCCTCCTCGGCGCCGAGCCCCGACTCCAGGACCCGTGTGCCGGGCCGCAGCAGGTCGCGGATCTGCTCGACGTACTGGTCGAGGCCGACCAGCACGGAGGCCCGCCGCAGCTCGGCCTGCGCGCGCGGCGTGACCAGGTCCCGGGCGCCCGGCCCGAGCCCGACCACCGCGAGCCGCCCGCGCCCCGGCCGCCGTACGACGGCACAGGTCGCCATGGCGGGGCTCGCCGCCGACTTCCGCTTGGGCACGAGGAGTTCGCCGCCGCGCACGAGCGCCGCCGCCTCCGCGACGGACGGCGTGCCCACGGCGGCGAGCGGCGCGTCGGAGGGGTTGGGCACGTCGATGCCCGCCAGTTCCCCGGCGGAGTACGTCACCAGGGGCACACCGAGCCGCTCGGCCGCCCCGACGATCCCGGGCTCCTCCGCCTTGGCGTCCACGGTGGCCAGCTCGGCGACCGACGCGGCGGACAGCCCGGCGCCACGCAGAGCCGCCTCGACCAGCCCGAGCACCTCGTCGGCCGGCGCCCCCTTGGAGGCGCCGACGCCGACGACCAGGGACGGCGGACGCAGCACGGCCTCGCGCTCGGCCGGCTCCACCAGACGGTCCGTCAGCCGGACCGTGTACGCCCCCTCCTCGGCGACGGGCAGGGGCGGCAGCGGCCACCGCACCTCCGACCGCAGCGCGACCGGCTCGCCGTCCAGCAGAGCCCGCGAGACCCCGGCGACATCGCCCTCCACGGGCAGCCCGAGCGTGTCCAGGCCGGCCAGCCCGACGGCGTCCGTCGCGGTCGTCACCACGGGCTCGGCACCCAGCACCCCGCCGACGGCACGGGCGAGTTCGTTGGCGCCGCCCCCGTGGCCGCCGACCAGCGACACGGCGAACCGCCCGCCCTCGTCGACGCACACAACACCGGGATCGGTCCGCTTGTCGCCGAGCAACGGCGCCACGAGCCGGACCACGGCACCCGTGGCCAGGAAGCACACGAGCTGCTCGCACTCGGCGAACGCGGCCCGTACGCCGTCCGCGACGGGACCCTCGTACACGCGCGTGCGGTCCGGCCACGCCGCGGCCAGCCGGTCCCGCGCGGCCGCGCCCGCCGCGGTGGCGGAAATGAGGCCGATCAAGGGGCAACTCCTTCGGTACGGCTGTGCGGCCTCACGCCCCACAGCAGGAAGACGGGATTGGTCGCCGCGAGCCGGGTCACGTCCCCCGGCAGCGGCGCGAGCCGGGACGACTGCAACAGCACCCCGTCGCACTCCAGCCCGGCGTCGAGCAGCGCCCGGCGGGCCGCCGGCACCCGGTCCAGCGCGGCCATGGCGACGACCACGGCCCGCCGCGCCCGCCGCGCGCACTGCGCGACGATGGCGGGCAGTTCGGGTCCGCCACCGCCGACGAACACGGCGTCGGGGTCGTCCAGGTCGGACAGCACCGTGGGCGCCGCCCCGTGCACCGCCCGGACGTCGACGCCGTGCGCGGCGGCGTTGGCGCGGACGCGCGCGACACCGTCCGGCGTCTTCTCGACGGCGGTGACGGCGGCGCCCAGCCGCGCGCACTCCACGGCGACCGACCCGGAGCCCGCGCCGACGTCCCAGACCAGGTCACCGGGGCGAGGGCCGAGCCGGGCCAGCGCCAGCGCCCGCACCTCGAACTTGGTGATCATCGAGTCGCGGTGCGCGAACTCGGCCTCGTCCAGCGCCCACCCGGCGGCTGTCGGCCGCGGCGGCCCGGCGACCGTCCGCACCGGCCCCAGCGTCCGCGCCTCGTCCAGGCACAGCACCACGCTCACCGCCGCCCCCCAGTCACGGACGGCGGCCTCGGCGGGCGTCACCCGCTCCACGCGCTCCTCGGCGGACCCCAGCGCGGAGGCGACGACGAGGACCCGCGGGTCGGCCCGCAGCGCGGCCCCCAGCTCCGCCGGACCGGCCCCGGGCCCCGTCAGCACGGCGACCTTGGGGTGCGCGCGGCACACGTTCACCGCCGTCCGCAGCTCCCGCCCGTGCGCACTGGCCACCACCGCGTCGTCCCACGGCAGCCCGACCCGCGCGAACGCGGCGGCGACGGAGGAGACACCGGGCCGGACGTCGAGCCGCTCCGGCCCGAACCGCTCGGCCAGCGCCCGCACGATCCCGAAGAACCCCGGGTCCCCGGAGGCGAGTACGACGACCGCCCGCTCCTTCGCGACGTACTCCGCGACCGTGTCGAGGGCGGGCGCCAGCGCTCCGAGGACGACCCGCTCGGCCCCCTCCGGCAGCCGTACGGCGTCCAGATTCCGCCGCCCGCCGACGACCAGCTCCGCACCGGCGGCGACGTCCGCGCCGGGCGGCGCACCGGCCCCCATCCCCACCACGGTGATCACGTGCTCGCACCCCGCGTGCGCAGCTCCCTGCGAGCCTCCGGGTCGGCCTTCCGATAACCGTGGAAGTGCCCCGGGTGGTACAGGTGCGAGCGGGTGCCGTGCGCGTCGAGAGCCGGGCCGACCAGGAAGAGGGTGTGCTTCCAGAGCTTGTGCTCCTTGACCGTCTCCTCCAGCGTGCCGATCGTGCACCGCACGACCAGCTCCTCCGGCCAGGTGGCCTGGTAGGCGACGACCACCGGGGTCTCGGTCGGGTAGCCGCCCTCCAGCAGCTCCCGCACCAGCTGACCGCTGCGGGCCGCCGACAGGAAGATCGCCATGGTCGTGCCGTGCTTCGCGAACTCGCGGACCTCCTCCCCGGGCGGCATCGGCGTCTTGCCGCCGCCGAGCCGGGTGAGGACGACGGACTGCGCGACCTCCGGGATGGTCAGCTCCCGCCGCGCGAGCGCGGCGACCGCGGAGAAGGCGGAGACGCCGGGCACGATCTCGGTGGCGATGCCGATCTGCGCGCACCGGTCGAGCTGCTCCTGCGTGCCGCCCCAGAGGGCCGGGTCCCCGGAGTGGATGCGGGCCACCCGCAGGCCCTCCTGCCGGGCCCGCCGGTAGACGGCGACGACGTCCTCCAGCGACATCGTCGCCGAGTCCAGGATCTCCGCGTCCTCGCGCGCGTGCTGGAGGACCTCCGCCTGGACCAGGCTCGCCGCCCAGATCACGACATCGGCCTCGGCGATGGCACGCGCGGCGCGGAACGTCAGCAGGTCGGCGGCGCCGGGACCGGCACCGACGAAGGTCACCCTGCCGGGGGAGACGTCGGCCGCGGGAGCACCGGCAACGGAAGCCTCGGGAGCCACGGAAGCCATGGGATGGGGTCCTTTCCTACGCATATTTACTGCGGTTGTCGCTGTCGTGCGCACGGATACGCGCTCTGATCGGATAGCAAGGGCCCATGGCGGTCTTCGTCGCGCTCGGCGCGTTCCTGATGACGCTGGCCGGCGGCTGGACGGCACAGCGCGTGACCGACCGGCGCCACCTGGTCCTGGGCCTGGCCGGCGGCCTGATGCTGGGCGTGGTCGGCCTCGACCTGCTGCCGGAGGCGCTTCACGCGGCGGGCGACGAGGTGTTCGGCGTGCCCGAGGCACTGCTCCTCTTCGTCGCCGGATTCCTGCTCGCGCACCTGGTGGAACGCCTGCTGGCCGCCCGCCGCGCCGCGCACGGCGCCGACGAGCACGGACAGCGTTCGCCCCAGGTGGGCCTGACGGCCGCCGCCGCGATGGTCGGGCACAGCGCGATGGACGGCGTGGCGATCGGCGCGGCCTTCCAGGTCGGCGGCGGCATGGGCGCGGCGGTCGCGATGGCCGTGATCGCCCACGACTTCGCGGACGGCTTCAACACCTACACGCTGACCACCCTGTACGGGAACGCCCGGCGCCGCGCGGTCGCCATGCTGTTCGCCGACGCCGTGGCGCCCGTGGCCGGTGCCGCCTCGACCCTCCTCTTCTCGATCCCGGAGGGCGTACTCGGCGCGTATCTCGGCCTGTTCGGCGGCGTACTGCTCTACCTCGCCGCCGCCGAGATCCTCCCCGAGGCCCACCACGAGCATCCCGCCCGCTCGACCCTGCTGTGCACGGTCGCGGGCGCGGCGTTCATCTGGCTGGTGGTGGGCGTGGCGGAGTGACGAGCCCCGGTTCACAACTTGCCGCCCCGCCCGCCCTCGCGCGGCGCGGGCGCGATGAGCGTCGAGAGGTAGGGCAGCGGCCCGCCGTCCAGCTCGGCCGCCGCCCGTACGGACTCCTCCGGCAGCCCGAGCGCCGACCCCCACACGGCGTCGTCCAGCCGCCCGGTCTCCCGCAGTGCCTCGGCGACCTCGCCCGCCTGCCGGCCGAACTTGTAGGCGACGACCGTGCCCGGCCCGTTCAACGCGTCCTTGAGCACGGCGGCCCCCGCGGTGACCGGCACCAGCGTCAGCGGCTCGGTGCCCTCGGTCAGCACGGCACCGGACCGAGCCGCGAGATCCTGCATGGCGGTGATGCCCGGCACGGTCTCCACGACGGTGCCCGGCACGAGGTCGCCGACGGTCTGCGCGAGATAGGTGAAGGTCGAGTACACGTTCGGATCGCCGATGGTCGCGAAGGCGACGCTGCCGTGCTCCCGCAGCAGAGCGGCGACCCGCTCCCCGGCCGCGTCCCAGGCGGCCTCACGCCGGGCCCGGTCGGTGCGCTCGTTCAGCGCGAACACGACCCGGACGACCTTCTCGGCGCCCACGTAGTGCAGCACGGTGGCTTCCGCCCGCCCCCGCTCGCCGCCGTCCTTTCCATCAGGTGCAGCCATGACGGGTACGACGACGACCTCGGCGGCCCGCAGCGCGTTGACCCCCTTGACGGTCACCAGTTCGGGATCCCCGGGCCCGACCCCCACCCCGATCAGCCTGCTGCTCATGACGTCCGGCACCTCTCCACGAACCGACGGGCGACACCGGGCTCGGACGCCCAGTGCGTGTGCAGATAGCTCGCGTGCACACCGCGCTCCACAAATCCCTCGACGCGCCGCTCGGGCGCACGCACCCCCCACGCCGGTGCCGCCCCGGCCCCCGGCTCCACGACCGTCCGGTGGAACTCGTGCCCCCGCATCCGCGTCCCCGCGACGGCCAGCGCGCTGTCGCTCACGGCCACGGCGTCCCGGTAGCCCAGCGTCAGCCGCTCCGTCATCCGCGCGGAGGCGTCCAGCACCCCGCACATCGGCAGCCCGTCCAGCTCCCGGCACAGATAGAGCAGCCCCGCGCACTCGGCGGCGACGGGAGCGCCGCTCGACACCAGCTCGGCGACGGCCTTGCGCAGCGGCTCGTTGGCGGCCAGCTCGGACGCGTACACCTCGGGGAACCCGCCCCCGACGACGAGCCCCCGAGTGCCTTCCGGCAGCTCCTCGTCCCGCAGGGGATCGAAGGTGACGACCTCGGCCCCGGCGGCGGCGAGCAGCTCGGAGTGCTCGGCGTAGGAGAAGGTGAAGGCGGACCCGCCGGCGACGGCGACGCGCAACGGGAACCCGTTGTCCGACCGAGTCGGTCGGTGGGTGGGCGACGGCCCGGGGGTCCAGGGCGCGGAGCCCCCTGGCAACGGCCCGGCAGCCCGCGCCAGCGCCACCAACGCCTCCAGATCACACCCGTCGGAGACCAGCGCCGCCATCGCCGCGACGGCGTCGACCGCCTCCGGCCCCCGCTCGGCGACCGGCACCAGCCCCAGATGCCGCGACGGCGTCTCCACCAGCGCGGCGCGGCGCAGCACGCCCAGCACCGGCACCCCGACGGAGTCCAGCGCCTCCCGCAGCAGCGCCTCGTGCCGGTCCGACCCGACCTTGTTGAGGATCACACCCCCGACCCGCACCTCCGGGTCCCAGCTCACGAACCCGTGCACCAGCGCCGCCACCGACCGCGACTGCGACGACGCGTCGACGACCAGCACGACCGGCGCGCGCAGCAACTTGGCGACGTGCGCGGTGGACGCCAGCTCACCCTCCCCGGCGGCACCGTCGTACAGCCCCATCACACCTTCGACGACCGCGATGTCGCAGCCGCGCGCCCCGCGCAGGAACAGCGGAGCCACCAGCTCCGCCCCGCACAGGTAGGCGTCCAGGTTCCGCCCCGTCCGCCCCGTGGCGAGCGAGTGGTACCCGGGGTCGATGTAGTCGGGCCCGACCTTGTGCGGCGACACGGCGAGCCCGCGCCCGGCGAGCGCGGCCATCAGCCCCGTGGCGACGGTGGTCTTGCCGCTGCCCGAGGAGGGGGCGGCGACGACCAGCCGGGGAACGGAGGGCGAGGTCACCACTCGATGCCCCTCTGCCCCTTCTGCCCCGCGTCCATCGGGTGCTTGACCTTGGACATGTCGGTGACGAGGTCGGCGAACTCCACCAGCTTCTCCGGAGCGTTCCGCCCGGTGATCACGACGTGCTGGGTCCCGGGCCGGTCCCGGAGCACGGACACGACCTCGTCGGTGTCGATCCATCCCCAGTGCATCGGGTAGGCGAACTCGTCCAGCACGTACAGCCTGTACGTCTCGGCGGCCAGATCCCGCTTGACCTGCTCCCAGCCCTCCCGGGCCTTCTCCTCGTTGTTCATCTGCGCGTCGCGCTGGACCCAGGACCAGCCCTCGCCCATCTTGTGCCAGTCGACGGACCCGCCCTCACCGCTGGCGCCCAGCACCCGCAGCGCGTTCTCCTCGCCGACCTTCCACTTCGCCGACTTGACGAACTGGAACACCCCGATCGGCCACCCCTGGTTCCAGGCCCGCAGCGCCAGCCCGAAGGCGGCGGTCGACTTGCCCTTCCCCACACCCGTGTGCACGACGACCAGCGGTCGGTTCCGCCGCTGGCGCGTCGTCAGTCCGTCGTCCGGTACGACACTCGGCTTGCCCTGCGGCATTACGCGGCCCTCCTGCTGCCCTGAACGTCCCTCACCAGACCTGCGATGGAGTCCGCCCGCAGCTCGTCGAGCGTCACCGCCGTACCGCCCAGCTCACCCGCGAGCTGTCCGGCCAGCCCCAGCCGCACCGGCCCCGACTCGCAGTCCACGACGACGGAGGCGACCCCGT
>NZ_RAIF01000012.1:57352-65612 GCF_003671715.1 Streptomyces sp. E2N166 | reverse complement strand
GCTCGGGGCCGCCCGTCGCCCGCCCGTCCGTCACCACCACGACCAGCGCCCGCCGCGCCGGGTCCCGCAGCCGCTCCACCCGCAGCACCTCGTGGGCGCGCAGCAGCCCGGCCGCCAGCGGCGTCCGCCCGCCCGTCGGCAGCGACTCCAGCCGGACCGCGGCCGCGTCCACCGACGAGGTCGGCGGCAGGGCGACGTCGGCGGCCGAACCCCGGAAGGTCACCAGCCCCACCTTGTCCCGCCGCTGGTAGGCGTCGAGCAGCAACGACAGCACGGCACCTTTCACGGCACTCATCCGCTGCCGGGCCGCCATCGACCCGGAGGCGTCGACGACGAACAGCACGAGGTTGCCCTCACGCCCCTCGCGCGTCGCCTGCCGCAGGTCGTCCCGGCGCACCACCAGTCCGCGCCCCGACCGGCCCCGCGCCCGCTGGTGCGGCGCCGCCGCCTGCACCGTCGCCGCCAGGTGCAGCTTGGTCAGCGCGCCCTGGGGCCTGCGGGCCCCGGTGGTCCGCCCGTGCTCGGTCCGCGCCCGCGAACGCCGCCCGGCGGCGCCCTCGCCGAGCCCGGGCACGCTCAGCACCTTCGTACGGAACGGCTCCGCGGACCGTACGGGAGACTGCTCACCGGCACCGCCGCCGGAAGGCTGCGGCTCCCCGCCCTCCCCGGCCTCGGGCCGCCCGGCGGTGTCACCGTCGCCCTGCGGGGCGTCGTCGGGCTCCGGCTGACCGCCGGGGCCGCCGGGACCCGGGTCGGGGTCGTCGTCCCCCCCACTGCCCCCGTCCCCGTCCTGCCCGCCGAACTCCTCCAGCGTCTCGTCGAGCTTGTCCTCGTCCAGCCCCGGCGCGTCGAAGGGATTGCGCCGCCGCCGGTGCGGCAGTGCCAGCAGCGCGGCCTGCCGCACGTCCTCCGCCAGTACGTCGGTCCGCCCCGCCCACGCCGCGAGCGCGGTCGCCGTCCGGGCCATCACGATGTCCGCCCGCATGCCGTCCACCTCGAAGGCGGCGCAGGTCGCCGCGATCTGCCGCAGCGCACCGTCGCCGAGCCGCACCGAGGGCAGCAGCTCCCGCGCCGCCACGATCCGGGCCCGTACGGCGGCCTCCTCGTCGGCCCAGCGCGCGGCGAACGCGGTCGGGTCGTCGTCGTGGGCGAGCCTGCGCCGTACGACCTCCACCCGCTGGTCGGGCTCGCGCGAGGCGGCGACCTCGACGGTGAGACCGAACCGGTCCAACAATTGGGGCCTCAACTCCCCCTCTTCAGGATTCATCGTCCCGACGAGCAGGAACTTCGAGGCGTGCCGCACCGACACACCCTCGCGCTCGACGTAGGAGGCGCCCATCGCGGCGGCGTCCAGCAGCAGGTCCACGAGGTGGTCGTGGAGCAGGTTGACCTCGTCGACGTAGAGGATCCCGCGGTGCGCGTCGGCCAGCAGGCCCGGCTCGAAGGCCTTCACGCCCTCGGCGAGCGCCCGCTCGATGTCGAGGGCGCCGACCAGCCGGTCCTCGGATGCGCCGACGGGGAGTTCCACCATGCGCGCCGGCCGGGACGCGAAGGCCCCCGGCTCGTGCGGGCCGTCCGGGCAGCCCGGGTCGGGCGCGTCCGGATCGCAGGAGAACCGGCACCCGGAGACGACGTCCACCTCCGGCATCAGGGCCGACAGCGCACGCACCGCCGTGCTCTTCGCGGTGCCCTTCTCGCCGCGCACCAGCACACCGCCGACGGCCGGGGAGACGGCGTTCAGCAGCAGCGCGAGCCGCAGGTCGTCCTGGCCGACAACGGCCGTGAACGGGAACGGGGTACTCACTTCTCGTCGCCCTCCAAGTCGCCCTCGAGCTCCAGATAGGTGGCGCGCAGCCGCTCCAGCGTCTCCGCGTCCGGTTCGGCCCACAGGCCGCGGTCGGCGGCCTCCAGCAGCCGCTCGGTGATGCCGCGCAGCGCCCAGGGGTTGGACGTCTTCATGAAGTCCCGGTTCTCCGGGTCGAAGACGTACTCGGCGCTGAGCTTCTCGTACATCCAGTCGTCCACGACCCCGGCCGTGGCGTCGTACCCGAAGAGGTAGTCGACGGTGGCCGCCATCTCGAAGGCGCCCTTGTAGCCGTGCCGCCGCATCGCCGCCATCCAGCGCGGGTTGACCACGCGGGCCCGGAAGACCCGATGGGTCTCCTCGCCCAGCGTCCGGGTCTTCACCTGGTCCGGGGTGGCCGAGTCGCCGACGTACGCCTCGGGGGAGGTCCCCGTCAGGTGCCGCACCATGGCGACCATGCCGCCGTGGTACTGGAAGTAGTCGTCGGCGTCGACGAGGTCGTGCTCACGCGTGTCCACGTTCTTCGCCGCGACCGCGATCCGCCGGAACGCCGTCTCCATGTCCCCGCGCGCCGCCCGCCCGTCGAGCCCGCGCCCGTAGGCGTAGCCGCCCCACACCGCGTACACCTCGGCGAGGTCCGCGTCGGAGCGCCAGTTGCGGGCGTCGATCAGCGGCAGCAGACCGGCGCCGTACGCACCCGGCTTGGAGCCGAAGATGCGCGCCGTGGCCCGGCGCCGGTCGCCGTGCTCGGCGGTGTCCGCGTCGGCGTGGGCGCGGACGTAGTTCTGCTCGGCGGTCTCGTCCAGCTCCGCCACCGCCCGCACCGCGTCGTCGATCAGCCCGACGACGTGCGGGAACGCGTCCCGGAAGAAGCCCGAGATGCGCACCGTGACGTCGACGCGCGGCCGGCCCAGCTCGGCCGGGGGCACGATCTCGAAGCCGGTGACGCGGCGTGAGGCGTCGTCCCAGACCGGACGGCAGCCCAGCAGCGCCAGGATCTCCGCGATGTCGTCGCCCTGGGTGCGCATCGCGGACGTGCCCCAGACCGTGAGGCCGACGGACTTCGGGTACTCGCCGGTGTCGCTCAGATAGCGCTGGATCAGCGAGTCCGCGAGGGACTGCCCGACCTCCCAGCTCAGCCGGGACGGGATCGCCTTGGGGTCGACGGAGTAGAAGTTCCGGCCGGTCGGCAGCACGTTGACCAGCCCGCGCGTGGGCGACCCGGACGGTCCGGCCGGGACGTAACCGCCGTCGAGCGCCCGCAGGATGTGCCCGATCTCGTCCGTCGTCCGGGCGAGCCGCGGCACGACCTCGGTGCAGGCGAACTCCAGGACGGCCACGGCGTCGGGGAGTTCGCCGCCCAGCACCTCGCGCACCAGGGCCGGTACGGCCGCGGTGTCCCACGCCCGGGACTCCATGCCCTCCGCGAACCGGCGGCACAACTGCTCCAGCAGGTCGACCGCGTCGGCGGCGCTGCGGGACGGCCCCTCCACCAGGTCCGTCAGCTCCACCGGCACCTTCACCGGCGCGCCCGGCTCGGCCAGCAGCTCCTTCTCCACCAGCCCGAAGTGCGCGGCCAGCGCGGCCCGCAGGCCCGGCAGCGCGTTCGCCTGCCCGCCCCACACCTGCGAGGCCCGCAGTACCGCCAGCACGAGGTTCACGCGCGGCTCGCCGACCGGGCCGCCGCCCAGGATGTGCAGGCCGTCGCGGATCTGCACGTCCTTGATCTCGCACAGATAGCCGTCGATGTGCATGACGAACTCGTCGAACGCGTCGTCGTCCGGCTGGTCGTCCACGTGCAGGTCGTGGTGGAGCTCCGCCGCCTTGACCAGGGTCCAGATCTGCGCGCGGACCGCCGGCGCCTTGACCGGGTCCAGGTCGGAGACGAGCGCGTACTCGTCGAGCAGCTGCTCCAGCTTGGCCAGGTCGCCGTACGTGTCGGCGCGCGCCATCGGCGGTACGAGGTGGTCGACCACCGTCGCGTGCCCGCGCCGCTTGGCCTGGGTGCCCTCGCCGGGGTCGTTGACGATGAACGGGTAGATCAGCGGCAGGTCGCCCAGCACCGCGTCCGGCGCGCATCCCGCGCTCAGCCCGAGGCCCTTGCCCGGCAGCCACTCCATCGTGCCGTGCTTGCCCATGTGCACGATCGCGTCGGCGCCGAAGCTGTTGTCCAGCCAGCGGTACGCCGCCATGTAGTGGTGCGACGGCGGCATGTCCGGGTCGTGGTAGATCGCGATCGGGTTCTCGCCGAAGCCGCGCGGCGGCTGGATCATGACCACGACGTTCCCGAACCGCAGCGACGCGAGCACGATGTCGTCCCCGTCGACGTACAGCGAACCCGGCGGCTCCCCCCACGCCTCCCGCATGCTCTCCCGCAGCTCCGGGTCCAGCTTCTCGAACCACGTCCGGTAGTCGGCCAGCGGCACCCGCGCGGGCGCCGCCGCCAGCTGGTCCTCCGTCAGCCACTCGACGTCGTGGCCGCCGGCGGCGATGAGCCGGTGGATCAGCTCGTCGCCGCCGGACGGGTAGTCGGTGAGGGAGTACCCGGCGTCCCGCAGCGCGTCCAGGACCCGCACCGCGGAGGCCGGGGTGTCCAGCCCCACCGCGTTGCCGACGCGCGAGTGCTTGGTCGGGTACGCGGTGAAGACCAGCGCCAGCTTCTTGTCGGCGTTCGCCTTGTGCTTCAGCGCCGCGTGCCGCACGGCGATACCGGCGACCCGTCCGGCCCGCTCGGGGTCGGCGACGTACACCGGTACGTCGTCAGGCCCCTGCTCCTTGAAGGAGAACGGCACCGTGACCAGGCGCCCGTCGAACTCCGGGATCGCGACCTGCATCGCCGCGTCCATGGGGGAGAGGGCGGCGTCGGACGCCTCCCAGGCGGCGCGGGAGGAGGTGAGGCAGAGCCCTTGCAGTACCGGGACGTTCAGGTCGGCCAGCGCGCCGATGTCCCAGGCCTCCTCGTCGCCGCCGGCCGAGGCCTGCGAGGCGTGCGTGCCGCCGGCCGCGAGGACGGTGGCGACCAGGGCGTCGGCCCGGCCCAGCAGCTCGTACAGTCCGGGGTCCGCGCCGCGCAGCGAACCGCAGTACACGGGCAGGGCGTTGGCGCCGTGCGCCTCGATCGCGTCGCACAGCGTGTCGACGAAGGCGGTGTTGCCGCTCAGCTGGTGGGCGCGGTAGAAGAGCACGCCGACCGTCGGGCGCCCCTCCACGAAGGCCCGGGAGCCGTGGACGCCGAACTCCGGCATCTTCTCCGGCTCGTCGAAGCCCTCGCCGGTCAGCAGCACGGTGTCGGAGAGGAACCGGGCGAGCTGGGTGAGGTTGGCGGGCCCGCCCTCGACGAGGTAGCGCAGCGCCTCCGCCACCACCCCGGCCGGCACCGACGACTCGGCCATCAGCTCCGCGTCCGGCACGCTCTCGCCGCCCAGCAGGACGGTCGGGACACCGGCGGCCTTCAGCGCGGCGAGCCCGTCCTCCCAGGCGCGCTTGCCGCCCAGCAGGCGTACGACGGCGACGTCCGCGCCGTCGACGAGCCCCGGCAGCTCCTCCGTCACGTCGACCCGGGTCGGGTTGCCGATCCGGTAGGCGGCCTGGGACGCTCGGGCCGCCAGGAGGTCCGTGTCGGCGGTCGACAACAACAACACTGTGCTCATGCGGGCGCTCCCGGTGGAATGAAGGGCAGTCCTTGTGGCGCGCCGGACTCGATGAGCCGCCACAGCGCGTCCGTGTCCGCGTGGTGTTCGATCAGGTCGCCGAGCCGGTCGAGCTGCTCCTCGCGCAGCGCGGCGAACGAGGTGTCGGGGGCCGGCACGAAGCGGCGGCCCGCGGCGGCGGCCACCTCGCGCAGGAACGCCCGCCGGAAGCCGTCCGACTCCAGCGATCCGTGCCAGTGCGTGCCCCAGGTCTGGCCGACCCGGCAGCCGTCCAGGCTGTGTCCCTCGTCATCGGAGATGAACGCCTCGCCCCCAGTGACTTCGGCGACCCCGTGGTGGATCTCGTACCCCTCGACGTGCTCGCCGAGGGCCTCGCCCACCGGCCGGGTCAGGGTCTTCTCGCGGGCGAACCGCACCCGCACGGGCAGCAGTCCGAGCCCGTCCACGTGCCCGGCCCGGGACTCGATCTCGTCCTCGATGTGCTCGCCGAGCAGCTGGAAACCGCCGCAGATGCCCAGCACGGGCCGCTGTCCGGCCACCCTGCGCGCGATGGCGTCCGCGAGCCCCCGCTCCCGGAGCCACCGAAGCGCCCGGACCGTCCCGCGCGTCCCCGGCACGATGACGAGGTCCGCGTCGGCCAGCTCCTCCGGCCGGTCCACGAACCGCACCACGACACCGGGTTCGGCGGCGAGCGCGTCCACGTCCGTGAAGTTGGACATCAGCGGGATCGCGCAGACGGCGACCCGCAGCACGTCCTCGCCGACCGGCGGCGCGACGGCCGACTCCCGCACGGTCCCCCGCAGGGAGACGCGCAGCCCGTCCTCCTCGTCGATGCCGAGACCGTGCCGGAAGGGCAGGACGCCGTACGTGTGCCGCCCGGTGAGCCCGTGCAGCATCTCCAGCCCCGGCTCCAGCAGCGACACGTCCCCCCGGAACTTGTTGACGAGGAACCCGGCGACCAGCGCCTGGTCCTCGGGCGCGAGCAGCGCCACCGTCCCGAAGAACGAGGCGAAGACCCCGCCCCGGTCGATGTCGCCCACCACCAGGACGGGCAGCCCGGCACCCCGGGCGATCCCCATGTTCACGATGTCCGTCCGGCGCAGGTTGATCTCGGCCGGACTGCCCGCCCCCTCACAGATCACCGCGTCATACGTGCCCCGCAGCTCGGCCAGACAGTCCAGCACGGTGCCGAGCAACTGCTGCTGCCGCCCGCCGTGGTAGCCGCGGGCGCTCATCTCGCCGACCGGCTTGCCGAGCAGCACGACCTGGCTGCTGCGCTCGCCGCCCGGCTTGAGCAGCACCGGGTTCATCAGCGCGGTCGGCTCCACGCGGCACGCCTGGGCCTGCATGGCCTGCGCCCGCCCGATCTCGGCGCCCTCGCGGGTGACGAAGGAGTTGAGCGACATGTTCTGCGCCTTGAAGGGCGCGACCTTGACGCCCTGCCGCACCAGCCAGCGGCAGATCCCGGCGGTGACGACGCTCTTGCCGGCGTCGGAGGTGGTGCCGGCGACGAGGAGGCCACCGTTCATGACGTACGTCCCTTCTTGAGGAGGCGACCGCTCACGACGTACGTCCCTTCCCGACGGCCCCGCGCGCGAGCAGCCGCGCGCCCGCGCACACGCCGAGCGCCAGCCAGCCCACGCGCCGGGAGAGACGGACGGCCCGGTCGATGTCGCCGGAACCGGCCCGGACGGCGCGTCCCGCCGCCCCGTTGAGGACGGGCCGGTGCTCCACCCGCCCGCCGTAGGAGAGCGTTCCGCCGAGCCGTACGCCCAGGGCGCCCGCGAACGACGCCTCCACGGGACCGGCGTTGGGGCTCGGGTGCTGTGCGGCGTCGGCGCGCCAGGCCCGTACGGCGCCGCGCGGGTCGCCGCCGGCCACGGTGGTCAGTACGGCGGTCAGCCGGGCGCCCGGCCAGCCCGCGAGATCGTCGAGGCGGGCCGAGGCCCAGCCGTACCGCCGGTACCTGGGCGACTTGTGGCCGACCATGGCGTCCAGGGTGTTCACGGCCCGGAAGCCGAGCAGTCCGGGCACTCCGCCGACGGCGCCCCACACCAGGGCACCCACCACCGCGTCCGAGGTGTTCTCGGCGACGGACTCCACGACGGCCCGGGCGATCCCGTCGGCGTCCAGCGCCTGGGGGTCCCGCCCGCACAGGTGCGGCAGCCGTGCCCGGGCCGCCTCGACGTCGCCGGCCTCCAGGGCACGGCCGATCGCGCGGGCCTCACGGGCGAGCGAGGTGCCGCCGACGACGGCCCAAGTGGCGGCGCCGGTCAGGGCGACGGAGGCGGCGGGGGAGCGGCGTACGGCGCGTGCGGCGGCCGTTCCGAGAGCGGCGGCGCCTCCGGCGCACACGGCGGTGTGCAGCGCGCCCCAGCCCCGGTGGTCCCGCCACAGCACCCGTTCTACGGCACCGGCGGCACGGCCGAACGCGGCGACGGGGTGTCCGCGGCGCGGGTCGCCGAGGAGGAGGTCACCGAGAAGGCCGGCGGCGGCGCCGTACGCGAAGACGCGTTCGGCGCGCACGGCTCAACCGGCCGCGGGGCGGGAGAGCGTGTCGCTGGTGGGCCCGGAACCGGTGTACCCGGGACCGCTGTGCCTGGAACCGCAGCCGCGCATGGCGATATGTCCTCACTCAGGGTGTCCGCGCCCTGGTTAGAAGAGACCGGCGGTG
The DNA here is from genome assembly GCF_003671715.1 of Streptomyces sp. E2N166. Taxonomy (GTDB): domain Bacteria; phylum Actinomycetota; class Actinomycetes; order Streptomycetales; family Streptomycetaceae; genus Streptomyces; species Streptomyces thinghirensis. The sequence goes on along the minus strand of NZ_RAIF01000012.1, from coordinate 57,484 downwards.
AGAGTTCCTGGCTTCCGGGGGCTGTACCCCGGTCACAGTGGCGGGACCGCGCCGGATTCGCACCGGGCTTCCTCTCCTGCCGCCGTATTGGCTCCGGCAGTCCACCACGGCCCGCGAACACCCGTCAACCTG
>NZ_RAIF01000012.1:54824-57295 GCF_003671715.1 Streptomyces sp. E2N166 | reverse complement strand
GTCGGTGCCCGTCCCGCGCCCCGCCTCGAAGGGATGTGCGCGGTGTCCGCGTGTGGTCGCTCAGGCGACGATCAGGTAGATGCCGTACGCCACCGCGGCCGCGCAGGCCGCGAAGCAGGCGTACGCGCCGGTGACCGCGAGGGCCGCGGAGCCGCCCTGTGAGGCCGCCCGCTCCTGGCGGGAGAGGCCGACGATGCCGAGGGTGAACAGGCCCACCAGTGCCACGGTGGCCACGAGGCTGACCCCGAAGACGGAGCCGAGAGCTGCCCAGTCGATGCTCATGGAGTTCGCTTTCCTTCGTACCCGGGGCGCGGGCTCAGACGGAGGTGGTGGCCGAGGGGGCCTTGGAGTCGGAAGCGGGGCCCGGGGCGCCGGCCGCGGCCAGGTCCTCGGTCACGCCCGCCGGGGGCGGGGAGACGGCGGCCATCGCCGTGGTCACCACACCGGCCTGCTCGGGCTCGTCGACGACGTTGGTGTGGTCGACGACCTCGCGCCGGGAGAGCTTCCAGATGGCGGCGCTGGAGGCGACCAGGAAGACCGCGACGAGCGCGGTGCCCCAGTCACCCAGGCCGCAGACCCACTCGGCGATCGCGGCGACCAGGGCCGCGGCCGGCAGGGTCAGGCCCCAGGCGACGAACATCCGGGTGGCCGTGGACCAGCGGACCACGCCGCCCTTGCGACCGAGGCCCGCGCCCATCACCGCGCCGGAGACCGAGTGCGTGGTGGAGAGGGAGAAGCCGAGGTGGGAGGAGGCCAGGATGACCGTCGCGGCACTGGTCTGGGCGGCGAAGCCCTGCTGCGGCTGGAGGTCGGTCAGGCCCTTGCCCATGGTGCGGATGATGCGCCAGCCGCCGAGGTAGGTGCCGAGCGCGATGGCGATGCCCGCGGAGAGGATGACCCACCTGGGCGGGTCGGAGTCGGGGGCGAGCGAGCCGCCGGCGACCAGGGCGAGGGTGATGATGCCCATCGTCTTCTGGGCGTCGTTGGTGCCGTGGGCCAGCGAGACCAGCCCGGCGGAGGCGATCTGCCCGGCGCGGTAGCCCTTGGCGGCGGCCTTGCCGTCGGCCTTGCGGCCGAGCTTGTACGTCAGCCGCGCGCCGAGCAGCGCCGCGAGGCCCGCGACGAGCGGGGCGGCGATCGCCGGGATCAGCACCTTGGTGACGAGCGCGTCGCCGTTGACCGCGCCGACGCCCGCCGAGGCGACGGCGGCACCGATCAGGCCGCCCATGAGGGCGTGCGAGGAGCTGGACGGGAGCCCGACCAGCCAGGTCAGCAGGTTCCAGAGGATCGCGCCCACCAGAGCGGCGAAGATGACCTCGGGACGGATGCCGGTCTCGTCGACGAGACCCTTGGAGATCGTGTTGGCGACCTCCACCGAGAGGAAGGCGCCTACAAGGTTGAGGACGGCGGACATGGCCACCGCCACCTTGGGCTTGAGCGCACCGGTCGAAATGGTCGTTGCCATCGCGTTCGCGGTGTCGTGGAAACCGTTCGTGAAATCGAACGCGAGTGCGGTTACTACCACAATCGCGAGGATCAGCGAGAAGCTTTCCATTTACCCAGGCAATCGTTCGAGGTCATTGGCTGGACGAACGTAGGTAACCAGAGTGAACGGAAGATGAACTGAACAGGGCTTCACGGTGACCGGAACCGGCGCCGCCGCCTCCCTCTGTGTGCCCGGCCCGATGCTCTCCGGATACGTGCCTGGCAGGATCGCCGCGAGGCCGGTCGGCGAAGGTTCGTGAGGGGCGCGGACGTGCCCGAAGGAGACGGTGACTGTGACGTATTCGCGGGTCGCAGGGGTGGGCGCGGACGAGGAACGAGCCAGGGCGGCAGCCTGGGAGGCCCTCGTCGCGACAGCCCGTCGAACGGTGGCGGACGGCCTGGTCGTCGGCACCTCCGGCAACGTCTCGGTGCGCGTGGGCGACACGGTGCTGGTCACCCCTTCGGGTGTGCCGTACGACCGTCTGGCCCCGGCCGACGCGACCGGCGTCGACCTCGACGGCCGGCAGGTGCTCGGCACGCTCGTCCCCACCAGCGAACTGCCCATGCACCTCGCCGTGTACCGCGCCACCGACGCCCGGGCCGTCGTCCACACCCACGCCGTGCACGCGACGGCGGTCTCGCTCCTCGTCCCCGAACTCCCGCCGGTCCACTACATGACCGCCGCCCTCGGCGGCCCCGTCCGGGTCGCCCCCTACGCGGCCTACGGCACCGAAGAACTCGCCCGCCACATGCTCGACGCCCTCACCGACCGCACCGGATGCCTCCTGCGGAACCACGGCACGATCACCTACGGCGCCTCCCTCGACCAGGCCTACGACCGCACGGCCCAGCTGGAGTGGATGTGCCACCTCTGGCTGACGGCCTCCTCGGTACCGGGCCGCACGCCGTCACTGCTGACGGACGACCAGCTGACGGAGGCGACGGAACGGCTCCAGGGGTACGGGCAACGGGGGCACGGGGAGCGG
>NZ_RAIF01000012.1:47028-54559 GCF_003671715.1 Streptomyces sp. E2N166 | reverse complement strand
ACGGTCGCCGGCGCGACGGCCGGCAGCCGACGCTTTCCGGCGCGGGGGACGGCAAGCCCCGGGCACCCGGCGCACCGCGCCGCCGGCACCCCGCGGTGGAACCCGCCGTCGGCGAAGCGCGTACCGCGCTGCTTCGGGGGTACCGGCAGCGGGACCGACTCATGGCTCACTCAGGGCCCGACCGGGCGGCCGACGAGGGCTCGTCACCCCCCGCCGCCCGCCCACTGGCCGCCCAAGGACTCCAACAGGAGACTGGCCCCATGCGCACTGTCACAGCGACGGCCGCCGCCGTCACCGCGGCCCTGGCGGCCGGTGCGGCGAGCGTCGCCGCCGGCCGGCTCGCCAGCGACGCCGCGCTCAAGGCGTCTCCCGGCCGGCCCCTGCCCACCGAACCCCGGCTCACCGTGCACGGCACCGCCGCCGGGCAGATCACCCTCACCCGGGACCTGGCCGCGTTGCGCCCGGGCCGGTACGGCCTCGCCGGTGACGGTTCGCACGCGGTGGTCGGCCCGGTCCTCGGCACGGCCGAGCACGGCGCCGACACCGTCGTCCGCCGCCTCGAACGCGTCACACACGGCACCCTCGCGGCCGGCGACCGGGCCTGGTTCACCCCGAACCTGTACGTCGGAAACCCGGGCACCGCCCTCGACCTCGAGTACGCCGACGTCGAGGTCCCCGGCGAACTCGGCCCCCTCCCGGCCTGGTTCCTGCCCGGCTCCCGCCCGACCTGGATCATCGCCGCGCACGGCCTGGGGGCCACCCGCGAACACGCCATGAACTTCATGGCCCCCCTGCACCGCCGGCACGTCCCGGTGCTCGCCCTCGCCTACCGCGGCGACGTCGGCGCCCCGCCCTCGCCGGACGGACTGCACCACTTCGGCGAGACCGAGTGGCGCGACCTGGACGCGGCCGTCCGCTACGCCGTCGACCACGGCGCCCGCCAGGTCGTCCTGCTCGGCTGGTCCACCGGCGCCACCATGGCCCTGCGCACGGCCGCGCTCTCCGGCGTACGCGAGCGCATCGCGGGGCTCGTGCTGGACTCCCCGGTGCTCAGCTGGGAGGCCACCCTGCGCGCCCTGGCCACCGCCCGCCGCACCCCCGGCGCGCTGCTGCCGCTCGCCGTCCGCGCCGCCCAGGGCCGCGCCGGACTGCACGCCGACAGCGACGTCCACACCGCCGGTCTGCACCGCCCGGCGGTCCCGACCCTGATCTTCCACGGCCCCGACGACGTGGTGGCCCCGTGGCGGTTCTCCCGCCGCCTCGCCGACACCCACCCGCGCCTGGTCGCCCTCCACCCGGTCGAGGGTGCCCCGCACGGCGCCATGTGGAACGCCGACCCCGACGACTACGAGGAGACCCTGCGCCGCTTCATGACCCCCTTGGTGTAAGCCCGCAGCGACCCCGCCACTCCCTCGGCCCACGGCACGCCGCTCCGGTTCCGTTTAGTGCCGTACCACTGGCCTGTTCCGATGCCCCGACGCCGTCCCGGCCCCGTGCGTCCGCCGCCCCGGACGCCCGCCGGGGCATTCCGTTTGGGTTTTCGGACCGTCAACCGGAAGACTGCACCCGTGACGTCCCGTATCCCGCGCGACTCCAGGCTTCGACTCGTCCGCCCGCGACCCCTGGCCGCCGCCCCTCCAGCGATGAACCAGCGGCGTCCGCGCCGCGCCGCGCCCCGGCCCCCGGAGGGCACACCGGCCCGGTCGGAGCTGGCCAGAATGGCGCGCTCCGGTCTGGCCGGCGCGGCCCGTGTCGCCCGCTGGGCCGACACCGCCCTCGGCCCCGGCCGCGGCAGCGCGACCGCCGACGGCAAGGCCACCCTCTCCGACACGACCGCCGGCCAAGCGGCCCGGGAACTGGGCCTGACCATCGCCAAGGTCCGCGCCGACTGGGACACCGCCCGACTCGCCGGTCTGGTCGAGGTGCACGGCGGCAGCGCCCGCCCGGGCTGGCGGCTGCGCGCCTGGAACCGCGACGACAGCGCCGTACTGCGCGGCTGGGTCGCCCTCTTCGACGCCTGGTCGCTGGCCCACCCCGAGCCCGACGGGCAGGAGCCCGCCGCCGTGGCCGAGGTCATCTCAGCGATGCCCCAGGTGCTCTCCTTCCTCCAGCTGTCCGCCGGGCCCGTCCCGGTGGCGCAACTCCTGGACCTGCTGGAGCAGCGCGTCACCGAACTGCGCACCGAGCGCTGCGAAGTGCCCTACGGCCCCCGTCTCGAACCCGGAACGCCGCAGACCGCCGCGGCCACCGCCGCGCCGCTCCCGGAGGCCACCGCCGACACCCCGCTCGCCCCCCTCCTCGACTGGGCCCTGCACGCCCTCTCCTCCGTCGGCGCCCTCACCTGCGGCGACGGACACGCCACGCTCACTCCGCTCGGCAGCTGGGCGGTCTGGGTCAAGCTCGAGCAGATCTGCGTCGCCGCGCAGAGCCCCGCCGGCAACATCGAGCAGTCGGCGGAGGACATGCTCCGCGGCTGCGCCCAGCTCCGCCCGAACGCCGCCCGCGCCGAGTACCGCGCCTGGCTCGCCGCCCGGCCCGTCGGCAGCGCCGTCGCCGAGCTGCTCGGCGCCGCCCGGGGTGAGGACGCCCTGCTGCGCGGCCTCGCCTTCGAGGCGCTGCGCGTCGTCGGCGCCCCCGCCGAGCCCGATGTCCGCGCCGTCCTCGACGAGCCGACGCTGCGGCCGTACGCCCTGCTGTGGCTGGCCGAGCACGACGGTGCCGACCCCGAGGACGCCCACGAGGTCCTCACCCGCCAGGAGGCCACGTGGCTGTGGGTCGACACCGCGGCCGCCGTCGCCGACCACGGTGAGGCCCCGCTGCTCGTGCGGCACCTGGAGTCCGCGGTGCAGCCCACCGTCCCGGCCCTGCTGGACGAGGTCCGGGCCGTCGGCCACCCCCGCACCGTGCAGGTCCTGGTCGCCCTCGCCGCCGCGCACCCGGACCCGGCCCTGGCCAAGGCGGTACGCAGGGCAGCCTTCCAGGTCCACACCGGAGGCAGCTGACCACACCCGGGCACCCTCGGTCGGAGGCCGGGGCAGCGCGCCCCCGGCCGCCCGAGGGACCCCGCCGCCCGAGACGTCCCCCGGCCCTCCCACGACCGGTGGGGACGCTTCCGCGCGGACGACGAGTACGCGGTGCATGGCTCCGGGAACCGGTCGCGGCCGTGCACCGACCCGTGAGGCCGCCCGCCCCGGACCCCGGAACACCCTCGACTCCGCGCCGGCCGGGCCCGCAGCGAACCGCCGGAGGCTACCCGCGGATCTCCGGCGCGTACGTCCCGAAGCTCCAGATGTTGCCCTCCAGGTCCCGGGCCATGTAGTCCCGGGAGCCGTAGTCCTGGTCCGTCGGGGGCATGAGGATCTCCGCGCCGTGTTCCACCGCCCGCCGGTGATGGGCGTCGACGTCCGTCACCACGACGTACACCCCCGTCGTACCGGCGTTCTTCATCGCCTCGTCGAAGCGGCTGCCGGTGCCCTTCGAGCCGAGCATGATCGCGCCGTTGCCCTGGGCCAGTTCGGCGTGGGCCACCGAGCCGTCCTCGCCCTCGTACACGGCCAGTTCCGTGAAGCCGAGGGCCTGGGTGAGCTGCCGGACCGCCGCCTTGGCGTCCGCGTACAGCAGCGTCGGGTAGACGCTCGGGCGCCCGCCGTCCATGCCTGCCATGCCGATCACTCCCTTGTGAGCCGGTAACCGGAGGAGCGGATGCCGCGAAGATCCCCAAAGCCCGGAAAAAAACACGGAAATCCAACCCTGTCGCCCAGTCTCGCACCGCTCACTGACAACGCCCCGGACCCGCGCTCCCGAACACGGGAGCCCCGAACAAGGGACCGCGGACTCCGTATCCCGGCAAAAGCGGTTGCATGGCCCCGTTAGACTGGCCCCATGGCCATTCTCCTCGCGCATTAGACGGCGGGAAACGTCCTCAGCCGCCCATCCCGCCAACCACCCGCCTTGGAGTCTGTCCGTGATCTCCGCCTCCGGCATCGAGCTGCGCGCCGGTGCCCGCGTCCTCATCGAAAGCGCCACCTTCCGCATCGCCAAGGGCGACCGCATCGGCCTGGTCGGCCGCAACGGCGCCGGCAAGACCACCCTCACCAAGGTCCTGGCCGGCGAGGGCCAGCCCGCCGCCGGCAACGTCACCCGTTCCGGCGAGGTCGGCTACCTCCCGCAGGACCCGCGCACCGGCGACCTCGACGTGCTCGCCCGCGACCGCGTCCTGTCCGCCCGCGGCCTGGACGTCCTGATCCGCAAGATGCGGGACAACGAGCAGCGCATCGCCAACGGCCAGGGCGCCACCCGCGAGAAGGCGCTCAAGCAGTACGAGCGCCAGGAGACGGAGTTCCTCACCAAGGGCGGATACGCCGCCGAGGCCGAGGCCGCCACCATCGCCGCCGCGCTCAACCTGCCCGACCGGGTGCTGGGCCAGCCCCTGCACACGCTCTCCGGCGGTCAGCGCCGCCGTATCGAGCTGGCCCGGATCCTGTTCTCGGACGCGGACACCCTGCTGCTCGACGAGCCGACCAACCACCTCGACGCGGACTCGATCGTCTGGCTGCGCGACTACCTGAAGACCTACCGCGGCGGCTTCATCGTGATCTCCCACGACGTCGACCTGGTCGAGACGGTCGTCAACAAGGTGTTCTACCTCGACGCCAACCGCTCCCAGATCGACGTCTACAACATGGGCTGGCGGCTCTACCAGCAGCAGCGCGAGGCCGACGAGAAGCGCCGCAAGCGCGAACGGCAGAACGCGGAGAAGAAGGCCTCCGCGCTGCATTCGCAGGCCGACAAGATGCGCGCCAAGGCCACCAAGACCGTCGCCGCGCAGAACATGGCCCGCCGCGCGGACAAGCTGCTGGCCGGACTGGAGGCCGAGCGGAAGTCCGACAAGGTCGCCAAGCTCCGCTTCCCCGAGCCGGCGCCCTGCGGCAAGACCCCGCTGATGGCCGAGGGCCTGTCCAAGTCGTACGGCTCGCTGGAGATCTTCACCGACGTCGACCTGGCCATCGACAAGGGCTCCCGCGTCGTCATCCTCGGCCTCAACGGCGCCGGCAAGACCACCCTGCTCCGCCTCCTCGGCGGCGTCGAGAAGCCCGACACCGGCCAGGTGATCGAGGGCCACGGCCTCAAGCTCGGCTACTACGCGCAGGAGCACGAGACCCTGGACCCCGAGCGCACCGTCCTGGAGAACATGCGCTCCGCCAACCCCGACCTCGACCTCGTCGAGGTCCGCAAGACGCTGGGCTCGTTCCTGTTCTCCGGCGACGACGTCGACAAGCCGGCCGGCGTCCTGTCCGGCGGCGAGAAGACCCGCCTCGCGCTGGCCACCCTCGTGGTGTCCTCGGCCAACGTGCTGCTGCTCGACGAGCCCACCAACAACCTCGACCCCGCCAGCCGCGAGGAGATCCTCGGCGCGCTGCGCACCTACAAGGGCGCGGTCGTCCTGGTCACCCACGACGAGGGCGCCGTCGAGGCGCTCCAGCCGGAGCGGATCATCCTGCTTCCGGACGGCGTCGAGGACCTGTGGGGCGCCGACTACGCGGACCTCGTCGCCCTGGCTTGATCGAATGGATGATCCACTGGGTATGGATCATTCGGCCGATCCGTGATCCACCATCTGTGTGAGATCTCCTCATCACGAGGTGTGTCCTACATCGATTTCGCGGCCGGACCCCCTGACGCCGGGGGTCCGGCCGCGACGCCTTTCTGACCTGGAACTTCGCGGAAAAACCCGTTCGGCGGTACGGACGTGATCCTCTGGAATAACGGATTCCGCATGTGGGGACTCGCTCCTGTCGTCACAACCTTGTCTCATCGACCTTGCCGAATGGGTGGCCATGGAGCCCTGGAGGGGTGATCATGAGGAGACCAGAGCGCACTTCCCATGAGGAGGACCGGGTGGCCGAGACTCTGAAGAAGGGCAGCCGGGTAACCGGCGCCGCGCGCGACAAGCTCGCGGCAGACCTGAAGAAGAAGTACGACGCCGGTGCGAGCATCCGGGCGTTGGCCGAGGAGACCGGCCGCTCGTATGGCTTTGTGCACCGCATGCTCAGTGAGTCGGGTGTCACGCTCCGAGGGCGTGGCGGGGCTACCCGGGGCAAAAAGGCCACATCGGCCTGATGTTCCGGGCGGCCCCTCGACTCCGAAAGTGAAGGTGGCCACCCGGCCGGTCGTCCGACCGTCCGGGTGGTTACTGTGCAGTCACTTAGCTCTGCCGTCGTACGGCGTCGCAGCCGGCGCGCGGCGGGGACGACGACCGCACCTTTCGGAGGCACCCCATGGCTTCGCACGCCCACGACCCCGCTCCCGTACTCGACAAGGACGGCGTGCGGCTCACCGTCGACGACGCGATCGCCACGGTGACGCTGACCAACCCGGACAAGCGCAACGCGCAGAGCCCAGCTCTGTGGCGGGCGCTCACCGAGGCCGGCCGGCTGCTGCCGGGCTCCGTCCGAGTCGTGGTGCTGCGGGCCGAGGGCAAGTCCTTCTCCGCCGGGCTCGACCGGCAGGCGTTCACCCCCGAGGGTTTCGACGGCGAACCGTCGTTCATCGATCTCGCGCGGGGCGGCGACGCCGAGCTGGACGCGACCATCACCGAGTACCAGGCGGCGTTCACCTGGTGGCGGCGCAGCGACATCCTGTCGGTCGCCGCCGTGCAGGGCCACGCCATCGGGGCCGGCTTCCAGCTCGCCCTCGCCTGCGACCTGCGGGTCGTCGCCGAGGACGTGCAGTTCGCCATGCGCGAGACCAGCCTCGGCCTCGTGCCGGACCTGACGGGCACGCACCCCCTGGTGTCCCTGGTCGGGTACGCCCGCGCGCTGGAGATCTGCGCGACGGGCCGCTTCGTCATGGCCGAGGAGGCCGTGAACACCGGGCTGGCCAACCTCGCCGTGCCCGCGGACCAGCTCGACGGCGCCGTGCGCGATCTGGCGTCGGCGGTCCTCGCCGCGCCGCGCGACGCCGTCATCGAGACCAAGGCGCTGCTCCAGGGCGCCCAGCACCGGGACTACGAGGCTCAGCGCGCCGCCGAGCGGGCCGCGCAGGCCCGCCGCCTGCGCGACCTGGCCGGGCTCGGGGAGTAGCCCGGGCGCCGCGGGTGACCGCCCGGCACGTCGCGACGGTCCGCCGGGCCGGGAGGCTCGGGGCCAGTCCCGGCGGGCCGGCTCAGCCGACCGCCGTCACCAGCACCGCGACCGACGGACGGTCCGACAGGGCCTCCGACACCGCCGCGCGGACCCGCCGGGCCACCTCCACGGCCCGGTGCTCCGCGTCCACCGCCAGCTCCACCCGGACATGGCGGCGCGGCAGCGCGGCCCGTTCCCGCGGCAGCTCCGTCACGTCCACCGGACGGCCCAGCGTCGCCGTCAGCCGGGTCACGCCCGGGACCGCCAGCGCGGCGCCCGCCGCGCGGCCCTCGTCACCGTCGCCGGGGTGAGCGGCCGGGGGACGCCGCGGCTCACGTCCGGGCGCCGGCTCCGGGTACGGCTCCGTCGCCGCGTCCAGCAGGGCCGTCGCCCGCAGGTCCACGTCG
>NZ_RAIF01000012.1:34028-46912 GCF_003671715.1 Streptomyces sp. E2N166 | reverse complement strand
CAGACCGAGCTCCCGCGCCGCCGCCGTCAGCACGGCGCGCAGCCGGGCGGCCGTCGCCGGCAGCGGCTCGCCCGTCGCGGCGGGACCGACGGTCGCCGCGAAGTCGGCCGTCACCCGCAGCGGGCCGGGCGCCAGGGCACTCGGCGGCGGCGGTACGGCCGGTTCGTGTGCGTCGTCCCGGCCGGCGGGCGCGATACGCAGGCCGCCCGGACGCACGCCCGTCACACTCCCGGCCGCGGCCAGCAGTACCTCCCGTGCCGCGCGTTCGGCGATCCACGCGCCGTCCTCCGGGCCGCCCAGCGGCAGCAACCTGCCGAGCCCCAGCTGATCCCGCACCGTCCGCGCCCACCGGTCCGCCGTCGTCATTCCTTCAGCCTGCCGCATCCACGACGCGGGATCGCGCAACCGTGCTTACGGTGGTCGGAGAAGGACGGACCGGAAGGGACTGCGGCGATGAGTGATTTGACGGAGAAGGAAACGACCGAGACCGGTGCACAGCGTGGGCAGGGCACCCGGCGCGGCGGGGGAGCCCCCGCCGACCGGGGCCGCACCACCATCGCCGACGGCGTCGTGGAGAAGATCACCGGAATGGCGGCACGAGACGTCGCCGGTGTGCACGCCATGGGCAGCGGGATGTCCCGCACCTTCGGCGCCGTGCGCGACCGGGTGCCCGGCGGCACCAAGTCGGGGGTGACGCGCGGGGTGAAGGCCGAGGTCGGTGAGAAGCAGACCGCGCTCGATCTGGAGATCGTGGTCGAGTACGGCGTGTCGATCTCGGACGTCGCCGGGGACGTGCGGGAGAACGTGGTGGCGGCGGTGGAGCGGATGACCGGGCTGGAGGTCGTCGAGGTCAACATCGCGGTGAGCGACGTGAAACTGCCCGACGAGGAGGACGAGGAGCCGGAGCCCCGGATCAAGTGACGCGGACGCTGACCGAGGAGTGGACTGAGCGGTGAACGAGGTGAGCGCACCATGAGCATGGCCGTGGTCGGCTTGATCGCCGGCATGGCGCTGGGATTCGCCGGGTATTTCGGCGGGTTCGGAGCCTTTCTGCTGGTGGCGGCCCTGGGAGCCGTCGGGTTCGTCGTCGGCCGCCTGCTGGAGGGGGACATGGACCTCGGTGACTTCTTCCGCAGCCGAGACGACCGGCGGCGGTGACCGGCGTGAGCGGTGGGGCCGGCGAGCTCCTCGAAACCCCGGCCGTGGTACCGCCGGGCGAGCGCGGTGCCACGCGGATCGCCGACCGGGTGGTCGCCAAGGTCGCCGCGCAGGCGGCGCGCGAGGCGGTCGGCCCGCTCCACCCGGATGCCGAGCGCCCGCACGCCACCGTCGTCGTCCACCACGACACCGCCCACGTCCGGGTCCACCTGGAACTCGACTACCCGTGCGACATCGGCGCCCGCTGCGGGCGAGTGCGTCACCAAGTCGTCCAGCGGGTGAGCGCGTTGGTGGGGATGGCGGTGCCGGAGGTCGCCGTCCAGGTGGAGCGGCTGCACCTGGCGGCGGAGTACGGCGCGAGACAGGGGAGGACGCGATGAGCGAGCCCCAGGGTACCGAAGGCAGCACGCGGCGCCTGCCCGTCATGGAGCCCGTCATGGAGAAGGAGCCGGCGGCCGGTACCGGACCGCCGTCCGACTCCGGCCCCGGCAGCGGACCGGCCGGCCGCTTCTGGTCGGCGCGCCGCGTCCCCGCGGGCATCGTCGCGCTGCTGCTTCTGCTCGTCGCGGGCGCCTTCCTCTACGACGTCGTCGCCGTGCGCGCCGGCCGGCCCGGCCTCGGCTGGCGCCGCGAACTGGCCCGGCAGCTCGCCGACCGGCCCCTCGACGACACGTGGGTCCTCGTCGGCGCGGGAGTCGCCGCGGCCCTCGGACTCTGGCTGCTCGCCCTGGCCCTCACCCCCGGTCTGCGCAAGGTGCTCCCGATGCGGCGCACCCGTCCGGACGTACGCGCGGGGCTCCACCGGGACGCCGCCGCCACGGTGCTGCGCGACCGGGCCATGGAGGTCGCCGGGGTGCAGTCCGCGCGGGTCCGGATGCGCCGCCGGAAGGTCCGCGTGCGCGCGCTGTCGCACTTCCGTGAACTGGACGACGTACGGACCGATCTGGACGGCGCGCTCGACGACGCGGTGCGGGGGCTGGGGCTGGCCCGGCCGCCCGCCGTGTCGCTGCGGGTCGCGCGGCCGGGACGAAAGGGGTGAGGGCGGTGCTCAGGACCGTCGACCGTGTGCTGCTCGGGCTCGTGGGCCTGATCCTGCTCGCCCTCGGCGGGTCGGTCCTCGCCATCGGGTTGGGCGCCCCCGCGCCCTCCTGGTGGCTCCACGACGGGCCGCACGACGTGCTGCTCGGCGACGCCGAGCGGACCCGGTGGCGGGACGCCGGCTGGTGGTGGCCGGTCGTCATCGCCGCCCTCGCCGTCCTGCTGCTGCTCGCCCTGTGGTGGCTGGTCGCGGTGGTGCGCCGCCGCCGGCTCGCCGAGGTCCTCGTCGACACCGGGGACGGCGAGGGCGCGGCGCTGCGCGGCCGGGCCCTGGAAGCCGTCCTCGCCCAGGAGGCGGACCGGGTCGACGGGGTCGAACGGGCCAAGGTCCGCCTCATCGGCCGCCGCACCGCCCCGGCGACCCGTATCCGCCTGCTCCTGGCACCCCACGTGGACCCCGGCACCGCCCTGGACGACCTCACCACTCACGCCCTGACCCACGCCCGCGCCTCGGCGAACCTCGACAACCTCCCTGCGGAGGTCCACCTCCGGGGCGTCGAACACGGCGCCGAGCGCGTCAACTGAGCGCCGTGCGGATCGGCGTGCCGGCCCCCGCGACCCCGGCAGGATCCAACCGGCGCCCCCTAGAACCCGTGCCGCACGCCGCCGTCCACCGGCAGCATCACGCCCGTCACGTACGACGCCGCAGGGGACAGCAGGAACGCCGCCGCGCGGCCGAACTCCTCCGGGGCGCCGTAGCGGCGCAGCGGGATGCGGGACTCGGCGGCCGCCCTGGTCGCCTCCGGGTCGGCGGACAGGCCGTCCAGCTCGCGCACCCGGTCGGTGTCGACGCGGCCCGGCAGCACGCCGACGACCCGGATGCCGCGCGGACCCAGCTCGTCGGCGAGGGACTTGGCGAAGCCGGCCAGCCCCGGGCGCAGGCCGTTGGAGATGGTCAGGCCAGGGATCGGCTCGTGCACCGAGCCCGACAGCACGAAGCCGATGACACCGCCCGACTCCAGCTCCGCCGCCGCCGTCCGGGCCAGCCGCACCGCACCGAGGAACACCGACTCGAACGCCGCCTGCCACTGCTCGTCCGTGTTGTCGGCGACGAAGCCGGGCGGTGGCCCGCCCACACTGATCAGTACGCCGTCGAAGCGGCCGAAGCGCTCACGGGCGGTCGCGATCAGCCGGCCGGCGGCCTCGGGGTCGGCGTTGTCGGCGGCCACCCCCACCACGTCCGGGCCCAGCGCGGCCGCGGCGTCGGCGGCGCTCTGCTCGTCCCGCCCCGTGACGAGCACCTTCGCCCCGTCGGCGACCAGCTCGCGCGCCGCGGCGTTGCCCAGGCCCCGGGTGGCTCCCGTGACGACGTACACCCGGTCCTTCAGTCCAAGATCCATGGCCCTATCCTGCCCCCTCGTTCCCGAACAGGGCCAGGGCGGTGTTCACCAGGCCGACGTGGCTGAACGCCTGCGGGAAGTTGCCGAGCTGGTGGCGGGCCACCGGGTCGTACTCCTCGGCCAGCAGCCCCACGTCGTTGGCGAGTCCCACCAGCCGCTCGAACAGCTCCCGGGCCTCCTTCGCCCGGCCGGTCGCGTGCAGCGCGTCCGCGTACCAGAAGGAGCACACCAGGAAGGTCCCCTCGCCGCCCGGCAACCCGTCGACGGGGTCCCCCTCGGTGCTGTAGCGGCGCACCAGGCCGTCCCGGGTCAGCTCCTCGCCGATCGCGTCGACCGTGCCGACGACCCGCGGGTCGTCCGGCGGCAGGAAACCGAGGCGCGGGATGAGCAGCAGCGAGGCGTCCAGCTCCCGCGAGCCGTAGGACTGGGTGAAGGTGTTGCGCTCCGGGTCGTAGCCCTTCTCGCACACCTCGCGGTGCACCTCCTCGCGCAGCGCGCGCCAGCCGTCCGGGTCACCACCGCCCAGCTCGGGATGCTCCTCCAGCGTGCGCACGGCCCGGTCCAGGGCCACCCATGTCATGACCTTCGAGTGCACGAACTGCCGGCGCCCGCCGCGCACCTCCCACAGCCCCTCGTCGGGCTCCCGCCACGCCGTGCCCAGGAAGTCCATCAGGGCGCACTGCAGCTCCCACATCTGCGGCTGCGGGTGCATGCCCGCCAGCCGGGCCAGCGACAGCGAGTCCATGACCTCGCCGTACACGTCCAGCTGGAGCTGGTTCACCGCGTCGTTGCCGATCCGTACGGGCGTGGACTCGGCGAAGCCGGACAGCCACGGCAGCTCGAACTCGGGCAGCCGCCGCTCGCCGGCCAGGCCGTACATGATCTGCAGGTCCGCCGGGTTGCCCGCGACCGCGCGCAGCAGCCAGTCGCGCCAGGCCTCGGCCTCCTCCAGATATCCGGCCGACAACAGGGCGCCCAGGGTGAGGGTCGAGTCGCGCAGCCAGCAGAAGCGGTAGTCCCAGTTGCGCACGCCGCCCAGTTCCTCGGGCAGCGAGGTGGTGGGGGCGGCCACGATCCCGCCGGTGGGCTTGTAGGTGAGCGCCTTGAGGGTGATCAGGGAACGGACGACGGCGTCCCGGTACGGACCGTCGTAGCGGCAGTGGGCGGCCCAGGCCCGCCAGTCCTCGACGCTGTGCTCCAGCGAGACGTACGGGTCGATCAGCGGGGGGCGGGGCTCTTGCGAGGGGTGCCAGGTCAGGACGAACGCGACCTTCTCGCCCGCGGCGACCGTGAACTCCGCGTGCGTCCCGAAGTCCTGTCCCCAGCTGCGTACCTCGGGCTCGCTGCGCAGCCACGCCGCGTCCGGTCCGGCGACGGCCACCCGGTGCCCGTCGGCCCTGCGCATCCACGGGACGATCGAGCCGTAGTCGAAGCGCAGCCGGAGCACGCTGTGCATGGTGACCTCACCGCTCAGGCCCTCCACGATGCGTACGAGGTCCGGGGCGCGGTCGCGCTGGGGCATCAGGTCGGTGACCCGCACCGAGCCGTCCTCGGTCTCCCACTCGGTGTCCAGGACGAGGGTGTCCGGCCGGTAGGCGCGGCGCGTGCAGCGCTCGGCACCCTTGGGGGCGATGCGCCAGTGGCCGTTGTCCTCGTCGCCGAGGAGTTTGGCGAAGCAGGCGGCGGAGTCGAAGCGGGGGAGGCAGAGCCAGTCCACGGAACCGTCCGTGCCGACCAGGGCCGCCGTCTGCTGGTCGCCGATGAGCGCGTAGTCCTCGATTTGGGTGTGCACGGGATTCCGTCTTCCCGAGCGGGGGCGGAGCAATCGGATCCGCCGCCGTCCTCCTGCCGGACGGCCCCTTACCGGCTACACCGCCGCGGGCTCCGCCTCCGTGGTCTCCCGCGCGTCCTCCGCCGTCCGGTCCCGGGCCTCACGGCGGGCCAGGACGAACCAGCCGACCGGGACGCCCGCGGCGAACAGCCACCACTGGACGGCGTACGCCATGTGGTTGCCGATGCTGCCGTGGTCGGGCTCCTCGATCAGTTCGGGGGTGTCGGCCGAGGGCTTGGGCTCGGTCAGCTCGACGTAGCCGCCGAGGACCGGTTCGCCGAGGCGCTCGGCCTGCTGCTCGCTGTTGATCAGCATGACCTGGCGGTCGGGCAGCCCTTCGACGTTCTTGATACCGCTGTCCTCGGTCGTCTGGTCGGGCATCAGCCGGCCGGTGACGGTGATCTCGCCCTCCGGGGGCGCCGGGATCTCGGGGAAGGCGGTCTGACTCCCGCCGCTCGACGGGATCCAGCCCCGGTTGACGATCAGGACCTTCCCGTCGTCCAGGACGAACGGGGTCAGCACGTGGTAGCCGACCCGGTCGTCCGCGTTGGTGCGGCGACGAACCACGACCTCGTCGGCGCGGTCGAAGTGACCCTTCGCGGTCACCCTGCGGTAGCGGTGCTCGTCGTCGACCTCCGCTCCCGGCGAGGACATGGACTCGACCGGCACGGGCTCCGCCGCCAGGGAGCCGGCGATCTCGCCGTTCAGCTCGACCCTGCGCTCGTGGCGGTGCAGCTGCCAGAAGCCCAGCTCGATCATCGTCGGGATGAGCGCGAGCGCCACGAGGGTGAGGATCACCCACTGGCGGGACAACAGGAAGCGGTACACGCATCGACGGTACCTTGGCGGGCATCGGCTCTCGCGGGGAGGTCCCCGCGAGAGCCGTACCCCCGCGTAGGCGGGGAGCACGTTCGACAGCGATGCCGCGACGTGGTTTCAACGACGGCTTCGCCCCGGAGGTCACGCGAAGCGCTCAGCTCAGACCTTGTCGACGATCCCCGCCCTCCCCTCTGCGCGGGCGCAGTGGGCGCCGCAGAACCAGTGGCCCTCGACCTCGACGCCCTGGCCGATGATCTGCACCCGGCAGTGCTCGCAGATGGGCGCCATCCGGTGGATCGCGCAGGAGAAGCAGTCGAAGACGTGCACCGCTCCCTGGGCGTGGACCTCGAAGGTCATTCCGTAGTTGTTGCCGCAGACTTCACATGTCGCCATGCGCCACAGGGTGAGCCGTCTGAGCGACGCGGGCGAGCGGGCGCCGGGCGAGTCGCCCTAAATCACCCGTCCGTACGGTTCACGTACGGATCAGCTCGCGTACGGCTCAGCCGTCCGCGGGCTCGACGTCCGCGAGCAGCTGCCCGAACGCCGCCTCGTCCACCACCGGCGTCCCGTACTGGCGGGCCTTGACCACCTTCGAGGTGCCCGAGTCCGGGTCGTTGGTGACCAGCAGGCTGGTCAGCCGGGACAGGCTGGTGGCGACGTGCAGCCCGGCCTCGGTCGCGCGGTCCTCCAGCAGGTCCCGCTCGACGGAGGTGTCACCCGAGAAGGCGACCCGCATGCCCTGCTTGAGGCATTTGCCCTCTTCGTACCGGCCAGGGTTGGGGTACGGGCATGCGGGCCTCTTTCGGGAGGGGCGCCAACTGGTCTGCCGGTAGCCGCCGTAACCCGCCTGCTGTCCGATCCGGGGCGCGGGCCGGTCCGACCACTCGGTCAGCGGCCGGCACTCGTGCAGCGGCAGCCGCACGCCGCCCGCTGCCGCGGCGAGCAGGCTCGGCCGGAACGCCTCCGCCAGCACCCGCGCGTCGTCCAGCGCGTGGTGCGCCCGCTCCTGTACGACGCCGAAGTGGGCGGCCAGCGACTCCAGCTTGTGGTTGGGCAGCGGCAGGCCCAGCTCCTTGGAGAGCGCGATGGTGCACAGCCGTTGGCGCACCGGCGCCTCGCGCTTCGCGCGCGCGTACTCCCGGGCGATCATCTGCCAGTCGAAGACGGCGTTGTGCGCGACGAGCACCCGCCCGTCGAGCCGGGCCGCGAACTCCTCGGCGACGTCGGGGAAGAGTGGCGCTCCACCGAGCACGTCGGTCGTCAGACCGTGTATCCACACCGGGCCGGGATCGCGCTGCGGATTGACCAGGGTGTACCAGTGGTCCTCGACCTCACCGCGGGCGTCCAGTCGGTAGACGGCCGCGGAGATGATGCGGTCGTCGCGGGCCAGGCCGGTGGTCTCCACGTCAACGACCGCGTACCCCTGCGGATACGCGGACGGCCACGCCGTGGCGGACGGCGGTGCGGTCGTGCGGTCTTCGAGCATGGTCAATGAGGATACGGGCCGCGACTGACACCCCGGACCCGCAGGGGCCCCGCGGCGCCCGGCGAAACGGTCCCTCCGTCAAGTTCCGCGCGCCGGGGAAGGGTTGCGGCGGCACGGCGCGGGGAGACGGCCGCGGAGCGTCGGTGCGGGGCGCGCGGCGCGCCGGATGGCATCCTCCGCCATGTGACGCAACCCACGCACGACGAGGCCCACGGCGGTGCCCTCGGCACCCGGCTCAACTGGCTGCGGGCGGCGGTCCTCGGCGCCAACGACGGCATCGTGTCCACCGCGGGGCTGGTCGTCGGCGTGGCCGGCGCGACGGGCGACCGCTCCGCCCTGCTGACCGCCGGACTCGCGGGGCTGCTCGCCGGTTCGCTGTCGATGGCGGCGGGCGAGTACGTGTCCGTCTCCACCCAGCGGGACTCCGAGAAGGCCGCCCTGGCCATGGAGAGACGGGAGCTGCGCGAGCAGCCGGAGGCCGAGCTGGAGGAACTGGTGGGCCTCCTGGCGGCGCGCGGACTGAGCCGTGACGTCGCCAGGGAGGCGGCCGAGCAGCTGACCCGGCGGGACGCGCTGCGCGCCCACGCGCGCGTGGAGCTCGGTATCGACCCCGACCAGCTGACCAACCCGTGGCACGCGGCCTGGGCGAGCTTCCTGGCGTTCACGGTCGGCGCGTTGCTGCCGCTGCTGGCGATGGTGCTGCCGCCGGCCGGCCTGCGGCTGACGGTCACCGTCTGCTGCGTGCTGGGCGCCCTGGTCCTGACGGGCTGGAGCAGCGCGCGCCTGGGCGCGGCTCCGCCTGGGCGGGCGGTCCTGCGCAACGTGACAGGCGGCGCCCTGGCCATGGCGGTCACGTACGCGACGGGGTCACTGCTGGACGTCGCCGGGGTGTAGCGGTTCCGAGAGGACCGCCGGCGGTGGTGCCGGTGCTCCGGCCGGTGACACGCGCGGTCGCACGGGTGGTGGGGCCGGTGGCCCGTCGCTCGTGCGGCCGGTGCGCTCAGCCGCGGGCGGCCGCGGGCGGCGCGTTCCGTGCGGTCGGCCGTGGGGGCGGGGTCACCACCGGATCGGTACCGGAAGGGCCGTCAGGAGGCCCGAGACCGCCACCACCACACCCAGGGCGACGACCTCCGCGCGCGCGGGCGAGCACGCGGTCAGCGGGTCGGCGGCGCGGCTCAGCCGGATCCTGGCCCACAGGGCGAGCGCGGCGACGGCGGCCACCAGGATCACCTTGGCGAGCAGGACCCGCCCGTACGCCGTGTCCGTGAGCTGGTCCGCGATCGTCCCCGGCGGCATCCGGCGCAGCGAACTGCACACCCCCGTCGCCGTGATGGCGGCGAGCAGAACGGCCGCCACGCGCGCGTACAGACCCAGCAGCGCCGGGCCCGCCTCGGCGCCCCGCCACTGCCGCAGCGTCCGCAGCACGTACAGGAGACCGCCCACCCACAGCGAGGCGCACGTCAGATGGACGAGGGTCAGACCGGAGCCGAGCAGCGGGCTGTACTCGGTCGTGGGGTGGGCGCGCAGCGCCTCCGCGACGATGACGGCGGCCAGCGGCCAGACCTGGAGGCCGGGCCGGCGCGAGGTGGCGCACAGGCAGGCCGCGAGGAACCCGTTGACCTCCAGGAGCGCGAGCTTGCCGTCACGGGACTCGTAGAGGCCGCCGGCGTCGATGTCGGCGACGCTGTCCGGCACCAGATTGCCCGTGGCCACGACCGAGGCCAGACCCAGCGCGGCGACGAAACCGGCCGCGGCCGCGTACGGCGACCAGCTGCGGGGCCGTTCCGGGGGAGTGCCCGGGAGCGACCGGGCGAGCCGGTTCACGATGAGTTCGCCGACCGGAACGCTCAGCGCGGCGAAGAGCACCGTTCGCAGCAGGGCTATGCCGCCGGTGCCGGGTGCCTCGGCCTCTCCCGTGCCGTGCAGGGCGGGGGACGGGCCGAGGACGGGTATCAGCGCGGCCAGCACGATCAGCACGAGCACCGCCACGGTCCGGCCGGTACCGGCGGCCCGCGCGTGCCGTCCGGTGCCGGCGGTCCGGGACGGGGGTCTTGTCAAGGTCACCTCGAGATCTTCACCAGCTCTCCCAGATCCGGGCAAGTTCCGGAAAACAACTGGCGGTCCGGCATTCCATACATGGGGACGTTTTCGACCGCCGTACGGTTCGGGAGGGCCGTGGAACGGATGAGTGACGTGTCACACCGCGCGGCCCACTGACGTGCGCAAGGAGGTGCGGCTGGGGCGGTCGCACCGCGGTGGTCACGTCGCGGTATCTCGCACTCCGTGTGCATGAGCATGATCCTGCCGTACGCACGAAGGCGTGCGCGCGAAGCCGTACGTACAAGCCGCGCGCGCGAAGCCGTACGCAGGAAAGGGAAGCGGGCCGGGAGCAGCCTCCCGGCCCGCTTCACGCGCGCGTGCCGCCTACCAGGTCACCGCGTCCAGCGCGTCGGCCATGCCCCAGCCGTAGAAGCCGTTGCGGTTCTTCGAGCCCTCGCACACCGCGTCGACCTTGCCGTCACCGTCGATGTCGTACGGCTTGGTGCACGGCGTGGCGTCGGCCTGGGCGTACAGCAGGGCCTTGACCATCGCCGGGGAGGCGTACGGGTGCGTCGACTTGATCAGGGCGGCGACGCCCGCGACGTGCGGCGACGCCATCGACGTACCGGCCATGTAGCCCCACTTGCCGCCGGGCAGCGTGCCCAGGATCAGTCCGTTGGTCGCGGGCGGCTCCGGCGTCTGGTAGGCCGTCGAGTCGCCGCCGGGCGCGGCGATGTCGATGACCCCGAGGCCGTGGTTGGAGAAGGACGACTTGAGGTCCTTCGCGCCGGTCGACGCGACCGTCACGACACCCGGCAGCTGGGTCGGCATGTCCAGGCACTCGGACGGGTCGATCACCCGGTCCGAGGGCGTGGAGTCGTTCGGGGAGACCGGGTCGGTGATCTCGTCGGCCGCGAGGTCGTAGTTCTCGTTGCCGGCCGCGGCGACGTTGACCGCGCCCTTCCTCTCCGCGTACCGCGAGGCCCGGGTGACGGCTTCCAGAAGCGCCTTCTGGTCCGGGTCGTCCTTGCAGTTGAAGTACCAGGGGTCGGTGTAATAGCTGTTGTTGGTCACGTCGACGTCGTGTTCGGCCGCCCACATGAAGCCGCAGACCACGGCCTCGGTGTAGAAGAAGCCGTCCGGGTTGGACACCTTGATGCCGGCGACCTTCACTCCGGGCGCCACCCCGGTCATGCCGACGCCGTTCTTGGCGGCGGCTATCTCCCCGGCCACGTGCGTGCCGTGCGGGCTCTCCGCCGCCCCCGGCCGCCAGGCGCCGTCCGCGGTGTCGGGCTTGCCCGACACGCAGTTGACGGAGGCGTCCCGGTCGAAGTTCGGGGCGATGTCCGGGTGGGTGTCGTCCACGCCGGTGTCGATGACGGCGACCGTCACCTTGCTGCTGCCCAGCGACTTCTCGTGCGCCTTGTCCGCCTTGATGGCGGGCAGGTCCCACTGGAGGGGCTGCAACGGGTCCTGCCCCTCGGCGGCTTCCGCGGCGGCCGTCTCCTTGCCGCTGAGCACCTTCGGCGCGCCCGTGTCCGTCGTGGCGGCCGAGGGCAGCGGTGCGGTGCGGGTGGCACCGGCCGACTGCACGCCGCGCGCCTTGCGGAGGGACTTGGCGAAGCCCGGGTCGGAGGAGTGGACGACGATCACGCCGATCCGGTCGTACGACGTCACGATCGTGCCGCCGGCCTTGGCGATCGCCCGCTTCACGTGCGCCGAGGGACCGTGCCCGGGGCGGACGTTGACGACGTAGCTGAGCGAGGACGCCGAGCCGGCCGAGACGGAGGGCGCGGCCTGAGCGGCCTCCGAAGCCTCCGCGGCGGAGGCCGGGACGCCCGGCAGGAAGGCCAGGGACGCTGCCACGGCCATGCCGGCCGGAATCGCGAGGGCACGACGGTGACGCGGGTGGGGCGCTGTCATGTGCGATGTCTCCAGTTGGTTCGAGGAACTGCTTCGAGAACTTCGTGGACGGTGGAGCAGGCGTTCGCAGCCGGACGGGCCGGTCACCTCACCGCGCGCAGCGCGTTGACGATGCCGAAGCCGTAGAAGCCGTTGACCCGCTTGCCGCCCTCGCACGTGGCGTCCTGCGCGCCGTCGCCGTCCTGGTCGTAGGAGGCAGGGCAGCCCGGGTTGTCCGCCTGGGCCTTCAGCAGCGCCTGGAGCATCGCCGGGGACGCGTGCCGGTGCTTCGACTTCAGCAGCGCGGCGACGCCCGCGGCGTGCGGCGAGGCCATCGAGGTGCCCTGGAGCCAGGCGTACTCGTTGTTCGGCATGGTCGAGAGGATGCGGCCGTTCTTCGACGGCGTGTCAGGGATCTGGTAGCGCGCGTCGCCGCCCGGCGCCGCGATGTCCACGACACCCTTGCCGTACGAGGAGTAGTACGACTTCTCCTTGTCGACGCCCGTCGCGCTGACCGTGACGATGCCCGGCAACTGGGTCGGGATGTCGTAGCACTCGTGCGGATCGATGGTCCGAGTCACCGGCGTGGAGTCGTCGGGGCTGGAGTCGTCGACGATCGCGTCGGAATCCAGGTCGTGGTTGGAGTTGCCGGCCGATGCGAGGTGCAGGGTGCCCTTGCGCTGGGCGTACAGCTGGGCCCGGTTGACCGCGTCGACGATCGCGCGCTGGTCCGGGTCGTCCATGCAGTTGTACAGCCAGGGGTCCACGTAATAGCTGTTGTTGGTGATCTCCACGCCGTGGTCGGCGGCGAACATGAACGCGCACACGACGTTCTCGGGGTAGAAGAGCCCGTTGTTGGGGTCGCTCACCTTGATGCTGGAGACCTTCACGCCCGGTGCGACGCCGGCGACGCCGATGCCGTTGCGGGCGGCGGCTATCTCACCGGCCACGTGGGTGCCGTGGTAGTCGTCGGCGGTGTACGGCCGCCAGGCGCCCTCGCTGGTGTCCGCCTTGCCGCCCACGCAGTTGGCGGACTGCGACGCGGAGAAGTTCGGGGCGAGGTCGGGGTGGGTGTCGTCGACGCCGGTGTCGATCACGGCGACGGTGACCCGGGAGCTGCCCGGGTTGATCTTCGCGGCCTTGTCGGCGCCTATCGCGCGCAGGTCCCACTGGTCCGCTTCCAGCGGCTCGCCGGCGCCCGCGGCCTCGG
>NZ_RAIF01000012.1:16810-33882 GCF_003671715.1 Streptomyces sp. E2N166 | reverse complement strand
CGGCCTCGGACGCCTCGGCGGTCCTCGCGGCCTGCTCGGCGGAGAGCGTCTCGGCGGCGCCCTGGTCCGTCGTCCCGGCGGCGGTCAGCGGCGCGGTGCGGGTCGCGCCCGCCGACCGCACCCCGCGCGCCTCGCGTATCAGCTCGCCGAATTCCGGGTTCGACGAGTGGACGACGATCACGCCGATCCTCTGGTACGTCGTGACGACACTGCCGCCGGCCTCAGCTATCGCCCGCTTCACCGACGCGATCGTGCGGTGGTCCGTCCTCGTGTTGACGACGTAGGCCAGGCTGGGCGCGTCCGCCGCCCGGTCGGCCCGCGCCGCCTCCGCGGCGGCCTCCGCCTGCGGGGCGGCCGAGGCGGCCGCCGGCAGGAAGCCGAGCGACGCGGTCAGCGACAGCACGACGGGTACGGCGAGGGCGAGCCGCCGTCTGGAACGCGGCGACCGCGACGAACGCGGCGCGTACAGATGATCCATGGGGTCTCCACATCATCCGGAAACGAAACCGGCCCGAGACACAGGTGGTGCTCGGGCAGGTACATGACGGAGTAGTGCAGGGCGAAGCTATCCCCAGGAGCCGCTGGCCAGCAATGACCCGCCACGGGTGACTTCGGAAAGTGCCCCGGATGTTGAACCGGTGCCCGCAGGGCGCCGTGTCGTTGGGCAGGGAGCCCGAGCACGACCAGCTTCCTGTGAGAACACCGAGGTCCAAGCCGTCATGTCCGTCGTACGAGGAGACTCCGTGGCCACCGACGCACCACCCCCCTCGAAAGAGGAACGCCCACTTCCCTCCGCCGAGGAGTTCTCCGAAGTGCAGCAGAGCGCTGAGTTCGCCGAACTGCGCCGCTCCTTCCGCTCCTTCGCGTTCCCCCTGACCGTCGCCTTCGTGGCCTGGTACCTGCTGTACGTACTGCTGTCGAACTACGCCGGCGGCTTCATGGGCACCAAGCTGTTCGGCAACATCAACGTCGCCTTCGTCTTCGGCATCGCCCAGTTCGTCACCACGTTCCTCATCGCCTGGTGGTACTCGCGGTACGCCGCCGCGAAGCTCGACCCCAAGGCAGAGGCCATCAAGTCCCGGATGGAGGGCGGCGCATGAGCCCCGCACAGACCGTTCTCGCCGCCGAACTGGCCGCCAACGAGGCCAGCGAGCACCGCCCGCTGATCATCACGCTCTTCGCGGTCTTCGTCCTCGCGACGCTCGGCATCACCGTCTGGGCGGGCCGCCAGACCAAGGACGCCGCCGACTTCTACGCGGGCGGCCGCCAGTTCAGCGCCTTCCAGAACGGACTCGCCGTCTCC
Source organism: Streptomyces sp. E2N166 (assembly GCF_003671715.1). Taxonomy (GTDB): domain Bacteria; phylum Actinomycetota; class Actinomycetes; order Streptomycetales; family Streptomycetaceae; genus Streptomyces; species Streptomyces thinghirensis. The sequence goes on along the minus strand of NZ_RAIF01000012.1, from coordinate 32,579 downwards.
GGCGACTACATGTCGGCGGCGTCCTTCCTCGGCATCGCCGGCGCCATCGCCCTCTTCGGCTACGACGGCTTCCTCTACTCCATCGGCTTCCTGGTCGCCTGGCTGGTCGCCCTGCTCCTGGTGGCCGAGCCGCTGCGGAACTCCGGCCGCTACACGATGGGCGACGTCCTCGCGTACCGCATGCGCCAGCGCCCCGTGCGCACCGCCGCCGGTACCTCCACCATCGTCGTGTCGATCTTCTACCTGCTGGCCCAGATGGCGGGCGCGGGCATCCTCGTCTCGCTGCTGCTCGGCATCACCTCCGACGCGGGCAAGATCCTGATCGTCGCCCTCGTCGGTCTGCTGATGATCGTGTACGTCTCCATCGGCGGCATGAAGGGCACCACCTGGGTCCAGATGGTCAAGGCCGTGCTGCTGATCGGCGGCACCATCCTGATCACCTTCCTGGTGCTGCTGAAGTTCAACTTCAACATCTCCGACCTGCTCGGCACCGCCGCCGAGAACAGCGGCAAGGGCGCCGCCTTCCTGGAGCCCGGCCTCCAGTACGGCGCCAGCGGCACCACCAAGCTCGACTTCATCTCCCTGGGCATCGCCCTGGTGCTCGGCACGGCCGGCCTGCCGCACATCCTGATCCGCTTCTACACGGTGCCCAACGCGAAGGCCGCCCGTAAGTCCGTGAACTGGGCGATCGGCATCATCGGCGCCTTCTACCTGATGACCATCGCGCTCGGCTTCGGCGCCGCGGCGCTGGTGGGGCAGAAGGAGATCATCGCGTCCAACCCGTCCGGCAACACGGCCGCCCCGCTGCTCGCCCTGCACGTGGGCGGCGTCGACTCGGCCTGGGGCGCGATCCTGCTCGCCACGATCTCGGCGGTCGCCTTCGCGACCATCCTCGCCGTGGTCGCCGGCCTCACCCTGGCCTCGTCCTCGTCCTTCGCGCACGACATCTACGCCAACGTCATCCGCAAGGGCAAGGCCACCGAGAAGGAGGAGATGAAGGCGGCCCGCTGGGCGACCGTCTTCATCGGCATCGTCTCCATCGCGCTCGGCGCCCTCGCCCGCGACCTCAACGTGGCCGGCCTGGTCGCCCTGGCCTTCGCGGTCGCCGCGTCCGCCAACCTGCCGACCATCCTCTACAGCCTCTTCTGGAAGCGGTTCACCACCCAGGGCGCCCTGTGGTCGATCTACGGCGGCCTGATCGTCGCCGTCGGCCTGGTGCTCTTCTCGCCCGTGGTCTCCGGCGACCCGAAGGCGATGTTCCCGGACGTCGACTTCGCCTGGTTCCCGCTGAAGAACCCGGGCATCATCTCCATCCCGTTCGGCTTCCTCATGGGCTGGCTCGGCACGGTCCTGTCGAAGGAGGAGCCCAACGTGGCGAAGTACGCGGAGCTGGAGGTCCGGTCCCTGACCGGCACCGGAGCGCACTGAGACCCCGTACCCGGCCCGTCGAGGACGCGGCCGCTCGTAGATCCCTACGACGCGGCCGCGCCGCACGTCGTGGGATCGGGCCGCTGTCGATGTCGGACCGGTCACGTAGGCTCGCAGGTATCGGAGGAGAGATGTGCTCCACCGATCCGCGTCGAGGGAGGGGGCCCACGTGCTCATCGACACATACGGCCGAGTGGCCACCGACCTGAGAGTCTCGCTCACCGACCGCTGCAACCTGCGGTGCACCTACTGCATGCCCGAAGAGGGCCTCCAGTGGCTGGCCAAGCCAGACCTGCTCACGGACGACGAGATCGTCCGCCTCATCGACATCGCCGTCACCTCCCTCGGTATCGAGGAGGTCCGCTTCACCGGCGGCGAACCCCTGCTGCGCCCCGGACTGGTCGGCATCGTCGAGCGCGTCGCCGCCCTGGAGCCGCGCCCCCAGATGTCGCTGACGACCAACGGCATCGGCCTGCGGCGCACGGCGACCGCCCTGAAGGCGGCGGGCCTGGACCGGGTCAACGTGTCCCTGGACACCCTGCGCCCGGACGCCTTCAAGACCCTCACCCGCCGGGACCGCCACAAGGACGTCCTGGAGGGCCTGGAAGCAGCCCGCGAGGCCGGGCTGACCCCGGTCAAGGTGAACTCGGTCCTGATGCCGGGGCTCAACGACGACGAGGCCCCCGACCTGCTGGCCTGGGCCGTCGAGAACGACTACGAGCTGCGCTTCATCGAGCAGATGCCCCTGGACGCCCAGCACGGCTGGAAGCGCGAGGGCATGGTCACCGCCGGTGACATCCTGGCCTCCCTGCGCACCCGCTTCGAGCTGACCGCCGAGGGCTCCGAGGAGCGCGGCTCGGCCCCCGCCGAGCGCTGGCTCGTGGACGGCGGCCCGCACCGCGTCGGCGTCATCGCCTCCGTCACCCGCCCGTTCTGCTCGGCCTGCGACCGCACCCGCCTTACCGCCGACGGCCAGGTGCGCACCTGCCTGTTCGCCACGGAGGAGACCGACCTGCGCGCCGCCCTGCGCTCCGACGCCCCCGACGAGGAGATCGCCCGCATCTGGCGGCTTGCCATGTGGGGCAAGAAGGCCGGCGCCGGCCTCGACGACCCGACGTTCGTCCAGCCCGACCGGCCGATGTCGGCGATCGGGGGCTAGGGTCTGTCGTTTGGACCAGGTCGGCTGAGAGGGACTGCGCCTCTCGGCCGCCCCGCGACGCCGGCATGATCCAAACGGCAGGCCCTTAGCCGCGGCCGGCCGCGGCTAAGGGGTGTCGGGGGACTCCCAGTCCGCCAGCGGGACCACGTCCTTCAGGAAGCCCCGCACCCCTAGGAACTGGGACAGATGCTCCCGGTGCTCCTCGCACGCGATCCACGTCTTGCGGCGCTCCGGCGTGTGGATCTTCGGGTTGTTCCACGCCAGCACCCACGCGGCGGCGGTGCGGCAGCCCTTGGCGGAGCAGATCGGGGCGGTCACGTCACTCACAGGTTCGTCTCACAGGTCCACACACAAGGCGACGCCGAGCAGCCACGGGGGGAGCTGCCCGGCGTCGGTCTGTCGCTCCGACGGGGGATGCGGAGCGCGTACGAAGTATGTCACGGGTCACCCATCGCCCGGCACCGGAACAACATGATTGATCTGAGGATTTCTCAGGCCTGGCGCGGAATCGACGCCCGCCCCGGCGGGGCACTCACGGTCACGATCTGCCACGGGGCTCGCTCGCCGCACCCGGCGCCGGGTCGGACACGACATCTTCCGGGCCGGGCTCCGCGGTTCCGTCGTCGGCCCGCGGCGGCATGATCATCGGCGGGGTCGGCACGGTGACGAACGTCGACGGCAACGATGGCGCGTTCTCGCGCCCGGCGTTGGCGATCACGACCGAGATGTACGGCAGAACCGCGCCGAGGACCAGGGCCACGATCGCGACGTGCCGTTCCACGTTCCACAGGCAGGCCGCGAGGACCACCGACACCGTCCGGACCGACATCGAGATGACGTACCGGCGCTGCCGCCCGCGCACATCCTCCTGAAGGCCCGTCCGGGCCCCGGTGATCCGGAAAACCTCGGCACTGCCGCCGGCACTCTGCTTCCGCATCTGGTTCCACCATCCGCCCGTATCGGACTCTCCCCGCCCGCTCCTGTCCGCGGCCGCTCGGGGACTCCGGTCCCGGACAACTCCCCACGTTACGCCGCGCCTGCGCCGCCTACGAGACCGGGGCGCCCCCGACTCGCGCACACGGCGTGCGCCGCACCGCGTATCCGGGTACCCCGTTCGGCCGTATCCGGCATGCGCCGTCCGCGGTACGGCCGAACACTGGCGGTAATGCTCGCGTAGAGCCGTTCGAGGAGGCAGTCATGGGCTGGTTGTGGGCGATCATCGTCGGATTCGTGCTCGGTCTGATCGCCAAGGCGATCATTCCCGGGAAGCAGCACAGCCCCCTGTGGCTGACCACCATCTTCGGCATCCTCGGCGCCATCGCGGGCAACGCGGTCGCGCGGGCGGCCGGCGTGGACGCGACCTCCGGCATCGACTGGTGGCGGCACGTCTTCCAGCTGGTGGCCGCGATCATCATCGTCGCCGTCGGCGACGCGGCCTACATGGCGGTGCGGGGCAACAAGCGGCGCGAGCGGGCCTGACCCCCCGCGCGGACTCCGTCCGGCGAAGGGGCGGCCTCCGGCAAGCCGCAAGGCACCGGAACCGCCCCTCGCGCGCTCAGGCGCCGGTGACCTCCACCGCGGCCAAATTCTTCTTGCCACGTCGCAGCACCAGCCAGCGCCCGTGCAGCAGGTCCTCCTTGGCGGGGACGGCGTCCTCGCCGGTGACCTTGGCGTTGTTCACGTAGGCGCCGCCCTCCTTGACCGTGCGGCGCGCGGCGGACTTGCTGGCGACCAGGCCGACCTCGGCGAACAGGTCGACGACCGGGCCCAGCTCGGCGATCCGCACGTGCGGCAGCTCGGAGAGGGCCGCGGCCAGCGTCCGGTCGTCCAGCTCCGCCAGGTCGCCCTGGCCGAAGAGGGCCTTGGACGCGGCGATCACGGCGGCCGTCTGGCCGGCGCCGTGCACCAGCGTCGTCAGCTCCTCGGCCAGCGCGCGCTGCGCGGCCCGGGCCTGCGGACGCTCCTCGGTCTGCCGCTCCAGCTCCTCCAGCTCCTCGCGGGAGCGGAAGGAGAGGATACGCATGTACGTCGAGATGTCCCGGTCGTCCACGTTCAACCAGAACTGGTAGAACGCGTACGGCGTGGTCATCTCCGGGTCGAGCCAGACGGCACCGCCCTCGGTCTTGCCGAACTTGGTGCCGTCCGCCTTGGTCATCAGCGGCGTCGCGTAGGCGTGTGCCGTGGCGTCCGGCTCCAGGCGGTGCAGCAGGTCCAGGCCGGCCGTGAGATTGCCCCACTGGTCGCTGCCGCCCTGCTGCATCGTGCAGCCGTACCTCCGGTAGAGCTGGAGGAAGTCCATCGCCTGGAGGAGCTGGTAGCTGAACTCCGTGTAACTGATGCCCTCCGAGGACTCCAGACGCCGGGCCACGGAGTCCTTGGTCAGCATCTTGTTGACCCGGAAGTGCTTGCCGATGTCCCGCAGGAACTCGATCGCGGAGAGGCCCGCGGTCCAGTCGAGGTTGTTGACCAGCACGGCCGCGTTCTCGCCCTCGAAGGACAGGAACGGCTCGATCTGGCCGCGCAGCCGCTCGACCCAGCCCGCGACGGTCTCCGGCGAGTTCAGCGTGCGCTCGGCGGTCGGGCGCGGGTCACCGATCTGGCCCGTCGCGCCGCCGACCAGCGCCAGCGGCCGGTGACCGGCCTGCTGGAGCCGGCGCACGGTGAGCACCTGCACCAGGTGCCCCACGTGCAGTGACGGTGCGGTCGGGTCGAAACCGCAATAGAACGTGACGGGACCGTCCGCGAGCGCCTTGCGCAAAGCGTCCTCGTCAGTGGACTGGGCGAACAGCCCGCGCCACTTCAGCTCGTCGACGATGTCCGTCACGGTTCTCGTGTCTCCTACGTGCTCATGATCTTCGGGCAGTCGGGTGACAGCCGACTACGAGGTTATACGCCCTGGCTGACAGAGCTCATGTTGAAATCGGGGACGCGCAGCGTGGGCATCGCGGCCCTGGTGAACCAGTCGCCCCATTCCCTGGGCAGCGTCTTCTCCGTGCGCCCCGCCTCCGTGGCCCGGCCCAGCAGGCTCACCGGCGACTCGTTGAACCGGAAGTTGTTCACCTCGCCGACGACCTCGCCGTTCTCGACGAGGTAGACGCCGTCCCGGGTCAGCCCGGTCAGCAGCAGCGTCGCCGGGTCGACCTCGCGGATGTACCAGAGGCAGGTGAGCAGCAGGCCGCGCGAGGTGTCGGCGACCATCCGCTCCAGGGACCGGTCGGGGTCGCCGCCGTCCAGGACGAGGTTGCCGATCGCCGGTGCCACCGGCAGCCCGGTCAGCCCGGCGCTGTGCCGGGTGGTCGTCAGCCGGTTCAGCTCGCCCGCGCGGATCCAGTCGGTGGCCCCCACCGGCAGCCCGTTGTCGAAGACCGACTGATCGCCGCCCGAGGAGTGCGCGACCACGAAGGGCGCGCTCTCCAGGCCCGGCTCGTGCGGATCGCTGCGCAGCGTCAGCGGCAGCTCGCCGAGCCGCTCGCCGACGCGCGTGCCGCCGCCCGGCTTCGAGAACACCGTGCGGCCCTCGGCCGCGTCCCGCCCCGAGGCCGACCACAGCTGGTAGATCAGCAGGTCCGCGACCGCGGTCGGCGGCAGCAGCGTCTCGTACCGCCCCGCGGGCAGTTCCACCCGTCGCCGGGCCCAGCCGAGCCGTACGGCCAGCTCGGCGTCGAGCGCCGCCGGGTCGACGTCCTTGAAGTCACGCGTGGAGCGGCCCGCCCACGCCGACCGGGCGCGGTCCGGCGACTTGGCGTTCAGCTCCAGCGTCCCGCTCGGCTGGTCGTGCCGCAGCCGCAGCCCCGTGGACGTGCCCACGTACGTCGACGTCAGCTCGTGGTTGGCGAAGCCGTACAGCTCCCGGCCGCCCGCACGCGCGCGTGCGAACGCCTCCCCGAGGGCCGGGGCGAAGTCGGCGAACACGGCCGACGACGTCTGCGCGGGCGCGTCGGTGAAGTCGGGCGAGGCGGGCACACCGCTGACCAGCGGCTGCGCGTCCTCGGCCGGCCCGGCGCCGCGTGCGGCGGCCTCCGCGGCGCGCACCAGGGGCTCCAGCTCGTCCACGGTCACGGCGGAGCGCGACACGACCCCGGAAGCCGTGCCCTCCCGGCCGTCGACGGTGGCGACCACGGTGAGCGTGCGCCCGCGCGTGACGCCGTTGGTGGTGAGCGCGTTGCCCGCCCAGCGCAGGTTGGCGGTGGACTCCTCGTCGGCGATGACGACGCACCCGTCGGCCCGGGACAGCTCCAGCGCCCGCTCGACGATCTCGTGCGGCCTGTTCGTACCCGCGCTCATCGACCCGCCTCCTGGGTGGTGTTCAGAATGTTGACTCCCTTGAAGAGGGCGGACGGGCAGCCGTGCGAGACGGACGCGACCTGTCCCGGCTGCGCCTTGCCACAGTTGAAGGCGCCGCCCAGGACATAGGTCTGCGGACCGCCGACGGCCGCCATGGACCCCCAGAAGTCGGTGGTCGTCGCCTGGTAGGCCACGTCCCGCAGCTGACCGGCGAGCCGCCCGTTCTCGATCCGGAAGAACCGCTGCCCGGTGAACTGGAAGTTGTAGCGCTGCATGTCGATGGACCAGGACCGGTCCCCGACGACGTAGATCCCGCGCTCCACGCCCCCGATCAGGTCCTCGGTGGACAGCCCGCCGGGGTCCGGCCGCAGCGACACGTTGGCCATGCGCTGCACGGGCACATGGGCGGGGGAGTCGGCGTAGGCGCACCCGTTGGACCGTTCGAAGCCGGTGAGCCGCGCGATGCGCCGGTCGAGCTGGTAGCCGACCAGCGTGCCGTCCTTCACCAGGTCCCAGGACTGGCCCTCGACGCCCTCGTCGTCGTATCCGATGGTCGCCAGCCCGTGCTCGGCGGTGCGGTCGCCCGTGACGTTCATCAGCTCGGAGCCGTAGCGCAACTTGCCGAGCTGGTCGAAGGTGGCGAAGGAGGTGCCGGCGTAGGCGGCCTCGTAGCCGAGGGCGCGGTCCAGCTCGGTCGCGTGCCCGATGGACTCGTGGATGGTCAGCCACAGGTTCGACGGATCGACGACCAGGTCGTACAGGCCCGCCTCGACACTCGGCGCCCGCATCTTCTCGGCCAGCAGTTCCGGGATCCGGGCCAGCTCGGCGTCCCAGTCCCACCCGGTGCCGGTCAGGTACTCCCAGCCGCGTCCGGCGGGCGGCGCGAGGGTGCGCATGGAGTCGAACTCGCCGCTGGAGTCGTCCACCGACACGGCGGTGAGCACCGGATGCAGCCGCACCCGCTGCTGCGTGGTCACGGTGCCGGCGGTGTCGGCGTAGAACTTGTTCTCGTGCACCGTGACAAGCGAGGCATCGACGTGGTCGACCCCGTCGGCCGCCAGCAGCCGCGCGCTCCAGTCGGCCAGCAGGGCCGACTTCTCCGCGTCCGGCACGGTGAACGGATCGGTCTCGTACGACGAGACCCACGTCCGGTCGGCGTGCACGGGCTCGTCGGCCAGCTCCACGCGCTCCTCGGACCCCGCCGCCTTGATCACCTGCGCGGACAGCTTCGCCATCGCCACCGCCTGGGAGGCGACCTTGGCGGCGGCGTCCATCGTCAGGTCCACCCCCGACGCGAAGCCCCACGTACCGCCGTGCACCACCCGCACCGCGTACCCGAGGTCGGTGGTGTCGGAGGACCCGGCGGGCCTGGCGTCCCGCAGCCGCCAGGAGGCGTCGCGCACCCGCTCCAGACGGAAGTCCGCGTGCTCGGCACCGAGGGCACGTGCGCGTGCGAGCGCGGCGTCGGCGAGGGCTCGTAGGGGGAGTGCCGTGAAGGCTTCGTCGATACTGTGAGGCACCTGCGTCTCTTTCTGTCGACGTGACCGGTCGTCTGCCGCGACACCGGGGGCTGCGCCGCATCATGTCGCGTCGGGCCGGACGGGGACCACACCTTTCGGGCCGTGGCCGGGCCTTCGCGGCCGGGTCCTTTCTGTAGGGACCCGACAGCCAGCCCCGTAAGCCACTGTGGGCGCCCGAGTCTTTGCGGACGGGCGGGGACCGATAGGTTTTCGAGGAAGCCGCCTGTCATCACCGCCTGTCAACCGGGTGTCCGGGCGGGTACCAGAACGCTATCGAAAGGGTGATCCGTTGAGCCGCTCGGTTCTCGTCACCGGAGGCAACCGGGGCATCGGCCTCGCCATCGCCCGCGCTTTCGCCGACGCCGGTGACAAGGTCGCGATCACGTACCGCTCGGGTGAGCCGCCGGAGGCCCTGACCGAATTGGGCTGCCTCGCCGTCAAGTGCGACATCACCGACAGCGAGCAGGTGGAGCAGGCCTACAAGGAGATCGAGGAAGCGCACGGTCCCGTCGAGGTCCTGGTCGCCAACGCCGGCGTCACCAAGGACCAGCTCCTGATGCGCATGTCCGAGGAGGACTTCACCTCCGTCGTCGACACCAACCTCACCGGCACCTTCCGCGTCGTCAAGCGGGCCAACCGGGGCATGCTGCGCGCCAAGAAGGGCCGCGTCGTGCTCATCTCGTCGGTGGTCGGGCTGCTCGGCTCCGCGGGGCAGGCGAACTACGCCGCCTCCAAGGCCGCCCTGGTCGGCTTCGCGCGTTCCCTCGCCCGTGAGCTGGGTTCGCGCAACCTCACCTTCAACGTCGTCGCGCCGGGCTTCGTCGACACGGACATGACCAAGGCGCTCACCGACGAGCAGCGGTCGAACATCGTGTCGCAGGTGCCGCTGGGCCGGTACGCGCAGCCCGAGGAGATCGCCGCGACGGTGCGGTTCCTCGCCTCGGACGACGCCTCGTACATCACTGGAGCCGTCATCCCCGTTGACGGCGGACTGGGAATGGGTCACTGATCACCATGAGCGGAATTCTCGAGGGCAAGCGCGTCCTGATCACCGGTGTGCTGATGGAGTCCTCCATCGCCTTCCACACCGCCAAGCTGGCCCAGGAGCAGGGTGCCGAGATCATCCTGACCGCGTTCCCGCGGCCCACGCTGACCGAGCGCATCGCCAGGAAGCTTCCCAAGCCCACCAAGGTCATCGAGCTGGACGTCACCAACGACGAGCACCTCGGTCGCCTCGCCGACATCGTCGGCGAGGAGCTGGGCGGCCTCGACGGCGTCGTCCACTCCATCGGCTTCGCGCCGCAGGACGCGCTCGGCGGCAACTTCCTGAACACGCCGTTCGAGTCGGTCGCCACCGCGATGCACGTCTCGGCGTACTCCCTGAAGTCGCTGACCATGGCCTGCCTGCCGCTGATGCAGAACGGCGGCTCGGTCGTCGGCCTCACCTTCGACGCGCAGTACGCCTGGCCGCAGTACGACTGGATGGGCCCGGCCAAGGCCGCCCTGGAGGCCACCAGCCGCTACATGGCGCGTGACCTGGGCAAGCAGAACATCCGCTGCAACCTGGTCTCCGCGGGCCCGATCGGCTCCATGGCCGCCAAGTCCATCCCCGGCTTCGCCGAGCTGGCCGCCGTGTGGGACGACCGCGCCCCGCTGGAGTGGGACCTGAAGGACCCGGAGCCGGCCGGCCGCGGCGTCGTCGCGCTGCTGAGCGACTGGTTCCCGAAGACCACGGGTGAGATCGTCCACGTCGACGGTGGTCTGCACGCCGTCGGCGCCTGACCGCTCGCCCTTCCGGGGCCCGCGTCCTTCTCGGGCGCGGGCCCTTGGCATGTCACCCGTTCGGCCCAGCCGGCCGGGCGGCGGGGCGGCCGGCGGCGCACGCTGAAGCACGGGTTCACCACGCGTTTTCCCTCCCCAGTACGGCCGGCCGAGGAGGTCCCCTGTGCGTCTGCTCCCTCGCCTGGCCTCAGCGGCCGTCGCCCTCGCGTTCGTGCTGACCCTGCCGTACGAAGCCGCGTCCCACGCGCGCGTGCCCGCGTCGGACACCGCGTCGGAACCGCTGTTCGGCGCCGAGTGCAGGGTTCGCGTCGACGACTCCGACGTGACCGCCTACTGCCACAACCCGTACCCGGAGACCGACCACGTGCGTCTGCACGTCGAGTGCGCCCGCTGGTGGGACCTCGACAGCGACAGTTCGGCGGTCCCGGCCGGACCCGCGCAGACCGTACGTCTGGACGGACGGTGCTGGAAGGAGGTCCGGGCGGCGTGGGTCAGTCACCAGCGGGTGCGCTGAGCCGGCCCGGACGGCACAGGAACGGATAGCCCGCGGCCTCCTCCGCGGCCGTCACGGCGTCCCCCGCGCGGACGGCGTCGACCAGCCGCGTGTGGTCCATGCGCGTCTCCGGCGTCAGCTCGCCGCCGACGTCGACGCGCAGCCAGTCCCGCATCACCTCGCCGAGGTCCGCGTACATGGCGGTCATCACGTCGTTGTGCGAGGCGGCCACGACGGCCAGGTGGAAGGTCGCGTCCGCCGTCACGAACGCCTCCGTGTCGCCCGACTCCCAGGCTTCCTCGCGGCGCAGCAGCAACGCGTCAAGCTGCTTGAGGTCCTTCTCCGTGCGCCGCTCGGCGGCCAGCCGGGCGGCGGCGGACTCCAGGGTCGAACGCAGCTCGGCGATGTGCCGGGGGTCGACGTCGGCGAAGCGGCGCTGCATCACCCCCGCCAGCTCGCTGGTCGCCACGACGTACGTACCGGAGCCCTGGCGGATGTCCAGCAGGCCGTTGTGGGCCAGCGCGCGTACCGCCTCGCGGACCGTGTTCCGGGCGACGCCGAGCTGTTCGACCAGCTCGGGCTCGGTCGGGATGCGGGAGCCGACCGGCCACTCGCCCGAGGCGATCTGTTGCCGCAGTGCCGCGATGACCTGCTCGGACAGCGCCGAACGACGGGGGTGACTCAGAGGCATGGCTCACCTTCGCACGCGAGTGGACAAGCAATCATCCCATGATTCTATGATGGGTCTCATGGTTAGTGACGAAACCCGGACGGAAACGCGGACTGGAACGCGGACGGGAGCCGGGACGGGAACCTCGAAGTCCACGCCCCTCGGCGAGCCGGCCGCGCACGGGGCCCAAGAGCCCGGCAACGGGCCCGGGGCGCCCGGCACGCGCGCGTGGACGACGTGGACGACCCGCCTGCTCCTCCTCGGCATCGTCCTGGCCGCGCTCAACCTGCGCCCCGCCATCACGAGCCTGGGCGCGCTTTTGGAAGAGGTCCGCGACGGGCTCGGCATGAGCGGCAGCGTGGCCGGACTGCTCACCTCCGTGCCCCCGCTCTGCTTCGCCGTCTTCGGGGTCACCGCCCCGCGGCTGGCCCGCCGCTTCGGGCCCGGCGCGGTGGTCTGCGCGGGCATGGCCGCCATCACCGCGGGCCTGCTCATACGCCCGTACGCGGGCGGTACGGCAGGCTTCCTGGCCGCCACCGCCCTCGCCCTGATGGGCATCGCGGTCAGCAACGTCCTGATGCCGGTCATCGTCAAGCGCTTCTTCCCCGACCGGGTCGGCCCCATGACCGGCCTGTACTCGATGGCCCTCGCCTTCGGCACCTCGATCGCCGCCGCGGCGACCGTGCCCGTGACGAACGCGCTGGGCGGACACTGGCAGCCCGGCCTCGCGGTGTGGGCGGCGCTGGCGGCGGCGGCCGTCCTGCCGTGGATCCCGTTCGTACGGCCCCGGAAGGCGCCGTCCATCGCGTCGCCCGCCCACGACGCCTCCGGCGGGGCCGACGAGGCCGGCGCCGAGCCCGCGACCGCGCGTGCCGACCGGCCGACGGAGCAGTCCGCCGAACAGCCCCCGCTGCGCATCACCCGCAGCCGCACGGCCTGGGCGCTCGCCGTCTTCTTCGGCCTCCAGGCCACCGCCGCCTACATCACGATGGGCTGGATGGCGCAGATCTTCCGGGACGCTGGCGTGTCCGCCGGCACCGCGGGGCTGCTGCTCGCCGTCATCATGATGATGGGCGTGCCGCTCGCCTTCGTCATCCCGCGCGTGGCCACCCGCCTGCCCCATCAGGGCCCGATCGTGCTGGTACTGGGTGTGTGCGGGCTCGCCGGTTACGCCGGCCTGTATTTCGCCCCGGCCGGCGGCGCCTGGGCCTGGGCCCTGCTCCTCGGCGTCTCCAACTGCGCCTTCCCGCTCGCGCTGACCATGGTCGGGATGCGGGCCAGGACGGGCGCGGGCGTCGCCCAGCTGTCCGCCTTCGCGCAGAGCACCGGCTACCTGATCTCCATCCCGGGCCCGCTGCTGGTGGGCGTGCTCTACCAGCACAGCGGGGGCTGGGGCCTGCCGATCGCGCTGATGAGCGCCCTGATGGTGCCGCAGATCGTGGTGGGCTTCCTGGCGGGGCGCGACCGCACGGTGGAGGAGGAAGCGGCCCGCTGACCCCGGCAGCGGCTCGCCCGCCCAGGTCGGCGGTCCGCCCCGGTCGGCGGCCCGCCTGCCCCGGAGCGGTCGGCGGATGCGAGACTTGCCTCATGCCAGTCCTCGACCCGAACCCTCAGCACGGCCAGAAGAAGATGCTGTACGTCTTCGGCGGCTTCCTCGCGATCTTCGTGATCATCGGCATCATCGCGACGATCGCCTCGCCGTGATGCCGGTATCGTCCGCCCGATGGTGGGGTTAACCCCCCATCCCCTAGGGGGCGAGGGTCAGGGTCAAGTGGGTGGACCTCCGGATGGGTCGGGGCCCGCGGATTCCGTAGCTTCGAGATGTGCCCGCGACAGGCGGGCCGCGGAGCACGGACCGGGACGCCCGAAGACCAGCGGAGGCACTCATGTCGGCCCCTACCCACACCCGGCCTCCCCAGGCGACCCGGGGCGGCGGCGAGATCCGGCTGCCCTGGTGGGCCCTCGCCCTGCCCGTGCTCGCCTTCGTCACGCTGCTCCTGCTGATACTCGACCCCGCCGAGGCCCACGCCGCCGCCGGTGAGCCCGCGATCGCGGACCTCCTGGAGCGGGTGCGGCAGCTGACCGCGCACTGAGGCCGCATCGCCGCCCGGATGCGCCCCGGGCGACGAATCCGCATGTCAACTCCCTGCGCCTCGTGGCCTGTTTCATGCGAAGCTGGATGCCATGAGCGTCGCAGAACCCCGCAGGATTGTCCTTTTCCGGCATGCGAAAGCCGACTGGCCACAGGTGACCGACCACGAGCGGCCGCTCGCCGATCGGGGCCGCAAGGACGCCGCAGAGGCCGGGCGCCGGCTGGCGGACACCGGCATCCCCTTCGACCAGGCCCTGTGCTCCACCTCGATCCGGACCCGCGAGACCTGGAAGCTCGCCGTCCATGAGTTCCCGCAGCGGCCGAAAACCGTCTACGAGGAGCGGATCTACGAGGCCTCGCCCGGCGAGCTGATCGCCGTGCTCAACGAGACCCCCGACGACCTGCGGAACGTGCTGGTGATCGGCCACAACCCGGGCATGGAGGGACTCGCCGAGATCCTGGCCGGCTCGACCGAGGACGAGGCCCGCGAGCGGATGGGCAGCCGGGGCTTCCCGACCGCGGCCTTCGCCGTCCTGACCTTCACGGGCTCGTGGAAGGACGTGGAGCCTGGCGCGGCCTCCCTGGCCGACTACTGGGCGCCGACCGACTGATCTGATCCCACCCCTCTGATCCCACCCCGCGCCGCAGGGCCCGGCACCCGGGCGGCCCGGGCCCTGCGGGCGAGGGGCCTCGCCGTGCAGGGTGGTGGGCCGTGCCGGCGTCTGGCCGCGTCGTGCGCTCGCCGCGTCCGGGTGGCGGCCGCGTCGGATGCCGCTGTGGCGGGTGCGCACCGTGCCGGGCGCTCGCCCGCCGGGTCAGATCCGGTCGAGAGGGAGGCCGAGGTCCTCGCCGAGACCCTCCTCCAGTGTGTCCGCCGCCTCGACCTCCTCGCGGGTGATGCCCAGCAGATACAGGACCGTGTCGAGGAAGGGCACGTTCACCGCGGTGTGCGCCGCCTCGCGCACCACCGGCTTGGCGTTGAAGGCGACGCCGAGTCCGGCCGCGTTCAGCATGTCCAGGTCGTTGGCGCCGTCGCCGATCGCCACGGTCTGCGACAGCGGCACGCCCGCCTCGGCGGCGAACCTGCGCAGCAGCCGCGCCTTGCCCGCCCGGTCCACGATCTCCCCGGTGACCCGGCCGGTCAGCCTGCCGTCGACGATCTCCAGCGTGTTGGCCTGGGCGAAGTCCAGCCCCAGCCGCTCCCGCAGATCATCGGTGACCTGGGTGAAGCCGCCGGAGACGACCCCCACCTGGTAGCCGAGCCGCTTCAGCGTACGGATCAGGGTGCGGGCACCCGGTGTCAGCCGCACCTCGCCGCGCACCTTCTCCACCACCGAGGCGTCCAGCCCCGCCAGCAGCGCCACACGCGCGTGCAGCGACTGCTCGAAGTCCAGCTCCCCGCGCATCGCGGACGCCGTCACCTCGGCGACCTGGTCCTCGCAGCCGGCGTGCGCGGCGAACAGCTCGATGACCTCGTCCTGGATCAGCGTGGAGTCCACGTCCATCACGACCAGGCGCTGCGCCCGCCGGTGCAGCCCCGCCGAGACGACCGCGACGTCCACCCCGAGCGCCGCGGCCTCGGTGGCCAGCGCGGTGCGCAGCGGCTCGGTCTGCACGCCGGACACCGCGAACTCGACGGCGGTGACCGGGTACTTGGCCAGCCGGAAGATACGGTCGATGTTGCTGCCGGACTCGGTGATGCGGGCCGCTATGGCGGCGGTCGCCTCCGCGGTGAGCGGGTGGCCGAGCACCGTGACCAGGGAGCGGCCGAGACCGCGCGGCCGGTTGTCGCCGATGCCGGAGATGATCTCCGCCTGCAGCTTCAGCGACTCCGCCCAGCTGTGGACGGTCGCCCGCAGGTCGCCCTCCAGCCCTCGGGGCGGCTCGGTCACGAGCGCGCACAGCACGATCCGGCCACGGGTGACGACCTGCTCGATGTCGACCACGTCGACGGAGTAGGCGGCGAGGGTGTCGAACAGGCCGGCCGTGATGCCCGGTCGGTCCTTGCCGAAGATCTTGACGAGAAGCGTGGGAACGTCAGAGGTCTGCGAAGCGCTCATGGTGCTCCAACCGTATCCGGCACCCGGTGCCTCCCGCCCCCGAGGTCCGCCTGACGGACACCACACCACTGCCGCTCCCGGAATGCGGGGGCGGGCGCTGGAGCCCGGGGGAGCCGGTCGGCCCTCCCCCCCCGGCCAGGACGGTGGCCCGGCGCACGCAGGCCGTCTGCATCACCTTCCCGCCCTTTCACCGTCCGTCGCGGCGCTGCTGGAGGCGACGGCAGCGGGCTTTTGGCCCGGGGCCGAACCCTTCACCGGCCGTCCCCGGGGTCCCGCGGCGG
>NZ_RAIF01000012.1:6755-16380 GCF_003671715.1 Streptomyces sp. E2N166 | reverse complement strand
CGCCCCGGCGGCTCCGGCCCCCGCGCCCCACACGGCACCCAGCAGCAGCGCCGTGCCGAGGTGTCCACGCAGGGTGACGCCCGCGCCGAACGCGTCGACGCCGAGCACCGACAGCGAGGCGTTCACGGACACCTCCGTCAGCCGGGCCAGCAGCGGCAGCGCCAGCGCGGTGGCGGCACCAAGCCGCAGCGCACACCGCCCGGCGAAAGCGAGGGAGCGCGCCTCACCCCGCGTCACCGGCGTCCGTACCGCCGTCAGCACACCGGCCAACAGCATGATCAGCGCCGCCGCCACCCCCAGCAGCCACACCCGTCCGTCCAGCTCCGCCAGTCGCCCGAGCGTGACCGGTTCCTCGGCGCCGGCGCCCAGCAACTCGTCCAGCGGAGCGGGGAGCACCTCGACCAGCTCGCCCGTGGCCCGCCCGTCCCACGGCACGAACAGGCCGACCGGAACACCGAGCCAGACCCCGTTGGGCGCGCCCAGCAGCGCGGCCCCGGCGATCCGCCGCGGGTGGTCGTCGCCGATCGCCGCGTAGGCCGCCGCCGCGAAACCGGCCGCCACCGCGGTGAGCGCCACGGTGACGATGGCCGACACCGCCGGCCGCACCACCCGGTGCACGGCCTCGAAACCGCGCGGCAGGGGAGTGCGACGCGAGGCCAGCAGGGCGATGAGCAGAACCCCGGCGGACCAGATCAGCCCGCCGAGCAGCGTCGGCGCGGTGTCGACGGTGAAGCCGACGGCCGCCTCGGCGCCGACGAGGTCACCGATCCGGTCGGGCAGCAGCCCGCCGACGTCGCCCACGTCACCGAGCCCCGGAATCTCGATGCCGCCGCCACCTCCGCCGCCGGGCAGGTCGTCCAGCCCGAGCGAGCCGCCGTCGATCGTGACGACATCGTGCCCCGCCCAGGCCAGTCCGCCCGTCATCGCCACGAAAAGGGCGATCACCGCACCCGCGCGCGCGAGGAGTTCGGCGGGCGCGACCACAACTCCGGCCGCCCGCAGGGACCGTAGGAAGAAGAACGCCAGCAGCAGCGCACCGACCAGACTGACACCAAGTGGCGCGATCTCGATGGCCGTGTGCGCCTGGGCCCCTCCCAGGCCGAACGCGGACACATCTCCGGCCGGTGTGACCGAACCGCCCGCACCGAGCGCCACGACCGCCGCGGTCATCGGGCCGAGCGAGCCCGCGGCGTCCGCGTCGAGCAGACGCAGACCCAGTGCCGCCGTTCCCGCCATACCGATCAACGCCCAGCTCACGGCGGCGACCGCGGACAGCAGGACGTCTCCCCAGGGCACCTTGTTGTCGTACCCCTCGGTGCCGACGCTTGTGGACGCGCTCATGGCAGACCCCCCGATCCGCTGCGCGGCGGAGTTGCCGCGCATGTCCCCCTCGCGTGGGATACCACTCTCCGGGCAGGTTTCAACCCCGTCAACGGGAACGGACGGAAGGGTGCCTACGCAGTCTTCACAAGGCCCGACTTTCGGTCAGGGGGCCGAGCCTGAAATAGTTCCCCCCGATGTTCGACATCCCTAGACTCCCCGCGACGGGAGCAAATCGGGGGACAACTCAGTGGGGCATGGAGTGCCGGAACTCGTACTGGAATCCAATGGACAGACCTGGACGCTCGACCCGTCCCGGTCATATGCGCTCGGACGCGATCCGCAGGGGGAGCTTGTCTTCGACGACGCCAGGGTCTCCTGGCGGCATGCCACGATCAGTTTCAACGGCCGCAGTTGGGTCGTCGAGGATCACGGCAGCACCAACGGCACGTTCGTGCACGGGCAGCGGATCCAGCAGGTGGAGCTCGGCGCCGGCACGGTGCTGAACCTGGGCAACGCGACCGACGGACCGCGCGTGAGCCTGACCGGGGCCCAGGCCGCCGTCGGTACGCCGCAGGCCCAGCCTCAGCAGCAGCCGTACGCCGCGCAGGGTGTGAACGCCGGCTGGGCCCAGCAGGCACCGGCGCAGGAGCCGCAGAAGCAGCAGGCCCCGCCGCACCAGGCCCAGCAGCACGGCCAGCAGCAGGCCGGCTGGCAGCAGCACGCGCCGCAGCCGCAGCAGGCCGCGCCGCACTTCCCCCAGCAACAGGGGCCCGGCGGCGCGGCGGGGGCGCCGCCGGTCTACGGCGACCGCAGTCCGACCACGTTCCACCAGTTCTCGCTCGGCCGCGTGATGCGCATCGGCCGTGCCCTGGAGAACGAGCTGGTCGTGTCCGACCTGCAGGTCTCGCGCAACCACGCGGAGTTCCACGCGACGCCCGACGGGCGCATGGAGATCCGCGACCTGGGATCGCACAACGGCACGTACGTCAACGGTATGCCGATCGCCAAGGGCGGCTCCCAGCTGCTCGGCCCGACCGACGTCGTGGGCGTCGGCCACTCGACGTTCCGCATCGTCGGCGACCGGCTCGAGGAGTTCGTCGACACCGGTGAGGTGTCCTTCTCCGCCCGGCACCTGACCGTCACGGTCGACGGGGGCAAGCAGATCCTCAAGGACGTCTCCTTCGGCGTCCCCGAGAAGTCGCTGATCGCGGTCATCGGCCCGTCCGGTTCCGGCAAGTCGACCCTGCTCAAGGCGCTCACCGGGTACCGGCCCGCCGACCAGGGCGAGGTCCTGTACGACAACAGGAACCTGTACAAGCAGTTCGCCGAGCTGCGTCAGCGCATCGGTCTGGTCCCGCAGGACGACATCCTGCACAAGGAGCTGACCGTCAAGAAGGCCCTCAAGTACGCGGCCAAGCTCCGCTTCCCGGCCGACACCACGGCCGCCGAGCGCGACGCCCGCATCGACGAGGTGCTGCGCGAGCTGAAGCTGGACATCCACAAGGACAAGAAGGTCACGTCCCTGTCCGGCGGCCAGCGCAAGCGTGTCTCCGTGGCCCTGGAACTGCTCACCAAGCCGTCGCTGATCTTCCTGGACGAGCCGACCTCCGGCCTCGACCCGGGCATGGACCGCGACGTCATGCAGCTGCTGCGCGGCCTCGCCGACGACGGCCGCACCGTCCTCGTCGTCACCCACTCGGTGGCCGAGCTGGCGATCTGCGACAAGCTGCTGGTGATGGCGCCGGGCGGCTCGGTGGCCTACTTCGGCCCGCCCGAGGAGGCGCTGAACTTCTTCGGCTACGACACCTGGGCCGACGTCTTCTCCGCCTTCGAGAACTACCGCGACTACGACTGGGCGGGCCGCTGGAAGGGCTCGCAGCACTACCAGATGTACGCCGCGGACATCGACGCCGTCGCGCCGCAGTCCGTACAGGTACCGGCGATGCAGGCGATGAAGCCGCCGAAGCCGCAGGGCTGGATGTCCCAGTTCGTCACGCTGGTACGGCGCTACACCTCGGTGATCGTCTCGGACAAGGGCTTCCTCGCCCTGATGGTGATCCTGCCGGCCGTACTCGGCGCGGTGAGCCTGCTCATCGACGCCGACAAGGGCCTGCTGCCCAATCCCGCCAACCCGCAGACCGGCCGGATCATTCCCAACGGCACCGCCACCACGGTCCTGCTGATCCTCGCGGTCGGCGCCTGCTTCGCCGGCGCCGCGAACTCCGTCCGTGAGCTGATCAAGGAACGGGTCATCTACGAGCGGGAGCGCGCGACCGGCCTGTCACGCTCCGCGTACCTGATGTCCAAGGTCTTCGTGCTCGGCGTGATCACGGTGCTGCAGGGCCTGCTGGTCGGCGTCATCGGCTTCGCCACCCGGGAGATCCCGGAGGAGGGGCTCGTCCTCGGAGGGCTGACGCTCCTCGAGCTGTCCCTGCCGATCATGGCGCTGGGCTTCACCTCGATGATGTTCGGCCTGATCATCTCCTCGCTGGTGAAGACCGCCGAGAAGACCATGCCGCTGCTGGTCATGTTCGCGATCATCCAGGTCGTCTTCACCGGCTGCCTCTTCGCCCTGAACGGCGCGGTCGGCGTCAACCAGTTCTCGTACCTGATGCCGTCGCGCTGGGCGGTCGCCGCGGCCGGCGCCACGCTGGACTTCAACAGGATCAGCCCGCCCGAGCAGGGTGCCGAGGCGGATCCGCTGTGGGAGCACACCGTCGGCGCCTGGGGCCTGAACATGGCCGCGCTGATCGTCCTCGGCGTGATCTGCGGCTTCTTCGTGGCACGCTTCCTGCGCCGCCACGAGCCCGAGGTCATGCGCAAGTAGCCCGAGGCCGCGGGTAGCCGCGGCCGCGACGCCCCGAAGGGCGGCACCCCGTCAGGAGGGTGCCGCCCTTCGGCGTTCGGATCGGCGTCGGCGACGTCGTGAAGAGGTCCGCGCCGACCTCAGTACGCGCTGTCGACGTTGTCCATGGTGCCGTACTTGTCCGCGGCGTAGTTGCAGGCGGCGACGATGTTGGCGACCGGGTCGTAGATGTTCTTGGAGGTCCCGGGCACGTGGTAGGCCTCGAACGTCGGCGGGATCACCTGGAGCAGGCCCTTGGACGGGATGCCGTTGATGGCGTTGATGTCCCAGTCGTTGATGGCCTTCGGGTTGCCGGAGGACTCCCGCATGATGTTGCGGTGGATGCCTTCGTAGGTACCCGGGATGTCGTGCTTCTTCATGATGTCCCGGGCCTCGCGGATCCAGCCGTCGAGGTTGTCGGAGTAGCTCTTCGTCGAGGCCTGCTTGACCTCGGCGCGCTTGGCGGACCGGCTGGCGGTCTCCTTGGCCTCGCGCTTCTCCGCGGCCTTCTCGGCAGCGGCCTTCTTCTTGGCGGCGGCCTTGGCGGCCGCCTCCTTCTTCGCCTCGATGGAGGCGACCTTCTGGCTGGCGCCGGCGAGCTGACCGGTGACGCCGGCGTGCACGTCCTGGATCTGCTCGGTGCTGTACGCCACCTTGGCCTTCGGAGCGGCAGCCTCGCTCGTGGTCGTCTGACCGCTGGCCGGGACCGCGGTGAGCGCGACGGCGGCGGCGCCGAGCGTGCCGACACCGGCTATCGCGAGCTTGTGGGTGCGGTTCAGGGGACGACTATGACCACGGGTGAAGATGTTCTTGGGCATGGCGGGATAGACCTCTTCGAATAGCGCGGAGGTCGCTCTCGTCCGGTGGGGACAGGGATGCTTCCGGCACAAACGCCGCGGGGCGACAACCCGCCGCGTTGAGCGACGAGAGCAATTCTTAGCGGCCGCAAAATTCGGAGGCAAAGGTGTGACGTACGATCCGAGGTAGTGGATCAGGGAAGGGTAAAGCGGGGCAGATTGGACCATCTGCCCCGCTCAAAACGGACGAGTCGTTCTCCTACTCCCCTTCGTACGTGACGTGCGCCCTATGCGCGGGCTCACACGCACCCCCCGCCCTTCTCACACTTGGTTGCTGAAGCAATGCGGTGTGTGAGGGCCTGCGCGCCCCTCCTGCGGCAGCTCCTACGGCAGGAGCAGGTGGACGTCCCCGAACTCGTGCCACAGGTAGCGACCGAGCACCGCGGCCTCGTACCCGCGGCCGATCGCCGCCCGCCCCGCCACCGCCTCCAGCATCAGCAGATGCGAGGCCTCTGGCTCGTGCAGCCCCGTCAGCAGCCCGTCGACCACCCGCACCCCGCGCTCCGGAGTCACGACCAGATCGGTCCACCCCGCCCGGGCCCGTACGACCCCGTCGGCGCCGGCCGCCGACTCCACCGCCCGCACGGCCGTCGTCCCCACCGCCACCACCCGTCCGTCACCGGCCCCGGCGGCGTTGATCAGCCGCGCCGACGCCTCCGGCACGGAGAACCGCTCGGGATACGGCGGCTCGTGCGACTCCGCCGAAGCCACCCCCGCGTGCAGCGTCACCGGCGCGAACCGCACCCCCCGGCTCACCAGCTCCGCCACCAGCCGCGCCGTGAAGGGACGTGCCGCGCTCGGCATCTCCGCGCTGCCCGTCCCGTCCGCGGACGGCAGCGCGAACACGGTCTGGTACGCGGACAACGGCTGATCCCGCTTCGTATAGGAGTAACGAATGGGCCGTCCGTACTCCCGCAGCACCACGGGTACCTCCGCCCCCGACACCCGAGCCCACCACAACCGCTCCCCGCGCGAACTCAACGGCTCCTCCAGCACGAGCCGCGCACCGCCGGGGAGCCGCACCTCCGTCCCCTCCGGCCCGCCCGCACGCGCGCGCGTGGTGCCCCTTCCGTCGGGGTCCCGCAGCTCCACCGCCCAGCGGCCGTCGTCCCCGCGCGTGGAGAAGTGCACCACCACGGGCGCGTCGTCGACACGCCCGTCGACGGCTGCGGCCAGCGTCGCCGACGTGTTGACGACGAGCAGATCCCCGGCCCGCAGCAGCCCCGGCAGCTCCCGGAACACGTGATGCGACACCTCGGTGCCACGCGACACCAGCAGCCGAACGCCGTCCCGGTCCAGGCCAGGCCCCCGCTGTTCGGCGGGTACCCGGGCCGACAGCTCCTCCGGAACGCGCAGCGCCAGCGTCATCGCGGTCCCTCCAGCAGCGCCGGAGCACCGTAGCGACCGCTGGCCGGCCGCTCGTCCAGCAACCTGAGCAGCGCCGGGACGACATCCACCGGATCGGGCCGCGGGCCGTCGTCGTCCGGTACGGCCGCCGCGTACAGGTCGGTGGCCATGTCCCCGGGATCGACCGCCCACACCCGCAGCCCCGGCTCCTCGGCGCCCAGCACCGCCGCCAGCTGGTCCAGGGCCGCCTTGGACGCCCCGTAGCCGCCCCACGTCTCGTACGCCTCCGCCGCGGCGTCCGAACTGACCGTCAGCACCGCGCCCGCCCGGGCCGCGCGCAGCAACGGCAGCGCCTCCTGGACCAGGCCCAGCGCGGCCACGACGTTCACTTCCAGGGCCCGCCGCAGCCCGGCCGGCGGCAGCTCCTCCAGCCGCACCAGCGGCTCCGCACCCAGCGCGCTCGCGTTGCTGACCAGCAGATCCACCCCGCCCAGCCGCCGGGCCGCCGCGACCAGCCCGGCCCGGTGCCCGGCGTCGGTGACGTCCCCGGGCAGCGCCGTCACGCGCGTTCCGTACGCCTCCAGCGTCGCCGCGGTCTCCTTGAGCACCGCCGGCGTCCTGGCATCCAGCACCAGGTCCCAGCCCCGCGCCGCCAAAGCCTCGGCCAGCGCCCGGCCCAGTCCCTTCGAAGCTCCCGTGATGATCGCAACCGGCATGACACACGTCCCCTCGTCGTCCACGCCTCCTGAGCGGCCGGCGTGATCCTCAACGTAGGAACCGCGCCGCAGCGGCCGCCTCGGGCACCGGCCGCAACCGTGCGGGGCCCTTCGCCCTAGGACCGGCGGGCGGGACCCGGGACCTAGGCCCACCGCCCTAGGCGACGGCGGTCACAGGCCCGATCCCGGTGTCGCACCCCGCCGGTACCGTGAGGACATGAGTCACGGCCCCCGGTCCGGCCTCGCCGCGGTCAGTTCCGCGCTGCTGGCCATGAGCAGGCATCTCGAGGTGCGCGACGTCCTCAAGACGATCGTCGCCTCGGCCCGCGAGCTGCTCGACGCGCAGTACGCCGCCCTCGGCGTCCCCGACGACCACGGCGGCTTCGCACAGTTCGTGGTCGACGGCGTCAGCGACGAGCAGTGGAAGGCCATCGGCCCCCTGCCGCGCCAGCACGGCATCCTCGCCGCGATGCTGCACGAGGCGACGCCCCAGCGCCTCGGCGACGTCCGCAAGGACCCCCGCTTCGAGGGCTGGCCGTCGGCCCACCCGGACCTGGTCGACTTCCTGGGACTGCCGATCCGCGACGGCGACGAGGTGATCGGGGCGCTGTTCCTCGCCAACAAGCTGCGCCCCGTGGGGGGACATCCCCCACACCCCCCGTGTCCGAAGCCGACCGGCGGCTGCGGCTTCACCGCGGACGACGAGGAACTGCTGGGCATCCTCGCCCAGCACGCCGCCATCGCCCTCACCAACGCCCGCCTCTACGAACGCAGCCGCGAGCTGACCATCGCCGAGGAGCGCTCCCGCCTCGCCCACGAACTGCACGACGCGGTCAGCCAGAAGCTGTTCTCGCTGCGTCTGACCGCCCAGGCCGCAGCCACCCTGGTCGACCGCGACCCCGCGCGCGCCAAGGGTGAGCTGCAGCAGGTCGCCGCGCTCGCCGCGGAGGCCGCCGACGAGCTGCGCGCCGCCGTCGTCGAGCTGCGCCCCGCCGCCCTGGACGAGGACGGTCTCGTCGCCACCCTCCGCACCCAGATCCACGTCCTGGACCGCGCCCACTCCGCGCGCGTGACCTTCACCGGCAGCGGGGTCAAGGCCCTGCCCGCCGCCCAGGAGGAGGCGATGCTGCGCGTCGCCCAGGAGGCACTGCACAACGCCCTGCGCCACTCCGGGGCGGAGCACGTGGACGTGACGCTGCACCGGCGCGGCGCCGGAGCCGTGCTGCGGGTCACCGACGACGGCAGCGGCTTCGACACGCGTACGGTGCGCCGCGCGGGACGCCACCTTGGCCTGGTCTCGATGCGGGACCGGGCGAGCGGCGCCGGCGGCAGGCTGACCGTTGAATCGGCGCCCGGCAAGGGCACCACGATCGAGATGGAGGCCCCCGGTGGCTGACGCAATCAAGGTGCTGCTCGTCGACGATCACCAGGTGGTCCGCCGGGGCCTGCGCACCTTCCTGGAGGTGCAGGACGACATCGAGGTGGTGGGCGAGGCCGCGGACGGCACCGAGGGCGTCGACCGGGCCGAGGAGCTGAAGCCCGACGTGATCCTCATGGACGTCAAGATGCCGGGCATGGACGGCGTCGACGCGCTGCGCAGACTCCGCGAGCTGGACAACCGCGCGCGCGTGCTGATCGTCACCAGCTTCACCGAGCAGCGCACCGTCGTCCCGGCCCTGCGGGCGGGCGCGGCCGGTTACGTCTACAAGGACGTCGATCCCGACGCGCTGGCGGGCGCCATCCGCTCCGTCCACGCCGGCCACATCCTGCTCCAGCCCGAGGTCGCGGGCGCCCTGCTGTCCCAGGAGGAGAACAACTCCGGGCAGGGCAGAGCGGGTGCCCTCACGGAGCGGGAGCGCGAGGTGCTGGGCCTGATAGCGGACGGCCGCTCCAACCGGGAGATCGCGCGAGCCCTCGTCCTCTCCGAGAAGACGGTGAAGACCCACGTCTCGAACATCCTGATGAAACTCGATCTCGCGGACCGCACCCAGGCCGCGCTGTGGGCCGTGCGCCACGGTGTGACGGGCTGACCACCGGCTGACCCCGTACGCGGCGGCGACTCGGAGGGTTCCCCTCCGGTCGGAGATTCATACCGTCGTGGGAATGTCCCCCGAATGGCGCATCCTCTCCGGCGCCCGGCCGTTCTCCAGTGCGTGCTGCGGCGACTGCCGCGGCGATCGCAAGGAGGGCTTGTAAGTGAGGAACCTGAAGAAGGCAGCGGCCGTGACGATGGTGGCCGGCGGGCTGATCGCCGCCGGCGCGGGCATGGCTTCCGCCACCGACGGCTCGGTCGCCCACGGCGAGGCCATCGGCTCCCCGGGCGTCGCCTCCGGCAACGTCGTCCAGGCGCCGATCCACATCCCGGTGAACGCCGTCGGCAACAGCGTCAACGTCATCGGCGTCCTGAACCCGGCCTTCGGCAACCTCGGCGTCAACCACTGACCCAGGCCACCAGGCCAACCACGGCCTCCCGGGCCGCCACCCGGGAGGCCGGTCACATCCCGCCCCGCCCAGCCGCAGGCAGCCGCGCGCCGCGC
>NZ_RAIF01000012.1:3548-5881 GCF_003671715.1 Streptomyces sp. E2N166 | reverse complement strand
CAATGCAAGGGGAGACAACGCGCTCATGAGCGATGTTCTGGAGCTTCAGGACGTATCCGTGGTCCGCGAGGGCCGGGCTCTGGTGGACCAGGTCTCCTGGTCGGTGAAGGAGGGTGAGCGCTGGGTCATCCTGGGCCCCAACGGCGCCGGCAAGACCACCCTCCTCAATGTCGCGTCCAGCTACCTCTACCCCAGCAACGGCACCGCCACCATCCTCGGCGAGACCCTCGGCAAGCCCGGCACGGACGTCTTCGAACTGCGCCCGCGCATCGGCATGGCCGGCATCGCCATGGCCGACAAGCTGCCCAAGAGCCAGACCGTCCTGCAGACCGTACTGACCGCCGCCTACGGCATGACCGCCGGCTGGCAGGAGGAGTACGAGGACATCGACGAGCAGCGCGCCCGCGCCTTCCTCGACCGCCTGGGCATGACCGAGTACCTGGAACGGAAGTTCGGCACCCTCTCCGAGGGCGAGCGCAAGCGCACGCTGATCGCCCGCGCCCTGATGACCGACCCCGAACTGCTGCTCCTGGACGAGCCGGCCGCCGGCCTCGACCTCGGCGGCCGCGAGGACCTCGTGCGCCGCCTCGGCCGCCTCGCCCGCGACCCGATCGCCCCCTCGATGATCATGGTCACCCACCACGTCGAGGAAATCGCCCCGGGCTTCACCCACGTCCTGATGATCCGTCAGGGCGAGATCATGGCCGCGGGCCCGCTGGAGCTCGAACTGACCTCCCGCAACCTCTCCCTCTGCTTCGGACTCCCGCTCGTCGTCGAGCAGGTCGGCGACCGCTGGACCGCACAGGGGCTCCCCCTGTCCTGACCCGCCCCCCGTGCGCCCTGTCCCCGGCACGTCACCCGGACCTACCATGACCATGTGAACGACATCGACGCATGGGTGTGGTGGCTCGTCGCCGCGGCAGCGCTCGGAATTCCGCTCGTTGTGACCGCGATGCCGGAGTTCGGGATGCTCGCCGTCGGCGCGGTCGCCGCCGCCGTCGCATCCGGGTTCGGCGCGGACGTCGTCGTCCAGGTACTCGTCTTCGTCATCGTCTCGGTCGCCCTCATCGCCGTCGTACGGCCCATCGCCGCCCGGCACCGCTCCCAACGGCCCCAACTGGCCACGGGCGTGGACGCCCTGAAGGGCAGACAGGCCGTCGTACTGGAGCGGGTCGACGGCTCGGGCGGCCGGATCAAGCTCGCCGGGGAGGTCTGGTCGGCACGCGCACTCGACACCGGGCGGACCTTCGAGACGGGCGAGGAAGTCGACGTCGTGGACATCGAGGGGGCCACGGCGATCATCATGTGACCTCGCCGGGAACAAGTGGACCGAACACCCTCCGCGATACACGACGGTCTGTCAGACTCGACCAGCAAGATCCTCAAGAGCCGTAAGATCAGCCGTAGTCAGGGCCAGTAGCCAGGGCCAATAGGATCTGCCAGAGCGCCGAGGCGGAGAAGGGGACGGACAACCACGATGGAACCGGTCATCATCGTCTTGATCATCCTGGTGGTGTTGGTCTTCATCGCCCTGATCAAGACCATCCAGGTCATCCCACAGGCCAGCGCCGCCATCGTCGAGCGTTTCGGCCGCTACACGCGGACACTGAACGCGGGCCTCAACATCGTCGTCCCGTTCATCGACACCATCCGCAACCGCATCGACCTGCGCGAGCAGGTCGTCCCCTTCCCGCCGCAGCCGGTCATCACCCAGGACAACCTGGTCGTCAACATCGACACGGTCATCTACTACCAGGTGACCGACGCCCGCGCCGCGACGTACGAGGTCGCCAGCTACATCCAGGCCATCGAGCAGCTGACCGTCACCACACTCCGCAACATCATCGGCGGCATGGACCTGGAGCGGACCCTCACCTCCCGCGAGGAGATCAACGCGGCCCTGCGCGGCGTCCTCGACGAGGCCACCGGCAAGTGGGGCATCCGCGTCAACCGCGTGGAACTCAAGGCCATCGAGCCGCCCACCTCCATCCAGGACTCGATGGAGAAGCAGATGCGCGCCGACCGCGACAAGCGCGCCGCGATCCTCCAGGCCGAGGGTGTCCGGCAGTCCGAGATCCTGCGCGCCGAGGGCGAGAAGCAGTCCCAGATCCTGCGCGCCGAGGGTGAGGCCAAGGCCGCCGCCCTGCGCGCCGAGGGCGAGGCCCAGGCCGTCCGCACCGTCTTCGAGGCCATCCACGCCGGCGACCCGGACCAGAAGCTGCTCTCCTACCAGTACCTCCAGATGCTGCCGAAGATCGCCGAGGGCGACGCCAACAAGCTCTGGATCGTCCCCAGCGAGATCGGCGACGCCCTCAAGGGCCTGTCCGGAGCCA
>NZ_RAIF01000012.1:0-3315 GCF_003671715.1 Streptomyces sp. E2N166 | reverse complement strand
CCATCGACGTGGTGGGTCACGCGGCCGGCTGGGCGAGCCACTCCGGCAACGCGTCGAAGTCGTCCTGACCCAAGGCGAGGAGCATCGCGTCGGCAGGCGTCGGCTCGAACGGCTCCCGCAGCAGCGGCATACCCGCCTGCTCGGGCGTCCGGTTCGCCTTCCGGTGATTGTCCTCGGCACACGAGGCCACCGTGTTCAACCATGTGTCCTGCCCGCCGAGCGACCGCGGCACCACGTGGTCGACGGTCGTCCCCCGCCGCCCGCAGTACGCGCACCGGTGCCGGTCCCGGACCAGCACGCCCCGCCTCGACCATGGAGCGCGTCTTCGGAAGGGCACCCGTACGTATTGGCACAGCCTGATCACCCGGGGCGCCGGTATGTCGAGCGCGGCTCCGCGCATCCGCAGTTGAGGGTGGGCCTGTTCGACGACGGCCTTGTCCTGGAGCACCAGAACGACGGCTCGATGAAGCGTCACCGTCGACAACGGCTCGAAGCTCGCGTTGAGTACCAGCGTGTCCCGCATACCAGCCCACCTCCCGTGCGCACCGGCCCACCCCGTGGCGGGCTGGGATCAACTCTGGCCGGGCACGCCGAGATGGACAACGCAATATCTGCTGCTCCTGCGAGGGGGAAAGCTCCCCCACGCCCCCCCCGGCAACAAAAATGCCCGCCCCTGATCCATTCCAAGACCAGGGGCGGGCAAACGTTCCATGAACGCTCGGAACACTGGGGCATGCCCGGCAACCGCCGACGCAGACGGGCGTGCCGGCTCCCGTCTGCGGCATGATCCGCCGGACAGGTCCCTAGCCCTCGGTGGACACCTCGTACTCACCGATCAGCTGGGCACGCGCGATCGTGTGGAACCGCAGATTGAAGCCGACGAACGCCGGGGTGGCTTCCGCGTCCGGCCCCAGCTTCTCCTGGTCCACGGCGTACACCGTGAACACGTACCGGTGCGGCCCGTCCCCGGCCGGCGGCGCGGCACCGCCGAAGTCCTTGCTGCCGAAGTCGTTGCGCGCCTGTACGGCCCCCTCCGGCAGCCCCTCGAACTTGCCACTGCCCGCGCCCACCGGCAGCTCGGTCACCGAGGCCGGGATGTCGAACACGACCCAGTGCCAGAACCCGCTGCCCGTCGGGGCGTCCGGGTCGTAGCACGTCACGGCGAAGCTTTTGGTCTCGGCGGGGAAACCCTCCCACCGCAGTTGCGGCGAGGTGTTGCCGGCCGCGTGAACCTGAGCGTCCTTGAGCGTCGCCCCCTCCTGGACGTCCTCACTCGTGACCGTGAACGCCGGCACGGGCGGGTGGAAGTCATGGGGGAGCGGCCGCCGCTTGAGCTCGGTCACCTCGGTACCTCCTGATCGTTCGGTGCAGTGCGGTCCGAGCCTAGAACCCCTAGAACCAGTTCCGCTTGCTGCCGACCTCGGACAGCCACTGGTTGACGTACGCCGTCCAGTCGGTCCCCTGGTAGTCGTTCAGCCCCACCTTGAAGGAACGGAACGTGTCGCTGCCCTCGCTGAACAGCCCGGGCTTCTTGTCCATCTCCAGCACGACGTCCATCGCCTGAGCATCGGCGACGAAGCTCAGCTCGACCTGGTTCAGTCCTCGGTACTGCTGCGGCGGGAGGAACTCGATCTCCTGGTAGAACGGCAGCTTCTGCCGTGTACCGCGGATGTGGCCCCGCTCCATGTCCGCGCTCTTGAAGCGGAAGCCCAGCCCGATGAACGCGTCCAGGATCGCCTTCTGCGCCGGCAGCGGGTGCACGTTGATCGGGTCCAGGTCACCGGAGTCCACGGCGCGCGCGATCTCCAGCTCCGTGGTCACGCCGATGTCCATCCCGCGCAGCGTCTGCCCGTCGATCGTCGTGATCGGCGTCTCCCACGGAATCTCGAGCCCGAACTGCACGGCGTGTACGGCGTTCGCCTTCAGCTCGAAGGCACCACCGAGCCGGCTCTTCGTGAACTCGATGTCCTGCTTGTACTCCTGGTCGCCGCTCTCCACCTCGACCTTGGCCTGCAGCCCGACCGACAGCGCCTCGATCTGCTGGTCGACGGACCCGCCCTGGATCCGCACCTCGCCCTGGACGACACCGCCCGGAACGACGTTGGCCTCGCTCAGCACGGTCTCGACCGAAGCCCCGCCGGCCCCCAGGCTCGCGAGCAGCTTCTTGAACGCCATGTCTCTCCCTCTCCAGGCTTTGTGTGAACCCCTGATCCCTACAAACGCGATTCGGCCGTGACCGGTTCCGCGCCCCGCCCCCTGGCACGGCGGACACTCCCTGGCCACCCCGCGCACGGACCCGGCTGCGTTACGCTCGGACAGCATGATCGCGAGCCCCGACCGTACGCCTCTGCCCAGAGATTTCTTCGACCGGCCCATCCTCGAGGTGGCCCCGGACCTCCTGGGCCGCATCCTGGTCCGCGACACCCCGGACGGTCCGATCGCCCTCCGCCTGACGGAGGTCGAGGCCTACGACGGTCAGAACGACCCCGGCTCCCACGCCTACCGAGGTCGCACGCCCCGCAACGAAGTGATGTTCGGTCCCCCCGGACACGTGTACGTCTACTTCACCTATGGCATGTGGTTCTGCATGAATCTGGTGTGCGGTCCCGAGGGCAGGGCGAGCGCCGTTCTGCTCCGCGCCGGCGAGATCATCGAGGGCGCCGAGCTGGCCCGCACCCGTCGACTCTCCGCCCGCAATGACAAGGAACTGGCCAAAGGCCCGGCCCGCCTCGCCACCGCCCTGGGCGTGGACCGATCCTTGAACGGCACGGACGCCTGCACCGCCGAGGCCACCCCCCTGCGCGTCCTGACCGGCGCACCTGTGCCCCGCGACCAGGTACTCAACGGCCCACGCACCGGCGTGGCCGGCGAGGGCGGCGTCCATCCCTGGCGTTACTGGGTCGCCGATGACCCGACGGTCAGTCCCTATCGGGCCCATGTGCCCCGCCGCCGAAGTTGACTCTCCCTTGACAGGCGCGTAACGTAGCCCGAGCCGCTTGACCCGGGTACGGCAATCGCCTGCAGCCGGAAGCGGCCAACCCACTACCTACGACTTCTCCTCAGCGGGGGCGAATCTGGCGTGTCCGCATGCCTGAATTCAAACTCGCGAGACTCGATTATGAGTCCACGGAGGAATCGGCTAACGTAGTGAATGTCGAAAGGCCGACGGGCGAAAGCCAGAAGGCCTCGACAAATCCCGCCGACAGGGAATCAGGGCCGAAAGGATCTGATAGAGTCGGAAACGCAAGACCGAAGGGAAGCGCCCGGAGGAAAGCCTGAGAGAGTCTCTCGGGTGAGTACAAAGGAAGCGTCCGT
>NZ_RAIF01000019.1 GCF_003671715.1 Streptomyces sp. E2N166 | reverse complement strand
GTGAGCCTTTGGACTTCGCTGGAGCCCGCGTCCGCCACCGTTGATCCCGGCAGTAGCACGCGTGTGCGGCTGCGGGTGCGTAATACCGGTGATGTCGTTGACGAGTACCGGTTCGACCCTGTGGGGGATGTGGCGCCGTGGACGACGGTGGAGCCGCCGACGCTGCGTTTGTATCCGGGGACGACGGGGACGGTGGAGCTGACGTTTGCGCCGCCGCGTACGTCGGATGCGGTGGCGGGGCCGAATCCGTTTGCGGTGCGGATCACGCCGACGGAGCATCCGGACGCGGTGACGGTTCCGGAGGGGAATCTGACGATCACGCCGTTCACCGAGGTGCGGGCGGAGTTGGTGCCGCCGACGGTGAAGGGGCGGTTCCGGGGGCGGCCGCGGCTGGCGGTGGACAACCTGGGCAATACGAAGGTGACGGCGTCGGTTTCGGGGAGTGATACCGGGGATCATCTGTCGTACGAGATCCGTCCGGGGAATGTGCAGATCGAGCCGGGCCGGGCGGCGTTCGTGGAGACGACGCTGAAGCCGCGGCAGATCATCTGGTTCGGGTCGAAGGAGGAGCGGCCGTACTCGCTGGCGGTGCGCCGGTCGGGGGTCGAGCCGGACGAGGTCGAGGGGACGTATGTCCAGCGTGGGTTCCTGCCGGGCTGGCTGGCGGCGTTCTTCGGTATCGCGCTGGCGTTGACGATCGCGTTCGTGATGATCTGGATTGCGTACAAGCCGCAGGTCCGCACCAGTGCCACGGATCAGATCGAGCAGGCGGGCAGTGCGCTGGCGCCCAGTCCGAGCGCGAGTCCGGAGGCCCTGCCGAGCGCGGTCGAGTCGGTGCCCGAGGTGCCGAAGGCGCCTGAGCAGCCGGCCTCCGAGGAACCGAAGGGTGACGGCGGCGGAGGCAAGGGCGACGGCGCCGGCGGTGGCGGAGGCGGAGGCGGGGAG
>NZ_RAIF01000054.1 GCF_003671715.1 Streptomyces sp. E2N166 | reverse complement strand
GCATCCTCGGCGGCCTGGATGCGAGACAGCAGCATTCTCCACGTTCCATCCGCTGACCAGCGGCGATGCCGCTTATAGACCGTCTCCCAGGGGCCGAACCGTTCCGGCAGATCCCGCCACTGCACCCCCGTCCGCACCCGGTAGAGCACTCCGTTGATCACCCGACGGTGATCGCTCCACCGACCTCCCCGCGCACCGCCAGGAGGTAAGAACGACTCCAACCGAGCCCATTCCGCGTTCGTCAGATCCCCACGACTCATGAAGCCAGCCTGACCCCAACACCCCGCCCCAGTCAGGAGATCCGAGAAACAGCGCCTAGGGGCC
>NZ_RAIF01000018.1:538263-547563 GCF_003671715.1 Streptomyces sp. E2N166 | reverse complement strand
CCCTGTGGGAGAGTAGGACGCCGCCGAACAATTATTGCGAGGAAACCCCGCACCGGAAACGGTGCGGGGTTTTCTGCGTTCCAGGGGCAGTTCACCGGTGTTCACCGACGTTCACCCCACCAACTTCGCGTCGTACGCCAGGATGACCGCCTGGACGCGGTCCCGCGAGCCGGTCTTGGACAGGATGCGGCCCACATGGGTCTTGACCGTGGACTCGGCGAGGTGGAGGCGCTCCGCTATCTCCGTGTTGGTCCAGCCCTGGCCTATCACCCGCAGGATCTCGGTCTCGCGGTCGGTGAGAGCGGTCAGGCGCGGATCGGGGGCGGCGTCCGGGGCGGGGGCGGCCGGCAGATGGTGGACGTACGCGTCGAGCAGACGGCGGGTCAGGCTCGGGGCCACCACCGCGTCGCCCGTGGCCACGGCCCGGATGCCGGAGAGCAGCTCCTCCGGCTGGGCATCCTTGACGAGGAAACCGGAGGCACCTGCGCGCAGCCCGGAGTAGGCGTACTCGTCGAGGTCGAAGGTCGTGAGGATCAGGACCCTGGTGCGGGCGCCGCCCGCGACGATGCGGCGGGTCGCCTCGATACCGTCCATGCCGGGCATGCGGACGTCCATGAGGACCACGTCGGGGTGGAGTTCGGCCGCCATGCGGGCGGCTTCGGCGCCGTTGGCCGCCTCCCCCACGACCGTCATGTCGTCCTGGCTCTCCAGGAGCATCCGGAAGCCGAAGCGCTGGAGCGGCTGGTCGTCGGCGATGAGGACGGTGGTCACTGCGGGGATTCCTCCGGTAGGTGCAGGTGGACGCGCCAGCCCCGCTCGGGGCGTGGCCGTGGGCCGGCCTCAAGTGTGCCGCCGTACAGGGACGTTCGCTCGCGCATGCCGGGCAGGCCGCGGCCGTCCGCGGGGGCGGGGGCCTGCCCGCCGCGGCCGGTGTCGGTGACGGTGAGGGCGACGGCGCCGCCCGTCTCGTAGGAGAGGTCGATGTGTGCGGTGGCGTCGGGGCCGGCGTGCTTGAGGGTGTTGGTGAGGGCTTCCTGGATGACGCGGTAGACCGTGAGCTGGCGGCCCTCCGGGAGAGTGGCCCGGCCCTGGACGGTCGTGCGGACGGGGAGACCGGCCCTGCGGACGCCGTCGAGGAGCTGGTCGAGGTCGGTGAGTGAGGGCTGCGGGGCCAGCTCGGCAGCCCGGGTGCCGTCCCGCTCCTCTTGGCGCAGGACGTCGAGGAGGCGGCGTAGTTCTCCCAGGGCCTGGCGGCTGGTGGTGGCGATGGCGTCGAGGGCCTGGGCGGCGCGTTCGGGCGACCTTGCGGCGGCGTAGCGACCGCCGTCGGCGAGACCGGTGATGACGGAGAGGTTGTGGCCGATGATGTCGTGCATCTCCCGGGCTATGCGGGCGCGTTCGGCGGCGGCGGCGAGGCGGCCCTGCTGGTCGCGTTCCGTCTCCAGGCGGCGGGCACGGTCCTCCAGGGCCGCGGTGTAGTCCCGCCGGGTGCGGACGGTGATGCCGATGAGGGCGGCCACGCCGACGGAGAGGATCTGCGAGCCGAGCTGCTGGTTCCAGGGGCCGGCGCTGTCCCCGTAGCGGGCGACCGTGACACAGGTCGGGGTGGTCACCAGGAGCACCGCCCACCAGAGGTTGCGCAGCGGCAGGCGCAGGGCGATGTGGTGGATGAGGAGCAGTTGGAGCAGGGCCGCTTGGAGGGTGGCGCCCGACCAGGCGTTCACCAAAGCCGCGGGCAGCGTGACGAGCAGGGCCACCAGGGGGTGGCTGCGGCGCCAGAGCAGGGGGACGGAGAGGGCGAGGCTGAGGACGAGGACGAGGGCGACGGGGACGTCGGGATCGTGGGCGACGTTGCGCCAGCCGCCGGAGGCGTCGATCAGGGCGGCCAGCACCCACAGACCGGTGAGGTGCAGGTCCCACACGAGGGGACGGCGACGGTCGAAGGCGCGGACCCGCCGGCTGACGCGCTGGACGTACTCGGTGAGGGGTTCGGCCGCTCGGTCTTCCGGCACGGGCTTCACGGGGTCCATCCGACCATGATCGCGGCCCGGCGCGCGAGGGGTCGTCCGCCCGGAGGCCGTATATCAGGTGAGGGGCGTAGTACCCGGGTATTACGGTGGCCCGCATGAGTGCCAGGGCCCCCGGTGACTACGTGATCCGCTCCATACGCGCCGACGAATGGCCCGCCGTGAAGGAGCTGCGGCTTCGTGCGCTGCGGGATCCGCTGGCGCACCTCGCCTACCTGGAGACGTACGACGTCGCCGCTGCCCGGCCGGACTCCTTCTGGCAGGAGCGGGCGGCCGGAGCCGCGGAGGGCGCGTCCGGGGCGCGGCAGATCGTCGCGGAGGTGCCCGGGGGGATGTGGCTCGGCACGCTGACCGTGCTGGTGGAGGAGGCCGGGACGACGGACTGGGCCGGGTTCTCCGTGGATCGGCGGCAGGGGCACGTGGTCGGTGTGTTCGTGCGGCCCGAGTGGAGGGGCAGCGGGCTGACCAAGGCGTTGTTCGACGCCGGGCTGGAGTGGGCGTGGGCGAGCGGCCTGGAGCGGGTGCGGCTCATCGTGCATCCCGACAACGAGCGGGCGCAGGGCGCCTACCGCAAGGCGGGGTTCGCGCCGAGCGGGCGGACGGTTCCGCTGGTGGGCGGGCCCGGGGACTACGAGCTGGAGTTCGTGCTGGAGCGCTGAGGCGATGCCGGGGCCGCCGCTACACCGGGAGCTCGTCGTGGGGCCAGCGGGCCCGGCCCTGTTCGCGGGACCGGAGGAGGGCCAGGGTCGGCATGCCCCGGTCCGTCCCGGCGGCCAGCAGCTCGGGGAGCTGGGGAAGCGGAGCCACGGCCGCGACGTCGTCCAGGACGAGCGTCAGTGGTGGGTCGAGGCGACCGGAGGATGACCGTTCGGCCATGCGCCGGCCGCGCTCGACCACGCTTGAGACGAGCGCCGTCAGCAGCGGCATCGCGCCCGGGCTCGTACGGGGGTCTTCGATGGATTCACCCACCACGTAAAGGGTTCCCTGTTCGTGGATGAAGGAATCCAAGGCGAGGGCATCATTTCGGTTGGGAGTGCAGGCCTCGCGGATGTTGACCGTCGAGAGGGTGGCCAGCGCACGGGTGGTCAGTTGCTGGGCCATGTCCCGGCGTTCGGGGTAGGCGGTGAGGGCGCCTTCGAGTTCGCCCGCGGAGCCGGGTGCGGCTTTGGGGCTGGTACGGAGGATGCGTACGGCGTCCTGGACCTGGAGGCCCTGGGACCAGCGGTGGACGTGACGGACGGTGCGGCCGTCGACGGCGGCGGCGTGCAGGTAGCTGCGCAGCAGGAGTTCCGCGGTGTCACCGACCGCCTGGTCGAGCCGGGCGGTGGGGCGGACCGGGGTGAGGAGGGCGGCCGCTCTGGTGGTGGCCGTCTGTCTGTCCTCGCAGCCGGCGGTGGGGGACCAGTGGAGTCGGTCCGGGGTGTCGCAGAGGTGGTTCGGATCGTAGAGGTGGGCGGGACCGAGTTTCGCGCGGGCGTCCTTGGTGTCCGCCCAGAGGGCCGGGTTCGAGGTGATGACGAGGGCGGGGCCCTCCGCGTCCCGCAGGCTCTGGGTGGCGGTCGAGCGGCGGGTGTCCGGCGGGCCGTAGTGCACCGCGCCTTCGACGCGGGTCGATTCCCACCCGCCCATCCGTTTGCCGTCGGCCACAGCGGTGAGGGGCTCGGGCTCCGGGACCGCCTGCTCCGGCGCCCTGGGGACCGGTACCTCGTGAACCTGCTCGGGCAGTTGTTCCCGCGTCGGCTCCGGCTCCGGCGCTCGCTCCCGCATCGGCTCCGGCTCCCGCCCTCGCTCCCGCGTCGGCTCTGGCTCCCGCACGGCCGCCGCCGTCGTCTTCACGCGCCGCCGTCCCTGTTGCCGTACCGCGCGCCAGCGGGCGACCGTTCCCATCACGAACACCGTCAGGACGACCAGCACCATCATCTGGCCGATGAACAGCCCCCAGAACAGCCCGTACCCGGAGAGTGCCGTCTCGGGGGTGTCCGGCCAGGCGCCGGGGATGTCGTGGGGCTCGGAGATCAGGTGGCGCATGGCCAGGGGGGTGCCGGTGAAGGTGACGCCGGAGGGCCAGGAGCCGTGGGCGAAGAGCGCGGACAGGCCGGTCGCCGTCCACACCAGCAGGGTCATGCCGAGGAGGAAGGCCAGTATGCCGAGCAGCAGGCCGTCGGGGATGCCGCCCTGCTGGGCCGGCCGCCGGCCGCGGTGGTCGTCCGGTCCGTCCGGTCTCATGCGTCCGGTCCCTCCCGTCTTCCTACGCCACCGTCGATTCGGACGAGTCGCCGATGTGCTGTTCCATGAACGCCGCCGCCCTTTCCTCCGCCTCCAGTTCGGCGGCGCGCAGGGCGTCGTCGTTGAAGTCGGCGGACGACTCGGTCATCGCGCGGTCGGTGAAGACCAGGGGGCGTTCGGTCTCGGTGATCAGGTGCTTGACCACCTGGACGTTGCCGTTGACGTCCCACACCGCGATGCCGGGGGTGAGGGAGGGGATGATCTCCACGGCCCAGCGTGGCAGGCCCAGTACGCGCCCCGTGGCCCGCGCCTCGTCGGCCTTCTGGGCGTAGATGGTCCGGGTGGACGCCATTTTCAGGATGGCCGCCGCCTCTCTGGCCGCCGCCCCGTCGACGACGTCCGACAGGTGGTGCACCACCGCCACGAACGACAGGCCCAGCCGTCGCCCGAACTTCAGCAGCCGCTGGAACAGCTGTGCCACGAAGGGGCTGTTGATGATGTGCCAGGCCTCCTCGACCAGGAAGATGCGCTTCTTCCGGTCGGGGCGGATCCAGGTGTGCTCCAGCCAGACCCCCACGATCGCCATGAGGATGGGCATGGCGATGGAGTTGCGGTCGATGTGGGAGAGGTCGAAGACGATGAGGGGGGCGTCGAGGTCGATGCCGACCGTCGTCGGGCCGTCGAACATGCCGCGCAGGTCACCGTCGACGAGGCGGTCGAGGACGAGTGCCACGTCCAGACCCCAGGCCCGTACGTCGTCTATGGCGACGTTCATCGCCTCGGCGGACTCCGGCTCGGGGTGGCGGAGCTGCTCGACGATGTCGGTGAGGACCGGCTGGCGCTGGACGATGGTCTCGTTGACGTAGGCGTGCGCGACCTTGAGCGCGAAGCCGGAGCGCTCGTCCAGGCCGTGCCCCATCGCGACCTCGATGATGGTGCGGAGCAGGGCCAGCTGCCCGGTCGTGGTGATCGCCGGGTCGAGGGGGTTGAGCCGGATGCCCTGGTCGAGTGCCGCCATCGGGTCCAGCCGGATCGGAGTTATACCCAGCTGCTGCGCGATGAGGTTCCATTCACCGGCCCCGTCCTCGCCCTGGGCGTCCAGGACGACGACCTGGCGGTCGCGGAAGCGGAGCTGGCGCAGGACGTACGTCTTCTCGAGCGCCGACTTGCCGTTTCCCGACTCCCCGAGCACGAGCCAGTGCGGGGCGGGGAGCTGCTGGCCGTACAGCTGGAAGGGGTCGTAGATGTAGCCCTTGCCGGAGTAGACCTCGCGGCCGATGATCACGCCGGAGTCGCCGAGGCCGGGCGCGGCGGTCGGCAGGTAGACGGCCTGCGCCTGGCCCGTGGAGGTGCGGACGGGGAGGCGGGTCGTCTCCACCTTCCCGAAGAGGAAGGACGTGAAGGCTTCGGTGAGGACGGTCAGCGGGTCCCGCATCAGGCTCAGCCCCTACCTTCGGATGCCGGTGGCGAACGGAAGTGTGTTCACGAAGGCGCGATGGTGCTCACGGTCGCACCACTCCAGCTTCAGGTACGACTTTCCGGCCGAGGCCCTTATCGTCCGCTTGTCGCGGGCCAGCGCCTCGGGGGAGCGGGAGGAGACCGTGATGTAGCCGACCAGGTTGACGCCGGCCGCGCCGCTGGCGAGGTCCTCGCCCCGCTGGTCCAGGCGGCCGTGGGCGGCGATGTCGCGCGGGTCGACGGTGCGGTTCATCTTGGCGGCGCGGGAGGCCTCGGCCTCGTCGTTCGTCTTCTCCGTCAGCATGCGCTCGATGGCGACCTCGGTGGGTTCGAGGTCCATCGTCACGGCGACGGTGCGGATGACGTCCGGGGTGTGGACGAGGAGCGGCGCGAGGAAGTTCACGCCGACCGGGGTCATCGGCCACTCCTTGACCCAGGCGGTGGCGTGGCACCAGGGGGCGCGGGTGGAGGACTCGCGGGTCTTGGCCTGGAGGTAGGTGGGCTCCATCGCGTCCAGCTCGGCCGGCCAGGCGTTGCGCTTGGTCATCGCCTGGATGTGGTCGATGGGGTGGTCCGGGTCGTACATGGCGTGGATGAGGGAGGCGAGCCGGCCCTGCCCCAGCGGCTGGCGTACGCGGATGTCGGCTTCCTGCAGGCGCGAGCAGATGTCGGTCAGCTCGCGTGCCATGACGACCGCCAGTCCCGCGTCCCGGTCCAGCCTGCGCCCGTTCTGCGGGCGGGCGGCGCGGGCCATCGCGTGCGCTTCGGCGGCCAGTTCGCGGTTGTAGTGCATGCAGGCGATGAGGTAGGCGCGGTGCTGCTCGCTGCTGGTGGACACCATGGACTGGAGCTGGTCGTACGACTGCTGCAGCCACGGCAGCGCCTTGTCGTCGCCGCGCTGGGCGACGTCCTTGGCGTGCGCGTCGGGGTCGGCCGGGAGGGTGCGGGCGAGCATCTGGATGCGGGTGACGAAGCCGTCGCCGTTGGCCACGTGCTTGAGCAGGGTGCCGAAGCGGTCGACGAGGGCCTCCTGGTCCTCGGAGTCGCGCAGGCCGACGCCGGGGCCCTCGATCTCGATCGCGGCCGTCACCATCTTGCGGTCGGCGTGCAGCAGTACGGCGATCTCGTCCGGCCCGAAGGGCGCCGCCAGCCAGGTGATGCGGCCGATGCCGGGCGGCGGGCCGACCTCGATCTCCCGTCCGTCGAGCCGGGTGCCGGCCTCGATGGCGCCGGAGCGGTAGGTGGTGCCGCGGCGGAGCGTGCGCTTGTAGCTGCGGTTGATCTCGAACCACTTGTAGAACGTGCGGTGCTTGTACGGCACGTAGACGGCCGCCAGCGCGAGCATGGGGAAGCCGACGAGCAGCACGATGCGCAGGGTCAGGACGGGGACGAGGAGCCCGCACATCATGCCGAGGAACGCGCCCACGACGATCAGCGCGATCTCACCGGTCTCGCGGTTGCGGCCGACGATCGCGTTCGGCCGGGCGCGGCCGATCAGATACGTACGGCGGGGCGTGACCGGATGGGACACGTGGGACTCGGTCGTCAACGCCCGTCACCTCCTGTGCTGTTTTTGCTGTTACGGGTGTTGCTTGCGTGAGGCGTGTTCACCGGGCTGCCGGAGCGGGGTGCGGGTGCGGCGGAGGGGACATTTCCGCCGCCGCCGTTCGAGGGGCGCGAGCTGTGCGCGGCGACTCCGCCGGAGGCGGGGTTCGAGGGACGGGACGCGGAGGAGGAGGTGGACTGGCCGCCACCGCCGCCTCCGCTGTCGCCGTTGTGGCGGGTGCTGTGGGTTCTGATGCCCTGGGCGACCAGGTTCGCCGGGGAGCTGATCACGGCTGCGGCCTTGCCTTCGGCGCCCTGCATGATGCGGTTGTTGCGGCCGTTCGCGATCTCGTCGCCGAAGCCGGGGACGAAGCGGTAGATCATCGCGGACGCGAAGATGGCGAGCAGGATGATGGCGAGGCCGGACACGACGGCCGAGAAGGCGTCCGGCCCGTCGTCGGCGGAGAGCGCCCCGGCGAGCCCGAGCACGATCACGATCACGGGCTTCACGAGAATGACCGCGATCATGATCCCGGCCCAGCGGCGGACGTGACCCCACAGGTTCTTGTCGACCAGGCCGGCGTAGACGACGGTGCCGAGCAGGGCGCCGACGTAGAGCAGGGCGGCGCGGATGACGAGTTCCAGCCAGAGCACGCCGGCGGCGAGGATCGACACCAGGGAGACGACGATCAGCATGATCGGCCCGCCGCCGATGTCCTCGCCCTTCTCCAGGGCGGCGGAGAACGTGCCGAAGAAGGTGTCCGTCTGCTCGCCGGTCGCCTTGGCGAGTACGTCGGTGACGCCGTCGGTCGCCGATACGACCGTGTAGAGGATCAGCGGCGTGAAGGCCGACGCCAGGACGGTGAGCCAGAGGAACCCGATCGCCTCGGAGAGCGCGGTGCTCAGGGGGACACCGCGCACGGCGCGCTTCGCTACCGCGAGGAGCCACAGGAGCAGCGTGAGGATCGTCGACGCCGCGAAGACGACGGCGTACTGCTGGAGGAACGTCGGGTTCGTGAAGTCGACGTTCGCCGTGTCCTGGACGGCGGCGCTGAGCTTGTCGATGGTCCAGGAGGCGGCGTCGGCACAGCCCTTGGCGAGGGAGGAGAGGGGGTCCAGGGCGGAGGTGGGGTCGTTCAGGGTCCCACCGCCACCTCCGGTGGAGCCGCCGCCGCCTTCGCCTCGTTCGCAGTAGTCCTTGGCGGGGCCCACGATGAGGTCGCAGTTGTCGTCCGACGGGGTTGGCGACGGAGTGGGAGCAGCGACGGCACGGGTCGCCAGAAGTACCACCGTGGCCTGTACGGCGGTCAGGGCAGCGGCGGCCTTGAGTACACGACGCGTGTTAGCGGGCATACGTGAACCCTCCGTACTCCTGGACGGCCTTGGACATCTCGTCGGCGCTGGAGGCCTTGTTGTCTCCGGGGACCGGCGCGGGGCCGTCCTTCTGGGAGAAGCTCTCGACCTTCCAGTCGTCGTCCACCCAACGCAGCTGCAGCGTCATGGTGAACCAATCGCTGGTGACGGGGTTGGTGGTCTTCTCACCCGCAGTGCCGAACACACCTGTGCACCAGACGTCCACGGTCGTGGCGGTGTCCGAGTACTGAGTGGTCTTGGTGCCGATCGGCATGGTGCGTGAGACGTAGGTGTCGCCGCCCGTGGCGTTGCCGTTCGCGTCCAGACCGATGCTGCTCAGGAATTCCTTGCTGTATGCCCTGTTGAACTTGTCCTCCAGAGCGGCCTGCTTGTCGGCCACGAAGACCTGCCGGACGATGTCGGCTCTCCGGGCCGGCTTGAGGACGTCGGCCGAGACGAGAGCCACCGCATAGTTCGCCGCCGCGCTCTGTGCCCCCTGCTCGTCCCGGGCGAAGCCCGACTGCACCGGCTTGGTCCCGGACGGTGCCGTCGACGAGGCCTTCGGCTTGTCCGCGGCCGTGTCGTCCGGGGTTGCGGAATCGTCTCCTCCACGGTTCGCGAAGGCGATCGCGGCGATGAGGAGGACGACGACGCCGACCACGGTGACCAGGCTCCGGGACGACGAGCGGCC
>NZ_RAIF01000018.1:506318-537997 GCF_003671715.1 Streptomyces sp. E2N166 | reverse complement strand
CCTCGACGTCGTGCCTGCCGTAGAAGTACGACGGTAGCCGTGCTGGTTCCCGCGCGGGCGCGGTGTGGTGACTCGACATCAGGGAAACGCAACCTCAGCCGGTTGGCACGACGGGCGGGTGGGATGGAGGGGAGGAACGGATGTGCGCCGGGCTACACGGCCATCCCGTACACGATGGTGAAGAGCGTGCCGAGCGAGCCGATGATGAACACGCCCGTCAGGCCCGCGACGATGAGGCCCTTGCCCTGCTCCGCGCTGAAGGTGTCGCGGAGCGCGGTGGCACCGATGCGCTGCTTGGCGGCGCCCCAGATGGCGATGCCGA
Organism: Streptomyces sp. E2N166; assembly: GCF_003671715.1. Classification (GTDB taxonomy): domain Bacteria; phylum Actinomycetota; class Actinomycetes; order Streptomycetales; family Streptomycetaceae; genus Streptomyces; species Streptomyces thinghirensis. The sequence continues at coordinate 537,675 of NZ_RAIF01000018.1, read as the reverse complement.
GGCAGAGCAGAATCGCGACGGCCATCACCACCTCGATCATGATCTTGGCCTCGTTGCCCAGGCTGCCGAAGGGGCCCCAGTCCGGAGCGATCCCCCCGATGATGGTGTTGATGTCTCCCTCGTCGGCCGCAAAGAGCATGTAAGTCACCGCCCCTGTTGGGTAGTTCCGCGCCCTCTGCGGACGTGCAGAGGTCAAGCCTCATTGTCGCCGACAATGACGCCGACGTATGTCGACTTGGCGTCATTGATTGGCGGGTTTCGTGCCAATAGCTTGCCACCGGTCCGTGCCGGGCCCTAACAGGGTTGCGCGGACCGGTATGCGAAGAGTCGTATGGTCACTCTGTGTATCACGATCGGTTACGCCGGGCAATGACGCTGGACCGCAACCTGTCGTGTGGTTGCGTCGTTGGGCCCTTCTGCGAAGTGACCGGACTCGCCCGCGCGCACGTCGGGCGGGACGGCTTCCCACTTCTGACGATCCGTCGTGGCGACGGTCCGGGGGGTGCCGGTGCCGTGAACGCGGACGGAGGAGCCGGGGTCGTCCACGTGGGTGAAGGTCACCCGGGTCTGCGCCGGTCGGGGTCCTTGTCCTCGACATGGCCGGAAAGTGTCATTGAACGGCTTCGACATGGGGGAGAGTTGGGCCATGCGCAAGATGTGGGTCGGCGCCGGTGTCGCGGTCGCGGGCGGGATGGGCTTCGTGATGCTGCTCGTCGTGGGCGTCTACCTCGTCGCCGGAAACCTCGCGGGCGGCGCCGGCGGCGGGGCCAGGAAGCTGGCCAAGGGGTCGGTGCCCGCGGCGTACCAGCCGCTCGTGCAGAAGTGGGGCAATCTCTGCCCCGCCATCAACCCCGCGCTGCTCGCCGCCCAGCTCTACCAGGAGAGCGGCTTCAACCCGAGGGCGCAGAGCCACGCGGCGGCGCAGGGCATAGCGCAGTTCATCCCCGGGACGTGGGCCACCCACGGGATCGACGGGGACGGGGACGGCGACCGGGACGTGTGGGACCCGAAGGACGCCATCCCGTCGGCGGCGTCGTACGACTGCTCCCTCGCGTCGTACGTGAAGGACGTGCCCGGCAATCCGACCGAGAACATGCTGGCCTCCTACAACGCGGGGGCTTACGCGGTCATCAAGTACCAGGGCGTGCCGCCGTACAAGGAGACCCAGAACTACGTCAAGGTGATCACGACCCTGGAGAAGAGCTTCGCGGCCCCCGAGACGCGGGTCGATCCGTCCGAGCAGGCCGCCGGGGCCATCGCCTACGCGCAGAAGAAGCTCGGGACGCTGTATCTGTGGGGTGGGAACGGGACGCCTGAGCAGGGTGGGCGGTTCGACTGTTCGGGGCTGACCAAGGCGGCGTACGAGAGTGTGGGGATCAAACTGCCGCGGGTCGCGAACGACCAGTACAACGCGGGGCCGCATCCGTCGCGGGACGAGTTGATGCCCGGCGACCTGGTGTTCTTCTCGGACGATCTCACCAACTCCCGGGCCATCCGGCATGTGGGGATTTATGTCGGCGGCGGATACATGATCGACGCGCCGCGGACGGGTGCTGTGATCCGGTTCGACCCGATCGACACCCCTGATTACTTCGGGGCCACCCGGGTGACCGAGGATGGCGCGAAAGCGCTGCCCACGACGGTGTGAATGCCATGGTTTGGACGCAACGTGAATCCATGCCCTGAGCTGCGGTGACGTGTTTCTCTTCGATAACGTCTGCGTGATCATTCGGTGGAGCGTGGAACGTATCAACGGGGGCCGTGCGTTCCTGTTGACGTGTAGGTGTGCGGGCTGAGAAGGAACCGGCGGATCTACGACCACGGGGGTGGCAGAAGAGGCGTGCGCTCGGTGCGCCGGAGGACATGACGAAGGGGCCGCAGCACCATGGCTGGACTCGCCGAATCCGGGTCGAACCCCGACGTCGAGCTGCTCTACGACATCAACGGCCTGGCCAAGGACGCACCGCACTGGTTCGACCGGGTCATGGAGTTCGTGGGTGAGTACGGACTGCTGTTCGCGATCGTGCTGCTGGTGCTGTGGTGCTGGTGGTCCGTGCGGCGGCGGGGCGGCGAGGACGCGGCCTCGAACGTGGCGGCACTGGTGTGGGCGCCGCTCGCGGCCGGTGTCGCGGTACTGGTCAACGTGCCGATAAGGGGTTTCGTCGAACGGCCGCGGCCGTTCAAGTCCCATGACGGGCTGGAAGTGCTCGTCGCGGGTAAGGACGACTTCTCCTTCGTGAGCGATCACGCCACGCTGTGCATGGCCCTGGCCGTCGCCCTGTTCGTGGCCAACCGGAAGTTCGGGCTCCTCGCGATCGTGCTCGCGGTGTTCGGCGGGTTCATCCGGGTCTACATGGGCGTGCACTACCCGACGGACGTCGTGGGCGGCTTCGCCCTCGGTACGGCGGTCGCGCTGCTGCTGTCGCCTCTCGCCATGGCCCTGCTGACGCCGTTGACCCGGGCCGTCGAGCGGTCACCCCGGGTGGGGTGGCTGGTCAGCGCGCGGGGGCGAGGGGACGCCGCCGGGCGCGACGCCGTGGTCCCGGGGGCGCGCAAGGAGAGTGCGGAGACGGGGCAGCGGGACCTCGCCGCCTGAGACGTCAGGACGGTGCGTGGGTCTTCGCGTCCGTACGGGCCTGGCTTCTCGCTCTGCGGGCCGGGCCTCGCCAGCCGCAGGTGCAGCGGGCCAGGCAGAACGGGCCCTGTTCGACCGTCCTCGTGAGGTGTTCCGGGACTTCCTGGGGAGCTTCGAGACCTTCCTGCTGCGCCACGCCCACAACGTTACCGGCGTCGCCTGCCCCTCGTTAACCGGGACGGCAGGGGGTCCGGAACGCGTGTGACGGCTGGGTAGGTGGCGATGTTCGGGTGGGAGAGGGAGCGAAGGAAAGGGAGGGTGGGCGCAGGGCTCGTCCTCGCCGGGGGCGTGATCTGCGTGTGTCTGGCCGGGAGCGGGTGCTCCGGGCAGGGGGCCGCCGCTCAGGGGGCCGGCGGCGGCGATCCGGTCGCCGTGCTGCACCGGGCCGCCGACCGGCTGGTGGCCGCCGGGAGCGCCAAGGCGCGCACCGCGATGGAGATGGCCAGCGGCGGGACGCGGGTGACCATCCGGGGCGAGGGTGTGTACGACTTCGAGGGGCGGCTCGGGCGGCTGAAGGTCCGGCTGCCGCAGGACCCGGCGGGGTCGAGTGAGCATCGGCCGATCACCGAACTGCTCGCGCCGGGTGCCCTTTTCATGAAGAACCGCGGGGCCGGCGTGCCCGACGACAAGTGGGTGCGGGTGGAGACCGCGTCGCTGTCCGACGGAAACCTGGTGACCGGCGGCGCGACGGACCCCTTCGCCGCCGCAGAGGTGCTGCGCGGGACCCGGACGGCGACGTACGTGGGGCGGACGGAGGTCGCGGGAACCGCGGTGCGGCACTACCGGGGGACCGCCGACCTCGCTCGGGCGGCGCGCGGCGCGTCGGAGGGGAACAGGCAGGCGCTGGCCGCGGCGGCGAAGGGGTTCGCCACCGCCGAGGTGCCGTTCGACGCCTACCTCGACGACGAGGGCCGTATCCGCAAGGTCCGGCACCGCTTCAGCTTCGCCAACGGGCGGGACGAGGGCACCGTGGCCGTCGCCTCGACGACGCTGCTCTACGATTTCGGCGCCGCCGTCCGCGTACGGCTGCCGGAGGACCGGGACATCTACGCCGGCAAGATCGCCGCGGAGCCGGGGGAGGCGTCGGGCGAGGCGTCGGACGAGGGGTCGGACGAGGCGTCGGGCGGCAAGAACTAGCCCTTCCGTGCCATGCGCGGTGCGTAGGCCGCTCCCTACTCTAGGAAGCCGGTGACGGCAGAGACGAGGTGACGCGCGTGGCTCCGGTCGGCGGTACGACGGTTCAGGACCACGTGGCCCTCGCCGAGATCGAGCTGTGCGGCGAACTGATCATCGCGGCCTCGGCCGCCCGGGAGCGGCTCAGCCTGGAGAGCATCGACGAGGTGCTGCGGGTGGCCGAGGAGCGAGGGGCCGCGGCCGGCCAGTAGGAAGCCGGCCGGGTACGCAGGCGGGCGGCCGGTCCTGCCGGCTCCGGGGTCAGGTGCGCAGGAGGCGGCCGATCGCCTTCGTCGCCTCCTCCACCTTCGCGTCGATCTCGGCGCCGCCCTTGACGGCCGCGTCGGCGACGCAGTGGCGCAGGTGCTCCTCCAGGAGCTGCAGCGCGAAGGACTGCAGGGCCTTCGTGGAGGCGGAGACCTGGGTGAGTATGTCGATGCAGTAGACGTCCTCGTCGACCATCCGCTGCAGGCCGCGGATCTGGCCCTCGATGCGGCGCAGGCGCTTGAGGTGCTCGTCCTTCTGTTTGTGGTAGCCGTGCACACCGCGGTCGTGGTCGGTCACGATGTCCGTTCCGTCCGCCCTGTTCGCCCTGTCCGTCCCCTCCGTCTCCACCGCGCCCACGGCGGGGGAGGGCGCACCTGCGCCGGCCTCGGTGGTCGTCATCGCGTCCTCCTGTTGTGGGGCATAGTGGGCAGAGTTCGGGCAGATAGCGGACATATACCCCTGGCGGGTATATGGTAACGAACTTTGCGGGGTAAGGGGCCCTTGACAGAGCCCCTGGCGCCGCCCCCCTGCTCATCACTCTGCCTGATGGGCGACACTGGAGGACGGCCCGTTAGCCGTGGCCGGATGATGCGCCTAGCATCAGCCTGACCGAAACCGATGCACCCCGAGGACCCCACGTGCGCTTTCGTCTGACCCCCAGGGAGACGAGCTTCTACGACATGTTCGCCGCCTCCGCGGACAACATCGTCACGGGCTCCAAGCTCCTGATGGAACTGCTCGGGGCGGACGCATCCGCCCGGGCCGAGATCGCAGAGCGTATGCGGGCCGCCGAACACGCGGGTGACGACGCGACCCACGCGATCTTCCACCAGCTGAACTCCTCGTTCATCACGCCCTTCGACCGCGAGGACATCTACAACCTCGCATCGTCCCTCGACGACATCATGGACTTCATGGAGGAGGCCGTCGACCTGGTCGTCCTCTACAACGTCGAGGAGCTGCCCAAGGGTGTCGACCAGCAGATCGAGGTGCTGGCGCGGGCCGCCGAGCTGACGGCCGAGGCGATGCCGAACCTGCGCACCATGGACAACCTCACCGAGTACTGGATCGAGGTCAACCGGCTGGAGAACCAGGCCGACCAGGTCCACCGCAAGCTGCTCGCCCACCTCTTCAACGGCAAGTACGAAGCCATCGAGGTGCTGAAGCTGAAGCAGATCGTGGACGTCCTGGAAGAGGCGGCCGACGCCTTCGAGCACGTGGCGAACACGGTGGAGACCATCGCGGTCAAGGAGTCCTGACCTCTTCATGGACACCTTCGCTCTGGTCGTGACCATCGGGGTCGCGCTCTTCTTCACGTACACCAACGGTTTCCACGACTCGGCGAACGCGATCGCGACGTCCGTGTCGACGCGCGCGCTGACGCCCCGGGCGGCGCTCGCGATGGCCGCCGTCATGAACCTCGCCGGTGCGTTCATGGGATCCGGGGTCGCCAAGACGGTCAGTGAGGGGGTGATCGAGACACCGGAGGGTTCGAAGGGGATGGGAATCCTCTTCGCGGCGCTCGTGGGCGCCATCGTCTGGAACCTCATCACCTGGTACTTCGGTCTGCCCTCGTCCTCCTCGCACGCGCTGTTCGGCGGCATGGTCGGGGCGGCGCTGGCCGGCAGTACGACCGTGTACTGGCACGGGGTACTCGACAAGATCGTCATCCCCATGTTCGTGTCGCCGGTGGTCGGACTGCTCGCCGGTTATCTGGTGATGACCGCCATCATGTGGATCTTCCGGCGGGCCAACCCGCACAAGGCGAAGCGGGGCTTCCGTATCGCGCAGACGGTGTCCGCGGCGGGTATGGCGCTGGGGCACGGTCTGCAGGACGCGCAGAAGACGATGGGCATCGTGGTGATGGCGCTGGTCATCGCCGATGTCGAGGACTACGGCGATCCCATTCCGGTGTGGGTGAAGATCGCCTGTGCGCTGATGCTGTCCGCGGGGACGTACGCGGGCGGCTGGCGGATCATGCGGACGCTGGGGCGGAAGATCATCGAGCTGGACCCGCCGCAGGGGTTCGCCGCGGAGACCACGGGGGCGTCGATCATGTTCGGGTCGGCGTTCCTGTTCCACGCGCCGATCTCGACGACCCATGTGATCACTTCGGCGATCATGGGTGTGGGGGCCACGAAGCGGGTGAACGCCGTGCGGTGGGGTGTCGCCAAGAACATCATCATGGGTTGGTTCATCACGATGCCGGCGGCTGCGGCGGTTGCCGCGTGTTCGTTCTGGGTCGTGAATCTGGCGTTCCTGTAGCGGGCGGCACGACTGCCCGCGGCTGTGCCGCAGCTGAGAGGGCCCGCCCCCGGTGAACGGGAGCGGGCCCTCGTGCTCCTCGCGGTGGCACCGCCATGCAGCACCGCGAGGGGATCGGGTCCGGGCCTAGCCGAAGCGGCCCGAGATGTAGTCCTCCGTGGCCTGGACCGACGGGTTGGAGAAGATGCGCTCCGTCTCGTCGATCTCGATCAGCTTGCCGGGCTGCCCGACCGCCGCCAGGTTGAAGAACGCCGTACGGTCCGAGACGCGCGCCGCCTGCTGCATGTTGTGCGTCACGATGACGATCGTGAAGCGCTCCTTCAGCTCGCCGATCAGGTCCTCGATGGCCAGGGTGGAGATCGGGTCCAGGGCGGAGCAGGGCTCGTCCATGAGCAGCACGTTCGGCTCGACCGCGATGGCGCGGGCGATGCACAGGCGCTGCTGCTGACCGCCGGAGAGACCGGAGCCCGGCTTGTTCAGGCGGTCCTTGACCTCGTTCCAGAGGTTCGCGCCGCGCAGGGACTTCTCGACGACGTCGTCCAGCTCCGACTTCTTGAACTTGCCGTTGAGCTTCAGGCCGGCCGCGACGTTGTCGTACACCGACATGGTCGGGAACGGGTTCGGCCGCTGGAAGACCATGCCGACCTCGCGGCGTACGGCCACCGGGTCGATGCCCGCGCCGTAGAGGTTCTCGTCGTCGAGCATGACCTTGCCCTCGACCCGGCCGCCCGGCGTGACCTCGTGCATGCGGTTGAGCGTGCGCAGGAACGTGGACTTGCCGCAGCCGGAGGGGCCGATGAAGGCCGTCACCGAGCGGGGCTCGACGGTCATCGAGATGTCCTCGATGGCCAGGAAGGAGCTGTAGTAGGCGTTGAGGCCGCTGACATCTATGCGCTTGGCCATGGGTATCACTTCTTCTTTCGCGTGTCCGGGGCGCTGACTGTTGTTGCTCTGGCCGCGTCAGCGACCCGTCTTCGGGGCCTTCCAGCGGGCGATGCCGCGGGCCGCGAGGTTGAGGATCATGATGAAGGCGATGAGCGTCAGGGCCGCAGCCCAGGCACGGTCGTAGGCCGCTCCGTAGCCGCCGCTGTTGGCGAACTGCAGATAGATGTACATCGGCAGTGATTCCTGCGGGTCCTGGAACGGGTTCGCGTTGATGAAGTCCGTTCCCCAGACCAGCAGCAGCACGGGGGCCGTCTCACCGGTGATGCGGGCGACCGCCAGCATGACGCCGGTGGTGATGCCGCCGACCGACGTCGGCAGGACCACCTTCAGGATCGTGCGCCACTTCGGCACGCCGAGAGCCAGGGACGCCTCGCGCAGCTCGTTCGGGACGAGCTTGAGCATCTCCTCGGTGGAGCGGACGACCACCGGGATCATCAGGATCGACAGGGCGAGCGAGCCGGCGAAGCCGGACGGACCCATGTCCAGCATCAGGATCCACGTACTGAGGATGAACAGACCGGCGACGATCGACGGGATGCCCGTCATGACGTCGACGAAGAAGGTGACGGCCTTGGAGAGCTTGCCGCTGCCGTACTCGACCAGGTAGATCGCGGTGAGTACACCGACCGGCACGGAGATCAGGGTGGCGATGCCGACCTGCTCCAGGGTGCCGAGGATGGCGTGGTAGATGCCGCCGCCCACCTCGGCGTCGGCGACCACGCCCATCGAGTGGGTGAGGAAGTAGCCGTCGAGGACCTTCACACCGCGCTTGACGGTCGCCCAGACCAGGGAGGCCAGCGGGATCACGGCCACGATGAACGCGACCCACACCATGCTGGTCGCCACCCGGTCCTTGGCCTGGCGCCCGCCCTCGACGCGCGCCGAGATGGCGTACGTCCCCAGGACGAAGAGGACCGCCGCGATCAGGGCCCACTGGATGCTGCTGTTCAGTCCGGCCGCGGCGCTGATGCCCAGGCCGGCCGCGATCGAGCCGGCGGCGACCGCCCAGAGGAACCACTTGGGCAGCGTGGCGCCGCGCAGGGAGCTGCGGCTCTTGGGGGTAAGGGTTGCGTGGCTCATGCGTTGGCCCCCGAGTACTCCTTGCGGCGTCCGATGATCATCCGGGCCGCACCGTTGACCAGCAGGGTGATGACGAAGAGGACGAGACCGGAGGCGATCAGCGCGTCACGGCCCATCACGGTCGCCTCGTTGAACTTGCTGGCGATGTTCTGGGCGAAGGTGCCGCCGCCCGTGTCGAGCAGGCTGAGGTTGATCTCGAAGCTCGAGGAGAGCACCATCGCCACGGCCATCGTCTCGCCGAGCGCGCGGCCGAGCCCGAGCATCGAGGCGGAGATGACGCCGGAGCGGCCGAAAGGCAGCACCGACATGCGGATGACCTCCCAGCGCGTGGCGCCGAGGGCCAGGGCGGCCTCCTCGTGCATACGCGGGACCTGCCGGAAGACCTCACGGCTGACGTTGGTGATGATCGGCAGGATCATGATCGCGAGCAGGATGCCCACGGTGAACAGCGAGCGCGGCGCGCCCTGGTTCCACTCGAAGACGCCGGTCCAGCCGAGGTACTCGTCCAGCCAGCCGAAGAGGCCCTCCATGTGCGGCACGAGGACGAGCGCGCCCCACAGGCCGTAGACGATCGAGGGCACGGCGGCGAGCAGGTCGATCACGTACCCGATCGCGCCGCCCAGCTTGCGCGGCGCGTAGTGCGTGATGAACAGGGCGATGCCGACCGCGATCGGGACCGCGACGGCCATGGCGATGACCGACGACACGACGGTGCCGAAGGCCAGGACCGCGATGCCGAACTCCGGCGGCGTGCCGGTGGGGTTCCACTCGAGGGTGGTGAAGAAGTTGGCCTCGTTCTTGCTGATCGCGATCGAGGCGCGGTAGGTCAGGAAGGCCGCGATGGCGGCCATGATGACCAGCACGAAGATGCCGGAACCGCGGGAGAGCCCGAGGAAGATCCGGTCGCCGGGGCGGGTGGCGCCGCGTGCGGCGCGCTTGGCGTCCTTCCCGGGAGGCTGGTGCGGTACGGGGGCTGGTGCGGGCTTCTGGGGATCAGTGGTTATGTCCATCGGGTTTCTCCGGTCTGCGGAGCCGCCGTACGCGGCGGCTCGGGCGGAGCCGTCCGTCTCGGGGGCTCCTGGCGGCGGTGCACCGGACGGTGCGGTCCGGCCCCCGCTCGGAGGCCGGACCGCACTCGGGTCAGCTCAGGCCCGAGACGGTCTCGCGGACCTTGGTGATGATCTCGGTGGGCATCGGGGCGTAGCCGGCCTCCTTCAGCAGGCCCTGGCCGTCCTCCGAGGCCATGTAGTTCAGGAAGGACTTGGCGGCGGGCAGGCTCTCGGCCTTGTTGCCCTTGTCGCAGACGACCTCGTACGTCACCAGGACGAGCGGGTAGGCGCCGTCGGCGGTGGGCGTGTAGTCCAGCTCCAGCGCGAGGTCCTTGCCGGTGCCGACGACCTTGGCGGCGCCGATGGCCGCGGTGGCGTTCTCGACGGTGGCCTTGACCGGCTCGGCGGCCTCGGTCTTGACGTCGACGGTCTTCATGCCGTCCTTGGCGTACGACAGCTCGAAGTACGAGATGGAGCCCGAGACCTGCTTCACCTGCTGGGCGAGGCCGGAGGAGCCGCTGGCGGACTGGCCGCCCTTGGCCTCCCAGGACTTGCCGCCCTCGTACTTCCAGTCGTCCGGCGCGGCGTCCTTCAGGTACTTGGTGAAGTTGTCCGTGGTGCCGGACTCGTCCGAGCGGTGGAAGGCCTGGATCTTGAGGTCGGGCAGCTTGGCCTCGGGGTTGAGCTTGGCGATCGCCGGGTCGTTCCAGTTGCTGATCTTGCTGTCGAAGATCTTGGCGAGCGTCGGGGCGTCCAGGACGAGCGTGTCGACGCCGGGGACGTTGAAGCCCACGGCGATCGGGCCGCCGACCATCGGCAGGTCGATGGCCTGGCCGTCCTTGCAGACCTTCTTGGACTGCTCGATCTCGTCGGGCTTCAGCGCCGAGTCCGAGCCGGCGAAGGCGGTCTGGCCCTGGAGGAACGCGGTGATGCCCGCGCCGGAGCCGGTCGGGTTGTAGTTGATCTGTACGTCCCGGCAGGCCGAAACGTACTGCTTGACCCAGGCGTCGATCGCGTTCTTCTGGGCGGAGGAGCCGGAGGCCTGGAGCTGGCCCTTGGCGTCGTCGCACTTGATGTTGCTGTTGGCGGTGGCGCTGGCGTCCCCGCCGCTGCCGCCGCCGGTGTCGTCGGAGCCGCACGCCGTGAGGGCCAGGGCGCCGGAGACGGCGAGAGCACCGAGAGCGAGGGCCCGCCGGTTCATGCGCTGAAGCTTCACTGAGGGAGTTCCTTCCAGGAGCCGCCGTCCTGAATCCGGCGGCGTGCGAGGAGTGGCGTTGAAGACGATCGAGACTGAGCGATACGGACGCGTTTTCGAGAAGCGCCCCGTATCGGTAAGGCTGAAACTAGGCAGAACAGGTGAAGCCGCCGAAGGGCATAAATGAACGGGGGGTGAACCCCTGTGGACGGTGCGGTGAGGTCACGGAACGCTCACGTCAAGGACACGGAGTGGTTCCGAGCGGACGTGTCGCGAGCAGGGCGTCCACGAGGGCCCGGTCGCGCGGCTGAGTGAGGCGGGCGCGGGCCGCCGCGGGCTCCAGCCACAGGATGCGGTCGACCTCGTCGGACGGGGTGAAGGCGCCGGTGGTGGCCGCGGCCGTCCAGTACCGGACCTCCTTGGGGCGGCCGTCCGCGAGGTAGTGGACGGTGGGCAGCTCGGCGCCCGGTGCGGCGGCGTACCCCGTCTCCTCGGCGACCTCGCGCAGGGCGCCCGCGAGCGGGTCCTCGCCGGGCTTGAGCTTGCCCTTCGGGTGCGACCAGTCGTCGTACTTCGGACGGTGGACGAGGCAGAGCTCCAGGCCGGGGGAGTGGGGTCCGGGCGCGGGGCGCCACAGGACGCAGCCGGCCGCGCGGACGGTGGTGTCGTCTGCGGGACTCACGTGCGCTCACCCCTCCTGTCCTGCGGCAGCCCGACGGTCCTACGGCAGCCTGATGGGTTCCTTGCGCCAGCTGTGCTGAAACGCGTACCTCGCCGCCTCCACCTCATGCCGCTGGTCGGCGTGGAGCACGCCGAGCGCGTACGCCGTCGCGGGCGCGATGCGTGGCGTACGGGCGGCCTGGGCCGCGGCCGCGGCGGCCTCCGCGGCGTCGCGGTGGCGGTTCAGGGCCTCGCCGGCGGCCAGGAGGCGTACGTCACCGGAGCCTTCGCCCTCCTCGCCGGCCAGTACTTCGAGCGCGTACCGGTGCAGGCGCAGCAGCAGCCGGACCTGGTGCCACGGGGCGTCCTGGGGCTGGGCGACGGGGTCCGGGGAGAGGCCGTGGATCAGCGCCTCCGCGTTGTACGGGCTCCCCGCGGTGACGAGGGGCAGTGCGGCCACGGCGTCGGTGAGGCGGTTCTCCGCGGCGGCGGCCAGGGGGCGGAGGCCGGCGGGGGACGCGGCGCCGGTCGTGGCGTTGGCCCGGGTCCCGGACGTGGCGGGTCCGGTGGTCCTCAGCGGGACCTCGCTCGCCAGTAAGGCGACCTTGTCGGCGACGGCGTGGAAGCGGCTGCTGCCCAGGGCCTGGAGGGCGGTGGAGTGCGCCCGGGTGCGGGCCAGGGTCAGCTGGCGGTCGAGCAGCGCGCCCGCCTTGGCCGCGCCCACGGTGAGGCTGCCGCGCTCCGGGGGCGCCGGGTGGCCGGCGCCCCCGGCGGCGGTGGCCCGGCCGGCCGCCTGCTGGGCCGGGAACGCCGACGAACCGGACAGCCGGTGCAGGGCCTGGAGCAGGCGTTCCAGGCGGGACGCGTACGCGTGCTCCATCCCCAGCGTGCCGGACAGCCACGCCAGCTCGGGGCGCATGCCCTCCGCCCAGTCGGCGTCCAGCAGGGGCTGGAAGGTGTGCAGGGTGCCGCTGAGCCGGCGGGCGGCGCGGCGCAGGGCGCGGGCCGCGTCCACGGGGGCCGCGTCCGGGGTCGCCCTGTCCGAGCGGCGCGCGCCGTGCGAGCCGTTCCCGCCGTGTGTACCCGTGCCCGACTCCCGGTGCTGGCGCAGGGCGCGGAGGAACTCCGTGGCCTGGGCACGCAGGTAGCCCGCGAGGGCGTCCGGGTCCGCTGGTACCGGCGGGCCGGCAGCGGCCGTGGCCGTGGCGGCGGGGTCCGTCGGGTCAAGGTGTCGCTGTGCCACGCCGGCGCCTCCGGGCGTCTATGAGCATCTCCTGGACGTTGCGCAGGGGCGAGCCGTCCGCGTCGGTCGCGTGCCGGGTCCACTCACCGTCCGAGCCGAGGTGCCAGGAGGCGGTGCCGTCGGACATGCCGGTCTCCAGCATCCGGTTGAGAGCCGCCCGGTGGGCCGGGTCGGTGACCCGGACCAGGGCCTCTATGCGGCGGTCGAGGTTGCGGTGCATCATGTCGGCGCTGCCGAACCAGACCTCGGGCTCACCGCCGTTGCCGAACGCGAAGACGCGCGAGTGTTCGAGGAAGCGGCCGAGAACCGAACGGACCCGGATGTTCTCCGACAGGCCCGTCACGTCCGGTCGCAGCGCGCAGATGCCGCGCACCCACACGTCGACGGGAACGCCCGCCTGGGACGCGCGGTAGCACGCGTCGATCACGGCCTCGTCGACCATCGAGTTGACCTTGATGCGGATGTAGGCGGGACGGCCGGCGCGGTGGTGCTGTATCTCCTTGTGGATGCGGGAGACCAGGCCGTCGCGCAGCGACTTGGGCGCGACGAGGAGGCGGCGGTACGTCTCGCGCCGGGAGTAGCCGGAGAGGCGGTTGAACAGGTCGGAGAGGTCCGCGCCGACCTGCGGGTCCGCGGTGAGCAGGCCGAGGTCCTCGTAGAGGCGGGCCGTCTTCGGGTGGTAGTTGCCGGTGCCGACGTGGCTGTAGCGGCGTAGCGTCTCGCCCTCCTGGCGGACGACGAGCGACAGCTTGCAGTGGGTCTTCAGGCCGACCAGTCCGTAGACGACGTGGCAGCCGGCCTCCTCCAGCTTGCGGGCCCACTTGATGTTCGCGTGCTCGTCGAAGCGGGCCTTGATCTCGACCAGGACGAGGACCTGCTTGCCGGACTCGGCCGCGTCGATGAGCGCGTCGACTATCGGGGAGTCGCCGGACGTCCGGTACAGCGTCTGCTTGATCGCGAGGACGTCCGGGTCGGCCGCGGCCTGCTCCAGGAAGGCCTGTACGGAGGTGGAGAAGGAGTCGTACGGGTGGTGGAGCAGCACGTCGCGGCTGCGGAGGGCGGCGAAGACGTCCGGCGCGGACGCGGACTCGACCTCGGCCAGGTCGCGGTGGGTACCGGCGACGAACTTCGGATACTTCAGCTCGGGCCGGTCGATGCCGGCGATGCGGAAGAGGCCCGTGAGGTCGAGGGGGCCGGGGAGCGGGTAGACCTCCGCCTCGCCGATCTTCAGCTCGCGGACGAGGAGGTCCAGGACCTCTCGGTCGACGGACTCCTCGACCTCCAGGCGCACGGGCGGGCCGAAGCGGCGCCGCATGAGTTCCTTCTCGAGGGCCTGGAGGAGGTTTTCCGCGTCGTCCTCCTCCACCTCCAGGTCCTCGTTGCGGGTGAGGCGGAAGGCGTGGTGCTCCAGGACCTCCATGCCGGGGAACAGCTCTTCGAGGTGGGCGGCGATGACGTCCTCGATGGGGACGTAGCGGCCCGGGGACGCCTCCAGGAAGCGGGAGAGCAGCGGGGGGACCTTGACCCGCGCGAAGTGGCGGTGGCCGGTCACCGGGTTGCGGACGACGACCGCGAGGTTGAGGGAGAGGCCCGATATGTACGGGAAGGGGTGGGCCGGGTCGACCGCGAGGGGCGTGAGGACCGGGAAGATCTGGTGCCGGAAGAGGGTGAAGAGGCGGGCCTGCTCCTTCTCCGCGAGTTCGTTCCAGCGGACCAGGTGGATGCCCTCCCCGGCGAGCGCCGGGGCGACGTCCTCGTGGAAGCAGGCGGCGTGCCGGGCCATGAGTTCGCGGGAGCGGGCCCAGATCATCTCCAGGACCTCGCGGGGCTGGAGGCCGGAGGCGGAGCGGGTGGCGACGCCGGTCGCGATGCGGCGCTTGAGGCCGGCGACGCGGACCATGAAGAACTCGTCCAGATTGCTGGCGAAGATCGCGAGGAAGTTGGCGCGCTCCAGGAGGGGCGTGCCCGGGTCCTCGGCCAGTTCGAGCACGCGTTCGTTGAACGCGAGCCAGCTGCGTTCGCGGTCCAGGAAGCGGCCCTGCGGGAGCTGGGCGCCGCCGGCCTGGGACTCCTCCGACTCCTCGTACCCGTCGAGGTCCGCGTCGATGTCGGGCTCCAGGTCGGAGACCGTGGCGGCCACGGTGTGCGGGCGGTGCGCGGCGATGGAGCCCACGGAGGGCTGCGTGTGCTGGACCTCTGCCTGGCTGTTCGGCTGCCTCATGAACCCATTCTTCCGCGCCGCGCGCAGGACAGGCGCGTCGGAAGGCGCGGAATGTTCTGCTCCGGGTGGCACGGTCGGCTTCATTCGGTGAGCGTCGCAAGGCTGTCTGAATCGATGGTTACGAGGACATGACGTGTGGGATAGCGGCGGGCCTCCGGCGGTGGCTCTGGGCGGCGGTGTCCGAGGCGGCCCGCGCGGGCCCGGCCCACGCCCTCGTCCGGGATTTCCGCCTGCGATCGTGTGAACCGATTGGCCGGGCTCGTCCGATGAGGAGACGTGAGCGAAACGAGAAGCGACGGGGAGCTGCTGCGGGCCGTCGCCGCCGATGCCGACCGGCGTGCCTTCGAGGAGCTGTACCGCAGGTACGCCCCCTGGCTGGCCGCGCGCCTGCGCGGCCGCTGCGCCGACGCCGGTGTCGTCGACGACGTCGTACAGGAGACCTTCCTGGCGGTGTGGCGCGGCAGTGCGCGCTACCGGGAGGAGGGCGACGTGGCGGGGTGGCTGTGGCGGATCGGGTCGCGGCGGCTGGTCGACGTGCTGCGCGGCGACGGGGCGCGGGGGCGGCTGCGGCAGGCGCTGGCCCGGTTGCGGCACCGCGACGAGGTCTCCGCCGAGGAGCGGGTGCTCGCAGGTGTCGAGCACGGCGACCTCGCCGGTGCCCTCGTACGGCTCTCGCCGGAGCTGCGCGCGGTGCTCCAGGCCACCGTCGTCGACGGGCTGACCACCCGTGAGGCGGCCGTCCTGCTCGGCATCCCGCCGGGCACGGTCAAGACGCGGGCGATGCGCGCCCGCCGGCAGCTGCGGGAGGCGCTGGCATGAGTGACGAGGACAGCCGTCGCCGAGGGACCTGGCACGTGGACGAGGACGACCTGCGGGCCTACGCCCGGGGCGGACTGGCGGCGCCCGCGCTGTGGTCCGCCGACGCCCACCTGACCGCCTGCGCGCACTGCCGCGGGGTTCTCGCCGAGGTGAGTGACGCCGCCGCTCTGGAGGCGGGGTGGGAGCGGCTCGACGCCGAGCTGGACGCGCCCCGGCCGGGCTGGTTCGAAGGGCTGCTGGTGCGGTGCGGCGTCGGGGACGGCACCGCGCGGCTGCTCGCGGCCACCCCCGTACTGCGCCGGTCCTGGCTCGGCGCGGTCGTCGCCGTGCTGCTGATGACCTTCGCCGTCGCCCTCACGGCCGGCGCCGCCGACAAGCCCGCGCTCTTCCTCGCCGTCGCCCCGCTGCTGCCGCTGGCCGGTGTGGCGCTCGCCTACGGGCCCGCGCTGGATCCGACGTACGAGATGACGGTCGTCTCGCCGACGCACGGCTTCCGGCTGCTGATGATTCGTACGGTCGCCGTGCTGGCCGTCGCGCTCGGGGTGAACGGGCTGGCGACGTTCGCCCTGCCGGGGTACGGGCTGCGCGCCCTGGCCTGGCTGCTGCCCGGGCTCGCCCTCACCGCGACCGGACTCGCGCTGACACCCCGGCTGGGTCCGGTTCTCGCGCCGTCCGTGGTCGCGGGGACGTGGGTGGCCGTGCTGCTCGCCGCGGACGCGGCGCGCGCGGCCGAGGACGGCCCGCTGGCGCCGTTCACGGCCGCCGGGCAGGGCGTGTCCGGGGTGGTGGCCGTGCTGGGTGCCGGGCTGCTGTTCCTGTTCCGCGACCGGTTCGACGTCTTCGCGCGGGGTGCCGCGTGAGTCCTGCCTTCTTCCTTGTCCTTTCCTTGTACGGGAGTGCCGTATGAACCACCCCACCGTTTCCGCCTCCGGGCTCAGCCTGCACTACGGCCGCACCCGCGCCCTCGACGACGTGTCGCTGCGGCTGACCCCGGGCGTCACCGGGCTGCTCGGGCCCAACGGCGCCGGGAAGACCACGCTGCTGCGCGTGCTCGCCACCGCCGTGCCCGCCGACCGGGGGGCCTTCACCGTGCTCGGGCACGACCCCGGGACCGCGAGCGGGCGGCAGGAGGTGCGGCGGCGGCTCGGTTACCTGCCGCAGACGCCCGGCTTCCATCCGGACTTCACCGCCTTCGAGTTCGTCGACTACGTCGCGATCCTGAAGGAACTGACGGACCGTGGCGCCCGGCACCGTGAGGTGCGGCGGGTGCTGGAGGAGGTCGATCTGGCGGACGTGCGCGGGCGGAGGATCAAGAAGCTGTCCGGGGGAATGCGGCAGCGGGTGGCGCTCGCGGCCGCGTTGGTGGGGGACCCCGGGTTCCTGGTGCTCGACGAGCCGACCGTCGGGCTGGATCCGGAACAGCGGATGCGGTTCCGGGAACTGGTCGCCGGGGCGGGAGAAGGGCGGACCGTGCTGCTGTCCACCCACCAGACCGAGGACGTGGCGATGCTCTGCCACCGGGTGGTCGTCATGGCCGCCGGCGCCGTGAGGTTCGACGGGACCCCGGCCGAGCTGACCGCGCGGGCCGCCGGGCGGGTGTGGAGCAGCACGGAGCGGGACGCGGGCGCGAAGGCCGGGTGGCGTACCGGGACCGGATCATTCCGGAACGTGGGTGATCCGCCCGCCGGAGCGGAGTTGGCCGACCCCACCCTGGAGGACGGCTACCTGCTCGCCCTCGACGGCGCCGACGCGGAGGTGTCCGCATGAGTGCCGTACTCACGGTGACCCCGCCCGCCGTGGAGACCGGGCCGCGCGGCGGCACGCGGGCCGTGCTCGCCCTGGCCCGGTTCGAGGCGCGCCGTCTGCTGCTGAGCATCCCCGTTGTCATCGCCTTCGTGGCGTACGCCGCGTGGATCGTCTGGCGTACGCGGAGCTCCTGGGACGGCTACCCGGCGTTGCAGGACGTCGACCGCGCCACCCAGAGCATGCCGATGCTCGTCGGCCTCGCCGTTCTGCTGTCCGCCAACCTCGCCGCCCTGCGCTCCGTACGGCACGGCACCGAGAACCACCTCGCGGTGCTGGTGATGACGCCCTGGCGCCGTACGGCGGCCCACGCGCTGTCCGTCGTACCGGCCGCCCTGCTCACCGCGGTGTGCGTGGCCGGTCAGTTCGCCTGGGAGGCGTTCAAGCCGGGCGCGGTCGGGCGCGGTTCGCCGGCCGAGCTGCTCGTCGGGCCGCTGACGGTGCTGCTGTTCGGGACCTTCGGGGTGCTGCTGGCCCGGGTGATCCGGTCCGCGCCCGCCGCGCCGCTGGTACTGGTCCTGCTGCTGTTCACGCTCGTTCTCGGTACGGCGCCGGGTGGCGCGAGCGGGCTGTCCTGGCTGGCGCCGGTCGTCGCCGAGACCAGCCCCGACACCCTGCCCTCCGACCTGCTGGGGCGGCCCGCGGCCTGGCACGCCCTCTACCTGGCGGGCGCGGCCCTGTGCGCGGCCTTCCTCGCGGTGCTCGTCGCCGGCGCGCGGAACCTGGCCGTCCGGGCGGGTGTCGTGCTGACCCTCGCTCTGGCGGTGACGGGCGGCGTCATGCAGGCCGGGGGCGCGGCGCCGTCGCCGGAACTGACCGCGGCCCGCGAGCGCGCCTCGGTACGCCCCGACCTGACCTGCGTCGAGCACGGCCGGTCGACGTACTGCGCCTTCCCCGAGTGGGAGCCCCGCACCGGTACCTGGGCCGGGGTGGTGGACCGGGTCCAGTCCCTCACGGGCGGTTCCGCGCACGACCGGCGGCTCGTCGTACGGCAGCGGATCGACGCCCGGTACGGGATGGAGGGCGACGCCGCGATCCCCGCGCTGACCGACGCCCACCAGGTGACCGTGGGCACCTCCTGGGGCGGCAACCGGGTCCCCGAGTTCTCCAGCGCCGTCGCCGCCGTCCTCGTCGCGGGCACCGAGGACGCGGGCGGTGAGATCTGCGACGGGCGGATGGTCACCCTCATGTGGCTGTCCCTGAGCTGGCAGGACGACCCGCTGAACGCCCTGCGCCGGGTCCGCGTCGACGACAGTGTGCGGGGCTCCGCGGTCGTCCTGTCGCCCACCGACCCGCTGTCCATGACGGAGGGACAGACGGACGTCGTACGACGCCTGCTGGAGAATTCGCCCGCCGGTGTCGGCGAGCAGGTGAAGGCGCACTGGGACGAGCTGACCTCGCCGGGCGTCACGACGGCCCGGGCCGCCGAACTGCTGGGTGTGGCCGGGCCGGAGAAGGCGGACTCGTGCGAGGAGTGACCCCGGCCCTCGTCGGCCCGGTGTGGCGCACGTTGCCGTGGCGCGGCCTCGCGGCGGCCGGCGCTCTCGGGCTGCTGCTCGCCGCGGCGCCGGACGCCGTCGGCGCGGAACCGGCCTCCTGGGAGACGCTCACCCTCCTGCGGGGCGTCGCCCTGATCGGCGCCCTCGGCCTGGCCTTCCTGCTGGACGACCCGGCCCGGGACCTCACCGCACCCGTCCCGACCCGGCGCCCGCTGCGGCAGGCGCTGCGGGTGGCCATGGTCGCACCGCTCGCCGCGCTGTGGTGGACGGCCGTACTGCTGCTCGCCCCCTCGGCGTCCCGGCCCCCGGCCGGTGACATCACCGTGGAGGCGGCGGTACTGGCCGTACTGGCGCTCGCCGGTGCCGCGACGGCGGTACGGCTTACGGACGAGGCGCGTCCGGGGCCGTCCGTCGCGGCGGCCCTGCTGCTCGTGGCGGTCCTCGTGCCGCTGCTGGCGCCGGAGAGCTGGGCGTTGTTCGTGCCGCCCGAAGACCCGCGGTGGCCGGCGGCGCACGACCGATGGGCGGTGCTCCTGGCGGCGGCGGCCGTGGTGTGGGGGGTGTGCGGGCCGGAGCCGATGGGGCGGTGGGGAAGGCGGTCGCGCGGGATCGCCGGACCGGCTTAGCGGGCCGGGTCGGCGCGCCGGCTGAGGTCTGGGCCGGCTCAGGCCCGGCCGTCTCACGTCTCCGTGCGGTACATCAGGTCCGTCTCGTGGGTGACGAAGCCCAGGCGCTCGTAGACGGAGACCGCCGCCTTGTTGTCGGCGTCGACGTACAGCATCGCCGTGGGCAGTCCCCGCTCCGCCAGGTGCCGCAGGCCGATCGTGGTGAGGGCCTTGCCGAGGCCGCCGCCCTGCGTGTCGGGACGGATGCCGAGGACGTACACCTCACCGAGCCGCTCCTCGGCGTGCACCTTGGTCCAGTGGAAGCCGATCAGCTCGCCGCCCCGCTCGGCCAGGAAGAACCCCGCCGGGTCGAACCACGCCTCGGCCTCGCGGTCGTCGAGGTCCCGCTGGGTGAGGGAGCCCTGCTCGGGGTGGTGGGCGAAGGCGGCGGCGTTGACCGCGAGCCAGGCGGCGTCGTCCTGCCCCGGCACGAAGGTCCGTACGGTCACGCCCTCGGGGAGGCGCGGGTCCGGCAGCTCCAGATCGGCCAACGGGCGCCGCATCTGCCGCAGCTCCCGGAACAGGGTCAGCCCGAGCACCTGCGCGAGATGCCGGGCGGCGGAGTGGCCGCCGTGCGCCCAGATCCGCAGCCGCTTGCCGGAGGCGGCGAGCAGCGCGGAACCCAGCGCCCGCCCGTGCCCCTGTCCCCGGTGCGAGGGGTGGACGACCAGTTCGGCGGCCGGAGGCTCGATCGGGTCGGTGCCCTCCAGCTGGGCGTAGCCGACGAGTTCGCCGCCGTTCACGCTGAGCAGCAGGTGCGCGATGCCCTCCCGCGCGGGGCCGCGCAGTTGCAGCCGGCCCTGTTCGGACACGGCCTGCTGCCCGTCGTTGCGGGCGGCCTCGGTGAGCAGGGCGAGGACGGCTTCGGTCTGCTCCGGGGCGAGTTCGGCGAGGGTCTCGATCGAGCGGGGGCGGCCGGGCTGCACGGTGTCGTCGCTGGTCATGCGTACGAGGGTAAGGGGCGGGTGCGGCAAAGCGGCGGCACTCGGGGCAGTTGGGCGGACGAGGAGGTACACCAGGATGTAACCCGTCACCCCCTGTCGCGCTACGCGCGTTGACTCTAGGCTGCTGCGCCGACGAGCCGTCTCCTCAGCGGCTCGCGCTCACGCACACCCACAGGGGGGCGCATGCCAGCCACAGCACAGTCGCACCAACCGCGCCGCAGCCGCCGTACGAACCGTCTCCTCGCCGCAGCCGCCACGGTCGTCACCGCCGGCGCGCTCGCCGCCGCGGCGCTTCCGGCACCGGCGAACGCGGGCGAGAACCACCGCGGCAACGGCGGTCACGGCCACGGCCGCTACCAGGACGTCCAGCTCCTCTCCTTCAACGACCTGCACGGCAACCTGGAGCCCCCGGCCGGCTCGTCCGGCCGCGTCACCGAACTCCAGCCGGACGGCACGACGAAGACGGTCGACGCGGGCGGCGTCGAGTACCTCGCCACGCACCTCCGTGAGGCCCGCGAGGGCAACCGCTACTCCATCACCGCCGCAGGCGGCGACATGGTCGGCGCGTCCCCCCTCCTGTCCGGCCTCTTTCACGACGAGCCGACCATCGAGGCGCTCAACAAGCTCGACCTGGACGTGACGAGCGTCGGCAACCACGAGTTCGACGAGGGCGCCAAGGAGCTGGCCCGCCTCCAGAACGGCGGCTGCCACCCCATCGAGGGCTGCTACACGGACAAGGAGTTCAAGGGCGCGGACTTCCCGTACCTGGCGGCCAACGTCCTGGACGAGAAGACGAAGAAGCCCATCCTGAAGCCCTACTGGGTGTGGAAGCAGAAGGGCGTCAAGGTCGGCTTCATCGGCGTGACCCTGGAGGGCACCCCGGACATCGTCTCGGCGGAGGGCGTCAAGGGTCTCTCCTTCAAGGACGAGGTCGAGACGATCAACAAGTACGCCCAGGTGCTCCAGCGCCAGGGCGTGAAGTCGATCGTGGCCCTGGTCCACGAGGGCGGCTTCCCGGCCTCGTCCTCCTACAACTACGACTGCGACTCCCCGGGCGCCGGCGACGGCATATCCGGTCCGATCGCCGACATCGCGAAGAACGTCACGCCCAAGGTGGACGCGCTGGTCACCGGCCACACCCACGCGGCGTACGTCTGCACGATCCCCGACCCGTCGGGCAAGCCCCGCATGGTCACGTCGGCCGCGTCCTTCGGCCGCCTCTACACGGACACGACGCTGACCTACGACCGCGCGACGGGTGACATCGCCCGTACGGCCGTGAAGTCCGCGAACCACGTGGTGACACGGGACGTCCCGAAGGCGCCGGACATGACCCGCCTGATCGACAAGTGGAGCACCCTCGCCGCCCCGATCGGCAACCGCTCCATCGGCTACATCTCCGGCGACATCAACCGGGACGGCACCGAGTCCCCGCTCGGCGACCTGATCGCCGACGCCCAGCTGGCCTACGGCAGGACCCAGGACCCGGAGACCGACCTGGCCCTGATGAACCCCGGCGGTATCCGCGCACCCCTCACCTACACCGCCTCGGGCGGCGAGGGTGACGGCGTCGTCACGTACGCCGAGGGCTTCACCGTCCAGCCCTTCGCCAACACCGTGAACCTCAAGGACTACACGGGCGCCCAGCTCATCCAGGTCCTCAAGGAGCAGGTGAGCGGCCCGAACGAGTCGGCCCCGAAGATCCTCCAGGTCTCGTCCGGCCTCACCTACACCCTGGACCTGACCAGGACCGGCGCGGACCGGGTCGTCACGGACTCCATCCGCCTCAACGGCTCGCCGGTCGACGAGAACGCCACCTACCGCGTCGCGTCCAACAGCTTCCTCGCGGGCGGCGGCGACGGCTTCCCCACGCTCGGCGAGGGCGCGAACGAACTCGTCGGCACGGACGACCTGACGGCGCTGGAGCAGTACCTGACGGCCAACTCGTCGGCGACCGCCCCGATCACCCCGCCGGCGGCCGACCGCATCACGGTCGTGCGGTAGCCCGACCCTGCCGAAGCGAGTACACATGGGCATGTGATGTTCGCGCCGCGCTCATATGGGCGCGGCGCGAACAGTTTGCCTTTGAGTGTCATCGCGATCGACTGTCACCATCCGCGACCCGTTCGCCCCGGCTGACCGCGATCCGGAGCAGATCCGCGAGCGCCTCCGTCGCCCTGACCAACGCGAACCGCACCGCCCGTTCCCCGGCCTTCCGGTCGGCAAGCACGGCCCTGGACCCCGCGAGCACCTGCTCGCCCGAGTCCAGCTGGGCCGCCTCGATGTCATCGGCGAGCCGCGAGAGCCGGCTCTGCCCGCTGTCGGTGCTCAGGTAGCAGGGCTTGCCTTCGGGGGTGGACCAGGGGAGGAGACGGAGCGGAGGAGTGGGCATGGCTGTCCCTTCGATAGCAACGACCAGCGCTGATTACGTTTCGTGCCCCGATCGTCACTGGTCGCGCGTACGCTGCGGAAGGGGTCAGGTGTTGCCCGCGCCCCCGGGCAACAGGGAGGGATGACGTGGCCGAACGGGTTGACGGTCAGGGCGAGTCGGGACGCGCGGTACTGGGACGGACGCTGCGCTTCCTGCGGGAGAAGGAGGGCAAGTCACTGGGGCAACTGGCCGACGAGTCCGGTTACGACAAGAGCTACTTGAGCCGCCTGGAGTCGGGCGAGCGGCTGTCCAAGGTGACGGTCATGGAAGACCTCGACGGCTACTACGGGGCCGGTGACCTGCTGGTCAGCCTGTGGAAGGTGGCGCGGATCGACGCCTTCAAGGACAAGTACAAGGAGTACATGCGGCTGGAGGCGCTGGCGCGTGTCGTCCACGTCTACACGCCCAACGTCCCGGGGCTGTTGCAGACCGAGGGCTTCGCCCGGGAGGTGTTGTCCGGACCTCAGACAACGGATCAGGAGCGCGATGCGGTCGAGGAACAGGTTGCCGCTCGCCTGGGACGCCAGCTTCTGCTTCGCAAGAACCCAGCGCCCAGCGTTCGTTTCGTCATCGACGAACTCGCCCTTCGCCGCCCCTCGGCCGATGCGGCGACCTGGGAGGGGCAGTTGATGCACATGGAAGCGGCAGCGCGGGAGCCCAACGTCGTCCTCCAAGTGCTGCCGTTCTCGGCAGGTATCCATCACCTCATGGGCAAGGGATCGCTGACGCTGCTGTGGCAGAAGGACGGAAAGTCCGTGGCCTACGTGGAAGGTGGCAGCAGCGGTCTGTTGATGGACGATCCGGACGACGTCCTGCACCACCGTTTGTCCTACGATCGGCTCCGGGATCTGGCGCTGTCCCCGTCGGACTCGCTGACGTTCATCAGGGACGTACTGGAGGAGCACCGATCATGAAGCACACCCCGGACCTCAGCAACACCGCCTGGCGCAAGTCGAGCTACAGCGACGGGGGAGCCAACAACTGCGTCGAGGTCGCCGACGGTCACCCCGGCCTCGTCCCCGTGCGCGACAGCAAGGTGCCGGACGGGCGGGTGCTGATCTTCGGGGCGGTGTCGTGGGGAACGTTCGTGGCCCGGCTGAAGGCGTAGCCACTCGGGCCGAGCCGGGCCGGCACCCGGACGCCTGCCCGCCACCCTCGGGTGGAGGAAGCGACGGACGGCCGTCGTGACCGTCGACATCGACTCCCGGAAGCGACGGACGGCCGTCGTGACCGTCGACATCGACTCCCCCGGCATGCTCGGCTACCACTGACCCCCGTCGGCCGCCCCCGTCTCCGGCGGCGGTACCGGCGCCCCCGGCAGCCGTACGGTCGCCACTGTTCCGCCGCCACCGGTCTCGGCCGGAGTCAGGCTCACGGTGCCCCCCGCCTGCTGCACCGTCCGGGCCACGATCGACAGGCCGAGGCCCGAGCCGGGCAGGGCGCGTGCGCTCGGGGAACGCCAGAAGCGGTCGAAGACGTGGGGGAGTTCCTCGGCGGGGATGCCGGGGCCGTGGTCGCGGACGGTGAGGACGCCGTCGGCGAGGCGTACGTCGACGGTGCCGGAGGCCGGGCTGAACTTCACCGCGTTGTCGAGGATGTTGACCACCGCGCGTTCCAGCGCGGCCGGCTCCGCCCGTACGTACCAGGGCTGGACGTCGGCCGTGATGGTCAGCTCGGGGCCGCGCAGGCGGGCGCGGCGCAGCGCCGACTCGACGACGTCGTGCCAGGCGAGGATGCGGGTGCGGCCCTCGTGCTGGCCGGTGTCGGGGCGGGAGAGTTCCTGGAGGTCGCCGATGAGGGCCGCAAGTTCCGTCATCTGTGCCTTGACCGAGGCGAGGAGTGCCTTGCGGTCCGCCTCCGGGATGGGGCGGCCGGTCTCCTCGCTGCGGGAGAGGAGTTCGATGTTGGTACGGAGGGAGGTGAGGGGGGTGCGCAGTTCGTGTCCGGCGTCGGCGATGAGCTGCTGTTGCAGGTCGCGGGAGCTGGCCAGGGAGGACGTCATGCTGTTGAAGGAGCGGGAGAGACGGGCGATCTCGTCCTCGCTGTCGTCCTCGACGGGGATGCGGACGGTGAGATCCTCGGTGCGGGCCACGTGTTCCACGGCCCGGGTCAGTTCGTCGACGGGGCGCAGGCCGGTGCGGGCCACCCAGAGGCCGGCGGCGCCGGCGCCGACGACTCCCGCGCCCGCGACGAAGACGAGTACCAGCGCGAGGTTGCTGAGGGAGCTGTTCACCTCGCCCAGCGGCCGCGCGGCGGAGACGGCGACGCCCAGGTCGGGCAGCACGGCGTAGGTGTAGACACGGTACTGCTCGCCGTCGGCTCCCGTGGCGTCGTGCAGCGCGTCGGTGGCCTCGCCCTTGGCCACGGCCCGGTCGGCGCCCGTGAGCGGGACCTCCTCCGTGCCGATGATGAGGCAGCTTCCGCCCTGGCGGTCCACGAGCTGCACGGACGAGCCGAAGGGGTTCTGTTCGTGCGTGACGGGGTCGTGGGCGCACAGGCCGGTGCGCAGATCGACGTACTGCCTCACCTGATCCTTGTTCATGCGGTTCGCCTTCAGGGCCTCGTCCAGTGAGCTGACCAGCACGCTCTTCACCACGAACCAGCACGCCACCGCCGCCGCCGTCACGGCGAACGCCACCGACGCGGCCACGAGCAGAGCCAGGCGCGAGCGGAGTGGCAGCGCCCGGAATCGCCGGACCAGTCTTCTCACTCCGCGCCGCCCTGCCGAAGCACGTAGCCCACGCCGCGGACCGTGTGGACGAGGCGTGGTTCGCCGGCCGCCTCGGTCTTGCGGCGCAGGTACATGACGTACACGTCGAGGGAGTTGGACGACGGCTCGAAGTCGAAGCCCCAGACCGCCTTCAGGATCTGCTCCCGGGTGAGGACCTGGCGCGGGTGCGCCATGAACATCTCCAGGAGGGTGAACTCGGTGCGGGTCAGCTCCACCGGGCGTCCGGCCCGCACGACCTCCCGCGTCGCCAGGTCCATGGTCAGGTCGGCGAAGGTGAGGGTGTCGTCGTTGTCGGCGCCGGCCTCCACGGCCGCCGCGTAGGAGCTGCGGCGCAGCAGCGCGCGGATGCGGGCCAGGAGTTCGTCCAGTTCGAAGGGCTTGACCAGGTAGTCGTCGGCGCCGGCGTCCAGGCCGGTCACCCGGTCGCCGACCGTGTCGCGGGCCGTCAGCATCAGGATCGGGGTCAGGTCGCCCGCGCCGCGGATCCGGCGGGCGGCGGTCAGGCCGTCCATGCGGGGCATCTGGATGTCGAGGACGACCAGGTCGGGCCGGTACGCCGCCGCCTTCTCCAGGGCGTCGGCGCCGTCGACGGCGACCTCGGTGCCGTACCCCTCGAAGGCGAGGCTGCGCTGGAGGGCTTCGCGGACCGCCGGCTCGTCGTCGACGATCAGGATGCGCTGGGTGTCACGGTCGCGGTCGCCTTCTGCGGGGCTCATGGGCTCGGATTCCTCGGAGTTCTCGGATGCGGTGTCGGGTGACGGCTGCCAACGCCTTCAGCGTCGCATGTTCGCATCGGCCTCGGGCCGGCCGCTCAGCCGTCGGCGCCCGCTCGCAGCTTGGGCAGGTCGGCCTTCACCGTGTTGATCGGGATGGCGAAGCCGAGGCCGACGCTGCCCGCACCGGCGGAGGACTCGGCCGACGAGTACATCGCGGAGTTGATGCCGATGATGTTGCCGTTCATGTCGATCAGCGCGCCGCCGGAGTTGCCCGGGTTGAGGGACGCGTCGGTCTGGATCGCCTTGTACGTCGTCGTGGACGAGCCGGTGTCGCCGTTGAACTCCTGACCACCGAACTCGAACGGCCAGTCGCCGCCCTGCCCCTGCTGCTGTTGCTGCCGGCCCTCGTCGGTCGAGACGGTCACGTCACGGTCCAGGGCGGAGACGATGCCGCTGGTCACGGTGCCGGTCAGGCCTTCCGGGGAGCCGATCGCGACGACCTGGTCGCCGACCCCGACGCCGTCGGAGTCACCGAGGGTCGCGGCCTTCAGACCCGAGGCGTTCTCCAGCTTTATCAGCGCCAGGTCCTTGCTGCTGTCGGTGCCGACGACCTGGGCGGTGTACTGCTTGCCGTCGCTGGTCGTGACCTTGACGGAGGAGGCGCCGGAGACGACGTGGTTGTTGGTCATGATCTCGCCGTCGCCGGTGATGATCACGCCGGAGCCGGTGGAGGAACCGGCGTTCGAGGTGGCGTTGATCTCGACGATGCTCGGGCTGACCGCCTCGGCGACCCCGGCGACCGTGCCCTTCTGGCCGGTGGGGACCACGTTGGTGCTGGTGGCGCTGGAGGCGACGGTGCCGCTGCCGGTCAGCTCCTGGATGCCGTACGCGGTGCCGCCGCCGACGGCCGCCGCGACGATCGCCACGGCCGCGAGCAGGGCGACGGGGCCGCGTCGACGGGACGCGCGCTTCTTGTGCGGCTGCTCGGGCCGGCCGTCCGGGAAGGAGGCGGCGGGCGGCTGTGCCGGCGGGGGCGGCCACTCGGGGTTGACGGGAGAGGAGGCGTGCTGCTGGGCACCCTGGTACGGGTTCTCTTGCGCGTGCTCGTACTCGCCGCTGCGGCGGAGGCTCTCGGTCATGTTCATGAGCTTCCCGCCCCCGTATGAGAGCGGCCTGAGCGCTGCCTGAGAAGCCCGGCAGAACCTCGTATGCCCGATATAAAGCCGTGCGGCGAGGCTACTCGCAGCCGCAGGACTGCCGGACCACCAGGCGCGACGGGAAGACCTTCAGCCGCTCGCGCCGTGAGCCCGCCACCCGCAGACCGTCGTCCAGGACCAGGTCCACGGCCTCCCGCGCCATCGCCGACCGGTCCGAGGCGACCGTCGTCAGCGGCGGGTCCGCGAGGTCCGCCTCCTTGATGTCGTCGAAGCCGGCCACCGCCAGCTTGCCGGGCACGTCGATGCGCAGCTCACGGGCCGCGCGCAGCAGGCCGATCGCCTGGTCGTCGGTGGAGCAGAAGATCGCGGGCGGGCGCTGCGGCCCGGAGAGGAGCTCCAGCCCCACGCGGTACGCGTCGTAGCGGTTGTACGGCGCCTCGAAGAGCCGGCCCTCGGTGGAGAGCCCGGCCTCCTTCATCGCGCGCTTCCAGCCCTCGACGTGGTCGGAGACCGGGTCGCCGACGGACGGGGTCTCGGCGGTGCCACCCATACAGGCGACGTACTCGTACCCGTGCTCCAGCAGGTGGCGTACGGCGAGCTGGGCGCCGCCCAGGTCGTCGGTGACGACGGCGACGTCGTCGATGGCCTCGGGGCGCTCGTGCAGCAGGACGACCCGGGCGTCCCAGGCGTCGATCTCGGCGGCGGCCATGTCGTTCAGGGCGTGGCTGACCAGGATCAGGCCGGAGACGCGCATGCCGAGGAAGGCGCGCAGGTAGTGGACCTCGCGCTCGCCGACGTAGTCGGAGTTGCCGACGAGCACCATCTTCCCGCGCTCGGCGGCGGCCCACTCGACCGCGTGCGCCATCTCCGCGAAGAAGGGCTGGCGCGCGTCCGGCACGATCAGGCCTATGAGGTCCGTGCGCCGCGACGCCATCGCCTGGGCGACCCGGTCCGGCCGGTACCCCAGTTCCTTGATCGCGGCGAGGACACGCTCGCGCGTGGCCGGGGCGACCGGCCGGGGTCCGTTGTTGATGACATAGCTGACGACGGCGGTGGAAGTTCCCGCCAGTCGCGCCACATCATCCCGAGTCACCTTGGCCACGCGCGGAGTCTACGCGGATGGATCCGCCCTGGGCAGGGCGTATCACACCTTGGTTGACGTCGCTTCCACCGCGGTGTCCGCCGGCGCCTCCGGCCGGGCCCCGGCCTTCGCCCTCGCGTCCTCCGCGCGCTCCCCCTTCTCGGGCTTCTCCGGGGTGACGAAGCGGTAGCCGACGTTGCGGACGGTGCCGATCAGCGACTCGTGCTCGGGGCCGAGCTTGGCGCGCAGCCGCCGTACGTGCACGTCGACCGTGCGGGTGCCGCCGAAGTAGTCGTAGCCCCAGACCTCCTGGAGCAGCTGGGCGCGGGTGAAGACCCGGCCCGGGTGCTGGGCGAGGTACTTGAGCAGCTCGAACTCCTTGAAGGTGAGGTCCAGGATCCGGCCCTTGAGCTTGGCGGAGTACGTCGCCTCGTCCACGGACAGGTCGCCGTTGCGGATCTCCATGGGGGAGTCGTCACCGGTGATCTGCTGGCGGCCCATGGCCAGCCGCAGCCGGGCCTCGACCTCCGCCGGGCCGGCGGTGTCCAGCAGCACGTCGTCGATGCCCCAGTCGGCGGTGACGGCGGCGAGGCCGCCCTCGGTGACGACGAGGACGAGTGGACAGCTGAGCCCGGTGGAACGCAGCAGCTGGCACAGGCTGCGGACCTGCGGGAGATCACGGCGTCCGTCGACGAGGATGACGTCGGCGCCGGGGGTGTCGACGAGGGCGGGGCCCTCCGCCGGCGCGACACGGACGTTGTGCAGCAGCAGGCCGAGGGCGGGAAGCACCTCCGTCGACGGCTGGAGGGCGTTGGTCAGGAGCAGCAGAGAACTCATCGCGCCCCACCTGCCTGGGTCGTCTTACGGTCGTGCACGGTTCGCTCGCCCATAACGTCTGGTTCCTCCTCGGTCCCTGCGAGGACGTTTACGGCACTGCTTCGTACAGGTGCGGATCCCGTGCCCGTGGGGCCCGCTGCGAGTCCGGGAGGTGAACGCTCGACCACGCTCCCGGAAGCACAAAAGGACCCGGGGGCTACGTTGCCCGAGTCCTCTGCCCAGCAGAATAGCCGACATGAGCGACCGAACGGCAGGTGATGTGGCGCGTTCCACCGTCCGTCCGTATTCCGAGACGTCCCGGGGGGCGCCGCGCCACCCGCCCGCACGCACCTTCCTGCACGCGTCCGACGGGGTCCGGATCGACGCCGTGTACGAACCGGGCGTGAGCGGTCGCGGCCCCTCCGACCTGGTGTTCGTCGTCGCGCACGGTTTCACCGGCGACGCCGACCGGCCCCACGTACGGCGGATCGCGGAGGTCTTCGGGCGCTACGGTGCGGTGGTCACGTTCTCCTTCCGGGGCCACGGTGCCTCCGGCGGACGTTCCACCGTCGGTGACCGCGAGGTGCTCGACCTGGCGGCGGCGGTCACCTGGGCGCGCGGCTTCGGCCACGCCCGCGTGGTGACCGTCGGCTTCTCGATGGGCGGCTCGGTGGTACTGCGGCACGCCGCGCTGTACGGCGGTGACGGCGGTGACGGCGGTGACAGTGGTGACAGCGACGCCCGCACGGACGCCGTCGTGTCGGTGAGCGCCCCCGCCCGCTGGTACTACCGGGGCACGGCGCCCATGCGCCGGCTGCACTGGCTGGTGATGCGGCCCGCCGGGCGTCTGGTGGGCCGCTACGGCATGCGCACCCGTATCCATCACCGGGACTGGGACCCGGTGCCGCTGTCGCCGGTGGAGGCGGTGCCGCGGATCGCGCCGACGCCCCTTCTCGTCGTGCACGGCGACCGGGACGGATATTTTCCCGTCGACCACCCCCGGATGCTGGCCGAGGCGGCCGGTGACCACGGCGAACTCTGGCTGGAGCCCGGCATGGGCCACGCCGAGCACGCGTCGGACGAGGCCCTGCTGTGCCGGATCGGCGACTGGGCCGTGTCCCGGGCGGGCTAGCCTGACGGTGTTCACCGCCGATCGACACGGACGCCGATCGGCACCGGCGACGAAGGATCCAGATGGCAAAGGTCACGGTGCGCTACTGGGCCGCCGCGAAGGCCGCGGCAGGAGTGGCCGAGGAGCCGTACGAGGCGGCCACACTCGCCGACGCGCTCGGCGCGGTGCGCGAGCGGCACCCCGGCGAACTCACGCGTGTACTGCTGCGCTGCTCGTTCCTCGTCGACGGCGACCCCGTGGGCAGGCGCGGGCACGAGACGGTACGACTGGCCGACGGCGGCACGGTCGAGGTCCTCCCGCCGTTCGCGGGAGGGTGAGCGATGACCAACCAGCCGCATCAGCCGTACGGGCAGAATCAGCCGTACGAGGGACACGACGGATGGCAGCAGGAGCAGCAGGAGCAGCAGGGGCAGCAGGGGTGGTCTGAGTACGACGCCCAGGCGTGGCCCGCGCACCAGCGGTCCCAGGGGCAGCAGGCATATCAGGGCGGGCAGGGTTACGAGGACCCGAACGCCGGCCAGCACACGCAGCAGTGGCAGGGGCAGACCTGGGAGACCCAGGTGCAGCCGCCGGTCTCCGCGGAGGAGACGGCGTACCTGCCGCCGCAGACCCCGAACGGATACCAGGAGTCGGCGGGCACGCCGTACGGAACGACCGGTCCCTACGCGCCGCAGCAGCCGCACCCGCAGCCGCACCCGCACCAGTACCCGTCACAGCCGCAGGCGTACGCCGGCCAGCCCCAGCCCCAGCCCCTCCCTCAGCCCCACCACCAGCTCTACGAACCCGCCGCCCCGGCGGCTCCCGCTTCCCCCGCCGCCGTAGGCGAGCCC
>NZ_RAIF01000018.1:448815-506090 GCF_003671715.1 Streptomyces sp. E2N166 | reverse complement strand
CGACCCTCGCCGGGAACACGCGGGTCACCGACGCCCAGCGCGC
Source organism: Streptomyces sp. E2N166 (assembly GCF_003671715.1). Lineage (GTDB taxonomy): Bacteria > Actinomycetota > Actinomycetes > Streptomycetales > Streptomycetaceae > Streptomyces > Streptomyces thinghirensis. Next base: position 506,047 of record NZ_RAIF01000018.1, on the reverse strand, counting down.
CCGCGCCGAGGGACGTTCGCCGATCATCGACCCGGGGATGCAGCCGGCCGGGCTCACGGCGCTGCTCGGGCTGCTGCTGGCGGGCGGAGCGGTGCTCGGCACGTACGCTCTGCTCGTCCCGCTCGTCGCCCTCCAGGCCGTCACCGCGGCGGGCTGGTTCCGCCTGAACGGCATGTGGCCCGCCCGGCAGGGCATCGCGCTGGGCTTCGCGGGCGCGCTCGCCGCCGACGCGGCGCTGCTGGTGTCGGACCGCTCCCCGGCGGCGATCCTCGGCACGCTCGGGGTGTGGGTGCTGCTGTCCCTCGTACTGCAACTGCGTTCGCACGCCGACCCCGACGAGCGGATGTACGGCCTGATCGCGACCGTGGCCGCGGCGGCCCTGGCGATCGTCGCGGGCGGATTCCTCGCCGCCGACGCGGACGCGGTGACGGTCGGCGCGATCGCGGTGGCCGTGGCCGTCGTGGCCCGTGCCCTGCCGCTGCCGACGCCGGCCTCCGTGGTCGTCGCGCTGCTCGCGGCGGCCGGTGCGGGGATCGCGGTCGGCTCGATGACGGCCTTCGGGACGTCGGGGGCGCTGCTCGGGGCGGGCGCGGCGGTGTGCGCGCTGATCGGCCACCGGGTGGCGGCCTACGACTACCCCTCCCGGTTCGTCCACTTCACAGCGGGCGTGGCCCTGCCGCTCGCGGCGGCGGCACCGGCGGTGTACGTGCTCGGCAGGGCCCTCGCCTGACCCGCTTCCCGGCCGGACGCCGGTTGCCCGGCGGCGTCCTCCGGGCCGGGCGTCTGCCCCCGCACCGGCCCCCGCACCCCTGTCACAGGTGATCGACAAAACCCCGGCGGCCCCGTCCGGCCGCGTTACCCTCGCGCTGGACGGCCGCCGGTCGTCGGGGACCGCCGTCGTTGACCGCCCAGGGTTGGGGAACACCGCATGCGTGCACTGCGAATACTGCTGATCGTCGTCGTGATCCTGGGCGGGCTCTTCGTGATCGCGGACCGTGTGGCGGTCAACTTCGCCGAGGGCGAGGCGGCGGACAAGCTGCGCAGCACCGAGAACCTGCCCTCGACGCCCGACGTCTCCATCAACGGCTTCCCGTTCCTCACCCAGGTCGCCGGCGGCGAGCTGGACGACGTCGAGATCGGCATCGACGACTACGAGGCGTCCACCGGCGACGGCGGCGAGAAGATCCGTATCGACCACCTGCGCGCGAACATGAAGGGCGTCGAGTTCTCCGGCGACTACAGCTCCGCCACCGCGGCCACCGCCACCGGCACCGCGACCGTCGGCTACGACGAGCTGATGAAGGCCACCAAGTCCGAGCCCACGGACATCGCGCCCGGCATCACCGCCAAGGTCGTCGGCCTCTCCGACGGCGGCAACGGCAAGATCAAGGTGTCTCTCCAGGCCACCGTGCTCGGTGTCGAAGTGCCCGAGCCGGTCGAGGTGCTCAGCTCGGTCACGGTCAAGGACAACGACGTGGAGGTCGTCGCCGACGGCCTGCCGGAGATCGGCGGCAAGCAGTTCGCCGAGTCCCGGATCCGGGCCATCACCGACTTCCAGCAGACCATCGACGAACTGCCGGGCGGCATCGAGCTGGACAAGGTCGAGGCGGCGAAGGACGGCGTCGAGATCACGGTGAAGGGTTCGAACGTCGAGCTGGCCGGGTAAGCGTCCGACAGGCGAGACGGCGTCGTCCGTACCGTAGATGCGATGGTGAGCACCCCGGCCCGGGGAGCATGCGGCGACGTTCCGCCGTCCGATCGATCCCACATCGCGGACGATCCCGTCTCATGATGCGACACGCCGGTGACATGGCCCGGTATCCGTCCCTACGATCGGTACCCATGAAGCGACAGGCGGATCTCACGAAGCGGCGGGCAGTGGACCTGTGCCGCGTTGCCGCCATGCTCTGTCGCACCTTCTGAGCGTACGGCGACGCCGCCGTCCGTCCCTCTCACCGCCCTGCCCAGGGCACCCGCGCGCCGCCGCACGGCCCGAGCGCGCACACCTTCTCACCGCACGCCCCGCCGCAACTGCCCCGGAGGAGAAATCATGAGCCGCAGCGACGTCCTGGTCGACGCCGACTGGGTCCAGGACCACCTGGACGACCCGAGCATCGCGATCGTCGAGGTGGACGAGGACACGTCCGCCTACGAGAAGAACCACATCAAGAACGCGATCCGGATCGACTGGACCCAGGACCTCCAGGACCCGGTCCGCCGCGACTTCGTCGACCAGGAGGGCTTCGAGAAGCTCCTGTCGAAGAAGGGCATCTCCAACGACCACACCGTGGTCCTCTACGGCGGCAACAACAACTGGTTCGCGTCCTACGCCTACTGGTACTTCAAGCTGTACGGCCACGAGAACGTCAAGCTCCTCGACGGCGGCCGCAAGAAGTGGGAGCTGGACGCCCGCGAGCTGGTCGACGGCAACGAGGTGCCCGAGCGCCCGGCCACCGACTACAAGGCCAAGCCCCAGAACACCGCGATCCGCGCCTTCCGCGACGACGTCGTCAAGGCGATCGGCGCGCAGAACCTGGTCGACGTCCGTTCGCCCGACGAGTTCTCCGGCAAGCTGCTCGCCCCGGCCCACCTCCCGCAGGAGCAGTCGCAGCGTCCGGGCCACGTCCCGTCCGCCCGCAACATCCCGTGGTCGAAGAACGCCAACGACGACGGCACCTTCAAGTCGGACGACGAGCTCAAGCAGCTCTACACCGACGAGCAGGTCGACCTGGCCAAGGACACCATCGCCTACTGCCGCATCGGTGAGCGCTCGGCCCTGACCTGGTTCGTCCTGCACGAGCTGCTGGGCGTGGAGAACGTCAAGAACTACGACGGCTCCTGGACCGAGTACGGCTCCCTCGTCGGCGTGCCGATCGAGCTCGGCGCCGCGAAGTAAGCAACCCGACCGACCTCTTCCGACCCCCGACAGGAGTACGACATGTGCGGTGCGAAGGCCGGCGGCCCCGACGCCTCGACGATCAAGCCCGGTGAGACCACGATCCAGGGTCACGTGACCCGCGACGGCGAGCCGGTGACGGGCTACGTCCGTCTGCTGGACTCCACCGGAGAGTTCACGGCGGAGGTCCCGACCTCCGCGACGGGCCAGTTCCGCTTCTACGCGGCCGAGGGCACCTGGACCGTACGGGCGCTCGTCCCGGGCGCCAGCGCCGACCGCACGGTCGTCGCCCAGCAGGGCGGACTGGCGGAGGTCGCGATCGCCGTCTGACGGCACGCGGCAGCGGCAAGCGACGGCCGAAGGGCCGCACCCCACGGGTCGGACGCCCGGGGTGCGGCCCTTCGGCGTGTCCGGACCTACCCTGGGACGTATGTACGCGCGGCGGCGGCATCGCTACTTCGTGATGATGGGCGTCTGCATCGCCCTGTTCGTCCTGGCCTGGGGCGTCGTCCGCCTCTGGTCGGTCCCCGCGGCCGTCGGCATGTGCCTGGTCGCCATGGTCATCCCCCCGCTCGCCGCGATGGTCGCCAATCGCCGCGGCCCCGACGACCGCTGGTGGGACGACCCCTCCGGCGACCCGAAGTCCGACGAGTGGTGGGACGAGCTGGACGGAAAGAAGCGCCCGCACTCCCAGTAGCGGCGCCTGCGTGTCGGGCCCGGGCCGCGCACCGGGTGCCCGGCGCCGCCCCGGCTGCCCGGCGTCGGGGCCGAATCGTGATCAACATCGCCGCAACCCCGGTCGTCGGCTGCGGGTCTCCTGGGTGCGCGCATACGGAACGCGCACTTCACGTTCTGTGGGGGGACGTCATGGAAGAGGAACCGGCGACACCCGCGGCACCGGCCGCGCCGACGCCACCGGAGGTCCGCACGCCGCCGATCGGCGGCGCGGGTCCGTCCGGGTCCGTCGAGGGGGCGGGACGACGCCGGCGGCGCGGGCGTACGGCCCTGCTCATCACCGCCGCCGCCGTGTTGGGCCTGGTCGGCGGTACCTGCGCGGGAGTACTCGTGCAGGCGGACCGGGAGCCGACGAAGCTGCCGCCGCTGTCGCAGGCCACGCTCGCGCGCAGCGCCGGGAAGGCACCGGAACCGCTGCCCGCCGACCAGGACCGCAGGGTACGGACCGACGGTGACCTGCGTGAGCTGTTGCTGAAGAAGCCGCAGGGGGCGCGGGAGGCCGAGTGGCTGAAGAGCGTCGACGGCTGGATGGACCTCGCGACCTACGCCGAAACCTTCGGAAGGCCGGACGAGCAGTTCTCGCAGTACATCCACGACGAGTTCCGCCGGGCGGCCGTCACCGGCTGGGACGTCGGGGACGACTACAGCGTCGAGATCCGCCTGATCCAGTTCCGTCAGGAAGAGGTCATGTCGGCCCGTGAGGCCGGCGACAACGGCCGGCACTGGGCCGGATGGGCTCGGGAGGAGGACACCGACAGATGGGGGATTCCCGGCACCGGTGACGGCGAGGCGTTCGTGCACAACCGCCCCGAGGCCGAGCCGGGCTCCGCGCCGGTGTACACGGCCGAGGCGCACGCCTGGCGTGGCGACATCCAGATGGAGGTCTGGGTGACCGGCACGAAGCGGATCGACAAGAAGCTGATCATGGATCTGGCCGAGCGGCAGATGGAGCGGTTGTGAGCGAGAAGCGGGCGGGGCGCGGGCGGTGGGCCGGTGTCGTCGCGGGCGGGCTGCTGGTCGCGACGGTCGTCGGTGCCGTCGGGTACACGGTCGACAAGGTCGAGGACGCCGCCCGGGACGCGGGCGCGCCCGTCTGGGCGTCCCCCGAGGGCGCGGCGGACAACAAGCAGCCGGCGGCCGGAGCCACCGGACTGGCCCGGGTCCTCGTGCCGTACCGTCCCGACGGCTGGACGCGTGGGCCCGACCTCGGGGAGTTCGGGGCGGACGTCGCGTTGAGCGGCGCCCAGGCGACCGCTCTGAGCAAGGAGTCGCTGAGCGGCCTGCCCCGCTCGCAGCGCAGGGAAGTGGAGAAGGAGATCGAACGCCGGCACATCACGGGCGTGGCCATGCGCAGTTACGCCAGCACCGGGGGCTTCCACGACGGCGAACTGACGGGCGCCCTCTCCCTGACCGTGGTGCTGACCCGGATGGAGGACCGGGCGGCCGTGCGTTCCGGGGCGGCCGGCCAGAACGCGTTCTTCGAAGCCCTGGACGCCTTCCGGGCGGGACCGCGCATCGAGGGCCACAAGGACGCCCGGTGCTACCGCCTGCCCGCTGACTCGGACGAAGGACTCGACATGATGTTCTGCGCCGCCTATCGAGGCGACGTGCTGGTCTCCGCCACGGGCGAGGGCGTGCGGCCCTTCGGCGCCAAGAGTGTCGCCGCGCTGCTGACCGAGCAGCTCGACCGCATCGCTGAGCCCGGGGAGGCGGTGTGACCGAGCAGGCGAAGCAGACGGAGCAGACGGAGCAGACGGACCAGACGGAGCAGACGGACCAGACGGACCAGGCTGAGTCGACGGAGCAGGCGGCTCGTCCGGTCCCACCGGCCCTGCCGCCCATGCCCGACACGCCGCCCGTGTTCCGGGACGCCGATCCGGCGAGGACGTCCCCGGTGGTGACGAAGGACCGCCGTGCGCTGCGTGCCGTGCTGCGCTGGACCGCGGCGGTCGCCGTGTTCGCCGCCGTCGGGTCGGCGACGGCGTACGGCATCACACGGACGGACCGGACGGACGTACCCGGGCTGGCGACACAGTCGGACGGGCGCTGGTCCTACCCCACGCTCACCAGGCCGCCGCTGCCGTCCGGCAGCCCCGGACCGTTCGCCGAAGCCAACAGGGCAGGTACCCACTACGCCGACCTTCGCGCCCTCGTGCTGCCGGCGCCCGAGGGCGCGAAGGCCGACGGGGAGCTGCACGGCACGGACGGCTGGCTTGCGACGGACGTCTTCCTGAAGGAGTACCGGGACACCGCGGAACACGACGAACTGCGGCAGAAACTCGTCGACCACGGGCTGCGCCACATCGCCGCTCGCGGTTGGACCACCGATGACGGCACCCGCACCCGTGTCTACCTGCTGCAGTTCGACACCGCGGCCGTTGTGGACGAGTTGCGCAACCGTCATCTCGCGTCGTACAGCGGCCCTCGTTACGCCGTGCGCGGTGCCGAAGAGGCCGTCCCCGACGACGGTTTCCCGACGGAGGCCCAGATCGAGGACCTGTCGTACTTCCTGTACACCGAACCCGAGCCCTACGGCACCGAACAGGTCCGCCAGGCATACCTCGGCGCCGGTGACGTGCTGGCCGTCGTCCTGCAGAGCCGCAAGGGCGGGGCCGAGGCGGTGCCCTTCCAGCAGACCGTGGCTCTGCAGTCCCTGCTGCTCCGCTGACGGCCCCGCGCGGCGCGCAGCACCCGGACGGACGCTGCGTGACCGGGCAGGGTCAGTAGACGAGGGCCTGCGTGTCGTCGGCCAGCGCCTCCTGCACGAAGACCTGGGCGCCGGCGATCCGTACGCCGTCGAGGACGTCCTTCTCGGTGATGTCGCGGCGGGCCGCGCACTGGGTGCACAGGGTCAGCCGGCCGCCCGCCAGGATCGAGTCCAGCAGGTCGGGCAGCGGCGCGGCGTGCGGCAGGTCGAACTCGGCCGCGCGGCCCGGCAGCGCGAACCAGGCGGACTCGCCGGTCAGCCACAGCGAGACGTCGACCCCGCTGGCCACGGCCACCGCCGCCACCGTGAACGCCTGGGAGCACCGCTCGGGCGCGTCGGCGCCCGCCGTCACCTTGATCACGAGCTTCTTCGCCATGGCCGCATCGTACGGCGCACTGGAGGGCGCACCTCACAAAGTGGCGCCGCCCCGGGCCGCGTAAGCTGGGCCACGGCCCTGTGCATGTAGCGCACCCGGCGCACGCACCGCACTCCGCTTTACCGAGGAGCACCCCGTGGAGATCTTCTTCGAAGCCCTGCTGGTCCTGGTCTGCGTCGGCGTCCTCGCCTTCGCCGGTCTGACCGTGAAGAAGCTGTACCAGGGCCAGCGCTGATCACCGACGCCAGGAAGTACCGCTCATGATCGAGATCCCGTCCGACCTGCACAAGGACCTCGTCCCCCTCGTCTTCCTGCTGGGTGACTGGGCCGGCGCGGGCGTGCACGACTTCCCCGGCGACGAGAAGTGCAACTTCGGCCAGGAGGTCTCCTTCACCCACGACGGCCGGGACTTCCTGGAGTACCGGTCGCACACCTGGGTGCTGGACAACGACGGCAACAAGGTCCGCCCGCTGGAGTCCGAGCACGGCTTCTGGCGCATCGACGCGAACCGCCGGGTCGAGGCCACGATGACCCGCGACGACGGCGTCATCGAGATCTGGTACGGCGAACTGGCCGACCAGAAGCCCCAGATCGACCTGGTCACGGACGCGGTGGCCCGCACCGCGGCCTCGCGGCCCTACACCGGCGGCAAGCGGCTGTACGGCTACGTCAAGAGCGACCTGATGTGGGTGGGCGAGAAGCAGACCCCCGAGGTCGAGCTGCGCCCCTACATGTCGGCGCACCTGAAGAAGGTCGTCACCCCGGAGGACGTCGAGCGCTGGGCCAAGGCCCTGCCCGATGACATGCCCGACGACGGGATCGCCTTCTTCAAGTAGGACCCCGCCCAAGAGGTCCTAGACTCGTGGGTGTGGTGAGCACCGACTGGAAGAGCGATCTCAGGCAGCGCGGCTACCGGCTGACCCCGCAGCGGCAGCTGGTCCTCGAAGCCGTGGACACCCTTGAGCACGCGACCCCCGACGACATCCTCGGTGAAGTGAGGAAGACGGCGTCGGGGGTCAACATTTCCACCGTCTACCGCACGCTGGAGCTCCTGGAGGAGCTGGGGCTGGTCAGCCACGCCCACCTCGGGCACGGCGCGCCCACCTACCACCTGGCCGACCGGCACCACCACATCCACCTGGTCTGCCGGGACTGCACCAACGTGATCGAGGCCGATCTGTCGGTGGCCGCCGAGTTCACCGCCAAGCTGCGGGAGCAGTTCGGCTTCGACACCGACCTGAAGCACTTCGCGATCTTCGGCAGGTGCAAGGACTGCTCCCTGAAGGGTTCAACTACCGAGTCGTAGGCTAGAGGTTATGAAGAGCCCCCTGCTGTCCCTGCCCGGCGCCGTCCCAGCCGAGGGCGTGGACGAAGGCGTCGCCGCCCACTACGGTGACCTGTTCCGCGAGCAGCGTGCCCTCGCCGACGGCACCGGCTTCGTCGACCTCTCCCACCGCGGCGTCGTCGCCGTCACCGGCGACGACCGGCTGACCTGGCTGCACCTGCTGCTCACCCAGCACGTCAGCGACCTGCCGGCCGGTGAGGCCACCGAGGCGCTGATCCTCTCCGCGAACGGCCACATCGAACACGCCCTGTACCTCGTCGACGACGGCACGACCGTCTGGGCCCACGTGGAACCCGGCACCCAGGAGGCGCTGATCGCCTACCTGGAGTCGATGAAGTTCTTCTACCGGGTCGAGGTCGCCGACCGCACCGCCGACACCGCGGTCGTGCACCTGCCGGCCGGCTCGATCACCGAGGTCCCCGAGGGCGTCGCCGTCCGGCAGACGCCGTACGGCCGTGACCTCTTCCTGCCGCGCGAGGAGCTGGAGGCGTTCGCCGACCGGGCCGGCCCGCCGGCCGGGATCTTCGCGCACGAGGCGCTGCGCGTCGAGCAGCACCGCCCCCGCCTCGGCTTCGAGACCGACCACCGGACCATCCCGCACGAGCTGGGCTGGATCGGGACGGCGGTCCATCTCCAGAAGGGCTGCTACCGGGGGCAGGAGACCGTCGCCCGGGTGCACAATCTCGGCAAGCCGCCGCGCCGCCTGGTCTTCCTGCACCTGGACGGCAGCGAGGTCCACCTGCCGCCGAACGGCGCCGAGGTGCGCCTCGCCGACGACGGCCCCGACGGCCGGAAGATCGGCTTCGTCACCACGTCCGTACGCCACCACGAGCTGGGTCCGGTCGCCCTCGCCCTGGTGAAGCGGAACGTCCCGGTGGACGCCCGCCTGATGGCGGAGGAGACGGCGGCGGCCCAGGAGACGGTCGTAGAGCCCTGAGAGCGAGGGGCCCCGGGAGGAGCCCGGGGCCTCAGACCTCGACGATCACCGTGAACGGGCCGTCGTTCGTCAGCGACACCCGCATCTGGGCGCCGAAGCGGCCCGTCGCCACGGTCGCGCCCAGCGCGCGCAGTCGCGCGACGACCTCGTCTACGAGCGGCTCGGCCACGTCGCCGGGCGCGGCGGCGTTCCAGGTGGGGCGGCGGCCCTTGCGGGCGTCGCCGTAAAGGGTGAACTGGCTGATCACCAGAAGTGGTGCGTCGATGTCGCTGCACGACTTCTCGTCGTGCAGGATCCGCACCGACCAGAGCTTGCGGGCCAGCTGCGCCGCCTTCTCCTCGGTGTCGTCGTGGGTGACGCCGACCAGGACGCACAGGCCCTCGCCGTCGATCGCTCCCACGGTCTCGCCGTTCACGACGACGTCCGCGCCGTCCACCCGCTGTACCACTGCACGCATCCCGTCATGATGCCGTGCGCCCCCAGGGTGTGGGCACACGGGCCCGTACCGGGGTTTTTTCGCTCCCTAACCCCCCATCTGGGGCCGATCGGGGCCGATCGTGGGCACTCGGTCACATAGCGGCCACTTGGGGTGGCACGATGCTCTCCAGAGGCCGGTCGAGGGGACGGACGGTAGAGGCACATGAGCACACCGAGTACGGGGCAGCCGCTTGGGACTGTCGCGTTGACATATCCGGGTGGCCTGGAGGCGCCCCGGCCGCCCGTGCAGCGCACGGACAGCCCGGAGCTGCCCGCGGATCCTCCGGGGCGCGACCTGATCGCGCTGAGCCTGCCGGAGCTGCGCGCGCTGCGCCGGGACGCGCAGCGCGAGGAGGCCGACCTGAGCTACGTACGGCGGCTGCTGCAGGGCCGTATCGACATTCTGCGTGCCGAGCTCGCGCGGCGCCGTCCGGCGTCCGTGGTGACGACCGCTGCCAAGGGGCCCGTGGTCGAGCGGCTGTCGGAGATCCTGACCGACGCGCCGGCCCGGCAGCGTTCCTCCGCGCGGCACGTGACGCTCGGCACGCCACGGAGCGAGGAGTGCCGGCGGCTGGCCGCGGAGATGCTCGGCGAGGTCGAGCTGTCCGACCTGACGGCCCGCACCGACGTCGAGCTGACCGCCGGAATGGGCCGGCTCGTGCGCTACGAACAGCAGGTCTCCCGTCGGCGGCAGCGGCTGCAGCGTACGGCCGACGACTGCAGCGCGGAGATCGCACGCCGGTACCGTGAGGGGGAAGCACAAGTCGACGACCTGCTCGTGTGACACGAGGGCGGCTTCCGGAGCCGCCCTCCGCAGCCCGGCGATCCCGGGCCGTCGCCGCGGCGGGCCGTCCGTCCGGAAGGCCACCGCCGATGCCCGCGTCGCAACCGTTCCCTCCCCCGACGGCCCAGCCGTCCCAGCACGCGCCCACGTCCGCCCTCGCGCCGGTCGTACCGCCCGTCCTCGCCGAGGTCGTCCGGTCCGGCTTCGTCGAGGGGCGGCACCGGGGCAGCCTGGTCGTACTGGGCGCCGACGGCGCCGTGGAGCTGGCGCTGGGGGAGGTGACGGCGCCGGTCTTCCCGCGCTCCTCGAACAAGCCGATGCAGGCGGCGGGCGTCCTGCGCGCGGGTCTGGACCTCGCGGGGGAGCGGCTGGCGCTGGCCGCCGCGAGCCATTCCGGGGAGCCCTTCCACCGCGGCCTGGTCCGCAAGATGCTGGACGAGTACGGCCTGGACCCGGACCTGCTCCAGTGCCCGCCCGACCTGCCCCTGGACGCGGAGGAGCGGGAGACCTACCTGGCGTCGGGCGCGGGGCCCGACCGGATCACCATGAACTGCTCCGGCAAGCACACCGCGATGCTGGCCGTCTGCGCGCGGCGGGGCTGGCCGCTGGAGTCGTACCTCGACCCAGAGCACCCGCTCCAGAGGATCATCCACAGGGTTGTGGAGGACGCGGCGGGCGAGCCGGTCGCCGCCGTCGGCACGGACGGGTGCGGGGCGCCGCTGATGGCGGTCAGCCTGGTCGGGCTGGCCCGCGCCTTCCGCTCCTTCGCCGGTGCCGAGCCGGGATCGGCCGAGCGCCGGGTCGCCGACGCGATGCGCGCCCACCCCGAGTACGTCGCCGGTACCCGCCGCGCCGACACCTGGCTGATGCGTGAGGTGCCCGGCGCGCTCTCCAAGATGGGCGCGGAGGCCGTCCAGGCGGTGGCCCTGCCGGACGGCCGCGCCCTGGCCTTCAAGGTCGAGGACGGCGCGGCGCGGGCCCTGGGCCCGGTACTGGCCCGCGCGCTGACGCTGCTGGGCGTGGAGGGTCCGGTGGTCGACCGCATCGGCCGTGCGCCCCTGCTGGGCGGCGGACGCGAGGTGGGGGAGGTCCGGGCGGCCTTCTGAGAGCGGGTGACTCTCGGAGAGCGCGCACGCCCGGGACGCCGGGCCGGGCAAATCCGCGCGACGCCGGGGCGGTCGCCGACCTACCGTGAGCTCATGACCCGCCGCACCGACATCGACGTACGTCCCATCACCGAGGCCGAGTTCGCCGACTGGCAGCGTGCCTTGAACACCGGGTTCCTGATGCCGCCCGCCGTCGGCGCGGAGCAGTTGGAGGCCCGCCGCAACCTCTTCGTCCCCGGCCGGTCGCTCGGCGCCTTCGACGGTGAGCGGTGCGTGGCGACCTTCCGGTCCTTCGACCAGCAGGTCACCGCCGTGGGCGGCACGCCCGTACAGGCCGACGCCATCTCCAACGTCACCGTCACCGCGACCCACCGCCGCCGCGGCCTGCTCACCCGCATGATGGCGCAGGACCTGGCGGCGGCGAAGGACCGCGGGGACGTCGTCGCGACGCTGATCGCGGCCGAGTACCCGATCTACGGCCGCTACGGTTTCGGCCCCGCCACCACCATGACCGAGTGGACCGTCGACGTGCCGCGCGCCGGTCTCGACGCGCGTTGGGCGGCCCCGGAGGACGGCGGCCGGATCGACCTCGTGGACGGCGAGGACGTCCGCAAGCTCGGCCCCGAACTGCACGAGCGGCTGCGCCGGGTCCAGCCGGGCGCGGTCAGCCGGTCCGAGTTGTGGTGGCAGATCCGGACCGGGGTCGTGAGCACGGACGGCACACCGTGGACCGAGCCCTTCTACGCCGTGTACCGCTCGGCGGACGGCGAGGTCGAGGGCATGGCCTCGTACCGGGCCGACGCCAGATGGGGCGACGCCAAGCAGCCGCTGAACACGGCGACCGTCGACTGGCTGCTGGCCGTGACGCCGGACGCCGAGCGCGCGCTGTGGCGCTACCTGTGCTCGATCGACTGGGTCATGACGTTGAAGAGCGGCTGGCGGGCCCCCGACGACCTGCTCCCGCACCTCCTGCCGGACCCGCGCGCGGCCAGGATCACCACGCAGGCGGACTGGCTGTGGGTGCGGGTCCTGGACGTCGTACGGGCGCTGGAGGCGCGGACGTACGAGGGGCAGGGCTCGTTGGTGCTGGAGGTCGTGGACCGGGGAGGGCTGACCGGCGGGCGGTGGCGGCTGGAGGCGGGAGCGGACGGCGCGTCCTGCACGCCGACCACCGAGAGCGCCCACCTCGTGCTCGACGTGGCCGAGCTGGCGGCGCTGTGGCTGGGCGACGAGTCGGCGGTACGGCTGGCCGCGCTCGGCCGGGTCCGGGAAGAACGAGCGGGCGCCGCCCGAGTGGCCGACGCCCTGCTGCGTACGTCCAGGCGGCCTTGGTGCCCGGACATGTTCTGAGGTGGCTCCCTTCTGCCGGTGACGGGTGGGTGTGCGCATCCGTAGCGCTTGCTCTTCGGTTGTGGTTGTCGTGCGTCGTGCCGACTGACTGTCCGGGCTCCCGGCTCCCCTCCGGAAGGGGGCCCGGACAGCAGTACGTCGGTTCAGCCGGACTGGGCGAGCAGCATCACGAGGATCACCGCGCCCACACCGCCGATCATGGTGTTCTTCGCCTTGATGCCGATGGACAGCGCGACGAACGCGATGATGCCCATGGGCCCGTACTTCCATTGCACGAGCTGCTCGAACCCGATGGCCAGAGCGGCGACGACGATGGCGATGAGCGGCATGGTGGACCCCCTGTCACCGTGGTGGCCAACCCCTTGCGGGTCCGACCACGTTGCTCAAGTTGGCTGCCAACTTCACTGTACTTATCTCCGCTTGGGCACGTCTCATAACCACCTTCTCGTGAACTGCCCAAAGATGGCGAGAAGTTGTAGTGTTTGGTCGTGGAGCCGGAACATGCCCCCGTCAACGGGCGGAAGAGACCGCAGCGGCCACAGAGAACACACCGCGAGGTGGCCGACGAACTGCGCGCCCGGATCAGGTCCGGTCGGCTGCAGCCGGGCCAGCGCATGCCCACCCAGGCCCAGTTGGCCGACGAGTTCGGCGTGGAGCGCGGCGCCGTCCGCCAGGCCCTGCGCATCCTGCAGTCGGAACGTCTGCTCACCAACGTGTCCAAGGGGAGCCCCGCGACCGTCGCGCCCGACCTCCACAGCGCCCTGACCGGGCCCGTGGCGCCGCCGATGCCCACCACGGCCGCGCTCGCGCCCCGGATCGCCGAGGCCTTCGCCGCCCCGCACGTCGAGATCGACGCCCTGTGCCTGACCTCGGTCTCCCTCACCCTCGCCCTCGGCGAACCACTGCGCCTGATCCACGCGGGGCGACTGAAACCGGCCAAGATCGACGTACGTGTCCTGCTGCCGAGCCGGAACATCGCACTGGCCTTCCCGGTGGCGGTGGCGGGCCGCGGGTCCGGCGACCCGGTGCACGAGCGGTGGCTGGCCATGCGCAACGCCCAGGGCCAGGTGCTCCAGCACAACCTGCTGGGCCTGCGGGCGACGCACGGCATCGACGTGCGCGTGACGTTCCGCGCGCTGCCCTTCACGCCGCCGGTGAAGCTGTACGTGCTCAACGGCGCCGAGGCACTCTTCGCGTACTACACCCTCAGCCGGCGTGAGCAGGAGATCGACCACGAGCCGATGGAGACGTACGACGCGGAGGGCGTCCGCTCGACGCTGTTCGCCTTCGAGCAGGGCGGTGGCCTGCGGGACGGGGCGTTCGTGAAGCAGTCGCGGCTGTGGTTCGACGCGCTTTGGGAGACGATCAGTTCGGAGCTGCTGCTCACCGCCTGATCATCTCCCCTTCACAGCGCGGGACCCGCGACCAGCAGGGCCAGCACCACCGCTCCGACGGAGCTGACGGACGGGCTCTTGGCCTTGATGCCGATGGTGAGCAGGAGCAGGCCGACGATGCCGGAGGCGCCGTACCTCCACTGGACGATCTGCTCGAAGGCGACGACGAGGACCGCGGAGACAAGGGCGAGAACGGGCATGGTCTTTCCCCCTTCGGAAGTTTGGGACTTCCGCCAACTAGACCAAGTTGGCAACCAACTCTGCCTATGTTGTCCCCACTTGGCTGCTACCTATAAACAAGTTTCAAACAACTCCCTGTAGGTAGGTCGAAGTTGTAGCGTTTGGTCGTGACTCAGGAGAACGTGTCCGTGAACGGCAGCAGAAGGCTCTCGTCCCAGGAGATCGCCGAGATCCTGCGGGAACGGATCCGCGGGGGCGACCTCAAGGCGGGCGACCGCCTGCCCACCCAGGCCGAGCTGGCCGACGAGTTCAAGGTGGAGCGCGGCACCGTCCGCCAGGCCCTGCGGGCGCTCCAGGAGGACGGCCTGCTCACCAACGTCAGCAAGGGCAGCCCGCCCCGCATCGCCGAGCCGGCCACGCCCCGGGGCGAGCCGCAGCCGACGATGGTGGCGCTCGGACCGCGGCTGTCGGAGGCGTTCTCGGCACCGCGGGTACGGGTCGACGTCGTGTGCCACACCTCGGAGACGCTGATGCTGGCCCTGAGCGAGCCGCTCCGGTTGATCCACGAGGGCCGCATCCACCCGGAGTCCATCGACTTCCGCGTCCTGATGCCGTCGCGGGACATCGAACTGGCCTTCCCCGTCCTGGTCGAGGACGAGGAGGACAACCCGGTCCACCAGCGCTGGCTCCAGATGCGCAACGCCCAGGCCCGGGTGCTCCAGCACAACCTGCACGCCGTACGCTCCACCCACCGCGTCGACGTGCACATCGCCTTCCGCGCACTGCCTTTCACCCCGCCGATGAAGCTCTACCTGCTCAACGGCGACGAGGCGCTCCTCGGCTACTACATGCTCACCCGGCGCGAGGAGGAGTACGAGAGCAGGACGCTGGAGATGTACGACGCCCTCGGCTCCCAGTCGCTGCTGTTCTCCTTCCTGAAGCGGGCGGGCCACCGGGACGCGGTGTTCGTGGAGGAATCACAGAAGTGGTTCGACGCCCTCTGGGAAACCATCACCTCGGACATGACACTCTCCTAGTGACTTCCGATACGGATCAGACGGAACCGGTGGCCGGGCGGGCCGATGGGCTGAGGGATCTGGTCCTGGGCGCCCGGGTCGTCCTCCTGGACTTCGACGGCCCCGTCTGCAGGCTGTTCGCGGGCTACTCCGCGGACCGGGTCGCGGCCGAACTGGTGGACTGGCTGGCGCGATTGGGGCTGAAGGAGCTGCTGAGCGAGGAGGAGCGGGTCCATCCGGATCCGCACGTCCTGCTGGGAGCGGTCGACCGCAGGCGGCACCGCAGTGATCTCGCGGCCGACTTCGAGGAGCGGCTGACCCGTGAGGAGCTGCGCGCCGTGCCCACCGCGCGGCCGACGGCGTACGCGGACCCCCTGATCCGGACCTGGAGCGCGCTGGGGGTCGGACTGGCGGTCACGACCAACAACTCGCCGCGCGTGGTGGCCGAGTACCTCGCCACGCGGGGCCTGCTGGACTGCTTCGCCTCCCACATCTACGGCCGCACCCGGGACCTGCACCTGCTCAAGCCCGACCCGTACTGCCTGAACCGGGCCCTCAGAGCGATGGGCTCCGCCCCCGGGCAGGCGCTGATGGTCGGCGACACCACCTCCGACCTGACCGCCGCCCGGCGGGCCGGGGTGCCGTTCCTGGGCTACGCACGCGACGACGAGAAGGCGAAGCTCCTGAGACAGGCCGGCGCGGAGACGGTCGTGCACTCACTGGAGCCGGTACTGAGGCTGCTGTGGGAGGACGGCGGGGCGCGGGGCCACGCCTGAGTCACGACGTCGGGACGTTCTCGGGCCGGGGCCGCCGACCGAGCCCGTGCGGCGGATGTCCGGCGTCCGGTTGGCGGGGGTCGATTCGCCCGTTCCGGTCACCCGAGTTGCTCAAGTGCGTTCCGAATACTGGAGTACTTCCAGTGGGTCACGTGTCCTGGCTGTACTGTGTGCCCACTTTCTTCGTCGCAGCATGAAGATCTGGCGCGTCGCAAGTCCCTCCTGGAGCACTCCGTGAGTCGTCCGTCCCCGCTTGGCAAGCCGGCGCTGGAGCGGGCGGCGGACGAGGCGTTCGACCGGTTTCTCGCCCACGCGACGGCACTGGGGCGGTTCGGACGGGGGCACCACAACCTCAACTACATGGTGCGTCCCCTCACCGCCGAGGACTCGCGGCTGGTCGCCGCCGAGAACGGCGCGCCGGTCACCGTCCGCAAACGCGTCCCGTCCGCCCTGCCGGTGGTGATCCGGACCTGGCAGGACGAGGCCGACCTGCTCAACCGCATCTGGGGTGTGCTGGACAACGTCCCGCGCTGTCTGGCCAAGCACCGTGACGTCGTCGTCCTCAGCTACGTCGAGGGCGTGCCCCTGTCGAGCGTCTGCCCGGGCGACACGCCCGTCGACCACGACCTGATCGTCGCCCTGGCGGGGCTGCTCGCCGACATGACTCAGGTGCGCAGGCAGCACCTGCCTCCGCTGCCGGTCTCCTGGCCCCGGTCCAGCCGGGACGGCAGCGCGTTCCTCAGAGCGCTGGCGTTGGCGGCCGAGGAGCAGATCAGGCAGCGCAACCGGGCGGAGTTCGGCGGCCTGTTCGCCATGCTGGGCATTCCGCAGGACGCCATGGTGCGGTTCGCCGAAAGGGTGCCCACGCTCGTCAGCCGCCCCTTCAGCCTGCTCCACACGGACCTGCACCGGGACAACGTGATCGTCCCCTACGGCGGGAACCCCCCACTGATCTGCGTCGACTGGGAACTCGCCAGTTACGGCGACCCCCTCCACGACCTCGCCAACCACCTGGTGCGCATGCGCTACCCCGACTACCAGTGGCCGGAGGTCATCGAGGCGTGGCGCAAGGTGATGGGGGAACGGCGCGGCAGGGCCGTCAACGGCCTGGACCGGGATCTGAGGCACTACGTGGCGTTCGAGCGGGCCCAGTCCGTCTATCCGGACGTCATGCGGGCCGCGAAGTCGCTCGGCGACCGATTCGAACAGCGGGACCTGGACGCCGCGACCCGGGCGGTGCGCCGGGCGCTGGTGGCCGCGGAGGAACCGCTGCGTCTGAGGAACGTGCCGGACGAGGCGGCCATCGAGCGCATCCTCTTCCGGTGGAACGAGTCGCACGGCGTCCGGCCCGGCCGGGAGCGGACCCTCGACCAGATCGTGTGGGAGCGCGACCGAAGGGTCCGCGTCCGCGGCGACTTCCCCGCCTGGGCGGTCGGCCGGGCACTGCTGGAGGAGGGCGCGGCCGCCGCCGACCGGGTTTTCAAGGGGACCGCACATCTGAACACGGCCGTGCACGTCGAGGGCGTCGGCTTCCCCGTCATGGTCCGCCGGAAGGTGGGCACCGCCGAATCCCTGGAGCGCCGGTTCCTCAGCGAGCACGCCGTGCTGACGGCGATCGAACGCTCCGGGGCGCGCGTACGGGCTCCGCGGGTGCTGGCCCTGGGTACCAGCGGGCTGCGCGAGCAGTTCACCATCCACTCCTATGAAGGTCCGGCCGGCGGCTTCCGCCCCCCGGAGCACCCCGAGCACGGGCTGCGCCCGCACGAGGCGGACGACCTCGTGGACCAGTTGGGCGAGCTGGCCGAGGTCGAGTGCGGAGAGCTGGACCCGCTGAACGGGGCCGCCTTCTATCCCTGGCTGCGCGGCGAGCTGGTGCGCATGGTGAGCGAGCTGCCCAAGGCCACGATGGAACTGGCCCGCGAACTGGGACTGCCGGACAACGTGCGGCTGGCCGAGATCCTCACCCGGCACACCCTGAGCCGACGCAGGCCCGTACTGCTGCACGGTGACCTCAACCCGTGGAACCTGGTGCGCCGCCCGGACGGGGGCCTGACGCTCATCGACTGGGAGATGGCCATGGTGGGCGATCCCCTGTACGACCTCGTCCGCCACATGCACCTCACGCCGACGCGGCCGGAGATCCGCGACCGCATGTTCCGGCGGTGGGAGCGCAGGCTGCCGCCCGACTGCGCCCGCAACTGGCACGACGACTGGCGTGTGTACCGGTGGATCGAGACCGTCCGCTCCGCCTACATCGACCTCCACCGCCTGGTGACCGGCGCCGGCCTTGAGGCGCCCAACGTCAAGCGCGCCGTCCAGGCCTACGCGATGACGCTGGCCGAGGCCACGGCGGCCCTCGGTCTGCCGGGCAGGTCCATGGCCAATCCCCACCTCGCCCGTGCGCTGCCGCACGGAGCCCACGGTGGGCCACGGGCGGCCCTGGTCCCGGCGGAGGCCTGAGCCGTCACCGGGGCCGGCGGACCCGGCGTAGGGTCGTCGCATGGTGGAGACCGGCCTGCGTGAGCGCAAGAGGCAGCGGACGATCCAGTCGCTGTCGGACATCGCCATCGGCCTCTTCGTGGAGAAGGGGTTCGAAGCGGTGTCCGTCGCCGAGGTGGCCGCCGCGGCCGAGGTGTCCAAGCCGACGCTCTTCCGGTACTTCCCGGCGAAGGAGGACCTCGTCCTGCACCGCATCGCCGACCACGAGGGCGAGGCGGCACGGGTGGCGGGGGAGGGGCCGGCGCCGCTCGCCGCGCTGCGCAGGCACTTCCTGGCGGGGCTGGAGCGGTCCGACCCGGTGACCGGGCTCAGTGACGATCCCGACGTACTCGCCTTCCACGCGCTGCTCTACGGCACCCCCGCCCTGGTCGCCCGGCTGCACACGCACCTTGAGCGGTCGGAGAACGCGCTCGCCGAGGCCCTCGGCGGCGACCTGGAGGCCAGGCTGGCCGCCGGGCATATCATCGCCGTGCGGCGGATCCTCGCGCAGGAGAACTGGCGCCGGATCGCGGGCGGGGAGGGTGTGGCAAAGGTGCGCGGTGATGCCGTGGCGGCGGCGGAGCGGGCGTTCGGCAGGCTGGCGGCGGGGCTGCCGGGGCTCGACCGGCCGGAACCCGACGCGTCTCGCGTCTGAGTAAAAAATGTAACTCAGTAACGCTATTCGGGTATGGTCGACGGAATGACGTCACCCGACTCCGCCCTCCAGCACGCCCTCGCCCAGGAACGAGCCCACCACGACCGCTGTCGTACCGCTCTCGCCGCCATGGTCGACGGCGCCGGGGACCACGTGGTCACCGGCGAGGACGTCTCCGCCTCCGGTGCCGACGCCGAGGTGCTCGGCCACCGGCTGCGCAGCCGGGCCAAGGGGCTGCGTGAACTGCCCGAGGGGCCGCTGTTCTTCGGACGGCTGGACTTCGCCGCGGCTCAGGACACGGACACCGGCGGCGACCCCGCCGGACTGCACGTCGGCCGGTTGCGGGTCACCGAGGACCCTGCCGCCCCGCCCCTCGTCGTCGACTGGCGCGCCCCCGTCTCCCGGGCCTTCTACCAGGCCACCGCCGACGACCCGCGCGGTGTCGCCGTCCGCCGCCGTTTCGGTTGGGCGCCCGGCAGCCGTGGGGACTCGGCCGACCTCACCGGGCTGGAGGACGAGCGGCTCGGCCGCGGCGAGTCCCGGGCGAGCGACATCGTCGCCCGCGAGATCGAACGGCCCCGCGTCGGACCCATGCGGGACATCGCCGCCACCATCCGGCCCGAGCAGGACGACCTCGTCCGCGCGGACCTCACCGCCACGGTCTGTGTCCAGGGCGCCCCGGGCACGGGAAAGACCGCCGTCGGACTGCACCGGGCCGCGTACCTGCTCTACACCCACCCGCAGCGCATCCGGCGGGGCGGAATGCTGATCCTCGGCCCCAACCCCACCTTCCTCTCCTACATCGCCGAGGTACTGCCCGCCCTCGGCGAGACCGGCGTACGGCAGTCCACGCTCCCCCGGGAGATCGCCCGGCACCCGGTCACCGGCGCCGACGACGAGCGGGCCGCCGCCGTCAAGCACGACGCCCGGATGGCCGAGGTGCTGCGCCGCGCCCTGTACGCGCGCGTGGCCGTCGACGCGGCCGGCTCCCTCGCCGTACCGGACGGCTCCTACCGCTGGCGGGTCCCGGCCGACGAGTCGGCCCGGATCGTGGCGGACGTACGGGACGAGGAACCGCCGTACGCCGTCGGGCGGGAGCGGGTGCGGGCCCGGATGGTGCGGTACGTCCAGGATCTGGCCGAGCGGCGCGCCGGGCCGCGGACGGACGCCTGGGTGCGCCGGATCGAACGGTCCCGGCCGGTCGGCGCGTACCTCGACTCCGTCTGGCCCCGGGTGCGTCCCGAGGAGGTCGTCGCGCGGCTGCTCGGCGACCCCGACGCGCTGGCGCGGGCCGCCGACGGGCTGCTGGACGACGATGAGCAGAAGGCGGTCCGGTGGACGGCGGCCGGTGCGCCGCGGTCGTGGCGGTCGGCCCGCTGGTCCGCCGCCGACCTGGTCCTCCTCGACGAGGTCGCCGGGCTCCTCGAACACCCCGAGGGCTACGGGCACATCGTCGTCGACGAGGCCCAGGACCTCTCCCCCATGGAGTGCCGGGCCATCGCCCGCCGGGCCGCCTTCGGATCGCTCACCGTCCTCGGCGACCTGGCCCAGGGGACCACGCCGTGGGCGGCGCGGTCGTGGCGGACGACCCTCGCGCACCTGGGCCGGCCGGACGCGACCGTGACGCCGCTGACCACCGGCTTCCGGGTGCCGCAGGCGGTCGTCGGCCTCGCCAACCGGCTGCTGGCGCGGTTGGACGTGGACGTGCCGGCGGCCCGTTCCGCGCGCGGGGACGGCGAGCTGACGATGCGCCCCGTCGCGCCCGGGGAGGTCGGGAGCGCGGTCGTCGACGCCGTACGGGGCGCTCTCGCCCGGAAGGGCTCCGTCGGTGTCGTCGCCGCCGACGCGGACGTGCCCCGGACGCGGCACGCACTCGCCGCCGCCGGGATCGCGGCGGCGGGACCGGAGGCGCTGGGCGCCCGGGTGGCCGTGGTGCCCGCGACTGTCGTCAAGGGACTGGAGTACGACCACGTCGTCGCCGTCGAACCGGCGGCGATCGCGGAGGCGGAGGGCACCGGCGGGCGGGGCCTGCACCGGCTGTACGTGGTGCTCACCCGCGCGGTGTCCCGGCTGGACGTGGTGCACGGGCGGCCCCTGCCCTTCTGACGTGCCGAGCGCGGGTCAGCTCCGGCCGATCACCTCGGCGACCCGGGTGAACCCGTCCGTGCCGTGCCCGAGCGCGATGACCCGCCGGGCCTGCCCCTCGATCACGCGCATCACGCTCGCGTCGATGCCGTGCGCCTCGGAGGCGTGGACGACGTGCGCCATGGTCGACGCGGCCGAGGTGATCGGGTTCAGCTCGCCCGAGTACGAACCGGCGTCGGTGTCGGCGGCGAACTCGGTGAACAGCGGCGGCAGGATCGCGGCGATGCCCTGGGCGAAGGGGGCGAGTTCCGCGCCGGTGACGCCTTCCGCCCGGGCCACGGCGAGGGCGTGCGTGTAGCCCGCCATGGCCGTCCAGAAGATGTCGAGCAGCGCGATGTCGTAGGCCGCGGCCCGCCCGGGGTCCTCGCCGAGGTGGGTGTGGGCGCCGCCGAGCGCCGCCAGCACGGGCCGGTGCTCCCGGTACAGCTCCTCGGGGCCGCTGTGCAGGAACACCGCGTCGTCCGTGCCGATGGTCGGGGTCGGCGTCATGATCGCGCCGTCCAGGTAGCGGACGCCGTGCCGGCCGGCCCACTCGGCCGTGTCCCGGGCCCGCTCGGGGGTGTCGGCGCTCAGGTTCACGACCGTACGGCCCTTGAGGGCGGCGGTGACGGCGTCCTGGCGCAGTACGGCGTCCGAGGCGTCGTAGTTCACCACGCAGACGACGGTCAGCGGGGAAGCGGCGACCGCCTCCTCCGCGGAGCGCGCCGAGACCGCGCCCCGGGCGGCCAGGTCGGCGTCCCGGCCGGGCGTGCGGTTCCAGACGGTGGTCCGCAGCCCGGCGGCCACGAACGCCTCGGCCAGCGCCCGGCCCATCGGACCGAGGCCGAGAACGGTGACGGCGGCGGCAGACTGGTCGGTGTGCACGGACATGCTTCAACTCCCGTAACGTAGTGAACAATTGCTGATGAAAGGGGCACGGCATGACGCACCGGCGTCAGGATCCGAACGTCTGCGGAGTGACCGCCGCGATCGCCGTGATCGAGGGCAAGTGGAAGACGACGCTGCTGTGGCTGCTGGAGTCCGGCCCGCGGCGGCCGGCCGAACTGCGCCGGCGGGCGCCCGGCCTCACCGAGAAGGTGCTGACCCAGGCGCTGCGCGAGATGGAGGCGGACGGACTGGTGGACCGGCGGGTGTACGACGTGCTTCCGCTGAAGACGGAGTACTCCCTGACCGCGTTCGGCCGCGATCTCGCCGAGGCCCTCTCTCCTCTCTCCGACTGGGGCCACCGGCGCCTGGACAGGCTGGCCGGGCCGGAGTCCGCCACCCGCGCGGCCTCCTGACGATCACCCGCCCCTTCAGCTTCGGCCGAGGGGTGCGCGCTGCCAAGTACGCACAAAAAAGTGGGTAGGGGCCGCCGTCCTGTCCCGGGCGATGACTTTGCTCCGGAGTACCGGTCTTCCTCACGAACACCCGTGCCGGGCGCGGTGTCGAAGTACGCCCTCGTGACCGGCCCATGACCGGCCCCGTGACAGGAGACCTCCCGTATGACTGATCCGGCAGTGACAGCGCCCCGCGGTCGCGGAGCCGGGGCCTGGCCCCTGATCCACGCCGAGCGAGCCGCGTTGGCGGCCGATCTCGGGGACATGACCGAGGAGCGCTGGGAAACGCCGTCGCTCTGCGTGGGTCTGACGGTGCGTGAGGTGCTCGCCCACCTCACCGCGGGCGCGAGCCTCAACGCCGTGCGCTGGATGGCGGGGGTGATCCGTTGCCGGTTCGACTTCGACAAGCAGGTGGCCGTGCGGCTGGCCGAGCAGTTGGGCACGACCCCGGCCGAGACCCTCGAGCGCTTCCGGCGCGTCGTTCCGAGCACCACCAAGCCTCCCCTGCCCGCCCTGGCCATGCTGGGCGAGACGGTCGTGCACGGAGAGGACATCCGGCGTCCGCTGGGCATCCGCCGCGACCACCCGGTCGAGGTCGTCACCCGGGTGGCCGAGTACTACCGGGGATCGGATCTCGTGGTCCTCGCCAAGGGGCGCGTCGACGGGCTGCGGCTCGTAGCGGACGACGGTCCTTTCGCGACCGGTTCAGGGCCGCTCGTGTCCGGCCCCACCCTGTCCCTGGTGATGGCCATGACCGGCCGCGCGACGTACTGCGACGAACTCGACGGCGACGGTGCGGAGCTGCTCCGCGGTCGCTGCGAGACGGTGTGACCGCGCGCCGGCAGGGGCGCGGTCCGGCACCGGGACGCGCGCGGTTGTCCTGTCCCAGATAACTGTGGGCAGAGTAAGGCTCTGACCTGGGGTGCCTACGGTTGAGTGGGACGGGAGGGCGGTCGGTGTCCCGCTCAACTGTAGGTAGCCGCCTCTAGGGTGTTGATCGCGGAAGTCCACCGATCGGCCCGGAGGCGCCATGTCCCTGCAGATGAAGCTGGTTGCAATAACGCTCGACTGCCCTGATCCGCTGGCTTTGGCGGCGTTCTATCAGCAGGCCACCGGCCTTGAACTGCACCCGAAGTCGGACGCCGACTTCGCGGGCCTCAACGGTGAGCACGAACTCTTGATCGGGTTTCAGCGGGTCGACGACTATCGGCCTCCGAGCTGGCCCGACCAGATCGTTCCCCAGCAGCTTCACATCTGCTTCAAGGTCGACGAGGACTTGGACGTGGCGGAGACCCGGTTGCTGGAGCTGGGTGCGGGCATGCCGGATCACCAACCGCATGGGGGCAAGGCGCGGGTCCTCACCGATCCGGTTGGGCATCCGTTCTGCATCAGCCTGCGCTGATCGGCGCCCTGCCTGGGGCGCGTTGGCCGGGGTCGTCCCGCTGGGCGACGTTCGGGGCCGCGGTGAACGCTCTGCCCGGCCAACGCTTGCAGCGGCCCTCCGCTCGTCCGGACGCACGTCCACCACCAAGCCCGTGCCGTCGGCGCGGCGGACGAACCCGCCGCAGGTCGCCGACCAGTACCAGCCGCACCAGTTCCCCTGACCACGAAAGGCCGGGAACCGGCGCTCGGGCCGCACCGACTCGAACCGCACGGGCCGCAGACGCCCCAAAGATCCCCGCTCACGGATGCCGGCCGTGCTGACGTACGCCAGCTCAACGTCCTCCGCCGACACCTCGCGCACATCCAGCCGGGCCTCCGGTACGACGGCGACCAGCCACTTCGACCGTAGAAACGCAGTGACCGCCGTACCTACACGTGACCGGAACACTCCGGAACTTGCCTACACATCGCAGAGACACGACAGCGGTCCGGCGCCCGGGTGCACGGTCCGACGCTCGAAGGCACACTATTGCAAGCGCATGCTTGCAATAGTTAGCGGTGTGGTGCATCGTGGAGGCATGGCATCGCTCAACGTCGGCAATCTCGGTGAGTACCTGCGCGAGCAGCGGCGCAACGCGCAGCTGTCGCTGCGGCAGCTCGCCGATGCCGCGGGCGTGTCCAATCCCTACCTGAGCCAGATCGAGCGCGGGCTGCGCAAGCCGAGCGCGGAGGTGCTCCAGCAGGTCGCCAAGGCGCTGCGTATCTCCGCCGAGACGCTGTACGTGCGCGCGGGGATCCTCGACGCGGAGCGCGACCGGGACGACGTGGAGACGCGTGCGGTCATCCTCGCCGATCCCTCGCTGAACGAGCGGCAGAAGCAGGTGCTGCTCCAGATCTACGAGTCCTTCCGCAAGGAGAACGGATTCGGCACCGACGCCGACGACGAGGTGCCGGCTCAGGACGCGACGGCGGGCGACGCCGCCGAAGGCGGGGCCTCCATACCGGGCCTCGGCCCACGTACGACCGGCGGCAGTGACGCCGGCCCGCAGCAGACGGCCGGATGAGCGGGAGCGAGTAGCCGGCCGGGCGCGGGACCACCACAAACCCTCAGCCGAACGCAATACCGGAGGACCATCAAAATGGCCATCACCGACGACCTGCGCAAGACCTTCAGCGACCCCACCCCGCTCTACTTCGCCGCGGGCACCGCCGACCTGGCCTTCCAGCAGGCCAAGAAGGTGCCGGTGCTGGTGGAGCAGTTGCGCGCCGAGGCACCGTCCCGTATCGAGGCCGTGCGCAACACCGACCCGAAGGCCGTCCAGGAGAAGGCGACGGCCCGCGTCAAGGAGACCCAGGGCACCCTCCAGGCCAAGGCCAACGAGCTCTTCGGCTCCCTCGACACCGACCTCAAGAAGCTCGGCGAGAGCGCCCAGGACCTCGCGCTGCGCTCGGTCGGCGTCGCCGCCGAGTACGCCGTCAAGGCCCGGGAGACCTACGAGAAGGTCGCCGAGCGCGGCGAGCACGCGGTCCGCACCTGGCGCGGCCAGGCCGCCGACGGCATCGAGGACATCGCCGAGGAGGTGGAGGAGTTCGCCGTGGCCGTCGAGCCGGCCAAGCCCGCCAAGTCCGAGACGGTCGAGGTCACGGAGGACAGGGCCGCCGCGGCGAAGAAGGCCCCCGCCCCGCGCAAGGCCCCGGCCAAGAAGAGCACCAACGGCACCGCGAAGAAGACGACGCCGCCCGCCAAGTAACCGGCGACGGGTACCGCGGGTACGGTACGGGCCGGGCACCCTTGGGGTGTCCGGCCCGTTCTCCGGGTACGGTGACCGCGTAGAGACGATCCGAGTCTGGTGGTGGACGTTGTGCTGATGCAGGGGTTCGCAGGCTTCATGTGGCTGCTGAGCATCGCCCTGATCCTTTTCAGCGGCTTCGCGTTGGTCGACGCCGCCGTGCGCCGTGAGGACGCCTACCGCGCGGCGGACAAGAAGACCAAGCCGTTCTGGCTGATCATTCTCGGGATCGCCTTCGTGGTGAACCTGATCTTCAACATCCTGTCGTTCCTGCCGATCATCGGGCTCATCGCGACGATCGTGTACATGGTCGACGTACGGCCCGCCCTGCGCGGCCTGCCGGGCGGCGGCCGCAGCAGCCGCCGCGGCTCCAGCAGCGACGGCCCCTACGGCCCGTACAACGGCGGACGCTGAAGCGCGCCGCGCCCAAAGGGGCGCGGGGAACTGCGCGACCAGCCACAACGAACCGCCAGGCGGGGCGCGACGGTCATCCGTACGGCGATCGACCCGTACGGCGAGCATACGTACCGCGCTCAATCCGTACCGCGGGCGTCGCGTCCGCCCCGCTCAGGCCGTCCGGTCCAGCAGGACCACTGCCACGTCGTCCGCCAGTTCGCCGCCGTTCAGCTCGCGGACCTCGTTGACGGTCGCCCGCAGCAACTGCTCGCCCTGCAGCCCCTCGGCGAACTGACGGCGGACCATCTCCACCATGCCGTCCTGGCCGAGCCGCTCCCGGCCCTCGCCGACGTGGCCCTCGATCAGGCCGTCGGTGTAGAGCATCAGGCTCCACTCGGCGCCCAGTTCCACCTGCGTCCGCGGCCAGCGGGCGCCCGGCAGCAGTCCCAGCGCCGGGCCGTTGTTGTCGTAGGGCAGCAGCCGTGCGGGCGTGCCCGGACCGGCGACCAGGGGTGACGGGTGCCCGGCCAGGCACAGGCCGGCGCGGCGGCCGTCCGGGGCTATGTCCACGGCGCACAGGGTCGCGAAGATCTCGTCGTCCGAGCGCTCGTGCTCCAGCACCTGCTGGAGCGTGCCGAGCAGCTCGTCGCCGCAGAGGCCGGCCAGGGTCAGCGCGCGCCAGGCGATCCGCAACTCCACGCCGAGCGCGGCCTCGTCCGGGCCGTGCCCGCAGACGTCGCCGATCATGGCGTGCACCGTGCCGTCCGGGGTGCGGACGACGTCGTAGAAGTCGCCGCCGAGCAGGGCACGCGAGCGGCCCGGGCGGTAGCGGGCGGCGAAGCGCAGCGAGGACCCGGCCAGCAGCGGGGTCGGCAGCAGGCCGCGTTCCAGGCGGCGGTTCTCCTGGGCGCGCAGCCGGCCCTCGGCCAGGCGCCGCTCCGCCGTGTCGGACCGCTTGCGCTCGACGGCGTAGCGGATCGCCCGGCTCAGCAGCCGGCCGTCGAGCTCGTCGCGGAACAGGTAGTCCTGGGCGCCGACCGCCACGGCCTCCGCGCCGCGCTCGGCGTCGCTGGAGGAGGTCAGCGCGAGCACGGCGTGCCGGGGCGCCAGCTCCAGCACGTGCCTGAGCACGGCCAGCTCGTCGTCCCCGCTCCCGTCACCGTCCCCGTTGCCGTCGGCGCTCGCGCGGGCCGGGGCGGGCGCCGACAGGGCGAGGTCCAGCAGGATGCACTGGACGTCGTCGGTCAGCAGCCGCTCGGCTTCGGTGAGGTTGCGGGCCGTGCGCACGCGGATCGGCTTGCCGGACTGGTCGAGCAGGTCGGGCACGATCGGCGAGCCGCCCGGATCGTCCTCGATCAGCAGCAGCGTCAGGTTGGTGGGAGCGGTGCTCCCGGGCTGGTCCGTGGTCTCGTTCGTGGTCTTCTCGCGCTTCTCCGTGGGGTTCTCTCGCCGAGTGGTGGGGTTTTCGGCCGTGTTCGTCCCGGGCGGGGCCTGTTCCTTGGAAGGGCCGCTGTCCGGGGACGCGGCGGGCGCCTGACCACACTCCACGGCCGGGATCGCCCTCTGCCGCGGTACGGGTACGGGCATCGTCTTGGTTTCCTTCCCTCCCCCCGAGGGCATGGCGGGGCGAGGGACCTCGACCCACCGACGGGGACCATAGCGGGTGACGGTGCCGCTGCGGAATGGTCCAGAACACGCCGGTCGGTCCTCGGCCGCTGTCATATGCCGCGTTCCGTACCGCAGTTGGACACGTCGACCGGGGGCCGGGGATGACGAAGGTCACGCGGGGTGGCGCTCCGGGCGTGGACTGGGTCACGTGGCCCGTTTCACGGCCCGGCGCGAGGGGCGTGGCCCGCGTCACTCCTGGGGTGTCGCGCCCGCGCCCGTGTCCGGACGTACGACGCCGAGGATCGGCATCGTGCCCGCCCCCGCGATGGTGATCGAGCGTCCCGGCCGCGGGGCGTGCACGACGGAGCCGTCGCCGACGTACATGCCGACGTGGCTGGCGTCGTCGAAGTAGATGATCAGGTCGCCGGGGCGCATGTCCTCGATGTCGACGCGCTTGAGCTGCTTCCACTGCTGTTGCGAGGTGCGCGGTATCGACTGCCCCGCCGACACCCAGGCCTGCGAGGTCAGGCCGGAGCAGTCGTAGGCCTTCGGGCCCTCGGCGCCCCACTGGTACGGCTTTCCGATCTGGGCGGTGGCGTACTCGACGGCCTTCCTGCCCCGCTCGGTCGCCTCGGTGTCGAGGTCCTTGAGGATGCCGGAGTCGAGCCAGGCGGTCTGGGCCCTGGCCTGGGCCTCCCGCTCCAGCCGGGCGAGGCGCTCCTTCTCCTCCTTCTCCAGCTCGGACTCCAGCTTCTCGGCCGCCGCGATCTGCTTCTCGATCTTCTTCTGGGCGGTGGCCTTGGCCTCGCGGTTCGCCTCCAGCTTCTTGAACTGGGCGGAGGCGTCCGCCGCGTAGGCCTTCAGGTCCTCCTGGGTGCGCGTCATCTCGCCGAGCAGGCCCTTGGTCGCGCGCTGGCCCTGACTGACCCGGCCGGTGCCGTCGAGGAAGTCCTCGGGGTCGTCGCTCAGAAGCAGCTTGGCCTCGTCGGGCAGGCCGCCGGTGCGGTACTGGGAGCGGGCCGCGGCGCCCGCGCGGTCCTTCAGTCCGTCGAGCTTCTCCTGGCCCTTGACGATCTTCTTGGCCAGTTCGACGATCTCGGCGGACTGCTTGTCCGCCTTCTCCTCGGCCGCGTTGTACTCGTCCGTGGCGGAGGCCGCCGCACGGTAGAGCTTGTCGAGCTTCTTGCGTACGGCTTCCAGGTCCTTGCCGGGTGTGGCGGCCGGGGACGGTGAGGCGCTCGGGGTGCCGGGTGAGGGTGTGGGCCCGGGATCCGCGAACGCCGTGCCCGGTGCCGCGAGCACGGTGACCGCGCAGACCACGGTCACGGCAGCGGTCATCAAGCCATGCTTCCCCGTACGCATACCTCGCCCCCAAACTGATTAACCGTCAGTAACATAGGTCGCCTGGGGGATCGTGCCATGCCGGCGTGGAAAGCGACAGAGGTCGTGCTTTCCCACGGCGATTCCCCCGCTGTGTGACGAACGCCGCACCGAGATCGTTCCCGGCACACCCGCGTCCCCGCCCGTGTCCGCGAGTTCACGCGCGCGGCGCCAACGCCTCCCACCGCACCGTCACTTCGCCCTGCCGCCACCGCACCGGCCCGTCCGTCACCGGCCAGTCGGCCGTCAGGTCCCGCACGGCCCGCGTCCAGCGCTGGCGGGCGCCGTAGGAGGCGTAGGGCGCGGCGGCGGCCCAGGCGCGGTCGAAGTCGCGCAGGAACGCGTGCACGGGCTCGCCGGGCACGTTGCGGTGGATCAGCGCCTTCGGCAGCCGTTCCGCCAGGTCGGAGGGGCGGTCCAGGGAGCCCAGCCGGGTCGCGAAGGTGACCGTGCGCGGCCCCCCGGGGCCGAGCGCCACCCACACGTGCCTGCGTCCGATCTCGTCGCAGGTCCCCTCGACCAGGAGCCCGCCGCGGGACCGTTCCGACGCCGGCGCGAGCCGCGCGCACAGCCGCTGCCAGACGGCGGCCACCTCGTCCTCGTCGTACTGGCGCAGCACGTTCGCCGCGCGGATCAGCAGCGGGGGCCGGCGGACGGGGATCTCGAAGCCGCCGTGCCGGAAGGCGAGCCCCGCGCGCGCGTACGGCTCGGCCGCCGCCACGCGCGCCGGGTCGATCTCGACGCCCACCACGCGCGCGAGCGGGGCGACCGTGCGCAGGCGGTGCAGCAGCTCGACGGCCGTCCAGGGGGCCGCGCCGTACCCGAGGTCGACGGCGACGGGATCGGCGGCGCGGCGCAGTTCGGCACCGTGGGTGGCCGCGATCCAGCGGTCCATGCGGCGCAGCCGGTTCGGATTCGTCGTCCCGCGCGTGACGGTGCCCACAGGGCGGGGGGTGGCGCGGGAGGGCATGCCTACGAGGGTATGCGGCTCTGCCCGCTCTCTTTGACGCAACCAGCGCTCGAACGGTTGATCGATCGGCGGTAATGATTAGGCAAAGGTCGGGAAACCGGAAATGGAGCACCGCCGCCCGGTGTTTCCACCCCTTGGAGGGCGGCGCGTGTCCTCCGACCGGCATGCCCGCAGCGAGGAGGACGGCTCGTGAGCCAGTACGTCAGCAGGCTCGGGCGTCGTTCACCGGCGGCCTCCCCGCGGCTCCGGCTGCTGCGCAGGCCGCGCCGCGTCGCCATGCTCTCCGTGCACACCTCGCCGCTCCACCAGCCCGGCACCGGCGACGCCGGCGGCATGAACGTCTACATCGTCGAGCTCGCGCAGCGCCTCGCCGCGATCAACATCGAGGTCGAGATCTTCACGCGCGCGACCACCGCCGCGCTCGCGCCCACCGTCGAACTGGCCCCGGGCGTCCTCGTCCGCCACGTCGACGCCGGACCGTACGAGGGCCTGGCCAAGGAAGAGCTGCCGGCCCAGCTGTGCGCCTTCACGCACGGCGTCATGCAGGCCTGGGCCGGCCACCGCCCCGGCTACTACGACCTGGTCCACTCCCACTACTGGCTCTCCGGCCACGTCGGCTGGCTCGCCGCCCAGCGCTGGGGCGCCCCCCTGGTGCACGCCATGCACACCATGGCCAAGGTCAAGAACGCCAACCTGGCCGACGGCGACACCCCCGAACCGGCCGCCCGCGTCATCGGCGAGACGCAGATCGTCGCCGCCTCCGACCGGCTGATCGCCAACACCGCCGAAGAGGCCGACGAACTGGTCCGGTACTACGCCGCCGACCCGGCCAAGGTCGCCGTCGTCCACCCCGGCGTGAACCTCGAACGCTTCCGCCCCTTCCCCAAGGGCTCCGACCCGGGCCCCGGGGACGTCACGTCCGCCCGCGCCGCCGCCCGCGCCCGCCTCGGCCTGCCGCAGGACGCGCTGATCCCGCTCTTCGCCGGCCGCATACAGCCGCTGAAGGCGCCCGACGTACTGCTGCGTGCCGTGGCCGTACTCCTCGACGAACGCCCGGACCTGCGCTCCCGCATCGTCGTCCCCGTCGTCGGCGGCCCCAGCGGGAGCGGCCTCGCCAAGCCGGAGGGGCTGCAGAAACTCGCCGCGCGGCTCGGTATCGCCGACGTCGTACGGTTCCGCCCGCCTGTCGGGCAGGAGCAGCTCGCCGACTGGTTCCGGGCCGCGTCCGTGCTGGTCATGCCGTCCTACAGCGAGTCCTTCGGCCTGGTCGCCATAGAGGCCCAGGCGGCCGGTACGCCGGTGCTCGCCGCCGCGGTCGGCGGCCTCCCGGTCGCCGTGCGCGACGGGCACACCGGCCGCCTCGTCCAGGGCCACGATCCCGCCGCGTACGCGCGCGTACTGCGCGATTTCGCCGACAACCCGGAGCTGACGCCCCGGATGGGCGACGCCGCCGCCCGGCACGCCCAGTCCTTCGGCTGGGACAGCGCCGCCGCCGCCACGGCCGACGCCTACACGGCCGCGATCCACTCCCACCGCCGTCGCGTACGCTCCCACCATGGCTGAGGCAGCACAGAAGGCAGCACAGGTCGTCGAGGACGCCCTGAAGGACGCCGAGCTGGAGTGGGAGAGCCCCGAGCCCGGCAACTACGTCGTGAAGCTCCCGGGGACCCGCAAACTGTCGACGACCGTCTCCCTCCTCCTCGGCCGGCACTCCCTCTCCCTCAACGCGTTCGTCATCCGCCACCCCGACGAGAACGAACCCGCCGTCCACCGCTGGCTCCTGGAACGCAACCTCAAGCTCTACGGCGTCGGTTACGCCGTCGACCGCCTCGGCGACATCTACGTCACCGCGAAACTCCCCCTCGCCACCGTCACCCCCGACGAGATCGACCGCCTCCTCGGCCAGGTCCTGGAAGCCGCCGACGGCGCCTTCAACACCCTGCTGGAGCTGGGCTTCGCGTCCGCCATCCGCAAGGAGCACGAGTGGCGGACCTCGCGCGGGGAGTCGACGCGGAACCTGGATGCGTTCCAGCACCTGATCGAGCGCACCGAGCGCACCGAGCGCGCCGAGGACTGAGCCCTCGCGCTCAGTGCCCGCTGGTGCGGTAGCGTCCCGGCGTTATCCCCACCAGCCGCTTGAAGTGCCGGGTCAGATGGGCCTGGTCGTAGAACCCGGTCGCGGCGGCCACGTCGGCCGGGCCGCTCCCCGCGAGCAGCAGCCGCCGGGCCCGGTCGACCCGCCGGGACATCAGGTACTGGTGCGGTGCGATGCCGTAGGCGCCGCTGAACGCCCGTACCAGGTGGGCCGGATGGGCGGACACCTGCGCGGCCGCCTCCTCCAGGCCGATCCCCCGGACGACCCGCTCGTCGAGCAGCTCACGCAGCCGGCGGGCGAGGACGGGGTCCCGTCGGCGCACCGGGCTTCCTTCTCCCCGGGGCAGCAGATGCTCGTGCAGCCGCTCGCCGATCAGCGTCAGCCGGCTCTCCGCCTCCAGCTCGTCACCGGGCAGGGCGAGCGCGGAGTGCAGCTGCCCGACCCGCCGCCGCAGCACGGGATCACGCAGGTCGGGGCCGTCGACGGCCGGTCCGATCAGCTCGTCCCCCAGCCGGGATGCGTCCAGGTACAGGACGCGCTTGCGGAAGCCGTCCGGGGTGGCGGGGGAGCCGTTGTGCGGCACGTGCGGCGGCAGCAGCGACACCGTGTCGTGCGGGGTGCCGTGCTCGTGCCGGTCCAGGTCGTACCGTACGGCCCCGTCGTCGACGATGAGCAGCGTCCACGCGTCGTGGACGTGCATCGGGTAGGCGTACTCGGTGAAGTGGGCGTGGAAGACCTCGACGACGCCCGGGACTAGGGGGCGCCAGGCGGATACGGTCCGCCGGTCCTGGTCGGCCATGCAAAAAACGTACAAGACCCGGCCGCACACCGACCGGCAGTCTCACCGTATGAGCACGCACGACGCGGCCCCCGCGCCCTCCGACGCCCCCGTCCGCTTCGACACCAAGATCGCCGTCCTGCTCCGCGAGGACCTGGAGACCTGGCAGCGCCTGAACGTCACCGCCTTCCTGGTCAGCGGCCTGGGCGCGCAGTTCCCCGAGGTGGTCGGGGAGCCGTACGAGGACGCCGACGCGGTCGGTTACCTGCCGATGTTCCGCCAGCCGGTACTGGTCTTCGAGGGCACCAAGGAGACGCTGGCGAACGCCCACGCGCGTGTGCTCTCCCGTTCCCTGCCCCGGGCACTCTTCACGTCCGACCTCTTCACCACGGGCAACGACCGCGACAACCGGGCGGCGGTACGGGCCGTGCCCACGGCCGGACTGGACCTGGTCGGCCTCGCGGTGTACGGCCCGAGGAACGCGGTGGACAAGGTGCTGAAGGGGGCACGGATGCACCCGTGAGTACGCGGGCGCCCGAAGGCGGCCGTCAGGCCGCGCTGACCTCGGGCTTGGCAGGCTCGGCGGCCCGGGAGACCTCGGGCCGTCCGGTGGTCTTCGGGGCTCCGGCGTCCTCCGGGGCTCCGGCGTCCTCCGGGGCAGCGGAGGTGAAGGCCTCCTCCTCGGGCAGCCCCCGCATGAGCGCCCAGTACCCCGCCGCCGCCACCGTGCCGACGACCGCGCAGACACCCCACAGCCACCCGGCGCCCCAGTGGTCGATGACGAACCCGGACATCAGCGGCGCGACGAGGGCGGCGACCGCCCAGGACATGGTGTACATGCCCTGGTAGCGCCCGCGCCCGTGCACGGGGGAGAGGCGGACGACGAGCCCGGTCTGGGTCGGCGCGTTGACGATCTCGGCCAGCGTCCACACGCACACGGTGAGGGCGAAGACACCGACCGACCCGGCGAAGGCGGTGAGCCCGAAGCCGTACCCGGCCAGCAGGGACGAGAGGACGAGCAGCAGCCGCGGATCCCGGTGCTCGATGAACCGGGTGACGGGAATCTGCAGTACGACGATCAGGACGCCGTTGACGGCGATCGCCATGCCGAAGTCGGCCGGCGTGAACCCTGCCTCGCCCATGGCCACCGGCAGCCCCACGTAGGCCTGCTGGAAGATCAGGGCGACGAGGAAGGACAGCCCGACCACGCTCATGTAGCGCCCGTCGCGCAGGACGGTCCCGAGGGAGACGGCGGGCTCGCTCGCCGCGGAGAGGCCGGCGGCCCCGCCCTTCCCGGGCGTCCGCTCCGGCCGGGACTCGGGCAGCTTGACGAAGATCAGCACGGCGCACGCCATGGTCATGCCCGCCTCGATCAGGAACCCGGCGAGGTAGCTGACCTCGGCGATGAACCCGGCCGCCATGGAGGAGATCGCGAAGCCGAGGTTGATGGCCCAGTAGTTGAGCGAGAAGGCCCGGATACGGTCCTCGGGCCGGACGATGTCCGCCATCATCGCCTGCACGGCCGGCCGGGAGGCGTTGCTCGCCATGCCGACAAGGAAGGCGACGGCCGCGATGGCGACCGGGTCCCGCACGAAGCCGAGCAGCGCGACGGACAGCGCGGTGGAGACCTGCGCCACCAGCAGCGTGGGCCGCCGCCCGAGCCGGTCGGTCATCACCCCGGCCCCGAGCGAGGACACGACCCCGCCGAGCCCGTGCAGAGCGGCCACCAGCCCGGCGTACGAGGCGGAGTACCCGCGGTCGATGGTCAGGTACAGCGCCATGAAGGTGGCGACGAAGGCACCGAGCCGGTTGACCAGGGTGCTGGTCCACAGCCACCAGAACTCGCGGGGGAGCCCGGAGACGGACTCGCGCACGGCACGTCTCATTCCGACGACTGACATGGAGACCCCCGTGAACGACAAGCGGCTGGCTGTAAGTGCCTCTGACGGCGAGCACAACTTACGAGCGCGGGGCCGCGGGAAGCCAGCCAATTAACACTTCTCGTCAACCGTCCGCCCACCGGGCGCACCGCGCGGGGCATCACGGGGTTCGATTACGCTCGGAGCCATGGCCGACGCACCGTACAAGCTGATCCTCCTCCGCCACGGCGAGAGCGAGTGGAACGAGAAGAACCTGTTCACCGGCTGGGTGGACGTCAACCTCACTCCGAAGGGCGAGAAGGAGGCGACGCGCGGCGGCGAGCTGCTCAAGGACGCCGGCCTGCTGCCCGACGTGGTCCACACGTCCGTCCAGAAGCGCGCGATCCGCACTGCCCAGCTCGCGCTGGAGGCCGCCGACCGCCACTGGATCCCCGTCCACCGCCACTGGCGCCTGAACGAGCGCCACTACGGCGCCCTCCAGGGCAAGGACAAGGCCCAGACCCTCGCCGAGTTCGGCGAGGAGCAGTTCATGCTGTGGCGCCGCTCCTACGACACCCCGCCGCCCGCGCTGGACCGCGATGCCGAGTACTCCCAGTTCGACGACGCCCGCTACGCGACCCTCCCGCCGGAGCTGCGCCCCCAGACGGAGTGCCTCAAGGACGTCGTCGTCCGCATGCTCCCCTACTGGTTCGACGCGATCGTCCCCGACCTCCTCACCGGCCGCACGGTCCTGGTCGCGGCCCACGGCAACTCGCTCCGCGCCCTGGTCAAGCACCTCGACGGCATCTCCGACGCCGACATCGCGGGCCTGAACATCCCGACGGGCATCCCGCTCTCCTACGAACTGGACGCCGAGTTCAAGCCGCTGAACCCGGGCGGGACCTACCTGGACCCGGACGCGGCGAAGGCCGCGATCGAGGCCGTGAAGAACCAGGGCAAGAAGAAGTAGGCCCACAGCACTGAGCCCCCGCACCGCGGCTGTTCGCGGTGCGGGGGCTCAAGTGTTCTCAGACCTTCAGCAGGCTCAATTCTGGCGAAGCTTCTACTTTCGTTACGCTCTCGACGGCGCTCTGCAGATCTTTCCGCACGTCATCCGTCGATTGGTCCAGCGCCTCCGTCAATATGTGGCGTGCTACGTCACGAGAGAATGCATCCAACTTCGCTCCGCCAGGGATGACGGATGTTTTGTCCACCTCGAAAGACAGGACGTCCTCGTAGATCACAGCGCCGAACCTGTTGGTGAACTTGCGCTCCTGCCACCGTGCGAACCGCAGGTTGGGAAGCCCTTCAGCCAGAGCGGCCACGATTTCGGAGTTGGAGAACGCGACGCCACGCACCCGGGACTCGCGGCCCACGACCAGGACGACGTTCCCCGCCTCGAAAACCAGCCGCTCCATCTCGCAGAGCGCCTGCATCATGTCGACGCAGTACTGGATGACTGTCAGGAATCGGTTCTGGCGATTCTTTCGGTTGGACCCGATTTCGGTTCTGGCGGCAGGCAGGACATTCCAGCCGATGTTTTCCACCGCAGGGCGATAGTTCTGGTGGTAGTTGAACACGTTGATGTACGGGGGGGAGGTGACCACAAGACCTGCGCACCCGTCGCCGAGGGGGACCCTGCGGGCGTCGCCGGCGATCACCTGGGAGGGGACCGAGGCGGAGGGGAAGTCCATGATCAGGTCTCGCACCTGATTCCAGGACTTCTTGACCTTCTTCGCGTCTGCTTCCTTCTTGTCCCCCATGCTCAGCAGGAGGGTGGTGGAAAAGATGCGCTCGATGTTCTTGTCGACGGCACCGCGATGGCCATCGAGCAGGTATTCAACGACGTCTTCGATGCCTGCCGAGCTGCCGAAGAGCGTGTCCTGCCCCGCGTCGTCAACCTTGTCCAGGTACGACGAGGCTTCCCGTACGATCCGTAGTCGCTGATCGTGCGGCAATGACGCGATCTCCAGGATGCCCGACAGCTCCAACGCCGCGGGATTGATCTCGACACCGGCCGACGGGATACCCTTCCGAATGCATTCCAGGACAGTCGTGCCACTGCCCAGGAACGGATCGACTACCATTCCGGAGCCGGGATAGTAGGCGTCGAGGAGCTTGCTCACGAGGCCCGGGGTGAACTGGCCGCGCCAGGGGAGCGCACTGCGCCGCTCCCGCACGAGCACGTCGAGATCAGCCTGCCCGATGAAGCTGCGGTCGAATTCACGCCTCCGGACCGCGTCAAAGGTCTCCTCGACGTCCATTCTCCTGCTTTCTAGAAATATCCCTTGGTGACGACATCTTCTTCGTTCGGATCTTTGGCCTCGAACAGGGATTTCAGATGGTCGACGAATCGCTGCACGACATCATACCTGATCGGATTGGCCTCGATGTAATCGACATATTCCGACCGGAGCCGCTTCCTGTTTGCGGCTGACGAGTAAGCTTTCCTCTTGTGGGAGCCCAGCCTCTTACCGCGCAGGATCAATACTTCGTCAATATCTGTACCAGCGGTACTGATGGGCGTCATGTCAAGGTACTCGCAGATCAAGTAGTAGCGAGCGGCTGGTACGGCCACCTTGAGGTCGTGGGAAGTTGCGCTTGCCTCCTGGAACATTGTTTTGTCCAGATTGGTTTTGCATTCGGCGGCCACATAGGCCAGCCATACGTCCATGCTGGAGGTGGCTTCAGCGGGAAAGTCCGACTTGAACGATGCCTTCAAGTAGGCGCGCCGGCTCAGTGTGAAGTCCTGGTCCTTCTTCCTGACCGCCATGGAGATGTCACTGGCCGGGGCCGTGAGGGAACTGGAGAAGTAGGCGGCAGCAAAAGCTCCGGCCGGTCCGGCGAACAGATCCTGATCGGCCAAGGCGGGAATCACCCGCGGATCGATCAACCACGGCAGGAACTCTTCAATGATCGAGTTGTCGATCTTCAGCTGTCCCCGTTGCCTGAACAGGAAATCCTCTCCGCTGTCCCAGATCAGATCGAGCTCCACGCTCTTCTTGTAGTCGTTGGTCAGGTCGACCAGGCGTCGCACGAGTTCGTTGCCGGTGGCGTCGATACTCGCCATGTCGCCAACCCATGACTTGTATCGCTCTATCGATTCCTCGACCGCGAACCTGTCGTCCTCGGGCAGCTTCGGGTTCTTGAGCAGCTCAACGAGCTTCGACTTGTGAGGCGTTGGCCGCACTCGCTCAGGTGCCTGGGCACTGGCGTCGGCCAACGGCCCGGCATCGGCGGGATTCGCCGGCGCTGCTTCTGACGGTTCGATGGACGCGAAGAGGGCTTCGTCGCTGCTCATGCGGGGAGCCTAGCGGCAGCTGGGGGAGGTCCGGTCAGGCTCCGTCGCCGCCGTACAGGGCCCGCAGACCGACGAGTTGGACGTCCGGTGAGGTGGCGGCGGCGTGGCGGGCCTTGTCGTTGAAGCCTGCGCCGCTGAAGCAGAGGAGTTGGGTGCGGCTGGTGTCGTAACGGCCGGTGCGGGTGATGACGTCCCGGATGCGGCGGTTGGCGACGTAGCGACGGCCGCGGGCCTGCCAGACCCGGGCGGCGTTGCCGGGGCGTTCGAGTTGAGGCAAGACCGGCCGCATCACCGCGTGGTGGACGGCGAGTCGATCTCGATCTTCATGCGGGGGTCGGCCAGCCCGCACACGAGCATCGTGGCCGCCGGGCGGATCTCGCCGAGGGCGCGGCGCAGGACCGGCCAGCAGGGCTCGAAGTCGGTTCGGTCGGGGAGCAGGTAGCGGACCCGGACCACGTCGGCGAAGGTGCACTTCGCCTCGGTCAGCGCGGCCTCGATGTCGCGCAGGCACTGTTCGGCCTGGTCCGCCACGTCCTCGGAGATCGTCATCGTGGCGTAGTCGAAGCCGGTGGTGCCCGACACGTGCACCCAGTCGCCGTCGACCACGGCACGGGCGTGGCCGATCCGTTCTTCGAAGGTCGAGCCGCTGAGGATGGAACGCCGCTCTGTCACGGTCGGCACGTCAAGGGTGCGCGGTCGGCGCTGACAGGTCTTTCCCTGGTCATCGACGGAGCCCGTCCGTCGGTTGGGTCCCGGACGGGATCTCCGGGCCGCCCCCGGACAGGACGGGGATGCAACCATTCCCTACAGAGCTGGAACCCCCGGCAGCCGACCGCGCGTTCGTGACTTTAGCCGGGGGTACTGACGGCCGGTCGGCCCGGCCGATCCACCGACCCCCCGCGTCAGCTCGCCGTCGTCAGGCGTCCCCGGCGCTCCCGGCGCCCCCGCAGGGCGTCCCAGGCCGTGCCCAGGGCCAGTGACTGGATCAGGGCCGCGAGCACGATGCCGCCGGTGAAGAACCAGGTGGGCGCGTCGCCGCCCCAGCCGGCTTCGCCGAGCCAGGCGACGAAGCCGAAGGCCGGGAAGGTGAACAGGGCCGGCCATACCCAGATGAGGGACGCGTCCGGGCTGGACGTGAAGAGGGGTTCCAGCGCGGCGACGGCCATCGCGCCGCCGACCAGGGCGAGGTAGACCGCCGAG
This sequence comes from Streptomyces sp. E2N166, assembly GCF_003671715.1. Classification (GTDB taxonomy): domain Bacteria; phylum Actinomycetota; class Actinomycetes; order Streptomycetales; family Streptomycetaceae; genus Streptomyces; species Streptomyces thinghirensis. The sequence continues at coordinate 466,611 of NZ_RAIF01000018.1, read as the reverse complement.
GCGCGGTTGGCGAAGGTCAGGCGGGCGAGGGCGCGTATCCGGCTGGTCCGGCTGGTCTTCATCGGGTGTCGTCTCCCCTTGGTCGTCGTCCTGTGTCCCAGGGTCGGACGGGGGCGGGGGCCCGGGCCTGAGTACCCGTACTCAAGTCGGACGGCGCGGTACTCGGGGGAGGAGGGACGTACCGGCGCTCTATACCGTCAGCGGGACCTCGTGGATTTCGTCCGCCTTGTGGCCCGCGCGTTCGTGGACGCGCTGGACGGCGTCGGCCGATGGGGCCTCGGAGAGGCAGTAGACCGTACCGGAGGCCGGGTCCGCCCATGCGTGTTCGAAGTGGACGTCCTCGTCCTTCCCGATGGCGAGGTCCGCCTGGTGGGCCTCGTGGAGCTGGTCCGCGGTGATGCCGTGCATGCCGTGGTGCACGTCCATGAAGTGAGCCATGGCTTCGCACCCCCTTCAGGGTCTTACCTCCAGGGTGCGCCCGTACGGCGGCCGGGGCGAACCCGGCCGCCGTAGTACCGCCGGTGCGTCAGCCGCACTGGCACGGATTTCCCGACTGGCAGCCGCAGCCGCAGCCCGATCCGCAGCCGCACGCGGCGATCAGGGGCAGGCTGCGGGGCTCGGGGGGCTGCTCGGTCCGGCGTTCCTGGGTGGGGGCGGGCTTGGTGCTGGGGGAATCGGCCATGGGTTCCTCCTAGAGGCTGGTGCCTGGGCCCATTGCACGCCCCCAGTGGCCGTCGCATCAACGGCGCACTGGGGCGATCGTGCGCGCCCCTGGCCCACGCCGGGCGCTCCCACCCAGGTCCGTGCCGGGTCCGTCGGGCCCCGCCAAGGCCCGTGCCGGGTCCTGTCGGAGCCCCGCCCAGGTCCGCGTGGGCCCCGCAAGTCCCAACAAAACCCCACAAGGCCCCGCAAGGTGCCGTCAGGACTCGTCGACCTGCGTCGTCGGCTGGATGTCCGCCTGGAGGTCGCCCACGTGCTCACCGGTGACCAGGTAGACCACGCGCTTGGCGACCGAGACGGCGTGGTCGGCGTAGCGCTCGTAGTAGCGGCCGAGGAGGGTGACGTCGACGGCCGTCTCGATGCCGTGCTTCCAGCGGTCGTCCATCAGGTGCTGGAAGAGGGTGCGGTGCAGGAGGTCCATCGCGTCGTCGTCCTGCTCCAGCTGGAGGGCGAGATCGACGTCCTTGGTGATGATCACCTCGGCCGCCTTCGCCATCAGGCGCTGCGCGAGCTGGCCCATCTCCAGAATGGTCGCGTGCAGGTCGCTCGGGACCGCGCGCTCCGGGTAGCGCAGCCGGGCCAGCTTGGCCACGTGCTGGGCCAGGTCGCCCGAGCGCTCCAGGTCGGCCGACATCCGCAGCGAGGTGACGACGATGCGCAGGTCCGTCGCCACCGGCTGCTGCCGGGCCAGCAGAGCTATCGCGCGGGCCTCCAGCTCGTGGTGGAGCTCGTCGACCTTCTGGTCGCCCTCGATCACGTTCTCGGCCAGCTTCAGGTCGGAGTCGAGGATCGCGGTCGTGGCGCGCCCGATCGCCGACCCGACCAGCCGGGCCATCTCCACCAGGCTGTCGCCGATCGAATCAAGTTCCTCGTGGTACGCGTCCCGCATCAGGTTCCCTCTCGTACGTCCGTTTGTGGGGCTCGCACCGGCTCGTACCCGCTTGCGCTGGCTCGTTGCCGGCTCGCACCCCTTGCCGTGCCCCCACGCTTACACGTTCCGGCCTGTACGCGTCCGTTTCCGGCACCACAAATGAACCATCCCTGGCTCCAAGGTGAACTCTGGGCGACGAGTGTTCGAGGTCGCAGTCCGATGGCTGGGGCGGGGCCGTTCGGCATGCCTAACCTGGATGCATGGACGTGAACGCGGCGGTCGCCGCAGCGGCAGCGATCGCCGGAGTGCTCACCGGTGTCATCGCCATGCTGGCGTTCCGCTGGAGCGAGCGGGAGCAGAAGCGCCCCACGCGCACCTCGCTTCACACGGACCCCGTGCTGCCGCCCGGCGTGGACACCGTCCTGTCGGTACTCCGCTCCTCCGCGGTCGTCCTCGACGAGGCCGACGCGGTGGTCAAGGCCAGCTCGGCGGCGTACGCCCTCGGCCTGGTCCGGGGCGGCAAGCTCGCCGTCGAGCCCATGCTGCAGATGGCCCGGGACACCCGGCGGGACGGGGAGATACGGCAGGTCGAGCTGGATCTGCCGAGGCGGGGGACGGGGCGGGGCGAGGCCCTCGCCGTGTCCGCACGCGTGGCGCCCCTCGGGTCGCGGCTGGTGCTGCTGCTGGTCGAGGACCTCACCGAGGCCCGCCGCATCGAGGCAGTACGCCGCGACTTCGTCGCCAATGTGAGCCATGAGCTGAAGACGCCGGTGGGCGCGCTCTCGCTGCTGTCCGAGGCCGTCATGGACGCCTCGGACGATCCGGAGGCCGTGGAGCGGTTCGCCGGGCGCATGCAGATCGAGGCCACCCGCCTGACCAACCTGGTACAGGAACTCATCGACCTGTCCCGGGTCCAGAACGACGACCCCCTCGACGACGCCGAGCCCGTCCGGGTGGACGAGCTGGTCGCCGAGGCCATCGACCGTTGCCGGCACGCGGCCGGCACCAAGCAGATCACCATGGCCGCCGGAGGAACGGCGGATCTGCACGTACGCGGCAACCGCGGCCAGCTCGCCGCCGCCCTCGGCAACCTCGTCGAGAACGCCGTCAACTACTCGCCCGCCCGCACCCGCGTCGGCATAGCCGCCCGCCGCGTCAACGCCCCCGGCGGCGATCAGATCGAGATCGCCGTGACCGACCAGGGCATCGGCATCTCGGAGAAGGACAAGGAGCGCGTGTTCGAGCGCTTCTACCGCGTCGACCCGGCCCGCTCACGGGCCACCGGAGGAACCGGCCTGGGTCTCGCGATCGTCAAGCACGTGGCCGCCTCGCACGGCGGGGAGGTCACGGTGTGGAGTGCCGAAGGCCAGGGCTCCACCTTTACGCTGCGACTGCCGGAGTCGGGCCCCGCCCGCGACCGCGCACAGCGGCGCCCCGACCGCGCCGGACTCAACGCCGAGACCGAGCGGTCCCCCTCATCCCCCCATACTTCCCCGTACGAAACGCTTCCCGCCCCGGAGGTCCTTCCGTGACCCGTGTGCTCGTCGTCGAGGACGAGGAGTCCTTCTCCGACGTCCTGTCGTACATGCTCCGCAAGGAGGGTTTCGAGGTCGCCGTGGCGACCACCGGCCCCGACGGACTCGACGAGTTCGAGCGCAACGGCGCCGACCTCGTGCTTCTCGACCTGATGCTGCCCGGCCTGCCGGGCACCGAGGTCTGCCGCCAGCTGCGCGGCCGCTCCAACGTCCCCGTGATCATGGTGACCGCCAAGGACAGCGAGATCGACAAGGTCGTCGGGCTGGAGATAGGGGCCGACGACTACGTCACCAAGCCCTTCTCCTCCCGCGAGCTGGTCGCCCGCATCCGCGCCGTACTGCGCCGCCGCGGCGAGCCGGAGGAGGTCGCCCCCGCCGCGCTGGAGGCCGGCCCCGTCCGCATGGACGTCGACCGGCACGTCGTGACCGTGGGCGGCACCAAGGTCGACCTGCCCCTGAAGGAGTTCGACCTGCTGGAGATGCTGCTGCGCAACGCCGGCCGCGTGCTGACCCGCATGCAGCTGATCGACCGGGTCTGGGGTGCCGACTACGTCGGTGACACCAAGACCCTCGACGTCCACGTCAAGCGGCTGCGCGCCAAGATCGAACCCGACCCGGGCGCGCCGCGGTACCTGGTGACGGTGCGCGGGCTCGGCTACAAGTTCGAGCCGTAGAGCGCCCGGGCGCGCGTCGCAGGCGCCCTCGGCGGAAGGCGGTACGACGAAGGGCGGGACCTCCCGGAGAGGTCCCGCCCTTCGGCGTCACGGTGCTCAGTGACCGGCGCCGGTGCCGGTCTCCTGCGAGGTGCCGTCCGTCGCCGTACCGGCGCCGGTCCCGCCCTCGGTGCCGTCCCCGGCGTCGGCGGACTCGCCGGTCGAGGGGTCCGTCGTGCCGTCGGCCGGGGCGCCGGAGGTCTGGCCGTCGGACGGCTCGCCCGAGGCGTCCTGCGACGGCTTCGCCGACGAGCCGGGGGCCGCCGGGACGTCGCTCGGGCCCCACTCGGAGAAGTACCTCTCGGCGGGGACGACGAAGGCGCGCAGGCTCACCTCGCCGGTCTTGCTGAAGGTGAAGGTGATCTCCTGCGCGTTGCCGTCCTGGATGGCCTCGCGGCTGCTGGGCAGGACGGCGGAGGCGTTGCCCTCGCCGCCCAGGATCAGGGAACCGCCGGCCGGGACGGTCAGGCCGCCGTTGCCGCCCTTCTCGCCCTCGGCGGGCTTCAGCTCGGCGGACTTGCCGGTGCCGGCCACGGTGATGGACTCGAGCTTCTGGTCGGACCTGCCCTCGTTGAACAGGGTGGCGGAGACCACGGCCGGGCCGGTCGACTCCAGGTCGGGCTGCGTGATGACGATCGCGTTCTGGATCTGGATGTCACCGACGCTCGTCGCAGCGTTGTCCGGCTTGATCTCCAGCGTCTGGGCGTTGTGACCGGCACCGCACGCGGCGAGCGAGGCGATCGAGAACGCGATGGCGGCGGCGGCGAGGGCACCGCGTCGAAGGCTGCTGCTCACGGCGGCGGCAACTCCTTGGACTCGAGCGAGGTGGCGGCAACGGATAAAGCCGCCCTAAGTGTCTGTCAGCGGCTTCAGGCTACCGAGCCGTTCCCGGGCCGCCGCACCCGACCCTCCCCCAAGACGCCCGGCTTCGCCCGGCAGGCGGTAGGACCGGCGCGCGGACGGTGTGCGCGGGCGGTGTGCGCGGCGCGCTCGTTCCGAGACCGGTTCCCGCGTCACTTTGTGGCTCGTACTCGTCCGTCATTCACATAAGAAGCCGGCTGTCATACCGGTCGTGGATCGGCGCACGAATTTTCCGTGGAGGAATGCGCGGACGGCCAGGAAATTGATCACCGGTGGGACGGTCGGGGCACCTCGTGATCAATTCCGGATTCGTCCGGAAGCCCGCACCGGTCACCGAACGGAGTAGCGGAAGTCGCACGCCCGGAACCGGACATTTGGGTATCTTCGGGCAGGCGGGAGGGTCTCCGGGCGTGTGTGACGTGCGCGTTTCGTGCGACCTGAAGAGCTGCTCCGACCTGCGAATACTTTCTTCCGCTCGCCCGCCGCAGCACGTTCCTGTTGCTGTTGTCAAGCCCCGAGATATGCCCTGACCTGCGAAAACGCCATTCAGAAGACGCCGTATCCGTGTTACCCTGGATAGCCACGGAAGGGGTACCTGTCACATGACGTTCAAGGTTGGCGACACCGTGGTCTATCCCCATCACGGGGCCGCGCTGATCGAGGCTATCGAAACTCGCCAGATCAAAGGCGTGGACAAGACCTACTTGGTGCTGAAGGTCGCCCAGGGTGACCTGACGGTACGTGTGCCAGCGGACAATGCGGAGTTCGTCGGCGTGCGTGATGTGGTTGGTCAGGACGGGCTGGACCGGGTCTTCGAGGTGCTGCGCGCGCCGTACGCCGAGGAGCCCACGAACTGGTCGCGTCGTTACAAGGCAAACCTGGAGAAGCTCGCCTCCGGCGACGTCATCAAGGTCGCGGAAGTCGTACGCGATCTGTGGCGTCGTGAGCGCGAGCGCGGACTCTCCGCCGGTGAGAAGCGCATGCTCGCCAAGGCCCGCCAGATCCTGGTGAGCGAGCTGGCACTCGCGGAGAACACCAACGAGGACAAGGCGGAGGCCCTGCTCGACGAGGTGCTCGCCTCCTGAGTCTCTGACCTCAGCCTTTGAGTCGAGGCGCAGGCCGCTGCCCACTCGGTTCAGCGCACTGAAATGCCGCGGTGCCCGATGACATCCTTGCTGTCGCCGGGCGCTGCGGCATGTCCGTACCCGGATCGAGTCCTCGTACGATCACTCCGGGGGACTTCCCCCGGTCTGGCGTGGTGCCGGCGTGCCGGGCCCGGGTCGCCGGCTCGACCAGGGTCACGGAAGGGTCCGGTCAAGGCTTCGCGCCCGGCACGGTGAGGCCATACCCAACTAGGTCGAGCACACAAACCTGACAGGAACCGATGTCTGACGAATCGCGTCCCTCGCCCGCCGAGATGCCCCCCGACACCCGTGCGAGCACCCGAACCGCGGCCGTCATTCCGGCCGCCGGCCGGGGCGTCCGACTGGGTCCGGGCGTTCCGAAAGCCCTCCGTGCGCTGGGCGGCACGCCCATGCTCATCCACGCGGTCCGGGCGATGGCCGCCTCGCGCGGCGTCTCGCTCGTCGTGGTCGTCGCGCCTCCCGACGGAGCCGCCGAGGTCAAGAGCCTGCTCGACGCACACGCGCTGCCGGAGCGGACGGACTTCCTCGTCGTGCCGGGCGGCGAGTCGCGGCAGGAGTCCGTACGGCTCGGCCTGGACGCGCTGCCGGCCACCTACGACACCGTCCTCGTACACGACGCGGCCCGGCCACTGGTGCCGGTCGACACGGTGGACGCGGTGATCGAGGCCGTACGGGACGGCGCGCCCGCCGTGGTGCCCGCGCTGCCGCTCGCCGACACGGTCAAACAGGTCGAGCCCGCCGCCGTGCCGGGTGAGCCGGAACCGGTCGTGGCGACGCCGGAGCGGGCGCGGCTGCGCGCGGTGCAGACGCCGCAGGGGTTCGACCGGGAGACGCTGGTGCGCGCCCACGAGACGGTGACCGACAACGTCACCGACGACGCGAGCATGGTCGAGCAGCTCGGGCTCACGGTGATGGTGGTGCCGGGGCACGAGGAGGCGTTCAAGGTGACGCGACCGCTCGACCTGGTGCTGGCGGAGGCCGTGCTGGCGCGCAGGAGGCTGAACGATGGGTTCTGACAGTCCTGGCATGTCCGGCACGGACGGGCTCCTCGTGCTGCCCCAGGTCGGCATCGGTACGGACATCCACGCCTTCGAGGACGGGCGTGAACTGTGGTGCGCGGGGCTGAAGTGGGAGGGCGAGGGCGCCGGGCTGGCCGGGCACTCCGACGCGGATGTCGTCGCGCACGCGGCGTGCAACGCGCTGTTCTCCGCGGCGGGGGTCGGAGACCTCGGGCAGCACTTCGGTACCGGGCGGCCGGAGTGGTCCGGGGCGTCCGGGGTGACGCTGCTGACGGAGGCGGCGCGGATCGTGCGGTCGGCGGGCTTCCGGATCGGCAACGTCGCGGTGCAGGTGGTCGGTCCGAGGCCGAAGATCGGTAAGCGGCGGGACGAGGCGCAGAAGGTGTTGTCGGAGGCGGTGGGGGCGCCGGTGTCGGTGTCCGGGGCGACGACGGACGGGCTTGGGTTTCCCGGGCGGGGGGAAGGGCTGATGGCGGTGGCTACGGCGTTGGTCGTGCGGGTGGGGTGAGCGGGGTGGGTTTGGGTTGAGCGGGGTGGGGTGTGTCCTGGGCCGGGGTGTGTCGCGCCGGCGTCGGGCGTGCCGTGAGGGCTCCGCCCCGCACCCCGCCAGGGGCTCCGCCCCTGGACCCCGGCCTATGCCCACCCACCACCCGACTCGGTCGGGCAAGAGGCCGGGCTTGCCTCACGGGCTCGGTAGGGCGGGAAGCCGGGCTTGTCTCACCGGCTCGGTCGGGTAAGGCGACGTAACAAGCGGGGCACGTGCGCCCGTGGCACTGTCCGTCGCCTACTACCCTGGAGTCGTGACTATTCGCCTGTACGACACCAGCGCCCGGCAGATCCGTGACTTCGCCCCCCTCACGCCGGGCTGCGTCTCGATCTACCTGTGCGGTGCCACCGTGCAGGCCGCCCCGCACATCGGGCACATCCGGTCGGGGCTGAACTTCGACATCATGCGCCGGTGGTTCGCGTACCGCGGCTACGACGTCACGTTCATCCGCAACGTCACCGACATCGACGACAAGATCATCAAGAAGGCGGCGGACCAGAACCGCCCCTGGTGGTCCATCGGGTACGACAACGAGCGCGCGTTCAACGACGCGTACGACGCCCTCGGCTGCCTGCCGCCCACCTACGAGCCCCGTGCCACCGGCCACATCACCGAGATGGTCGAGATGATGCGCGGCCTCATCGAGCGCGGCCACGCCTACGAGGCGGACGGCAACGTCTACTTCGACGTACGGTCCCTGCCCGGGTACCTGTCGCTGTCCAACCAGGACCTCGACGACCTGCGGCAGCCCGACGAGGGCGCCTCCGGCAAGCGGGACCCGCGGGACTTCGCCATGTGGAAGGCGGCCAAGCCCGGGGAGCCGAGCTGGGAGGCGCCGTGGGGGCGGGGGCGCCCGGGGTGGCACCTGGAGTGCTCCGCCATGGCGCACAAGTACCTGGGTGAGGAGTTCGACGTCCACGGGGGCGGGATCGACCTGATCTTCCCGCACCACGAGAACGAGATCGCCCAGGCCAAGGGGTTCGGCGACGCCTTCGCGCGGTACTGGGTGCACAACGCCTGGGTCACCATGAGCGGCGAGAAGATGTCGAAGTCGCTCGGCAACAGCGTGCTCGTGAGCGAGATGGTGAAGCAGTGGCGCCCGGTCGTGCTCCGGTACTACCTGGGCACGCCGCACTACCGCTCCACCATCGAGTACAGCGAGGAGTCCCTGCGCGAGGCCGAGTCGGCGTACGCGCGCATCGAGGGCTTCGTGCAGCGGGTCACCGAGCTGGCCGGCCAGGCCGTCGAGCCCGCCGCCGAGGTGCCGCTCGCCTTCGCCGAGGCGATGGACGACGACCTGGGCGTGCCGCAGGCGCTGGCCATCGTGCACACCACCGTGCGGCAGGGCAACAGCGCGCTGGCCGACGACGACAAGGACGCCGCGGTCGCCCGCCTCGCCGAGGTCCGTGCGATGCTCGGGGTGCTCGGCCTCGACCCGCTGGCCCCGCACTGGGCCGGGGAGCAGGAGCAGGGCGAGGACCTGCGGCACGTCGTCGACAGCCTCGTACGCCTCGTCCTGGACCAGCGCGAGGCCGCGCGGGCGCGCAAGGACTGGTCCACCGCCGATGCCATCCGCGACCAGCTCGGTCAGTCCGGCCTGGTCATCGAGGACGGCCCGCAGGGGCCCCGCTGGAGCCTCGGCTCCCGCTGACCCCCGCCCGGTTCACCGGAGCCCGGGTCGGTCGGCCGCACGGGTTCCGTAGATCGATTGTGCCGCCCGGCCTCCCGGGCGGCACACTGCATAAGACGCAAGCATCACGCACACTCCCGTAGAGAGCGGAGACAGGTAACTCATGGCCGCGAACAACCGCCGCATGTCCGGCAAGAAGGGCGCGCAGGTCGGCAGCGGCGGCAAGCGACGCCGGGGCCTGGAAGGCAAGGGGCCGACGCCTCCCGCCGAGATGCGCAAGGGGCACGTCAAGCAGCGTGCCGCCAACGCCAAGGCGCGCCGCGCCACGGGACGCGCCCCGCAGCGGCGCGGGGGCGGACGGTCGACTTCCGAGCTGGTCGTCGGCCGCAACCCCGTCTACGAGGCGCTGCGCGACGGTGTGCCCGCCTCGACGCTCTACGTCCAGCAGTTCATCGACAACGACGAGCGGGTGCGCGAGGCGCTCCAGCTCGCGGCCGAGCGCGGCGGCATCAACCTGATGGAGGCGCCGCGCCCCGAGCTGGACCGGATGACCAACGGGCTGAACCACCAGGGGCTCGTGCTCCAGGTGCCGCCGTACGAGTACGCGCACCCGGAGGACCTGGTCGCCGCCGCCCACGACGAGGGCGCGGACCCGCTGATCGTCGCCCTCGACGGCGTGACCGACCCGCGCAACCTCGGGGCCATCGTGCGCTCCGTCTCCGCCTTCGGCGGCCACGGCGTCGTCGTGCCCGAGCGGCGCGCGGCCGGCATGACGGCGGGCGCCTGGAAGACGTCCGCCGGTACGGCCGCCCGTACGCCGGTCGCCCGCGCCACCAACCTCACGCGGGCGCTGGAGTCGTACCAGAAGGCCGGGATCACGGTCGTCGGCCTCGCCGCCGACGGCGAGGCCGAACTCGGCGAGCTGGCGGCCCTCGATGGCCCCGTGGTCATCGTGGTCGGCAGCGAGGGCAAGGGGCTCTCGCGGCTCGTCGGGGAGACGTGCGACTTCCGGGTGCGGATCCCGATGCCCGGTGGCGCCGAGTCCCTGAACGCCGGTGTGGCCGCGGGGATCGTGCTGTACGAGGCGGCGCGTCGGCGGGGCTGACGCGGGCGCGGGGTGCGGTGACCGCCGGTCGGAGGCCGGCGCAGCCGTGCGAAGCCGCGCAGCGTGCGAGTGCGGCAGAGAGAAGGGGCCGCCGGTGTGGCCGCGGGGATCGTGCTGTACGAGGCGGCGCGTCGGCGGAGGTGAGGCCGGAGGGGGAGCGAGTGTTCGACTCGGTCCCCCACAGGGGGTGTTCCGGGCGGTCCGGGCAGGCTTGACGCGGTCCGGACAGTTCGGGGCGGTCAAGGCAGTGTCCTAACGACACATCACTCGGTTAGATGAGTGTGGACACCAGAACACCCCGCACACCCACGGGGGACCGCTCGTCGGGAATCGACGACGCTCCCGCGCTGAGCATGGTGAAGGTGCCGAGCGATCCGGCCCAGGTCATCGTCAATCACGCGAGTTTCCGCGTGCAGTTCGGTGCCTCCGCGCGGCAGACCCAATCCCCGCGGATCGCGCGGCACTTGAGCGCCACCCAGGACACCGCCCGCATGCCCGTCGCAGGTGCCGCGGGCCCCGCCGCCCCGGCCGTCGCCCGCCGCCGCGCGCTCGTGTGGAGCGGGCGGTCCGACCCGGACGACACCGGCGCACACCGGTTGCTCCAGGCGGTGCGGGCCGGAGCCGGTCACCACGCCGAGGACCCGGCCGACGCCGGAGCCACGCAGGTCATCCCCCGCGTCGGCATCGACGGGGGCGGCCCGGGCTACGACGGTTATGACGGCTACGACGACGGGCCCGCCACCCAGACCCTCGAGACCCCGCTCGTCGGCGCCCAGCGCGGCCCCGTCCCCGACGGCACCCGGCTGCTGCCCGCCATGCGCACCGTCGGCAGCGCCTACGACGAACCCGCCTACACCGGCGAGGACTTCGACTCCGCCGCCGGTCCCGACGGCTACGACGAGGGCGGCACGCAGCCGGCCGGGCCGCGCACCAGGCGCCACGCCGACGACCCGGCGCGGCACGCCTACTTCCCCGGCCGCCGCATGAACCTCGGCGTCGTGCTGCTGCCGCTGCGCGTCTTCCTCGGCTTCATCTCCATCTACGCCGGCATGGGCAAGCTCTGCGACCCCGTCTACTTCGACGGCGGCGAGCGCGGCTCCATGGTCAAGTGGCTCAACACGCTGCACCCGTGGGACGTCGCCGAGCCGCTGCGTCAGTTCGCCCTCGCCCACCCCGTCGGCTCCGGGCTCGTGATCGCCTTCCTCCAGGTGATCGTCGGTGTGCTGACCGTCCTGGGCTGCTGGCAGCGCGTCGGCGCCGTCATCGGCGCGGGCCTGTCCGCGGCGCTGCTCGTCACCGTCAGCTGGAAGAGCGTCCCCGTCTACGACGCGCCCGACATCATCTACCTCGCCGCCTGGTCCCCGCTGATCATCGCGGGCGCCCCCGTCTACTCCGTGGACGGCCGGCTCGCCGGCAGTGCCTGGCGCCGGCTCGGCCCTCGCGCCGACATCTGGGACCTGCGCCGCTACGTCCTGCGCCGCGGTGCCCTCGTCACCTTCCTCGTCGCCGGCGTCACCCTCCTCGTCGGCTCGCTGCTCGGCGGCGCGGTCCGGGACGCCGACCGCGTGGTCGTCCCCGGCCCCGGCGAGGCCCCGCGCAACGAACTGCCGGGCACCCCGGTCCCGCAGGAGCCCGGCACCCGGAAGCCGAAGACGTCTCCGGAGGCCTCCGCCTCACCCACCCAGGGCGCCACCAGCGGCGCGGCCACCCCCTCCGAGGACGCCGCGACCACCCCGGGAGCGACCCGCGACAGCGGCACCGCCACCGGCGGCACGCCCAGCCAGACCCAGGGCACCACGGGCCAGGCCCCGCCGCGGCAGTCCTCACCGGCCGGCCAGGCGCCGAGCAGCACGGCGGGACCCACCTCCGGCGGCGCCGCGACCGGCGGCGGCAGCGGCACGACCGGCGGCACCGGAAGCGGCGACGGCGGCGGCTCCTCCTCCACCGGAGAGCCGGGCAGCCGCCTCGTGGGCGGTCTCCTGGGCTAGCCGGCCCACAGGGCTCACACGGCCCTCGGTACGCCGAAGGGGCCCCGCACATCGACTGTGCGGGGCCCCTTCGGCGTACCGGCGTACCGGGGCGTTCAGCGGCCGCGCAGGGCCGCCAGCTCCCGTGCCGCCTCCGTCAGGTCCTTGGCGGTGTCGATCGCGCGCCAGTAGGAGCCCTGCGGGATCGGGAAGCCGGCCAGCCGGCGCTCACGGGCCAGTCTCGGGAACGTCGTCCGTTCGTGGTCGCCGCGCTCCGGCAACATCGCGGCGAAGCCGGACGAGAAGACGTAGACACCGGCGTTGATCTCGAAGGTCGACGGCGGTGCCTCGATGAAGTCGGTGATGTGACCGAAGCCGTCCGTCTGCACGGCGCCCCACGGCAGTCGCGGGCGGGCCAGGGCGAGGGTCGCGACGGCGTCCCGCTCGGCGTGGAAGTCGGCCATGTCGCGCAGCGAGAAACGGGTCCAGATGTCACCGTTGGTGGCGTACCAGGGCCGGTCCGGGTGGGGCAGGTGCGCGGCGGCGTACTTGAGGCCGCCGCCGCGGCCCAGCGGCTCCGTCTCGACGACGGTGGCGACGGAGAGCGGCAGGTCGGCACTCTCCAGCCACTTCTGCAGCACCTCGGCCAGATGACCGCAGGAGACCACCACGTCGGTGACGCCCTCCTCGGCGAGCCAGGCGAGCTGATGGCCGATGATCGGAGTCCCGGTGCCCGGGATCTCGACCATCGGCTTGGGCCGGTCGTCGGTGTAGGGACGCAGCCGGGAACCCTGTCCGCCGGCCAGGACGACGGCTTGAACGGGGCGGCGGGACGCGGCGCTCGGATCGGTCATGCCCGAACTGTACGCGGCGGCCCACCGGTCCCCGAAAGGGTGCTCAGCCGGCCGCGGCCAGCACGCCCGAGGCGAAGGCGGTGTCGCAGACGGGGCGCGCGTACGACTGGGCGCGGGTCGGGCCGTACACCTTGACCGCGGCGCGGCCGAGGGCGCGGGCGATGGACGCGCAGTGGCCGGCCAGCGACGGGCGCTCGTTCACGGCCTGCTGGAGGTGGGTGAGGGCGACGCCCGGATCCTCCTCCTGCAGCTCGGTCAGGAGCCGGTCGCGCAGCACCTCGTGCGGCGCGCGGGCGGCGGCCTTGGAGGAGGCCTTGGAGGACGATGCCTCCGACGCGGCGAGCACCGAGTCGGCCGGATCGCCCGACCAGTTGACCCGGGTGACGGCGAGGGTCCCGGAGAGCACCAGGACGACGGGCAGGACGAAGGCGAGAGAGCGGCCGATCCGGCGGGCGGGGCCCCGGCCGCGTCGCGTCTGTCGGGTGGTGGAGTGCTTCACGGAGTGCTTCACGCGAGTGAGGGTAGCGCCCGGTAATGATTTGGCGACATTTAGTCACCCGGATGGGGGATGAAGAGAGGGCGGGAAATGGGTAGAGCGTTGACGTCTACTGCCCGAAACGTCCGTTGTGCCGGGGTATTTGTCGACAACGCGAAGAGCCCCGCAGCAGGCCGCGGGGCTCTTTGCGTCAACGCGGGTGAATTCACCCGGTCGCGTGGTTTCTCGGTGTGTGGTTTCCCGGCGCCCGGTCTCCCGGGGTGCGGGTCCTCAGTCGGTGAGGCGCTCGCCCGTGGAGGACGAGAAGACGTGGGCCTCGCCCGGGCGCGGCACGACGTGCACGGTCGCGCCCTTCTCCGGCACCGCGCGGCTGCTGACGCGGACCACGAGGTCCTTGCTCTCGCCGCCGACCTCGACCGTGCCGTAGATGTAGCCGTCGGCGCCGGTCTCCTCCACGACGTTCACGGAGACCGCCATGCCCGCCGGGGCGTCCTCGGCGTCCTTCGACAGGGCCTTGGAGACGCCGCCGTTCAGCTCCACCACGTCGAAGTGCTCCGGGCGGACGCCGACGGTGACCGTGCGGTCGCCCCTGTCGGAGGCGGCCGCCAGGGCCTCGCGGCTGATCGGCACCACGCTGTTGCCGAACTTCACGCCGCCGTCGGTGATCGGGACCTCGACCAGGTTCATGGCCGGGGAGCCGATGAAGCCGGCGACGAAGAGGTTGGCGGGCTTGTCGTACATGTTGCGCGGGCTGTCGACCTGCTGGAGCAGACCGTCCTTGAGGACCGCCACGCGGTCGCCCATCGTCATGGCCTCGACCTGGTCGTGGGTGACGTAGACGGTGGTGATGCCCAGGCGGCGCTGGAGCGAGGCGATCTGCGTACGGGTGGAGACACGCAGCTTGGCGTCCAGGTTGGACAGCGGCTCGTCCATGAGGAACACCTGCGGCTCACGCACGATCGCGCGGCCCATCGCCACACGCTGGCGCTGACCGCCGGAGAGCGCCTTCGGCTTGCGGTCCAGGTACTCGGTGAGGTCGAGGATCTTCGCGGCCTCCTCGACCTTCTGCCGGATCTCCGCCTTGTTGACGCCGGCGATCTTGAGCGCGAAGCCCATGTTGTCGGCGACCGTCATGTGCGGGTACAGCGCGTAGTTCTGGAACACCATGGCGATGTCCCGGTCCTTCGGCGGCAGGTGCGTGACGTCGCGGTCGCCGATGCGGATGGCGCCGCCGTTCACGTCCTCGAGCCCCGCGAGCATGCGGAGCGAGGTGGACTTGCCACAGCCGGAGGGGCCGACCAGGACGAGGAACTCGCCGTCCTCGATGTCGATGTCGAGACCGTCGACGGCGGGCTTCGTGGAACCCGGGTAAATGCGGGTCGCCTTGTCGAACGTAACAGTGGCCATGGTGATGGGCCCCCTTCTACCGGCAGGAACGTGCCGGACGATCCGTTGTAGGAAGGTGGTGTGGTGTAGTCCACACGGGTGGACTGGCACAGGACGGTACCTGGCGTTCACCTGGTCTGTCAGTACCTGTGGACCTGTGAACTTCGCCGAAATTTTCGAACCCCATCGTTCACCGGCTCTGTGTACAGTGGAGCAGCCTCCGCGCGCGCCGCCGCGCGGTGCCTCCTTAGCTCAGCTGGTCAGAGCGCCGCTCTTGTAAAGCGAAGGTCGTCGGTTCGAATCCGACAGGGGGCTCGGGAGCGAGACGAAGCCCTGCCGTCCACCGGACGGCAGGGCTTCACGCTGTCGCGCGGGTGCTACTTGCCTTCCGGCAGCGGCTCCGGCTCGCACACCGCGCCGCTCCTCGGGAGCCTGCCGTCGAGCAGGTACGCGTGGACGGCGTCGCGCACGCAGGGATTCCCGCTGTCGAAGGCGCCGTGGCCCTCACCGTCGTAGGTCAGCTCGACGCCCACGCCCTTGCCGAGCCGCTCGGCCATGCGGGCGGCGCCCGCGTAGGGGGTGGCGGGGTCGCCGGTGTTGCCGACCAGGAGGATCGGGGGCGCGCCCGGTGCGCTCACCTCGGGGTGCTCGGCCTCTCCCGGCACCGGCCAGCCGGCGCAGGAGAGCGTGCTCCACGCCAGGCCCGGGCCGAACAGGGGCGACGCCTCGACGAACTCGGACAGCCGGGCCCGCACGTCCGCCGGGGTGTAGCGGTCGCTGGAGTCGTCGCAGGTGATGGCCCTGAAGGCGTCGTTCTCGTTGCCTTCGTCGGTTTCGTCCTCGGCGCTGTCGTCGTCGGTGCCGCCGCCGGAGCCGTGCTGTCCGAGGGCCTCCGCCAGGTCCAGCAGGACATCGCCGTCGCCCCTGGTCACCGCCTCCAGGCCGACCAGGAGCGCCGGCCAGAGGGTCTGGCTGTAGAGCGAGCCGACGACGGCCTCGACGAGTTCGTCGCCGTCCAGTTCGCTTCCGTCCGTGGTGGGCAGCGGAGCCTCGTCAAGGCCCGCCTCCAGTTCCACGGCGGCCGCCACGATCGCCTCGGTGTCCTCGCCGAGGGTGCAGCGCTGCTCGACGCACCAGTCGGCGAAGTGCTCGAAGGCGAGCTGGAACCCCCCGGCCTGTCCGAGGGCCTCCTCCATCATGTCGTGGGTGGGGTCGACGACGCCGTCCAGGACGGCACGGCCGACGTTCTCGGGGAACAGGTGGGCGTACACGCCGCCGAGTTGGGTGCCGTACGAGATCCCGAAGTAGTGGAGCTTCTCGTCGCCGAGGAGGTGCCGCATCAGGTCCATGTCCCGGGCGGCCTCGGTGGTGCCGACGTACGGGAGGACGTCGCCGGAGTTCTTCTCGCACGCCGCGGCCGTCAGCCGGTTCAGCTCGACCAGCGCGTCGGTCTCGTCGCCGCCGTCGTCGGGGGTCTCGTCGACCTCGTCCTCGGCCTCTTCGGCGGCGTCGGGGGCCAGGCAGCGCACGCCCCGGCTGTTGCCGACGCCGCGCGGGTCGAAGCTCACCAGGTCGTACCGGGAGCGGAGCTTCTCGTAGTCGGGGGCGAGACCGGGCAGGGTGGTGACTCCGGAGCCGCCGGGGCCGCCGAAGTTGAAGAGCAGCGAGCCGATCCGGTCGTCGGTTCCGCCGCCGGCGCGGGCCCGGATCAGTTCCACGCCGATCGACTCCCCGGACGGGTTCTTCCAGTCCAGTGGCGCCCGCATGGTGGTGCACTGCCACCGGGTTCCGTCGGGGAGGGGCGCGGGGGCCTCGCCGCCGCCCTGGATGGGAGCGGGCGCGGGGCAGTCCTTCCAGTTCAGGGTCTGCTTCCGGAAGCGGTTCTCGTCCTGTGCGCCGGTCGCCGTGCCGCCGCCGTCACCGGCCCGGCCGCCGTCCTGCGCCTTCGGCGCGCAGGCGGTCAGGGAGCAGGAGAGCAGGGTGGCGGTGGACAGCAGGACAGCGGTGGATATCGCTCGTGCTGAGGGCATGGCCCAAGACTCCGGCGGGCCGTCCGGGGGCGCGCGGCGTGGCGTCCATTCGGTGGAAACGGCCCCCGCCGGTGCCGGGCGGAGGCCGTTTCCCATGTGCTCCGGGGCGCGGGTCAGGTGCGGTTGGCGCTCGACGGGCCGAAGAACTCGATCTCCGCGATGGCCACCTGCTTGTCCGCGGAGGCCGCGTGGGCCGACTCGATGGTGAAGCGGACCTTGGTGACCTCGCCGACGCGGAAGGGGCGTCGCTGGCCGCCGGCGCCCTGGTCCAGAGTCAGGTCGCGGGTCGTGGTCCGGCCGTCCTTCGCCGTGATCGTCGCCTTCACCCGGTGCGGGAGCGCCGACTTGCTGAGCTGGTCGGGCTTGGTGGAGGTGCCCGGGGTGATGATCAGGTCCAGCAGACGGGTCGGCTCGGTGAAACTGACCTCGATCCACTCGCCCTGGCCGGACTGCGAGATGCCCGGGCCCCACCAGGTGTTGCTGAGCTTGTCGATGAGGAACTCCGGCTTGTGACCGGTGAAGGAGCGCGAGGCCGTGATCCGGTCCGGAGAGACCGGGGCGCGCTTGGCGAAGTGGTCCCGGGTGGCCTGGACACCGTCGGGGATGTAGACGAAGCCGAGGACCACCAGGGTGATGACGACCAGGACGGTGATCCAGGTGCCGATGCGGTCGAAGACGCGGCGGAGGCGGGGGCGGTCACCGGCCCAGGGGGTCTCGCTGCGCCGGCCGCCGAAGAGGCGGCGCCACCAGGGGGCGGGCGCGGTGGTGTCCTCGCCGGTGCGGTCCAGGGGCATCGCACAGCGCGCGCAGTAGTGGCGGTCGGGGCGGTTGGGGGTGGAACACCACGGGCACGGCGGGCCGTTGGCGACGTCCGGCTGGTGGGCGGGGGCGCGGACCTGCGGCCGGTCCGCGTCGGG
>NZ_RAIF01000018.1:441550-447915 GCF_003671715.1 Streptomyces sp. E2N166 | reverse complement strand
AGCCGAGCCACTGGGCGAAGTCGGCCGGGGTGAGGGCCGGGTCGAAGTAGGTGTCCAGGCAGTCCAGGACGTTCAGGATCGGCGCGAGGACGTCGTCGAGGCCACCGACGAAACGATGGGCGAGGTCGTCGTCGGCGAAGACGGCCGGCAGCATCGAGCCGATGGGCAGCGAGGAGCCGAGACCGTCGACGGAACCCCGGTGGGACGCGGCCGTCACGCGCCGTCCCCGATCACTCGGACCCGGTGGTCGAAGGAGAAGACCAGGGACGGGGGTTCCAGGTCGATGCGGTCGGTGGGGTCGCCGCGCTTGCCGGTGAGCGGGTCGGCGGGGTGCAGGACGACGTCGTCGACGAGTTCCACGCCTGGGACGCGCTGCAGCACGGCGAAGACCTCACCGGTCTGCACGGGGCGGCCGAAGGGCCAGCCCTTGCCGTCCGCGCCGCCGGTGAGCGGGTCGAGGTGGCGGTAGAGCGCGTCGTGGGCCTGGCGGCGTACGCGGTCGGTGTCGACGCCGCGGAAGGCGTGGACCGTGGCGACGACGGTGACGCCCTGGTAGTAGGGCGGGCCGACGGCGAGGCGGGTGCCGATGAGGCGGCGTTCGTCGAGGTGGCGGGTGATGCGGCCCAGGAGGGCGTCGCCGGGGACGAGTTGCTCGAAGCGGAGCCGGCCGCCGGGGTCGGGGACGGCCTGGGGCACGACCAGGACGCGGACGGCGTAGGCGCCGTGCTCGCCCTCCTTGCCCTCCAGACAGGTGATGCGGGCGGTCTCGGGGGCGGCGCGGCGGGCGAGTTCCTCGTAGTCGCGCAGGGTGACGGCGCGTTCCTGGGCGCGGAGGGTGATCGGCGCCCGGAGCTTCGCCTCCTCGACGGTCTCGCCGTCGACGCCGCCTCGGGCGGCCTCGCGGTTGACGACCTCGGAGACGTACGGGATGGACGTGCGCAGCACTTGCACGGCGCCGCGGGCCACGTTTCCGGCCCGGCCTCCGCCGGTGCGGTAGCGGCGGGCCCGGATGACGGCGCCCTTGGGGGCGACGGTGCCGTACTGACGCAGGGTGCCGTCGGCTTCGCGGACGGCGGGGCCGAAGGCGATCTGGCCGGTGGCGGCGTCGAGGGTGATGTGGTGGTCGTCGGGGCCGGAGCCCGCGAAGTGCGGGACGACCTGCCAGTCCTGCCAGCCGTCGTCGGTGGCGGTCTGGAGGAGGACGGGCGGGTCGTCGGCGACGACGGGGGCGTGTTCGAGCCGCAGCCGCTGGCCGGGCAGGCCGGTGGACTCGCCGAGGGCCTCGTCGTGGACGGTCTCGGCGTGGACGGTGCCGGTGGTGCCGCCGATGGTGTACGCCTCGGCGGAGTGGATGGTCGGTGAGGTCGTGTAGAACGGCTGGCCGGGCAGCGGCTCGGTGACCCGGCAGCGGATCCAGCCGGCCTCGTGGCCGCCGTTGCGGGACAGGACGTGGCCGCCGGGTATGTGGAGCACGATGTCGCCGGGGCGGTTGAGGCCGCCGGTGCCGTCCCGGTCGACCTCGCAGGGCTGCCAGCCGTCCTCGGTCCAGGCCTCCCAGGCCAGGGGCGGCTGCCGGGGGTCGACGCCGACACCGTCGACGCGGCTGTCGAGTTCCAGGGCGAGCGCGCAGTGCGGGGTGGCGTTGGTGAGGCCGATGAGCATGCAGTCGCCGGGGGCCGGGGCCTCCGAGAAGCACAGCAGGTCCTTGCCCTCGGCCAGGTCCGTGGTCCGGTCGGTGACGGCTTCGCCGCTGTGCTGCACCACCAGGCGGCCGAGTTCGCACGGTACGACGGTCAGGTCGCGCTCGGTGGCGAACACGACGGCCTCGTCCCGCTCGGTGCGCAGGGTGGCGACCTCGGTGCCGACCGGGACCAGGATCGCGTCCTCCTGCGGCGCGGACAGCCAGAAGGTGACGTCCGTGCGGGCGGCGGACGGTGGGAAGAGGGTGATGCCGACCAGGTCGAGGAAGGCGAGGTGGTTCTTCTCCGGGACCCGGTTGAGCCGGTAGACGATCTGGTCGGCCATGTGGGCGACCGTCTCGACGAGGGTGACGCCGGGGTCGGAGACGTTGTGGTCGGTCCACTCCGGGGCGCGCTGCTGGATGTAGCGCTTGGCGTCGTCGACGAACTGCTGGAAGCGGCGGTCGTCGAGGTTGGGGGAGGGCAGGGACATCAGCGATCGCTTTCGGGAGAGCCCGTCGGGCCCGCGGGGCCGGCCGGACCGTCGGGGAGGTCCGGCTCGTCGTGGGAGGGGATGACGTAGAACGGGAAGACCAGGCTGCGCGGGTTGTTGGTGCCGCGGATCGAGTAGCGCACGTCGATGTAGAGGACGCTCCGGTCGTCACCGGCGGTGACCTCGACCTCGTGGACCTCGATGCGCGGCTCCCAGCGGTCCAGGCTGGTGTACACCTCGTGCTGGATCCGCCCGGCGGTCTGCTCGTTGACCGGGGCGAAGACGAGGTCGTGGATGGCGCAGCCGAACTCGGGCCGCATCGGCCGCTCGCCCGGTGCGGTGGCCAGGACCAGCTGCATGGCCTCCTCGATCTCCCGCTCGCCGCTGACCAGGGCGATGCCGCCGGTGGGCCCGATGCGCAGGGGGAACGACCAGCCGGAGCCGACGAACTGTTCGGCCATCAGGGGGCCTCCTGCCTTTCCCGTTTCCTTGTGCCGACGACCCCGGGGCGTCGGCGCGGTCGTCCGGTCATCCGAAGGGGTACTTGATCTCGTTGACGAAGAAGCCGCCGTACAGGTCGAGCTTGGCGCCGGTGATCTTGGTGTTGGCCGCGGTGATCGTCGCCAGGCCCGTGGCGGTGAGGTTCGCGGCGCCGGTCGACGTCAGGTTCAGGGCGCCGCCCAGCGCGTTCACCGCGACCACGCCGCCGAGCGACTTGAGGTTGACGATGCCCTTGCCCTCCAGGGTGAGCGGTCCGCCGCTCCTGATCGTCACCGAACGGCGGCCTTCGAGCGTGAGGTTCATGCCCGCCTCCACCGACACCGAGCGGCTGCCGGTGATGCTGACCGAGCCCGCGCTGTCGACGGTGATCTCGGTCTTGGTGCGGTCGAGGTTGATGGTCAGCCTGTCGTTCCCGCTGGCGATCCGGACGCCCTGTTTGCGTCCGCCGGTCCGCTGGCTGAGCAGGTCGACGCGGTTGCCCTGGCGGTCGGACAGGGTGTGCCGGACGGCCTTCTTCTTCAGGCCGTCGTGCAGCGGGACATCGACCTTGGTCGGCAGGTCCCGGCCGTTGTAGAGCCCGCCGATCACGAACGGGTGGTCCAGCGCCCCCCGGTCGAAGGCCACCAGCACCTCGTCGCCGACGTCCATGGGGAAGACCCCGCCGCCGCCCACACCGCCCAGCTGCACGCTGCGCGCCCAGTCGCTGACGTAGGTGTCGTCCAGCCACGGGAACTGGAGCTTGACCCTGCCCTGCTTGAGCGGGTCCTGCACGTCGGTGACGATGGCGTTGGCGACGCTGGGCAGCCGGGCCGCGCTCGCGGGGTCCGTGCCACCGCCGCCGCCCGAGGCCAGCCCGTACAGGGAGCGCCACTGGCGTCCGCTGACCGTGATCCAGGACTGGTAGCCCTCGCTGTCGCCGAAGTGGTGGCGTACGGAGGTGACGGTGTACTTGCCCTCGAAGGGCTTGCCGACGTCGCTGAGCGCCACGGGCACGCCGGGCCGCAGATCGGGGCTGCCCTTCACCGCGACCTCCAGCTCGGCGAAGGAGGACGTGACGTCGGCGGCGAGGGACTGCGCCGCGTGCCGGACCTCGTCCTGCTTGTCGTAGGGATTGGCGGTCTCGACGAGCTTGGCCGCCTTGAACTTGCCGGCGGCCTCGCCGGGCGTGGAGCCGATGGTGACGCCCGGGTCGGTCCTCGCGGGCGCGAGCTCGGTGATCTTCTTCTTGGTGGTGACGTTCCAGCCGCGCGACTCGACCTTGCCGACCTGGTCGGCGGCGGTCACCGCGGCCCGCAGCCGCATGATGTCGTGGCGGGCCTGGAGGACGAAGGCGCTCTTGTCGCCGTCCGTCATCGGGGAGGGCGCGCCGGCCGACGGGTTCGGCTTGACGAACCGGAACTTCCCCTTGGCGTCCACGGACATCACCATGTTGTTCTCGTCGGCGAGCCGGGCGAGGAAGTCCCAGTCGGTGACGTTGGACTGGCTGATGAACCCGTACGCGCCCTTCGTCGGCTGGATCCGGCCGATGGACAGGCCGTCCATGGCGGCGAGTTTGCGGGCGATGTCGGAGGCCTTCTGGTTGCGGTACGCGGCCACGCGGCGCTGGCGCATCATGCGGTGCCCGAAGTCGTAGCCGCGGATCACGGTGTAGCTGCCGGTGCCGTCGTAGTCGGCCTCCATGGCGGTGACCTCGCCGGTCAGCAGGGGCTTGCCGACGCCCTGGCCGTCGGCCACCGGGGTGATGACCACCCGGGTGCCGAACTGCACGTTCAGCTTGCCGAGGACCAGGTGGTCGGGGTCGCGGAAGGTGAGGCGGAAGGCCGCGGGCACGCCGATGCCCTGGTCGACCCAGCCGTCGACGAGCATCAGGGCGATGTCGTCGGGCAGCTTCGCGGCGCCGATCCGGACCTGGACGATGCTGGAGAACGCGGGACGCACCATCAGTGCGGCACCTCCTCGGCGGCGGGCAGCATGAGTTCGGTGCCGGACGGCAGGCGGGAGGGGTCGTCGATGCCGTTGGCCTCGGCGATCGCCCGCCACGCGTTGGCGCTGCCGTACTCCCGCCAGGCCAGCGACTGCAGCGAGTCGCCCGCGACGACCCGGTGCACGCGCTGTGCGGTGAGTGCGCCGGAGGTCGGGTTCTGCCCGCGGGTCGGGCCGGGGATCTCGACCAGGTGCACCTGGCAGGTGGCCCGGATGGGGATGCCGGTGGTGCCGAAGAGGGTGTACGACGCCTCGATCGACGCGACGTACGCGGTGAACCGGGCCGTGGAGAACGACCCCCACTCGAAGACCACCCAGGGCGGTGACGGCTGGTCCGAGGCGAGGCTCTTGGCGGTCACCTCGCAGCAGCGCAGCAGCGACTCGACCTTCTTGAGCACCGTGTTGCCGCCCGGCTTGGTGGAGGAGTCCAGGAAGATCTCCAGGGTCATCTCCCGCGGCTCGGCACCCATGAACTGCGGCTTCGCGGCCTTCCGCACGGCCGCCGTCGGCGTCGCCGTCCACTGGGTCCGCTGGGTGAGGGACAGCTGCGCCGGGTTGAACTCGAAGCCGAACGTACGCATCAGCGCACCGGGTGTGGTGGTCGTGCCGGTGGGCGGCTCGTGGATGGCGAGGTTGGCGCGTACGAGGCTCTTGCCGGCGCCCTTGCCGCTCTTTGCCATGGGTCTTCCTCTCTGCTCCGCGGCGCCGTCAGTCGGTGAAGCCGTGGTGGGTGATTTCCAGGACCTCGTTCGCCACGGCCGGGTTGCCGGGGTCGAGGCTCGGGCCCTGCCAGCTGACGGGCAGTACGTCGATCAGCCCCCAGCGGGCGACCAGCGACCCGTCCGCGCGCAGCGCGGAGATCTGCGCGGTCGGCCGCTTGATCCCCGTCTGGACGGAGGAGATCCACTTGGCGACCTTGGTCGTGTCCGGGGTGAGGGGGCGGGTCAGCCGGATGTTGGAGAAGGAGACGCGGGTGGGCAGTTGCCACACGAACCCGTTGTTGCCGCCCTCCTGGCGCTGCTCGATCTCCACCTGGGACGACAGGCCTTCGCACCCGTTCCAGTACCCGAGGCTCTCGCCGTCGATGGTGAGGGTGAACCAGATGGTGGAGCCCGGGTCCTGGCGGGGCATCGGGGGTGGGCCTTTCTGTCGGGTGGGGCAGGCGTGTCGCGTGCGTCGGTTGCGCCGTGGGGGCCGCGTGGGGGATCGGCGGGCCGGTCAGTGGCGGGGGTCGCGGAGTCTGCCGATCCGCTCGCGGTCCATGCGCAGTTCGGTGCGGACGTGGCGGGTCACGCGGCCGACGATCCGGTGCACCAGTTCGTCCAGCTGGAACTCGGTGAGCTCGCGCGGGTCGAACCCGCCTGCCGGGACCGCCGTGTACGCCGGGGGCGGGTCCCCCTGCGCCGGGGAGGCCTGACTCGACGAGTACGGGGGCGGGTTGCCGGGCGGTGACGCGTTCTGGGACTCCGGCGGACTGTAGGGGGGCGGCGGGCCGGCCGGAGCCTGCTGGGGCGCCGGGGGCAGCAGGTGGTTCAGGGCCGAGGACACGGTGGCCGCCGCGTGGGCGGCCAGGGCACCGGTGGCGGTGCGGCGCCCGAAGAAGCGCTGGACGGTGGGCGCGGAGGAGGCGTCGGCGTCCGCCGCCGGTGCCGCGGGTGCGCTGACGGGGTGCGGCGGGCTGGACGGTGACGGTGCGGGTGGCGTGAGGG
>NZ_RAIF01000018.1:435424-438908 GCF_003671715.1 Streptomyces sp. E2N166 | reverse complement strand
CCCCCGCCGGCGCTTTCGCCGACGCCGTCCCGCGCTCCGTCACGACGGCCTCGCAGCCGGTCCAGGAATCCCACCGATCAGCCCTCCGCCGCGCCACGCGTCACGAGCGACGCGATCTGGTCCGTGTACCGGCGGCGGTCCTGGTGCTCCAGATCCAGGATCGCCTCCAGGCTCCAGTGGAAGTGGTAGGCGACGTACGCGATCTCCTCGTGCAGCCGGTCGGTCGCGTACGTCACGATTCCCCCAGGCGGCTCCCGCCGAGTTCCACCTCGAAGGGCTCCGTGCAGTGCGGGCACTGAACGGCCGCGCGGGTGTGGCCCTCCGCGTTGATCTGACGGTAGAAGTCCTGGAGGAACGCCAGGTCGGAGGCGAACATGTTCTCCACGATCCCGTCGTGCACCATCGTCAGCGTGCCCAGCCGGGTGATGACCCGGCCGAGCAGCACCACCGACAGGTACGCCGGGTTCTCCTGCACCCGCACGTCGCGCAGCGGGATCAGTTCGTCCCGTGCCGTCGACAGGCGCATCACACCGTCCCGGTGGACCGTGCCCGAGTCGTCGACGTAGCCGCGTGGCAGTTCGAAGGGGAACTCGGTGCGCAGCTGCTGCCGCGGTGCCGCTTCGGCAGGTGTCTCCGT
This sequence comes from Streptomyces sp. E2N166, assembly GCF_003671715.1. Lineage (GTDB taxonomy): Bacteria > Actinomycetota > Actinomycetes > Streptomycetales > Streptomycetaceae > Streptomyces > Streptomyces thinghirensis. Next base: position 438,271 of record NZ_RAIF01000018.1, on the reverse strand, counting down.
GGGTGCGACGGCGGGAGCCGAACGGGGGAAGTCCGCTCCCGCCGCCGCGGTCTGGGGGTCCTCGGGGGCCGCGACGGGCGCCCCGACAGCCGCGCGCCGCATTATTCGATGACCAGTTCTTCGAACACGATGGTGACCGTCTCGGTCAGCGCGGAGGTGTCGCCGGCCTTCACCGCGCTGGCGTCGATCTTGCTGCACCAGGCGTTGCGCAGGTTGTAGCGCTTGACCGGGACGTCCTCGGAGTCCATCAGGATGATGGAGGCGTTCTTGCGGGCCGTGGACATCCGGCCGTTCATGGAATCGTTGATCCACTGGGTGAACGACGGCGACTGGGTCATGCCCCGCACGACGGTGCACTGCCCGTCCTTCTTGTTGCCCGGGAGCACGGCCGTCTCGTGCTTGCCGGTGGTGCTGTTGTTCTGCGGGTACTTGATGACGTCCTGCTCGAGGGTGAGGCCGTTGACCTCGGAGAGGTACTCGACCATCACACCGTCGATCTGGAGCCCGAAGTTGTTCGCTGTGAGGGAGTCACCCGGCATCAGAGCCATGTGTTCGCTGTCCTTCTAATGATCTGGGAGAGGCGGGGGAAGGGGGCCGGAGAGGTGGAGGACGCGCGTCCTACTCCTCCAGCTCCCCGCTGCCGCTGGAGAACTGGGCCAGCCGGAAGATCACGAACTCGGCGGGCTTGACCGGCGCGATGCCGATCTCGCAGATGACCCGGCCGAGGTCGACCGACTCCGGCGGGTTGGTCTCCTCGTCGCACTTGACGTAGTAGGCCTCTGCCGGGCTCTGGCCGAAGAGGGCGCCGCTGCGCCACTCGTTGACCAGGAACGCCGAGACGTTGCGGCGGATGCGGGCCCAGAGGTTGTGGTCGTTCGGCTCGAACACCACCCACTGGGTGCCGATCAGGATCGACTCCTCCAGGTAGTTGAAGTACCGGCGGATGTTCAGGTAGCGCCAGGCCGGGTCGGAGGAGAGGGTGCGGGCACCCCAGACGCGGATGCCGCGGCCGGGGAAGGAGCGGATGCAGTTGACGCCGATCGGGTTGAGCAGGTCCTGCTCGCCGCGGGTGATCTGCAGCTCCAGATCGACGGCGCCGCGGACGACCTCGTTGGCGGGGGCCTTGTGGACGCCGCGCTCGGTGTCGTTGCGGGCCCAGATGCCGGCGACGTGACCGCTCGGCGGGATCAGGCGGGACTGGCCGGAGGCCGGGTCGAAGGACTTGATCCAGGGGTAGTACAGGGCCGCGTACTTGGAGTCGTAGCCGGCCGTCTCCTGGCGCCAGACGCGTATCTGACGGGCGTTCTGGCCGGGCGGCGGGTCGATGATGGCGACGCGGTCGCCCATCAGCTCGCAGTGCGCGATGAGGCCGAGCTGGACGGCCTTGACGGCCTCCAGGTCGATCGCGCCGCGCTGGTAGGCGGCCATCAGGTCGGGCACCGCGACCATGGAGATCTCGTCGATCGCCTCCAGGCCGCCGAAGCCGGTGCGGTCCGCGGAGTCGCCGAGGTAGTGGGCCGGGCCGGGGTGCGAGCTCTCGCTCTTCTCGACCGGGGCGGCGGGGGCGGCGGGCGGCGCCGGCAGGGTCAGGCTCTGGTTCTCCGGGCGGGCCAGCTGCGCGGTGGGCGCGGCCTCCGTCACGGTGATGAGCTTCGAGCGCTCCTTCACCTGGGTGACGACGTAGGAGCGGTTGCCCTTCTTGGCGCTCACGTCGAACGTCTCGACCGGCTTCTCGCCGTCCTTGACGATCAGCTTGAAGCGCTCGGCGGGGCCCTCGCCCTCGGGGTCGGCGACCTCGACCGACAGCGGGCCGTGCTGACCGGCGGCGTTGGCCGTCACGGCGAACGTGCCGAGCTGTTTCGGCTCGGCGGCCGGCAGCGCGGCCGGGGCGGCGGTACCCGTCACGGCGGCGGGAGCGGACGTCCCGTCCGAACCGGCGGCGGCGTCCTCGGCGGAGCCGCCGACGCGGACGACGTACGCGGCGCTGCCGCCGTTGTTGAAGAACCCGTAGACGGAGTGCGCGAGGTAGTACCCGTCGGTGAAGTCACCGAAGGCCGCGACGTACTGCGTCCAGTTGGTCACCAGTGTGGGCTCGTTCAGCGGGCCGGTCGGCGCGAGACCGACGAAGGCCGCCACCGAGGTGCCCACTCCCTCGATCGGGCGCGAGCCGCTGGCCACCTCCTCGACGTAGACGCCGGGCGACAGGTAGGACGGCATGCTCTGCTCTCCTCGGGGTACGAGACAGGACGCCCCTCACCCTCGCGCGCGCGGTGCTCCCCCCGAAACGCCCCGGGGTGCCGGAGTGGGGGCACCGACCTTGCCCCCGGCTGTGCCCGTTGGGGCAGGCCGGGGCGCCCGACCGCTGGTGAGAGCCCCGACAACGCTTCCGGCACCGCTTGTTGGGGGAGCCTTCGTCCAAGCTTCACCCTGTGGCCGGCCCCTGTTCATGAGTTAGCCTCCCGGCCTGGCCGGGCTCCGCATCACGCCGAGCCCGCGCCGTTCTCGACGGCCGGCGACGAGGGGACGGGGCCGACGCCTCGTCGGGCAGGGGCGTGCGATGCGGGGACGACAGGAGAAGCCCGGCCCGGACGGCGGCGTACCGGGCCGCGCGGCGGCGGCGCCCCCGCCGGTCAGGTCCGCCGACGCGGACAGGGCCGGTGCGCGGGAGTCGTACGGCGGTCAGGCCGGCGGACCGGCCCCGGCGGCCGGCTCCGGGGCCGCGCTCGGCCCGCGGGAACTGCTGGCCATCCAGGGCAGCGCCGGAAACGCCGCCGCCTCCCTCCTCATCGGCAACCGCCCCGCCCCGCGCCCGCCGGACGCCGCCGGCGGCCCGCTCGTGGTGGCGCG
>NZ_RAIF01000018.1:416860-435156 GCF_003671715.1 Streptomyces sp. E2N166 | reverse complement strand
GCATCCGCCGCTGGTACTGCCCCCGTATCTGACGGACATGACGTCGGCGGGACTCTCCACCGCGTCGGGGCTGACCGGCCACGAGGCGGTGGGCCGGGCGATCGCCTCGATCCCGGGCGGGGCGGACCGCGACGTGGCCGCGGTGGAGCGGGAGCTGGCGGGGCGGCCGGAGACCTTCTACGGCCGCGGCCGGGTCTTCACCGTGCGGGGGAGCAAAGGCGCGTACGACGTCACGGTCTCCGTCCGGCCGGACCCGGCACACGCCGCACCGGAGCCCGCCCTGTTCGAGAACCCCGGCGCCGCCTCGCCCGTCCTGCCGGCGGAACGGGCGCCGGCCGACCGGGCGGCCCGGGACGACGACACGAAGGTGGACCAACAGCACTCCTCGTCCGCCACCGTGGTGACCGACACCGCCCGCTCGAAGCAGACCGGCCTCAGCGGCTCCGGTACGGTCCTGGTCCCGACGCCCGTGCCCGGCGTCTGGGGCGGCGCGCAGCTCGCGGGCGGCCTCGGGCTGCGCAGCGACCACGACGCGCACAACACCAGGACGGTGGCCGAGCCGCGCACCCTGCGCAGCTCCGGCGGCACGGTCCGGGCGCTGCGGCACGTGCGCTTCACCGTGCGGATCAGACCGCAGGGCCCCTACGGCACCGCGCGGGTCGTGGAGTGCGACGGCACGCTCACCATGCGCGTGCCGCAGGAACACCTCGTGCCCCTCGGCACCGAACGGCCCGCCCCCGGCCCCGCCCTCTCCGAGGAGCAGCGCAAGGGCGTACGGCAGGCCACCTCGACGGCGGTCGTCGGTGTGGAGGACCGGGGCGCCCCGCACGCCGGCGGCGGGGGCCTGTTCGACCAGGTGAACGCCACCCTGCACCCGCAGGCGGCGCCCCCGGACTCCGCCGACCGCACCCGGCTCTACGAGGCGACCAGCGCCGCGACGATCCTCCAGGACCTGCCGCGCCTGCTGACCGGCTGGGTCGCGAGCGAGGACCTGTCGGCCGGCGCCGCCGGAGCCGAGAGCGCCTACCGGATGCGTGCCGACATCGTCTCCCTGACCCCCGCCTGGAAGGCCGGCCAGACCCAGCTGCGCACCCATCAGCAGACGCAGCACGGCATGGGCGCCTCCATGGGCAAGGGCATGAGCGGCATGGCGGGGGCCGGCCCCGCCGTCGGTTTCGGCGCTCCGGGCGCGGGGCCGTCCGTACGTCTCAAGACGATGCCCGGCGTCAGCTTCCGGCGGATGCGCTTCTCCTCGGCCGACCAGGCGGCGGCCACCCGGCAGGGCGCCGAGGTGCGCGGCACCAAGGCGCTGTACCTCGGCCGGATCCTGCTGACCGTCGAGGGCACCGGGCCCGCCGCGCCGGGACACACCCTCGCCCCCGCCGGCCGCACGGCCCGGCACACCGTCGACGCCTGGATCAGCATGCGGGCCGAGGAGGCCCGGCACCTGGGGCTGCCGCTGCCCGCCGGCACGGAAGCCGGCGAGCTGTTCACCAAGGCGGACCGTACGAAGGCCGACGGCACCCCCGAACTGAACGCCGACGGCGGCCCGCGCAAGACCGAACGCCATCTGCCGTTCGACGCGATGGGCTCCAGCGCCGCGCTCACCCACCTCGACACCCGCCCCCTGATCGAGACGCTGGAGCGGCTGTTCGCGTCCGACCCCCGGCTGGCCGGCTACCTGCCGCCGTTCGGCGAGGCCGCCACCGGCAGGGCCGCGGCGGGCGGTGCCGGGAACCGCACGGACGCCGAGGCGCAGCGGCGCAACTACCGGGAACTGCTGACCGTCCTGTCCGAGACCAACCTGCGCGCCAACAAGGACCAGTTGCTGTCCACCGGGGTGCCCGTGCGGCTGCGCCGCAAGTCCGGGCTGAGGTCGGACGACGTACAGGTCCGCGTCCGGGGCCGGATCGGCCCGGTCACCTACCTCGGCGACACCCCCGACTGGCTGGTGCGCAGCAGCGCCGGCGTGGGGTCGAGCGGCCAGACGGGCGGCGTGTCCGCCCGGAAGGCGGGCGTCCAGGGCGCTGTCCAGGGAACCTTGGTCCCCGGCGCGCTGTCCGCGCAGGTGGCCGCCGAGGCGGCGGTGGAGAGCAGCCGCAGCGCCCAGGGCGGCCCGGTGACCCGTACCGACTCGCTGAACAGCGGTGACGTGTCGACCAGTACGTTCGCCACCCGGCTGTGGCTCGGCGTGAACGTCACCATGACCAGCCGGGAGCGCACCGCGAAGCGGGCCCTCACCCCCGGCCGCCCCGGACGGCACACTCCGGCGGCCGAGGTGATCGCCAGTTCGGACGACCGCACCGCCGAGGCCAATCCCCTGCGAGAGCTGGGCGAGCAGGGCCAGGACGTGCGGCTGAGCGCGCCGACCGCGACCACTCTGGACGACGAGGCGTACGAGGGGCTGAACCGGCGCCGGGCCGCGGCGCGGCAGGGCCGGATCGGCAAGCTCGACGCCACCGGCATCACCGACCTGACCACTCGGCCCGCGGGCCGCGGCCTGCGGGACTGGGACTTCGTGGAGACCGTCGGGGACGCCAGGGAGATCCGGGACCTGGCCTTCATGCTGCTCGCCCAGGCCGCGCGCGGGGGCCGTGCCGACAAGCCCGGCGACACCGCCTTCGAGGCGGAGGGCCTGGCACCGCGCCTGGCGGTCGAGGACCGGTTCGGCCCGCAGGCCGTCACGGCGGCACTGCGGCAGGGCGTCAGCTCGGGCTGGGTGGTGGCGGGCCTGCGCCATCCCAGGCGGCTCGCCGCTCTGGACGGCGCGGTCGGTACCCGCTTCGCCCTCACCAACCCCCGGGTACGGCACCGGAGTACCGGCGCGGGCATGGAGAACATGGCGCTCGGCGGCCACCAGGGCTCCGGACAGCGGGCGCGGACCACGAGCAGGACGTACTCGGGCAACGCCCGGGCGATGGAGACGGGCCAGGGCTGGTCGATGTGGGAGACCCCGGCCTACCGCAACACCAGGGCCACGACCGACGCCGACAGCGCGACGCTGAGCGGCACGGTGGAACGCAACGCCGTCGCCCCGCGCAGCCGCCCGCTCTACCTCGTCCAGTGCGACCTGGCCGTCAGCATGGTCGCCGAGGTCGCCGTCAACGGCCGGGGCCCCTACACGGCGGCCAGGCAGCGGACGGTCCCCGGCAGCGTCGGCCTGTGGCTCACCGGGGCCCAACTGGCGGCGGCGGGTCTGCGCGACCCCGAGGAACGGGCGAAGGAGCAGGAGAAAACGCTCGCGCAGATGGGCCCGACCAGCCTGTTCGGCACGCCCGGCCCGGCGGCGGAGCACAGCCGTGCCAAGGACGACGGCACGGGCACCGGCGAGGACAAGGGCACGAACAAGGGCGAGGACACGGGCAAGGGCAAGGGCAGGGCCAAGGAGACCGGCGCGGGAGAGGGGGGAGGCAGGGGACGGCAGCGGGAGAGGGACACCGACACCCCGGCGGCCCCCACGCCCCTGCCCCCGCACGCCAAGGGCATGCCCATCGGCTTCGGCCTGATCGACGAACTGCCCGACTTCGTACCCCTTCTGAAGCGGCTGCGCTCGGCCGTGAAGGACCGGACCCTGGCGGAGGACCTGCTGCCCTCGCACCGGCTCGACGACCGCTTCGACAACGTGCAGCGGCTGCTGCGCGTCCTGGACCGGGCCGGCGCCACCGGCCTGCTCGCCGGGGCCATGGACGGCGGCGTGCCCGTGGAACTGCTGCGCAACAGCAGTCGGCCCGGCCGCCGTGCCAAGCCGTACCTGGCCGTGTTCCACATCCGGCGGACCGGTGCCGGTGAGATCGTCGGGCCGTCGGGCGGCGACCGCGAGATGGAGTACGCGACCGTGGCGGCCGCGCAGCGCACGAGGACCCACCAGGAGAGCGGCTCCGACGGCGTGGGCCTCGTGCTCACCGGCTCCGAGGCGTCCGGGGAGGCGGCCGCCGACCGGAGCGCCGGCGTGCTCGGGCCGGCGGCCGGCCGGTCGGCGGCCACCAGCCGGGCCGTCGCCGAGCGGGGACAGACCGGGCTGCGGGCCATCGTGGGCGAGGCGCCCTCGGTGAAGGTGCGCGTCCCGGTCACGGCCGAGCTGGAACTGCGGTCCGCCGACGGGCAGGTGGCCCGCGTCGATCTCGGCGGCGCCCTGGTGCACCGCGCCCTGGAGAAGGACCTGGCGGCCCTGGCCGACGTGACCCCGGTACCCGAGGAGCGCCTCCCGGGACGGCGGCCAAGGATCGCGCCGGGCGCGAGCGGCGCCCACCCGGCCGCGCTGGGGTTGTGGCGGGCGGCGGGGGCGAGGCTGCCGATGGAGGCGCAGGCCGACGGGTTCCGGGGTGCGCCGCAGGTGCGGGCGCTGATCGGCCGGGCGATGGCGAGCGCCGACGCGGGCACCGGCCTCGGCAAGGGGAGCGCCGCGCACTACGCGCACGGCGAGGCGGTCTCCACCGAGTGGCTGCTGGCCGCCCTGCCGCTCCTGGTGTCCGCCGGTGCCGAGCTGCCACCGGTGCACGTCTCCGGCGCCGAGGGCCGCGACGTCGACTGCGAGCTGCACGCGCGGCTGCTCGACGCCCGGCCGCTGGGCGAGAGCGAGGCGATGACCTTCGAGACGGTGGCCCAGAGTGGCCCGGAGGGCTCCCGTCCCGCGAGCGTGGAGCACCGGCAGGCGGCACGGCACGGTCGTTCGGCGGGCCTCTCGGGCGGCGGCGGGCCGGTGCGGGTCGAGCAGTCCGGCCTGACCAACGCGCCCGGCGGCGTCGGCAGCGAGGGCGGCGCCGCCGGGACGGTGGGCAACGCGGCGGGCACGGTCCCGCTCCAGAAGCCCAAGGAGACCTCGGCGCTCGTGCAGTTCACCCTGGAGTTCCGGGCCGTGGCGCGGGTGCGGCGCCGGCACACGCAGGGGGTTCGGGGCGCGGAGGCCGTCGGTGTCCGGGACGGCGTGCTGCCGGTCCCGGTGGTGATCCGGATGCCGGCGTCCGAGGCGCGGCGGTTCGCCGCGGACACCCCCTAGAGGTGCCCGTAGGGGTGCCCGCCCGCCAGGGCTGCCCCCGAGGCTGCCCTCACGGACCTGCCGGAGGCGGGGGTGCTCCGGTAAAGCTGGGTGGTCAACCGTCCGGTGTCGAAGGGAGCGTCGTGCGCGCGCACGGAACGCGGAGCCGATCGTCCGACGAGCGGGACGCGACGCACCGCCAGGTGGCCGCGGTGAGCGCGCCCGTCCAGCGGATGCTGGACCTCCAGCGCCTGGCCGGGAACGCGGCCGTGGCCCGGTCCGTCGAGACGGAGCGGCATCAGCACGGCCCGGGGTGCGGGCACGCGGGGCCGGCCGTGCAGCGCCGGGAAGCCCCGCACGAGCACGGGCCCGGCTGCGGGCACGGAGCTGTGGAGGACACCGGCCCGACGGCTCAGCGCAGCCTCCTCGACGCCGCCAGGAACACGCCGAGCACGTCGCTCCCCGGTGCGTTCCTCGCGAAGGCGAAGCCGTTCTTCCAGAACGACCGGCTCTCCGAGGGGCGCGTGCACGACAACCCGATAGCCCAGCGCGCCACCGCGGCCCTGGGCGCCGAGGCCATGACGGTCGGCAAGCACATCTTCCTCGGTCCGAAGGCCGTCGGTAACACGAAGACCCTCGCCCACGAGGCCAGCCACCTCGACAAGAACATCCGCGGCATCCCCGAGACGGGCAACAACCACGGTGCCGGCCTCACCGTCACGGACCCCGGGCAGGGCTCCGAGCGGGCGGCGGACACCGACAGCGACGCCTTCATGTCCGGGGCCGGCACCGCACCGTCCGTGGTCGCCCAGCGAAGCGTCGGGGAGCAGGCGGGCGACACGGACCAGGCCGTCCAGCGGAGCACGGGGACCGGGGGAGGCGGCACCGTGCAGCGGGCCGGGGACGACGCGCTGCGCACTGCCCGGAACCCGGCGGAGATGATCGCCGCCCTGGAGGCGTCGGGGCACTCCAAGGACGATGCCTGGGAGCTGATGCAGTACATGGGAAAGCAGCAGTTCCCCGCAGGTGAGGGACAGGTCGACTTCGACATGCTTTCCCACATCAAGGACGTCGAGAAGCACCGGATTCCCCCTGTCCGCAAGACCGCGTCCCAGGGCCTGCTGGCCAAGCGGTGGACGATCCGCCATTACACGGGTGATGACCCGAAGTCCCCGCCGACCTTCCGGGACATCATGTCGACATACGACAACGCGAAGGCCGGCGGGGCGAGCGCGAACACGAACGTCGCGGACTGGCGCTCGCTGGGCAACATCAAGTTCTCGTTCTACCTGGTGGCCGTCGACGGCAAGGTGCCCGACCGCAACTGGCTCAACAACAAGCACTGGTACGCGGAGTGGGACCTGGACAGCATTTCGGACTGCTGGGTCTCCGCGGACCTGCTGGAGCGAATGAACAAGGACATGGACGCGGACGGAGCGCGAGAGGCGCTCAAGGGAGCCCATGCGTTCCGGGGATCCGGCACGAAGCTGAAGGAGCTGCTGGCGGCCTCGGCTTTCGGAGCGGGTAACGAACCGGCCGCGGCACTGGACGCCGCGATCGGCGGAGCCTTCGAACTCAAGGTGCCGAACGGCCTGCCGGTCAGCAAGTGGCACCCGAGGTAAGAACGGGCCGCGCGGGGACGTGAGGGCAGACGGCCCGGCCCTCGCGGCCCCCCGGCCTGCCCCGGCGGATCGGGACGTGGCGTCGCCGGCGCCCGTAGCGTCGGTGTGTGAGCCTTTGGACTTCGCTGGAGCCCGCGTCCGCCACCGTTGATCCCGGCAGTAGCACGCGTGTGCGGCTGCGGGTGCGTAATACCGGTGATGTCGTTGACGAGTACCGGTTCGACCCTGTGGGGGATGTGGCGCCGTGGACGACGGTGGAGCCGCCGACGCTGCGTTTGTATCCGGGGACGACGGGGACGGTGGAGCTGACGTTTGCGCCGCCGCGTACGTCGGATGCGGTGGCGGGGCCGAATCCGTTTGCGGTGCGGATCACGCCGACGGAGCATCCGGACGCGGTGACGGTTCCGGAGGGGAATCTGACGATCACGCCGTTCACCGAGGTGCGGGCGGAGTTGGTGCCGCCGACGGTGAAGGGGCGGTTCCGGGGGCGGCCGCGGCTGGCGGTGGACAACCTGGGCAATACGAAGGTGACGGCGTCGGTTTCGGGGAGTGATACCGGGGATCATCTGTCGTACGAGATCCGTCCGGGGAATGTGCAGATCGAGCCGGGCCGGGCGGCGTTCGTGGAGACGACGCTGAAGCCGCGGCAGATCATCTGGTTCGGGTCGAAGGAGGAGCGGCCGTACTCGCTGGCGGTGCGCCGGTCGGGGGTCGAGCCGGACGAGGTCGAGGGGACGTATGTCCAGCGTGGGTTCCTGCCGGGCTGGCTGGCGGCGTTCTTCGGTATCGCGCTGGCGTTGACGATCGCGTTCGTGATGATCTGGATTGCGTACAAGCCGCAGGTCCGCACCAGTGCCACGGATCAGATCGAGCAGGCGGGCAGTGCGCTGGCGCCCAGTCCGAGCGCGAGTCCGGAGGCCCTGCCGAGCGCGGTCGAGTCGGTGCCCGAGGTGCCGAAGGCGCCTGAGCAGCCGGCCTCCGAGGAACCGAAGGGTGACGGCGGCGGAGGCAAGGGCGACGGCGCCGGCGGTGGCGGAGGCGGAGGCGGGGAGTCGAAGAAGGCCGAGCCGCCGAAGCCCCGGACCGCCGCCACGGCGGTGAAGGAGATCGCCGCGCGCAGTGAGGGCCGGCACATCTGCTACCGCGCCTATGTGGCGGACCGAGGGTGGCAGGACCCGGTGTGCGACGGCGCCGAGGCCGGCACGGTCGGCAAGGACCTGCCCGTCAAGGCCCTCAACATCGCCGTGTCCGGGACCCGGGGCACCAGCGGTAACGGAGCGCACGTCGTCGAGGGCTGGGCGACCGGCGACAAGTGGGCGAGTGCCGCCGACGGCAAGGACATGTATCTCGGGAGCACCAAGGAGGCGCTCTCGGCCCTTGAGGGCTTCACGATCAAGACCACAGAGGGCGCCGTCTGCGCGAACACCCATGTGCAGAACAGGGGCTGGCTGAACCAGGGCTGCACCGAGCCCGCGGACTGGCGGTACTTCGGCAGTGAGATGGGCAAGAAGCTTCGGTTGGAGGCCGTCCGTCTCACCGTGTGAGCGCCCGTAGGGGCAACCGGGTCTGCCCCGGCGGCTCGTGACGCGACACCGGTACGCGCGTAGCGTCGGCGCGTGAGCCTTTGGACTTCGCTGGAGCCCGCGTCCGCCACCGTTGATCCCGGCAGTAGCACGCGTGTGCGGCTGCGGGTGCGTAATACCGGTGATGTCGTTGACGAGTACCGGTTCGACCCTGTGGGGGATGTGGCGCCGTGGACGACGGTGGAGCCGCCGACGCTGCGTTTGTATCCGGGGACGACGGGGACGGTGGAGCTGACGTTTGCGCCGCCGCGTACGTCGGATGCGGTGGCGGGGCCGAATCCGTTTGCGGTGCGGATCACGCCGACGGAGCATCCGGACGCGGTGACGGTTCCGGAGGGGAATCTGACGATCACGCCGTTCACCGAGGTGCGGGCGGAGTTGGTGCCGCCGACGGTGAAGGGGCGGTTCCGGGGGCGGCCGCGGCTGGCGGTGGACAACCTGGGCAATACGAAGGTGACGGCGTCGGTTTCGGGGAGTGATACCGGGGATCATCTGTCGTACGAGATCCGTCCGGGGAATGTGCAGATCGAGCCGGGCCGGGCGGCGTTCGTGGAGACGACGCTGAAGCCGCGGCAGATCATCTGGTTCGGGTCGAAGGAGGAGCGGCCGTACTCGCTGGCGGTGCGCCGGTCGGGGGTCGAGCCGGACGAGGTCGAGGGGACGTATGTCCAGCGTGGGTTCCTGCCGGGCTGGCTGGCGGCGTTCTTCGGTATCGCGCTGGCGTTGACGATCGCGTTCGTGATGATCTGGATTGCGTACAAGCCGCAGGTCCGCACCAGTGCCACGGATCAGATCGAGCAGGCGGGCAGTGCGCTGGCGCCCAGTCCGAGCGCGAGTCCGGAGGCCCTGCCGAGCGCGGTCGAGTCGGTGCCCGAGGTGCCGAAGGCGCCTGAGCAGCCGGCCTCCGAGGAACCGAAGGGTGACGGCGGCGGAGGCAAGGGCGACGGCGCCGGCGGTGGCGGAGGCGGAGGCGGGGAGCCCAAGAAGCCCGCGAAGAAGAAGCCCGTGGTGCCCGCCGAGAACGTCCTGCTGCGCAACACCGCCAGCGACATGTGCGCCGAACTTCCCGGACGTGAGGAGGGGAAGATCAACGGCCCCGTCCAGCAGGCCGTCTGTGACGGCACCGACGGGGACAACCAGGTCTGGGACCTCGAGGTGCAGGCCGAGAAGGGCCCCGCCGGCGTGGCTCTCTTCCAGATCCGGAACATCAAGGACCAGCTCTGCATGGACCTGGGCGAGTACGGGTCCCGGCCCGTCGGAACGCCCGTCGCCGAGTTCCACTGCGACGGCACGACCGCGGACAACCAGCTCTGGTGGATCGACAAGCAGCCGAGCGGTGACTACTGGATCCGGAACTTCGCCAGCAACAACACGTGCTTGGACGTGGACGACGCCAACGGTCCCCTCTTCGCCCGGCTGAGGATCTCCACCTGCACGAGCAGCGGCGACCAGGAGTGGAAGATCGCCCCGGTGAAGAAGGACTGACGTCGAGGGGGACCGACGGTCACCAGCCGCCTTCGCCGGGCACCAGCCGCCCGGCCTTGCGGTACTCGCGGCGGGCGCCCTCCAGGAGGTCGCCCGCCGTCACGTGGTCCCCGCGTCCGGCGGCGAGGTACGCGGCGGTGACCACCGCGCTGCGGATAGACCCGCCGGCCAGCTCGAAGTCCCGGGCCAGCGGGGCCGGGTCGATGTCGTCGGCGGACGGGACGTGCGACAGGCCGTGCCGCCACAGCGCGAGCCGCTGACCGGTGTCGGGGAACGGGAAGTCGACCACCAGGTCCAGACGCCGGGTGAACGCCTCGTCGATGTTGGCGCGCAGGTTGGTGGTGAGCAGGGCGATGCCGTCGAAGGACTCCAGACGCTGGAGCAGGTAGGCGCTCTCCATGTTGGCGTACCGGTCGTGCGAGTCCTTGACCTCGGAGCGCTTGCCGAAGACGGCGTCGGCCTCGTCGAAGAGGAGCACGGCGTCGGTGCGGTCGGCCTCCGTGAAGATCCGTTCGAGGTTCTTCTCGGTCTCGCCGACGTACTTGTCCACGATCGACGACAGCTGGACCACGTAGAGGTCGAGGCCCAGGTCGGCCGCCACCACCTCCGCCGACAGGGTCTTGCCGGTGCCGGACTCGCCCGCGAACAGGCCGAGGACGCCCCGGCCGCGTCCACCGCCCGCGCTGAGCCGCCAGTCGCCGAGGACGCGGTCCCGGTGGCGGGCGCGCAGGGCGAGTTCGCGCAGCTGGGTGAGGGGCGCTTCGGGCAGGACCAGGTCCCGCCAGTCCACGGCGGGACGGATCCGCCGGGCATGGCTCTCCAGGCCGGAGGCCGACTGCCGGCGGGCCGCGAGCCGGACGTGGCCGGCGGTGACCGGGCCGCCGTCGAAGGCGGCGAGGGCGCGGGCGGCGTGCGCGGCCCGCTGGATCCGGTCGCCGCCCAGGCGGTAGGGGGCGACGGCGGTGGCCAGGTCGAAGCCGTCGGCGTCCGGCCCCAGCGCGGCCCGCCAGGCGGCCGCTCCGCCGGCCCGGCGGCCCGGCGCGTCCAGGACCACCGGGTCGTGGGGTGCCCAGTGCGGGTCGTACGGGCGGGGGTCCGTCAGCAGTACGGTCACGTCCGTCGCCGCGGTCAGCGCCCTGACCAGCGGCCCCGGTTGGCCGGGCAGGCCGGACACCACGACGGCCCGGCCGCCGAGCCGTGCCTCGCGCAGCAGGTCGGGAAGGAAGGAGAGGTCGTCCCCCGGTCCCGAGCAGCACAGCGCGTCGAGGCCCGCGGCGCGCAGTACGGAGGCCAGGGCGGCCAGGCCGTCACCCTCGCGCTGTTCGCGCAGGTAGACGGTGAGCGGGCCGTCGTGCAGACGTGCGGCCAGCCGGCGCGTGAAGTCCTCGGCGTCGGCCCCCGCGGGCAACGGGTCCGGCATCGGGTGCAGCCGGCCGAGGAGCGCGGCGTCCGGGGTGTCGTCGCCCAGCAGATGGCCGGCCAGCCGGTCCGGGACCCGCAACGAGCGGGTGAGGAAGGGCCGCTCGGGCTCCTCGACCTCCAGCAGTCCGAGCGCGCGCAGCGGTGCCGAGGCGTGGAAGCGGCCCCGGGCCGCCGCCAGGTGGGCGGGCACCCCGCACAGGTCGAGGGCGAGGCCCACGGTGGCGCGGCGGCGGCTCACGTCGTCGTTGAGGTAGCCGTAGAGCGGCTCGAAGGTGCGGTCGACGTCGGGGGCGAGCGCGATGAGCAGGACGGCGGTGTCCAGCTCGGTCAGCCCCGCCCGCCCGGCCAGCAGCGCCAGCCGGTCGCCGGGACCGGCCGGGTCGTCGGCGGACGCGTGTGGCGGGGCGGCGTCGGCGCCTTCGGGGGCTTCGGCGGACGGCCAGGTGCGCAGCAGGTGGCGTACGGCGTCGTCGGACAGGTACAGGCCGCGCAGCGGGTCCTCGGCCGTGGGGTCGCCGGAGGCGCGGTGCTCGACCAGCGCGGTCACCCGTTCCCGCAGGCCGGCGAGGTGGGCGAGCAGGGCGTGCGCGGGACCGTCGTGCGGGTCGTACGACTCGGACGGGTCGCACGACTCGGACGGGTCGTGAGCCGGGGTGCCCGGGGCGGCTGCCGTCGCGTCCTCGGTGGGGGCGCTCACCGCTGGTCCGTGCGGCGGTTCACCGCGTCCTCGCGTGAGGTCGCGTCCTTGCGAAGGGTCGTGTCCTTGCGTGAGGCCGCGTTCTTGCGGGCGGCGCGGGCGGCGGCCACCTGGTGGGGACGGTGGGCGCGTTCGCTGGACTGCGCCGGTGCGCCGGGCAGTTCGCGCACCCGGACCAGCGCGCCCTCGGTGACCGGGGGCCCGGCGTCGTACTCCGGGAAGGCGGGGAAGGGTGCGGTCACCACCAGGTCCAGGGAGGGTTTCAGCTCGCCGCCGAGGGCGGACCAGATCTCGGCGAGGGAACGGGACTCCGTCTGGGTGCCGGCCACCGTCAGCGGCATCGACAGCCCCAGTGCCCGCAGCGAGGCGGGGAGTTCGGAGGGCGACAGGACCTCGCGCGGCAGCAGGGTCGCCAGTACGGCGGACAGCAGCCGGTGTTCGTCCTGCGGGGTCTTCGTCCAGGCCGTCACCAGGTACGACAGCCGGAACCAGCGCGGCGGCCGGCGGCGTCGCACCTCGATGTCCCGTTCGTCGCGGACCGACATGTGTCCGCTCTGACGCCGGGCCACGTCCTCGCGGATGTCGTACATGTAGGCGTTGACCACGGGGGCGTTGCGCCGGGCCGCCCAGTCACGGGTGGGTGCCTCGAAGGACACGTCGATGCCCGAGCCCGTCAGCGCGCCGCCGCCGAGGAGGCTCTTGAGGACCTCGTCCACCTCGTGGATCACTCTTGCGCTCCCGCCCTGCCGTCTCGCCGCAGCCGTCCGCCACTGTCCGTCACCGATCGTGCCCCGGGCGCCGCCCCGCCCGCAGGCGCGCCGGGGACGGCGGCCGGGCAGGCCGGTGTGCCCGTGCGGCCCCGAGGGGTCGCCTTCGATTGCCCGTTCGGTCAGATGTAGCCTTCCCGCAGGGCATAGGCCACGGCGTGCGCCCGGTTGCGCAGATGGAGGCGCGTGGTAAGTCCGTGCATGACGTTCTTGACGGTCCGTTCGGAGTAGGACAGCTTGCCGGCGATCTCTCCGGTGTCGAGGCCCTCGGCGACCAGTCGCAGGACGTCCACCTCGCGGGGTGCGAGACCCAGCGAGGGGGCGCCGGGGCGGCCCGCCGCGCCCCGGTGCAGGGTGCCCACCTGGCTGATGAGCCGGCCGAGCAGGTCGGCGGGCAGGTCGCCGTCGCCGCGGGACGCGGCCAGCACCGCCTGCACCAGGCGGTGGGCGGTGGCCTCGTGCCGCCAGACGATGGCACCGACGCCGCACTCGACCACGTCCAGCAGTTCGCTCTCCCGGATCGCGCCGACCACGAGCACGGCGCGCGCGCCCTCGCTGCGCACGATCCGGCGCAGCCGGGTGAGCGCCGCCTCGTCGAGCGCGTCCTCGATGAGCAGGGCCACCGTGCCGGGGCCGGACTCCTCGCGCAGATCGATCTCCGGGTGGCGGCGCAACTGGCTGACCGCGCCCTCGCGGCTGATCGGGTCCGGAGCGGACACCGCCACCGGGACGCGCCGGTCGGCGACGCCGGCGGATCCGTCGGCGCCGAGGCTGGATGTGGTGGTGGTCCGGGGTGAGTTGAACAACCGTTTCCCCCCTGTTCACGAGCCCGCCGTTCGGCGCAGGCCGGTAGCGGATGAGCGTGTTCCACACTTCTGTGACGGCTGGGGCTGCGCAATCGTGGAGCACCACGAGGCACACCACGAGACCAGCGCGGAGATCCTCTCGGACGGGCCGCCGGGCGGACGTTCCAGCAGGTCAGGAGGGTCTCGCGCAAAGGCGCGCGGGTCCGTGGCGGCGGACGCGCACCACCGTGAGCCTCACCACAGACACAGGCACAGGCACCGTCCGGGCCATGGGAGGCCGTTCCTGTTGGTGGGCCACCTCACACCACCCGCGTCCGCATTCCCACGTCTCACATGCCGGGGGAGCACCATCCACCACAGGAGGCACCGATGACCGGACCGCTCCGCGAACGCGACGACGCCCTGGCGCTGCTCACGGCCGAGACCGAGCGCACCCGGGCCGGCACCGGCGGCCTCGTCCTGCTGCGCGGTGCCACCGGCACCGGCCGCACCGCCGTACTCGAGGCCGCCGCCCGGCAGGCCGCGGACCTCGGCCTGCGGGTGCTGCGGGCCCGCTGCTCACCCGAGGACACCGGCGTCCCCTTCGCCACGGTCCTCCAGCTCCTCGGCCCGGTACCGGAGTTCACGGACCTGGCGCCGGGCGGCGACGACCGCGGCAGCGCGGCCCGGTTGTGGCGGCTGCTGCGCTCGTACGCGGACGAGGGCCCGCTGCTGGTCGCCGTGGACGACGTCCACCTGGCCGACGACGCCTCGCGGCGCTGGCTGGTCGAGGCGGCCCGGCGCGTCGACCGATTACCGGTACTGCTGGTGGCCACCGAGCGCAGCCAGTACGACATCGAACCGCGGCCCGCCGGACTCACGCAGGCCCTGTCACCCTCCCTCGTGCGCACCCACACCCTCGCCCCGCTCAGCGACGCGGCGGCGGCCGGACTGGTCCGCGCCGTCTTTCCCGCGGCCGGACCGCGCTGGACGCGGGAGTGCGTACGGGCCGGCGCCGGCAGCCCGCTGCTCCTGCACGCCCTGCTCGACGACCTCGGCGGCATCCCGCGGCAGGACGGCGCCGCACCCGACGGCGCCCCGCCCCTGCCCGACACCTGCGCCGCCTTGTACCCCGGGACCTACCCGGCGGCCGTCTCCTGGTGGCTGAACAGCGCCGGCCCCGCGACGGCCGACGTGGCCCGCTGCCTCGCGGCACTGGAACAGGCGTGGCCAACGGGCACGGACGGCGACCCGGCACCCGGCCCGGCGGACCCGCCGGACGGACGCGGGGCGGCCGGGCGTGCCCTCACATCCCCCGACGATCTGCTCGCCGAGGCGGCCGGTGCCGATCCCGCCCGGGTCGCCGGGTGGCTCGCCGCGATGACCCGGCTGGGACTGCTGCGACCGGACGCCGCCGGCCGCCCCCGCTACGCGCACCCGCTGCTGCGCGACGCCGTGCTCACCGGCTGGCCCAGGCCCCGCCGGGAGGCGGCGCACCGGGCGGCCGCGGAGGCGATGCTGCGCCGGGGCGGCCGGGTCGAGGCGGTCGCCCGGCATCTGCTGCGGACGCCGGCCGTCGGCCTGCCCTGGGCGCTGCGCGTCCTGCGTGACGCGGTCACGGTCGCCGTGCACGACGCCCGGCCCGACGACGCCGTCGGTTATCTGCGCCGGGTGCTGGACGAGCCGCTGCCGGACGACCTCCGCCAGCGGCTGCTGACCGAACTGGGTTCCCTGGAGTACGCGTCGGCCGACACCCCGGCGGCCATCGCGCGCCTCGCCGAGGCGCAGCACCTGCCGGCCGATCCCCGCAACCGGGTGCGTACGGCCGTCGCCCTCGGCACCGCGCTGGCCGGCCGCGGCGAGATCCGCACCGCCATGGAGGTGCTGCGGCGAACGGAGGGCCGCCTGTCCGGTCACCCGGGTCTGACCCGCACCGTGCAGACCGCCGGCGCGCTGCTGTCCGACGAGGACCTGGCGACCCGGCAGGAGGTGTACCGGTGGCTGTGCGAGACCGGCGAGAACTCCCCGGAACTGGTGGGCACCGCCGGACAGGCCCTGCTCGTGCGGTACGCGGCGACGGCCGCGCTGATCTCTGCCGAGGAGGCCATGACCCGCGTACGGGCCCTGCTCGCACAGCCCACCGACCCGCTCGCCGAGCCCTTCCTGCTGGGCACGGCCGCCGCGGTCGCCCAGTGGGCCGACGAACTCGACGAGGCGGACCGGCTCGTGGAGCGCGGCCTCGCCGGACAGCACCCTGCCCTGCTGCACCCGATGCAGCACGCGCTTCTCAACACCCGCGCGGACATCGCCGGGGCACGCGGCGACCACGCCCGGCTGCTCGCCGCCGGCGGCGCGGCGGGGAGCCCGGCACCGTCCCGCACCGGGCCCTCCAACCGGGACGCCCACACGGTGATGGCGCTGGTCCACACCGGCCGCACCGACGAGGCACAGCGCTTCGCCGACCGGTTCGACCTGCGCGAGGTGCCGGAGAACTGGGAGCTGAACCGCTTCCTGTACGCCCGGGGCGTGCTGCGCGCCGCCACCGGCGACCCGGCGGGCGCGCTCCACGACTTCCTGGAGTGCGGACGGCGCCAGACCGCCCGCGAGGTGGTCAGCCCGGTCGTCACCCCGTGGCGGACGGCGATCGCGGAATGCCGGCTGGCGCTGGGCGGCGGTCAGGAGGCACTGGCCCTGGCGACGGAGGAACTGCGGCTGGCCCGGGTGTGGAACACCTCTCGGACGGTGGGCCGCGCCCTGCGCGTGCTGGGCACCGCGACCGGCGGGCGGCGCGGCCTGGAGCTGGCCGAGGAGGCCGTACGAACCCTGCGGGACGCGCCCGTCGACACCCACGTGGAGCTGGTCGAGGCGCTCATCGCCCAGGGCCGTCAGCTCGCCGCCACCGGCGACCGCGGGCGCGCGCGCGACTGCCTGCGCGAGGCGGCTGAGCTGGCCGAACGCAAGGGCGCCCTGCGACTGCTCGCCACGGCCGGGGAGGCCCTGCGCGAGAGCGGCGCCCGGGGCGCGGTCACGGCGCGGACCGGTTCCGGGGCGCTGACCGGCAGCGAGCGCCGTATCGCCGAACTGGCCGCCGACGGACGTACGAACACCGAGATCGCCGACCTGCTGCACCTGGCAAGGCGCACCGTGGAGACCCACCTGACCAGCACGTACCGGAAACTGCGGATACGCCGCAGGACCGAGCTGCCCGGTGCGCTGGGCGGAGCCGGCCGGCCCAGGGAAGAGCACCCCACCGCACGGACCGTTCAGGACACCGCGCGGCACACCGCCCAGGACACCACACGAAGCACCGCACCGAACATCGCACGGAACACCGCACCGGACACCACGCGGCGCACCGCACCGGACACCACGCGGCACACCGCTCAGGACTGAGGATCGGCGGGTGCGAGCCGCCCCTCCGCAGCCCGCAGCCTGCTGTCGTCCGCCGTCTCGGCGACCAGCCGCCGGGCGACCTGCTCGGGCATCCGGACCACCACCGGCGCGGGCAGGGTCAGTTCCCGTACCGCCGTCCCGGTCCGGTGCGTGCCGCGGGCCACGACCCGCGCCACCACTCTCACGTCCACCGTGAACTGGACGAGGACGGACCGCTGCTTGGGCTTGTGCACCGGCAGCGAGCCGGAGCCGTTCGCCGTCATGTCGGCCGCCCCGCCCGCGCTGTCCGCGTTGGCCAGGGCCTGGTTGAGCCGGAACTCGGTGGCGTTGAGAAGCCCCGCACCGAACAGCCCGCGCCCCGCCCGCCCGCGGTCCGCCGAGTACTGGCCGTCCTCCTGGGTGGGCCTGGGGCCCTCCGGGCCGCTGGGCGCGATCGCCTCGAACGACATCGCGGCGCCGGTGCCGAGCACCTTGCCGGCGCGCAGCCGCGCGTGCACCGAAGCCCGCAGATCCTGGCCCTGGAGCCCGCCGGCGTGCACCGGCGGCAGCTCGGCCCCCGCATTGGTCAGCAGCGGCAGCGCCGAGATCAACCACTCGGTGGAGACGGCTTCCTGAAGGGTGTACGCGGCGGACTGCCCCGTGTCGCGGTAACGGTGTCCACCGCCTGCCTCCTTCACCGCCGCGGCCACCAACTGCCGTACCTGCGAAGCCCCCTGAAAGCCGTTGACCTGGGCCTCCAGCGGCAGCCGGACGCCCCCGTCGCGCCAGGCGCCGAGCCGTGCCGGGTCGGCGTCCGCGGCGGCCGGCGGCCGTTCGCCGGCCGGCCGAGCGGTGACCGGCTCCAGCCGGGCCAGGGCCGTCAGGTCGTCCTTCGGCACACGGTGTGTCAGCTCCCTGCGCCCCAACTGGGCGAGAGCCATCCGGCCCTTCGCGGAGTGCAGCTCCAGCGAGGCGTCGACCGGCACGCGCATCCTGGCCGGACCGGTGGCGGAGTCGGCGACCAGCTTCATGCCCACCTGGGCTCGGGAGACCGAGCCCTTGCGCTGCGAGTCGGCCGTGGCGGCGCCCAGGCCCGCGACCCCGCCCGTGCTCTTGAGCACCCCGGCACCGCCCTCCGGTTTGGCGGACCCGGCGAGGACCCCCTCCGCGCCGAGTGAGCCGCCCTGCTCCTGGGAGTCCGTCCGCTGGGCGGTGGCCGAGGTGATGTACTCCATGTCCCGCTTGTCGGTCGCCATCCCGGCGAACCTGCCGGGACCCGCCCGGCGGACCCGGAACACCGCCCAGTACGGCGTCCTGCGGCCGTCGAACAGCTCCACGGTGACGCCGCCGTCCATGGCGCTCGACAGGAGCCCCTCGGCGCCGTCCCGGTCCAGGACGCGCAGCAGCCGCTGCACGTTGTCGTTGGGGTCGTCCAGCTGCCGGTGCGGCAGCAGGTCCGCCGCCAGGGACTTGTCACGGCGGGCGAGGGCGGCGCGCAGCTCCGTCAGCAGCGGCACGAAGTTCGGCGGGTTCTCGATCATGCCCATGCCGAGGGGCAGGCGGGCGTCGAGGTCGGGCACGGGCCGCG
>NZ_RAIF01000018.1:416052-416734 GCF_003671715.1 Streptomyces sp. E2N166 | reverse complement strand
CTCGGGTCCGGCCGGGGCGCGAGCACGCTCTCCATGCCCAGCGCCTCGGCCGCCGACTTCGGCAGCCTCAGCCCCTGCGAGGAGAGCTGTTCCGCCGTCAGCCACACCCCCACCTCGCCCGGCAGCGTCCGCGCCTGCCTGGTCACGTACGGGCCGCCGCCGGTGACCTTGACCTCGGCGACCATGGTGACCAGGAGATCGCACCGGACCAGGTAGAGCGGGGCCTTGCGCGGGGTGTGGGCGTTGCGCTCCACCGTGCCGGACACGGTGACGCCCCCCGCGGTGCTCTCCCCCTTGCTCCGGGTCACCGCCGCGCCCTGGCCGGTGCGCCACTCGGCGCCGTTCTGCAGGCCCATCAGCCCGCCCTGGTACGTCGTGGTGGTGCCGCGCCCCTCCTGGCCGCCGGCCTGGTGACCGCCGAGCAGGAAGGTCTCCGTGCCGGGTCCCGAACCCTCGTGCGTCACCTGCGGGTTGGTGAGCGCCAGCCGCATGCCCACCGCACCGTCCAGCGCGGCGAGCCGGCGCGGGTACTTCAGGTTCTTCACCACCCACCCCGAGGACACCGCCTGCCGCAGCGCCCCGGTGAGCGCCCCCGGGCCGAGCCGCTCCTCGATCGCCTGCCGGGGTGCGAGGCCCTCGGTCTGCAGCGCCCGGTCCTCGCGGACCCCCTTGTCCCGGGCCG
>NZ_RAIF01000018.1:379412-415932 GCF_003671715.1 Streptomyces sp. E2N166 | reverse complement strand
CTCCGTCGGCGTGACCAGCCGTACGTCCTGCTGCTCCACGTCCAGCCGGGCGATCCGCTCGGGTTCGGGCACGTCGCGCCCCGGTGAGCCGGGCAGGACCGAGCGCCGGGCCTTGCGCTGCCGGTGCGTCATGGTGACCTGCACCTGCATGTTCAGCGGCGCCGAGAAGACGCTCGCGTCCTCGGAGCCGTTGGTGAGGACGTCGCTGCGCGTGGTGGGCCCGGCCTGGTTGCGGCGGGCGCTGACGTGGTTGCGGTCGCGGCGGGCCGAGCCCGTCAGGACGCCGGGGACGATCCGCACCTGGCCGATCGCCGACCAGCCGGCCGACCGGGAACTGCTCCGCCCGCTCTGGAGGTTGCTGCTGACGCCGGAGTGGCTGCGCACCAGCCACTTCTCGATGTCACCGGCGTACTCGGCGTCGCCGAGCGTGCCGGTGACCCGTATCTGCACGTCGTGCGCGTGCATACGGCTCTTGCGGCGCAGCCGCACCGGTACGCCCGTGGACAGCAACTGGTCCTTGTTCGCCTTCAGGTTGGTCTCCGAGAGCCGGGTGACCAGTTCCTGGTAGTTGTGCCGCTGGGCCTGGGCCTGGGCCGCGGGAACGCCCGGCTTCCGCTTGTCGCCGAAGGGGGGCAGGAAGCCCTCCAGCCGGGGGTCGGCGGCGAACATCTTCTCGATGGACGCGATCATGCCGGTGGTGTCCAGCCTGTCGAGCGCGACGCTCGCCCCCATCGCCCCGAACGGCAGGTGACGCTCGACGTCCTCCTCCGTCTCCTGGTCGCCTCCGGCTCCCTCCCGCCGCCGTTTCGGTCTGGTGACGAGCGGGCCGGCGCTCACCCCGGGCGGCAGTGGCAGCCCCATGTCCTGCGCCTCGTCCGCCCGCAGGGTCATCCACATCCGGAGGGAGTGGCGGGCCACTCGGGAGGCCCGGCCCAGCAGCATGTTCGCGGAACTGGTCCCGGTGCCCTCCACGGTGAGGTCGACGGTGGCCAGGTAGAGCACCTTGTCGCCCCGGACCTCGGCGCCCACCCGGCGGGCCGTCGTCTGGTCGTACTGGGTGAAGCGGGCCTTGCGGGCGGCGGCGGTGGGCATCGCACCGGCCCGGGCGACGGCGGCGTTCATGGCCACGCCGACTCCGACGGCCGGTCCCGCGCCGATCGCACCGGAGCGCCCCTTGCCCGCCGCGTCGGCGGCCGTGTGCTGGGCGTGGGCGTGGGTGCGCAGCTGGGTCCGGCCGGCGGCCCAGCCCGGGGCGAGACCGGCGATCCGGGCGCTCATCCGGTACGCGCCGGCCGTACGGGGGTCCGGCCCGGTCAGGTCGTCGCTCACGACGCCGTTGCCCAGCAGCCGGGGCATGTCCTCCAGCACGGCCGCGGTGGAGGTCGCCGCGTACAGGCGGGCCCGCCCGGGGGAGCCGGGCTCGGTGAGCGAGGGGTGCAGCACGGACGCGACCGTGTCGAACAGCCCGCCGCCGCCCGCGTGCGGCCCGGCGTCGTCGGTGACGGCGACGGGGGCGAGGGAACCGGCGTGCCGGACGCGCCCGGCCAGGGCCGGGTCGTCGACGCGCGGCGCCGGTGGCGGCGCGGCGGTGTCGTACGGCACGAGGTTCTCGGTCGGCACTCGCATGGTCAGCGTGCCGGTGCCGTACACGGGCGGTGCGGGTGCCGCGTCCTGCTGCCTGATCCGCACGCCGTAACGCACCCTGCGCGGTACCTCGACCGACCCCGACTCGCTGCGCAGCACCCGCGGTTCGGCCACGCCCTTCTGGCTGCGGCTCTCCTGCGACGACTGCCAGGGCTGGGCCTGCGCCATGCCCACGCCGCCCAGGTAGAGGCCCGGGGCGACGGGGGCGAGCCCGAAGAAGGTGCCGCCCGCGCCGTAACTCGCCGAGCCGCCCGAACTGGAACCCACCGCGGCGGCCGAGTTGTGGTGGACGTCGACCTTGGTGGCGTCCTCCTGGGCCCGCGCGAGGGCGGCCGGCTCGATCTCCGGGGGCCGTTCGTCGGTGGCGGGGGAGATGGTGACGGTCACGTCGAACCAGCCCCGCCCCTCGCCCCCCTCGACGGCGAACGCGCGGCCCTGCCCGTAGAACGTCTCGGGCCGCGCGGCCAGTTCCGCCGCGATCTCGGCGACCGCGCCGTCGGCGCGCGCGACGGCGCCGGCCACGACGGTGCGGACGAACTCGTGCCCGGTGAGCCCGTACGTCGAGGACAGCCCCGGCGCCTGGAGGCCCAGCAGATACGGGGGGAGGGTCAGGCCGTGCTCGGCGGCCTCCGTCACGGTGCCCAGGCCCGGCCTGCCCGGCGCGGTCGCGCTGTTGGCCGTACCCGGCCGCATCGCCCGCGTGGCCCTCGAATTGCCGGCGCTCTGCTGGAGCGCGAGCATGTTGGAGCGCGGCCCGGGCCCGCCGGCCTGACCCAGGCCGCGCGCTCGTTCCGCCCGGGGCACCGAGGGCGTCCGCCCACGGGCGCCGTCCTGGCGCTCGTCCGTCTGCCGTTGTCCCTGCCGCTGTCCTCGCACCCGCGTCAGCGTATGGACGCGGAAGCGGCCGTACGGGGCACGTGACCGGGTTCGGGGAGATCGTCGACGAGACCTCTTTTTGTGTTCAACAACGGTGCATTCGGGTGGCCTTGACAGTTCACGCCGTCCGCAGCAGTCGCCCGATCTCCAGCTGCTCGGTCTCCAGCGGGTCGCCGTCCTCCACGTTCCACAGGCTGTTCTGCAGGACGCGGCCGAGGCACCAGGCGCGGGCCCGCTCCCGGTCCAGTCCGAGGACGTCGGTCATGGCGTCGAAACGCCACCGGGTCTCGCCGGGGTCGTAGCGGTTGTCGAGGGCCGGAAGCAGGTCGAACCCCGGGTCGCCGGCCAGCGGCTTGGGGTCGATGGCGAGCCAGGGGGCGCGGTCCGCGGCGAGGACGTTGTCGTAGTGCAGGTCCCAGTGCAGCAGCCGGTCGCCGGGCTCGTCGGCGACCTCGCGCACGGCGGCGGCGCAGTCGGCGACCAGCCGTCGGTCCGCCGGGTCCGCGATGCGCTCCAGCGCCCACGGCGTCCGCTCCAGCATGCCCCGCGCGATGTCGCCGAGACGGCGCACGCCGGGCGGCGCGGGGGAGGCGGTGAGGTGGGCGAGCAGCCGGGCGATGACGAGGACGGCCTCGCGGGAGTCCTCGACGTGACTGAGCATGCGGGACGCGTCGAGGCGCTCCAGGAGCATGGTGCCGGTGGCCGGGTCGTGGTCGAGCAGCCGCACCGCCCCGTCGCCGTCCCACAGCCGCAGGGCGACGGGCTCGCCCTCGGTCTCCTCGTCGAGGATCTGGAGCTTGAGCACGGCCGGTGCGCCGTCGGGGCGCACGACGGGCAGCACCAGGGCCGCCCAGCCGTGCATGGAGGGCCCGTCGAGGCGCAGCTCCCAGCGGTCCAGGAAGCCGGCCGCCAGCGCGGGCAGCCCGTCGATGAAGGCGCGGCCCGCCGCACCGTTGTACTTCGCCTGCGAGACGGCGAGCGCGTCCGGAACGTCGATCACGTCGTCCGACGCTACCGGCGGGCGGCCCGGCGGTCACCGGATTATCCGGCGCCGACGGCACCCCTCCCGCCTCAGCAGGCCCGGAAATTCGACGGAATCCGAAGGAGACAGGCGCCGTTCACCAGGGCTAACGTCCTTGCCATGAGCAGCTCGACCAGCGGCGTCGTCAACGGTGGCATCTCCTTCTGGTACGCGGACGACGGTCTCCCGCCGGCGGTGCGCGAGCCGCTCGCCGGCGACGCGTCGGCGGACGTGGCGATCGTCGGAGGCGGATACACGGGCCTGTGGACGGCGTACTACCTGAAGCAGGCCGCCCCCTTCCTGCGGATCACCGTCCTGGAGCAGAGGTTCTGCGGCTACGGCGCCTCCGGCCGCAACGGCGGCTGGCTCTACAACGGCATCGCGGGCCGCGACCGGTACGCGGGACTCCACGGCCACGAGGCCGCGGTGCGCCTCCAGCGGGCGATGAACGACACCGTCGACGAGGTGATCCGTGCCGCCGAAGCCGAGGACATCGACGCCGACGTCCACAAGGGCGGAGTGCTCGAAGTGGCGTGCACCCCCGCGCAGGCGGCCCGGCTGAAGGCGTTCCACGAGGCCGAACTGGCCTACGGCGAGAAGGACCGGGAGCTGTACGGCGCCCGGGAGACGGCCGAGCGGATCAGGGTCGCGGACGCGGTCGGCTCCTCCTGGACCCCGCACGGGGCCCGCCTGCACCCGGTGAAACTCGTCAAGGGCCTGGCGGCGGCCGTGGAGCGCCTCGGCGTGACGATCCACGAGTCGACGCCGGTGACGGAGATCCGTCCCCGGCACGCGGTCACCCCGTACGGCACCGTCCGCGCTCCCTACGTCCTGCGCTGCACCGAGGGCTTCACCGCCTCCCTCAAGGGCCAGCGGCGGACCTGGCTGCCCATGAACTCCTCGATGATCGCCACCGAGCCGCTGACCGACGCGCAGTGGGAGTCGGTCGGCTGGGCGGACCGGCAGGCCCTCGGCGACATGGCGCACGCCTACATGTACGCGCAGCGCACCGCCGACGGCCGGATCGCGCTGGGCGGGCGCGGAGTGCCGTACCGCTTCGGCTCCCGCACCGACAACGACGGCACCACGCAGACGGCGACGGTCGAGGCGCTGCGCGAGATCCTCGTCCGCTTCTTCCCGTCCCTCGCCGGACTCCGCGTCGAGCACGCCTGGTCGGGCGTCCTCGGCGTACCCCGCGACTGGTGCGCGACCGTCACCCTGGACCGTTCCACGGGCCTCGGCTGGGCGGGCGGCTACGTCGGCTCCGGCGTCGCCACCGCCAACCTCGCCGCCCGCACCCTGTGCGACCTGGTCCAGCACGACTCGGGCCAGGGCGGCCGAACCGACCTCACCGACCTGCCCTGGGTGAACCACCGGGTACGCCGCTGGGAACCGGAGCCCCTGCGCTGGCTCGGCGTGCAGGGCATGTACGCCGTCTACCGCGAGGCCGACCGGCGCGAACGCACGAGCCACGGCGCGGGGTCGTCCCGGCTGGCACGGATCGCGGACCGGGTGGCGGGCCGGAGCTGAGACCGAACCCGCGCGGACGCACGCCCCGGACGCGGACCGACCGCTCGCAGTGGCCCGGCGGACGGCAGGCGGCGGGGCCCCTTCCCTCCAAGGCCTATGCCACCGGTTCCGGCACCGGCCGGTCGGCCGGGGCGCCGTGTTTCGGGGCCTTGGCCGTCACCATCAGGCCCGCGACCAGGCCGGCCAGCAGCATGATGCCGGCGGCCAGCCAGATGGCGACCGTGTAGCCGTGGACGATGCCCTCCCGGACGACCGACTCCCGCTGGGACGGGTCGGTGAGGTGGGAGGTGATGTAGGTCGCGCTGGTGCTGGTGGCGATGGTGTTGAGCAGCGCCGTGCCGATCGAGCCGCCCACCTGCTGCGCGGTGTTGACCGTCGCCGAGGTCACGCCGGAGTCCCGCGGGGCGACCCCGGCGGTGGCGGTGGAGAAGACCGGCATGAAGGTCAGGCCCATGCCGAGGCCCATCAGGAGCAGGGCGGGCAGGATCGCGGTGGCGTACGCCGAGTCCACGGTCATCTGGGTGAGGATCACCATGCCGCCGGAGGCGAGGAGCATGCCGGGAACCATCAGCATGCGCGGGCCCACGCGGCGCAGCAGCCGGGCCGAGATCTGGGTGGAGCCGACGAGGATCGCGGCGGTCATCGGCAGGAACGCCAGGCCGGTCTTCAGGGGCGAGTAACGCAGGATCTCCTGGAGGTAGTAGGTCATGAACAGGAAGAGCCCGAACATGCCGACGACGGCCAGCATCATCGTCACGACGCAGCCGGCGCGGTTGCGGTCGCGGATGATGTGCAGCGGCAGCAGCGGGCTCGGGGCACGGGTCTGCCACCAGACGAAGACCACGAGGAGCACGACGCCCGCGGCGAACAGCGCCAGCACCAGCGGGTCGGTCCAGCCGCGGGGCTGCGCCTCGCTGAAGCCGTAGACGAGCGCGACCAGGCCGCCGCAGCCGAGGACGACCCCGGGGACGTCCAGGCGGGCGCCGGTGTGTCCGGGGCGGTCGTGCAGGAGCAGGAAGGCGCCGATCACGGCGGCGACGGCGATGGGGATGTTGACGTACAGGCACCAGCGCCAGTTCAGGTACTCCGTGAGTACACCGCCGACGATGAAACCCACGGCGGCGCCGCTGGCGGCCAGCGTGCCGTAGATGCCGAAGGCCTTCCCGCGCTCCTTCGGTTCGGTGAACGTGGTCGCCAGCAGCGACAGCGCCGACGGCGCGAGGACGGCGGCGAAGACTCCCTGGAGGGCGCGGGCGCCGAAGAGCATCGCCGACGTGGTGGCGGCGCCGCCGAGCGCGGAGGCGGCGGCGAAGCCGATCAGCCCGATGACGAAGGTGCGTTTGCGCCCCACCAGGTCCGCGACCCGGCCGCCGAGCAGCAGCAGACCGCCGAAGGCGAGGGTGTAGGCGGTGATCACCCACTGGCGGTTGCCGTCGGACATGTCCAGGTCGCGCTGCGCGGAGGGCAGCGCGATGTTCACGATGGTCGCGTCGAGGACGA
The DNA here is from genome assembly GCF_003671715.1 of Streptomyces sp. E2N166. Lineage (GTDB taxonomy): Bacteria > Actinomycetota > Actinomycetes > Streptomycetales > Streptomycetaceae > Streptomyces > Streptomyces thinghirensis. Next base: position 409,361 of record NZ_RAIF01000018.1, on the reverse strand, counting down.
CCATCAGCTGGGCCAAGGCGATCACCACCAGCCCCCACCAGCGGCGGGGGTCGGTCTCCGCGGGCGCGGCAGGCCCACCTGTCCGGGTGCCACTCATCTGGCCAGAAGACCATGAAACGGGGCGTATCGCATCCCGTTGCGCAAGTGGCCGTACCCGCCGCCTTTCATGGCTCCAGGACCACCTTCCCGGTCGTCGCCCGGGTCTCCAGCGCGCGGTGCGCGGCGGCGGCCGCGGTGAGCGGGAAGCGGTGCACGGCCGGGGCGAGCCGGCCCTCGGCGGCCTCGGTGAGGGCGCGCAGTTCCAGGGTGCGTACGGGATCGGGGCCGCCGGCCTTCTCCGTCATCACCGGGCCGAGCACCTGCTGGGAGAGGCCGTCGACGAGGTGGGGGGCGTCGTCGTGCAGCCCCTGGCCCGACCAGCCGAAGACGAGGTGCCTGCCGCCGGAGCCGAGCAGGGCGACGGCCTCGCGGGCGACGTCCCCGCCGACGCCGTCGAAGACGACGGTGGCACCGCCGCCGCCCAGGTGGGCGCGGACCTCGGCGGGCCATCGCGGGTCCCGGTAGTCGACGGCGAGGTCGGCGCCGTTCGCGGCGACGCGGGCGGTCTTCTCCGGGCCGCCGGCGAGCCCGATCACCGTGGCGCCGGCGTTCTTGGCGTACTGCACGAGCAGGGTGCCGATACCGCCGGCGGCGGCCGGGATCACGGCCACCGAATCGGGGCCGAGGTCGGCGAACTGCAGGATCCCCATCGTCGTGCGCCCCGTGCCGATCATGGCGACGGCCTCGGCGAAGTCCAGGTTCCCGGGGATCTCGTGCAGCCGGGCGTGGTCGGCGACGGCGAGTTCGGCGTAGCCGCCGGGCGCGAAACCGAGGTGTACGACGACGCGCACGCCGAGCAGGCTCTCGGGCGCGCCCTCCCCGAGGGACTCGACGACGCCCGCCACCTCGCGGCCGGGGACCGTGGGCAGGGCGGGAAGCTCGGGCGCCGGGCCCTGGAGGCCCTTGCGCAGGGCGGTGTCCAGGAGGTGGACGCCCGCCGCGCGGACGGCGATCCGGACCTGGCCCGGGCCCGGCCGCGGATCCTCGACCTCGTCGAGGGTGAGGTTCTCGGCCGGGCCGAAGGCGTGCAGGCGGATGGCGCGCATGGGATCCCCCAGGGTGAGGCGGGCTGTGTGCGTCCCACCCAACGACCTCAAGCATGCTTGAGGTCAAGCTCCCGCCGGCCGAGGGCCAGGGACACCGCCGTCAGCGCGCTGTTGAACGACACCTCCGACAGCAGACCCGGAGCGGCGACCTGGTCACCGGCGAGATAGACCCCGTCGCCGCGGTCGACGGCGGGCCGGTCGCGCCAGGTCGTGCCGGGCAGGTCGACGGCGCCGGTACGGCCGTTCGCGATCGCCTCGCGCCGCCAGGTGAGACGCTCGCGCCAGCCGGGGTAGCCGAGGTCGAGCAGCCGCTCGGCGCGGGCGGTGCCGTCGGCCCTCGACTCGTCGGGCGCGATGGGGATCTGTCCCTGGATCAGCTGCTCGCCCGCCGGGGCCAGCGTGCGGTCCTGCGCGGTGAACCGCTCGATCCAGCCCGGTGCGTCGAGGTCCGAGACCGCGAAGGCGTCGCCGCGCCGGGTCCGTACCGCCAGGTCGATCAGGGTGGTGCGGCCGCTGGGCCAGGTCAGCGCGGGGTCGCCCAGCAGGCGGCGGGCGGCGTCCAGAGAGGTGGCGACGACGACCGGGGAGCCGGCCGGTACCGAGTCGACGCGGGAGAGCGTCTCCACCCGGACCCCGAGGTTCCACGCGAGGGCCGCCATCCGGTCGATCACCCCGGACCAGCCGCCGCGCGGGTAGTGCGCCTCGGGCGGCAGCTTGGTGGCCCGGCGCAGCCGCTCCTGCACGAAGGCGGCGGACAGCGACCCCGGGTCGTGGTGGAAGAGGGCGACGGCGCAGTAGTGGGCGGCGGCCCGGGCGCCCTCCTCGCCCGCGACGCCGGTCGCCCAGGTCAGGAAGTCGGTGTCCACGGGTGCCTGTGCGGCGCCCCGGCGCAGCAGTCTGAGCATGGCGAAGGGCGGGGTGCGGCGCAGTACGCCCTTGTGGCGCAGCCGCAGCCGGGCCCCCTCCAGCGGCGGGAGCGGCGCGAGCGGACCGATCAGGTCGCGCTGCTTGAGCCACGCCCAGTGCGGGCCGCCGTTGTAGAGGGCGTGCGGGCCGTCGTTGGTCCGGTACCGGCCGTCGGCCGTCCGGGCCCGTCCGCCGAGTGTGTGGTGTGCCTCGTGGACGGTGACCTTGGCGCCCGCCTCGGCGGCGGTGATGGCCGCGGTCAGTCCGGCGAAGCCGCCGCCGATGACGGTGATGCGATGCATGGCTCGGGGTCTCCCTCGGGTCGGGGTCGCCTGGTGTGGTGCCTGTCTGCGAGTACGACGGCCACGGGGGTGCGGAATGTGACATGCGGCCGGGAGAGAAGGTGTTCGCGCAGGTCGGAACGGGTTGTCAGTGCCGGGGTGCAGCATGGGGGCATGGCGAGGAGAGCGGCGGGCGGCGGCGGTACGGGTGCGACGAAGGTGCGGGCGGCACGGCGCCCGGAGCTGCGGCTGCCGCCGCTGGAGCCGCACGACGGAGGGGAGCTGGAACCGGACGGGGACTACGACGGGCTGGAGTTCCGGGACACCGACTTCGCCGGTCAGGACGGCGTCGGCGCCCGCTTCATGGACTGCGCGCTCACGGGGTGCGCGCTGGACGAGGCGTCCCTGGCCCGGGCCCGGCTGCTCGACTCGGTCCTCAGCGGAGTCCGGGGCGTCGGTACGCGGCTCGCCGAGGCGACCCTGCGCGACGTCGAGCTGGTCGACGCCCGTCTGGGCGGCACCCAGCTGCACGGCGCCGCCCTGGAACGCGTGCTGATCCGCGGCGGCAAGATCGACTATCTGAACCTGCGCCGGGCCCGGCTCAAGGACGTCGTCTTCGAGAGCTGCGTGCTGGTCGAGCCGGACTTCGGGGGCGCCCGCCTGGAGCGGGTCGAGTTCGTGGACTGCGCCCTGACGGGGGCGGACTTCAGCGCGGCGACCCTCACGGACGTCGACCTGCGCGGCGCCGCCCCGCTGGAGCTGGCCCGGGGCGTGGACCGGCTGTCGGGGGCGGTGATCAGCCCGGCCCAGCTGCTGGACCTGGCGCCGGTGCTGGCCGCGGAGCTGGGGGTGCGGGTGCTGGCGGGGGAGTAGGGCGGGCGGGGCGCCGGCGCGAAGCGGGGCCCGAGGCGCTCAGGAGACCCGCGGGAAGCGGGCCTGGAGAGTCCAGATCGCCGGGTTGTCCGCCAGGTCGTCGTGCATGTCGGTGAGGTCGGCGATCAGGTCGTGCAGGAAGTCGCGGGACTCCCGGCGCAGTTCGGTGTGGGAGAAGGAGAGCGGGGGCTCGCTCTCCGGCAGCCACTCGGCCTCGATGTCGACCCAGCCGAAGCGGCGCTCGAAGAGCAGCCGGTCGGTGGACTCGGTGAAGTCCAGCTCCGCCCGCTGCGGACGGGCGGCCCGGGAACCCGCCGGGTCCCGGTCGACGCGCTCCACGATGTCGCACAGCGCCCAGGCGAAGTCGAGCACCGGCACCCATCCCCAGGCTGTGGAGAATTCCCGGTCCGCCTTGGTGTCGGCGAGATACACGTCCCCGCAGAACAGGTCGTGCCGCAGCGCCCGGACGTCCGCACGGCGGTAGTCCGTCTGCGGGGGGTCGGGGAAGCGGGTGGAGAGGGCGTAGCCGATGTCGAGCACGCAGGTGATGGTGTCATGGCCCGGCCGTCGCCGGAGCCGGGCCGGTCGCGGTGCCGTGCCTCACGGGCTCTCCGGCCGGCCGTCGCCGTGGAGCCAGTCCTCCCAGACCTCCGTGAAGTCCTCATCCGGCGCCGACTTCTCCACGTACGCCGTGAAGTCGTCGGTGTCCGCGTTGCCGTGGCGGTGGGCGGTGGCCCAGCCACGCAGGAGGTCCCGGAAGGCGTCGTCGCCGACCTGCTGGCGGATCTTGTGCAGGACCATCGCGCCGCGCTGGTAGACGGGGCTCGCGGAGATGTCGTCCGCGTCGGGCGGGTCAGCGGGCGGGAACGCCCAGATCGAGTCGCTCGCGTCCTCGTCGGAGTAGTAGGTCCCGTCGTAGAGCGCGTCGAAGGTCTCCTGCGCGGTGTCGCCGCCCTCGTCCTCCTCCCACAGCCACTCGGCGTAGGTGGCGAAGCCCTCGTTGAGCCACATGTCCTGCCAGGTCTTCGGGCTGACGGAATTCCCGTACCACTGGTGGGCGAGTTCGTGGACGAGCAGGACGGTGTCGGGGGCGCCCGGGAAGTACGGCCGGCTCTGGGTCTCCAGGGCGTAGCCGGCGTCCTGGACCCGGTCGACGATCGCGCCGGCGGAGGAGAAGGGGTACGGGCCGAAGTTCTCCCCGGCCCACTCCACGACCTCGGGGATCCGCCCCAGGACCTTCCGGCTCGCGTCGGCCTGCTCCGGGTCGACGGCCGTGTACACCGGCAGGCCGTCGTCGGTGGTGGAGCGGTCGGTCTCCCAGTCGCCGACGGCGACCGTGACGACGTGGCTCGACATCGGCTCGGCGGTGTGCCAGGTGAACGTCGTACGGCCGCCGTGGTTCCGCTCGCCCGTCAACTCACCGTTGGAGACCGCCCCCAGCCCCTCCGGCACGGTCACCGCGAGGTCGTACGTGGCCTTGTCGGAGGGGTGGTGACTGCCGGGGAACCAGGCCATCGAGCCCGTCGGCTGACCGAGCCCGACCGCGCCGTCCTCGGTGGGCAGCCAGCCCTCCTCGGAGCCGTCGGGGTCGGTCACCGTCACCGGGTCGCCGGAGTAGCGGACGCTCACACGGAACGTCTCCCCGTCGTCCAGCTCGTCCGCCGGGCGGACGGTCAGCTCCTGTCCGGCCCGGTTGAAGCGGGCGTTCCGGCCCTCGACCGTGACCTTCTCCACGTCCAGGCCCTTGAGGTCGAGGTTGAAGGCGGACATGTCCCGGGTCGCGCGGGCGGTGATCGTCGCGGTGCCGGTGAGGTGCTCGGCGTCGGGGTCGTAGGCCAGGGTCAGGTCGTAGTGCCCGACGTCGTAGCCGCCGTTTCCCGCCTTCGGGAAGTACGGGTCGCGCACGCCCGAGCCGCCGGGGGTGCCGTCGACCGCGCCACCACCGCTGCACGCCGCGAGGGCGGTGGCGGTGGCGGCGGCTACGAGCAGACGGGGGGTGCGCACGTCGTGATCCTATGAGGCGTTTCACGTGAAACGCCCGTTGGGACCGGCTGTCGGGGCCTACGGCAGGCGCGAGCGGTTGTCAGCCGATCGCCGCCGCACCCACCTGCGCGAACTTCTCGTCCAGGGTGCCGGACGGGGCGCCCGCGACGCCGATGCCGGCGATCGGCGCCTTGCCGGCCGTGACCGGGACGCCGCCGCCCAGGAACAGGGTGCCCGGGATGTCCTTCAGGTTCGGGGCGTTCTCCAGGCGGCCCTCCAGCTCGCTGGTCGGCGCGTTCCAGGAGACCGCGGTGAACGCCTTCCTCTCGGCCGACTCGTAGGACTGCGGGCCGGCGCCGTCACCGCGCATGGTGAGGATCGTGTTGCCGTTGCGGTCGACGACGGCGACCGTGATCCGCTGGCCCTCCTTCTCGGCGGCCTTCAGCGCGGCCCGCGCCGCCTCGTTCGCGGCGTCGATCGTCAGGTGGGTGGAGGTGGTGGTGTCGCGCTTGCCGGCCGCAGCGGCGGGGGCGGTGGCCACGGCGGAGTCCTGGGCGGCCTGCGGTGCGGAGGCGTTCGCCGCCACCGTGCCGAAGGTGCCGGCGACGACGGCGGCGAGAACGGCGCCGCCGGTGGCGATGCGGGTGCGCCGGGAGAGGGTCTTCTTCATGGTGGTCTGCTCCTCGGGGTGGGATGTCGGGGGGACATCGCGGTGGGGAAGGGGGGTCGGTCCGTCCGCTCTCCACCCTCCGCCCCGCGGCCGGGGCGCACGGTCGCCGTTCCGGGTGCTCGTGGGCGACGGAACGGGCGACGGCGGGGTCATCCGATCGGCTGACCCCGCCGGCCCTCCCGAAGGGCCACCATGGGAGTGTCCGCGCAGCTCAGCGGTCTTCTACGGCACGTTGTAGGACACGAAGGCGACAAAGGAGGCGCGTGGGATGCCGAAGCCGTACGCCCCGGACACCCAGTGGCTCGGCGCCGTCATGCACGTGGCGTTCTTCCTGCTGCTCGGAGGCGCCCTGGCCCGCTTCCTGCTGCGCCACCCCGGCGAGCCCCGGACCCCGTGGATCCTCGCCCTGTCCCTCGCGCTGGCCGTGCTGCACCTGCTCGGCCCCGTCCTGAGCGGCCCCGGGGCGCGGCCCACCCGGCGGCGCCTGGCCTGGCTGGGCCTGGTGGTCGTGGTGTGGATGGTGCTGGTCGTCCTCGCGCCCAGCTTCTCCTGGTGCGCGGTGCCCCTCTTCTACACCGGCCTGCGCACCCTGCCGGCCCGGGCGGCGCTCGTGCTGGTGACCGTCCTGACGGTGTTCGTCGTCGCCGCGCAGTTCCGGCTCGCCGGGCGCTTCGACCCGAACCTGCTGCTCGCGCCGCCCGCCGTCGCCGCGATCGCCGCCGCCGTGTTCCTGCACACCGAACGCCAGGCGGCCCGGCAGCGCGCCCTGATCGACGACCTGATCCGCACCCGCCGCGAACTCGCCGCCGCCGAGCGCCGCGAGGGCACGCTCGCCGAACGGCAGCGGCTGTCCAGGGAGATCCACGACAGTCTCGCCCAGGGCCTGTCCAGCCAGCGGATGCTGCTCCAGGCGGCCGAGCGGGTCTGGGAGTCCGACCCGGGCAAGGCCCGCACCCACGTCCGGGGCGCCGCCTCCGTCGCCGAGCACAACCTCACCGAGGCCCGCCGCTTCGTCCACGACCTCGCCCCCGCCGACCTCGCCCGCGGCGGCGGCCTTCAGGCGGCGCTGCGTGCCCTGGCCGCACGGGAGTCCGGCGACCAGCTCACCGTGCGCGTCCACGTGGACGACGGCGCCCGCGTCCCGCCGCTGCCCGACCGCGTCCAGTCGGCCCTGCTGCGCGTCGCCCAGGGCGCCCTGGCCAACGTCCGGGAACACGCGGACGCGTCCACCGTCGCGCTCACCCTCACCCTCCTCGACGACCAGGCCGTCCTGGACGTCACCGACGACGGGCAGGGCTTCGACCCGGCCGCGCTGCCCGACGCCCCCGCCGGGGTGCGCGGACACGGGCTGCCCGCCATGCGCGCCCGGCTGCGTCAGCTCGGCGGCGCCCTGACCGTCGAGTCCGCCCCCGGCGAGGGCACCGTCCTGTCCGCCGCCGTCCCCCTGGCGCCCCGAACCGACCCGGCCGACCCGCTGGAGGCACCCCGATGACCGCTTCGGCCACCCCGCTGGAGGCACCCCGATGACCGACCCGGCAGGCAGTGGCCCCGCCCCCGCCCCCGTGCGCATCCTGGTCTGCGACGACCACGTCGTCGTACGCGCCGGGCTGCTCGCCCTGCTCGACAGCGCCCCCGGCATCGAGGTGGCCGGCGAGGCGGGGACCGGCGAGGAGGCGCTCGCGCTCGCCGCGCGGCTGGCGCCGGACGTGGTGCTGATGGACCTTCAACTCGGCGAGGGCATCGACGGAGTGGAGACCACCCGCCGCCTCACGGCAGCCTCGGGACCCGGGGGAACCGCCCCGCACGTCCTGGTCCTCACCACGTACGACACCGACGCCGACATCACCCGCGCCATCGAGGCCGGCGCGACCGGCTACCTGCTGAAGGCCGAACGCCCCGAGGAACTCTTCGCGGCCATCCACGCCGCCGCCGAGGGCCGCACGGCCCTGTCCGGACCCGTCGCCAGCCGCGTCATGGCCAACATGCGCAGCCCGCGCCCCTCCCTCACCGACCGCGAACGCGACATCCTGGCCCAGCTCGCCACCGGACTCGGCAACCGGGAGATCGCCCGCGCCCTGTTCATCAGCGAGGCCACGGTGAAGACCCATCTGCGCCGCGTCTACGACAAGCTCGGCGTCGACACCCGCGCGGGCGCGGTCGCGGTGGCCAAGGAACGGCGCCTGCTGCCGTGACGCCGTGACCTGTGCCGCTGCCGTGATGCCCCACCGCCGGGACGCCGAAGGCCCCCCGGCGCACGACCGGGGGGCCTTCGTACGGAACGAACGGGTGAGTGAACGTCAGACGTTCACACCGAAGTCCTGGGCGATGCCCACCAGGCCCGAGGCGTAGCCCTGGCCGACGGCGCGGAACTTCCACTCGGCGCCGTTGCGGTACAGCTCGCCGAAGACCATGGCGGTCTCGGTGGCCGCGTCCTCGGAGAGGTCGTAGCGGGCGATCTCGGCGCCGCCGGCCTTGTTGAGGATGCGGATGTAGGCGTTGCGCACCTGGCCGAAGTTCTGCGAACGGTTCTCGGCGTCGTAGATCGACACCGGGAAGACGATCTTCTCGATGTCGGCCGGGAGGCCGGCCAGGTTGACGTTGATCGCCTCGTCGTCGCCGGCGCCCTCGCCGGTGCGGTTGTCACCGGTGTGGACGATCGTGTTGTCCGGCGTCTGCTTGTTGTTGAAGAACACGAAGTGGGCGTCGGAGTAGACCTTGCCCTCCGTGTTGACCGCGATCGCGGAGGCGTCGAGGTCGAAGTCGGTGCCGGTGGTGGTGCGGACGTCCCAGCCGAGGCCCACGGTGACTTCGGTCAGGCCCGGAGCCTCCTTGGTGAGCGAGACGTTGCCACCCTTGGACAGGCTTACAGCCATTGTTGGGAGTCCCTTCCTTCGTGTACGTACGGCAAGAAAGCTACAGCTACCCCCATGAACGACGAGAGGGGTACGCAAGGTTCCTGCTCTCTTTACTTTCTTTACCGAGGCCTGGATCAGGATATTGGGATGACGTGGGCCGTCCGGGGACGGGAACATGGACGGCATGTCCGGTCCCCATGTCATCCGCGGCTCCGTCTCCCTGCCCGAGGCCGAGCTCGTCTGGCGTTTCTCGCGCTCCTCGGGGCCCGGCGGCCAGCACGTCAACACCACGGACACGGCGGTTGAACTCCGCTTCGACCTGGCGAGGACCGAGGCCCTGCCGGAGGTGTGGAAGACGCGGGCCCTGGAGCGGCTGGCCGGGCGCCTGGCCGACGGCGTCGTCACCGTCCGCGCCTCCGAGCACCGCTCCCAGTGGCGCAACCGCGAGACCGCCGCCGTACGCCTCGCCGCCCTCCTCGCCGAGGCCACCGCGCCCCCGCCCAAGCCCCGCAGGCCGACCCGCATCCCGCGCGGCATCAACGAACGCCGGCTGCGGGAGAAGAAGCAGCGCTCGCAGACCAAGCGGGGCCGCACCCCGAAGAGCTGGGACTAGGGCGTGCCTGACAAATCCCGTCGTCCGCCCGGAGGTCGGGGCAGGCGGGGTCTGCCGGACAGGCCCCAGGGCCGGAAGGGTCAGTCCAGCTTCAGCACGCCCACCGTCTCGCCCTCGCTGGTCTCCCCGTTGGGGCGGAAGCCCAGGCCCAGGTAGAAGCCCTCGGGGCCGTTCGGGCCGGGATGCCACGTCACCCAGCACTCCTTGCCGCCGCGGCGGCGGATCCGGGTGGCCACCGACTCCACGGCGAAGCGGCCGTACCCCTGGCCCTGTTCCCCGGCCGCGATGTTCAGCCGCCACAGCCCGGAGCGTCGGACGCTGCCGTCCTCGTACCAGTCGATGTCGAAGAAGGCCATGAGGAAGCCGACGGCACGGTCGCCGTCGAGGATCAGCCGGGGCCAGGCGGCGTCGGGGTGGACGTAGGCCTCGGCCAGGGACTTCACCACCGGGGAGACGGCGTGTTCCTGCTCGGGGAGCACCCGTATGCCCAGGGCGGCGTCGAGGTTCGCGGGAGTGATCTCCACCAGCCGGAGCGGGGGTCGCAGCGAGGCACCGGTCGTCATGCGCGCACCCTAAACAGGCGGCCCACGCGCGGGCGAGCGAATTCCGCTCAGCCCAGCTGCCGGTACCGCCCCTTGAAGTACGCCAGCGGCCCCCCGTCCGCGCTCGGCAGCGAGGCGGTCAGTACGCGGCCGATGACCAGGGTGTGGTCCCCGGCGGGCACCCGCTGCTCGGTACGGCACTCCAGGGTCGCCAGCGCCCCGCCCACCAGCGGCGCCCCGGACGCCTCGCCCCGCAGGTAGGGGATGTCCGCGAACAGCAGCCGGTCGCTGACGCGGCCCTTCATGGCGAAGCGGCCCGCGATGTGCCGCTGGCTCTCGGAGAGGACGGAGACCGCCCACCGGGGCTGCTCGTCGAGCAGGTCGTCCATGCGGGAGCCCTCGCGCAGGCTGACCAGGACCAGCGGCGGGTCCAGGGACACCGACATGAACGCCGTGGCCGTCATCCCGACGTCCTCGCCGCGCGGTGCCTGCGGGTCGTCGGGGTCGAGCGGCGGCTCCTGCGCGGTCACCAGGACCACGCCCGAGGCCAGCCGGGACATGGCGGCACGGAACTCCTCGTTGCTCACCCCCTCAGCATGCCCGGCGAGGGGCGACGGCAACGGGAGCGTGTGGGACGCGGGGGACGTGAGGGAAGGAGTGTTCGGCACCCTGCCACGCTAATCGGCGGGCCGCGGGCGGGGCATCGGGCCCCGGTCCGAACCGGGACCTAGGACCACAGAAGGAGACGTGCGCATACCTACAAACTTTGCGTTCAGTAAACGCACAGGGAAAACGCAGAAACACCACTCAATTGTTCATCTTTCGCTGTGACTTGAGTCACAAGGAGCGGTAATTGTTGACCCTGTGTACCGAGTGGGGAGCGCGCTGTGATTCAGTGGCGGGGAACCTGCAAGGGCACCATCAGTAAAGGCGCCGAAGAGAACCCTTGATTCGCTGCGAGGTCTCGGGGGGAGGGCGAGCATGGAGACCGAGTCGGAGCCCTACGTCCGTCTTGCGTCCCTGCGTCAACTGCACCAGGTCATGGCCGACATGAACACGGCCCGCAGCCTGGCCGACACCCTGCAGACCGTCGCCGACGGCGTCGTCCAGGCTCTCGGGTACGAGCTGGCGTGCGTCAACCTGGTCCGCCCCGACGGCGACCTCGTCGTCGCCGCCTTCTCCGGCAACCAGGCCGCCGAGGCGCTCATCACCGGCCGGGCGGGCTCCCGGGAGTCCTGGGACCGCCGCCTGAGCATGGGCGAGCAGTGGGGCGACCTGATCTTCATACCCCACACCGAGGGCTGGATCCTCGACGACGACGACGTCCCGCAGTGGTACACCGACGGGCCCGCGCCCCGCTTCGAGGACGAGTGGCACCCCTCGGACCGGCTCTTCGCCCCGATGTACGCGCCCGGCCCGCAGGGCAGTGGCAACAGCGGCGAGCTGATCGGCGTCCTGTCCGTGGACCGGCCGCGCAACGGCCGCCGCCCCGGCGCCTGGGGCCGCGAGGCCCTGCAGATGTACGCGTTCCAGGCCGCCATCGCGATCAGCAACGCCCGGCTCCGCTCCAACATGCAGCGCGCCCTGGTCCGCCTGGAGCGCGACCAGCAGGCGCTCAGGGCCAGCGAGGAGAGCTTCCGGCAGGCCTTCGAGTACGCCCCCTCCGGCATGGCCATCGCCGAGATGGGCGGCGACCAGCACGGCCGGATCCTGCGCACCAACGACGCGCTCTGCCGCCTCCTCGGCCGCCCCGCCTCCGCGATGCGCCGCTACGCCTTCTCCGACCTCGTCCACCCCGAGGACATCGGCACCCTGCTGCGCACCTCCGCCGAGGGCGGCCGGGCCGAGCTGCGCCTGGGCCGCCGCGACGGCAGCTACGTCTGGGTCTCGCTGCGCAACAGCGTCGTCGCCGACGCCGCCGACGGGCCGCGCTTCCTGCTCACCCACGTCGAGGACATAGAGGAACGCAAGCGCCGCGAGCTCCAGCTCGCCCACCGCGCCTCCCACGACTCCCTCACCGGCCTGCCGAACTCCGCCGAGCTGCGCTCCCGCCTCGCCGCCCGGCTCTGCCGGCGCCCGCAGGCGCCCCATCCGGGTGTGGTGGACGCCATGGACGCCGCGTACGGGGACTCCGCCGTCTTCGACTCCGGCGGCCACACCTTCGACTTCGGCGCGGTCACCGAGCCGTACGGCGCCTACGACCACCATGTGCACGCCGTCGCCCCCGCGGACGGCCGGGACGACGGCACGAAGGGGCTCGCGGTCCTCTTCTGCGACCTGGACGGCTTCAAGTCGATCAACGACCGGTTCGGACACAACGCCGGTGACACCGTGCTCATCGAGGTCGCCCGCCGGCTCAGCGGCGGCGTGCGCGACGGCGACACGGTGGCCCGGCTCGGCGGCGACGAGTTCGTGATCCTCGCCAACGGGCTCGGCCGGGCCGACGCCCAGGACCTCGCCGTACGGCTGCGCAACGAGATCATCCAGCCCATCCGGGCCGAGGGAAGGGCCGTCCGCGTGGGCGCCAGTTTCGGCATCGGGTGGGCCCACTGCGGCATGACGGCGGACGAAGTGCTGAAGTCAGCTGACGAACGGATGTACGTCGAGAAACGATCTCGTCCCAAACAGCATCGCCGAGCCGGATGATCACCAGGTCAGCGCCTTGATGCGGTCTGAGTCACCCTTTCGGGTCAGTGGGAGCGGGTAGGCTCGCCATCTCACACCCATACCGCACACGCACCGCATCTGGTTAGGAGACCTAGGGATGACGCCCGGCAACAACGGCGCGAGCACGCCCGAGGACGACGACCCCTTCGGCTACCTCTACGCCGACGGGCAGGCCAACGGGGCCCAGCCGCCGTCCGGTGGCTACGGCTACCCGAACTCGGTCAACCGGGTGCGTCCCGTCGGCACGCGGCAGTACGGAGCACCGCAGGGCCAGGCCGCCCCGACCGCGGCCTACGGCCAGGCCGCCCCGCAGCAGCACGGCACCTACGGCCAGCAGCAGGGCGCCCACGGCCGGCCGAACGCGCACTACGCGGCGCCGGAGACCTTCCCCGGCGGCGGCTCTCCCACCGCTGGGCAGCAGTCGGCGCACGGCGGGGGCGGCGGGCGCCGCGGCCCCAACACCAAGGGTCTGCTGATCGGCGCGGTCGCGGTCGTCGCGGCGGTGGTCATCGGTATCGCCGTGGCCATGACGAGCAGCGGCTCGGACGACGACAAGGGCGGCGACGAGGCGGGCGGCGGCACGGCCCCCACCCAGTCCGACACCACCGGCCCGAGCCCGTCGGCGAGCGACGGCGCCGAGGAAGAGGTGAAGCTCCCGGCCGTGGACGCGAAGGCCCTGCGGCTGTCGCCCGGCGTGGCGACGGCGTCGGAGATCGACGGCGCCCGGTCGGACGGCGGCGTCTATGTGGCCAATCTCAACCAGCCCGGCGCCTCGGTCACCTGGACCGTGGACGGCATCCCCGAGGACGGCCTCTACACCCTCTTCGCCGGCTACAGCGCGGCCGGCGAGGACCAGTCGATGACCCTGACGGTCAACGGCAAGGAGTTCGGCAGCAAGCTGAACCTGGGCAACTTCACCGGGGCCAAGGACGGCGACTTCGCCAAGGGCTGGACCAAGACCTACGCCTGGCCCACCCTCAACAAGGGCACCAACACGATCTCGCTCTCCTGCGCCGACGGCGACAAGTGCAACGTCCTGCTGGACCAGTTCTCCCTGAAGAAGGGCCAGGTCAAGGACTAGGCGCTGGCGGACAGGCCCTGGCGCGTGACGGGCCGGCGCGTCACGCCGCGCCCGCCTCCGCAGTCACCGCGACCCCGCGTCCGAGCAGCTCCTCGTACGCCCCCCGGTCGAACTCGCCCGCCACCGGTGCCAGCACCGTCGCCGCGGACAGGGCGACCGCGCGGGCCAGGCGGTCCGGCCAGGGCAGGTGCTCGACCAGGCCGGCAAGCAGTCCCGCGACGACCGAGTCCCCCGCACCCGTCGGGTTGCCGTGGACGCGGGCGGGCGGTGCGGCCCGCCAGCGGCCCTCCGGGGTCACCGCGAGCAGCCCCTCGGCGCCCAGCGAGGCGACCACCGAGCGGGCACCGCGGCGCCGGGCGGCCTGGGTGGCCCGCAGCGGCTCGTGCGAACCGGTCAGCTCGGCGAGTTCGTCGGCGTTCGGCTTGATCAGGTCCGGTCGGGCGGCGACCCCCCGGCGCAGCGGCTCCCCGCTGGTGTCCAGCAGGACGGGGACGCCGGCGGCGCGGGCGGTGCGCACCAGCCCGGCATAGGCGTTCACCGGGACGCCCGGCGGCAGACTGCCGCACAGGGCCACCGCGGCGGCGCCGGCCAGCAGGTCCTCGTAGGTCTCCTGGAAGGCGTTCCATTCGGCGGGGGCGACGGCCGGGCCGGGTTCGTTGAGCTGGGTGGTGTCGCCGGTGCGTTCGTCGACGACGGCGATGGTGCGGCGGGTCGCCCCCGCGACCGGTACGAGCGCGTCGGTCACCCCGCGCACGCCGGTGAGTCCCTCGCGGACGACGCCCCCGGTGGTGCCGCCCGCGAAGCCGGTGACCGTCACCTCGTGCCCGAGGGCCGCCAGCACCCGGGCCACGTTCAGGCCCTTGCCGCCGGGGCGCTCCGTCACCGCGGTGACCCGGTGGGAGGCGTGGGGGCGCAGGGCCGGGACACGGTAGGTGATGTCGAGAGCGGTGTTCAGCGTGACGGTGAGGATCACCCGCGTCACCTGTGTCACCTGTGTCGACCTCCCCCGATCGGCTGCGGCTGCCGTGTGTCCCCGGATTCGCTCCGGTGTGTTCCGGGGACACGATCATGCCAAAAGGACGGCGGCGGGCCCACCCCCGGTCCGGCCACCGTGGGCCGGTCCGGGGCCGGACTCGGGGACGGATCAGCCCACTTGGGGATCGACCACCCATTCGCCCCGGCGCATCACGCCCACCAGGTCGAAGGCGTCGTCCAGGACCACCAGGTCGGCGTCCTTCCCGGGTTCCAGGGAGCCGACCCGGTCGGCCAGGCCGAGCAGCCGCGCCGGGTTGGCGGAGATCGCCGCGACGACGTCCTCGACGGGCAGCTCGTCCACCGTCACCGCCCGCTTGAAGGCGCGGTCCAGGGTGAGCGTGGAGCCCGCGATCGAGCCGCCCTCCACCAGCCGGGCCACGCCGTCGGCGACCTCGACCTCCATCGGGCCGAGCAGGTAGCGGCCGTCGCCGAAGCCGGCCGCGTCCATCGCGTCGGTGATGAAGGCGACCCGGGCGGCGCCCGCGTGGTGGAAGGCGAGGCGGAGCGCGGCCGGGTGCAGATGTGTGCCGTCGTTGATCAGCTCTACGGTGATCCGCTCGTCCTCCAGCAGCGCGGTGATCGGGCCGGGGGCGCGGTGGCCGAGCGGCGGCATCGCGTTGAACAGGTGCGTGGCGACCGTGGCGCCCGCGTCGATGGCCTGGAGCGTCTGCTCGTAAGTGGCGTCGGTGTGTCCGACCGCCGCGATCACGCCGTGCTCCGCCAGCAGCCGTACGGAGTCCAGGCCGCCCGGCAGCTCGGTGGCCAGCGTCATCATCTTCGCGTGGCCGTGCGCGGCGTCGATCAGCTTGCGGACCTCGGCCGGGTCGGGGTCGCGCAGCAGCTGCTCGTCGTGCGCGCCCTTGCGGCACGGGGAGATGAACGGCCCCTCGAAGTGGACGCCGGCGATGTCGCCCTGCTGGGCCAGCTCGGCGAGCACCCCGGCGTGCCGGGCGAGGAAGTCCAGGTCACCGGTGACGGCGGAGGCGACCACCGTCGTCGTGCCGTGCCGGCGGTGGGTGTGGACGCCCTTGAGGATGTCCTCGTGGGTGCCGCCGGCGAAGGAGGCGCCGCCGCCACCGTGGTTGTGGATGTCGACGAAGCCGGGGACCACCCAGTGGCCCGATACGTCGATGACTTCCGTCTCCGGGGCCGCCGTGTCCGCGATCCGCGTGCCGTCGACGATCACGCGCCCGTCGTCCACGGTGCCGGTGGGCAGTACCACCCGGGCACCGGCGAGAACCTTGCTTGGGGCCATCAGGTGGTTACCTCCGGGGGAGTCGCGGTCGTAGGAGCGGTGCTGAGCAGGTCCCAGGCCATGAGCCCGGCACCCAGGCAGCCGGCGGTGTCCCCCAGCGCCGCGGGGACCAGTTCCGGCAGCTTCTGGAAGGTGACGCGCCGCCGGACGGCGTCCCGCAGCGGTGTGAACAAGGTTTCCCCCGCCTCGGCGAGGCCGCCACCGATGATCAGGACGCGCGGGTCCAGCAGAGTGAGCGCGGTGACCAGCCCGTCGGCGAGCGCGTCCACGGCGCCCTGCCACACGGCGAGCGCGCGGGCGTCGCCCGCCTCGACGGCCTCGGCGCAGTCGGCGGCGTCCGCGTCCGGGTCGCCGCACGCCTCGGCCCACGCCTGGCTGACCGCCGACGCGGACGCGAACCGCTCCAGGCAGCCACGCTGCCCGCACGGACACGGGGTGCCACCGGGCCGTACGACGATGTGGCCGATCTCGCCCGCGAAGCCGTGGGCGCCCGACTCCACCCGGCCGTCGATGCCGATGGCGCCCGCGATGCCGGTGCCCAGCGGCACGAACAAGAACCGGTCGGCGCCCCGACCGGCCCCGATCCGGCCCTCGGCGAGTCCGCCGGTGCGCACGTCGTGACCGAGGGCGACCGGGATGCCGTCGAGCCGGTCGCCGAGCAGTGCCCGCAGCGGTACGTCGCGCCAGCCGAGGTTGGCCGCGTACACGGCGGTGCCGTGCTCCTCGTCGATGATGCCGGGGACGGCCACACCGGCGGCACGGGCGGGCTCGCCGAACCGGTCGGCACCGTAGGCGCGCAGTTCGGCGGCGAAGTCCAGGATGCCCGCGACGACGGCGTCGGGCCCGCGGTCGCGGCCGGTGGCCCGGCGGGCCTGGTGCAGCAGCTCGCCCCCCGGCCCCGCCAGGGCGGCCTTCATCCCGGTGCCGCCCACATCGAGGGCGATGACATGTCTCACGGGGACAGTGTGGCCCGTTGACCCGGGAGAGGTCTAGTCCACTGCCGTGGTGTAGACCTTAATCCGTTAAGCGGACAAGCGAACAAGCGAACGCGTAAGCAAAGCAGTGAACGACGAGTCGTCGGCAGGGTTGGGGAATCACGGTGCAGCGGCGTAGGACAGGAACGATCGCGGTGGTGTCCGCACTGGGCATGACAGCGGTCCTCGGCGGCTGCGGGCTCACCGGGGACTCCGGCGAGGTGACGCTGAGGCTGGTCGCCGCCGACTACGGCGACAGCAAGGCCAACAGCTCCCAGAAATACTGGGACGAGCTGGCCAGGGCCTACGAGGCCGAGCACCCCGGCGTGCACGTGGACGTCACCGTCCACTCCTGGACCGACGTCGACCGCAAGGTCCGCGAGATGGTCGAGGCCGGCGAGGCACCCGACATGGCGCAGATCGGCGCCTACTCCGACTACGCGGACAAGGACCTGCTCTACAGCGCCGACGACGTGCTCTCCATACCGGTCCAGGCCGACTTCGTCTCCCAGCTCGCCGGCGCGGGCCAGGTCAACGGGGTGCAGTACGGCCTGCCCTTCGCGGCCTCCACCCGCGTGCTCTTCTACAACAAGACCCTCCTCGAAAAGGCCGGCGTCACCCCGCCCAAGAGCTGGGACGACCTCGCGGACGCCGCCGAGGCGCTCAAGGCCGAGGGCGTGAAGTACCCGTACGCGCTGCCGCTGGGCGCCGAGGAGGCGCAGGCCGAGACGATGCAGTGGATGCTCAGCGGCGGGGGCGGCTACACCGACGATGTCGGCACCTATTCCGTCGACTCGCCGCAGAACGTCACCACCTTCACCTGGCTGCGGGACGAACTGGTCGGCGAGGGCCTCACCGGCCCGGTCGCCCCCGGAGAGCTCGACCGGGCCGACGCCTTCGCCGCCTTCGCCAACGGCGACGTCGGCATGCTCAACGGGCACCCCTCGCTGATGAAGATGGCCTCCGACAAGGGGGTGAAGTACGGCATGGTGACCACGCCCGGCGTCGACGGCGAGAGCCGGAACACGCTCGGCGTCACCGACTGGATGACGGCCTTCAAGAAGAACGGCCACCAGGAGGAGATCGGCGACTTCCTCGACTTCGTCTACAGCGACGAGAACGTCCTCGACTTCTCCCGCGAGTACGACCTGCTGCCGGTGACCACGTCCGCGTCCCAGGTCATGAGCACGGCCGCGGAGGACAAGAAGCTCAAGCCCTTCCTGGACGAGCTGCTGCTCTCCGAGCTGTACCCGGTCGGCAAGACCTCCTGGGCCTCGGTCAGCGCGGACGTCAAGAAGCAGATCGGCCAGGCGGTCGCCCCCGGCGGCAGCCCCGAGGAGGTACTCGGCCAGCTCCAGACGACGGCGATGCGGGCGGGCAGCGCCGAGTAGCGGGCAGCGGGCATCGGCCCGCTGTCGGTGGCGGGCGTTACGGTGCCGTCCATGGACCTGGGACAGAGGGAGCGCGACATCCTCGCGCTGGAGCGCCGCGGCTTTTCCGGCCCCGGCGCGAAGGAGCGCGCGATCCGCGAGGAGCTGGGCCTGGCCCCCGTCCGCTACTACCAGCTGCTCAACGCCCTCCTGGACGACCCCCGCGCCCTGGCGGCCGACCCGGTGACGGTCAACCGCCTGCGCCGGATACGGGAGTCGCGCCGCTCGGAGCGGTGAGGCGGCGGTGAGTAAGGCAGCGGTGGCTCAGTAGTAACGCAGCGGTGAGGCAGCGGTACGCAGTGGCGAGGCGGCAGGAAGGCAGTGGCGAGGCAGCGGTGAGATTGTCTTCCGCCCCGGCGGGATAGGTTCGCGGTATGGGCAGCCACCAGGACTCCACCCGTGACGACTCCCCGGACCACCTGCCGACCCCCGCGACGGCGGCCGGGCGCGAAGGGCTCGACGCCCTCCTCGCCGCCCCCGGCCGCGCGGTGATCGCCCTCGACTTCGACGGCACGCTCGCCCCGATCGTCGCCGACCCCGACCGGGCCCGCGCCCACCCGGACGCCGTACCGGCGCTCGCGGCCCTCGCCCCGAAGGTCGCCTCCGTCGCGGTGATCACCGGCCGCCCGGCCGAGGTCGCGGTCCACCACGGCGGCTTCGCGGACATCCCCGGCCTGGATCACCTCGTCGTCCTCGGCCACTACGGCGCCGAGCGCTGGGACGCCGCCACCGGCGCGCTCACCACCCCCGAACCGCACCCCGGCGTCGCCGCCGTCCGCGCCGAGCTGCCGGGGCTGCTGGAGCGCTCCGGGGCGGGCCAGGGCACGTGGATCGAGGAGAAGGGCCACGCGGTCGCCGTCCACACCCGCCGCGCCCCCGATCCCCAGGCCGCCTTCGACACCCTGCGCGCCCCGCTCGCCGGCCTCGCCACCCGCCACGGCCTCATCGTCGAACCGGGCCGCATGGTCCTGGAACTGCGCCCACCCGGCATGGACAAGGGCGCCGCCCTGCGGGAGTACGTCCGGGAGCTGGACGCGGGGGCCGTCCTCTACGCCGGCGACGACCTCGGCGACCTCCCCGCCTTCACGGCCGTCGAGACCCTCCGCACGGAGGGCACCCCCGGCCTCCTGGTCTGCAGCGGCAGCGACGAGGTGCCCGACCTCCGCGAACGAGCCGACGTGGTGGTCGACGGCCCGGAAGGCGTGGTGCACCTCCTGCGTTCCCTGGCCGCACGCCTCGCGTAGCAGCTCCGCCCCAGCCTGCGGGCATTCGTGCCGCCTAGGGCGGCACGGGTGGGCGCAGGCGGCACCCCGGCGGCGCCGGGCCGCGCGACCCACCCCCGCTCAGCCCCAACGCCGGATCACCCGGCAATCAAGACCTCAACGCCTCCAACTGCTCAAGAAACCACCGCGCCGGAGGCAACGCCGTCCCCGCCGCCGCCAACCGCTTCGACCGCTCCGCCCGCTCCCCGGCACCGACCGACAACGCCTCGTGCAACGCCTCCGCCGTCCCCGACACGTCGTACGGATTCACTACCACCGCGTCGTCCCCCAACTCCTCGTACGCCCCCGCCTCCCGGGACAGCACCAGCACGCACCCCTCGTCGGAGACGACCGGCACCTCCTTCGCGACGAGGTTCATCCCGTCCCGGACGGGGTTGACCAGCGCCACGTCCGCCAGCCGGTACGCCGCCAGCGACCGCGAGAAGTCGTCCTTCACGTGCAGCACGACCGGCGTCCACCCGGCCGTCCCGAACTCCTCGTTGATCGAGTCCGCGACCCGCCGCACCTCGGCGGTGTAGTCCCGGTACACGGCGAGATCCTGCCGCGAGGGGTAGGCGAACGCGACGTGCACGACCCGTTCGCGCCACTCGGGCCGCCCGGCCAGCAGCTCCCGGTACGCCAGCAGCCCCCGCACGATGTTCTTCGACAGCTCGGTCCGGTCCACCCGCACGATCGTCCGGCGCGCGCTCCCGTCCGGGCCCTGACCGATCTCCGTCCGCAGCGCCGCCATCCGCTCTTCCACGTCGGCCTCGTGCGACCGCTGCCGCAGGAAGTCCGCGTCCGCGCCGAGCCCGTGCACGCCGATCTCGGTGCCACCGGCCCCGCCCACCACGGCGTCGCAGCACGCGGTGAACGCGTCCGCCCACCGACGGGTGAGGAACCCGAGCCGGTCGGCGCCGAGCATGCCGCGCAGCACCTGCTCGGCGATGTCGTCCGGCAGCAGCCGGAAGTAGTCGACCGGCGCCCACGGCGTGTGCGAGAAGTGGCCGATCCGGAGATCCGGCCGCAGCTCCCGCAGCATCCCCGGCACCAGCGTCAGGTGGTAGTCCTGCACGATCGCGACCGCGCCCTCGGCCGCCTCCTCGGCCAGCGCCTCGGAGAAGGCCCGGTTGTACGCCTCGTAGGAGGCCCACTGCCGCCGGAACTCCGCGTCGAAGACCGGCTCGAGCGGGGTCTGGTAGAGCATGTGGTGCACGAACCACAGCACGGAGTTGGCGATGCCGTTGTACGCGTCCGCGTGCACGTCGGCCGGTACGTCCAGCATCCGTACGCCGTCCTCGCCGGCCCCGCGCCGTACCGCCTCGCGGTCGCCGTCGCTCAACGCGGAGCACACCCACAGCGCCCCCGCGTCCGGCCCGATGGCCGACAGTCCGGAGACCAGCCCGCCACCGCCGCGTCTGGCGTGCAGCGAACCGTCCTCCCGTACCTCGTACGAGACCGGCCCCCTGTTGGAGGCGACCAGCACCTGAGCAGCACCGAAGCTTGAAGCCATACGCCTCAACCTAGCCCGGCCCCGAAACCCTCAAACGTGGACGGGCGGCACATCGGCATCGATTGCGTCACGCGTCTTGTGTGGTCGGTGTGACCGGCCTCGGCCACCGCCACCCCGGAACCGGCACCGGAACCGGAGGCGGCACCGGCTCCGGAGCCCGCGGCGGCGAGTACCTGACTTGCGAGCCGGACTCCGGCGGCATCTGGCGCTGGTCGGACGGCGTGCCCGGCTGACGCTCACGCCGCCTTCCGGGCCGCGTACTCCGCGATCTCCGTCATCGGGGGCCGTTCCTCGGTGTCCACGGAGTACGTGCGCGGCTCGAAGCCGTCGGCGCCCCGCTCGAACTGGATGAGGGACGGCCGGACCAGGTGGCCGCGGGCCAGCCGGAGCTGGGCGGTGCGGTAGATGGCGGCGGACATGCGGCCCAGTGCCTGGCCGTCCTGGTGCCGGTGCTTGCGGACGCCGACGTCGACCTGTGCGAGAGCGTCCAGGCCCACCAGGTGCAGGGCGTCGACCAGCATGCCCAGCTCGACTCCGTAGCCGACGGGGAAGGGGAGCCGTTCGAGGAGGGAGCGGCGGGCCGCGTACTCGCCGCCGAGCGGCTGGACGAAGCCGGCCAGCCGCGGCCAGTGCATGTTGAGCAGCGGACGGGCCATGAGTTCCGTGACCCGGCCGCCCTGGCCGGGAGCGGCGTCGAGAGGCCGGTCGTACATGGCCTTCACGAGGTGCACGTCCGGCTCGGTGAGCAGCGGGCCGACGATCCCGGACACGAAGTCGGCCGAGAACTCGCGCAGGTCCGCGTCGACGAAGCAGACGATGTCGCCGCCGGTCACCAGCAGCGAGCGCCACAGCACCTCGCCCTTGCCCGGCACGGCCGGGACACGGGGGAGGATCGCGTCGCGGTGCACGACACGGGCACCCGCCGCCGCGGCCACCGCCGACGTACGGTCCCTCGATCCGGAGTCCACGACGACCAGCTCGTCCACGAGCGGCACCCGCAGCATCAGCTCCCGGCGGATCACCGAGACGATGCCGCCGACGGTCGCCTCCTCGTCGAGGGCGGGGAGCACCACGCTGACCGACTGCCCGGTGGCTTGCTTGGCGGCCATGAGCTGCTGGATCGGCCGGTCCCCCACGGACCAGGAGCGTGCGCTCAGCCAGCGCTCGACTTCTTCCAGCACGGTCTCCCGCTCCCTCTGTGATCCATCTCGCGGTTCGGACGACTATCTCAACGGTCATGGACGTCGGTTACAGTCTTGAACAACGCGGGTGACCATCGCATGCCGGGGTCGCCGCACGAACAACAACTGAAGACCGCTCATCCAGAGGGGCAGAGGGATACGGCCCGTTGAAGCCCCGGCAACCCTCCAGTCGGTTCTTGTCACGCGGACGTGGCGAGGCTCCCGACTAGGGAAGGTGCCAAATCCGTCTCACGGCGAGATGCGTCGTGAGGAAGATGAGGAGAAAGGGCCTCGCCTCACATGGCTGTGCAGACTGTCGAAAGCACCACCGACACCACCGCTTCCCCCGCTTCCCCGGTCGACCTCGGTCCCGCCGCGGCGCTGAACTGCCGCGAGTGCGGTCATCGCGTACCGCTCGGCCCGGTCTTCGCCTGCGAGGAGTGTTTCGGCCCGCTCGAGATCGCCTACGACTTCTCGGCGTACGACACCGAGGAACTGCGCAAGCGGATCGAAGCGGGCCCCGCGAACATCTGGCGTTACGCCCCGCTGCTGCCCGTCCCCGCCGACGTGGCGGACAAGCCGAACATCAACCCGGGCTGGACCAAGCTGGTCAAGGCCGACAACCTGGCCCGCGAGCTGGGTGTCACAGGCGGTCTGTACGTCAAGGACGACTCCGGCAACCCGACGCACTCCTTCAAGGACCGCGTCGTCGCGCAGGCCATCGAGGCCGCCCGCGCCTTCGGCTTCACCACCCTCTCCTGCTCCTCCACCGGCAACCTCGCGGGTGCCGTCGGCGCCGCCGCCGCCCGCGCCGGCTTCCGCTCCTGCGTGTTCATCCCGCACGACCTGGAGCAGGGCAAGGTCGTCATGGCCGCCGTCTACGGCGGTGAGCTGGTCGGCATCGAGGGCAACTACGACGACGTGAACCGCTTCTGCTCCGAGCTGATCGGTGACTCGGCGGGCGAGGGCTGGGGCTTCGTCAACGTCAACCTGCGTCCGTACTACGCGGAGGGCTCCAAGACCCTCGCGTACGAGATCTGCGAGCAGCTCGGCTGGCGGCTGCCCGACCAGCTCGTCGTCCCGATCGCCTCCGGCTCCCAGCTCACGAAGATCGACAAGGGTCTTCAGGAGCTGATCAAGCTCGGTCTGGTCGAGGACAAGCCGTACAAGATCTTCGGCGCCCAGGCCGAGGGCTGTTCGCCGGTGTCCACCGCGTACAAGGCGGGCCACGACGTCGTACGCCCGCAGAAGCCGGACACCATCGCCAAGTCCCTGGCGATCGGCAATCCGGCCGACGGCCCCTACGTCCTCGACATCGCGCGCCGCACCGGCGGCGCCGTGGAGGACGTGACCGACGAGCAGGTCGTGGACGCGATCAAGCTGCTGGCCCGCACGGAGGGCATCTTCGCGGAGACGGCGGGCGGCGTGACGGTCGGCGTCACGAAGAAGCTGATCGAGGACGGCGTCCTGGACCCGTCCCTCACCACCGTCGTCCTCAACACCGGCGACGGCCTGAAGACCCTCGACGCGGTGGCCGGCACCGGCCTCACCGCCACCATCCGCCCGAACCTGGACTCCTTCCGAGAGGCTGGCCTCGCATGAGCGTGACCGTTCGCATCCCGACCATCCTGCGCACCTACACCGGCGGCAAGGCCGAGGTCGCCGCCGACGGCGCGAACCTGGGTGAGGTCATCGCCGACCTGGAGAAGAACCACACCGGTATCGCCGCCCGTGTCCTGGACGACCAGGGCAAGCTGCGTCGCTTCGTCAACGTCTACGTCAACGACGACGACGTCCGCTTCGAGCAGGGCCTGGAGACCGCGACCCCGGAGGGCGCCGGCGTCTCCATCATCCCGGCGGTCGCCGGCGGCTGACCCATCCCTCGGTTACCCCCGGTAATCGCCGTGACGCCCGGTTCATCGAATTGCCCCCTCCGTAAGAGAAGCGGAGGGGGCAATTCCATGTGGTTGAGCGCGGTAGAGTTGGGGAACGCGCTCCCGATCGGAAGGTCGGGAACCCTGAATTCCTGCCGCTCGCCCGACCAGATGTAGCCAAAGTGTGGGCGTATTTCGCGGCTTTTGCTCTTTTTGTGTGCCCCGACTTGACCCGAATTCAGGCGAATTCTCGCCAGATTCCGGACCGGGTGCGTCCAGATTTCTCGTCCGACTGACCTGTTGCAGACGGCAGTTGGACAGATACATTCAGCCGCGGTCGACGCGTTCCGGCGCACGCCCCCAGTCGTGGGGGGTGAGGTCTGACCCGGGTCCGCGAAGTGCGGATCTGTGCAAGGGCCAGTAATAGGGGAGTTAGGCATGGCTCAGGGCACCGTCAAGTGGTTCAACGCGGAGAAGGGGTACGGCTTCATCGCGGTCGACGGTGGTGCGGATGTTTTCGTCCACTACAGCGCGATTCAGATGGACGGCTACCGCACCCTCGAAGAAGGCCAGCGGGTCGAGTTCGAGATCTCGCAGGGTCAGAAGGGCCCGCAGGCCGACATGGTTCGCCTCAGCGCCTGAGACGCGCGACCACGGCAAGTCAGCGGTCTTCTCCGAAGGGCCCGCACCCCACGGGGTGCGGGCCCTTCGGTCTGCCCGGAACCCGCGCCGATCCCCGAGAGGCGCTTGCACTCGGCAGGGTCGAGTGCTAATCATTGGCGTTAGCACTCTGAAGGTGAGAGTGACAACGAAGGACCGGGTCGGTGAGGCCCGCAGGCCGGGTGGGGAAGGAACCACGAGGCCGGCGAGCCGTCCGTCGCGGGCGCGGGCGCGGTCCGAAGGAATCACCCCCAGTCCTGGAGGGACCACTTCACATGGCCAAGATCATCGCGTTCGACGAGGAGGCACGGCGCGGCCTCGAGCGCGGCATGAACCAGCTCGCGGACGCCGTCAAGGTGACGCTCGGCCCCAAGGGCCGCAACGTCGTCCTCGAGAAGAAGTGGGGCGCCCCCACGATCACCAACGATGGTGTCTCCATCGCCAAGGAGATCGAACTCGAGGACCCGTACGAGAAGATCGGCGCCGAGCTGGTCAAGGAAGTCGCCAAGAAGACGGACGACGTCGCCGGTGACGGTACGACCACCGCGACCGTTCTCGCCCAGGCCCTGGTCAAGGAAGGCCTGCGCAACGTCGCCGCCGGTGCCAACCCGATGGCCCTGAAGCGCGGTATCGAGAAGGCCGTCGAGGCCGTCTCCGCCGCCCTGCTGGAGCAGGCGAAGGACGTCGAGACCAAGGAGCAGATCGCCTCCACGGCCTCCATCTCCGCCGCCGACACCCAGATCGGCGAGCTCATCGCCGAGGCCATGGACAAGGTCGGCAAGGAAGGCGTCATCACCGTCGAGGAGTCCCAGACCTTCGGTCTGGAGCTGGAGCTCACCGAGGGTATGCGCTTCGACAAGGGCTACATCTCGGCGTACTTCGCCACCGACATGGAGCGTATGGAGGCGTCGCTCGACGACCCGTACATCCTGATCGCCAACTCCAAGATCGGCAACGTCAAGGACCTGCTGCCGCTCCTGGAGAAGGTCATGCAGTCGGGCAAGCCGCTGCTGATCATCGCCGAGGACGTCGAGGGCGAGGCCCTGTCGACCCTGGTCGTCAACAAGATCCGCGGCACCTTCAAGTCCGTCGCCGTCAAGGCCCCGGGCTTCGGCGACCGCCGCAAGGCGATGCTCCAGGACATCGGCATCCTCACCGGCGGCGAGGTGATCTCCGAGGAGGTCGGCCTCAAGCTGGAGAACGCCACGCTCGACCTCCTGGGCAGCGCGCGCAAGGTCGTCATCACCAAGGACGAGACCACGATCGTGGACGGCGCCGGCTCGGCCGACCAGGTCCAGGGCCGGGTCAACCAGATCCGCGCCGAGATCGAGAACAGCGACTCGGACTACGACCGCGAGAAGCTCCAGGAGCGCCTGGCGAAGCTGGCCGGCGGCGTGGCCGTCATCAAGGCCGGTGCCGCCACCGAGGTCGAGCTCAAGGAGCGCAAGCACCGCATCGAGGACGCCGTTCGCAACGCGAAGGCGGCCGTCGAGGAGGGCATCGTCGCCGGTGGTGGCGTGGCCCTGCTCCAGGCCTCCCAGGTCTTCGAGAAGCTGGAGCTGACGGGTGACGAGGCGACCGGTGCCAACGCCGTGAAGCTCGCCCTGGAGGCCCCGCTGAAGCAGATCGCCGTCAACGGTGGTCTCGAGGGCGGCGTCGTCGTGGAGAAGGTCCGCAACCTGACCGTCGGCCACGGCCTGAACGCCGCGACCGGTGAGTACGTCGACATGATCGCCGAAGGCATCATCGACCCGGCGAAGGTGACGCGATCTGCCCTGCAGAACGCCGCCTCCATCGCCGCGCTGTTCCTCACCACCGAGGCCGTCATCGCCGACAAGCCGGAGAAGGCCGCCGCGGGCGGCGCCCCGGGCGGCATGCCGGGCGGTGACATGGACTTCTGATCGGCCTCCGGCTGATCAACCGTCCTTCACGTACCGAGGGCGGCACCCCCTGTTCCGGCAGGGGGTGCCGCCCTCGGGCGTTTTCGCCGGCCCCCACCCGCGATGTGCCATGGATCACGCCGGACCGGGAGCCGCGGGCGGAATGGCCGCGAGGGGTGCGCCCGTTGTCGTGGAAGTACGATCAATGCAGGCGCACATACCAACCGGTACCTCCCTAGGAGCCCCCACGTGACCGTCACCGCCACCGACGCCGCCTCGCGCGCCGCCCAGATCCTCGCCCGCCCGGCCACCATCAACGGCCTGACCGTGCCCAACCGCATCGCGATGGCGCCGATGACCCGGATGTTCTCGCCGGGCGGCGTCCCCGGCGAGGACGTGGTCTCGTACTACTCCCGTCGCGCCGCCGCCGGTGTCGGTCTGATCGTCACCGAGGGCACCTACGTCGGCCACGACTCGGCCGGGCAGAGCGACAGCGTCCCGCGCTTCCACGGTGACGAGCAGCTGGCCGGCTGGGCGAAGGTCGCGGAGGCGGTGCACGAGGCGGGCGGCACGATCGTGCCGCAGCTGTGGCACATCGGCATGGTCCGCAAGCAGGGCGAGCCCCCCTTCGCGGACGCCCCCGCCGTCGGCCCCTCCGGTCTGCGCATCGGCGAGGACGAGGTCACCGGCAAGGCGATGACCCAGCGCGACCTGGACGACGTCATCGGCGCCTTCGCCGAGGCCGCTGCCGCCGCCGAGCGCATCGGCTTCGACGGCGTGGAGATCCACGGCGCCCACGGCTACCTCGTCGACCAGTTCCTGTGGGCGGGCACCAACCGCCGCACCGACGCCTACGGCGGCGACCCGGTCTCCCGCACCCGCTTCGCCGCCGAGATCGTGGCCGCCGTGCGCGACGCCGTCTCGCCCGAGTTCCCCGTGATCTTCCGCTACTCCCAGTGGAAGCAGGAGGCCTACCGTGCCCGCCTCGCCGAGACCCCCGAGGAGCTGGAGGCGATCCTCGCCCCGCTCGCCTCGGCCGGCGTCGACGCCTTCCACGCCTCCACCCGCCGCTACTGGCGCCCCGAGTTCGACGGCTCCGACCTCAACCTCGCCGGCTGGACCAAGAAGCTGACGGGCAGGACCGCCATCACGGTCGGCTCGGTGGGCCTGGACGGTGACTTCACCAAGGCCTTCCTGGGCGAGGGCGCCCCGGTCGGCAGCCTCGACAACCTCCTCGACCGCCTGGAGCGCGACGAGTTCGACCTCGTCGCCGTCGGCCGCGCGCTGCTCCAGGACCCGCTGTGGGCCGAGAAGGTCCTCGCCGGGAACTTCGACGCGCTCGCCCCCTACGACGCGGCGTCGCTGAAGTCCCTGAGCTGACCCGACCCGGTCCGGATGCGCACCGCGGCGTAAAGTCCGTGGGATCACCAACTACTGCCGCACGTACGTCCAGCGGCGTTCAGTGAGGAGTGATCGATGACGAACCCCGAGGTCCCGGGGCCCGTGGTGCGCACCGCCGCCGGTTCGGTGCGGGGGCGGCGGGAGGGCGGCCTGACCGTCTTCCGCGGCATCCCGTTCGCGGAACCGCCGGTGGGCGAGGCCCGGTTCGCCGCGCCACGTCCCGTCCGCGCCTGGGACGGCACGCGCGAGGCGTACACCTTCGGCCCGCCGCCCCCGCAGGACCTCGGCATCGCGGGCACCACCGGCGTCCTGGACGCGCCCGAGGGCGACGACTGGCTGACGGCCAACGTCTGGACCCCCGCCCCCGACCCGGCCGCCCGCCGCCCGGTCATGGTCTGGATCTACGGCGGCGCCTACAAACTCGGCCACTCCGGCAGCCCCGGCTACGACGCCCGCCGCATCGCCGCCGACGGCGACCTCGTCGTCGTCACCTTCAACTACCGCGTCGGCATGGAGGGTTTCGCCCGCATCGACGGCGCCCCCGCCAACCGGGGCCTGCTCGACCAGGTGGCCGCGCTGGAGTGGGTACGGGACAACGTCGCGGCGTTCGGCGGTGACCCGGCCCGGGTCACCGTCTTCGGCGAGTCGGCGGGCGCCGGCTCCGTGGCCTCCCTCATGGCCATGCCCCGCGCGGACGGCCTCTTCCACCGCGCCATCGCCCAGAGCGTGCCGGGCACGTTCTACTCCGACGAGCTGGCCCGGGACGTCGGCACCGCCCTCGCCGCCGAACTCGGCCTGCGCCCCACCGTCGCCGACCTGGCGGCCGTGGATCCGGGACAGCTGGTCAAGGCGGGGCAGTCCCTCGCCCCCAAGATGCCCGGGTGCGTGGACCGCTGGGGCCGGGCCGCGCCCACGGTCACCCCGTACTCACCGGTCGTCGACGGCGACGTACTGCCGGTCATGCCGTGGCAGGCACTCGCGTCCGGCGCGTCCCGGGACGTCGACCTGATCGTCGGCCACAACCGCGACGAGAACCGGCTCTTCACCGCGATGGCGGGCAAGCTCGGGCAGATCGGTGAGGAGCGTGCGAGGGCGGCGCTCGGCCTTTACGCGCCGGGCGGCGAAGCGGCCTACCGGGCCGCGTACCCGGGCGTGTCCGCGAACGATTTGTACGAACGCGTGCAGACCGACTGGATCTTCGCCATGCCCTCGCTGCATCTGGCCGAGGCGCACCTCGCGGGCGGTGGCCGGTCGTTCGTCTACGAGCTGACCTGGCCGGCCCCGGCCGACGGCGGTGTCCTCGGCGCCTGCCACGCCCTGGACATCCCGCTCCTCTTCGGGACGTTCCGGGCCGACGTGGGGCTGCTCGTCTTCGGCGGTGCCGAACCCTCGCCGGAGGCGCTCGCCCTGTCGTCCCGCTTCCGGTCCTCGTGGACCGCGTTCGCGCACACCGGCGACCCCGGCTGGCCCGCGTACGACACGGAACGGCGCCTGGTCCAGGTCCTGGACGCGGAGCCGGTCGTCGCGCCGTACCCGGAGGAGGCGTCGAGGCGCCTGTGGGAGGGGCACGAGTTCGGGGCGCTGCCTCTGCTGGGGTGAGGCCGCCCGCTTCCTTGCCAGTGTCGTGCTTCCACGACCCGAGTAAAGGGCGCTGCGCGTCGGCTGCGCCGATCGGCCTGCGGCCGACCCTTGACTCGGCTCGCTCCAGCACGGGTGGGAAGCGAGCGGGCGGCCCGGGGAAAGCGGTGGCCCCGGGTACGCCGGTCCCTTTTGTGGGCTGCCCGGTGCCCCGGCGCGCGGGAGCGCGCTCGCGCCCCACATGCACGCCGGGCCGTCTCGGCGGCTATCGGCGGGTGGTGGGTGGTGGG
>NZ_RAIF01000018.1:369287-379151 GCF_003671715.1 Streptomyces sp. E2N166 | reverse complement strand
TTGGTCCAGGCATAGTACGGAACGCCCGGTCGCACAGCCGGTGGTGCGGGGTGGGCGGCCCGTGGTCGGTGCGCATGCCGTGGACATGCGGGACGGGCGCGTGGGGGAGGTCCTGGGGCACGTCGGCGGCGACGTAGGGCCGCGGCCGGTCGGTGGCGGCCGGTCGGTGGGGGCCGGGAGTGGGGCTGCCGAAGGGGTCGGTGGCCGACGCGCGGCCGGAGGAACTGATGCGGGCCCGACTGCGCAGGACCAACCACGAGAGCGTACGGGGCTAGTGGCTAGTCCGGGGCCACGATGCGTTCGACCGCCGCCGCCACCAGCTCGTCGCGCTCGGTCGGGGTGAAGACGTCCGGCAGGGTGAGCTGCTCGACGATCAGCCAGTTCAGGGCGAGGTAGAGCAGCTTGACGGCCATCGCGTCGCCGGGGAGGCCGGATGCCTCGTGGTACGAGACGTTGGCGGCGACGTCGGCGCGGATGCGCTCGGTCAGGACCGCGCGCAGTTCGGGGCGGCGGGTGGCCTCCAGGCGGAGTTCCAGCAGCGCGAGGTAGCCGGTGCGGAACGAGGCGATGCGGTCGACCAGTTCGCGCATCAGGACGACGTAGGTGTCCCGGTCGCGGCCGGCCGTGCGCTGGCGGGCGATGGTGGCCTCGTCGGGGTGGAGCCGCTCGTAGACGCGGGCGCCGGCCTGGGTGAGCAGGTCGTCGCGGTTGGCGAAGTAGTTGGACGCGGTGCCGCCCGGGACGGCGGCCTTCGTGTCCACGGCGCGGAAGGTCAGGCCCCGGGCGCCCTGTTCGGCCAGTACCTCGATCGCGGCGTCCACGAGGGCGGCGCGACGTTCGTCGTTCCGTCTCACCATGGTGAAAACACTCCAGGTGTAGTACTACAACTGAACCACTTTGGGCATAGTACTACGCGGGAGGGGGACTCAGATGCCGCCCATCGGCTCGATGTCCACCCGGACCGGCGTGCCCCACACCCTCAGCACCTCGTAGTCCGTGAACTCGTGGACGAGCCGGTACGCCATGGCGGCGCGGGGCGCGCGCAGTTGGGCCGCGATGTACAGCTCGGCCTCGCGGCGGTCGCGGCGCGGGGTGCCGCACAGCTGCCACGCCTGGCCGTTCCACAGCTCGGGCAGCCAGCGCTGCTGGGGCTGCGGCCGCTCGCCCCGCATCCCGTACCGGGACTGGACCGGCTCGGTGTGCCGGGCGGGGAGCGGGCCGCCGTTGTACTCGGTGCGGCGGGCGGTGCGGCGGCGGGTCTCGCACAGCAGGCACAGGTCGGGGGCGGCCTTGTCGACCGGGCCGTTCGGGTGTTCCGGGCAGCGGGTGCTGGGGGCCGTCGTCGAGACGCTCTCCTCCAGCTGGTCCATCGCGCGCTTGAGGTCCGCGCGGACCTCGTGCAGCTTGGCGTCCGGCGTGTCGGCGGTCAGGGCCTCGCCGTGCTCACCGAGGAGACGCAGGGCGCGGCCCAGGGCGGTCAGCTGGGCGTGGTTCATGCTCCCCAGAGTCGCACACGGCACGGTCGGCGCCGTCGCCCAAGCCGAAGAAGTACGTCGCCGCGAAGCCGACCACGTACCCGGTGAGCAAACCGCCGCCGTACACCCCCGCCGTCGCCGCCCAGCCTCCGCCGCCCGCGAGGAGCGGGAACAGTGCCCAGCCCGACGGGCCGATCGCCGTCGCCCCCACGCCGGTGCCGAGCATCGCGAACAGACCGACGAATGCGCCGCCCGCCGCCCCGCCCACGCAGGCGGTGAGGAAGGGGCGGCCGAGGGGGAGGGAGACGCCGTAGATCAGGGGTTCGCCGACGCCGAGCAGGCCGGCCGGGAGCGCCGATCTGATCGTCGTACGGAGGGTGGTGTCGTGGCGCAGGCGGACGTAGACCGCCGCTGCCGCGCCGACCTGGCCGGCGCCCGCCATGGCCAGAATGGGGAGCAGGACCGTGTGGCCCTGCTGCTCGATGAGGGTGGTGTGGATGGGGATGAGGGCCTGGTGGAGGCCCAGCATCACCAAGGGGAGGAAGAGGCCGCCGAGGATCAGGCCGGCCAGGGCGCCCGTCGTCGTCAGGAGCCAGTCGGCCGCCGCGCCGATGGCGGTGGCGACCTCGCCGGCCGCGTACATGAGGACGTAGAGGGTGACCAGGCCGGAGACCAGGACCGTCAGGGTCGGGGTGAGCAGGACGTCCAGGGTGCCGGGGAGGCGGGCGCGGCACCACTTCTCGACCTGGCAGCCCAGCAGTGCCGCCGCCAGTGCGCCCAGGACCCCGCCCTGGCCGGGGGCGAGCGCGGCGCCGAACGCGGTCACCTTCGCCACGCCCGGGTAGACGACGACGGCGGCGACCGCGCCGCCCAGCACGGGCGTGCCGCCGAACTCCTTCGCGGTGTTGTGGCCGACGAACACCGCGATCAGCGCCATGAAGGCGGAGGAGAGGGCGGCCAGGGCGGGCGTGATGCCGGGGAGCCATCCCAGGTTTGTCAGCAGGCCCGCGATGCCCGCGAGGATCCCGCAGCCGATCAGGGCCGGGATGAGCGGGACGAAGATGTTCGCGACGCGACGCAGTGCCGTCTTCAGCGGGGTCGCGTTGCGGCGCTTCTGCCGCGCCTTCAGCGCGGCGCCGCGCAGGGCGAGGGCGTCCGCCGTGCCGCGGGGAGTGCGCGGTGGGTCGGCGAGGGCGTCCGCCATGCCGCCTCGACCGTCCACCGGGCCGGCGGGAGCGTCCGCCGAGCCTGCGGGAGCGTCCGCCGAGCCTGCGGGAGTGTCCGCCGCGCCGGCGGCGCCGGCCGCCAGCAGCGCCTCGAACGCCTCCGCCACCCGGCCGACCACCCCCGGCCCCAGCACCACCTGGTACGAGTCGCCGTCCTCGACCACCCCGAGCACGCCGGGCAGCGTGCGCAGCGCCGCGTCCGCCACCCGGGTGCGGTCGGCCAGGCCCAGGCGCAGGCGGGTCATGCAGTGGGCGACGGAGATGACGTTCGCGGCGCCGCCGACCAGGGGGAGCAGCGCGGCGGCCGTGGCGGCGGGGTCCTTGTGGGATTCCTTGTGCACTCCCCGAGCGTGCGGTCAGCCCTTCGCCGCCGCCAGCGCGGCGCGCAGGTGGCCGCCGGAGTCCTCCAGAAGGCGGGCGGCCGCCGGGCCGTCCACATCGGCCAGCAGGGTCAGGATCGCGTGCTTGACCTCGCCGTCCGTGGCGGTCAGAGCGCACTCGATCTCGTCGTCGGCGGCACCGGTGGCGAGCGCGACGATGCGGCGCGAGCGGGCGCGCAGCTTCTCGTTGGAGGCGCGGACGTCCACCATGAGGTTCCCGTACGTCTTGCCGAGGCGGATCATCGTGATCGTCGACAGCATGTTCAGGACCAGCTTCTGCGCCGTACCGGCCTTCAGGCGGGTGGAGCCGGTGATCAGCTCGGGTCCGGTGACGACCTCGATGCCGTGCTCGGCGGCGGCGGCCAGGGCGCTGCCGCTGTTGCACGCCAGCCCGACGGTCAGGGCCCCCCGCGCGCGGGCGTGCTCGACGGCGCCGACGGCGTACGGCGTGCGGCCGGAGGCGGAGACGCCGACCACCGCGTCGTCCGTGGTCAGGGCCAGGGCGTCCAGGTCGGCGCGGGCCAGCTCGGCCGAGTCCTCGGCGCCCTCGACGGAGGTGACCATGGCGTCCGGGCCGCCCGCGATGAGGCCGACCACCTGCCCCGGGGCGGTGTTGAAGGTGGGCGGGCATTCGGAGGCGTCCAGCACGCCGAGGCGGCCGGCCGTGCCGGCGCCCGCGTAGACCAGCCGTCCGCCGCGCGCCATCCGGGCCGCGATGGCGTCGACGGCGGCGGCGATCTCGGGCAGCCGCTCGGCGACGGCGGCGGGCACGGCGGTGTCCTCGCCGTTCATGACGCGCGCGATGTCGAGGGTGGGCATCCGGTCGATCTCGGCCAGCTCGGGCCGGAACGCCTCGGTGGTCAACGTCTCCAACTGGGAACGGACGTCGGGGTGGTGGGGGGTTGAGGTCATGAGAAGCCGCTCTTTTCAACTTCGGTGCCTGTGATTGACCAGGGGCGCGGGACTGTATCGATATGCGGCTCCGCCGCGTGGGCGCGATCAGCCACGGACTGCCCGCAGTCGCCGACGACGAACACTCCCTACGGTCTCCCGCGCGACCCATGCCGATGAGCCAACGCCTCATAGGACGCCGCCAAAGCCGGCGCAGCCGATTCGTACGTCCGCTGCGCCACCCCCACGAACAGGCAGTCCACCACCAGCAGCTGACTGGTCCGCGACGACATCGCCGCCGGCCGCAGCTCGCTCTCCCGCGACGTGGACGTGGTCAGCACGTGGTCCGCGTACTGCGTGACGGGGCTGTCGGGCCGGCCGGTGACGGCGACGGTCGTCGCGCCGCGTTCGAAGGCGGCCCGCAGTGGCTCGATCACGTCCCCGGTCGAACCGGAGTGCGTGATCGCGATGGCGACGTCCCCGGCCCGCAACTGCACCGCGTTGGTGACGGCGAGGTGCGGATCGCCGGGCGCGTGGGCTATCAGCCCTATGCGCAGCAGCTTCTGGGTGAGGTCCTGGGCGACCAGCCCGGACGCGCCGATGCCGTACACGTCGGTGCGGCGGGCGGCGGCCAGTGCGGCGACGGCCGCGCCCAGCTGGACGGTGTCCAGGGCGGCGGCGGTGTCGGCGAGGGTCTGCTGCTCGTCGTAGGCCAGCTTGGCGACGACGTCGGCGATCGGGTCGTCGACCGCGATGTCGGTCGTGATGGCGGGCGCGCGGCCGGACTGCTGCTGGGCGGCGAGTCCGGCGAGCGCGAGTCGCAGGTCGCGGTAGCCGGGGTAGCCGAGCAGCCGGGCGGTGCGCACCACGGTGGCCTCGCTGGTGCCGGTCAGCTCGGCGAGGCCGGTGACCGTGAGGGCCGCGCAGCCGGCGGGGTCGCCCGCGACGGCCTCGGCGACCCGCTGCATGGAACGGGTCATCGACGGCGCCAGCGTGCGCACCTTGGCCGCGAGGGCGGCGGGCGCGGGCGGGGCGCCGCCGCTTCCGGCGCCCCGGCGGCCACCGGTCGTACCGGTCGCACTGCTGCCGCCGCCCGCGCTGCCGAAAGTTTCCTTCACTTCATCGGTCACTCATGAAAGATATTTTCGTTTCGGTCCGCGGGTCAAGAGTGCGCACAATGGGTGCATGGACCCCATCAGCCCCCTGGAGCAGGCGCTGCACGCCGCGCGCGCCCTCGTGCTCGCCGACCTGGTGGCCGGCCAGGTCGCCGAGCCGGACGTCGTGTCGCTGGTCGAGGAGTCCGTCGTACAGCGGCGCTGGTGGGTCGAGCAGTGGCCCGAGGGCGCGGAGTTCGTGGCCGGGCTGGTCGCGCAGGACGTGCAGGACGCCCTGCTGGAGCGGTACGGCCGCTGGCCGCTGTGCCCGGTGTGCGGCTCGGGCGACCCGCACGCGCTGGACGTCGAGCCCGAACTGGGCCCCGACCCGCACTGGGTGTGCGGCAAGGCGGGCGTCAAGGTCGCGGCGGTCGGCTCGCTGGGCGCGGCCATCGGCGGTCCGCGGACGTGACGAGGGCGACCCGGTGACCGTCTACATCGACCCGCCGGCCTGGCCGGGGCACGGCCGGATGTGGTCGCACCTCGTCAGCGACGTCTCCTACGCCGAGCTGCACGCGTTCGCCGAGGCCCTGGGCGTGCCGCGCCGCGCCTTCGAACGCGACCACTACGACATCCCCGCCCAGCGGTACGCCGAGGCCGTGTCCGCCGGGGCGCTGGAGGTCAGCAGCCGCGAGGTGGTGCGGCTGCTGCACGGGGCGGGGCTGCGCCGGCGCAAGGGCTCCGCTCAGCCGCGCGGGCCCCGCAGTTCGTAGGCGAGTTGCTCCTCGTCCCCGGCGACCCGGGTGAATCCGGCGCGGACGAGCACGGCCTGGGAGGCGAGGTTGGCGTGCTCGGTCGTCGCGAACACCGACGTCACCTCCTCGCGGGCGAGCGCCCACGCGGACAGTGCCCGCAGGGCCTCGGTGGCGTAGCCGCAGCCGCGGGCGGCCTCGGCCACGTCGTAGCCGATCTCCACCCGGCCGTCCTCGTCCGGCGCCCCGTGGAAACCCATGCCGCCGACCGCGCGCCCGTCCAGGTGGCGCACGAGTACGAACACGCCCCACTCCGGGCGGTGCACACCCGCCTCGTACGCCTTCAGCAGCATTCCGGCGGCGTCCCGCGTGCCCTGGAAGGGACCGCTCTCGACCCACTCGAAGCCCCCGTCGCCGCCCGCGGCCAGGTCGGTGGCGGCGGCGGGCGTGACGCCCTGGAGGGTGAGGCGCTCGGCCTCGATCACCAGGTTGTTGCGCCAGCGCCACCCGGTGACCGGTGCGCGTCCGGGCAGTTCGCCGCGGCCGGTGGCCCACAGCAGGGTGCGCCAGGGGTCGGCGCCGGGCTGGACGTGCGGGAAGATCCGGGCGAGGACGCCCGCGCACAGCTCGGCGGGCGGCTCATGGGTCAGCCCGAGGCCCTCGGCGATGTCGTGCGTGTGCGCGAGGACCTCGGTGATCCCCATGGCGGCGAAGCCCTCGCGGTTCGCGCTGCGGAAGGGGTACGGGTGGAAGGCGCGGACCTCACGCGGGGTGGTGCGGACGGTGGCGGCGAGCAGTGCGCCGGTCGTCTCGACGACGTGCAGGACGCCCTCGTTGTCCGTGCCGTCGTCGAGGGTGATCTCGAAGGGGACGTAGGCCTCGGTGGCGCGTCCGGCGAGCTGGCCCGCGTAGGCGATGAGGTCGCTCGCGATGTGCTCCGCCGTGTACCGGCAGCTCCACTCCAGCCGCCCGGCCCGGACCGTCTCCCAGTCCCGGCCCGTCGCCGTCCGCAGCAGCGCGACGGCGCCCGCCACGGCCTCTTCCACCTGTTCCCCGCCCATGCTCCGCATGCCGGGCAGGCTACGGTGCCGGGCTGTCCCCGAGCGACAGCATTTCCAGCTCACCGGTGAGGTTGTGGCGGGCGGTCGCCTCCCACTCGCGGCGGCCGTGCGGGGTGTGGAACAGCCGGGGGAGGCCGAGGAGTTGGCGGAGGACGGCGGCCCGGCCCTCGCGGAAGGCGTCGTGGGGGACGAAGTGGTACTCCTGCCGTACGGCCGCCGTGTACGCCGCGTACGCCGCCGGCGGCGAGGCGAGAATCGCCAGATCGGCGTCGCACAGCACCTGCCCGTCCCGGTCGTCGCCGGCCGGGGCGTGGGTGACGGTGAGGCGGACCAGCCGGGCCACCTCGGCGGTCTTCTCCGCCGGGACGCCGGCCTCGGGCAGCGCGCGCTCGGCGAGACGGGCCGAGCGCTCCTCGTTCTCGGAGCGCTCGGGAAGGTAGACGGCGTCGTGGAACCAGGCGGCGAGGCGCACCACGTCCGGGTCGTCGGCGTACTCCTCCAGCTCGTCGACGCGGTCCAGCACCGCCGCCAGGTGCGCGAGCGTGTGGTACCGCCGCTGGGGCTCCTGCCAGCGGACGAGCAGGTTGTCGGCGTACGGCGCCGGGTCGGGGCGGCCGGAACCGGGCGCGGCGGCTCGGTCCAGGGCGCGGGCGAAACGGGAGCGCAGAGCGTCGAGGTCGGCCATGGGCTCATTGTTCCAGCGGGTGTGTCTCTCGCTCGGGTGATAACTTCTCACCAAATCTGGAAGCTGTAGTGGCGCAGGCGCGAAGAGGCACCGAGAGGTTGCGGACCATGACGGACACGCGCACGAAGACCCCGCGCGAGCGCTACCGCGCCCAGGTGCGCGCGGAGATCAAGGAACACGCGTGGGAGCAGATCGCCACGGCGGGCGCGTCCGCGCTCTCGCTCAACGCGATCGCCAAGCGGATGGGCATGAGCGGCCCCGCGCTCTACCGGTACTTCGCCGGCCGCGACGAGCTGATCACCGAGCTCGTCCGGGACGCCTACCGGAGCCTCGCCGACACCTTCCGGGCGGCCGCCGGGGCCGGTGCCGGCCTGGCCGGGCCGGCGCACGCCCTGCGCGCATGGGCCCTCGACGACCCCCACCGCTACTTCCTCGTCTTCGGCACCCCCGTCCCGGGCTACCGCGCCCCCGACGACGTCACCGGGATCGCCGCCGAGACCATGGCGGTCATCCTCGACGCCTGCGCCGCGCTGCCCTCGGACCGCCCCACCACATCGTTCGGCACGCACATCGAGGGCCACCGGCAGTGGGCGGACGGCCACCCCGCCCCGCCCGCCGCCGTCCACCGCGCCCTGACCGTCTGGACCCGGCTGCACGGCGTCCTGTCCCTGGAACTCGCGGGCCACTTCACCGGCATGGAGTTCGACCCCGCCCTGCTCTACGCCGCCGAACTGGACGACCTGCTCGAACGCTGACCGGGAGCCGCACCGGGCCCTACCGTGGAGCCCATGACGACTCCTGCTGACGTGCACGACGTACGCGACCCCGAGGTGCCCGGGCGGCTCCTGGCCGTCGAACGCGACGAACTGGTGCCGCTGCTGCGGTCCCGGGCGGACGGGGACTTCGCGCTGCCGGTGGCCGCGTGTCCGGGCTGGACCGTGCGGGACGTGCTGGCGCACTGCTCCAGCGCGCTGCTCCGGGTGGTGGAGAACCGCTTCGAGGACGGTGTCTTCTCTCCCGCCTCCAACGACCGCGACATCGCCGAACGCGCCGACTGGACGAACGCCCGGATCCTCGACGAACTGGAGCGCGGCATGACCGAGGCCGGTCCGGTGATCGGCCGCGCGGGCGGTGCCCTGGACGCGATCGCGCTGGGCGAGTGGGTGCACGCGGGTGATGTGCGGGTGGCCCTCGGCGAGCCGGGGGCCTACACGGGGCGCGGGCTGCCGGACGCCCTCGCGCTGCTCGGCACGCTCACCCGCGACCGCGCTCACATGCCGCTGCACGCCGACCTCGACGACGTGGACGAGCCGCTGAAGCTGGGCGAGGTGAGTGGTGAGCGGCCGCCGGGACGGTTCATCGGGGACGCCGCCACCCTCGTACGGCTGTACGCGGGGCGGCCCGTGGACGACGCGGCCGGGTACGAGCTGGCCGGGGTGGAGGCGGGAGAGCTGAATCTCTTCGGCGGCTGAGCGGGGGTGAGTGGGAGCCCTGGCCGGCTGTCTGGGCGTAGTCTTGGATTGGACTAGACCTGTAGCAGGCCGACGAATGGGGTCCCATGAGCAAGCGTGCAGTCCTGGAGGTGATCGCCCTCGACGTCGAGGACGCGGTCGCCGCCCAGGCCGGAGGCGCGGATCGCCTCGAACTGGTCACCGACATGGCGGCCGACGGACTCACCCCGTCGGCCGCTACCGTCGCCGCGATCCGCGCCGTCGTCGACATCGACGTACGGGTGATGCTGCGGCTCGCGGACGGGTTCGCCGCCGGGGACGTCGAGCGGCTGGCACGGGTCGCCGCGGAGATGCGGGAGGCCGGGGCCACGCAGTTCGTGCTCGGGTTCCTCGACGCGGACGGTGACGTGGACCTGGGCGCGGTGGAGCGGGTCGCGGGCGCGCTGGACGGGTGCCGGTGGACGTTCCACCGCGCGATCGACCGCGCCTCGAACCGGGACGCCCTGCGCAAGCAGCTCGCGGACTTCCCGGGCCTGGACACGTATCTGACGGCCGGGTCGGCCGGCGGGGTGGACGACGGGCTGCCGCTGCTGCTCGCCGAGGCGCGACGGCGGGGCGAGCCCGGGTACGAGCAGCAGCTGCTGGTCGGCGGCGGCCTGCGGCTGGACCACGTACCCGGGCTGCTGGACGCGGGGATCGACGGATTCCACATCGGCGGCGCGGCGAGGCCCTCCGGGTGGGACGGGCCGGTGTCGGCGGCGGCGGTGGGGGAGTGGCGGCGGGTGCTGGGGCACTGAGCGCTGCTTGAGCGACAAGCCGCGTCGCCACTCGCGGGGGTGGGTCGCGCGG
>NZ_RAIF01000018.1:363002-369034 GCF_003671715.1 Streptomyces sp. E2N166 | reverse complement strand
GCGCGGGGCGCCTCCCCCACTGTCGGCTCCGCTCGAGCGGGAGGTGCCCCCACCGCCCACCCGTGCCGCCCCTGGGGGGTA
Source organism: Streptomyces sp. E2N166 (assembly GCF_003671715.1). Taxonomy (GTDB): domain Bacteria; phylum Actinomycetota; class Actinomycetes; order Streptomycetales; family Streptomycetaceae; genus Streptomyces; species Streptomyces thinghirensis. Next base: position 368,953 of record NZ_RAIF01000018.1, on the reverse strand, counting down.
CCTCCCAGGCCGTTCAGGCACTGGGGGAGGCACGACTGCCCGCAGCCGGGCGGCTGGGCAGCCGTGCCGGCCGGGCTATTCCGTCAGCTGCGGCGGCAGCCCCGCCCCGTGCGTCACGATCAACCCCGACACCGCGCGGGTCAGCGCCACGTACAGCCGTCGCAGCCCCGTCCGCTCGTCCGGTTCGCCGTCGACCACGGCCCGCGGCTCGTCCAGGACCACGTAGTCGTACTCCAGGCCCTTGGCCAGCGAGGCCGGCACCAGGGTCAGGCGGGTGGCGTGGGTCGTCTCCTCGCCCGGCCCGAGGAAGCCGATCCCGGCCGCCCCGAGGGCGTCGGCCAGCTCCGGCACCCGCGCGTCGGCGGCGATCAGGCCGACCGAGCCCTCGCGCTCCAGCAGCTCGCGGCACGCGGACACCACGTCCACCGCCCCGTCCGCGGTCGTACGGATGTCGAAGAAGCCCGGGTTCTCACGGATCGACGCCACCGGCGTCAGGCCCGGCGCGATGTCCGGCAGCAACCGGGACGCGTACGCGATGACGTCCGTCGGCACGCGGAAACCGGCCGTCAGCTCCTCGATCACGGCCTCGTCCTTGCCCAGGTGGGCCAGCGCCTCCGCCCAGCTGCGGGTCGCCCACGGCGTGGTGCCCTGCGCCAGGTCGCCGAGGACGGTCGCCGAGCCGGTGGTGCAGCGCCGGCCCACCGCGCGGTACTGCATCGGGGAGAGGTCCTGCGCCTCGTCGAGGACCACGTGCCCGAGGGAGTGCGTGCGCTCGATCAGATCCGTGGCCTCGTCGATCAGCACGGCGTCGGCGGGTGACCACCTGGCCGACTTCACCGAGCGGGCGGGCTTCACCCACAGCAGCGCCTTCCGCTCGTCCTCGGTGAGGACGCCCTCGGCGTGCTCGGCGAGGAAGTCCGCGTCCGAGAGGAGACGGAGGACGAGTTTCGCCGGCTCGACCTGCGGCCAGACGGTCTTCACCACCGCCTTCACGGCGGCGTCGCGCGCGACCGCGTTCTGCACCCGGTCGTCCGGCGCCTCACCGGCCCGCTCCATCTGCACCAGCACGGCGTGCGCGATGCGCTGAGGAAGGGCCTCGCGGGCGGCGCCGTAGCGGATGTCGCGGGCGAGCAGCTCCCGGACGATCTCCTCCACCTCGTACGCGGCCACCCGCCAGCGGCGTGAGCCGCGCACCACGACCACGCCCTCGGTGGGCATGGTGACGTGCGAGTAGAGGGCCCTGCGCAGGACCTCGGCCATCCGCGCGTCGCCCTTGATCACCGCCGCCGTCGTCTCGTCCGCCCCGCGCACCTCGACGTGCGCCACCAGGTCGTCGACGGTGGCCTGGCGGACCGTCAGCTCGCCGAGGGCCGGGAGGACCTGCTCGATGTAGTGCAGGAAGGACTTGTTGGGCCCGATGACCAGGGTGCCGGTCCGGGCGAGGCGCTCGCGGTGGGCGTACAGGAGGTAGGCGACCCGGTGCAGGCCGACCGCCGTCTTCCCGGTACCGGGGCCGCCCTGCACACAGACCGAACCGGTCAGCCCGGCCCGCACGATCTCGTCCTGCTCGGGCTGGATGGTCGCCACGATGTCGCGCATCGGGCCGACGCGGGGCCGCTCGATCTCCTGCTGGAGCAGCTTGCTGGTGACCGCCGCCTCGGCCGGGTCGGACAGGTGCTCGTCCTCGTAGGCCGTGAGGTCCCCGCCGGTGTATCCGAAGCGGCGGCGCAGCGAGATGTCCAGCGGGTCCTTCTTCGACGCGCGGTAGAACGGCTGCGAGACCGGCGCCCGCCAGTCGATCACCATCGGGTCGCCGTCCGCGTCGTGCACATGCCGGCGCCCCACGTAGAAGCGCTCCCCTTCGCCGCCCTCCGCCCGCTCGGCACCGGGAGCGTGCAGGTAGTCGAGCCGGCCGAAGAACAGCGGGGTCTCGCTGAGGTCGGCAAGCGCCTTGACGCGCTGCTCGATCTGGCTCTCCAGGACGGCGGCGTTGACCCAGTTCGCGGTGACGTCGGTGATGTCGAGGGACTCGACGTCCTCCCGCATGGCGCGCAGCGCGGAACGGGAGTCGGCCAGGTGGGAGCGCTCTTTCGAGAGGGGATCGTCGTGCACGGACGTGTACAAGGGGGTGCCTCCGGGTGACCTGCGGCGTGGTGGGCGCGGGCTGCGCGCGGTGGGCCGACCGGTTTCCGTCCGGACGGCGGCGCTCCGTGGGGAGGCGGGCAAGAGCGGAGATTCTAGGGGAGCGGACGCGGCGCGGGCCAACAGGTTCTCGAACCCCTAGGGGTCCAGCCCTGCGACAGCCCTCCGACCTGGGGGAGAGGATCCCCCTGGAGGCGTACACGGCGATGGGAGGGGTTCGGTCCGCAGACCGATGCCGTTCGGGGGCGGGCAGTCGCACCATGGAGACATGAGCGCTGCAACCATCTCCCCCGTCCCGGCACCGGGCCGCGCGTCCGGTGCCACGCCCGTGGCCGGCAGCCACCGGCACCGGCTCGGTGACGCCCTGCGTGCCGTCAGGGTGTTCGCGGGCGCCGCCTTCGACGTGATCGTGCTGGGCGAGTACGGCGAGGAGGCCGGCGTCCGCCGCCGGTGACGCCCGCGTCCCTCGCCGCGCCGACTGAGTACCGCCGCGTACCGGTCTGAGTACGTACGCCGGTGCGCGGGGCCCGGCCGCGCGGCTTGACTGACCGCATGAGACCACAGCACTTCGCGGCGTGGCCCCCGCCGTCCCCGCCGCCGTACCCGGCCCCCCGGGACGGCCGCGACCCGCTCGCCTGGATCGCGCCGACCGTCGCCACCGTTCTCCTGAGCGTGCTGGTACCTGCGGCGGGACTCCTCGGCCTGATGTCGGTCATGGCGACCGACGGCTGCGGCACCGAGTGCTCGCAGGCGCTGACGAACGCGCTCACCCTGATCTACGGCACCCTGTTCTTCGGCGGTTTCCTCGCCTTCGGAGCCTGGCTCGCCGCCTGGGTGCTCCCCTGGACCCGCCGCTGGTCGGCCACCCGGGTCTGGCTGGCCGCCGCCTCGCTGCTGCCGCCGGTGTTCGTCCTGCTGCTGGTGTTCACCCTTCCCGCGCCCTGAACCGGCGGTGCGCTCAGCTCTCGCCCAGCACCTCGTCCGCGTCCATGATCCGGTACGCGTAGCCCTGCTCCGCCAGGAAGCGCTGGCGGTGGGCTGCGAAGTCCTGGTCGAGCGTGTCGCGGGCGACGACGGAGTAGAAGTGCGCCTGGTGGCCGTCGGCCTTCGGGCGCAGCACCCGGCCGAGGCGCTGTGCCTCCTCCTGCCGGGACCCGAAGGTGCCCGACACCTGGATGGCGACGGTCGCCTCCGGCAGGTCGATGGAGAAGTTCGCGACCTTGGAGACGACGAGGACGCTGATCTCGCCCTGGCGGAAGGACTCGAAGAGCTTCTCCCGCTGGGCGTTGGACGTCTCGCCCTTGATGACCGGCGCGCCCAGGTGCTCGCCCAGTTCGTCGAGCTGGTCGATGTACTGGCCGATGACGAGGATCTGCTGCCCGGCGAAGCGCCGCACGAGCGCCTCGGTCACCTTCCGCTTGGTCGCGGTCGTCGCGCAGAAGCGGTACTTCTCCTCCGTCTCGGCGGTGGCGTACGCGAGGCGCTCGGAGTCGGTGAGGTTGACCCGGACCTCCACGCAGTCGGCGGGCGCGATGTAGCCCTGCGCCTCGATCTCCTTCCACGGCGCGTCGAAACGCTTCGGGCCGATGAGGGAGAACACGTCGGACTCGCGGCCGTCCTCGCGGACGAGTGTCGCGGTCAGGCCGAGCCGCCGCCGCGCCTGGAGGTCGGCGGTGAACTTGAAGACCGGCGCGGGCAGCAGGTGCACCTCGTCGTAGACGACCAGCCCCCAGTCCCGGGAGTCGAACAGCTCCAGGTGCGGGTAGACGCCCTTCCGCCTGGTCGTCAGCACCTGGTAGGTGGCGATGGTGACGGGCCGGATCTCCTTCTTCGTCCCGCTGTACTCGCCGATCTCGTCCTCGGTCAGGCTCGTGCGCTTCACCAGCTCGTGCTTCCACTGCCGGGCGGAGACGGTGTTGGTGACCAGGATCAGCGTCGTCGACTTGGCCTGCGCCATCGAACCCGCCCCGACCAGCGTCTTGCCCGCGCCGCAGGGAAGCACGACGACGCCGCTGCCGCCGTGCCAGAAGTTCTCCACCGCCTGCTTCTGGTACGGCCGCAGCGCCCACCCGTCCTCGGCCAGCTCGATCGGGTGCGCCTCGCCGTCGACGTACCCGGCGAGGTCCTCGGCGGGCCAGCCCAGCTTCAGCAGCGTCTGCTTGATCTGCCCGCGCTCGGAGGGGTGCACGGCCACGGTGTCGGGGTCGATGCGGTTGCCGACCAGCGGCGCGATCCGCTTGGACTTCAGGACCTCCTCCAGCACCGGCCGGTCGGTGGTCGTCAGGACCAGCCCGTGCGCCGGGTGCTTGGAGAGGGTGAGGCGGCCGTAGCGGTCCATCGTCTCGGCGATGTCGACGAGCAGCGCGTGCGGCACCGGATAGCGGCTGTACTCGACGAGGGCGTCCACGACCTGCTCGGCGTCGTGGCCCGCCGCCCGCGCGTTCCACAGGCCCAGCGGGGTCACCCGGTAGGTGTGGATGTGCTCCGGGGCCCGCTCCAGCTCGGCGAACGGCGCGATGGCCCGACGGCACTCGCCGGCCCGCTCGTGGTCGACTTCGAGGAGCAGGGTCTTGTCGGACTGGACGATCAGCGGACCATTCACGGGCGGCACCCTTTCGCGTGCGTGCGGCCGACAGCGACTGGACGGATCGGCCAAACGTCCAGTGTGCCTGATCGCGGCGCCGGGCTACCGGAGAGTGAGGTTGTTGATCAGCGGCCCCTCGACCGTGACCCCCTCCTTGACCAGGGTCTCCACGCCGGTGGCCGGCAGGGGCAGCGGCAGCGCGGTGGCCTCGGGGGCGAGCGCGCCGAAGAGTGCCGCGGCGGTGATCAGGGCGGCGACGGAGACGGCGACGGCGGAACGGGCGGCGCCGTCCGGATCGGTGGGCTTGGAACGCATGGCGTGCCTTTCGAAAGGCTGGAGGGCCGGGGGAAGGCGGGCCGGGCCCAGGGGGGACCGGGACCCGGCCGCCGTCAGGGGCGTGGAACGGGGCGTTCGGAGGGTGATCAGCGAGTGGTCAGAGGGTCAGGCCCCCACCGAGGTCGATGCCGACCGCGGCGGCCTCGGCGGCGAACGCCGCGATCAGCGCGGCGGTGGAGGTCAGGACAGTGGCGACTCGGCGAACGGCACGCATCGGGTGTTCCTTCCGGTTCGGTGTGCAGGACACCCGGTGGCTGCCCGACCGCCGAAAAATCGATGCGGATTATGAAAAAAGCTCCCTCTCAGGTGCTAATCACCCGGCGTGGCGTGCATGATCCGGCCCGTACCCCCGAAAGAGGGGCCCGTCAAGTCGCGTCGTCGGCGAGTTCGGCCACGCCGGTGACCCGGTGCAGCGGATACGTGCGCACCTCGTCCGCCGTATGGTCGTACGCCGTCACGAAGCCGCCCTCGACCCGGATCGGGGCGATGACGCGCTGGCTGGCGGAGCCCTCGGCGTTCACGTAGCCGATCCACAGCGCCTCGCCGGTCATGACGGCCGCCTGCATGGTGGCGAGGGTCTCGGCGGCGCCGGTACGGGGCAGCTCGCCCGCCGGGGCGCCGCCCGTATCGCTCCCGGGGCCCGGCTTGCGCGGGGCCGTGGCGGCCAGGTCACCGGCCCGGACGGCGCGGACCGCCGCCGTCAGGAGCGTGTCGTCGGGCACCGGCGGACCGTCCGGGACCGGCTCCGGTGCCGTCCGCGGCGGCGTGCGGCGGGCGTCGGCACGGGCGATCAGCACATCGCCCGCGGCGGACTCGGCGGCCGGCGCGAACCCCATCCCGCGCAGCCCCTCCAGCAGCGCCGCCGGGTCGGCCTGCGCGGCCAGCACGG
>NZ_RAIF01000018.1:360656-362548 GCF_003671715.1 Streptomyces sp. E2N166 | reverse complement strand
GCAGGTCGTCGTCCTGACCGTCCCGCCCGTCCCGCCGGGGCCCGCGCAGCGGACGCTCCCAGCGCAGCCGGGCCAGCACCGACTCCTCGGTGGGCGAGGCACCCTCGGGCAGCCCCGCCAGCAGGGCCAGCACCCGGTGCCGTACCTCCGGCGCCGCCGAGCGGTCCAGGTTCGGGCCCAGCGCCGAGAGCGTACGGTCCTTCGCGTCCCGCCCGCCGACCACACCCGGCGTGCGGGTGGCCGTCAGCCACGCCCCGGCGAGCCGCGCCCAGCGCTCCGCGGGGGGCAGCTCCCGCCACTCGTCGTACGCCGGGGTCGCCGCGTACCGCTCGTCGGCCTCACCGTCGGAGGCGATCAGCCCGGCCGCGTAGGCCAGCTCGACCCAGAACGCGGCCACCGGCTCGGGCACGTCCAGCGCGACGGCCGTCCGCTTCAGGTCGCGCACGCTCAGCCCGCCGGCCCGCAGCACCGCCGGGCCGCCCTCGTCCCACTCCTTCAGCAGCTCCTCGACGGTCGCCAGCGCCGACAGGGCCTGCCCGGCCGCGGTGGCGTCCACAACCTGTGGACGGTGCGCGGCGGCCGCCTCCACCTGCGGCGGTACCGGCTCCGGCGTGCGGTGCGCCCGGCCCGCGCGCAGGTGCAGGGCGACCTCGCGGGGCAGGACGACCGTGCCCGGCGCGGTCGGCAGCAGCAGGCCGCTGTCCAGCAGATGGCGCAGGTGCGCCGCCGGATCGTGGGTGACCTGGCCGTACGGCGGTCCCCACACCAGCCGGTCCAGCACCTCGCGGGACTCCTCGGGCAGGCCGGCGAGGAGCCCCGCCATCCGCTGCCGGTCGGTGAACAGCTCACCGAGCGCCGACACGGCGGAGACCGAGTCGTGCGTCGAGGGCAGCCCGACGACGGCCAGGATCTCCTGGATCCGGCCCGGCGACATCCCCGCCGTCGCCTCCCGCACACAGGGTCCGAGCCCCGTCGGAGAGGGGTGCTGCGGGGAGGGCGCGAGCAGCTCACGGGCGGTGCGCACCAGCCGCAGCCGGTCGTCGGCCCCCCATACCAGGGCCTGTTCGCGCAGGAGGGCGACGGCCCGGGGCAGGGCCGCCGCGACGACGGGGTCCCGCCCGTCACCGGCCATGAGCCGGAGCAGCTCGTCGTACGGCGCCGGGTCCGCCGCCACGGCCAGCGCCTCCGCCGTCTGCAGCGCGAACCGGTCCAGCCGCTCCAGTGCCCGTACGACCGAGGCCCGGGTGCCCGCCCGGGTGGCGAGCTGCGTGAGGTCCGTGGGCACGGGGGTGATGAGGTCGGGGCGGCTGCGCAGGAGGGCGGCCAGCGAGACGTCGTCCCTGACGCGGAGCGCCTCCGCGAGGGACCGGGGGGCCGCGGACTTCTCCTCGGTGCTCATCCGGCCCACGTTAGCGGGTGGGTACGACGGTGGGGTACGCGTGCGGTCGCGCGGTGCGCGTCCGCCGCACCCGGGAGGATTCGGTACCTTCGTCCGACGGCGTACCACAACACACCGCCCCGGAGGGCTCCGTGGGGATCGAGAGCGACCAGGTCGTCTACGAGTACCTGAGCCGTGTCGGCGACGTGGCCCAGCAACGGCAGCTGCCGTCGGCCACCCGCATGCGGCTGGTCTCCGAGCTGCGCGACGAGATCGACCGGCACCGCGCCAAGACCACGGTGGACAGTCCCGCCGCCGTCCGCCGCATCCTGGACCGGCTCGGCAGCCCGGACGACATCGTCGACGCGGCGGGCGGCACGAGCGGTGCCCCGCGGCCGCCGGTGCCGCCGCCCACCGCCGTCCCCGTACAGCGGGAGGCCGGGCCGCGGAAGGCGGAGCGGCTCAAGGGCCTGCGACGCGCCGTACCGCGCGCCCGCCCGGCCGCGCCCGAGTC
>NZ_RAIF01000018.1:334542-360492 GCF_003671715.1 Streptomyces sp. E2N166 | reverse complement strand
GGTCGCCGGCGCCGTCCTCGGCAGCCTCGTCCCGCTGGGCCTCGGCTGGCTGATCGCCTACCTCTCCCGCCGGCTCACCCCGGCCCAGTCGAAGTGGGCGGTACTGGGCCTGCCCGGCACCGTCGCCGCCGCCGGCGCCGTCTGGCTGTGGGGCCGCACGGAGGGCCGCTGGGGCGACCCGATCGCCGAGGGCCACATGAACGACGCCGTCGCCGAGACCTGGCCCTGGGTCCTGCGCGGCGCCGCCGTCGCCACGGCCCTGTACCTCCTCTGGCGCTCCCGCCGCCCCCGGGGCTGACCCGTCGGCCCGCCCGGCACAATGGGCCCCATGGCCTCCACCACCCGCCCCGCGCTCACCGTCGGTTTCGACCTCGACATGACGCTGATCGACTCACGCCCCGGCATCCGCGCCTGCTACCTGGCGCTGACCGAGCGGACGGGGACGTACGTCGACGCCGACCTGGCCGTCACTCGGCTCGGGCCGCCGCTGGAGGAGGAGCTGGCGCACTGGTTCCCGGCCGAGGCGATCGCCGCCACCGCCGATCTGTACCGGGAGATGTACCCGACGTACGCCGTCGCCGCCACGCCCGCGCTGCCCGGCGCCCGGGAGGCCATCGCCGCCGTGCGCGAGGCGGGCGGACGGGCGATCGTCGTCACCGCCAAGTACGAGCCGAACGCCAAGCTGCACCTGGCCCACCTCGGCATCGAGCCGGACGCCGTGATCGGCGACCTGTGGGCCGAGCAGAAGGCGGTGGCGCTGCGCGAGCACGGCGCGGACGTGTACGTCGGCGACCACCTCGGCGACGTACGCGGCGCACGCACCGCCGGCGCCCACGCCGTCGCCGTGGCCAGCGGGCCGTGCAGCGCCGGGGAACTGCGCGCGGCCGGCGCCGACGTCGTCCTCGCCGACCTGACCGGGTTCCCGGAATGGCTCGCGGGTTACCTCGACGCAGACGGGCCGCACGCGGCGCGGGCCTGACGCCGGCCTGCCGCGATCGACCGGAACACCCCCGCACCGGCGATCAGGAAGCCCACCCCCATCAGCATGCTCAGTCCGAACATGTAGGTGGGAAAGGGCGACGTCCCCAGAAACAGCGGGGCCACCGTGACCAGTGTGGCCACGGTTCCGGCGAAGAAGACGAGCGCACCGGCACGGATCAGTCGGTCACCGGGCGCGGCGGAATTCGTTCGGGTTTTGTCACGCACCCGACCAGGGTAGTTCCCAGGCCTGGGGAACAGCCGGGGGACGTCTTGTCACCGGCCTGCAGACCATTAGCCTTGGTACCGGCGGGTCCGGACGACCCGCCCAAGTGCTATCAAGAGCCGTTTCCGAGCAGTTTTCCGACGAGTACGAGGACGAGGACAAACGTGCCTACCGGCAAGGTCAAGTGGTTCAACGGCGAGAAGGGCTTCGGCTTTCTCTCCCGCGACGACGGCGGTGACGTCTTCGTCCATTCCTCGGTCCTCCCCGCCGGAGTCGAGGCGCTGAAGCCGGGCCAGCGCGTGGAGTTCGGCGTCGTCGCCGGGCAGCGCGGCGACCAGGCTCTGTCCCTCACCCTGCTGGACCCGGCCCCCTCGGTCGCGGCCGCCCAGCGCAAGAAGCCCGACGAGCTGGCCTCCATCGTGCAGGACCTGACCACCCTCCTGGAGAACATCACCCCGATGCTGGAGCGGGGCCGCTACCCCGAGAAGACGGCCGGCAGGAAGATCGCCGGCCTGCTCCGCGCGGTCGCCGACCAGTTGGACGTCTGACCGCACGCCGCCCGCCGCACGGCTTCAGGCCCTACGTCTCACGTCCTCAAGGAAAGGCCAGCGCGTCCGGGCCGAGGGCCGGTACCAGTCCCTCGGCCGCCGCGCGGGTCAGCAGGCCCCGGACCGCCGCGTAGCCGTCCTCGCCGAGGCCGGCCGTGAACTCGTTGACGTACAGCCCGATGTGCTGGTCGGCGACGGCCGGGTCCATCTCCTGCGCGTGCTCCATGACGTACGGCCGGGAGACCTCCGGGTCGTCCCAGGCCGCGCGTACGGACGCCCGGACCGAGTCGGCGAGGCGGGTCAGCGTCTCCTCGCCCAGCGACCGCTTCGCGATGATCGCGCCGAGCGGGATCGGCAGCCCGGTGGTGTGCTCCCAGTGCTCGCCCATGTCGGCGAGCTTGTGCAGGCCGTAGTTCTGGTACGTGAAGCGCGCCTCGTGGATCACGAGCCCCGCGTCGACCTTCCCGTCCCGCACGGCCGGCATGATCTCGTGGAACGGCATGACGACGATCTCGCCGACCCCGCCGGGCACGGTGTCCGCCGCCCACAGGCGGAACAGCAGGTACGCCGTCGACGTCTCGCTCGGCACCGCGACGGTGCGGCCCCGCAAGTCGGCGTCGGCTTCCCTGGTCAGCACCAGCGGCCCGCAGCCCCGGCCCAGCGCACCCCCGCAGGGCAGCAGGGCGTACTCCCCGAGGACGTACGGCAGCACGGCGTACGACACCTTCAGTACGTCGAACTCGCCGCGTTCGGCCATGCCGTTGGTGATGTCGATGTCCGCGAACGTCACGTCGAGGGCGGGGGCGCCGGGGACGCGGCCGTGGGCCAGGGCGTCGAAGACGAAGGTGTCGTTCGGGCAGGGCGAGTACGCGATCTGCAGGGAATCAGCGGTCATGTGGGTTCCAACTCGTGAGGACGGGTGCGAGCTTCCCGAAGGCGTCCGTCAGCGCCGTGAGCGCGTCGCCGACGCGCCAGGCGGCGCGGTCGCGCGGGCCGACCGGATTGGAGACCGCGCGCAGTTCCAGTACGGGCACGCCGTGCGCGGCGGAGGCCTCGGCGACGCCGAAGCCCTCCATGGCCTCGGCCAGCGCGCGCGGATGACGGTGGCGCAGCAGCGCGGCGCGTTCGGCGGTACCGGTGACGGTGGATCCGGTCAGGACGGTGCCGGGGCGGGCGCCGGTCGCGGCGGCCACGGCGGCGACGAGGCCGGCGGGCGGCCGGTGGGTGACGGTGCCGAAGCCGAGGTCGGTGACCGGCAGGAAGCCGTCGGCCGTCTCGGCGCCCAGGTCGGCCGCGGTGATCTCGTCGGCGACGACCAGCGAGCCGACGGGCGCGTCCGGTGGGAAGCCGCCGCCGATGCCGGCCGAGACGACCAGGCCGTAGGGCGCGGAGTCGAGGGCCGCGGCGGTCAGCGCGGCGGCGGTGGAGGCGGCGGCGAGGGCGGGGCCGACACCGGCGGCCAGCAGGTCGAAGCCGCCCGGGAGCCGGTGCAGGGCCACCCCGGGGCTCGACACCCCGGCGCCCGGCTCCGGGAACGCCCGAGCCACCGCGTCCCGTTCGACGGGGACCGCGGTGGCCACGAGGACGCGCATGGAGGACGTGGTCAGTCGTCCTTCTTCAGCTTGAAGGACCACAGACCGGTGGCCTCCTCGCTGTCGTCCTTGCCGTCGCCGGCCTTGATGGTGACGAGCGTCGAGTCGCCCTGGGCGCCGTACTGGGCGTTGAAGAACACGCTGCCCGGAACGGTGCGGTAGGTGTTGTCCGTGTCGTCGGTCAGCTGCTGACCGTTCATCAGGATCGTCCAGCGCTCGTCGGCGACCTCCGGGTCCACACCGAAGCGCACCGTGTCGTCCGGGTTGACCGTGATGGACTCGACGGAGTCGTCCTTGAGGCACTTCTGGATCTCGGCGGTCTCCAGGACCTTGCCCTCGCCGCCACAGGTGGCCTCGGAGCTGACCGAGTCACTGCCGACGGTGACCGTCGCCATGGGCGTCGGCTGGTCACAGGCGGACAGCAGGAGCAGTCCAGCGGATACGGCGCCTGCGGCGGCGACGGCGCGGCGGCGTCGCACAGAGGATTGCAACGTGGTCATGGGCGAAGGCTATACGGCGCCTCCGGCCCGTTCCCCACCTGGGTACGGCGTGGCGTGGTCACGCCACCCTCGCTCGCGCCGGTCCCCCGTGCCGGGCCGAGTCGATCAGACCCCGTACGGTCGTCAGCCACCCGGCGGCGATGATCGCCGCGGCCACCGACAGGCCCAGCGTGCCGTTCAGCGGCAGCACGATGCCCACCGCGCCGCCGAACACCCAGGAGACCTGGAGCAGCGTCTCGGAGCGCGCGAACGCCGAGGTGCGGACCTGTTCGGGCACGTCCCGCTGGATCAGCGCGTCCAGGGACAGCTTGGCCAGCGCCTGCGCGAACCCGGCGACCGCGGCCAGGCACGCCACCAGGACGGTGCTGAAGAACACCGCGGCCGTGACCGCCGCGCCCAGCGCGATCGCGACGACCGTCACGATGATGATCTCGGGAGCGCGCGAGCGCAGCCAGGCCCCGACCGCCGTGCCCAGCGCGTTGCCCGCACCGGCGGCGACGCCCACGATCCCCAGTGAGACGGCCGCGCTCTGCCCGGACAGCGGATGCACGCGCAGCAGGAAGGCCAGGAAGAAGATCAGGAAGCCGGACAGGCAGCGGATGCCGGCGTTGGCGGCCAGCGCGTGCGTCACCGCCGGGCCCACCGTGCGCAGTCCGGGCCGCTTGACCGGCTTGCGGTGCGGGCCGTGCAGATGCCGCTCGTCCGCGGCGAGCAGCGCCCGGTCCTCGCCGCGCGCCGAGTCCACCTTCGGCGGCAGCGTGAACGACAGGACGGTGCCCGCCACGAAGATCACAAAGGCGCCGTACAGCGGCCAGCGCGGCCCGACCTGCTGGAGTCCCGCCGCGATCGGCGCGGCGACGCCGGTGGCCAGCAGCCCGCACAGGGTGACCCGCGAGTTCGCCTTCACCAGGGAGAAACGCGGCGGCAGCAGTCTGGGCACCACCGCGCTCCTGACCACGCCGTACGCCTTCGAGGCGACCAGCACGCCGAGCGCGGCCGGATACATCTCGATGCTGCCGCTGATCACCGCCCCGGACAGCACCAGCGCGAGCAGTGCCCGGGCGCCCATCGCGGCCGCCATCGCCGCGCGGCGCCCGTGCGGCAGGCGGTCCAGGAGCGGGCCGATCACCGGCGCGAGGAGCGTGAACGGCGCCATGGTGATGGCCAGGTAGAGCGCGACCCGGCCGCGCGCCTCGTCGGTGGGCACGGAGAAGAAGACGGTGGAGGCGAGGGCCACGGTGATCATGACGTCGCCGGCGCCGTTCACCCCGTGCAGTTCGATCAGCTTGCCGAGGCCGGACTCGCCCGCGCCGTGCGCGTGCGTCGCCTTGCGGATGCCGCGCGCGGTCCCCGTCACCGGCAGGCGCAGGGCACGGCCGACCGCACGGGACCGGGAGCCGGGGCCGCGCCTCCGGCTCCCGCCCTTGATCTCCGACCGTGCGGCTGCCACCCCGTCATAGTGCCCCGAGAGCGGGGGCTATAGCGCCCATACGGCACGGATGGCGGTGATCGAGTCGGGTGACACCGGCCCCCTCACGGGCGGGGAACGCCGGTCCGTACCCCGCCGAAACTCCCGTCGGTGTAGGCCCAGCGCACATGAGCAGGTAGCGTGCCTAGCGCGCCGTGGCGAACGTTCTCGGCCGCGCGCCTTACGGCCATCCCGCAGAATGGATGACGTAGGTGTGCCCGAGCGCGATCGGGCGCGGACGTCGACGCGGTCCACAGGTCCGCTCCGTCCGCCCCTCGCAGGCAGCGGCGCACTCGTGAGACGGCGTATGGAGAGAAGCGATACCTGTGAGCGCAGCGACAACGCGAAGCCGCACCCCTGACCGTCTGTGTGCCGAGGCCGTCGACCTCGCCCGCGCCGCAGCCGAGGAGGCCGCCGCACCAGGCGTCGTCGGCGAGCACGAGGGCATGGTGTCGGAGGGCGACCGGGTCGTCACGCACCACTTCGCCTGCAAGGAGCTGGGGTACCGCGGCTGGCGCTGGGCCGTGACCGTGGCCCGCGCCTCGCGCGCCAAGATCGTCACGGTGGACGAGGCGGTACTGCTGCCCGGCCCGGACGCGCTGCTCGCGCCCGAGTGGGTGCCGTGGAGCGAGCGGCTGCGCCCCGGCGACATGGGCCCCGGCGACCTGCTGCCCACCGACGCGGAGGACCTGCGGCTGGAGCCCGGCTGGACCGGCGAGGACGAGCCGCCGCCGAACTCCGCCGTCTCCCACGAGATGGCCGAACTGGTGGAGGCGGAGGACGCCGAGGTCACGGCCGGACCGCCCGCCGAGCTGTCGGCCGTCCCGGCCCGCGGGTCGATCTCGGCCGTCGCGGAGGAACTGGGCCTGCGCCGCACCCGGGTCCTCTCCAGGTACGGCCTGCATGTCGCCGCGGACCGCTGGGAGGAGGGCTTCGGCCCCAAGACCGCGATGGCCCAGGCGGCGCCCGCGTCCTGCGAGAGCTGCGGTTTCCTGGCCCGTATCGGCGGCTCGCTGGGGCAGGCCTTCGGGGTGTGCGCCAACGAGTTCTCGCCGGCGGACGGACGGGTGGTGTCGCTGGCCTACGGGTGCGGTGGGCACTCCGAGGCGGCGGTCATGCCGAAGCCGCCGCGGGTGGCTCCGCCGGTGATCGACGAGACGCGGGTCGATCCGTTCCCGCTGCGGCCGGCGCCGGACTCCGGGTCGGTGTCGGTGGCCGATGACGAGGCGGCGGATCTCGGGCACTCGTAGGGTCCGGTGGGTCCGGTGGGTCCGGATGGTTCGCGGGTGCGGGTGCGTTCTGGCTCGCGTTCACGGGGGCCGCGCCCCCGGGCCCCCTGGTCGGCCTTGACGGCCTCGTCCTCGAACTCCCCGGAGGGGGTACCCCCAGGACGGGCCGAGTGTCCTGATCGCCCGCAGCAGGGGGCGGTACCTTCATGGTCCGTCGAAGAGGAGAGTCACCGTGAGCATGTACGTGCGGCCTGCCGCCGAGGGCGCCGATCCGTTCGGTACGGCACGTCTGCGGCGCGGGGTGCTGGACGCCTGGGCGACGAGTCCGGCCCGGTTCCGTGAGGACGCCAACGCGGAGGAGGACCTCGTCCTCGGCGGCTACCGCGACCGGCTGGTCGTCGAACTCGCGCAGAACGCCGCCGACGCCGCCGCACGGGCCGGTGTGCCCGGCCGGCTCCGGCTCACCCTGCGCGACGGTGTCCTGGTCGCCGCGAACACCGGCGCCCCGCTGGACGCGGCCGGCGTCGAATCGCTGTCCACCCTGCGCGCCTCCGCCAAGCGCGACGCCGGGGACAGCGCGGTCGGCCGGTTCGGGGTCGGCTTCGCCGCCGTCCTGGCCGTCACCGACGAGCCCGCCGTCGTCGGCCGGCACGGCGGTGTGCGCTGGTCCCTGGTCGAGGCCCGGGGCCTGGCCGCCGACACCGCGCTGCACAGTCCCGGCCTGGGCGACGAGATCCGGCGGCGCGACGGGCACGTCCCGCTGCTGCGGCTGCCGTTCCCCGCCGAGGGCACCGCGCCCGGCCCCTACGACACGGCCGTCATCCTCCCGCTGCGCGACACGGCCGCCGCCGACCTCGCCGAACGGCTCCTGCACGCCGTCGACGACGCCCTGCTCCTCGCCCTGCCGGGTCTGGAGGAGGTCGTGGTGGAGGTGGCGGACGACGTGCGCACGCTGGGCCGCCGCACCGAGGGCGCCCTGACCGTGGTGGACGACTCCCGGGAGGGCGTCACCCGTTGGCGCACCGTCGCCGCCCACGGGCCCCTCACCCCCGACCTCCTCGCCGACCGGCCCGTGGAGGAGCGGCTGCGTCCCCACTGGTCCGTGACGTGGGCGGTGCCCGTGGACGCCGACGGCGGTCCCGAACGCCCCCGCACCAGCCCCTTCGTCCACGCGCCCACGCCCAGTGACGAACCCCTCGGCGTGCCCGCGCTGCTCATCGCCTCCTTCCCGCTGGACTCCACCCGCCGGCACGCCGCGCCCGGCCCGCTGACCGACTTCCTGACGGAGCGGGCCGCGGACGCCTACGCCGGGCTCCTCGCCGACTGGCGGCCGGTGGCGGCCGGCCTCATCGACCTGGTGCCCGGCCCGCTGGGCAAGGGCGAGCTGGACGGGGCGCTGCGGCAGGCGATCCTCGAACGGCTGCCGCGCACCTCCTTCCTGCCGCCCGCCGCCGAACCGCGCGAGGACGACCCCGACCTGCCCGAGTCCCTGCGCCCCCGAGACGCCGAAGTGGTGGAGGGTGCGGGCACCGACACCGTGCGGGTCCTCGCCGAGGTGCTGCCGACGCTGCTCCCGGCCGGTCTGGAGCGCCGCGCGGAGCTGCGCACGCTCGGGGTGGCCCGGGTACCGCTGACCGACGCGATCGACAGGCTGGCGGGTCTGGAGAAGGCCCCCGGCTGGTGGCGCCGGCTCTACGACAGCCTCGCCGGGGTCGACCCCGACCGGCTGACCGGGCTGCCCGTCCCCCTCGCCGACGGCCGCACCACCATCGGCCCCCGGCAGGTGCTCCTGCCCTCCCCGGACGCCGCCTCCCTCGATCCGGAGGTACTCACCCGCCTCGGCCTGAAGGTCGCCCACCCGGACGCCGCCCACGGCCTCCTGGAGAAGCTCGGCGCCCTTCCGGCCACCCCGCGCGCCGTGCTCACCACCCCGCAGGTCCGGGCCGCCGTCGCCGCCTCCCTGGAGGACGACGGCGGCACGAACTGGGAGGAGGACACGCTCGACGCCGACGAACTGGCCGACACCGTCCTCGGCCTGGTCCGCGACGCCGGACTCGACGCCGGGGACGAGCCCTGGCTCGGCGCGCTCGCCCTGCCCGACGAGGACGGCGAACTCTCCCCGGCGGGCGAACTCGTGTTCCCCGGCGGCCCGTTCGCCCAGGTCATGCGCGAGGACGAACTCGCCGCCGTGGACGCGGAGCTGGCCGAGAAGTGGGGGCCGGAGCCCCTGGCCGCCTGCGGGGTGCTCGTCACCTTCGCCCTCGTCCGCGCCACCGACGTCGTCCTCGACCCGGACGAACTGGAGCCCCGCGAGGGTGACTTCGCCGAGCCGGACGACGCGGGCCTGCTGGACGCCGTGGACGTGTGGAGCGAGGACATCCTCGACCGCTTCCCGGACAGCCCCGTCCCGCCGGTCGCCACCGAGATCGTCGCCGTGCGCGACCTGGACCTCGTGGACGACGACCGGTGGCCCGAGGCCCTCGCCCTGCTGTCGCGGCCCCCGCTGCGCGACGCGCTCGTCCAGTCCGTGCGCGTCCTCCTGCCCGACGGCACTCACGAGGTCGTACGGCCGTACACCGCGTGGTGGCTGCGCGGGCACCCGGTGCTCGGCGGACGCCGCCCGGCCGGTCTGCGCGCCGCCGGCGGCGATCCGCTGCTGCGCGGCCTGTACGACGAGGCCGACGCCACCGGCTTCGAGGACGAGCAGGTGCTGCGGGCGCTGGGCGTACGCACGTCGGTGGCCGCCCTGCTCGACGAACCCGGCGGCGCGGCTGAGTTGCTGGACCGCCTCGCCGACCCCGACCGCCCGGTCACGGCCGCCCAGCTGCACGCCCTGTACGGCGCGCTGGCCGAGCTGGACCCCGAGCAGGTCACTCTGCCGGACGAGGTGCGGGCCGTGGTCGACGGCCGGGTGGAGGTGGTGGACGCCGCCGACGCGGTGGTCGTCGACTCACCGGACCTGCTGCCCTTCACGTCGGGCGTGCCGCTGCTGCCCGTACGGCCCGCCCGGGCCGCCGGGCTGGCGGAGCTGTTCCAGGTGCGGCGGCTGAGCGAGTCCGTCACCGGTGAGGTGCACTCCGAGGGCGTCGGGCACGGCGTACCGGAGCCGGTGCGGGTGCTGCTCGGGGCAGGGACCCCGGCGTCGTACGTGGAGCACGAGGAACTCGTCGTCGACGGTGTGGAGATCGACTGGCGGCTGACGGCCGACGGGGCGTTGCACGCGGCGACGCTGGAGGGGGTGGCGGCGGGGCTGGCCTGGGCGGCCGGTCAGTGGCCCCGCCGCTTCGAGGTCGCGGCCCTGCTGGAGGACGAGTCGCGGACGGAGGAGCTGGCCAGGGACCGCTGGTTCGACTGAGGGGCGGTGCCTTTCGGTCGGCGGGGCTGTGACGCGCCCCTTGAGGGGGCGCGGGGCGGTGTTCGGCATGCGGCTCCGCCGCGTGGGGGCGACCAACCACAACGGCGCCGCTGCGAACCACGGACGGCTATACCGGGAAGCGCCGGTCCACCCACTTCCACGTCAGCTCCAACAGACCCGCACCGACCACCGCGATGCCGACGGCAGTCCACGGCATCGTCACGCCCACCAGCTTCAGCGCGAAGAAGTCCTGCAGCCACGGCACCGCCAGCACCACCACGAAGCCCAGGCCCATCGTCGCCACCAGCGCAACCCGCCACCACGTGTAGGGGCGGGCGATGATCGCCAGCACCCACATCGAGATCAGGAACAGCGTCAGCGTCGCCGCGCTGGTCTCCGCGTCCAGCGCGCCCGGCCCGGAGTAGTGCTGCCGGGCGACGAGGTACGTCGTGAAGGTCGCCGCCCCGGCCAGCACCCCGCCCGGGATCGCGTACCGCATCACGCGCCGTACGAAGTGGGGCTGGGCGCGTTCCTTGTTCGGGGCGAGGGCCAGGAAGAAGGCGGGGACGCCGATGGTGAGCGTGGAGAGCAGGGTGAGGTGGCGGGGCAGGAACGGGTACTCGACCTGTGAGCAGACCACCAGGATCGCCAGCAGCACCGAGTACACGGTCTTCACCAGGAACAGGGTCGCGACCCGGGTGATGTTGCCGATGACCCGGCGGCCCTCGGCCACTACCGAGGGCAGCGTGGCGAAGCTGTTGTTGAGCAGCACGATCTGCGCGACCGCCCGGGTGGCCTCCGCTCCGGAGCCCATCGCCACCCCGATGTCGGAGTCCTTGAGCGCCAGGACGTCGTTCACGCCGTCGCCGGTCATGGCGACCGTGTGGCCGCGTGACTGGAGGGCGCCCACCATGTCCCGCTTCTGCTGCGGGGTGACCCGCCCGAACACCGTCCCCCCGTCGAGCGCCTCGGCCATCTCCTCCCGCTCGGCGGGCAGCCGGCGCGCGTCGACGGTGGCGCCGGACAGCCCGAGCTTGGCGGCCACCGCGCCGACCGACACCGCGTTGTCCCCGGAGATGACCTTGGCGCGGACGTCCTGGTCGGCGAAGTAGCGCAGGGTGTCGGCGGCGTCCGGGCGCAGCCGCTGCTCCAGGACGACCAGGGCGGTGGGCGTGACGCCCTCGGCCACCGAGGGGTCGTCCAGGTCGCGGGCGGCGCGGGCGAGCAGCAGTACGCGCAGCCCCTGCTCGTTGAGCCGCGTGGTCTCGGCGAGCGCGGGGTCGTCCTCGGCCAGCAGCACGTCGGGCGCGCCCAGCAGCCACGTGCCGGAGGCGCCGCCGCCCTCGACCAGGGCGGCGCCGCTGTACTTCCGGGCGGAGGAGAAGGGCAGGGACCCGGTGCAGCGCCAGTCCCCGGCGACTTCGGCGGCCGGGTAGGCGTCGATGATCGCCTGGAGGGAGGCGTTCGGGCGCGGGTCGGACCCGCCGAGGGCGCCGAGCACCGCACGGACGTAGTCCTCGTCGGCGCCGTCGAGCGGGCGCAGTCCGGTGACGTCCATGCCGCCCTCGGTGAGGGTGCCGGTCTTGTCCAGGCAGACGGTGTCGACGCGGGCCAGGCCCTCGATGGCGGGCAGTTCCTGGACGAGGCACTGCTTGCGGCCGAGCCGGATGACGCCGATCGCGAAGGCGACGGAGGTGAGCAGCACCAGGCCCTCCGGGACCATGGGCACGATGCCGCCGACCGTCCGCGCGATGGAGTCGTCCAGCTCGTCGTCCTTCGCGACCAGTTGGCTGAGGATCAGGCCGATGGCGGTGGGGACCATCATCCAGGTGACGTACTTCAGGATCGTGGAGATGCCGGAGCGCAGCTCGGACTGGACCAGGGTGAAGCGGGAGGCCTCCTCGGCGAGCTGTGCCGCGTACGCCTCGCGCCCCACCTTGGTGGCCCGGAACGCGCCGCCGCCCGCGGCCACGAAGCTGCCGGACATGACCTGGTCCCCCGGCTGCTTGACGACCGGGTCGGCCTCGCCGGTCAGCAGGGACTCGTCGATCTCCAGCCCGTCCGCCTCGACGCACACCCCGTCGACGACGACCTTGTCCCCGGGCCCGATCTCGATGACGTCGTCCAGCACGATCTCCGAGGTGCTGACCTCGGCGGCTTTCCCCTCCCGGCGCACGGTCGGGCGGACCTCGCCGATCAGCGCCAGGGAGTCGAGGGTCTTCTTGGCCCGCCACTCCTGGACGATGCCGATGCCGGTGTTGGCGAGGATCACGAAGCCGAACAGGCTGTCCTGGATCGGCGCGACGAACAGCATGATGAACCAGAGCACGCCGATGATCGCGTTGAACCGGGTGAAGACGTTGGCACGGACGATGTCGGCCAGTGAGCGGCTGCTGCGCACCGGGACGTCGTTGACCTGACCGCGCGCGACCCGTTCGGCGACCCCGGCCGCGGTCAGTCCGGTCGCGGGGGAGAGGGTGTCCACGGGGTCCGCGGGATCGAGCCGGTCGTCCGCGTCGAGATGCGTCATGCGTCCGACGGTAAGGGCGGACATACGGCTTCACCCGCCGGACGCGGGGAAGATCCGACCTGGGTAGGACGGAGTGATCCGGCCCCTGGCCCCCAGGTACTACAGGCTGCGCAGGTAGGTCAGACCGGGGGGCCGCCGAGCCGTGTCGGGCCGGTGGCGACGAACCCGGTGCGGCGAGCACGGCCCGTGAGGCCGCGTTGTCGAGAGTGGCCGAGGCCCGTAGCGCGGTCAGCCCGTACGCGCGGGCGGCGAGTGCGCAGACCTCCCGTACGGCCCGGGTGGCCAGGCCGCGCCCGGCGGCCCGTTCCGCGATCCGGTACCCGAGCTCGGCGGCACCGTCCTCCGCGTCCACGAGGTTGACCCGCCCGAGCATCTCGCCACCGGGGCCGACAGCACGGGGAAGAAGCAGATCCCGGCCTCCTGCTCGGCCGGCAGCGCGCGGAGGCGCTCGTCGAACCGGGTGAAGCAGTCCTCGCCCCGGTCGGGCACGGAGGCGGCGAACCAGGCGCGGTTCTCCCGCTCGAAGGCGAGCAGCGCGGGCGCGTGGTCGAGCCGGAGCAGTCGCGGCTCGGCCGGCTCGGGAGGACCGGCCGGCCCGGGCGGCCCGGGAAGGTCAGGCGGCTCGGGCAGCTCGGGCATGGGTGTCAGGTGTCGTCCCGTGCGGCCCGCGCGAGCGCGGCGTCGCGCCCCCGCACGTACCAGATGCCGATCAGTCCGAGCCCGGCGCCGGCCAGGCAGGTCCACACCCACCAGGTGTGGCCGTGGTCCTCGAACCAGCCGTAGAACGGCAGCTGCGCCAGGAAGAGGACGAACCAGAGGACGGTGCCGCCGACGACGGTCGGAACCACGGGGCCCTCCAGGGGCTCCGGCGCCTCGCGCGTGGGTGTCCACTTCTTCATGCGTACAGCTTACGAGGAGGCCGACCGCGCGTTCACCGAACCGCACACACGGGTCTACGCGCGGAGATAGCGCTCGGGCGGCTCATACGTTCATACTGAATCCGTTTGTCTCTGACCGCTTTCATTCGTAGGAAACACCAATAAGGCCGTGGGGGAACCTGTTGGTGATGAGGTCCTCGCATGCCCACCTCGGCCTCCGCCAAGGTCCCCCCGTCCCCCGAGTCGCCCGAAGACAGGCGGCCCCCGCAGAACGGCCTCGACCGGTACTTCAGGATCTCCGAGCGCGGCAGCACGCTGTCCCGTGAGATCCGCGGCGGCTTCGCCACCTTCTTCGCGATGGCCTACATCATCGTGCTGAACCCGATCATCCTGGGCAGCGCGAAGGACATGTACGGCAACCAGCTCGACAACGGTCAGCTGGTCACCGCCACCGCCCTGACGGCGGCGTTCACCACGCTCCTGATGGGCGTCATCGGCAACGTCCCGATCGCGCTCGCCGCGGGCCTCGGCGTGAACTCCGTCGTCGCCCTCCAGCTCGCCCCGCGGATGTCCTGGCCGGACGCCATGGGCATGGTGGTGCTGGCCGGTTTCATCGTCATGCTGCTGGTCGCCACCGGCCTGCGCGAGCGCGTGATGAACGCCGTGCCCTACGGCCTGCGCAAGGCCATCGCCATCGGTATCGGCCTGTTCATCATGCTGATCGGCCTGGTCGACTCGGGGTTCGTCACCCGGATGCCGGACGCCGCCCAGACCACCGTTCCCCTCCAGCTGGGCACCGGCGGTCACCTGCTCGGCTGGCCGGTGCTGGTCTTCGCCCTCGGTGTGCTGCTCACCCTGGCGCTGATCGTCCGCAGGACCCCTGGCGCGATCCTCATCTCGATCGTCGTGATGACCGTCCTCGCGATGATCATCAACGCGGTCGCCGACATCCCCTCCTGGGGCCTGACCACCCCCGAGTGGCCCGGCAACCCCGTCGCCACCCCCGACTTCGGCCTGGTCGGCGAGGTCAGCCTGTTCGGCGGGTTCGGGAAGGTCGGCGTCCTGACCGGCGTGCTGTTCGTGTTCACCGTCCTGCTGTCGTGCTTCTTCGACGCGATGGGCACGATCATGGCCGTCAGCGACGAGGCGAAGCTGACCGACGCCCAGGGCCAGATGCCGGGCATCAACAAGGTCCTCTTCGTCGACGGTGTCGCGGTCGCGGCGGGCGGTGCCAGCTCCGCCTCGGCCACGACCTGCTTCGTGGAGTCCACGGCCGGCGTCGGCGAGGGCGCGCGCACCGGCTTCGCCAACATCGTCTCCGGCGCGCTCTTCGCGGTGGCGCTGTTCCTCACGCCGGTCGCCACGATGGTCCCGTCCCAGGCGGCCACTCCGGCGCTGGTCGCGGTCGGCTTCCTGATCCTGGCCGGCTCGATCCGGGAGATCGACTGGTCCGACTTCACGATCGCCATCCCGGCCTTCGTGACGATGCTGATGATGCCGTTCACCTACTCGATCACCAACGGCATCGGCATGGGCTTCATCACCTTCTCGGTGCTGCGCCTGGCGGTCGGGCGGGGCCGGGAGGTCCCGGTCACGATGTACGTGGTGTCGGCGGTGTTCGCCTTCTACTACCTGATGCCGGCCCTGGGTCTCACGTGACCGGCGGGTCTCACGTGACCCCGTAGAACCGTTCCGTCTCCTCCACGGCGGACTGGAACCGCTCGTCGAAGTCATCCCGAATGAGCGTCCGGACGACATAGTCCTGGACGCTCATTCCCCTTTTCGCCGCATGGTGCCGGAGCCGGTCGAGCAGCTCCCCGTCCATCCGCAGGCTGAGCACGCTGGTCCCCATGCGCACGAGGGTCGCCCCCACCGGCCGGGTGATGCTCCGATTTCCGGAATCAGCTCACTCGTACGGGTGAAGACCGGGTTTCGGTGGCGGGCGTCACGGGCACGCGGGCGGGTGAGCGGTGGTATTTCGCGAGACTAATGAGTTACGCTAAGGAACATGCCGGACCTCAAGCATGGCGACGACGCCGCCGCCGTGAACTCCCTGCGCTCCGCCGTGATGCGGTTGTCCCGTCGCCTCAAGCACCAGCGGGTCGACGAGTCGCTCAGCCCGACCGAGATGTCGGTGCTGGGCACCCTGTCCCTCTGCGGCAGCGCCACCCCGGGCGAGCTGGCCCGCAAGGAACACGTCCAGCCGCCCTCGATGACCCGCATCGTGGCGCTCCTGGAGGCGAAGGGGCTGGTCCGGCTGGAGCCGCATCCCGAGGACCGGCGCCAGAAGGTCGTGACGCAGACCGAGCAGGCCGTGGTGATGCTCGAGGAGAGCCGCCGCAAGCGGAACGCGTTCCTGGCCACGCTGATCGAGGGACTCGACGAGGACGAGTGGGCGAAACTGCGCGCCGCCGCCCCCGTGCTGGAGAAGCTCGCACACCGGTAAGCAGCATTCGCGAGGAGGCGAACCCTTTTGAGTACGGGACCCGGAGCAGCTTCCGCCCCCGCACCCGACGGCCACGACGACCCGACCGCACCCGACGCCCCTCGCAGGACCTCGATGTTCGCCTCCCTCCGGGTCCGGAACTACCGCCTGTTCTTCCTGGGCCAGGTCGTCTCCAACATCGGCACCTGGATGCAGCGCATCGCCCAGGACTGGCTGGTGCTCAGCCTCACCGGCTCCTCGGCGGCCGTCGGTATCACCACGGCCCTGCAGTTCCTGCCGATGCTGCTCTTCGGCCTCTACGGCGGCGTCCTCGTCGACCGTCTGCGCAAGCGCCCCACGCTGCTGGTGACCCAGTCGGCGATGGCCCTGACCGCGCTCTTCCTCGCCGTCCTCACCCTGACCGGTCACGTCCAGGTCTGGCACGTCTACGTCGCCGCCTTCGCGATGGGCCTGGCGACCGTCGTCGACAACCCGGCCCGCCAGTCCTTCGTCGCCGAACTGGTCGGCCGCGACCAGCTCCAGAACGCGGTCAGCCTCAACTCGGCCAACTTCCAGTCGGCCCGCCTGGTCGGCCCCGCCGTCGCCGGTCTGATGATCACCGGGGTGGGTACCGGCTGGGCGTTCCTCGCCAACGGCCTGTCCTTCGTCGCGCCGCTGAGCTGCCTGGTGCTGATGCGCGCCCGCGAACTGCACGCCGTCCAGCGCGCCCCGCGCGGAAAGGGACAGCTCCGCGAGGGCCTGCACTACGTCGCCGGCCGCCCCGAGCTGATCTGGACCATCGTGCTGGTCGGCTTCATCGGCACCTTCGGCTTCAACTTCCCGGTCTTCCTGTCCGCCTTCGCCGACGACGTCTTCGACGCGGGCGCGGGCGCCTACAGCCTCTTCAACACCCTCATGGCCGTCGGCTCGCTGGCCGGCGCCCTGCTCGCCGCCCGGCGCGGCACGGCCCGGCTGCGCGTCCTGATCGCGGCGGCGCTCGCCTTCGGCGCCCTGGAGATGGTGGCGGCGACGGCACCCGAGCTGTGGCTGTTCGCGCTGCTGATGGTCCCGATAGGCGTCTTCAGCATGACGGTCAACGTCACCGCCAACACCAGCATCCAGATGTCCACCGACCCGGCCATGCGCGGCCGCGTCATGGCCCTGTACATGATGGTCTTCCTCGGCGGCTCCCCGGTCGGCGCCCCGATCGTCGGCTGGGTGACGGACACGTACGGAGCCCGGGCGGGCTTCGCCGCGGGCGGCGCGGTGGCCGCGACGGCCGCGGTCGTGATCGGCCTGGTCCTGGCCCGCGTGGGCAACCTGCGCCTGTCGGTCGGCTGGCACCGGGGGCATCCGCAGGTGCGCTTCGTGCCGCGAGAGCGGCGCGAGGAGCTGGCGCCGGCGGCGTAGCGGCCCCGGCGTCAGTCGCGGGGGAAGTCGTCGGTCTTGAGGGTGAGGCCGACGACGGTGCCGGTCAGGTCGATGTCCTCGCCGAATCCGAAGCTGACGGCGGCGTGGTACTTGCCGTCCTTCGGCAGGGTGTGCAGGTGCCACTCCCCGGCATACGGGTCCACGATCAGATATACCGGGACGTCGGCGGCGGCATAGGCGTCCTTCTTGGGGCCGTGGTCGTTGCCCGCCGTGCTCCGGGAGACGACCTCCGCCACGAACTCGACGTCCTCGGGGCGCCAATGGCCCTTGTCGTCCTTCCGGGCCCCTTCGGCCAAGGCCACGACGTCGGACGCGAAGCCGTTGAGATACCCCGGGTAGTCCATACGGACGTCGGACTTCACGCGCTTGCGTGGATACTTGGTTCGCAGCTGGTCGTAGATGTCCGCGATGATGTCCCAGTGGGTGTCCCGCTGCGGCGTCATGAAGATGTGACCCCCGACGATCTCGGTCTTGTATCCCTCGGGGACGGGCATCTTCTCGAGCCACTCGAACATGACGTCCAGAGTCAGCTCGGTGTTCTCTTCGGCCATCTCGATCCTGTCGTCAAGGACGGTCATCGTGGCGCTCCTCCCCGGCTGCCCCCCGACGCGAGTGCAGCCGCGCGGTGCAACGATACGCACGGTGACCGGGACACGCTCGGACGTACACGTGTTCTCCGGGGGAGACTGACCGGCATGAGACTGTTCGCCGCCGTGCTGCCCCCCGAGGACGTCACCGCGGCCCTCGCCGCCGAGGTGGCCGCGCTGCGGAAGCTGCCCGGCGTGGACGGGCTGCGCTGGACCGGCCGCCCGGGGTGGCACCTCACGCTCGCCTTCTACGGGGAGGTGGACGACGACCTCGTACCCGACCTGTCGGCCCGCCTGGAGCGGGCGGCCCACCGCACCGCGCCCTTCGAGCTGGCGCTGCGCGGGGGCGGCCAGTTCGGGCACGGGCGGGCGCTGTGGGCGGGCGCGGAGGGTGATCTCACGACCCTGCGGCTGCTCGCGGACCGGGCGGAGTCGGCGGGGCGCAAGGCGGGGGTCGAGATGGGCGAGCACCGGCGCTACAAGCCCCACCTGACCGTGGCCCGCGGCCGGGAGGCGTTCGACGTGCGGCCGTACGTCGAGACGCTGGACGGCTTCACGAGCCGCACCTGGACCGTGACCGGCCTGGCGCTGGTGCGCAGCAACCTGCCGAGGTCCGGGGTGCCGGGCGAGCAGCCCCGTTACGAGACGGTCGCCCGCAGCCCGCTCGGCGCGTCCGGTTAGGCTCGGGGCGTGGACCCGAAGACCCGTAACCGGATCATGGCCGGTGTGCTCGTACTGATGCTCGTCGTGGTGGCGGTGGCGGCGGCCCTCGGCTGAGCAGCCGTGCGGCGGCCGTCGCCACCCCGCTCACGCCACTACCAGGCGAACGCCTCCGGCGACGGCCCCGGCCCCGGGAAGACCTCGTCCAGCCCGGTCAGCAGCTCGTCCGACAGCTCCAGCTCCACGGCCCGCAGCGCCGACGTGAGCTGCTCGGCGGTGCGCGGACCCACGATGGGGCCGGTCACGCCGGGCCGGGTCAGCAGCCAGGCCAGCGCGGCCTCGCCGGGCGCGACGCCGTGCTTGTCGAGCAGGTCCTCGTAGGCCTGGATCTGCGCGCGGCCGGCGGGGTCGGCCAGGACGTCGGCCGCCCGCCCGGAGGCGCGCCGTCCGCCCTGGACCTCCTTCTTCAGGACCCCGCCGAGCAGCCCGCCGTGCAGCGGCGACCACGGGATGACGCCGAGGCCGTAGTCCTGCGCGGCCGGGACGACCTCCATCTCGGCGCGGCGCTCGGCCAGGTTGTACAGGCACTGCTCGCTGACCAGCCCGATGGTGCCGCCGCGCCGGGCGGCGGTCTCGTTGGCCTGGGCGATCTTGTACCCGGGGAAGTTCGAGGACCCGGCGTAGAGCACCTTGCCCTGCTGGACCAGGGTGTCGACGGCCTGCCAGATCTCGTCGAACCCGGTGGCGCGGTCGATGTGGTGGAACTGGTACAGGTCGATGCGGTCGGTCCGCAGCCGCTTGAGGCTGGCGTCGACGGCCCGCCGGATGTTCACGGCGGAGAGCTTGTCGTGGTTGGGCCACGCCTCGCCGTCGGCGGCCATGTTGCCGTAGACCTTGGTGGCGAGGACGGTCTTGTCGCGCCGGTCGCCGCCCTTGGCGAACCAGTTGCCGATGATCTCCTCGGTACGGCCCTTGTTCTCGCCCCAGCCGTACACGTTGGCGGTGTCGAAGAAGTTGATGCCGGCGTCCAGCGCCGCGTCCATGATGGCGTGGCTGTCGGCCTCGTCGGTCTGCGGGCCGAAGTTCATGGTCCCGAGGACGAGCCGGCTGACCTTGAGTCCTGTGCGTCCGAGCTGCGTGTACTTCATGGTCCCCAAGCCAACGACTTGGAGTGCGCTCCAGGCAAGCCGGTGGGACGACCTCGGCTACGAACTCGAAGTCCTCGTGGCCGAGTAGGGCCCGCCCAGCCCCCACCCCTCGTCCATCGCCCGCGCGAACGCCTCCGCGATCCGGTGCTCGCCGCTCTCGTTGGGATGCGTGCCGTCGTAGGTGTCCACGTGGAAGTCGTACGACGCGGGCGGCGGGACGAGGAGCAGCGAGGAGCGCGGGTCGTCGAGGTCGGCGATCGTCTTCGCGAGGAGTCCGTTGAACCGGGTGACCTGCTCGGCGAAGGTCTCGTCCGCCTCCACCCGGATGTTCGGCACGACCGGCATCACGGCCATGCGCACGCGCGGATTCGCCGAGCGCGCCTCGGCCACGAAGGCCCGGACGTTGTCGGCCGTCTGCTCCGCGTTCGTGTAGAAGCCGAGGTCGATCAGGCCGAGCGAGACCAGGAGCACGTCCGCGCGGCAGGTCCGTACCGTCTCGCCGATCAGCGGGGCCATGTGGTGCCAGCCCTCGCCCCAGCCGGCCAGGTGGGCGCGGGGGAAGCCGGGGTCGGCGTAGGCGTAGGAGGTGGGGGCGTCCGTCGACTGGTCGTGCAGCGTCTCGCGGGGGCCGACGAAGGTGAAGGGGCGGCCGCAGGAGTCGCGCAGATGCCGCCACAGCCGGTAGCGCCACGTGTGTTCGCCTGCGCTCCCGATCGTCATGGAGTCACCGACGAACATCAACCTGAGCATCCGCTCATCATGGACGATCCGCCTGGCCCGCGCGATGTGAGCCCGGCCACGCAGCGTGACTCCGTGCGTGACCCCCGCCGTGAACGCCCGTGCGGGATGGCAGGCTTGGCGCATGCGCCGACCCTTCGCCCTCCTCGCCGCGGCCCTCCTCGTGGGCGCGTTCGCCGTGCCCGCCTCCGCCGCCGACGGGGTAGGCGGGAGCGACGGCTTCACGATCAAGGACCCGCGCATCACCGAGTCCAGCGGCCTCGCCGCCTCCCGCCTGCACCCCGGCGTCTACTGGACGCACAACGACCAGGACAACGGCCCCTACCTCTACGCCGTGGACGGCTCCACCGGCGAGACCGTCGCCCGCGTCGCGCTCTCCGGCGTCGGCACGCCCCGGGACGTCGAGGCGATCTCCATCGGGCCGGGCAACCGCCTCTTCGTCGGCGACGTCGGCGACAACGAGGGCGTGACCTGGCCGTACGTGTGGATCTACGAGCTGCCCGAGCCGACCGAACTGAAGGACCAGACGGTCAAGGCGACGCAGTACGTCGTGAAGTACGCGGACGGCCCCCGCGACGCCGAGTCGATGGCCGTCCACCCCAAGACCGGGCGGGTCTACCTCATCGACAAGAACGAGGACGGCGGGCACTTGTACGAGGGCCCGGCGAAGCTCTCCGCCTCCGGCACCAACGTCTTCCGGCGCGCCGCCCCCGTCGACCTGTGGGCCACCGACGCCGCCTTCTCCCCGGACGGCGAGACGCTCGCCGTGCGCGGCTACCTCGGAGGCGTCTGGTACGACTGGAACGGCGGGAGGATCCAGCGCAAGGGACGGATCAGCGTGCCGCTCGGGCAGGGCGAGTCCGTCACCTACACCACCGGCGGCGAGAAGCTGCTGCTCGGGATGGAGGGCGCCGGCAGTCCCGTGAAGGCCGAGGACGCGCCCGGGGGCGGCGGGTCGGCAGGGGGCGGCTCCGACGCCTCGGGTGAGGGCGGCGGAGGGGACGACGGGTCCGGCGGGGACACCCTCAAGGTCGGGGCGGTCGGCCTGGTCGTCGCGTGCGCCGTCGTGTTCCTCGGACTACGGCGACTGTTCCGCCGCCGCTGAGCCGTGCGCCGCGCTCCGCGCGGCCACCAGCACCTCCAGCCCGTCCAGGATGCGCTGCAGCCCGAACTCGAAGTGGTCGAAGCCGGCGCCGAAGGTGTCCTCGGACAGGGAGGCCAGGACCGGGTAGCGCCCACTGCGCATGGCCTTCTCCAGCGTGGGCTGCTGGGCGGCCCAGAACTGCGCGTCCGTCAGCCCGGACCGGCGCTCGGCCTCCGCCTCGTACACCTGCGTGCGCGCGGCGCCGACGACATACCCGTCGACCATGATGATCACCGACATCAGCTCGGGATCGGTCAGGCCCATCGGCTTGATCCTTGCCAGGACCCTCTCCATGCCGTCCATGGCGCTCGGGCCGAGGATCGGGCGGGACTGGTTGACCTCCAGCAGCCAGGTGTGGCGGCGGTACAGGGCGAGGGCGGCGTGCCCGAGGGTGTGCAGTGCCGAGCGCCAGCCGCCGTCGCCGAGGTCGTCGGGGTCCTCGGACGGGCGCTGCACGCGGTCCAGCATCAGGTCGATCAGCTCGCCCTTGCCGGGGACGTAGCGGTACAGGGACATCGTGCCGGTGCCCAGCTCCGTGGCGATCCGGCGCATCGAGACCGCGCCCAGCCCGTCCCGGTCCGCGACCTCGACGGCGACGTCCACGATCCGGTCCAGCGTCAGGCCCGGTTTGGGCCCCCGGCTGGGCCGCCTGCCCGTGTCCCACAACAGTTCGAGGGTGCGGCCGATGTCACCGCTGCCGCTGGTCTCCGTACCGCTTGCCATGAGGTCAGTCTAAGTCCGCGAGAAAAAACTGGGTACGGCGTACGCGCAATAGGGTACGGTGTACCCAGTTAGAGAGTGAAGGGGGACCCATGAGCGACGGTTACGCGGTACGGGCCGAGGGCCTGGAGAAGCGGTACGGCGAGAAACGCGCCCTCGACGGCTTCGGTCTGGCCGTCCGCGAGGGCACCGTGCACGGCCTGCTCGGGCCGAACGGCGCGGGCAAGACCACCGCCGTGCGCATCCTGTCCACGCTGCTCCGGCTGGACGGGGGCCGGGCCCGGGTGGCGGGCCTGGACGTCGCCCGGCAGCCGCGCGAGGTACGGGCGCGGATCGGCCTCACCGGGCAGTACGCGGCCGTGGACGAGGTGCTCACCGGCCGGCAGAACCTGGAGATGTTCGGGCGCCTGTTCCACCTGGGCGGCAGGCGGGCCCGAGCGCGGGCCGTCGAGCTGCTGGAGCAGTTCGACCTGACCGACGCCGCCGACCGGGGCGTCGCCAAGTACAGCGGCGGCATGCGGCGCCGCCTCGACCTCGCCGCGTCGATGATCCTCGCCCCCTCCGTCCTGTTCCTGGACGAGCCGACGACGGGCCTCGACCCCCGCAGCCGCGGCGAGGTCTGGGAGTCCGTCCGCGCGCTGGTGGCGAGCGGCACGACCGTGCTGCTGACCACGCAGTACCTGGAGGAGGCCGACAAGCTCGCCTCGCACATCACCGTCATCGACCAGGGCAGGTCCATCGCCGACGACACCCCGGACGGGCTGAAGAACCTGGTCGGCGGCGACCGCATCGAGGTCGTGGTCGCCGAACGGGCCGAGATACCGAGGGTGGTGAAGGTGGTCGCCCGGGTCTGCGACGGCGAACCCGAGGCCGACGAGGAGGCGCTGCGGGTGCACGCCCCGGTCACCGACCGGGTGTCCGCGCTGACCGAGGTGGCGCGCACCCTCCAGGACGAGGGCGTCGCGGTGGAG
Source organism: Streptomyces sp. E2N166 (assembly GCF_003671715.1). GTDB lineage: Bacteria > Actinomycetota > Actinomycetes > Streptomycetales > Streptomycetaceae > Streptomyces > Streptomyces thinghirensis. The sequence goes on along the minus strand of NZ_RAIF01000018.1, from coordinate 337,364 downwards.
GACATCGGGCTGCGCAGGCCGAGCCTGGACGACGTGTTCCTGCGCCTGACCGGACACCGTACGAGTGCGGAGGACTCGGGTGCCGAGAAGCCGAGTGCGGGGAAGGAGGCGGTGGCGGCATGAGCGCCCTCGACCTGACCACTGGAGGCACGCGTGAGCGTGGGCGGCTTTACTGGCTGCTGGCCGACTGCGGCAACATCGTCCGCCGCGGCCTGACCCACTACCAGCGCCAGCCCGTCAACATCGCCTGGCAGCTGGGCTTCCCGATCCTCTCCGTCCTCCTGTACGGCTATGTCTTCGGCAGCGCGATGACGGTGCCGGGCGGCGGGGACTACAAGGACTTCCTGATGCCGGGCATGTTCGTGATGACCATGGCGTTCGGCTTCATCAACACCGCGACCGTCGTCGTCTACGACTCCACCAAGGGCGTCATCGACCGGTTCCGCTCCATGCCGATGTCCTCCTCGGCCGTGGTGGCGGGGCGCGGTGTGACCGACCTCGTGGTCGCCTGTGCCGAGCTGGCCATCATGATGCTCACGGCGCTGGCCATGGGCTGGCGGCCGGACGGGGGCTGGGGCTTCCTGGGAGCGTTCGGACTGCTGCTGTGGCTGCGGTTCGCGCTGATCTGGATCGGGGTCTGGCTGGGCCTGCTGGTCCCCAACCCGGAGGCGGCGGGCGGCCTGTTCGCGGTGGCGTTCCCGCTGACGATGATCTCCAGCATCTTCGTCGCCCCGCAGCTCATGCCCGACTGGCTGGGCTGGGTGGCGGCCTGGAACCCCATCTCGTCCACGGCGGCGGCGGCCCGCGAACTGTTCGGCACGCCGGTCGGCGGCGGCGACTCGTGGGTCGAGCGGCACGCGCTGCTGATGGCGGGCGTGTGGCCGGTGATCCTGACGGCGATCTTCCTGCCGTTGGCGGTGCGGCGCTTCCAGCGGCTCAGCAGGTAGGAGCGGAGAGCGGACGAGGGGCGCCCGGCGAGTGCCGGGCGCCCCTCATCGACGTACTACGGGAGTGGTGGTGATCAGAGCTTCTCGATCACGTGGTCGACGCACTTCGTGAGCGCCTCGACGTCCGCCGGGTCGATCGCCGGGAACATCGCGACGCGCAGCTGGTTGCGGCCGAGCTTGCGGTACGGCTCGGTGTCGACGATGCCGTTGGCGCGCAGCACCTTGGCGACGGCGGCGGCGTCCACCTCGTCCGTGAAGTCGATCGTGCCGATGACCTGCGAGCGCTTGGCCGGGTCGGTGACGAACGGGTTGGCGTACTTGGCCTCCTCCGCCCAGGCGTACAGGCGGGACGAGGAGTCCTTGGTGCGGCCGGTGGTGAAGTCCAGGCCGCCCTGGCCGTTCATCCAGTCCAGCTGCTCGCCCAGCAGGAACAGGGTGGCCAGCGCCGGGGTGTTGTACGTCTGGTTCTTGCGGGAGTTGTCGATCGCGGTCGGCAGCGAGAAGAACTCCGGAACGTGCCGGCCGCTCGCGTGGACCCGCTCGGCGCGCTCGATGGCGGCCGGGGAGAACACGCCGATCCACAGGCCGCCGTCGGAGGCGAAGGACTTCTGCGGGGCGAAGTAGTAGACGTCGGTCTCGGCGATGTCGACGGGCAGGCCGCCGGCACCGGAGGTGGCGTCGACGAGGACGAGGGAGCCCTCGTCTCCGCCGGCCACGCGCTTGATGGGCATGGCGACGCCGGTCGAGGTCTCGTTGTGCGTGAACGCGTACACGTCCACGCCGGCCTCGGCCCGCGCCTCGGGGTGCGTGCCCGGGTCGGAGGAGACGACCGTCGGCTCGGCCAGCCAGGGGGCGAGCTTCGCCGCCTTGGCGAACTTGGAGGAGAACTCGCCGAAGCTCAGGTGCTGCGACTTGTTCTCGATCAGGCCGTGGGTCGCGACGTCCCAGAACGCGGTGGAGCCGCCGTTGCCGAGGATCACCTCGTAGCCGTCGGGGAGCCGGAACAGGTCGCGGATGCCCTCACGGACCTTGCCGACCAGGTTCTTGACCGGGGCCTGACGGTGGGAGGTGCCGAGCAGGGACGTACCGGTGGCGGCCAGGGCGTCCAGCGCCTCCACCCGCACCTTGGAGGGACCCGCGCCGAATCGACCGTCGGCGGGCTTCATGTCAGCAGGAATCTGGATCTCAGCCACGAGCCGGAGGGTATCTCCTCGGCGAAACCGGACGGCGACATGTCCGTCCGATGAGACGAGATCTCCGCCTTGCGGACCTGTACCGAGCTACAAGAGCCCATGCTGGATGACATGACCGATCTGGAGGCAGCACTGCGCACGGCCGTACGCGGCGAGGTCGGCTTCGACGTCACCTCCCGGGCCCTGACCACCATGGACGCGTCCAACTACCGGCGGGTCCCGCTCGGTGTGGTGGCGCCCAGAGACGCCGACGACGTGGCCGCCGTGCTGGAGGTGTGCCGGGCGCGCGGGGTGCCGGTCGTGGCGCGGGGCGGTGGCACGTCGATCGCGGGACAGGCGACCGGCACGGGCGTCGTCCTGGACTTCACCCGGCACATGAACCGGCTGGTCTCGCTCGACCAGGAGGCGCGAACGGCCGTCGTCCAGCCGGGTCTTGTCCTCGACCGGCTCCAGGGTGCCGCCGCCCCGCACGGCCTGCGCCTCGGTCCCGACCCCTCCACCCACAGCCGCTGCACGCTCGGCGGAATGATCGGCAACAACTCGTGCGGCTCCCACTCGGTGGCGTGGGGCACGACGGCGGACAGCGTGCGCGAGCTGACGGTCCTCACCGCGCGGGGGGAGCGGCTGCGGCTCGGGCAGGAGTGGGCCGGGGCGCCGGAAGGCCTGCGCGCGCTGGTCGACG
>NZ_RAIF01000018.1:310733-334085 GCF_003671715.1 Streptomyces sp. E2N166 | reverse complement strand
ACGCATCGACTTCGACCTGCTGACGGACGCGGGGGTGGCCCGCTTCCGCCGCTTCTCGGAGGAGCTGGCGGACGTGGTCGTGGCGCACGGGGGTTCGTTGTCCGGGGAGCACGGGGACGGGCAGGCGCGGGCGGAGTTGCTGCCGAGGATGTACGGCGAGGAGACGGTCGCCCTCTTCGAGCGCGCGAAGGCCGTCTGGGACCCGGACGACCTCCTCAACCCGGGGATGCTGGTCCGCCCGGCGCCGCTCGACGCGAACCTCCGCTTCTCCGTCCTGCCGCGTGAGCCGGTGGACGTGGCGTTCGGCTACCCGTCCGACGGCGGTGACTTCTCGGCGGCGGTACGGCGCTGCGTCGGGGTCGCCAAGTGCCGTACGACGTCGGCGGCGGGCTCCTCGGTCATGTGCCCGTCGTTCCGGGCGACCGGTGAGGAGCAGCACTCCACGCGCGGGCGGGCCCGGCTGCTGCACGAGATGCTCGCCGGTGAGCTGGTCACCGACGGCTGGCGCTCCACGGAGGTCCGGGACGCCCTCGACCTTTGCCTGTCCTGCAAGGGCTGCCGCTCCGACTGTCCGGTCGAGGTCGACATGGCCACGTACAAGGCGGAGTTCCTGCACCACCACTACGCCGGCCGCCGCCGCCCCGCCGCCCACTACGCGATGGGGTGGCTGCCGGTGTGGCTGCGCTGGGCGGAGCGGGCCCGTCTGGCCCCGGCCGTCAACGCGCTGGCGTCCGTGCGCCCGTTGGCCGCGGTGGCGAAGCGGCTGGGCGGGATCGCGGGCGAGCGGGAGGTCCCGCGGCTGGCGGGGGAGACGTTCAGCAGGTGGTGGCGCAGGCGGCGTCCGGGTGCCGGACGGTCCCGGCCGGGGTCCGGGGCCAGTATCGGGGCCCGTACCGGTCCCGGGTCCGGCGACCTGGTCGTCCTCTGGCCGGACACCTTCACCGACCACCTGTCACCGGCCGTGGGCCGGGCGGCCGTACGGGTACTGGAGGCGGCGGGGCTGCGGGTGGCGTTGCCGCCGACGCTGCGGCCGCGCGGCGGGCGCGTCGGGGACGGTACGACGAAGTCGCCGACCGCGCTGCTGACGGCCCGCCGGGGCCGGGTCTGCTGCGGACTGACGTACGTGTCGACGGGCCAACTGGACCGCGCACGTGCGGTGATGCGGCACACCCTCGACCTGATGACCCCGGTGCTGGAGACCTCGGCGCCGGTCGTCGTCCTGGAACCGAGCTGCGCCGCCGCCCTGCGCACGGATCTGCCGGAGCTGCTGCACGACGACCCACGGGCGGCTCGGCTCGCCGCCCGCGTGCTGACCTTCGCGGAGGCCCTGGAGCGCCATGCCCCCGACTGGACGCCGCCCGCCCTGGACCGCCCGGTCACCGGCCAGACCCACTGCCACCAGCACGCGGTCCTGGGCGACGCGGCCGACCGCCGCCTGCGCGAGGCGGCCGGCCTGACCGGCGAGCTGACCGGCGGCTGCTGCGGGCTCGCGGGCAACTTCGGTTTCGAGGACGGCCACTACGAGGTCTCGGCCGCCTGCGCGGAGGACCAGCTGCTCCCGGCGGTGCGCGAGGCACCGGACGGGGCGGTGGTCCTGGCTGACGGCTTCTCGTGCCGGACGCAGCTGGAGCAGTTGGCGGGGGTGCGGGGGCGTCATCTGGCGGAGGTGCTGGCGGAGGGGCTGGGGCGGTCCTGAGGAGCGAGGACAGAACCGCCCCGTGTGTCCTTGATCCGCTCAGTTGAGCCCGTTCAGTCTCCGCCCCCGGCTCTCGGCCACCCGTAGCGCGTCCGCGAGGGCTTCGGTGAGGCGCTCGGCGAGGTAGCGGAGTTCGCCGTGCGGGGCGCGGGGGAGGAGGTCGTGGGAGTGGGCGAGGAGCTCGGCGCCCATGCCGAGCTGGGTGGCCTCGGTGGTGTCCGCCAGCCGTGAGACGGGGCCGCCGCCGTCGTCGGTGATCAGGTAGCAGGGTTTGCCCTCGGGGCCGGACCAGGGGAGCAGGCGGGGTTCGCGCGGTGCGGTCATGCGGCCGCCTCCCATGCGAACAGCGGACTCGCCGCGACGTACGGGCGTACGGCCACGGTCGCGGCGCCGTCCAGCGGGGTGGGCAGGCCGTAGGGGCTGCGGTGGGAGGGGAGGGGGATGACGCTGGTTGTGGCTTGCTGGTGGGGTGCGGTGCGGACGGCGAGGCGAGCACCGGTGCGGCGGTGGGAGCCCCGTGGGTTGAGCAGGAGGCTCACCCATGTGACTAGGCGGCCGATAAGGTCGGTCATGTCAACAGCTCCGATCAGGTTCGGCTGGTGACCACGCCCCCGGACGGCTCCACCCGTCGCGGGGGTCTTCGGTTGGAGTGGTCTCCTCGGTCTACCGCAGTGTACTGCGGTCGCGCGGTCTACCGCAGAGTTTTAGCGTCCACCGCATGACTCCCGAGCTTGATCGCACCCGGCCCGTGTGGCGACAGGTCGCCGCTGCCATTGAGGCGCGCATCGCGGACGGTACTTATCCCGTTGATGCCCGGGTTCCGTCGGTCGTCGAGTTGTCGGCCGAATTCGCCATCGCGGCGTCGACCGCTCAGAAGGCGCTGGCCCACCTGAAAAGGGAAGGCCTGATCCGCGCCGAAGTGGGCCTCGGCTCGTTCGTTGCCCGTCGGCCGCAAGCGACGGAAAACGGTGCCCCCGCCTCGGGTGCCTGATAGGAACCGCGAGTCCACGCCGTCTCCTGATCGTTCCTACTTCGTGGCCCTGGACACCGGGGACGTCAACGGCGACGGATACGCGGACGTGGTGGCCGGGGCGCCCCGGGCGGACGTGTACGGGGAACCGGGTCCGGGGCGGACTCAGTGGTGAGGGGCCCCGGTTGTTCGACGGGGACGACCTCGGCACGGTCCCGGGCGGGGACGCCGACTTCGGCGCTTCGGTCGGCCTTCCCGACCTGGACGGCGACGGCCGTGCCGACCTCGTGGTGACCGCGCCGGGCGGCGACACGGTCGACGGCGTCGCGTGGCTGCTGCCCGGCACGGCGAAGGGACCCGCCACCGAGGGCGTCACCCGGCTGTCCGGGGACACCTTCCACGACACCGAGGGGCTGGGCCTGCTGATGGGCGGTGGTGAGATCGCGCTGTAGGCATTCCATGCCGTGCCGTGCGTGATCTAGGACACGATCTGACCTATACGGCCCATAGCGTGGTCCTCGACCGACGGAGCAGTACACCGGAAGGCGGAGACCATGACCACTCTCGACGCGTCGACCACCCGCGACCTGACCACCGGCGACCGGACCGAGGTCCCGGCCGTCACCGGTGAGCGCGCCGACCTGCTGGAGATGCTGGCCCACCAACGGCACTTCCTGCGCTTCACCACCCGTGACCTCACCGACGAGCAGGCCGGACTCCGGACCACCGCGAGCGAGCTCTGCCTGGGCGGCTTGATCAAGCACGTGTCCTCGGTCGAGCGGAGCTGGGCGAACTTCATCGTGGACGGCCCGTCGGCGATGGGAGGAGACTTCACGACCATGACCGAGGCCGACTGGGCCCAGCGGGCCGACGAGTTCCGGATGCTGCCCGGTGAGACGCTGGCCGGTGTCCTGGCCGACTACGCCGAGGCGGCCCGGCGGACCGACGACCTGGTCGCCACGCTGCCCGACCTGGGGGCCACGCAGCCGTTGCCGAAGGCTCCGTGGTTCGAGGCCGACGCGCAGTGGTCGGCCCGCCGGGTGCTGATGCACATCGTCGCCGAGACCGCCCAGCACGCCGGCCACGCCGACATCATCCGCGAGTCCCTGGACGGGGCGAAAAGCATGGGCTGACCGGCGGAGTCCGGTCGGGTGGGCCGACGAGGGCGAGCCGTCGGAGGGTCACTGCACGAAGCGGTACTTCAGGTGGGTGGCCAGGGGCGTCTCGACGACCCTGATCTGTTCGAGGTCGCGCCGCCCCGGGCCCAGTGCCTCGAAGAGGCGCAGTCCGTCGCCGAGGAGCACGGGCACCACGTGCAGCTGGAGTTCGTCGACGAGCCCGGCTCCGAGGTACTGCCGCACCGTGCTCGCCCCGCCCGCGATGTCGACGTTCCGGCCCCCGGCGGTGGCCTGCGCCTGCTCCAGTGCGCTGTGGATGCCGTCGGCGACAAAGGTGAAGGTCGTGCCGCCCTCCTTGACGAGGGTCGGGCGGGGGCGGTTGGTGAGGACGAAGACCGGCGTGCGGAAGGGCGGGTTGTCGCCCCAGGGCTCCTCGCCCGTGTCGTACATCGTCCGGCCCATGACCACCGCTCCGGTGGCGTCGAACCACTCGCGGAGCAGCTCCGAGTCGCGGTTCTCCTCCCCGCCGGTCATGCCCTGGCGCTCCCGCCAGCTCGCCAGGGTGTGGATCCACTCGAAGATCGGCTCGGCGCCGTCGCCGCCCGGGTTGTCGAGGGTGACGTTCGGGCCGGCGACGTAGCCGTCGAGGGTGATGGCCAGGTCCGCGGTCACGGTGGTCATGAGGGGTGCTCCTCGGGGTGGGTGTGTCTCACTCGTGTGTGTCTTCACCCCTCGCGTCGATCGGAGACCGGCGCTTTCGACACACCCGCGCGGGCGGTTCAGGGAACCGTCTCGCCCCGCACCAGCGGATGGCACACCGGCTGGACGCCCTCGGGAAGCCCGTCCGGGCGGCACCAGCGGGCCTCCAGGATCTCGAAGGGGTCGACGCGCAGCTCGCCGCCCAGCAGGCGGGCCTCGTAGGCCACCTCCAGCCGGGTGCGGAAGCCGCTGTTCAGCATGACCAGGCGGCCCACCTCCACGTCGAGGTTCGTCTCCTCCCGCACCTCGCGGACCACGGTCTCCCGGAAGTCCTCGCCCTTGCGCGCGAAACCGCTCGGCAGGCCCCACTGGCGGCCCGGCGGCCACATCCGGTGCTTCAGGAGCAGGACCCGCCCCTCGTCGTCGCGCACGACGCCGGTCACGCCGACCACGAACTTGGCGTGCAGGATCCACATGACGCGGCTCTGGACGGGGCGCAGGAGCCGCCAGAGGCGGGCAAGAAGTCGTCGCACGGGACCTCGGGGGATGTGGTGGGGGCGGGCACGGATTCGGGCACGGGACGCGCCATGGGGACGGTACCCGTCGCGGCGGCCGGTCCGTATGACGGACGGAGTTGACCCGGGCGGGGCGAGGGACTCATCGTCAGGTGTGTAAACCTTGCACGGTCCTGTCCGGAGGTCATTACCCTGGACCGGTCGGCGCGACTCCGGAGCGGCCGGCGCGGTGCGATGAGCGGCGCCCGGCAGGAGTTCCGTTCCCCGCGCCCAGACTCAGTGCCCAGACTCGACGCCCAGATCCAGGAAGGCCCCGTGACCACCCCCAGCGCCGCCACCCCGTCCACCCCGGCCACCGCACCTGTGGCGGGCGCCGGGCCCGCCTCCGACCCGGCGGGTGCCCCACGCGGACGGAGTTCCCTGGGGCCGGTCGGTCTGGTCCTCGCCGGTGGGCTCTCCGTGCAGTTCGGCGCCGCGCTGGCGGTGAGCCTCATGCCCCGGGCCGGCGCGCTCGGCGTGGTGACCCTGCGGCTGGCCGTGGCCGCCGTCGTGCTGCTGCTCATCTGCCGGCCCCGGCTGCGCGGCCACTCCCGGGCCGACTGGGGCACGGTCGTCGTCTTCGGCATCGCCATGGCCGGCATGAACGGCCTCTTCTACCAGGCCGTCGACCGCATCCCCCTCGGCCCCGCCGTCACCCTGGAGGTGCTCGGCCCGCTCGCCCTCTCCGTCTTCGCCTCCCGCCGCGCGGTCAACCTGGTCTGGGCCGCGCTCGCCCTGGCCGGTGTCTTCCTCCTCGGTGGCGGCGGCTTCGACGGCCTCGACCCGGCCGGCGTCGCCTTCGCGCTGGGGGCGGGCGCCATGTGGGCGGCGTACATCGTCTTCAGCGCGCGTACGGGGCGCCGCTTCCCGCAGGCCGACGGGCTGGCCCTCGCCATGGCGGTCGGGGCGGTGCTGTTCCTGCCGCTGGGCATCGCCGAGTCGGGCGGCAAGCTCCTCGACCCGATGACACTGGCGCTGGGCGCCGGGGTCGCCCTGCTCTCCTCCGTCCTGCCCTACACCCTCGAACTCCTCGCCCTGCGCCGCCTGCCCGCGCCCACGTTCGCCATCCTCATGAGCCTGGAGCCCGCCATCGCCGCGGCGGCCGGTTTCCTCATCCTCGACCAGGCCCTGTCCGCCACCCAGTCCGCCGCCATCGCCCTGGTCATCGCGGCCAGCATGGGCGCGGTGCGTACGCAGGTGGGGCGGCGCCGGTTGAAGGCGCTCCCGGACACGCCGTAGCGGCCGCGACCGCCCCGGCCCGGCCCATGGTCATCCGCACCGCATAGGCTGCGGACCTGGTCATCTCATCGGGATCAAGGGGAGGAACCGATGAACCACACGGCCGAGGTCTTCCAGCCTTTGCGGGACGACGATCCACGCACGGTGGCCGGCTACCGCCTCGCGGCGCGGCTCGGCGCGGGCGGCATGGGCCGGGTCTACCTGTCCCACACCCAGGGCGGCCGGCCGGTGGCCATCAAGGTCGTACGGTCGGAACTGGCCGACGACCCGACCTTCCGGCGGCGCTTCGGCCGGGAGATCCAGGCGGCCCGGAAGGTGAAGGGCGCCTACACCGCCGAACTGATCGACGCCGACCCGGACGGCACACCGCCCTGGCTGGCCACGCTGTACGTGCCGGGCCCCGCCCTGTCGGACGTCGTCGCCCGGAGCGGGCCGCTGCCGGTGCCGGCGGTGCTGTGGCTGATGGCGGGGGTCGCCGAGGCGTTGCAGGCCATCCACGGTGCGGGGATCGTGCACCGGGACCTCAAGCCGTCGAACGTGCTGCTCGCCTCGGACGGACCCCGGGTCATCGACTTCGGCATCTCGCTCGCCGCCGACAGCACCGCGCACACCGCCACGGGCACCGCGATCGGCACGCCCCAGTACATGGCTCCCGAGCAGGCGTCCGCGGGTGACGTCACGGCGGCGACCGACATCTTCGCGCTCGGTCAGACGGCCGCCTTCGCGGCGCTGGGCAGGCCGCTCTACGGGGACGGACCCGCGGTCAGCGTGCTGTACCGGATCGTGCACTCCGAACCCGACCTGTCCGGACTGCCCGAGCGACTGCGCGGGCTGCTCGCCCGGTGCCTGGCCGCGGAACCGGGGGAGCGGGTCACCCCGGCGGAGGTCGTCGAGTGGTGCCGGCGGGAACTGGGGCGGGACGCCGAGACGGGGGCGGGGCCGGACGTCTGGCGGGAGTTCGCGGGGACGGAGGTGACGGTTCCGCCGCCTGCTCCCCTGGCTCCGGAGCCGTCGCCGGCTCCCACCGCGGTACACACGCGGCCGTGGACCGCCCCGCAGCCGGCAGCAGGCCCGGAATCGGCAGCCGCCCCGCAGTGGCCCGCCACCGCTCAGGGTCCGGGCACCGGGCAGTGGCCCGCCACCGCTCAGGGTCCGGGCGCCCCGTACGGTCCGGGTGCCGCCCCGTACGGTCCGGGTGCCGCGCTACGGCCCGCCGGTCCGTACGGCGCGACCGCGCCGCAGCGGCCGGCCGGGCCGGAGGAGCGGAGGCGCCGCAGGAGACGCGTCGCCCTGATCGCGGCCGCCGCCCTGGCCGCGGGCGGGCTGGTACTCACGGCGGCGTGGACGTTGCGGGACGCGATGGACCGAGACCGCGACCGGGACACGGCCGCGTCCGCGTCCGGGAGCCCCGGCCCGACGGCACGATCGTCGGCGTCCGGCGATGCGGCGTCCGACGGCGCGGCGTCCGGAGGCCCGGCGTCCGGAACGGTGGCCACGGAGGGGTCGGGGTCGGGGGCCGACGGGTCGACCGCGCCGGACGCGGCGGCCGACGGTGCCGCCGCAGGTTCCACCGCTCCGGTGGCCCACGCCTACGGCCCCCAGTATCTGAACGCCAAGAACTCACTCAGCGTCAGCGACGGGCAGCCCCGCGACGACCGCGAGGGAGACATCCGCTTCACCTGCGCGCAGACCTGCGCACTGGAGAGCGACACCAGCGTCTTCTCCATGATGTTCGGCGAGCCGGGCGCCACGTACGAGGACTGCCGTCAGAGGATGGCCGACGTCGAGGCCGATGCCGGCATCGACGGCCACCGCCTCCCGCTGGCCGCCGCCTCGGCCGGGACCGAGATCTGCGCCAAGCACCGCAACGGCGACATCATGTTGCTGGTCGTCCAGGTGAAGTCGACCGCCCTGCCGGAGGCCGGCTTCGTCACCGCGGACATGACGGTCTGGCGCGCGGACTGAGGTCCCAGCCAGGCCGGGAGACCTGACGTTCCCCGCCGTCCGGGCGCCTCCGTCCTCCGTGAGCCTCCGCGGGCGCCCACGGCGTCCATGGCCTCCGCGGCGTCCATGGCCTCCGCGGGCCTCCGCGGCCTCCGCAGGTGTCCGCGGCCTCCGCGAGCCTCCGCGGCCTTCACAGGCGTCCGCGAGCCTCCACGGCCTCCCGGGCGTCCGCGGGCAAAAATCATGCAAGCGTGCTTGATTGTTACCACCGCCCCTGCCATGCTCCACACCACACCGCGCCGCACACCGCCGTGCCCGAGGGGAGCGCCCGTGTCCGACCCGACGCCCGTGATCGACGACCTGCGCGAGGAGAGCGAGGAACTCGACGCGCTGGTCGCCCGGTTGAGCCCGGAGCAATGGGCGCTCACCACCCCGGCTCCCGGCTGGACGGTCGCCCACCAGATCGCGCACCTGGCCTGGACCGACCGGTCCGCCCTGCTCGCCGTCACCGACGAGGACGGCTTCCGCGTCCTGGTGGAGCAGGCCCTGGCCGCGCCCGGCCGGTACGTCGACGACGGCGCCGAGGAAGGCGCCCGGCGGGCCCCCGCCGAGCTGCTGGCCGCCTGGCGGGAGGGCCGCACCGCCCTCGACAAGGCGCTGCGCGAGTCGGCCCCCGGGGCACGCTTCCCCTGGTACGGCCCGCCCATGGCCGCCGCGTCCATGGCCACCGCCCGCCTGATGGAGACGTGGGCCCACGGGCTCGACGTCGCCGACACCCTCGGCGTGACGCGCCCGCCCACCGACCGGCTGCGGCACATCGCCCGCATCGGCGTCCGCGCCCGGGACTTCGCCTACGCGACCCACGGCCTGACCCCGCCCGACGAGCCGTTCCGCGTCGAACTCACCGCACCCGGCGGGGAGCTGTGGACCTACGGCCCCGAGGGCGCCGGCCAGCGTGTCACCGGCCCGGCCCTCGACTTCTGCCTCCTCGCCACCCAGCGCGCCCACCGCGCGGACCTCGCCCTGCGCGCCGAGGGACCTGACGCCGACCGCTGGCTGGACATCGCCCAGGCCTTCGCGGGGCCGCCGGGAGCGGGACGCTCGCCGGGGACCGGACGCCCGCCGCGTGGGGAGGGGCGGTGAGCGTCCTCCGCATAGGCAACGCCTCCGGCTTCTACGGCGACCGCTTCGAGGCCATGCGCGAGATGCTCACCGGCGGTCCGCTGGACGTCCTCACCGGCGACTACCTCGCCGAACTGACCATGCTCATCCTGGGCCGGGACCGGCTGAAGGACCCGGACGCCGGGTATGCCCGCACCTTCCTGCGACAGCTGGAGGAGTGCCTCGGCCTCGCCCACGAGCGGGGCGTGAAGATCGTCGCCAACGCCGGCGGGCTCAACCCCGCCGGACTCGCCGACGCCGTACGCGCCCTCGCCGCACGGCTCGGCATCCCCGTACGGGTCGCGCACGTCGAGGGCGACGACCTCACGGCCGCCCACCCGGGAGCGCTGGCCGCCCACGCCTACCTCGGCGGGTTCGGCATCGCCGAGTGCCTGCGCGCGGGCGCCGACGTGGTCGTCACCGGCCGGGTCACCGACGCCGCCCTGGTCACCGGGCCCGCCGCCGCGCACTTCGGCTGGGCGCCGACGGAGTACGACCGGCTCGCGGGCGCCGTCGTCGCCGGACACGTGCTGGAGTGCGGGGCGCAGGCGACCGGCGGCAACTACGCGTTCTTCGAGGAGGGGGACGTCCGCCGGCCCGGTTTCCCGCTCGCCGAACTGCACGCCGACGGCAGCTGCGTCATCACCAAGCACGACGGCACCGGCGGCTTCGTCGACGTCGGCACGGTCACCGCCCAGCTGCTGTACGAGACGGGCGGCGCCCGGTACGCGGGGCCCGACGTCACCGCCCGGCTGGACACCGTACGGCTCGCCCAGGACGGGCCCGACCGCGTTCGCGTCGAGGGCGTGCGCGGCGAGGCCCCGCCGCCCACCCTCAAGGTCGGCCGCAACCGTCTCGGCGGCTTCCGCAACGAGGTCGCCTTCGTGCTCACCGGCCTCGGCGTCGAGGCCAAGGCGGCCCTGGTGCGGGCCCAGATGGAACCCGCCCTCGGCAAGGTCGCCGACGTCCGCTGGGACCTGGTCCGCTCCGACCGGCCCGACGCCCCGACCGAGGAGACGGCCGGCGCCCTGCTGCGGCTCGTCGTCCGGGACGCCGACCAGCAGCTCGTCGGGCGGGCGCTGAGCGGGGCCGCCATCGAGCTGGCCCTCGCCAGCTATCCCGGCTTCCATGTGCTGGCGCCCCCGGGAAAGGGCGTGCCCTATGGGGTCTTCGAGGATGTGTACGTCCCCCATGGCGCCGTCGACCATGTGGCCGTCCTCCACGACGGGCAACGGATTCCCGTACCAGCCGCCCAGGACACCGCCGTACTGACGGAAGTGCCGGAACCGCCGCTGCCCGAGCCGCTCCCGCCGGGTCCCGTCCGCCGTGCCCCCCTCGGCCTCGTCGCCGGCGCCCGCAGCGGCGACAAGGGCGGGAACGCCAACGTCGGCGTGTGGGCGCGGACCGACGACGCCTGGCGCTGGCTGGCGCACGAGCTGACCGCCGACCGGTTCCGGGAGCTGATCCCGGAGGCCCGCGACCTGCCCGTCACCCGGCACACACTCCCCGGCCTGCGCGCCCTCAACTTCGTCGTCGAGGGCATCCTCGGCGAGGGCGTCGCCGCGCAGGCCCGCTTCGACCCGCAGGCCAAGGCGCTGGGCGAGTGGCTGCGCGCCCGGCACGTGGACATCCCGGAGGTTCTCCTTTGACCGTCCTGCCCTCCGCAGTGGACCCGGCCGGCCCCGACCACCGGGCCAACCGCGAGGCCATGCTCGCCAAGCTCGCCGACCTCGACACCGAACACGCCAAGGCGCTGGCCGGCGGCGGCGAGAAGTACGTCGCCCGGCACCGGGGGCGCGGCAAGTTCCTCGCCCGCGAGCGCATCGAGCTGCTCCTCGACCCCGACACGCCCTTCCTGGAGCTGTCGCCGCTGGCGGCCTGGGGCAGCGAGTACGCCGTGGGCGCCTCCCTGGTCACCGGCATCGGCACGGTCGAGGGCGTGGAGTGCCTGATCACCGCCAACGACCCGACCGTGCGCGGCGGTGCCAGCAACCCCTGGTCGCTGAAGAAGGCCCTGCGCGCCAACGACGTCGCGCTCGCCAACCGGCTGCCCTGCGTCAGCCTGGTCGAGTCCGGCGGCGCCGACCTGCCCTCGCAGAAGGAGATCTTCATCCCCGGCGGCGGGATCTTCCGGGACATCACCCGGCTGTCGGCGGCCGGCATCCCCACCGTCGCCGTCGTCTTCGGCAACTCGACCGCCGGGGGCGCGTACATCCCCGGCATGTCCGACCACGTGATCATGGTCAAGGAGCGCGCCAAGGTGTTCCTCGGCGGGCCGCCGCTGGTCAAGATGGCCACCGGCGAGGAGAGCGACGACGAGTCGCTGGGCGGCGCGGAGATGCACGCGCGCGTGTCGGGTCTCGCCGACTACTTCGCCGTGGACGAACCGGACGCGCTGCGGCAGGCCCGCCGCGTCGTCGCCCGCCTCAACCACCGCAAGGCACACCCCGACCCCGGTCCGGCCGAGCCGCCGAAGTACGACCCGGAGGAACTCCTCGGCATCGTCCCCGGCGACCTCAAGACCCCCTTCGACCCTCGCGAGGTCATCGCCCGGATCGTCGACGCCTCCGACTTCGACGAGTTCAAGCCGCTGTACGGGACGAGCCTGACGACCGGCTGGGCGGCCCTGCACGGCTATCCGGTGGGCATCCTCGCCAACGCCCGGGGGGTGCTGTTCAGCGAGGAGTCGCAGAAGGCCGCCCAGTTCATCCAGCTCGCCAACCAGCGCGACATCCCGCTCCTCTTCCTGCACAACACCACCGGCTACATGGTCGGCAAGGAGTACGAGCAGGGCGGCATCATCAAGCACGGCGCGATGATGATCAACGCGGTCTCCAACTCCCGCGTCCCCCACCTCTCCGTCCTCCTCGGCGCCTCCTACGGCGCCGGCCACTACGGGATGTGCGGCCGCGCCTACGACCCCCGCTTCCTCTTCGCCTGGCCCAGCGCCAAGTCCGCCGTCATGGGCCCGCAGCAGCTCGCCGGCGTGCTCTCCATCGTCGCCCGCCAGTCGGCCGCCGCCAAGGGACAGCCGTACGACGACGAGGGCGACGCGGCGCTGCGCGCCATGGTGGAGCAGCAGATCGAGTCCGAGTCGCTGCCCATGTTCCTGTCCGGGCGGCTCTACGACGACGGCGTCATCGACCCGCGCGACACTCGCACCGTGCTCGGCCTGTGTCTGTCGGTCGTCCACACCGCGCCCTACGAGGGCGCGCGCGGCGGCTTCGGCGTCTTCCGGATGTGAGGGGATCACCTTGATCAGCACTGTCCTCGTCGCCAACCGGGGCGAGATCGCCTGCCGGATCTTCCGCACCTGCCGTGAGTTGGGAATCCGGACCGTCGCCGTGCACTCGGACGCCGACGAGAACGCCCTCCACGCGCGCGTGGCCGACGCGGCGGTACGACTGCCGGGCGCGGCCTCCGCCGACACCTACCTGCGCGGCGACCTGATCGTGAAGGCCGCCGTCGCCGCCGGCGCCGACGCCGTCCACCCCGGCTACGGCTTCCTCTCCGAGAACGCCGGCTTCGCACGAGCCGTCGTCGACGCGGGCCTGACCTGGATCGGACCGCCGCCGGAGGCGATCGAGGCGATGGCGTCCAAGACGCGCGCCAAGGAACTGATGGGCATCGCGCCCCTCACGCACGTCACCGAGGCCGACCTGCCGGTCCTGGTGAAGGCGGCGGCGGGCGGCGGCGGACGCGGCATGCGCGTCGTACGGCGCCTCGCCGACCTCGACGACGAACTGACCGCGGCCCGCGCGGAGGCGGCGAGCGCCTTCGGCGACGGCGAGGTGTTCGTGGAGCCCTACGTCGAGAACGGCCGCCACGTCGAGGTGCAGATCCTCGCCGACACCCACGGCACGGTGTGGGCGCTCGGCACCCGCGACTGCTCCCTCCAGCGCCGCCACCAGAAGGTGATCGAGGAGGCCCCGGCACCGGGCCTGACGCCCGAACTCACCGGTGAACTCCACGACCTCGCCGTACGCGCCGCCCGCGCCGTCGACTACGCCGGTGCCGGGACCGTCGAGTTCCTCGTCGCGGACGGCCGGGCGCACTTCCTGGAGATGAACACCCGTCTCCAGGTCGAGCACCCGGTCACGGAGGCGATCTTCGGCCTCGACCTCGTCGCCCTCCAACTCCGCGTCGCCGAGGGCCACGCCCTCGAGAACGATCCCCCGCGCGCGCGTGGCCACGCCGTCGAGGCCCGCCTGTACGCCGAGGACCCGGCGAACGGCTGGGCCCCGCAGACCGGCCGCCTGCACCGCCTCACCGTGCCCGACGGCATCCGCCTCGACACCGGCTACACCGACGGAGACGGCATCGGCGTCCACTACGACCCGATGCTCGCCAAGGCCGTCGCCCACGCACCCACCCGCGCGGAGGCCGTCCGCCGCCTCGCCGGCGCCCTGGAACGGGCCGCGGTCCACGGCCCGGTCACCAACCGGGACCTGCTCGTCCGCTCCCTGCGCCACGAGGAGTTCACGTCCGCCCGCATGGACACCGGCTTCTACGACCGCCACCTTGCCGACCTCACCCGCGGTGGGACGGCCGATCCCCTCGCCCCGCTGGCCGCCGCCCTCGCCGACGCCCACGGCCGCTCCCGCTTCGGCGGCGCCTGGCGCAACCTGCCCTCGCAGCCCCAGGTGAAGCGCTACGCCATGGCGGGCGAGGAGCACGAGGTCCGCTACCACCACACCCGCACGGGTCCGGCCGCCGACGGCGTGCGCGTTCTCCACGCGGACGCGCACCTGGTCCTGCTGGAGGCGGACGGTGTCCGGCGCAGGTTCGAGGTGGCGGCGTACGGCGACCGCGTCCACGTGAACGCCACCCCGCTCACCGCCCTGCCCCGCTTCCCCGACCCCACCGCCCAGCACGCCCCGGGCACCCTCCTCGCCCCCATGCCGGGCACGGTCGTCCGTGTCGCGGAGGGCCTCACGGAGGGAGCGACGGTCCAGGCCGGCCAGCCCCTCCTGTGGCTGGAGGCGATGAAGATGGAACACCGGATCACCGCCCCGGCCACGGGCACGCTGACCTCCCTCGACGCCGAGCCCGGCAGGCAAGTGGAGGTCGGCGCCCTCTTGGCGGTCGTCGACTCGGACGCCGAGTAGGGGCGCGGGGCCGTACAGGACACGCGGCTCCGCCGCGTGAGCGCGACCAGCCACGACGGATCCGCACCCGAAAAGCGACCGAAGGAGCTCCGTGACCACCCTCATCGAATCCGACGAGCACAAGTCCCTCCGCGCGGCGGTGTCCACCTTCGCCAGGAACCACCCCCGCACCCTCGGCACCGACAACGGACACTTCTGGCGGGAAGCCGCCAAGCTCGGCTACATCGGCGTCAACCTGCCGGAGGCATACGGCGGTGGCGACGGCGGGATCACCGAACTCTCCCTCGTCCTCGAAGAGATGGGCGCCGCCGGCAACCCCCTGCTGATGATGATCGTCTCCCCGGCGATCTGCGGCACCGTCATCTCCCGCTTCGGCACCGAAGCCCAGAAGCAGGACTGGCTCCCGTCCCTCGCCGACGGCACCCGCCTCATGTCCTTCGGCATCACCGAGCCCGACGCCGGCTCCAACAGCCACCGCATCACCACGACCGCCCGCCGCGACGGGACCGACTGGATCCTCACCGGCCGCAAGGTCTTCATCAGCGGCGTCGACATCTCCGACGCCACCCTCGTCGTCGGCCGCACCGAAGACGCCCGCACCGGCAGGCTGAAGCCCTGCCTGTTCATCGTCCCCCGCGACACCCGCGGCTTCGAGCGCCGTCAGATCGACATGGAACTGAACTCCGCCGAGAAGCAGTTCGAGCTGACCCTCGACGACGTACGGCTGCCCGCCGACGCGCTCGTCGGCGACGAGGACGCGGGCCTCCTCCAGCTCTTCGCCGGACTCAACCCCGAGCGCGTCATGACGGCGGCGTTCGCAATCGGCATGGGCCGCTACGCGCTGTCCCGTGCTCTCGACTACGCCCGCGAACGCACCGTCTGGAAGACCCCCATCGGCGCCCACCAGGCCATCGCCCACCCCCTCGCCCAGGCGCACATCGACCTCGAACTGGCCCGCCTGATGATGCAGAAGGCGGCCCACCTCTACGACGCGGGTGACGACATGGGCGCCGGCGAGGCCGCCAACATGGCCAAGTACGCCGCCGGGGAAGCCTGCGTGAAGGCCGTCGACCAGGCCGTGCACACCCTCGGCGGCAACGGCCTCACGCGCGAGTTCGGGCTCGCCTCGCTGATAACGGCGTCGCGCGTGGCTCGTATCGCCCCGGTGAGCCGGGAGATGATCCTCAACTACGTCTCCCACCAGACCCTGGGTCTGCCCAAGTCGTACTAGCCCACACCGGTCCGTACTGGAGGAACCATGTTCCGCAGCGAGTACGCAGACGTCCCGCCCGTCGACCTGCCCATCCACGACGCGGTGCTCGGCCGGGCCGCCGCCTACGGGAACACCCCGGCGCTGATCGACGGCACCGACGGCACCACCCTCACCTACGAGCAGGTGGACCGGTTCCACCGGCGCGTCGCGGCCGCACTCGCCGAGACCGGCGTACGCAAGGGCGACGTCCTCGCCCTGCACAGCCCCAACACCGTCGCCTTCCCGCTGGCCTTCTACGCCGCCACGCGCGCGGGGGCCTCGGTCACCACGGTGCACCCGCTCGCCACGGCGGAGGAGTTCGCGGGGCAGCTCGGCGACTCGCGGGCCCGCTGGATCGTCACCGTATCCCCGCTGCTGGACACCGCCCGCCGGGCCGCCGAACTCGCGGGCGGTGTCCAGGAGATCCTCGTCTGCGACAGCGCGCCCGGCCACCGCTCGCTCATCGACATGCTGGCATCCGCCGCGCCCGAACCGTCCGTCGCCGTCGACCCGGCCGAGGACGTCGCCGCCCTGCCGTACTCCTCCGGCACCACCGGCACCCCCAAGGGCGTGATGCTCACCCACCGGCAGATCGCCACCAACCTCGCCCAGCTCGAACCACTGATGCCGGCCGCACCGGGCGACCGCGTCCTGGCGGTTCTGCCCTTTTTCCACATCTACGGCCTGACCGCCCTCATGAACGCCCCGCTGCGGCTCGGCGCCACCGTCGTCGTGCTGCCCCGCTTCGACCTGGAGCAGTTCCTCGCGGCCATCCAGAACCACCGCATCACCGGCCTCTACGTCGCCCCGCCGATCGTCCTCGCCCTCGCCAAGCACCCCCTGGTCGCCGACTACGACCTCTCGTCCCTGAAGTACATCGTCAGCGCCGCCGCCCCCCTGGACGCGAAGCTCGCCGCCGCCTGCTCGCGGCGGCTCGGCCTGCCGCCCGTCGGCCAGGCGTACGGCATGACGGAACTCTCCCCGGGCACCCACGTCGTCCCCCTGGACGCGATGAGCGCCGCACCGCCCGGAACCGTCGGCAAGCTGATCGCCGGCACCGAGATGCGCGTCGTCTCCCTGGACGACCCCGGCAAGGACCTCGGCGTCGGCGAGTCCGGCGAGATCCTCATCCGCGGACCCCAGGTCATGAAGGGCTACCTGGGCCGCCCCGACGCCACCGCCGCCATGATCGACGAGCACGGCTGGCTGCACACCGGGGACGTCGGGCACGTCGACGCCGACGGCTGGCTGTTCGTCGTCGACCGCGTCAAGGAACTGATCAAGTACAAGGGGTTCCAGGTGGCCCCCGCCGAACTGGAGGCCCTCCTGCTCACCCACCCGGGCATCGCCGACGCGGCCGTCATCGGCACCTACAACGACGACGGGAACGAAGTGCCGCACGCCTACGTGGTGCGCCAGCCGGCCGCGCCCGGCCTCTCGGAGGGCGAGGTCATGATGTACGTCGCCGAACGCGTCGCCCCCTACAAACGCGTCCGCCGGGTCACCTTCGTCGACGGCGTGCCCAGGGCGGCCAGCGGCAAGATCCTCCGCCGGGAACTGCGGGGCCGTTCATGAGCCTCGTCGGCCGCACCCGGGACCGGGGCGTCGAGACCCTCACCCTCGGCTCCCCGCACAACCGCAACGCCCTCTCGGCGGCCCTCGTCGGCGACCTGGCCGCCGCCCTCACCGACGCGGGCGGGGACACCGGCGTACGCGCCGTCCTGCTCACCCACACCGGCAACACCTTCAGCGCCGGCGCCGACCTGCGCGACCCGCCCGGCCCCGATGCCCTGGTCGCACTGCTCCGGCAGATCGTCGAGCTGCCCAAGCCGGTCGTCGCGCGCGTCGCCGGACACGTCCGCGCGGGCGGCCTCGGTCTGCTCGCGGCCTGCGACATCGCGGGCGCGTCCACCGCGTCGACGTTCGCCTTCACCGAGGTCCGCATCGGCGTGGCTCCCGCCGTCATCTCCCTCCCGCTGCTGCCCCGCGCCGACCCCCGTGCCCTCGCCCGCCACTACCTCACCGGCGAACGCTTCGACGCCGCCGAGGCCGCCCGGATCGGCCTGGTCACGGCGGCGGGCGACGACGTGGACGCCGTACTGCAACCCGTACTGGACGGTGTGCGTCGCGCCTCACCACAGGCGCTGGCCGAGACGAAACGGCTGCTCACGGCTAGGGTGCTGGAGGCCTTCGACCGGGACGCGGCCGACCTGACCGCGCTCTCGGCCCGGCTGTTCGCCTCCCCGCAGGCCCGGGAGGGGATGACGGCCTTCCTCGAACGACGGGATCCGGAATGGGTGGTGTGAGCGGTGCCGTGAACACGGCCGACCGCGCGGAGCGCGTTCCCAAGCAGGACCGCAGCCGGGCCACCCGGCAACGGCTCCTCGAAGCCGCAGTGGCCTGCCTCGCCGAACACGGCTGGACGGGGTCCACGGTCTCCGTCGTCGCCGAACACGCCGGCGTCTCCCGCGGTGCCGCCCAGCACCACTTCCCGACCCGCGAGGACCTCTTCACGGCGGCCGTGGAGTACGTGGCCGAGGAACGCTCCGTCGCGCTGCGCGCCCTGTTCCCCGAGGGCGCGACGGCGGCGGACCGCCGCGCGGTGGTGGCCGCCCTGGTCGACCTCTACACGGGCCCCCTGTTCCGCGCCGCCCTCCACCTGTGGGTGGCCGCCTCCGACGAGGAGCAGTTGCGCGGCCGGGTGACCGAGCTGGAGGCCCGCGTCGGCCGCGAGACGCACCGCATAGCGGTCGACCTCCTCGGCGCCGACGAGACCCGCCCCGGCGCCCGCGAAACCGTCCAGGGCCTCCTCGACATGGCCCGCGGCCTGGGCCTCGCCAACCTCCTCACCGACGACGCGGCCCGCCGGGAACGCGTGATCGAGCAGTGGGCCCGGCTGCTGGACGGGGCGCTGGACTGAGCGACGCCGGCCGGCGGCGCCGGCCGGGCCCGTTCACGGACTGAGCCGCTCCACCCGCCAGCCTCCGCCGTCCTCCGCCACGTACCGCAGCCGGTCGTGCAGCCGGTTCTCCCGGCCCTGCCAGAACTCCACCGCCCGCGGCGCCACCCGGAACCCGCCCCAGTGCGGCGGCACCGGCACCTGCTCACCCTCCGGGTAGCGCGCGGCCAGCTCGGCGTACGCGGAGTCCAGGGCGTCCCGGCCCGCCACCACCGCGGACTGGACGCTGGCCCAGGCGCCCAGCTGGGAGCCGTGCGGCCGGGTGCGGAAGTACGCGGCGGTCTCGTCCCGCCCGGTCCGCCGCGCGATCCCCGTCACGATCACCTGGCGGGCCATCGGATGCCAGGGGAACAGCAGTGAGACGTGCGGGTTCTCGGCCAGCTCACGCGCCTTGCGGGAGTCGTAGTTGGTGTAGAAGACGAACCCCTGCTCGTCGAAGTGCTTCAGCAGCACCGTGCGGGAGCCGGGCCGGCCCTCCGCGTCCGCGGTGGAGACGACCATGGCGTTCGGCTCGAAGAGCCCGCCCTCCGTCGCGGCCTGCTTGAACCAGCGCGCGAACTGCTCGACGGGAGTCGCCGCCAACTCGGGTTCCGAGAGCCCCTCGGCCCGGTACTGCTTGCGCATCGAGGCGAGATCGAAGGGAACGGCGGGGTCGGCTTCGCGATCGGTCACATCGGCCATCCTGCCGTATCCGGGCCGATGCGCCCGTGTCTTGTGTCACCCAGTGGCACTGAGTGCCGCAGCCCCTCCCCAAGCGCGGCACTCGGGGATATCGTGCTTGCTCCCGATCCGGTTGGATGACCGCCGACCGTACGGGGCATCACAGGGGTGACCGCCAGGACCGCGAGCCGTCGACGCGACCGTGGATCCGACGGACCCGCCCGATCCGATGGACCCGGCGGGTCCATGGGGACGACCGCACCGCCCCCGCACCGGTCACCACACATCACGATCACGAGGAGCCGCCTGATGTCCGACTTCGTAC
The DNA here is from genome assembly GCF_003671715.1 of Streptomyces sp. E2N166. Taxonomy (GTDB): domain Bacteria; phylum Actinomycetota; class Actinomycetes; order Streptomycetales; family Streptomycetaceae; genus Streptomyces; species Streptomyces thinghirensis. The sequence goes on along the minus strand of NZ_RAIF01000018.1, from coordinate 314,400 downwards.
CCGGGCTAGAGGGAGTCGTCGCGTTCGAGACGGAGATCGCCGAACCCGACAAGGAGGGCGGCGCCCTCCGCTACCGCGGCGTCGACATCGAGGACCTGGTCGGGCACGTCTCCTTCGGCAACGTCTGGGGCCTGCTCGTCGACGGGGCCTTCAACCCCGGCCTGCCGCCGGCGGAGCCCTTCCCGATCCCGGTCCACTCCGGGGACATCCGCGTCGACGTGCAGTCCGCGCTCGCCATGCTCGCACCCGTCTGGGGCCTCAAACCCCTCCTGGACATCGATGCCGAGCAGGCCCGCGCCGACCTCGCCCGCGCCGCTGTCATGGCCCTGTCCTACGTCGCCCAGTCGGCCCGCGGCCAGGGCCTGCCCATGGTCCCGCAACGGGAGATCGACAAGGCGCAGTCCGTCGTCGAACGCTTCATGATCCGCTGGCGCGGCGAGCCCGACCCCAAGCACGTCGCCGCGGTCGACGCCTACTGGACCTCCGCCGCCGAGCACGGCATGAACGCGTCCACCTTCACCGCCCGCGTCATCGCCTCCACCGGCGCGGACGTGGCGGCGGCCCTCTCCGGCGCCGTGGGAGCCATGTCCGGCCCGCTGCACGGCGGCGCCCCCTCCCGCGTCCTGCACATGATCGAGGAGATCGAGCGCACCGGCGACGCCGAGGCCTACGTCAAGAAGACCCTCGACGCCGGCGAACGCCTCATGGGCTTCGGCCACCGCGTCTACCGTGCCGAGGACCCCCGCGCCCGCGTCCTGCGCCGCACCGCCCGCGAACTGGGCGCTCCGCGCTTCGAGGTCGCCGAGGCCCTGGAGAAGGCCGCCCTGGCGGAGCTCCACGCCCGCCGCCCCGACCGGGTCCTGGCCACCAACGTCGAGTTCTGGGCCGCCATCATGCTGGACTTCGCCGAGGTCCCGGCCCACATGTTCACCTCGATGTTCACCTGCGCCCGCACCGCCGGCTGGTCGGCCCACATCCTGGAACAGAAGCGCACCGGCCGCCTGGTCCGCCCCTCCGCCCGCTACGTGGGCCCGGGCTCCCGCGACCCGCGCGACATCGAGGGCTACGCCGGCATCGCGGACTGACGAGTCCTGTAGAACCCGGCGAGTCCCGCAGAACGCAGACGACCCGCGAGTCTGGTTCCTCCAGTGGAGGAGCCGGCCGGACGTACCGGCGACTCGCGGGTCGGGTGACTGCCGGGATTGGGCCGGCTGCACGCGTCTTTCACGCGCTGGTCCGGCACCGCACTCGGTGTGGTGACGGGCCGCTAGCCCGCAGCCACCTCACGCGTCCGGTTGTCATACATTCGCCGGATCACCTCCCTTCGGTGTGGAGCCCACACTAGGAACGCGTCGCAGCTCGATCAACCCCTTTTTTCAGAGCCGCTGACGCACCGGCTCGACACGGGTTCCGTACGCATAGCCGTCGCTCCGCTGAAGCAGCCGCAGATGCCCGTGGAACACGTTGATCCGCCCTGCTGGTGTCGCGATGCTGTGCTGCCCCCTGGCGCGCACCGAGACCCGGCCTGTCCACGTGCCGGCGCACTTTCCGGAGGGCACCACGGCATGTACGAGGTCTCCGGTCACGTATCCGAAAAGATCGTGCCGCCCGCCGCGATGACCCCGGACGAGGCGCGGGACCGCAGCAGGCGGTACCGGCTGGAGAACGCCTACCTCGGGGACACGCTCGTCGGCTGCTCCACGGTGCGTCCGCCCGAGGGCGAGGGGCGGGTGGCGACCGTGATCGCGCGGGTGCTGCCCGCGTTCCGGGGGCGCGGGATCGGCGCGGCGCTCTACGAGGCGGGTCTCGCGCACGCGCGGGGGCTCGGCGCGCGGGCGGTGGAGACCGTGGTGCTCGCGGCGAACGCCGACGGGTTGCGGTTCGCCGAGGGGCGTGGGTTCGTGGAACGAGAACGGTACGTGCTCGACGGCGAGCGGGACGCGTGGGTCGACCTGAGACTCGCCGGCCCCCCGTCATGACCGCCATGACGGGGGCGTATGCCGAGTTTCCGCAGTACAACGATTTCCGCAATCTTGCGGGAACTCGGTGTGTGCTGCATCACGTTCGAGTTGAATGAAGGCCAGTGAGCGAACCGACGTACCGTACGGCGGACGCAGCCTGCAGGGGGTCCAGGTGAGTGCTTCCCGGCGTAGTGGGACCACCGACGAGCTGGGACCGGGCGAACCGGAACAGCCCGAGAGGGACGGCGCGGACCTGTTGGCCGCGCTCCTCGACGGGATGGACGCCGCCCTGTGCGCCTTCGACGCGCAGGGCGTCGTCACCCACTGGAACCGCGAGGCGGAGCGGATCCTGGGCTGGACCGCGGCCGAGGCCGTGGGCCGGCAGGGCTTCGCCGGGTGGGCCGTGCGCCGGGCGGACGCCGGGGAGGTCGAGGAGCGGCTGCTGTCCGCGATGCGGGCCCCGGGGCGGCAGGTGCACGAGTTCGCGCTGCTGACCAAGGACGGCGGGCGGGTGCTGGTGCGCACCCAGTCCGCGGCCGTACGCGGTCCCGACGGCAGGCCCGCGGGGGTGTACTGCGCGTTCAGCGAGGTGCACGCGCAGATCGACCTGGAGCGGTCCATCGCGCTGAGCGAGGCCCTGCTGGAGGATGCCAGCTGGGGTGTCGTGCTGGTGGACGTGGACCTGCGCCCCGCCGTCGTGAACGCCCACGCGGCGCGTGCGCTGGGCGCCGGACGCACATCCGTACTGGGCCGGCCGCTCGGGGACCTGCTCGCCCAGGGCGTGGAGGAGCTGGAGAACGCGCTGACGCACGTGCTGGCGGAGGGCGCGCCGCCCGCGCCCGCCGAGGTCTGGGTGAGCGTGCGCACCCCGGAGGGCGAGCGGCGCCGGTGCTGGCGCAGCGGGTTCGTGCGGCTGGCGTCTCCGCTGGCGGAGGAGCCGGTGCCGCTGGGCGTCGGCTGGCTCTTCGAGGACGTCACCGAGGGCAAGCAGGCCGAGCAGGAGGCGGCCCTGCTGCGCTTCCGCGGCAACCAGCTGCACCGCGCGGCGCGTGCGGCGGCCGAGTGCGAGGACCCGGCGGAGGCGGCGGTCGTCCACCTGGACTTCGCGCTCGCCGGGTTCGCCGACCACGCCCTGATCGACCGGGTGGTGGGCGGGGCGGTGGCCGACACCGACGCGTCGGAGCCGGTCCGGCTGGTCCGGGTCGCGGCCACGCCGTCCGGCGCGCCCGGGCCGAGCGTGCCGACCGGGACGGCCGGGATGCCGGTGCGCTACGGCGACGCGCATCCGGCGGTGCAGTGCGTGGAGCGGGCGGGTTCGGTGCGGGCCAGCGCCGGTGCCCGGGCGGTGCGGGCCGATCAGGTGCGCGAGTGGGCCGCGGCCCGGCAGTGGCCGGCGGACACGGTGCACGGCCTGTGCGCGGTGCTGCGCAGCCGGGGCCGGACGCTGGGCGTGGTCACGTTCCTGCGGGGCGCTGGACGGAGCGCGTTCGAACGCCCCGACGCGATGTACGCCGAGGACGTGGCGGTTCGCATCGCGACGGCACTGGACCTGGCCGGCGCGGTGGAGAAGCGGTAGCGGAGGGCGCGGGACGGCCGGGGCCGACCTGGGCCCCGGTCCCGGACGGTGCCCTCGCCGTGCGGGGCGGCGGGTCCGGGCGGCGGGTTTGGCGCCCGGACCCGGGAGGCGCGGCCGCGGGGATCCGAGC
>NZ_RAIF01000018.1:301560-310572 GCF_003671715.1 Streptomyces sp. E2N166 | reverse complement strand
CGCCGTCCCCGCCGTGCGGTAGTCGCTCAGCGGCGGTAGAAGATCCGGTCCCGGTACTGCTCCAGTACCCGTCCGTTCCACTCGTGGCCGCCGTCCACGTTGCCCGAGCGCAACAGCGGGGGTTCGATGCCCCGGTCGGCGAGGGTGGCGGCCGCCGTGGCCATCACGGCCTGGAGGAGGGCGCTGGTGACGACCGTGGAGGCGGGTGCGAAGGGCGCCGGGACGGTGTCGAGGGTGAGTTCGGCGTCGCCGACGGCGATCTTGGAGTCCAGCACGATGTCGCAGTGGTCCTTGAGGAAGGTCCCGGAGGTGTGCCGCGACTTGGTCTGCGACGCGTACGCCACCGAGGTCACGCCGATGACCCGTACGCCGAGCGCGCGGGCGTTCAGGGCCATCTCCACGGGCAGGGCGTTGCGCCCGGAGAGGGAGATGATCACCAGGGCGTCGCCCTCGCGCAACGGCGAGGAGTCCAGTACGGCGCTCGCGAGGCCGTCGACGCGTTCCAGCGCGGAGCCGAGCGTCGCCGGCATCACGTCCACGCCGACGACGCCGGGCACGGCGAGCAGGTTCATCAGGGCGAGTCCGCCGGCGCGGTAGACGACGTCCTGGGCGGCGAGTGAGGAGTGCCCGGCGCCGAAGGCGAAGAGCCGGCCGCCGTTCTGCACCGTGTCGGCGAGCAGCGTGCCGGCCGCCTCGACGGTGTCGGCCTCCTCGTCGCGGACGCGTCGCAGGAGATCGATCGCGGCGTCGATGAACTGGCCGGCCGGCTTGCGGTCGCTCATGCGGGACCCCTTCGGTGTGGCTGCGTCGCGGATCACCGTGCGGTCTGGACCAGTGCGGTGTCAATACGGCGTCAACGCGGCACAGTGGGCCGTGCGGGCCCGGGTTTCCACGGCGAGGCACGGTTGTCGGTGGTATGCGTCAGAATTGGTTGCAGGGCCAGCGCACGCGCCGGTGGGCCGTAGCCTCCGGCACTCTCATCAAGGGGCACGAATGTCCGGACTGATCGACACCACGGAGATGTATCTCCGCACCATCCTCGAGCTGGAGGAGGAAGGTGTGGTCCCCATGCGCGCCCGGATCGCCGAGCGGCTCGACCAGAGCGGTCCGACGGTCAGCCAGACGGTGGCGCGGATGGAGCGCGACGGTCTGGTGTCAGTGGCGGCCGACCGGCATCTGGAGCTGACCGACGAGGGCCGTCGGCTGGCCACCCGCGTGATGCGCAAGCACCGGCTCGCGGAGTGCCTGCTCGTCGACGTGATCGGCCTGGAGTGGGAGCAGGTGCACGCCGAGGCCTGCCGCTGGGAGCACGTGATGAGCGAGGCCGTCGAGCGCCGCGTCCTGGAGCTGCTGCGGCATCCGACCGAGTCGCCGTACGGGAACCCGATCCCGGGCCTGGAGGAGCTGGGCGAGACGGACATCGCCGACCCGTTCCTGGACGAGGGCATGGTGTCCCTCGCCGACCTGGACCCGGGGCCGGAGGGCAAGACGGTCGTCGTGCGCCGTATCGGCGAACCGATCCAGACGGACGCGCAGCTGATGTACACGCTGCGCCGGGCGGGCGTGCAGCCCGGTTCGGTGGTGAGCGTGACGGAGTCGGCGGGCGGCGTGCTGGTGGGCAGCGGCGGCGAGGCGGCCGAGCTGGAGGCGGACGTCGCCTCCCACGTGTTCGTCGCCAAGCGCTGAGCGGTCGTTGGGCCGTTGGTCGTCGGTCCGTCAACTTCCCGCCGTGCGGGGGGAATTCGCGTCACCGGGCCGATCCCGTCGTTTCCTGGATTCAGTGCGCCGAATCGCAGCGCCCGGACGCTTCGCGTGCGAGGCTGTCGCGTGAGGCATATGACGTGCGGGGCTCTCGGCCGTGGCCTGACAGCGATGTCGCCAGGTCGGAGAGGGGCCGGACGGAGAGGGGTGGGGCGTGCCGGAGAGACGGAGAGGGCCCCGGCGCCGTGCGGCGCCGGGGCCTGTCCTCCCCTGTGCTGACCCGGAGCCCCGAGCTCTCAGGGTCAATCCCCTCGGACCGTTTTCCCCGAGCGGTCCGCCTCCCGTTGAAGATCTCCCCCCGGCGACGGCGATCAATCCCTGAGAGGTGTCACTCGAATGAGGGGTGTTGCCCGCCGGAACGGCATCCTCGAATAGGCATTCGATACTCTGCGGACGTCGATCGATCGCGGACACCACGGCAGGCGTCGCGGACACCACGGCAGGTACGGCAAGGCACGGCAGGCAGAACACGGTTCACAGGACCGGCCGGCCCGGGAGGGGCGGACGGTCCGAGCGGAGCTTGGGGGTGCCAGGACCTATGGCGCGGCGCATCGACGTGACCGGCGCGGGCGGCGTACGCCTCGCGGCCTGGGAGTTCGGCGACCCTCCCAAGACCGACCACCGGACGCATGGCACGGCGTCGGGGGACGCGGCCCCGGCGGATCCGGTCCGGGGAAGTGCCACGTACGGGGCCGGTGACCTGCCGGGCGTGCTGTTACTGCACGGCCTGATGGGCCGCGCCTCGCACTGGGCCACCACCGCCCGCTGGCTCTCCGAGCGCCACCGGGCCGTCGCCCTCGACCAGCGCGGCCACGGCCGCAGCGACAAGCCCCCGCGGGCGTCCTACACCCGCGAGGCCTACGTCGAGGATCTGGAGGCCACCCTGGAGCAGCTCGGCCTCGGCCCGGCCGTCCTGATCGGCCACGCCATGGGCGCGCTGACCGCCTGGCAGCTCGCCGCCAAGCGCCCCGACCTGGTCCGCGGCCTGATCATCTGCGACATGCGGGCCTCCGCGCTCGGCGCCGCCTCGCAGCACACCTGGACCGAGTGGTTCCGCGCCTGGCCGGTCCCCTTCGCCACGCTCGCCGACGTACGCAAGTGGTTCGGCGAGGACGACCCGTGGGTGGAGCGGCCGAATCCGGCCCGGGGCGCGTTCTACGCCGAGGTGATGGCCGAGTCCCCGGACGGCTGGCGGCCCGTCTTCGAGCCGGAGCAGATGCTCAGGTCCCGCGAGACCTGGGTCTACGACGCCCACTGGGAGGAGCTGGCCCAGGTGCGCTGCCCGACCCTGGTCGTCCGCGGTCTCGACGGCGAGCTGGGCCGTGCCGAGGCGCAGGAGATGGTCCGCGTGCTGCCCCGCGGCCAGTACGCGGAGGTCGCCGACGCCGGCCACCTCGTCCACTACGACCAGCCGGAGGCGTGGCGGGCGGCCATCGAACCCTTCCTGGACTCCCTCCGGGAAAGCTGACCGCCCCCGGAGACCTGTCACCCCTTGCTGACCGCCGTCAGGATCTCCGGCAGCCGCCCCGCCGTGCGCGGCGCGGCCAGCCGCAGACCGAGCAGCGTCAGCGCGGCGCCGTACACCGTGCCCACCGGGAGCAGCGGCCAGCCGCCGGCGCCGCCCTCGCGCACGTTCAGCCAGATCGTCAGCGCGATCACCGGAGCGCACAGCAGGGCCGCGCCGACCATGCCGCCGAAGATCGAGATCCAGGCCAGCCCGACCTGGCCCGGGGCGACGTTCTTGTACCCCTCCTGCGGGATGGAGTACGGGAAGCGCGCCGAGGTCCACGCACCGGTCGCCAGCATCGCGCCGAGCAGCGCGAAGGACAGGCCGAGCGCCTCGGGCAGCGTCCGCCAGTCGTCGAGTATCGCCGTGGTCAGGACGGTGACGAGGGTGGCGTACGGCAGGGTGATCAGCAGCAGGGCCAGCGCGCGGGCGCGCAGCTCGACGTACGCGTCCCGCGTCGAGGAGATCGTCATCGCGACCATCCAGAACGCGGACGTGTCCTGCCCGAACTGGTTGTACATCTGGATGCCGAGCATCCCGGCGGCGAAGCAGGCGAAGTAGACCGACCCGGTGCCCTGCCAGGCGTTGAACACCGGCACGATCAGACCGATGGCCAGCGAGGTCACCCAGGCCGCCTTGGTCTTGGGGTCGCGCCACACGTACCGCAGGACGCGCTCCATAGTGGTGCCGGTGCGGCCCGCGGGAAGCAGCCGGGCGAGTCCGGCCGAGCCGCGCTCACGGACCGGCCGGGTGTCGCTCTGCAGGGTGGAGCCGTCGGGCGTGGTCATCAGCCGCGTCAGGTGGCGCTCCCACACCCACAGCAGCAGCACCAGGGCCACCGCGGTCAGCGCCAGTTGGGCGAGCGCGATGCCGTACGACCCGTCGCTCGCCGCGTCCATCGCGCCGATCGCCGACGCGGGCGGCACCCAGCGCAGCACGGCCGCCGCCGGGTCGAGCTGCTCCAGTCCCGATGAGCCGAGCCGCTGCGCCCCGAAGTTGACGAGCTGCGCCCCGATCGCGACGACCAGCCCGCTCAGCACCGCGAGGTCGCGTCCCTTGCGGCTGGTCAGCAGCCGCACGTTGGCGGCGGCGACGGCCCGGGCGAGGGTCACGCACACCAGCAGCGCGAGGACGGCGCCGACGACTCCGACGGCGTACGCCGCCCCGCCGTGCGCGACCGCGACCACGGAACCGGCGAACATGCACAGCGTGAACAGCGGTCCGATGCCCACGAGCGACGCCGTGAGCAGGGCCCGGACCAGCGGGCGGGGCCGCAGCGGCAGCATCACCAGCCGGGTCGGGTCGAGCGTCTCGTCGCCGCCGGGGAAGAACAGCGGCATCACCGCCCAGCCGAGGCCCAGCACCGCCGCCAGCAGGACGACCAGCGAGTCCACGTGCGCGTATCCGCGCAGCGCGATCAGACCGATCAGCTGGAGCGCGGCGAAGAGCAGCACGACGACGGCCGAGGCGATGTAGGCGGCCCGCCGGCCACCGGACTGCCGCAGCCCGTTGCGCAGCAGGGACAGTTTCAGCCGTACGAAGACGGACGTGACTGAGGCAGTGGCCGGGGCGGAGGCGGCCTCGGCGCTCATCGGGAACCGCCGCCCAGCCAGTCCAGGTCGGAACCGGTGTCGCGGGCCCCGGCGCCGACGAGTTCGAGGAACGCCTGCTGCAACGAGGCCGCCTCGCCCCGCACCTCGGCGAGGGTGCCGGTGGCGCGGATGCGGCCGGCGGCCATGACGGCCACCCAGTCGCACAGCGACTCCACCAGCTCCATGACGTGGGAGGAGAAGACGACAGTGGCCCCGGAGGCGGTGTAGCGCTCGAGGACGCCCCGGATGGTCTGGGCGGAGACCGGGTCGACGCCCTCGAACGGTTCGTCCAGGAAGAGCACTTCGGGGTTGTGCAGCAGCGCGGCCGCGAGCCCGGTCTTCTTCCGCATGCCGGTCGAGTAGTCGACGACCAGCTTGTGCTGTGCTCCGGACAGGTCGAGCACGTCGAGCAGTTGCGTGGCCCGCTTGTCCACCTCGGACCCGGGCAGTCCGCGCAACCGCCCCGTGTAGGCGAGCAGTTCCCGCCCGGACAGCCGCTCGAACAGTCGCAGTCCCTCGGGCAGCACCCCGATCCGGGCCTTCACCTCCACCGGATCACGCCAGACGTCGTGCCCGACGACCTCGACCGATCCCTGATCCGGCCTGAGCAGCCCCGTCACCATGGACAGGGTGGTGGTCTTCCCCGCCCCGTTCGGCCCGACGAGCCCGATGAACTTGCCCGCGGGCAGCTCCAGATCGATCCCGCCCACGGCGACCTGCTGCCCGAACCGCTTCCAGAGCCCCTGCACCCGTACGGCACTACCAGCCACCACGTCTCCCTCCGTCGAGTCGAAACCCTACGGGGGAACGGGGCGACGCCCCTGACGATCCCTAACGATCCCGGCCGCACGCGTACGCCAACGGCGAGATCAACTCCTCGACATCCGGCAGCCACCGGTTCGCCGGCGTCGGCCGGCACGCCCACTGCACGGCCCCCCGCGTCCCGTACCGGGTGGGCGGCGCGGCCACGTACGTCCCTTCCCCCAGCGCCGTCAGGTCGAGGGACAACGGCGACCACCCCAGCCGCCGCACGAGGTCCGGCACCTTCACCGCGGCCCCCGGGAGGACGAAGAACCGCATGCGCCGGTCCGGCGTCAGCGTCACCGGCCCGAGCGTCAGCTCCATCCGCTCCATCCGGGCCAGGGCCAGAAACCCCGCGGTCTCGGGCACGTCGATCGCGTCGAAGGTCCGCCCCGTGGGCAGCAGGACCGACGCCGTCGGCTGCTTCTGCCACATCCGGCGGGCCACGGTCGCGCTGCCCGTCGCCTGCGTCGCCCAGTCCTCGCGCGCCGGGTGCGCGCCCGGGGCGGCGCACGCGGGGTCCGCGCAGGAGCAGTGCTGCGCGCCGTCGGCGGCCACCAACCAGGTGCCGGGGAACACGTCCCAGTGGCGCTCCTCGGCATAGCGGACGGCGGTCTCCAGCAGCGATGTGCCGCGCTGCTGGGGGATCTGAGCGGCTTCGGTGCCGGGGATGGTCTCTTCCACGTGGAACTCAACTCCCGTGCTCACCGGGGGTTACGGGGGTTGCGCGCGCGGGGGAGGAGCATCGATTCCGCATCCGGGGCGCATGGGTGCATGCGTGGGGGCGCGCGGGAGGATTCGCCGCGGGAGCTGGGTAGCCACGTGTGGGGCCGGCGTTCGGCCGTTGCTCCGGCAATCCTCGCAAGCTTCGCAAGTCTCGCATTGTCGGCACATCGACGGGGCATTGATCTTCACGGCCGGAACTTTCCGTCCGCCGGGACAGCACCGGGACCGCATGAGACCGCATGGGGGTTACGCCATGGCCGCAAGGCCGCTCGTCGCGCGGCAGCCGAACGAACGACTGCAGGCGCTCATTCAGGAAGCGGGCTGCTCGAACGCGGGCCTCGCCCGCCGGGTCAACATGTGCGGGGTCGAGCACGGTCTCGACCTGCGGTACGACAAGACGTCCGTGGCCCGCTGGCTGCGCGGACAGCAACCCCGCGGCCGGGCACCGGCGATCATCGCCGAGGCGCTCGGACGCAAGCTGGGCCGCACGGTCACGATCGACGAGATCGGCATGGCCAACGGCAAGAACCTGGCGTCGGGCATCGGCCTCCAGTTCTCGCCGACGGTACTGGGAGCCATCGAGCAGGTCTGCGAGTTGTGGCGCAGCGACGTGGGACGCCGGGACTTCCTGTCCGGCTCCTCCGTCGCCGCGTCCGCGCTCGTCGAGCCCAGCCGGGACTGGCTGATTTCGGCCCCCGACTCGCAGGTTTCGCGCTCGGCCGGGCCGCGGGTGGGCCAGTCCGACGTGGCGGCCGTGCGGGCGATGACGCAGGCGCTGGTGGACCTGGACCACCAGTACGGCAGCGGGCACGTGCGCCCGGTCGTCGTGCACTACCTGAACAGCGTCGTCTCCGGACTGCTCGCCGGTTCCTACCGGGAGGCGGTCGGACGGGAGTTGTTCGCCACGGTCGCCCGACTGACGGAGCTGGCCGGATACATGGCGGTCGACACCGGGCAACCGGGCCTCGCCCAGCGGTACTACATTCAGTCGCTGCGGCTGGCGCAGGCGGCCGGGGACCGCGGCTACGGCGGGTACGTCCTCGCCGCGTCCATGAGCCACCTGGCCGCGCAGCTCGGAAACCCGCGTGAGATCGCGCAGTTGGCGCGTGCGGCGCAGGAGGGGGCGCGCGGGCGGGTGACGCCGCGCGCGGAGGCGATGTTCCACGCGGCCGAGGCCCGCGGGCACGCGCTGCTGGGCGACGTACGGGCGGCCCATACGGCGGCCGGGCGGGCGGTCGGCGCGATGGAGACGGCCGATCCGGCCTCCGGGGACGACCCGGTGTGGATCGCGCACTTCGACGAGGCGTACCTCGCCGACGAGTTGGCGCACTGCCACCGGGACCTCGGGCAGGCCGACGCGGCGGCACGGTACGCGCGGCAGTCCCTGGACGGGCATCCGGAGTCGCGGGCACGCAGGCGGGCCATCGGCCATGTGCTGCTCGCCACCGCGCAGGTGCAGCAGCGCGAGATCGAGCAGGCCTGCAACACCGCGACGAAGGCCGTGGAGCTCCTGGAGACGCTGCGCTCGAACCGGGGCGCCGAGTACCTGGAGGACTTCCAGGCCCGGCTGGAACCGTACCGGGAGGAGGCGGTGGTGAGGGAGTTCGGGGCGCGGCTCGACCTGCAGGCCGCCGCGTGAACGAACGGGCCGCGGATGCGTGAACGTGCCGGAAACGAGGGCTTGGTGAGCGGCAGGCGCCATGAACAGCGCGGCACGGCCTGGTTTTGTTACTGCCGTCACAGGGAAGGAGTCCACGCCCCATGCGACGTGGCAGTGGGCTCCGGGGACCCGGTAGCGTGAGCCGACGATTCCGAAGGTCCCCCATTCGTAGGAGTCCCGGTGACGCAGAGTGGACAGGGCGAGGAGCCCTCGGCGCGGCAAGCGCACGAAGGCATCGTGCTGCCCTCGGACGGCGGCGAGCCCTTGCTGCCGGGCTCGGCCGGCGGACCCGCCGACGCGCAGGCGGGTCGGCCCGTGTCCGCCTCGGCGCCGCCCGGCGGCCAGGCCTGGGACCGGCCGTGGGGCCCCGAGCAGCAGCAGAGCCCGGCCCCGGGCCAGGGCGGCCAGGGCTGGTCCACGCCGCCGGGCGCCCAGCCCTGGGGGACCCCGGAGACCGACCCGTCGGCCGCCCAGCCGCCCGCCTCGCATGCCTGGCCCGCGCAGGGCGGCCAGGCACAGGCACCCGGCGCTCTGCCGCCCCAGGCGGGCCCGGGTCCGCTGCCTCCCGAGGGCGCGCAGGCCCCGGCGTACGGCGGACCGGCCGACGGCCAGGCGTACGGATCGCAGCCGTCCTACGGGCAGCACGGGCCGCACGGCCAGGCGCCCGCGCCCCAGCACCAGGCGTATCAGCCGCACGCGTCGCAGGCGCCCCAGCCGCACGCGCCGCACCCCTCCGCGCCCCCGGCGCCCGCCGACGAGGGTGCCACCCAGTTCCTGCCGCCGGTCGGGATACCCGCGGACGAGGGCGCCACGCAGTACATACCCCCCGTGGCCCCCGGAGCGCTGCCTCCGGAGAGACCCGCCCAGCCGCACGCCGAGTCGACGCAGTTCCTCGGCCGGACACCGCAGTACCCCGCGCAGCCCACGGCCGGCTACCAGCCCGCCCCCGCCGCGCCCACCCCCCA
>NZ_RAIF01000018.1:296149-301165 GCF_003671715.1 Streptomyces sp. E2N166 | reverse complement strand
TGGCCGGCGGCGGTGGCGAGGAGGACGAGGGCGGCAACCAGACCGTGTCCGCCACGGCCCCGGTCTCCGAGTCCGCGTCGGCCTCCGCCTCGCCGTCCGTCGACCCGGTCCGGCAGCAGGCCGTCGAGCTGGACAAGCTGCTGGCCGAGAGCGGCACCGGCCGGACCACGGTGATCAACGCCGTCGGCGACGTGAAGTCCTGCGACAACCTGCCCAAGGCGGCCAAGGACCTGCGCGAGGCCGCCAAGCAGCGCACCGGGCTGGTCACCAGCCTCTCCCAGCTGTCCGTGGACGAGCTGCCGCAGCACACCGAGCTGACCACCGCCCTCACCAAGGCGTGGCAGGCCTCGGCGTCGGCCGACAACCACTACGCGGCCTGGGCGGACCAGACGGCCGGCAAGAAGGGCTGCAAGAAGGGCAAGGCCCGCACCACCAGCCACACCCAGGCCGGCAACCGGGCGAGCGGCACGGCGAGCAAGGAGAAGGCCGAGGCCGCCAAGCTCTGGAACCCCATCGCCAAGAAGTACGGCCTGACGGAACGCCAGCCCACCCAGCTGTGACCCCGCCGGGCGGGCGGCCCCCCGCCCGGGCGCCCGCCCGGCTCGTTCAGGTCACGTCGGCGTTCTGCAGGGTCCGGGTGGTGTCCACGGCGCCGTCGCGGGCCGACACCAGGCGGCCCTGGCGTACGACCTGGAGGGTGACCTCGGCGTTGACCAGGCGCGGGAAGCCGACCGACGCCAGCTTGTCCGCGAACTCCCACTGGAGGGGCGGGGTGAGCCCGCCCGTGTCGATCTTCAGCCCGTCGTCGAGGGCGCGGGTCAGGGTGTCCGCGCTGGCCTCGCCGTCACCGAGCGACTCGACGGCCGCCTTGAGGACGGTGTACGCGATCCAGGTGGTCTGCACTCCGGCGTCCGCCGCGTCGACGTTGTTGTCCCCGAACGACTGCTCCTTGATCACCTTCTTCATCGTGTCCCAGGCCGGGTCGTTCACCGCCGGGTACCAGCCGGTGACGTACGCCCCCTCGTAGGGACCGGACGCCCCGCCGCTCGCGTTGACCGTGGCCTGGTCGACGCTGCCGAGCACGCTCGCGGTGTCCACCTCGGGGTACTCCTCGCGGGCCCGCCGGAAGGAGTCCATGAACGTGCCGGTGCGGTCTCCGAGGACGGGCACCACGCACCCCGGTTCGGCCGGGTCGGTGGTCGCACGCTCCAGGGCCCGCTCGGACTGGCCGTCGTACGCGGTGGCGTCTTCCGCCGCCCGCTGGTCGTGGGCCCGCTCGTGCCCGCCCGCGGTCAGCCCCGAGTCGAGCAGCACGGGCAACTGGTCGCCCGCGATGGTGTCGGGCCGCACGAGCGTGACGGGCCCGCACGAGCCGGCGAGCGTGCTGCCGAGGCCGGCCAGCAGCGCCGGCTGGCCGCCGTTGACCGGGTAGGACAACGGGCTGGTGAACTCCGTGTTGGTGATGCCGTAGCCGCCGATGTACGGGATGCCGGCGCCCTCCAGCACGGGGAAGAAGGAGTCGGCGTGCTGGCTGTAGGAGCCGACGACGGCGACCGCGTTCTCCTTGACGGCGCGCCGGGCGCACTTGGCGGCGGTGATGCCGTCGTTGTGGTCGTTGCAGGTCAGGACGTTGAGTTCGCGGCCGGCGAGGCCGCCCCTGTCGTTGATCCAGCGGGCGTAGGCCTGCGCGAAGGCGGGCATGCCCGGCTTGTTGGTCGCGCCCGTGTCCTGCGGGGCCCAGGTCATGACGGTGATCGGATCGTCCCCGGAGCCCCCCGTGGCACCGGGGACGATCCCGCAGCCGACGGTGAGCGACGCACACGCCGCCAGGGCGCCCGCGGACAGAGCGCCGGTGCGGGTGGCCCGGGAGCGGCCGATCAGGCCGCGGAGGAAGGTGCTGCGGGTGGGTCGCCTGCCGGTCATGTACCCGCACGATTCCGTCACACGGCTAACCTGTAAGTGATCTGCGGTCAACACATGGTGACGCGGAGGTGAATTGCGGGGGCCGGTGAGGCACGGGTGGAGGGGAACGTACGATCGATGACCGTGCAAGGTTCGGAGAACTCTTCCCGTCGCGGCCGTCGCTCCTCCACCATGGGCGGCATGCCACTCAACGACATGCCGTGGTGGCGCTGGCGCAGCCAGGTGCGTTCAGCGCTGCACATGCTCTCCGCCCCCGCCTTCCAGCGGGACGTCTGGCTGGCCGGTGTGGACGGCTACGGCGACGTCACCGACGCGGTGTACCGGCTGGTGGAGGACACCTGGCTGGATCACTGGTCCGCCGAGAAGTACGTGGGCACGGTCTTCCGTGACTCGCAGGAGGCGGCGCTCGTCGACACCGCCGTGCTGCGCGTACTGCGGATCATGCACCAGGTCGGGCCGGACGCGCCCGTGAACGCATACCTCGACCACCCGGACTGGCCGGAGGCGGTGCGGGCGGCGCGCGACGCGCACGTGCGGCTGGCCGCCGGTGACGGCGAGGACCCGGAGGTGGAGCCGCGCACACTGGAGGTGCTCCAGATCCTGACCCGGTCCGCCTGACGGGACGCCCACCGGGAGCGGGTCCGGATATGGGACCCTGTCCTGCATGAACGAGCAGTCCTCCGCGGCCGCCTCCCGGGCCGCCGCCCCGGCCGACCAGTACGTCCTCACCCTGTCCTGCCCCGACAAGCAGGGCATCGTGCACGCCGTTTCGAGCTACCTGTTCATGACCGGCTGCAACATCGAGGACAGCCAGCAGTTCGGCGACCACGACACGGGACTGTTCTTCATGCGCGTCCACTTCTCGGCCGACGAGCCGGTGACCGTGGACAAGCTGCGCGCCAGCTTCGCGGCCATCGGTGACGCCTTCCACATGGACTGGCAGATCAACCGGGCCGACGAGAAGATGCGCATCGTGCTCATGGTCAGCAGGTTCGGGCACTGCCTGAACGACCTGCTCTTCCGGGCCCGGATCGGCGCGCTGCCGGTGGAGATCGCGGCGGTGGTCTCCAATCACACCGACTTCGCGGAGCTGGTGGGGTCCTACGACATCCCCTTCCACCACATCCCCGTGACGAAGGACACCAAGGCGGAGGCCGAGGCGCGCGTCCTGGAGATCGTGCGCGAGGAGAACGTCGAACTCGTCGTGCTGGCCCGCTACATGCAGGTCCTCTCGGACGACCTGTGCAAGCAGCTCAGCGGCCGGATCATCAACATCCACCACTCCTTCCTGCCGAGCTTCAAGGGCGCGAAGCCGTACCACCAGGCGCACGCGCGGGGCGTGAAGCTGATCGGCGCGACCGCGCACTACGTGACGGCCGACCTCGACGAGGGGCCGATCATCGAGCAGGAGGTCGAGCGGGTCGGCCACGACGTCACGCCGGACCAGCTGGTCGCGGTGGGGCGGGACGTGGAGTGCCAGGCGCTGGCGCGGGCCGTGAAGTGGCACGCGGAGCGGAGGATCCTCTTGAACGGTCGCCGGACGGTGGTGTTCGCCTAGCGGGGTGGGGTTCTGGTTCAGCGGCGGCCGCGGATGGTCGGTGGTTGCTCGCGCCCACGCCGCGGAGCCGCATATCCACAGGAGCCCAGCGCCCCTGAAGGGGCGTCCACTGCACGCCCCTCAAGGAGCGCGGGGAACCGCGCGACCAGCCACGACGCCCCCGCAGCCGCCGGCGAAACAGTCACCGCCCCCTACATCCGGCTCAAGCTCGCCGCCGCGAACAGCACGTCCCTGATCGCCTCCCGGTCGCCCATCTGACCCGCCGCCGCCTCCGCCGGAGGCACATGGCCCGCGGCCAGCCGGCAGAACTCCACGCCGTCCAGGGCGACGTGGGCCACCTCGTGCTCGGCGGAGCCCACCGCGCCCGGGGAGTCGAGCGGGATGAGCCACTCGCCGCCGCCCGAGCCCTCGATCTCCAGCCGCAGGCTGCGCCCCGGCTCACCCGCCGTGACCAGGTGCGGGCGGACGCCCGGAGCGGCCAGCCCGGCCCGGCGGCGGGCCGCCAGGACGCCCGGCAGCATCCGGGCCGCGAGGTCGATCATGCGGTTCAGATGGCGCGCGGAGGGCGGCTCGTACGGGTAGTCGACCGCGTCGGCGATGTCCTCCGCGTGCACCCAGCACTCGAACGCCCGGTCCAGCATCGCGTCGTGCAGCGGCAGTTCGAAGTCGCCGTACGACACCGGCATGCGGCCCGCGTCGCCGGTGAACGACACCGTGCGGACGATGCCGTGGCTCTGCTCGCGCCAGGGAGCGCGCACCGTGCGGGTGGGCGGGTAGTGCGAGGCCCGCCAGTACGCCTCGGTGCGGCCGGCCGGCGCGGGGGTGGGCGCGGTGATGTCGCCCAGCGGGTCGTCGAGGCCCAGGGCGACCGCGACCAGCCCGTCCACCGTCAGCAGGTGCGCGAGGACCCCGGCGACGGTGGTTCGGCGGCTCGCGGCCTCGTCGGCCTCGAACCAGCGCAGCCGGACGGGCGCGTGCCACTCGGCGTCGCCGATGTCCTGCAGCAGCGCGTCCAGCCGCGCGGTCTCGGCGTCGTACGGCGTGGCCCACTCGGGCACCGGGATGCGCGGCGGGCGCCGCTCCAGGCACCCGTCCAGGACGCGGGTGCGCAGGGCCGGGTCCAGGTCGAGGCTCTCCGGTCGCTGGAGCAGCGCGACGGCCTCACGCAGCCGCAGCGCCTCGTCGGCGCAGGCGTCGCACTCGCCGAGATGCTCCTCGACGGCCGCGGCCTCCTCGGCCGAGCAGGCGGCCAGCGCCCACGCCCCGAGGAGCGACGTCAACACGTGGTGCCCCAGCGCGACGGCCCCGCCCGGCACCGCGTCGGGCAACGTGCGCCCGCCGTCCTCGACGGACGCACGGGGCAGCGGTATACGCGGACCGGGACCGGACCCGCCGCCTCCGCCGTGGGACGCCGGCTCGTCGGGCCCACCGGCCCCGAGGTGAGGCGTGAGTCCACCGAGTTCACCAGGCCCGTCAGGCCCACCGAGCCCACCGAGCCCGTCAGGCCCACCAGGCCCACCAGGCCCACCAGGCCC
>NZ_RAIF01000018.1:286459-295931 GCF_003671715.1 Streptomyces sp. E2N166 | reverse complement strand
TCCCCGGCCTCCTCGGCGTCCGGGCCGTCGGGAGCCTCGAAGCCCCCGCTGCCGTCGTACGCCCCCTTCATGCCGCGCCCCCGTATCCCGGCGGCGCCCCGGGGGTCTTTGGGGTGCCGGCGTCGCGGGCGGTGGAGAGGAGCTGGAGGCCGAGGCGGAGGCGGCGGCGGGCCTCGTCCTCCGTGACGCCGAGGTCGGCGGCGGTCTGGCGGTAGTCGCGGCGCTGGAAGTAGGCCAGTTCCAGGGCGGCCCGCAGCGGGGCCGGCATGGACTGGACGATGTAGTCGGCGCGGGCGGCGACCGAGGCGTGACGCACCTTGTTCTCCAGCTCCTCGGTGGTGCCTGGTCCGCCGCGGGCGAGGGCGGCCGTCTCGGTGGCGCGCAGCCGCTGCACGGCCAGGCGGTGGGTCAGCGTGGCGACCCAGGTGCGCAGCGGGCCCTGCCGGGGGTCGTAGGTGTCCGGGTGCTCCCAGACGTGTGCGAAGACGTCGCGTGTGATGTGGTCGGCGGCCCGCTCGTCACCGAGCACGCGGTGCGCCAGGCCGTGCACGAGCGAGGCGAACCGGTCGTAGAGCTCGCCCAGGGCGGCGGCCTCCCCACGCGCGAGCCGCTGCTGCATCTTGCGGTCCCAGCGCAGTGGTACGTCCCTCTTCGCCATACGGCCCCTTCACCCCCTGTGCGGTCCTCTGCTCGTTCCGTAGTCGTGTGTGCTCGTGCGTACCTGTGCCTGCTTGTGCGTGCTCGTTCTCCGGCCCGTGCCGGTCTCCAGCCTGTGGCCACCGTCTCCCCGAATGTAGTCGGCACGTCCGACATCGCACGCCCCTTTGTGCCAATGCGCGCCCCCGACGGTCCGCAGGTGGTAAACGCTCCCGACGCGCCTCACCTACCCTCTATCGTGCGACCGGTTTCGATCGAACAGGATCGAAACCATCTGAAACAAGCCTATTCCGACCGGCCACCGTTTCCGGGCGGGCGTTTGCGGGAACGGCCGGTGGGCAGGCGCGCCGCCAAGAAGCGTAAGCATGGCTTCCGTTTCGGGTTATTCCGGACGTTCCGGCGAATGAAGGGCATGGTGGTGACGTTCAACGTGATCGGCGGCGAGCGGGGCCAGTGGGCCGTGCTCCAGGTGTCGGGCGAACTGGACCTGGTGACGTCACCGGTGCTGCGGCAGCGCGTGCACGACGAGGTGGCCGAGGGGCGGCACAGCCTTGTCCTGGATCTCTCCGAGGTCCTGTTCTGCGACTCCAGCGGCGTCGGCGTGCTCATCGCCTCCCGGCGGCTCATCCGCTCCTGTCAGGGCCGGCTCCGCCTGATACTGCCCGCCCAGGGGGCCGTCGACGGCTCCCACGTCAACCGCGTCCTGGGCGCGCTCGGGGTGCGCCGGCTCTTCGACGTCCACCCCGACCTCGCCTCGGCGACCGGCGACGAACCGCGCTCGCTCTCCGCGTAGATCCCGCCCGCGGTCGCGCCCTTCGTCGTACGCTCCCAGCGTTGCGCACGAGGTTGCGCACGAGCGATACGCACCCACCGAAACCGACGACGTGAGGCGGCCGGAGAAGACAATGGTCAACAGCGAGTACGAGCGCAGGATCGCCGCGCGGTTCGCCACCTTCGACCAGGACGGCAACGGTTACATCGACCGTTCGGACTTCAGCGGAGCGGCCAAGGCGGTGCTCGCCGAGTTCGGCACCGCGGCCCGTTCCGAGAAGGGCCAGGCCCTGTACGGCGGCGCTGAGGCGTTCTGGCAGGGCATGGCCGGCATCGCCGACCGGGACGGCGACCAGCGCATCACCCGCGAGGAGTTCGTGTCCGGAGCGGTCAAGCGACTGCGGGACAACCCGGACCGGTTCGCCGAGATCGCCCGGCCCTTCCTGCACGCGGCCCTGGACGTCGCCGACACCGAGGGTGACGGAGCCGCCACGGTCGAGTCCGCCGCGCGGGTGCTCACCGCGCTCGGCGTGCCCGGGGACGCCGCCCGGCCGGTCGCCGAGGCGCTCGACGCGGACGGCGACGGCAAGGTGGAGGAGGCGGAGATCGTCCCGGCGTTCGCCCGCTACTTCACCGTGCCCGAGTAGCGCGTCCCGCGCCGGCGGCCGTCAGCGCCTTCCCGAACAGATGTCGCGGATCGTGGCAGGGCGGCATCACGGAGCGTTGATACCGGGTCGTGTTCGCCGTGTGACCCGTTACGGCCCGGAGTCGGCGCCACACTCCGGTACCTTGTGTGGGATGCGAGTGGTCCCGAGCGCCAGCCGTGCCGGAGTTGCCCTTGGGGCGGCTCCGGAACCGGCGGTGTGCGCCTTGCCTCGCAGGGTGGAACGGCCGTCGGCCGCCGCCTGTTCGACTCCCCGGAACGAGCGTCGCACAGTATGCCGCACGGGTACTCCTTCGCGCTGGAATATGCCCGAAGCGCTTGTTGAGGTGACTGTACGTCAACCATGCTGTCCCACACGGGATTCACGTTCCGTGATCCCTGACCCGGCCTTTGTTCTGGCCATGCAGAAATGGCTACGATCGTGGCCCTCATGAGGCGCGAGCCTTTGTGTCCGCCGGTTCGGATGGTGTGAGCGGTGCAGGTGCTTCAAGTGCAGCTGGAGGTCCGGCCCGACCCCTCGGAAGTGGGGCGTGCGCGACGGTGGGCGCGCTCACGGCTCGCCGGGGCCGGGATACAGGCCGACGAACCACTCGCCGAGACGCTGGTCCTGCTCGTCTCCGAACTGGTCACCAACGCCGTGGTGCACACCGGCAGTTCCGCCGTGCTGCGGCTGGTGCTGCCGGGATCGGTGGCCGAGGAGTCCGAGGAGGCGACCGTCCGCCTCGAAGTGGACGACGCCAGCGACCGCGCCCCGGTGCCCCGCTGTGTGAACGGCGAGGCGACGGGCGGGCGGGGTCTCGCCCTCGTCGACGGCCTCGCCGACCGCTGGGGCTGGAGCCGGGAGGGCACCGGCAAGCGCATCTGGTGCGAACTGGACCGCTGCGCAGGGCGCGAGGACGCCGCGCCGGTCTGCGGAAGCGGTGGTGGCGCGGTGGCGTTCGAGGGGTTCGCCTTCGAAGTGGTGTAGCGGCCGGCGGCGTGGAACGCGCCGGGTGCACGAGCCCCCGCTGCTCGTGGAGGTGATGCGGCAGTGCGCCGGGCATGCTTCCGTGCGCGTCCTGCGCATACGGGGTGTAAGTGATGAATCCCCCTGCGCCGGTTGACGGATCGTGACCGTTTCCTCACGCTTGTAGGCAACGATTCGCCGCGAGGGGACGACGAGGCCTCGGTGACGGAGCCCTCGACGAGCGTGGGTCGTGATTCGGCGGCGGTTCCCTCGGGGGCGACGGGAGCCGGGCGGGAGCGCCGGAGTCGGGTGGCGGCGCGCGGTGCCATGCTCGGGGCGGACAGCGCCGCGCCGCCGTTCCGGCAAGTACGGGGGACCGGGTGGTACCGGGGGGCCGAAGGAGAGTGCGGTGAAGTTCCCGCTCACTGTCCACAGGCTGTGGACAACTCTGTACGGAAAGTCCGCCGGTACGCGGTCGGGGTGACCCCGAGCGCCGTCTGCAAGTGCTGCCGCATCGACTGGGCCGTGCCGAAGCCGGCGTCGCGGGCCACCTGGTCGACGGAGAGAGCGGTGGACTCCAGCAGGTGCCGGGCCCGTTCGACGCGCTGACCGGTGAGCCACTGGCCCGGGCTGACACCGACCTCCTCGCGGAAACGGCGGGTGAAGGTGCGTACGGACATCGACTCCTGGGCGGCCATGTCCCGTAGCTGGATCGGCTCGTGGAGGCGGCCGAGCGCCCAGGCGCGCGCGCCGGTCGTCGAGGACTGCTGGGGATCGGGCACCGGCCGATCGATGTACTGCGCCTGCCCGCCGTCGCGGTGCGGCGGCACGACGGTGCGGCGGGCCACTTCGTTGGCGACGGCGGTGCCGTGGTCCCGGCGCACGATGTGCACGCACAGATCGATCCCGGCCGCGACCCCGGCCGAGGTGAGGACGTCGCCGTCGTCGACGAACAGTACGTCCGGGTCCACCCGCACCTTCGGGAACAGCCGCTGGAAGTGCTCGGCGGACGCCCAGTGCGTGGTCGCCGGCCGGCCGTCGAGGTACCCGGCGGCGGCCAGGACGTAGCCGCCCGTGCAGATCGCGACGAGGCGGGTGCCGGGCCGGACGAGCGCGAGCGCGGCGGCCAGTTCCCCGGTCAGTACGCCCTCCTCGTGCACGGGGCCCAGCTCGTAGGAGGCCGGGACGACGACCGTGTCGGCGGTGGCCAGGGCCTCGGGGCCGTGCTCGACCAGGATCGCGAAGTCGGCGTCGGTGCCGACCGGCCCCGGCGGGCGCACCGAACAGGTGACGACCTCGTACAGCGGGCGCTTCCGCTCGTCCTTGGCGCGCCCGAAGATCCGCTGCGGGATGCCCAGTTCGAAGGGGAGGAGGCCGTCGAGGGCGAGAACGACGACGCGGTGCGGCCGGTGTGCGCGGTACGTACGATCGGACGTCATGGCCCGATCCTAGCGAACGCTGTCCTTCGGGCCACTGGATCGCAAGGATCGCGCGCCCGAAGCTCAATGACGTGCCCCAGACAACCGACGCCGCCGCAGCATCCGTACACCGGCCGGAGCCCGCCCGCCCGCGTCGCCGCGCCCGGGTGCACCGTGCCTGGTGGGTCGCCGCCGTCACGTTCGTGACGATCATCGGCGCCGCCGCCTTCCGCTCCCTGCCCGGCATCCTCATCGACCCGCTCCACCAGGAGTTCGGCTGGTCGCGCGGCACGATCGGCGCCGCCGTCTCCGTCAACCTCGCGCTCTACGGGCTGACCGCCCCCTTCGCCGCGGCGCTGATGGACCGCTTCGGCATCCGCCGCGTGGTCGCCGTCGCCCTGATCGTCATCGCGCTCGGCTCGGGCGCGACGGTGTGGATGGACTCCGCCTGGCAACTGATCCTCTGCTGGGGCCTGCTGGTCGGCCTCGGCTCCGGCTCGATGGCGCTGGCCTTCGCGGCCACCGTCACCAACCGCTGGTTCACCGAGCGGCGCGGCCTGGTCACCGGCGTCCTCACCGCCGCCTCGGCCTCCGGGCAGCTCATCTTCCTGCCGCTGCTGTCCTGGATCGTCGAGACGTACGACTGGCGCCCCGCGGCCGTCACCGTCGCCCTGGCCGCCCTCGCCGTCGTCCCCTTCGTCTGGCTCCTCCTGCGCGACCACCCGGCGGACGTGGGCCAGAAGCCCTACGGCGCCCAGGAGTTCGTGCCCAAGCCCGCCCCCGTGCCCGGCGCCGCCCGCCGCGCGCTCAAGGTCCTCTTCTCCGCCGCCCGCACCGGCCCGTTCTGGCTGCTGGCCGGCACCTTCGCGATCTGCGGCGCCTCGACCAACGGCCTGATCCAGACCCACTTCATCCCCGCCGCCCACGACCACCGCATGCCGCTGACGACCGCCGCGTCGCTGCTGGCCGTGATCGGTGTGTTCGACGTGGTCGGCACGATCGCCTCCGGCTGGTTCACCGACCGCTTCGAACCGCGCCGCCTGCTCGCCGTCTACTACGCCCTGCGCGGCGTCTCCCTCCTCTTCCTCCCCCTCCTCCTCGCGCCCAGCGTCCACCCCCCGATGATCTTCTTCATCGTCTTCTACGGCCTCGACTGGGTCGCCACCGTCCCGCCCACCCTCGCCCTGTGCCGCGAGCACTACGGCGACGACAGCGCGATCGTCTTCGGCTGGGTCCTCGCCTCCCACCAGGTCGGCGCCGCCCTCGTCGCCTTCCTCGGCGGGGTGGCCCGCGACGCCTTCGGCTCCTACGACGTGGTCTGGATCGCCTCCGGCGCCCTGTGCGCGGCGGCGGCACTGATGGCACTGGTGATCCGGCGCCGGCCGGTACCGGTGACCGCCCTGCCGTGACCGGGCGCGGGCTGCCCCGGCACGGAACGGGAGACGACGCCCTCGCCGCCGACGCCGCGCCCCTCAGCGCGGAAGCCGCGAGACCCGCCCCCCGTCCCTCTTCGCCACCGCCCTCGCGATCCGAGCCGCGTCCATCGCCAGTTCGCGGAGCATGCCGCTGACCGGATTGGTGAAGCCGGTGAAGTACAGGCCGGGGGCGTTGTCGGGGGAGCGGGCGCCCCGTGCGGCCGGTCTGCCGCGGGCGTCGAGTACGCCGAGGTGGCCGACCAGTCCCTCCAGGCCCCGGAGGTATCCGGTGGCGGCGAGCACGGCGTCCGGTGCGACGCGGGTGCCGTCGGCGAGGGCCACCTTGCCGTCCTCGAAGCCGTCGACGGCGGCCACGATCTCCACCCGGCCGCCGCGCACCGCGTCGATCAGGCCGACGTCCTGCACCGGGACGGCGCCCTCGGCGACCCGGGTGAGGAGGCCGGTGTCCGGGCGGGGCAGCCCGTGCGCCGACAGGTCGGGCGTGCTGATCCTGGCCAGTGGCCGGGCGAGCCGGTCCACGAGGCGGGCCGGCAGCCGCCGTACGAGGACGCCGCTGTACTGGGCGGGCCAGCCGGCGGTGGAGCGGCGGACGATGTGGGGCGCGGTGCGCACGGACAGCCGGACCCGGGCGGCCCCGCCCTCCACCAGGTCCACGGCGATCTCGGCGCCGGTGTTGCCGACGCCGACGACCAGGACGTCACGGCCGGCGTAGGGGGCCGCGTTCCGGTACTCGGCGGCGTGCCGGACCTCGCCGGTGTAGGTGTCCCGGCCGGGCCAGTCCGGCAGGCGCGGGGTGTGGTTGTAGCCGGTGGCGACCACGACGGCGGCGCCGGTCAGCTCGCGGCCGCCCGAGGCGTGCAGCAGCCAGCCGGCGCCGTCGGGCGCGCGCTCGACGCGGAAGACCTCGACGCCGGTGACGATCTCCAGCTTGTGGTGTTCGGCGTACTTCTCCAGGTACCGCACCACGTCGTCCCGGGCCACCCACCGACCGAAGCGGCGCGGTATCGGCAGTCCGGGCAGCGCCGAGAGGCGGCGGGTGGTGTGCAGGCGCAGCCGGTCGTAGTGGCGCCGCCAGGAGGCGCCGACGTGGTCGGCCCGCTCCAGGACGACGGCCCGCAGACCTCGCGCGCGCAGCGCGTGGGCGACGGCGAGGCCGCCGGGGCCCGCGCCTATGACGTACACGGGGCGGTCCGCGGGGTGTGCGGGCTGCGGTTCAGCGGACGCTGTGGAGTCGGCCATGCCGCGAGCGTAATCACGCTCTCGCTTGATGGGTCTCGGTCAAGAGCGGAATCGGTTGCGGATCGGTCACGACCGCCGCCCGCGGTCGGATTGAATGTCTCGATGGCCCACACACGCATGCAGACCCTCGCGCCCTCCCTCACCGAACCGCACGGACACGGCCTCCACCTCCGGTCCTGGGACGCCGGCTCCGACGCCGACGCCGAGACGTGGCTGCGCGGCTGCCTGGACCCCGAGTTCCAGCGCTGGAACACACCGCTCAGGCTGTGGACGGACCTCGCCGGTGCCCGTGAGTCACTGCGCGCCCGCGCCCGGGACGCCGGGCAGGGCAGGTCCGCGTCGTTCCGGATCACGGACGAGGGGAGCGGCACGGTGCTGGGCCACATCGGCGTCAACGAGATCAACCTGCCGCTGAAGCTGGCACGGGTCGGTTACTGGGTGCTCCCCGAGGCCCGCGGCCGGGGGGTCGCCACCCGCGCCCTGCTCCTCGCGTCGCGCTGGGCCTTCGCGGAACTCGGCCTGTACCGCCTGGAACTGGGTCACGCGGTCGGCCACGACGCCTCCTGCCGGATCGCCGAACGCTGTGGCTACGCCTACGAGGGCACGATGCGCGGGGCGATGTTCGAGGCCGGCCGGCACGACGTGTTCCGCGACGCGCATCTGCACGCGCGGCTGGCGGCGGACGCGGAGCCCGCGGCGCCCGCCGGCCGGTGACCGTCGCTCACGGCCACAGCAGCCGCGTGCCCCAACCGCCTTCCTCCGTCCGCCGGTAGGCCAGCCGTACGTGGCGGCGGCGGGCGTCGCCCTGGAAGAACTCCACCTCGTCGGGGAGCAGCCGGTACAGCGTCCAGGACGGGACGGGCGCGTCCGGCTCCCGGCCGGCCCGCTCCCAGGCCGCCTCGGAGGCGCGGGCCAGCTCGGCCGCCGAGTCCAGGTCCGCGCTCTGCCGTCCGGTGAGGGCGGCGGCCAGGGCGCCCGTCGAGCGGGCGTGCAGGTCGGCGTGCGCCACGTCGGCCGGGGCGACGGCGACCGGGCCGCGCAGGCGTACCTGGCGGCCCAGCACCGGCCAGTAGAAGACGAGCGCCGCGTACGGGCGGGCGGCGAGGTGGCGGCCCTTGCGGCTGCCGGCGTGCGTGGCGAAGGACCAGCCGTCCGCGTCCGCGCCGTGCAGCATCACGACGCGTGCGTCCGGCAGGCCCTCCGCGTCCGCCGTCGCCAGCGAAACGGTGTGCGGCTCGCTCTGACCGGCCGCCACCGCCTCGGCGAACCACGCCGTGAACAGGGTCAGGGGATCGCCGGGCGCGGTGGCCGGGTCGAAGGGCGGCAGTTCGGTGACCGCGGGATCCCACACCCGCAGCGACCTCAGCAACTCGTGAAGATCGGTTCCCATGCCCCGATTGTCACGGGCGCCGGGCCCTGGTTCACACCGAGCCGAGGTCGGAGGAGACCCAGCGCTCCGGTCGCATGCGGACGATGACCTGCTCGCCGTGGCTCGCGGAGGCGAAGGCGACGTAGCCGTCGACCTTCTCGGCCGGGAGGTACCGGGCGGAGATCTCCCGCAGGTCGTCCCCGGTGGCGGTGACCGTCTCGACGACCGGCCCCTCCACCGACACGTACCGGATGGTGGGCTCCAGCCGGTCGACCATCAGGGAGAACCGGCCCGCCGCCTTGATCAGCTCGTTCTTGCGGCTGTCGAGGCCGGTCATGATCCATACGTCGCCGCCGGGCTCGTACTGGTACCAGATCGGCACGGTCAGCGGGGCCCGGCCCGCTCCCGCGTCGACCGCGAGCGCCGCGATGTGGGGCTCGGCCAGGAACTTCTCACGCTCTTCGCGGGTCAGGGCCATTCCGGTCTCCTCCAGCGGGTACGGACGTCGTTGCTTTGGCTCAACACCGGCCGGGCGCAAGGCTGTTCCCGTTCGGCGGACTCCCGCCGGACGTCCGTCAGGACAACGCCAGCCGCTGCACCAACAGGAACGCCCCGATGCCCAGCATCGCGGCGCCCGACGTACGCGTGACCGCGCGGGCCGCGGCCGGACGCGCGCCCAGGACGGCACGGGCGGCGACACCGACCGTGAGGTAGACGGCGGCACAGCACGCCATGTGCAGCAGTCCCAGGACGACAGTCTGCACGGGCACCGGCAGGTGCGCACCCCGGGTGACCAGGAACTGCGGCAGCACGGACAGGTAGAGCAGCAGGCCCTTGGGGTTGAGCCCGCTGATCGTGGCGCCGCGCAGGAACACCCGGGCCCGGGAGCCGCCCTCCGCGGTGGCCGGGCCGTCCTGCGCGGCCGCCCCCGGGGTGCCGGGCCGGCGCAGCACCGACCACCCCAGCCACACC
>NZ_RAIF01000018.1:282923-286387 GCF_003671715.1 Streptomyces sp. E2N166 | reverse complement strand
CAGCACCGTGAGCAGACCCGGCGACCCGGCCACCAGCACCGCCAGCCCGGCCGCCGCCAGCAGGGTGTGCAGCGCGTACCCGGCGACCAGGCCGCCCACCGCCCACGTCACCGAACGGTCGCGCAGCCCGGCCGTGATGGCGTACGCCCAGTCCGCGCCCGGCACGCACACCAGCAGGAGGTCCAGGGCGAGGAAGGAGATGAGGAGTCCCGAGTCCATGCCGGGAAGATTAGGCGCATACGTCCCGAAGGTGTTTCCGAAGTTTTTCCCGTCCAGGGCATGTGGTGGAAGAATCTGCCCCGTGGACGACATGGACCGGAAGATTCTTGCCCAGCTGCAGCAGGACGGGAGGCTGACCGTGACCGAGCTGGCCGCGCGGGTGCGGCTGAGCGTCTCGCCGTGTCACCGGCGGCTGCGTGAGCTGGAGCGGTCGGGGGCGATCGGCGGCTACCGGGCGGTGGTGGACCCGGCCGCCGTGGGGCTGAACTTCGAGGCGCTGGTCTTCGTGTCGATGCGGCAGGAGGACCGGGACACGGTCGCCGAGTTCGAGCGGGCGGTCAGCGAGGTGGCGGAGGTGGTCGAGGCGCAGCGGCTGTTCGGGGAGCCGGACTACCTGCTGCGCGTGGTCGCCGCCGACCTGGCGGCCTACCAGCGGCTCTACGACGAGCGGCTCGCCACCCTGCCCGGGGTGCAGCGGCTGACGTCGACGCTGGTGATGAAGCACGTGGTGCGGGACCGGCCGCTGCCGGCGTAGCGCGGCACGCGGCGCGCGCGGCCCGGATGACAGGCTGCCGGGCGTACTGCTACTTGGTGGGCTTCTTGCCGGTGACGCCCAGGTACACCAACAGGGCCAGGTTCGGCCTGAGTTCGGCCTGCTTGACGCCCCAGGAGGAGAATCCTTTCTGGTGCGACGCGGCGGCCGCGAGCATGACGACCAGCGAACCGGAGATCGCCGCTGGGTTCACGTCCTTGTCGACCTTTCCCTTGGCCTGCAGTTCGGCGACGGAGTCCGCGAGGGAGGAGTTCACCGAGTTCAGGATCTTCATCCGGATCTTGGAGAACCGTTTGTCGCCCTCCGCCGCGCCCAGGTCGATCACCCGGAGAATCGCGTCGTTCTTCCGCCAGAACTCCAGGAATCCGTCGACGAGTTCCTGCGCCGTCTGCCAGCCCGCCTTGCCGACCCAGGAGCGGCCCGCCGTCAGCTCGGCCAACCCGGTGCTCTCGGCGGCCATTTGCTCCGCGATCTCCAGGACGGCTCCCTCGACGTCCGGAAAGTACTGGTAGAAGGTCGCGGGCGACGTGCCGGCCTTGCGGGCGACATCGATGACTTTGACATCGCGATAGGGGGAGGAGCTGAGCATTTCGCTGAGGCAGTCGAGCAGTTTCTGCCTGGTCGCCTGCCCACGTCGACCAGCCACGCGGCCGTCGACGGTACGCACTTGTCCTGTCATGCCGTCAGCTTACCGACGGGCGATCCGAGCGCGATTCGGCCGACTGCAAATGGGGTGCGAGGGCGGCGAGAGGCTGGTGTGCCTGGTCTGCGCGGTGCGGGCGGCGCGGTTACTTTGACGGCATGGCCGAAAACGGGGCATCAGCGAAGCGGACGTCCGGCGACCCGGGCGAGGCGTCCGCACCTCCGGAAGGCGTTCCCTGCTGGGTGGACGCACATCTCTCCGACGTGGCGGCGGGCAAGCGTTTCTACGGCGAACTGTTCGGCTGGACCTTCGATGAGCCGCCGGAGGAGCCGGCGAAGGGGCCGGCGGACGAGTGGGCGTGGGCGCGGCTGGACGGCGAGCCCGTCGCGGCCCTGGTCCGCAAGACGGACGGCCGGATGCCCACCGTGTGGTCCGTGTACTTCCACACCCCGGACGCGGCGGCACTGGCCGAGCGGATCCGGGCGGGCGGCGGGCAGGTCGTCACCCCGCCCCACCCGGTCGGCGGCCTGGGCACCACCGCGCTCGCCGCCGATCCCGACGGAGCGGTCTTCGCCCTCTGGCAGCCGGCCGGCCACCCCGGCTTCGGGCGCCGGCACGAGCCGGGCACCTTCACCTGGACCGAGCTGTACACCCGGGACACCGAGGCCGCCAACACCTTCTACGGCGACCTCTTCCACGACGCCCTCTTCGGTCCGGACGCCTCCCCCGACTTCGGCCGCGCCCCGGTCTCCTCCGTCTTCCCCGCCCAGATGCCGCCGCACTTCCTCGTCCACTTCCTGGTCGGGGACGTCGAGGCCGCGCTCGGTGCGGTGGCCCGGCTCGGCGGGCGCGTGCGGGTACCGCCGTTCGAGACGTCGTACGGCGGGGTGGCCGTGGTCTCGGACGACCAGGGGGCGTCGTTCGCGCTGCTGCAACGCTGAACGGGTCCCCGGGACCGGGGCCCTATGCCCGGGATCGGGTGAGACACCCCGATTGTCCCCAGGTTCGCCACCAGCGCCTCGGACAGGAAGAATCGGGGTGCGTGGCGCCACGGAGGTGCGGTGGTGAGACGCTGCACTTCGGTCGCGTACATATGTGGGTGGCGCGGCCCGTACGGGGAGGTGGCAGGCAAGTGGTGGATCAGCTGACGCAGCACGATCCGCGGCGGATCGGGCCGTTCGAGGTGCTGGGCCGGCTCGGCGCCGGCGGCATGGGGCTGGTCTATCTCGCGCGCTCGGCGTCCGGCCGGCGTGTGGCGATCAAGACGGTCCGCACGGAGCTGGCGGAGGACCAGTTGTTCCGCGTCCGCTTCACGCGCGAGGTGGAGGCGGCCCGCGCGGTCTCCGGCTTCTACACGGCGGCGGTGGTCGACGCCGACCCCCGCGCGGCGGTCCCGTGGCTGGCCACGGCCTACGTCCCCGCGCCCTCCCTCGAGGAGATAGTGAACGAGTGCGGGCCGCTGCCGGCCCAGGCGGTGCGCTGGCTGGCGGCGGGCGTGGCGGAGGCGCTCCAGTCGATCCACGGCGCCGGACTCGTCCACCGCGACCTCAAGCCCTCCAACGTCCTCGTCGTCGAGGACGGCCCCCGGGTGATCGACTTCGGCATCGCGTCCGGTGTCTCGAACACCCGTCTGACGATGACGAACGTCGCCGTCGGCACCCCCGCCTACATGTCCCCGGAGCAGGCGAAGGACTCCCGCAGCGTCACCGGGGCGAGCGACGTGTTCTCGCTCGGCTCCATGCTGGTCTTCGCCGCCACCGGGCACCCGCCGTTCCACGGTGCCAACCCGGTCGAGACGGTCTTCATGCTGCTGCGCGAGGGCCCGGACCTGGAAGGGCTCCCGGACGAGCTGCGCCCGCTCATCGAGTCCTGCATGCAGATGGACGCGACCGGCCGCCCCAACCCCGCCGACCTCCAGGCCCAGCTCGCCCCGCACCTGTTCGGCTCCGGCTCCGACGACAGCGGTACGGCGTCGGCGTGGCTGCCCGAGCGGGCGGTGGGCCTGATCGAGGGCCGCCGCAACGGGCGCCCTCCGGTCAAGCCCGGCGC
>NZ_RAIF01000018.1:254197-282546 GCF_003671715.1 Streptomyces sp. E2N166 | reverse complement strand
CCTGGCGCTTCCGCATGTCCAACGACGTCTGGGGCACGCCGTCCGTCGCCGGGGACCTCGTCTACGTCACCTCCTTCGAGGTGCACGCCCTGGACGTGGCCACCGGGCGCCGCCGCTTCAAGACCCGGGACGTCGCCTGGTCGATGGCGGTCGCGGACGGCCGTATCCACGCCTCCGACGGCCCGACCCTCTTCGCCCTGGACGCCCGCGAGGGCGCCGACCTGTGGCGCCTGCAGACGGACGCCTGGGTGTACTCGCTGCAGGCGTCCCGCGGCACCGTGGTCACCGCCACCCGCGGCGGTGGCGTGCAGGCCTGGGAGGCCTCGGGCGGCCAGAAGCTGTGGGAGATCACCGGCGCCCAGACCGACTTCGAGTCCCCGGAGGCGGGCGCGGCCCTGCACGACGGCACGGTGTACGTCTGGCAGGACGCCCGGCTGCGTGCCCTGGACTCCCGGACCGGCGACGAGCGCTGGTCGTACCCGATCGGCGACGCCGCCTCCTGCGGCGGAGTGCCGGTCCGCGTCACCCAGGCACCCGACGGATACGTCTACGTCTCCGCCGGCACCCGGGCCCTCGCCCTGGAGGTCACCACCGGCCACGTCCGCTGGCACTTCGAGGCCCCGGCGGTCTTCCTCGCCCCGCCCACCTTCGTGCCCGGCCCCGCGGTGACCGGCGGCGGCGTCTACCTGGCCGACTACCTCGGCACGGTCTACGCCCTCGACGCCACCGACGGCCGCGATCGCTGGCGGATCGCCACGGAGGCCCGCTCCTCGACCGACCCGGTCCTGGTGGCCGCCGGCCACGTCCACGTGGGCAGCGGCAAGGGGCTCTACACCCTGGACGCGGTCACCGGCACTCCCAAGTGGCGCTTCCAGGCGGGCGGCGACATCGTGGGCGCCCCCGCGGTGGCCGAGGGCCGCATCCACTTCGGCTCGACCGACCACCTGCTGTACACCCTCAAGGCCGACGACGGCCGCCTCCGCTGGAAGCTGGCGACCGGCGGCGAGATCACCGGCTCCCCGGTCGTCCGCGACGGCATCGTGTACGCGTGCAGCAAGGACCGCTGCGTGTACGCGCTGGACGCGGAGAAGGGCACCGGGACGGCCCGCACCACCTGAGTCCGGACCGCGCGCACACCGGCCGGGGCGGACGCACACCGGCCGCGGCGGGCGCACACCGGCCGGGGCGGACGCACGTCGGCCGCGGCGGCTCCCCTCCGCGCCGCCGCGGCCGATCCCCGTGCGGGAAGAAAGGTCTACTTGCCGTCGCCGTCCAGGTCCAGGGCGGGCGGGGCCGGCATGGCGTTGTCCATCGTCCTGATGGTGTCCTGGGCGGGCCCACTGGGCATGGCGTTGTCGAGCGTGGTGACGGTCTCGTCGTTCGCCGGCGGCGTGGGCATGGCGTTGTCCTGCGGGGTGATCTCCGCGTCCGTCTTCTTGTCGCTCATGTCATCAGTCCTTTGCTGCGATGTCGGCGAGTGAGCAACGCCCGTCCGGTAGCTCCCCCGTGGGCCGCCGGACGGGCGTTCGGAGCCGCACGATACTTCCCGGGCTCCCGGCCACCCCGCCTGCCCCCCGACGCGACGGTGTGACGGTAACGACAGTGCCCGAGGGCGATAAACGAATGCTGAACGCCCCGCCCGCGGGCCCCCGGGGGCGGTTCAGACGGCCGTCAGCGGCGAGAGGAGTGCCCGCACCTCGTCCGCCTGCGGCGCGCCGCACTGCTGGAGCAGGTTGAGGGCCTCCTGCCAGCACGCCTTCGCCCTGTCCACCTGCCCGAGCGCGGACAGGGAACGTCCCAGCAGCGTCAGGACGTTGCCCCGCATCCGGTCGCCACCGATGCATCCCAGCGCCAGCGCCTGCTCCGAGTGCTGGGCCGCCTGCGCGGGCCGGCGGGCGGCCAGGTGCACCTCGGCGATACGGAAGTTGGTCGTTCCCTGCCACAGGCGCTGCCGGTGGGCCTCGAAGATGCACAGGGCGTCGGAGAACTGCTGGAGCGCCTCGCTGTGGCGGCCGGCCGCGGTCAGCGCGATGCCCAGCGTGAAGTGCCCGTTGGCGAGACGCATGGTCCGGCCGATGTCGAGCTGTGCGGTCAGTCCGCGGTGCGCGATGGCCACCGCCTTCTCGGTGTTGCCCATACCCAGGTGTGCGCGGGAGAGGTTGCAGAGGCTGAGCGCTTCGCCGGCCCGGTTGTCGGCTGCCCGGTACCCGTCGATGGCCTGCTCCAGGAAGGCCCGTCCGTCCGCGTACCGGCCCTGGTGCAGCGAGATGAGCCCCCGGTCGTTGGCGACCCAGCTCACGGCGGTCGTGTCCCGCGCGGACTCCGCCAGCGTCATGGCCGACTCCGCCTGTTCGGCGGCCTGCTGGATGCGGCCGGAGACCAGCAGGACGTTGGTGAGGGTGGTCCGGGCCCGGCCCTGCGCGCGTGCGTCCCCGGCGTCCTCGGTGGCGTCGCACATCGCGCGTGCCGTCGTCTCGTACTGGTGGGAGTTGGCACCGGACTCCGTCAGGTCCTTGGCCGCCCACAGCAGGTCCACCGCCCGCCGCAGCCTGGCCGTTCCGGCGCACTGCCGCACGCACGCGAGCAGCGGCGCCGCCTCGCTGTACAGCCAGTCCAGCGCCGCCGAACCGTCGTCGAACGTGAGCCCCGGGTACTCCGTCGGCTCCAGGCCGTCCACCAGCCGGTCCCCGGGCCGCTCGATCGCGTAGACCCCCGCCGCAGTGGCCAGGTAGAAGTCCAGCAGCCGCGACAGCGCCGCCCCCCGCTCGCTCGGTGGATGCTCGTCCCGCTCGGCGCACGCCCGCGCGTAGAGGCGGACCAGGTCGTGGAACCGGTACCGGCCCGGCGCCGCCGATTCGAGCAACGACGTGTCCACCAGGGACTCCAGGAGGTCCTCGGTGTCCTCCGCCGGGAGGTCCAGCACGGCCGCTGCCGCCGCGAGGGAGATGTCCGGGCCGTCCGCCAGCCCCAGCAGCCGGAAGGCGCGGGCCTGGGCCGGTTCCAGTTGGCCGTAGCCCAGTTCGAAGGTGGCCTTGACGGCCAGGTCGCCGGCCTGGAGCTCGTCCAGGCGGCGTCGCTCGTCCGCCAGCTTGGCCGCCAGCACCGACACCGTCCACGTGCGCCGGGCGGCCAGCCGCGACGCCGCGATGCGGATCGCCAGCGGCAGCAAGCCGCACGCCCCGACCACGTCCAGCGCCGCCTCCCGCTCCGAGGCCACCCGCTCCTCGCCGACGATCTTCGTGAAGAGGGCCAGCGCCTCCTCCGGGGACATCACGTCCAGGTCGACCAGATGCGCCCCCGCGAGGCCCACCATCCGCACCCGCGACGTCACCAGCGCCGCGCAGCCGTCCGTACCGGGCAGCAGCGGGCGCACCTGTGCGGCGTCCCGGGCGTTGTCGAGGAGGACGAGGACGCGGCGGCCGTCCAGGACGGAGCGGTACAGGGCGGCCCGCTCCTCCAGGGAGTCCGGTACGGCCGAGTCGGCCGTACCCAGGGCACGCAGGAAGGAGCCCAGTACCGTCTCCGGTTCCGCCGCCCGCGCGCCCGCGCCCTGGAGGTCGACGTACAACTGCCCGTCGGGGAAGGCGGCCCGCGCCTGGTGGGCGACGTGCACCGCGAGGGTCGTCTTGCCGACGCCGCCGATGCCGGCCAGCGCGGAGACCGCCATCACGCGGCCCGTGTCCCCGTCGCCGGAGGTGGCGGACAGTACGTGGCTCAGCTCGCGGACGAAGGAGGCCCGGCCGGTGAAATCCGAGACCGAGGCGGGGAGCTGGGCCGGGCGGACCGGGGTCACCACCGCCTGAGCGGCCGGTGCCGACGGCTCGGCCAGGCCGGGGTCGGCTCGGAGGACGCGCTGCTGGAGTTCCCGGAGGCCGGGGCGCGGGTCGACGCCCAGTTCGTCGGCGAGCAGGCGCCGCGTGTCGGCGTAGACGGCGAGGGCCTCGGCCTGGCGTCCGCTGCGGTAGAGGGCCAGCATCAGCAGTTCGCGCAGGCGTTCGCGCAGGGGGTGCGCCGCCGTGAGGGCCGTGAGCTCCGAGACCGCCTCGGCGTGGCAGCCCTGCTCCAGGTCCATGTCGAGGCAGGTCTCGAGGAGTTGGAGCCGCCACTCCTCCAGGCGGACGCGTTGCGCCTGCGCGTAGGGGCCGGGGACGCCCGCCAGTACCTCGCCGTCCCACCGCGCCAGCGCGCGGCGCAGCACGTCACGGGCATGGCACAGGTTCCCGGCGGCCCGCGCCTTCTCCGCCTCGGCGGCCAGGTCCTGGACGGCGGCCAGGTCCAGCGCCCCCTCGTCCAGGCCCCGCACGGCGTACCCGCCCGACTCGCTCACCAGGACCCCGGGGTCCAGCACCTTCCGCAGCCGGGACGCGTACGTGCGCAGCGCCGCCAGCGCCTGCGACGGAGGTTCCTCGCCCCACAGGGCGTCGATCAGTTCGGCGGCCGTGGCCGTACGGCCCTCGCGGAGCAGCAGTGCGGCCAGCAGGGCGCGCTGCTGCGGGGAGCCGGTGGCCAGCGGTTCCTCGCCGCGCCAGGCGCGTACGGGGCCGAGCACCCCGAAACGCAGCGCCGTCGACCTGTCCGGTTCCGCCGGGGGCCCGGGACGCCGCTGCTCCGGTACCCGCGGTACACCGTCCATGCAGTCCCCCTAGACATCCTGAGCAACTACGTCAGTTTGCCTTGTTCATGCCGACCTCGTCAGCCGTGGGAGACGCCGATCACAGGTCCCTCACCCCTCCAGGTCCACCCGCACCGTCAACAGCCCCGTCCCGACCCCCATGGCCCGCACCGCGAGGCTGTTGAGGCGGGGCAGGCGCCGCAGGCGCGCGATCGGGTCGTCGTCGGGGACGAGGTGGGCCGTCCCCGGGTGCCAGCTACCCCGGATCCGTACCCGTACCCGCGGGTCGGCCCGGATGTTGCGGACGTACTGGGACCGCTCGCCGAACTCCGACACCAGCCAGAAGGAGTCGCCCACGCGGCGCCCGCCGACCGGCGTGCGGCGGGGGAGGCCGGAGACGCGGCCGGTGGTCTCCAGCAGGGTCTGGGTCGGCAGGCGGCGCAGGACGGCGTTGAGGCGGCGCTGGACGGCCGTGACGGCCCGGTACTTCGTCTCGGCGTAGGGCGGCTTCCGGGCGTGGGGCGGCTTCCCGGCGTTGGACGACTTCGACATCGCTCGTTCACGCTCCCGTCTCGTGTGCCTCCATGTTCTCCGGAAAACCTCAGAGGGAAGATTTGGGCAGGGCCGAGAGACGGGTGGTGCGGGCGTGCGGGTCGTGACCTGGAATCTGTGGTGGCGGTTCGGGCCGTGGGCCGACCGGCAGAAGGCGATCCTCGCCGTGCTGGCGGAGTTGCGGCCCGATGTCGTGGGGCTCCAGGAGGTGTGGGCCGCCGACGACGGCGGGAACCTCGCCGAGTGGCTGGCCGGTGAACTCGGCCTGCACTGCGCCTGGGCCGCCTCCGAGGCCCCGGAGCGGTGGCAGCGTCGGATCGGGGACGACACCGTCGCCATCGGCACCGCGGTGCTCAGCCGCTGGCCCGTGGTGGAGCGGGCCGCGCTGCGGCTGCCCGCCCCCGAGGAACTCGACGACGGGCGCCTCGCGCTCTACGCCCGCCTGGACGCGCCCGGCCACCCGGTCCCCTTCTTCACCGCCCACCTGAACTCGGGCGGCGACGCCTCGGCGGTGCGCCGCGAACAGGCCGCCGCGCTCGCGGAGTTCGTCGCCGCCCACCGTCACGGCACCGCCTTCCCGCCCGTCGTCACCGGGGACTTCAACGCCACCCCCGACTCCGCAGAGGTCCGCCTCCTCACCCGCCCGGCGCCCGCCGCCCCCGGGCGGGCCGCCCTGCTCGACGCCTGGGAGTACGCCGACCCGTCGGCCCCGTCCGCCACCTGGGACGGCGCCAACCCGTACATCCCCGGCGGCCCGGTGCCGGGTGCGCGGATCGACTACGTCCTCGTCGGCCCGCCCGGCCCGGACGGACTCGGCCGGGTGCGTGCCGCGCGACGGGCGGGCGACGGACCCGTGGACGGCGTATGGCCTTCCGACCACGCGGCGGTCGTCGTGGACCTGGCCGGGAATTGACGCCGGGGAGCGGGTGCGGCCGCCCGGCGTGAATTCGATGAATGCTCAATTACCGTGCGTGTATGTGCCGGTGGTCAAGTGATCGATTCGTGGGTAGCATGCTCGTGTGCCTGGCGCTCCACCGACCAATGGAGTTCCGGTACATGTCGTTTTCCCTCCTGACCAGAGGGGCGACGGCAGACCGAATCGGGGGAAGAAGTACCGGGGGGACCGTCGGTTTCCACGCCTGTTCAGATCGCCCACGTACGGGCTTTTTCCCCTTGCGACGACGCAAGGAAGACACGAATGAACAGCAATGCATTGCGCATGGCCGCCGTTTCGGCCGTCACGGCCATCGCTCTCGGAGGGACCGCGGGGCTGGCCCAGGCGGCGCAGTCCGCCCCGGCGAGCGCGACGCGGACCGCCGTCACGGCCACGCAGCAGGCCGAGGCCCAGCAGGCGGCGCGCACCCTGCTGGCGAGCCCGCTGGCAGCCGAACTCTCCGCGGCCGAGCGCTCGGAGATGCGCGCCGTCGCCGACGGCCAGTACGCGGCGGCCGGCAAGTGGGGTGCCATCAAGGCCGCGTTCAGCAAGGTCGGCGGCTTCGCGAAGGCCATCAAGGGCAAGTACAGCGACTTCAAGAAGTGGTACGACGGCCTGTCCTGGTGGGTGAAGGCGCCGCTCAAGGCCGTCACCCCGGGACTGACGCTCCTCGAGATCTACAACGCCCTTCGCTGACGCGGGCCCACTCGGCCGAACACGAAGACACGGAGTACTCGGTATGACCGACACCATGTCCCCCCGCGCCGCCACGGAAGGCACGTGGGCCCTGCCTCTGCTCGCGCTCGCTCCCCTGGCACTGGTCAGGCTCTTCACGGAGCCCTCCACGCCGTGGCTCGCCGCTTCCTGGGGGCTTCTGGCCCTGTCCGCCGTCCTGATGGCGGCCGGGTGGAGCACGGCGCTGCGCAACGGGACCCACACGGGCGGGGCTTGGGCCACGTGTCTTCTCGTCCACGGCGCGTTCGTCTGGAATGTCATCGTCCTCGTCCGCCAGTAGCGCGGGAATTGCAGGACCGTGCATTCTCCGCCGAGGAGCAAGAGCGGTAATCGGGGAAGGAAGTCCGAGGGACCTTCGGTTTCCACGCCTGTCAGATCACCTTGAGGCTTCCTTCCCCTTGCGATAACGCACGACGAGTCTACACGAGCGCTATACGGCCCCAGCCGGCGAACGGTAATTCGGCCGGTTTCGGCGATTACTCGAATACGCCTGCCTTCGGCCTGCCTTCGCCCTGCCCACGCCCCAGGAAAATCGGGTTGGTGAACGCCGCCAGTGCCCCCGGCAGGGGTCCCGCCGCCGCCTCGTGCCGCAGTTCCGCCCGTACGTACGCCGCGTACGAGGCGGTCGTCCGCCACTCCACGACGCCCACCCCGGACACCGGCAGCGGTGGCCCGGTGAACAGCACGCCCTGGTCCGTGACGAAGCGCACCGTGCAGCGCGGGGCGCCCGTCACCTCCAGGCGGACGGTGACCGGGGTGTCACCGTCCACGCGCAGCCGCTCGCCGATGCCGGCGTGCTCGCCCCGGCCGCCGGACGCGGTGAGGGCCAGCGACACCTTCGCCGACTCGGCGACGTACGAGCGCCCGGCCCGGATGCCCTCCTGGATCGCCTCCCGGGTCAGGTCGTCGGCGAGGACGACGGTCTGCGGGCGGCCGATGACGTCCGGGGCGCGGTGCGAGTCGCTGCTGCCCATCGCCGGGAGCCAGCCGCGTCCGTCCCGCCCGTCGCGCACGGCGGTGACCAGCATGCTGTCCCAGTCGGCCAGCGCCACCTCGTCGTCGGGCGTGTAGGCCCCGTTCCACACCTCGACCGCGTCCGCCTCCCCGAACCCGAACTTCCAGTTGCAGCCGATGCAGGTGGCGTGCGGGTGGGCCGGGACGACCAGGCCGCCGGCGCGGCGGATCTGCCGGGCGAAACGGCCGAAGCGGTTGTCGCGGGCCCGGTAGCGCCAGTCGACGAAGGTGCCGGGATCAGTGCCGAGGGCGACGACGTGGCCGTTGCGGGTCGTCACCTCCTCACCGAGCAGGACCAGCAGGTCGTCCCCTGCCTCCTCGGCCCAGTGCGCGTGCGCCGAGTGCGTGTTGTGCTCGGAGGAGTTGATGAAGTCCAGGCCCGCCGCCCGCGCCAGCGCCGCGATCTCGGCGAGGCCGTAGCGGCCGTCGGAGTACACGGAGTGCAGGTGGCAGTCGCCCCGGTACCAGGCACGTCCCCGCCCCTTGGCGCGCTCGGGCGGATACACCGGCCGTGCGGCCCTGGCCTGCTCCCCGTACGTCAGCGTGATCGTGATCTCGTACGACAGGCCCTGCGGGGCCACCGTGTACGGGCCGAGCGCGATGTGCCACACACCCGGTCGCACGGGTCCCGGGAGGTATCCCGGTGTCGCCTCGTCGGCCCGGACGAAGAACTCCGTGCGCGCGCCGCCCGACCAGCCGCGGAAGCCCCGGCCCCCCAGATCGGTGCCGCGCTCGTCGAAGAGGCCGATGTCGAGGGCGTTGCCCTGGGTGCCGGCCGGGACGGTGGGGCGGTCGTAGGTGTAGGCGACCCGGATCTCCCGGACCCCGGCGGGGACTTCGAGCGGGACGTACACGAAATCGGGGGAACCGGGCGGCAGGGTGCCGCGCACGGTCCTGGTCTGCGGGCCCGGGCTGTTCCGGTCCGACGCCGAAGCGAAGCTCACGCTTCCCAACGTAAGCGCGGCGGCGGCTCCCGTCACGAACAGGGCGCGTCTGCCCGGGCCGGTGCCGGCGTGGTCGTCCTCGCACATGCTGCTGCTCCCAGGTGTCGTCAGTGACATGACATCGGTGGTGCAGGGATGGTGCGTGCAACCCTCGTATTGAGCCGTGAACTCCCGTGCAAGGAAAGGGGTGCGACGGATTGAGAGCGGGAAACCGCGCGGTGCGGACACGCGCCCGTCGCGGGCGGGCCGGCGGGACGGGCCCGGCGTCCTGATCACCCCGCTCGTATGCTCGAAGGATGACGACTTCCGCGACCTCCGGAACCGGACCCACCGACCCCACCGGTCCCACCGAGAACTCCCTGCGTCGCGCCCTCAAACGCGCTCGGGACGGCGTCGCCCTCGACGTGTCCGAGGCGGCGGTGCTGCTCCAGGCCCGCGGCGAGCACCTCGAAGCGCTCACCGCGTCCGCCGCCCGGGTCCGGGACGCGGGCCTGGAGGCCGCCGGGCGCCCCGGCGTCATCACGTACTCGAAGAGCGTCTTCATCCCGCTGACCCGGCTGTGCCGGGACAAGTGCCACTACTGCACCTTCGTCACCGTCCCCGGCAAGCTGCGCCGCGAGGGCCACGGGATGTTCATGTCCCCCGACGAGGTCCTCGACGTCGCCCGGCGCGGCGCCGCCCTCGGCTGCAAGGAAGCCCTCATCACCCTCGGCGACAAGCCCGAGGACCGCTGGCCCGAGGCGCGCGAGTGGCTCGACGCGCACGGCTACGACGACACCATCGCCTACGTCCGTGCCATCTCCATCCGCGTCCTGGAGGAGACGGGCCTCCTCCCGCACCTCAACCCCGGCGTCATGACCTGGACGGACTTCCAGCGGCTCAAGCCGGTCGCCCCGTCGATGGGCATGATGCTGGAGACCACCGCGACCCGCCTGTGGTCCGAGCCCGGCGGTCCCCACCACGGCTCCCCGGACAAGGAACCTGCCGTCCGCCTGCGCGTCCTGGAGGACGCCGGCCGTTCCTCGGTCCCCTTCACCTCCGGTGTCCTCATCGGCATCGGCGAGACCTACGAGGAGCGCGCCGAGTCCCTGTTCGCCCTCCGCAAGGTCTCCCGCGCCTACCACGGCATCCAGGAACTGATCATCCAGAACTTCCGGGCCAAGCCGGACACGGCGATGCGCGGCATGCCGGACGCGGAACTGGACGAGCTGGTCGCCACGGTGGCCGTCGCCCGCCACATCATGGGCCCGTCCGCCTGCCTCCAGGCCCCGCCGAACCTGGTGGACTCGGAGTACGAGCGCCTGATCGGCGCGGGCATCGACGACTGGGGCGGGGTCTCCCCGCTCACCATCGACCACGTCAATCCCGAGCGCCCCTGGCCGCAGATCGACGAACTCGCCGAGAAGTCCCGCACGGCCGGCTTCGAGCTGCGTGAACGTCTCTGCGTGTACCCGGAGTTCGTCCAGCGCGGCGAGCCCTGGCTGGACCCGCGTCTGCGCCCGCACGTCGCGGCCCTCGCCGACCCGGCCACCGG
The DNA here is from genome assembly GCF_003671715.1 of Streptomyces sp. E2N166. Classification (GTDB taxonomy): domain Bacteria; phylum Actinomycetota; class Actinomycetes; order Streptomycetales; family Streptomycetaceae; genus Streptomyces; species Streptomyces thinghirensis. The sequence goes on along the minus strand of NZ_RAIF01000018.1, from coordinate 272,221 downwards.
CCTGGCCCGCGAGGACGCGACGGTCGAGGGCCACCCGTGGCAGGAGCCGGACGAGGCGTTCACCGCGAGCGGCCGCACCGACCTGCACACCGCCATCGACACCGAGGGCCGTACGTCGGACCGCCGCGACGACTTCGACGAGGTCTACGGCGACTGGGGCGCCCTGCGCGAGGCCGCCGCGCCCGGCATGGCACCGGAGCGCATCGACACCGACGTGCGCCAGGCGCTGGCGACGGCGGCCGACGACCCGACGAAGCTCACGGACGACGAGGCCCTCGCCCTGCTGCACGCGGACGGCCCGGCGCTGGACGCCCTGTGCGAGGTGGCCGACGACGTGCGCGAGTCCGTGTCGGGTGACGACGTCACGTACATCGTCACCCGGAACATCAACTTCACGAACGTCTGCTACACCGGCTGCCGCTTCTGCGCCTTCGCCCAGCGCCGCACGGACGCCGACGCGTACACGCTCTCCCTGGAGCAGGTCGCCGACCGCGCGCAGCAGGCCTGGGACGTGGGCGCGGTCGAGGTCTGCATGCAGGGCGGCATCCACCCGGACCTGCCCGGCACGGCGTACTTCGACATCGCGAGGGCGGTCAAGGAACGCGTCCCCGGCATGCACGTGCACGCCTTCTCCCCGATGGAGGTCGTCAACGGCGCCACCCGCACCGGCATGTCCATCCGCGAGTGGCTCAGCGCGGCCAGGGAAGCGGGCCTGGACTCGATCCCCGGCACGGCGGCGGAGATCCTCGACGACGAGGTCCGCTGGATCCTCACCAAGGGGAAGCTGCCCACGGCGACATGGATCGAGGTCGTGGAGACGGCCCATGAACTGGGCATCCGCTCCTCCTCGACCATGATGTACGGCCACGTCGACCAGCCCCGCCACTGGCTCGGCCACCTGCGCACCCTCGCCGGCATCCAGCAGCGCACCGGCGGCTTCACGGAGTTCGTGACGCTGCCGTTCATCCACACCAACGCGCCGGTGTACCTGGCGGGCATCGCGCGGCCGGGCCCCTCCATGCGCGACAACCGCGCGGTGACGGCGATGGCCCGTCTCCTCCTGCACCCCCACATCCCCAACATCCAGACGAGCTGGGTGAAACTGGGCACAGAGGGTGCGGCGGAGATGCTCCGTTCCGGCGCGAACGACCTCGGGGGCACCCTGATGGAGGAGACGATCTCCCGCATGGCGGGCTCGTCCTACGGCTCGTACAAGTCGGTCAAGGATCTGATCGCGGTCGCCGACGCCGCGGGCCGCCCGGCCAGGCCCCGCACGACGCTGTACGGGCCGGTACCGGAGGAGCGGCAGCGGGCGGCGACGGCCTCCGACGGCCACCTGCCGGAACTGCTGCCGGTACTGGACTGACATCCGGGGAGGAGCAGCGGCACGGGCCGCCCGCAGTACGATGATCGGGCCCCCGGTGTGTCGGGGTTCTCGTAGCTGAGGAGATGCGTGCCCGTGCCTGCCCGACTTCCCTCATGGGCCTGGGTCTCCGGACTGACCGTGGGGGCGATCGCGGCGGTGAGCGTCCTGGCCGTCCAGGCGGGCCAGGGACCCCATCCCACCGCCGCGGACGCCAAGCCGAGCCCCTCCGCGTCGGCCGAGGCGCACCCGACGCCGAAGGAGACCGCCCCGGCCCCGGTACCGGACGGCTCCGGCACCGGGCGGCGCGTCGTCTACTCGGTCGGCCAGGACCGGGTGTGGCTGGTCGACGCCAGCGACGCCGCCCGGCGGTCCTTCACGGTGTGGCCCGGCACGGTCGACCCCGGCCCCGGCAAGTACAGCGTCGGCACCCGGCGCGAGGACCCGACGACGGGCTCGGACGGGATTCAGGTCGAGCAGATCATGTACTTCGCCCAGGAGGACGGTGTCTGGGTCGCCTTCTCCAACGCCGTGGACGGCTCCTCGCCGCCTCCCGCCGCCGCCGACGCGAAGACGGGCGGCATACGGCTGCCCAAGGGGGACGGCGACGCGCTCTGGCAGTTCGCGACCTCGGGCACGACGGTCACCGTGGTCGAGTAGCCGCCGTCTACCGAGCAGCCTCCGTCTGCCCGGACGGCAGGTGCGCCACGATCAGCACGACCCCGCTGAGCAGGAAGACCCGCGTCGCCGCCTCCAGCCCGTTCCAGTCCTCCGACTGCCACATCGCGAACCACTCGCCGCCGATTCCGATGAACCCGGCGCCGAAGAGCAGCATCAGCATCAGCGTGCCGTAGGTGGTCATGCGCCGCGCGGGGGCGTGGTCCCGGCGTATCCACAGCCAGGTCGCGTAGATCAGCACGAACGCGGCGACCGTCTCCCAGACGATGATCGCCACGTACGCCGTGTCCTGGACGCCCTCGCTCGTGATCGCCCGCCACATCAGGTCGTCGTCCTTGAACGTCGTGTCCATCGCGAGGACATGGCGCACGAACTGCTGGTTGCTGTCGAAGTCGGTGATGTTCCCGAGGGCCACGAGGGCGATGTAGAGGGCGAGGATCCCGGTGAGGACGGTGGCTGCGAGAGGAAGCGTGCGTGGAGTGTTGGCCATGAGAGCACTATCGCGAAGCGCGGAACGCTCCGATCGGCGGGGCCCGGGAACGTGATCCTTTCGAAGCGTTCCCGGCCACCGCCGCGAACACCCGACGGCGATCCGTCCTCCGCCGGCTCATCCGAGCAGCCCGATGACGAAACCGCCCGAAGTGTTCACGCTTTCCGATTCCGGCTCACATGGCCACCAGGACGAGCGCGGCCGCGTTCAGAGCCAGGTACCCGGCGGGGAACGCGATGTTGTGGAAGACCCGGGTGCGGACGTGGGCGACGACGGCACCGACGAAGAACAGGACGAGACCGACCGCGGCGGCGATACCGAGGGGCCGGACGCCGAGCAGGCCGATGAGGAGCCCGGCGGCTCCGGCGGCCTTGAGTACGGCCAGCCCCGGGATCCACGACGCGGGGACCTCCACCTCGGCCGAGTTGGCGAGGACGAACCGGGCCCCCATCAGGTCCGCGACGGCGATCCCGGCGTTCGCCACGACGGCGACGACGGTGACGGTCACGTAGGCCGTGAACACACGCCTCTCCTTCCACCCGTTTCCCTGGGCCGAGGGGCCGAGGGAAAGAGGAACCACGGGACCAAGCCTTCATCTCGGCGTGCCGCGACGTCCAATACCTGCGCCTATAACCTGGCGGCATGGACGTCGACACCCGGTTGCTGCGGTATTTCGTGGCTGTGGCGGAAGAGGGAAGCCTCACCCGGGCCGCCGAGCGGCTGTACGTCTCCCAGCCCGCGCTGACGAAGCGGATCCGGCAGTTGGAGGCCGGCCTCGGCGTGGACCTGTTCACGCGGTCGAGGACCGGCATGACCCTCACCGAGCCGGGGCGGACGCTGGCGGAACGGGCCCCCGCACTGCTGGCGGGGTGGGAGCGGGCGCTGCGGGAGACGAGGTCCGCGGCGAGCCGTGCGGCCCGCGTCCTGCGGGTCGGATTCATCGCCAGCGCCGCCAACGAGGCGACACAGCCGATCATCGCCGAGTTCGCCCGGCGCCGGCCGGGCTGGCGGGCCGAGATGCGGCAGGCCGCCTGGTCGAACCCCTCCGCCGGACTCGCGGACGCGGACGTCGACGTCGCCCTGGTACGACTGCCGTTCCCCGGTCAGGACGCGCTGCGGGTGACGGTCCTGTTCAGCGAGCCCCGCTGCGTCGTGCTGCCCGAGGCGCACCCCTTCGCCGCTCGTGAGGTGATCGCCTTCCGGGACCTGTGGGACGAGCCGTTCGTGGCGGCCCCACCGGAAACGGGCCGGTGGCGGGAGTACTGGCTGGCCGCCGACGAGCGCGACGGCCACCCGGTGCGCGTCGGCGCGGTCACCGAGCAGCCGGACGACTGGCTCAGCGCGATCGCCAACGGATACGGCATCGCCCTCGCCCCCGAATCCGCGGCCCGCTTCTACACCCGCCCCGGCGTCGTCCACCGTCCCCTCACCGGGGTGAGCCCCAGCAGTGTCGGTGTCGCCTGGGCCCCCGCCGACGACGGCAACCCCGTCGTACAGGACTTCGTCCGCTGCTGCCGCGAGAGGCGCGTCGCCACGTGAACGCCTCCACACCGTTCCGGCCCTGACCGGCCACCCTCGTTCGAATACAGTGCTGGACGTCGTACGTACGGCCAGTGGTGTGGACAGTGATGAGCACAGTGCCGAGGGGAGGTCCAGGTGGGCGCGACGACCGGTGCCGTCTGGGGCCGTGCCGAGCAGCAGGACTTCCGCAGCCGGGTGCGCGGAACGCTGCTCGGGGTGGCCGTCGGGGACGCCCTCGGCGCGCCCGTCGCCGGGCTGGACCTCGACGGCATCCGCCAGGCCCACGGCGCGGAAGGGATCACCGACCTGGCCCCCGCCTACGGTCGGCGCGGTGCCGTCACCCACCTCACACAGCTCACCCTGTTCTCCGTGGACGGGCTGATCCGCGCGCAGGTACGCCGGGACACCGGCGCCTGGCACCCGCCGACCGACCTGCACCGGGCGTACCGGCGCTGGGCCGCCACGCAGCGCGACTGGGGACCCGACCTGCGGCGCAAGGACGACGGCTGGCTGGCCCACGAGGAGTGGCTGTACGCCCGCCGGGACGCCCCCCGCGCCCTGCTGCTCGGCCTCGGCGACGAGACCATGGGCACCCCGGAGGCACCCAAGAACCCCGGTGAGCGCGGGTCCGAGGCCGCCGCCCGGTCGGCGCCGTTCGGGCTCCTGGTCGGCTGGGAGCCGCAACTGGTCGCCCAGCTCGCCGTGGAGTGCGCGGCCCAGACCCACGGCCACCCCACCGGTTACCTGGCGGCGGGCGCGTACGCCGTGATCGTGCACGGGCTGGCCCGCGGGGAGAGCCTGGACGGTGCCGTGCAGCGGGGACTCGCCCTGTTCACCGCCAGGCCGGGGCACCAGCCCGTGTCGGACGCCCTGCAGCACGCGCTCGGCGCGGTACGCCAGGGGATGCCGGGCCCGGCGCGGGTGACCGAGCTGATCGGCGAGGGGACGGCGGAGGGGCTGGTGGCCGCCGCCGTCTACTGCGCCCTCGTCGGCGAGGACGTACGGCACGGGCTGCGGCTCGCCGTCAACCACGGCGGGCCGTCCGCCGCGACCGGTGCCCTGACCGGCGGCCTGCTCGGCGCGCTGCACGGGGAAACGGCCCTCCCCCCGGCCTGGCTGGCCGAGCTGGAGGGCCGTCCGACGATCCTGGAACTGGCCGACGACTTCGCCATGGAGATGACCCAGGGCCCCGCGCTGCACGGCCCGGCGGGATCGTCGCCGGGGTGGCTGGCACGGTACCCGCGGGGTTAGGGCCTGTCCGAGCGGTCAGCCCTGGTCGCCCACCCGGGTGCGTCCCACCGCGTCCTCCACGCCGCCCGCCGGCGCCGGGACGGCCGCCGCCGCGCCGGAGGCGTCGTCGTCGCCGTCCGTGTTGACCCGCTCGATGATCGCGAGCCGTTCCGGGGTGTCCTCCGGCTTCAGGAAACCGATCAGGACGTACAGGACCAGCGACACGGCCAGCGGGATCGACACCTGGTACTCCAGCGGCACCCCGCCCTCCACGTTCCAGTTGATCGGGTAGTTGACCAGCCAGAAGGCGAGCAGGCCCAGCGCCCAGCTGGTGAGCGCGGCCGTCGGACCCGAGCGGCGGAAGGGCCGCAGCAGACCGAGCATCATCGGGATCGCGATCGGACCCATCAGTCCGGCGACCCACTTGATCACGACGGTGATGATGTCCTTGAACGTCGGCGAGTCGACCTGTGTCGCCACCGCCATCGACAGGCCGAGGAAGACGACCGTCGCCAGCCGCGCCGCCAGCAGCCCGGCGCGCTCGCTCCAGCCCCTGGCCCGCGCCGACAGCACCGGCGCCACGTCACGGGTGAAGACGGCCGCGATGGCGTTGGCGTCCGAGGAGCACATGGCCATGGTGTGCGAGAAGAAGCCGACGATGACGAGGCCGAGCAGGCCGTGCGGCAGCAGCTGCTCGGTCATCAGGGCGTAGGAGTCGGAGCCGTCCGCCTTCTGCGACTCCACCAGCAGCGGCGACATCCACATCGGGAAGAACAGCACCAGCGGCCAGACCAGCCACAGCACCGCCGACAGCCGCGCCGACCGCTCGGCCTCGCGGGCGTTGCTCGTGGCCATGTAGCGCTGGGCCTGGTTGAGCATGCCGCCGTTGTACTCGAAGAGCTTGATGAAGAGGAAGGCGAGCAGGAACACCGTGCCGTACGGGCCGACCAGCGGTTCGCCGTGGCCCTGGAGTTCGGGCTCGTCCCAGACGCCGAAGAAGCCGCCGTGGTCGCCGAGTTTCATGACCACGGCCACGAACATCGCCACGCCCGCCAGCAGCTGGATGACGAACTGGCCCAGCTCGGTCAGCGCGTCCGCCCACAGGCCGCCGATCGTGCAGTAGATGCCCGTGATGACGCCGGTGATCAGGATGCCCTGGTTGAGGGTGATGCCGGTGAAGACCGACAGCAGCGTGGCGATGGCCGCCCACTTCGCGGCCACGTCCACGATCTTCAGCAGCATGCCGGACCAGGCGAGGGCCTGCTGGGTCGGCAGGTTGTACCGGTTCTTGAGGTACTCCAGGGGAGAGGCCACGTGCAGCCGTGAGCGCAGCCGGTTGATGCGCGGCGCGAACAGCTTGGACCCGATGGCGATGCCGAGCGCGATGGGGAAGGACCAGGTGACGAAGGACGTGACGCCGTAGGTGTAGGCGATGCCCGCGTACCCGGTGAACATCACCGCGCTGTAGCCCGACATGTGGTGCGAGATGCCGGAGAGCCACCAGGGCATCTTGCCGCCGGCCGTGAAGAAGTCGCTGACGTTGTCCACGCGTTTGTGCGACCACACGCCGATCGCCACCATGACGGCGAAGTAGCCGATGAGCACGGACCAGTCGAGACCGTTCATGTGCCCCCTTCCGGGGTCCGCCTTGTGAACTCCGCTCAGCTGGCTGGCACTTCGCACGAGCGGGGTAGGGGCGAGGAAGGCCGCGAAGTGCCCGCTCATCGTGGTTGCGCCGACGCGGGCACGACAAGGAAGGGGAGGGTCAAGAGCAAGTAAAAATGTTCGGCTTGCTGACCTCGGTTCACCTACATGAACGCCGACGGCCCTCCCAAGCCGCCTACTTCAGCTCGTCCGGGCACGGCGTGCCCCGCTTCAGCCCGTACGGCGACGCCAGCCGGTACGTGCCCGCCTCGGGGGCGATCAGCACCGTCCACTTGTCGCCCTCGGCGGTCTCCTCCGTCTCCGTCAGGCAGCCGTTGACGTTGTCGTACGTCTTCGGCGTGCCCTCCGGACCGTTCTTGGAGGCCTCCGTCTCCTGGGGCGGCTCCAGCTTCTCGCCCTCGGCGTCGACGAGGCTCAGCCACGGCGAGTACGGCATCCGGACCAGGACGCGGCCCGGCTGCTGCACGTCGATCGTCCACTCGTCCTGCTCGGCACGCTGGACGACCGCGTCGGGCTCCGCCAGTGGCGTCGGGTCGAGTACCTCGAACAGCTGCCAGTTGGCGTCGCCCCAGACCTGCTTCAGGTACGGCAGGCCCCGCTGGATCAGCTCCCGCTCGCGTTTGCCGCCGTCGCCGTCCGGCTCTCCCTTGGGCAGCACCACGTAGTGCACGGCCCAGCGCTTCAGCCACTCGTGGTAGTTGGCCGAGTTGAGCGTGTCGTCGTAGAAGAGCGGGTTGCGTTTCATGTCGGCCTGGCGGGTCCAGCCGCGGGCCAGGTTGACGTACGGCGCGAGCGCCGAGGCCTCCCGGTGGGAGCGGGCGGGTACGGCCTCCACCCGGCCCTTCTCCGCGCCGACCTCCTGCAGCTCGTTGAGGAGCGGCGCCAGCTCGCGCGCCCAGGAAGCGGTCGGCTGGGTGTGGATGACGTCGTCGGCCGACTTGAAGCCGATCCAGCCGACGAAGCCGACGATCGCGACCACGAGCGCGTACCACTTGCGCGTCCGCGCCACCGTGAACGGCAGCGCGGCCACCAGCGCCGCCCCGGCGAAGAGCATCGCGAGGCGGGTGATGTTGGAGCCGATCTGGGAGCTGATCAGCCAGACCAGCAGCACGGACAGGCCGTAGACCGCCGACGTGATCCGTACGGTCGTCCAGGTGCGCGGCACGAACACGTACACCAGGCCCGCGTACAGGACCGGCAGGACCGCCGAGCCGAAGGCCATCGGCTGCGTACCGGAGAAGGGGAACAGAACGGCCGACAGCGCGACGACGGCCGCCGGGGCCAGCCCCAGCGACCAGGCGCCCGGGCGGCGCTTCTGGAGGAACAGGGCCACCGCCACCAGGCCCACGAACAGCCCCGAGACCGGCGAGGCCATCGTGGACAGCGCGGCCAGCGGCGCCGCGCACAGCCCCTTGGCCCACCGCTCGTACCGCCAGCGGTAGGGCCAGCAGAACACCGCCGCGACCGCGCCCAGCCCGAACATCATGCCCAGCCCGAACGTCACCCGCCCCGACGCCGCGTTGCCCAGCAGCCCGAACAGGCCCGCCAGCGACGCCCACAGCGGATTGCGGACCACCCGGCTGCGGATCAGGATCATCGTCAGCAGCCCGGCCGACAGCGTCCCCGCGATCATCATCGTCGTACGCACGCCGAGCAGCGACATCAGATACGGCGAGACGACGCTGTACGACACCGGGTGCATGCCGCCGTACCAGGCGAAGTTGTACGCCGAGTCCGGATGGCGGCCGACGAACTCCGACCACGCGTCCTGCGCCGCGAGGTCGCCGCCACTGTTCGCGAACGTGAAGAACCAGGCGATGTGGAGGATTCCGGCCAGGGCGGTCACGGACAGCGCGGGGTGGCGCAGCATGCGCTCGCGCAGGGCCAGGAAGGCGGACTTCACAGCGGACGGCGCTTTCGGCTCGGCGCGGTCCGGCTCACGGCCGCCACTCGCCGGGCCACTGCCGGCCCTCCCGCTCCGCCCGCTCTCCCCGGCGTCCTCGCGGGGCGCGGGTACGCGCGGTCGCGGGCCGGCTCCCGGGTCCGGATCGGCGTCGTCGGCGCGTGTCGGCTCCGCAGTGGCCACCTGAAGGCACTCCCCGTGTCCCGTCTTCCGCTTCGGCCGTGTCCCGTTCCCGTGACCGGCGGCCTGCCCCGTTTCGTGACGCTAGCACGCGCTCCCGCACCGTGGCTTCCTCCCCTCCGGGGCCCGGCGGCCACCCTCCGGGACCTTCCAGGAGCTTCCGGGACGCAAACGCCCCCGCGGCCTGGTGGCCGCGGGGGCGTCCCGCGCCGGTGCGGCCCGAGCGGGCCGGCCGTCAGCCCAGGCGGGTCAGCCGGTCCATGAGGGCGGGCTCCACGAGGTCCTCCTGGAGGGCGACCGGCACCTTCACCGCTCCGGCCGCCTCGCCGTCGCCGACCGTGAGCGTGCCGACCTTCGTGCCGGCCGCGGCCGTGTGCGGCACCTCGTCCGCCTCGAACGTCAGCTTGACGGTCAGGCCCGGCCAGCCGACGGCCTTGACGTCCTGTGTGGCGACGACCGGCGTCCGGCCGCCGAGGCCGTCGTCGACGTACCCGACGACGCTCCCCTTCTTCAGGATCGTCGACGACTCCAGGGTGTCCTGCGCGGCCCTGATCAGCTTGTCGCTGGAGTCCAGCGCGGCACCGAGGATGGTGTTGTCCTTGCCGCCCGCCGGCTGGCGGACCACGGCACCGACGATGGTCCGGGTCTCACCGCCGACCTCCTTCTTCGCCGCGAAGACCAGGTTGCCGAGCGCGGAGGTGGTGGTGCCGGTCTTGATGCCGACGACGTCGTTGTGGCCGACCAGGTGGTTCCAGTTGGAGTGGTTGACGCCCTTGTAGTCGTCGTACGACATCATCGCGGCGACCTCGCGGAAGGCGGGCGACTTCATCGCCTCCTTGGCCAGCTTCACCTGGTCCACGGCCGTGCTCACCGTCGTGTTGTCCAGTCCCGACGGGTCGGTGTACGTCGTGTTCGTCATGCCGAGGTCCTCGGCGGCGGCGTTCATCTTCTCCACGAACGCCTTCTCGGACCCCGCGTCCCATCGGGCGAGCAGCCGCGCCACGTTGTTCGCGGACGCGATCAGGATGCTTTCCAGGGCCTCGCGCTGCGAGATCGAGTCGCCCTGGAACACGTCGACGGTCGACTCCTGGCCGGCCTGCGACTGGTCCTCCGCCGCCTGGTCGATCTCGATCTTCGGGCCCTCGGCGCCGCTCTTGAGCGGGTGGTCGCGCAGGACCACGTACGCGGTCATGACCTTGGCGACACTCGCGATCGGCACGGGCTTCTGATCGCCGGACGACCCGAACGTGCCGATGCCCTGCACGTCCAGCGCGGCCTGCCCGCTGGACGGCCACGGGATCTCGGGCTTGCCGCCCTCGAAGGTGAAACTGTCCTGCGCCGTGAGGTCGAGTTCCGGCGCGGGCAGTTCGCGCATCGACTGCACGACGCCGAAGACGATCACCAGCAGGATGACGAGCGGGGTCCAGATCTTGACCCGGCGCACCGTCGTCCGCAGCGGGGTCTCCGGGGGCGGCGGGGTGTTCGTCAGCTCCGCCAGCAGGTCCAGCGGCGGCTTCGGCGGCAGCGGCTGCTGCGTCGTCCGCTCGGGCCCGACCTGCGGTACGGCGGCGGTGGCCCCGGTACGGGGTGCCTGCGGCGCCCTGGGGGCCTCGGGCGGGGGCTTGCGCGTCGCGGGGTCGTCCGGGTGCCGGAGCGCGACGAACTTGCTGGTCCGCTCGGCGTCGGTCTCGGCGGGCCGTACGGGGGCGTCGGCGCCCTTGCCGGTCTTCTTGGGCGGGTTGGCGGTGTCGCCCAGCTTCAGCATGGTCGTCGGCTGGTCGACGGCGGGTGCGGAGGGCCGCGGTGCCTTGAAGACGGCGGTGGGCTGATCGACGGGACGCTCGCCGTCCGCGCTCTCGGCGGGGCCCGCGGGTGCGTCGGATCGGCCGCCGGGCTCGCCGTCCGGGTGCTCTTCGGCGTCCGCGTGCTCTTCGGCGTCCTCGGACGCGTCGGAGTCCGCGGTGGCGGCAGCGTCCGCGCGCTCCTGTGTGCCCTCGCGTGCGTCGGGTCGGTCGTCGGACCGGCCGTCCGGGTGCTCGTCGGCCTCCTCGGACGCGTCGGAGCCGGTCCCGGCTCCCGTGTCGGCGTCCGTGGCCTTCGCGCCGCGCTCGTCCTCGGGCACGTCGGAGTCCGCGGTGGCGTCGGGCCGGGTCTCCTCCGCGGCCCCCGCGCGCGGCGTGTCCCCGGCGTCCGCCTCCCCGGCGTCCGCCTCCGCGGCGGCCCGCTCGTCCGCGGTCGCCACCCAGGCCGCGACGGCGTCCCGCAGCCGGCCGTCGGTGGTGGCGGCGGGCTCGGCGCGATCGTCCTCGGAGGTGCCGGACGTATGGGACACCTCGGAGGTGCCGGACTCCTCGGGCGCCTCGGAGGAGCCGTCCTCGACGGGGTTCTCCGAGCCGGCGCCCTCGCCCTCGGCTTCCGCCTCCGTGCCGGACGCCGTGTCGGACTCCGCCTCCGTCTCGCGGACGGACAGCACCCGGGTCGCCGTATCGACGCCCCCACGGGACCCGGTGGACCCGGCGGACGCCGACGGCTTCGCGTCCTCCCGTGCCACCGCCAGCCGCGGATCAAGCGTCTCGCTCGCCTCGGTCCTGGCTTCGGGAACCGGACCCGCGCTCCCCGACGTCGGTTCTTCCGACGACTCGCGCTGCTTCGAACTGTCGGGGGACTCGCCCGCCACCGATGCCTCCTCCATGCGCCGCACGTCGCGTGTGCGCTACCGAACCCGTACCGAAACCATGTACCAGTGTCCTGTGTACGGGGGGAACCCACGCGGTAGACGAGAACGACATACCTACTGGTTCCACTACGAAGCGGTCACGCACCCTCGACAGACCAATGTGAGAGGGGTCACCCTGTCTTTCATCCACGCGGGGAGGCATGGATGGGCAGGAGCCGCAGAACAATTCCGGAGGAGCTTCTGCTGCTGGCGTTGGACCCGACCACGGGTACCACCGCACAGCCGCAGTCGCTCGACCTCGGTCTGGCCGGAGCACAGCTGGTGGAGCTGGCGCTGGCCGGACGGATAGCCCCAGACGGGGATCGTATCGCCGTGGTGGCCCCACGGCCGACAGGAGATCCAACACTGGACTGCGCGTTGGAGTTGCTGCGAAGGCGTGGCGCTCCCGTACGGGCGGTCAACTGGATTGGCGGGCCCCGCCTGGGGCTGCGCCAGACCTACCTCTCGCATCTGGAGCGATGCGGCATGGTGCATGCCGTGGAGGGCCAGATGTGCGGGGTGCTGCCGACGACTCGCTACCAGGCGACGGACACGGCGATCAGCAGGGAGATCAAGGCCCGGCTGGACTCGGCGATCCGCACCGGCGTACCGCCGGACCCGCGGACCGCGGCGCTCGCCGCGCTGGCCCACGCGGTCGGTCTCGGCAAGCACCTCTACCCGGGCAACGAAGGACGCTCGTCACGGTCCCGCCTGCGGGACCTCATCAGGCACGACCCCATGGGCGGACTGGTGGCGCACGCGGTGATGGACGTCCAGAACGGCGCGGCGGCCCAGCCACGCCGTGCACCGGCCCCGGCCGGCCGCCAGGCCGCGGGGCCGGGAGGCAGGCCCGCCCCGGAACCCGCCCGCGGTGTTCCGGCGCAACCGCGCCACGGTTCCATGGCACGTGCGGTGGCCCACTGAACCGCACCCACCGCAGCAACGCACAGCAGTACCGCACCGCCGCACCGCAAGTCCCCAGGCCCGGTCACGGGAGCCGCAGGTCCGCGCGGGGCGGCGGGACCGACCGTACGTCCGGCACGCCCGGACGGCGGCACGGTCCCGCCGCCCCGCGCGGCCATGTGTACGGGTGGCGCCCCGAACTGGCGTGTACGCGGCGCATATCGACCGTTTCCCAGCGGTAGAAAGCACCTTGGTGGCAGTCTGCTCAGCAGCAGATACGCAAAGTGGCAGGTATGAGTCACGCAGCCGGAGGTGCACGTCCCGTGGCGTCCAATGTCAATCCCACCGTCAGGCGACGCCGGCTGGGCCAGGAGCTGCGCCGGCTCCGTGAGCTCAAGGGCATGACGGCCGAAGAGGTGGCGGAGCGGCTGCTGGTCTCGCAGTCGAAGATCAGCCGCCTGGAGAACGGCCGGCGCAGCATCAGCCAGCGTGACGTCCGCGACCTGTGCGGGGTCTACGAGGTCGAGGACCAGCGGATCGTCGACTCGCTGATGCAGATGGCGAAGGACTCGCGCCAGCAGGGCTGGTGGCACGCCTTCGGGGACATCCCGTACAGCGTCTACATCGGCTTGGAGACCGACGCCGAGTCGCTGCGGACCTACGAACCCCAGATCATCACCGGCCTGTTGCAGACCCGGCCGTACGCCGAGGCGCTCATCCAGGGCGCCCTGCCCGAGACTTCGGTCGCCGACATCGAGAAACGGGTCCAGGTCCGCATACGGCGCCAGGAACGCATCTCCGCCGACAGCAACCCGCTGCGGCTGTGGGTGGTCCTGGACGAGGCCTGTCTGCGCAGGGTGGTGGGCGGCAAGCAGGTGATGCGCGAGCAGCTGGAGCACGTCGCCGAGATGTCGCAGCTGCCGCACATCACCGTGCAGGTGCTGCCGTTCGACGTCGGGGCGCATCCCGGCATCAACGGCCAGTACTCGATCCTGGAGTTCGCCGACGCCGCCGACTCGAGCGTCGTGTACATCGAGGGCGTGACCAGCGACCTGTACCTGGAGAAGGCGCAGGACGTGCAGAAGTACACGGTGATGTACGAGCATCTGCGGGCGCAGGCGCTGAACGTGGAGGAGTCGCGGCGGCGCATCGAGGATGTGGCGAAGGAGTACGCCCGCTGACGTGGCGGCGGATGCTACACCCCTGGTACGCGGTACTGGAAGAGTCGCCTGGAATATGCCATCCGGTCGAGTGAATGGCTGCTCCGATCGGCGAGGGCAGCGAGTAGCGTCGATCACGCCAAAGATCAAGCGTCATTGGCGTAAACCGCACTCAGCACTCGCCATCGGAGCAGACATGGCAATTCTTCAGGGCGCCCAGGAATCATGGACCAAGTCCTCCTACTCCGGAGGAAACGGCGCGTGCGTCGAGGTCAAGTCACCGGTCGTGGCGGCACTCGCCGTCCGCGACTCCAAGGTCACCGAGGGCCCGGTCCTGGCCTTCCCCGCCGACGCGTGGAACGCCTTCGTGACCTCGGTCAAGAAGTAACGGCTCCACGCTCCGCCCACCAGCACCGCCGACGGAGCCCTCTCGACCAGTTCGCCGACCTTGCCGAGAGGGCTCTGTTCAGTTCCGACCACGCGTCGGCTCGGCTCGGCTCCGTCGCGCTCAGCTCACGGGGAACGCGATGTCGCACACCGGGTCCTCGGGGCCCGACGCCTCCCAGTCGGCGAAGTACACCTCACGGCAAGGACCCGCCACCGTCAGGCCCTGAGCGGCGACCCACTCCTCCACCGCCTCGAAGGCGGCCAGGATCTGCGGATGGGCCACCTGCGCCTTCGTGATCCGGGTGTAGGCCAGCCGCCGGGCCGGCTCCACCCGCACCTGCGACTGCCGGGCCCGCCCCCGCTCCTCGCTCCACGCCCGGGCCGCCGCCTCGTCGGCGACCGGCACGCACGACTCCGCCGGGCCGTCGCTCTCCATCGACACCTCGGCGTGGTAGACGACGAACGGCGCCGCCGTCACACCCCCGCAGCCCCGCGCCGCCTCCTCCAGCCGGGTCAGCGAGGCCCCGATCCACGCCGGCAGCTCGCCCGCCAGCGTGTGCCGGGTCTCGCTGATCACCACCTGCGCGGGCACGTCCACCGTCTCGACCACGAACTTTCCGTACACCTCGGAGCTCCTCCCCGAAAGACGTCCACGGAGGTAGTCGGCGAGCGTCCGCTGCCCGGCCACCCGGGCCTCCACTCCCGCCCAGTAGGCGTCGAGCAGCACGGCGGCCCCGGGCCCGTCCGCGTGGACCACCTCCGCGACCTTCGCGAGCGGCATGTCCAGCTGGCGCAGCAGGGCCACGAGCCGGGCACGTTCGGTCTGCCGGGTGCGGTAGTAGCGGTAGCCGGTGGCCTCGTCCACATGGGCGGGCACCAGCAGGCCCATACGGTCGTACAGCCTGAGAGCCTTGGCCGACAGCCGGGCCCGCGCGGCGAACGCCCCGATGGTCAGCAACTCGTCGTCGCGTGCATCGTCCACGTCGTCATCCTCCGTCACCGGGCGGCCTGTTCCGCCCGGCGACGACGACGCTCGGGCCTGCCCCAGGGGCAAGGTCAACCCGCCAGGCGCTCCTCCACGGCCGCCACGACCTCGGCCGACTCCGGCTCGGCCTGCGGCGAGAACCGTGCGGCGACCTTGCCGTCCCGCCCGATCAGGAACTTCTCGAAGTTCCAGCGGATGTCCCCGCTGTGCCCCTCGGCGTCGGCGAAGCCCGTCAGACGGTCGTACAGCGGATGCCGGCCCTCCCCGTTCACGTCCACCTTCTCGGTCATCGGGAAGGTCACGCCGTACGTCGCCGAGCAGAACTCGGCGATCTCGTCGGCGCTGCCCGGCTCCTGGCCCATGAACTGGTTGCAGGGCACGCCGAGCACGGTGAAGCCCTGCTCCGCGTACCGCTCGTGCAGCCGCTCCAGGCCGGCGTACTGCGGGGTGAGCCCGCACTTGGAGGCCACGTTGACCACCAGTACGACCCGGCCCGCGTACTGGGAGAGGTCGGCGGATCCGCCCTGGAGGGTGCCGATCTCGACGTCGAGGGGGAGACTGTCGTTGCGCTGCGTGTTCTCTGAGGTCGTCATGCCCGGATGCTAGCCCCGCCACATGTCGTGCCGACGTGCGCGTCACTCGGCCTCGATTGGGTTAAGGACCGCTCGGGAACTCCTGCGCCAGCAAACCGTTGCATAGTCTAAGAGACTGGGGAGGGACGCCTGAGAACAGGGAAGAGGCGACTCTTGAGCGCTGCGACACCGGAGTAGTCATGACCGTGAAGAAGTCGCCGTCCAGTTCCACGATGCTGGCCTGGATGCCTGTCGCGGCCATGACCGTGGTCGCCGTCGTGGACCTCACGGCCGGGCCGGGGGTGGGGCTCCTGCCGCTGGTGTCGCTGGGACCGGCGTTCGCCGGACTGGTCGGCGGCTGGCGGCGTACGGCGGTGATCGGGCTGGTCGCGCTGCTGCTCTGCGTGGGCCTCGGCCTGTACAACGGGCTCTTCGACCGCCCCCGCGGCTACACCGCCATGGTGTCGGTGGCCGGTGTGACCGGCGTCGGGATCGCGGCGGCCGTGATGCGTTCGCGCCGGGAGGCGGAACTGGCCAATGTGCGGTCGATCGCGGAGGCGGCCCAGCGGGTCCTGCTGCGCCCGGTACCGCTGACCGCGGGCCCGCTGCACGCGGCCGTCTCGTACACCTCGGCGCTCGCCGAGGCCCGGATCGGCGGCGACCTGTACGAGGTGATGGCCTCCCCGCACGGCGTCCGGGTGATCGTGGGCGACGTGCAGGGCAAGGGCCTGGCGGCGGTGGAGACCGCGGCCAGGGTCCTCGGCGCCTTCCGGGAGGCGGCGTACGACGAGAAGGACCTGGTCAAGCTGGGCGAGCGGCTGGAACGCAGCGTCGCCCGCGAGCTGGAGGACGAGAAGTTCGTGACCGCGATCGTCGCCGAGATCGGCTACGACCACCAGGTCGTCCTCCTCAACTACGGCCACCCGGCCCCGATGGTCGTCCACCGCGACGGCACCGCCGACTTCCCGGAGCCGCCCTCCTACGCCCTCCCGCTGGGCCTGGCCGTACACGGCGGCCCAGGCCCGGAGCTGTTCTCGGTGCCCTTCACCCCCGGCGACCAGCTGCTCCTCTACACCGACGGCGTGACGGAGGCCCGGGACGAGGCGGGCGGCTTCTACCCGCTCGCCGAACGCGCCCACCTCCTGCAGGACTCCGACGTCCACCGGGCCCTGGACGCCCTCCGCGAGGACCTGGTGCGGCACGCGGCCGGACCGCATCACGACGACGCCGCGATGCTGCTGCTGCGGTACCAGGGCCACGACGGCGGGGCAGCGGCCGGGCCGGCGTGAGCGCCCGGTCAGGCCCGCCGGCCGCCGGCCGACGCCATGCCGAGCCAGGTGTGCGGGTTGCCCTCCCAGCACCAGCCCAGCTTCGGGGCCTTCTGGCTGATCCAGATCGCCGGGACCCGGCGGTCGCCGGACCGTGAGCCGCCCAGCGAGAAGCACTTGTTCTTGACCAGGATCCGCGGCACGTGCGTCATCAGCGCGACGCCCTCCTCGATGGTCAGCGGAGTGCGGCCCCGCTCGGCGACGGTGGCCATCGCGTCGTTGGGTACGGCCCCGCAGAACTCCTCCCCGCGCTCGACGTCGAACAGCAGGTGGACACCGCCCGGGGAGGGTGGCGCGGCCGCCTCGGTCGCGACGAACCGCTCCAGGGAGCCGGGCTCGAAGCTGCGGTCGACGAAGCCGGGCAGCCGGCCGCCGTGCAGCGCGGTCAGCGGCATGGTCCGCTCGATCGGGGCCAGGTCGCGGGCGACGACCAGGACGAAGGGCACCAGGCCGGACGCGGCGGCGTCGTACTCCTGGCCCGGGTCGCCCGCGTGGGCCGCGGCCTCGGCGCGCAGGGGTGCCACCAGTTCGGCGAACTCCTCCTCCGTGCGCCCGGAGAGAGCCGGGTAGCCGAGCGCGACGAGCGTTCGCACCTGCCGGTCGAACTCGGCGGCGGCGTCGAGGACGGGGGAGTCGGTGGTGTGGTGCGTTCGGTCGGTCAAGCGGGTTCCTTCCGTCGAGCCTGTCGCGGGGCGGCCGGGGATGCGGCTGGTGTCGGTCAGGAGAGCTCCCTCGTCGCGATGGCCTCGATGTCGGCCGGGCTGCCCGACATGATCGTCCGGACATGGCGGGTGACCAGTTCGAGAGGCCAGTCCCACCACGCGGCCCGCTGAAGCCGCGCGACGTCGTCGGCGTCGTACCGGCTGCGGATGGGCCGGGCCGGATTGCCGCCGACGACGGTGTACGGCGGAACGTCGGCGGTGACCACCGATCCCGCGGCGAC
>NZ_RAIF01000018.1:250127-254036 GCF_003671715.1 Streptomyces sp. E2N166 | reverse complement strand
CTGGGCATGCCGGTGACGAGGTCGAGCGTGGCCTCGGCCCAGGCGCCGCCGAACATGGTGAAGGGGAACGTCGACACGCCCATGGTGGGGTGCTCCGCCCCGGCCATCAGGAACCGGGTGCCGGAGGCGATCGCGCAGTACCTGCCGATGATCAGCTTCTCCGGCCCGTAGGCGTAGAGCACGTTGCGCGTCTCGAAGGCGGTGGCGTCGTCGGGATCGTCGTAGTAGGTGAAGTCGCCGACCTGGATGCGTTCGTCGGTGACGAGCGGCTTGAGGAGGACGACCCGGGGGTGCTGAGCGAGCGGGTGCAGGACGCCGGGGTCGGGAGCGGTCGTGGGGTCGGTCACGCGGTGACCTCGATTCTGGCCAGGGAGCCGGTTTCCAGGGCGCACCACACGGTGCCGTCGTGCCGGGCGATGCCGTGCGGTTCGCTGTCGGGGCGGGACAGCGGGTACGAGGTGACGCGGCCGTCGACGGTGATCCGGCCGACCCGGCCACTGCCCCACTCGGTGAACCACAGCGCACCGTCGGGCCCGGCCGTGACCGCGTGCGGCCGGGCCGCGGGGTCGGGCAGCGGGTACTCGGTGATCTCGCCGTCCACGGTGATCCGGCCGATCCGCCCGGCCCCGATCTCGGTGAACCACAGCGCGCCGTCGGGCCCCGCGGTGATGCCCACCGGCGCGGCGCCCCCGGTCGGCAGGGGATGGGCGGTGCCGCGGCCGTCGGTGGTGAGCCGTCCGACGGCGTTCTGCTGGTTGAGGGTGCACCACAGGGCCCCGTCCGGGCCGACCGTGACGGCCGACGGGAAGGCGCCGGGCGCCGGATACTCGGTGACCTCGCCGTCCATGGTGACGCGGCCGACGCGGTCGACGCCGGACAGCGTGAACCACATGGCTCCGTCCGGCCCGGCGACGATGCCGAACGGCCCGCCCTCGGGGGTCAGGGGCGCGAAGGAGGAGTAGGTGCCGTCGGGGGCGATACGGCCGACGCGGTGCGCCCGGTACTCGGTGAACCACATCGCCCCGTCCGGGCCCGGCGCGATCACGGTCGGCCCGGCTCCGACCGGGTGGATGGCGACACTCCCGTCGCCCGGGTCCCGGCGGGCGACGGCGTCCTGGTGGACGAGGGTGAACCAGAGGGCGCCGTCCGGCCCTTCGGCGAGGGCGTAGGGACCGGCGTCCGGGCTGCTGACGGTGAACTCCCGTACGGTTAATTCGTTCATCGAGAGTAAACTTACCTAGGGAGCATCTTGGCTGTCAACATAAAAATACTACCGAGGTAAGATTTGCCCATGGACCTGAACACACCGGCGCCAGGCCTCCGTGAGACCAAGAAGCGCGAGACGCGGCAGCTGATCTCCGACCACGCGACCAGGCTCTTCATCGAGCAGGGCTTCGAGCGCACGACGATCGCGGAGATCGCCGACGCCGCCCGCGTCGCCAAGAAGACGGTGACGAACTACTTCCCGCGCAAGGAGGACCTGGCCCTCGACCACCAGGACCAGTTCGTCGCCGCCCTGGCGGACACCGTCACCGCGCGCGAACCGGGCGAGACCCCGCTGGCGGCCCTGCGCCGTGCCTTCATGGCGTCGGTGGCGGCGCAGGACCCGGTCGCGGGCTTCGCCGGCCCGGCCTTCACCCGCATGATCGCCGACAGTCCCACCCTCACCTCCTGCCTGCGCGGCCTCCACGACCGACGGGAGGAGGCGCTGGCCGCGGCCCTGGCCGGGGCGACGGCCGCCTCGCCCGACGACATCACGCCCCGCACGGCCGCGGCACTGCTGGGCGGAGTCCACCGGGTCCTGTTCTCCCGCATCCAGGAACTGACGCTGGCCGGCTCGGCCAACCCGGAGATCGCTCAGGTGCTGACGCGGGAGGCGCCGCGCGCCTTCGACCTGCTGACACCGGTCCTGGCGGAGTACGGCCGCTCCTGAGCCCGCCCGGTGGCGGCCCGGATGCGGGAGCGAGGGGACGGGCTCAGACTGGCCGGGTGAGCGGAACGCACACGGAACGGAACGAGAACGCGCCCGGCGCCGGTCGCGCCGCCTCCCAGCCGCTGGCACTCTCCGCCATGATGTTCGCGGTGGCGATGACGTTCATCGACCAGACGATCGTCTCGATCGCCGCCCCCGACATCGTCTCCGAACTCGGGCTCTCCACCTCGGGCATGCAGTGGGTGATCAACGCCTATCTGCTCTCCCTGGCCGCCTTCTTCGCCCTCGGCGGGCGCCTGGCCGACCTGTGGGGCCCGCGCCGCGTGGTCGTGGTCGGCACCCTCGTCTTCGTCGTCTCCTCGGTGCTGTGCGGCTGCGTACCCGCCGGGGACCACGCACTGACCTGGCTCGTCGTCTTCCGGGCCACCCAGGGGCTGGGCGCCGCGCTGCTCTTCCCGGCCGCGCTCGCCGTGGTCGTGGCGGTCTTCCCCGTAGAGCGCCGAGGACGTGCCCTGGCCCTCTTCTTCGGCCTCACCGGCGCCCTGACCGCCGTAGGGCCGCTGCTCGGCGGCTGGCTGACGGCCTGGACCTGGCGGTCGATCTTCTGGGTCAACGTCCCCGTCGCGATCATCGCGCTGATCCTCACCGCTCTCGCCCGCGTCTCCGACCGGCGGCGCGACGAATCGCTGGACATCAGGGGCGCCCTGCTGATCGTCGCCGGCATGGGTCTGAGCGTGCTCGGCTTCCAGCAGGCGTCGGCCTGGGGCTGGGACAGCGCGGCGACGTGGGCCTGCATCGCGGGCGGCCTCGCCCTCCTGGCCTTCTTCTGCCACTACGAGCTGCGCGCCACCCGCAGGCACCCCCTGATCAACCTGGCCGTTTTCCGCGACCGCGCCTTCACCGTGGACGCACTGGTGCTCTTCTTCGCCATGCTGGCGTTCGTCCCCGTGTTCTTCTTCGCGTCCGTCTACGCCCAGGTCTCCCTCAGCGCCTCACCCAACCAGGCCGCGCTGTACCTGCTGTACTTCTTCGCCGGGTTCGCCATCGCCTCCCAGTGGGGCGGCCGCATCCTCGACAAGCGGGGCGCCCGCCCGGCGATGCGGATCGGCTGCGCGGTCGGCGCGGTGGGCTTCGCGCTCTGGGCGGGCAAACTCACCGACCTGTCCATGCACGACCAGTGGCCCTACGTCGCGCTCGCCGGCGCGGGCATCGGCTTCATCCTGGCCCCGGCGTCGACGGACGCGGTCAACCGCGCGATCGACGCCTCGTACGGCGAGGTCACCGGCATCACCCAGACCGTCCGCAACTACGCGGCCAGCGTGGGCCTGGCCGTCTTCGGCACCATGCTGACCCACACGATGACCGACAGGGTCGCGGAGACCCTCCGCAGCCGCGGGGCACCGCCGGACGCGGAGCACTCCCTCGCCCGGGACGTCACGCAGGCGATCACGGGCAACGCGGACTCCCGCACCCCCACCGGCGGCGGCGCGACGGAGACGACGATGCGGGAGGCGATGCCCGCGATCCGCATGGACTTCGCCGAGGCCAACCAGTGGGTCTTCTACGGCATGGCCGTCGCCCTCGCCGTCGGCTACTTCTGCGCACTGCGCCACCCGGGAGGCCGGGCGGCGACGGACGAGGACGACACGGGCTGAGGAGGAGGAAGCGGCTCCACGCCAGGCAGGGGCGCGTACGCGAAAACGCCTGGCGTTGCCCGCGGCTAGGCCATGAAGGGGCTTCCCTCTCTTTTCACCCCAAAAGAACGCGGGTGCCTTCGCTTTCCTCGCCTTCAGCGCCGCACCGGGCGACGCCCGCGCAGGCGCGCAGCCGGCCGTCGGACGCGTCCCGGTCGGGGACGGCGCGCAGCATCGCGTAGGGTCCCTCGGCCGGGTCGAGTCGGGGCAGGTGCCGGAGCACGACTCCGGTGCCCGCGCCGATCAGCCCGGACAGGACCGCCTCGGCCAGGGCGTGGTGGA
>NZ_RAIF01000018.1:208176-249667 GCF_003671715.1 Streptomyces sp. E2N166 | reverse complement strand
CCCGGACACGGCGTTCGGCGTGCTCCCGGAGGTACTGCTGGGTGAACACGGGTGGTGCTCCTTCTGCCGGGCGGTCAGAGGTAGACGGCGTCGGCCACGGCGCGCAACGGCACCCGCTGGTGCCTGCGCAGCAGCGCGGAGGTGAGCCGGTAGGGATCCACGTGGGCCCGCCCGCCGGTCTGCCGGCGCACGAACTCCGGGGCGTCCGGAGCCTCCGTGGCGGACGCCGGGTCCTCGCGGGCGAGCAGTCCGGCGGCGCGCTCGACGGTCTGGCGCAGGAGGTCCTCGCGGTAGGACTGCCCGTTCACGCCCTTGCCGAGGCCGGCGACGAAGTACAGCCTCGTGCCGAGCCGGACGGCCTCCGGTGACGCGTGGTCCCGCAGCGCGCCGGCCAGCCCGGCGACGGTGTGCGCGTGGGCGACGCCGTGCCGACTGGAGCGCACCGCGCCGTCCAGCGGAACCCGGTCCAGACAGACCCGGTGCGCACGGGCGCCGCCGAGCGCACCGAGGAGTTTCTGCAGCAGGACGTAGTCCTCCGTCAGCTCGCGGTCGTGGAGCAGGACGATCTCGTCGTACTCCTCCGCCGCCGGCAGCAGGTCCCGCAGGGCGCAGCCCAGGTAGTTGGGGAGGCCCGTGGCGGACGTGGCGGGGCGCAGGGGCAGCCCCTGGGCGGTGGCGTCCAGGTAGACGGGGCCGCCGTCGTCGCGCGTGTCCAGGCAGAGTCCGTGCTTGGCGAGCCGTTCGACCGTCTCCTCGAACCCGAGCCCCGGCCGCCGCGTGGCGGTGAGCCCCGGGTCGTGCATGCCCAGCCAGGCGAAGTGGCCGCGCCACAGCTCCAGCAGCCGCCGGCTCACCGGGTGGGTCCAGCCGGTCTGCTCGACGGCGCGGACGTACGGCAGCAGGGCAGCGTCGCCGGGCGGGTCGCCGCGGGTCTGGAACTCCGTGTAGAGCAGGCCCACTTCGTCCTCGGTGGCGGTGCTCAGGTCGGCGTCGCCGTGGACGCGGTCGAGGTACTCCCAGAAGCCGGCGGTCTGCCGGGTGCCGTTGAAGGCCGTGTTGCTGTAGAGGTAGTCGACGTCGTGGTCGTCCAGCATCCGCGTGGCGCGGTACATCACGTCCACCCACAGCAGTCCCTTGAGGTGGCTGAGGCCGAGCGCCTTGGTGGGCGTGACGGTGACCGGCGCGATCAGCACCCTGGGGCGGGGCGCGGTCACAGGCGCCGGCCGTGGACGAGGAAGACGCGCCCGACCCCGGGGACGCCCCGCGGGGGGACCGGGTCGGGCCAGCGGCCGAAGTCGGCGCCGGGCTCGCCGGGTTGCCGGACCGTCGCCGCGACGCCGTACTCGGCGAAGAGCGCCTCCGGCTTGTCGTGCCCGGACAGCCACGGGCAGCCCCAGCTCTCGAACACCGCGAGCAGCGGCGCGACGGCGGGCGCGGTGAGGGCGGTGGCGCTCACCAGGTCCGCGGCGACCGTGCTGCCGGGGGCGGTGGCGTCCCGCACCCGGCTCAGTACCTGGCCGACCTGTTCCCGCGTGAGGTAGTAGAGGAATCCTTCGAGCAGCCAGATGGAAGGCCGGCCAGGGTCGTAGCCGGCCTCGGTGAGCGCGGCGCTCCAGTCCGGGCCGAGCAGGTCGGCGCCGACCCGGTGCCGGGTCGCCGGCGGGGGCGCCGGTTCGGCGCGCAGCACCGACTCCTTGGCGGCGAGGACGTCCGCGCGATCGAGTTCGAAGACGTCGACCGGGCGCGGCCAGGGCAGCCGGTGGGCCCGGGTGTCCATGCCGGCCGCGGCGATCACGACCTGGGGCCGGTCGGCCTCAGCGACGCGGGCGAGCAGGAGATCGTCGAAGTACCGGGTCCTGATCGCGTTGTAGGCGAACGTGCTCGGTACGGGCTCCGCGGGGCCGGCGCGGTTCGGCCGGGTGGCGTCGCCGATCCGGCCGAACAGGTCGGTGCCGAGGACGCCGGCCAGCCGGGCGGCGAACGGATCGCGGAACAACCGGTCCGGGCGCCGGCTCTCCTGGGCCCGCAGTGCCGCCGTGAGGAGGGAGGTCCTGGCGACCGCGTCGAGGGTTTCCACGCTTGCTCCTTGAAGAGGGGAAGATGCCGGTCGGGCGTCGGCCGCCGGTTCTGACGGCGCCCGGGGGCGCCTGCTCTGGTGTCGGGAAGGGCCCGCCCGCCTGTTCTTCGGCGCCCGGCGGGCGCGGGTGCTCGTTCTGCTGCCGGGAAGGGCCCGCCCCCCTGTTCTGGCGGCGCCCGGCGGGTGCGGGGGGCCGTTCAGGTGCCCAGCAGCCGGCGCCACGCCGCGTCGTCGTTCTGGAAGACCCGGTCCTTCACCTGCGCCGGCCGCGTGCCCCGGGCGACCCTGGCCTGCCAGTCGGCGGCGAAGCCGCCCGGCGCCACGCGGTGCACGTCGACAGCGCCGAGGCGGGCGCTCGCGCGAGCCGCCCGGTAGCCGTCGGACCGCCCGGCGAGCGCGCCGTCCAGGGCCCGGGCGAAGGCCCCGGTCTCCTCGCGCGACCAGCGGCCGAACGGCTCCACGGCGAAGGCGTACCCCCGTGGGCCGTCCGCACCGGACTCCGGCGCGCCCGGCCGCGCGGGGCGCCCGGTCACCCGGCAGGTGGCGTTGCGGATCTCCAGACCGGTGGCACGCGTCGCGCCGTGCAGGGCGCTCACCACGTGCCCCTCGCGCAGCCGCTCACCGGCGGCGTCGGAAAGGGTGCGCCGGCCGGCGTACTCGAGCCGGGGCACGCCCCCGGCCCGGTCCACGACGCGCACCACGTCACCGAGGGCGTACCGGTAGAGGCCGCCGACATGGCTGAGGACGACGTGGTACTCGCCGCCTGCCGCCAGTTCGTCGCAGAGCAGCGTGTCGCTGCCGGGCGACAGTTCCTCGTCGGCGTCGACGAACTCCAGCAGCCCGCCGGTGACCGCGGGCGAGCCGGCCGTGGGATGCCGGTCCAGCGCCACGGCGACGAAGCCCTCCGACGCCGCCGCGGGGGCGGGCAGCGCGCTCACCCCGGGCCCGAACACCTCACGCAGCCGGGGGAGATAGAGGGAGGCCAGTCCGGTGGTCCAGCAGAACAGCACTTCCATGCGCGGCCAGACATGGGCGGGCAGCGGGGTGCCCGCGCGTTCGGCGAGCCGGTCCAGCAGCCGGGCGCGCTCCGGGTCGGGGGCGGGTCCCGGACGGCCGTCGACCGTGCCGTCGTACACGTCCTTGACCAGGCGCGGCCACCACTGGACCAGTTGGTGGGGCAGCGCGGCCACCACGGCGGGGTTGATGCCGATGACACACCGCACGTCGTGCGCCATGGCGGTGCGCAGCCGTACGTAGTCGCGCCGCGGGTGGTCGGCCGGGTCCACGAACGACGGCAGGGTGCTCCAGGGGGCGCGGCTGCCCGGTTCCGCCGACAGCCGCTCACCGAAGGCCCGGCCGAAGTCGACCTGGCTGGCGCCGAGATGGGGGCGTCCGGAGCGGGTCGCGTCCGCGGCGGGCGCGGGGTCGTGCTTGAGGTTGAGCGTGGCGTCGGGCCTGCGGACGGCCTCCGGGTGGTGTTCGACGATGTTCGCCCAGGCCGCGTAGTAGGGCGGGAAGAAGGAGGTCCGCATGAACTCCCGGGTGACCGGTATCCGTTTGCTGTCGCCGGTGCTGCCGCTGCTCTTGAAGAAGACCACGGGGAGATCGGCGCTCAGCACGTTCGCCCGGCCGGCCGCGGCGGCCTCCATCCAGGGGCGGAGGGCCTCGTAGTCGGCGATGGGGACGGCCGCGCGGAAGTCGTCGACGTTCCGGCAGCGGGCGAAGCCGTGCCGCCGCCCGAACTCGGTGTCGGCGTTCGCGCTCAGCAGGTGCCGCAGTGCGCCGTCCTGTGCCGCACGCACGTCGCCGAGAGCCGTCCGCAGCCCGGCCCGCTCGGCCAGCACCCTTTCCCGGTACGCGGGGAACAGTTCTGCTTCCATGTCAGACACCGGCCCGGTGTCCCGTCGCGTGCGCGACGGCGTCGACGGCACGGTCGATGCCGGAGCCCGGTTCGAGGGTGGTCACTTCCATGCCCGCCACCTCCGCGTGCAGCAAGTCGCGCAGATCGTCCTGGAACCGGGTGAACGCTTCCTCGGTGGGTGTGTCGCCGTAGTGCTCCATCGGGTTCAGCGCCGCTCCCCGCCCGCTGCGCTCCCAGGCGACGGCGGACGGAACGTCGAGGTAGACGACCCGGGCGGGCTGCGGGAACGACCGCCACCAGGAGAACAACGACGGATTGGCGTACCCGAGCAGCGTGCACTTGGCCATGATCTTCAGGTAGTAGGAGTCCACGATCACCGGGCGTCCGGGCGGTGCGCCGGTCACGCGGTCGCGCATGTGCACCACGGCCAGCTGCAGCAGGGTGAGGAGGATGTCCGGCGAGTAGCGTCCGGCCGGAGCCCTCAGCGCCTCGGACAGCAGTTCCCGGCGGGCCCGGCCGATCAGCGCGTAGTCGGTGTCGAGTGGTGCCTGGTCGCAGGTGACCACCGTCCAGCGACCGCTGTCGGCGAGACGCCGCAGCACCGACGACTTCCCCGAGTAGTCCGGACCGAGCAGGACGGTGAATTCCGGGCCGTCGGCCCGGGGCGGCGCGTACGGAGGTGCGCCGTACGGCATGGGTGAGGTCGGCATCTTCACTTCCTGGTAGCTGATCCGTGGCCGGTCCGATGCCGGTCCGAGCACGTGCCGGTTCGAGCACGTGCCGCTCGGAGCACATGCCGGCCCTGCGCACGGCCGCGGGCGCGCGTGGGCACGGCCGCTCGTACGGCGGCCCGCGCGGGGCCGCGCCGCGGTCGGTTCTTCGGGTTGTGCCGGTTCTCGGCGCGCGTGCCGGGCCCGGGGCCCGCCGCCTGATCCGCGGCGGCGGGCCGGGTGCTAGCTCCGCCGGCCGGTGGGGGACGAATCCACGGGCTCGTAGTACTCGGTGAACAGCCGGCCCACCAACTCGCCGCGGCTGGACACGCCGAGCTTCTCGAAGATCGCCTTGATGTGGTCGCGCACCGTGTGCGGCGACAGGTGCAGCTCCTCGGAGATCCCGCTGGTGGACAGGCCGCGCGCCACCCGCCGGGTGACCTCCAGCTCCCGTTCCGACAACTCGTAGGCCTGCACGACGAGCGGCGTGACGTCGGAGACCGGGGCGCGTTCGATGATCACCGCGGAGGCGCCCGGGCGCCCGTCGGCCCCGCGCAGGCAGGACGCGTGGCACACCAGCCAGCGGCCGGTGCGGGTGCGCATCCTGATCCGCGCGGTGTCCCCGCCGCGCTCCTCGGCGATCGCCCTGGCCCGCATCGCGGTGCCGTGCACCCACAGGGGCACGCGCAGACCGAGCGCGGTGAGCGAGGCGGGACCCTTCGGCATCTCCTCCAGATAGCGCCGTGCCTCGTCGTTGACCGAGACGAGGGCGCCCTCGGCGTCGAACAGCAGCAGCCCGGTGCCGGTCAGAGCATCACCGGAGGGCTCGGGGCGCTGTTTGGCGTACGCCCTGAGCAGGCGGGCGACGGGCGTGCCCAGGTCCTCCATGAACCTGCGCTCCCCGGTGGAGAACTCGGCCCGTCCCTTCTCCCGGAACAGGCTGATGTACCCGTGGGGCCGGCCGTCCACCCGCAGCACGGCCCGCAACTCGTCGTGCACCCCGCGCGGCGCCAGAAAACCCCGGTACAGGGAACTGCGCTCGGGCTCGCCCCCCGTGGTCTCCCACAGGCTCGCCACCGGTACCGGCGCCAGCGCGAGGTCCCGGAACAGGTTGATCTTCTCCGTGAACAGCTCGTACTGCCAGTAGACGGCACAGCTGTGATCCTCGATGTTCTCCGCGAAGATCGGCGAAGTGATCATGCCGGTCTCCGGGTCGGTGGCCCGCCAGACGGCGGCGTCGTACGGGACCGCCCTGCGCAGTTGTGTCGCCAGCGTGCTGAACAGCGTGTGCGGGCTGTCCGCGCGTCCGGCGCGCAGGAGGAGTTCGTCGCGACCGAGAGCAGTGGGCATCTCCGGCACTCCGTTCCGGGGTGGTCTACGGATGAAGAGTCAGCCTTGCCTGTCACAACCTGGCCCCACCGTACGCCACTTGGCGGCCCCGGGGTGGTGACACCGGCCGGAGCCGGCCGTCACCACACGTCGTCCGGGAGCCACTGCGCGTACCGCCGCGGGCCGGTCAGGACGGCCCCGTCCCCGCGGATGTCCACGGTCGGCAGGCCGGCCGCCTCCGGCATCCTCGGTATCTCCGGTCCGACGTAGAGCGGGTCGATCCGGACGTGCTCGATGCCCAGTGGTCCGAGCAGCGTCAGGAGCGCGGGCCGGGACAGCCGGATCCAGCGCTGGGTGGGGCCCAGCGCGGCGCGGAGCCGTTCCTCGCGGGTGAAGGCGAGGCCGACCCGTTCCGTACCGGCGCCCGGCCGGGCCGTGCGCACGACGGCCACCGCGCCGTCGAGGTCGCCGACCCGGACCGGGACGTACAGGAGCGCGTTCACTACGTCACGTCTCGAGGCAGAACTCGTCGAGCGGGTAGCCGACGTGCCGGTCCTCCGTCGGCAGGAAGCCGAGCACCTTGTCACCGGGCTTCAGCTCGGTGCTGTTGAGGACCTTGCCGCCCGGGCCGAGCACCCGCACGTGCCAGTCGTCCTGGAGGATCAGATTGACCTCGCGGCCGTCGGTGGAGACCGCGTTCACCGAGATCAGCGGCCTGGTCTCGATCTTGACCCGGCCGACGGTGACGAGCCGGGTGCGGCCCTCGACGTCGGACGCCACGACCTTGCTGCCGGCCTTCAGCTCGCTGAGGTAGTTGGTCCGGCCGTCCTTGGACAGCGTGTACGAGTGGATGGCGCCGGCGTTCACCCGGAACGGGCGGGTCGGCATGTACGGCAGCGGGTGCGTCTCGCTGACGCAGAGGATCATGCCCTTGGAGTGCGACCCGACCAGGATGCCCTCGTCCTCGCGGAAGTAGGTGCAGGTGTCGACGCAGGCACGCTCGCCCATGCCGACGTGCTCCGTGCCGACGACCTCCAGCTCGGTCAGGACCAGGTCGGGGGTCTCGGCGTTGACCACGGCCTTCAGGGCGGTGGCGTCGCCGACCTTGCGGGGCGCCATCATGACGCCGTCGGAGCCGTGCTCCAGCACGCCGAAGATGATCTCGGCCTCCTCGACGTCGGCCGCGACCGTGATCAGGCTGCCCCGGGCGGCGGCGGACGCCGCGATGACGATCTCCAGCGGGATCTTGGTCGGGTCGCGGAACAGCAGCAGGCTCCACTGCTCGGTGCGCGCCGACTGACAGGCGTCCTCCAGCGTCTTCGCGTCGACGATCTCCACGAACCGGCCGAACTCCAGCCCCGGGTGCGCGAGCCGCAGCTCGGCAGGGGTGATCTTGTGGAAGTCGGGGTCCACGATGACGACGGTGGCCTCGCCGAAGTCCTCCGGGAGGGTCTTGCCGCGGGGGAACAGCACCTTGGTGACGGTCGGGGGCAGGCCCTCCAGGGATGCCGGGTCCGCCGCGACGATGCCGTCGACCCGCTGGTGCAGCGCTTCCTGGACGATGGCGTCCCGCGCCTCGTCGACGCCTCGGATGTCCAGCCAACTGAGCTTCATGTGCAGGGCTCCTAGTGGTCACTCACTGTGGATGAGGTCGGCCAGCTTCCCGGCCATGACGCCGGGATCGGGCGCCTCGAAAACGTTGCGGCCCATGGCCACGCCCGCGACCCCGGCGCTCAGCGCCTCGCCGACGTGGGCAAGGACCTGGCCTTCGTCGTCGTTGCGCGGGCCGCCGACGGTGATGACCGGGACGGGAGAGCGGGCGACGATCTCCTTCATCTCCGTCACCGAGCCGACGTACGGGGCCTTCACCAGGTCCGCGCCGAGATCGGCGGCCAGGGTCACCGCGTGCGCCACCAGCGCGGGGTCGCGCGGATCGCTGATCCGGGGGCCGCGGGGGTACATCATCGCCAGCAGCGGTACGTTCCAGCGGTCGCACGCCTCGGCGACCGCCGCCAGGTCGGACACCTGCTGCTGCTCGCCGTCCGAGCCCAGGTTGACGTGCACGCTCACCGCGTCCGCGCCCAGCCGCAGGCTCTCCGCGACGCCGGCCACCAGGTACTTGGCGTCCGGGTCGGGAGCGTGCACGGTACTGGCGCTCAGATGGACGATGAGCGAGGTGCTGCCGAACCAGGCGGGATCGACGTGCCGGAGACTGCCCTTGTGCAGGACGATCGCGTCCACCCGGTTGGTGGCCAGCCGGCCCACGAGTGCGTCGAGCCCTTCGCCGCCGGTGATCGGTCCCTGGCTCACCGAATGGTCCATCGGCACGATCAGCAGCCGTTCGGAGTCGTTTCGGTAGAGGCGCCGCAGGCGTAGCCGCCTGCCGAACGCGCCATTGGAGATCATGGGGGTTCCTCATTTCTCCGTGCCGGTCTTGGATCAACCCTGAAGAGGGCGGGTATCTTCGGCGTCTCATCCGCATATCGCGTGCGGCGCCTTTCCGATATCGACGGGAAACATCAGCGGTCAAGACTCGTGGGCAACCGGCGAGAAAGGTGTCCACAAAGTGACGACCATGAAGATTGACGGGCACGGCCTGAGCATCGCCCAGACCGTGGCCGCCGCATCCCGCGAAGGCTCGGAATTCGCGGTCTCCGAGGACGCGTTGCGGGCGATGAACGCGTCCCGGAACCTGAAGCTGGAGATCCTCGCGACCGGCAAGCCCATTTACGGGGTGACGACGGGTTTCGGTGACAGCGTCAACCGGCAGATATCACCGGAGAAGACCGCACGACTGCAGAACGAGCTGATCCGCTACCACCTGAACGGAACCGGTCCGCTGGCCTCCGACGAGGTCGTGCGCGCCACCGTGCTGATTCGCGCCAACTGCCTGGCCCGGGGCAACTCCGGCGTCAGCCTCCCCGTCGTGGACCTGCTGCTGGACTTCCTCCGGTACGACATCCTGCCGGCCGTCCCCGAGCGCGGCTCGGTCGGCGCCAGCGGTGACCTGGTCCCGCTCTGCTACCTCGCCAACGCCCTGACCGGCCAGGGCAGGGTGCGCCACCGCGGCGAGACCCGCCAGACCGCGGAGGTGCTGGCCGAGCTGGGCCTCGAACCGGTGACGCTGGAGGCCAAGGACGGGCTGGCGCTGATCAACGGCACCTCGTTCAGCTCGGCGTACGCCGTCCTGAACACCGAGGCGGCGGCCGAACTCGCCGACGTCGCCGACATCTGCACCGCGCTGGCCGGCGAGGGGATGCTCGGCAACCGGGGCCACTACGCGCCGTTCATCCACAACGAGAAGCCGCACAGCGGCCAGGGCGCCAGCGCCGCGTTCATCCACGAGATGCTCGAAGGCTCCTCGCTGGCGATGACGTACGACCAGGTCGTGGACCTGAACGTCCCGCTGGACGGCCGGCACTACCAGAAGCTCGCCCGCAGCATCCAGGACCGCTACTCGCTGCGCTGCGCCCCGCACGTCAACGGCGTGCTGCGGGACATGCTCGACTGGGTCCGCACCTGGATGACCGTGGAGATCAACTCCTCCAGCGACAACCCGCTGTTCGACCCCTCCACGGGCGCCGTGTACAGCGGCGGCAACTTCTACGGCGGGCACGTCGTCACCGCGATGGACTCGCTGAAGACGGCCGTCGCCGGCGTCGCCGACCTGCTCGACCGGCAGCTCGCGCTCCTGGTCGACGAGAAGTTCAACAACGGTCTCACCCCGAACCTGATCGCCCGGGTGGACGACGACGACACCGAGGCCGGGCTCCAGCACGGCTTCAAGGGCATGCAGATCGCGTGCTCGGCGCTCACCGCCGAGGCGCTCAAGCACGCGGGTCCGGCCTCCACGTTCTCCCGCTCCACCGAGGCCCACAACCAGGACAAGGTCAGCATGGCCCCGATCGCGGCGCGCGACGCGCGCAACGTGATCGAACTGACCCGTGAGGTCGCGGCCATCCATCTCCTCGCCGCCTGCCAGGCCGTGGAGCTGCGCGGCGTCGACGAGATGAGCCCGCGCACCAGGGCCGTGCACGCGCGCATCCGCAAGGAGGTCCCGTTCGCCGCCAAGGACCGGCAGATGGACGGCGACATCACCGCGGTCGTGGAGATGATCGCCTCCGGCGCCATCACCGAGGCCGCCCGGGCGGGAGGCAATCCGTGACCGTCGCCCTGAACACCGAGGCGGCCGCCTCCGGTCCGGCCTCCGGGGCGCTGCCGGCCATCGGTGACTGGAAGACCTTCGACGAACTGCGGGCGCTCCAGAGGGAACGGATCGGGCCGACGCTGCGGCACGCTCTCGACTCGCCGTTCTACGCCGAGCGGCTGGGGACCGGGCAGGAGCTGTCCACGGTGGGCCTCACCGGGAAGTCGGACCTGCGCGACAGCTACCCCTTCGGCATGCTCGCCGTGCCCAGGGAGCGCCTGGCGTCCTACCACGAGTCCAGCGGCAGCACCGGCAACCCGACCCCCGCCTACTTCACCGAGGCGGAGTGGGCCGACCTGGCCGACCGGTTCGTCCGCAAGACCGTCCCGCTCGGTCCCGAGGACACCATGCTGGTGCGCATCCCCTACGGGCTGGTGCTCGCCGGGCACATGGCCCACTGGGCCGCCATGCGCGGCGGCGCGACCGTCGTCCCCGGCGACTGCCGCTCGCTCGCGGTGCCCTACTCGCGGGTCGTGCGCGTGCTGCGCGACCTGGAGGTGACGCTGACCTGGTCGACGCCGAGCGAGTGCCTGCTGTGGGTCGCGGCGGCCAAGGCCGCCGGCTGCCCCGCCGGCTCCTTCAAGTCGCTGCGGGCGCTGTACGTGGCGGGCGAACCGATGAGCAACGCGCGCCGCCGCCGGATCGAGGAGATCTGGGGCGCCCCGGTCATCGAGGAGTACGGCTGCACCGAGGTCGGCCCGCTGGGCAGCGACTGCCCGTACGGCCGGATGCACTTCTGGGCCGACCGGGTGCTGCCGGAGATCTACGACCCGCAGACCGGACGGATCACCGCCGAGGGCGCCGGTCAGCTGGTCATCACCCCGCTGTACCGCGAGGCGATGCCGCTGGTGCGCTACAACCTCGAAGACCTGGTGGAACTGCGGTACGAGGACTGCCCCTGCGGGTGGCAACTCCCCACCGTGCGGGTCATGGGGCGGCTCGGCCAGGGCTACACGGTCGCCGGGCGGCGCCTCGGGCAGATCCAGGTGGAGGAGATGGTCTACCGGCTGCCCGCCTCCCACGGCGTGCTGTTCTGGCGGGCCAGGGCCGAACGGGACCGTCTGGTCGTCGAGTTCGAGGCACCCGGCCCGGACGGCGCGGAGGCCGCCGCGTCGCTCGCCGCTTCCGTCGAGGCGGAACTCGGGGTGCCCTGTGTGGCCGGCGCGGTGCCCGAGGGCACGCTGGTGCCGACCGCGCTGCTGGCGGAGCAACTGGACGCCATGAAGCCGCGCAAGCTGTTCGGGCCCGACGAGGACTGGGGGCAGGCCGTTGTCCGGGGTTGAGACATGGTGATCGTGATGGCCGCACACGCCACGGCGTCGGACGTCGCCGCGGTCGTCGCGCGGGTCGAGTCGGCGGGCGGCGAGGCCTTCGTCAGCCGCGGGACGAGCCGTACCGTCGTCGGACTGGTCGGCGACATCGAGCAGTTCGGCACGCTCAGCCTCGGCGCCCTGCGCGGGGTCGCCGAGGTGGTGCGCATCTCGGTGCCGTACAAGCTGATCAGCAGGGAGAGCCACCCGGACCGTTCGGTGGTCCGTGTGGGCGGGGCGGCGATCGGCCCCGGCGCGCCGGCGCTGATCGCCGGGCCCTGCGCGGTGGAGACGCCGGAGCAGACGCTGCGGGCGGCGCTGATGGCCCGGGCGGCCGGCGCGACCGTCCTGCGGGGCGGTGCCTTCAAGCCCAGGACCTCTCCCTACGCCTTCCAGGGCCTGGGCGAGGCCGGGCTGAAGATCCTCGCCGACGTGCGCGCCGAGACCGGCCTGCCCGTCGTCACCGAGGTGGTCGACGCCCACGACGTCGAACTGGTCGCCTCGTACGCCGACATGCTGCAGATCGGCACCCGCAACGCGCAGAACTTCGCGCTGCTGCAGGCCGTCGGCGACGTGGACAAGCCGGTCATGCTCAAGCGGGGGATGTCCGGGACCATCGAGGAGTGGCTGATGGCCGCCGAGTACGTCGCGCAGCGCGGCAACCTCGACATCGTGCTGTGCGAACGCGGCATCCGGACGTTCGAGACGGCCACCCGCAACACCCTGGACATCTCCGCCGTGCCCATCGTCCAGCGGCTGTCGCACCTTCCCGTCATCGTCGATCCCTCGCACTCGGGCGGGCGGCGCGACCTGGTGCTTCCGCTGACCCGGGCGGCGCTGGCCGTCGGGGCCGACGGGGTCATCATCGACGTGCACCCCGACCCGGCGACGGCGCTGTGCGACGGGCCCCAGGCGCTCGTCCACGAGGATCTGGAGGAACTCGGCGCGGCGATGCGCGGCGAGCTGCCCGCAGGGCACCGGGTCCTCGACGGGGCCGCCTCCCTCCCGTAACGGCGACGGCCGCCGGGCCCGGTCCGGCGGCCGGTCGCCGCATCCTCCTCAAACGGGGGATGGGACGCGGCCCCCGCCGTTGGCAGAGTCCTTTCCGTCCCGCCACACAACCGGGTCCGGGAGGACTGAGGATGACGACAGGCAAGAGCATCGAGAAGCCGGCCGCGGCGGATCTCTCCGAACGAATCCGGGGCCGGGTCCTGCTGCCGGGGGACGACGACTTCGCCCCGGAGCTGGACGGGTTCAACCAGATCAGCGAGCACTCCCCGGACCTGGTGGCGGTCGTGGCGGGAGCCGAGGACGTGCGCGAGGCCGTGTCCTTCGCCGCCGCCCGCGGGTTGCCGGTCGCCGTCCAGGCCACCGGCCACGGCCCGTCCACCGCGGCGGACGGCGGACTGCTGATCAGCACCCGCGGGATGCGGGGCGTGCGCGTCGACCCGGCCACGCGGACGGCCCGGGTCGAGGGCGGCACGCAGTGGTTCGAGGTGGTCGAGGCGGCCGCCGAGCACGGCCTCGCCCCGCTCAACGGCTCGTCCCCGCTGACCGGGGTGATCGGCTACACGCTCGGCGGCGGCCTCGGGCTGATGGCCCGCAAGTACGGCTACGCCGCCGACCACGTCACCGCCCTGGAGATCGTCACGCCCGACGGCCAGTCGCACCGGGCCACCGCCGACCAGGACACCGACCTCTTCTGGGCCGTGCGCGGCGGCAAGGGCAACTTCGGCGTCGTCACCGCCCTGGAGTTCGGCCTCGTCCCGGTGGAGCGGCTGTACGGCGGCGGGCTGTTCTTCGCCGGCGAGGCCGCCGCGGAGGTGCTGCACGCCTGGCGCGAGTGGACCGCGACCGTGCCGGAGGACCTCACCTCCTCGCTGGCGCTGCTGCGGCTGCCGGACGTCGAGTCGATCCCGCCCTTCCTGCGCGGCCGGCTGACCGTGCACGTCCGGATCGCCTACCTGGGCTCGGCCGAGGACGGCGACAAGCTGGTCGGGCCGCTGCGCGCCGCCGGTCCGCTGGTCGTCGACACGCTGGCCGACATGCCGTACACGAGGTGCGGAGAGATCCACAACGACCCCACCGAGCCGATCCCCTACAGCGAGCGGTCGATGATGCTCCGCGAGCTGGACGAGGCGGCCGTGGGCGCGCTGCTGGAGCTGGCCGGTCCGGGCGCCGACTGCATCGACCTGGCGGTGGAGCTGCGGCAGCTGGGCGGCGCGGTCGGCCGGCCGCCGAAGACGCCCAACGCCGTCGACCACCGGGACGCCGCCTTCGCGCTGTCGACCCTCTCGCTGCCCGACAACCGGCCCCCGCTCGTGGTGGACGGCATGGCGGCGTGGGGCACCGGGCGCCGCTACCTCAACTTCCTGGCCAGTCCCGACGCGGCGGACCTCACCGAGAGCGGCTACGAACCGGCCACTTTCGCCAGGCTGGCAGAGATCAAGGGCCGGGTCGATCCGGACAATCTCTTCCGGTTCAACCACAACATCGCACCGCGTCCGCGACAGGCCTGATCTCGTGAGGAGCCGCGCGGCGCACCCGCGGGCGCGGTACGACCGGCGCGATATGCCGCCGATACATCCCATTGCAAGGCTGGCCGGGACGCTTACCACTGTTTGGTGGATTGTTCAATCAGGAGGACAGCAGTGAAACGACGTGACGTGATGAAGGGCATGGCGGGCGCCGTCGCGGTCGCGGCGGCGCCCGCCGCCGTCATCCACGCGGGCAACACCTGGGCCGCCTCGAACGAGGACGCGGCTGCCCCCGGGGCGGCCGCGGAGCCGGGGGACCTGTACACCGAGCAGTACAAGGGCCGCACGATCACCGTGTCGAAGAGCACCGAGAAGGTGCGGATAGACGGCCGGGAACTGCACCTGATGAAGCTGGGCGAGGGCGCGTACCTCAGCTCGATGTGCCACTACCGGTTCGAGGCCACTCCGCTGGCCGCCGGACGTCAGGCCGTCGACGAGCTGCGGGGGGCGAACCTGCTGCCCTCCGGCGGCCACCACCATGCCTGATCCGGAGACGAGAGAACCGAGAAGGAAGAAGCCCATGGTTCCCGTTCGCAAGAACCACCTCGACATGACCCGCGCGGAGAAGAGACGCTTCATCCGTGCCCTGCTCCGGGTCAAGGAGACAGGCGTCTACGACGAGCTGGTCCGAATACACATAAAGATCAACTCGGGCGACTACCTGGACAAGGACGGCGGTGTCGGCAAGCGCTGGGGTCACATGGGTCCGGGCCTGTTCCCGTGGCACCGCCAGTACCTGCTGGTCCTGGAGCGGGCTATGCAGCGGTTCGACCCCACCGTCACCATCCCGTACTGGGACTGGACCAGGGACCAGAGTCCCGACTCGCCCCTGTGGGCCGACGACTTCATGGGCGGCAACGGCCGGCCCGGCGACGGCAGGGTCATGACCGGCCCGTTCGCCCGCTGCAACGGCTGGAAGCTGAACGTCAGCGTCGTCCCGGTCGGCGACGAGCACCCGGCGTTCAACGGCAACTACACCGCGGACGACCGGGACTACCTGGTCCGCGACTTCGGCACCACCAACCCCGTCCTGCCGACGGCGAAGGAGCTGGAGGACACCCTCGCCCTCCCGACGTACGACACGCCGCCCTACAACTACACCTCGGGGTACGGCACCGAGACGCAGTCCCTGCGCAACCACCTGGAGGGGTACGCGAAGTTCCCGCACGAGGCCAATCTGGGCAAGCTGCACGGCGCCGGCCACACCTGGGTGGGCGGCCACATGCTGTACATCGGGTCGCCGAACGACCCCATCTTCTTCATGCACCACTCCTTCCTCGACAAGGCCTGGTCGATCTGGCAGAAGCAGCACCCGGACGTTCCTCAGTACCTTCCGGTGGAAGAGCACCCGGATGTGCCCTCGCTGCACACCAAGCTCGCGCCCTGGTACACGATGACACCGGCCGATCTGCTCGATCACACGAAGTTCTACCGCTACGAATAGGGTTCTTCAGAGGTCCAGGAAACATCTCGCACGACCGTAGTCCTGTGCCGCCGACGACAGTTGCCATCGACATTCACGTGATGCCGATGGCAACTGTATTGGCATAATTACGGGTCTTCACGCGCCCGTGCGTCATTTTCTCGCACATCATTACCGGGGGTATAGATATGTGCGCCGACCACGTGTTCCACATACTTGGCCCGCTACTCGTGACGAGCGGCGGGGAGCCAATAGAAATAAGCGGTATCCGCAGGCAGAAATTACTCGCCGCGCTGCTTCTGCAGCCGAATCAGATGGTCAGCCTCGACCGGCTCGTCGACGTCATGTGGGACGACAGGCCGCCCGCGTCCGCCCACGGACAGATCCGCATCTGCGTCTCCGGCCTCCGCCGCCTGCTCAGGGGCGGCGAGCGCGACAGCGTGATCGAGACGCACCCCTCCTGCTACCGGATCAGCGTCCACGGCGAGGACGCCGTGGACCTGTTCACTTTCGAGCGGCTCGTCTCCCAGGGGCGGGCCATGGTCCGCGACGATCAGTTGGAGCGCGCCGAGAGGCTGCTGAAGTCGGCGCTCGCGCTGTGGCGCGGACCGGTCGCGGCCGGCCTCGACAGCCCGGCGCTGGGCGCGCTCGTCGTCAGACTGCACGAGGACCGGCTGACCGTGCAGGAGGAGTACTTCGACGTGGCGCTGAAGCTTGGGTACCACCAGCGGATCATCGGCGATCTGACCGGTTTCGTCTCCGAGAACCCCTTCCGGGAGCGAGCCTGCGCCCAACTGATGCTGGCGCTGTACCACTCGGGCCGTCAGGCGGACGCCCTGAAGACCTTCCGCGCCGTCAGGGCGCGGTTCTCCGAGGACCTCGGCATCGAGCCGGCCCGGGACCTGCACGTCCTGCACCAGTCGATCCTGGTGGGGCGGCTCTCCCCGGCGGGCTCACCTCCCGCGGACCCGCCGGCCTACGCCGTCCCTCGCCCTGACGGTCACCAGGGCCGCCGCCCGGCCGGCGTGGCGCTGCTCTCCCGGACCTCTCCGAACACCGCCACGGCCGACCCGTTGGAGCAACTGCGGCTGGAGAACGACCTGCTCCGCACGGAACGCGACGGTCTGCGCCGGATCCTGTCCCTCTGGCTGGACCTGAGCGACGCCGACCAGGGCGCCGCGGCCTACTGAACCGGCTCACGGCAACGCCCCTCCCTCTGCTCCTCGATGGACAGGACCAGGGGGAGGGGCGCGCTGCGTCTTCACCTTCAGGGCCGCTGCTTCAGGGCCTGTGCTCCCGGGCCTCTGCCTTCGGGCCTCTGCCCCGTACGCGTCAGACCTCCTGCTGCGCCCGGGCGGGCGGGAGCGTCAGGGCGATCAGCCCGGCCAGCAGCGGGAGCGCCGCGACGACGGCGAGCGCGCTGGTGAGGTCCATGTGCTCGGAGAGGGTCCCGGCCGCGGCCGAGCCGATGCCGCCGCCGACGAAGAACAGCAGGTTGAGCACGCCCATGGCGCCACCGCGCTGTGCGGGCGCGAGACGGCTGGAGAGCACGGCGGTGGTGAGCACCTGAGTGGCGGCGAACGTCGCCATGCCCATGGAGGTGCCGATGAGCATGACGACGATGCCGCCGTCGACGACGCCGACGATGCCGAGGAACACCGAGCAGCTGACGGCGGTCCCGGCGAGCAGCAGGCTGCCGCCCTTTCCGACGGTGAGCTTGCTGGCCACGCGGGCGGCCACGGCGCCGACGACCGCGCCCGGAAGCAACCAGGCGCCGATCTTGAACACACCCCAGCCGTACTGCACGGTGAGGATCTGCGGCACCGCGTACATCGCGGCGAACAGGCCGGCGTAACCGCCCACGCCGATCATCGCCGAGGTCAGGAAGGTCCGGTCGGTGGCCAGGTCACGCGGGAGGAACCCGTCGGGCCGCTTGCCGATCCGCGTCAACAGGCCGGCCACCGACACCACGAGGAGCACCGCCAGCCCGATCACCAGCGGGGTGCCGAGGTCGAGGGAGGACGCCTGGATGAGGAGCAGCAGGGAGGTCGCGCCGGCACCCAGCAGGACGCCGCCGGTCACGTCGACGGCCTTGCCGTAGCCGGGGCGGGAGGCCGCGAGCTCCAGGCAGAAGGGCACCAGCAGCAGGGAGAGCGCCGGCAGCACCAGGGTCAGCCGCCAGTCCAGCCAGTCCGTCACCATGCCGCCCATCAGGGTGGCGGTGGAGGAGAACAGCGCCATGGACGCGCCGAAGATGGCCAGGATCTTCGTCCGGTGTTCGGCCGCCGCTCCCGAGGCGAGCGTGAGGGCGCTGGAGGTCATGGCGCCGGAGCCCGCCGCCTGCACGAACCGGCCGGCGATCAAGGTGCCGAAGTCCTGTGCGACCAGGCACAGCACCGCGCCCACGGCGAGGAACAGGGCCCCGGTGAGGAGGGTGTTGCGCACGCCCCACTTCTCGGAGAGCCGCCCGAAGAACGCGGTGCCCACGCCGAGCGCGAGTGCGTGCGCCGTCAGCACCCAGCCGGCGACCGCCGGGCGGACCTCCATCTCCATGGCGACGTCGGGCAGCGCCACGCCCGCGGCGGTCACTCCGAAGATCACGGGGCCGAAGAGAGCTCCGAGCCTGAGCCCGGTCAAGCCCGCACCGGGGGCGGTTCGCGGCGGAGCCTGCACCGCGCTGTTGGTGGTCATCGAGAGTCGTCCCTTCCAGGATTCGTGAGGTGTGCCGAGTCGGCGTCTTCGTGTGGTCGGGGGTTCTCACGCGGGGCGTCGGGGAGCCCGTGCGCGCGGCGAGATGTTGTGGTTGAACCGGAAGAGGTTCTCCGGGTCGTACCGCGCCTTGATCTCGCCCAGCCGCGCGTAGTCGGCGGACGAGTGACCCCGGTGGGCCAGCCGGGCGGTGCCCGGTCCGGCGAGGAAGTTGAGATGGGCGCGGCCCGTCCCGCGACGCGCCATGCCGTCCACGACGTGTTCCGGGCGCCCGCCGGGCGGTCCGAGCGTGGTCAGGCAGTACAGGGCGTCACGGTGGTCGACCGCGCCCGGCACCGCGGCCGGCCGGCCGAGCGCGCCGCCCATGTGCCGTAACTCGACCACGGCGTCCGTGCAGCCGCTGCCCGGGCCGGCGAGGCGGAGCAGGTCGTCGACCGCGTCCGGGCCCAGCGCGCGCAGCATGGCGGAGCGTTCGTCGTAGGCGATGGGGAAGGCCGGGGCGTTGTGGATGTCCGCGAAGCGGGTGTACGGCATCTCCCCCAGCGTGTCCGCGAGCGTCGGGGCGACGGCGCGCAGGGGCCTGACCAGTCGCTCCCCCTCGTCGCCCGGGCCGAGGTGGGCGACGCGGACGTGCACCAGGAGCCCGCCCCGCGGGAAGGGCGGGATCGGCCTCTGGTCGGGCATCCGCAGCAGCGCCAGCGAGGAGGCGGTCCGCTCCGGCACGGACTCCGTCCACGACCGCCAGGCGTGCAGCACCTCGGCGGCACTGTCGCCGGGGAAGAAGAGGCCGCCGCCGTAGAGCCGGGTGACGGGCACGAGCCCGAACTCCAGGGCAGTCACCACGCCGAAGTTGCCCTTGCCGCCGCGCAGCGCCCAGAAGAGGTCCGGGTGCCGCCGCGCGGTGGCGGTGCGGGGGAGTCCGTCGGGGGTGACGATGTCCACCGCGGTGACGTGGTCGGCGGCGAAACCGTACGCGCGGGACAGCAGCGCCAGTCCGCCGCCCAGGGTGTAGCCGACCACCCCCACCAGCGGCGATGAGCCGTTGAGCGGGGCGAGCCCGTGGACGGCGGCCGCGTCGACGACCTGCCGCCAGCGCGCGCCGGCCTCGGCCCGGGCGACCCGGGCGGCGGGGTCGACGGTCACGCCCGTCATCCGGCGGGTGTTGACGAGCAGCCCGGTCCCCTCGGTGACGCGCGAGGGACCGTGGCCTGTCGCCTGGACCGCCGTCGGCAGTCCGGTCTCGGCCGCGAAGGCGACGGCCTTGCGCACCTCCGTGGCGTCCCGTGCGCCGAGGACCATCGCGGGCCGGTGCCGCAGGACCCGGTTGAACCCGGTGACCTCGGCCGCGTATCCCTCGTCCCCGGGCCCCAGCACCGGACCGGAAAGGCGCCCGGCAAGCCGTTGCGCGGTTGCCGGTCTGTACATGCGTCAGCCCTCCCAGGCGGAGCCAGTCGGTTCGCTGATCACACTTCCAGCGCCGGCTCGGAGGGCCCATCCCTCTATTGAGGGGAAGTGGGCCGCGGCCCATCGAGGGGGAGTGGGCTGCGGACTATCGAGGGGAAGCGGGCTGCGGCATGTCGCCCATGACACGGAGCATCTCGACCAGCTGCCTCGTCCGCTCCTCGCCCAGCAACTCCTCCACCCGTGCGTGCAGTTGCGCGGCCTCCCCGACCCCCTCGGCCAGACGCCGGCGGCCGGCGTCGGTGAGGGCGACGATGCGGCGCCTGCGGTTCGCCGGGTCCATCTCCTTGGTCACCAGGCCGCGCGCCTCCAGGCGGTCCAGCAGGACGGTGAGCGTGGAGCGGTCGACCGCGGTCAGGGCCCCCAGCGCGGACTGGTCCAGGCTGCCGTGGTCGTCCAGGGCGAGCAGCACCGCGAACTGAGGACTGGTCAGGTCGGGCAGGCGCTGCTGCCACAGCGCCGTCCACGCCTGTCCGGCCCGGCGCAGCTGATGCGGCAGCGCCTCTTCCAGTTGTGGCCGCTGCCGAGGGCTTGTGTTCGTCATGCCGGCCAGTATATTCAGTACAAGGATATTCCGTACACGGAAGATTGCGGTGGGGGGCCAGGATGCGGCTGATCGTGGGAATGACCGGCGCCACCGGCGCGGTGCTGGGCGTCCGACTGCTCACCGAGTTGCAGCGGAACCCGCAGGTGGAGACACACCTGGTGCTCAGCCGCTGGGCGCGCGCGACGGTGGAGCTGGAGACCGGGCTGAGCGCCCGCGAGGTGGCCGCGCTGGCCGACGTCACCTACTCGCCCGACGACCAAGGGGCGGCGGTCTCCTCCGGCTCGTTCCCCACCGACGGCATGGTGATCATCCCGTGCAGCATGAAGACGCTGGCCGGCATCCGGGCCGGGTACGCCGAAGGGCTGATGGGCCGCGCCGCCGACGTGACGCTCAAGGAGCGGCGCCGGATGGTGCTGGTGCCGCGGGAGACGCCGCTCAACGAGATCCACCTGGCGAACATGCTGGAACTCGCCCGCATGGGCGTCTCGATCGTGCCGCCCATGCCCGCCTTCTACAACCGGCCGGAGTCGGTCGACGACATCGTCGACCACATCGTCATGCGGGTTCTCGACCAGTTCGGTCTCGAGGCCACCGGCGCCCGCCGCTGGGAAGGCTTCCCGCGGCCGCAGGCCGGCCGGACGGGCCTGGCGGCCGACGCCCCCCAGATACGCCACAACGGTACGCAACAGAGGAGCGCGCGTTCATGAGCAGGCCTATGACCGAGCCTACGAGCGGGGCGGCGACCGATTCCACGGCGAGCCCGGCGACCGACCCCACGACCAGCCCGACGCTCGCCCCCAGGCCGCTGATCCGATTCGGTGAGCTGCGCGGTTACCTCGACGCGCTGGAGGCGCTCGGCGACCTGCGGCGCGTCACGCGGCCGGTGAGCGCCGACCTGGAGGCCGCCGCTATCAGCCGCCTGTCCTGCGAACGACAGGCACCGGCCCCGCTGTTCGAGAACGTGGAGGGCGTCGCGCCGGGCTTCCGGCTGCTCGGGG
Source organism: Streptomyces sp. E2N166 (assembly GCF_003671715.1). Classification (GTDB taxonomy): domain Bacteria; phylum Actinomycetota; class Actinomycetes; order Streptomycetales; family Streptomycetaceae; genus Streptomyces; species Streptomyces thinghirensis. The sequence continues at coordinate 228,498 of NZ_RAIF01000018.1, read as the reverse complement.
CGCCCGCCGCGCTCAGTTCCGCCCCCGGCAAGCCGCTGGCCCGGGTCGCGCTGTCCGTCGGCCTGCCCGCCGGGACCACCGCCGCCGAACTGGTCGACCACCTGGCCCGTACCCGCGACGCGAAGCCCGTCCCCCCTCGGCCGGTCGCGCGGGAGGACGCGCCCTGCAAGCAGAACGTGCTGCTGGGCGACGACGCCACCCTCGACCGCTTCCCGGTGCCCCGGGTCCACGAGTTCGACGGCGGCCCCTACGCCAACACCTGGGGCATCATCGTCGCCAGGACGCCGGACGGCCGGTGGACCAACTGGTCGATCGCCCGGATCATGCTGATCGACGGCAAGCACATGACCGGCCTGGTGATCCCGGCGCAGCACATCGGCATGATCTGGTCGGAGTGGGTGAAGATCGGCGAGCCGATGCCGTACGCGCTGGTGCAGGGCGGCGACCCGGCCGTCCCGTTCGTAGGGGGCGTTCCGCTGCCGCCGGGGGTCGACGAGGCCGGCTACATCGGGGCGCTGCACGGCGAGCCGGTCGACGTCGTACGGTGCGAGACGGTGGACCTGGACGTGCCCGCGGGCGCGGAGATCGTCATCGAGGGGCACCTGTCCGTCGGCCGCGACGCGCGGGAGGGACCGTTCGGCGAGTTCGCCGGATACGGCTCCACCGAGACGTCGATGCAGCCGGTGTACACGGTCGAGGCCATCACCCACCGCGACGACCCGATCTGGCCGCTGGTGGCCGAGGGCCGGCCGGTGGACGAGTTCCACACCGTGACGGGCGTCGGTCAGGCGGCCGAGGTCCTGGCGGAGCTGCGCGCCGCCGGCCTGCCGGTCACCACGGCCTGGTCGCCGCTGCGCGCCGCGTCGCACTGGATGGTGGTCACCGTCCCGCGGGACTGGCGGGAGCGGCTGCCCGGCGTCGACTCCGCCCAACTCACGCACCGGATCGGCAAGGTGCTCTCCGAGTCCCACTCGGGCCGCGCCACGGCGGCCACCTTCGTCCTGGACGACGACGTCGACCCGGCCGACGACACCGACCTGCTGTGGGCGCTGGCCACCCGGATCCACCCCCTGGACCGGGCGGAGGCGTGGTACGGCTTCGTCCACCCGCTGCTGAACTGCTACACCCACGAGGAGCGCGCCGCCCAGTCCGGCCCGATCGTCTTCCACGACGGGCTGCTGCCCGCCCCCGGCGAGGGCCGGCTCCCGCACAGTTCCTTCGCCCAGGCATACCCGGAGCGGATCCGCCGCAGGGTCCTCGAACACTGGCACGACTGACGGTCAACGGGACCGGTGCGGCCCTGGTGAAGGGGCCCCTTCCTCACATGGACGGAGCACGTGAACACTGAGCAGCAGCACCAAGCGCTCGCGCCCCTCCTCCGCCGCGCGGCGGCCCGGCACGAGGGCGGCGTCCGATGAGGACCGCCCTGGTCATAGGAGCCGGCCTGATCGGCACGTCCGCGGCCCTGACGCTCGCCGGACGCGGCGTCAGGGTACATCTGGCCGACAACGACCCGGACCGGGCCCGGACGGCGGCGGCCCTCGGCGCCGGCAGCGACGAGCCGCCCCCCGGCCCCGTGGACCTGGCGCTCGTCGCCGTGCCGCCCGCGCACACCGCCGCCGTGCTGGCGGGGGCGATGCGCGCGGGGGTGGCGCGCGGCTACGCCGACGTCGCCGGCGTCAAGGGCGGCCCCCGGCGCGAGCTGGAGGACCTGGGCCTCCCTCTCGGCTCGTACATCGGCACCCACCCCATGGCGGGCAAGGAGAGCTCCGGCCCGCTCGCGGCGAGCGCCGACCTGTTCGAGGGCCGGCCCTGGGTGCTCACCCCGATGCCGGACACCGACACGGAGGTGCTGAACCTCGCCCTGGAACTGGTCGCGCTCTGCCGCGCCGTACCCGTGATCATGGACGCCGCCGCCCACGACCGGGCCGTCGCCCTCGTCTCGCACACCCCGCAGCTCGTCTCGTCCATGGTCGCCGCACGACTCCAGACCGCCGACGAGACAGCGGTGCGACTGTGCGGCCAGGGCATCCGCGACGTCACCCGGATCGCCGCGTCCGACCCGCGGATGTGGGCCGAGATCCTCGCGGCCAACCCGGGCCCCGTCGCGGAGGTGCTCGCGGGGGTGGCGGCCGACCTGGAGGACACCGTGGAGTCGCTGCGCGCCCTGCAGTCCGCCGACGAGGCCAAGCGGCGCGGCGGCGCGGCGGGCATCGAGGACGTCCTGCGCCGGGGCAACGCGGGCCGCGCCAGAGTGCCCGGCAAGCACGGCGAGGCACCCGCCTCCTACGAGACGGTGGCCGTCCCCATCAGCGACCAGCCGGGCGAACTGGCCCGCATCTTCGCGGACGCCGGCCGCGCGGGCGTCAACATCGAGGACATACACATCGACCACGCGACCGGCCGCCAAGCGGGTCTGGTCCAACTGATGGTGAGCCCCACAGCGGCCCCCGCCCTGAGCACAGCCCTCAGAGAACGCGGCTGGTCGATCCACCGCTGACGACACGAGCCCGGACAGCGGAGCCGGGGTCCCGACCTCATGAGTGCCGAGCCCGTTCTGGGGATTCGAACCTGCGACACGCGCTTCAGGAGTGGGATCCAACCCCTGCCGAGGGCTGCCTGGCGCTGCCGTACGATGCTGCTTTTCCTGGTCAGAACCGCGCGGCGAGCCGCTTGATCCGGCTCATGTCGCCCTGTATCGGGCAGTCCGCTCACGCATCGCTCACGCGTCGCCGACTGTTGAACAGTGCGTGATCAGATCTGGCCGAGGTCGATCTCCACCGGGAAGGGGGCCGCTACCTTGAGGACGCCGGTGAACACATCTCCGTCCTTGTAAGTCTTCGTCGCGGGGTCGAGAACGTAGGTGTACACGAGAGCAACGCCTGTCACGGCCTGCTCGATCCGCCAGTAGAAGCCGATGCCTGCCTTGGCGTACTGGTCGACCTTCACGATCCGGTCGGTGGTCTCCGAGCCCGGCGACACCACCTCCGCGACCAGCAGCACGTGCTCAGGGCGGGTGGGGGTGATGTCGATCGTGTCCGCGCGGTACACGACGACGTCCGGGCGGCGATTGGTGAGCGGGACGTCCTGAAGCCGGACGTCGAAGTCCGTGTCGGCGTTCCACTCCGGGCCCGCGGCGGCATCCAGGGCGTTCGCGAGAATCCGCGCCAGTCGGTTGTGCCGCTTGGACGCGCTCGGACTCACGACGACCATCCCGTCCACGATCTCGATGCCGGCGCACTGCTCCTCGGACCAGGACTCGTACTCCTCCGCCGTGATCTGCTCATGCATCCACGCCGGGGCCACCATCTCGGCCGTCATGAAGCACCTCCCGGACACTGTGCTGCGGGCCCGATCCCGCTGGGTTTCAGCGTACTGTCTGCCGTCCGTACGGCATGCTGATCTCGCTCACGCCCCTCCCCGCCTGCCGGAATCCGAGCGGCAAGCCCACGACAAGTGGGAAACCGGCGCGGTGGACTCGTCGCCGGAGGATCGGAACACCGCCGGCGGCACCACTGACCTGGCGGCCACACCGGTGAGCGCTGAACCACCCGGCGACGTGACCGTCGCGAAACCCTCGGCCGCAGAGCGGCATGGTTTTGGTGATGCCGCTTCTGGAGGAACCGGGTCAGGAAGCCGAACCGTCGAGGTCGAGGCGGATCAGGGCGAGCGCCTCGGCGATCTCGACGGTCATCTCGTCCTCCGGGCCGGACACCATGCACATGTCCTGGTGGAGCGGTTCGAGAACCTGCCGCGCCTCGGCGGTCCGGCCCTGGGCGAGCAGCAGCATCCCGATGTTGTGCCGCAGCTCCACGGCTTCCTCGCTCACGTCGCTGTCGACGGCCCGCACGACGTTCAGCACAGGGTCTGTCAAACGTTCGGTGTATCTGGGGTGGTTGAGGTTACTGACGGGCCGCCGACAGGCGGCCGTCGAAGGTGATGTCGAAGGCGTTCAGCGCGGTCTTCCAGCGCATGGTCCAGCGGGCCTGGCCCTTGCCTGTGGGATCGAGGGACATGATCGCCATGTAGACGCACGTACCTCCGCAACTTGTAGAGCGCGCTTGGGCTTTTCCGTCCCGGCGGTCGGCTTGACACCCGTATCGGAGGGTCCCTGTCGGTGTACGGCCAGCGGGCAGTCGGGGGAGCCGGCGAGTCGTCGGAGTGAAGTCTGGGCGGCGTCTCGTCAGACCTTCTCGACTCGCACGGAGTGTCCGGCGAGGAGCTGATTCATGTCGTCGGTGTCGGAGGTGAAGACGGTTGCCTCAGCTCCCTGCGCGGCTTCCTGCCCGGCCACGGCCGCCAGAATTGCGTCGATGGCGTACTTGTGCCCATGCAGGCCGGCTGTCTTCAGCATGTCGCGCGCCATGGCGATCACCTGGTCGTCCGTGTGCACGACGCGGATCCGGGACAGCGTCCAGTTCCACAGTGCCTGCCTCGACGCTTCGCGAGGGTCCCATGCCTCCAAGGTCGTGAGCGCCGAGGTGACGATCGGGATGTCGAGCCGTGGAGCCGTCTTGATCAGCGCTGCCATCTCCCGATCGCCCTGGACCGCCTTGGAGAGAGCCTCGGAGTCGAACACGAAGACGCGCTGTCGCGGCCGATGCAGCCTCGCCCGGGCGGTGCGGCTCACGCGGCCTTGTCCGAATGTGATCGCTGCTCGTCATGCCAGCCGTCAATGGCGGCGATGCGGTCCAGCGCTGCCTGCTGCTCGTCGTCCGTCACGGCGCCGTGCTCTTCCTCGAGGCGCCCGGCCAGCTCGCGCAGTCGGTCCATGGCGTCCTGATGAGCGGCGGCGGCCGCGATATAGCCGGACACTCCGCGTGCGTCGACGCGCTCCTTGATCGATTCCACCAGCTCTTCCGGCACGGTGATGGTGATCTTCCGGGTTGCCATACTCCAAGTATGCCATGTTCGCCCGGCTCGGAGGCCGTGCCGGATGATGCAGATCCTTTGGGAGATGTTCGGGAGATCAACTCTCCGTCCGCTCACGCAAAACGGCCCCGGACGAGGAGTCCGAGGCCGCGTAGGGGCCCTTCCTGGGGAAGAAACCCCAGGCCAGAGCGGTAACGCGCTGTGCCCCCGGCAGGATTCGAACCTGCGACACCCGCTTTAGGAGAGCGGTGCTCTATCCCCTGAGCTACGAAGGCCGGTGGCGGCACGGTGAGGTGCGGATGTGCCACCGCCGACAGTGTAGCGGGTGGGTCGGAGGGCGGCGGGCTGGTCAGGTGAGGGGGACCCGGCGGAAGCGGCCCGCCTCACGTAGGTCGGCCTCGATGTGTGCGGCCGTTTCCTTCAGGAACGGCAGGACGTCCTTCACACAGTCCGCTGCCGTGCGGCGGGCTGCGTGCATGGCGATGTTCACGGCGGCCACCGTGCGGCCCTCGCGGTCGCGTACCGGGACGGCGAGGGAGCGCAGGCCGGCCTCCAGTTCCTCGTCGACCAGGGCGTAGCCCAGGGAGCGGGCCTCCGGGAGGGAGAGGAGGACGTGGCCCAGGGCCGTCGACCGGGCCGGGAGGCGGGTGCCGAGGGTGATGTGGGCGCTCATGACGCGGCTCGTCGATGCTCGGGCCGTGTACTGGATCTCCTCGCCCGAGTCCGACAGGACGGCCAGCGAGGCCGACTCGTGGACGCGGTCGGCGAGGGCGGTCAGGTGGGGCTGGACGATCTGGGGGAGGGAGGTGCGGGAGAGGGGCGGGAAGCCGAGGGAGAGGACTCGGGGGGTGAGGCTGAAGCGGTGGTCGGGGGTCTGCCGTACCAGGCCCGCGTGTTCGTGGGTGATCAGGGCCCGGCGGGCTGTCGCGCGGGCCAGACCCGTCGCCTTCGCGACCTCCGTGAGGGTCAGCGCGCTGCGGCCTTCGCCGAACGCCGTCAGTACCGTCAGGCCGCGGGCCAGGGATTCGATGAACTCCCGGCCCAGTTCGTGTTTCGACGCGGTCGTCCAGGTGGCCAGGCCGGACCGGGGGGTGCCCGGTTCGGGTGGTGGGGCGGTGCGCAGGTCGTTCTCCATCGCGGTGACCGCCGCGCGCAGGCGGGGGAGCAGGGTGGTGCGCAGGTCCTCGGCCGTGTGGCGGCTGGTGTGGCTCACCACGCTCGCCACGCACGCCACCCGGCCGGTGCCGGGGTCCCGTACCGGGGCCGAGACCGCGACCAGGCCGGGTTCGATCAGCTGGTCGTCCAGGGCGCAGTCGGTGGCCGCCGCGGCGGTGGTGCGCTGCTCGAAGTCGTCGTCCTGGGCGGTGTGCTCGCGTGGGGGTACGGCGGGGAAGGTGCGGTCCTCCGGGTCCGCGGCCCGGCGTTCGTGCCAGTGGTGCCAGTCGGACTCCGTCCACTCCGTGGCGAACAGCGGGCCCGGCGCGGTGCGTTCGGCGGGGAGGAGGTCGCCGATGCGGAAGCTCAGGGACATCGCGCGGCGTCGGGTGGCCTGGTGGATGAAGCGGATGCCGTCCCGGTCGCCGACCGCGAGGGAGACCGACTCGTCCAGTTCGCCGGCCAGGGCGTCGGCACGGGAGGAGAGCAGGGCGGGGAGGCGGAGGGCGGCCAGGTAGGCGTTGCCCAGTTCCGTCAGGCGGGGGGCGAGGGTGACGTCGCGGCCGTCCAGGCGGACGTATCCCATGCGGGCGAGGGTCGCCGTGACGCGGTCGACCGTGGAGCGGGCCAGGCCGGTGGCCTTCTCCAGGCCGCTGAGGCTGAGGGTGCCGCCGTCCGCCTCGGTCAGCCGCCGCAGTACGGCGATACCGCGCAGCAGCGGCGCGACCGCCTCGGCCGGCGGGGCGGACGGGGCGGACGGAGCGGATGGAGCGGATGGAGGGGGTGCGTGCGCGGGCCGTGGTTCGGCGTTCCCGGTGCCGGGTGCGGCGGCGGCCTGCCTGCGGGCGGCGTCGTTCGTGGTGTGGGCGGGCATCGGCTCTCCGGTACGGCGGTCGCGGCAGGGCTACCGTAATGCCGCCGGAGGACGGGGTCGGCCGTCACCGTGTGGGCGGGTATCGGTTCTCGGGTTTCTCCGGTGCGGCGGTCGCGGCGGGCCCACGGTAATGCCGTCGCCGGGCGGGGTCGGCCGTCACCGGGTGGGCGGGGCGGGTATCGGTTCTCCGGTACGGCGGTACTGCGGTCGCGGCAGGGCGATGGCTACCGTAGTGCCGGCACCGGGTGGGCCGGTCGTCACCTCGTCATCCGCGGGTGACCCGCACCTGGTGGTCGCCCTTCAGGTCTGCCCCGGAGACCGCGATCGTGATGTTCCGGCGCGGGTCCTTGAAGGTCTCGCCCGGGGTGAAGGCGGCGTCCGAGAGTTCGGCGTGGACGTTCGGGCTGCGGGTGCAGCCGCCGCTGTCCCGGCGGGAGTCGTAGACCGTCACCGGGCCCATGCCCGTGTCGACGTCGGCGTCGACCTTGTAGATCAGTACTCCCGGGCGGCACACCGTCTCGTCGTTGCCCGCGCGGGTGCGCAGTTCCACGGCGTAGCCGGACTTGCCGTCCAGCGGGACGACCACCAGCTTGTCGCCGCCCTTGCGGGCCAGCGGGGTCAGTGTGTACTCCGTCGTTCCGGGCGCCGCGGCGCAGTGCACCTGGGAGGGGTCCAGCCAGCCCAGTTTCCACTTGTGCCAGCCGAGGAGGTCGTTGTTGGCGCCCCAGTCCTCGCTCATGATGTCCCAGTGGCCGACGGCGCCTCCGCCCTCCTGGGTGTAGAGGTCGGGGAGGCCGAAGACGTGGCCGTTCTCGTGGGGCAGGACCCGGTAGCCGGTCTCGTCGTAGGAGCCGGAGCCGTCGTCCTGGCGGGAGTAGACGAAGGACGCGTTGGCCACCGGGACGCCGTCGGCGACCGGGGCCTCGGTGTTGCCGGCGAAGGTGACGGACAGGACCGTGTCCAGGGCGGAGGGGCCCGCGTTCGGGGTGACCAGCACGTTCAGGAGGTCGTACGACCGGAAGTCCACCTTCGCGTCGGCCGCCGCCACCAGGTCCTGGACCAGGTTCCGGTAGCCGGGGTCGAAGGGGGCGCCGCGCTCTATGCCGTACTCGGCGAACGACTTCGGCATGCGCAGCCAGTCCCGGATCGGGGTCTCGGGCCGGTAGTCGAGGCGGCCGTAGGAGCTGGTGCGGAACCATTCCTCGGTCTGCGGGAAGAACTCCGCGTAACGGTCGAGCGCCTTGCCCTCGCCGGGCGCGTCCGAGAAGTCGATCATCAGGGTGAGGGCGCGTACGGTGCCGGTCGGGCGGGCGTAGCCGGCGGAGGTCGGGACGCCCTCGGACATCTGGATCTCGGAGCCGCCGCTGATCATGCAGGGGCCGTGCGCGGAGGAGCGGGAGAGGGCGGCCGGGCCGGGGCCGGACGCCGTGGTGCCCGGCGCGAGCCGGCCGGTGCCGGCCGAGGTGCTGACCGCGAAGGTCACGATGGTGACGGTCGCGATCGCCGCCAGCCGGCGCGGGCGTATCCGACGGCTCGGCGGCTGCGGCTGCGGCTGCATGCAGACCTCCCGGACCACGGCAGCCGCCGGACACCGGCTGCACCCTGCGATCACCCTGTGCCGAGGGGTGGGAGGGCGCGCGCTGGAGGAGCCGATCGTGGGTTTCTCGCCGGTAGCCGCCGACCGGGGGACGGGAGGTGCCACCCGGGGCGCGGCATCCGGAAGTGACAGGTCCTGGGATGTGACGCAGGTCACAGTAGGTTGGATCGGGTTCGGGAAATAACCGGGGATCGTTTCCCCGTTTAGCCCTGTGTCCGAGCGAAACGGGGATTCCCTCCCCGGATCGCCAGCCAAGCCGTCCGAGGAGTACGCCGTGCAGACCGCAACCCCCGAGCAGCACAAGGTGACCCGGCCGCGCGCCGACGCCCTGCGCAATCGGGAGCGGATCGTCACCGCCGCCCGGGAGATGTTCGTCGAGTACGGGCCCGACGTGCCGCTCGACGACGTCGCCCGCCGGGCCGGCGTCGGCAACGCCACGGTGTACCGCAACTTCCCCGACCGCGACGCCCTCGTCCGCGAGGTCGTCTGCTCGGTCATGGACCGTACGGCACGGGCGGCCGAGCTCGCTCTCGCGGAGACCGGAGACGCCTTCGAAGCGCTGGAGCGCTTCGTGCACGCCTCCGTCGACGAGCGGATCAGTGCCCTGTGCCCCATGGTGTCCAGCACGTTCGACCAGCACCACCCCGACCTGGAAGCGGCGCGCGAACGGGTCGAGCGACTCGTCGCCGAGGTCATGGACCGGGCGAAGGCGGCCGGTCAGCTCCGTACCGACGTGGGCGTGGGTGACCTGATGATCGCCGCGGCCCAGCTCAGCCGGCCCCCGGCCGGTACGGGGTGTCTGAGCGCCGACCGGTTCGTCCACCGCCACCTGCAGCTGTTCCTGGACGGGCTGCGGGCTCCCGCCCGCTCCGCCCTGCCGGGCGCGGCCGTGACCATGGAGGACCTGCGCCGGCCCTGCGACCAGTAGTCACGCGAAGTCTCACCGTCTGACCGGAGGACGACGGCTCCCGTAGCCGTCGACCCCGGCCCAGTCGTCCCTTTACTCAGCTTTTTCCGTCACGAAGTCCCGAAGTGGGTATCGCCATGTCTGAAACAGCCGTCAAGGCTCCCGGCGTCCCGGACGCCGGACGCTGGAAAGCGCTCGTCTTCATCGCGCTCGCCCAGCTGATGGTCGTCCTCGACGCCACCATCGTGAACATCGCCCTGCCCTCGGCCCAGCAGGACCTCGGCATCTCCGACGGCAACCGGCAGTGGGTCGTCACGGCCTACGCCCTCGCCTTCGGCGGTCTGCTGCTGTTCGGCGGCCGGATAGCCGACCTGTGGGGCCGCAAGCGCACCTTCGTCCTTGGGCTGGGCGGCTTCGCCGTCGCCTCCGCGCTCGGCGGTGCGGCCACCAACGAGGCGATGATGTTCGGCTCCCGCGCCCTCCAGGGCGTCTTCGGAGCGCTGCTCGCGCCCGCCGCGCTCTCCCTGCTCGCCGTGATGTTCACGGACGCCAAGGAGCGTGCCAAGGCCTTCGGCATCTACGGTGCGATCGCCGGTGGTGGCGGCGCCGTGGGTCTGATCCTCGGCGGATTCCTCACCGAGTACCTGAACTGGCGCTGGACGTTCTTCGTCAACATCCCGTTCGCGATCGTCGCCGCGGCCGGTGCGTACCTCGTCATCCGCGAGCCGCAGGGCAGCCGCAACCGCTCGCCGCTCGACATCCCCGGCGTGATCCTGTCCACCCTCGGTCTGGTCGCGCTCGTCTACGGCTTCACCCGCGCCGAGTCCGACGGCTGGAGCGACCCGGTGACGGTCGGCATGTTCGTCGGTTCCGCCGTGCTGCTCCTCGCCTTCGTGCTGGTCGAGTCGAGGGTCAAGGCGCCGCTGCTGCCGCTGCGCGTGATCACCGAGCGCAACCGGGGCGGGATCTACCTCTCGCTGGGCCTCGCGATCATCGCGATGTTCGGTCTGTTCCTCTTCCTGACCTACTACCTGCAGATCGTGAAGGGCTACTCGCCGGTGAAGACCGGTTTCGCCTTCCTGCCGATGATCGCGGGCATGATCACGGGCTCCACGCAGATCGGCACCCGTCTGATGACCCGGGTCGCACCCCGGCTGCTAATGGGCCCCGGCTTCCTCGTCGCCGCCGTCGGCATGCTGCTGCTGACCCAGCTGGAGATCGACACCTCCTACGCGGCCGTGCTGCTGCCCGGCATGCTCCTGCTCGGCCTCGGCATGGGTACGGCGTTCATGCCGGCCATGTCCATGGCCACCATGGGCGTGGAGCCGCGGGACTCCGGTGTCGCCTCCGCGATGGTCAACACCTCGCAGCAGGTGGGCGGTGCGATCGGTACGGCGCTGCTGAACACGATCGCCGCCTCGGCGACCACGTCCTACATCGCCGACCACATCGGCGGCGCGACCTCCCGGTCCCAGCAGCAGCTGGTCCAGCTGGAGGGTCAGGTGCAGGGCTACACCAGCGCCATCTGGTTCGCCGTCGGCATCCTGGTCGCGGCGGCCGTGATCGCCCTGACCTTCGTCAACGCCGGCCGCCCGGGCGGCACCGCCGTCACGGGTTCGGGCTCCGGTTCGGGCGACGCGGTCGAGGACGAGCTGCCGGTGCCGGTCGTCGCCCACTGACGCGACGCCGGACGCGGTACCCCTTCGGGACACCTGTTCCATCCGTGCGCAGGGGGAGGGGACGCCCCCTCGCGCACGGTTCCCAGGACCTGCCCCGGCCGCGCGCTCAGCGCAGCCAGGGCAGGTCCGCACCCGCTTCGCTCGGCTGAAGTCCCTCGGCGACGATCCGCATGATCTCGCCGAGGGACTTCTGCTGTTCGGGCGTGAGCCGGTCGAACACGGCCTGGCGTACGGCCTCCACATGGCCCGGCGCGGTCTCGCCCAGCACCTCGTACCCCTCGTCCGTGAGGATGGCGAACTGGCCCCGCTTGTCGGAGGGGCAGTCCTCGCGGCGCACCCAGCCGTTCTTCTCCAGGCGGGCGATCGCGTGCGAGAGGCGGGAGCGGGTGATCTTCGCGTACCGGGCCAGCTCCGTCATCCGCAGCCGCCGCCGCGGTGACTCGGCGAGCTTGACCAGCAGGCCGTAGTAGACGTGCGGCATGCCCGCGTCGCGCTGGAGCTGACGGTCGAGGTGGTCCTCCAGGAGGGTCGCGGCCTCGATGTAGGAGCGCCAGACGCGCTGTTCATCGGCGGTGAGCCAGCGGGGCTCTTCGGCGGGGGCGGCCGGGATGGGTGCCGTGTTCATGTAACCCATCGTACGCAACCACTTCTTGAACTTTAAACAAATCGGGCGTAGATTCGTGAGCAAGAGAGATTGAGAGTTCAAGTACTGGGAGCCGCCCTCATGTCCGCCGTCACCCGGGAGCGCATGCCGGCCCTCTACCTCAGTCACGGCGCCCCGCCGCTCGCCGACGACCCCGTCTGGCCCGGCGAACTCGCCGCGTGGGCCGCCGCCCTGCCGCGCCCCAAGGCGATCCTCGTCGTCTCCGCGCACTGGGAGGAGGCCCCGCTCGCCCTCGGCGCCACCCGGACCGTCCCCCTGGTGTACGACTTCTGGGGCTTCCCGGAGCACTACTACCGGGTGCGCTACGAGGCCCCCGGCGCTCCCGCGCTAGCCGAGTCCGTCCGCAAGCTGCTGCGCGCCCCCGGCACGCCCGTGCAGGACGTCCCCGACCGCGGTCTCGACCACGGCGCGTACGTGCCGCTCGTCGAGATGTACCCCGGCGCCGACATCCCGGTCCTCCAGGTCTCCATGCCGACCCTCGACCCCGCGCGGCTCATGGAGATCGGCCGCAGGCTCGCGCCGCTGCGCGACGAGGGCGTGCTGATCGTCGGCTCCGGCTTCTTCACCCACAACCTGGCCGCGCTGCGCCAGGGCGGCATCCCCGCCTGGTCCGCCGAGTTCGACGACTGGGGCCGGCGCGCGCTGGAGGCCGGTGACGTGGACGGGCTGCTCGACTTCGCCCGCAAGTCCCCGGCCGGCCTGCTCGCCCACCCGCGCACCGAGCACTTCGCCCCGCTGTTCGTGACGATGGGGGCGGCGGACGCGGCCGGTGAACTGGACCTGCGTGAATCCGTGATCGACGGGTTCTGGATGGGGCTGGCCAAGCGTTCGGTGCAGTTCGGCTGAGCGCGCCCCACGGGGAGGACTCGCGCCCGGCGGGGAAGGCTAGCGCCCCCGGGGAGGATTCGCGCCCGGCGGGGCGGGCCCGCGCCTGCGTGGAGGGCTACAGCGGCTTCTCGTACCAGGCCACGTCCCAGTACCGGCCGAACTTCCGGCCCACCTCGCGGTACGTGCCGACGTACCGGAAGCCGAAGCGCTCGTGCAGTCGGGCGGAGGCGGCGTTGGGCTGCGCGACGCCCGCGTAGGCGCGGTGCACGTCCTCGCCGGCCAAGGCCTCGAAGAGGGACGCGTAGAGAAGCGTGCCGATGCCCCGGCCGCCGGCCCGCGGGGCGACGTAGACGGTCGTCTCCACCGAGGTCCCGTACGCGGGCTTGGCGCGATAAGGGCCGGATGTGGCGTAGCCCAGAATCTCCTGTGAGTCGGCGTCCGTGGCAACCCTCAGCCGGTGCGGGCCGTCTTCAGGGTGGGAGAGCAGCCAAGGGCGGCGCTCTTCCGGGGTGAAGGTGGCGGTGTCGAACGTGATGGGCGTCTCACGTACGTAGTGGTTGTAGAGGTCGGTGAGGGCCTTGAGATCCTCCTCGACTCCCGGCCTGACCTGGACCTCTGCCCGTCCCGGCGCCATCGTGCCTCCTTACGTGGCGGCACAGGGTACTGCATGATCAGAAAAATCGGGGGGCGGGTTGGGAATTCTGTCCGGATTCCAGTCGTTGTTTCCATCGGATGCAGGGCACCCGAGGAGAGTCCCGAGAGGGACCGGAGACCGGATCCGGGACCGAGAACACCGGAGACGACAACCCCACACGGTGCCCGGCGTCCACAGGACGACCCGCTGAACCACCATCGCAAGGGAGCACGCATGGCAACCCGTGCCGTCGCCCGTCGTAAGTCCGCCACCGGCGGGACCTCCGACGCGGCAACCAGCGTCCGCGCAGCCGGCGGCGAGCTCGCCGACCGCGATCTGGTCGGCATGTACCTCGACGAGATCGCACGGACGCCTCTGCTCGACGCCGCCAAGGAGGTCGAGCTGTCCCAAGCCATCGAGGCGGGTGTGTTCGCGCGGCAGGTCCTCGAAGGCTACGAGGAGACCGGGGCGGACGCCACCCGGGAGGAGCTGGAGGCCCTGATCGAGGAGAGCGAGCGGGCGAAGGACGTCTTCATCCGTTCCAACCTCCGCCTGGTCGTCGCGGTCGCCCGCCGCTACCCCCGCAGTGGTCTGCCCCTGCTCGACCTCATCCAGGAGGGCAACGCCGGCCTGGTCCGCGCGGTCGAGAAGTTCGACTACCGCAAGGGCTTCAAGTTCTCGACGTACGCGACCTGGTGGATTCGCCAGGCCATCACCCGGTCGATCGCCGACCAGTCGCGCACCATCCGGCTGCCCGTCCACCTGGTGGAGGAGCTGGGCCGGATCCGGCGCGTGCAGCGGGAGTTCAACCGCGAGCACGGCCGCGAGCCGGAGCCCGTCGAGATCGCCGCCGAGCTCGGTTCGACGCCCGAGCGCGTCACCGACGTACTCGACTGGGCCCGCGACCCCGTATCGCTGAACATGTCGGTGGACGACGAGGGCGAGACCCAGTTCGGCGACCTGCTGGAGGACACCTCCGCCGTGTCGCCCGAGCAGTCGGTGATGACGCTGCTGCGCAGCGAGGAGCTCGACGACCTCATCGGCCGCCTGGACCCGCGCACGGCCTCCATCATCAAGATGCGGTACGGCATCGACGACGGCCGCGAGCGTACGCTGACCGAGGTCGGAAAGGAGCACGGGCTCACCCGCGAGCGGATCCGGCAGATCGAGAAGCACGCGCTGCTGGAGCTGAAGAAGCTGGCCCGCGACACCGGTTTCGAGGCGGCGGCGTAAGCGAGTGGCGGGACAGCCGGGGGCACGGCAGGGGCCGGTCGCCGGCGGAGGCCGTGATGCGGGGGCGTGACGTGACGCGTGGGGCGTACGCCGGTGGCCGAACCCCGCGCAAACATGGCCGTACAACGCTGCTTCAACCGGCGGGGGTTCGGGAACAAGAACTCCGGGCCCAGCAGTTCGGGCCCGGGACACGGGCCCCCGAACCGTTCCCTCCGCCCTTTGGACCACGTCCCGACGCACTCCCCCCGGTGCCGGGACACTCCCGAGCCGGGCTCGGCGCCTCTCCCCCCGGGGCGCCGCAGCCCGGCTCCTTCCGCGTCGGGAGCGCGAGCCGGCCGCGCTCCGCGGCCGACGGCGAAGTGGGGCTTCACCGGCCGGAGCGGATCGTGGGAGGCGGGGCACCCCGAACCTGAACCCCGGGGTGGCCCGCCGAATGGCAGATTGTGCCACAGCGGCATAGCCTGCCGAAGTGAGCAGCACCACCCCAGCATCGTCGTCGGCCCCCGCGCCCGGTCCGGCCTCCGTCTCCCTGACCGAGCGGCGCAAGGCCGAGACACGGATGGAGATCGCCCGCGCGGCGGCCCGGCTCTTCGTCGGCCAGGGCCTGCGGGCCACCCGCGCCGAGGACATCGCCCGGGCCGCCGGCATCGCCCCGCGAACCTTCTACCGCTACTTCGCGACGAAGGAGGAGGCCGTCGCCCCGCTCTACGCCCTGGGCGCCGAGCGCTGGGCGCAGGCGGTGCGCGAGGCCCCGGCCGAGCTGTCCCAGCCCGAGGCCCTGGAGTACGCCGTACGGCACACGCTGACGCCGGGTGCCGGGGTGTCGGCGCCCTCCTGGGAATGGGCCCGCACGCTCATCCGCCTGGCCGAGACCAGTCCGGCGCTGCGGAAGGTGTGGGCGGAGGTCTGCCAGACGTCGGAGCGGGGGCTCGTGGAGGCGCTGGCCGCGCGGGCGGCGTACGGGGACGACAACGTTGCCGCGCGGCTGCGGGGCTCTCCCGGGCTGCACTTCGCGGCAGCCGTGGCGGGTGCGGCGGTGCGCGTGGCGGTGGAGTACTGGGCGGCCTCCGCGGAGGCCCTCTCGGCCGAGGGGGCGCACGGCCCTCTGGAACTGGCGTTGCGGAACCTTCAGGTGTTGCGGGAGGTCCCTTGGGAGGGCGGTACGGGCGGTACCGACGGTACCGGCGCTACAAGCGGGACCAGCGGTACCGGCGGCCCTGGCGGTCCTACGGGGTAGGGGTCGGCCGCGCTTCGGGGCCGCCGTTTCCCGGGGCCGGAGCGTGGCGGTGAGGGCATGGCAGGGACAGAGCACGGCGGTGGGGGCCATCGCGGCCGGAGTATGGCGGGGGCCGGTCACCGGTCCGCTGCCGCCCTCACCAGCCTCGTCCCCAGCCCCCTTACGCACTCCACCAGTTCCGCCGGCTCCCGCACCCGGAAGTCCACCCCCAGCATCGCGAGACGTACCGCCATCCACTCCACCGCGTCGGACACGGTCGCCCGCAGGACGCACGACGCGCCGTCGTCCGCCGGTTCCGGTGTGCCGAGCCATTGCGGCAGCCGTGCCGCGACCACCTCGACCGGTGCGTCGAAGGCGACCACGATCTCGTACGAGTCGCCGCGCCGCTGCATCGAGCGCCGCAGGTACTCCGCCGCGCTCCCCGTCGGCAACTCCCGCGGAGCGAACCGCGCACCGGTCGCGAACGGCTCGCTGACCCGGTCGACCCGGAAGGTCCGCCAGTCGTCCCGGTCGAGGTCGTAGGCGACCAGGTACCAGCGGCGGCCCGTCGACACCAGCCGGTACGGCTCCGTCACGCGCCGCGACTCGACGCCGTCCCCCGCGCGGTAGGCGAACCGCAGCCGCTCCCGCCCGGCCACCGTCGACGCCATGACGGTCAGCGTCTCGGGCGCGATACTCGGGCCGTCCCCGCTGGTCAGCGGCGT
Source organism: Streptomyces sp. E2N166 (assembly GCF_003671715.1). Lineage (GTDB taxonomy): Bacteria > Actinomycetota > Actinomycetes > Streptomycetales > Streptomycetaceae > Streptomyces > Streptomyces thinghirensis. The sequence goes on along the minus strand of NZ_RAIF01000018.1, from coordinate 212,114 downwards.
CGTCGCGGCCTGGAGGGTGGCGACGCGGTGACGGAGCCGGCCCGGCAGCACCTGCTCCAGCTTGGCCAGCGCCCGTACCGACGCCTCGTCCACGCCCTCGACCGCGTGACCGGCGCCGGCGCGCAGCCCGACCGCGATGGCCACCGCCTCCTCGTCGTCGAGGACGAGCGGCGGCATCGCCTTGCCGGCCACCAGCCGGTAGCCGCCGTCGGAACCCATGGTCGCCTGCACGGGGTAACCCAGCTCGCGCAGCCGGTCGATGTCCCGCCGGACCGTGCGGCGGGAGACCCCGAGCCGGTCGGCGAGCTCGCCGCCGGGCCATTCGCGGGGCGTCTGGAGGAGGGAGAGGAGCGTCAGGAGCCGGGCCGGAGTGTCCGTCGTCATGCGTTCGAGGATGCCGCAGATCTAGGACGAGACCTGTCCTACTGGGGTCATAGCTTCGCTCCATGACCTTCACGCACACCCCGGACCCGTCACCAGCCCGGCCCGCCGCGGGCGACCGACGTCGCTGGTTCGCCCTCGCGATCGTGATGACCGCGGCCTTCATGGACCTGGTCGACGTCACCATCGTCAACATCGCGATCCCGTCGATCCGGCAGGACGAGGGCGCCACCTTCAGCCAGATCCAGTGGATCACCGCCGGTTACGCCCTCGCCTTCGCCGCCGGCCTGATCACCGGCGGGCGGCTCGGCGACATCCACGGCCGCAAGCGGGTGTTCCTCATCGGCATCGGCGGCTTCACCGTCGCGTCCGCGCTGTGCGGCCTCGCCGTGAACCCGGAGATGCTGGTCGCCTCCCGCATCCTCCAGGGCGCCATGGCGGCGCTGATGGTGCCGCAGGTGCTGTCGATCGTGCACGCGACGTTCCCGGCGCACGAACGCGGCAAGGTGTTCGGGCTGTTCGGCGCGATCGTCGGACTGGGGGCCGTCTCCGGACCGCTGCTGGGCGCCCTGCTCACCGAGTGGAACCTCTTCGGCCTCGAGTGGCGGCCCATCTTCCTCATCAACCTGCCGGTCGGCATCGCGGGACTCGTCCTCGGCAGCCGCTTCATCACGGAGTCCAAGGCGCCGCGCGCCCTCAAGCTGGACCTGGTCGGGGTCGTCCTGGTCACCCTCGGTCTGCTGATGCTGGTCTACCCGCTCACTCGGGGCCGCGAGCTGGACTGGCCGCTGTGGGGACATCTGTCGATGGCCGGCTCGGTCGTCGTCCTCGCGGTGCTGGTGGCGTACGAGAGGCGGAAGACCGCCCGGGACGGTTCGCCGCTGGTCGAGCTGTCGCTGTTCAAGGTGAAGAGCTTCGCGGCGGGCATCGCGGTGCAGACCGTCTTCGGGGTCGCGCTGGGCATCTTCTTCCTGGTCTGGACGCTGTACATGCAGGAAGGGCTCGGCTGGAGCCCGCTGCGGGCCGGGCTGACCGGCGTACCGTTCTCGATAGCCGTCTCCGTGGCGGCCGGGGTGTCGGTGCAGAAGCTGGTCCCCCGCTTCGGGCGCAAGGTACTTCAGGCGGGGGCGCTGGTGATGGCGGCCGGAGTACTGCTCTACATCTGGGGGTCGGAGCGGTACGGGCTCGGCATCACGCCCTGGCAGATGGCGCTGCCGCTCGTCGTCATGGGCGTCGGCATGGGGCTGATCGTCGCCCCGCTGACGGACGCGGTGCTGTCCCAGGTGCCGCGTGAGCACGCCGGAGCGGCGTCGGGGCTCATCAACACGGTCCAGCAGATGGGCAACGCGCTGGGGCTGGGGCTGGTCTCGGTGGTCTTCTTCGGCACGATGAGCGACCACCTGGCACCGGCGCGGATCGGCGCGGCCTACGCGGACGGCTTCCAGAACGCGCTGGGCTGGGTGGCCGGGGTGATGGGCGTCATCTTCCTGCTGATGTTCGCGCTGCCCAGGCGGCCGGCCCAGCACGTGGAGGGTGCCCAGGAGGAGGCGCGGGCGGAGGAGAGGGAACCCACGCTGGTCTGAGCCCACGCTGGTCCGGGGACGGAGGGGCGGGTCCGGTACTTCGGTGTCGGGCCCGCCCCTTCTTCCACGATGTCTGTTCGTGTCTGTTTGGGCCCGAGCACTTCCGGTTTCCTGTTTACTTTCTGGAATACCGGGCGTAATCTCCGTGTGAAACCACAGGTTCGGGCACAGGTCGGAGGCGATCGGTGATGTACGCACCGGAGCGGCAGCAGGAGATCCTCCGGCTCGCCCGGGACGGCGGCCGGGTGGACGTGGTGTCGCTGGCCGAGGAGTTCCAGGTGACGGCGGAGACCATCCGCCGCGACCTCAAGGCGCTCGACCGCGCCGGTCTGCTCCGCCGGGTGCACGGCGGCGCGATCCCCGCCGGGAGGCTGGACTTCGAGCCGGACCTCGCCGAACGTGAGTCGACGGCCGCCGACGAGAAGGACCGGATCGCGAAGGCGGCCCTGGCGGAACTGCCGACCGAGGGCACGATGATCCTCGACGCCGGTTCGACGGTGGCCCGCGTGGCCGCCGCGCTCCCGCCGGAGACCTCGCTGACCGTCGTCACCCACAGCCTGCCCATCGCGGCCCGGCTCGCCGACCACCCCGGCATCCAGCTCCACCTGGTCGGAGGGCGCGTGCGGCACCGTACGCGCGCCGCCGTGGACGCCTGGGCGCTGCGCGCGTACGGCGAGATCCGCGCGGACGTGCTGGTGGTGGCGGCCAACGGCTTCTCCGTGGAGCACGGTCTGACTACCCCGGACCTCGCCGAGGCCGCCGTGAAGCGGGCCGCGGTCGCCGCCGCCCGTCGCGTGGTGCTGCTCGCCGACTCCTCCAAGCACGGCCAGGAGCACTTCGCCCGCTTCGGTGCCCTGAGCGATGTGGACCTGCTGATCACCGACAGCGGGATGAGCCCCGAAGACGCCACCGCCATCGAGCGCGCCGGCACGGAAGTAGTACGCGCATGATCCTCACCGTCACCCCCAACCCGTCTCTGGACCGCACCTACGAGGTTCCCTCCCTCGACCGCGGCGAGGTCGTCCGCGCCACGGGCGAGCGCGTGGACCCGGGCGGCAAGGGCGTGAACGTCTCGCGCGCGGTGACGGCGGCCGGCCGGCGCACCGTCGCGGTGCTGCCGCTCGGCGGCCCGTCCGGCGCGCTCGTCACCGAACTGCTCGACGCCCAGGGCATCGAGGTCGCACCGGTGCCGATCGCCGGGGTCACCCGGGCCAACATCGCCCTCGCCGAGGCCGACGGCGTTCTGACGAAGATCAACGCGCCGGGCCCCGAGCTGTCGGCGGCCGAACGGGAACTGCTCCTGGAGACCGTACGGCGGCAGTCGCGCGGCGCGGACTGGATCGCCTGCTGCGGCAGCCTGCCCCGCGGACTCGCCCCCTCCTGGTACGCCGACCTGGTCGCCCGGGCGCACGCCGCCGGCGTCCGCATCGCCCTGGACACCTCCGGGCCCGCCCTGCTCCAGGCGCTGCGTGAGCGGCCCGACGTGGTCAAGCCGAACGCCGAGGAGCTCGCGGAAGCCGTCGGGCGCCCCCTGGCCACCGTCGGCGACGCCGTGAAGGCCGCCGAGGAACTGCGGGAGCTGGGCGCCCGGTCCGTGCTCGCCAGCCTCGGCGCCGACGGCCAGCTGCTCGTGGACGACGCGGGCGCCTGGTTCGGCAGCGCCCGCGTGGACGCCGTACGCAGCAACGTCGGCGCCGGTGACGCCTCCCTCGCCGGTTTCCTCGTCGCCGGCGGTGCCGGTCCGGGCGCGCTCGCCTCCGCCGTCGCGCACGGCGCCGCCGCCGTGCAGCTGCCCGGCAGCGTGATGCCGACGCCGGCCGACCTGGACCTGGGGGCGGTGACGGTCACGGCGGAGGTGCCGGTGGACCGCGCACTGAAGGAGCCGGCGTCATGAGCTCCCACCCCGACTGCCTCCCCGGCTCCCACCCCGACTGCCTCCCCGGCTCCCTCCTTGACCCCCACCCCGTCCCGGAC
>NZ_RAIF01000018.1:202778-207952 GCF_003671715.1 Streptomyces sp. E2N166 | reverse complement strand
CGACCTCGACCTGTCCGCCGACACCAAGGAAGCGGCGGCGCGCGCCCTCGCCGAGCGGATGGTGGCCCAGGGCCGGGTGACCGACCTGGACGGCTTCCTCGCCGACGTCGCCGCCCGTGAGGCGCAGATGCCGACCGGCCTCGACGGCGGCATCGGCATCCCGCACTGCCGCAGCGAGCATGTCACCGAGCCGACGCTGGCCTTCGGGCGCAGCGCGACCGGCGTCGACTTCGGGGCGGCGGACGGACCGGCCGACCTGATCTTCCTGATCGCCGCTCCGGCGGGCGCCGACGACGCCCACCTGACGATCCTCTCCTCACTCGCCCGGCAGCTGATGAACGCCGAGTTCACCGGCGCGCTGCGGTCGGTGGGCGACGCGAGTGCCGCCGCGGCGCTGATCCGCGGGGAGGAGCCGACCGGTGCCGGAGACGTCTCCGGAGACCTTTCCGAAGACGTCCCTGGGAACGCCTCCGAGGGCGCCGAGGACTCCGTGGCGGTCTCGGCGGCGGCCTCCGCCGAGACCGCCACGGGCAGCCCCGACGAGGGGAGTGACGAGCCCGGGCGCCCCTTCCGTATCGTCGCCGTCACCTCCTGCCCCACCGGCATCGCGCACACCTACATGGCTGCCGAGTCGCTGGAGACCGCGGGCCGCGAGGCGGGCGTCGAGGTCGCCGTCGAGACCCAGGGCTCGGCCGGTTTCACCCGGCTCGACCCGGCGGTGATCGAGGCGGCGGACGGCGTGATCTTCGCCCACGACGTGCCCGTGCGCGAGAAGGACCGCTTCGCCGGGAAACCCACCGTCGACACCGGCGTCAAGGCGGCCATCAACCGGCCCGCCGAGCTGATCGGCGAGGTCCGCGGCAAGGCGGCCCGCGGCGAGGTCACGGTGGCCGGTGCGGGCGGTTCCTCCGGCTCCTCCGGTGCGACACCCGTCGAGCGCGGTGGCGGGTCCGGTGAGGGATACGGGACGAAGCTGCGCGTCTGGCTGATGTCCGGCGTGAGCTACATGGTGCCGTTCGTCGCCGCGGGCGGTCTGCTGATCGCCCTGGGCTTCGCGATCGGCGGCTACGAGATCAACAAGGCGCCGTCGGTGATGGACCACTTCGTGTGGTCCCAGACGGACAGCTGGGCTGCGCTGCTGTTCCAGATCGGCGGCGTGGCCTTCGCCTTCCTCGTCCCGGTGCTGTCCGGTTACATCGCCTACGGCATGGCCGACCGGCCGGGCCTGGTCCCCGGCTTCGTCGGCGGCTCGATCGCGCTGACCATCAACGCCGGGTTCCTCGGCGGTCTGGCGGCCGGTCTGATCTCCGGTGCCGTGGTGATGGCGATCCAACGGGTACGCATACCGGCGGCGTTGCGCGGCATCATGCCCGTGGTGGTGATCCCGCTGATCTCCTCGGCGGTGGTCGGGTTCCTGATGTTCGTGGTGATCGGCAAGCCCATCGCGTCCGCGCAGAAGGCGATGACCGACTGGCTGAGCGACCTGTCCGGTGCCAACGCGATCCTGCTCGGCGCCCTGCTCGGCCTGATGATGTGCTTCGACCTCGGCGGCCCGGTCAACAAGGTCGCCTACGCCTTCGCCACCGCCGGTATCGCGGTCTCCGACCCCAGCGACTCGGCGATGAAGATCATGGCGGCGGTCATGGCGGCCGGTATGGTCCCGCCGCTGGCCATGGCCCTGGCCACGACCGTGCGGAGCAAGCTCTTCAACGCCGCCGAGCGCGAGAACGGCAAGGCCGCCTGGGTGCTGGGCGCCTCCTTCATCTCCGAGGGCGCGATCCCGTTCGCCGCGGCCGACCCGCTGCGGGTCATCCCGTCCTCGATGGTGGGCGGCGCGGTCACCGGCGCCCTCTCGATGGCCTTCGGCGCCACGCTGCGCGCCCCGCACGGCGGCATCTTCGTGGTCCCGCTGATCGGCAACCCGCTGCTCTACCTGGTCGCCATCGCGGCGGGCGTCTGCGTCACCACGGGCCTGGTGATCGTCCTCAAGGGCCTGCGCAAACCGGCGCCGGGAGTGGCGGCACCGGGCTCCGGTGACGCCGACCCGTCGGCCTCGGCGCCGGGGGCCAAGCAGCCGGTGGCCGCGTAAGGACGGTCTTCGCCAACCATCCACGGGCCGGGTTCCGCAGAGGGCCCGGCCCGACGGCGTGCTCGGCCCGGTGGTGCGCCAGGCCCGGTGGTGTCCTCGGCCCGGCGGTGTCCCCGGGGCCAGGAGAGGGCTAGGAGACCTGCGCCGCGCGCCGCTCCATCGCGCGGCGGGCGGAGTCCTCGCTGTCGTACACCTCGCACATGTGCCGCCCGTCTGGTGTGGCCGTGTGCTCGACCTCCCAGAGGGAGACCTCCGCGCCGTCCCGCAGCAGGAACGCGTGCTCGTAGAGCGAGAAACCGATCCGGGCGCGGCCCGTTCGGCCGGGGCCGCCGAACGCCTGGGTGATCTGGTGCGCGGACGCCGTCGCCAGCAGCGCGGCGAGGTCGGCGCCGGGCCGGTCCGGGTTCTCCGCGCGGCGCAGCAGCCGACGGGCGTGGTCCGCCGAGGCGTCGGGGACATAGGCGTGCCGCGGGGCGGGAACCGGGGACAGCTGCACCTGCACCGGCAGCTCGAAGTCCGGTGTGTCCGGCGGCAGTGCCAGCCGGGCGGTGGCGGTGCGCAGCTCCTCCTCGTCGACGTACACCTCGTGCTGCGGTTCGCGGCCCGGGGCGGTGTTGTGGACCAGCTCCCAGAGCGTGACCGCCGAGCCGTCGGCGAGCAGCCAGGTGTGCCGGTACGTCTCGCGGTGCAGCCCCGCGCTGTGATGCGCGGAGTGCAGGGAACCGTCGTGCGCCAGCGCGCAGTCCAGTTGCCGTATCGTCTCGTCGGGCAGCTCGAACGAGTTCAGGGCGCGACCGAGCAGTCGCATGAGGTGCTCCTCCGGAGACTCGGGCGACTCGGGTGGTTCGTACGCTGCCGTCTCGTACGGAACGCTCAAGGTTTCTCCCGGCGTTGCTGCATGTCACCTTGTGGGTGCATACCGTAGCCCCTCGGTCGGACATCATGTCCGGGAACCGAGAAAACGTACGTCCGAAAAACGCGCGGGCCGCGCGAAAAGTTTCCGCGCGACCCGACGGTCGGTCAAAATACGCTGCTCAGCGGCCGGTCAGGCGGCGCTTCCGGCGACCCACTCACTCCAGGCCATGTTCCAGCCGTTGAGTCCGTTGTCCGGCGCGACCGTGTCGTCCGGGGAGTTCTTGACGACCACGACGTCCCCGATGAGCGAATTGTCGTAGAACCACTTGGCGGGGGTGGCGCCCTGCCCGCCCCGGACGTCCCGCAGTCCGACACAGCCGTGACTGGTGCCCTGGCGACCGAAGGGCGGATTGCCCGGGTTGTACCAGTAGTTGCCGTGCAGGAAGGTGCCGGAGGTCGTCAGCCGGATGGCGTGCGGCACGTCCGGGATGTCGTACTCGCCGCCGAGCCCGACCGTCCGGCTGTCCATGCGGGTCTGCAGGACCTTCTCGGAGATGACCATCTGCCCGTTGTACGTGGTGTGCTGGGCGTCGCCCGCCGAGATCGGGACGCTCTTCAGGGTCTTGCCGTCGCGCACGACCGTCATGGTCTGCGTGTCGGCGTCCACCGTGGAGACCTGTGCGCGGCCCACGGTGAAGGTGACGGTCTTCTTCTGCACGCCGTAGACGTCGTTCGCGCCCTCCACCCCGTCGAGGTCGATCTTCATCGTGACCTTGGAGCCGGCCTTCCAGTACTCCTCGGGCCGGAAGTCGAGCCGCTGCGACCCGAACCAGTGCCCGACCACTTCCTGACCGCTGCTGGAGGTGACCGTGATGTGCGACTGGACGCTCTTGCGGTCGCTGATCGCCTTGTCGAACGTGAACGACACCGGCATGCCGACCCCCACCGTCGTGCCGCCGTCCGGGGTGTACGTGCCGATGAAGCTGTTGGCCGAGGAGACGGTGGTGAAGACCGAGTCGGCGGCGGCCGTGCGGCCGGCGGTGTCCTTCGCGGTCGCCGTGATCCGGTATTTCGTGCCGCGCTCCAGCTGCTCCTTCGGCTTCCAGCTGCCACCGTCGGCGGAGACCGCGCCCGGCACGACGGCACCCGTCTCCGGCACCGTCATCCTCACGTCCGTGAGCCTGCCGTCGCTGACCTTCACGCCGGTCGCGTTGATCGAGGCGCCGGTCGAACCGTTCTCCGCCGAGATCACGACCTTCGCCACCGAGGTCCTGGCGGACTCCGCCCCGCCCTTGCCGTCCTTCTTGTCCTCGGCGCTGGCGCTTCCGCCGCAGGCGGTGAGGGTGAGGGCGCCGACCATCAGGGCGGCACAGGCGCCCAGTACGCGTCGCGCAGATATGTCCGGCGTTGTCACGGGCTGCTCCAGGTTCGGGTGTTGTGCGGTGTTCGCTTCAGACCTGTAGAGGTGCCCGGCGGCCGGCGGGGTTCCCCCCGGCCGCCCGGAACGCCGACGCGTGACAGAACCGGGACAATCGCGGGCTCGGCATGACCCGCACTACTCGGGAGAGTTGCTCCTCGGACCGGTCAACCGGCGCTGGACGGGCGTCCGTAGAGCTCCTCGTACGACGGCCACGCCCCGCCCGGCCCGTCCACCGGCTCGGCGGCCCGGACGGCGCGCACGATCGCGCGCGTCACCATGTCCGCGCCCGCCGCCAGCACCTCGTTCAGCGCGAGCGGCTGGGCCGCGTCGAGGGGGCGCCGCCCGGTCGCCAGGGTGAACACCGTGTCCCCGTCGCTGAGCAGGTGCACCGGCCGCACGGCACGCGCGATGCCGTCGTGCGCCGTGCCGGCCAGCTTCTGCGCCTGTGCCTTGGACAGCTCCGCGTCGGTGGCGACCACGGCGAGCGTGGTGTTCAGCGGGGGCGGCGCGTTCCTCGCCGCGACCTCGGCGAGACGCCGCCCCGCCGCCTCGTGGACGCCCGGCGCCGGGTACTCCACCCGTCCGCCCCGGAACAACTCCCCGTACAGCACCCCCGTCTCCGGATCCGTCACCGATCCCGCCGCGTTGGCCACCACCAGCGCCGCCACCGTGATCCCCGAGTCCAGCACGGTGCTCGCGGTGCCGATACCGCCCTTCAGCGTGCCGACCACGGCTCCCGTGCCCGCCCCGACGGACCCCTCGGCCACCCCCGCGCCCGGCGCGCTCGCGTGGGCCGCCTCGGCCGCCGAC
>NZ_RAIF01000018.1:201032-202717 GCF_003671715.1 Streptomyces sp. E2N166 | reverse complement strand
CGCCCCAGGTCGAAGACGCACGCCGCGGGCACCACCGGCACCACGTGCGCGGGGTCCGGGCCGACGCGCACCCCGCGTCCCCGCTCCTCCAGCCAGGCCATCACCCCGGACGCCGCGTCGAGCCCGTACGCGCTGCCGCCGGTCAGCACCACCGCCTGGACCTTCTGCACCAGGTTGCGCGGATCGAGCGCGTCCGTCTCCTTGGTGCCGGGGCCTCCTCCGCGCACGTCCACGGCGGCGACCGCCCCGCCCTCCGGCGCGAGCACCACCGTCGTGCCCGTGAGCCACCCGTCGCCGGTGCGCGTCGCGTGCCCCACCAGCAGGCCGGCGACGTCCGTCAATGCGTCAACTGTCATGCCGCCAGTCTCGTCCAGGTACCGGCGCCCGGCGGCGGCATCAGGGGGTGCCCCGAAGCCGGGGCGCCCCGTACCGAAGGGGCCGTACCCTGGAGCCATGAGCACCACCCCCGAACCCGAGCCCCGTGCGCCCAGGCCCGCGCTGGTCTTCGACGACCCGCTGGACCAGCAGACCTCGGACGACACCGACCGGGGATGGGGCGAGCGGCCCGAGGGCGACAGCGCGGCCGACCTGAAGCGCTTCCTCGACGAGAAGCCGCCCCACCACCTCTGAGCCGTGCGCCTACCCGCCCGAGCCGCTCCGGCCCTCCCGGGCGGTCTACGGGCGGTCGTGGCCCGAACCGCGCTGCGCGACCAGCGCGTCCCGGATCTCCTTGAGCACCTCCAGCTCGGAGACCTCGACGATCTCCCGCGTGCCCTCCTTCGCCTTGCGGCGGGCCTCCTGCCGCGCGAGGTACTTCGCCATGGGCAGGACCATCATGAAGTAGACGACGGCCGCGGTGATCACGAAGGTGAGGGTGGCGCCCAGCACCGATCCCCACAGGATCCGCACGCCCGTGGCGGCGTCCCCGGTACCGGTGCACGGGCCCTTGAGACAGGAGTTGTAGCTGTCCAGGCTCTTGGTGCCGAACGCTCCGACCAGGGGGTTGATGACCCCCTTCACCACCGAGTTGACGATGTTGGTGAAGGCGGCGCCGATGACCACCGCCACCGCCAGGTCGATCACGTTTCCGCGCATCAGGAAGGCCTTGAAACCCTGCCAGACGCTCGGCTCGTTCTTCTCGCTCACCTCGGGGGCTCTCCTCGTATGCACAGGTCTCGCGCGAACGGGTCTCGCACGAACAGGGTGTGGAACAAAACGCTCCGCAACCTACGTCAGCGCTGGGCCGTCCTGTCCAATCAGACCCCTCGAACGAGCGACTTGACGGGCTCAGCACAGCGTCACCGCCAGCCGCGACAGGGCGCTCGCGCCGACCAGCCGGTGCGCGGTGGCACGCGGCACCGAGACCACCACCAGTGCCCCGCCGGCCGCGGTCCCCTCGATGGGCTCCGGCACCTCCGCCACCAGCGCGCCGCGCGCGATCACGGAGGCGTCGCCCGCGCCGCCGTCCCCGGCCGCGACGACGTCGACCCGGTCGCCCGGCCCGAGCAGCCGCACCGTGGCCGCGTCGGCGATCCGCACCGGCGCCGTCACGAGTCGCGCGCCGTGCCGCCTGCCCGCCGTCTCCGTTGCCGTTTCCGTGTCCGTCGCCGGATGCCCGCGTGCCCGTTGGGTGTCCCGTGCGCCGGAGCCCGGGTGCGGGCCCGCCGCGACCAGCGCCGCGGCGG
>NZ_RAIF01000018.1:200738-201022 GCF_003671715.1 Streptomyces sp. E2N166 | reverse complement strand
GGGGAGCGGAGGCGGGAGAGGAAGCGGGCTGGGAACGGTGGAAGGGGACACGGTGACCACCACCTGTGACGAGGAGACGACGGGAGATCGGCTTGCGCTCCCACGATGAGGCTTCTCGCTGTCGCCCGCCGGAGCCCGTGGGCCACCCACCGGTTGTGGACAACTCCCTCACCCGAACGGGACGTTCCGCCTCCGGCACCATCGCCCCGGCCAGCACCGGCACCATCGCCCCGGCCAGCACCGGCACCATCGCCCCGGCCAGCACCGGCACCATCGCCCCGGCC
>NZ_RAIF01000018.1:147556-200575 GCF_003671715.1 Streptomyces sp. E2N166 | reverse complement strand
CCTGGCTGCCCCAGTCGCCCGCCGACGCCCGCACCCGGCCGCCCCAGTCGCCACCGAAGCCACCACCCGGCCGCCCCGGCACCACCCCCCGATCGGCACGGCCCCGCGGCTACGGCAGCGTGAGCCCCGGATCCATCCCGCCAAGCGCAGCCCCGCACGTGCAGTCCCGGGCCCCGGTCGCCGGCAGCGCGGCCACCGCGTCGAACAGGACGCCCCGCAGCCGGTCCACGTTCGCCGCGAACACCCGCAGTACCTCCTCGTGCGAAACGCCCTCGCCGCTCTCCGCACCGGCGTCGAGGTCGGTGACGAGGGTCAGCGAGGTGTAGCAGAGCTCCAGCTCACGGGCGAGCGCCGCCTCGGGATGGCCGGTCATGCCCACCACCGACCAGCCCTGTGCCCGGTGCCACAAGGACTCCGCGCGGGTCCCGAAGCGCGGCCCCTCGACCACGACCAGGGTGCCGCCGTCCACGGGCTCCCAGTCCAGCCCCCGGGCCGCCTTCAGCGCGGCGGCCCGACCGGTCGGGCAGTAGGGGTCGGCCAGCGACACGTGCACCACGTTGGGCACCGTGCCGTCGGGCATCGGCAGCCCGTCGAAGTACGTCGACGGCCGGGTCTTCGTACGGTCGACGAACTGGTCCGGCACCAGCAGGGTGCCCGGCCCGTACTCGGGGCGCAGGCCGCCGACCGCGCACGGGCCGAGGACCTGGCGCGCGCCGACCGACCGCAGCGCCCACAGGTTGGCCCGGTAGTTGATGCGGTGCGGCGGCAGATGGTGGCCGCGCCCGTGCCGGGGGAGGAAGGCGACCCGCCGGCCGGCGACCTCGCCGAGGAAGAGGGAGTCGCTGGGCGGCCCGTACGGGGTCTCCACCTCGACCTCGGTCACGTCGTCGAGGAACGAGTAGAAACCCGAGCCGCCGATCACGCCGATCTCGGCATCCACCTTGTTCGCCTTGTTCGCCATGCCCGCACCCTAGCCGCCCCGGAAAACGCCGAGGACCCCGTCGTCGGACGACGACAGGGTCCCGTAAGAAGTCCTGATGGGCCTTACGCGGCGGTGGTGCTGGAGGAGGAGCTGCCGGAACTCGACGATCCCGACGACGAACCGGAGCCCGACGACGAACCGGAGTCCGACGACTTCGACGAAGAAGAGGACGTCGAGGACGCGGAGGACTTCGACGCGGTCGAGCTGCTGGACGAGCTGCCGCGGCTGTCGTTGCGGTAGAAGCCGGAGCCCTTGAAGACGATGCCGACCGCCGAGAACACCTTCTTCAGGCGGCCCTGGCAGTTCGGGCACTCGGTCAGGGCGTCGTCGGTGAACTTCTGCACCGCCTCGAGGCCCTCGCCGCACTCGGTGCACTGGTACTGGTACGTCGGCACTTGTCTTCCTCCTGGCACTCTCACTCGATGAGTGCTAACGACGGTCCATAGTGACGTATTCCGCGGGATCAGTCCACTGCGGCGTGCTCGCGGTGACCGACGCCACGTGCGACCGTACGCTCCCGGGGCCGGGTCTCCAGCCGGGATCGCAGCGTCACCAGCGTCGCCAGCGCGAGCACGGTGCCGCCCATCGGCACCAGGAACCCGGCGCCGTCCCAGAACCGGTCCTCCAATTGCCCGGAGACGGTCACGGCCGCCGCCTGGCCGAGCGCCACGGCGCCGGTCAGCCAGGTGAAGGCCTCGGTGCGGGCGCCGGCCGGGACCAGCCCCTCGACCAGCGTGTAGCCGGTGATGAGGGCGGGCGCGATGCACATGCCGACGAGCAGGCCGAGGCCGGCCAGTACGAGCACCGAGTGCGCGGCCCACAGCCCGGACGCGGTCAGCGCGAGGGCGGTGTAGCCGACCAGGAGGCGCCGCTGCGGGGCGACCTTCCAGGCGATGGCGCCGCAGGCCAGGCCGGAGAGCATGTTGCCCGCGGCGAAGATCCCGTACAGGACGCCGTTCAGCCCGGGCTCGCCGATCGACTCGGTGAACGCGGCCAGCGAGACCTGCATGCCGCCGAAGACGGAACCGATGCCCAGGAAGACCACGACCAGGACGCGCACCCCGGGGACGCGCAGCGCCGGAACGTGCTCCGCGCGCGCGTGGTCGCCGTCGGCTCGGCCGACCTTCGGCTGAGTGCTCTTCTGCGCGGCGAACAGCAGACCGCCCACCAGGGTGAGCGCCGCCTCCGTGACCAGGCCCGCGGCGGGGTCGACGGCAGTGCACAGAGCGGTGGCGATCAGCGGGCCCAGGACGAAGGTCAGCTCGTCCGTGACGGACTCGAAGGCGGCCGCGGTGCCCATCAGGGGCGAGCCCTTGAGTTTCACGCCCCAGCGGGCCCGCACCATGGGCCCGACCTGCGGCACCGAGGCGCCGGTGGGCACGGCCGCCACGAACAGCGCCCACAGGGGTGCGTCCGCGAGCGCGAGGGCGGTCAGGATCAGACCGGACGCGGCGTGCACGAGTACGCCGGGGAGCAGGACGGCGCGTTGTCCGTAGCGGTCGGCGAGCCGGCCGGTGTAGGGGGCGAACACGGCCATGGCGACGCCGGTGACGGCCGCGACGGCGCCCGCGACGCCGTAGGAGCCGGTGGTGTGCTGCACGAGCAGCACGATGGAGAGCGTCAGCATGGCGAAGGGCTGGCGTGCCGCGAAGCCGGGAAGCAGGAACGTCCAGGCGCCGCGGGTGCGCAGCAGCTGTCCGTATCCGGGGCGGGCGGAGCCGGGCGCGGTGTGCTGCGCCCCCTCCGGCGACTTCTTCGACGGGGTGACCGTGGATGCCACGGCCCGTGCCTTTCTGCCGCCTGGTAGCGCGGTCCGCCTCGCGGCTGTCGCCGTGCGGGAGCGCCGAGAGCTGTCCTCTTGCGCGGACTGCGGTAGATGCCGGAGCCCGATGGGGGAGGGGGCGTGCCGGCCGCCATACGGTCGCGCCAGCTCTGCTTCAGGCAGAGTTGGTTCGATCAGGTGCCGCCTTCATCGTACAGGGATCAAGAGGGGCGCAACCTGTGAAAGCGCGCACTCCTCTCTTCCACGCCTACGATTGCCGTCCGCCTGTCCGCGCCGCCCGCCTGTTTTTGCCGTGCGCCTGCCCTTGCCGCCCGCCTGTCCTTGCCGCACCAGCCCTTGCCGCACACCTGCGCTCGCCTCTCACGCTCGCCTGTGATGGCCGCTGGTGCCTCCGGTGCCCAGCCAGCCGGCCAGTTTGCCGCCGTGGCCGACCGCGCGCAGCCGCGCCTCGGCGGCGTCCCGGACGGGGTCGGTGGCGACCACGAGGAGTTCGTCCCCGCGCCGCAGTCCCGTCGTGGGCAGCGGCACGAACGACTTCCCGTCGCGGACGACCAGCGTGACGGCGGACCCGGTCGGCAGCCGCAGCTCGCTGACCTCGACGCCGTGCATCTTCGAACCCTCGGGGATCGTGACGGACAGCAGATGCCCGCGCAGCCGTTCCAGGGGTGCCGACTCGATGCCGAGGTCGGCGGCCTCGTCCCCCTTGCCCAGGCGCAGCTTGCGGGCCAGCCACGGCAGGGTCGGCCCCTGGACCAGGGTGTAGACGACGACCAGGACGAAGACGATGTTGAAGATCCGGCGGCTGCCGTCGACGCCCTCCACCATGGGGATCGTCGCCAGGACGATGGGCACCGCGCCGCGCAGCCCGGCCCAGGACATCAGGGCCTGCTCCTGCCACGGCACCCGGAACGGCACCAGGCACAGCACGACGCTCAGCGGGCGCGCCACCATGGTGAGCACCAGTCCGATGACCAGGGCGGGCAGGATGTCGTCGCCCAGCTCGTGCGGGGTGACCAGCAGACCGAGCAGTACGAACATGCCGATCTGGGCGAGCCAGCCGAGCCCGTCCGCGAACCCCCGGGTGGCGGGCCAGTGCGGCAGCCGGGCGTTGCCCATGACCATCGAGGCGAGGTAGACGGCGAGGAAGCCACTGCCGTGGGCCATGGCACCGGCCGCGTAGGCCGCGACGGCGATCGACATGACGGCGATGGGGTAGAGGCCGGAGGCGGGCAGCGCCACGTGCCTCAGCCCCAGCGACCCCAGCCACCCGACCGCGAGTCCGACGGCCGCGCCGATGACCAGCTCCAGGGCGATCTCGCCCAGCAGCACGTACCAGTGCTCGATCGGTCCGGCCGCGGAGAAGGCGACCACCAGGATGACCACCGGGGCGTCGTTGAAGCCCGACTCGGCCTCCAGGGTGCCCACTATCCGTGAGGGCAGCGGAATCCGGCGCAGCACCGAGAAGACGGCGGCCGCGTCCGTGGAGGACACCACCGCACCGACGATCAGCGCCTGCCGCCACTCCAGCCCGGTCAGGTAGTGCGCGCCCGCGGCCGTCACGCCGACACTGACCGCGACCCCGGCCAGCGCCAGTGCGGAGGCGGCCGGCAGAGCCGGTTTCGCCTCCTTCCACTTCGTGCCGAGACCGCCTTCGGCCAGGATCACGACCAGGGCGGCGTACCCGATGACCTGGACCAGTTCGGCGTTGTCGAACTGGATGTCGCCGATGCCGTCCTGACCCATGGCGACACCGATCGCCAGGTAGACGAGCAGGCTGGGGAGCCCGCTGCGCGAGGAGATCCGGACCGCCGCCACGGCGATGAGCAGTACGAGCGAGCAGACGAGCAGGAGCTGGTTGAGGTGGTGGACAGTCAGCGGCCGTTCCCTTCCCTGGCGCACAGCACGGATCGCGACGCGGACCACAGTGCGGATCGCGGCACGGACGAGTGCCTCCCGCGCGGTGCGCGAAAGCACACCCCCATGGCACACGAGCCCCAGTGCTCTGCGGACAACTACTTCGTTACCTTACCTAACTCTTGACGATTTCTTGACGCTCGGCTTGGCAAGATCGAACGCCCGTGCCCGCCGGTACCCGACTCCGCGTCAAGGGGGCGTGGGCCCTGCGCCTACAGTTGCTCCAGCGTTCAGTACAAAGCACAGCCCGCCCCTGCCGCTCGTGTTAGGACAGCAAGGACAGCGATGCCCCCCACCAACACCGCCTCTACGGGTCAGCAGCCCGGCAAGTCCGGCAGGAAGAAGGGGCGCAAGGCGCGCCTGCTCGTCCTCGTGCTGGTCCTGGCCGTCATCGGCGGCCTCGTCTACGGGGCGTACTGGTCCATCAGCACCGTCCGCGCGTCCTTTCCGCAGACCAAGGGCTCGATCACGCTGGAGGGCCTGTCGGGGCCGGTCGACGTCAAGCGCGACAACTACGGCATCCCGCAGATCTACGCCTCCTCCGACGAGGACCTGTTCATGGCGCAGGGGTACGTCCAGGCGCAGGACCGGTTCTACGAGATGGACGTGCGCCGCCACATGACCTCCGGGCGCCTGTCGGAGATGTTCGGCAAGGGCCAGGTCGACAACGACGAGTTCCTGCGCACGCTGGGCTGGCACCGGGTGGCGAAGAAGGAGTACGACGAGAAGCTGTCGGACTCCACCAAGAAGTACCTCCAGGCGTATGCCAAGGGCGTCAATTCCTACCTGGAGGGCAAGGACGGCGAGGACATCTCCCTGGAGTACGCCGCCCTCGGCTTCACCAACGACTACAAGCCGCAGGAGTGGACGCCGGTCGACTCGGTGGCCTGGCTGAAGGCGATGGCCTGGGACCTGCGCGGCAACATGCAGGACGAGGTCGACCGTGCCCTGATGACCAGCCGCCTCGGTCCCAAGCAGATCGCCGACCTGTATCCGGCGTACCCGTACGACCGGAACAAGGCGATCGTCCAGGAGGGCCAGTACGACGAACTGACCGAGACGTTCGACGGCGGCGGCGCGTCCGGTGGCGGCGACGACTCCTCGTCCGGTACGGGCACGGGTACGGGCACCGGGACGGGTACGGGCAATGGCATCGGGGCCGGCACCGGTACCGGCGCAGGTACGGGAAACGCTCTGCAAGGCCAACTGGCCGGTCTCCAGGACGTCCTGGACGACCTGCCCACCGCCGTCGGCGTGAACGGCAACGGCATCGGCTCCAACTCCTGGGTCGTCTCCGGCGAGCACACCATCACCGGCAAGCCGCTGCTGGCCAACGACCCGCACCTGTCGCCGTCGCTGCCGTCAGTCTGGTACCAGATGGGCCTGCACTGCCGCAGCGTCTCCGCGAAGTGCCAGTACGACGTCGCCGGCTACACGTTCGCGGGCATGCCCGGCGTGGTCATCGGCCACAACCAGGACATCGCCTGGGGCCTGACCAACTCCGGCGTCGACGTCACCGACCTCTACCTGGAGAAGATCACCGGCAACGGCTACCAGTACGACGGCAAGGTGGTCCCCTTCGAGACGCGCGAGGAGACCATCAAGGTCGCCGGCGGCGAGTCCAAGAAGATCGTCGTACGCGAGACCAACAACGGCCCCCTGCTCTCCGACCGCGACGACGAACTCGTGAAGGTCGGCAAGAAGGCCACCGTCGACACCGCCGCCCCCGACCGTGGCGACGGCTACGGCGTCGCGCTGCGCTGGACCGCGCTGGACGCCGGCACCACCATGGACGCCGTCTTCGCGATGGACCGGGCGAAGGACTGGGACGCCTTCCGCGAGGCCGCAGCCCTGTTCGACGTGCCCTCGCAGAACCTCGTCTACGCCGACGCGGAGCACATCGGCTACACGCTGCCCGGCAGGATCCCCGTGCGCGCGGAGGACCACGACGGTTCGGTCCCGGCACCGGGCTGGGCCTCCGAGTACCGCTGGACCGGCGAGTACATCGACCCGGACGAGCTGCCGTACGAGTACGACCCGGAACGCGGCTACATCGTGACCGCCAACCAGGCCGTCGTCGACGCGGAAGAGTACCCGTACACGCTGACCACGGACTGGGGCTACGGCACCCGCAGTCAGCGGATCACCTCCCTGATCGAGCAGAAGATCAAGGACGGCGGCAAGATCTCCACCGACGACATGCGCCAGATGCAGCTGGACAACAGCAGCGAGATGGCCAAGCTGCTCGTCCCCCAGCTGCTGAAGATCGACGTCGGTGACAAGGACGTCCGCGAGGCGCAGAAGCTGCTGGAGGGCTGGGACTACACCCAGGACGCCGACTCGGCGGCCGCCGCCTACTTCAACGCGGTGTGGCGCAACGTCCTCAAGCTCGCCTTCGGCAACAAGCTGCCCAAGGAGCTGCGGGTCGAGGGCCAGTGCCTGTGGGTCGACCCGGTCAACACCACCGGACCCGCGGACGAGACGAACAAGGTCCGCGAGTGCGGCCAGCGGGATGCCGACCAGTCGCAGCCGGACGGCGGCGACCGCTGGTTCGAGGTCGTGCGCACCCTGATGGACAAGCCCGAGAGCGACTGGTGGACGACGCCCGCCTCCGGCACCCGCAAGGGCGCCGACCACAACCGCGACGACCTCTTCAAGCGGGCCATGATCGACGCCCGCTGGGAACTGACCGCCAAGCTCGGCAAGGACATCGACACCTGGAACTGGGGCCGGCTGCACCGCCTGTTCCTGAAGAACCAGACCCTGGGCACCGAGGGCCCCGGCTTCCTGAAGTACGCCCTCAACCGCGGCCCGTGGAAGCTCAGCGGCGGCGAGGCGGCGGTCAACGCCTCCGGCTGGAACGCGGCCGGCGGCTACGGGGTGGTGTGGGTGCCGTCGATGCGGATGGTGGTCAACCTCGGCGACCTCGACAAGTCGCGGTGGATCAACCTCACCGGTGCCTCCGGACACGCCTACAGCGCCCACTACACGGATCAGACGGACAAGTGGGCCGAGGGAGAGCTGCTGCCGTGGGCCTTCTCCAAGAAGGCGGTCGACGACAGTACGAGCGACACGCTGCTGCTGAAGCCGTAGCCGACGACTGACCCGAAGCGGCCCTCCACGCGCGCGTGGAGGGCCGCTTCAGTCGACGCGCGCGTGGACCTGCGCACCCCCGGCTCACGCGCGCGTGAACCTGCGCACCCCCGACGGCGTCACCACCGCGTCCACCGGCCGGTCGTGGGGCTCGGCGGGGACGTGCGCGACGACCTCCGAGTCGTACAGCAGGACCAGCAGCGCGGGACGCGCGCCCGCCCGGTCCAGACGCGCCAGGACCCGGTCGTACGACCCGCCGCCGCGCCCCAGCCGCAGGCCGCGTCCGTCGACGGCCAGGCCCGGCAGCAGCACGACGTCGGCCTCCGTCACCGCGTCCGGCCCCAGGCGCCGGCCGGCGGGCTCGGACAGGGCCATCCGCCCACCGTGCCGCACTACCGCGAGGGAGTCCTCCCCGGCGTACTCGCCCCAGTCCAGGTCGTTGTCCGGCAGCAGCGCCGGCAGCAGGACGCGCACCCCCCGCGCGCGCAGCGCGTCCAGGAGCGTGAGGGTGCCCGGTTCGGCGCCCACGGATACGTATGCCGCCACGGCGCGCGCCTGCGCCACCTCCGGCATCGCGAGCGCCCGTGCGGCCAGCGAGTCCGCCGCTTCTCGCACGTCATCGGCCGTCAACCCGTTCCTCACCGCGAGGAACCCGCGCCGCAACGTCCGCTTGTCAGGCTGGCCAATAGGTCCGATGTGACTCAAAGGTCGCTCCCGTACCTCTCTAATGCGCTCATATGAGCGCCAATGATCCGGAGTCACAGATTCTCCCTATTGGCACCGGATATGGTGGCGCGCATGACTCAGTCCCACCCCAGGATCAGCAAGGCTGTCATCCCCGCAGCCGGGCTCGGTACCCGGTTCCTGCCGGCCACCAAAGCCACTCCCAAGGAGATGCTGCCGGTCGTCGACAAGCCGGCGATCCAGTACGTGGTCGAAGAGGCCGTGACCGCGGGCCTCGGCGACGTCCTCATGGTCACGGGCCGCAACAAGCGCCCCCTTGAGGACCACTTCGACCGCAACTACGAACTGGAGTCCGCCCTCCAGAAGAAGGGTGACGCGAGCCGGCTGGCCAAGGTCCAGGAGTCCAGCGACCTCGCCATGATCCACTACGTCCGCCAGGGCGACCCCAAGGGCCTCGGCCACGCCGTGCTGTGCGCCGCCCCGCACGTCGGCAACGAGCCCTTCGCGGTCCTGCTCGGCGACGACCTGATCGATCCGCGCGACCCGCTGCTGCAGCGCATGATCGAGGTCCAGGAGCAGTACGGCGGCAGCGTCATCGCCCTCATGGAGGTCGCGCCCGAGCAGATCCACCTCTACGGCTGCGCGGCCGTGGAGAGCACCGAGGACGGCGACGTCGTCAAGGTCGGCGGACTGGTCGAGAAGCCCGACGCGGCCGACGCGCCCTCCAACTACGCCATCATCGGCCGCTACGTGCTCGACCCCCACATCTTCGGCATACTCCGCAAGACCGAGCCCGGCCGCGGCGGCGAGATCCAGCTGACCGACGCCCTCCAGCAACTCGCCGAGGACGAAAAGGTCGGCGGCCCGGTGCACGGCGTCGTCTTCAAGGGCCGCCGCTATGACACCGGTGACCGCGGCGACTATCTGCGTGCCATTGTCAGACTCGCATGCGAACGTGAAGACCTGGGCCCGGACTTCCGGACCTGGCTTCGCAGTTACGTAGCCGAGGAGATGTAGGGACGTTGAGCAGCACAGCGCACCGTGACACCGGCCACGACCACGCCCCCGCGGACTTCGGTCCGGACCGGCTGTGGTCGGTGCAGGACCACCTGGACGACATCCTCACCACCGTCCGCCCCCTGGAACCCATCGAGCTGAACCTGCTCGACGCCCAGGGCTGCGTCCTGGTCGACGACATCACGGTGCCGCTCTCCCTGCCGCCGTTCGACAACAGCTCCATGGACGGGTACGCGGTGCGGGTCGCCGATGTCGCGGGCGCGAGCGAGGAGTTCCCCGCCGCCCTGGTCGTCGTCGGGGACGTCGCCGCCGGCCAGGCCGACCCGCTGACCGTGGGTCCCGGCCAGGCCGCCCGCATCATGACGGGCGCCCCGCTCCCGCCCGGCGCCGAGACCGTCGTCCCCGTCGAGTGGACCGACGGCGGGCTCGGCGAGGGCCCGGTGGCCGGCATGCGCGCCCGCAGCCTGGCCCCCGAGGGTGCCGAGGGCCAGGTCCACGTGTACCGCCCGGCCGAGGCACGCGCGCACGTCCGCGCGAAGGGCAGCGACGTCAGGTCGGGCGACCGCGCCCTGGAGGCCGGCACGGTCCTCGGCCCGCCGCAGATCGCGCTGCTGGCCGCGATCGGCCGGGGCAGGGTCCGCGTCCGCCCGCGCCCCCGCGTGGTGGTGCTCTCCACCGGCAGCGAACTCGTCCAGCCCGACGAGGAACTGGCCCACGGCCAGATCTACGACTCCAACAGCTTCGCCCTCACCGCGGCCGCCCGCGACGCCGGCGCCATCGCCTACCGCGTGGGCGCCGTCGCCGACGACGCCGAGACCCTGCGGTCCACCATCGAGGACCAGCTGGTCCGCGCCGATCTGATGGTCACCACCGGCGGGGTGAGCGTCGGGGCGTACGACGTGGTCAAGGAGGCGCTGGCACACGTCGCCGACGAGGACGAGCCCGGCAGCGGCGTGGACTTCCGCAAGCTCGCCATGCAGCCCGGCAAGCCCCAGGGCTTCGGCTCCATCGGCCCCGACCACACCCCGCTGCTCGCCCTGCCCGGCAACCCGGTGTCGTCGTACGTCTCCTTCGAGTTGTTCGTCCGCCCCGCGATCCGCACCCTCATGGGCCTCACCGACGTCCACCGCCCCACGACCACCGCGTCCCTGGCCGCGGAGAAGGCGCTGACCTCGCCGAAGGGACGCCGGCAGTTCCTGCGCGGCAGCTACGCCGACGGCTCGGTCACCCCGGTCGGCGGCTCGGGCTCCCACCTCGTGGCCGCCCTCGCGCACGCCGACGCGCTGATCGTCGTCCCCGAGGACGCCGAGTCCGTCGAGCCCGGCGCCGACGTCGAGGTGGTCCTGCTCGGCTGACCCCGCCCCCTTGGCGGTACCGTGTCGCGCACAGCAGGCCCACGCGCCGCACCGCGCCGGGCCCGGACCGGGAGCGCCACACAGCATGAGTACGCAGGACCGACCCCCGCACCACGGCCAGGACGCGCACGACCCGCAGGACCGGCTGACGCACATCGACGAGGCGGGCGCCGCCCGGATGGTCGACGTGTCCGCCAAGGAAGTGACCGCACGCACCGCGCGCGCGAGCGGACGCGTCCTCGTCGCGCCCCGTGTGGTCGAGCTGCTGCGCGGCGAGGGGGTCCCCAAGGGCGACGCCCTCGCCACCGCGCGCATCGCGGGCATCATGGGCGCCAAACGCACCCCGGACCTGATCCCCTTGTGCCACCCGTTGTCGGTCTCCGGTGTGAAACTGGACCTGTCGGTCGCGGACGACGCCGTGGAGATCACCGCCACGGTGCGCACGACGGATCGCACGGGTGTCGAGATGGAGGCGCTCACAGCGGTCTCCGTCGCCGCGCTCACCGTGATCGACATGGTCAAGGCGGTCGACAAGGGAGCGGTCATCACGGACGTGCGCGTGGAGGAGAAGACGGGCGGCAAGTCGGGCGACTGGAGCCGGTCATGAAACTGGACGGGCCGGCCGGAGGCGCCCTGCTCGCGCCGTACAGCGCCCTCGTGGTCACCGCCTCCAACCGGGCCGCCGCCGGGGTCTACGAGGACAAGGGCGGGCCGCTGATCGCCGAGGGCCTGCGCCGCTTCGGCTTCGCCGTCGACGGCCCCCGGGTCGTCCCCGACGGCGACCCCGTCGAGGCCGCCCTGCGAGCGGGCGCCGAGGCGGGCTACGACGTGATCGTCACCACCGGCGGCACCGGCATCTCGCCCACCGACCGCACCCCCGAGGCGACCCGGGCGGTGATCGACTACGAGGTCCCCGGCATCGCGGAGGCCGTCCGGGCGTACGGCCGGGACAAGGTGCCGACCGCGGTGCTCTCCAGGGGCCTGGCCGGAGTGGCGGGCGGCACGCTGATCGTCAACCTGCCGGGTTCCTCCGGCGGGGTGAGGGACGGTCTCGCCGTGCTGGAGCCGCTGCTCACGCACGCCGTGGACCAGCTCCGCGGCGGCGACCACGCCAGACCCGCCAGTGGTGGGGGTGCGAGCTGAACAGCCCATCCTGGCCCGCGGAGCTGGTGGACGGCGACATCGTCATCAGGCCGATAAGGCTGCGCGACCAGCGGGCCTGGCGGGAGGTCAACCGGCGCAACCGCGACTGGCTGCGACCGTGGGAGGCGACGATTCCGCCGCCGACGCCCGGCGGTCCGCTCACGCACCGGCCCACCTACCGCCAGATGGTGCGGCACCTGCGGTCCGAGGCCCACGCGGGCCGGATGCTGCCGTTCGTCATCGAGTACCAGGGGCGACTGGTAGGGCAGTTGACGGTGGCCGGCATCACCTGGGGCTCGATGTGCTCCGGTCACGTCGGCTACTGGGTGGACGAGGCGGTGGCCGGCCGCGGGGTGATGCCGACCGCCGTGGCGATGGTGGTGGACCACTGTTTCCGCACCGTCGGACTGCATCGCGTCGAGGTCTGTATTCGCCCCGAGAACGCGCCCAGTCGACGGGTCGTGGAGAAACTCGGATTCCGCGAGGAGGGTCTCAGGCCGCGTTATCTCCACATCGACGGAGCCTGGCGCGACCATCTCGTCTTCGCGCTCACCGCGGAAGAGGTCCCGGAGGGGCTGTTGCGGCGCTGGCACCGGTCACGGGACCGGAGTACGCGGAAGACCGGTAATTGAATAAACGTTCGAAATTGACCAGGGTGCGACCGTCCGGAACGGATAATTTCGCGACCCTGGCGGTCGGCTGATCGCATCGATCACAAAAAAAGCTCGAAATATCAGCCAGATCGTGCGACACACCGGCTCAATTGGCGGATGGCCTCAAGCAAACCCCTCTACCGTGTGAGGCGTGAGCAGCAGCGGCCTCATCTACGCAGTCATCGTCGGGGCCTGGGCCGCCTACTTGGTGCCGATGTGGCTCCGTAGGCAGGACGAGCTGAACGAGGCCCGTCCGACGGAACGCTTCAGCACCGCCATCCGGCTGCTGTCCGGACGGGCGGGCATGGAGCGCCGGTACGCCAAGGACCTGCGGTCGCGCTCCGCCGACGAGGCGGAGCCCGACGCCGACGCCCCGGACGCCGTCACCGACTCGGTGGACGTCCGGGCCTTCGCCGTGTCCAGAACGCGCCGGCACCCCCGCCCCGACGCACGGCAGGAGCCCGCGGCCCAGCCCGCGGAGCAGCCCGGACCGGCGCGCCGGCCCGAACCGGCGCGCCAGGAGACCGGGGGACCTCCGCACGGCCCCAGACCCGAACAGTCCCCCGGACCCGGTGCGGCAGCTGCGCGCAAGCGCGTGCCGCAGGCCCGGCGCGCACCCGTCTCACCGGCGGCCGCGGCCCGCGCCCGGCGCACCAAGGTCCTCGCGCGCCGTCGGCGCACGACGGTGATGCTGTTCCTGGCCTTCACCCTCGGCTCGGTCGTCGCGGCGGTCGGCGGACTCGCCTTCCTGTGGGCACCCGGGGTGCCCGCCGTGCTGCTCAGCGCCTACATCGCCTATCTGCGTTCGCAGGAACGCCACCGGTTCGCCTTCCACATGGACCGCCGCCAGGCGGAGGTCGCCGCGCAGCGCCTGCGCGACGGCGACCGCCGGCCGCGCCGGCGCATGCCCGCCGCCCCCGCCGGCCCCGTCGGCGACCCCGACGCCGAGGAGCCGGACGAGGGCCCCGAGGAGGAGCCCGACTCCGGCCTGTCGGCGCTCGCCGCCGACCGGCGCGCGCTGGTGGAGCAGACCGACCACGCCGAGTGGGTGGACCAGCAGCGCGAACGGCAGCGGCGGCCGCAGGGCGACAGCTGGGACCCGGTGCCCGTCCCCCTGCCCACCTACGTCACCGCGCCGGTCGCCCCCCGCGCCACGCCCGACGTGGACCTCGCGGCGCCGGACGCCTGGAGTTCGGCACGCTCCAGCGCCGTCGCCGACCAGGAGGACGCGGCGGCCGACCCCCAGCCGGACCACCCGGCGAGCCACGCCGAGGACCGGGAGGAAACCCCGGGCCGCAGCGACGCCCGCCGCGCCGCGTCCGCCCGCCGGTCCCGGGAACGGGGCCGGACCCCGCTCTTCGACCAGTACGACGACGGAGACCGCCCCCGCGCGGCCAACGAGTAGCTTCCCGCCGGGCCGCCTGCTCGCCGGTCGTAAGCGATTTTTGAGCAGGCCGGTCGGGGTGCTAAAGTTTCACACGTCGCAAGGGCCTGTGGCGCAGTCTGGTAGCGCACCTCGTTCGCATCGAGGGGGTCTGGGGTTCAAATCCCCACAGGTCCACGCACATTGACGAAGGTCCCGTCCGGTCATCACGATCGGGCGGGGCCTTCGTCGTTTCCAGGCGCACCTGTGGCACGTAGGGCCGAGATAAATCCGTGACCGGGCATTGTGCAACCTTCGCCGTTACCAGCGGGTCACCTGTGCGCGGCGTCACCGCAGTGGCGCCGTCCTGTCGTCTGGGGAACGGAAGAAAAGCATGAGACATAGCTCCCTGCGCGCGCCGTGGACTCGCGCGGCAGTGGCCCAAGTGGCCGTCGCGGGACTCGCCACGCTGGGGCTGGCCGGAGTCGCACAGGCGGACGGCGGCCAGGCGCCGCTTCCCGTCACCATCACCGGTCCGGACAAGGTGGACCTGGCGCTGGACGGCGCCGAGGGCGAGCCGGGGGAGCCGCAGATCCGGCTGGGCATCACCGGGCCGGGGGAGTACGACCCGGACAGCGGCACGGACCCGGAGCCGGTCCCGAACAACGGCTACAGCGTCACCATCGACGCCACCGCGCTCAAGGGCTTCGCCGAGGTCGACCTGCCACAGTCGTGCGACGCGGACGGACTGACCGCCGTCTGCGACACGAGCAGCCTGTACCCCGGCGACTCCTACAACCCGAGCTGGAGCATCCGCCTCGACCTCAAGGACACCGCCGAGGCCGGGGACTTCGGCAAGGTACGGGTGACGGGCGCCGGCGAGGGCCTGGAGTTCAACGAGCACACCGTCGACGTGCTGGTCGGCGGGCCCGAGCTGCTGAAGAAGAAGCTCCCGGCCGAACCCGAGGACTTCGAGGCCGGCGACACCTACAGCGCCCCGCTCGGCTTCCGCAACGTCGGCAGCATGCCGGCCGACGGCGTGGTCCTCCGCTTCGGCGGCACGCGCGGCCTGTCCTTCCCCGACTCGTACGACAACTGCTCGTACGCGGAGGAGAACAAGGACGACCTGATCCGCTATCAGAAGGTCGCCCTGTGCACCTTCGAGGGCGAATTCCTGCCGGGCACGGCCTATGAACTGAGCGAGCCGGTCCGGGTGAAGACCGCGGACTTCGCGCTCGGCGACATCTTCCACTACGGCTTCGACTCGGTCGGCGCCGAGGAGGCCGGCGCGCTGCGGTCGGGCGCCGACTACCGGCAGGGGTCCGGCAGGACGCTCACCCTGAAGCCGGTCAAGGGCGGCCAGAGCGGCGACTACACGAAGTACGCCGAGATCGACCTGCCCACGCAGAACAGCTACGACCTCGACCTCACCGGTGCGCGCGTCGACGGCGAGCAGGGCGAGACCGTCACGGTCGACATCGGCCTGAGCAACCACGGACCCGCCTGGATCGGGGCGCTGCGCTCGGGCGGTGAGCCGCTGGGCTTCAGCGTGCGGATCCCCGAGGGCGCGAGCGTCGTGGACAGCCCCTGCCGTCCCATGAACGACGAGGCCACGTCCGAGTACCTCTGCTTCGCCGACACGCCGTTCCTCGAGGACGACCGGCGCACCTTCCCCTTCCAGCTCCGCATCGACAAGGTCGTCGAGGGCGCCAAGGGCAAGATCGCCCTTCCCGAGTGGGACAACCCGTGGGAGGGCGACCCGTCCAACGACACCGGCTGGATCGTGCTGAACGGCACCGGCGACGAGGAGACACCGGGCGACACCGGCGGGGCCACGGGCGGTACCGACGGCGGCTCCACGGGCGGTTCCGGCACCACCGGCGGCTCGGAGACCACGGGCGGCACCGGCACGACCGGCGGCTCGGAGACCACGGGCGGCACCGGCGGCACCGGCACGGGCGGCACCGGCTCCACCGCGGGCACGGCCGGCGGCCAGTCGCCGCAGGGCGGCCAGGACGGCCTGCTGGCCTCCACCGGCTCCACGGCACTGCTCGCCTCGGCCGGCGCGGCGCTGGCCCTGGCCGCGGGCGGCGTACTCTTCGCCGTCGCGCGCCGCCGCAAGGCAGCCGGCACGGCCTGACGAGGGCCTGATGGTCCAGCGCTACGGGACCCGCAGAGCCTTCGCGTAGCAGAGGCTCTCCTCGTGGAAGCGGTAGAAGCCGAACTTCCCGCAGGGCTCGTAGCCGCTGGAGGTGTACAGGGCCACGGCCTCCGGCTGCTTGGTGCCGGTCTCCAGCACCATGCGGGTCCGGCCCGCCGCACGGGCGTCCTCCTCCAGGGCGGCCAGGATGCGGCGGGCCAGCCCGCGCCCGCGCACCTGCTCGATCACGAACATCCGCTTCAGTTCGGCGTCCCCGTCGCGGTAACCCTCGTCGTTGGTCTCCTGGCCGCGCCAGCCACCGGAGGCGACCGGGACGTCGTTCTCGTCGTACGCGATCAGGTACAGGCCGTTCGGCGGCGCGAAGTCCGACGGGTCCAGGTGCGTGGCGTCGCCGCCGTCGCCGTAGCGGACGTCGTACTCGGCCTGTACCTCGTCGTTGAGCTTCACTGCGTCGGGGTGGTCGAAGGGGACCCGGCGTATGTTCATGCTACCTACCGTATATGGATGCGCTATCCGGAGCGGGACATCGTCCAGTGTGCCGGTATCGTGCCCTGGTGCTCACCGTGACCTCCGTCAACGTTTTCGGGGGTCGGCAGTGAAGGTAGGAAGAGTGCTTTGCTAACCGTGACCTCCGTAAACGTGAATGGTCTGCGCGCCGCCGCGAAGAAGGGCTTCGTGGAGTGGCTCGCCGACACCTCCGCCGACGTGCTGTGCCTCCAGGAGGTGCGGGCCGAGCCCCAGCAGCTGCCCGAACACGTCCGCACCCCCGACGGCTGGCACGTGACGCACGCCCCCGCCGCCGCCAAGGGCCGCGCCGGCGTCTCCCTCTACACCCGCCGCGAGCCCGACCGCGTCCAGGTCGGTTTCGGCTCGACGGAGTTCGACGCCAGCGGCCGCTACGTCGAGGCCGACCTGCCCGGTGTGACCGTCGCCTCCCTCTACCTCCCCTCCGGCGAGGTCGGCACCGAGCGCCAGGACGAGAAGGTCCGCTTCATGGGCGAGTTCCTCGCCTACCTCAAGGAACTGCGCGAACGCGCCGCCGCCGACGGCCGCGAGGTCGTCGTCTGCGGCGACTGGAACATCGCCCACCGCGAGGCCGACCTCAAGAACTGGCGCGCCAACAAGAAGAACTCCGGCTTCCTGCCGGAGGAGCGCGAGTGGCTGGGGCGCGTCCTGGATCCGGCTGAGGGCGGCTACGTCGACGTCGTACGCGCCCTGCACCCGGACGTCGAGGGGCCGTACTCGTGGTGGTCCTACCGGGGGCGGGCCTTCGACAACGATTCCGGATGGCGCATCGACTGCCACATGGCCACCCCGGGGCTGGCCGCCAAGGCGGTCAAGGGCCACGTCGAGCGGGCCGCCACGCACGCCGAGCGCTGGTCCGACCACGCCCCGGTGACGGTCGTCTACGACCGCTAGCCTCCGTCCGCCTTCTCCGCCTCCGTCAGCCTTCTCCGCCTTGTCCGCCTTCTCCGCCCCGCCTCTGTATCCGCCGGTCCAGCGCCAGGGACAGTTCCGCCTCGATCACGCTGCGGGCGAGGGGGCGCAGGCGGTGGAGTTCCTCTTCGGGGGCGTGGCGCAGGATCAGGTCGGCGAAGAGGTCGGCCAGGGCGTCGGCGTGTTCGCGGACCCGGGCGCCGGCCTGTAGGACCTCGCCGAGGGGGATGCCCTCGCGGACCAGGGCGGAGGAGACCTCCAGCAGGCGGTGGCTGATGTGGACGAGTTCGTCGCCGTCGGTGCCCAGGTAGCCGAGGTCCATCGCGGCGGCGAGGTTCTCCGGGGTGACCTCGCCCTCGAAACGGGCGGCGAGTTCCTCGGGGGTCAGGCGGACCGGGGTCTCCTCGGTGGGTTCGCCGAGGCCCAGCAGGTCGCCGACGTCGCGGCCGTGGTCGAAGGCGTCGGCGAGTTCCGCGATGCCGTTCAGGGTGTGGCCGCGCTCCAGCAGCGCCGCGATGGTGCGCAGGCGGGCCAGGTGGTGGTCGTCGTACCAGGCGATGCGGCCCTCGCGGCGCGGCGGCGGGATCAGTTTGCGTTCGCGGTAGAAGCGCAGGGTGCGCACCGTGATGCCGGCCAGCCCGGCCAGTTCCTCCATGCGGTATTCGCGCTTCTCGGTCACGCCCCCGACCCTAAGTCGTACCGGCGGTAACTTTCCTGGCCCGCCCCCTACCCATCAGTACGGCGCTGTTCTACTCTCCCCATTGCGCCAGTGTTCACTGGCAGAGTTCTAGGCGACGCGTGGAGGCTTCGGGATGGCCGAGCACGAGCAGGTTCAAGAACACGTGCGGGTGGCGGTGATCGGGTCCGGCTTCGGCGGGCTGGGGGCCGCCGTGCGGCTGCGGCGCGAGGGGATCACGGACTTCGTGGTGCTGGAGCGGGCCTCGAGCGTCGGCGGTACGTGGCGGGACAACAGCTACCCCGGGTGCGCCTGTGACGTGCCGTCCCACCTGTACTCCTTCTCCTTCGCGCCCAACCCCGAGTGGCCGCGCACCTTCTCCGGGCAGGAGCACATCCGCGCCTACCTGGAGCACGTGACCGACACCTTCGGGCTGCGCCCCCACCTCCGCTTCGACTCGGAGGTGAAGCGGATGGCGTGGGACGGCGAGCGGCTGCGGTGGGAGATCGAGACCGCGAGCGGGAGTCTCACCGCCGATGTCGTCGTGTCCGCGACCGGGCCGCTGTCCGACCCCAAGGTGCCGGACATCCCGGGTCTTGACTCCTTCCCCGGCAAGGTCTTCCACTCGGCCCGCTGGGACCACGACTACGACCTCACCGGCAAGCGGGTCGCCATGATCGGCACCGGTGCGTCCGCCATCCAGATCGTGCCGTCCATCCAGCCGAAGGCCGGCCGCCTCACCCTCTTCCAGCGCACCCCGGCCTGGGTGATGCCCCGCATGGACCGGCCGATCAGCGGCGCCGAGCGCGCCCTGCACCGGGCGCTGCCCGTCACCACCAAGCTGCGCCGCGGGCTGCTGTGGGGCATCCGGGAACTCCAGGTGCAGGCCTTCACCAAGCACCCGAACGAGCTGGGCTTCGTCGAGCAGATCGCCAAGCGCAACATGGGCGCCGCCATCAAGGACCCGGCCCTGCGCGCCAGACTCACCCCCGACTACCGCATCGGCTGCAAGCGGATCCTGCTGTCGAGTACGTACTATCCGGCGCTCGCCAAGCCCAACGTGGACGTCGTCGCCAGCGGGCTGAGCGAGGTGCGCGGCTCGACCCTCGTCGCCGCCGACGGCACCGAGGCCGAGGTGGACGCGATCATCTTCGGCACCGGTTTCCACGTCACCGACATGCCCATCGCCGAGCGCGTCGTGGGCGCCGACGGGCGGACCCTCGCCGAGACCTGGAAGGGCGGCATGGAGGCGCTGCGCGGCGCCTCGGCGGCCGGCTTCCCCAATTTCATGACGGTCATCGGTCCCAACACCGGCCTCGGGAACTCGTCGATGATCCTGATGATCGAGTCGCAGTTGAACTACATGGCCGACTACCTGCGGCAGATCAACGTGCTCGGCGGCCGGGCGGCCCTCGACGCCCGGCCCGCCGCCGTGCGGAACTGGAACCACCGGGTGCAGGAGCGCATGAAGCGCACGGTGTGGAACACCGGCGGCTGCACCAGCTGGTACCTGGACGCGAGCGGCCGCAACACCACCGTCTGGCCCGGCACGACCGCCGAGTTCCGGCGCGCGACGCGGCGCGTGGACCTCGCGGAGTACGAGGTGCTGCGCCCGGCCGTCGCCGAGGCGGCCGCTGGAGCGCACACGAGCGCCGGCGCGGCCGGGGACGCCGAGGCGGCCCCCGGCGCGGACGCGACCGCGGAGGTGGGCGCGTGAGCCGCCTGCTGCATGTCGCCGCCGGGCCGTACGCGCCGCCCGCCCCCGCCCGCGAGCTGACCGTCACCGCCGCCGACGGCGCCCGGATACACGTCGAGGTGCACGGCCCCGAGGACGCCCCCGCGGTCGTCCTCGCGCACGGGTGGGCCTGCTCGACCGCCTTCTGGGCGGCGCAGGTCCGTGCGCTGGCCGCCGACCACCGGGTCGTCGTGTACGACCAGCGCGGCCACGGCCGCAGCCCGGCGAACCCGGCGTGCGGCACCGAGGCCCTCGCCGACGACCTCGAAGCCGTCCTCACGGCCACGCTCGCACCGGGCGAGCAGGCCGTGGTCGCCGGGCACTCCATGGGCGGGATGACGGTGATGGCCGCCGCGGCCCGTCCCGCGGTGCGCGAACACGCGGCGGCCGTCCTGCTGTGCAGCACGGGCAGTTCGCGGCTGGTGGCCTCTTCGACCGTGGTGCCGCTCGGGGAGGGCAGGGTGCGCACCTGGCTGACCCGGCGGATCCTCGGCTCCCGGGCGCCGCTCGGACCGGTCACGCCCCTCGCGCGCAGGATCCTCAAGTACGGGACGATGGGCCCCGGTTCGGCCCCGCACATGGTCGACGCCTGTGCCCGCATCGTGCACGCCTGTCCGCGCAAGGTGCGGCACGCCTGGTCGGAGGTGCTGGACCTGCTCGACCTCGACCACGGGGTGCGGGAGTTGACGATGCCGGTGGAGGTGGTCGTCGGCACGGCCGACCGGCTGACCCCGCCCGTGCACGCCCGCTCGCTGGCCGCCGCGCTGCCCCACTGCGTGGGTCTGACGGAGCTCGCGGGGCTCGGCCACATGACGCCGGTGGAGGCGCCGGAGCTGGTCACCGGGAAGATACGCGCCCTCGCCGCCACCCACATACCCACCGCACGCGGCGAGCGTGCCGTACACGTCGAGGAGAGCGCATGAGCAGGGTGAGCCTGGAAGGGCGGGTCGCCGTCGTCACCGGAGCCGCGCGGGGGGTCGGGGAGTTGCTGGCCCGCAAGCTGTCCGCGCGCGGGGTGAAGGTGGCCCTGGTCGGTCTGGAGCCGGACGAGCTCAAGCAGGTATCGGCCCGGCTGCACAGCGAGAGCGAGCACTGGCACGCCGACGTCACCGACCACGAGGCGATGGCC
The DNA here is from genome assembly GCF_003671715.1 of Streptomyces sp. E2N166. Lineage (GTDB taxonomy): Bacteria > Actinomycetota > Actinomycetes > Streptomycetales > Streptomycetaceae > Streptomyces > Streptomyces thinghirensis. Next base: position 179,450 of record NZ_RAIF01000018.1, on the reverse strand, counting down.
CGGGTCGCGGGCGAGGTCAAGGAACGGTTCGGCAGGATCGACATCGTCGTCGCCAACGCGGGCGTCGCCACCGGCGGGCCCTTCGTCGACTCCGACCCTCAGTCCTGGCGGCGGGTCGTCGAGGTCAACCTGATCGGCTCGGCGGTCACCGCCCGCGCCTTCCTGCCGGCACTGCTGGAGAGCCGCGGTTACCTGCTCCAGATCGCGTCCCTCGCCGCCATCACCCCCGCGCCGATGATGAGCGCCTACTGCGCCTCCAAGTCCGGTGTCGAGGCGTACGCGCACTGCCTGCGCGGCGAGGTCGGGCACCGGGGCGTGAAGGTCGGCGTCGGCTATCTGTCCTGGACCGACACCGACATGGTGCGCGGTGCGGACCAGGACGACGTCATGCGCGAACTGCGCCAGCGGCTGCCCTGGCCGTCGAACAAGACCTATCCGCTGGGCCCGGCGGTCGACCGGCTCGTGGAGGGCATCGAGCGCCGCTCGGCCCACGTCTACGGGCAGTGGTGGCTGCGCGGCATGCAGGGGATGCGCGGCTACCTGCCGGCCGTCATCGGCACCGTCGGTCAGCGCGAGATGCGGCGCTTCGGGGACCGGCTCGACAGCGTGCGCACGGGCCTGGTCGGTGCGGGCGGAGCGGCCGACGAACAGCGTCCCACCAGCAGGACTACGGTCCGTAAGTGATCGACATGCGCACGGTCACGGCCCATGTGAATCTGATCGAGCCAGGCCGATCCGGCCGGGCCCGAACATCACAGGAGTGAACCCACATGGGTATGAAGGATCAGTTCCAGGACAAGGCCGAGCGCATGCAGCAGCAGGGCAAGCAGCGGGCCGACCAGGCCAGGGAGCAGTTCCAGAACCGCGACCGCCGTCGTGACGAGGACGAGATGGACCCGTCGCGCCGCCGGGACGCGGAGGAGCGTGAGCCCGCCACGCGCCGCCGCGACGCGGACGAGCGGTTCGAGGAGAGCTACGACGCCTGACGCGCCGCCGCTGAGTCGAAGGGGCGCCCACCGCACACGCGGGGGCGCCCTTTCGCCTGCTCCGGGCTCGCTACCGGCTCGCTGCCGGGTCACTCCCGGGTCCCTCCCGCGTCATGCCCGGGGCGGCAGCGGCGGCCGTGTCCGGTCGGGGACGTCGTCGTAACCGGGCGGCGTGGCGGGCGGGTTGGTCTCCAGCAGCTCCAGTGCCAGCCGGACCGCCTCGTCCAGCACCGGGTAGCGGCCCTCGGCCCAGTCCAGTGGCGTGCGCAGCGCCTCGACGTCGGGGGCGACGCCGTAGTTCTCCACGGACCAGCCGTACGCGTCGAACCAGGCCGCGTTCATCGGCACCGTGATCACCGTGCCGTCGCCGAGGCGGTGCCGGCCGGTCATGCCGACCACCCCGCCCCAGGTGCGCTGCCCGACCACCGGGCCGAGGCGCAGCAGTTTGAAAGCCGCCGTGATCATGTCGCCGTCGGAGGACGTCGCCTCGTCCGCGACCGCCACCACGGGCCCGCGCGGGGCGTTGGAGGTGTACGACACCGGCTGCGCGTCGCGGGTCAGGTCCCAGCCCAGGATGGTGCGGGTCAGTTTCTCGATGACGAGTTCGCTGATGTGCCCGCCCGCGTTGCCGCGCACGTCCACGATCAGGGCGGGCCGGGACACCTCCATGCGCAGGTCGCGGTTGAACTGCGCCCAGCCGGAGCCGCCCATGTCGGGGATGTGCAGGTAGCCGCACCGTCCGCCGCTCAACTCCCTCACTACCTCGCGGCGTTTGGCCACCCAGTCCTGGTAGCGCAGCGGCCGTTCGTCGACGAGCGGTACGACGGCGACCCGGCGGGCCGGTCCCGGGCCGCCCTCGCCCGGCGTGAAGGTCAGCTCCACCGTCGTACCGCCCGCTCCCGCCAGCAGCGGGTACGGGCCCGCCACCGGATCCACCGGACGGCCGTCCACGTGGGTCAGCGCCGCCCCCTCGCGGATGCCGGTGCCGGCCAGCGGGGAGCGGGCCTTGGAGTCGGAGGAGTCGCCGGGCAGGATGCGCTTGACCACCCAGTGGCCGTCCCGGCACACGAAGTTGGCGCCGAGCAGGCCCTGCCAGCGCTGGTAGTGGGCCGGACCCTCGTTGCGCCGGGCGGCGGCGACGTACGCGTGCGAGGTGCCGAGTTCGCCGAGCACCTCGCGGAGCAGGTCGGCGAACTCGTCGGGGGAGGCGACCCGTTCGAGCAGCGGCCGGTACTGGTCCAGCACCGCGTCCCAGTCGATGCCGCACATGCCGGGGTCCCAGAAGTAGGCGCGGATCAGACGGCCCGCCTCGTCGTACGCCTGGCGCCACTCGGCGGCCGGGTCGACCTCGTGCAGGATGCGGCGCAGGTCGATCCAGGTGGTCGAGTCGCCGTCGCCCATCTCGGTCGCCGGTACGGCGCGCAGGTCGCCCTCGTCGAGTACGACCAGGCGGGTGCCGTCGCCGCTGACCCGGAACCAGTCGAGGTGGTCGACCAGTTCGGACTTCTTCGCCTTGGCGAGGTTGAAGTGCTCCAGGGTGGGCCGCTCGCTCGGATCCGCCGGGTTGGCGAAGGTCTCGCCGAGCGCGCCGGAGATGGGCCAGCGCAGCCAGACCAGGCCGCCGCCCGCGACCGGGTGCAGCGCCGAGTACTTGGACGCGGTGACCGGGAACGGGGTCACCCGGTTCTCCAGCCCCTCCACCTCGACGGTCACCGCGCCCCCCTCGCCGGGCTCGTCCTCCAGCGGGTCCAGGCCCCCGGCGGCGGGACGGCCCTCCGGGTTCAGCGCGAAGGGGGAGGGGGTCGCGGAGGACAGCGGCACCAGGTAGGGGCGGCAGCCCAGCGGGAAGGACAGGTCGCCGGTGTGCACGTCGTACACCGGGTCGAAGCCGCGCCAGGACAGGAAGGCGAGATAGCGGCCGTCCCGTGTGAACACCGGGTTCTCGTCCTCGAAGCGGCCGTCGGTGACATCGACGACGAGCGGGCCCTCCTGCCTGTTCTGCCCGTTCTGCCCGTTGATCCGGGCCATCTTGATCTGGCGCAGCGACCGTCCGATGCCCGGGTGCGACCAGGTGAGCCAGGTCCCGTCCGGGGAGAAGGCGAGGTCGCTCACGGGGCCGTTGACGGACCGGATCAGCTCGGTGACGCGGCCCGCGGCGGCACCGGTGTGGCCGGAGGCCCCCGCCGTGCCACTGTCCCCGGCAACCTCCGTCGCGCCGTCCGGGCCCGGGTCCGCGCCGCCGTTGCCATCGGTGCCGGCGCCGGTGCCGGTGCCGGTGCCGGTGGCCACCGTGTCCCCTGCCTCCGCCGGGCTCCCCGTATCCCCTGCCTCCGCCGCCGGGCCCTCCGTGGCCACCGCGTCCAGCGCCCGGGCGACCTCCGCGTCCTCCTCCGAGACGTCGAGCAGCAGGAGCCGGCCGTCGTGCGAGGCGATGGCGAGTCGCTCGCCCGCCGGGTCCGAGACCAGTTCCAGGACCCGGCCCAGCTTCCCCGAGGCGAGCCGCCTGGGCGCGCGGCCCCCGGTCGCGCGCGGCAGGTGGGCGATCTCGACGGCGTCCTCGCCCTCCGCGTCCGTCACGTACGCGATCCGCCCGCTCGCCCCGAGCATCTCCGGCAGCCGCACCCGTACCCCCGGGGTGTCGGCGAGGGTGCGGGCCGGGCCGTCGCGGTGGGTGAGCCAGTACAGGCTGCCGCGTACGACGACGGCGCTCGCGCGGCCCGTCTCGTCGACGGAGACGCCGCCCACGTGCTGCGCAGCGGGTACCTGGTACGTACGCCGTCCCGCGCGCGGCCCGCTCAGCCGGACGTCGAGCCGGCGCGGCACCGAGCCGGGCGTCAGGTCGTCGACGATCCACAGGTCGCCCGCGCACTGGTACACCACGCGGTCGCCGTCGCTCGCGGCGTGCCGGGCGTAACAGGCGTCGTGGTCGGTGTGGCGGCGCAGGTCGGAGCCGTCCTGGGCGCAGGAGTAGAGGTTGCCGACGCCCTCGTGGTCGGAGAGGAAGGCGATCCGGCCGCCGACGAACATGGGGGAGTGCAGGTGCCCCTGGAGGTCGGGCAGGAGCCGTTGCCCGTGCAGCCAGAGTCTGCCCGTGGCGCCGCCCCGGTAGCGTTTCCAGGCGGCGGGTTCGTGCGGCGGGGTGCCGGTGAGGAGCAGGGTCCTGCGCTCCCCGTCGAGGTCGGCGGCCTGGATGTCGGTGACCGGTCCCCAGGGCAGTTTGCGGCCGGGGTCGCCGTCGGGGGTGACCTTGTAGGCCCAGGTCAGATGGGAGAAGGGCTCGCCGTGCGAGGCGACGGCGAGGATGGCGGCGTGGCCGTCGGGCTCGGGCGGGGACCAGCCGCAGACCCGGGTGTCGAGGCCGCCCCAGTGGGTGAGCCGGCGTCCGGGCCCGCCGTCCACCGGCACGAGGTGGACCTCCGGCGACAGACTGCGCCAGCTGGTGTAGGCGATGTGGCGGCCGTCGGGCGAGAAGCGCGGGTGGCCGGCCTTGGTGCGGTCGACGGTGAGCCGCCAGGCACGGCCCGGACCGTCGAGGTTCGCGAGCCAGAGGTCGTCCTCGGCCACGAAGCACAGCTGGTCGCCACTGAGGTGCGGAAGGCGCAGATAGCTCACCCACCCCATGCTTTGCCGGGGGCCGGACCCCGGCAACTCGGCCCGCGCTCCCGTCGGCGCTCATGAGTGACCGACGACCGTGACCCAGAACACGAACGAAACCGTTTCGTTTCGCTAGAGGGTGGGGTACCTTGGTCGTGTACGAAACGGTGTCGTTCAGACGGAGTGGACGGAGAGGGGTGAGCGGGATGACCGAGGCAGCAGCCACCGCGCGCCGCAGTCGGATCACTCCCGAACGCGAGGCCGAGCTGTACGAGGCAGTGCTCGACCTGCTCCGGGAAGTCGGCTACGACGCCCTCACCATGGACGCCGTGGCGGCGCGCACCCGGTCCAGCAAGGCGACGCTCTACCGCCAGTGGGGCGGCAAGCCCGAGCTGGTCGTCAAGGCCATGCGGCACAACAAGCCCGGTGAGATCGGCGATGTCGACACCGGCTCGCTGCGCGGCGACCTGCACGCCCTGATGGCCCGCGAGGACGACTGCACCATGGCCCAGAACTCCGCGCTGATGCGCGGCGTGGCCATGGCGCTCCACCAGAACCCGGACCTGCGCCAAGCTTTCCGGGACCAACTCGTCGAACCGGAGATGGCGGAGTTCCGGCATCTGCTGCAACGCGCCGTCGACCGGGGCGAGATCAGAGCGGACTGCCCGGCACTGGACTTCCTCGTGCCCATGCTGGTCGGTGCCTTCGCCACCCGCACGCTGCTCGAGGACCAGCCGCCGACCCGGGCTTTCCTCACCTCCTACATCGACGCCGTGATCCTCCCCGCCCTCGGCGTCCCCACCACCTGAGCAACCCCGCCTGAGCCCCACCTGACGTAACCGCTCACGTCGTCGGGCCGATCCCCCCTGCCCTGAAGTTCCCACGACCTGACCGGGAGTACGCCCCAGTGGCCACGTTCCTCTACAAACTCGGCCGGCTCGCCTTCCGCCGGCGGCACTTCGTCGCCCTGATATGGGTGGCGCTGCTGACCCTCGCGGGCGTCGGCGCGGCCAGTGCCCCGCCCGCCGGCACCACCTCCTTCTCCATCCCCGGCACCGAGGCCCAGAAGGCCTTCGACCTGCTCGAAGAGCGCTTCCCCGGCACCAGCGCCGACGGGGCGACCGCACGCGTCGTCTTCAAGGCACCGCCCGGCGAGACGATGACGGACGCCGACAACAAGGCGACCGTCGAGAAGACGGTCGCCGACCTCGCCGACGGCTCCGAGGTCGCCTCGGTCGCCGACCCGTACACGGGCAACGCCGTCAGCAAGGACGGCACGATCGCCTACGCGTCGGTGCGGTACGACGTCTCCGGCATGGAACTGGAGGACACCACCAAGGACGCCCTGGAGGACGCCGCCCAGCAGGCGCGCGACGCCGGGCTGACCGTGGAGGTCGGCGGTGACGCGCTGCAGGCCGTCCCGCACACCGGCGCCACGGAGATCATCGGCATCGCGGTCGCCGCCGTCGTCCTCGTCATCACCTTCGGCTCGCTGGTCGCGGCCGGACTGCCCCTGCTCACGGCCCTGATCGGCGTCGGCATCGGCGTCTCGTCGATCACGGCCCTGGCCGGCGCACTGGAACTGGGCTCCACCACCTCGATCCTGGCGATGATGATCGGCCTCGCGGTCGGCATCGACTACGCCCTGTTCATCGTCTCCCGCTACCGCGCCGAACTCGCCGAGGGACGTGAGCGCGAGGAGGCCGCGGGCCGGGCGGTCGGCACCGCCGGCTCGGCCGTCGTCTTCGCCGGCCTCACGGTCGTCATCGCCCTGGTCGGCCTCGCGGTCGTCAACATCCCGATGCTGACCAAGATGGGCATCGCGGCGGCCGGCACCGTCGCCATCGCGGTCCTGATCGCCCTCACGATGGTCCCCGCGCTGCTCGGCTACGCCGGCCGCAGGGTCAAGCCGACCGGCGCGAAGAGCAGGCTCCTGGGCGGCGGCAGGAAGAACGACGCGGAGGCCGGCGGCAAGCCCGCCAAGGCCAACCTCGGCACCCGCTGGGCGAGCTTCGTCGTCCGCCGCCCGCTGGCCGTCCTGCTCCTGGGCGTCATCGGCCTCGGAGCCGCCGCGATCCCCGCGGCCTCCCTGGAACTGGGCCTGCCCGACGACGGCTCCCAGCCGACGTCCACGACCCAGCGCCGGGCGTACGACCTCCTGTCGGAGGGCTTCGGGCCGGGCTTCAACGGCCCGCTGATGGTCGTCGTCGACGCGAAGGGCAGCGACGCCCCGAAGCAGGTCTTCACCGACGTCTCCAACGAGATCAAGGGCCTCGAGGACGTCGTGGCGGTCACCCCGCCCGCGCCCAACAAGGGCGGCGACACCGCGACCATCACCGTGATCCCGGACTCCAAGCCGTCCTCCGTCCAGACCGAGGACCTGGTGCACGCCATCCGCGACGCGGGCGGCGACATCAAGGCCGACACCGGTGCGGAGACCCTGGTCACCGGCTCGACGGCGATGAACATCGACGTCAGCGAGAAGCTGAACGACGCGCTGCTGCCGTACCTGGTCCTGGTCGTCGGCCTGGCCTTCCTCCTCCTGATCGTGGTCTTCCGCTCGATCCTGGTCCCGCTGAAGGCGGCCCTCGGCTTCCTGCTCTCCGTCATGGCGGCGCTGGGCGCGGTCGTCGCGGTCTTCCAGTGGGGCTGGCTGTCCGGCCTGATGGGGGTGGAGGAGACCGGTCCGGTCATGTCGATGATGCCGATCTTCATGGTCGGCGTGGTCTTCGGCCTGGCGATGGACTACGAGGTCTTCCTGGTCACCCGCATGCGGGAGGCCTACGTCCACGGCGAGAAGCCCAACCAGGCGGTCGTCACCGGCTTCAGGCACGGAGCGCGGGTCGTCACGGCCGCGGCGGTCATCATGATGGCGGTCTTCGCGGGCTTCATCGGCTCCAGCGAGTCGATGGTCAAGATGATCGGCTTCGGCCTGGCGATCGCCGTCTTCTTCGACGCGTTCGTCGTCCGCATGGCCATCGTCCCGGCGGTCCTCGCGCTGCTCGGCAAGAAGGCCTGGTGGCTGCCGAAGTGGCTGGACCGCGCGCTGCCCAACGTGGACGTCGAGGGCGAGGGCCTGCGCACGGCCGAAGAGCGGGGCTCGGGCCCCGCCGAGGACCGGGAGCCGGCACGCACCTGACGCGCCATCTCTGACAGGACGACAGACCAGCCGGTGAGGGCTCCGTGGGGACGGGGCTGCCCTCACCGGCTTCCTGTCGCGCGAGGACGCCGCAACCCGGTCGCCTGCCGGCTACACGTACCGCTACGGTGCCGTCCATGACGACGACCGACGACGCCTCCGCGACCCCCGCCGCCCACCCCCGATTCGCCGCGGCCCTGCGCGAACTCGGCCTCGGTGACCTGGCCGGACGGGCCCGGCGCTTCCCCGAGGCCACCCGCACCGCCGCCGAGGCCGCCGCCGCGATCGGGTGCGGGCTGAGCCAGATCTGCAAGTCGCTCATCTTCGCCGCCGACGGCGTGCCCGTGCTGGTCCTCATGGACGGCGCCTCACGCGTCGACCTGGACCGGGTCCGGGAGGAGCTCGGCGCCGGAAAGGTCACGCGGGCCAAGGCCGACGTCGTACGGGAGACCACCGGGTACGCCATCGGCGGCGTGCCGCCCTTCGGGCACCGGAGCAGGACCCGGGTACTCGCCGACCGCTCCCTGCTCGCGCACGAGGTCGTCTGGGCCGCCGCCGGCACCCCGTACGCCGTCTTCCCGATGGAACCCAAGGAACTCGTCGCCACCGCCGGCGCCACCCTCGTGGACGTGCGCGAGCGCTCCGAGTGACCCCCCTGGTCACCGGCGCCGTCCTGCTCGCCGCGGTCACGCACGCGAGCTGGAACGCCATCGCCCACCGGATCACGGACAAGCTGACCGGCTTCGCGCTGATCTCGGGCGGCGGGATGCTCATCGGGCTCGCGCTGCTGCCGTTCACGGCGTTCCCGGCGGCCGGCGCGTGGCCCTACCTCCTCGTCTCCGCCGCGATCCACATCGCGTACTACGCCCTGCTGATGCGGTCGTTCCGGCTGGGCGACTTCGGCCAGGCCTACCCGATCGCCCGCGGCAGCGCACCGCTGCTGGTCACCGTCCTCGCCGCCGTCTTCGCGCACGAGGTGCCGGACGGCTGGGCGACCGGCGGCATCCTGGTCTCCTGCGCGGGGCTGACCGGCGTCGCCCTGTGGGGGCTGCGCGGACGCCGGCCCGACTGGGCGGCGATCGGCGCGGCCCTGGCGACCGGGGCGACCATCGCGGTGTACACGGTCGTCGACGGGCTGGGCGTGCGCGCCTCCGGGTCCTCCCTCGGTTACATCGCCTGGCTGATGGCGGTGCAGGGGACGGTCCTCCCGGCCTACTTCCTGTACCGCCACCGCACCGGAGCCTGGGCGTTGCTGCGGCCGCACGCCGGTCTGGGGCTGCTCGGCGCGGTGCTGTCCGTCGCCGCGTACGCGCTGGTCCTGTGGGCGCAGACCCGCGCGGAACTCGCGCCGATCGCCGCCCTGCGCGAGTCCTCGATCCTGGTCGGCGCGGCGATCGGCGCCCTCTTCTTCAAGGAGCGGTTCGGCGCGCCCCGGATCGCGGCGGCGGGCCTCCTCGTCGTCGGGATCGGACTGATGCTGCACACGGGATAGTGCGCACGGCGGCTGCGAGGAGCACCCTGGAAGCAGGTGTTCCGGAGGTGATCGTCATGATGCACACCGCAGTGGGATGGCATGTCGAGCTGGAGTTCATGGAGGACGACCAGCACACGCGGGCGGTCGCGATGGTGCGGCTCCCCGACGGCAGCGAGGTCCGCGGCCATGGCCACGCCAGCCGCCACCGCGTCGACTCCCATCAGCCGAGGGTCGGCGAGGAGGTCGCGGGGGCGCGCGCTCTGAACGAGCTGGCGATGCAACTGCTCACCAAGGCGCACGACGAGATCGACGCGGCGTCGGGGAGGACCTCACACCCCATCCACGTCTGAACCGGTCCGCCGGAGCGACGCCCGCACCGCACGCACCAGTGCCTGCGCCCGCGGGTCCGCCGTCACGGTCCTGCGGAAGCCGTTGGTGACATACCCGAAGGCGATGCCCGCCTCCGGGTCGGCGAAGCCGAGCGCGCCGCCGCGGCCCGGGTGGCCGAAGGACCCGGGGGACAGGAACGGGGACGCGCCGCCGTGCAGCATGTAGCCGAGGCCGAAGCGGGTGCCCACGACGAGGACCCGGTCCGGCCCGGCCGACTCCTCGGCGCGGGCCCGCTCCAGCGTCGCCGGGTCGAAGAGCCGGGCGTGCGGCGTCACGCCGTCGACCTCGCCGATCAGCGCGGCGTAGAAGCGGGCCAGTCCGTCGGCCGTCGCGATGCCGTTGGTCGCGGGGAGGGCCGCCGCCCGGTAGGCCGGGTCGTTCTGGTCGGGGAACGGCGTGATCGCGGCGAAGGCGCGGCGGGTGAGGGAGCCCGGGTCCCGGTAGGCCTCGGTGACCGCGCGCTTGGGGCGCAGCCGCGGGCCGCTGCCCGACGGTTCGGGCTCCTCGACGCGCCCGGACCGCCCGGCCCGGCCCGCCGCCTCCTCCGCGGCGGGCAGCCCCAGCCACAGATCCAGGCCCAGCGGCCCCGCGATCTCGTCCGCGATCCACTCGCCGGTGCTCCGCCCGCCCGTCGCCCTGCGGACCAGTTCGTCGAGCAGCCAGCCGTACGTCAGCGCGTGGTAGCCGTGGTCGGTGCCGGGTTCCCAGACGGGAGCCTGGTCGGCGACGGCCTGCGGCCCGCGCAGCGGGTCGAGAGCCTCCTCCGGGGTGAGCGGACGGTCGAGGACCGGCAGCCCGGCCTGGTGGCTGAGCACGTGCCGGACCAGCACCCGCTCCTTCGCGTGCGCCTTGAACTGCGGCCAGTACTCGCCCACCGGCGCGTCCAGGTCCAGCTCCCCGCGCTGGTGCAGCAGCAGCGGTACGGCCGCGGCGACGCCCTTCGTGGCCGAGCGCACGACCTGGGCGGTGCCCCTGCGCCACGGTCGGGTGCCGGCTGTGTCATCGACGTCCCTGGTGCCGCCCCACAGGTCGACGACCTTGCGCCCGTCCCGGTAGACGGCGACCGCCGCGCCCCGGTCCCCGAGCGCCGTGAAGTTCCGTGCGAACGCGTCCCTGACCGGCTCGAAGCCCTCGGCCACTGTGCCGTGCACGTCCATGTCCGCGTCCGCGTCCACGTTCCGGGTTCCTTCCGATCGCCTGCGACAGTGGGTGCAACCGTCGCCGGCCCCCTGCGATTCCTCACCCGCTCGCCGACACCGACCGCGGGTCGAAGCCGAAGGGCAGTTCCAGGCGGTGGGCGCGCATCAGCTCGTCGTCGGAGAGCAGGCCGGCGGTCGGGCCGTCCGCCGCGATCACGCCGTCGCTGAGGATCAGGGCGCGCGGGCACAGCTCCAGGGCATAGGGCAGGTCGTGGGTGACCATCAGGACCGTGACGTCCAAGGAGCGCAGGATGTCGGCGAGTTCGCGGCGGGAGGCCGGGTCCAGGTTGGACGAGGGCTCGTCCAGGACGAGGATCTCCGGCTCCATGGCGAGCACGGTCGCCACCGCCACCCGGCGTCGCTGGCCGAAGGAGAGGTGGTGCGGGGGCCGGTCCTTGAACTCCGCCATGCCGACCAGGGCGAGCGCCCGGTCCACGCAACCTTCCAGCTCCGTCCCCTTCATCCCGGCCGCCGCCGGTCCGAACGCCACGTCCTCGCGCACGGTCGGCATGAAGAGCTGGTCGTCGGGATCCTGGAAGACGATGCCGACCCGGCGCCGGACCTCCGCCATGTTCCGCCTGTCCACGGGCAGCCCGGCGACCGTGACCTTGCCGGTGCCACCGGTCAGGATGCCGTTGAGGTGGAGCACGAGCGTCGTCTTGCCCGCGCCGTTCGGGCCCAGCAGCGCGACCCGCTCGCCGCGGGCGACGGAGAAGTCCACACCGAAGAGGGCCTGGTGCCCGTCGGGGTAGGCGTAGGCGAGACCGGAGACGTCCAGAGAAGCTGTCACAGCACCCACCCCAGCAGACAAATGACGAGCGCGGCACACGGGAGGGCCAGCGCGTACGACCACTGCGCCCGGGAGGCGGTCACCTCGTCGATCACCGGCATCGAACCGGCGTACCCGCGGCTGACCATGGCCAGGTGGACGCGCTCGCCGCGCTCGTAGGAGCGGATGAACAGCGCCCCGGCCGACTTGGCGAGCACGCCCCAGTGCCGGACGCCCCGCGCCTCGAAGCCGCGCGACTCCCGGGCGATCCGCATCCGGCGCATCTCGTCCGCGATGACGTCCCCGTACCGGATCATGAAGGACGCGATCTGCACGAGCAGCGGCGGCAGTTTCAGGCGCTGGAGGCCGAGCAGCAGTTCACGCAGCTCGGTGGTGGAGGCGAGGAGCACGGAGGCGGCGACGCCCAGGGTGCCCTTGGCCAGTACGTTCCACGCGCCCCACAGACCGTTCACGCTCAGCGACATGCCGAGCACCTCGACCCGCTCGCCCTGGGCCACGAACGGCATCAGCACCGCGAAGGCGACGAACGGCACCTCGATCAGCAGCCGCCCCAGCAGGAAGCCGGCCGGGATCCGGGCGGCGCAGGCCACCGTCGCGAGCAGCAGGGCGTAGAGGCCGAAGGCCCACATCGCCTCGCGGGGCGTCGACACCACGACGATCACGAAGGCGAAGGTCGCGGCGAGCTTGGTGTGCGGCGGGAGACCGTGCACGGGGGAGTCCCCGTGCCGGTAGAGCCGGTGAGTGTGGCCGGCGCCCATGTCAGACGGTCGCGTCCGTGCTGGTGGGGGAGGTGTCCTCGGTGCGCCGCCTGCGCACCGACCAGAACACCGCGCTGCCCGCGACGACCGTGACGCCGACGCCGATCACACCCGCGAGGCCGCCGGAGACGCGGGCGTCGGTGATGTCCTCGACGCCGTAGTCGGCGAGCGGGGAGCCGGCGTTCGCGTGTTCCTCGGTCTTCTCGTCGATGCCCTTGTCGGCGGCGACCTTCTCCAGGCCGTCGGGGTCGGCGGAGGCGTAGAAGCTGACGAAGCCGGCGAGGACCAGCGAGGTGACCAGGCCCGTGATCCACAACTTGCGGTGGGAGCGGGCGGCGGCGGGCGCGGCGGCCGGCTCCGCGTCGGGGACGTCGACGAGTTCGCCGTTCACCCGCAGCTTGAGCTTCCGCGTGAGCCCGCGCGCCCCGTACACGAGGTCCGGGCGTACGGCGATGACGGCGCCGACGGTCAGCGCGGTGATCGCGGCCTCGCCGATGCCGATGAGCACGTGCACGCCGACCATCGCGGTGGCGACCTTGCCGATGGCGACGTCGGTGGTGCCGCCGATCCAGTACAGGAACGTGAAGGCGAGGGCGGCGGCCGGGACGGAGACGAGGGCGGCGACGAAGGAGGCGACGGTGACCGAGCGGCGCGTACGCGGCAGGATCATCACCAGGCCCCGGAAGAGGGCGTAGGCGACGACCGTGGTGACGACCGCCATGTCGGTGATGTTCACGCCGAGCGCTGTCAGGCCGCCGTCGGCGAAGAGGATGCCCTGCATGAGCAGGACGACGGAGACGCACAGCACCCCCGTGCAGGGGCCCACGAGGATCGCCGCGAGGGCACCGCCGAGCAGATGTCCGCTGGTGCCGGCGGCGACGGGGAAGTTCAGCATCTGCACCGCGAAGATGAACGCCGCGACCAGCCCCGCGAGGGGTGCCGTCCGCTCGTCCAGCTCGCGGCGCGCGCCGCGCAGGCTGACCGCGATGGCGCCCGCGGCGACGACTCCGGTCACGGCCGAGGTCGGGGCGTTGATGAATCCGTCAGGTACATGCACGACTCGATGATAGGGACCAGTTGCAATCCCTTTGCAAGAGCGAGGTAAAGGCTGATCTCACATGTGAGATGCGCCTCGAAGGGCGTGGTCCGGGAAATATGGGACATTGGAGAAGGGTGGACGCAGAGCTTTCGCACAGGTGGCACAGCGCAAGGGGCGATCCGATGTCCGTTGTCGAACAGTACGCACGAGCCCACGTTCTGACGGACGCGGACCTTCCCGACGAGGACGACGGCGGAGCGATACCGGTCGTGCTGCGCTACGACCCCGACCACGACCCGCGGTCGGTGCGCGTCGGACTGCCCGCGCGGGGCCGCGGCCCGGGCACCGGCTTCCGTGAGTGGACCTTCGACCGGGCGCTGCTGGAACAGGGCCTGCGCGCCCCCGCCGGAAGCGGCGAGGTGCGGGTGTGGCCGTGCGGGCGGGTGCAGGCGGTCGTCGAGTTCCACACCCCGCAGGGCTGCTCCGTGGTCCAGTTCGAGACCAAGGCGCTCATCCGGTTCCTGCGCCGGACCTACACGGCGGTGGCCCAGCCGGTGGCCCACTGAGCCACCGGCCGCACGTGCTCGCGCCGGTGCTCAGCCGGCGTTCCTCAGCAGCGCCGCGACGATCGGGCCCGCGGACTCGCTGCCGTGGCCGCCCTGCTGGACCACGCCCGCCGCGGCCAGGTCGCCCTTGTACGCGGTGAACCAGCCGTTGGGCTTCTCCTGGCCGTCGACCTCCGCCGAGCCGGTCTTCGCGCCCGCGTCACCGCCGACCCCGGCCATCGCCTCCGCGGCGGTGCCCGCCGCCGCCGTGTAGGACATCAGCTCGCGCAGCTGCGCCAGCGTCGACGACGACATCGTGCGGGAGGCCGTGGCGAGCTTGCGCCCGTCGACCGACGGGGCGACCAGGTACGGCTGGTGGAAGCTGCCCGACTTCACGGTCGCCGACACGGACGCCATGTTCAGCGGGTTCATCCGCACCCCGCCCTGGCCGATGAGGGAGGCGGCCATCGGGGCCGCGCTCTGCACCGGCACCGAGCCGTCGAAGGTGGGCACGCCGACCGACCAGTTGTTCATCGACAGGCCGAACACCTCCTTCGCCTGCTTGGTCAGGTCGTCGTTGGCCAGCTCGGGGGCCTGGCTGATGAAGGCCGTGTTGCAGGAACGGGCGAAACTCGCCTTGAAGGTGCCGTCCTTGATCTCGAACTTGTCGTCGTTCTGGAACTTCCAGCCGCCGTAGCTGAAGTACTTCGGGCACGGGTGCTTCTTGTCCGTCGACGCCAGGTTCTTCTCGATCAGCATCGAGGCGGTGATGACCTTCATCGTGGAGCCGGGAGCCAGCGAGCCCTGGAAGGCGGTGTTGAAGCCGTGTCCGCCGTTGGCGACCGCGAGGACCTCGCCCGTGGAGGCGCGCAGCAGGACCACCGACGCCCGCGCCTTGCCGGCCACCTGCTTCTCGGCGGCGGCCTGGAGGGCGGGGTCCAGGGTCGTCCTCACGGTGCCGGGCTTGCCCTCGCTCAGCTCCAGCAGCGTCTTGTCGGAGGCCTTCGCCGCCTTCGACTCCTTGCCGCGGACCACGCTCAGCTCGATGCCCGGGGTGCCGCCGGCCTTCTCGCCGTACTTCTCGCGCAGGCCGTCCAGGACGGTGCCGAGCGACGGGTACTTCGCGGCGCTGATCTCCGCGCCGTCCCGGTCCAGCGCCTCGACCGGCGGGGTCCCGGCCTCCCCGGTGACCAGCTTGTCGCCGTCCTTCAGTTCCGGATGGACGACGGCGGCGTGCCAGTCGACGCGCGGCTCGCCGTCGCCGGCCCGGCGGACGACGGTCAGCGCGCCGTCGTACGCCAGTGGCTTCGTCGTCTTCTCGTACGCGACGGTGGCCTTCACGGCGAACGGGACCCTCTCCCCGGCCGGGGCGCCCGCGGTGAGTGCGACGTCCTTGACCCGGGCGTCCTTGGTGTAGCCGGTGAGCAGGACCTTCGCTGCCTCGGCGTCGTCGGTCGCGGCGGCCGCCCCGGCGACGTCGCCCTTCTGCCAGGCGGTCAGGAACCGCTGGGCCGTCGAGGTGACCTCGGCCGCCGTGAGGGGGCCCGACTTCACCTCCTCCCCGGCCGCGGACGCCGTCCGGGCGCCGTCCTCGGTGCCGGCCCCGCCGCCGTACATCGCGTAGGCGCCGAATCCGGCGCCGGCCACGACCACCGCGGCCACGCTGCCGACCACGGCGGGTTTCGTCCTCCGCCGCTCGCCCGCGGCCCTTCTGCTGCCCACTGTGTCCCGTTCCTCCGCGGCGCCCGGATTCCCGGGGTCCCTCGGTGCCCTCGCTGCCTCATGCTTCCAACGACGGCGACCACAGTAGGGGCACCCGTCGCGTCCGGCCCGTCGTAGGCTCTGCCGCCTATCCCCCGGCCCGCAGCACGTCCGCCACGATCGGGCCGGCCGCGTCGCCGCCGTGGCCGCCCTCCTCGGTCATGGCCGCCGCCGCGACGTCGTTGCGGAAGCCGGTGAACCAGCTGTTGGACGTGGTCTGCCCGTCGACCTCGGCCGACCCGGTCTTGGCGCCGATGTCGCCGCCGAGCCCGGACATGGCCGGGGCGCCGGTGCCCTGCGTGGCGGTGAGCCGCATCATCTGCTTGAGCTGGGCGGCCGTGCTCTGCGGCAGGCCCTTGGCGGTGGCGAGCTCACGGTCGTCCAGGCCGGGCGGGACCAGGTAGGGCTGGCGGAACTCGCCGGTGATGGCGGTCGCCGTCACGGACGCCATGTTCAGCGGGTTCATCTGGACCTGGCCCTGGCCGATGGCGTTGGCGGCGCGGTCCGGGCCGCTCACGGCGGGGACCTTGCCGTCGAAGGAAGTGATGCCGGTCTGCCAGTTGTTCTTCCCGAGCCCGAACCGCTCCTCGGCCTCCGTCGTCAGCGAGGAGTCCGTGAGCGGGTCCTCGTCGATGAGCTTGATGAAGCCGGTGTTGCAGGACCGCATGAAGGTGTTGGCGAGGGTGGCACTCATGTCGGCCTTCATGCCGGTGAGGTTCTTGAAGGTCTGGCTCTGCCAGGTCGCCGTGTCGGGGCAGGGTGCCGGGTCGTTCACCGAGGTCACGCCGTTGTCGATGAGCATCGCCGCGGTGATGATCTTCATCGTGGAGCCGGGGGCGACCTGCCCCTGGAAGGCCGCGTTGAAGCCGTCCGCGCGGTTGTTCGCCACGGCCAGCACCTCGCCGGTGCTCGGCTCGACCGCCACCACCGAGGACTCGCCGTACCGCTTCACCGCCTTCTCGGCCGCCGACTGCACGCTCGCGCTGAGCGTCGTCTCCAGCTTGCCGGGCTCGCCCTCGGTCAGCGTCAGGAGCGACGTGTCGGCGGCTTCGGCGGCCGCGTGCCGGACCATCAGCTCGACACCGGGGGTGCCGCCCGCCTGGTCGCCGTACTTCTGGCGCAGGGTGTCCAGGACCGGGCCGAGGGAGGGGTACTTCTCCTTCGTGAGCACGGTGCCGTCGCGGCCGACCGCCTGGATCTGGGGGGTCGACGACTCCTCGGTGACCAGGGTGTCGCCGTCCTTCAGCCGCGGATGGACGACGGACGGGTCCCAGTCGACCAGCGCGCGTCCGCTGGTCTCCCCGCGCACCACCGTCAGCTTGCTCTTGTACGTCAGCGGCTTGGCCGCGCCCTCGTACGACACCTTCGCCTTCACGGTGAACGGCACGGCGGTGCCGGTCGCCGTGCCGGGCGTGATCTCGACGTCGGTGATGTGCGCCGCCTCGCCGTAGGCGGTGAGCAGCGTCCCGGCGACCGTGGCGTTGTTCGTGTACGACGCGGCCGTGGCCGCGTCCCCCTTCTCCCAGGCCGTGAAGAACTTCTCCGTCGTCTCCTCGACCTCGTCGCCGCCGGGCGGTCCGCTCTTCTTCGCCGTCCCGGCGGCTCCCGAACCCCCGCCGCCGTCCAGCGCCGACACGACGTTGTAGGCGCCGTACCCGGCCCCGCCCACCATCACGGCGAACACGCCGCCTATGACGGCGACCTTCACCCCCCTGCCCATCGGCAGTCCCCTCCCCGTTCCCGGCTCCCCGTTCAGAACTTCCGTCCGCCCTCTTGAACGCGTTCAGAAGCAGTTGTGGGTTGCACTCTATGTGCAGCGTGTGACCGGCGGGACGGATGTTTCCGTTTGTTGGCCGAATGGAGATACGGCGTCCTCGGGCCCGGACTCAGACCCAGGTATCGAGCCACATACGTGACCGCCAGTCCTCCATCGGGATCGCGGTGCCCGTGTAGATGGGCCAGAAGTAGATGAAGTTCCACGCGATCAGCAGCACCAGTACGCCCGCGCCCGTCGCCCCCGCGACCCGCCGGGCGTCGCCGCAGCCCGGCCGGCCCACGATCGCCCCCAGCAGCATCGCCACCGCCAGGCACAGGAACGGCAGGAAGACGACGGCGTAGAAGAGGAAGATCGTCCGCTCCTGGTACAGGAACCAGGGCAGATAGCCGGCCGCGATGCCGCAGGCGATGGCGCCCGCGCGCCAGTCGCGGCGGAAGGCCCAGCGCCACAGGACGTACAGCAGCGCGAAGCAGCCCACCCACCACAGCAAGGGGGTGCCGAGCGCCAGGACCTCGCGGGCGCACTTCTCGCCCGCGTCGGCCGGGCAGCCGTCCGAACCGGGCGCCGGCGACTCGTAGAAGTACGAGACCGGACGGCCGAGGACGATCCAGCTCCAGGGGTTCGACTGGTAGGTGTGCGGCGAGGTGAGGTTGGTGTGGAACTCCAGCACCTGCGTCTCGTAGTGCCACAGGCTGCGCCACCAGTCCGGGAAGAGCCAGGACCAGGAGCTGTTTCTGCCGTCGGTCGCCGCCCAGTCGCGGTAGTAGCCGCCGCTGCCGTCGGCGGGGGAGAGGATCCAGCCCAGCCAGGACAGGACGTACGTGGCGAGCGCGACCGGCACCGTCGACAGGAACGCCCAGCCGAGGTCGTACTTCAGCACCGCCAGATGCGGCCGGTGGGCGCCCGCGACCCGGCGGGTGCCGACGTCCCAGAGCACGGCCATCACGCAGAAGGCCGCCATGATGTACAGGCCGTTCCACTTGGTGGCCGCGGCCAGGCCCAGCATCAGCCCCGCCGCCAGCCGCCAGGGGCGCCACCCGAGCCGGAACGTCTCGGCGATGTGCGCGTCCGGGCGGACCAGGCCGTCGTCGTCCACCGGCAGCGCGGCGGCGAGTTTCCCGCGGGCCCAGTCGCGGTCGGCGACCAGGCAGCCGAAGGCCGCCAGCACGAAGAACATCAGCACGCTGTCCAGCAGCGCGGTGCGGCTCATCACGAAGTGCAGCCCGTCCAGCGCCATCAGCGCGCCCGCCAGGCACCCGAGGAAGGTCGAGCGGAACAGCCGCCTGCCGATCCGGCACAGCAGCAGCACCGACAGCGTGCCGAGCAAGGCGGTCATGAACCGCCAGCCGAACGGGTCGAACCCGAACAGAAGTTCGCCGAGCCCGATGACGTACTTGCCGACCGGCGGATGCACGACGTACGCCGCGTCCGTCGGGATCGGGACGTCACCGCCCGAGTTCAGGATCAGGTCGTTGGCGTTCTTCTCCCAGTTGACCTCGAAACCGCGGTGGATCAGCGACCAGGCGTCCTTGGCGTAGTACGTCTCGTCGAATATCACCGCCTTCGGGCTGCCCAGGTTCCAGAACCGCAGCACGCCCGCCAGCAGCGCCACCAGCAGCGGCCCGCCCCACGCCGACCAGCGCACGATCCGGCCGGCCGGCGCCTTGGCCAGGCCCAGGAAGGCCCACAGGCGAGGACCGGGGCTCGTGTACGGCGGCACCAGCCGGTCGCGGACGTCGCCGGCCGCGGGCCCCGCCGTGTAGCCGAAGCGGCGCAGCCGCTGCTGCCAGGGGGGCCGCCGGTCGTGCGGGGCCTGGTCCTGCCGGGTGTCCGTGGAGGACGCGGTACTGGTCACCGCGCCATCGTAGGGAACCGTACTGTGCGCGTCCCGCGCATGGCCCTCACCGGTGGTCCGGATGCGTCCTGGCGGCAGGGCGTCCGCCCGTCCCTGGGAGGATGGGGGAGTGACTGGAACCCTTGTACTCGCGGGCACCCCCATCGGCGACGTCCGGGACGCCCCGCCGCGGCTCGCCGAGGAACTGACCGGCGCGGACGTCGTCGCCGCCGAGGACACCCGGCGGCTGCGCCGGCTCACCCAGGCCCTCGGCGTCACGCCCCGAGGGCGTGTCGTGTCGTACTTCGAGGGCAACGAGTCCGCCCGTACGCCCGAGCTGGTCGAGGAGCTGGCGGGCGGCGCGCGCGTGCTGCTCGTGACCGACGCCGGGATGCCGTCCGTGTCCGACCCCGGCTACCGGCTGGTCGCCGCCGCCGTCGAGCGGGACGTCCGCGTCACCGCCGTGCCCGGCCCGTCCGCCGTGCTCACCGCGCTCGCCCTGTCCGGGCTGCCGGTCGACCGGTTCTGCTTCGAGGGCTTCCTGCCGCGCAAGGCCGGCGAGCGGCTGACCCGGCTGCGCGAGGTGGCCGGGGAACGGCGAACCCTCGTCTACTTCGAGTCCACGCACCGCGTCGACGACACCCTCGCCGCCATGGCCGAGGTCTTCGGCGCCGACCGGCGGGCCGCCGTCTGCCGGGAACTGACCAAGACCTACGAGGAGGTCAGGCGCGGCGGCCTCGGCGAGCTGGCAGCGTGGGCCGCCGAGGGGGTGCGCGGTGAGATCACCGTCGTGGTCGAGGGTGCGCCGGAGCAGGGGGCCGAGGAGGTCGGCGCGGAGGAACTGGTGCGCCGGGTGCGGGTGCGCGAGGAGGCGGGGGAGCGGCGCAAGGAGGCGATCGCCGCGGTGGCCGCACAGGTGGGCCTGCCCAAGCGGGAGGTGTTCGACGCGGTGGTGGCGGCGAAGAACGCCGGGGCCTGACGGTCCTGTTCTTCCACGCGGTCCAAGCTTTTCCTCACGGTCGCGATCCGGCCGCGCTTGACCCGCTCCTGACCATTCGGTCCCTTGCGCCAAGGGCAACCCAAATCGGCTCAAACACTCGGCAGATCCGGTGCTTTCCCGCTGGTGGAGGAGTCCACTGAAGGAAGGAGCGAGAACGGATCTGCCAGCGAACCGAAGGAGCCGGGATGAGCACGAGTGAGAGTGCGGCGCGAACCGCGCTGCGCGCCGGAGCCACCGCCGTCGTCCACGAGTCGTACTCCTTCGCCTGCATGCGCTGTGGGCACGGCTGGGAGCAGTCGTTCGAGATCGAGCACCACAAGGGCGCCGACGGCAACGAGTTCGTGCTCTACGTCACGGACGGCCGCGTCGTGCCCTCCCCGCTGACCCGTCCGACCTGCGACAACTGCGGCAACCACCTCGTACGGATCATGCGGCCGGGGCGGGTCGCCTCGGTGCGCGGCGCTGCGCACGGCCTCCACCGGGTGCCGCCGGCCGGCCCCCTGGAGGTGCCGCAGGTGCCCGAGGCGCCGGGACCCGGGGCGCGGGGGCTCACCCCCGAGCGCCGGCACTGGCACCTGGCCGACCTCCTGAACGCCCTGCACCTCCACCGCGGGGCGAGCTGACGGCCGTTCCGGGCCCGGGGGACCTTTCGTAGGATCGGAGGCATGCCTTCGAACGCCTCCGGCCGGTCCGACAAGAACGACGCGCCCCCGCTCCCCGAGCCCCTCCGGGTGCCGGTCGCCGACTCGCACACCCACCTCGACATGCAGTCGGGCACGGTGCAGGAGGCTCTCGCCAAGGCCGCGTCGGTCGGGGTCACCACGGTCGTCCAGGTCGGCTGCGACCTCGCCGGCTCCCGCTGGGCGGCCGAGACGGCGGCGGCGCACGACGCCGTCCACGCCACGGTCGCCCTGCACCCCAATGAGGCGCCCCGCGTCGTCCACGGAGACCCCGACGGCTGGTCGAGGCAGGGGGCGCGCGCGCCCGGCGGGGACGCGGCGCTCGACGACGCCCTCGCCGAGATCGACCGGCTGGCGGCACTCCCGCAGGTCAAGGGCGTCGGCGAGACCGGCCTCGACTACTTCCGCACCGGCCCCGAGGGCAAGGCGGCCCAGGAGCGGTCCTTCCGCGCCCACATCGAGATCGCCAAGCGGCACGGCAAGGCCCTGGTCATCCACGACCGCGACGCCCACGCCGACGTCCTGCGCGTCCTCAAGGAGGAGGGCGCCCCCGAGCGCACCGTCTTCCACTGCTACTCCGGCGACGCGGAGATGGCCGAGATCTGCGCGAGCGCCGGGTACTACATGTCCTTCGCCGGCAACGTCACCTTCAAGAACGCCCAGAACCTGCGCGACGCGCTCGCGGTCGCCCCGCCCGAGCTGGTCCTGGTGGAGACCGACGCGCCGTTCCTCACACCGGTGCCCTACCGGGGCAGGCCCAACGCGCCCTACCTGGTGCCGGTCACGGTGCGTGCCATGGCGGACGTGCGGGGTGTCGACGAGGACGCGCTGGCGACGGCCCTGGCCGCGAACACGGCCCGCGCCTTCGGGTACTGAGCGGGGACGGCACCACACTGCGTAGTCGCGTCGCTTTGGAGAGTGACGCACGCTCCGCTAGGTTCTGGGGGCCCGATCCGGACCCCTGGAGCGTGTCGGCGTGAGCAGAACGCAGTTCGAAACCTTCGCGACCCACGAGACGCACGAGACGTACGCGCCTTACGACGTGCACAGCGCACCGACCCTGGCGTACGGCGACACCTACCGCCCCGCCCACGAGCCGACCGGGCCCGCGCTGCCCCGGCAGGGCGCTCCCCAAACCCCCGCTCCGGTGCCTGGCGACGGCCGGGCCGCACGTCGGCGACGCGAGCGGTGCGCCGGGCGCGCGGACGGCTCGCTGCGCCGGCTGCTGCCGCGCGCGCTGGTCGTGGCGTTCCTCGCGGGCGGCACCACCGCCTTCGTCGCCAAGGACAAGGCGGTCGAGCTGACCGTCGACGGCACCCCGCGCACGCTGCACACCTTCGCCGACGACGTGACCGAACTGCTCGCGCGGGAAGGCGTCGAGGTGGGCGCCCACGACGTGATCGTGCCCGCGCCCGGCACCCCGCTCACCAGCGGCGAGGAGGTCTCCGTCCGCTACGGACGGCCCGTCCTGCTCACCCTCGACGGCCATCGGCGCCAGGTGTGGACGACCGCCGAGACGGTGGCGGGGGCGCTGAGGCAGCTCGGCGTGCGGACGGAGGGCGCGTACCTGTCCACCGAGGGCTCCCGGCGCATCGGACGCGAGGGCCTCGCCCTGAACGTACGGACCGAGCGGGTGGTGACGGTCATGGCGGACGGCCGGACCCGCACCGTGCGCACCAACGCCGCGACCGTGCGCGAGGCCGTCGAGGAGGCCGGGGTCACGCTGAGCGGCCAGGACACCACCTCCGTCCCGGCGACCGGCTTCCCCCGCGACGGGCAGACCGTCACGGTGCTGCGGATCACCCGCTCCCAGGAGGTCCGCGAGGACCCGATCCCGTTCGACGTGCGGCGGGCCGAGGACGCCGCCCTCTACCGGGGCACCGAGGTCGTCGAGCAGGCGGGCCGGCCCGGTCTGCGCCGCACCACGTACGCGCTGCGCACCGTCAACGGCGTCCGCGAGAAGCCGCTCCTGCTGCACACCGAGGTGGTGCGCGAACCCAGCCCGCAGATCGTGCGGGTCGGCACCCGCCCCCGGCCGGCGTCCGTGCGGGGCGCCGACCACCTGAACTGGCAGGGCCTGGCCGCGTGCGAGTCGGGCGGCCGCCCGGACGCCGTCGACCCCTCGGGGACGTACGGGGGCCTCTACCAGTTCGACACCCACACCTGGCAGAGCCTCGGCGGCGAGGGCCGCCCCCAGGACGCGCCGGCATCGGAACAGACGTACCGCGCGAAGAAGCTGTACGTACGCGGCGGCGCCGACTCGTGGCCGCATTGCGGGGCACGACTGCAGGGCTGACCGGCGACGCCCGGACCACCGCGCGCCCGCCCCCTCCCGGTCCGGACGGTCCCGCTGCCGCTCCCGGCTACCCTTGCGGGGTGAGCAGCCCCGCCCCCGACGCCCTCCTGGGTCCCGCCGACGTCCGTGAACTCGCGGCAGCGCTCGGCGTACGCCCCACCAAGCAGCGCGGCCAGAACTTCGTGATCGACGCGAACACGGTCCGCCGTATCGTCCGCACCGCCGAGGTACGCCCCGACGACGTGGTGGTCGAGGTGGGACCGGGTCTCGGCTCGCTCACCCTGGCCCTGCTGGAGGCCGCCGACCGGGTCACCGTCGTCGAGATCGACGATGTACTCGCCGGCGCCCTCCCCGCCACCGTCGCCGCCCGGATGCCCGAGCGCGCCGACCGTTTCGCCCTGGTCCACTCCGACGCGATGCACGTGACCGAGCTGCCGGGCCCCGCCCCGACCGCGCTGGTCGCCAACCTCCCGTACAACGTGGCCGTGCCCGTCCTCCTGCACATGCTCGACACCTTCCCGACCATCGAGCGCACCCTCGTCATGGTCCAGGCCGAGGTCGCCGACCGGCTCGCCGCCGGACCCGGCAACAAGGTGTACGGCGTGCCCTCCGTCAAGGCCAACTGGTACGCCGAGGTCCGCCGGGCGGGTTCCATCGGCCGCAACGTCTTCTGGCCCGCGCCCAACGTCGACAGCGGGCTCGTGTCACTCGTCCGGCGGACCGAGCCGCTGAAGACCACCGCCTCCAAGCGCGAGGTCTTCGCCGTCGTCGACGCCGCCTTCGCCCAGCGCCGCAAGACCCTGCGGGCCGCCCTCGCGGGGTGGGCCGGTTCGGCGGCGGCCGCCGAGGCCGCCCTCGTCGCCGCGGGCGTGTCGCCGCAGGCGCGCGGAGAGGCGCTGACCGTGGAAGAGTTCGCGCGTATCGCCGAACACAAGGAGTGACGAGCAAGTGAGCGTGACGGTCCGCGTCCCCGCCAAGGTCAACGTCCAGCTCGCGGTCGGCGCCGCCCGCCCCGACGGCTTCCACGACCTGGCCAACGTCTTCCTCGCCGTCTCCCTGTACGACGAGATCACCGCGACCCCGGCCGCCGACGGACTCCGCGTCACGTGCGAGGGCCCGGACGCCGACCAGGTCCCCCTCGACCGCACCAACCTCGCGGCACGGGCTGCCGAGGCGCTGGCCGCGCGATACGGCCGCGAGCCCGACGTCCACCTGCACATCGCCAAGGACATCCCCGTGGCCGGCGGCATGGCGGGCGGCAGCGCCGACTGCGCGGGCGCGCTGGTCGCCTGCGACGCCCTGTGGGGCACCGGCGCCTCGCGCGACGAGCTGCTCGCGATCTGCGCCGAGCTGGGCAGCGACGTGCCGTTCAGCCTGGTCGGCGGGGCGGCTCTGGGCACCGGGCGCGGCGAGAAGCTGACGGAGCTGGAGGTCGGCGGCGACTTCCACTGGGTGTTCGCGATGGCCTCGCGCGGCCTGTCCACGCCGGACGTCTTCCGCGAGTTCGACCGGCTGGGGGAGGGCCTGGACATTCCGGAGCCGGTCGCCGCGCAGCCCGTGCTCGACGCTCTCGCCAAGGGCGACACCGCCGCGCTCGCCGTCGCCGTCACCAACGACCTCCAGCCGGCCGCGCTCTCCCTCTTCCCCGAGCTGTCCGACACCCTCGCGGCGGGGCGGGCGGCGGGTGCGCTGGCGGCCCTGGTCTCGGGCTCGGGACCGACGACGGCCTTCCTCGCGACCGACGCGCGGTCGGCTTCCGACATCGCCGGCGTGCTGCGGGCGTCGGGCACCTGCCGTGACGTGCGTACGGCGGTGGGGGCGGTGGCGGGGGCGACGGTGTCTTGACGCGGTGCGCGTTACAACTCGTTGATCGCGGTCAGGTCGACGTCGATGTCGTAGGGCACGTTGACCTTGACCCGGTCGTGGTAGATGCCGGTCAGGGCATAGGTGCCGGTGGCCTCGCCGCGTTCGTAGACCTGGACGACCGGGTGCTGGTCCTGGCCCGTCATGTCGACGAGCCAGTAATGGGGGATGCCCGCCGCCGCGTACTTGTGAGGCTTGTAATCGCGGTCGCGCGCCTCGGAGTCCGGCGACACCACTTCGACGGCGAGCAGAACATCGGCGACTTTGTAGTACGTCTGCTCCCGATTCTGCACGGCTTCCGCGTGGACGACCGAGACGTCCGGCTCCGCGCCGTTGCGGCGGTCGATAACGACGGTCATCTCACGGCGGACCCGCAGTTCCCGGGGGGCGGTGCGGCGCAACTCGCTCACCAGCAGATCGATGACAACACTGTGGAAGTCCCGCTGGGCACTCACGAAAACCAGGCTCCCGTCGATCAACTCGGTGTGCGGCGGGAGATCCGGCAGGGTGAACAGGTCGTCCACGGTGTAACCGTCCACGGGCGGCACCGGCCAGCGCGGGCGGCGGTGCTCTGCGGACTCGGCGGTCATGGTTCCTCCCATGGGCGGGATCCTGCTGCCTGCTCCCCACCGTAGCCGGGTGGGCCGACATACGTCACCACAAAGAGTGACGACCCCCGTCCGCGTCACCCCACCCCCCGGAGGGCCTACGCTTGAAGGCTGATCGTCCCCCAGTC
Source organism: Streptomyces sp. E2N166 (assembly GCF_003671715.1). GTDB lineage: Bacteria > Actinomycetota > Actinomycetes > Streptomycetales > Streptomycetaceae > Streptomyces > Streptomyces thinghirensis. The sequence goes on along the minus strand of NZ_RAIF01000018.1, from coordinate 153,589 downwards.
AGGAGAGAAATGGCCGTCAACCTGGTCAATGTCGAGAACGTCACCAAGGTGTACGGCACCCGTGCCCTCCTCGACGGCGTGTCCCTCGGCGTCTCCGAAGGGGACCGCATCGGTGTCGTCGGCCGCAACGGCGACGGCAAGACGACCATGATCCGGATGCTCGCCAAGCTGGAGGACCCGGACACCGGCCGCGTCACCCACTCCGGCGGGCTGCGGCTCGGCGTGCTCACCCAGCACGACTCCCTCGATCCCGAGGCCACCGTCCGGCACGAGGTCATCGGCGACCTCGCCGACCACGAGTGGGCCGGCAACGCCAAGATCCGGGACGTGCTGACCGGGCTGTTCGGCGGGCTGGACATGCCGGGCTTCCCGCAGGGCCTGGACACCGTCATCGGGCCGCTCTCCGGCGGCGAGCGGCGCCGTATCGCGCTCGCCAAGCTGCTCATCGACGAACAGGACCTCGTCGTCCTCGACGAGCCCACCAACCACCTCGACGTCGAGGGCATCGCCTGGCTGGCCAAGCACCTGCGCGAGCGCCGCTCCGCACTCGTCTGCGTCACCCACGACCGGTGGTTCCTCGACCAGGTCTGCACCCGCATGTGGGACGTGCAGCGCGGCGACGTCTTCGAGTACGAGGGCGGCTACTCCGACTACGTCTTCGCCCGCGCCGAGCGCGAGCGCATCGCCGCCACCGAGGAGACCAAGCGGCAGAACCTCGTCCGCAAGGAGCTGGCCTGGCTCCGGCGCGGCGCCCCCGCCCGCACCTCCAAGCCCCGCTTCCGCGTCGAGGCCGCCAACGAGCTGATCGCGGACGTGCCGCCGCCCCGGGACAGCAGCGAGCTGATGAAGTTCGCGTCGTCGCGGCTCGGCAAGACCGTGTTCGACCTGGAGGACGTCACCGTCCAGGCCGGCCCCAAGGTGCTGCTCAAGCACGTCACCTGGCAGCTCGGCCCCGGCGACCGCATCGGCCTCGTCGGCGTCAACGGCGCCGGCAAGACCTCCCTGCTGCGGGACCTCGCGAACGCCGCGTACAGCGACGGGGAGCAGCAGCCCGCGGGCGGGCACGTCCGGGTCGGCAGGACCGTCAAGCTCGCGTACCTGTCCCAGGAGGTCGCCGAACTCGACCCGACCTGGCGAGTGCTGGAGGCCGTGCAGCGCGTCCGTGAGCGCGTGGACCTCGGCAAGGGCCGGGAGATGACCGCCGGGCAGCTGTGCGAGACGTTCGGCTTCGGCAAGGAGAAGCAGTGGACGCCGGTCGGCGACCTGTCCGGCGGTGAGCGGCGCCGCCTCCAGCTGCTCCGCCTCCTCATGGACGAGCCCAACGTCCTCTTCCTCGACGAGCCCACCAACGACCTCGACATCGAGACCCTGACCCAGCTGGAGGACGTCCTCGACGGCTGGCCCGGCTCGATGATCGTCATCTCCCACGACCGGTTCTTCGTGGAGCGCACCACCGACCGGGTCTTCGCCCTGCTCGGCGACGGCGCGCTGAGGATGCTGCCGCGCGGCATCGACGAGTACCTGGAGCGGCGCCGGCGCATGGAGGAGGCGGCCGCGGCCACCGTACTCGCGGCAGCCGCGAAGCCGGCCGCGGAGGCGCCCGAGAAGAGCGCCGCCGACGTGCGCGCCGCCAAGAAGGAACTCCAGAAGATCGAACGGCAGCTGGACAAGGTCTCCGAGAAGGAGACCAGGCTGCACGCGCGAATCGCCGAGAACGCCACCGACTTCGCGAAGGTGGCCGAACTGGACACCGAGTTGCGCGAACTGGCCGCTCAGCGCGAGGAGCTGGAAATGCGCTGGCTGGAACTGGCGGAGGACGCCTAGCCCCGCGCGCGGGGGCGCGTACGGCGTGAAGAGGGCGTGAAGGCCCGTAACAGAGGCATCACGAGCCGGTCCTCCCTTGGGAACAGGGGCGGACGCGGCCCGGTGGTCCGTGCTGCCCGGGTGATAGAAAGGCCGTCCGAGAACTGTCTGAATGACTGCCGTCAAACGACTCCGAGGCCAGCGCGTACCTCGGGACGTGGCTAGAAATCAGTGAGTAATAAGGGGGAACGCGCTGATGAGCCAGCCGCCCAACCAGCCGCCGCAGGGTGGCTTCGGAGCACCGCAGGATCCACCGCCGGGAGGCTTCGGGGCACCGACCCCGCCGCCCCCGCAGGGCCCGCCGACCGGTCCGCCGCAGCAGCCGCAGCCGGGGTACGGCTACCCGCAGCAGCCGGGACAACCGGGTCAGCCGGGTCCCTACGGACAGCCGGGCCCGTACAACTCCGGCCCGTACGCCCAGCCCCAGCAGCCGGGTCCGTACGGCCAGCAGCCCGGCTACGGCTATCCGCAGCCGCAGTTCCCGGGCGCGCCCGGCACCCCGCCGCCCGGCGGCTCCGGATCCCGCAACCCCTTCAAGGGCAAGCCCGCCCTGGCCGTCGTCGCGGCCGTCGCGGCCCTGCTCGTCATCGGCGGCAGCGTGTGGGCGGTCACCGCGACCGGCGGTGACGAGGAGAAGGACAAGAAGCCCGTCGCCGGCAAGAGCGACGACCCCAAGCCCTCCGGCTCCGGCGGTGCCCCGGTCAATCCGGGCGACGGCAGGGGCGACGGCGGCGAGGATCCCGAGGACCTCAACGAGGGCCGCCAGGCAGGCGAGTCCAAGGTGCTCTGGTACAAGGAGGCGCCCGACGCCCCCGGTTCCGGCGCCGACGCCCCCGGCATGTGGATCACCGGCGAGACCGCGGTGAAGGCGGCGTACAAGCAGGTCTTCGCCTACAACGTCGGTGACGGCAAGCCCACCTGGGACCCGATCGCCTTCCCGGAGAAGATCTGCGCGGTCACCCCGGAGAAGACGGCCGCCGACAAGATCGTCGTCGCCTACATGAGCGGCTCCAGCGACCGCGCCAAGTGCAACCAGATGCAGGAGATCGACCTCGCCACCGGTGAGAAGGGCTGGAAGGAGGAGGTCGAGGACGGCGAACTCTTCGACACCACCCTCTCCGTCGAACTGAACGTCAGCGGCGACATCCTGATGGTCGGCCGCTCCCAGTCCGGCACCGCCTACGACGTCCGCAGCGGCAAGAAGCTGTACGACAAGAAGCGGTACGGCGACGCCTGCTTCCCGGCCGGCTTCGCGAGCGGCCCGAAGACGATCATCCAGGTCGCCTCCTGCGGCGCCGGCGGCAACAACGCGCACGACGAGGTCCAGGGCCTCGACCCGAAGACCGGCAAGGTCCTGTGGACCTACAAGTACGAGAAGGGGTGGCGGGTGGAGCGCGCCTACTCCGTCGACCCGCTCGTCGTCTACGCCACCGACGAGGACAAGAAGGTCTGGAACATCTCCACCTTCACCTCCAAGGGCAAGGTCCTCGAACAGGTCGGCGTCGACGAGGACTTCGCCCCCGAGTGCGGCTGGGCCATCCTCGACCGCGACCTCCAGGGCTGCGCGGGCGTCGCCGTCGCCGCGGGCACGCTCTACCTGCCGACCGAGGCGACCAGCGGCGCCAACGAGATCGTCGCGATCAACCTCACCACCGGCAAGGAGAAGTGGCGCGCGAAGTCCCCCGCGGACGAGTCGATGATGCCGCTGCGGGTCGAGGGCGACCAGCTCATCGCCTACGTGCAGCCGTCCTACGACGCCGGCGGCCAGGTCGTGTCGATCGCGACCGGCGGCAGCAGCCACAAGCCGGTCAAGCTGCTCCAGAACCCGCAGGGTGTCGCGGACATCGAGAACAGCTTCTACTCCAAGGACATCGACTGGGTCGACGGGCGCTTCTACATCTCCACCACCCGCCTGACCGGCAACGACGAGTCGAAGGAGAAGTTGATGCTCGCCTTCGGCAAGTGACCTTCTCCGCCCGACCCGTGCGATCGACCCGGCCCGTGCGATCAGCCCGGCCCGTGCGATCAGCCCGGCCCGTGCGATCCGGCCGCCCAGGCCGGTTCGCCCGGCCATCCCGGCCGTCCCCGTCGTCTCCGCTCCCCGAGGTACTCAAGCCATGACCCAGCCGCCGCCCCCGCCGCCCAACCAGCCCCCGCAGGGGGGAGGCTTCGGCCCGCCGCAGGGCCAGCCGCCGCAGCCGCCCACCCCGCCGTCGGGCGATGGGCCGAACCTCGGCAAGGCCCCGGAGCCGGGCTACGGCTACCCGCAGACGCCGCCGCAGGCGCCCGCGGCTCCGCCCACCCCGCCGACGGGCTCGCCGCAGCCGGGGTACGGATATCCGCAGACTCCGCCGCAGCCCCAGCCCGGGTACGGCTACCCCGGTCAGCAGCCGGGCCAGCAGCCCGGCCCGTACGGACAGCCGACGCCGCCCTACGGCCAGCCCGGTCAGCCCGGCTACCCCGGTCAGCCCGGCTACGGCTATCCGCAGGCGACCGTGCCGATGCAGGCCCAGGCCGGAGGGCCGGGCGGCGGGCGGAAGATCAACGCGCAGATGGTGATCATCGTGGCGGCCGTCGTCGCCATCGCCCTGATCATCGGCGGCGGTGTCTGGTACGCCGGCTCCTCCGACGACGGGGGCAAGGACGACACCGCGACCTCCAGCGGGGGCACCGGCGGCAAGGGCGGCACGGACGAGAAGGGCGGTGAGGGCGGCAAGTCCTCCGGCGGCGAGGAGAAGGTGCCCTCCGACCCCGCCTCCAAGGTGCTCTTCCAGGTCCCCGCGCCCGCGGTGAGCAAGGAGGACAACAGCGTCGTCGTCTCCGGCTCGTGGCTCACCGACAAGGTGTACGCCAAGAGCGGCATCGCCGAGATCGTCGGCTACGACCCCGCCAAGGGCGGCGAGAAGTGGACGATCAAGCTGGACGGCCCGGTCTGCACGGCCAGCCGGCACGTCACCGACGACAACAAGACGGTCGTCGTCCACCAGCCCGCCATGCCCACCAAGGCGGAGCCCTCGCACGGCTGCACCCAGGTCGCGGTCATCGACCTGGACGCGGGCAAGAAGCTGTGGACGAAGACCGCCGGTGACCAGCCGATGTCCTTCGACAACGTCACGATCAGCGGCGAAACCGTCGCGGCCGGCAGCACCGACGGCGGCGTGGCCTGGGACATCGCCAAGGGCGACCTCCTGTGGTCCCCGAAGACCACCGACACCTGCTACGACGCCGGCTACGGCGGCGGCGAGAAGCTGGTCGCCGTGCGCAAGTGCGGTTCGTACGACGCACGGCAGCTGAACATCCAGACCATCGACCCGAAGAGCGGGAAGGTGATCTCCGAGTACAAGATGGCCAAGGGCATCGAGTACGCGGGCATCGTGTCGACGAACCCGCTGGTCGTGGCCGCCGACGTCGGCGACTCCGCCGGTGACGGAAGCGGCATCTCGGACTTCTTCTCGATCGACAACAAGACCGGCAAGCTGCTCACCCGCATCTCCGCGCCGGGCGAGCAGTTCGCGGCCCGCTGCGACACCATCACCAAGATCGAGCACTGCTCGGGGCTCGCGGTCGGCAACGACCGGCTCTACATCCCGACCGAGGAGCACGAGGGCAGCGGCGAGTCGTACAGCCGGACCAACGAGGTCGTCGCCTTCGACCTGGCCACCGGCAAGCAGACCGGTCAGCGCGCCGACGCCGGCGACGGCTACACGATCACCCCGCTGCGCATGGACGGCGGCAACGTGATCGCCTACAAGCGCCCGCCGTACGACAAGGGCGGCCAGATCGTGAGCATCGACGGCGGGTCGTTCAAGCAGACCACGCTGCTGGAGAACCCGGCGACGGAGGCGGTGCGGGACGTCGAGTCGAGCATGCTTCCGGAGTACTCCGAGATCCTCTACTCGCAGGGGCGCCTGTACATGTCAGAGGTGTACGCCAGCGAGCCGTCCAGCGCGGACGAGAAGGAGTACCTGGCGATCGGATTCGGCACCAGCGGCTGACGCCGCTCGGCGCACCGCCGGCCGGCTCCACGGCCCCCGTCGCGGCCCCGTCCCTGTTCAGGGGCGGGGCCGTATTGCGGGGGATTTCAGCGATCCGGGGCGGTTCTCGCCGGTAGGGGCAGCGCGACGTCGAGCCAGCGTGTAGCTTCCGGGGCATGAAGGGCGGGGTGGGGGC
>NZ_RAIF01000018.1:120027-147316 GCF_003671715.1 Streptomyces sp. E2N166 | reverse complement strand
GGGTGACTGGGGGGTTGCTCCATGGGAGTACGGCTCATGGTGGTCGACGACCACCGATTGCTCGCCGAGGCGCTGGCTTCGGCGCTGAAGCTGCGCGGGCACCGGGTGCTCGCCGCGGCGGCGCCGGCCGCGGGTGCGGCGGAGCTGGTGATCAGCCGGGCGCCGGAGGTGTGCCTGCTGGGGACGGCGACACCGGCCGAGCCGGGCATCTTCGATCCGGTGCTGCGGATCAAGCGGGAGCGTCCGCAGGTGGCGGTGCTGGTGCTGGGGCCGGTGCCGAGCCCTCGCGGGATCGCGGCGGCGTTCGCGGCCGGGGCGTCGGGGTACGTCCGGCACGACGAGCGGATAGAGGGCGTCGAGCGGGCGATCATGAAGGCGCGGGCCGGGGAGGCGGCGGTGGCGCCGTCGCTGTTGCAGGGGGCGTTCGGTGAGCTGCTGAATCCGGCGGCCCAGCCCGACGACGAGGGGCAGCGGCTGTTGCGGATGCTCACGCCGAGGGAGGTGGAGGTCCTGGTCCGGGTCGCCGACGGCGAGGACACCAGGCTGATCGCGGCGGGCATGGGCATCGCCCCGTCCACGGCGCGTACGCACGTCCAACGGGTCCTGATGAAGCTGGGTGTGGGATCGAGACTGGAGGCAGCGGCACTGGCCGCCCGCACGGGCCTACTGGACAGAGCGGGTTCCGCGCAGCCGTAGCCGCGGGCAGTCGTGCCTCCCCCAGTGCCTGAACGGCCTGGGAGGTGCCCCCAGGGGCGGCACGGGCGGACGCGGCGGCACCCGGCCGGCGCCGGCCCGCGACACCCGCCCGGCGCCGGCCCGCGACACCCGCCCCGCGCCCGCACCGACGCCGGCGCCCCGCAAACGCGGGGCACCCGGCACCGGCGTCACTCCCGCGGGGCCCCCTCGGCGGAGATCGGCGGCGTAGGCGGCGCCGTGGGCCTCACCTTCAGCCACGCCAGGAAGAACAACCCCAGCACCAGCATCCCCAGCCCGGTCCACAGGTTGATGTTCACCCCCTGCGCCTTGTCGATCTCGTCGTCGGACGCCACGAGGCCCGCGATCGTCACGATGACGCCGTAGACCACGAACAGTCCGCCGATGATCCGCCGGATGTCGAACAGCCGCGCGGCCGTGACGGACTTGGTCTCCAGCTCGGAGACCTCGTCCTGGACGTTCTTGTCGGAGTAGGAGTTGGAATCAGACATGCTCTCTCTATCCTCCCGCGATCAGAACGAGAACGGGATGTAGCAGGCGGCGGCCAGTACGACCGCGCCCCAGCCCAGGAGAGCCGGCTTGCGGTACCACGCGTCGTCGCCCTTGGCGGGTGCCTCGGACATGCCGGGGGAGGTCGTGCCGTAGACCAGGCCCTGGAGCTCGGCGGCGGGCTTCGGCGCGGTGAACAGGGACACGGCGACCATGACGACCGCACCGGCCACGAAGCCCGCGATCGCGGAGACGAAGTTGGCGCCCTGGTCGGAGGGGATGTCGATGACGCCCTGCTTGTAGATGACGAAGTAGTTCACCATCGCCGCGGTGGTGCCCGCGATCAGACCCCAGAAGCCGGACTTCATGGACGCGCGCTTCCAGAACATGCCGATGATGAAGACCACGAACATCGGCACGTTGAAGAAGGAGAAGAGCGTCTGGAGGTAGCTCATGATGTTCGAGAACGACGACGCCAGGAAGGCCGTGCCGATCGAGGCGAGGACGCCGATCACGGTGATCAGGCGGCCGAACCGCACGTAGTAGCCGTCCTCGCGGCCCTTCACGACGTACCTCGCCCAGACGTCGTTGGTGAAGACCGTGTTGAAGGACGAGATGTTCGCCGCCATGCCCGCCATGAAGGCGGCCAGCAGGCCGGTGACCGCGATGCCGAGGACTCCGTTGGGCAGCAACTGCTGCATCAGGTACGGGATCGCGTCGTTGTACTGGAGGTCCGAGCCGGGCGTGCCGATCTTCGGGACGAGGACGGCGGCGACCAGGCCCGGGATCATGACCACGAAGACGATGAAGATCTTCGGGAACGCGGCGATCAGCGGTGTGCGCTGGGCCGCCGAGAGGTTCTTCGCGGACAGGGCGCGCTGCACCTCGGCGAAGTTCGTCGTCCAGTAGCCGAAGGAGAGCACGAAGCCGAGGCCGAGGACGATGGTCAGCCAGTTGGCGCCGAGGGGGTTGTCGCTGCCGATGCCCGTGCCGCCCCACGCGGTCATGAAGTCGCCGCCGCGGGACTGGGTGAGGGAGTCGGACAGGCCGCCCCAGCCGCCGACCTTCTTCAGGCCCAGGACGGTGATCGGGATGAGACCGGCCAGGATCACGAAGAACTGGAGGACCTCGTTGTAGATGGCCGAGGACAGACCGCCGAGCGTGATGTAGGCCAGGACGAAGAAGCCGGCGACCACGATGGCCACCCACTGCGGCCAGCCCAGCAGTGCCTCGACGACGATCGCGAGGGCGTAGAGGTTCACACCGGCGATCAGGATGGCGGCGACGGCGAACAGGATCGAGCTCAGCAGGTGCGCGGCCTTGTCGAAACGCAGGAGCAGGAACTCCGGTACCGAGCGGACCTTGGAGCCGTAGTAGAACGGCATCATCACCAGGCCGAGGAAGACCATCGCCGGGATGGCGCCGATCCAGTACCAGTGGGTCGTGTAGACGCCGTACTGGGCGCTGTTGGCGGCCATGCCGAGGATCTCGGTGGCGCCCAGGTTGGCCGCGACGAAGGCGAGACCGGTCACCCAGGCGGGCAGTGAGCGGCCGGACAGGAAGAAGTCCAGGCTGGTCTTGACCGAACGGCGGGCGGCGAAGCCGATGCCGAGCACGACGACGAAGTAGATCCCGAGGATCGAGTAGTCGAGCCAGTTGGTGGGGAGTCGAAGCTCCGCGGCTAGATGTGTGGGGGTATGCATACGAACTCGCTTCGTTGCGCGAACTGATCCGAGCGGAACTTACGCCTCCGCGTTCAGTTATTGAACACTTCTGGTGGCGTTCTTTGTTTGATTGTGATGATCGGCGGGCTGGCGGATCGCCGGTTGGTTGCTGGTTGGTTGTGGCGTGTTATGTTTGTTTATGTTGAATGATTGGGTGCGGATGCAGGTGTAGAGGAGTCCGGCAGTGAAGAAGACCTCGACCCGGCTGGCCGACGGTCGCGAGCTCGTCTACTACGACCTGCGCGACGACACCGTGCGGGACGCCGTCGACCGCCGTCCGCTGGAGCGGACCGTCACCACCTCCGAGGTCCGCCGCGACCCGCTGCTCGGCGACTCGGTCGCCGTCGCCTCGCACCGCCAGGGCCGGACCTACCACCCGCCGGCCGACGAGTGCCCCCTTTGCCCGTCCGCGGGTGAGCGCCTGAGCGAGATCCCGGACTCGTCGTACGACGTGGTGGTCTTCGAGAACCGCTTCCCCTCGCTGGCCGGCGACTCCGGCCGCTGCGAGGTCGTCTGCTTCACCTCCGACCACAACGCCTCCTTCGCCGACCTGAGCGAGGTGCAGGCCGGGCTCGTGCTCGACGCCTGGACCGACCGCACCTCGGAGCTGTCCCATCTGCCCTCCGTCGAACAGGTCTTCTGCTTCGAGAACCGGGGCGCCGAGATCGGAGTGACGCTGGGTCACCCGCACGGGCAGATCTACGCCTACCCCTTCACCACGCCCCGCACCGCCCTGATGCTGCGCCAGGTGGCCGCGCACAAGGAGGCGACGGGCGGGGAGAACCTGTTCGACGCCGTCCTGGAGGAGGAACTGGCCGGTGAGCGGGTCGTCCTGGAGGGTGAACACTGGGCGGCCTTCGTGCCGTACGCCGCGCACTGGCCGTACGAGGTGCACCTCTACCCCAAGCGGCGGGTGCCCGACCTGCTCGGACTCGACGAGGCGGCGCGCACAGAATTCCCCCAGGTGTATCTGGAACTCTTGAGGCGCTTCGACCGGATCTTCGGGATCGGTGAGTCTCCGACGCCGTACATCGCGGCCTGGCACCAGGCCCCGTTCGGGCAGCTGGAGGACTTCGAGGGCGTGGTGCGGGACGACTTCGCGCTGCACCTCGAGCTTTTCACCATCCGCCGGACGTCCGGCAAGCTGAAGTTCCTCGCGGGCTCCGAGTCCGGCATGAACGTGTTCATCAACGACGTGCCCCCGGAGCGCGCGGCCCGGCGACTGCGAGAGGTAGCGAGTTGATGAGTGGGAAGTACCTGGTGACGGGCGGGGCGGGCTACGTCGGCAGCGTGGTCGCCCAGCACCTGCTGGAGGCCGGCCACGAGGTCGTCGTCCTCGACAACCTCTCGACGGGCTTCCGGGAGGGCGTGCCCGCGGGCGCCTCGTTCATTGAGGGGGACATCCACGACGCCGCCAAGTGGCTGGACGCGTCGTTCGACGGTGTACTCCACTTCGCGGCCTTCTCCCAGGTCGGCGAGTCGGTCGTGCAGCCCGAGAAGTACTGGGCCAACAACGTCGGCGGCACCATGGCCCTGCTGGAGGCGATGCGCACGGCGGGCGTCCGCCGCCTCGTCTTCTCCTCGACGGCGGCGACGTACGGCGAGCCGGACCAGGTCCCGATCGTGGAGACCGCGCCGACGAAGCCCACGAACCCCTACGGCGCCTCGAAGCTGGCCGTGGACCACATGATCACCGGCGAGGCGGCGGCCCACGGCCTGGGCGCGGTCTCGCTGCGCTACTTCAACGTCGCGGGCGCGTACGGGGAGTACGGCGAGCGCCACGACCCCGAGTCCCACCTGATCCCCCTGGTCCTCCAGGTGGCGCAGGGCAGGCGCGATGCGATCTCCGTCTTCGGCGACGACTACCCGACGCCGGACGGCACCTGCGTGCGCGACTACATCCACGTCGCCGACCTGGCCGAGGCCCACCTGCTGGCCCTGGACGCGGCCGCCCCAGGCGAGCACCTCATCTGCAACCTGGGCAACGGCAACGGCTTCTCCGTGCGCGAGGTCGTCGAGACCGTCCGCCGGGTGACGGGCCACCCGGTCCCCGAGGTCCTGGCCCCCCGGCGCGGCGGCGACCCGGCGGTCCTGGTGGCGTCGGCCGGCGCGGCCCGCGAGAAACTGGGCTGGAACCCGTCGCGCGCGGACCTCGCGGGGATCGTGGCGGACGCGTGGGAGTTCGCGCAGCGGCGCGCGGGCTAGGACTTACGGGCCAGGACTTACGGGCCAGGGACCTACGGGCCAGGTGCCCAGGGGCCTACGGGCCAGGTGCACACGGGCCAAGGGTTCGCGGGCCAGGACATACGGCGGAAGGGCGAGGGGTCAGGGCATGAGCGAGGCTGTCGCAGGGGCTGTCGGCGAGCGGTTCCGGGAGCTGTACGGGGCGGACCCCGAGGGGGTGTGGGCGGCACCGGGCCGGGTGAACCTCATCGGCGAGCACACCGACTACAACGACGGCTTCGTCATGCCGTTCGCCCTTCCGCACACCGCGGTCGCGGCGGTCTCCCGGCGCGACGACGGCATCCTGCGCCTGCACTCGGCGGACATCGCGGCCGACCCGGTCGAGCTGCGCGTCGCGGACCTCACCCCCGAGTCGGACAAGTCCTGGACCGCGTACCCCTCGGGCGTCGTCTGGGCGCTGCGCGAGGCCGGCCACGAGCTGACCGGCGCCGACATCCACCTGGCCTCGACGGTCCCGTCGGGCGCGGGCCTCTCCTCCTCGGCGGCCCTTGAGGTGGTGGTCGCCCTCGCCCTGAACGACCTCTACTCCCTCGGCCTGCGCGGCTGGCAACTGGCCCGCCTGTGCCAGCGCGCGGAGAACGTCTACGTCGGTGCCCCGGTCGGCATCATGGACCAGACCGCGTCGGCCTGCTGCGAAGCGGGCCACGCGCTCTTCCTCGACACCCGCGACCTCTCCCAGCGCCAGATCCCCTTCGACCTCGCGGCCGAGGGCATGCGCCTGCTCGTCGTCGACACGCAGGTCAAGCACTCCCACAGCGAGGGCGAGTACGGCAAGCGCCGCGCGGGCTGCGAGAAGGGCGCCGCACTGCTGGGCGTGGACGCGCTGCGGGACGTGCCGTACGCGGAGCTCGACTCGGCCCTGGAGCGCCTGGCCGACGACGAGGAGGTGCTCCGCCTGGTCCGGCACGTCGTCACGGAGGACGAGCGCGTCGAACGCGTCGTGTCCCTCCTGGAATCCGGCGACACCCGCGCCATCGGCCCCGTCCTGGTCGAGGGCCACGCCTCCCTGCGCGACGACTTCCGCATCTCCTGCCCGGAACTCGACCTGGTCGTCGACACGGCCCTCGCCTCCGGCGCCCTCGGCGCCCGCATGACCGGCGGCGGCTTCGGCGGCTCGGCGATCGTCCTGGCGGAGGAGTCCGACGTCGACGCCATCACCAAGGCGGTGGAGGAGGCCTTCGCGGCGTCGGGCTTCACGGCCCCACGCGTGTTCGAGGCGGTGCCTGCGGCGGGGGCCCGGCGGGTGGGGTGAGGCCGGGGGCCACATGGTCGGTTTCCACCCTCCGCGGGGCCTGGAATTCGGGCGTCTTCCCGGAGCCGTCGAGGCACCCGGAAGGCGCGGGCACTCACGCTGTTCGCAGCTTGCGTTACGGAACGGCGCGTCCGAGGCCCTGCCGTCACGGCGGCTTCTGCCAGGACTTAGCTGCTCAGACAGCCGGGGTTGACGTAAAGGCGGCTGTTGTCACGCAAGTCCCAACCGATAGCGTTGGCACACTCGTGAGAACCCTCGCCCCACCGGGAGCCATCCGTGAACCGCCGCCCCACCCCGCTCACAGCCATCGCGTTGGCTGCTGTTGCGGCCCTGTCACTGTCCGCCTGCGGGAGCGGTGAGGATAGCTCCAAGGACAACGACAAGATCGCGGGCGCCGACACTGAGGCCGACTCGTCGACCTCGGCTTCGCCGAGTGCGAGTGCGTCGGACGCCGCCGAGCGGCCGACGATCGAGTTGCCGTCGGACGTCAAGGACGTCTTCACGCCGGAAGAGACCGGAAGGCCCGTCGAGGACGCGATTCTGCGGGACAACGCGGAACTCGTCCGCGCGCTCGACGCGGCGATCGTCGCCCAGAATCCGCGCCTTCCAGCCCTGGAGTTCTATACGGAGGGCGAGGGTGCCGCTGCCGCTGAAAAGTGGGTCCAGGGATTCAAGGATGCGGGCTGGACGGTAACGGGCACCACTCGGTACTTCGACCGTGCCGTGAAGGTGAAGTCCGAAACCAGTGCAGCGATCGGCTACTGCGCTGACGAGAGCAAGGCCTACAGCAAGATCATCAAGACCGGCGAACTCACGGGTACGGAGGTGACCAAAGACAGCTACGTGGCCTACAACGTTGAGGTCTCCAAGAACGAGCAGGGTATCTGGCAGCTCGTGAAGATCACGTCGACTCGTGGTGCCGCTGGGTGCCAGCCGTGACCCGGCTGCTTCGCCTTGCCGCGGTGGCTGCCGCCGCGGGGTCGATGTGGCTGTGCTCGATTCCCAGTGCTTTCGCAGACAAGACCAATCCTGGAGAAGGCTCCTTCGGTGGGTCCGGTTCTGAGGCGGACACCAGCGCCTCGGGTGGACGTGCCGGGGACACCCTCAAGTCAGGGGTCAGCGGTGTGATCGTCTACGACCGCTCGATGAACGGCGGTGGGGAGTCGGCTGGCGCCGTCACGTCATCCACGTCCTGGACCCCGCCCGCCTGCTACTACGCGCCGAAGTACACGCCCAAGGAAATCGAGGCGCAGATGCGCCAGGTGTGGGAAAGCAGCGCCCCCAGCCCCGAGTGGTCCCTGAAGACGCAGAACCACTTCGTCAACGGCAAGCCCTACAAGGACTTCAACAAGGACAAGGAGGGCGAGGGGTACTGGTGGGACGCGTACGTCACTGAGGGGCGGGAGTCGGATCCGGCGGCCCAGGACTGTGACGAGCTGCCCTTCTGGGTCGACGAGGGCGACGCTCCGCCGGCCGATGTTCCGCAGGCCATCACACCCGACATGCTCGCCCAGCTCGCGTACGCCGAGATCCGCGTGCCCTCCACCGAGGTCGGACTCGCCCCGGCGAACGCCACGAAGGTGAACCTTCCGACGTGGGCCTGGCTGGACACCGCCGAGTTCAAGCCGGTCTCCGTCACCGCGTCCGTCCCGCTGCTCGGTCTCAGCGCCACGACCACGGCCGAGCCCGTCTCCCTGAAGATCACCCCGGGTACGGAAGACGCGGTCACGTACCCCGCCTCCGGTCGGTGCGAGACCCATGACGGGCGGATCGGTGAGCCCTATGCCGATGGCAAGGCCGACGAGACCCCGCCGTGCGGGGTGAAGTACCTGCGCTCCTCCGGCGACGGCTCGTACAAGCTCCAAGCCACCGTCACCTGGAAGATCAGCTGGACGAGCACGACTGGTGCGGGTGGCGACCTTCCCGACGGCGAGTTCGGAGCTGACCAGGATGTGGTGGTCCAGGAGATCCAGGCCGTGAACCGCTAGACCAAGAAAACGGGGGAACGATGAGCGACATACACATCGACTTCGGTGTGCTGAACCGTGTGCGGAGCAACATCGAGCACATCGGCGAGATCATGGAGCGACCCGGCAAGGAGATGGACGAGGTCGACGGCGCGTCCATGGGCGTGAGCACGCTCGCCTCGCGCATGAACGACTTCGGTGACGAGTGGTCCTACGGCATCGAACAGATCAGGAAGTACTCGGGTGCCGCGGTCAAGACGCTAGACAAGATGAAGAAGGCGTTCGAGGACATCGACGACACGCTGGCCAAGGAACTGCGGAAAGCGCGGGAGCAGCGGGCGTGAGTGATCCGTTCTCCTGGTTGTCACCCACGCAGACCTCTCCCTTGAAGGACCGGTTCCCAGCCCTTGAGTTCGTCCCGTGCCCCGGGGATCCGCAGACCGCGAGGCACGTCGCGAACATAGTCCAGCGCACCGCCAAAGCGCTGGACGAGATAGCCGACGCCCTGCACGGCACGGACGGCGCCGACTGGAAAGGGCGTCACGCCGATGCGTTCCGGGAGCAGTTCGACGACGACTTCCGGCCCAAGGTCGACAAGGCGAAACGATCCTTCGGCAAAGCCGCGACGGCACTGACGGGCTGGGCCGACGGGATGCCGGCCTGGCAGCGCAAGGCCGAGGCCCTGGAAAGCCAGGCGCAGGACGCGAAGGACGCGCTTCGCGCGGCGAAGGAGAAGCTGTCAGGCCTGCCCCCCGAACCGCTGCTCGACCTGCCGCCGAAGGACGACGCCGAGGCAAGCAAGCAGGAGAAGGCCGAGAAGGATCGCTCCGCGGCGCGGCTGGCAGCCAGTACGGCCGAGTCCGACCTCGACCGGATCCGCGCACAGGCCCGCAAGCTGGCCGCCGACTACGACCTGGAAGGCCGAAGTGTCGCGCGACGCCTCGACAAGGCGATGAACATCGCGCCGAACGAGCCGGGCTTGCTGGACACATTGGGCGACACCATCGTCGACATCGGGAAGGCCCTCGGAAAACTCGACGACCTCGTCGCCGAGGTCGTCAGCGCGGCCGTGGCCGATGCGGTCAAGTGGCTGGCGGAACACGCCTACACCATTGCCGCACTCGGGGACGTGCTGGCGACTGTGAGTGCTGCGCTCGGCGCAATCTCGCTCGTGATGCTCGGCCTTAGCGTGTTCTTCCCGCCTCTCGCCCTGGCATCGGCAACGGTGGCCACGGTGTCGGGCGGCTTCGCCGGTGGAGCCCTCGCGCTCCATGGCACGGCCCGGGCAGTAGGGGGTGAGGACGTGGTATCCAACCGAACCCTCGCGCAGGATGCTCTGGGCGCACTCCCGTTCGGACTCGCGTTCAAGGGCGTGTCTGCGGTGGTCGCCGGAAGTCGTGCCGCTGACGCCTCTGCCAACTTCGGGCTGGTGGACACCGTTGCGTCCTTTATCGCTGATCCGACGGCACTGGGCTACTTTGCCCCGCAGAACGACCGTCAGAAGTTCGAGCTCGCCATGCCTGGCGCAGGCGGATTCCTTCTCGTGGGGTTCGAGAACGCCTGGAAGGCCGGGAGGGAGAGAGACCGTGCCGCGCAACAGGAGAAGTGAAGTCCCTCATGAAGGATGAACAGATTCTCGAGTACTTCGATGGACGAGGCACTGCGGAAATCACCCTGTGGGGCAGAGACATAGCGCAGAGCAATAGAATCGCAGCGGTGGCCTTCGAGTTGGGCTACGAGCTTCACGAGACGGACATCGTCACCCGAGGGCAATGGCGCATGATCTATCTGCGTGACGACTCCCCGGACGTACGCCGGCGCGCCCAGCATACGGTGGACCGACTGCGTGCTGGTGGCCCCCTGTTTCCCCAGGTGTGGGCTCCTGCGGGAACGCGACCCGTCCCCGGCAGGCAGATCGCTCCGATGGAGGCGGCTTCGGCTCGGCGGAACATGACCGCCTACGAAACGCACGGCTCGCGCGGACTGGTCATCATCGCGGCCCTTTTTGGGGTCGCCAGCCTTGTGCTGGCATGGGTGGCACGTGAGGCGCTCGGCGGCGCAGTCGTCCTGCTCGTGGTGGCAGTCCTTCTGGGCGTCGTCGCGGCTCTGATCCCTCGCTGGATGAGGAGCTGGTATGAGTACAACCGGCGAAAGGTGACCCGCTACGACCAGCAGCGGTCTCAGCGGTTGGGCCCGCCGCCGCCTCCTGCACCTCCCCCTCCGGTCGGAGGCAACGGCTGGGGCGGCCCTGGAAGGAACGGCTCGTGATCCGTGTCGACTTCTCCGTCCCGGTCGACTTCGAGGACATCCCTGTCGGCGCCGACTTCGAGACGACGTGGACCGAGCTGAACAGACGCTACGCGCGACCGTCGATGACTGGTGACCTCGACCGGGAGAAGCTGGGTCAGATGGCCCGGGCGTTGTACCAGGTCTCCCGCTTCCTCAAGGAGGTCGGCGTTGTGTACGCGGCTGACTGCCTCCATTCGTTGCAGGGTGAGCCGTCTCTGGGCTCGCTGGCAGTCGCCGTTGTCGACTATCCGTACGGGACTGACACGGCCACAGCGGCTCGTGGAGCTCTGCAGGGCGTCCTGGAATCAAGAGGGCCGGAGTGGGCCGGTTCTCTCATCGACGCTCCGTGTGGTCCGGCAGCCGTATTCACAGGTTGCCAGGGCTACACGGTGTCACCGGAGTTCTCTCCGAACGGCGAGCCGATCAACGTGCTTACCGCTCAGTTCCATGCCATTGTCCCTGTTCCCGCCCAGGCAGGCGTAGATGGTCAACGCATGTGCCTGCTCGCGTTTTCCACCCCGAACATCGATCACTGGGAGAAGTGCTACGCCCCGATCATGGTGAGCATCCTGCGGAGCCTCCGCTTCTCGGCGGAGGGGCAGACCGACGTCGGAGCCAAGCCCGCAAGTGCCGGGTGAGAGGCGGGAGCGGTGACTCGGAGACCGGCACCGGAAAGCTCGTCGCGCTCGATGTGCCGCACTACATCGGCATCACCTCGGCCCAGCTGCTAGCTCAGCCGTTTCACCAGCGTGTACTCCGTGATCCCCGGTGGATAGTCGGGGATCACGCACATCACGTCGTAGCCGTGCCGTGTGTAGAAGTCCGGTGCCTGGAAGTCCCAGGTCTCCACGCGGGACGCCGCGCAGCCGCGTTCCTCGCGGGCCGTTCGCTCCGCCTCCGTCAGCAGGGCCGAGCCCAGCCCCGCGCCTCGGTGCCGGTCGTCCACCCACAGGTACGTCACGTGGAGCCAGCTCGCCCAGGTGTGGCCCACGAGGCCGCCCGCCAGGCCGCCGGTCTCGTCCAGCACCCAGACGTGCAGCGGGAATTCGCGTTCGTGAGCGGTTCCGCGCAGGGAGCGGAGGATCGAGGAGGCCGCCGTGTTCGTCTCCCGCAGGCGGGTGCGCAGCAGATCGCGTCGTTCCCTGTCCACTTCTGTCACTAGACGAAACATGCGGCTCACCATAAACGTGCCGGGCTGTCAGTTCTGCAAATAGCCTTCCGCTCCCGGCGCCCGCCCGTACTCTGATGAGCAGCACCGGTGGGGGCCGGTGCCGTTCAGGGGGCGAGACAGCCGGGTACGGCGCCCGGGGCGGGGGTAGCGGTTACTGCACGGCGGCGGCCGTGCGGCTACGGCGACCCGTCCCGGAGTACCGAGTGCACAGTTGGATACGGGGCTTCGGGCGTCGTACCCGTGCCGGTGTCCTCTTCCGTGTTCCGTGGATGGACAGACGATGGGTATCCCCTGCTCCTCCAGGAGCTTGGGGGAGGGGGTTTCGTGGTTCGTATCCGAGTCCTGGTCGTCGACGACCATCGCATCTTCGCCGAGTCGCTCGCCGCCGCCCTGGCCGCCGAGCCGGACGTCGACGTCTCCGCGGCCGGCAGCGGCCCGGCCGCGCTGCGCTGCCTGGAGCGGGCCGCGTCCGAGGGACGGCGGTTCGACGTGCTGCTCGTCGACGCCGATCTGGGGGGTCACGTGCCCGGCGCGCGCCCGGCCGCCGTGCCCGTGCGGGACGGCAACGAGGACGGGCTGGTGGACGGGATCTCGCTGGTCGCCGGGGTGCGGTCGGGGCAGCCGGGCGTACGGATCGTCGTCCTCGCCGAGAAGGACGACCCCCGGCGGGCCGCCCTCGCGCTGGGGGCCGGTGCCTCCGGCTGGGTGGCGAAGGACTGCTCGCTGTCGCGGCTGCTCAGCGTCATCCGCGGTGTCCTGCGCGACGAGACGCATCTGCCGCCCGCGCTGCTCACCGGCGTCCTGCGCGAACTGACCGCCGCCCGCAAGCACCGCACCGAGAGCGAACGGCTGGTGGAGTCGCTGACCCCGCGGGAGCGGGAGGTGCTGCGCTGCATGGTGGCCGGGCTGGGGCGCAAGGCGGTCGCCGAGCGGTTGTACCTGTCCCCGCACACCGTGCGGACGCACATGCAGAACGTGCTGGGCAAGCTGGGCGTCCACTCCACCCTCGCCGCGGTGGCACTGGCGAGGCGGGCCGGTGTGGGGCCGGCCGACTTGGGGCCTCCCGGGCAGATCGGGTCGCAGGAAAACAGCGCCTGACTACGCCGGTGAGCGGGGGCCGGTGCGTGCAGCCGCAAGGCGGAGGAGGGCGACAGGGCGGAGGAGGGCGACCGACGACAACGGGGCAGATGCGCGTGCCGGCCCCGCGTCCGCGGCACGATCCGCCCGGGAGGCCCTCAACCGGGGATGTTGTCGAACGGGGCGGTCAGCTGGCGCAGCAGCGCCGCCAGTTCGCTGCGCTGGTCCCGGGAGAGTTCGGCCAGGATGGCGCGCTCCTGCGCCAGCAGGCCGGCGAGCGACTGGTCGGCGCGGTCGCGGCCCTCGTCCGTGAGCCGGACCAGTACGCCGCGCCGGTCGCTGGGGTCGGGCAGGCGCTCCACCAGGCCCTTCTTGGCCAGGCGGTCGATACGGTTGGTCATCGTGCCCGAGGTGACCAGGGTCTGGGTGAGGAGCTGTCCCGGCGAGAGCTGGTACGGGGTGCCCGCGCGGCGCAGGGCCGTCAGGACGTCGAACTCCCAGGGCTCCAGTTCGTGTTCGGAGAAGGCCAGGCGGCGTGCGCGGTCCAGGTGCCGGGCGAGCCTGCTGACCCGGCTCAGTACCTCGAGCGGTTCCACGTCGAGGTCCGGGCGCTCCCGGCGCCATGCTGCGACCAGCCGATCGACCTCGTCCTCCATGACGATCAGTGTAGTGGTTGTGTCGACGTGAAGTCTCTTGATGTCGACTGTCTTGATGTCGAGATAGTTTGCGGGTGACGCTGGGTACCCGGCCCGGACAGTCGGCCGACCCAGCCCCTGGAGGCTCCATGCCCGCCACCGCCCCCACCTGGGAACCCGCCCAGTATCTGCGCCACGCCGACCACCGCGCCCGCCCCTTCACGGACCTCCTCGCCCGCGTCCCGGACCTTTCCCCGAGCTCGCGACTCCGTTCGAGCGGGGGAGGCCCCCACGGCGAACCGCCCCGCATCGCCGACCTCGGCTGTGGCCCCGGCAACGTCACCGCGCTGCTCGCCGACCGCTGGCCCACCGCCCGCGTCACCGGCTACGACAACTCGCCCCGGATGCTCGAACGGGCCTGGGAACACGCCGGGCCCACACCGCAGGGCGGCCGCATCGACTTCGCCCCCGCCGACGCCCGCACCTGGACCCCCGCCGAGCCGTACGACCTCCTCATCAGCAACGCCACCCTCCAGTGGGTCCCCGGCCACGTCGAGCGCTTCGCCGGACCCGGCAACTTCGACGCCCCCAGCCACCGCCTGATGCGCGAACTCGCCCACTCCCGGCGCTGGCGCGACCGCCTCGGCGGCACCCTGCGCCACGACGGTGCCGTCCTCACGCCCGAGGCCTACCTCGCCCATCTGACCGCCGCCGGCTGCACCGCCGACGTCTGGGAGACGACGTACGTCCATCTGCTGCCCGGCGAGGACGCCGTACTGGACTGGATGAAGGGGACGGGACTGCGGCCCGTGCTCACCGCGCTCGACGACGACCCGGAAGCGTGCGACGCGTTCGTCGAGGAGTACCGGAACGTCCTGCGCGCCGCCTACCCCGCCGGGGCGCACGGCACCCCGTTCCCCTTCCGCCGCGTCTTCGCCGTCGCCCGGAAGGAGGGCCCCCGCTGACCGGCGCGGCCGGTCGGGCCCCCGCTCACGCCACCCCGTCCGCGACGAGCGCGTCCACGGCCTCCTCGGACAGCCCCAGCTCCACGAGTACGGCGCGGGTGTGCTCGCCAGGGGCCGGTACCGCGTCCATGCGGGGCGCGTCCCCGGTCGGGCCGGGAGGGGCGAGCGCCGGTACGGGACCGGCCGGTGTGGGCACCTGGTGCCAGCGGCCGCGCGCCGCCAGCTGGGGGTGGTCCCACACCTCGGCGAGCGTGTTCACCCGGGCGCTCGCGACCGGCACCGCACTGAGCCGTGCGATCGCCTCCGCGCTGGTCAGCTCCGCGAAACGGGCCGCGATCAGCGCGCCCAGCGCTTCCCGGTGCGCGTTGCGGTCCGCGTTGGTGGCGTAGTCCGGGTGCGCGGCCAGCTCCGGACGGTCCAGGAAGCCCGCGCAGAAACCGCGCCACTCGCGGTCGTTCTGGATCGCCATCATGACGACCTTGCCGTCACCCGCCGTGTAGGGCCCGTACGGGTGGATCGTCGCGTGCGCGGCGCCCGCCCGCGGTGGCGGCTCGGCCCCGTCGAAGGCGTAGTAGAGGGGGAAGCCCATCCACTCCACGGTGGCCTCCAGCATCGACACGTCCAGATGCGTGCCCCGGCCCGTCCGCCCGCGCTCCAGCAGCGCGCCGAGGATCGAGCTGTACGCGTACATCCCGGCGGCGATGTCCGACACCGAGATGCCCACCTTGGCCATGTCGTCCGGCGAGCCCGTGACGGACAGCAGCCCCGACTCGGACTGCACCATCAGGTCGTACGCCTTGCGGCCCTCGTACGGGCCGGGGGCGCCGTAGCCGGAGATGTCGCACACGATGAGGCGCGGGTGCCGCGCGCACAGTTCCTCGGCGCCGAGCCCGGCCCGGGCCGCCGCCCCCGGGGCCAGGTTCTGCAGGAAGACATCGGCCTTCGCGATCAGGCGGTGCAGTACGTCCGTGCCGCGCGGGTCCTTGAAGTCCAGGGTGAGGGACTCCTTGTTGCGGTTCACCCACACGAAGTGCGAGCTCAGGCCGCGTACCCGGGTGTCGTAGGCGCGGGCGAAGTCCCCCGCCCCGGGGCGCTCCACCTTGATCACCCGGGCGCCGAGATCGGCGAGCTGGCGGCTGGCGTAGGGAGCGGCGACCGCCTGTTCGAGCGAGACGACGGTGATTCCGCGCAGCGGCTGCATCAGTGTTCTCTCCGGTGCGGTGACGGGCGCCGGACGACGAGGACGTACCGCCCCGCCGGCCGGCGCTCAGCTCTTGCGGTGCCCTATCAGCCGCGGCTTCGGCTCCAGGCCGTCCAGCCCGTGCCACGCCAGGTTCACCAGGTGCGCCGCCACCTCCGCCTTCTTCGGCTTGCGCACGTCCAGCCACCACTGCCCGGTCAGCGCGACCATGCCGACCAGCGCCTGCGCGTACAGCGGGGCCAGCTTGGCGTCGAAGCCGCGGTTCTTGAACTCGCGGCCCAGGATGTCCTCCACCTGGGTGGCGATGTCCGAGATGAGGGAGGCGAAGGAACCCGTGGACTGCGGGATGGGGGAGTCGCGGACCAGGATGCGGAAGCCGTCCGTGTACTCCTCGATGTAGTCGAGGAGCGCGAAGGCCGCCTGCTCGCACAGCTCGCGTGGGTGGCCGGCGGTCAGGGAGCTGGTCACCATGTCCAGCAGCCGCCCCATCTCACGGTCCACCACCACCGCGTACAGCCCCTCCTTGCCGCCGAAGTGCTCGTACACCACCGGCTTGGACACCCCGGCCTTCGCCGCGATCTCCTCCACCGACGTGCCCTCGAAACCCTTCGCCGCGAAGAGGGTGCGACCGATCTCCAGCAACTGCTGGCGGCGCTCGGCACCGGTCATCCGGGTGCGACGCGCGCGCCGCGGCTTCTCATTGCTCGGGGTGCTGCTGGAGTCGGTCGCCACGGCGACCATCATGCCGCTTCGACGGTTTCCTTCCGGCGGCGGGAGCCGCCTTGGTCCGTGTTCCGGCGGGAATCGATACGCGAGCGTGACGGCCACCGCACGTCGTACGCCCACCCGAACTGCTCGAACCAGCGGATCAGCCGGGCGGAGGAGTCCAGCTGCCCGCGCATCACCCCGTGCCGCGCCGAGGTCGGGTCGGCGTGGTGCAGGTTGTGCCAGGACTCACCGCAGGACAGGATCGCCAGCCACCACACGTTGCCCGAACGGTCCCGCGACTTGAACGGGCGCTTGCCGACCGCGTGGCAGATCGAGTTGATCGACCACGTCACGTGGTGCAGCAACGCCACCCGGACGAGTGAACCCCAGAAGAACCCGGTGAACGCGCCCCACCAGGACATCGTGACCAGCCCGCCGATCAGTGCCGGAAGGGCCAGGGACGCCACCGTCCACAGGACGAACTGGCGGGAGATCGCGCGCAGCGCCGGGTCCTTGATCAGGTCCGGGGCGTACTTCTCCTGCGAGGTCTGCTCCTCGTCGAACATCCATGCGATGTGGGCCCACCACAAGCCCTTCATCAGGGCCGGCACCGTCTCTCCGTAGCGCCACGGCGAATGCGGGTCGCCCTCGTCGTCGGAGAACTTGTGGTGCTTGCGGTGGTCGGCCACCCAGCGGACCAGCGGCCCCTCCACGGCCATCGAGCCGGCGATCGCCAGCGCGATCTTCAGCGGCCGCTTGGCCTTGAAGGAGCCGTGGGTGAAGTGGCGGTGGAAGCCGATGGTGATGCCGTGGCAGCCCAGGAAGTAGAAGAAGACCAGCAGGCCCAGGTCCAGCCAGCTCACGCCCCAGCCCCACGCCAGCGGGACCGCCGCCGCCAGCGCGAGGAACGGGACGGTGATGAACAGCAGCAGCGTGATCTGTTCGAGGGACCGCTTGTGCTCACCGCCCAGCGTTGCGGAGGGCGCGGCGGTGCCGTCGGAGGGCTTCGGAGCGTCTGGGATCACATCGGAACTTGTGGTCATGCGCGTCCCCTGTGGGGTCGAGGGTCGTGTCCGGTGCCGGGTCTCGGGAACCATGCACGGTTTCCTACGGTTCCGTAACCTACGGCGACGTAAGTATGGCAGCGCGTTGTCCCGCGGCAAGAGCCCGAGAGCCTGCGCGTCCTGGTCGACACCTATCCTGGAGTCGGTCGGACAGCGCGGTCCGCTCTGAAATTCTTCCCGGACGTCCGGCCCGTAAGCGGCGCCCGCCGCGCGAGACGCCGTCCGGGTTCCCTCCCAGACGAGCTTCAACACTGCAAGGAGCCGCACCTGTGAGCAGTGCCGACGACCAGACCACCACGACGACCAGCAGCGAGTTGCGCGCCGACATCCGCCGGCTGGGTGATCTCCTCGGAGAGACCCTCGTCCGGCAGGAAGGCCCCGAGCTGCTGGAACTCGTCGAGAAGGTACGCCGACTCACCCGAGAGGACGGCGAGGCCGCCGCCGAGCTGCTGCGCGGCACCGAACTGGAGACCGCGGCCAAGCTGGTCCGCGCCTTCTCCACCTACTTCCATCTCGCGAACGTCACCGAGCAGGTCCACCGCGGCCGCGAGCTGGGTGCCAAGCGCGCCGCCGAGGGCGGACTGCTCGCCCGTACGGCCGACCGCCTGAAGGACGCCGACCCCGAGCACCTGCGCGACACCGTCCGCAACCTCAACGTCCGGCCCGTCTTCACCGCGCACCCCACCGAGGCCGCCCGCCGCTCCGTCCTCAACAAGCTGCGCCGCATCGCCGCCCTCCTGGACACCCCGGTCATCGAGTCCGACCGGCGCCGCCTCGACACCCGCCTCGCCGAGAACATCGACCTGGTGTGGCAGACCGACGAGCTGCGCGTGGTCCGCCCGGAACCCGCCGACGAGGCCCGCAACGCCATCTACTACCTCGACGAACTGCACGCGGGCGCCGTCGGCGACGTCCTGGAGGACCTGACGGCGGAGCTGGAGCGGGCCGGCGTCAAGCTCCCCGACGACACCCGCCCGCTCACCTTCGGCACCTGGATCGCCGGCGACCGCGACGGCAACCCCAACGTCACCCCGCAGGTGACCTGGGACGTCCTCATCCTCCAGCACGAGCACGGCATCAACGACGCCCTGGAGATGATCGACGAGCTGCGCGGCTTCCTCTCCAACTCCATCCGCTACGCCGGCGCCACCGAGGAGCTCCTGGAGTCCCTCCGGGCCGACCTGGAGCGGCTGCCCGAGATCAGCCCCCGCTACAAGCGCCTCAACGCCGAGGAGCCCTACCGGCTCAAGGCCACCTGCATCCGGCAGAAGCTGGAGAACACCAAGGAGCGCCTCGCCAAGGGCACCCCGCACGTGGCCGGCCGCGACTACCTCGGCACCGCACAGCTCCTGGACGACCTGCGGCTCGTCCAGACCTCCCTGCGCGAGCACCGCGGCAGCCTCTTCGCCGACGGCCGCCTCGCCCGCACCATCCGCACGCTGGCCGCCTTCGGCCTCCAGCTCGCCACCATGGACGTCCGCGAGCACGCCGACGCCCACCACCACGCCCTCGGCCAGCTCTTCGACCGGCTCGGCGAGGAGTCCTGGCGCTACGCCGACATGCCCCGCGAGTACCGCGCCAAGCTCCTCGCCAAGGAACTGCGGTCCCGGCGTCCGCTGGCGCCCAGCCCGGCGCCCGTCGACGCCGCCGGCGAGAAGACCCTCGGCGTCTTCCAGACCGTGAAGCGCGCCCTGGAGGTGTTCGGCCCCGAGGTCATCGAGTCCTACATCATCTCCATGTGCCAGGGCGCCGACGACGTCTTCGCGGCGGCGGTGCTGGCGCGCGAGGCGGGGCTGATCGACCTGCACGCGGGCTGGGCGAAGATCGGCATCGTGCCGCTGCTGGAGACCACCGACGAGCTGAAGGCCGCCGACACCATCCTGGAGGACCTCCTCGCCGACCCCTCCTACCGGCGCCTGGTCGCCCTGCGCGGCGACGTCCAGGAGGTCATGCTCGGCTACTCGGACTCCTCCAAGTTCGGCGGCATCACCACCTCGCAGTGGGAGATCCACCGCGCCCAGCGCCGCCTGCGCGACGTCGCCCACCGCTACGGCGTCCGCCTGCGTCTCTTCCACGGCCGCGGCGGCACCGTAGGCCGCGGCGGCGGCCCCACCCACGACGCGATCCTCGCCCAGCCCTGGGGCACCCTGGAAGGCGAGATCAAGGTCACCGAGCAGGGCGAGGTCATCTCCGACAAGTACCTCATCCCGGCCCTCGCCCGGGAGAACCTGGAGCTGACCGTCGCGGCCACCCTCCAGGCCTCCGCCCTGCACACCGCACCGCGCCAGTCCGACGAGGCCCTCGCCCGCTGGGACGCCGCCATGGACGTCGTCTCCGACGCGGCCCACACCTCCTACCGCAAGCTGGTCGAGGACCCCGACCTGCCCACGTACTTCCTGGCCTCCACGCCGGTCGACCAGCTCGCCGACCTGCACCTGGGATCACGGCCCTCCCGCCGCCCCGGCTCGGGCGTCTCGCTCGACGGACTGCGCGCCATCCCGTGGGTCTTCGGCTGGACCCAGTCCCGGCAGATCGTCCCCGGCTGGTACGGCGTCGGTTCGGGCCTGAAGGCCCTGCGCGAGGCCGGCCTGGACACCGTCCTGGACGAGATGCACCAGCAGTGGCACTTCTTCCGCAACTTCATCTCCAACGTCGAGATGACCCTCGCCAAGACCGACCTGCGCATCGCCCAGCACTACGTCGACACCCTGGTCCCGGACGACCTCAAGCACGTCTTCGACCGGATCAAGGCCGAGCACGAGCTCACCGTCGCCGAGGTCCTGCGCGTCACCGGCGAGGACGAACTGCTGGACGCCGACCCGGTCCTCAAGCAGACGTTCACCATCCGCGACGCCTACCTGGACCCCATCTCCTACCTCCAGGTCGCCCTCCTCGGCCGCCAGCGCGAAGCCGCCGCCGCCGGCGAGGAAGCCGACCCGCTGCTCGCCCGGGCCCTGCTGCTCACGGTCAACGGCGTCGCCGCGGGCCTGCGCAACACCGGCTGACCCGCACCCCGCACGCACGACGGTGCCCCCGCGCTCACCCAGAGCACGGGGGCACCGTCACTTACGAACAGACGCTTCAGACCGCCACGAACGCCGCCGTCAGCAGGGCCACACCCGCCCCGGCCAACACCCACCCCGCCCGGGTCCGCCGCAGACCGCCCGCCACCACCACCGACGCCAGCAGCAGCGCCCCGCCCAGCGGCACCCACGCGTACAGCACCCCAGCCGGACCCGAACGCACCACGTCGTCACTGCCGGGCTTCATCACCACCGAGTACGTCCGCCCCTTCGCCACGGCGACCGAATCCTCGATGACGACCCGCTCCCGCGCCTGCGACCCCGCCGACACCGGCGCGTACGGCCCGCTGCACGTCCCCCCGCCGCACCGCGTCACCTCGACCGTGCCCTGCTCCCGCCCCTTGGTCAGCAGCACGTGCTGCGCCGTACCCCAGGACGCCCACACGCCCGCGATCAGGATCAGCGCCGTCACCGTCCCCATCGCCGCGACCCGGCCGAACCGCAGCACGGCGCGTGAGGCCCTACGGGAACGGGCAGCGGATGCGGACGCGGCGGTGGCTGAGGCAAGCATGGCCGGGATCATTGGCCACACCTGTGCGTTCGGTCAACTCGCCCGCGAACCATCGACGGACAAGTCCGGAGTTGTACGCGGGCCCGAGGCGCACGTCAGGAGTTGTACGTGCTCTGCGCCCGCTCCAGCCCCTCGATCACCAGAGCCTCGACGGCGTCCGTCGCCCGGTCCACGAAGTAGTCCAGCTCCTTGCGCTCCGTCGACGAGAAGTCCCGCAGCACGAAGTCCGCCACCGGCATCCGCCCCGGCGGCCGCCCGATCCCGAACCGCACCCGGTGGTAGTCGGACCCGAGCGCCTTGGTGATCGACTTCAGCCCGTTGTGGCCGTTGTCGCCGCCGCCCAGCTTCAGCCGCAGCACGCCGTAGTCGATGTCCAACTCGTCGTGAATCGCCACGATGTTGCCGACCGGCACCTTGTAGAAGTCCCGCAGCGCCGTCACCGGCCCGCCCGACACGTTCATGAACGACATCGGTTTCGCCAGGATCACCCGCCGGTTGGCCGGCCCGGGCGGCCCGATCCGCCCCTCGACCACCTGCGCCTGCGCCTTGCCGTGCCGCTTGAACCGTGCCCCGATCCGCTCCGCCAGCAGATCCGCCACCATGAAACCGACGTTGTGCCGGTTCGAGGCGTACTCGGGGCCCGGATTGCCGAGACCGGCCACCAGCCAGGGCGCACCCGCGTCCGTCGTCACGTCCCTGTCTCCTTCGTATCCCTCATACCAGTCCACCCCGTCCACACATACGCGTCGGCCGCTGCCCCGCACGGGAACAGCGGCCGACGAAAGAAGACCGTAGCGGGGATCAGGCCTCGGCGGCCTCGCCCTCACCCTCGGCGGGGGCTTCCTCGGCCTGCGCGGCCAGGACCTGGAGGACGACCGTGTCATCCTCGACGGCCAGCTTGGTGCCGGCCGGGAGCGGGATGTCCTTGGCCAGGATGGAGGCACCGGCCTCCAGGCCCTCGACGGAGACGGTGACCGACTCCGGAATGTGCGTCGCCTCGGCCTCGACCGGCAGCGCGTTCAGAACGTGCTCCAGCAGGTTGCCGCCCGGGGCCAGCTCGCCCTCGGTCTGCACGTAGATCTCGACGCTGACCGTCTCGCCACGCTGCACCAGCTGCAGGTCGACGTGCTCCAGGAAGCCCTTGATCGGGTCACGCTGCACGGACTTCGGGATCGCCAGCTCGTTGGTCTTGCCGTCGATGTCCAGCGCGATCAGGACGTTCGGCGTGCGCAGCGCCATCAGCAGGTCGTGACCCGGAAGCGTCAGGTGCAGCGGGTCCGAACCGTGACCGTACAGAACACCCGGAACCTTGTCGTCACGGCGGATGCGGCGCGCGGCACCCTTGCCGAACTCGCTGCGCGTCGTGGCGGTGAGCTTTACCTCGGACATGATCACTCCTCGTAGAAATCAGAACGGACGTGGTCACCCGGCCACGAACGGCCTGCTACGAAGAGCGCGTCGATAACGGACCGCCGTACCCACGCCTTCGAAAAGACGAGTACGGCCTCCCTCGCCGAGCAACTTGAGCAGTCTACTCGGAGAGGAAGGCCGTACCCAAAACGATCAGGGGCGACGCCCCGCGGAACGGCTACTGCTCGTCGAACAGGCTCGTCACCGAACCGTCCTCGAACACCTCACGCACCGCACGCGCGATCGTCGGCGCGATCGACAGCACCGTGATCTTGTCCAGCTCCAGCTCGTGCGGCGTCGGCAGCGTGTCCGTGAACACGAACTCGCTCACCTTCGAGTTCTTCAGCCGGTCCGCCGCCGGACCCGACAGCACACCGTGCGTCGCCGTCACGATGACGTCCTCCGCACCATGCGCGAACAGCGCGTCCGCCGCCGCACAGATCGTGCCACCGGTGTCGATCATGTCGTCGACCAGGACACAGATCCGGCCCTTCACGTCACCGACGACCTCGTGCACCGTGACCTGATTCGCCACGTCCTTGTCACGCCGCTTGTGCACGATCGCCAGCGGCGCGCCCAGACGGTCGCACCAGCGGTCCGCCACCCGCACCCGGCCCGCGTCCGGCGACACCACCGTCAGCTTCGAGCGGTCCACCTTCGCGCCCACGTAGTCCGCCAGCAGCGGCAGCGCGAACAGGTGGTCCACCGGACCGTCGAAGAAGCCCTGGATCTGGTCCGTGTGCAGATCCACGGCCAGGATCCGGTCCGCACCCGCGGTCTTCATCAGGTCCGCGATCAGACGCGCCGAAATCGGTTCACGTCCCCGGTGCTTCTTGTCCTGCCGCGCGTAACCGTAGAACGGCACGATGACGGTGATGGAGCGGGCCGACGCGCGCTTCAACGCGTCGATCATGATCAGCTGCTCCATGACCCACTTGTTGATCGGGGCCGTGTGGCTCTGGATCAGGAAACAGTCCGCACCACGCGCCGACTCCTGATAACGCACGTAGATCTCGCCGTTGGCGAAGTCGAAGGCCTTCGTCGGGACGACCCCGATACCCAGCTGGTGGGCGATCTCCTCGGCAAGCTCGGGGTGGGCGCGGCCGGAGAAGAACATCAGCTTCTTCTCGCCGGTCGTCTTGATCCCGGTCACAGCACTGTCTCCTCAGAGGTTTCGCAGCTGAGCGTCACAGGCGCTCTCCCGACTGGCCGCGGGGGCATCTCAGCTGGTGGGGTGCGGGTGTGCACTTATCACGGTACGCCGTGTTCGGCGCGCCGGTTTCCGGTCAGCCTTCGCCGCCGGCCTCCCGGGACACCGCCTCGGCCGCCTTCGCCGCCGCGCTCCCCGGACGCTTACGAGCCACCCAACCCTCGATATTCCGCTGCTGGCCACGGGCCACGGCCAGCGAACCGGGCGGCACGTCCTTCGTGATCACCGAGCCGGCGGCGGTGTAGGCACCGTCCCCGACCGTGACAGGAGCCACAAACATGTTGTCCGAACCCGTCTTGCAGTGCGAGCCGACGGTCGTGTGGTGCTTGCTCTCCCCGTCGTAGTTCACGAAGACGCTCGCCGCGCCGATGTTCGTGTACTCGCCGATCGTCGCGTCACCCACGTAGGAGAGGTGCGGGACCTTGGTGCCCTCGCCGATCGAGGAGTTCTTCGTCTCCACGTACGTACCGATCTTCGCCTTCGGGCCGAGCCGGGTGCCGGGCCGCAGATACGCGTACGGACCCACCGTCGCCTCCGGACCGACCACGGCGCCGAGGGAGACCGTGTTGTCCACGCGGGCACCCGCACCGACACGGGTGTCCGTGAGGCGGGAGTTCGGACCGACCTCGCAGCCCTCGGCGAGGTGCGTGGAGCCCTCCAGCTGCGTACCCGGGTGGACGACGGCGTCCCGCTCGAAGGTCACCGTCACGTCGACCCACGTCGTCGCCGGGTCGACGACGGTCACGCCGGCCAGCATGGCGCGCGTCAGCAGCCGGTCGTTCAGGGCCCGGCGGGCCTCGGCGAGCTGCACCCGGTTGTTGATCCCCGCGATCTCCCGGTGATCACCGGCCACGGACGCGCCGACCCGGTGCCCGGCCTCACGCAGGATGCCGAGGACGTCGGTGAGGTACTCCTCGCCCTGGCTGTTGTCCGTCCGCACCTTCCCGAGCGCGTCGGCGAGCAGTTGCCCGTCGAAGGCGAAGACACCCGAGTTGATCTCGCGGATCGCCCGCTGCGACTCCGAGGCGTCCTTGTGCTCCACGATCGCCGTGACGGCACCGGAGGCCCCGTCCCGCACGATCCGGCCGTACCCCGTCGCGTCCGGCACCTCGGCGGTCAGCACGGTCACGGCGTTCCCGTCGGCGGTGTGGGCGGCGGCGAGGTTCCGGAGCGTCTCACCGGTGAGGAGGGGAGTGTCGCCGCAGACCACGACCACGGTCCCGTCGACGGCACCGCCCAGCGCCTCCAGGCCCATCCGCACCGCGTGCCCGGTGCCGTTCTGCTGCTCCTGCACGGCGGTGCGTACGTCGGGGGCGACCTCGGCGAGGTGCGCGGTGACCTTCTCGCGGGCGTGCCCGACTACGGCGACCAGGTTCTCGGGGTCCAGCTCACCGGCGGCGGCGAGCACGTGCCCGACGAGGGACCGGCCGCACAGCTCGTGCAGGACCTTGGGGGTGGCCGACTTCATACGGGTGCCCTCACCCGCTGCGAGGACGACGACGGCTGCCGGGCGAATGGCGCTCACGGGATGCCCTTCGGCTTTTGGGGGTGGGGGTGGACGTCCGCAGGATACCGGGGTGGTTCGTGGGGGGCATGAGTGCGGGCCCTGACCGTGTGATCAGGGCCCGTTGGCAGCTCCGCCGCTAGGACTCGAACCTAGACCGAAACACCTCCAAAGGGTGCCGTGCTGCCAATTACACTACGGCGGATCGCTGCCTCAGACCTTACCGGAGGAGCCCGGCGCGCTGCCAAGAACGATTCCGTTCCACCAGCCTTCGATCCGCCGGTACAGATCAGCACTCTGCACGACACCGATGACCAGGCAGCCACGGTAGTGATCGCCCACGTTCTTGCGGACCGTCTTGGGGTTGTGCTTCTTGAGCGTCGTCTTCCCGAAGCGGGTGGTGTCCGTGCCCACGAGGGATGCCCAGTACTGCTCCGCAGCCGCTACATCGGCGTTCTCGTGGATCATTACGCGGAATCGCAGGCGCTCGCGCTCCACTTTGAGCAGCTCGAGCCAGGCGATGAACACTTTGATCATGTCGGGGTCGCTGTTGACGAAGAGGACGTACTCGCGGCGGCTGTAGATCTTGTCCTTCGCCCCCTCTGCCCAGTAGAGCCCCACGCCGAGAAGAAACAGCTCCTTTCGGTCATGCGACCGACCTCTTGCAGTGCCGCCGCCTTGGTCTGCTCGCGTGCGGCATCGCGCACCGCCAGCTCATGTTCCCACCGCTTCCGTGCCGCGAGCTTCGCCTGCTCCGACGGCTCGCGCCGCTCCGGCTTCGGCAGGTCTCGCACCCAGAGAGAGATCGAGCCCTTGCTGCACCCCAGCTCCACCTGGATCTGGTCGTACGTCCATCCCTGGAGCCGCAGCTCCCGTGCCCGCTCCCTCACGTCGTCCTTCGCGTTCGGACGCTTCGTCCACTCCGGGGGCGGTTCCCCCTCCAGGAGCCGGTTGAGGATGTCGTTGTTGTCGACGTGCAGGCGGTCGCGGATCTGGCGTCGGCTGAGTCCTTCGCGCCGCAGCGCCACCGCCCGCGCCCGCAGTCCCTCGAAGTCGGCGTACTTGTTGGGTGAATGTGCCATGGGCATACCGTCCGGCCGGAATCCTCGCCTCCGGAGGTGAACGGCGTGGGGTTCGCCAGTTCGAGGGATATCGCGTCCTATCGCTTGTCGAAAGTCACCGGAAATGTGACGCCCCCCGCCCGTAGGCTGGAGGGCATGACCACGACGGGGGAAGACCACGAACCGGCCCGGGGTGGGCCTTGGTGGTGGGACAGGCGGCGCGGTGCGGTGCTCGATGTGAGCCTCGGTGCCGTGTCCGCGTTGGAGTGCGCGGCGGAGGGGGTTCCGTTCGCGCGGGACGCCGGGATCCCGATGGCGGCGGGGGTCGTCTTCGGGTTGCTTGCCGGTTCGGTGCTGGTGGTGCGGAGGAAGTGGCCGCTCGCGGTCGTGCTGGTGGGGATCGCCATCACGCCGGCCGAGATGGGCTTCCTGCTGGGCGTCGTCGGCCTGTACACGCTGGCGGCGTCGGAGTTGCCGCGGCGGATCATCGCGTCGCTGGCCGGGATGTCGTTCCTGGGCACGCTGATCGTGACGTTCGTGCGCCTGCGGCAGGACATGGCGGCGGACGGCGTGGATTTCGGGGACTGGTTCCTTCCGTTCGCGTCGCTCGGTACGTCCCTGGGGATGACCGCGCCGCCGCTGCTGCTGGGCATGTACGTGGGGGCGCGGCGGCGGTTGATGGAGAGCCTGCGGGAGCGGGCGGACAGTCTGGAGCGGGAGCTCCAGCTGCTCGCCGAGCGTGCTGAGGAACGCGCGCAGTGGGCGCGTAACGAGGAGCGCACGCGGATCGCGCGGGAGATGCACGACGTGGTCGCGCACCGGGTGAGTCTGATGGTGGTGCATGCCGCCGCGCTTCAGGCGGTGGCTCGGAAGGACCCCGAGAAGGCGGTGAAGAACGCCGCGCTGGTGGGGGACATGGGGCGGCAGGCGTTGACGGAGCTGCGGGAGATGCTCGGGGTGCTGCGCAGCGGCGGGGGCGGTGGGCGTGCGGAGCGGGCGTCGGTGCCGTT
>NZ_RAIF01000018.1:119002-119892 GCF_003671715.1 Streptomyces sp. E2N166 | reverse complement strand
TCCGAGTTGGACGAGTTGATCGGGCAGTCGGAGGCGGCCGGGATGGTCGTGAACCTGTCCGTGGAGGGGGAGGGGGGTTCGTATGCGGCGGAGGTGGAGTCGACGGCGTTCCGGGTGGTGCAGGAGGCCCTGACCAACGTCCACAAGCACGCGGCGGGCGCGAAGACGTATGTGCGGCTGGCGCACCGGGCGTCGGAGATCGCGATGCAGGTGGAGAACGAGCCGCCGCCGGAGGAGCGGTCCTCGGCGCGGTTGCCGTCGGGGGGCAACGGGCTGGTCGGGATGAAGGAGCGGGTGACCGCGCTGGGCGGCGTGTTCGTGTCGGGGCCGACCGACGCGGGGGGTTTCCGGGTGTCGGCGGTGATTCCGGCGTCCTAGCCGCGAGGCCGGCCGCGACGCCTGTGGGTCCGTGCCTGTGGGTCCGTGCCTGTGGGTCCGTGCCCGTGGGTCCGTGGGGGTTTCAGCCCGTGGGGGTCTTCAGCCTGTGCGTGGTGGTTTTCGGTCCGTGGTGGTCTGTCGGCTCGCGGTGGCCTGTCAGCCCGTGGTGAGGCGGCTCGGCTGGGCGCCGGAGACGAGGGTGGCGAGGGCCTGGTCGATGTCGGGGCCGAGGTACCAGTCGCCGGTGTGGTCGAGGGCGTATACGCGGCCTTCGGTGTCGATGGCGATGAGGGCCTGGCTGTCGGTCTCGGTGCCGAGGGGGCAGGTCCGGGTGTCGAGGGCGCGGCCGAGGTCACCGAGGGTGCGGGCCATGTGGAGGCCGTGCAGGGGGTCCAGGTGCAGGGTGGCGGGGGCGATCTGGCGGCCGGGGCCGGTGGGGGCGATGTGCAGGCCGCCGAATTCGGCCCAGGCCTCGACCGCGGCGGGGAAGACGGTGTGCCGGTGTCCGGCGG
>NZ_RAIF01000018.1:116621-118992 GCF_003671715.1 Streptomyces sp. E2N166 | reverse complement strand
GGGTGGTGGAGGTGCGGTCGGCTTGCATCTGCCCTTGGTTCGTCTAGGTCTAGGTCCAGGTCCGGGCCTGAGTTCGGGTTCAGGTCCAGGTCCAGGTCTGCGTGTAGGTCGTCCGGGGCCGCGCGGGTGGGGTGCCGGTGTCGGTCGCCGGTGTGTCAGCCGTCGCTCGCGGTGGGGTCGACGATGCGGACGCCGAAGTGTGCGCTGAGGGCCGTGCAGGCGCGGCACGGTGCGGCGAAGCTGCCGTGCAGGGGGTCGCCGTCCTCGCGGATGCGTCGGGTGGTGAGCTTGGCGTGCTTGAGAGCCTTGCGGGCTTCGCCGTTGGTCATGGGTTTTCGTGCCGCGCGTTTGCTGCGGGCGGCGTCCGCGGTGGCCAGGTGCCGTGAGATGAGGATGGTCTCGGCGCAGCGGCCGGTGTAACGGTCGCGTTGGCCACTGGTGAGGGTGTCGAGGAAGTCCTGTACGAGGTGGTGCAGGGCGGGCGGCGTGTCGGCGCGGGTGGCGGTGCCCGTGAGCGTGGTGCCGCGCACCGAGAGTGCGGCGGCGACAGTGGGGAGTATGCCGTCGCGGCGGTGCTGGAGGGCGGGGGCGTGGAGGGCTTCGGTGGCGCTCCAGCCGATGCGCGGGTCGCCGCCCCGGGGGTCGTCGGACCGCCCGGTGTGGGGTCCCGTCTGTGTCGCACTCATGATCATCTTCCCCTCCTGAGCATCCCCCCGAAGGTCACAGAGTGCCAAATCCCGTGGCTGCTGCGGAAGCTGGGGCGTGGTGACACGCCCGGGTATGGGCGTTCCGTCACGGGAGGGTGACGGCAGGTCACGGAAGCGGAGGGGTGGGTGTCGGGTGCGGGGTCCGGCGCCGGTGACCGGTCTCGTCGTACCGCATAGGCTGTCGGCACCGCGATCGCGTGCGGTGACCGGACAGTGCAGACAGATCAGACAGACACAGATCAGACAGACGCCGCAGGGGGCAACCGCCATGACGACAGGTCGGCTCGGGCTGGGGGCACCTCCCGGCCGCCAGGACGGGGGACACGCCGCGCCGCCGAACGCGGCCTATGCCGGGCAGGTCGTACATTTCCCGGATCCGGTGCGGGCGGCACGTCACCCGAGAGGAGTACGGGTCGACGAGGGTGGTTACCCCGTCTTCTCGCCGTACGCCCGCGCGATCGCGGAGATCGCGGACCCGCCGGAGGGTTTCGGGGTCGACGAGCTGCGGCTGACGGACTACGTGTCGGCGAACGCCGCGCTGTCGGCTTCGGGGCACGAGCTGTGGGACACGGTGCCGGCGGTGGCGACGCCGCACGGCTGGACATGGCACCACGTGGCCGGGGCGCGGCGGATGGAGCTGGTCCCGGTCGAGGTGAAGGCGCTGCTGCGCCACCACGGCGGGATCGCGACGGCGGCGGTGGACCAGGGCAAGCGCGGGACGCGGCCGTTGCAGGAGACGCGTCCGGCGCACTTCGGTCTGCCGAAGTCGGGTGTCGCCGTCTCCGAGCAGCAGGTGCTGGGCGTCGAGGAGGACCTCGGGTACCGGCTGCCGGGTGCCTACCGCTCGTTCCTGAAGGCGGCGGGCGGCTGCGCGCCGGTGGGTACGGCGCTCGACGCGGAGTTGGGGCTGCTGGTCGACCAGCCGTTCTTCACGGTGCGTGAGGAGGCGGCGGTCAACGACCTCGTCTACGTCAACAAGTGTCTGCGGGACCACCTGACCAAGGACTACCTGGGCGTCGCCTTCGTCCAGGGCGGTCTGCTCGCCGTGAAGGTGAAGGGCGACCGGATCGGTTCGGTGTGGTTCTGCGCCTACGACGATGTGCGGGACGTGGACCCCTCGACGCCGCCGGCGGATCGTGTGGAGCGGTTGCTGCTGCCGTGCGGTGAGGACTTCGACGTGTTCCTGTCGCGGCTGGCGGGGTCCCCGCCGGAGCTGGAGACGGTGGCGAACCTGATGGTGGACGGCGGTTTCGCGCGTGCGGTGCCCGTGACGTCGGCGTCTGTAGGGGAGTGAGCTGACGATGGTGACGTTCGCGCAGGCGCAGGAGCGCGCGGAGGAATGGGTCAACGGCGAGCTGCCGGCGTACCAGCACCGTGAGGTGCGGGTGCGGGAGTTCGACCTCGGGTTCGTGGTGTGGGCCGAGGACCGTGCGGACGGGCCGCGCTCGGACGGGGGCGCGCAGCGGCTGGTGATCGCCCGGGACAGCGGTGAGGCGACGTTGTGGCCCTCACTGCCGGTGGGTGAGGTGATCCGCCGGTACGAGGAGGAGTACGGCCGTCCCGACGAGTCCGCGGAGCCGGCGCCGGCTCCGGCGGCGCGGGTGGACCTGAACCAGACGTCGTTCCTGCTGAGTCCACCGGAGTGGTTGCAGGAGGCGGCGGAC
>NZ_RAIF01000018.1:110978-116050 GCF_003671715.1 Streptomyces sp. E2N166 | reverse complement strand
AACGCCGGGGAGATCGCCGACGCCGCGACCAGCAAGGCGGCGCCGCCGCGCCGTGGCGGTGGTTCGGCGACGCCGCCTCCGCCGGGTGCGCCGGGCGCGCGGCCGGGGAGTACGCCTCCGCCGTCCGCGCCGGGTGCGCCGGCGGGCGGTTACGTGCCGACGCAGCTGGTTTCGTCGCTCGGTCCCGAGGGGCCGGGGGGTTCGGGTGGTCCGGGTACGCCGCCTCCGCCGAACGCGCCGCAGCCTCCGGCCGGGCAGGGTGCTCCCGGTGCTCCCGGTGCTCCCGGTGCTCCCGGTGCTCCCGGTGCTCCCGGTGCTCCCGGTGCTCCCGGTGCTCCGGGTACGCCGCCTCCGCCGAGCGCCTCCGGCGGGACGCCCCCGGGCGGGATGCACCATGCCGCCACGATGCTGGCCGACCCGGGCCGGACGGGCGGCGGCGCACCTCAGCCGCCCGGTCCGCCCGGTCCTCCGGCCCCTCCCGGTGCGCCCGGCGTCCCTGGTGCGCCCGGCGGTCCGGGTACGCCGCCGCCCCCTGCCGCTCCCGGTGTTCCGGGTGCGGGTGCGCCCGGCCCGCAGGGTTCCTCCGGAGGTGCGGGTGGTGCCGTGCACCATGCGCAGACCGTGCTGGCCGCGCCCCCGGTGGGCGGCCCCGGCACGCCTCCGCCGCCTCCGGGCGCCCCGGGCGTCCCCGGTGCTCCTGGTGCTCCCGCCGGTCCTGGCGTCCCCGGCGGCCCGGGTGCCGCGCAGCCGCCCGGTGCGCCCGGTGCGATGCCGCCGCCCGGCGGGCCCGTCCCCGGTCAGCCGCCGGCGTACGGCTATCCGCAGCAGCCCGCAGGTCTGCCGACCGTCGGTCCCGGCTACCAGGCCGTCCTGCGCTACCGGGCGCAGGACGGCTCCGAGCAGCAGCTGATCCGGCGTTCGGCGCCGGGTACACCGCACCCGGAGTGGCAGATCTTCCACGAGCTGCGCGCCATGAACGTGCCGCCGGACCAGGTGCTGGAGCTGCACACGGAGCTGGAGTCGTGCGTGCTGCCGGGCGCGTACTGCGCGCGGATGATCCGGGAGCAGTGGCCGCAGGCGCGGATCACCTCGATCGCGCCCTACGGCACGGACCACGCGAGCCGGCAGCAGGGCATGCAGCAACTGCTGGAGCATCAGGGCGAGCTGCACCAGGTGGCCGACGGGCCGGCCCGTCCGGCGCCGGTGCGCGCGCCGCTGCCGCACGTGCAGCCGGTGCCGCCGGTTCCGCCGGAGGTCATCGGGCAGGAGCTCGGCGGCGCGTTCGGCCCGGCTGTCTTCCGGTTCGAGCAGGCCGCGGTGTCCCGGCAGGGTGTGCCGCCGGTCGTGGCGCACACGCTGGTGGCGGCGGGTCTGCCGATGGACATGGGCCCGTTCTTCTGGGCGCAGGCCCAGCCGGGGCGTCCGGTGCCGACGCTGGCGGAGCTGGCGGCCGAGCGCGGAGTGCAGCCGGCCTCGGACGCGGGTTCGTACCTCGTCGTGGGCAGTGACTTCGGCCGGGCGATCTGTGTGCAGTACGGCACGGCGGCCATCGTGGCGGTGCCGGTGGAGGCGGGGCCGGGCGGTGCGCCCGTGCCGCCGCAGTTCGTGAACTCGGGGCTGCCGGAGTTCGCGCGCTGCCTGGCGCTGCTGGGCCGGATGTGGCGGCTCAGGTTCGGTCTGAACCAGGAGCAGGCGGGCCGCTGGACGGTGGACTTCCAGGCACAGCTGGCCGCGCTGGACCCGGCGGCGCTCGGCTCGCCGGAGAGCTGGTGGTCGGTGCTGCTGGAGCAGATGTGGGACGGGCTGCTGTGAGGCGCCCGCGCCGCTGACGTACGTACCCCTGACGTGCCCGACGGGCGGGGCCCGGTCGACCTGTGAGGCGACCGGGCCCCGCCCGTTCGCGTGCGGTGTGTCGCAGCATGAGGGCTTACGAACGATCCATAAAGTCGGTTAAGTCCATTTAGTGCGGCAGGTTCCCCACAGGGGTGATGAGCATGAGCAGCGCATCGGCGCCTCCCCACGGCTTCGTGACCGTACGCGGGCGCGAGCGTGGCTACCGTCCCGAACAGGTGGAGGTGTGTGCCGAGGCAATCTCTCGGGAGCGTGACGCGGCCTGGGAACGGGCCGCCCGGCTCACCGTGCTCGCCCGGGAGATGGAGGAGGAGCTGGAGGACCTGCGGGAGGTGGTCGCACAGCTCACCCCGCAGGACTACGAGGCGCTCGGGGAGAGCGCCCGGCGCCTGTTCCGGCTCGCCCAGGAGGAGGCCGAGGCCGTACGGGAGAGGGCGCGCAGGACGGCGGAGGGTCTGACGGAGGACGCGCGGGCCCACGCGGCCGGCGTGCGTGAGGCGGCGCAGGCGCACGCCGACGCCGTACGCGCCGAGGCCGACGAACGGGCCCGGCACCGGCTGCTGGCGGCGCGCGCGGAGGCCGACGAGGCACGGATCGAGGCCCGGCGCGAGGTGAAGGCCGGGCGCGGAGAGGCGCTGGCCGCGCTGCGCGAGATGCGCGAGCGGACAACCGGGATGCTCGCCGAGCAGGGCAGGGAGCTGGCCGAACGGCTCGCCGCGGAGGAGCGGGCGGAGGACGAGCGGGCGCGCGCCCTGGACGCGCACCACGCGGAGCTGGTGGCCCGCGCCGAGCAGGAGGCGGGTGAGGCGGCGGAGGCGCTGGCCGACGCCGAAGAGGCGGCCGGGCGGTGGCAGGAGGAGGCCCGGGCCCGGGCGGCCGAGGTGGTCGCCGAGGCCCGGGCGCGCCAGGAGCGGATTGCCCGCGACACGGAGCGCGTGCTGCGCGAGCACGGGGAGCGGTGGGACGAACTCCAGGCCCACATGGCCTCCGTACGCAGCAACCTCAGTTCGCTGACGGGGCGGGCCGTGGAGTGACACCGGGGCACCGCCCCGCGCCCGCGTCCCGCGCCCGAGCCCCGCGTCCCGCGCCCAAGCCCCGCGTCCCGCGGTCCCGGTCGCCGTCAGCCGCCCCTGCGCACCGCCCCCGCCAGGATCGAGCCCTCCACGGCCTCGTACTGGCGGCGTTGCTCCTCCGCCTTGTGCCGGCCGGAGAGCATCGTGCCCAGCCAGCCGCAGGCGAAGCCCAGGGGGATGGAGACCAGGCCCGTCGTGGTGAACGGGAACCAGTTGAAGTCGGCCTCGGGGAAGGCGGAGACGGGCGAGCCGGAGACCAGTTTGGTGCCCGGCATCAGCAGCAGCACGGCCAGCGAGCCGCCGATGAGGGTGCTGAGCAGCCCGGCGCGGGTGTAGCGGCGCCAGAAGAGGCCGTAGACCAGGGCGGGTGCGATGGCCGAGGCGCCCAGGCAGAAGGACAGGGTGACCAGGGGCTGGAGGCTGCGGTGCTGGACGAGGGTCGCGAGGAGGATCGCGGGGACGCCGACGGCCAGGGCGCAGACGCGGGCGAGGGTCATCTCGCGGCGCGGTGACATCTCCTGTACGCGGGTGGCGAACACGTCGTGGGCGAGGGAGTTGGCGCAGGCGAGGATCATGCCGCCGACGGAGGCGAGCAGGGTGAGGAAGACGGCCGTGGTGACGGTCGTGAACAGGAAGGTCTCCGCGGTGGACACCTCCGCGCCGAACGCGGCCTGGGAGCCGACCAGGAAGGCGGTGTTGCCCT
The DNA here is from genome assembly GCF_003671715.1 of Streptomyces sp. E2N166. Lineage (GTDB taxonomy): Bacteria > Actinomycetota > Actinomycetes > Streptomycetales > Streptomycetaceae > Streptomyces > Streptomyces thinghirensis. Next base: position 112,423 of record NZ_RAIF01000018.1, on the reverse strand, counting down.
GGGGATCGATCCCGGCGATGACCGCCCGCCCCACCAGCGCCGTGGCGCCGAAGCCGACGACCGTGATGACCAGGACGAACAGTGCCACGCTGGAGACCGCCCAGGACATCGAGCGGCGCACCTGGCGGGCGGAGGACGCGGTGTACATGCGCATGGTGACGTGGGGGAGGCAGGCGCCGCCGAGGACGACGGTCAGCTGCGAGGTGATCATGTCCGCCTCGGGGTGGGGCCCGCCCGCGAACTGGAGCCCCGAGTTCAGGAAGGCCGGGCCCACGCCGCTGCGGTCGGCGGCCGCGTCGAACAGCGCGCCCGGGTCCCAGTCGAAGCGGTTCAGGATCAGCACGGCGACCACGGCGCCCGAGCCGAGCAGCATCACGATCTTGAGGATCTGGATGAGGGCGGTGCCCTTCATGCCGCCGATCGCCGCGTAACTGATCATCAGCACGCCCAGGCCGATGATGCAGCCGGTCTCCAGCGACTCGCCGGAGAAGCCGAGGACGAAGGCGAGCAGCTGCCCGGTGCCCGCGAGCTGCACCAGCATCAGCGGCAGCAGCGCGGCGATGGTCACCACGCAGGTGGCGATGCGGACACTGCGTCCGGGCATCCGGCGGGCGAGCGCGTCGCCCATGGTGAACCGGCCCGCGTTGCGCAGGGGTTCGGCCAGCAGGAACATCAGCAGCATCAGTGACAGGGCGGTGCTGAGCGCCAGCACGATGCCGTCGTAGCCGAAGAGGGCGACCACGCCGCACGTGCCGAGCACGGTCGCCGCCGAGATGTAGTCGCCGGCGATCGCGAGGCCGTTGCGCATGGGGGACAGGGAGCTGTACCCGGTGTAGAACTCGTCGAGGTCGTCGCGGTCGGGGCCGGTCATCACGCACAGCAGCAGCGTGACGGTGGCGACGGCGGTGAAGCCGACCAGGGACATCGCCTGGGCGTTGCCGCTGAACCCGGTCGTCGCGAACTCGTTCGTCGCGAACCCGGTCATCGTGAACTCCGTCACCGTCCCGCCTCCCGCCGGGCGTCCAGTTCGGCCTCCTTGCGGATGCGGTCCGCGAGCGGGTCGACGTGGCGGCGCGCGGTGTGCTCGTACAGCGCGATCGCCAGCCAGGTGACGGGGAGTTGGAGCAGGGCGAGCGCCAGTCCGGTGGGCAGACCGTCGGCGAGGGTGCCGGTCATGAACCCGGGCGCGTACGCGGACAGGATCAGGAACAGGGTGAAGTAGCCGAGCGCGGTGAGCGTGGCGGTGCGTCGCTGCCAGCGGTAGGCGCTGCGCAGGACCCGCAGGTCGCTGTGGTGCCCGAGCGCGTCCCGGCGCGGTGCCCGGTGGGCGGCGGGCTCGGGGACCGGGTCGGCGTGGGGAGGCCGTGCGGGGGGCAGGTCGGCGTAGGGGTGGGGAGGCGGCGCCGGTTGCCAGGTGCGGGAGTCGTAGGGGGACGGTGCGGGGT
>NZ_RAIF01000018.1:98190-110485 GCF_003671715.1 Streptomyces sp. E2N166 | reverse complement strand
CGACGATGAGCGGGAGCTGGAACAGGCCCAGCGCGGCGCCGAGCAGCAGCATCAGCAGCGTCGGCTGCCAGGCCTCGCCGGGATAGGGCAGGAACGGGAAGGCGAACAGGATCAGGGACGCGGTACCGATACCGAGCATGGCCGTGTTCCGGAAACCGATCCTGCGGTACACATGCTGGCTCAGGGCCGCGGACACCGGCCAGCTCAGCGTCCACACGGACAGCACGAAACCGGCGGCCACCGGTGCCAGGCCCAGCACCGACTGGGCGTAGGTGGGCAGGAACACCGTCGGCGCCACCATCAGCAGCCCCAGCGCGCCGAGCGCGAGGTTCACCGCCGCGATCGTGCGGCGGCGCCACACCCAGCCGGGGATGATCGGCTCCGCCGCCCGGCGCTCGATCACCACCACGGCCACCAGCAGGGCGAGGCCCGTCCCGAACAGGGCGAGCGAGGGCGCCGACAGCCACGGCCACGCCACCCCGCCCTGCACCAGAGCGGTGAGCAGGGCGCCGCCGCAGGCGAACACGGCCAGCGCGCCCGCCCAGTCGACACGCGCGCGCGTGCCGGACGCCTCGCGTGCGGGCTCGTGCAGGTGACGGACGATCAGCCACAGGGCGAGGGCGCCGATCGGCAGGTTGATGAGGAAGATCCAGCGCCAGTCGGCGTACGCGGCCAGCACACCGCCCAGGCCGGGGCCCGCGATTGCGGACACCGCCCACACCGTGGACAGCCTGGCCTGGATCCTGGGCCGGTCCTTGAGCGGGTACAGGTCGGCGGCGAGCGTCTGCACGGTGCCCTGGAGGGCGCCGCCGCCCAGGCCCTGCAGGACGCGGAAGGCGATCAGGGCGCCCATGTTCCAGGCGAGGGCGCACAGCAGGGAGCCGGCGAGGAACAGTGCCGCCCCCGCCACCAGGACCGGTTTGCGGCCGTAGGTGTCGGAGAGCTTGCCGTAGACGGGGAGCGTGACGGTGACGGCCAGCAGATAGCCGGAGAAGAGCCAGGAGAAGAGAGAGAAGCCACCGAGGTCGCCGACGATCTGCGGGACGGCGGTGGAGACGATCGTGGCGTCGAGTGCCGACAGCGCCATCGCGAGCATCAGGGCGGCCACTACGGCGCCGCGCCGGTCCGGGCCCGTGCCCGCTCCGGCCGCGTCCACCGCGGGTCGGGTGCTGTCCACGCCGTCCACCCGGGCACCTCCGTCCTTGCGTTCCCCTTGCATCCATCTGCCGGGGTCAGCTTCGCACTTGACCCTGACGTGGCGGGAGGGTGGAGGCTCGATGCGTCCCGGGGAGGAGGACAACCCCGAGGTCCGCTCCACCGAAGGGTGGACAGCCCCTAGGGGTACCTCCGTACTACGGCCCGGGGAGGGTTCGTACCGACGGAGGACGAGACGGGCCCGGTGACGTCCTTAGTCTGGCTTTACGCCGCTGGGGGGCGGCGAACCGGACCCGCGGGGGTGGGGTTTTCCCCAGCAGAAGAGTGCGCTGAACACCAGCGCGCTCGACCCCCGGTTCCGGCCAGACTCTTCGACGTAGCAGGACGGCACACGCACGACGGCAAAGCACGACGGCACACGCACGGCGACGCGTACACCGCGACGGGTCGCAAGCACGGCAGCACCACGTTCACCAAGTCCACCGGCACCGCTCAGCGCCCGCCGGCGGCACCGGTGGCTCACCTGATGACCGACATAGGAGACTTGACATGACATCGGCCGTAAGTATTCCCACGCATGGGAGCACCGGAGGGCGTACGGCCGTTGCCGCGCGAGCGCGTCAGGTCGTGAAGGCGTACGGATCGGGCGAGACCCGGGTGGTCGCCCTCGACCACGTGGACGTGGACATCGCCCGCGGCCAGTTCACCGCGATCATGGGGCCGTCGGGGTCCGGCAAGTCCACGCTGATGCACTGCCTGGCCGGCCTGGACACCGTCTCCGGCGGGCAGATCTACCTCGACGAGACCGAGATCACCGGCCTGAAGGACAAGAAGCTCACCCAGCTGCGCCGGGACCGGATCGGCTTCATCTTCCAGGCGTTCAACCTGCTCCCGACGCTGAACGCGCTCGAGAACATCACGCTGCCCATGGACATCGCCGGGCGCAAGTACGACCGCGCGTGGCTGGACCGCGTCGTGGAGACCGTGGGGCTCGCCGGGCGGCTGAAGCACCGGCCGACCCAGCTCTCCGGCGGCCAGCAGCAGCGGGTCGCGGTGGCGCGGGCACTGGCCGCCCGGCCCGAGATCATCTTCGGTGACGAGCCGACCGGAAACCTCGACTCGCGCGCCGGCGCCGAGGTCCTGGGCTTCCTGCGCCGGTCGGTCACCGAACTGGGCCAGACCATCGTGATGGTCACCCACGATCCGGTGGCCGCCAGTTACGCGGACCGGGTGCTGTACCTCGCCGACGGCCGGATCGTGGACGAGATGTACAAGCCGACCGCGGACGCCGTCCTCGACCGCATGAAGGACTTCGACGCCCGGGGGCGCACGTCATGACCGTCGTCAAGACCTCGATGCGCAACTTCCTCGCGCACAAGGGCCGTATGGCGCTCTCGGCGGTGGCGGTGCTGCTGTCGGTGGCGTTCGTCTGCGGGACCCTGGTGTTCACGGACACGATGAACACCACCTTCGACAAGCTCTTCGCGGTCACGTCCTCGGACGTGACGGTCATGCCGAAGGAGGCCAGGAGCGACGACGCCCCGCAGAACGGCGTGCCCGAGTCGCTGCCGGCGTCCGCGCTGGAACGGGTCCGGGCGGCCGAGGGCGTCGAGTCCGCCGAGGGCATGGTCAGTTCGATGAACGTGACCATCGTCGACAGTGACAACGACAACGTGGGCGCCACCAGCGGCGCCCCGACGATCGCCGGCAACTGGACGAAGAACGACCTCCGGTCGATGGAGATCACCTCCGGGCACGCCCCGCGCGGGCCCACCGAGCTCATGGTCGACGCCGACACCGCCGACAAGCACGACCTGAAGCTCGGTGACGAACTGCGCACCATCTCGCAGACCGGCGACTTCAAGGCCGAGGTCGTCGGCATCGCGTCCTTCACGGTGACCAACCCCGGTGCCGCCGTCGTCTACTTCGACACGCCCACCGCCCAGCGTGAACTGCTGGGCGCCACCGGCAGGTTCACGCAGCTCAACGTCGCCGCCGCGGCCGGTGTCTCCGACGCGCAGCTCAAGCAGAGCGTCTCCCAGGTCATGGACGGCACCTACAAGGTGCAGACGGCGAAGGAGAACTCCGACGAGAACCGCGAGGAACTCGGCGAGTTCATGAACGTCATCAAGTACGCCATGCTCGGCTTCGCCGGGATCGCGTTCCTGGTCGGCATCTTCCTGATCATCAACACCTTCTCCATGCTGGTCGCCCAGCGAACCCGCGAGATCGGCCTCATGCGGGCCATCGGCTCCTCCCGCCGGCAGGTCAACCGCTCGGTGCTGGTCGAGGCGCTGCTCCTCGGCATCGTCGGCTCGATCCTCGGCGTCGCGGCCGGTGTCGGAATCGCCATCGGCCTGATGAAGCTGATGTCGGCGGCGGGGATGAACCTCTCCACCGACGACCTGACCATCAAGACGGCGACACCCGTGGTCGGCCTGGTCCTCGGCATCGTGGTCACCGTCCTGGCCGCCTACCTGCCGGCCCGCCGCGCCGGCAGGATCTCCCCGATGGCCGCCCTGCGCGACGCCGGCACGCCGGCCGACGGCAAGGCCGGCCGGATACGCGGCCTGATCGGCCTGATCCTCACCGGCGCCGGTGCCGCGGCCCTGCTCACGGCCGCCGCCGCCGACAAGGCGAGCGAGGGTTCGCTGATGCTCGGCGCGGGCATCGTGCTGTCCCTCATCGGCTTCGTCGTCATCGGCCCGCTGCTGGCGGGCTTCGTGGTCCGGGTGATCAGCGCGGTGCTGCTGCGGGCCTTCGGCCCGGTCGGCCGCCTGGCCGAGCGCAACGCCCTGCGCAACCCGCGCCGCACCGGCGCCACGGGCGCCGCCCTGATGATCGGCCTCGCGTTGGTCGCCTGCCTCTCGGTGGTCGGCTCCTCCATGGTCGCCTCGGCCACCAGCGAGCTGGACAAGACCGTCGGCGCGGACTTCATCGTCCAGGGCAACCAGCGGATCGTGCCGCAGGCCGAGAAGGCGATGCAGGACACGCCCGGCCTGGAGCACGTCACCCGCTACAAGATGCTGGACGCCACGCTGACCTCGCCCGACGGCAAGACGGACGACGACGGTGTCACGGCCGCCGACCCGACGTACGCCCAGGACGTGAACCGCGCGACGACCGAGGGCAAGCTCTCCGCCGCCTACGGCATCGACGCGATGTCGGTCGGCGCGGACTACGCGAAGAAGCACGGCGTGCACGTCGGCGACACGGTCTCCGTCGCCTTCAAGGGCGGCGAGACCGCCAAGCTCAAGGTCGCCGCGATCACGGACGACGACGTGGCGATCGACCAGGGCGCGCGGTACATCAGCATCGAGACGATGCGGAAGTACCTGCCGGCCGACAGCATCCCGCCGAACACGATCATGTTCGCCAAGGCGGAGGACGGCCAGGCGGAGCAGGCGTACGCCGCGCTGAAGAAGTCGCTGGACGCCTACCCGCAGTACCAGGTGGCCGACCAGACCGACTACAAGCAGGAGCTGAAGGACCAGGTCGGCCAGCTGCTGAACATGGTCTACGGCCTGCTCGCCCTGGCGATCATCGTCGCGATCCTCGGTGTGGTGAACACTCTGGCGCTGTCGGTGGTCGAGCGGACCCGCGAGATCGGCCTGATGCGGGCGATCGGTCTCTCCCGCCGCCAGCTGCGCCGCATGATCCGGATGGAGTCCGTCGTCATCGCCCTCTTCGGAGCCCTGCTCGGCCTGGGGCTGGGCATGGGCTGGGGCGCCACGGCGCAGAAGCTGCTCGCCCTGGAGGGACTGAACGTCCTCGACATCCCCTGGCCGACGATCATCGGCGTCTTCATCGGCTCGGCCTTCGTGGGCCTGTTCGCCGCCCTGGTCCCGGCGTTCCGGGCGGGCCGGATGAACGTCCTGAACGCCATCGCGACGGAATGACGGAGTAGCGACCGAGGAGCCACCGCATACGGGGGTTGCGGGGGAGAGCCCGGCGCCGGAAGTCCCAAGGGGACTCCCGGCGCCGGGCTCCTTTGGGCGGCCCGCCTTTCGGCCCGCCGAGTCGGATGGTGGGTGGGCACAGGCCGAGGGCCCAGGGGCGGAGCCCCCTGGTAACCCTGGTACGGCCACCGGGGCGCCGGCCACCACGCACCCGGCGTCATCCACAGCCTCCGGCGCAGGCGAGCGCGGCGTCGTACGCTGGACACCCCCGGCCCTCACACCGCCGGGTTACTCGTGTTGTCCACCCCGGCACCCGCCACCCCAGCACCCGCACCCAGCACCCCAGGACGGAAGCGCCCCCTCCATGAGCCTGCACGGTCTGCTCGACGCCGTCGTCAAGGACACCGCCCTCGCGGAAGCGATCTCCGCGGCCGCAGACGGCAACCGCATGCACGTCGACCTGGTCGGTCCCCCCGCGGCCCGCGCCTTCTCGGTCGCCGCGCTGGCCCGCGAGACGGGCCGCCCGGTGCTGGCGGTGACCGCGACGGGGCGCGAGGCGGAGGACCTGGCCGCGGCCCTGCGCTCGCTGCTGCCCGAGGAGGGCGTCGTCGAGTACCCCTCGTGGGAGACCCTCCCGCACGAGCGCCTCAGCCCCCGCAGCGACACCGTCGGCCGCCGCCTGGCCGTCCTGCGCCGCCTGGCCCACCCCCGCCCCGAGGACCCCGAGACCGGCCCGGTCTCCGTCGTCGTCGCGCCCGTACGCTCCGTGCTCCAGCCGCAGGTCAAGGGCCTCGGCGACCTGGAGCCGGTCGCCCTGCGCACCGGGCAGAGCGCCGACCTGGAAGAGATCGTCGAGGCTCTCGCGGCCGCCGCGTACGCGCGCGTGGAGCTGGTGGAGAAGCGCGGTGAGTTCGCCGTGCGCGGCGGCATCCTGGACGTCTTCCCGCCGACCGAGGAGCACCCCCTCCGCGTCGAGTTCTGGGGCGACGACGTCGAGGAGATCCGCTACTTCAAGGTCGCCGACCAGCGCTCCCTGGAGGTCGCCGAACACGGCCTGTGGGCCCCGCCCTGCCGAGAGCTGCTGCTCACGGACGACGTACGGGAGCGCGCCCGCGTCCTCGCCGAGGACCACCCCGAGCTGGGCGAACTGCTCGGCAAGATCGCCGAGGGCATCGCCGTCGAGGGCATGGAGTCCCTGGCCCCCGTCCTCGTCGACGACATGGAACTGCTGATCGACGTGCTGCCCAAGGGCTCGATGGCGCTCGTCTGCGACCCGGAGCGGGTGCGGACCCGTGCCGCCGACCTCGTGGCGACGAGCCAGGAGTTCCTCCAGGCGTCCTGGGCGGCCACCGCGGGCGGCGGCGAGGCACCGATCGACGTCGACGCGGCCTCCCTGTGGTCCATCGCGGACGTCCGGGAGCGCGCCCGCGAGCTGGACATGATGTGGTGGTCGGTGTCGCCCTTCGCCGCCGACGACGCGCTGGAGGACGCCGACACCCTCAAGCTCGGCATGCACGCCCCCGAGACCTACCGCGGCGACACGGCCAGGGCGCTGGCCGACACCAAGGGCTGGCTCGCCGACGGCTGGCGCGCGGTCTACGTCACCGAGGGCCACGGCCCGGCCGCCCGCACCGTCGAGGTCCTCGGCGGCGAGGGCATCGCCGCCCGCCTCGACAACGACCTCGGCACCCTCAGCCCTTCCGTCGTGCACGTCTCCTGCGGCTCGATCGACTACGGCTTCGTCGACCAGTCCCTCAAGCTCGCCGTGCTCACCGAGACGGACCTGACCGGGCAGAAGGCCGCCGGCCGCGAGGGTGCCCGGATGCCCGCCCGGCGCCGCAAGACCATCGACCCGCTCACCCTGGAGACGGGCGACTACATCGTCCACGAGCAGCACGGCGTGGGCCGCTACATCGAGATGGTCCAGCGCACCGTGCAGGGCGCCACCCGCGAGTACCTGGTCGTGGAGTACGCCCCCGCCAAGCGCGGCCAGCCCGGCGACCGCCTCTACATCCCCACCGACCAGCTGGAGCAGATCACCAAGTACGTCGGCGGCGAGGCTCCCACCCTGCACCGCCTGGGCGGCGCCGACTGGACCAAGACCAAGGCCCGCGCGAAGAAGGCGGTCAAGGAGATCGCCGCCGACCTGATCAAGCTCTACAGCGCGCGGATGGCGGCGCCCGGGCACGCGTTCGGCGCGGACACCCCATGGCAGCGCGAGCTGGAGGACGCCTTCCCGTACGCGGAGACCCCGGACCAGCTCACCACCATCGCCGAGGTCAAGGAGGACATGGAGAAGACGGTCCCCATGGACCGCCTGATCTGCGGCGACGTCGGCTACGGCAAGACGGAGATCGCGGTCCGCGCCGCCTTCAAGGCGGTCCAGGACGGCAAGCAGGTGGCCGTACTCGTGCCGACGACCCTGCTGGTGCAGCAGCACTTCGGGACGTTCGGCGAGCGGTACGCCCAGTTCCCGGTGAACGTGCGGGCGCTGTCCCGCTTCCAGACCGAAACCGAGTCGAAGGCGACCCTGGAGGGCCTGCGCGAGGGCTCGGTGGACATCGTCATCGGCACCCACCGCCTGTTCTCCTCCGAGACCAAGTTCAAGGACCTCGGCCTGGTCATCGTCGACGAGGAGCAGCGTTTCGGCGTCGAGCACAAGGAGCAGCTGAAGAAGCTCCGCGCCAACGTCGACGTGCTGACCATGTCCGCCACCCCCATCCCGCGCACCCTGGAGATGGCGGTCACCGGCATCCGTGAGATGTCGACGATCACCACCCCGCCGGAGGAGCGCCACCCGGTGCTGACCTTCGTCGGCCCCTACGAGCAGAAGCAGATCGGCGCCGCGATCCGCCGCGAGCTGCTGCGCGAGGGCCAGGTCTTCTACATCCACAACCGCGTGGAGTCCATCGACCGCGCGGCCGCTCGGCTCCGCGAGATCGTCCCCGAGGCGCGCATCGCCATCGCCCACGGCCAGATGTCGGAACAGGCGCTGGAGCAGGTCGTCGTCGACTTCTGGGAGAAGAAGTTCGACGTGCTGGTCTCCACGACCATCGTCGAGTCCGGCATCGACATCTCCAACGCCAACACCCTCATCGTCGAGCGCGGCGACAACTTCGGCCTCAGCCAGCTCCACCAGCTGCGCGGCCGGGTAGGCCGAGGCCGGGACCGCGGCTACGCGTACTTCCTCTACCCGCCGGAGAAGCCGCTGACCGAGACCGCGCACGAGCGGCTCGCCACCATCGCCCAGCACACCGAGATGGGCGCGGGCATGTACGTGGCGATGAAGGACCTGGAGATCCGCGGCGCCGGCAACCTGCTCGGCGGCGAGCAGTCCGGTCACATCGCGGGTGTCGGCTTCGACCTGTACGTGCGGATGGTCGGCGAGGCCGTCGCCGACTACCGGGCCTCCCTGGAGGGCGGCGTGGAGGAGGAGCCGCCGCTCGAGGTCAAGATCGAGCTGCCCGTCGACGCGCACGTCCCGCACGACTACGCCCCCGGCGAGCGGCTGCGGCTCCAGGCGTACCGGTCCATCGCCTCCGCCAACAGCGAGGAGGACATCAAGGCCGTACGCGAGGAACTCGTCGACCGCTACGGCAAGTTGCCGGAACCGGTGGAGAACCTGCTGCTGGTCGCGGGCCTGCGCATGCTCGCGCGGGCGTGCGCCGTCGGCGACATCGTGCTCCAGGGCAACAACATCCGCTTCGCGCCCGTGGAGTTGCGCGAGTCCCAGGAGCTGAGGCTCAAGCGCCTCTACCCAGGAAGCGTCATCAAGGCGGGCGCCCACCAGGTCCTCGTACCCCGTCCGAAGACCGCGAAGGTGGGCGGCAAGCCGCTGGTCGGGCGCGAGCTGCTCGGCTGGGTCGGGGAGTTCCTGACCTCGATCCCGGGTGCCTAGGCGCCCGTTCGCCCGCTGAAGAAGCCGTCCACGGGATCAGGCCCGTGGACGGCTTCCTCGATGTGTTCGAGGTGCGGGAATGCGCTACTGCTGGTCGGGGCCGCCCCGCTCGCGCCCGAAGCCGAGTTTGCCCTCGGCCTGCTGCTGCGCGGCGTCGACCTGCTTCTCGTGCTTGCCGCCGGTCCTCTTGTTGACCTGTTGCTCGGCGGCGTCGGACATCTTCCTTGACCTGTCCTTGTCCTTGCCGGCCATGCTCTTCATCTTGTCGAGGATGCCCATGCAGAGCTCCTTCCGAGGCGAGACTCACTGTCGACCGTACGGCAGATATGCCCTACATGCCCAATAAAGCCCACTATGGTCTGGACCTCTGAGTCGCTACGGTGATACCGGCGAACGGCAAGGGGAGGGCACGCATGGGGCGGCACAGCATGATCCGTACCGGTTGGGCCGCGGTCGCGGCCCTCGCCCTGACCCTGGTCACCGGATGCGAGGGCCTCGGGGGCGAGGGCGACGGCGCCTCGTCCCCGGGCGGCGGCGCCGAGGCGCCGGCCGCAGGACAGGCCGTCAGCCCTCTGCGCAACCCGGACGGAACAGACCCCGGCCTCGCCCCGGTCACGGGCGACGCCCACGAGGCGACGGCCCGGCGGCTCATCGAGGGCCTGAAGACCAAGGGGCGCGGCCCCAGGACGGGGTACGACCGCGACGAGTTCGGCTATGCCTGGATGGACTCGGCCGACGGCGTGCCACTCGCCCGGAACGGCTGCGACACGCGCAACGACCTACTGCAACGCGACGGCCAGGACCTGCGCTTCCGCTCCGGCTCCGACTGCGTGGTCGTCGCCATGACGCTGGACGACCCGTACACCGGAACGACCATCGAGTGGCGCAAGCGAGAGGCGAGCGAGGTCCAGATCGACCACGTCGTCCCGCTGTCGTACAGCTGGCAGATGGGCTCCTCGCGGTGGGCGGAGAGCAAACGCGAGCAGCTGGCGAACGACCCGCTCAACCTGCTCCCCGTCCAGGGCCGCGCCAACTCCGCCAAGAGCGACTCCGGGCCGGCCTCCTGGCTCCCGCCCGCCAAGTCGGTCCGGTGCGCGTACGCCGTCCGCTTCGCGCAGGTCGCCGTCAAGTACGAACTGGCGGTGACCGCACCGGACCGGCAGGCGATGCTGCGGCAGTGCGGCGGCTGAAGCGGACCCGGGGCGCGCCGGCGAAATCCGCTTTCGGCCCGTTGGCCCTCCTGCCTACCGTGGCCCCATGAAGCTGACGGTATCGAGCCTCGCCGAGCGCCCGGAGATGCTGGACCGGGTCCGCGAAATGGCGGACAGCTGGCCCGCGTTCGCCGTCGAGGACCTGTCGGGCAACGCCCACTACCCGCGCATCGCCGGCGAACTGCCCGAGTACGTGCAGTTCGCCGAGGACGAGCACGGCGAGGTCGTCGCCCACGCCCACAGCGTGCCGTTCGCCCTGCACACCGAGGGGCGCGGCGCGCTGCCCGCGCGGGGCTGGGGCGAGGTGCTCGTCCGGGCCTTCGGCGACCTGCGCCGCGGTGTCCCCGCCGACACCGTCAGCGCCATCTCCGTCACCGTCGCCCCGCACGCCCAGGGACTCGGTCTGTCCGGCCGGATGCTCGCCGCCATGCGCGACAACGCCCGCGCCCGCGGCTTCCGCGAGGTCGTCGCCCCCGTCCGCCCCAGCGCCAAGCACCTCGAACCACACGCCCCCATCGAGGAGTACGCCCGGCGGCTGCGTCCCGACGGTCTGCCCCACGACCCCTGGCTGCGCGTCCACGCCCGGGCCGGCGCCACCCTCGACTCCGTGGCTCCGGCCTCCATGACCGTCTCCGGCTCGCTGGACGAGTGGCGGCGCTGGACGGGGCTGCCCTTCGACACCGCCGGGGACGTCGAGGTCCCCGGCGCCCTGGTGCCGGTGCGCTGCGAGCCGGAGCGCGGATACGCGGTGTACGTCGAGCCGAACGTGTGGATGCGGCACCCGCTGTGAGCCACCCGGACGCGGGTGCCGGTGGCACGGGTGCCGGTGGCACGGGTGCCTGTGGTGGGCGCTCGGGTGGTCAGAACTCGCCGTTGCCGAGCAGCTCTCCCTCGGCGTCGTAGATGGTGACGAGGCCGTTCTCGCTCTGCTTCCAGTCGGCGAACGCGGAGGCGATGAGGTTGGCGGGGCCGGTGCCCTCGCCCATGATGCCGCCGGTGAAGTCGGTGTAGACGTCGGCCGCGTCGAGGATGTCGTTCTGCTCCTCGGCGCCCTGCACCTTGGTGACGTGGGAGACGGCGTCCTTCTCCGCGGCCGTTCCGTTCTTCTGCACGAACGCCTTGAACCGATCGGCCTGGGAGGCCTTCTCCAGGGCCTTGTCCTCGGCGGGCTTGTCCTCGGCGGGCTTCGCGTCGGAACCGCCGTCCGCCTTCGCGTCGCCGGGCTTCTCGTTCGCGCCGGCGGAGGTCCGGCTGTCGCTCTTGCCGTCGCCGTCCCCGTCGCCGGAGTTCGCCGTCACCGCGCCGATGACGACGAGACCCACCACGGCGCCCAGCGCGACCTTGGTCTTCATACCCATGACTGTGTCCCCTCCCAATGCGGCGACCGCCACACCCGGCGGTCGCTCGTTCGCGAGGTCAATGAGACCAGACCGTGTGAACCGAGTCAACCAAGTTCACGGGGTTCGATGTGTACACGGGCGTGAATCGGTCTGACCTTGCCTGCGTCGGTATGCTCGCCGTCACACAAGGACGAGGGGAGCCGTGCGGGTGCAGGACAACGCCACAGAAGTGACCGCCGCCGGGATCGCGAGGCTCGCCGGCGTCGGCCGGGCCGCCGTGAGCAACTGGCGCCGTCGGCACGCCGACTTCCCCAAGCCGGTCGGGGGCACCGAGACCAGCCCTTCCTTCGCCCTCGCCGAAGTCGAGGGGTGGCTGCGCGAGCACAGCAAGCTCGCCGAGGTACCCCTGCGGGAACGGGTCTGGCAGCAGCTCGTCGGCCATCCCGAGGGCCCGGTCACCGCGCTCACGCACGCCGGCTGCGTCCTGCTGCTGATCCACGACCGCCCCAGGCTCTGGCTGGAGGTGAGCGCCGGCTCCGACGAACGGCTCGCCGCGATGCTGCCGGAGGCGCTGGACCAGGTGCTGACACCGCGTTTCGTCCACCCGGACGGCCGCGTGAAGGCTCCGGAGCCTGTGAACACGCCACCGACGGTTCACACGCCGACGGCAGCCACGCCCACGCCGACGGCCGCCACGCCCGCACCGACGGCCGCATCCCGTACTCCGACGGCCACCCCGCTCACCCCGACGGCCGCCCCCATCACTCCGACGACGGACCCCCTCACCCCGCC
>NZ_RAIF01000018.1:96134-97526 GCF_003671715.1 Streptomyces sp. E2N166 | reverse complement strand
CCCCGCGCCCGCCGACGGCGCCGGGCGGCTCACGGACGTACGCGAGCGCCTGGACCGGACCCTGCGTCTGACCGCCGACCTCACCCCCGAGACCGCCGACACCACGCACCCCGCGCCCCGCTGGCCGCTCACCACGGTCGGCGAACTCGCCCGCGGCGGCGCCCTGGTACTGCGCACCGGCGGAAACGGCGGCCACGCGCGCGTGCCGGTACTCACCGACCACGACGTACTCGCCGGCACCGGCCCCTCCGGCACCCTCCCCGAGAGCGAGGAGGAAGCCGTACTGACCGAACCGGGCGACGTCGTCGTCCCGGTACTCGGCGGCGGCTCCGTCGCGCGCGTGATCGACGACGCCACCGCGGGGGCGGCCCTGGGGCGCAGCCTCGTCCTCCTGCGCCCCGACCCCACCGCGCTCGACCCCTGGTTCCTCGCCGGGTTCCTGCGCGGCACCGCCAACAACCGGCAGGCCAGCAGCTACGCCTCCACCGCCACCCGCCTCGACGTCCGCCGCCTCCAGCTCCCCCGGCTCCCGCTCGACGCCCAGCACCGCTACGGCGCCCGCTTCCGCGCCCTCGACGAGTTCGAACGGGCGCTCAGGCTCGCGGGCCGCCTCGGCGAACAGCTCGTGCGCGGGATGTACGACGGGCTCACGGACGGCACGGTGGCACCAGGGTGATGACCCGGTCGACGACCCGGTGGTGATCGGTACGGCAACGGTTCGGTACAACCGGGGACCACTGTCGGCCCCGGCCTATACGCTCGGACTTTCACGCCGAACGGCCCGTTCGCCCGTCCGGCACATCGGCATCATCGTCCAGGAGCAGTCATGTACGGCAACAGCGCCGCCGGGCCGCCGCCCTCCCGCGGGGCGGCCACCGTCATCACCCTGCGCGTGCTGTTCGCCGCCGCGGGCTTTCTGACGTGCGGTCTGCTCGCCTGCGTCCCGCTGTTCCGGATCGCCGTACTGCGCGGCCGAGGGCTCGACTGGACCGTGGCCTGGCTGAGCCTGCCGACGTCCATCGGCTGCCTCGCCGTGGTCGGTTCGCTGCCGGAGAGCGACCGCCGGACGGACGTCGCCATGGCCGCCCTCCTGCTGATCGGAGCGGCGGCCAGCGCCTACTTCCTGGTGGTCGACATACGGCTGCACGCCGCACCGCGGCAGTTCACCGGCTACGCGCCGCCGCAAGCCCCCGCCGCGCACTACGGCCAGACGCACCCCGCGGGACCGTACGCGCCCACGCTCGTACCGCGGCCCCCGCACACCCCGGTGCCGCGGCCCCCGCACACCCCGGCCCCTCAGCCCCCGCACCCCGGCTTCCAGGCACCCCGGACACCGATACCGCAAGCCCCGGCCTCCCAAGCCCCGACGATCCGGACGCCCGTGCCCCAGGG
>NZ_RAIF01000018.1:95173-96121 GCF_003671715.1 Streptomyces sp. E2N166 | reverse complement strand
CTGCGCAAGCACGACGGCAACGGCAACGGCAACGGCACCGGCAACCACGAGGGCGGACGGTGACCGTGGCGACAGGACGTGTCGTCGCCGACCGGTACGAGCTGTCCACCCTCATCGGCCAGGGCGGTATGGGCCAGGTCTGGACGGCGTACGACCGGCGGCTCGACCGGCGCGTGGCGGTGAAGCTGCTGCGCCCCGACAAGGTGGCCGGCCAGGAGGCCGACGAACTGCGCCGCCGGTTCGTCCGCGAGTGCCGCGTGACCGCACAGGTCGACCACCCCGGCCTCGTCACCGTGCACGACGCGGGCAGCGAGGGCGAGGAGCTGTTCCTCGTCATGCAGTACGTCGACGGCGCCGACCTCTCCGACCACCTCGCCGAGCACGACCCGTACCCCTGGCAGTGGGCGGTCGCGGTGGCGGCCCAGCTGTGCGCCGTACTGAGCGCCGTGCACGCCGTGCCGATCGTCCACCGCGACCTCAAGCCGCGCAACGTGATGGTCAAGCAGGACGGCACCGTCACCGTCCTCGACCTCGGCGTCGCCTCCGTCATGGACGCCGACACCACCCGCCTCACCCACACCGGCACCCCCATAGGCTCGCCCGCCTACATGGCACCCGAGCAGGCGATGGGCGGCGCGGTCGGCCCGTACACGGACCTCTACGCACTCGGCGTACTCCTGCACGAACTGCTCAGCGGAGACGTGCCGTTCGCCGGGTCCACCGCCCTCGGCGTGCTCCACCGGCACCTGTACGAACCACCGCTGCCCGTGCGCCGCATCCGCCCCGAGGTCCCCGAGGCACTCGAAGCCCTGGTCCTGCGCCTGCTCGCCAAGGACCCGCAGCACCGCCCCGCCTCCGCACAGGAGGTCTACGAGCACCTGGCACTGCTGCTGCCCGCGCGCGGCATGCCCACCGGCGGGCCCCTCGACCCCACCCGCCCCTTCGTAC
>NZ_RAIF01000018.1:65536-95066 GCF_003671715.1 Streptomyces sp. E2N166 | reverse complement strand
CGAGGGCCGCATCACCCAGGCCGTCGACATCCTCGGCGCGATCCTGCCCGCCGCCGCCGAACAGCACGGCGAACGCTCCCCGGTCGTCCGCACCCTGCGCAGGCAGTACGCCGCCACCCTCATGGACGACGGCCAGTACCGGCGCGCCCTGCCCGAGCTGCGCCGCCTCGCAGACGAACGCGCCGCCGAGGCGGGCCAGGCCGACCCGCAGTCCCTGCGCCACCGCTACGACGCCGCACAGTGCCTGGAACAGCTCGGCGAACCGGCGGCCGCCCTCGCCGAGTACCGCGCGCTGCTGCCGTACTACGAGAACCAGTACGTCGCCGGCGATCCCGACCTCGCCCACGACGTCCGCCGCCGCATCGGCCACCTGCTCCTCGCCCTCGGCGACCGCGCCGCCGCCCACGAGACGCTGGCCCGGCTGCTGCACGACGTGGAGCGCCTGCACGGCCCCGGCCACCCGCTCGCGGCCGAGATCCGGCGCACCCTCCAGTGGCTCGGCCAGGTACGCGGCTGACGGCCACCACCCCCGCCGGGGCGCGGCGGTGCCCGAAGTCCTGGTGAATCGTTGGTCGAATGGGTTGGCCAGAGCCGGGCCACTGCCTACCATCGATCATCGCAAGACTTTGTGCACCGTCGCACAATCTCCTCGGGAGGTTTCCTTGCACCGCCGCCGTCGCACCGCGCTCCTCCTCACCGCAGCGATCGCCGCCGCGGCGCCCCTGCTCACCGCCTGCGGCAACGACGCGCATCCGGGAGCGGCGGCCGTCGTCGGCGACCAGCGGATCACCGTCTCCCAGCTGGAGAACCGCGTCGACGAGGTGCGCGACGCACAGCGGGCCGCCGTCCCCGACGACGCCCAGTACGAGCAGGTCGTCGCCCGCACCGGCACCCTCACCCGCGACACCCTGCACAGCATGGTCCTCGACCGGGTCCTGCACCGCGCCGCCCAGGACGCGGGCGTGACCGTCAGCCGCCGGGAAGTGCAGGAGATGCGCGGCGGCCTGGAGGAGCAGGCGGGCGGCGCCAAGGAGCTGGAAACCGTCTGGCTCCAGCAGTACGGCGTCCCGCCCGAGCGCCTCGACGACAACCTCCGCCTCCAGCTGGAGGCCCAGAAGCTCGCCGAGAGCCTCGGCACCGACACCAGCCGCCCCGAGTTCTGGCAGGCCCTCTCCAAGGCCTCCGAGAAGCTCGACGTCGACCTCAACCCGCGCTACGGCGCCTGGGACGTACAGAAGAGCAGCCGCGTCGACACCGAGGTTCCCTGGGTGCGGGAGATCACGGCGGCGCGGACGCAACAGACGGCGTAACGGTCCCGCGGGGACGCTCCGCCGCCCCTGTGGACGACTCGCGGGGCTGTCGGCCGCGTGCGTTACGTTCTGATCGTGAACGCAACCACCGCCGACACCACCCCCGGCACCGCCCCCGGCCCCGGCCGCGTCGTCCTGCTCACCACCAGCCACCGCGTCGCCCCCGGCCTGCTGTCCTGGCCCGCCTGGCAGGCCCTGCGCACCGCCGACCGCGTGCTGTGCGCCGACGGCGCCCACCCGCAGCTGCCGTACCTGCGCGAGGCGGGCATACGGGTCGACGAGACGGCCCCGACCGCCGAGGAACTGGTCGCCGCCTGCGCCGGCGGCCGCACGGTGGTCGTCGTGGCGACCGGTGAGGGCGACCCCGCCCTCACCGACGGACTGGCCCGCCTCGCCGGGTCCGGCCGCGTACACATGCCGGACCTGGAGCTGCTCCCCGCCTCCTACGACCTGCCGGGCGCCCGCCTGCTCGACCTCGTCCAGGTCATGGACCGCATCCGCGTCGAATGCCCGTGGTCCTCGCAGCGCACCCACAAGGGCCTGGCCAAGTACGCCATCGAGGAGGCGTACGAACTCGTCGAGGCGATCGAGGACGGCGACCGCGACGAACTCCGCGAGGAACTGGGCGACGTACTCCTCCAGGTCGTCTTCCACGCCCGCATCGCGGAGGAGGACCCCGACGCGCCGTTCTCCGTCGACGACGTGGCCGGCACCATCGTCACCAAGCTGATCCACCGCCACCCGCACGTCTTCGGCGACGCGACCGCGTCCACCCCCGAAGAGGTCAGAGAGCACTGGCTGCGCACCAAGGCGGACGAGAAGCAGCGCACCTCGGTCACCGAAGGCGTCCCCCTCGGCCAGCCGGGCCTCGCCCTCGCCGCCAAGCTCGCCTCCCGGGTGCGCACGGCGGGCCTGTCCGTCCCGCTGCCCGCCGGCGAGGGCATCGGCTACGAACTGCTGTCCCTGGCGGCCCGCGCCGAGGCCGAGGGCACGGACCCGGAGGCGGCACTGAGAGCGGCGGCCCGGGCGTACCGGGACGCGATCAGGGGAGCCGAGGCCGCCGGGGGCTGAGACCGGGGCCGTGCGGCGCCGCCGGGGGACGGCCACCACCGCCCTGGTCGCCGCCGGGGGGAGGGCCACCACCGCCCCGGTCACCGCCGGCTCCCCGGATACGGTCAAGGGGTGACCGACCACTCCACGCCCGACCGTCCCGCCCCCGAGCTCTTCACCTGGGAGTTCGCGAGCGACCCCTACCCCGCCTACGCCTGGCTGCGCGAGCACGCCCCGGTGCACCGCACGCGGTTGCCCAGCGGTGTGGAGGCCTGGCTGGTCACCCGGTACGCCGACGCCAAGCAGGCCCTCGCCGACCCGCGGCTGTCCAAGAACCCGGCGCACCACGACGAGCCCGCGCACGCCAAGGGCAAGACCGGCATTCCGGGGGAGCGGAAGGCCGAGCTGATGACCCACCTGCTGAACATCGACCCGCCGGACCACACCAGGCTGCGGCGGCTGGTCAGCAAGGCGTTCACGCCCCGCCGGGTCGCCGAGTTCGCGCCCCGGGTGCAGGAGCTCGCCGACGACCTCATCGGCCGCTTCGCCGGCACCGGCAGCGCCGACCTGATCCACGAGTTCGCGTTCCCGCTGCCCATCTACGCCATCTGCGACCTGCTCGGCGTGCCCCGGGAGGACCAGGACGACTTCCGGGACTGGGCGGGCATGATGATCCGTCACGGTGGCGGGCCCCGGGGTGGGGTCGCGCGGTCGGTGAAGAGGATGCGGGGCTATCTCGCCGACCTCATCCACCGCAAGCGCGCGGCACTGCCGCCCGAGCCCGGCCCCGGCGAGGATCTCATCTCCGGGCTCATCCGCGCCTCCGACCACGGCGAGCACCTCACCGAGAACGAGGCGGCGGCGATGGCCTTCATCCTGCTCTTCGCGGGTTTCGAGACCACGGTCAACCTCATCGGCAACGGCGCGTACGCCCTGCTCACCCACCCCGGGCAACGGGACCGCCTGCAGACGTCCCTCGCCGCCGGCGAGCGCACCCTGCTGGAGACCGGCGTCGAGGAACTCCTGCGCTACGACGGCCCGGTGGAGATGGCCACCTGGCGCTTCGCCACCCGGCCGCTCACCATCGGCGGGCAGGGCATCGCGGCCGGCGACCCCGTCCTCGTCGTCCTCGCCGCCGCCGACCGGGACCCGGAGCGGTTCGCGGACCCGGACACCCTGGATCTCTCCCGCCGCGACAGCCAGCACCTCGGGTACGGACACGGCATCCACTACTGCCTCGGCGCCCCGCTCGCCCGCCTGGAGGGGCAGACCGCCCTCGCCACACTGCTCACCCGCTTCCCGGACCTGCGCCTCGCCGCGGACCCGGCCGAACTGCGCTGGCGCGGCGGGCTCATCATGCGAGGTCTGCGCACCTTGCCCGTGTCGTTCACACCCGTCCCGTCGACGGCGAGCGACGGTTCGTCGCCGACGCAAAAGTGACACGCGCTCAACTCTGTGATCTTCACGTGATCTGCGCGGCATGAACTTGTGACAAGCGATCATCTGCCTATACGTTCACGAATCAGCGTGGCGCCGAGCATCGTCCGCCGCGCGGTCCCCGCTGTCTTGTGAAAGGTCGTCGCATGCTCTCCGGGAACGGTCGTCACCGCCGCCCCCGCCAGGCTCCCGCCCTGGTCGTCGCCGCCGGAGTGACCGGCTCCGCCATCGCGATCCCGCTCCTCGGCGCCACCGGTGCCCACGCGGCCGACGGGGCGAACTGGGACCGCGTCGCCGAGTGCGAGACCGGCGGCGCCTGGAGCCAGAACAGCGGCAACGGGTACTACGGCGGCCTGCAGCTCTCCCAGGACGTCTGGGAGCGGTACGGCGGCACCGAGTACGCGCCGAGTGCCGACCAGGCCAGTCGCTCCCAGCAGATAAGAGTGGCCGAGAGGCTGCACGCGGACCAGGGCATCGCCGCCTGGCCGACCTGCGCCCTGCTCGCGGGCATGGGCAACGACTCGGCGCCCACGGACAGCGGAACCGGTTCGGCGGGTGACGGCACGTCGGAGGAGCCGGCGGCGCCGCAGACGTCGGACACTCCCGAGCCGTCCGGCACGGCCGAGTCGCCGGAACCCGCCTCCGGGACGCCCTCTTCGTCCCCTTCGCCGTCTTCATCCCCGGCCTCTGACGCCACGTCGGGCAGCGGGGACAATTCGACCAAGTCCGACACGTCCTCTGAAGTCGAGCCCACGGAGGGTGTCGGCTCCCAGGGTGTCGGCGGTTCGCCCACGGCCTCTCCGGGGATCGGCGAAACGGACAAGGCGGGGCAGAGTGGCGGGGATTCGGCGCTCACCGATACCGGGGACTCCGGCGCGGGCAAGCATCGCGGCGACAGCGCCGACGAGGGCGCGGCGGACGGTCGTGCGGGCGAGTCGTCGGGGCGGCACGCCTCGCGCGGTGAGGGTGAGGCGCGAGAGTCCGCGGACGGCTCGTACACCGTCCGTTCCGGCGACAGCCTCTGGGGCATCGCCGACTCCCTTGAGGTCGACGGCGGGTGGCGCTCGCTCTATGTCGGCAACAAGGAGGTCGTCGGCACCGACCCGGACCACATCCTGCCCGGTCAGACGCTCACGGTCACGGGCGAATCGGTCGAAAAGCAGGGGTAGTTCGCGTCACGGTTCGAGGCCGTATGTCCGTTTTGGATCACGTGAGAGATAGGTCTCAGAAGCCGTGATCGTCTTTGAAAATCCGCGGAGCGCGTGTCTACGGTCATGACCGCTCGCCATCGCGGGCCCCGGCTGCCGCAACGCCGAATCCTGCCAGCGGCCGTCCGGGAACAGTCGTCGCGCAAGCGCCGAAGGCAGGAGCGGGGGACCCAAGGTAAGTGCCGCACCGGGCAGTTGAGCCGGAGCGGCTAGGGGTTAAGCCGAGTTCCGCGAGGAACCGGCCGGGCAACTCAACCGGCCCGAACCCGACAGCTCACCTCGCAGGCGTCGGTGAGGGGATCAACCATGCTGTTTTCCGGCAAGGGCAAGCACCGCCGCCCGTCCAAGGCCACCCGTGTCATCGCCGTCGCCGGCGTCACCGGTGCCGCCGTCGCCGCCCCGCTGATGGCGGCCGGCAACGCCTCCGCCGCCACCGCGTCCGAGTGGGACGCCGTCGCCCAGTGCGAGTCCGGCGGCAACTGGTCCATCAACACCGGCAACGGTTACTACGGCGGTCTGCAGTTCTCCGCCTCCACCTGGGCCGGCTACGGCGGCACGCAGTACGCCGCCACCGCCGACCAGGCCAGCAAGGCGCAGCAGATCGAGATCGCCGAGAAGGTGCTCGCGGGCCAGGGCAAGGGTGCCTGGCCGGTCTGCGGTACCGGCCTGTCGAGCGCCGCGTACACCGGTGGCGGCTCCGAGAGCCAGGACAGCGGCTCCTCGCAGAGCGAGAGCGGCGGCTCCACGGCCGACCGCTCCACCGAGCAGAAGGCCTCCCGCTCCGACGAGCGCCCGGCCGCCGAGCCGAAGGCCGAGAAGCCGGCCGAGAAGAAGACCGTCACCACCCCGACCGGCAAGAAGGTCGAGAAGGGCGACGGCGAGTACAAGGTCGTCAAGGGCGACACCCTCAGCTCGATCGCCGAGGAGCACGACGTCAAGGGCGGCTGGGCGAAGGTGTTCAAGCTGAACGACGACATCGTCGACGACGCCGACCTGATCTACCCGGGCCAGCAGCTGCACCTGAAGTAGGCGTCGGCCCCCTGCTCCCGTCCCGGTGCGTGTTCCCCCGTACGCACCGGGGCGGGTTTTTCACGCCCCGATCCCGCCCCGGTTTCCGGAAACGTCTTTGTTCCGTTCGGAAACAATTTACTCTCGGTTCTGTCCAGCGGGTGGGCGATCGGCTGGCCGATCGCCCGGAGCCGGTTAGGCTCGGTCCCGCAGAGCCGCTGCGGTCCTGTGGACCCGCGCGTCACACCGAAGCGTCACATTGAAGAAGGAGATGCTCGTGCCGTCCATCGACGTCGTCGTAGCCCGGGAAATCCTGGACTCCCGAGGCAACCCCACGGTCGAGGTCGAGGTCGGCCTCGACGACGGCAGCACCGGTCGTGCCGCCGTCCCGTCCGGCGCCTCCACCGGTGCCTTCGAGGCCATCGAACTCCGTGACGGCGATGCGGGCCGTTACCTGGGCAAGGGCGTCGAGAAGGCCGTCCTCGCCGTCATCGAGCAGATCGGCCCGGAGCTGGTCGGTTACGACGCCACCGAGCAGCGCCTGATCGACCAGGCCATGTTCGACCTGGACGCCACCGACAACAAGGGCTCGCTGGGCGCCAACGCCATCCTCGGTGTCTCTCTCGCCGTCGCGCACGCCGCCTCCGAGGCCAGCGACCTGCCGCTCTTCCGCTACCTGGGCGGCCCGAACGCGCACCTGCTGCCGGTGCCGATGATGAACATCCTGAACGGCGGGTCGCACGCCGACTCGAACGTGGACATCCAGGAGTTCATGATCGCCCCGATCGGCGCGGAGTCCTTCTCCGAGGCCCTGCGCTGGGGCGCCGAGGTCTACCACACGCTGAAGAAGGTCCTGAAGAGCAAGGGCCTGGCCACCGGCCTCGGCGACGAGGGCGGCTTCGCCCCGAACCTCGGCTCGAACCGCGAGGCCCTCGACCTCATCCTCGAGGCCATCAAGGAAGCCGGCTACACCCCGGGCGAGCAGATCGCCCTCGCGCTCGACGTCGCCGCGTCCGAGTTCTACAAGGACGGCTCCTACACCTTCGAGGGCAAGACCCGCTCCGCCGCCGAGATGACCGAGTACTACGCCGAGCTGGTCGAGGCGTACCCGCTGGTCTCCATCGAGGACCCGCTGTTCGAGGACGACTGGGACGGCTGGAAGGTCCTCACCGACAAGCTCGGCGACAAGGTCCAGATCGTCGGCGACGACCTGTTCGTCACCAACCCGGAGCGCCTGGCCCGCGGCATCGACGAGAACGCCGCCAACGCCCTGCTGGTCAAGGTCAACCAGATCGGTTCGCTGACCGAGACCCTGGACGCCGTGGAGCTGGCCCAGCGCAACGGCTTCAAGTGCATGATGTCCCACCGCTCCGGCGAGACCGAGGACGTCACCATCGCCGACCTGGCCGTCGCCACCAACTGCGGCCAGATCAAGACCGGCGCCCCGGCCCGCTCCGAGCGCGTCGCCAAGTACAACCAGCTGCTGCGCATCGAGGAGATCCTCGACGACGCCGCGGTGTACGCCGGCCGCAGCGCGTTCCCGCGCTTCAAGGGCTGAGCGCCACCCCTCGGCAGGCAGCGTCGTACGTACGTCCCCGTACTCGGTCCCGTACCGTGTGCGGGGACGTACGCACGTGTGGACTTAAGGCGGGGACAGACATGGCGGTGAAGGACCGGGACCGTTTCTCCACCGCGACCAGGATCCGGATCATCGGGGAACAGACCGCGGCCCGGGTCTACCGCTCGCAGACCAAGCGCCAGGCCCGTCGCTCCCGGCTGACCGGCCGGGCCGCGCTGCTCGCGATGGTGCTCTGCTCGCTCGTCGTGGCGCTCGCCTACCCGATACGGCAGTACGTCGCCCAGCGCGCCGAGATCGCCGATCTCCAGCGGGAGCGGCAGGAGACCCGCGACCGGGTCGAGGACCTGCGCGACCTCAAGGCACGCTGGCAGGACGACGCCTACGCCGAGCAGCAGATCCGGCTGCGGCTGCACTACGTGATGCCGGGGGAGACGGGGTTCGTCGTCGTCGACCCGGACGCGGCCGAGCAGGCCCGCGCCGAGGGCGGCGCCGCCGACCGCCCCTGGTACCGGAACGTCTGGGACGGGGTCGACAAGGCCGACGCCCGCCGCCCGCCGGCCGTGAACCGGCCACCCCGGCAGTGAGCCGACCGATCCGGCCGTGAACCGGCCACCCGGCAGTGAGCCGACAGTGCCGGCAGTGACTCAACAGGAAGACCAGCAGAAGACAGTCATGCAGACTCCCCCGCCGACCACCGAGCGCACCGAGCCCACCGACGCGGACGTCGAGGCCTTCAAGCAGCAGCTCGGGCGCCCCCCGCGCGGCCTGCGCGCCATCGCGCACCGCTGTCCGTGCGGACAGCCGGACGTCGTGGAGACGGCCCCGCGGCTGCCCGACGGCACGCCCTTCCCCACGCTGTACTACCTGACGTGCCCGAAGGCGGCCTCCGCGATCGGCACGCTGGAGGCGAACGGCGTGATGAAGGAGATGACCGAGCGCCTGGCCACCGACCCGGAGCTGGCCGACGCCTACCGCGCCGCGCACGAGGACTACATCCGGCGGCGCGACGAGATCGAGGAGCTGACCGGCTTCCCGAGCGCGGGCGGCATGCCGGACCGGGTGAAGTGCCTGCACGTCCTGGTCGCCCACTCGCTGGCGGCCGGTCCCGGCGTCAACCCGCTGGGCGACGAGGCGATCGCGATGCTGCCCGAGTGGTGGCGCAAGGGGCCGTGCGTGACGCTCGGCGGGACCTGTGGGGAGGACGCCAAGTGACCCGTGTCGCCGCCGTCGACTGCGGTACGAACTCCATCCGGCTGCTCGTCGCCGACGCCACAGTGTCCGACAGCGCCTCCGGCGCGGGCTCGACGGGCGAGCTGAGAGACCTCGACCGCCGCATGACCATCGTGCGGCTCGGGCAGGGCGTCGACCGCACCGGGCGGCTGGCGCCCGAGGCGCTGGAGCGGACCTTCGCCGCCTGCCGCGAGTACGCCGAGGTGATCAAGGAGCACGGCGCCGAGCGGCTGCGCTTCGTGGCGACCTCCGCCTCGCGGGACGCGGAGAACCGGGACGACTTCGTGCGCGGGGTGCTGGACATCCTCGGCGTGGAGCCGGAGGTCATCTCGGGCGAGCAGGAGGCGGAGTTCTCCTTCACCGGCGCCACCAAGGAGCTGGCGGGCCGCGATCACCTCGACAAGCCCTACCTGGTCGTCGACATCGGCGGCGGCTCGACCGAGTTCGTCGTCGGGGACGACCACGTGCGCGCTGCCCGCTCGGTGGACGTCGGCTGTGTACGGATGACCGAGCGGCACCTGGTGCACGACGGCGCCGTGACCGACCCGCCCACCGAGGCGCAGGTCGCGGCGATGCGGGCCGACATCGAGGCGGCGCTGGACCTCGCCGAGGAGACGGTGCCGCTGCGCGAGGCGCGCACGCTGGTCGGGCTGGCCGGCTCGGTGACGACGGTGTCGGCGATCGCGCAGGAGCTGCCGGAGTACGACTCGGCCGCCATCCACCACTCCCGTGTCTCCCGCGACCGGGTCCGGGAGATCACCGACTGGCTGCTGCGCTCCACCCACGCCGAGCGCGCGGCCGTTCCCTCCATGCATCCGGGTCGCGTCGACGTGATCGGAGCGGGAGCGCTCGTCCTGCTCTCGATCATGGAGCGGACGGGTGCGGAGGAGGTCGTCGTGAGCGAGCACGACATCCTCGACGGCATCGCGTGGTCGGTGGCGTAGGGGCGGGCGCAGGTGTCCGCGGTCGCGGTCTGAGCAGGACGGACGACGGTTGAGCGCGTGTCGGGGGCCCTTCGGGGCCCCTCGGTGACATCCCGTCGGGAAAGTTCGTGAAGTTCTTCACAAGGAATTGGGCCCTGTCGGACGACGAAAGCGCGTCGGTTGACCCTTTTGGGGGTTCAACTGCCCTTTGAACGTGTTCAGGACGGGGCTTCGCAGGGGCGCCCGGGAGGTGCCCCAGAGGGGTGGTCCACCGTCCCCGGAGGTACGGAGGAGCAGCTCACGCGGCATTGACAACGGGGTGCACTACACGCTGGTTCCACTGTCCGCCATGATCTCCGTCACGTGGATCGCGGATGGTAGCACAGCCTCCACCGGAGCTTGTGAAGGGGCGCACGAACCACCCCCCTCGGGCGGGTGGATACTCGATGGCATGAGCACCACGGAGCGTCCCAGGATCCTCGTAGTAGGCGGTGGGTACGTAGGCCTGTACGCAGCTCGACGCATCCAGAAGAAGATGCGTTACGGCGAGGCGACCGTCACCGTCGTCGACCCGCGGTCGTACATGACCTACCAGCCCTTCCTCCCCGAAGCCGCCGCCGGCAACATCTCCCCGCGGCACGTCGTCGTCCCCCTGCGGCGCGTGCTTCCGAAGGCGGAGGTCCTCACCGGCCGGGTCACCACCATCGACCAGGACCGCAAGGTCGCCACGATCGCCCCCCTCGTGGGCGAGGCGTACGAGCTGCCCTTCGACTACCTGGTCATCGCCATGGGCGCGGTCTCCCGCACCTTCCCGATCCCCGGCCTCGCCGAGCAGGGCATCGGCATGAAGGGCATCGAGGAGTCCATCGGCCTGCGCAACCACGTCCTGGAGCAGCTCGACAAGGCCGACTCCACCACCGACGAGGAGATCCGCCGCAAGGCGCTCACCTTCGTCTTCATCGGCGGCGGTTTCGCCGGCGCGGAGACCATCGGTGAGGTCGAGGACATGGCGCGCGACGCGGCCAAGTACTACAAGAACGTCTCCCGCGAGGACATGCGTTTCGTCCTCGTGGACGCCGCCGACAAGATCCTCCCCGAGGTCGGTCCGAAGCTCGGCCAGTACGGCAAGGAGCACCTCGAGGGCCGCGGCGTCGAGGTCTACCTGTCCACCTCCATGGACTCCTGCGTCGACGGCCACGTGGTGCTGAAGAACGGCCTCGAGGTCGACTCCAGCACGATCGTCTGGACGGCCGGCGTCAAGCCGAACCCGGCGCTGTCCCGCTTCGGCCTGCCGCTGGGCCCCCGCGGTCACGTCGACTGCGAGCCGACCCTCCAGGTCAAGGGCACCGACTACATCTGGGCCGCGGGCGACAACGCCCAGGTGCCGGACCTCGTCGGCCGCAAGGCGGGCAACGAGAACGCATGGTGCCCGCCGAACGCCCAGCACGCGCTGCGCCAGGCCAAGGTCCTCGGCGACAACGTGATCTCCGGTATGCGGGGCTTCCCGCAGAAGGACTACAGCCACGCCAACAAGGGCGCGGTGGCCGGCCTCGGCCTGCACAAGGGCGTGGCGATGATCGTCATGGGCAAGATGAAGATCAAGCTCAAGGGCCGCCTCGCCTGGTACATGCACCGCGGCTACCACGGCATGGCGATGCCGACCTTCAACCGGAAGATCCGCGTCTTCGCGGACTGGACGCTCGGCATGTTCCTCAAGCGCGAGGTCGTCTCCCTCGGCGCGATGGAGACCCCGCGCGAGGAGTTCTACGAGGCCGCCAAGCCGGCGCCGGCCGCCGCGCCGAAGTCCGCCGACAAGGCCGGGCAGAACGCGAAGTCGGAGAAGAGCGAGGAGAAGGCCAAGGCCTCCTGACCTCCGGTCGCCTTCCGCAGTAGCTCCCGAAGGGGCCGCCCGCCATCCGTGGTGCGGGCGGCCCCTTCGCGCTGCGCCGAGGGGCGAGATACCTCGTGGTGTGTACAGGTGTTTTGCCCAGGCGTAACGCGCGCCGGGGACTGTACGGCGGGCTTCCAGGTGTTTACGTGGTGTTGGACATTCCGGGATCGCTCGTCACGGAGGTACGCCATGGCTGACGCCGCGCTGCGGCTGCAGAACCTCTTCGAACAGTTGCTGGGAGCACCACTCCCGGTGCGCATCCGCGCCTGGGACGGTTCGCAGGCGGGTCCGCCGGGCGCGCCGACCCTCGTCGTCCGCAACCGCAGGGCCCTGCGCCGCCTGCTGTTCAAGCCGGGGGAACTGGGTCTGGCCCGTGCCTGGGTGGCCGGGGACCTCGACGTGGACGGCGACCTCTACACCGCCCTCGGTCTCCTCGCCGGCCTCCTATGGGAGCGCGACGAGGACGCCCGCGGCCTGGCCGAGGCGCTCCGCGACCCGGAGGTCCGGGCCGCCGTACGCGGCCTGGTCAGGGTGGCCGGGCCGCCGCTGCCGCCCGCCCCGCCGCCGGAGGAGGTCCGCCGGGCCCGCGGCCACCTGCACACCAAGCGCAGCGACAGACGCGCCATCAGCCACCACTACGACGTCGGCAACGACTTCTACGAGCTGGTCCTCGGCCCGTCCATGGTCTACTCCTGCGCCTACTGGCCGGCCCTCCCGGCCGACGGCGGCACCCTGGAGGACGCCCAGCGCGACAAGCTCGAACTGGTCAGCCGCAAGCTCGGTCTGAGCCCCGGTCAGCGCCTTCTCGACGTCGGCTGCGGCTGGGGTTCCATGGCGATCCACGCGGCCCGCGAGCACGGCGTGAGCGTCGTCGGCGTCACGCTCTCCCAGGAGCAGGCCGCGTTCGCCCGCAAGCGCGTCGCCGACGAGGGGCTCACCGACCGGGTGGAGATCCGCGTCCAGGACTACCGGGACGTCGCGGACGGGCCGTACGACGCCATCTCGTCCATCGGTATGGCCGAGCACGTCGGCGCCGAGCGGTACCTGGAGTACGCCGCCGACCTGTTCAGGCTCCTCAAGCCGGGCGGACGGCTGCTGAACCACCAGATCGCCCGCCGCCCCCGGCGCGACGAGTCCGCCTACGACGTGGACGAGTTCATCGACGCCTACGTCTTCCCCGACGGCGAACTGGCCCCGGTCGGCACGACCGTCACACAGCTGGAGCGCGCCGGGTTCGAGGTGCGCGACGTGGAGTCGATCCGCGAGCACTACGCGCTCACCCTGCGCCGCTGGGTCGCCAACCTGGAGTCCGACTGGGCGGCGGCCACCCGGCTGGTCAGTCCCGGCCGCGCCCGTGTCTGGCAGCTGTACATGGCCGCCTCGGCGCTCGCCTTCGAGCGCAACCGCATCGGCGTCAACCAGGTCCTCGCCGTGAAGACCCCCGAGCCGGGCGGCTCCGGGATGCCGCTGCGCGCCCGCACCTGGAACTGACCTCCGAGCGCACCGCGAAGGGCCCCGCTCCTGACGGAACGGGGCCCTGTCCACACGTA
This sequence comes from Streptomyces sp. E2N166, assembly GCF_003671715.1. GTDB lineage: Bacteria > Actinomycetota > Actinomycetes > Streptomycetales > Streptomycetaceae > Streptomyces > Streptomyces thinghirensis. The sequence continues at coordinate 81,880 of NZ_RAIF01000018.1, read as the reverse complement.
CCGGCTACTCGGCCTTGATGGCGTCGAGCATGTTCAGGCGCGCCGCCCGGCGGGCCGGCCACAGCGCCGCGAGGACACCCACCACGGCGGCCAGCAGCAGGAAGACGCCCATGCGGCCCCAGGGCAGGACCAGTTCGTACGTCGCCATCGTCGTGCCCATCAGCTCACCGGCGGCCCAGCCGAAGAACACGCCCAGGCCGATGCCGAGCACCCCGCCGAACAGCGAGATCACCAGGGACTCCAGGCGGACCATCCGCTTGATGCCCTTGCGGTCCAGGCCGATCGCCCGCAGCATCCCGATCTCCTGGGAGCGCTCGAAGACCGACATGGCCAGGGTGTTGACGACACCGAGGACGGCCACGATCACCGACATGGCCAGCAGGCCGTAGAGCATCCTCAGCATCAGCGTGAACATCTTCGCGGTCTCGTCGGAGATGTCCTGCTTGTCCTGGACCTTGATCGCCGGGTTGGTGTCCAGCGCCTTCACCAGGCTGTCCTTCGAGGCGGACGAGGCCCCGTCGGACATCTTCACCATCACCTGCATGTCGACCGGGTCGGACTGGTGCGGGGCGACGGTGGGGAGGTCGACCATGATGCCGCGGATCATCTCGTTGCCCTCGTAGACCCCGGCGACCTCCAGCCGCTGCTTCTTGCCGTCCTCGTAGGCGGCGGTGAAGGCGGAGCCGGCCTTCCAGCCGTGGTCCTCGGCGGTGTCGGCGTCCACGACGACCTTGGTGCCGCCGACCTCGAAGGCGCCCTGCTCGACCTTGAGGTCGGTCAGCTCGCCGATCGTGGCGCCGTTGACGCCGGTGAGGTACTCGGTCTCCCCGTTGATGCGGGACTCCGCGTTGCGCAGCGGGCTGATGGCGGTGATGCCGTCGGCCTCGGCCAGCTTCTCGGCGACGTCCGGGTCGAGGTGGTTGCCGTTGGCCATGGAGACCACGTAGTCGGCCTCGATGGACGCCGACGCCATCTTGTCGATCGTTTTCTGCAGGCTGCCGGCCATCACCGTCATGCCGGTGATCAGGGTGAGGCCGATCATCAGCGCGGAGGCGGTGGCGGCGGTGCGGCGCGGATTGCGCACCGAGTTCTGCCGGGCGAGCTTGCCCGAGACACCGAACAGGCGCAGCACCGGCGCCGCTCCGGCGATCAGGGGGCGGGAGAGCAGCGGCGTCAGGATGAACACGCCGATGATCAGCAGTACCGCGCCCATGCCCATCGGGGCCTGTCCCTCGGAGCCGTCCATCGTCGTCGCCGCGAGCACGACCGCGACACCGGCGGCGGAGACCAGCGCGCCCAGCGTGTTGCGCAGCACCAGCGACTTCGTCGTGGCCTTGGCGTGCACGCTGCTCATCGCCGCGACCGGCGGGATCTTCGCCGCGCGGCGGCCGGGCAGCCACGCCGCCAGCATGGTCACCAGGACGCCGACCGCGAGGGCCGCGACGATCGTGCCGGGTGAGATCACCAGCGGCCCGTCGGGCACGACCGCGCCCATCGACCCCATCAGGGAGCGCATCCCGGCTCCGATGCCGATGCCCGCGAGCAGGCCGGTCACCGCGGCGACGACGCCGACCACGAACGCCTCGATCAGCACCGACCGCGTGACCTGCCGGCGGGAGGCGCCGACCGCCCGCATCAGGGCCAGCTCCTTGGTGCGCTGGGCGACCAGCATCGTGAAGGTGTTGGCGATGATGAACGTACCGACGAACAGCGCGATGCCGGCGAAGACCAGCAGACCCTGCTTCATGCCGCTCATCGACGAGGCGATCATCTCCGCCTGCTCGTCGGCCAGTTCCTTGCCGGTGGTGGTCTCGACGAGGTCCTTCGGCAGCGCCTTGTCCAGCTCCGCCTTCAGCGCCGCCTGAGTGACGCCGGCCTTCGCCTTGACGTCGATCTCGTCGTACGTGCCCACCTTGCCGAACAGCTTCTGCGCGGTCGCCGTGTCGAACAGGGTGAGGCTGCCGCCGGCCGCGACGTTGCCGTCGTCGGTGGTGAAGACGCCCACCACCTTCGGGGTGATGACCGGGCCGTCCACGGACATCCGCACGGTGTCGCCGACGCCGTAGCCGGTGCGCTCGGCGGTCTTGGAGTCGATGAGGATCTCGCCCGCGCCCTTCGGGGCGTGCCCGTCGGTCAGCGGGTACCGGGGGTCCTTCGCGCCCCAGTAGTTGCCGCCCTGCGTGCTCCAGCCGTCGCCGATCAGGTCGCCGTCCTTGTCGGCGACGGCGGTGAACCCGGACACCACGCCGATGGCGGAGGCCGCGCCGGGGACCTTCGCGCTGTCGTCGAGGAGGGCGTCGGTCAGCTCGGGGACCTCGCCGACCTTGTCGCCCTTCGCCTCCTGGTACTCGGTGGTCACGGCGACGTCGACCTGGTCGAAGCCCTTGGCGGAGCTGTTCTGCAGGGCGTCGGAGATGGTGTTGGTGAAGACCAGGGTGCCCGACACGAACGCCACGCCGAGCATCACGGCGAGCACGGTCATCAACAGCCTGGCCTTGTGCGCGAATACGTTGCGCAAGGCGGTACGGAACATGGGTCTTCTCTGTCGGAGGTTACGGGCGAGTCAGGGGCGGGGGCCGGGTCTGGGGCCGGGTCAGCTGGTGCGGCCCTTGGCGTCGAACTGCTTCATGCGGTCCAGCACCGAGTCGGCCGTCGGCCCATACACCTCGTCGACGATGCGTCCGTCCGCGAGGAAGACCACCCGGTCCGCGTAGGCGGCGGCCACCGGGTCGTGGGTCACCATCACCACGGTCTGCCCCAGCTCCCGCACCGAGTTGCGCAGGAAGCCCAGCACCTCGGCGCCCGAGCGGGAGTCGAGGTTCCCGGTCGGCTCGTCACCGAAGATGATCTCCGGCCGCGAGGCCAGCGCCCGGGCCACGGCCACCCGCTGCTGCTGGCCGCCGGAGAGCTGGGAGGGGCGGTGGCCGAGCCGGTCGGACAGTCCGATCATCCGGATCACCGAGTCCAGCCACTGCTTGTCCGGCTTGCGGCCCGCGATGTCCATCGGGAGGGTGATGTTCTCCAGCGCGGTCAGCGTCGGCAGCAGGTTGAACGCCTGGAAGATGAAGCCGATCTTGTCCCGGCGCAGCTTGGTCAGCTGCTTGTCCTTCAGGGAGCCCAGTTCCGTGTCGCCGATGCGCACCGAGCCGGAGGAGAAGGTGTCCAGGCCGGCGACGCAGTGCATCAGCGTGGACTTGCCGGAGCCGGAGGGGCCCATGATCGCGGTGAACTCGGCCTGCCGGAAGTCGACGGAGACCCGGTCCAGGGCGACCACCTGGGTCTCGCCCTGGCCGTAGATCTTGGAAAGCTCCGTGGCGCGTGCGGCCACGGCGGTGGACCGGTCGGCGATGGGTGCGGTGGTCACGGGAAGGGCGCTCCTGTCGGTACGGCGTGTGCTCGGGGACGTTCTCCATCCTTCCGGCCGCGCGGCGCCGTGTAGTCAGCCGCTGTTCCGGTTTCGAGGGGCGACCAGGGTCGGACGGCGCGGGCCGGTGTCATACCTGCGGATGACGGGCGACCCTGACGGGCCCGCCGCGGCGCCGTCGGCGCGAGAACGGGGCGGGCGTCCTTGTAGAGACGGTGAAATTCCGTCATTCCGCATGCGTGGCCGACCGGCGCGCGCAAGGGTGTTGGCAGGTGTGGACGGCCTGCCCCCGGAGCTGATGCTCTATCAGGCGTCAATAAAATAAGACAAGATCGGTTCGTCCGCCCGCTGTTCGAGGGGCGCGTCCCGATAGGCTCGGGGCACTCGACGCGGAGCCCATGGCCTGCCCGGATGGTGGAATGCAGACACGGCGAGCTTAAACCTCGCTGCCCCCTCGGGGCGTGCCGGTTCAAGTCCGGCTCCGGGCACTTCCGACGCCGTCGATCCTCCGGAACCTCCCCTCGAACCGTTGACAGCGGTGTGCGCGCGGCCGGAAACTCCTCCCAGGCAATTGGTGAAGGAATTTTCACTCCGCGAACACTCGCGTCTCGCGAGCACTCTCACTGCTCGAACACCAGCGAACCTCCTCGCGGCAACGACGCCAATCGAAGGGAACGACCGATGCGCACCACCGTCGGCATCATCGGGGCCGGCCCCGCCGGCCTCCTCCTCGCCCGGCTGCTCCACAACGCCGGCATCGACTCGGTCGTCCTGGAGAGCCGCGACCGGGCCTACGTCGAGCGGCGGCAGCGCGCCGGAATCCTGGAGCAGGGCACCGTGGACGTCCTGCGCGCGGCAGGGGCGGGGGAGCGGATGGACCGCGAGGGGCTGCCCCACGACGGTATCGAGCTGCGGTTCGCGAAACGGCGCCACCGCGTGGACTTCCCCGCGCTCACCGGCGGCAGGTCCGTCATGGTCTACGCCCAGACCGAGGTCTGCAAGGACCTCATCGCCCTCCGGCTCAAGGAGGGCGGCCCGCTGCTGTTCGAGGCGGAGGCGCTGGCCGTGGAGGGCGCCGAGACCGACCGTCCGCGCGTCCGCTTCCGCCAGGGGGGCGCCGAGGACGTCCTGGAGTGCGACTACGTCGTCGGCTGCGACGGCTTCTGGGGCGTGGCCCGGTCGGCGGTCCCGGCCGGCCTGGGCCGCACCTTCGAACGCACGTACCCCTTCGGGTGGCTCGGCATCCTCGCCGACGTCGCCCCCTCGCACGACGAGCTGGTCTACGCCCGCCACGACCGGGGCTTCGCCCTGCTCTCCATGCGCTCCCCGTCCGTCTCCCGGCTCTACCTCCAGGTACCCGCGGACACGGACGCCGAGAGCTGGAGCGACGAGGAGATCTGGGCCGAGCTGGAACGCCGCTTCGAGACCGACGACGACTGGGTCCTGAACCGGGGCCCGATCACCCAGAAGTCGGTGACTCCCATGCGCTCCTACGTCCACGAGCCCATGCGGCACGGCCGTCTCTTCCTGGCCGGCGACGCCGCGCACATCGTGCCGCCCACCGGCGCCAAGGGCCTCAACCTCGCCGTCGGGGACGTCGTCACCTTCGCGCGGGCGCTGGCCCACCGCACCGGGACCGGCTCCGACGAACTCCTCGACGCCTACTCCGCGACCTGCCTGCGCCGCGTCTGGCAGGCCGAGCGGTTCTCGTACGACATGACGGCCCTCCTGCACCCCGCCCCCGACGCGACCCCCTTCGAGAACCGGCTCCAGCTGGCCCGCCTCGACCGGATCGCCTCCTCCCGCGCCGCCGAGACCGACCTCGCCGAGGCCTACACCGGTTTCCCGGTCGGGTGAACGGGCACCCGGCCGCGCGCCCGCCCCGCCGGTGAGGGGAATCACCGATCCGCGTAGCGTGTTGTCCGCCAGGAGCAGGGAAAGATCCTCCCCAAGCAGTAGGGTCATTCCTTTGCCGTTCCATTACTCTTGAGCCAAGGCTGCGTCGTGTGGCCATGGAGGAGTGAAATGAGGAGCAGAAACCCGGTCTTCTCGCGACGGGGGTTCAGCCGCGACAACGGCTACGCGGGCTTCAACGCCGCGCCGCAGGCCGGGGGTCCCGCCGTCGCCACCCAGGGCAACCCTTACGCGCAGGGCACGCAGGGCACCCCGTACGCCCAGCCCGCCGGCAACCCCTACGCGCAGAACCCGTACGCCCAGCAGGACCAGCAGTACGGCGCGCCGCCGCAGGCGCCGGCCACCGCCGGCCGGATGACGATGGACGACGTCGTCATGCGGACGGCGAGCACGCTCGGTGTGCTCGTGGTGACGGCCGCGCTCGCGTGGGCGCTGCTGCCCGTGGACGATGCCAACATCGGCCGTTCCATCGGTATCGGTATCGGTGCCGCGCTGGTCGGCATGGTCCTTGCGCTCGTGCAGTCCTTCAAGCGCAAGGCGTCGCCGGCGCTGATCCTGACGTACGCGGCGTTCGAGGGTGTCTTCCTCGGCGTCATCTCCAGCGTCGTCGACAACCGCATCGCGGACGGCGCGGCCATGCAGGCCGTGATCGGCACGATGGCGGTTTTCGCCGGTGTGCTGATCGCGTACAAGGCCGGCTGGATCCGCGTCAACCGCCGCTTCTACGGCTTCGTGATGGCGGCCGCGCTCGGCTTCGTCTTCCTGATGATGGTGAACCTGCTGTTCGCCGTCTTCGGCGGCGGTGACGGCCTCGGCTTCCGCAGCGGCACGCTCGGTGTCGTCTTCGGCATCGTCGGCATCATCCTCGGCGCCTGCTTCCTGGCCATGGACTTCAAGCAGGTCGAGGACGGCCTGGCCTACGGCGCCCCGCGCGAGGAGGCCTGGCTCGCCGCCTTCGGCCTCACGCTGACGCTGGTGTGGCTGTACCTGGAGTTCCTGCGGCTGATCGCGATCCTGAACAGCAACGACTAGCGGCGAGTACGCTCAGCCGCTGGTGAGGAAGGGCCCCGGGCTTGTGCCCGGGGCCCTTCTCCGTCGTGACGGCGGCGCGCGCTCAGCGCAGCTTGCGCGCTGCCCTTCTCAGGTCGTACTCATGGATGATCGCCTTCGCGTGGCCGTACGCGAGGTCGTGTTCGTGACGGAGCCAGCTGACCTTCTCCTCGAAGCGGAAGAGGGAGGGGCCGTCCTCGACGGTGCGCAGCCAGTCGGAGATCTCACGACCGGTGCAGTGGGGGATGCGGGCGAGCATGTTGCGATGGGTCTCCTCGGAGAAGACTTGGGACATCGGCGCCTCCGGACGAAAGGGGTTGTAAGCCGGTCCTTCAGGTCACCGTGCCTGAGCGTTCGCCCGTTGGCAACAGTCCCGGAGGGGCGCGTACGCTCGCGCCGTGGTTGATACGACGCCTTTGACCCGTGCCGTGGACGACTTCGCCGACCGGTTGCGGGCCGCCCCGCAGAGCAGGCTGCAACGCGGGGCCGCCGCCGAGGCGCTGGAGCTGGCCAGGGAGCTGGCCCGGCGCGCCCAGCTCGTGGAGGAACCGGGGACGGAGCCGCGGGTGATGCCGGACGCGGGGATGTTCGCCGCCGCCGACCAGATCGCCGTCGCCGCCCACGACCTGGCCCTCGTGCTGAGCGACGAGGGCCAGGTGGCGGAAGCGGTGGGGCTGGTGGAGGAGGCCCGCAAGCGGGCCGGGGTCTGACGAGTCCGGAAAGGACCGGGCAGGGACTAGAGGGACGCGATGACGCGGTCCGCCAGGATGTACACGTTCTCCTCGCCGCAGGCGAAGGTCAGCGTGTAGGCGCCGGAGATCCCCGAGCCGCCGAGGAGGTAGGGCGTCTTGCCCGCGCCCAGCGCGGCGGCCAGGCGCTCCGCGGTCTCGCGGTGGCCCGGGGTCATGCACAGCGTGGTGCCGTCGGCGAAGACGTACACGTCGAGCGTGCCCAGCGGGCCCGGACGGACGTCCGCCAGCGCCACGCTCGACTCGGCCAGCTCCTCGAGCGTGGCGACGGTGCGCTCGTGATCGCCCACGGCGGGCGACGGGTTCGGTACGAAGTCCGGGTGCGAGGGGTGCCGGCGGCGGGCGGCGGCCAGCTCGGCGGACTCCCTGGGGCCCGCGTCCTTCGCGGCCGCTTCGTCGGCGTCCGCGCCCGGCTCGACCACGGGCTCCAAGCCCACGAAATCGGCCTGGCGGGGCAGGAACAACTCACTGTCGGACAGGCCGAGCAGCAGGGGCGCGTCGGAGGCGTCCCGGGACTCCTGGGCGGCCCAGAAGGCCCGCGCCTCGGCGAGCTCGCGCTCACGCTCCTCGGCGAGCGCCTCCGCGACGGCGGCGCGTATCTCCTCGGCGTCGGCGGTGGTGCGGGCGGCGGGCACACGGCCACGCGTGGCGGCGGCCCGGCTCTCGGCCAGCTCGGTGCGCAGCGCCGCCACCTGCCGACGCAGCACCAGAATGCTGCGCAGGACGGCGACGCCCACGGCGCCGGTGGCGGCCGTGGTGAGCAGCAGGGCGATCGGCATGGCGCTCACTGACGTACTCCCGGTTCAAAGTCGACCCCCGACTTCCTACATCAGCTTGAAGGGAGGACTAACCGCCTGTCAGTGCGTAACGTCACGAAACGGACAGGACTTTGGGCCCGGGAGGTAGGGGTGGGGCTGGTCTGACCTGCGTAAATCAAGGGGCAGGGAGAGGTAGGTCACATCCTGGGGGAGATTGGGTCACAAAACGGCCCAGAACCCTGGGGTGAACGGGGTTCCGGGCCGTGGTGTCACGCTGGGTCTCCCAGGCGCTACTGACCGTCTTTCAGCAGCGGCGTGCCGGTCAGCTCAGGCGCTCGATGACCATGGCCATGCCCTGCCCGCCGCCGACGCACATCGTCTCCAGACCGAACTGCTTGTCGTGCGTCTGGAGGGAGTTGATCAGCGTGCCGGTGATGCGGGCGCCGGTCATGCCGAAGGGGTGGCCGACGGCGATGGCGCCGCCGTTGACGTTCAGCTTCTCCAGCGGGATGCCGAGGTCGCGGTAGGAGGGGATGACCTGCGCGGCGAACGCCTCGTTGATCTCGACCAGGTCGATGTCGTCGATGGTCAGCCCGGCGCGGGACAGCGCCTGCTTGCTCGCCTCGACCGGACCCAGGCCCATGATCTCGGGGGAGAGGCCGGAGACGCCGGTGGAGACGATGCGGGCGAGCGGGGTCAGGCCCAGCTCGCGGGCCTTGGTGTCGCTCATGATCACGAGGGCGGCGGCGCCGTCGTTGAGCGGGCAGCAGTTGCCGGCGGTGACCAGGCCGTCGGGGCGGAAGACGGGCTTGAGGCCCTGGACGCCCTCCAGGGTGACGCCGGCGCGGGGGCCGTCGTCCTTGGAGACGACGGTGCCGTCGGGGAGGGTCACGGGGGTGATCTCGCGCTCCCAGAAGCCGTTCTTGATGGCTTCCTCGGCGAGGTTCTGCGAGCGGACGCCGAACTCGTCCATGTCCTGCCGAGTGATCCCCTTGGCGCGCGCCAGGTTCTCGGCGGTCTGACCCATCGCGATGTACGGGTCGGGGACGAGGCCGTCCTCGCGCGGGTCGTGCCAGGTGGTGCCCTCGTGCTGGGCGACCTCGGCGGTACGGGCCTCGGCCTCGGCGAACAGCGGGTTCCGGGTGTCCGGCAGGCTGTCGGAGTTGCCCTTGGCGAACCGGGAGACCATCTCGACACCGGCCGAGATGAAGACGTCGCCCTCCCCGGCCTTGATGGCGTGCAGCGCCATGCGGGAGGTCTGCAGGGACGAGGAGCAGTACCGGGTGACGGTGCAGCCGGGGAGGTGGTCCATGCCCATCTCGACGGCGACGATCCGGCCGAGGTTGTTGCCCTGCTCGCCGCCGGGCAGGCCGCAGCCGAGCATCAGGTCGTCGATGTCCCTGGGGTCGAGCTCGGGAACCTTGGCGAGAGCGGCCTGGATGATCGTGGCGGCGAGGTCGTCGGGGCGCAGGTCCTTGAGGGAGCCCTTGAAGGCGCGGCCGATGGGGGAGCGGGTGGCTGAGACGATCACGGCTTCGGGCATCACGGCTCCAAAGAGTAATAAGCGGCGCGTAGCGCCTCGTTGAGGGGCGGTGGTCGGGCGACGGGAGGGAGAGGGGTTGGGCGGCTGTTGGGGAAGTTACCCGGACGTATGGCCTGGGTCACGGGTGTGGAGGTGTGACATGGACCGCAACTTTCTAAGCGCTTGCTTGGCGTCGTCGGGACTGCGGACAGCTCGTGCCGCTGGGGCGGCACGGGTGGGCGCAGCGGCGCCACGCCGGCGCCGGTGAGTGCGATGCCCCTACCTCGGCTGCGCCGACGTCGCCGGCTCCGCCTCCGCCACCCGGCGCCGCCGCCGGCGCTTGAGCAGCGCCCAGGGCCCCCGCGGCCCCGTGGGCATCGCCGCGGCGACCTCCGTACCCGCCTCCGCCGCGGCCTCCGCCGCCGCACGCGCCACCGGCAGGAAGCCCTCGCGGCGCAGCGCGTCGGGGCGCTCCTCCTCGGCCGGCCACAGGCCGAGCGCGGCGCACACCGACGGCAGTACCGCCATCGCGGCCGTGGCGTACCCCTCGGCGGAGGGGTGGTAGTTGTCGGGGCCGAACAGCTCCCGCGGGTTCTGCGCGAACTCCGGGCCCAGCAGATCACCCAGTGAGACCGTGCGCCCGCCCTGCTCCACGACGCCGATCGTCTGTGCCGCCGCCAGTTGCCGCGAGGTCCGCCGGGCCAGCCAGCGCAGCGGCTGCCGCACCCGCTCGATCGTGCCCAGATCCGGGCAGGTGCCGACCACCACCTCCGCACCGGCCGTACGCAGCCGCCGTACCGCCCCCGACAGGTGCCGGACCGAGCGGGTCGCGGGCATCCGGTGCGTGACGTCGTTCGCGCCGATCATGATCACGCAGATGTCGGGCACCCGGCCCGCGTCCGCGAGCACCAGCGCCACCTGCCGGTCCAGGTCGTCCGAACAGGCCCCGGGTGCCGCGACCGACCCCAGTTCCACCGGCCGCTCCGCCACCGCCGCCAGCCCCGACGCCAGCAGCGCGCCCGGCGTCTGCCCGGCCCGGTGCACGCCCTGCCCGGCGGCCGTGGAGTCGCCCAGCATCATCAGCCGCAGTGGCGGATCGCCCGCCGTCGGCGAAACCCCGCCGTACAGCCCCTGTGCGTTCGGCACCCGGTCCGGTGTGCCGATGCCCACCCGGCGCCTGGCCAGCTGCACCTCCGCCAGCAGCAGACCGACCGTGGCCGCACCGGCCAGCCCGATGCCGCCGCCGCCGTACGCCGCGCCGGCCGCGATCCGCCGGGCCACCCTCGCCCTCGACATGCTCGTCATACGTCGCCGCCACCTCCTCCAACCCGTACACCCACTGCTTGCCCCGTACGGACGGTCGCCCAATCTCAACGGGGAGTGAACGACCGTCACGGGGTATGGGCCGGGCCGGCAGGCCATAGGCTGGCCGGACCGATAACGACCACACCTTTTGCAGCATCCGGAGACCACGGTGCATTTCCACGACTCGATGATCAGCCTCGTCGGCAACACCCCGCTGGTGCGGCTCAACAGCGTGACCAAGGGCATCAGGGCGACCGTCCTGGCCAAGGTGGAGTACTTCAACCCGGGCGGCTCGGTGAAGGACCGCATCGCCCTGCGCATGATCGAGGCCGCGGAGCAGAGCGGAGCCCTGCGGCCGGGCGGCACGATCGTCGAGCCGACCAGCGGCAACACGGGCGTGGGCCTCGCGATCGTGGCCCAGCAGAAGGGCTACAAGTGCATCTTCGTCTGCCCTGACAAGGTGTCCACCGACAAGATCAACGTACTGCGCGCGTACGGCGCCGAGGTGGTCGTCTGCCCCACGGCGGTCGACCCCGAGCACCCGGACTCCTACTACAACGTCTCCGACCGGCTGGTCCGCGAGACGCCGGGCGCCTGGAAGCCGGACCAGTACTCCAACCCGCACAACCCGCTCTCCCACTACCACTCGACCGGCCCCGAGCTGTGGGAGCAGACGGAGGGGAAGATCACCCACTTCGTCACCGGCGTCGGCACCGGAGGCACCATCTCCGGCACCGGGCGGTACCTGAAGGAGATCAGCGGCGGCGCCGTCAAGGTGGTCGGCGCCGACCCCGAGGGCTCGGTGTACTCCGGCGGCTCGGGGCGCCCCTACCTCGTCGAGGGCGTCGGCGAGGACTTCTGGCCGACGGCGTACGACCGGAACGTGGCCGACGAGATCGTCGCCGTCTCCGACAAGGACTCCTTCCAGATGACCCGCCGTCTCGCCAAGGAGGAGGGCCTGCTGGTGGGCGGCTCCTGCGGCATGGCGGTCGTCGCGGCGCTGGAGGTGGCCGAGCGGCTCGGTGAGGACGACGTGGTCGTCGTACTCCTCCCGGACAGCGGGCGCGGGTACCTCAGCAAGATCTTCAACGACGAGTGGATGGCCGACTACGGCTTCCTGGAGGACGCGGGTCCCAGCGCGCGCGTCGCCGACGTCCTGAACCACAAGGAGGGCGGCCACATCCCCTCCCTCGTCCACATGCACCCGGACGAGACGGTCGGTCAGGCCATCGACGTACTGCGCGAGTACGGCGTCTCGCAGATGCCGATCGTCAAGCCCGGCGCCGGTCACCCGGACGTGATGGCCGCCGAGGTCGTCGGCTCGGTCGTGGAACGCGAGCTGCTGGACGCCCTGTTCACCAAGCGCGCCTCGCTGGAGGATCCGCTGGAGAAGCACGTTTCGGCCCCGCTGCCGCAGGTCGGCTCCGGCGAGCCGGTCGCCGACCTGATGTCGGTGCTCGGCGTCGCGGACGCGGCGATCGTCCTCGTCGAGGGCAAGCCGACCGGTGTGGTGAGCCGTCAGGACCTGCTGTCCTTCCTCGCGAAGAGCGGGAAGTAGCGGGAAGTGGCGGGACGTCGCGGGAAGCCGCGGGAAGTCGCGGAGGGCCGCGGGGGCCGCGAGATGTAGCGGAAGAGCGCGGGAAGCAGCGATGAACGCCGGGTGAACCAGCGGCCGTGCGGACGGATTCGGAGCGCCCGATGATCTCCGTGGACTTCGCGGAAGTGGTACGCGCACGTCACGTTCGCGCAGCACACGCTTAACACGTGCCCGGCACAGTGGTGGTTGTCGGCAGGGCGGGAGCGGCTCCCCGTCCCGGCCGGCAGCGAACGGCGTCAAGGACCTTCCGGAGCGGCTCCCGGACCTCCATGGACGCCAAGGACGCGCCGCCCGGCCGTGAGGCCCGGCACCGCGCGTCCCCGCGGGGACCGCCGTCGTCCCGCCCCTCAGTGATGGGGGTGCGGCGGTCCCCGCGCAGTCCTTTCTCAGTCCCGCCAGGCGTCGTCCTTGTCGGCGCGCCGGCGCCGTCCGAAGAGACCGGGAGTGGTCCGGGCGGCCTGGACGACGTTCACCCCGACGATTCCGGCCCAGGCGACCAGCAGCCCGGGGAGGTCGGCGACGCCGCCGCCGATCGCGGACAGCGGGACCGCGAGGACAAGCGAGACGATGCCGAAGCCGAAGCGCTCGCCGAAGGAGTCCGTGGGCCTCGGCGACCGGCTGTCCCGGGCCGTCGCCATCTGCTGCTCGGCGATCTGCCGGCGCACCCGGCGCTCGACCGTTCCGTCGATGCGCTGGTCGACCTTCTCCAGGAACGAGTCGACCAGCGCGGACTCGTACTCCTCACCGAGTTCCCTGCGGGTCTGCAGGGTGGCGTCGAGTTCCTTCTTGAGGTCGGTGTCCCGCCCGTCCATTCCCGTCATGGCTCCCACGGTAGGCAGCCGGAGCGCCGGCGGCACTGGGGTTAGCCCCCGTCTCGGGACTGGGGCGGCCGGGAGGGGGACGCTCGGCGTCGTGCCCGCAGCCGCCTCGCTGTATAACGGTATGCAGGAATTGGGGACAGTGAATAGCGGCGAGGGGGAGCACGTCATGAGCGGGAACAACGGGACCGACAGCCCGGCCGTGCGGCTGCAGGCGCTCTTCGAAGGGCACCGGCTGACGCCGACCCAGCGGCGCATCGCGCACAGCATGGTGCGGCGCGCCTCCGAGGTGCCCTTCCTGTCCAGTGTGGAGCTCGCCGAACTGGCCGGGGTCAGCCAGCCGTCCGTGACCCGCTTCGCCGTCGCCCTCGGGTTCGACGGCTACCCGGCGCTGCGCCGCCATCTGCGCGAGGTCGCTCCCGCGGAACCGGCGGCGGACACCGGCTCCTGCAACGAGTACCAGAAGGCCGTGGAGGCCGAGATCGAGAACCTGCGCCATCTGGCGGAGGCGCTCGCCGACCCGGGGCCGGTACGGGAGGCGGGCCGTCTCCTCGCCGGAAGCCGGCCCCTGCCCGTCCTCGGACTGCGGGCGGCGGCGGCCCAGGCGCACGGCTTCGCGTACTTCGCCGCCAAGGTCCACCCGGACGTCCGGCTGCTGAACGAGGGGGGCACGATGCTGCACGACCGCATCGACGCCGCCGTCCGGGCCGGCGCGACGGCCCTGCTGTGCTTCGCCCTGCCCCGCCATCCGCGCGAGGTCGTCGACACGCTCGCCCACGCCAAGGAGGCGGGGCTCACGGTGGTGACCGTCGCCGACTCCGCCTTCGCGCCGGTCGCCAAGGTCTCCGACCTGCTGCTGCCCGCCGCGGTCGGTACCGGCCTCGCCTTCGACACCGCCTGCGCGCCGATGCTGCTCGGCCGGGTGCTGCTGGAGGCCATGTGCGACGACCTGCCGGACGCCCAGGCCCGGCTGGAGGAGTTCGACACGAAGGCGGCGGTGCGGGGCCTCTTCGTGGACTGACGCGGGAACGCCGGCACAGACGGCCCGTTTCTCAGACTCGTCTCACCTTCTCCCGTTAACCTGCCTCGCCTCACACCCTTCAGACGCATCGCAGGAAGCAGAACGAAAGAGGAGGCCGGACGTGGCGCGCGGAGGACAGGGGCTGGCTCGGGTCGCCGTCGTCGTACGGGCGGGAGCGGCACCGCTGTGGTGGCTGGGCGTACTCGCGGCGGGCATCGGGGTGCTGGTGCCGGGGCTGACCGGACGCCGGATCGGCGTCCTGGCGGGTGCCGCGCTGTTCATCGTCGCGGCGGCGGTCGTCGCGTCCGCGCGCCGAAAGCGGTACACCGCCCTGGCCCGCTCGGCCGGCCGCGCGGGCAAGCACGACGTGCTCCAGGACCGTGCGGTGACCCTGCGCAACTGGCGCCGGGGCCACCGCTGGTGGCTGCTCCTCGCCTTCCTCGCCGCCCTGGGCAGCGCCTTCGCCGTCCCCGCCGCCGCCGGACTGCTGATGGCCGGCTGCGGCGTCGGCCTGTGGCTGAAGTCCGCCTGGATCGGCCGCCGCGAACAGGCCGGCGAGGCCCTGCTGTGGGTCCGCGTGGACTGGCTCGCCCGCGACGGCGGGCGCCCGGCGGGCAGGACCGTCCGTGCGTACCGCAGCACGGGCATCGCGGCGGGCGACGCGGCCCCGGGCGGAGCACGCCGCAGGACGGCGGAGCTGGTCTGAGCGGGAGGGCGACGGCGTTGCTCTGAGTGGGAGGGGCGGCGGAGCTGGTCTGAGCCGAAGGGGCGGCGGCGCCGGTCTGATCGGAAGGGCAGCGGTGCTGGTCTGATCGGAAGGACAGCGGCGCGGGGCCGTGGCATTCCGCGGGGCACCGCGTGGGGATGACCGGCCGCAACGGCCGGTGGTCCACGAACTGCCGCAGCCTTCACGGCGAACGGCGAACGGCTTCCGTCAGCGCGTCGACGTGCTCCCCTCCCGCCTCGGCCACGATCTCCTCGACCGCCTGAGCCTCCCGCACGGTCGCGAAGGCGACGCCCTCGGCGCCCCCCGTCGTGAACCCGTGAACCCCGGGACGCGCGAGCGAGTTGTACGCGTAGTGATGCGCGAAGTAATACGCCCCCGTGTCCAGCGCCGCCGCGTAGTCCCCCTGCTCCAGCAGCGGCAGCGCGCGCCCCGTCGCCAGCAGATCCCCCGCGAAGCACGCCGGCCCGGCCACGTCCTGCACCACGGCGGGCCCTTCCTTGGGCAGCCCCTTGCCGTCGTACGCGGCGATCCGCAGCGGCCACGCCCCCGGCGAGTACACCGTCCGGGTCGCGACCTGCACGCCCGCGTGTGTCACCGCGACCGGCCGCCCGCCGGCGCTCTTGGCGTACTCCACGCGCGCCACCACCGTGCCGTGCTTGGCCAGCAGCGACCGCCCGAACTCGGTGACCAGCCCGTACCGCCCGTCGAACAGCCCCGGCACCGCCTCGCGCAGCGCGTGCGCGTACTCGGCGTACGTCGGTGTCGTCTCGTCCGACGCGAAGTTCACCGGCAGTCCGCCGCCGATGTCGAGCGTGTCGACCTGGCGGCGCCCGGCCCGCTCGTTGATCTCCTCGGCGAGCGCGTACGTCTCGGCCACGCCCTCGGTCATCAGCGCCAACGGGATGCCCTGTGACCCGGTGTGCGCGTGCAGCCGGGTCAGCCACGGCCGGTCCAGATACGCCCGCACCACCCACTCGCGCGCCCCCTCGTCGCGCAGCGCCACCCCGAATTTCGAGGTTGCCGTCGCCGTCGACAGCGCCTCGATGGAACCCCCGCCGACCTGCGGATTGACCCGGATGCCGAGCGGGGAACGGCTCGTGGAGCGGCTCGCCCCCTCGGACATCAGGCCGTCGAGACGCTCCAACTCCTGCGGGTTGTCCGCGTTGACCGCGATGCCCAGCGCGAGCGCCTGGCGCAGCTCGCCCGGCGTCTTGGCGGGCGAGTCCAGCACCGTCCGCTCCGGCGGCACACCCGCCGCCCGTGCCAGCGCCAGTTCGCCCGGGCTCGCGACCTCCGCGCCGATGCCCTCCTCGTGCAGCAGCCGCAGCACCGGGACCAGCGGGGTCGCCTTCACCGCGAAGGCGTGCAGCACGGGGGTCCCGGGTGCCGTCACCGCCTCGAACGCGGCCCGCAGCGCCGCCGCCGACTCCCGTATCCCGGCGACGTCCAGCAGCCCGATGATCGGGGCGTCCGCTCCGAGCAGCCCCTGCTCCACGGCCGCCCGCACCGCCTCGTCCCG
>NZ_RAIF01000018.1:54951-65234 GCF_003671715.1 Streptomyces sp. E2N166 | reverse complement strand
GCTCGTTGCCCGTCCCGCCGCCTGCCCCACGTATCCAGCCAAACACCCACGACGCGTTCGTGCCGGGACACGGATGTATTGACTAGTTCTATTCACGAGGTGAGGATATGAATATCCGCAGTAACAATCCGCCGGGAGCAAGCCACCAGGAGGCAGACCATGTCCGGACCCCGCCCTGTCCGAGCGCCACGCGGTACGACGCCGAGTGCCCTGGGCTGGCAGCAGGAGGCCGCCCTGCGGATGCTGCAGAACAATCTGGACCCCGAGGTCGCCGAGCATCCCGACAAGCTCGTCGTCTACGGCGGGACGGGCAAGGCGGCACGCGACTGGCGGTCCTTCGATGCCATGGTCCGTACGCTGCGGACCCTCAAGCAGGACGAGACGATGCTCGTCCAGTCGGGCCGCCCGGTCGGTGTCATGCAGACCCACGAGTGGGCCCCGCGCGTCCTCATCGCCAACTCCAACCTGGTCGGCGACTGGGCGAACTGGGAGGAGTTCCGCCGCCTGGAGGCCCTCGGCCTCACCATGTACGGGCAGATGACGGCCGGCTCCTGGATCTACATCGGCACCCAGGGCATCCTCCAGGGCACTTACGAGACCTTCGCCGCCGTCGCCGCCAAGAAGTTCGGAGGCACCCTCGCCGGGACCATCACCCTCACCGCCGGCCTCGGCGGCATGGGCGGCGCCCAGCCCCTCGCCGTGACGATGAACGACGGCGTCGCGATCTGCGTCGACTGCGACCCGCGCGCCATCGACCGCCGCATCGAGCACCGCTACCTCGACGTGAAGGCCGACTCCCCCGACCACGCCCTCCAGCTCGCCACCGAGGCCCGGGACCGGCGCAAGCCGCTGTCCATCGGCGTCCTCGGCAACGCCGCCGAGCTGGTCCCGCAGCTGCTCGCCATGGGCGCCCCGATCGACATCGTCACCGACCAGACCTCGGCCCACGACCCCCTGGCCTACCTGCCCACCGGGATCGCCTTCGAGGACATGGCCGACGCCGCCGCCAAGGACCCGGCCGGCTTCACCACCCGCGCCCGCGAGTCCATGGCCCGGCACGTCGAGGCCATGGTCGGCTTCCAGGACGCCGGCGCCGAGGTCTTCGACTACGGCAACTCCATCCGTGGCGAGGCGCAACTCGCCGGATACGACCGGGCCTTCGACTTCCCCGGCTTCGTCCCCGCCTACATCCGCCCCCTCTTCTGCGAGGGCAAGGGCCCCTTCCGCTGGGCCGCCCTCTCCGGCGACCCCGCCGACATCGCCAGGACCGACAAGGCGGTCCTCGACCTCTTCCCCGAGAACGAGTCCCTCGCCCGCTGGATCAAGATGGCGGGGGAGCGGGTCCGCTTCCAGGGCCTGCCCGCCCGGATCTGCTGGCTCGGCTACGGCGAGCGCGACAAGGCCGGTGAGCGGTTCAACGACATGGTCGCGAGCGGTGAACTCTCCGCCCCGGTCGTCATCGGCCGCGACCACCTCGACTGCGGCTCCGTCGCCTCCCCGTACCGCGAGACCGAGGCCATGCTCGACGGCTCGGACGCCATCGCCGACTGGCCGCTGCTCAACGCCATGGTCAACGTGGCCTCCGGCGCATCCTGGGTCTCCCTCCACCACGGCGGCGGCGTCGGCATGGGCCGCTCCATCCACGCCGGGCAGGTCACGGTCGCCGACGGCACCGCGCTGGCCGGCGAGAAGATCCGCCGGGTCCTCACCAACGACCCCGGTATGGGCGTCATCCGGCACGTCGACGCCGGGTACGACATCGCCGAGTCGGTCGCGGGGGAGCGGGACGTGCGGGTGCCCATGCGCGAGGGTGCCGAGACCCGCGAGGGTGACGACGCGTGAGCTTCCACAGCATGTGGGCGGAGCTGCTGCCGGTCGGCCGCAGCTCCGCCTCCGGCGGCTACCGCCGCTACGCATGGACCCCCGCCGACACCGACTGCCGGACCTGGTTCCGGGAGCAGGCCGAGGCACGCGGGCTGACCTACGAGACCGACCGCAACGGCAACCAGTGGGCCTGGCTCGGTGACCCCGCCGCCGGGGACGCCGTCGTCACCGGCTCCCACCTCGACTCCGTACCCGACGGCGGCGCCTTCGACGGGCCCCTCGGGGTCGTGTCCGCCTTCGCGGCCCTGGACGAACTGCGCGGCAGGGGAGCGCGGCTCACCAGGCCGCTGGGCATCGTCAACTTCGGCGACGAGGAGGGCGCCCGCTTCGGCCTCGCCTGCGTCGGCTCCCGCCTCACCACCGGCGCGCTCACCGTCGAGCAGGCCCACCGCCTCACCGACGGCGACGGCATCACACTTCCGCAGGCCATGGAGGCCGCCGGCCACGACCCGGAGACCATCGGCCCCGACCCCGAGCGGCTGGCCCGCATCGGCGCCTTCGTCGAACTCCACGTCGAACAGGGCCGCGCCCTCGACCTGTCCGGCGACCGGATCGGCATCGCGTCCGCCATCTGGCCGCACGGACGCTGGCGGTTCGACTTCCGGGGCGAGGCCAACCACGCCGGCACCACCCGCCTCGCCGACCGGCGCGACCCCATGCTGTCCTACGCCGAGACCGTGCTCGCCGCCCGCCGCGAGGCGGAACTCGCCGGTGCCGTCGCCACCTTCGGCAAGATCGCCGTGGAGCCCAACGGCGTCAACGCCATCCCGTCCCTCGTACGCGGCTGGCTCGACTCCCGCGCCGCCGACCAGGAAAGCCTGGACACCGTGGTCGGCGGGGTGGAGAAGGCCGCTCGTGAGTACGCCGCCGCCCACGGCGCCGACCTCGACGTCGTACGCGAGTCCTTCACCCCCGTCGTCGAGTTCGACCACGCCCTGCGCGACGAACTCGCCCGCATCCTCGGCGGCGACACGGGAACGGATCTCAGGGTGCCCGTCCTCGGCACCGGTGCCGGACACGACGCCGGAATCCTCTCCGGACGCGTCCCGACCGCCATGCTGTTCGTACGCAACCCCACCGGCGTCTCGCACTCCCCGGCCGAGTACGCCGCCGAGGACGACTGCGTGGCCGGGGTGAGCGCACTCGCCGACGTACTGGAAGGGCTGGCCCGCACGTGACCCCCACCAAGCGGACGTACTGGCTGGAGCACGCCTGGCTCGGCTCCCACGTCGAGCCGGGCGTCGCCGTGGACGTGGGCGACGGCCGCGTCACGGCCGTCCGCACGGACGTGCCCGCCCCGCCCCCGGGTGCGGAGCCCCTGCGCGGACTGACCCTCCCGGGCCTGGCCAACGCCCACTCGCACGCCTTCCACCGCGCCCTGCGCGGCACCGTCCAGGTCGGCTCCGGCACCTTCTGGACCTGGCGCGAGGTCATGTACTCCGTCGCCGACCGGCTGACCCCGGAGACCTACCACGACCTCGCCCGCGCGGTGTACGCCGAGATGGCGCTCGCCGGCATCACCACCGTCGGCGAGTTCCACTACGTCCACCACGCCCCCGGCGGCACCCCCTACGCCGACCCCAACGCCATGGGCGAGGCCCTGATCGAGGCCGCCGCCGAAGCCGGCATCCGCATCACCCTCCTCGACACCTGCTACCTGTCCGCCGGCTTCGGGCAGCCCCCGAACACCCACCAGCGCCGCTTCTCCGACGGGACGGCGGACGCCTGGGCGGAACGCTGTTCAGTTCTCAAGGAACGGGATCACGCACGGATCGGGGCGGCGATCCACTCCGTACGGGCCGTGCCCGCCGGCCAGTTGGCGACCGTGGCGCGCTGGGCCGAGGAGCGGCGGGCCCCGCTGCATGTGCACCTGTCCGAGCAGACCGCCGAGAACGACGCCTGCCGCGACGCCCACGGCCGCACCCCCACCCGGCTCCTCGCCGACCACGGCGTGCTCGGACCCCGCACCACCGGCGTCCACAACACCCACCTCACCGACGAGGACATCGCCCTGCTCGGCGGCAGCCGCACCGGCACCTGCATGTGCCCCACCACGGAACGCGACCTCGCCGACGGCATCGGCCCCGCAGCCGCCCTCCAGCGGGCCGGCTCCCCGCTCTCCCTCGGCTCCGACAGCCACGCCGTCGTCGACCTGCTCGAAGAGGCGCGCGCCATGGAGCTGAACGAGCGCCTGCGCACCCGCACCCGCGGCCACTGGACCGCCGCCGCCCTGCTGCGCGCCGCCACCGCCGACGGCCACGCCGCCCTCGGCTGGGACGACACCGGGACCATCGAGGCAGGCGCCCGCGCCGATCTCACCACGGTCGCCCTCGACTCGGTCAGAACGGCGGGGCCGCTGCCCAGGCTCGGCGCCGAGACGGCGGTATTCGCCGCGACGGCAGCGGATGTGCGGCACACGATCGTGGGCGGACGGCACGTCGTACGCGACGGGGCGCACTCCCTCGTACCCGATGTGCCCGAGTCCCTCGCGCGGGCCGTGGAAGCCCTGCGCGCCCGGTAACGAACGCCCGCTCCCGCCCCCACGAGGACGTCACGGAGATCATGAGCAGCAGCACCGTCATCACCAACATCGCCGCACTCGTCACCAACGACCCCTCCCTCGGTGACAACTCCCCCCTGGGACTGGTCCGGGACGCGGCCGTCGTCATCGACGGCGACCGCGTCGCGTGGACCGGTGAATCAAGCAAAGCACCCGCCACTGACAATCGGGTCGACGCCGGCGGCCGGGCGGCCCTCCCCGGCTTCGTCGACTCCCACTCCCACCTCCTCTTCGGCGGTGACCGCACCGAGGAGTTCAACGCCCGCATGTCCGGCCGCCCCTACAGCGCCGGCGGCATCCGCACCACCGTCGCCGCGACCCGCGCCGCGAGCGACGCGGAACTGGAGGCGGGCCTCACCCGTTACCTCGAAGAGGCCCTGCGCCAGGGCACCACCACCTTCGAGACCAAGTCCGGGTACGGCCTGACCACCGCCGACGAGTCCCGCGCCCTGCGCGTCGCCGCCCGCCACACCGACGAGGTCACCTTCCTCGGCGCCCACATCGTCGCCCCCGAACTCGCCGACGACCCGGCCGCCTACGTCGCCCTCGTCACCGGCGAGATGCTCGACGCCTGCGCCCCGCACGCCCGGTGGATCGACGTGTTCTGCGAGAAGGGCGCCTTCGACGGCGACCAGGCCCGGGCCATCCTCACCGCCGGCAAGGCCAAGGGCCTGCACCCGCGCATCCACGCCAACCAGCTCTCCTACGGCCCCGGCGTCCGGCTCGCGGTCGAACTCGACGCCGCCAGCGCCGACCACTGCACCCACCTCACCGACGCCGACGTGGACGCCCTCGCGAACAGCGGCACGGTCGCCACCCTGCTCCCCGGTGCCGAGTTCTCCACCCGTGCCGAGTGGCCGGACGCCCGGCGCCTCATCGACGCCGGTGCCACGGTCGCGCTGTCCACCGACTGCAACCCCGGTTCGTCCTTCACATCCTCCGTGCCGTTCTGCGTCGCCCTCGCCGTACGGGACATGGGGATGACCCCCGACGAGGCGGTCTGGTCGGCCACCGCCGGCGGCGCGGCCGCCCTGCGCCGCGACGACGTCGGCCGCCTCACCCCGGGCGCCTACGCCGACCTGATGCTCCTCGACGCCCCGAGCCACGTGCACCTGGCCTACCGGCCCGGCGTCCCGCTGGTCAGCGGGGTGTGGCGGCGCGGGGCGCGCGTCGTCTGAGCACGGCCCGGACGCCTGCTCGGATTCGCGCCCGGCTCCCCGCCCGGGTCCGCGCCCGGTTGCCCGCCCGAACCGCTCAGGAGGCCGCCCCGGCGCGCCACCGTTGGTCCGTCCGCCCCGGCCCAGCCCCCACGAGGACCACCGCGTCGCCCCCGCCCGGGGTGACCGCGCGGTCCGGGGCGACGCCGGGGCGGATCACACCGTGCGCGTCCACCGAGAAGCGGAGGTTCTGACCGTTGCGTCCGTCGACCGAGTCGCACTCCCAGATGCCGACGCCCTTGTCCACGGAGCCGCGGCTGTCCAGGCAGTAGTCCTCGTCGGCGTACGACTGGACCACCCCGCGCCCGGCGTCGACCCGCCACAGCTGGGTGTGGGACGAGGTGCAGGGCGCCGTGACGACGTCCGTGCCCTTCTCCAGGCCGCCGTCGATGTCCAGGCACCGGCCCGACGCGACGTTCACCACCTGGGAGTACGTGCCGCCCGGCGCCCGGTACGACGGCGTGGACGGCGTCGGCGACGGCCGTGCGGTGCGCGAGGGCGCCGGACTCGGCTTCGGCGAGGGTGACTTCGACGACGCGGAGGGGGACGGCGACGGCGTTGGGGAGGACGGCGTCGCCGGGACGGTCGCCGTCACCGTCACCGGCGGTGGTCCGGCGGGGGGACGTGTCGACGCGTTCGCCGCCGGCCGGGACGGCGTGTCGTCCGGCGACAGCACCAGGAAGAGCAGCGGCACCAGGGCCACGCCCAGGGCTGCCGAGGCCAGCGCGAAGCGGCGCGACGGCGGCCAGCTCCCGGGCATCGCGAGCGAGGGGGCGCCGTCCGGCTCGTTTGTCCCCCGCGCCGCGTACGCCGTGCCCGCCCACGGCAGCAGCCCCTCGGCCAGGGCCGTGCGCGGGGTGTCCCGCAGGGTGCACAGCTCCTCGTACGCCGCCGTGCAGTGCGGGCAGTGCGCCATGTGGGTGTGCAGATCGGCGCTGTTCCGCGGGGTGTCGGGCCGTACCGACTCCTCGATGAGGCGCCGGAAGTCCACACAGCGCGGGTCCTCGGAGGCGGCCAGCCGAGACCGCAGACAGGCCCGCGCCAGTGCCTGGAGCGCGGGCTGTGTGCCGTACGTGACGTCCTGGCGGCCGAGGCCGAGCAGCGCGGCCGTCCGGTCGGCGGGCTCCCGGTCCACCACGCCGTACCAGATCATGCCCTGGGAGCGGGGCGGCAGGGAGCGGAAGGCCGCGAGCATGGGCGGGACCGGGCAGCCCGTGCCCGCCGTGTTCACCACGAGGAGCAGACCGGCGTCGAGTCCGGCGGAGCGTTCGTCGGCCGCCCACTCGGCAGCGGTCTCACCGGCCAGGAGCAGGAGTTGATGCCGCCACGGCCCTCCGGCGTCGGTGCCGCGGGCGGCCCGACGGGCCGCCCGCGCGAAGGTACGCGCGGCCAGTTGCCGTGCCGTGGTCTCGCCGGCCGTGCACAGGCGGGCGTAGGCGAGTACCGAAGGCTGGTGCCGTGCGCGGAGTTCCTGGAGCGCCGGATAGGCGGTGGGGGTGTCGGCGCGCAGCAGTTCGGTCAGCCGCGCGTCGGACGCGGCGGAGTACCTGTGGTCCCCGGTCTGGGCGCCACCGTCGGTCCCGTCGCCCCGAGCCATCCGTCCGCCTCCTCGTACCCCGCGACTCCACGGTGCCGGTCCTGACGTACCGGCCAGTCTGCGGGGTGCCTCATAGTGGTGGAACGGGGCTCCCGAGGAAAGAGGTTTCCGTGGGTAACCGGCGGCTGTTTCGGTGGCGGCTCCGGACGCGCGCGATGGTCCGTACCGCAGGCGGCGCGCGCAACCCGAAGGGGGGCGGCCCGATTTCGGACCACCCCCCTGGAGGGCAAGCGTCACCCGGTGAGGACTACTCCTCGACCGTGAGCCCCTTGCGCAGCCGTACGAGTGTGCGCGAGAGCAGGCGCGAGACGTGCATCTGGGAGATGCCGAGCTCCTCGCCGATCTCCGACTGGGTCATGCCCGCGACGAAGCGGAGCGAGAGGATCTTGCGGTCCCGGGACGGGAGTTCGGCGATCAGCGGCTTCAGCGACTCGACGTACTCGATGCCCTCGAGCCCGTGGTCCTCGTAGCCGATGCGGTCGGCCAGCGCGCCCTCCGCGTCGTCCTCCTCCGGCTGGGCGTCCAGCGAGGAGGCGGTGTAGGCGTTGGAGGCCGCCATGCCCTCGACGACCTCGTCCTTGGACAGGCCGAGGTGCTCGGCCAGCTCGCTCACCGTGGGGGCGCGGTCGAGGCGCTGGGCCAGCTCGTCGCCGGCCTTGGCCAGGTCGAGCCGCAGCTCCTGGAGGCGGCGCGGGACGCGCACGGACCACGAGGTGTCGCGGAAGAAGCGCTTGATCTCGCCGATGATGGTCGGCATCGCGAAAGTGGGGAACTCCACACCGCGTGACATCTCGAAGCGGTCGATCGCCTTGATCAGCCCGATCGTGCCGACCTGGACGATGTCCTCCATCGGCTCGCTGCGGGAGCGGAAGCGGGAGGCGGCGAACTTGACCAGCGCGAGGTTGAGCTCGACGAGCGTGTTGCGCACGTACGCGTGCTCGTGGGTGCCTTCCTCCAGCGACTCCAGCCGCTCGAAGAGGGTCTTGGACAGGGCCCGGGCGTCCGCCGGAGCGACCTCGTCGTAAGCGGGGATGTCCGGAAGCCCGGCGAGTGCGCCGTCGTGGTCGACGACCGCGTCATGATGCTCGATGGGATCCAGATGTTCCGGAGGGAGTGTCGACGTCGCTTCTTGGGTACGCGATCCGTCGAGCCGGGGTGACATGATGTCCTCCATCGTTCTCGGCATACGGCTGCCGAAGCCAAATACGTGCACTGCGGTGTGCGGCGCCTCCAAAGCCGGCCGTGTCGGTTTACGTGTCCTATCTAGCCCTACCGGGTTTACCGAGCCCACCGCAAGTGTGTTCTGTGTTGATATGTCCGTTTGTGTGCGGTTGTTCGGGTGTCGGAGTGCGGTGGGAAGGCGTAGTGTTCGAGGGCGTCAGTAAGCAGTCACGACCTCGGGAGAGAGAAACGGCATGGACCGCGGGACGGTCGGCAGTGCCCAGTCGGGCCGGCTTCTGGTCGAAGTACGGGAAGAGGGCCCCAGTGCCGTCGTGACACCGGCGGGTGAGTTGGATCACCACACCGCCGAACTGTTGCGCGAGCCACTGGAGGACTGTCTCGCCAAGGGATTCAACCGGCTCGTCGTCGACTGCTCGCGCCTGGAGTTCTGCGACTCCACGGGACTCAACGTCCTGCTCGGCGCGCGGTTGAAGGCGGAGGCCGCGGGGGGCGGTGTGCATCTGGTGGCCATGCAGCCCGTCGTGGCTCGCGTGTTCGAGATCACGGGGGCCGAAGCGGTCTTCACCCTCCATGACACCCTTGAGGCCGCCCTGGCCGACGAGTCCGACTGAACCGGCCCTTGTCCGGCCGGCGGCGGGTCTCGTGCGCTGCCTGGGGCAGGCGTTTTCGCCCCGTCCTGTGTTTCGTGCCGAATACAGGGGTGTTCGGACGAGCCGGTCGGGCAGGAGACACCCTGAGCTGTCTGTGTACGACGTACGACTTTGAAACGTGAACTGGTGAATCGGTGAGGTGAAGCGCTGATGAGCACCACCCGGCCCTACTCGCCGGGCGACCGCGGTCCGGAGCCCAGCGGCGCTTCCGGGGCGTCCGAGGGGGGCGTGCCCGGGACCGGGGAGTCCGAGGGGGGCGTGTCCGCGGGGCAGGCCGCCGTGATCGGGACGTCCGTGCCGTCGTCCCCGTCCGCGGCCTCGGCCCCGTCCTCTTCTTCCTCGCCTCCGTCTCCTTCTCCCGTCGGGG
This sequence comes from Streptomyces sp. E2N166, assembly GCF_003671715.1. Classification (GTDB taxonomy): domain Bacteria; phylum Actinomycetota; class Actinomycetes; order Streptomycetales; family Streptomycetaceae; genus Streptomyces; species Streptomyces thinghirensis. The sequence goes on along the minus strand of NZ_RAIF01000018.1, from coordinate 55,777 downwards.
AAGGGAGCGCGCCTGCGGGGGGCGGTGGGCGGCAGGGGCGCAGGCTGAGCTTCGACGACCAGAGCGGGGTGGTCCCCCTCGCTCGTGACTTCACCCGCCAGGCGCTGTACGCCTGGGGCTGGCTGCCCTCCGCCACCGCGGACCACCGGGCCGCCGCCGAGGACGTGCTCCTCGTGGTGTCCGAGCTGGTCACCAACGCGTGTCTGCATGCCGAGGGGCCGGACGAGCTGTGGATCACCTGTGAGAAGAAGGTGATCCGGCTGGAGGTCTCCGACCGGGGTACGGGTCAGCCGACGCCGCGGACCCCGCACCGGGCGGGGCGTCCTGGTGGCCACGGCATGTTCATCGTGCAGCGGTTGTGCCTGGACTGGGGCGTGGTGCGTACGCCGGGGGTCGCGGGCAAGCGGGTGTGGGCCGAGCTGGCGGCGCCGGCGTAGGCCTCTGGCGGCGCGGTGGCCTGCGGTGGCCTGCGGCGCTCTTCCCGGCCTTTTCCCGCCCGCCCGAGTCGGTCGGCCAGGAGGCCGACGTCCCTGGGGATCCGCCCCAGACCCCGGCGGGGACTGCGTCCCCCGCGCCCCTGCGAGTGCGGGTCCGCTGCCCTGTGAGCCCTCAAGCTTCCGCGTCTGACCTGTGCCGAGCGTGCCGCGCAGTCTTGCGTTCCTGCGTCGCCCTGCACCCGCGCTGCCGCAAGCGTGTCCGCCGCCCTGTGCGGCTCGAAGCGCCCGCCGCCCGTCGCCCCTGTGCGGCTTGAAGCGCCCGCCGCCCCGTCGCCCTCTGCCCCGCGCTGCCGCAAGCGTCCGTCGCCCCGTCGCCCTCTGCCCCGCGC
>NZ_RAIF01000018.1:31816-54581 GCF_003671715.1 Streptomyces sp. E2N166 | reverse complement strand
AGGGCCACCGCATCCACCGGGATGCGATGACCCTCCGCAGGCAGGAACCGCCAGGCCGGCAGGCCTCAGCGGACGTCGCCCATGAGTTCCTTCACGCGCTTGCGGTACATCCAGATCGCGACACCGGCGAGGACGGCCAGGGCGGCCTCCGCGGCGACGATGCCCGTCTTGTTGAGGTCGACGCCGGCGATGGAGAGCAGGCCGGTCGTGGCGTCACCGGCGGTGACGGCCAGGAACCAGACGCCCATCATCTGCGAGGCGTACTTCACGGGCGCCATCTTCGTCGTGACCGACAGGCCGACCGGGGAGAGCATCAGCTCACCGCAGGTCTGGACGAAGTAGATCGCCACCAGCCACAGCGCGGCCGCCTTGTGGCCGCCGTCCGCGATGGCCAGCGGGGCCAGGAAGAGGAAGAAGGACGCGCCGACCAGCACCAGGCCGAACGAGAACTTCACGATCGTGCTCGGCTCCTTGCCGCGGCGGGCGAGCGCCAGCCACACCGTGGCGAAGACCGGGGCCAGGGCCATGATGATGACCGGGTTGACCGACTGGAACCAGGAGACCGGGAACTCCCAGCCGAGGACGCTGGTGTCGGTCGAGGAGTCGGCGAAGATCGCCAGGGTCGAACCGCCCTGGTCGTAGATCATCCAGAAGACGGCCGCGGCGACGAAGAACCAGATGTACGCCGACATCTTGGACTGCTCGGCGCGGTTCAGCTCCTTGTCGCGCTTGATGCGGGTCAGTACCAGCACCGGGATGATCACGCCGAGCAGCGTCAGCGGGACCAGGATCCAGTTCAGGGTGTAGGAGCCGGAGAAGCCGACGATCGCGTAGAAGACGACGGCGAGCGCGGCCCAGAAGGCGGCCTTGCGCAGCGTGGAGGTCTTCTCCTCCACCGACAGCGGCTTCGGCACCACGCTGGAGTGCGGGGCCAGGTGGCGGCTGCCGAGCAGGAACTGGATGACGCCCAGGCCCATGCCGACCGCGGCGAGCGCGAAGCCGAGGTGCCAGTTGACGTTCTCACCGATGGTGCCGATGATCAGCGGCGCCGCGAAGGCACCCAGGTTGATGCCCATGTAGAAGACGGTGAAGCCACCGTCGCGGCGCGGGTCGTCGGGGCCGCTGTAGAGCTGGCCGACCATCGTGGAGATGTTGGCCTTCAGCAGACCCGAGCCGATGGCGACCAGACCGAGGCCCGCGAAGAACGTGCCGGAGGACGGCAGCGCCAGCGTGAGGTGACCGAGCATGATCACGCCACCGGCGACGGCGACGGTCTTGCGGGGACCCCAGACACGGTCGCCGAACCAGCCGCCCGGCATCGTGAGCAGGTACACCAGCGAGAGGTACACCGAGTAGATCGCGGTCGCGGTGCCGGCGTTCATGCCGAGACCGCCGGGGGCCACCAGGTACAGCGGGAGCAGGGCCCTCATGCCGTAGTAGGAGAAACGCTCCCACATCTCGGTCATGAAGAGAGTGGCCAGTCCGCGGGGGTGGCCGAAGAAGGTCTTCTCGGATCCGGGGGTGCCCGGGGAGACCGAGTCCTTCGTCAGGCTGGACGCCATGGTCGATCCTTGCTGGTCGGGACGCGCTCATGAGGCGATGCGCGCCCGGTGGGGGGCGGCCGGCACCGGCGGCCGTCACCCGCCCGCCCCACGCCTTGAGGGGGATCCGCTCCGGATTACGAAGCGGCGGACGGCGGCCACCGGGATCCACGCCTCCGCGCACGTCAGTGCGCGCGGTGAGGCCCGGCCACAGGTCATTCCTTTCGAGGCCGGCCGTGAGGGCCGACCCGCACACAAAAGAGACCCTCAGCGTCAAACCCTCGCCAAAGGTCCCCTGGGTGCTACAGGCGCTGATTCACCATACGGCAGGACACCGCCCGGTATGGAAGGACTTGAGACGCGGATCACAGGTAATAAAGGAACCGCGAACGATCTTTCGAAGGTCCATCTCAGGATGACACCCCACAGGCGCAGGTTCGCACAGTGGGCCGGTGGCGGGTCGGCGGGGGGTCGGACGGGCAGGTCGCGCGGCGGGTGCCCGGCTTGTCCGTAGGTAAGAGACCCTCGGGGCGATCACGCCCCGGGCGCTGCTCCGAGCGGACTACCATCAGCTCATGACCCGTGTACTGCTCGCCGAGGACGACGCGTCCATCTCGGAGCCGCTGGCCCGCGCACTGCGCCGGGAAGGGTACGAGGTCGAGGTGCGTGAGGACGGACCCACCGCACTCGACGCCGGGCTGCAGGGCGCCATCGATCTGGTCGTGCTGGACCTGGGCCTGCCGGGCATGGACGGGCTGGAGGTCGCCCGTCGGCTGCGGTCCGAGGGCCACGCCGTGCCGATCCTGATCCTGACCGCGCGCGCCGACGAGGTGGACACCGTCGTCGGTCTGGACGCGGGTGCCGACGACTACGTCACCAAGCCCTTCCGCCTCGCCGAGCTGCTCGCCCGGGTCCGCGCCCTGCTGCGGCGCGGTGCCGTCGAGCCGCCGCAGCCGGCCGCCACGCACGGTGTGCGCATCGACGTCGAGTCGCACCGGGCCTGGATGGGCGAGGAGGAGCTCCAGCTCACGGCCAAGGAGTTCGACCTGCTGCGGGTGCTGGTGCGCGACGCCGGCCGGGTCGTCACCCGGGACCAGCTGATGCGCGAGGTCTGGGACACCACCTGGTGGTCGTCGACCAAGACCCTCGACATGCACATCTCCTGGCTCCGCAAGAAGCTGGGGGACGACGCGGCCAACCCCCGCTACATCGCCACCGTGCGCGGCGTCGGCTTCCGTTTCGAGAAGAACTGAGCAAGAGCTGAGGCAAGAGCTGAGCGAGAAGTGAGCAAGTGCTGAGCGCCCGTAGGGCCTGCCCGGGTAAGAGGACATGCGCCGTCGACTGATCCAGTCCACGCTCGCCGTGGTGCTCGTCGTGATCGCCGTGTTCGGCGTCTCCCTCGTGATCGTCGAGACCCGGACGATCAGCAGCTCCGCCCAGGAGCGGGTCGACCTGGAGGCGGTGCGGCTGGCCAGCATCGTGGACAGCCGGCTGCTCGGCGCCGGGTCCGTCGACGCCAAGTTCCTCCGGGAGCAGGTACGGGACGCCCGGTACGCCGAGATCCGGATCCCCGGCAAGCCGGTCATCGAGGTCGGCAGCCGGCCGACCGGTGAGGTTATCCGGGGCAGGGCCACCGGCGAGGAGGGCGAGACGGTCCTCGTCGAGGAGCCGAGTTCCTCGGTGACCCGCGAGGTCGGCCGGACCCTGCTGATCATCGCTCTGGTGGCGCTGCTCGCGGTGATCGCCGCGGTGCTGCTGGCGATCCGGCAGGCCAACCGCCTCGCCTCCCCGCTCACCGACCTCGCCGAGACCGCCGAACGCCTCGGCTCCGGCGACCCGCGCCCGAGGCACAAGCGCTACGGCGTCCCCGAGCTGGACCGGGTCGCGGACGTGCTGGACTCCTCCGCCGAGCGCATCGCCCGGATGCTCACCGCCGAGCGCCGCCTGGCCGCCGACGCCTCCCATCAGCTGCGCACACCGCTGACCGCGCTGTCCATGCGGCTGGAGGAGATCACCCTCACCGACGAACTGGAGACGGTGAAGGACGAGGCGGCGATCGCGCTGTCGCAGGTGGAGCGGCTGACGGACGTCGTGGACCGGCTGCTGACGAACTCCCGCGACCCGCGCAGCGGCTCCGCCGTCACCTTCGAGCTGGACGACATCATCCAGCAGCAGATCGCGGAGTGGCGCCCCGCCTACCGCAGCGAGGGGCGGGCGATCGTCAGTTCCGGCAAACGGCATCTGACGGCCGTGGGCACCCCGGGCGCGGTGGCGCAGGTGCTGGCCGCGCTCATCGAGAACTCACTGATGCACGGCGGCGGCACGGTGGCCCTGCGGACCCGGGTGACCGGCAACCAGGCGGTGGTCGAGGTCACCGACGAGGGGGCCGGCGTCCCGGGCGACCTGGGGGCGCGGATCTTCGAGCGCGCGATCAGCGGGCGGAACTCGACGGGTATCGGCCTCGCCGTCGCCCGTGACCTGGCCGAGGCGGACGGCGGCCGGCTGGAGCTCCTCCAGGGCCGTCCTCCGGTGTTCGGCCTGTTCCTGTCGCGCACACCGCCGTCGAAGAAGTCGTCCGGGGCCTCGGGGGGGACGGTGCGCTAGGCGCACCGCGCGGGCAGGCCCCGGCCGCCGTCAGCGGTGGGCCGCGGGGGTGCCGTCCGTGGTGCGCATCGCCGTAGGCTGCTCGTGCTCCAGGAAGGTCTCCGCCCGCGTCACCGGCTCGCGGGCCGGCAGTGTCCGGAAGACCCAGGTGCGGTACGACCAGAAGCGGAACAGCGTCCCGAGACCGATGCCGAGGAACTTGAAGATGTTGCTCTGCAGCGGGCTGTCCCAGCCGAAGCCGTACGTCGCGGTGTAGAGCACGCCGTTCTCGATCACCAGCCCGACCGCGCTGAACACCAGGAACAGCGACATCTCGCGGGTCCGGCGGCCCTTGTCGCGGTCCCGGTAGGTGAAGTAGCGGAAGCCCAGGTAGTTGAAGACGATCGCGACGACGGTCGCGATGATGCTCGCCCGCACCACCGCGAGGTCGGTCGCGTGCCGGACCAGGTTGAAGACGAGAAGGTTGACCAGGACCCCCGCGCCGCCCACCGCGCCGAACTTCACGACCTCACGGGCCAGCCGGCCGATCCGCTCCCGCACCGCGGCACGCGGCGCCTGGGGCGCGGGGGATGTGGGGGGAGCCGTATGAGCACCCGAGGAACCATGTCCCATGGTCGTGCAGGCCCCCGTCCATCGGTTGGCGTCAATCCGTTCATGCTAACCACCCGGACGTGCGATCTTCCTGCGGACGGACGCCGGGCGACGGGAAAGGGGGGCCGTACCGCCGGGGAAACGGCCGGTAAACAGGTGGGCCTCGCGCGGCCGATACGCTAGGGGTGTGACGTTCCCCGTAGTCGGCATGGTCGGCGGTGGCCAGCTCGCTCGTATGACACACGAGTCTGGCATCCCGTTGGGCATCAGGTTCAAGCTCCTCAGTGACACCCCCCAGGACTCTGCGGCGCAGGTCGTGAACGAAGTCGTCATCGGCGACTATCGCGATCTGGACACGCTGCGCGAGTTCGCGCGCGGCTGTGACGTGATCACCTTCGATCACGAGCACGTGCCGACCGAGCATCTCAGGGCCCTGGAGGCGGACGGCATCCCCGTGCGCCCCGGTCCTGACGCGCTCGTGCACGCCCAGGACAAGGGCGTGATGCGCGCGAGGCTCGACGCGATCGGCGTGCCCTGCCCGCGGCACCGGATCGTGAGCGATCCGGCCGACGTGGCCGCCTTCGCGGACGAGGGGGACGGTTTCCCCGTCGTCCTCAAGACCGTGCGCGGCGGTTACGACGGCAAGGGCGTGTGGGTGGTGGACTCCGTCGAGGAGGCCGCCGAGCCCTTCCGCGCCGGTGTGCCCGTGCTGGCGGAGGAGAAGGTCGACTTCGTCCGCGAGCTGGCCGCGAACGTGGTCCGCTCCCCGCACGGCCAGGCGGTGGCGTACCCCGTCGTCGAGTCCCGGCAGGTGAAGGGCGTCTGCGACACGGTGATCGCGCCCGCTCCCGGCCTCGACGGGACGCTGGCGCTCAGGGCCGAGGAGATGGCGCTCAGCATCGCCAAGGAACTGGACGTCGTCGGCCACCTCGCCGTCGAGCTGTTCCAGACCCGCGACGGCCGCGTCCTCGTCAACGAACTGGCGATGCGCCCGCACAACTCCGGCCACTGGACGATGGACGGCGCGATCACGTCGCAGTTCGCCAACCACGTCCGCGCGGTCCTCGACCTCCCCCTCGGCGACCCGCGCCCGCGCGCCCAGTGGACGGTCATGGTCAACGTCCTCGGCGGCGACTACCCGGACATGTACTCCGCGTACCTGCACTGCATGGCCCGCGACCCCCAGCTGAAGATCCACATGTACGGCAAGGACGTGAAGCCCGGCCGCAAGGTGGGTCACGTCAACACCTACGGCGACGACCTGGACGACGTGCTGGAGCGCGCCCGTCACGCTGCCGGCTACCTGAGAGGGACGATCACCGAATGAGCCAGGCCAGCCCGGTCAGTCCGGTCGTGGGCATCGTCATGGGGTCGGACTCCGACTGGCCCGTGATGGAGGCCGCCGCCAAGGCACTCGACGAGTTCGAGATCCCCTACGAGGTCGACGTCGTCTCCGCGCACCGCATGCCGCACGAGATGATCGCCTACGGCGAGCAGGCCGCCGGACGCGGGCTGAAGGCGATCATCGCCGGGGCCGGCGGCGCCGCCCACCTGCCCGGCATGCTCGCCTCGGTCACCCCGCTGCCCGTGATCGGCGTGCCGGTGCCGCTGAAGTACCTGGACGGCATGGACAGCCTCCTGTCGATCGTGCAGATGCCGGCGGGTGTCCCCGTCGCCACCGTCTCGGTCGGCGGTGCCCGCAACGCGGGTCTCCTGGCCGCGCGGATGCTCGCGGCCCACGACGACGAGCTGCTGGCCCGCATGCGTGAGTTCCAGCAGGACCTCAACGACCAGGCCACCGAGAAGGGCAAGCGGCTGCGCACCAAGGTCGAGGGCTCCGCGGCCTTCGGCTTCGGGAAGTGAGGCCCGTGACCTCCCTCGACCAGGCCCGGGAGCTGCTGCGCGAGTTCCCCGTCGTCGACGGCCACAACGACCTGCCCTGGGCGCTGCGCGAGCAGGTCCGCTACGACCTCGACGCCCGCGACATCGCCGCGGACCAGTCCGCCCACCTGCACACCGACCTCGCCCGGCTGCGCGCCGGCGGCGTCGGCGCGCAGTACTGGTCGGTGTACGTCCGCTCGGACCTGCCGGGCGCGGTGACCGCGACCCTGGAGCAGATCGACTGCGTACGGCGGCTGATCGACCGCCACCCCGAGGAGCTGCGCGCCGCGCTGAGCGCCGCCGACATGGAGGCCGCGCGCGCCGAGGGCCGCATCGCCTCGCTGATGGGCGCCGAGGGCGGCCACTCCATCGACGACTCGCTCGCCACGCTCCGCGCGCTGTACGCGCTCGGCGTGCGCTACATGACCCTCACCCACAACGACAACGTGGCGTGGGCGGACTCGGCGACCGACGAGCCCGCCGCCGGCGGCCTGACGGCCTTCGGCCGCGAGGTGGTGCGGGAGATGAACCGCGAGGGCATGCTGGTCGACCTCTCGCACGTGGCGGCGACGACGATGCGCGACGCGCTGGACACCTCCACCGCGCCGGTGATCTTCTCCCACTCCTCCGCGCGTGCCGTCTGCGACCACCCGCGCAACATCCCGGACGACGTGCTGGAGCGGCTGCCGGCCAACGGGGGCATGGCGATGGTGACGTTCGTGCCGAAGTTCGTGCTCCAGGCGGCCGTGGACTGGACGGCCGCCGCCGACGACAACATGCGCGCGCACGGCTTCCACCACCTCGACTCCGGCCCCGAGGCGATGAAGATCCACCGCGCCTTCGAGGAGAGCTCCCCGCGCCCCGTCGCCACGGTGTCCACGGTCGCCGACCACCTCGACCACATGCGCGAGGTCGCCGGCGTCGACCACCTCGGCATCGGCGGCGACTACGACGGCACGGCCTTCACACCCGACGGCCTCAGCGACGTGTCCGGCTACCCGAACCTGATCGCCGAGCTGCTCGACCGCGGCTGGTCCCAGGCCGACCTGGCCAAGCTGACCTGGAAGAACGCGGTCCGGGTGCTGGGCGCCGCGGAGGACGTGGCCCGGGGGCTTCAGGCGACGCGGGGGCCGTCCAACGCCACGCTCGAAGCACTGGACGGCTGAGCGGACTCCTCTCCGAGGGCGGGGTAGTCGGTGTAGCCGGTCGCCCCGCCCACGTACATGAAGTACCGGTCCCGCACCGGATTCAGCGGCGCGCCCAGCCGCAGCCGCTCCACCAGGTCGGGATTGGCGAGGAACGGCCGGCCCAGGGCGATCAGATCGGCCCCGGCGTCCAGCAGCCGCTCGGAGGCGCGGCGCACGGCGCCCGTGGAGAGTTCCCCGCCCAGCACCGGGTTGGCGATCAGCACCCCGGGCCAGCCGGCGCGGATCCTGCGGAACACCGGCGCGTCCGGGTCGGCGTACACCAGGTGCAGATACGCCAGTCCGAGCCCGCGGAGCCGCTCGGTGAGCGCCGGGTAGATCTCCTCGGTTTCGCCCTCCGCGATGCCGTTGACCGTGTTGCCGGGGGAGACCCGCAGGCCCACCCGTTCGGCGCCGATCTCGGCGGCCACGGCCTCGACCACCTCGGCCGTGAAGCGGATCCGCGCGGCGACGGAGCCGCCGTAGCCGTCGGTGCGACGGTTGGTGTTGGCGGCCAGGAACTGGTGCAGGAGGTGGCCGTTGGCCGAGTGCACCTCCACGCCCTCGAAGCCGGCGTCGAGCGCGTTGCGGGCGGCACGCGCGAAGTCGGCGACGGTGGTGCGGATGTCCTCCTCGTTCATCTCCCTCGGGACGACGGCCGGACGGTGCCCCCGGGGCGTGAAGATCGTCTCGGGCAGCGGCACCGGCGAGGGCGCGACGGGCGTCAGCCCGCTGGTCGCGGGATGGCCGACCCGGCCGCCGTGCTGGAGCTGGAGGAACATCCGCCCGCCCGCATCCCGTACCGCGTCGGTGACCTGCCGCCAGCCCGCCACGTGCCGCGCGCTGTGGACGGCGGTGATGTTCGGGTACGTCTGCCCGACCGCGTTGGGTGTCGCGGCCTCGGCGACGATCAGCCCGGCGGCGGCGCGCTGGGCGTAGTAGGTGGCCATGAGCGGGGTCGGGGTGCCGTCGGCCTCGGCGCGGTTGCGGGTCAGCGGGGCCATCACCAGACGGTTGGGAAGGGTGAGCGGGCCGAGCGGGGCGGACGCGAAGAGCGCTGTTGTTTTCGACATGCCCGTACGCTAGAACCTGACACTGATGTCAGAATCAAGGCCCCGGAGACCAGCCGAGGAGACGTACGGATGCGGATCGGTGAACTCGCCCGGCGCACGGGCGTCAGCGAACGCTCGCTGCGCTACTACGAGAAGCAGTCGCTGCTCGCGGCCGAGCGCACGCCCGGCGGCCACCGCGAATACGCCGAGACGGCCGTCGACCGGGTCATCCGGATCCAGGAGCTGTACGCGGCCGGTCTGTGCAGCGCCAAGATCGCGCAACTCCTGCCCTGCATGCGGGACGGGGACGGCGGCCCCTCGACCGCGGCCTCGCCGAGGCTGGTCGCCGACCTCACCGCCGAGCGCGCCCGCATCGACCGGATGATCGCCGACCTGCTCCGCTCCCGGGACACCCTGGACGAGGTGATCGAGGCGGCGGCCCGGGGCTGAGCGGCGTACCCCCGAACGCCCCACCCACCAGGAAGCCCTTTCCGCTCCGTGCGACGGTGACGGTAACGCACGACGACCGTACGGAGCCCGCCATGGCAGACCTCCAGGACGACCTGCACACCAGCACCGCGGCCGGCGGGCTCGTCGACCTGCCCGTGCCGCCTGCCGCGGAGGCCTTCCCGCCAGAGCCCTACGCGCCCGTGTCCGACCCCGACGACGAGCCGCTCACCCGGGCGCACGCCGTACTGGCCGCCCACCCCGTCGCCGACGGCTACAGTGGCCTGCCCTGGGCGCTCAAGCACCTGCCCTGGTACGACCTGGAGCTGGGCGAGAGCGCCGTCGACACCGACGTGCCCCGGCTGCGTGAGGGCCATGTGGGGGCGTTGTTCTGGTCGCTGCACCTGCCCGACGCCATCGACGGGGACCGGGCCGTCGGCGCCACCATGGAGCAGCTGGACCTGGTCAAGATGGTCGTCCGGGCCCATCCGGAAGGGCTGCGCCTGGCGTACGACGCCGGGCAGGCCATCGACGCCCGCAACTGCGGCCGGGTCGCCGTGCTGCCCGGCCCCGCCGGCGCCGCCGCCGTCGGGGACTGCCTCGGCATCCTGCGTGCCCTGCACGCCCTCGGCCTGCGCGTGATCACGCTGACCGGGGCGACCTGGGCGAGCGAGACGGGGCTGACCCGGTTCGGCGAGGAGGTCGTCCGCGAGATGAACCGCCTCGGCGTCGTCGCCGACCTCTCGGGCGCCTCGGCCGAGACCATCCGCCGTACCTTCGCCGTCTCCAAGGCGCCGGCGCTGTGCACCCGCTCCGCCGCCCGCGCCTTGCGCCCGCACCCCGCCAACCTCCCCGACGACCTGCTCGTCGAACTGGGTGCGGCCGGGGGCCTGTGCATGGTGCCGCTCACCGCCGAGCAGACCGGCCCGACCGTCCGGGACGTCGCCGACCACCTCGACCACGTCCGCACGGTGGCCGGCCCGGAGAGCGTCGGCCTGTCCGGCACCTACGACGCCGGCACGGCCCATCCGCTTGAGCTCGGTGACGCCTCCTGTTACCCCCGGCTCATCGCCGAGCTGCTGCGACGCGGCTGGGCCGAGGCGGACGTCGCCCTGCTGACCTGGGGCAACGTCCAGCGCGTACTGCGGGGAGCGGCCTTCACCGCCCGTGCGGCACAGCTGCGCCGGGAGCCGTCGACGGCGACGATCGCCGAACTCGACGGCTGAGCGGCTCGCCGGAATCGACGCTGAGCGGCTCGCCGGAATCGACGGGCGACCGTCACGCGTGCTCGATCCGGCACAGGCAGAACGGATGCCCCGCCGGATCGGCGTACACCATGAAGTCCTTCTTCTCCCGGTCCTCCAGGTCCAGCGGCCGGGCGCCCAGCGCGAGCACCTTCTCGTGCGCCGCGTCCATCTCCTCCCAGGTCGCCCCGCCGTCGAAGTCGAGGTGGAACTGCTGGGCGTTGCGGTCGGCGCGCGGCCACTCCGGCGGGGTCAGCCCCGGCGCCCGCTGGAAGGACAGCCGCGGCCCGCCGGGCACCTGGAGGACGACCCAGTCGGGGTCCTGCTCCTCGGGGCTGCCGCCACCCACCTGCGCGTAGAAGCGGGCCAGTTCACGGGGCTCGGGACAGTCGAGGACGACGGAACGGAAACGTGCCACGGGTGCCATGGGGATGCCTTCCGGTGTTGGCGGTCCGGGGGACTCAGCAGGCGCAGAGGCAGAACGGGTGCCCGGCCGGGTCCGCGTAAACCCGGAAGGTCCGGGCCCGGTCCTCCGCGTCCAGCGGCCTCGCGCCCAGCTCCAGCACGGCCTTCTCCGCCGCGTCCAGGTCCTTGACGTCGAGGTCGAGGTGGAACTGCTGCGCCCCGTCGGGCCCGGGCCACTTCGGCGGTACGTAGCCGGGGGAGCCCTGGAAGGCCAGCGTCTGCCCGCCGGGCAGGTTGAGGTCGACCCACTCGTACTGGTCGTCGCTCTTGTCCTCGACGGTGCCGCCGAGCACGTCGGCGTAGAAGCGAGCCAGTGAGTGGGGGTCGGGACAGTCCAGAACGACGACGCCCAGTTCGGCGACAGCCATGGCTTCCTCCTTGAAGTCCGCGTACTTCGGTTACCGGCAAAGCGCGGGTAACCAGTAACGGTTACTGCATGCTGCCCTATTGGCGGTAACGTCGCAAGCATGAGTGAGAGATCGCCCGCACCGGGAGGCCTGGACCTGGTCGAGACCCTGGTGAACACGCTGGACATCGAGACGGGCGCCGACTCCCTGGACACACCGGAGGGGCGGGCGCGGTTCGGTCTGACGGAGGACGACGTCCCCGGGGCCCGCGAACTGCGCGAGTCCCTGCGCGCGACCCTGCTCGCCCACGCCGGTCACCCGCCGCACCGCACGGCGGCCCCGCTCGGCGAACTGCTCGCCGCAGCCCCGCTGGTGGTGACGGTCGACGCGGCCGACGGCTCCGCCGCCCTGGCTCCGGCCCGGGACGGTTCGCTGACCGCCCGTGTCGCCGCCGCCGTCGCCGAGGCGCTGGTCGCGGGCACCTGGATCCGGCTGAAGGCCTGCGAGGCCGCCGACTGCCACTGGGCGTACTACGACCGCAGCCCGGCCGGACGCGGCCGCTGGTGCTCCATGCAGGTGTGCGGGGCACGCGCCAAGATGCGCCGGTACCGGGCCAAGGAGGTGTGATCCACAGGGGGTTCACCGGCCGCCGGGCCGCCCTGTGGGGCAGAATGCAGAAGACGCCGGTTCGGCCGACTGAGCCTCGGCCGAACCGGCGTCACCCTTTCACCGGGTACGGGCTACGCCGTCGGACGGCCCATCGCGCGGTACGTCCAGCCGGCCTTCCGCCAGGCCTGCGGGTCCAGGGCGTTGCGCCCGTCCAGGATCACCCGGGCGGTCACTGCCTCGCCCAGCGCGCCCGGGTCCAGCTCGCGGAACTCCCGCCACTCCGTCAGGTGCAGGACGACGTCGGCGCCCCGCACCGCCTCCAGCGCGGAGTCGGCGTACCCGAGCGTCGGGAACAGCCGCCGGGCGTTCTCCATGCCCTTGGGGTCGTACACCGTCACCTGCGCGCCCTGGAGGTGCACCTGCCCGGCGACGTTCAGCGCGGGCGAGTCCCGCACGTCGTCCGAGTCGGGCTTGAAGGTCGCGCCCAGCACCGCGACCCGCTTGCCGAGGAAGGGACCGCCGCCCAGCGCCTGCCGGGTCAGCTCCACCATCTGGCCGCGCTGGCGCATGTTGATCGAGTCGATCTCGCGCAGGAAGGTGAGCGCCTGGTCGGCGCCCAGCTCGCCGGCGCGCGCCATGAACGCCCGGATGTCCTTCGGCAGACAGCCGCCGCCGAACCCGATCCCGGCCCGCAGGAACTTCTTCCCGATCCGGTCGTCGTACCCGATCGCCTCGGCCAGCTTGGCCACGTCGCCGTCCGCGGCCTCGCACACCTCCGCCATCGCGTTGATGAAGGAGATCTTGGTGGCGAGGAAGGAGTTCGCGGAGGTCTTCACCAGTTCGGCCGTCGGGAAGTCGGTGACGACGAAGGGCGAGCCCTCCGACACCGGCGTCGCGTACACCTCGCGCAGCAGCTTCTCCGCCCGCTCGCTGCGCACGCCGACCACGATCCGGTCGGGGTGCAGCGTGTCCTTCACGGCGAAGCCCTCGCGCAGGAACTCCGGGTTCCAGGCCAGCTCGGCGTCGTCACCGGCCGGCGCGTGCTCGGCGAGGTAGGCGGCCAGCCGGTCGGCGGAGCCCACGGGCACGGTCGACTTGCCGACGACGAGCGCGGGTCCGGTCAGCTGCGGCGCGAGCGAGGCCAGCGCCGACTCGACGTACGACATGTCACAGGCGTACTCGCCATGCTTCTGCGGCGTGTTCACGCACAGGAAGTGCACGTCGCCGAACGCGGCGACCTCGGCGAAGTCCGTGGTGAAGCGCAGCCGCCCGCTGGACCCCTCGATCCCGGCGACGTGCTTGCGGAGCAGTTCCTCCAGCCCCGGCTCGTACATCGGGACCTGGCCCCGCTGGAGCATCTCGATCTTCTCGGGCACCACGTCCAGGCCCAGCACCTCGAAACCGAGTTCGGCCATGGCCGCGGCATGGGTCGCGCCGAGATAGCCGGTGCCGATCACGGTGATCTTGAGGGCCATGGGTGCTCCAGAGGTGTACGGCGGAGGTGCGCGCCCGAGCATAACCGGGGCACCGGGCAGGCCCCCCGGTCGGCTGTCGCCAAGCTCACCTATCCACGGACGTGGAGGGGGCTCTAAAATTTGGGTTACTTAACGGTAGTTAGCGTGCCCAGCATCACAGCGTTTTGGAGCGTGAGAGACCTTGGCCGGATCGGCTGACTTCGACCTGTACCGCCCGTCCGAGGAGCACGACATGCTCCGGGACGCCGTCCGCGCGCTGGCCGAGGCGAAGATCGCGCCGCACGCCGCGGCGGTGGACGAGGAGGCCCGCTTCCCGCGGGAGGCCCTCGACGCCCTGACCGCGAACGACCTGCACGCGGTGCACGTCCCCGAGGAGTACGGCGGCGCGGGCGCCGACGCCCTCGCCACGGTGATCGTCATCGAGGAGGTCGCCCGCGTCTGCGCGTCGTCCTCCCTCATCCCGGCCGTGAACAAGCTCGGCTCCCTGCCGGTGATCCTCTCCGGCTCCGAGGAGCTGAAGAAGAAGTACATGACCCCGCTCGCCAAGGGCGACGGCATGTTCTCCTACTGCCTCTCCGAGCCCGACGCGGGCTCCGACGCGGCCGGCATGAAGACCAAGGCCGTCCGCGACGGCGACTTCTGGGTCCTCAACGGCGTCAAGCGCTGGATCACCAACGCGGGCGAGTCCGAGTACTACACGGTGATGGCCGTCACCGACCCCGCCAAGCGCTCCAAGGGCATCTCCGCCTTCGTCGTCGAGAAGTCCGACGAGGGCGTCTCCTTCGGCGCCCCGGAGAAGAAGCTCGGCATCAAGGGCTCGCCGACCCGCGAGGTCTACCTGGACAACGTCCGCATCCCCGCCGACCGCATGATCGGCGAGGAGGGCACCGGCTTCGCCACCGCGATGAAGACGCTGGACCACACCCGCATCACCATCGCCGCCCAGGCCCTCGGCATCGCCCAGGGCGCCCTCGACTACGCCAAGGGCTACGTCAAGGAGCGCAAGCAGTTCGGCAAGCCGATCGCCGACTTCCAGGGCATCCAGTTCATGCTCGCCGACATGGCCATGAAGATCGAGGCCGCCCGCCAGCTGACGTACGCCGCCGCCGCCAAGTCACAGCGCGTTGACAGTGACCTCACCTTCCAGGGCGCCGCCGCCAAGTGCTTCGCCTCCGACGTGGCGATGGAGGTCACCACCGACGCCGTCCAGCTCCTCGGCGGTTACGGCTACACCCGTGACTACCCGGTGGAGCGCATGATGCGCGACGCCAAGATCACGCAGATCTACGAGGGCACCAACCAGGTCCAGCGCATCGTGATGGCGCGCAACCTGCCGTAACCGGCGTACGGCTCACGCGGGCGGCCCCGGCCTCAGTCGTCGAAGCCCTCCGCCACCCGCCGCTCGCGCAGCTCCATGATCGCGCGGCGGCGGGCCAGGCGGTGGGTGCGGCGGATCTGGGCCTCCTGGTAGCGGCGCTTGTCCTTCTCGGTCTCCGGGAGGACCGGCGGGACCGTGCGCGGCTTGCCGTCCGCGTCGACCGCGGCGAAGACCAGGTACGCCGAGCCGACCTGGGTGGCGGGGGTGGACTCGTTCCAGCGTTCGGCCAGGACCCGGACGCCGACCTCCATGGACGAGCGGCCGGTCCAGTTGACCTGGGCCTTCACATGGACGAGGTCGCCGACGCGGACCGGTTCGAGGAACGCCATCTCGTCCATCGACGCCGTGACGGCGGGGCCGCCGGAGTGCCGGCCGGCCACGGCGCCCGCCGCGTCGTCGACGAGCTTCATGATCACTCCGCCGTGCACCGTGCCCAGCAGGTTGGTGTCGCTGTGGGTCATGATGTGGCTGAGGGTGGTGCGGGACGCCGAGGTCGGCTTGCCCGGGATCTCCGGAGTCGCCGACTGCGCGGCTGAGGCCTGTTCTGCCTGGTCTGTCATGGCCTCCACCTTATGCCGGGGCGACAGCCGCGTGATTTGTGTCAGCTTCGCAACAGCGCTGACCCTATTTTCCGACGACCCTTGTATGGCGCACAGCGCGTACCGGCACACTGGGGCGCATGAATGATTGGCCCGAGGGATGGTCCGGTGACAACCGCGGCAGCGGGTACGGACGCGGCAGCGCGAGCGCGCGGCCCGAGAGCGCCCGTGTGATGCGTCAGGTCCGCCGCGGCCAGGCGCCGCCGCCCGGGCCGGGCCCGTCGGCGCCGCCGTACGGCGCCGGGGTGCCGCAGCAGCCGTCGTACGTCGACGGCCGGGGCCACGACGGCCAGGACCAGTACGACAGCGGGTACAACACCGGCCAGGTCTACGGCAGCCCCGGTGGCCGAGGGCCCGGCCCCGGTGGTCCCGGCCCGGGCCGGCCCGCGCCGGACTGGCGCCGCCGGATCAAGTGGACGGCGATCACGGTGGTGACCGCGCTGGTCGTCACCACCGTCGGCACGTACTTCTGGGCCGACTCCAAGCTCAACCGCGAGGTCGACCTGTCCAAGGTCATCGAGCGGCCCGGCGCCGGCGAGGGCACGAACTACCTGATCGTCGGCTCCGACAGCCGCGAGGGCATGACCGACGAGCAGAAGAAGGACCTGCACACCGGTTCCGCCGAGGGCAAGCGCACCGACTCGATGATGATCCTGCACACCGGGGACAACGGGTCGACGCTGATCTCGCTGCCCCGGGACTCGGACGTGGAGATCCCGAGCTTCGTCGGCTCCGAGTCCGGGAAGAAGTACGAGGGCACGGGCCGGCACGTGAAGCTGAACGCCGCGTACGCGGAGGACGGCCCCGAGCTGCTGGTCCGCACCATCGAGCACAACACGGGGCTGCGCCTGGACCACTACGTGGAGATCGGCTTCGCCGGCTTCGCGAACATCGTGGACTCGGTCGGCGGCGTCGAGATGGACATCCCGCAGGACATCAAGGACCCGAAGTCCGGCGCCGACTTCAAGAAGGGCAAGCAGACCCTGGACGGCCAGGACGCCCTCGCCTTCGTCCGCACCCGGTACGCGCTGGCCGGCTCCGACCTGGACCGCACCAAGAACCAGCAGAAGTTCCTGTCGGCGCTGGCGAGCCAGGTGGCCACCCCGTCGACCGTCCTCAACCCGTTCAAGCTGTACCCGACGATGGGCGCCGGCCTGGACTCCCTCATCGTCGACAAGGACATGGGCCTGTTCGACCTGGCGAGCATGTTCTGGGCGATGAAGAGCGTCAGCGGCGGTGACGGCACGTCGATGAACATGCCGGTCTCGGGCAGCGTCGGCTCCAACCTCAAGTGGGACGACGCCAAGGTGAAGAAGCTGGTCGAGCAGCTGAAGAACGACGAGAAGGTCACCGTCTCCGGCAACTGAGGCCGCGGGGGCCCCGGCGGGTCACTTCTTCCCGCACACCACCTCGTCGCCGCGCACCACCGTGCCCGACTCCTGCGGCGGGTCCGCCGGCCTCACCTTCACGACCTGCTCGAAGTCGGCGCCCGCGACCACCTTGAGCGTCGGGCCCTGGCCCTTGACCGGCCGCAGCTCGCTGCCGGGCAGGGCGGCGGCCAGCGACTTCGCCGAGCGGTCCCAGCGGGGGTCGAAGGCGACGACGGTCCGCTGGACCGCGCGGTCGGTGGCGTTCCTGGGGACCCGGGTGGTGCGGAACCCGGTCGCGGCCAGCGCGTCGTCGACCCGCTTGCCGAGCCCTCGCGTGTGCGTGCCGTTCTCCACCTGGACCCGGATCTGCTCCGGGTCCACCGGGACCCGGACCGGCGCCGGACCCTTCGGTTTCGGCTTGGGTGCGGCCAGCGGCTCGTCCTCGCGCAGGGCGTCGAAGATCCGCTCGGACCCCGCCGGGTCCCACTTCAGGGTCGAGCCGACGCCCTTGACGGCGTAGCCCATCTGCCCGATCGGCACGGTGGTGAACTCGGACGAGGACGGCGAGAAGTTCCGCATCGCCCGCCCGAGCGCCAGCAGCTCGTCGGTGCCGAAGCCCTTGTCGGCCCGCACCGAGCCCAGCACCGCCTGGGTGACGTCACGGAACTTCAGCGGGTTCAGCAGGAGCCCCGAGGAGGTCGCCCGGTCGATCAGGGCGGCCAGGAAGCGCTGCTGGCGCTTCATCCGGCTCAGGTCCGAGGCCCCGTCGAGGTGGCGGGCGCGGACGTACTGCAGCGCCTGCCCGCCCGTCAGCTCGTGGGTGCCGGCCGGCAGGTCGAGCCCGGTGTAGCTGTCCTTGAGCGGCTGGACGGTGCAGATCCGCACACCGCCGAGGACGTCCACCGTCTTCATGAAGCTGGTGAAGTCGACCTCCAGGTAGTGGTCGATCTTCACGCGGGTCATGTTCTCGACGGTGCGGATGGTCAGCTGCGGGCCGCCCTCCGCGTAGGCCGCGTTCAGTTTGAGGGGGTGCCCCTTGTGGTGCTCCCCGGTGGTGCGGTCGGTGTGGTCGGGCGTCTCGGCGTAGGAGTCGCGCGGCAGGCTGACCACGCTCGCGTGGTCCCGGTCCTCCGAGATGTGCACGATCATGATCGTGTCGGTGCAGTGGCAGGGCGCGCCGCCGAGGCGGTACTTCCGCCGTTCCTCCTCGCTGATCCGGTCGCGGCCGTCGGTGCCGACCAGCAGGACGTTCATGCCGTCGCCGGCCCGCGGCCGGTTCTTCATGTCCTTGAAGGCGTCGACCCGCGAGATGTCCGAGTCCAGGCTGGAGAGCACCGCGTGCCCGATCCCGGCCGAGGCGAGCACCACCACGGACAGAGCGGTCACCGCACGCATGGCCCAGCGCGGCTTCTTCCGCCGTACGGGAGGCCTCGGCGGGCGGCGGGACGGACGCGGGCCACCGCGTTGCGGTGGCGGGCCGCCACGGGGGGACGAGGCCGGGACCCGGGGGGAGCGGGGCGGCGTGGGCAAGGTGACACCTCCGCGGGGACGGGCCGTGCGGCCGGACGTGGGATCCGTGAGCACCGTAGGCCCATACGATCTGCTGCCCGGGGCTGTGACCCCCGCGGCGCGCACCCGTGTCCCCCGTTCGCGGTAACGTGAGCACCGATGAACGCCAAGTCCGACGTGCGGCCGCCCGCCGTTTCCGTGATCATGCCCGTCCTCAACGAGGAGCGGCATCTGCGCGGCTCAGTCCGCGCCATCCTCGCCCAGGAGTACGCCGGCGAGATGGAGGTCGTGATCGCCCTCGGTCCCTCCGCGGACCGTACGGACGAGATCGCCGCAGAACTCGTCGCCGAGGATCCGCGCGTGCACACCGTGCCGAATCCCACCGGCCGTACGCCCGCCGCGCTGAACGCCGCCATCAAGGCCTCCCGCCATCCGGTCGTCGTCCGCGTCGACGGCCACGGCATGCTCTCGCCGAACTACATCGCCACGGCCGTACGGCTCCTCGAGGAGACCGGCGCCCAGAACGTCGGCGGCATCATGCACGCCGAGGGCGAGAACGCCTGGGAGGACGCCGTCGCCGCCGCGATGACGTCGAAGATCGGCGTGGGCAACGCCGCCTTCCACACGGGAGGGCAGGCGGGTCCCGCCGAGACCGTGTTCCTGGGGGTGTTCCGCCGCGAGGCACTGGAGCGGCAGGGCGGCTACAACGAGGAGTTCATCCGCGCCCAGGACTGGGAGCTGAACTTCCGCATCCGCGAGGCCGGCGGCCTGATCTGGTTCTCGCCGGAGCTGAAGGTGTCCTACCGCCCGCGGCCGTCCGTGCGGGCGCTGGCCAAGCAGTACAAGGACTACGGCCGCTGGCGGCATGTCGTCGCCCGCTACCACTCCGGCTCCATCAACCTGCGCTACCTCGCCCCGCCGACGGCCGTGTGCGCCATCGCGGCCGGCGTCGTGGTGGGCGTCGCGCTGACCCCGTGGGGCTTCGTCGTGCCCGGCGGTTACCTGGCCGCGATCGCCGCCGGCTCGGTCCCGGCGGGCAAGGGGCTGGGGCTGAAGGCGCGGGCGCAGATCCCGGTGGCGCTGGCGACCATGCACATGTCCTGGGGCTGGGGCTTCCTGACCAGCCCGAAGTCGCTGGCCAGGAAGGTCATCGCCTCGCGGCGCCCGGCGGTGCGGCCGGCCGCCGACACCGACGCCGCCGACACCGACGCCGCAGGGACCAGGTGACGCCGGGCCGGATCGGGCTCGGGACCAGGCTCAGGACCAGGTGAACGCCGGGTTCACGTGCATGCAGGCGCTCTCGTCCGCGCCGTTGAGGGCCTCGGCCGACTCCGGGGTCCGGTCGTCGGACGCGGACGCCTCGTACGTCGTTCCCTCGCGCCAGTCGGCGCCCACGGTGAGCGTGACACCCGAGACGTCGGTCGACCGCTGCACCGAACTCGCGGGAATCCCCAGGGACTTGGCGACCCGCTGTGCGTCGCCCTCCAGGTCGGCGCTCGGGTAGCGGACGACCGTACGGTCCTCGCTCGGCAGCACCGAGGGGTCGGCGACGGCCTTGGCGAAGCCCTGCTCCACCAGCAGTCCCGTGACCGTGTTCGCGCGTCCGCGGGCCGCGCCGAGGCGGTCCGTTCGGGTGCCGTTGCGCACCTGGACGGCGATCTCGTCGTCGGCGGCTGCCGGGTCGTCCGAGACCTTCGTCTCCTCGTCGGCCGCCTTCCTCCCGGCGTCCTTGCCGTCCAGCGCGATGTCCTCGCGCACCAGCCGGAACAGCTGCTCGGCGTCCTCGGTCGGCTCCACGCGGGCGCCCACGTACCGGTTGGGCATCGTGGTCATGGTGATGCGCTCCGGCTTCACCTCGCGCAGTTCGTCGCTGAGGTCGTACAGCTTCTTGACGGTGTCGAGTCCCGGGTCGACCGTGAGCGCCCGGGTGGCCTCCTCGGCGAGCCTGCGCAGCTTGTTCGGGCTGCTCAGGGTCGCGTTCTCGCGCAGCGTCCGGACCATCGAGTTCAGGTACATGTGCTGGGCCTTGGCCCGCGCGAGGTCGCTGCCGTCCTCGAAGCCGTAGCGGGTGCGCAGCCACTGCAGGGCCTGTTCGCCCTTGACCGGGTGCGTGCCCTTCTCCAGCTTCAGGCCGGAGCCGTGGCCCTTGCTGTCGCGCGAGTGGATGTTGGCGTCCACGCAGACCGGTACGCCGCCGACGGCGTCCGCCATCGACACCACGCCCGCGAAGTCGACCATCACGAAGTGGTCGATGTGGATGCCGGTCAGCTCCTGCCAGGTGGCCACCGTGCAGCCGGGGCCACCGTGGCCGAGGCTCCGGTTGGTCATCACCCGGCCCTCGCTCGCCGGGTAGACCTTGCCGTCGTCCGGGTCGGTGCACTTGGGGATCCTCACGAGGGTGTCCCGCGGCATGCTGACGACCGACATGTTGCTGCGGTCGGCGGACAGGTGCACCAGCATCTGCACGTCCGCCAGCGGCGTGGAGCCGAACGTCTCGCGGGCGCCGCCGAGTTGCTGGTTGGCCTCGCTGTCCCGCGCGTCCGAGCCGATGACGAGGATGTTCAGCGGGGTCTGCCCGGCCGCGTTCGGCGTCGGCGCGGCGACCTTGTTGTCGCCCAGGTTCAGGGCGTCCTTCTTGATGTTGTCGTTGAGGTGCTCGTAGTAGAGGTAACCGGCGCCGGCCGTACCGGCTATGAGCACGGCGAGCGTCACCGCCGTCCAGCGGAGCACCCGGCGACCCCTGCGGGGCCGGCGTCTGCCCGCCTCGGCGCCGCCGTCGCCCTCCTCGCTCCCCGTCTTCCCGTCCGCCTCGGCACGCTCGGGGGCGTCCGGTTCGCCCTGTCGCGTGTCCTCCCCCTGCACACTGCTCCGCGTCATGTCCGCGTCTCTCCCCACCCCCGCGCCACCGCGCGGGCCCGTCGCCGTCCTGTGAGACGTACGACGGGCCCGTCAGGTCAACTGGCGCACAGCTTCTGGTCGGCCGTGGACTTCTCCACGTCCGGCGTCTTGACGGAGGCGGCGTCGAGTTTGACCCCGGCGCCCTTGAAGTCCTTGCCGAGGGTGAGGGTCATGGTGGGCAGGCCCTGGGCGTTGGTGACGCTCTCGCCGG
The DNA here is from genome assembly GCF_003671715.1 of Streptomyces sp. E2N166. Taxonomy (GTDB): domain Bacteria; phylum Actinomycetota; class Actinomycetes; order Streptomycetales; family Streptomycetaceae; genus Streptomyces; species Streptomyces thinghirensis. The sequence continues at coordinate 33,176 of NZ_RAIF01000018.1, read as the reverse complement.
GCTTCATGGCGGCGCCGGACAGGCCGAGGATCTCGGCGAGGGCGCGGGCCTGGGCGGCCTGGTCGGGGGCGTACTCCAGGGTCGTCCTGGCGATCTCCGCGTCGGCGTTGCCCGCGTTCTCCGACTTGGTGACGCCCGCCTGCGTCTGGAGGTACTGGAGCTCCTGCTGGGCGCTGCCGGCCGGGGCGCCGCCGTTCATGACGCGGACGCGTACCTCGGACGGGTCGGACTTCTCGCCCTTGAGGCGGGCGGCGACGGCGGCGGCCTCCTTCTTCTCCTTCTTCTTGACCTCGGTGAAGGAGATGTCGTTCTTGATCATGTCGAAGATCTGGGGTGCCTCCGACGGCTTGGCGACGACCGTCGCCTTGACCTTCTCGGCGGGGTTGTCGATCACCGGCACCGTAAGGAACGTGATGTTCTTCGTCGGCACCTTCTTCAGCTCCAGGGCGATGTCCTTGAGCGTGCCCACGTTGCCGATGGGCTCGTCCACGGTCAGGGCCTTGGTGGCGGCCTCGGCCAGCTTCACCAGCTTGGTGGGGCTGGTGAGGGTGTCGCTGGAGGACATCTTCCGCATGAGCGATCCCAGGAACTGCTGCTGCACCTTGATGCGGTCCAGGTCGCCCTCGTTGCCGAAGGCGTGCCGGGTACGGACGAAGGCGAGGGCCTGCTCGCCCTCGACCTTGGACTCGCCCGCGGGCAGCTTGAGGTGGGACTTCGGGTCGTCGACGGCGTTCTCCACGCAGACGTCGACGCCGTCGACGGCGGTGGTCAGCGTCTTGACCGCGTTGAAGTCGGCCATCATGAAGTGGTTCGGCTGGATGCCGGTCGCCTCTTTCACGGTGCGCATGGTGCAGCCCGCGTTCCGGCCGCCCTCGCCGAGGCTCCGGTTGAAGCGGACGCCCTGCTCCCCGGGGACGATCTCCTTCGAGCCGTCCTCCTGCTTGGTCTCGCAGTCGGGGATGTCGACGATCAGGTCGCGGGGGATGCTGAGCGCGGTCGCGTTGGAGCGGTCCTCGGCCACGTGCAGCAGGATCGTGGTGTCCGCGTGGCCGACGCTGCCGGCGTCGCCGTAGCCCTCGTTGCCGGCTCCGGTGCGTTTGTCGGTGCCGATGATGAGGATGTTGAAGGCCTCGTCCTTGCTGAAGCTGCTGCTTCCGGCGCTGCCGACGTCCGTCGTCGCGACGTTGCCCTCGAGGTGCTTGAGGTAGACGTAGCCACCGAGGCCGGCCACCAGGACGACGAACGCGGTGGAGCCGCCGGTCCACAGCAGGGCCTTCTTGCCCTTCGACCTCTTCTTCGCCGGCCGGCGTCCGCGCCGTCCCGGTGCCGGCTCCTCGGGCGCCGGCCGGCGCCGCCGCTG
>NZ_RAIF01000018.1:29838-31806 GCF_003671715.1 Streptomyces sp. E2N166 | reverse complement strand
GGGCCCGCGGGGGCCCGGCACGGGTGACTGCGGTGCGGAAGGGGGCAGTCGCAGTTCGTATTCACCGGTGCGCGGATTCAGTACCCACTGATCTGCGGGATCGACGTCATCTGCCCGCCCACGTCCTTGCGCGTCCACGGTCTCCCAATCCTCCGTCGGGGCCACGCGGCACCTTCTGCCGGAAGGCGCACGATAAAGGGTCAACATGTGCACGACGCCAGGGCGGACCTCGCGGCGGGGGCACCGGAGCGCTCACACTATCCGTCCAGTTCAGCGTCGAACGACACCGGTGACAAATTCGACTCCCCTACAACAGGGCAATCCCTCCTATTTTCCGGAACTCCTACCATCGGTACGGCTTGTACACGTCCATGCACTTGCTGGTGTCCGAGCCGTTGATGGCGTCGCTGTTGTCCGGCAGGTCTCCGGCCTCGGGCGTCTTCTGTTCCGGGTATGACGTGCCGGAGCGCCAGTCCGCTCCCACGACCAGCGTGATCCCGGACACGTCGGCCGACTTCCGCACCGCGCTCGCCGGAATTCCCAGTGACTCGGCGACGCGCAGGGCGTCACCCGCCAACTCGGCGCTCGGATAACGGACCACGGTCCTTTCCTCGGACAGCGCGGCCGAGGTGTCCTTGGTCGCCTTGCCGAAGCCCTTCCGCACGAGGGCCTGGGCGATCGCGCCCGCACGACCGCCGACCGGGCCGAGGGTGGCGGAGCGGGTGGCGTTCTGGACGGTGACGCCGATCTCGGAGTCGGGGGCGGCGGAGTCCTCGGAGGGCTTCTCGCCGGAGCCCTTTTCGCTGTCCTTCCCGGCGTCCTTTCCGGTGCCGGTGCCGGTGCCGGTGTCCTTGCCGCCGCCCTTGGCGCCCTTGTCGTCGAAGGAGACGTCGTCGCGGAGCATCGCCCACATCCGCTCCGCGTCGTCGCCGGCCGGGAGCAGGTGGTTCGCGTTCCGCGAGTCCTGCACGGTGGGCATCGTCGTCATGGTGATGCGGTCCGTCGGCACCGTCTTGAGCTGCATGCCCAGGTCGTAGAGCTTCTTGACCGTGCCGATCTCCTCGGAGACCGTCAAGGACTTCGTGGCAGCCTCGGCCAGGTCCATCAGCCTGCCCGTGTCGGTGAAGACGTTCTGCCCCTTCAGGGTGCGGATCATCGAGTTCATGTACATGTGCTGGGCCCGGGCCCGCAGCAGGTCGCTGCCCCAGGCGTGCCGGGTGCGCAGCCACTGCAGCGCCTGCTCGCCCTGCACCTTCTTCCGGCCGGCCTCCATCTTCAGTCCCGAGCCGCCGGGCACGCCGGGCAGCGGGCGGTCCCACACGTTCTGGTTCACACAGACCTCGACCCCGCCGACGGCGTCCGCCATCGACACCACGCCCGCGAAGTCGATCGTCATCCAGTGGTCGATGTAGACGCCGGTGAGGTTCTCCCAGGTGGCCAGGGTGCAGCCGGCGCCGCCGCGGCCCAGCGACTCGTTGATGATCGTGTTGGTCGCCGGGTACTTCTCGCCGCTGTCCGGGTCGGTGCACTCGGGGATGTCGACCCGGGTGTCGCGGGGGATGCTCACGACCGCGGCGCTCTTGCGGTCCGCGGCCAGGTGGATGAGCATCTGCACGTCGCCCAGCGGCGGGTTGTCGCGGTGGTTCCTGCCGCCGCCCAGCGACACGTTGGCGTCGGAGGCGCGGCTGTCGGAGCCGACCAGCAGGATGTTCAGCGGCGTCTGTCCGGCCGCGTTCGGCTCGGCCTTGTGCGCCTTGGAGTCGCCGCTGCTGCGCTCGCCCTTCTCGATGTTGCCGTTCAGGTGCTCGTAATAGAGGTATCCGGCGCCGGCCGTCCCGAGTATCAGCACCGCGAGGGTCGTCGCGGACCATCGGAGCGCGCGATGCCGGCGTCCGGCCCGCCGCCGCCCGGACCGCCTGCCGTTACCGCCCCCCGGGCCTCCCCGGCCGCCGGTGCCCGTGCCACCCC
>NZ_RAIF01000018.1:26482-29817 GCF_003671715.1 Streptomyces sp. E2N166 | reverse complement strand
TTGCACACTGCTCTGCGTCATGCCTCTCCCCACCCGCGGATCCGCGAACGCCCCTCTGCGCTCTGTCCGTTCGCACAGTTGGACGTACGGTCCCCCTCGTTGGCTGTACGGCGGTCCCGACGAATTGCTCGCGTCCCGGAGGGCTACTCCCGTCCCAGCCGTCTCCCGGGCGCGCCGATGGACTGTCGTACTGTCAGACGCACGTGGAGCCCGTCAGGTCACTTCGCGCACTCGACCTTGTCCGCGGTGGACTTCTGGACCTCTTCGGGCGCCTTGGCGGAGGCGGCGTCGAGTTTGACCCCGGCGCCCTTGAAGTCCTTGCCGAGGGTGAGGGTCATGGTGGGCAGGCCCTGGGCGTTGGTGACGCTCTCGCCGGGCTTCATGGCGGCGCCGGACAGGCCGAGGATCTCGGCGAGGGCGCGGGCCTGGGCGGCCTGGTCGGGGGCGTACTCCAGGGTCGTCCTGGCGATCTCCACGTCGGCGTTGCCCGCGTTCTCCGACTTGGTGACGCCGGCCTCCGTCTGGAGGTAGGCCAGCTCCCGCTGGGCGCTGCCGCCGGAGGCGCCGCCGTTGAGGACGCGGACGCGGATCTCGGAGGGTTCGGACTTCTCGCCCTCCAGCCGGGCGGCGACGGCGGCCTTCTCCTTCTTCTCCTTCTCCGACTCCTTCTTCTTGACCTCGGTGAAGGAGACGTCGTTCCTGATCATGTCGAAGACCTGCTGGGCCGGCTCCTCCTGGAGGACGACGGTCGCCTTGATCTTCTCGGCCGGATTGTCCTTCACCGGCACCGTGGCGAAGGTCAGGTTCTTGGTGTTGAGCTTGCCCAGCTCCAGCCCGAGGTCCTTCAGCTTGCCGATACTGTCCAGCTTGGAGTCGACGGTCAGCGCCTCGGTCGCCGCCTCGGCCAGATTCAGCATCTTCGACGGGCTGGTGAGCGTGTCGTTGGACTTGAGCTTGCGCATCAGGGCGCTGAGAAACTGCTGCTGGATCTCGATGCGGCTCAGATCGCCGCCGAAGCCCACGGAGTGCCGGGTGCGCACGAAGGCCAGCGCTTCCTCGCCCTCGATCGTGTGCTTGCCCTTCGGCAGCTTCAGGTGCGAGTCCGGGTCGTCGATGGCCTTCGCCAGGCACACCTCGACTCCGTCGACCGCAGTGGTGAGCGTCTTGACCGCGTTGAAGTCGGCCACCATGAAGTTGTCGGGTGTGACCCCGGTCAGCTCGGTGACGGTCCGCATGGTGCAGCTGGGCGTACGGCCGCTCTGGCCGAGGCTCTGGTTGAAACGGACGCCGGTGGAGCCGGGGATGACCTTCTTGGACCCGTCCTCCTGCGTGGTCGGGCAGTCGGGGATGTCGACGATCAGGTCGCGGGGGATGCTGAGCGCGGTCGCGTTGGAGCGGTCCTTCGCGACGTGCAGCAGGATCGTGGTGTCGGCGTGGCCCGCGCTGCCGGTGTCGCCGTAGCCCTCGTTGCCGGCTCCGGTGCGCTTGTCGGTGCCGATCAGCAGGATGTTGATCGCCTTGTCCTTCTGGAAGCCACCGGTGCTCGCGCCGTCGTCGGCGACGGACTTGATGTTGTCGTTGAGATGCTCCAGATAGAGGTATCCGGCCGTGCCGGCGGCGAGGACGACGAACGCCATGGTGCCGCCGGTCCACAGCAGGACCTTCTTGCCCTTCGACTTCTTCTTGGCCGGCCGCCGGCGACCGCGCCGTCCGGGCGGCGGCTCCTCGGGTGCGGTACGGCGCCTGCGGGGAGGGGGGACCTCACGTTCCGGGGCGGTCGAGGGGGCCGACGCCTGTGCGCCGCGGCGGCGTGCACCGCGGGGGCCCGGGACGGTCGACTGCGGTGCGGAAGGGCTCAGTCGCAGTTCGTATTCGCCGGTGTCCGGATTGAGTACCCACTGGTCTGCGGGGTCGATGTTCTCCGCCCGCCCACGGCTTTGCGCGTCCACGGTTGTCCGAATCCTCCGTCGGGGCCCGCGGCGCCTTCCCCTCAAGGCGCCCGGTCTCGCTCACTCGGTGCGCGGCCTCGGGCAGAACCCCGTGGCCGGGCACACCGGAGCGCTCACATTAACCGCCCTGTTCGGCACGAGGCGATGGCAGTGACACATTCCACGAACCTTACAACTGGGCAATACGGCGCATTCCTTGGACAATTGTCCGCCCTTCCGTGCCCGCCTCACGCCCATCAGGCGTCGTCTTGGAATGCGCTTTACTCGCAGACGTCCTCCGCGGCGGTGTTCCCGCTGAACGTCGGTGCCGGGGAATCGCCGTCGCCGGGTTCCCGGGGGTTCCCGGAACCGTCCGGCGTGTCCGGCTCGGCCGCCGCCGCGATCGCCACGGGTTCGTCCGTCCGCAGGCGGGTGAACAGCTTCTCGGCGTCGGGCTCAACGAGTTGGTCGCGATTGGCGTCGCCCGCGTACGACTCCCGGGGAACGGTCAGGAATTGCACGCGTTCGGTGGGAATGCCGCGCAGTCCCCGTACGAGGTCGTACAGACCACGCAGACTCGCCAGGTCCGGATCCGTCGTGAGGGACGACGTGGCCGCGTCCAGAACGGGATACAACTTCACCGGATTCAGCAGTACGTCATTGCTCTGCACCTTGTTGACGAGCGCCCCCAGGAAACGCTGCTGCCGGTCCATCCGGTCGGTGTCACTGCCGTCACCGAGCGACTTGCGGGCGCGGACGTAGCCGAGCGCCTGCTCCCCGTCGAGCGTGACCCGGCCCGCGGGCAGTTTCAGCTTGGCGTCCTTGTCGTCGACCGGTTTCCGCAGGCACACCTCGACGCCGTAGAGCGCGTCGACCAGCTCCTTGAAGCCCTGGAAGTCGACGACCACGTGGTGGTCGATCCGGACGCTGGTCAGCTTCTCGACCGTACGGATCGAGCACGCCGAACCGCCCACCTCATAGGCGTGGTTGAACTGCGCGAGGACGGGCTCGGTGCGTGACCCGTCGGGGCGGCGGCAGTCGGGCACGTCCACCATCAGGTCGCGGGGGAGGGAGACGGCGGTGGCGCTGTCCCGGCCCGCGGCCAGGTGCAGCAGGATCGTGGTGTCCGACCGCTCGGTACCGGAGTCCCGGCCGTATCGCGCGTTGCCGTCGCCGGAGCGCGAGTCCGACCCGATCAGCAACACGTTCTGGGCGCCGCGGACCAGCGAGGTCGGCCGCTCCTTCTCGTACCGGGCCAGTTCGGCCGCCGCCGCCTCGTCCGACGTGATGTTGCCGTCCAGCTTGGCGTACACCGCCAACCCGACCCCCACGGCGCCGACGGCCAGCACGGCGACCACGATCCCGGAACGCCCCAGCCGTCGCCTGCGGCGCCGCCGCCTCAGACCG
>NZ_RAIF01000018.1:24840-26188 GCF_003671715.1 Streptomyces sp. E2N166 | reverse complement strand
TCGCTCACGTCTCCCTCCGTCCCGCACACGTGCGCTCCTACGACCATGACCCGAGCGAGCGCCGGAGGCGGAACGGGACTGAGCCGAACGGGGCACGGGGCCGCGCCGACCCCTACGGGCGGGCCCCGCGCTGTCGCCGTCACGGGCGCGGGCTTGCTCCGGCGCCGTCTCGGGCGTGGGCTTGCTCCGGCGCCGTCACGGGCGTGGCCGCCCCGGCGTCCACGGGCACTCCCGGCACACAGTCCGCCGGGCCGCTTCGATCCGCCGCCTCACCCAACGCCGAGTCACCACCCCCCGGCAGACACCTCACCGCGCCGTCGCGGAGACCTTCTCCGACTCGATGCGCTGGTCCACGACCCCCGCGTCCGCCAGCTCCAGATGCCGGCACAGCACCACCGACCCCCCGCTGGCCAACGGCCCGTACAGCCCCGCGCTCAGCCCCGCCCAGGTGTCGTACGGCAATCCCGACAGAATCCGCGCCCCCGGCCCCGTGAGCCCGAGGCCCGACGCCTCCGCCCGAGCCCGTTCCACGACCTCCGCCCCGCTGAACTCCCGCCCGGCCACGATCAGCGCGGGCTCCTCCGGATCCACCGGCGCGTAGGGCACGAACCGGTCGCCCTGCCCCGGCACCTCCACCGCGTAATCGGCGAAGCCATCCGGCGCGCGCGGCACGAAGCGCCCCCCGAGCGGCCGCAGGGCCAGCGCCATCCGCGCCCCCGAGCACGCCCGCGCCGCCTCCAGCGACTCCGGTTCCGGCCCGCTCACGACCACGTCGGCCGCCGCCGGATCCCCCGCCACGTCGGCGATGACACCCACCGACGCGCACGCCAGCAGCCACACGGCCGTCTGCCAGTGCGCGGGCAGCAGCAGCGCGACCCGGTCGCCGGGTTCTACGGACAGTTCGTCCTGGAGCAGATTCGCGGTCTTGGCCACCCAATTGGCGAAGGTGGCCACGGACAGTTCGACGCGTTCGCCGGTGGCGTCGTCGTAGAAGGTCACCAGGGGGCGTCCCGGGTCCGCGGCGAGCGCGGAACTCAGCAGGTCGGCAGGGGTGCGGTCGGTCGCGTTCACCCGCGCAAGCGTACGCGGGCCCACGGGCGGACACCGAGCGTACGGCGTACCGCACCGCCACCGGTTCGGACGAAATCGCCCTACAGCCCGTCAGATCACGGATGGACAGATTTGTACGACGATGTCCACGATCAGGGGCATGCGTGGATTCCTTGCTTCCTCGATCGGTGTCACGTGCGCGGCCGCCCTGGCCCTTCCGTTCGCCCCGCCCGCGGCGGCGGCAGCCCCCTCCGCCGCTCCGCCCACGAGCGGAGGAACGGCGCAGTCCGAGGCGTAC
>NZ_RAIF01000018.1:24559-24830 GCF_003671715.1 Streptomyces sp. E2N166 | reverse complement strand
CGGCACTTCTCACTGGTCGGTCTCGTCTGGGACGACCCGGACACCGAACTGCACGGCCACGTCCAGGTCCGCACCCGCGCCGCCGCCACCGGCACCTGGTCCGGCTGGCAGGAGCTGGAGGCCCACAACGCCGACCACGCGGCCGACCCAGGCACCCCCGAGAGCACCTCGGGCCGCGTCCGCGGCGCCACCGCCCCGCTGTGGGTGGGCGAGTCCGACGGCGTGGAGGTACGGGTACGAGCGGAAAGCATCCCGGAGGCGGCCAGGGCGA
>NZ_RAIF01000018.1:22717-24549 GCF_003671715.1 Streptomyces sp. E2N166 | reverse complement strand
AAGCTGCGCGAGAAGAAGTTCGTGTACACGAAGAAGGTCAAGGCGGCCTTCGTGCACCACTCGGCCACCGGCAACAACTACACCTGCAAGCAGGCGCCGTCAGTCATTCGCAGTATCTACCGCTACCACGTCAACAGCATGGGCTGGCGTGACCTCGGCTACAACTTCCTCGTCGACAAGTGCGGAAAGATCTACGAGGGACGCGCCGGGGGCGTGTCCAAGGCGGTACTGGGCGCCCACACCCTGGGGTTCAACTCCAACAGCATGGGCATCGCCGTACTCGGCACATACAGCTCCAAGAAGCCGTCGTCGGCCGCCGTCAAGGCGATCGCCCGGCTCACCGCGTGGAAGGTCGGTCTGTACAGCATGAATCCGCGCGGAAAGACATACCTGAAGTCCGGTGGTGGCAATCTCTACCGAAAAGGTAAGAACGTACGACTGAACGTCATCTCCGGTCACCGCGACGGCTTCCCCACGAGCTGCCCCGGCAAAAAGCTCTACGGCAAGCTCGGCACCACCCGCTCGACGGCGGCCAAGTACCAGGGCCGCTGAGGGCGGCACACCGCACGACCACCGAGGGCGCCATGGAACGGTCTGCATACACTGGCCCGCCGAAAGACAGTTCGGCCGGTCCCGGCAGGAAGCAGAGACGACGGTGACAGAAGCGATCCTCCTGGTCGGCGGCAAGGGCACGCGGCTGCGTCCGCTCACGGTGCACACGCCCAAGCCCATGGTCAGGGCGGCGGGGGTACCGTTCCTCACGCACCAGCTGGCGCGGGCGAAGGCGGCGGGCGTCGATCACATCGTGCTCGCGACGAGCTACCTGGCGGAGGTCTTCGAACCGCACTTCGGCGACGGCTCGGCCCTCGGCCTCCACCTCGAGTACGTCACCGAGGAGGAGCCGCTCGGGACCGGCGGCGCGATCCGCAACGTGGCGTCCCGGCTGCACTCGGGCCCCGACGACCCGGTCCTCGTCTTCAACGGGGACATCCTGACGGGCCTGGACATAGGCGCGCTGGTCCGCACCCACGGGACGACGGGCGCGGACGTCTCCCTGCACCTGACGAAGGTCACCGACCCGAGGGCGTACGGCCTCGTCCCGACGGACGAGACGGGCCGGGTACTGGCCTTCCTGGAGAAGCCCCAGACCCCCGAGGAGATCGTCACCGACCAGATCAACGCGGGGGCGTACGTCTTCCGCCGCTCGGTCATCGACACGATCCCGCTCGGCCGCCCCGTCTCGGTCGAACGCGAGACCTTCCCGGAACTCCTCGCCACCGGAGCCCACCTCCAGGGCATGGTCGACTCCACGTACTGGCTGGACCTGGGCACCCCGGCGGCCTTCGTACGCGGCTCCGCCGACCTGGTCCTCGGCCGCGCCCCGTCCCCGGCGATACCGGGCCGCTGCGGCGACCGCCTCGTCCTCCCCACGGCGCGGGTCGCGCCCGACGCCAAGCTGGCCGGCGGCACCGTGGTCGGCGAGGGCGCCTTCGTGGCGGAGGGCGCGCGCGTCTTCGGCAGCACGATCCTGCCCGGCGCCGTCATCGAACCGGGCGCCGTCATCACCGACTCCCTCATCGGCACCCGCGCCCGCGTCGGCACCCGATCGGTCCTCACCGACACGGTCATCGGCGACGGTGCCGTCATCGGCGCCGACAACGAACTCCGCTCCGGCGCCCGAATCTGGTGCGACGCCCACATCCCCCCGGCAGCACTTCGCTTCTCGTCCGACGCATAACCAACGACCGCCCCGCCCCCGCCCCCCGCCGCTGCGGGCAGTCGTGCCGCTGGGGCGGCACGGGTGGGCGCAGCGGCACCCCGCAGTGCCGGGC
>NZ_RAIF01000018.1:8949-22388 GCF_003671715.1 Streptomyces sp. E2N166 | reverse complement strand
CGCCCGCCGCCCCGGCACCCGCCCGCTCAACAACACCAACCGAGCCGCCCGATGCCGCTGCCCGGCGTACGGCTCCAGCAGCCGCAGCATCACGGAGTCGTCCGCGTCCCGGTCCCCGCCCAGCGCGAACCCCACGATCCCCGGCAGATGCAGATCCCCCACCGTCACCGCGTCCGGCGCCCCATGACTGCGCTGCACGGTCTCCGCGGACGTCCACGGCCCGACGCCGGACACGACCTCCAGCCGCTCCTGCGCCGCCGCCGGTTCCATCCCGGCCGCCTCCTCCAGCCGCGCGGCGACCCGCACGGCCCGCAGGATCGTCGACGCCCGCTTGTCGTCCACCCCGGCCAGGTGCCACTCCCAGGACGGGATCATCGCCCACGTCCGCGCCGACGGCATGACACACATCCGTCCGGGTGCGGGCCCCGGCGCCGGTTCCCCGTACTTCCGTACGAGCAGCCGCCACGCCTGGTACGCCTCCAGCGTCGTGACCTTCTGCTCCAGGATCGAGGGGATCAGCGACTCCATCACCAGCCCGGTCCGGGTCAGCCGCAGCCCCGGCCGCCGGTGTGCCGTGAACGCCAGCAGCCGGTGCCGCGGTACGAACGCGGCCGGGTCGTCGTCGGAGCCCAGCATCCGCGGCAGCCGCTCCAGCAGCCACTCCGCCCCCGGCCCCCAGGCCTCGCCCCGCACCTCACCGCCGCGCGCGGTGACCCGCAGCGTGCCCGGCCCGGCGGGCGTCCGGCTGGCCCGCCACACCGACCCGTCCGGCATCGTCCGGAACGTCGGATCGCCCGGACCGCGCCGCAGCGGACCGAGCACCAGCCCCAGCTCCAGCGGCCAGCCCGGCACCCACACCCGTACCCTGCCCGGCGCGCGGGCCTGCCGAGGCACGCCCGCGGGCACGGCGCCCTCCCCGCCGCGCACCGAAGCGCGCGTGGGCCGGGGAGCGAAACGTCCTGCCACGAGAGAGGTCCTTGGCACGAGGGAATGCGGGGAAAGGGAGGTGCGGGAACGCGGGGAAAGCGGAAACCCCTACGAGGGTAAGGGCTCGCCCGGACAGGCTCACCGCACCTCGATGAACGCCCCCGCGTCCCGCTCCGGCCGCGCCCGCGGCTCCTCGGCGGGATGACCGACGGCGACGGCACCCATCGGGTCCCAGTCGCCCGGCAGCCCCAGTACCTCCCGTACGACGTCCCGGCAGAACATCGTCGAGGACACCCACGCCGATCCCAGCCGCTCCCCGGCGAGCGCGACGAGCAGGTTCTGCACGCCGGCACCGGTGGCGACCACGAACATCTCCCGCTCGGCCCCGTCGCGCCGCGCGTCCCCGTACGTGTGCGAGCCGTCCATGACCAGGCAGGGCACGACCAGATACGGCGCGTTCCGCAGGACGTCCCCGCGCCGGACCCGCTTGGCGATCGACTCCTCGCTCTTGCCGTCCCGCCGCAGGTCCGCGATCCAGGCGTCCCGCATCGCGTCCAGCAGCCGGGTGCGGGATCCGGCCGACTCCAGCAGCACGAACCGCCACGGCGTCGTGTGGTGCGGCGCCGGTGCGGTCACCGCCGCGGCCACCGCGCGTCGTACGGCGCCGGGGTCGACCGGCTCGTCCGTGAAAGCCCGTACCGTACGGCGCTGGGTGACCGCCTGCCGTACCGCCTCCGACGTGCCCAGCCGGAACATGTCGTCGCGCGCGCCGCGCACCATCGCCCGCGCGCCTTCGCCGTCGTCCTCCGCCACCACCTGCGGGAGGCCGCGCACGACGGCGACGGGCAGCCCGGCTGCCTTCCCCTTGACCAGGTCGCCCGCGGCGGCGAGCTCGTCGGCGGTGGCGACGACGGTGGCGCCCAGCGGATTGCCGTGCGCGTCCGTGCCCCCGCGCAGGTCGTCGAGGACCCGCACACCGGCGGCGCCGATGGCCACGTCCGTGAGCCCGGCCCGCCAAGGCCGCCCGAACGTGTCGGTGACGACCACGCCGACGTCGACGCCCAGCGCGTCGCGCAGTCCGTCGCGGATGCCGCGCGCGGAGGCGTCCGGGTCCTCGGGGAGCAGCAGCACCGTCCCGGAGGGCGTGTTGGAGGCGTCGACCCCGGCCGCCGCCATGACCAGGCCCTGGCGGTTCTCGACGATGCGCAGCGCGCCACGCCGGGCCACCACCCGCACGGTCTCCGCGTCGATCGCGGCCTCCCGGTCGGCGGCCTCCACGACGCGGCCCTCGGCCTTGGACACGATCTTGGACGTGACGAGCAGCACGTCCCCGTCGGCGAGGGCGGGCCCGGCCGCCGCGATCAGCTTGGCCAGGTCGTCGCCCGGCTGCACCTCCGGCAGACCGGGGACGGCCCACACCCGGTAGCCCTCCCCGGGTCCGGACGCGCCGTCACGCACGCCGTCGCTCACGCCTCCCGCACCTCCTCGGCCAGCGTCAGCGCCTCCCGGGCCATCTGCGCCGTCGCGTCGAGGTCGGTCATCATCAGCGGTACGGCGCGGCAGAGGATGCCGGCCGCCCTCACGCGCGTGACGGACTCCGCGTCGACCGTGTCGACCAGCCAGCCGTCGAGCAGTCCCGAGCCGTAGTGCTCGGCGACCGCGGCCGCCGTGGACTCCACGCCGACCGCCGCGAGCACCTTGTCGGCCATCCCGCGTACGGGCGCGTCCCCGACGATCGGGGACAGGCCCACCACCGGCACCCCGGCGTCGGCGATCGCCTCCCTGATGCCGGGCACGGCGAGGATCGTGCCGACGGAGACGACCGGGTTGGAGGGCGGGAAGAGGATCACGTCCGCCTCCGCGATGGCCTCCAGGACACCGGGTGCCGGCTTGGCCTGCTCGGCGCCGACCGGTACGACCGCCTCGGCGGGGACCGAGGCCCGCAGCCGTACCCAGTACTCCTGGAAGTGGACCGCCTTGCGCTCCCCGTCCAGCTCGACGGCGACGTGGGTCTCCACGCGGTCGTCGGTCATCGGAACGAGGTGCACGCCGGGCTTCCAGCGGTCGCACAGGGCCTGCGTCACCGCGCTGAGCGGAAAGCCGGCGGCGATCATCTGCGTCCGCACGATGTGCGTGGCGAAGTCGCGGTCGCCGAGGCCGAACCACTCGGGTCCGACGCCGTACGCCGCGAGTTCCTCCTTGAGATGGAAGGTCTCGTCGGCCCGTCCCCAGCCCTGCTCCTCGTTGATGCCGCCACCGAGCGTGTACATCACCGTGTCGAGGTCCGGGCAGACCTTCAGCCCGAAGAGGTGGATGTCGTCCCCGGTGTTGCCGATGACCGTGATGTCCGCGTCCGGCGCGGCCTGCTTCAGACCACGCAGGAACCGGGCACCGCCGATGCCGCCTGCCAGAACCACAATGCGCATGGCCCCAGTCTTGCAGGCGGGTACGACACCGCGTCAGGCAGTCGTCACCGCACCGGCACCGGCTCCCGCGTCGGCACCCGAGCACCGCGCGGAGTGCATCGGCATGTCCGTCAGTCCCGGGTAGTAGATGTGCAGGCTGACCGCCGGCTCCAGCGCGTCGTTGACCACCTCGTGCACGTACCCCGGCGCGAAAACGCGCTGTGCCCCCGCCCGCAGCGCGCGCGTGCCGCGCTCGGTGCGCTCGGTCAGGGTGCCGTCCAGGACGGTCAGCACTCCGGAGGAGTGCCCGTGGTCATGGCGTCCGCTGCCCTGGCCGGGCAGCCAGGACAGCAGCCAGACCTCGTAGCCGGGGCCGGTGCGCAGCCGGTGGTACCAGCGCGTCGTCGCGTCGTAACGGACGAGGTGCGCCCACTCGGACCGGTCGGCGGCGATGGACCGGGCAAGGCCGGCGAACTCGGCGACGGTGGCCGGGTGCTCGCGCGGTGCCTGCAGGAGGTGGGGGACTTCGAGGATGTCGCCGGCGATCTGGAGGTCGCTGTCGCTGTTCATGGGTGCGGTGGGTCCTCGGCGGAAGAGTGCGGGAGGCGAAGAGGCAAGAGGGAGAACGCCCTGGTGGGGCGGGCAGCGAAGACACGAGTCGCGTGGACTCGGGACAGCCGGAGCGCGGTTGGCTCAACAGCTGGAACGGCAACAACAGCTACAGCGAGCGCGGGCAGCACCGTGGGACCCGGCGGTGCGGGTCGAGGTGAGCGCCAAGTTCGCGAGCATGCCCACAAGGACAGCGGCTCACACCAGCACTGTCAACTCGGTGCCCGTTATGTGGGACATGTTTCACCTCATCCGGTTCATCTCGCAGGTGAAAGGTTTGCTCAGGCGGCTTCCGGGACACATGGCGCACAAGCCGGGCGCACAACCCCCGTTGCGATCCCGTGATCCGAATGTGATCAGGTTCGCTTCGGCGTGTGTATCGGAACGGGATCGAACGCTCGGGCGTCCTTCCTGATGCGGGCTCCGCGCGGGTCGGCTGCCCTCGGGCTCCTCATGGGTATGTCGAGGTTTAGGCCGATTTGAACACTTTCCGCTTGGCCTTGGTTCCGCAGAGTGAATAAGGGGCCCAATAGCAGATCTCGGCTTGACTCGCCCGGAGCAGCACACTTGTAATTTCACTCGTGTCGTTCAGCCGGAATCGGTAACGGCTAGATCACGGGGACGCGAAAGACAGACGAGGGGCGCACATGACCGAGCTGGTGCAGCAACTGCTGGTCGACGACGCGGACGAGGAACTCGGCTGGCAGGAGCGCGCACTGTGCGCCCAGACCGACCCCGAGTCCTTCTTTCCCGAGAAGGGCGGCTCCACCAGGGAGGCCAAGAAGGTCTGCCTCGCCTGTGAGGTCCGCTCCGAGTGCCTCGAGTACGCCCTTGCCAACGACGAGCGTTTCGGCATCTGGGGCGGCCTGTCCGAGCGGGAACGCCGCCGCCTGAAGAAGGCCGCCGTCTGACCCGCCCCCGACCCGCGGTCCGACGGGCGGCGCATTCTCCGCGCGTACCGCACCACCCCGCGTAGACAACTGCGGGAACGGCCCCTCGCAGGTGGGTTGTCCACAGGCGGCGGGCCGTCGCCCTGCCCAGCCGATAGTGTGGGCGCTCGTCCGAGACGCCCCGCCACCCACAACAGGCACGGGCGTCCACCGCAGTCCACCGAACCGGGGCCCGTACCTCGATGTCCGTGCACAGCCACACGGCAGCCCAGCAAGACCTCGCTGCCACACCTGAGTTCCCGCGTCACGTGGTGACGGCGGTCCTCGTCGCCCACGACGGAGCCCGCTGGCTGCCCGACGCGCTCGCCGGGCTGCTCGGCCAGGAGCGCCCCGTCCAGTACGCCGTGGCCGCCGACACCGGCAGCGCCGACGACTCCGCCCGGCTGGTCACCGACGCCCTCGGCGACGACCGCGTGCTCCACCTCGCCCGGCGCACCGGCTTCGGCCAGGCCGTCGAGGAGGCCGCCCGCACCGCCCCCGTCCTCACCCCGGACGACCTGCCGTATCTGAGGCGGCCCAGCGGCTGGGACCCCGTCACGCGCACCTGGCGCGACGACACCTACGACCTGCCGGAGCTTCCCCATGGGGAGCCGGTGCAGTGGCTGTGGCTGCTGCACGACGACTGCGCCCCCGAACCCGACGCCCTGGCCCAGCTGCTGCGCGTCGTGGACAACGAGTACGAACTCGGCCGCGACGACGTCGCCGTGGTGGGCCCCAAGCTCCGCGGCTGGTACGACCGCCGGCAACTGCTGGAGGTCGGCGTCTCCATCGCCAACTCCGGCCGCCGCTGGACCGGCCTGGACCGCCGCGAACAGGACCAGGGCCAGCACGACCACGTCCGGCCCGTCCTGTCGGTGTCCACCGCGGGCATGCTGATCCGGCGTGACGTCTTCGAGCGGCTCGGCGGGTTCGACCGCCGGCTGCCCCTGATGCGCGACGACGTCGACCTGTGCTGGCGCGCGCACGCCGCCGGCCTCCGCGTCCTCGTCGCCCCCGAGGCGGTCGTACGCCACGCGGAGGCCGCCTCCCGCGAACGCCGCGCCGTCGACTGCGCGGGCCGCACCACCGCCTCCCCGCACAAGGTGGACAAGGCCGGCGCCGTCCACACCCTCCTCGTCAACGTCCGTACGGCCGCCCTGCCCTGGGTGCTGCTGCGCATCGTCGTGGGCACCCTGCTGCGCACCCTCGCCTACCTCGTCGGCAAGGTCCCCGGGCAGGCCGTCGACGAGATCCGCGGCCTGCTCGGCGTCCTGCTGCGCCCCGAACGCATCCTCGCCGGGCGGCGCGAACGCGGCCGCCCGCAGGTCGAGAAGGACGAACTGCGCCCCCTGTTCCCGCCCCCCGGCGCGACCATCCGCGTCACCGTCGAACAGGTCGCGGGCAGCCTGGTCGACAGCTCCGACGCCGAGACGACCACCGGCGCCGGGCGGCACGGCGGCGGCATCGAGTCCGGACCCGGCGGCGACGACGCCGACTTCCTGGAGATCGAGCAGTTCGCCCGTCTCAAGCGCATCGCCCGCAAGCCCGGCCCGGTGCTCTTCCTGGTGCTGCTGTTCGTCTCCCTGGCCGCCTGCCGGGCGCTTCTCGGCGGCGGCGCCCTGGCGGGCGGGGCGCTGCTGCCCGCCCCGGCCGGAGCCGGGGAGCTGTGGGCGCGTTACACGGACGCCTGGCACACCGTCGGCACCGGCGGCACCGCCTCCGCACCGCCCTACCTCGCGATCGTCGCCACGCTGGCCTCCGTGCTCCTCGGCTCCACCGGCCTGGCCGTCACCCTGCTGCTGGTCTGCTCGGTGCCCCTGGCCGGTGTCACGGCGTACTTCGCCTCCCGCCCGCTCGTCACCTCGCGGCTGCTGCGCGCGTGGGCGGCCGTCGCCTACGCCTTCCTGCCCGCCGCCACCGGCGCGCTCGCCGGCGGCCGTATCGGCACCGCCGTCCTGGCCGTACTGCTGCCGCTCATCGCGCGCGCGGGCGCCGCCGCGGCCGGCCTGACGAGTTCGTCCGGCACCCGCGGCAGCTGGCGCGCCACCTGGGCGTACGCGCTGCTGCTGACGATCACCACCGCCTTCACGCCCGTCGTGTGGCCCATCGCGCTGCTCCTCGGCGTCGGCGTCCTGGCTCTGCGCCGGGGCGACATCACGGCGTACGGACTGCGCTTCCTCGCCCAACTGGGCACCCCCCTGCTGCTTCTTGCCCCCTGGTCGCTGACGCTGCTCCCGTTCGGCTTCTTCGACGAGGCCGGACTGGGGTTCGGCTCCTCGGCCGCCTCCGCCCTCGACCTGCTCGGGGCGAGCCCCGGCGGCCCCGGCACGGTCGGCGGGCTGATCCTCATCGGCATCGTGCTGGCCGCGCTCGCCGCCCTCCTGCGCTCGGAACGGCAGTTGGGCATCCGTACGGCCTGGGCCGTGGCCCTGGTCGCCCTGGTCTTCGCGGTCCTGTCCAACCGCTCCGCCTGGGCCGGGCCCGCCACCCTCGTCTACGGCATCGCCCTGCTGTCCGCCGCCACCCTCGGCGCCGACGGGGCACGCTCGCGGGTGGCCGAGCAGAGCTTCGGCTGGCGCCAGCCCGTCGCCGCCCTGATCGCCCTCGCCTCGGCCGTCGGCCCGCTGATCGCGGCCACCGGCTGGATGATCGGGGGCGCCGACGGTCCCCTGGAGCGACGCGATCCCGTCCAGGTGCCCGCGTTCGTCGCCGAGGAGAGCCACACCCGCGACCAGGCCCGCACCCTCGTCCTGGACAGCGACTCCCCGGCCCACGTGAGCTACATGCTGGTCCGCGGCTCCGGAGCCCGCCTCGGCGACGGCGAACTGGCCGCCGGAGACGGCGGGAACAGCGGACTCGACAAGATCGTCGCCAACCTCGTGGCCGGTTCCGGCGCCGACCAGGCCGACCAGCTCGGCGGCTTCGCCGTGCGCTACGTCCTCGTGCACAAGGGCGCGCCCCGCGAGGTCACCCGCGTCCTGGACGCCACACCCGGTCTGAGCCGGCTGAGCCAGCAGGACGGCAGCGGACTGTGGCGGGTGGACCAGGAGGTCGCGCGCGCGACCATCGTGTCCGGCGAGGATTCCGGCTCCGGCTCCGGTGCCAGGGAGCCGCGGCCCGTCGCGGCCGGGCCCGTGGAGATCCACACGGAAGTCCCGTCCGGCTCCGACGGCCGCGTGCTGCGCCTCGCCGACACCGCCGCCGAGGGCTGGACGGCCACCCTGGACGGCAAGCCGCTCACCCGCACCACGGTCGACGGCTGGGCCCAGGGCTTCGAACTCCCCGCCTCCGGCGGAAAGCTGGACGTCACCTACGACGCCCCGTTCACCCACACCGCCTGGCTGTGGGCCCAGGGTCTCCTCGCCGTCGTCCTGGTGGTCCTCGCCCTGCCCGGCAGGCGCCGCGACGTCGACGACGACCTGCCCGAAGAGCCGCTCGTCCCCGCCGAGGCCGTCGAGGGCGAAGGCCGCCGGGCCAGGCGACTGCGCGCCCAGGCCGAGGCGGAGGCCGAGGCCGGGGCGCCAGGCGAACCGGTGGCCGAGGCCGCGGACGCCTCCGCGCAGGCCGGCCCGCCCGCGGAGACACCCGTGCCGGTTCCGCAGCAGCCGGCGTACGGAGAGTGGGACTCGGCGGGGTACGCCGGTGCCGAGTACAACTCCTACGGCACGTACGGCGGCGAGCAGTACCAGGGCGCCCAGCAGTACGACCCGGGCACGTACGGACAGCAGCAGTACCCGGCGGACGCCTATCAGGGCGGCCAGGCCGGTCAGTACGAGGCGGGCCAGTACCAGGCCGGCCGGCAGGAGGCCGGCCAACACGGCCAGTACGACCCCTACGCCTACGGCGACCCGTCCCAGGCGGGCGAGTACGACCCCGCCTACGACCAGGCGTACGGCCAGGCCGGATACGACACGCCGTACGACCCTTCCCAGCCCCACCACCCCCACGGCGCGGGCAGTGAGCGTCCCGACGGGAGTCAGCAGTGAAGCGCACCACCCTGTCCCTGTTCGCCGGCGCGACCGCGCTCGCCGCGATCTCCGGCTTCGCGGCGGTGTCCACACCGGACGCCACCGGCGCGGACACCGCCCAGTCGGCCGCCCGGCTGCCCGTGGAGCGCACCAGCCTGCTGTGCCCGGCGCCCAGCACCTCCGACCTCGCCGAGACGTCGTACACGTCCTTCACGCCCGTCACCAAGGGTGCCGACGAGAAGGGCCGGGCCACACTCGCGGCCGGTACCCCCGAGGACGGGAAGAAGACCGACAAGCCCGTCGTGCAGCCCGAGGCGCCCGGCACGCCGGTCACCGGCAGCACCTCCGGTGCTGACGCCCCCGCGCTGGTCGGCACCGCCGAGGGTGGTCACGCGCCCGGCTGGACGGTCCAGCAGACCACCGAGGTCGCCGCCGGGACGGGCCGGGGACTGCAGGGTGTCAACTGCACCGCTCCGGACACGGAGTTCTGGTTCCCGGGCGCCAGCACGGCGACCGACCGCACGGACTACGTGCACCTGACGAACCCCGACGACTCGGCGGCCGTCGTCGACATCGAGCTCTACGGCAAGGACGGAGCCCTGAAGTCCACGGTGGGGGAGGGGATCACCGTGCCGCCGCACGCCAGTGAGTCCCTCCTGCTCTCCACGCTCAGCGACGTGGAGCAGACCGACGTCACCGTGCACGTCGGCGTGCGCAGCGGACGGGTCGGCGCCGCGGTGCAGGCCCTGGACGACACGACCGGCGGCGACTGGCTGACCGCGGCCGCGGACCCGGCGGGTGAACTCGTACTGCCGGGCATCCCCAAGGACGCCACAGCCGTACGCCTGGTGTTGTTCACACCCGGTGGCACCGACGCCGACCTGAAGGTGCGCCTCGCCTCGCCGACCGGGTCGATCACGCCCGCCGGGCACGAGACGGTGCACGTCAAGGCGGGGATGACGACGGGCGTCGACCTCGGCGAGGTCACGCGCGGCGAGGCGGGATCGCTGGTGCTGACGCCGACCGGCGGGTCCGTGCCGGTCGTGGCGGCGGTCCGGGTCGTGCGGGGCAAGGGCGGCGAACAGGAGTCGGCGTTCATTCCGGCCGCCGACCCGGTCGGTGCGCGCGCGACGTCCGCGGACAACCGCGCCAAGCGCACGACACTGTCCCTGGCCGCCATCACAGAGACCGCGAAGGTCGAGGTCACGGCCTCGGCGGGCACCGAGGGCGGTACGACGGCGACCAAGACGTACACGATCAAGGGCGGCACGACCCAGAACGTGGAGGCACCGGTCCCCGCCGGCCTCAAGGGCGCCTACGCACTGACGGTCGAGACCGTCTCGGGCGGCCCGGTGTACGCGTCCCGCACCCTGACCGGAGAGGACGACGACGTGGCGTCGTTCACCGTCCAGACCCTCCCCGACGACCGGGGAACGGTCTCGGTACCGAACGCGGACGAGGACCTGTCGGTACTGCAGCGGTAGGCCCTGACAGCCCGCGGCCGGCGCCCCCTCCGCGGCCGCGGGCGTACGTGTCGTCCGGGGCGGCCCGGGTGGGCGCGGCGGCACCCCGCGACGCCGGGCCGTGCACCCCGCCCCCGTACCGGCGCCGGGCACAGGCCAGGCACCGGACCACTGCCCCGCGCACCCGCGGGCTCGCTCAGTCCTCCCCGTACCGGGGATCCACCGTCTCCGGCGTCAGCCCCAGCAACTCCGCGACCTGCTCGACGACGACCTCGTGCACGAGCGCCGCCCGCTCGTCCCGGCCCTTGGCCCGGATCTCGACCGGCCGCCGGTACACGACCACGCGCCCCCGTCGCCCGTCCCGCGAGGGCACCGCCGCCCCGAGCGGGACCGCCTCGTCGTGCCAGGCCTCCCCGGCGTCCGCAGCCGGCCGCGGCACGTCGAGGACGAGGAAATCGACGTCGGCGAGCTGCGGCCACCGCCGCTCCAGGCGCTCCACGGAGTCCTGCACCAGATCCGCGAACACCTCGCCGCGGCTCGCGGCGAGCGGTACCTGCGGGGGCGCGACCGGGCCGCGCATGCCCCGACCGTGACGATCACGACGGCGGGGCCCCGGGCGGCCTGCCTCACGGGGTGTCAGGGGGTTGTCCATCACTGGTGAAGGGTAGTCCCCGCCGGTGCCCCGCGCCGGACCGCACACGCACACCGGACAGCGCCGGGGCACCTCGTACGGCATGTCGCCGGATGACCATTCCAGCCAAGGTTGGGCTCGATTCCGTATCTCTCCGCGACCGTCGAACTCAAGGCAAATGTCGCTGTTCGTATCGGTTCGCGACCGCTTCCGGAGCCGTCCGACGTCTCGGAAACCGGCGTCCGTGCAGGTCAACGAGGTGCGAACAGGGGATCCTGTGGGGCGTTTCACACCACGACACGGTGGTGTGACCTGGTGGAGAGTCTTCGCGGCCCGCTCAAGAGTGCGGTACCGTCCAACATCGTGAGCCCTGTACGTCGCTGTTCGCGCACCGCCTGCGGCCGTCCCGCCGTCGCGACGCTGACGTACGTCTACGCCGACTCGACCGCGGTCCTCGGCCCGCTCGCCACCTACGCCGAACCCCACTGCTACGACCTGTGCGCCGAGCACTCCGAGCGCCTCACCGCCCCGCGCGGCTGGGAGGTCGTCCGCCTTCTCGACGGCTCGGCCCCGGCCCGTCCCAGCGGCGACGACCTGGAAGCGCTCGCCAACGCGGTGCGCGAGGCGGCACGCCCCCAGGAGCGGGCGGCGGAGGCGGGCGGCGGTCGGCGGGCTGCCGACCCGATGGAGGTCGCGCGCCGCGGCCACCTGCGCGTCCTGCGCTCGCCGGACAACTGAGTCACCTCGACCACCCCGGCCACCTGAGCCACTTCCGCCGCCAACAGTTCGGGCGGCGTCCTCGGCAAGATGATCCCCCGCAGAACCTCACCGTCGCCTGCGCGGCCGTCGGCCTCGCGGGCCGCGATGGCGACCTGCTGCGCAAGGTGCTGCCCTGGAGTCTGGGCCTGCCGCCGGTGATGTGCCTGATCGTGGTCGGGCAGTCCACGCCGGTCCTGGGCCGGATGCCGCCCTGACCTTCCGGAACCCCACGGCACCCCGTCGATGGTTACGGGTAGTTTGTGGGCTCCGACAGGACTTCCAGGAAGGTTGGCCGTGGCTGCTGATCTGTCGCAGATCGTGAAGGCGTACGACGTACGCGGTGTGGTGCCGGACCAGTGGGACGAGTCGCTGGCCGAGCTGTTCGGCGCTGCGTTCGTCGAGCTGACCGGCGCGAGCGCCATCGTGACCGGCCACGACATGCGGCCCTCGTCCCCTGGCCTGTCCGGCGCCTTCGCGCGCGGGGCGGCGGCCCGCGGCGCCGACGTCACCGAGATCGGCCTGTGCTCCACCGACCAGCTGTACTACGCCTCCGGCGCGCTGAACCTGCCGGGCGCCATGTTCACGGCCTCGCACAACCCGGCCCAGTACAACGGCATCAAGCTGTGCCGCGCGGGCGCCGCCCCCGTCGGCCAGGACACGGGCCTCGCCGAGATCCGCGCGTCCGTGGAGCGGTGGAGCGCCTCCGGCGCCCCGGAGCCGGCGCCCCGCCCCGGCACCGTCACCCGGCGCGACACGCTCGCCGACTACGCGGCACACCTGCGCTCCCTCGTCGACCTCACCACCATCCGCCCCCTCAAGGTCGTCGTCGACGCGGGCAACGGCATGGGCGGCCACACCGTCCCCTCGGTCTTCACCGGCCTCCCCCTCGACCTGGTGCCGATGTACTTCGAACTGGACGGCACCTTCCCCAACCACGAGGCCAACCCGCTCGACCCGGCCAACCTCGTCGACCTCCAGAAGCGGGTCCGCGAGGAGGGCGCCGACCTCGGCCTCGCCTTCGACGGCGACGCCGACCGCTGCTTCGTCGTCGACCAGAACGGCGACCCGGTCTCCCCGTCCGCCGTGACCGCCCTCGTGGCCGCCCGCGAACTCGCCCGCAACGGCGGCAAGGGCACGGTCATCCACAACCTGATCACCTCCTGGTCCGTGCCGGAGGTCGTGAAGGAGAACGGCGGCACACCGGAACGCACGCGCGTGGGCCACTCCTTCATCAAGGCCGAGATGGCCAGGACCGGCGCGATCTTCGGCGGCGAGCACTCCGCGCACTACTACTTCCGCGACTTCTGGAACGCCGACACCGGCATGCTGGCCGCCCTCCACGTCCTGGCCGCCCTCGGCGGCCAGCAGGGCCCGCTGTCCGGCCTGGTCGCCCAGTACGACCGTTACGCCGGCTCCGGCGAGATCAACTCCACCGTCACCGACCAGGCGGCCCGCCTCGCCGCGATCAGGACCGCGTACGAGGGGCGGGACGGCATCACCCTGGACGACCTGGACGGCCTCACCGTCACGGCCGCCGACTGGTGGTTCAACGTCCGCCCCTCCAACACGGAGCCGCTGCTGCGCCTGAACGCGGAGGCCCGTGACGAGGCGACGATGACAAAGGTCCGCGACGAGGCGCTGGCGATCATCCGGGCCTAGCCGCGGGCAGGCGTGTCGCAGGGCGGCACGGGTGGGCGCGGCGGCACCCCGCAGGCGCCGGCCTGCGGGATCCCCCCCCGGCACCGACG
>NZ_RAIF01000018.1:8547-8847 GCF_003671715.1 Streptomyces sp. E2N166 | reverse complement strand
GTCCGGCGGTACCCTGACCAGCACATCCGCACAAGCCGATCCGCCCCCGAAGGGAACCCCCATGCCGCTCGAAGCCGGCCTCCTGGAGATCCTCGCCTGCCCGGCCTGCCACTCGCCCCTCAAGGAGCAGGACACCGAGCTGATCTGCACCGGCCAGGACTGCGGCCTGGCGTACCCGGTCCGCGACGACATCCCCGTCCTCCTCGTCGACGAGGCCCGCCGCCCCGAGTAGCCGAGGCCCGCCGGCCCCGAGGGGCAGCCGCCCCCACGCAGCCCATGCAGCCGACGGCCGCCCCGCGG
>NZ_RAIF01000018.1:0-8361 GCF_003671715.1 Streptomyces sp. E2N166 | reverse complement strand
CTGGGAACTGCCCGGCTGGGCCGGCTCCGTGGACCTCCTGCTGATCGCCACCCCCGACGGCACCGAACCGGGCCTCGCCCTGCTCGCCGAACAGGCCTACCGCCGGGGCTGCACAGTCGTCGCCGTGGCGCCCGACCGTTCCCCGCTCAGCGAGTCGGTGAACGCCTCCCACGGCCTGTTCATCCCGATGGCGACCGCCCCCTACGACCACGAGGAACCCCTCGCCGGTGCTGCCCCCGGCGTCCTGTGGGCGCTGCTCACCCCGCTCCTCGCGCTGCTCGACCGCACCGCCCTGCTCGACGCGCCGCCCGAGGCCATCGAGAAGGTCGCCGACCGCCTCGACCGCATCGCCGAACGCTGCGGGCCGGCCATCGTGACCTACAGCAACCCGGCCAAGACCCTGGCTTCCGAGCTGGCCGACTCCCTGCCGGTCGTCTGGACCGAGGGCACCTCGGCCGGCCCGGCGGGCCGCCGCTTCGCCGCCGCGCTCGCCGAACTGTCCGGCACCCCGGCCGTCGTCGCGGAACTGCCCGAGGCGCTCGCCGCGCACAGCGCCCTGCTCGCCGGTCGACTCGCCGCCGGAGCCGACCCCGACGACTTCTTCCGTGACCGCGTCGAGGAGGCACCCGCCCTGCACGCGCGCGTGGTGCTCCTCCGCGACCGCCCCAGCGGCGGCCTCACCGCCGCCCCGGGCGCCCGTGACCTGGCCCTCGGCCACGACACGCCGATCAGCGAGCTGGAGCCCGAAGCGGGCGGCGAACTGGAGACCCTCGCGGAACTGATCGCCATCACGGATTTCGCCGCCGTTTACCTGGCGCTCGCCTCGGGCGCCTGATCTCGTACGCACCATCTCGTACGCACCATCTCGTACGTACCGGCGCCACACACCGGCGCCACGTACCAGGAAACGCACCGCGCACGCACCCGGCAGAGAGAGCCCATGGACCGCCTCGACAACACCGTCCGCCCCTACGCCTGGGGTTCCACCACCGCGATCCCGGCGCTGCTCGGGACCGAGCCGACCGGTGAACCGCAGGCGGAGATGTGGATGGGCGCCCACCCCGGCGCACCCTCCCGCACCGGCCGGGGCACCCTCGCCGAAGTCGTCGACGCCGACCCCGAGAAGGAACTCGGCGCGGCCTCCGCGGCCAAGTTCGGCCCCCGGCTGCCCTTCCTCCTCAAACTCCTCGCCGCCGGCGCCCCGCTCTCCCTCCAGGTCCATCCCGACCTCACCCAGGCCAGGCGGGGCTACGAGGACGAGGAGCGCCGGAGCGTCCCCCTGGACGCCCCGTACCGCAACTACAAGGACGCCAACCACAAGCCCGAACTGATCTGCGCCCTCACCGAGTTCGACGGCCTGTGCGGCTTCCGCGCCCCCGCCGGGACGGCCGACCTCCTCGACGGCCTCGGCGTCGCCTCCCTCAAGCCCTACGTCGACCTGCTGCGCGCGCACCCCGAGGACGCCGCCCTGCGCGAGGTCCTCACCGCGATCCTCACCGCCGACCCCGAGGAGATGTCCCGCACGGTCACCGAGACCGCGGCCGCCTGCGACCGCCTCGGCGGCGCCTACGCGCCCTACGCCGACATCGCCCACCACTACCCGGGCGACCCCGGCGTCCTCGCCGCCATGCTCCTCAACCACGTCCGGCTCCAGCCGGGCGAGGCCCTGTTCCTCGGCGCCGGCATCCCGCACGCCTACCTCGACGGCCTCGGCGTCGAGATCATGGCCAACTCCGACAACGTCCTGCGCTGCGGGCTGACCCCCAAGCACGTCGACGTCCCCGAACTCCTGCGCATCGTCCGCTTCGAGGCCGGCGACCCCGGCATCCTCCGCCCGGAGGCGTCCCCCGACGGCGAAGAGGTCTACGACACCCCGATCGACGAGTTCCGCCTGTCCCGGTACGTCCTCCCCGAGGGCTCCGGCGTCCACGACCTCACCCTGCCCACCCCGCAGATCCTGCTCTGCACGGCCGGCACCGTACGGGCGGGCCAGCACGAACTGGCCCCCGGGCGGTCAGTCTTCGTCCCGGCGGACGAAACGGCCGAAGTCTCCGGGAGCGGCACGGTCTTCCGGGCCACCGTGCGTCTCTGACGTGGCCTGAACCCGTCTGACGCGAACACGACGGGAGCGCGGCACGCCGAAGTCGGCGAGGGCTGCAACAATGGCGCACCGCGAAGGAGGGGCAGAGCCGGCGACCGGCCGAGCCCTCACCGGCGTACGGACGCAGACGAAGCAGATGCAGGCGAAGGGACAACGCGACACATGAGCGCGTCAGGCGGAACCAAGGCGATCGTGGCGGCACTGGTCGCCAACCTCTCGATCGCGGTAGCGAAATTCGTGGCGTTCCTCTTCAGCGGATCGTCCTCGATGCTCGCGGAGTCCGTGCACTCCCTCGCCGACTCCGGCAACCAGGGACTGCTGCTCCTCGGCGGCAAGCGCGCCCAGCGTGCGGCCACCCCCCAACACCCGTTCGGCTACGGCCGCGAGCGCTACATCTACGCCTTCCTCGTCTCCATCGTGCTCTTCTCGGTCGGCGGCATGTTCGCGCTCTACGAGGGCTACGAGAAGATCAAGCACCCGCACGAGATCGAGCACTGGTACTGGCCGGTGGGCGTCCTGGTCTTCGCCATCATCGCCGAGACCTTCTCCTTCCGGACCGCCATCAAGGAGTCCAACGTCCTGCGCGGGAAGAAGTCCTGGAAGGAGTTCGTCCGCCACGCCAAGGCCCCCGAGCTGCCGGTCGTCCTCCTGGAGGACCTCGGTGCCCTGGTCGGCCTCATCCTCGCCCTCGGCGGCGTCGGCATGGCCCTGCTCACCGGTGACGGCGTCTGGGACGGCATCGGCACCCTGTGCATCGGCGTACTGCTCATCGTGATCGCGCTGGTCCTGGCCGTCGAGACCAAGTCCCTGCTGCTCGGCGAGGCCGCGGGCACCGAGGCGGTCCAGCAGATCGAGGCCGCGATCGTCGCCGGTGACACGGTCACCGGCGTCATCCACATGCGCACGCTCCACCTCGGCCCGGAGGAGCTCCTCGTCGCCGCCAAGATCGCCGTCCGCCACGACGGCACGGCCACCGAGGTCGCCTCCGCCATCGACGCCGCTGAGGCCCGTATCCGCGAGGCCGTCCCGATCGCCCGCGTCATCTACCTGGAACCGGACATCTACAGCGAGTCCGAGGCGACCAAGGGCCCCGACCGCGAGGCGACCCCCGGCGGCCCGAGCACGCCGCCCGCCGCCCACTGACACCCGCGCCCGTCACACCCACGGGGCCCGCCGAACCACTCGGCGGGCCCCGTCGGCTTCCGCCCCCGGCCCATCCCGTAACGCTCCGTGAACGTCCGGAAGTGTTCGGAGGCGGACTGGGGACGGCGGGCGCCACCGGTGTAGCTTGGGACGGAGCCAGACGTCGCTGCTGATGGCGGTCGGGCGGTCCAGTACGGACCGGCCGAGGGAGAGAGGGCCTCCGACGGACTGCGCTGCGCGCACGCGGGCATGCCTGTGTCCTCTTCGGGGCACCCCTGTGTCCGCCGCCGCGCAGGTGTCAGCCGTACCCACCCTCGACCCAACCCGAGGAGCAGCTCGCAATGACGACTGTCGACAACCGACAGGACTTCAAGGTCGCCGACCTCTCCCTGGCCGCCTTCGGCCGCAAGGAGATCACCCTCGCCGAGCACGAGATGCCCGGCCTCATGGCGATCCGCAAGGAGTACGCCGAGGCGCAGCCCCTCGCCGGCGCCCGCGTCACCGGCTCCCTGCACATGACCGTGCAGACCGCCGTACTCATCGAGACCCTGGTCGCCCTGGGCGCCGAGGTCCGCTGGGCCTCCTGCAACATCTTCTCCACCCAGGACCACGCGGCCGCCGCCATCGCCGTCGGCCCGAACGGCACGCCCGACAACCCGCAGGGCATCCCCGTCTTCGCCTGGAAGGGCGAGACCCTCGAGGAGTACTGGTGGTGCACGGAGCAGGCGCTGACCTGGCCGAACACCCCCACCGGCGGCCCGAACATGATCCTGGACGACGGCGGTGACGCCACCCTCCTCGTCCACAAGGGCGTCGAGTACGAGAAGGACGGCAAGGTCCCTTCGGTCGACACGGCCGAGTCGGACGAGCACCGCGTCATCCTCGAACTCCTCACCCGCACGGTGAGCGAGAGCCCGCAGAAGTGGACCCAGCTGGCGTCCGAGATCCGC
This sequence comes from Streptomyces sp. E2N166, assembly GCF_003671715.1. Taxonomy (GTDB): domain Bacteria; phylum Actinomycetota; class Actinomycetes; order Streptomycetales; family Streptomycetaceae; genus Streptomyces; species Streptomyces thinghirensis. The sequence goes on along the minus strand of NZ_RAIF01000018.1, from coordinate 4,167 downwards.
GGCGTGACCGAGGAGACGACGACCGGCGTCCACCGCCTGTACGAGATGCACCGCGACGGCACCCTCCTGTTCCCGGCGATCAACGTCAACGACGCGGTCACCAAGTCGAAGTTCGACAACAAGTACGGCTGCCGCCACTCCCTGATCGACGGCATCAACCGCGCCACGGACGTCCTCATCGGCGGCAAGACCGCCGTCGTGTGCGGTTACGGCGACGTGGGCAAGGGCTGCGCGGAGTCCCTGCGCGGCCAGGGCGCCCGAGTGATCATCACCGAGATCGACCCGATCTGCGCCCTCCAGGCGGCGATGGACGGCTACCAGGTCACCACGCTGGACGAGGTCGTCGACAAGGCCGACATCTTCGTCACCACGACCGGCAACAAGGACATCATCATGGCCTCGGACATGGCCAAGATGAAGCACCAGGCCATCGTCGGCAACATCGGCCACTTCGACAACGAGATCGACATGGCCGGCCTCGCCAGGACCCCCGGCATCGTCAAGGACGAGGTCAAGCCGCAGGTCCACACCTGGACCTACCCCGACGGCAAGGTCCTCATCGTCCTGTCCGAGGGCCGCCTGCTGAACCTGGGCAACGCCACCGGGCACCCGTCGTTCGTGATGTCCAACTCCTTCGCGGACCAGACCCTGGCCCAGATCGAGCTGTTCACCAAGCCCGACGAGTACCCGACCGACGTCTACGTGCTGCCCAAGCACCTGGACGAGAAGGTCGCCCGTCTCCACCTCGACTCCCTCGGCGTCAAGCTGACCACGCTCCGCCAGGAGCAGGCCGACTACATCGGCGTCAAGGTCGAGGGCCCGTACAAGGCGGACCACTACCGCTACTGAGCAAGCCCGCGTCGCAGCCGGCGGGGGAGCGTCCATGCACAGACGCGCCCCTCGGCCGACTGCCGGCTCCTCCGAGACAGGCCCCCGCACCCCCGTGCCGGGGGCCTGCCCCGTTGGCGCCTCAGCGGCCGGACCAGCAGCCCGTCACCACCCAGGACCACCATGCCCCGCGGCCGTTATTCGCTCCACGATCCGCACGACCACACTCCCCTCGCAGAAGAACACTTCCAGTGCGCCCCCGGCCCCTCCGGCTGGCGCTACGTCTCCCGGCTGACCACGCCCGCCGGAGACCACCACGGCTCCGTCGACCTCGCTCTCGACGAACTCGGCCGCCCCATCCGCCTCGAAATCCATGCCGCGAGCTGGCAGGTGCGAGGTGCGGCCGTCGACGGCGTCACCTGGGTCCGCACCGACCCCACCGGAGTCCACGCCACCGAAGGCAATGCGCGCGCCCACGCCTTCACCGGCACGTCCCCGGCCTTCCTCGTCGCCACCACCCGTCTCCTGCGCCTCACCCCCTCCGGATCGGCCACCCGCGTACGCCTCGTCGCCCTCACGGACCCGGTCCTCGCCCCGCGCACCGTGGACCAGTCCTGGGCCTTGCTCAAAAGAGAAGCACACGCCACTGACAACGGCCCGCTCACCGTGGAGGAGTACCAGGTCACAGCCCTGGACACGGGCGAGCAGCACGCCGTGCACATCGCCGGGGACGTCGTGCTCGCGGCCCCCGGCATCGAGCTGGAGGACCTGGAGTCACCGCCGTCCGTGTTCCCGTGAGCGGCATCGGGCGCAAGCGCCGGGACCGCCGGCGCAGCCCGTCCGGTCTACGCCGGCGGTACGAAACCGGTGCCGGTGCGGCCGTCCGGCGGCGTCTCCCGCGACGCCTCGGGCCGGGCTTCCCGCGCAGGCGCGGCCGGCGGCACCACGGGTCGCACCTCCGGCGTTCGGACCGGTGGCTGCACAGGCGGTGTCGCAGGGAAAGCCGGCACAGGCGGAGTCACGGGCGGCGCTTCCACCGCAGGCCCCCCAGCCGCGTACGGTCCCCCGAACGCCCTCCGGGCCTCCCGAGCCTGCCGCTCCTGCAGCACCGCCGCCAGATACGCGGCCGGCGGAACCTCCTGCGGCGCCGGAGCACCCGTACGAGCCGCCACATCGGCGGCGAGCCGTTCGGCCATGGCCCAGCCGACCCGGGGATCGAGCTGTCCCATCCGCGTCAGGTACTGACGGACGGCAAGCCACAGATCATCGGGGACCGCGGACAGATCGAGCCCCGAGAACCGCCCCGCCAGCCACGGCGGGGGTGGCGGCACGAAGCCCGCCGGCGAGACCGGAACCCGTTCCCGCACGACCAGAGTTCCCGCGAACACGTCCCCGAGCCGCCGCCCCCGCGCCGACACGAGCGAGGCGATACAGGCGACGACGCCGAACGTCATGAGGATCTCGATCACCCCGATCAAGCCCCGCACCAGTGAGTGCCGGAACCGGATCGGCCCCCCGTCGTCCCGCACCACCCGCAGACCGCACGCCATCTTCCCGAGCGACCGACCATGGCTGAGCGTCTCCACCGCGATGGGACCGCCCACCAGCACGAGGACGAAGGCCGCGATCGACAGCGCGGTCTGCGCCGCCATGTCCAGGGAGGCCGTGGAAGCCACCAGCGCGACGGTCACCGCCACATACACGGCCACGGCCACCGCCAGATCGAGCAGGACGGCCAGCGCCCTGCTGGGCAGCCTCGCGGGGCGCAGCTCCAACGCCACCGCCTCGCCCGTCACCAGCTCACTCACGCCTGCCGCCCTTCCCCTGACTGCCCCCGTCCCCGCCAGTCTGCCAAGCTGAGGACACACCGCGCCGCAGTACGACAAGCTGATCCACGACGAGCCGCCGACGATAGCCGAGGAGCAGGCACACCGATGGACCTCGACGTCTTCGTCTCCGCCCACCGCGCGGAGTGGGACCGCCTCGACGACCTGCTCCGGCGCCAGCGCCGACTGACCGGCGCCGAGACCGACGAACTCGTCACCCTCTACCAGCGCACGGCCACGCATCTCTCCCTGATCCAGTCCAGCGCCCCCGACCCCCAGCTGACCGGACGACTCAGCCAACTGGTGGCACGCGCGCGCAGTGCCGTGACAGGAACCCGCCGAGCCTCCTGGCGCGACGTCACCCGCTTCCTGACCCAACAGTTCCCGGCGGCCGTCTACCGGGCACGCCACTGGTGGGTTCCCACCGCACTCCTGTCGACGGCCGTCGCGGCGCTCCTGGGCTGGTGGATCGGCACCCATCCGGAAGTCCAGTCCACCATCGCGGCACCCAGCGAACTGCGGGAGCTCACCCGCCCCGGCGGCCAGTACGAGACGTACTACTCGAGCCACCCCGCGGCCTCCTTCGCCGCACAGGTCTGGACGAACAACGCCTGGGCCGCCGCGCTCTGTCTCATCCTGGGCGTCTTCCTGGGGCTGCCGGTCATCTGGATCCTGTTCCAGAACATGCTCAACCTGGGCGTCGGCTTCGGCCTGATGTCGTCCGCCGGCCGCCTCGACACCTTCCTCGGCCTCGTCCTGCCCCACGGCCTGCTCGAACTGACCGCGGTCTTCGTGGCCGCGGGTACCGGCCTGCGTCTCGGCTGGACCCTCATCGACCCCGGCCCGCGCACCCGGCGTGTCGCCCTCGCCGAGGAGGGCCGAGCCGCCATCGGCATGGCGATCGGCCTCGCCCTGGTCCTGTTCATCTCCGGTGCCATCGAAGGCTTCGTCACCCCGTCCGGCCTGCCCACGTGGGCCCGCATCACCATCGGAGTCGTCGCCGAGCTGGCCTTCCTCGCCTACGTCTATGTCCTGGGCGGACGGGCCGTCCGCGCCGGCGACACGGGCGACGTCGAAGCGACCGAGCGCAGCGCCACCGTGCCGACCGCCGCCTGATGTGCGTCCGCCCCCGGTGAGCTGCTAGTGTCCTCTTCGTTCCCGCAAGAGCCGTTGACACGGAGCGAGCGGGGAGGTAGATTCGAACAGTTGCCTGGAGATGGGTTCACCCCAGAAGGCAGCCGGTAGTATCTATTTGCTTCCTCCTGGATCATTGAATTCAGCGAAGCACTCTCCCGATGAATCGGAAATGAACGGCCGGTCAGACCGGCTCAGAACTTCTGATAAAGTCGGAACCGCCGGAAAGGGAAACGCGAAAGCGGGAACCGGAAAGGCACCGAGGAAATCGGATCGGAAAGATCTGGTAGAGTCGGAAACGCAAGACCGAAGGGAAGCGCCCGGAGGAAAGCCTGAGAGAGTCTCTCGGGTGAGTACAAAGGAAGCGTCCGTTCCTTGA
>NZ_RAIF01000053.1 GCF_003671715.1 Streptomyces sp. E2N166 | reverse complement strand
CGCCGAGGATGCCGCGGGCGGGATCGACTGGGACGTGTCAGTGGACTCGACCGCGGTGCGGGCCCATCAGCACGCCGCCGGTGCGAGGAAGGAGCCGCCGGCCCTGGATGCTCAAAAGGGGAACGGCCGGGGGACGAACCAGGTCGATCCGGTGCTGCGGAAACTGGCCATCCGCCTGGAGGAGGTGGTCAGATCGGCGAATGTCTGGGACGCTCCC
>NZ_RAIF01000052.1 GCF_003671715.1 Streptomyces sp. E2N166 | reverse complement strand
GGGGAGCCGCGCCCACAGCCGGCCCAGCCCGAAGACGTTCCCGGCCGAGACCGCGGCCAGGGCGATGAGCACCACGGCGTACACCAGGTGGTAGTCGGCGAACGGGTTCGTCGACATGCTCGCCGACCCGTCGGACAGGTGCTTGGCCGGCGGCCACTCCGCCACCCACATCAACGCCATCATCACCGTCCCCGCGAAGGCCGCCAGACGCAGCGCCACCCCCGCGGTCAGAGCCAGCCCGATCCCCAGCAGACCCAGCATGAACAGCCAGTCCGCCCACGCCGCCCCGGCCCACGAGTGGAACGTCGACTCCATCGGACCGACCGCCACATGCCCCAGGAAACCCTCCGTGGGCGAACCACCGTCGA
>NZ_RAIF01000042.1 GCF_003671715.1 Streptomyces sp. E2N166 | reverse complement strand
CGAGATGCAGCTGCTCGGCACCCATCCGGGCGCGCGCAGCTTCCGCGACGGCGACGGCTACCTGCCCGCCGAGGCCGTCGGCGCCGTACTGCTCAAGCCGCTGGACGCGGCGCTGCGCGACGGCGACACCGTGCACGCCGTCATCAAGAGCACCGCCTCCCTGCACAGCGGCCGCTCCAACGGCTTCCTCTCGCCCAGCCACCGCACCCAGGTGGCGACCATGCGCCGGGCGCTGGAACGCGCCGGCGCCGAACCCGGCTCCATCGGCTACGTCGAGTCCGCCGCCAACGGCACCGCGTTCTCCGACGAGGTCGAACTGCGCGCCCTGCGCGAGGTGTTC
>NZ_RAIF01000025.1:512332-517371 GCF_003671715.1 Streptomyces sp. E2N166 | reverse complement strand
GCGTTTCCGACTCTATCAGATCTTTCCGATCCGATTTCCTCGGTGCCTTTCCGGTTCCCGCTTTCGCGTTTCCCTTTCCGGCGGTTCCGACTCTATCAGATCCTTTCGGCCCTGATTCCCCGTCAGAGGGGGTTGTTTCGCGGCTGTTGGGCCGTTTCAACGAGGTGAGACTCTAGCGGATTCCGGGCTCCCGAGCTAATCGGGGGCCGCGTCCTGGAGGACGCGGAATCCTCATTCCGCAAATACGCGCACCGACAATACGACGAGGTCGACAACGCGACTGTTCGTCGAGGAGTGGTTGGTACTTGCGGAATCGCTGTCCGGGGACCGACCGGAGTCGGCGCTCACGTCGGACAACTCGGAGAACACTACGAGCGCGGGTCGCGCGTGTCAAATGCCGGGCCGGACGCCCTCCGCACGCGTACGGTGGGAGGCGTGATGACGCGTACGTGTACCGGGCTCTGGTGGGCCGCCTGACGGCGGCCGTTCTCACGTATGCACTCAACGGCCGCCGCTTCGGCGGCCGTTCTCGTATCTCCCTCCAGGAGGGGCGGCCGGCGGGTGGTGGCGGCCCTGACCAGGAGGTGGAGAGATGACACGGGTCTTCAGTGGGGTCAAGCCGACCGGGCATCTGACGCTGGGGAACTATCTGGGAGCCATGCGGCAGTGGGCCGCGGAGGACCAGCGCCGATCGGACGCCCTGTTCTGCGTGGTCGATCTGCACGCGCTGACCGTGGACCACGATCCGGCGCGGGTGCGCAGACTCAGCCGGCAGGCGGCCTCGTTGCTGCTGGCGGCGGGGTTGGACCCGGAGCTGTGCACCGTGTTCGTACAGAGTCACGTGGACGAGCATGCCCGGCTGTCGTACGTCCTGGAGTGCGTCGCCACCGACGGGGAGATGCGGCGGATGATCCAGTACAGGGAGAAGGCCGCGCGGGAGCGGGAGCGGGGCGGGAGTGTGCGGCTGTCGCTGCTGACGTATCCCGTGCTGATGGCGGCCGACATCCTGGCGTACGGGACGGACGACGTGCCGGTCGGTATCGACCAGACGCAGCACGTGGAGCTGGCGCGGGATCTCGCGGTGCGGTTCAACCAGCGGTACGGGCACACGTTCGTGGTGCCCCGGGCGACGAACCCCGCGGTGGCGGCTCGGGTGATGAATCTGCAGGAGCCGGCGTCGAAGATGGGTAAGAGCGACGACGTCGGGCCGGGGATCGTCTATCTGCTGGATGAGCCGGACGTGGTGCGGAAGAAGGTCATGCGGGCCGTGACCGACAGCGGACGTGAGGTCGTGTACGACCGTCAGGCGCGGCCGGGGCTCGCGAACCTGCTGGAGATTCTCGCCGCCTGCACGGGCGGGGAGCCGGCGGAGCTGGCGGGTGGGTACGACTCGTACGGCGCGTTGAAGAAGGACACCGCCGAGGCCGTCGTCGAAGTGCTGCGGCCGGTGCAGGAGCGGCACAAGGAGCTGTGCGCGGACCCCGGGTACGTGGAGGGTGTGCTCCAGGAGGGGGCGGGGAAGGCCCGGGCCATGGCTCGGCCGACCGTGGATGCCGCTTACCGGGCGATCGGGCTGCTTCCTCCCGTGAACGCGGCCCGGTAGGCGCGGGGGCTGGTGGCGAGGCGCGATGCGAAGTGCTGGCGCATCGTGACCTCGCTGCCGAAGCCGGACCGGCGGGCGACCTCGGGCATGGGCAGGTCGGTGCGTTCGAGCAGCTTCTGGGCTGCGGCGATGCGCTGGTCCAGGAGCCAGCGGAGCGGGGTCGTCCCGGTGGCCGCGGTGAAGTGGCGGGCGAAGGAGCGGGGGGACATGCCGGCGCGGGCGGCCAGGTCGGCGACCGTCAGCGGCTCGTGAAGGTGGCGCAGGGCGTGTTCGCGGACGGCGGCGAGGGCGTCGGCGTCCCGAGCGGCCCGGGGTGTGGGGTGCTCGATGAACTGGGCCTGCGTGCCGGTGCGGAAGGGGGCCGTGACCATCGATCGGGCGATGGTGGCGGCGGCTTCGGCGCCGTGGGCCAGGCGGACCAGGTGGAGGCAGAGGTCGATGCCGGCGGCCGTGCCGGCGGCGGTCCAGATGTTGTCGTCCTCGATGAAGAGGGCGTCGGGGACGACGGTGACGCGGCGGTGCTGGGTTCGCAGGAGGTCGGTCAGTCGCCAGTGGGTGATGGCTCGGCGGCCGTCGAGCAGACCGGCCTGGGCGAGGGTGAAGGCGCCGCCGCACAGGGCCGCGACGGTCGTGCCGCGGGCGTGGGCGCGGCGGAGGGCGTCGAGGACCGGGGCGGGGGCCGGGGTGAGGTGGTCGTCGAGGCCGGGGACCAGGACCAGGTCGGCGCCGTCCAGCCAGTCGAGGGTGCGGTCGGGGTGGAGGGCGAGGCCGCCGCGCATGGGTACGGCGGTGGTGCCGTCGGCGGTGACCCTGCGCAGGTCGAAGGCGGGGGCGCCGCGGTCGGTGCGGTCGGTGCCCCAGACCTCGGTGATGACGGAGACGTCGAAGGCCCGGATGCCGGGGAAGGCGACGAGGGCGACGCGGTAGGGGGCTGCCATGAGTGGCAGTAAAACATCGATCGCCGACTTCTGTACCCCTGGGGTCCGGTGCTGCCTGGCGGCACGATCAGGGCATGGACATCGCTGAGAACGCAGCACTGGTGGTCGTGGACGTGCAGCAGGGCTTCGAGGAGGTCGACTTCTGGGGTGCGCGCAACAATCCGGCGGCGGACGACAACATCGCCGCCCTCATCGACGTGTGGCAGTCGACCGGGCGGCCGGTCGTCTACGTACGGCACGACTCCGTCGAGCCCGGGTCGCCGTTGCGGGCGGGGTACGAGGGCAACGGGTTCAAGGAGTACGTGGAGGGGCGACGCGGGAAGGGGGGCGGGGCCGAGCTGCTGGTCACGAAGAGCGTGAACTCGGCGTTCCTCGGGACACCCGACCTGGGGGCCTGGCTGCGGGAGGCGGGGATCTCGCAGATCGTGGTGGCCGGGATCCAGACGAACATGTGCGTCGAGACGACGGCACGGATGGGTGGGAACCTCGGGTACGAGGTCGTCGTCGCGTTCGACGCGACGTACACCTTCGGTCTGGAGGGGCCTTTCGGCTGGCGGCAGAGCGCGGACGAGCTGGCGCGGGCGTCGGCGGTGTCGCTGCACGGGGGCGGGTTCGCGGCGGTGGTGGCGACGGAGGATGTGGTGGCAGCGGCGAAGTGAGCCCCAGGCCTGGGTGGGACGGCAAGGGCCCGCCCTGCCGTCCTCGTCGGTCCTCGTCGGTCCTCGTCAGTCCTTGGTGCCGGTGGCGAGTTCGCGGCTGCGGTCCCGGGCGGCTTCCAGGGCGGCGATGAGGGCGGCGCGGACGCCGTGGTTCTCCAGTTCGCGGATGGCGTTGATGGTGGTGCCGGCGGGGGACGTGACGTTCTCTCGGAGCTTGACCGGGTGTTCGCCGCTGTCGCGGAGCATGGTCGCGGCGCCGATCGCGGACTGGACGATCAGATCGTGGGCCTTGTCGCGGGGCAGTCCGAGGAGGATGCCGGCGTCGGTCATGGCCTCGACCAGGTAGAAGAAGTACGCCGGGCCGGAGCCGGAGAGGGCGGTGCAGGCGTCCTGCTGGGACTCGGGGACGCGGAGGGTCTTGCCGACGGCGCCGAAGATCTCCTCGGTGTGCGTGAGGTGGTCGGCGGTGGCGTGGGTGCCGGCGGAGATGACGGACATGGCCTCGTCGACGAGGGCGGGGGTGTTCGTCATGACGCGGACCACCGGGGTGCCGGGGGCGAGGCGCTCCTCGAAGAAGGCGGTCGGGATGCCCGCTGCGCCGCTGATGACCAGGCGGTCGGCGGGGACGTGCGGGGCGAGTTCGTCGAGGAGGGTGCCCATGTCCTGCGGCTTGACCGTGAGGATCAGGGTGTCGGCGGACTTGGCGGCCTCGGCGTTGGTGACCGGGGTGACTCCGTGGCGGGCGCGGAGTTCTTCGGCCCGTTCCTTGCGGCGGGCGGTGACCAGGAGGTCGGCGGGTGCCCAGCCGGCTCCGATCATTCCGCTGAGCAGGGCTTCGCCGATCTTGCCGGTGCCGAGGACTGCGACTTTCTGGGTCATGGCGTTCGGTGCCCTCCGGTGCCCTGTCTTGGGTGCGTCGTCCGTCGTCGTCATCCTCGCATTCGCGGAGCGGGTGGGGGCGTCGCGTCCAGTCCGCGGGACGCCGGTGGGCGGTCGGTCCGTGGAGGGTTTTCGCCCCCGCCGCCCCTTCCCGTTCCCGTCCCTGGGGGCTGCGCCCCCAGACCCCCGCTTTCGGCCTTGAGGGCCTCGTCCTCAAACGCCGGACGGGCTGCTATGCCGTTCGGCGTTTCAAGGTCGCCGCGCCCAGGGCCAGGACCAGGAGGGCGCAGCCCGCGACGATCAGGGCGTCCCGTACGAAGGCGGTGGTCATGTCGGGGTGGCGGAGGACCTCGTTCATGCCGTCGACCGCGTAGGACATCGGCAGTACGTCGGAGACGGCCTCCAGGGCCGGGTGCATCTTGTCGCGCGGGGTGAAGAGGCCGCAGAGGAGGAGCTGGGGGAAGATCACCGCCGGCATGAACTGCACCGCCTGGAACTCGGAGGCCGCGAAGGCCGAGACGAAGAGGCCGAGGGCGGTGCCCAGGAGGGCGTCGAGCAGCGCGACCAGGAGGAGGAGCCAGGGGCTGCCCGTCACGTCGAGGCCGAGGAACCAGACCGCGAGGCCGGTGGCCAGGGCCGACTGGACGATGGCGAGGGCACCGAAGGCTAGGGCGTAGCCGGCGATGAGGTCGCCCTTGCCGAGGGGCATGGCGAGGAGGCGTTCCAGGGTGCCGGAGGTGCGCTCTCGCAGCGTCGCGATGGACGTGACCAGGAACATCGTGATCAGCGGGAAGATGCCGAGGAGCGAGGCGCCGATGTTGTCGAAGGTGCGCGGGCTGCCGTCGAAGACGTAGCGCAGCAGGAAGAGCATCACGCAGGGGATCAGCATCAGCAGGGCGATGGTGCGCGGGTCGTGGCTCAGCTGGCGCAGGACCCTGGCCGCGGTGGCTGTGGTGCGGG
>NZ_RAIF01000025.1:503981-512056 GCF_003671715.1 Streptomyces sp. E2N166 | reverse complement strand
GGCCGGGGTGAGGGCGGGCGCGGGGGTCGCGGGGGTCGTGGGCGTGGTCATCGGGTGGTCTCCTTCGGGCGGGCCGCCGCCTTCGCCTTCGCCTCGTCGACCAGGTGGAGGAAGGCTTCCTCGACCGTCTCGGAGCCGGTGCGGGTGCGCAGGGCGTCGGGGGTGTCGTCGGCGAGGACCTCGCCCTCGCGCATCAGGAGGAGGCGGTGGCAGCGCTCGGCCTCGTCCATGACGTGGGAGGAGACGAGGAGGGTGGCGCCGCGGTCGGCGGCGATGGAGTGGAAGAGGGTCCACAGGTCTCGGCGGAGTACGGGGTCGAGGCCGACCGTGGGTTCGTCGAGGACCAGGAGCTCGGGGGCGCCCAGGAGGGCGACGGCGAGGGAGACGCGGCTGCGCTGGCCGCCGGAGAGGTTGCCGGCCAGGGCGTCGGCGTGGCTGGTGAGGTCGACGTCGGCGATGACGCGGGTGACGTCCTCGCGGCGGCGGTCGGAGGCCGTCCGGCCGGGGTCGAGTATCCCGGCGAAGTAGTCCAGGTTCTGGCGGACGGTCAGGTCGTCGAAGACGGACGGGGCCTGGGTGACGTAGCCGATGCGGGTGCGCAGGGCCGGGTGGCCGGCGGGACGGCCGAGGACGTCCAGGGTGCCGGTGACCTTGGCCTGGGTTCCCACGATCGCCCGCATCAGCGTCGACTTGCCGCAGCCGGAGGGGCCGAGGAGGCCGGTGATCCGGCCGCGCGGGACGGTGAAACGGAGGCCGCGCAGGACAGTGCGGTGACCGCGGGCGACGGTGACGTCCTCGGCGTGGACAGCGGGTGGGGCGGGGTCGCCGCCGGCTTCTCCGGGCGGGACGGGAGAGTAATTCACCATGCGATGAATATTCCTCCCCGCTCCATCCGTCGTCAAGGGGTCACGGGGTCACGGGGGTCCTGGCGAACAGGAGGACGACGACATACGTCTCCTCGACGACTCCGTCCGGGAAAGCGGTCAGGAGGTGCCTGCGCTCGTCGGCCAGGAAGGCCGCGCGGCGTTCGTCGGTGTCGGTCAGGAAGACCGAGTGGCTGGCGAGGTTGGCCAGGTGGGTGTCGACGGGGACGCGGCGGCTCCAGCGGATCTCGCGGCGGGTGAGTCCGAGGCGGCCGGCGGGGTCGGCGGTGTCCGGGCCGACGTTCCGCTTCTCGGCGGAGAGGTCGAGGTCGAAGTGCTGGTCGATGCGCCGGGCCGCGGCGGCGATCCAGGGCACGTCGAGGGCCTCGGTGTTCCACCACAGCGCCAGCGCGCCGCCCGGACGCAGCACGCGCAGCGCCTCCGGGACGGCCAGGGCGGGGTCGGTCCAGTGCCAGGCCTGGGCGTAGGTGAGGAGGTCGGCGGTGTGATCGGCCAGGGGGAGGGCGTTGCCGTTGCCGCGGATGATCGGCACGCCGGGAAGGGTGCGGCGGAACTCGGTGGCCATGCCGGCGCCGGGTTCCACGGCGTTCACGTCGGCGCCGCGCTCGCGGGCTCTCCGCTTCCTCCGGCGGCGCTTCGGCTACTTCCGGCGGCGCTTCTTCGTCGGGTTGCCCGAGCGGCGGGTGGTGCGCTTCTCGTACTCCGCGCGGGCCTTCTCGTACTCCGCGCGGTGCAGTTTCTCGCCCGGGGCCTCGGTGAAGGTGCGGAAGAAGTAGGCGAGGAGGGAGCCGACGAAGCCGATGGCGAGCAGGCCGCGCATCGATGCCTGACGGTCGGGGTCGGGACGGCTGGTGAAGCCGGACCAGGTGTGGCGGAAGGCCAGGGCGCTGCAGATCGCGAACATCACGATCATCAGCAGCGAGACGAAACTGCCGATGTCGGCGATCTGGAGGCCCTGGTAGGCCACGCGGAGCACGAAGCAGGCGGCGGCCGCCACGGCGAGGGAGCCGACGGCGAGGCCCGCCCGGCGGGCGGTGTAGCCGTTGTCGTGGTGCACCCAGGTCGTGCCGTAGAACCGGAGGGGCTCGGGGCGGGGGCCCGCGGGGACGTCCGGGATGCCGTTCTTACCGTTCTCTGCGCTCACGGGTCGATTATGGCGCCGGCGCGGCGCGGGCCCCGGGCGGGCCCGGCCCACCGGACGAGACTCGTGGGACGTGGGGTGCGTCAGCCGCCCTGGCCGGCGCTGCCGAGCGGGCCGACCTGCACCGGGGTGCCGGAGCCGTCCGTGACGGGCAGCGTGGCATGGCCCGGCCAGTCGAGGGTGACCGACTTGGTCTCGTCCGGCGGGGTCACCACCAGGCCGGTGATGCGGACGCCGGAACCGCCCGAGTCGTTGATCGGGTAGGTGATGCCGAAGGTCACCGTGTCCCCGTCCGCGAGGACGACCGAGGGGGCCGAGTCACCCGTGCGCTCGGCGGACAGGGTGCCGGAGTTCGTCTTCAGGTCGACGCCCGCGTGACCCGCGAGCGAGCAGTCCCGGCCGCCGCCGTTCTTCAGGTCCACCGCGACGGTGCCCCTGTCGTCGCCGCCGATCGTGGCGTCGGTCGCCGTGATCTCCAGCTCGTCGGTGCGGCACTTGGCGGCCTTGCCGTCCTCGTCGGTTCCGCCGGTTCCGCCGGTTCCGCCGGTGCTGTTGGGGGCCTTCCCTTCGGAGTCGGTGCCGCCCTGCTGGTCCGAGCCGGGCGAGTCCGAGCCGCCGGTCGAGGAGGACGCGGTGGAGGCGGCCGGCGGTGCGGCGCTCCGGTCCGTGCCGTCGTCGTCGTTCTGGCAGGCCGTGAGCGAGAGACCGGCGGCGAGGGCCATGGCGGCGATGGTCAGCTTGCGAACGCGCATCGTTGTCTACCTCGGAGTCGGTTGGCGTGCCGGTCCGCCCGCACCCAACGGTGCGAGCGGGCGTTTCCGACCATCAAGAGCCACTCGGCCCGGCACGCCGTTCCTCTCGGCAACCTCCTAATACGCCTTCAGGACAGCCCTGTTACAAGGTCAGCAGCGAGGGGCCACGTAACCGTCGCTGCCGGTGCGGACGTACGCGTCGGAGACGTACTGACCGCTGCCGATGCCGTCCCAGACGTTCGAGGTGCCGTACGGGCCCGAGACCCGGGTCCCCGGCGTCTGGCAGTGGATCCGGACCCAGGAACCCTCGGGCAGGGTCCGCACGATGGAGTAGCCGGTGCCGGGACCGCTGCGGACGTTCAGCCGGTGGCCCGGCGCCACCGGGTAGGAGCCGGCGGCAGCGGCTGCCGTGGTGACGGCCTCCGTGGTCGCCTTCTCGTCCCCGCCCGTGGCGTCCGTGAGCTGGTCGACAGACATGAAAAACCTCCCCCGTCGCACCCCACGGGTTTCGTGGGGTCACGTTGATTCCCATGGATCAAGGTGCGAAACACCAGTTCGCAACTCGCACGCGGAGGCTAGCAAGCCTCTTCGGCCCCCAAAGAACCATCGACTAGGCTCCGAGCGTCGCGCGCGCGAACGAACAGCACGGGGGTGGTTCCATGGCGCCGCAGCCGAACGCCGGAGCGGGCGCGGAAGCGGAACTTCCGGAGTACGCCGGTCACTACCGACTCGAGTCCTGTCTGGGCTCGGGTGGCATGGGGGTCGTGCACCTGGCCCGCAGCACCTCCGGGATGCGCGTCGCGGTGAAGGTCGTGCACGCTCGGTACGCCCTGGATCCCGAGTTCAGAGGGCGGTTCCGGCAGGAGGTGGCCGCGGCGCGGCGGGTGAGCGGGGCCTTCACGGCACCGGTCGTCGACGCCGATCCGGATGCCGGGCGGCCCTGGATGGCCACGCTGTACATCCCTGGTCCGACGCTTTCCGAGCAGGTGAAGCGGAACGGCCCGATGGATTCCGACCAGTTGCGCCGGCTGATGGCCGGACTCGCGGAGGCGCTGCGCGACATCCACCGGGTGGGGGTCGTGCACCGGGACCTGAAACCGAGCAACGTGCTGCTCGCCGAGGACGGGCCGAAGGTCATCGACTTCGGCATCTCCCGGCCGAAGGACAGTGAACTGCGGACGGAGACGGGGAAGCTGATCGGCACGCCGCCGTTCATGGCGCCCGAGCAGTTCCGGCGCCCCCGCGAGGTGGGGTCCGCCGCTGACGTGTTCGCGCTCGGGTCGCTCATGGTGCACGCGGCGACCGGACGCGGACCGTTCGACTCCGACAGTCCGTACGTCGTCGCCTACCAGGTCGTGCACGACGAACCGGACCTGACCGGCGTACCGGTGACGCTCGCGCCGCTGGTGCTGCGGTGCCTCGCCAAGGAGCCCGCCGACCGGCCCACTCCGGACGAGCTCATGCGCGAGCTGCGGTCGGTGGCGGCGGCGTGGGACACGCAGGTCTTCATACCGGCACAGCGGGTGGAGGACTCGTCGGCCCCGGAGGCGGTCGCTGCTTCGGAGCGGACTCCGGCGCCGGAGGCTCCCGCCGAGCCGGCCGTGCGGCGGCTCGGAAGGCGGGCGGCGCTCGTGGCCGGTGCGCTCTGCCTCGCCGTGACCGGAGGTCTCGTCTCGGTTCAGATGTCCGGCGACGCCGAACCGGCGCACAGGACGCCCGCCGCGCAGAGCGGCCCGGGCGGGTTCGGCGCCTGGGAGGCGGTGCCCGCGTCGAAGGGCGGTGGCGTCCCCCAGTGCTCGTACGCGGCCCGGCGGCTGCTGTGCGCGCGGCCCGGGCTGGTCTTCGCGATCGATCCGGCCGACGGCAGCACGCTGTGGCGGCACGCCGTGGAGGAGGCCGTGCGGAGCGAGCCGCCGGTCGCGTCGGGCGGGCTCGTGCAGCCAGAGGTCGGCCTGCTCGGTCCGTTGGAGGCGCTCGACCCCGCCACGGGCGAACCGGTGTGGCAGGAGGAGATGCCCGCGTACGACGGTCTGCGGTGCGTCGGCGACATGCTCCTGCTCACCCGCGCCGACGGGACGGTCACCGGTGTGGACAGCGCCTCGGGACGTCCCCGGTGGTCGCACCGGATCCGCGGGCAGTCCGTGCCGTACTTCACCTCGTTCGCCGGTGAGCGGCGACCGGCGGCGTACGCGACGAGCCGGACCCCGGACGGGCAGCGGACCCGGGTCACCGCGGTGGACCCGGCCGACGGGGACGTGCGGTGGGACACGGAGCTGGCGGGGGCGCTGACACCCGTGGGGGCGGCGGACGGTTCCGTGTTCCTCGTCGCCGAAGGAGCGGCCTACGGCGACGTCAAGGCCGTGGTCCGCTACACGCCCGCCACCGGGGCGACCCGCCGGGTGACGCTGCCGATCCCGGTCGAGCAGGCGTCGGCGTCGGCGGGCGTGCGCGGGGACACCGTGTACCTCATGGGCGCGGGCGGCTCGCTGGTCGCCGTGGACATGGCGGCGGGGAAGCAGGCGTGGCGCCTGGAGACGGGCGTGAGCCGGGGCTCGGCGCCGGTCTCCGACGGGCGGCACGTGTACGTCACCGCGCCCGACGGGCGGCTCCTCGGCATCGACGCCCGCAAGGGCGAGCTCCTCGGACAGACCCGGCCCCGGCTCGGCGCCGACTCCGACAAGGTGCCCGCGTCACTGCCGGCGCCGCTGCTCGCGGGCGGGCACGTGTACGCCGGGGCGCCGGACGGGACGGTGTTCGGGGTGCCGGGGCGGGACCCGGGGGCCTGGTAGGCCGCGCCCCGGGTCCCTCGTCGGGGCTCAGCCCAGCTTGCTGACGTCGCGCACCGCGCCCTTGTCCGCGCTGGTCGCCATCGCGGCGTACGCCTTCAGGGCCGCGGAGACCTTGCGGTCGCGGTTCTTCGGGGCGTACACGCCGCCCAGGGCCTGCTCGCGGCGGGCCAGTTCGGCGTCGTCGACCAGCAGCTCGATGGAGCGGTTCGGGATGTCGATGCGGACGCGGTCGCCGTCCTCGACGAGGGCGATGGTGCCGCCGGCGGCCGCCTCGGGCGAGGCGTGGCCGATGGACAGGCCCGAGGTGCCGCCGGAGAAGCGGCCGTCGGTGACCAGGGCGCAGGCCTTGCCGAGGCCGCGGCCCTTCAGGTACGAGGTCGGGTAGAGCATCTCCTGCATGCCGGGGCCGCCCTTGGGGCCCTCGTAGCGGATGACGACGACGTCGCCCTCCTTGACCTGCTGGGTGAGGATCTTCTCGACGGCCTCCTCCTGCGACTCGCAGACCACCGCCGGGCCCTCGAAGGTCCAGATGGACTCGTCGACGCCCGCCGTCTTCACCACGCAGCCGTCGACCGCGAGGTTGCCGCGCAGGACCGCGAGGCCGCCGTCCTTGGAGTAGGCGTGCTCGGCGGAGCGGATGCAGCCGCCCTCGGCGTCCTCGTCGAGGGAGTCCCAGCGCTCGGACTGGGAGAAGGCCTCGGCGGAGCGGACGCAGCCGGGGGCCGCGTGCCACAGTTCCAGGGCCTCCGGGGACGGGGAGCCGCCTCGGACGTCCCAGGTCTTCAGCCAGTCGGCCAGGGACGGGCTGTGGACGGAGTGCACGTCCTCGTTGAGCAGGCCCGCGCGGTGCAGTTCACCGAGGAGGGCGGGGATGCCGCCCGCGCGGTGCACGTCCTCCATGTAGTACGTGCGGTCCTTGGCGACGTTGGGTGCGACCTTGGCCAGGCAGGGGACGCGGCGCGAGAGGGCGTCCATCTCCGTGAGGCCGAAGGGGACCTCCGCCTCCTGGGCGGCGGCCAGCAGGTGCAGGATCGTGTTGGTGGAACCGCCCATCGCGATGTCCAGCGCCATGGCGTTCCCGAAGGCCGCCGGGGTGGCGATGTTGCGCGGCAGGACCGAGTCGTCGTCCTGCTCGTAGTAGCGGCGGGTCAGGTCGAGGACCGTGTGCGCGGCGTTCTCGTAGAGCGCCTTGCGGGCGGTGTGGGTGGCCAGGACCGAGCCGTTGCCGGGGAGCGAGAGGCCGATGGCCTCCGTCAGGCAGTTCATCGAGTTGGCGGTGAACATGCCGGAGCAGGAGCCGCAGGTCGGACAGGCGTTCTCCTCGATCCGGAGGATGTCCGCGTCGGAGATCTTGTCGTTGACCGCCTCCGACATCGCGTCCACCAGGTCCAGGGTGCGGACCGTGCCGTCGACCAGGGTGGCGCGGCCGGACTCCATGGGGCCGCCGGAGACGAAGACCGTGGGGGTGTTCAGCCGCAGGGCGGCGTTGAGCATGCCCGGGGTGATCTTGTCGCAGTTCGAGATGCAGATCAGCGCGTCGGCGCAGTGGGCCTCGACCATGTACTCCACGCTGTCCGCGATCAGGTCGCGGGAGGGCAGGGAGTAGAGCATGCCGCCGTGGCCCATCGCGATGCCGTCGTCGACGGCGATCGTGTTGAACTCGCGCGGGATGCCGCCGGCCGCGACGACCGCCTCGCTGACGATCCGGCCGACCGGGGCGAGGTGGGTGTGGCCCGGCACGAACTCCGTGAAGCTGTTGGCGACCGCGATGATCGGCTTCCGCCCGATGTCCGCGCCGGGTACACCGGAGGCACGCATAAGGGCGCGGGCGCCCGCCATGTTGCGGCCGTGGGTGACTGTGCGGGACCTCAGTTGGGGCATCGTCGCTCGCTCCTTCGGAGAGTTATGACTGCCGTCGAGCGTACGCCGGTCATCCAGGGGCCGGGACAGGGTGTCCGTAATGCGGGACGCTCGTCTCGCCGACGGCGCCGTGTGAAGGGTGCGTCAGGGGCCGGTGAGGTGGCCCTGTACGACCGGTGCCAGGCGGGCGATGATCCGCTCCGGGTCCGCCGAGGCCAGCGGCTCCGCCTTGATCACGTAACGGAGCACGGCGCACCCCACCAGCTGCGCGGCCGCCAGCTCGGCGCGCAGCTCCGCGTCCGGCAGGTCCAGCCGGGCCGCGATGCGGCGCAGCAGCTGGGCGGCGATCAGCCGGCGGAAGACGGCGGCGGCGGTCTCGTTGTTCAGGGCGGAGCGGACGATGGCCAGCAGCGGAGTACGGGTGGCCGGGTTCTCCCAGAGGCCGAAGAAGAAGCGGGTGAGCCGTTCGCCGACCCCGTCGAGGGGGCCGTCGCCGATCGCCTCGGGGGCTCCGAGGACCGGTGCGAAGGCGACCTCGATGGCCGCCTCGAAGACCTGCTCCTTGGTGCCGAAGTAGTGGTGCACCAGTGCCGGGTCGACGCCCGCCGTCTTGGCGATGCCGCGTACGGACGTCTTCTCGTAGCCGCGC
>NZ_RAIF01000025.1:495741-503793 GCF_003671715.1 Streptomyces sp. E2N166 | reverse complement strand
GGCCCGGTGCGCCCGCCGACGCCAGGTGCAGGCGGGCGAAGGCCAGTGCCTCGGCGAGATCGGCCTCACGTTCGGCGCTGGACATCGCGCGACGGGTGTTGACCTCGATGACGACGTGGCCGTCGAAGCCGGTGTGCGCGAGGTGCTCCAGCACCTCGGCGCAGGGCTGGTCGCCGCGGCCGGGGACGAGGTGTTCGTCCTTGGCGGAGCCCTTGCCGTCGGCGAGGTGGACGTGGCCGAGGCGGTCGCTCATGCGGCCGAGCATGTCGAGGGTGTCGATGCGGGAGGTGGCGGCGTGGCTGAGATCGATCGTGAAGTGGCGGTAGTCCTCCTTCGTCACGTCCCAGTCGGGGGCGTACGCCTGCATCTCGCGGTCGCGGTACCGCCAGGGGTACATGTTCTCGACGGCGAACCGCACGTCGGTCTCGTCCGCCATCCGCCAGATGCCGCTGACGAAGTCCCGGGCGTACTGCCGCTGCCAGCGGAACGGGGGGTGGACCACCACGGCGCTCGCGCCGAGTCGCTCGGCGGCGGCGCGGGCGCGCTGGAGCTTGACCCAGGGGTCGGTGGACCAGACGCGCTGGGTGATGAGCAGGCAGGGCGCGTGCACGGCCAGGATCGGCACGCGGTGGTAGTCGCTGAGTCTGCGCAGCGCGTCGATGTCCTGGCTGACCGGATCGGTCCACACCATGACCTCGACTCCGTCGTAGCCGAGGCGTGCGGCGATCTCGAAGGCCGTCGCGGTCGACTCCGGGTAGACGGAAGCCGTCGACAGGGCGACCTTCGCATCCGGGATGCGGACTACGTCCCTTGGTTTTGCCACGGGGGTCAGGTTACGGGGTGAGGTTGGGTGGGTGCGGGTTGCCCTTTCCCCGTTGTGGTGATTGCCATACGCCGAGTGCGGGGCGGTTCGTGGTCGCTCGCGCCCGCGGCGGCGGAGCCGCACATCGATACGGCCCCGCGCCCCTTGGGGCGCTACACCGGGCCCATGTGGTCGAGGCGCCGGAGGATGACTCCCTCTCTGAGCGCCCATGGGCAGATTTCCAGGCTTTCCACGTGGAAGAGGTCCATCGCGGCCTCGGCGACCAGGGCGCCGGCCAGGAGCTGGTTCGCGCGGCCCTCGGAGACGCCGGGGAGCTCGGCGCGCTCGGCTGTGGTCATGGCGGCCAGGCGGGGCACCCAGGCCTCCAGGGAGGCCCGCTTCAGCTCGCGCTGGACGTAGAGGCCCTCGGCGGAGCGGGCGGCGCCGGCGATGCGGGCCAGCTGCCGGAAGGTCTTGGATGTGGCGACCACGTGGTCGGGGGCGCCGAAGCGGCTGAAGTCGCCGACCGTGCGGGCGATCTCGGTGCGGACGTGGCGGCGCAGCGCCCTGACGTCGTCCGGGTGGGGCGGGTCGCCGGGCAGCCGGGCGGCGGTCAGCCGGCCCGCGCCGAGCGGCAGCGACACGGCGGTGTCGGGCTCCTCGTCGATGCCGTAGGCGATCTCCAGGGAGCCGCCGCCGATGTCGAGGACCAGCAGCTTGCCCGCGGACCAGCCGAACCAGCGGCGGACGGCGAGGAAGGTGAGCCGGGCCTCCTCGGCGCCGCTGAGGACCGTCAGCTCGACGCCTGTCTCCTCGCGCACGCGCGCGAGGACGTCGTCGGCGTTGCTCGCCTCACGCACGGCGGAGGTGGCGAACGGCAGGAGGTCCTCGACGCCCTTGTCCTCTGCGGCCTGGAGCGCCTCCCGGACGACCGCGACCAGCCGGTCGACGCCGTCGGGGCCGATCGCGCCGTCCTCGTCGAGGAGCTGGGCGAGGCGCAGTTCCGCCTTGTGCGAGTGGGCGGGCAGCGGGCGCGCGCCCGGGTGTGCGTCCACCACCAGCAGATGCACCGTGTTCGAACCCACGTCGAGGACACCGAGTCTCATGTAGGGAACGCTACTGCCAGCGGGGAGTGCGGCGGTGCCGTCATCCGGCCCGGGCGACTTACCCTGGAGCCGTGCCAAAGACGAAAAAGGCGAAGGACGAAAAGTCGGCCAAGAAGGAAAAGAAGCACAAAATGGGCGACGAGAAGGGCCTCGACTTCGCGCGCGCGTGGGTGGAGTTTCCGGATCCGGCGGACGACGAGCAGGTCTTCCGGTGCGATCTGACATGGCTGACCTCCCGCTGGAACTGCATCTTCGGCAGCGGCTGCCAGGGCATCCAGGCGGGCCGCGCGGACGACGGCTGCTGCTCGCTGGGCGCCCATTTCTCCGACGAGGACGACGAGAAACGGGTCGCCGAGCACGTGGCGCGGCTCACGCCGGACGTCTGGCAGCACCACGCCGAGGGCACGCGGGACGGCTGGATCTCCGAGGACGACGAGGGCTCCCGGCAGACCCGGCCCTTCCAGGGCTCGTGCATCTTCCAGAACCGGCCCGGCTTCCCCGGGGGTGCGGGCTGCTCGCTGCACATCCTGGCCCTGAAGGAGGGCCGGGAGCCGCTGGAGACCAAGCCGGACGTGTGCTGGCAGCTTCCGGTCCGGCGGACGTACGAGTGGATCGACCGGCCCGACGACACCCGCGTGCTGCAGGTGTCCATCGGTGAGTACGACCGGCGCGGCTGGGGCCCGGGCGGGCACGACCTGCACTGGTGGTGCACCTCGGCGACCTCGGCGCACGGCGCCGGCGACCCGGTGTACGTCTCGTACCGGCCGGAGCTGATCGAGCTGATGGGCAAGGCGGGCTACGACCGGCTGGTCGAGCTGTGCGAGGAGCGCCTGGCCTCGCAGTTGCCGCTGGTGGCACCGCATCCGGCGGACCCCGCCCGCTGAGCCCGGTTCACCGAATGCCGTCTTGTGAGGCGGCCTGAGAAGTGCTCTACGAGGTGGACGGGCTCGGGTCGCCGTCCTCGCCGGGCGGCGGGGACGAGCCACCCGTGCCGCCGGTGGGCGACGGGTCGTCCGTGGGTGTCGGGTCCGGGTCGGGCGACGTGGGCGACGGGTCGTCCGTGGGTGTCGGGTCGGGAGGCGCCGAGGTCGACGGGGACGGATCCGGGTCCGGGCCGGGGTCGGACGGGTGCGGCGAGTCGTCGGGGGTATCGGGGCGCGGGCCCGGGTGGGAAGGGCTGGGCGCGGTGCCGTAGCCCTCGATGGAGACGACGGCGCCGGCGGGTGAGACGGCCACCCGTGCGCTCCAGTGGCCGGACGGTTCCCGCAGGTGGTCGACGTAGACCTTGATCGTCAGTGTCTCGCCGGGGTCGAGGGTGCCCGACGACTGGCTCAGGTACAGCCAGGAGGCGCCGGTGGACGCGGACCAGCGCACCGGTGCGTCGCCGGTCGCGGTCAGGGTGACGAGCGTGGTGTCGCCGTCGTGGCCGGCCGTGACGTCCAGGCGGCCGGCGCCCTTCTCGCCCGCGCCGGAGACGCTGACGACCTCCACGGAGACGTCGGCCTTGCCGTTCCTGCCGAAGCGGGTGCCGGGGGCGGTGCTCGCGTTGCCCGCGTTCTCGTAGCCGTGGCCGTCGCCCGCGGACTCGCCGTCCAGGCCCCCGGGATCCTGCGCCTCGCTGGCGCTGGCCGAGCGGCCGCCCTCGCCCTCGACGACCGGGGTGCCGCGGTAGGCCGCCCACAGGGCGAGCGCGGGGGCGGCGACGACGGTGGCCACGACGGTCGTGGTGACGGCACGCGCGCGCAGGCGGTCGCGCCGGGCCGCGCGGTCCTTGGGGTCCATCGGGAAGCCGCGCCGGTCGAAGCGGGGTGCGGCGCTCCGCGCGCGCGGGAGGTGCGCCATGGCGACGTGCAGCGCCGCGCGGGGTGCCTCCAGGACGGGCAGCTCGGCGGGCGTGACGCTGGTGCCGGGCCAGCGGCCCGGGATCGCGCGCTCGGCGGTACGGCGGCAGCGCGGGCAGTCGTCGACGTGCCGGACCAGCTCGCGGCGCAGGGCGGCGCTCAGTACGTACTGGTTGTCGCCGGTGAGGCGGGCGACGCCCGGGCAGCCGCCGGTCTCGACGACGGCGAGGGCGGCGCGGGTGCGCTCGACCTCGCAGGCGGCGGAGGCGAGCAGTTCACGGGCTGCGGCCAGGTCCATGCCGAGGACGGCGGCGACCTCGTGGGCGGCGAGGTGGTGGCGCACGGCGAGTTCGAGGGCCTCGCGCTGCTCCGGGGTGGTGCCGGCGGCCTCCGGCCAGGCGAGGAGGGCGAGTTCGCGGCGGTGGCGCTGCTGTGCTTCGTCGTTGCCGCCGCGTCCATCGGTGTCGCCGCGTCCGTCGTGTCCGTCGTGCGCGGTGGGCGGCGACAGGGGCGCGGGCTGCTGTCGCGCGGTGCGCTGCCGGACGGCGTGGGGGCGGCCCGCCGCGTGGCTGCTCGGACGTTTCTGCTTGGCCTCGGCCAGCTTGCGCAGGCAGGCCCAGCGGGCCAGCGCGTACATCCACGCCCTGCGGTCCCCGGCGGCTCCCGGGCCGCGGTGGCCGCGGCGCTCGGCGAGCGCCAGGACGTCCCCCAGGGCTTCGGTCGCGGCGTCGTGGTCGCAGAGCACGGACAGGCAGTACGTGAACAGGCCGTCCAGATACGCGTCGTAGCGTGCGGGCGGCCGCTGCGCCAGCGTGCGCGCCGCGGTGCGGTCACGCGCTTCCCGGTGCGCCCGGTGTGCGCCGGTCGTGCGGGTCGTGGTCTCCGGACTGCTCCTCATCACTCGGCGACCGTAGGGGGCTATGGGTGGCGCGAACTGGCGCATTGGGCCCTTTTAATCCGTACGGGTGAAACGATCCCTCATAAGGGGACAGGAACCCGGCGTTCCGTGGCCGGTTCAGGGTGCCGAGTGGTCCGTTCGGGGTGCCGGAGACGATCTGTTCGTTCTGCGCGGGGCGGGACGGCGGCGAGGTATGCGAGTGGGGGCGGCGGCGAGGGATGCGAGTGGGGGCGGCACGGATCGCGAGTGGGGGCGGCGCGGGTTGTCAGTGGGGGCGGTTACGGTTCGTGCATGGCTGCCCGTGCGAAGTCCACCAAGGAACGGCCGTCCTACCGCTGCACCGAGTGCGGCTGGCAGACGGCCAAGTGGCTCGGCCGCTGCCCCGAATGCCAGGCCTGGGGCACGGTCGAGGAGTACGGCGCGCCCGCGGTCCGTACGACGACGCCGGGGCGCGTCACCACCTCCGCGCTGCCCATCGGCCAGGTCGACGGCCGTCAGGCGACCGCCCGCTCGACCGGCGTGCCCGAGCTGGACCGGGTGCTCGGCGGCGGGCTGGTGCCCGGCGCCGTGGTGCTCGTCGCGGGTGAGCCCGGCGTCGGCAAGTCCACCCTGCTGCTGGACGTGGCGGCCAAGTCGGCGAGCGAGCAGCACAAGACCCTCTATGTCACGGGTGAGGAGTCGGCGAGCCAGGTACGGCTGCGCGCCGACCGCATCAAGGCGATCGACGACCATCTGTACCTCGCCGCCGAGACCGACCTCGCGGCCGTCCTGGGGCATCTGGACGCGGTCAAGCCCTCCCTGCTGATCCTGGACTCCGTGCAGACGGTCGCCTCCCCCGAGATCGACGGCGCCCCCGGCGGCATGGCACAGGTGCGGGAGGTGGCGGGCGCGCTGATCCGCGCCTCCAAGGACCGCGGCATGTCCACCCTGCTGGTGGGTCACGTCACGAAGGACGGGGCCATCGCCGGCCCGCGGCTGCTGGAGCACCTCGTGGACGTCGTGCTCCATTTCGAGGGCGACCGGCACGCCCGCCTGCGACTGGTCCGCGGCGTCAAGAACCGGTACGGCACCACCGACGAGGTCGGCTGCTTCGAGCTGCACGACGAGGGCATCACCGGCCTGACCGACCCCAGCGGGCTGTTCCTCACCCGCCGCGCGGAGCCCGTGCCCGGCACCTGCCTGACCGTCACCCTGGAGGGCCGCCGCCCGCTGGTCGCCGAGGTGCAGGCGCTCACGGTCGACTCCCAGATCCCGTCCCCCCGGCGCACCACCTCCGGTCTGGAGACGTCCCGCGTGTCCATGATGCTGGCCGTCCTGGAGCAGCGCGGCCGCATCAGCGCCCTGGGCAAGAGGGACATCTACTCCGCGACGGTCGGCGGTGTGAAGCTTTCCGAGCCGGCCGCCGACCTGGCCGTCGCGCTCGCCCTCGCCTCGGCCGCCAGCGACACCCCGCTGCCCAAGAACCTCGTCGCGATCGGCGAGGTCGGCCTCGCCGGTGAGGTGAGACGGGTCACCGGCGTGCAGCGCAGGCTCTCCGAGGCGCACCGCCTGGGATTCACGCACGCCCTGGTGCCGACCGATCCCGGCAGGGTCCCCGACGGCATGAAGGTCCTGGAAGTCGCGGACATAGGGGACGCCCTGAGGGTGCTTCCGCGCTCGCGTCGGCGAGAGGCCCCACGGGAGGACGAGGACCGCCGGTAGACTTTGCCCTGGTCTCGCCCGTCCGTACGACCGAGTGTGCGACAGGGGAGCACCTGAAGAACCTGCGACCGGAGGAGTGCAGTGGCAGCCAACGACCGGGCAGCAGCTCCCGGAAAGTCCGGTGGGAGTGCCGGTGCCGATGGCCTGATGCGCGCCTCGCTGAGCGCGGTGGCGCCCGGCACGCTCCTTCGGGACGGCCTGGAACGGGTCCTTCGCGGCAATACCGGCGGCCTGATGGTGCTGGGCTCCGACAAGACCGTCGAGTCGATGTGCACCGGCGGTTTCGTACTGGACGTCGAGTTCACCGCGACCCGGCTGCGCGAGCTGTGCAAGCTCGACGGCGGCATCGTGCTGTCCTCGGACCTGTCCAAGATCCTGCGGGCCGGCGTGCAGCTGCTTCCGGACCCGACCATCCCCACGGAGGAGACCGGCACCCGGCACCGTACGGCGGACCGGGTCAGCAAGCAGGTCGGCTTCCCCGTCGTCTCCGTGTCGCAGTCGATGCGGCTGATCGCGCTCTACGTCGACGGCCAGCGGCGGGTGCTGGAGGACTCCGCGGCGATCCTGTCCCGGGCCAACCAGGCCCTGGCGACCCTGGAGCGCTACAAGCTCCGCCTCGACGAGGTCGCGGGCACGCTGTCGGCGCTCGAGATCGAGGACCTGGTCACCGTCCGGGACGTCTCCGCGGTCGCCCAGCGTCTGGAGATGGTGCGCCGCATCGCGACCGAGATCGCCGAGTACGTGGTGGAGCTGGGCACGGACGGACGGCTGCTGGCGCTCCAGCTGGACGAGTTGATCGCCGGCGTGGAGCCCGAGCGCGAGCTGGTCGTACGGGACTACGTGCCCGAGCCGACCGCCAAGCGCTCCCGCACGGTCGAGGAGGCGCTCGCCGAGCTGGACAAGCTCAGCCACGCCGAGCTGCTCGAACTGTCCACGGTGGCCCGGGCGTTGGGCTACACCGGCTCTCCGGAGACCCTGGACTCGGCGGTGTCGCCGCGCGGCTTCCGGCTGCTGGCGAAGGTCCCGCGGCTGCCCGGCGCGATCATCGACCGGCTGGTGGAGCACTTCGGCGGCCTGCAGAAGCTGCTCGCCGCCAGCGTGGACGACCTCCAGACGGTGGACGGCGTCGGCGAGGCGCGGGCGCGCAGTGTGCGGGAGGGTCTGTCGCGGCTGGCGGAGTCGTCGATCCTGGAGCGGTACGTCTGAGGGCTGCCGGCCGAGTCGGCGCGGCCGGGCCGGGGCGGCCGGGCCGGCGCGGCCGGGCCGGGGCGGCCGGGCCGCGCGCCGCGTCGGCACCGAGGCCGCGTCGGAGGCTCAGTCGCTCTTCAGCACGAACGACGTCCGCACCTTCTCGAACCCGGCCGCCTTGGCCTCCACCAGGTACGTCCCCGCCTTGGCCGACCCCGCCGGGGGCGTCCCGCACTCGGGGGCGCTCGGCTTGCGGTCCCACTTCACCGTGTAGGCGATGCCGCTGCCGGCGGCCACCCGGTACTGCAGACTCCCCGCGCCCTTGACGCAGTCGTCGGAGGACCAGTAGGCGTCGTCGCCCTCGGCCGGCGTGATCGTCAACACCGCGTGCTTCGGGCCGAGATCGACCTTGCAGTCGCTGCCAGAGGTGTTCCGAGCGGTCAGTTCGAAGGTAGGGGTCTGACCGGGCGTGTAGTTGTTGCGGACACTGCGCAGGCTCAACTTCACCGCGCCCGA
>NZ_RAIF01000025.1:493448-495682 GCF_003671715.1 Streptomyces sp. E2N166 | reverse complement strand
GGCTCCGTCATTGCCGCCACCGGACTCGCCGCCGCCGGAACCGAACCCGTCGCCGGAGCCGGACCCGTCGCCGGAGCCGGACCCGTCGCCGGAGCCCGAACCGCTGGAGTCCCCGCTCCCCGACTCGTCGCGCCCGCCCGGCGCCTCACTGATCGCCGGCCCGGAACCCGAGGGCCCGGGAGTGATCGAAGGCGCCGGATTCTTGCCGTCGGCGCCGTCCCCGCGGCCTTTGCCGCCGCCACCGCCGCCGGCGACCACGATCCACGTGATCAGCAGCGCCAACAGGGCGAACAGGGACAGCAGTACGGCCCTCCGTCGCCAGTAGATGGAGGAGGGAAGCGGCCCGACCGGATTGCGCAGAGATCCCACGGCGCAAACTGTACGAGAGATCGGCGCGTTCCCTTGTCCCACCCGCCGTTCAAGCCCGCAACTTTTACGGATCATCATTCCGGAGACCGCCCCGGACCCCTGCCGATCGTCAGGTGCCGCACATGTCGATCGCGGGGTGTGACCGAATCACCCGGCCGCCTACCGTCCGTGAGCATGACCTTCGAGGACGACGAGCTGTACCGCGACATCACCGACTTCGCCCACGACACCCCGACATGGGTCCAGCACGCGGCGGAGGTGTGGACGGAGGCGGGCATCCTGGTGTTCGGCGCGCTGTTCGTCGTCGCCTGGTGGCGGTCGCGCCGCGACAGTCCGCACGCGTTCGCGACAGCGGTCCTTGCACCCGTGGCCACGGCTGTGGCGTATGTGTGCAGCGAGCTGCTCAAGTCCGGCTTCGCACAGGAGCGTCCGTGCCGGGCGGTCGCCGAGGCGGTGCCGTCCCTGGCCGCATGCCCACCGCCCGGTGACTGGTCCTTCCCGAGCAACCACGCCACGATAGCGGGCGCTTCGGCCGTCGCCCTCGCTCTGGCCCTGGTCCGGCGGGCGGCCATCTGGATCACGGCCCCGCTCGCCCTGCTGATGGCCTTCTCCCGGGTGTTCGTCGGCGTGCACTATCCGCACGACGTCGCCGCCGGGCTGCTGCTCGGAGCCGTCGTCGCCGCCACGGGCGTACTCCTGGGCAGGCGTCCGGCGACGCGGCTGGCCGAGGCGATGCGCGCGTCGTCGGCCCCCGCGGTGCGGTGGCTGACCGGGCCGGGCCCGGCCGCCGGCACCGCCGTCGACACCGCGTACGTCGCCTCGCACCGGCGGCGCTGAGGCGCG
The DNA here is from genome assembly GCF_003671715.1 of Streptomyces sp. E2N166. Lineage (GTDB taxonomy): Bacteria > Actinomycetota > Actinomycetes > Streptomycetales > Streptomycetaceae > Streptomyces > Streptomyces thinghirensis. Next base: position 494,470 of record NZ_RAIF01000025.1, on the reverse strand, counting down.
TAGGCGTTAGGCGCGTGGGCGTTAGGCGCGTAGGCGTTCAGGCGTCCGTCTCGACCAGTCCCGCCTCGTACGCGACGATCGCGGCCTGGACCCGGTTGCGTACCTCCAGCCGGTCCAAGACCGCGCTCACGTACGCCTTCACCGTGCCCTCGACGAGGTGCAGCCGGGCGGCGATCTCCGGGTTGGACAGGCCGGCGCCGACGAGACCGAGCACCTCGCGTTCGCGGGGGCTGAGTCGCGCCACACGCGCGCGGGCGTGTTCCTCGCGGGCGAGCCGGCCGCCGCCACCGCCCCTGCCGAGGTCCTCGACGACGTACCGGGCGACCTTCGGAGAGAGGAAGGCGGCGCCCTCGGCCACGGCCCGTACGCCCGCCATCAGTTCGTAGGGGTCACCGGACTTGAGCAGGAAGCCGGTGGCACCGCCGGCCAGGGCCTGGGCCACGTAGGACTGTTCGGAGAAGGTGGTCAGCATGGCGACGGCCGTGCCGGGGACGGTCCGTACGATCTCCCGCGCGGCCGCGAGTCCGTCCAGGCGGGGCATGCGGATGTCCAGCAGGGCGACGTCGGGGCGGTGGGCACGGGCCAGTTCGACCGCCTCGCGGCCGTCCCCCGCCTCGGCGACGACCTCGCTCTCCCCGCCGCTCGCCAGGATGGCGCGCACGCCGGCTCGCACCATCGCCTCGTCGTCGGCCAGCAGTACCCGGATCACCGTGCGGACTCCTCGTGTCGCTCGTACGGATCGCGTCCCGCGCCGGACGGCCCGGCGCGGGGGATGACGTCCTTGGCGGCCAGGCGTCCCTCCTCGTCGAAGCAGAGCCGGAAGTGGTCGACGGAGACGAGGAGTTCGCCACTCGACCGGTAGTAGCGGCAGTCGGCGTCCTTCGGGGGCGCGGGGGCACGTTCGACGGGCGGGTCGTTGACCGCGCGGTCCGGCAGGACGGGGGCGACCGCGCCGTGCGGCGTGCCCAGGCGCAGTTCCGCGTACGCGGCGGGGCTGAGCACCGAGTGCGTCTCGGTGTACG
>NZ_RAIF01000025.1:448245-493317 GCF_003671715.1 Streptomyces sp. E2N166 | reverse complement strand
TACGCCCGGACTCGGAAGCCGTCCCCGTGCGGGCCCGCGTCGAAGTCGCCGCCGGCCGAGGCGACGGCGGCGCGCAGCCCGAGCAGGCCCGAACCGCCCGACGAAGGGGGCGCCTCCTGGGCGGCCGGTCCGCTGGTGACGGTGACCGTCGTGCCGCGGGCCTGCCCGGTGACCGCTACGACGACGGGGGCGCCCGGCGCGTGCCGGGCCGCGTTGGTCAGGGCCTCGCGCACCACCCGGTGCAGCAGGCGCTCCGTGATGCCGCCGGGTTCCGGGGCCGGGGCGGCGGTGTCGTCCCGCGGTTCCCAGCGAACGGGGAGGCCCGATTCGGCGGCGCGGGCGACGAGGTCCTCGACGCTCTCGCCCGCCGGGGTCAGCGGGGCGGGTTCGTCGTTGACGGACACCTCGCGCAGTACGCCGATGATGCGGTGCAGGTGGTCGGTGGCGTCGGCGGCGGCGACGCGCAGGTCGGCCGCGGCGGCACGGTGGTCGGCGGCGAGGCCCGGTGCGACCTGGAGGGCCGCGGCGCGCAGGGCGAGCAGGCTCAGTTCGTGGCCGAGGGAGTCGTGCATGTCCTGGGCGATCCGGGCCCGTTCGCGCAGTCTGGCCCGTTCCTCGGCGTGCCGCTGTTCGTCCTCCAGCCGGGCGGCCCTGAGCCAGCCGGCCTCGGCGAGCACCCGGCTCTGCCGCCAGTAGCGTCCGGCGAGCCAGGGGAAGACGCAACCGAAGAGCAGCGTGCCGGTCAGGACCAGCCACTCGGGCGCCGGGTCGACCCCGACCAGCGCGATCCGCGCCGTGCCGACGACACCGGCACCGACGAAGCCGGCCACCGCGGGACGCGGCCGCCGCGCGCGCAGGCCGAGCAGCAGGGCGAAGACGCCGAGGGCGGGGCCGTAGGAGACGCTGAACAGAGCGGGGGTCGCGGCGAGGCTCAGGCCCGCCGCCAGCGCGAAGGCGGCGAGCGGCTGCCGCCGGGAGAGCGCGACGGCCACGGCGAGGACTCCCAGGCCGGCCAGCTGCTGCCAGAGGGGGCGCGGCTCGTTCATCCCGAGCCGGTCCGCGGTGACCGCGGGAAGGACGAGGGCGGCCCAGAGGAGGGCACCGCTGCCGAGGGCGGCGAGGCGGGTGGGCCCGACGCCGTCACCGACGCGCCCACCGCCGGCCCCGGGCTCGTCGGCCGGGTGAGTTACGTTCACGGGCCGACGCTACAAGCGGGCGGCGGGGCGGCGCCCCTGTCGATCGTCAGGGGTCGTGGCCGATACCGGGTGGCGGTGCGCCCGTGCGGTGGTCCTCCCGTGGCAGGATCGGAGGGTCATGACTGCGCCCACGAAGCCCTCGCACAACGGCCCCTCCGACCCCGCCGCGACCCCGGCCTCCGCCGCCGTCTCCGGTGCCCCGGCGTCCGCCGCCGTCCCGGTCGGTGAGCGGGCCGTGTCCGGTGTGCCGCTGCACGCCCCCGTCATCGACTGGTTCGACGAGCACGCCCGCGACCTGCCGTGGCGGCGCCCGGAGGCCGGCGCTTGGGGCGTGATGGTCAGCGAGTTCATGCTCCAGCAGACGCCGGTGAGCCGTGTCCTGCCCGTCTACGAGCAGTGGCTGGCCCGCTGGCCGCGCCCCGCCGACCTCGCCGCGGAGGCGCCCGGCGAGGCCGTCCGCGCCTGGGGCCGGCTCGGTTATCCGCGTCGCGCCCTGCGCCTGCACGGCGCCGCCGCGGCCATAACGGAACGGCACGGCGGCGACGTACCGGCGGACCACGCCCAACTGCTGGCGCTGCCCGGCATCGGCGAGTACACGGCCGCCGCGGTCGCCTCCTTCGCCTACGGCCAGCGGCACGCCGTACTGGACACCAACGTCCGCCGGGTGTTCGCCCGGGCGGTCACCGGTGCGCAGTACCCGCCGAACGCCACCACCGCCGCCGAGCGGAAGCTGGCGCGGGCGCTGCTGCCGGACGACGAGGCGGGCGCGGCCCGCTGGGCGGCCGCCTCCATGGAGCTGGGCGCGCTCGTCTGCACGGCGAAGAACGAGTCGTGTCACCGCTGTCCGATCGCGGACCGGTGCGCGTGGCGGCTGGCCGGCAAGCCCGCGCACGACGGGCCGCCACGGCGCGGCCAGACGTACGCGGGTACCGACCGGCAGGTGCGCGGCCGGCTGCTCGCGGTGCTGCGGGAGGCGCACGGGCCGGTGCCGCAGGCGGCACTCGACCAGGTCTGGCACGAACCGGTCCAGCGCGCACGAGCCCTGGACGGCCTCGTCGCCGACGGTCTGGTGGAGCCGCTGGCGGACGGGCTGTACCGGCTGCCGCTGAGCTGACGTACGGCCGGAGCACAGCGGTGAGCACAGCCGTGGCAGTACTTTCGTGACAGGTCACATAGCGGGGGAATCGGTCATTACCCGCACCAAGTGGCCGGTCGTTCCAGCCGGTCTCTCCTTCCGTTACACAACCGACGGACAGCCGAGGCCCCTCCGCAGGCTGCATCGCACAGCGCCGTGACAACGCTTCCCTAACTTCGTTTCCGTGCCCCGCAGGCACAGCAGGGCTACGGATCGGAAGGCGGTTGACATGGGCGAGGTGCTCGAGTTCGAGGAGTACGTCCGGACCCGGCAGGACGCGCTGCTGCGCAGCGCCCGGCGCCTGGTCCCGGATCCCGTGGACGCCCAGGACCTCCTGCAGACCGCGCTGGTGCGCACGTACCGCCGCTGGGAGACCATCGAGGACAAGCGGCTGGCGGACGCCTACCTGCGCCGGGTGATGATCAACACGCGTACCGAGTGGTGGCGGGCGCGGAAGCTGGAGGAAGTGCCGACCGAGCAGCTCCCGGAGTCGTGCGTGGACGACTCCACCGAGCAGCACGCGGACCGCGCCCTGCTGATGGACGTCATGAAGGTGCTCGCCCCGAAGCAGCGCAGCGTCGTGGTGCTGCGACACTGGGAGCAGATGTCCACGGAGGAGACCGCCGCCGCCCTCGGCATGTCGGCGGGAACGGTCAAGAGCACGCTGCACCGGGCGCTCGCCCGGCTCCGCGAGGAGCTGGTCGCCCGCGATCTGGACGCACGGGCGCTGGAGCGTGAGGAGCGGGAGCGTTGCGCGGCCTGACCGTCGGTCGATCACCCGGGGATGCCCGGAGGAGTAAACAGGCGGCGGGTACGGCGGTGGCCGTGCTCGTCGCCCTCGGCCTTTCCCTCTCCGGCTGCGGCGCGGGCGGCACCGGCGCCCGTGACGAGGGGCCGGCCCACGCGGAAGCGGTGGCGGGCGCCGCCTCCTCCTCGCCCACGGCCTCCCCCTCCAAGGCTCCCGACCGCGTGAACGCGGTCCGGCTCGTCAAGGCCGACCCCAAGGTCTCCGCCGAGGTCAAGCGCGAGCTGAAGCCGTGCGTCGCCGACGAGTACCCCGTCGACGTGTCGTACGGGGAGCTGACCGGAGGGTCGGGATCGGCCGAGGACGTCGTCGTCAACGTGCTGACGTGCGGTGACGCGGTCGGTGTGGGCAGTTACGTGTACCGCGAGGAGGACGGCGCGTACCAGAATGTGTTCAAGGCCGAGGAGCCGCCGGTCTACGCGGAGATCGACCGCGGCGACCTGGTGGTGACCAAGCAGGTGTACGAGAAGGGCGACCCGGTGTCCAGTCCGTCCGGCGAGAACGTGATCACGTACCGCTGGGCCTCGGGCCGGTTCACCGAGGAGTTCCGCACCCACAACGACTACAGCAACGCCGCCGGGAACGTGCCGACCCCGGCCCCGGAACCGGACAGCTGACGCGCACGGCGAGAGAACCGGCCGGGCCGTGTGAACCGATCGGGCCGCCCGGACCGATGGAGACATGAAGACCCCGATGGAGACTTGGACACCGGCGGAGACGTGAACCCCGCGGAGAGACGACCACCGGCGGAGACGTGAACCCCGGTGGAGAAATGAACGCGGCGCACGCCCCCCGCGTCTACCGAGTGACCGCACACGAGGACTGAGAGCACCCGGATGGCAGACCAGACCCACGTCCTGTTCGTCGAGGACGACGACGTCATCCGCGAGGCCACCCAGCTCGCCCTGGAGCGGGACGGTTTCGCGGTCACCGCGATGCCCGACGGGCTGTCGGGCCTGGAGGCGTTCCGGGCCGACCGCCCCGACATCGCGCTCCTCGACGTCATGGTCCCCGGTCTGGACGGCGTCAGCCTGTGCCGCCGTATCCGGGACGAGTCCACCGTGCCGGTGATCATGCTGTCCGCGCGGGCGGACTCCATCGACGTCGTACTGGGGCTGGAGGCCGGCGCCGACGACTACGTCACCAAGCCGTTCGACGGGGCCGTGCTGGTCGCCCGCATCCGCGCGGTGCTGCGCCGCTTCGGGCACGCGGGCGGCGGCGACCGGGGGGACGCGGGGGCCGCCGACGACACCGGGGGCGTGCTCGCCTTCGGCGAGCTGGAGGTCGACACCGACGGCATGGAGGTGCGCCGGGCCGGGCGGCCGGTGGCGCTCACCCCGACCGAGATGCGGCTGCTGCTGGAGTTCTCCTCCGCGCCGGGCACGGTGCTCTCGCGCGACAAGCTCCTGGAGCGCGTGTGGGACTACGGCTGGGGCGGTGACACCCGCGTCGTGGACGTCCATGTGCAGCGACTGCGCACCAAGATCGGCCAGGACCGTATCGAGACGGTCCGCGGCTTCGGCTACAAGCTGAAGGCCTGAGCGGGGATTCGGGGATACAGGACATGCGGGGGTTCTTCCGTACGAGGCTGAGCATCCGTACCGGGCTGCGCTGGAAGCTCAGCGCGGCCATCGCGCTGGTCGGCGCGCTGGTCGCGGTGGCGCTGAGCCTGGTCGTGCACAACGCGGCCCGGGTGTCGATGCTGGACAACGCGCGTGACCTCGCGGACGACCGGGTCCTGATCGCCCAGCGCAACTACGAGCTGTCCGGACGGCAGAACTTCCCCAACGCCAAGATCGACGACCCCGAGCTGCCCGCGGAGCTGCGCCGCAAGGTCGAGAACGGGCGGCGGGCGACGTACGTCGCCGAGCGGGCCGACGGGGTGACGGACATCTGGGCCGCCGTGCCGCTCAAGGACGGGCACGTGATGTCCCTGCACTCCGGGTTCACCGACCGCAGCGCGGACATCCTCGATGACCTCGACCAGGCCCTGGTCATCGGCTCCATCGCGGTCGTCCTCGGCGGCAGCGCGCTCGGCGTGCTCATCGGCGGTCAGCTGTCGCGGCGGCTGCGCAAGGCCGCCGCCGCCGCGCACCAGGTAGCCAACGGCGAGCCGGACGTCCGCGTGAGGGACGCCATCGGCGGGGTCGTCCGGGACGAGACCGACGACCTCGCGAGCGCCGTGGACGCGATGGCGGACGCCTTGCAGAAGCGGCTGGACGCCGAGCGCCGGGTCACCGCGGACATCGCGCACGAGCTGCGCACCCCGGTGACCGGCCTGCTCACCGCCGCCGAGCTGCTGCCGCCGGGCCGGCCGACCGAGCTGGTCCTCGACCGCGCGAAGGCGATGCGGACGCTCGTCGAGGACGTCCTGGAGGTGGCCCGGCTCGACGGGGCCTCGGAGCGGGCCGAGCTGCAGGACATCATGCTGGGCGACTTCGTGTCCCGGCGGGTGGCGGCCAAGGACCCGGACGTGGAGGTGCGGGTGATCCACGAGTCGGAGGTCACCACCGACCCGCGACGCCTGGAGCGCGTGCTGATCAACCTGCTCGCCAACGCGGCCCGGCACGGCCGGCCCCCCGTCGAGGTCAGCGTCGAGGGCCGGGTGATCCGGGTTCGCGACCACGGGCCGGGCTTCCCCGAGGCCCTCCTCGCCGAGGGCCCGAGCCGCTTCCGCACCGGCAGCACGGACCGGGCGGGCCGCGGGCACGGGCTGGGCCTGACCATCGCCGCCGGTCAGGCGCGGGTACTGGGCGCCCGGCTCACCTTCCGCAACGTACGGCCCGCCGGCGCCCCGGAGCACGTACCGGCCGAGGGCGCGGTCGCCGTGCTGTGGCTGCCGGAGCACGCGCCGACGAACACCGGGAGCTACCCGATGCTGCCGGACCGGGCCCACAGCGGCTCCCCGGGCCGGTCTTAGCCCCGCTCGGCTGCTCAGCCGCTCAGCAGGCGAAGTCCTGGTCCATGTCGAGGCCGCCCTCGCGGGGCTGGGTGAAGGAGAACCAGTTGCCGGAGTCGTCGCGGAAGAGGGCCTCCGTGCCGTACGGGCGCTCCTGCGGCTCCTGGAGGAACTCGACCCCGCGGTCCTTGAGCTTCTTGTAGTCGCCGTGGACGTCATCGGTGGTCAGCACGCCGGCACCGAGTGCGCCCTTGGCGACCAGCTTCTTGATCATCTCGGCGGACTCGGGGTCCATCGAGGGGCCGGACGGGACCATCAGCGTCAGTTCGACGTCGGGCTGGTTCGGGGAGCCGACCGTCAGCCAGCGCATGCCGCCCTCGCCCATGGTCATGTCGGTGCGGACCTCCAGGCCCAGCTTCTCGGTGTAGAACTCCTTGGCCCGGTCCTGGTCGAGGACCCAGACGGTCGAGATGGCGAGGCCTTCGATCATGGCGTGCTCCTGTTTGTACGCGCTGATTGCGCGGCCGTTCCCGCTTGCCCTGCCACGGTAGGCAGCGGGGGTCTCAGTCCGCTTCTCCGGAATTGCGCCGCACTCCGCCGGCCCAGTGCATGACGTAGCAGCCGGGTATGAGGGCGGTGCCCCGGCCCACGTACTTCGTCCGGTACTCGCTCGGGGGCAGTCCGGTCAACGCCTTGAACCGGGTGGAGAAGGTGCCCAGGCTGCTGAAGCCGACCAGGTGGCAGACCTCGGTCACGGACAGGTTGGCGGTGCGCAGCATGTCCTCGGCGCGCTCGATACGGCGGCGGGTGAGGTACTGGCCCGGTGTCTCGCCGTACGCCTCCTTGAAGGCGCGCAGGAAGTGATACCGGGAGTATCCGGCATGCGCGGCCACGGCGTCGAGATCGAGCGCCGGGTCGGCCCAGTCACGGTCCATGGCGTCCTTCGCCAGCCGCAACTGCCGCAGCTTGTCCATACGCCGATGGTGGCACGGGCCACTGACAGCGGCCGGTGGAGGCACGGGCGGTGGTCGCCTCACGCCTGGACCCGGCGAGGCGCACCGGCTTGAGGAGAAGGCCCGCGAGGAGTTCCTTGCCCGGCAGGCGGACCGGGGGGAGTAGTGGCGAGCGTGAGCATATTAGGGGCAACTGTCATCGAGCCGCTCATTTGAGCGGCTCGATGACAGTTTGGGGTGCGGTGTTCGGGCTGTGGGCGGTGACTACCGCAGGCCGTGGACGAACGCCTGCCAGGCCCCGGCCCCGACGGTGACAACCGGCCCGGCCGCGTTCTTACTGTCCCGCACGGGCACGGAGCCGGTGGGGCACTTGTCGGCGACCTCGACGCAGTCACCACCGGTATTTCCGCTGTAACTGGACTTACGCCACTGACTGTTCCTCTGGCTGGGAGCCGTGTCCATAGCGTTCCTCCATCACCCGGATGATCAGTTCCGCCGAATCCTCCACGGAGAGGGCAGCGGCCTGCAAGCGAGCGTAACGGAGCGCGGCTTCCCTGATGGTCTCCGGATTGGCCGTCATGTGGCCGGAGATGATGTCCTCCGTGTAGACGATGTCCGGGTTGTCGTCGAAGCGGAGGAAGTTGAACGAACCAGCGAGGCTGGCGTGAGCCCCGGCTTTGTTCGGCAGCACCTGCACATGCATCCACCGGTGACCGGCGAACTCCAACAGCCGGGCCAGTTGCCGCCGCATGACCTCGGGGCCGCCGATGGGGCGGTGCAGCACTGCCTCGTCCAGCACCACCCAGGCCAGCGGCGGCTGCTCGCGCTCCAGAATGCGCTGGCGTTCCATTCGGGCGGCCAGCAGGCCTCCCAGGTCGTCCGGCATGCCGGTAGCCAGGACCGCCCGCGCATACTCCTCCGTCTGCAGCAGCCCGTAAACCAACTGCGCCTGGTACGTGGAGATGTACGCCGCCTTCGCCTCCATCTCCGCGTATGGCTGGAACCACGTGGGGAGTTGACTCCGCAGGACCAGGCCGATCAGGCGCGAGAACAGACCGTCCGTGCCCAGCGCAGCATCCACCCGCTCGGAGAAGTCCCGCGTCGGGACCTTCTTCGTGGTCTCGATCTGGCCGACCAGCGAACCGGTGCAGAAGATGATCTCGCCGAGCTGACCCTGCCGGAGACCGTGGGCCTCGCGCTGGCGGCGCAGCTCCCAGCCGTAGTAGTCGAGTGGGGACGCGGTCGGGTCGAGGGACTGGATGTTGGCCACTGCGGCACCTCACTCCGGAACTACCGACGGCAACGCCTTCCGGCGTTCGTTTCTGTGCGTAGTCGAACGTACGCAATGAGTCGCAGCCTTGTGTCGTGAACCACGTAACCGGTCCGCAAGAGACGGACGTTCGGAGTCAGTACCACGCCGAGTTCGCCATGGGCGCGCACTCGGCCCGCCATCTGCGCCGCGTGCTGCGGCTTTACCTCGTCCGCTCGGGCCTGCGGGACGTCGCCGACGCCGCCGAGCTGGCGCTCACCGAGCTGGTCGCCAACGTCGTACGGCACGTGCCCGGCCGTCGCTGCCGCGTGTGCTTCCTGCTGTACCCCGGCGGAGTGCGGGTGGAGGTCGCCGACGGCTGCCCGGAGCTGCCGGTCGTGGCGGCTGCCGACACGCTGAGCGACGGCGGGCGCGGACTCGTGATCGTCGCGGCGGTGGCCGACCGGTGGGGTGTCGCACCGTACGCCGACGGGCGGGGCAAGACGGTGTGGTTCGAGTGCGTCAGCCGAGCGGCTCCCCTGCCTGCCCGGATCCGCTGAGACACGGCCCTGGGCCGGCAGCCGAGAATGGCGGACACGACGAGGCCCCCGGGCGGCCGAAACCCACCCGGAGGCCTCGTCGGCGAGCGGCGGACACCGGGCCGCCGCCCATGGTCAGACCGCCTCGGTCACCGGCGCCTTCCCCGTGGCCGTGTCGCCGTCGCCGTCGGCCGGGGCGTCGGCCGCCTTCGGGCCCGCCCCCTTCAGCGGGACCTCCTTGACGAAGACCGCCGCGACCAGGGCGACCACCGCCACCAGGGCGCCGAGCAGGAACGCGCCGTGGGTGCCGGAGGAGACCGCGTCCTGGTACGCCACGCGCGCCGCCTCCGGCAGCTTGGCCAGGCTCGCCGCGTCCAGCTGCGCCGACTGCTCGGTGACCTCGGAGCCCAGCGCCCCGGTCTTCTCCGCCATGACGTCCTGGACCCGGTGGTTGAACAGGGCACCCATGATCGCCACGCCGAAGGAGGAGCCGAGGGTGCGGAAGAGGGTGGTGGAGGAGGACGCGACGCCCATGTCCTTCATCTCCACGCTGTTCTGCGCCACCAGCATGGTGATCTGCATCAGGCAGCCCATGCCGAGACCGACGACGGCCATGTACACCCCGGAGGTGAAGCGGCTGGTGTCGGTGTCCATCAGCGACAACAGGTACAGCCCGACGGTCATCAGGGCGCCGCCGGCCACCGGGAAGATCTTGTAGCGGCCAGTGTTGGTCGTCACCCGCCCCGCGACCATCGACGTGACGAGCATCGCGCCCAGCAGCGGCAGGAGCAGCAGCCCGGAGTTGGTCGCGGACGCGCCCTGCACCGCCTGCTGGTACAGCGGCAGGAAGAGGGTGGCGCCGAACATCACGAAGCCGACGATGAAGCCGATGAGGGACATCAGCGTGAAGTTGCGGCTGCGGAAGATGTGCAGCGGCATGATCGGCTCGGCGGCCCGGGTCTGCCAGAACACGAACCCGACCAGCGCGGCGACGCCGATGCCGATCAGCTCCATGATCCGCACGGAGGTCCAGGCGTACTCGGTGCCGCCCCAGGTGGTGACGAGCACGATCGCGGTGATGCCGACGGTCAGCAGCGCGGCGCCCAGGTAGTCGATGCGCGCCTGGCTGCGCTTCCTCGGCAGGTGCAGTACGGCGCTGACGGCGACCAGCGCGACCGCGCCGAGCGGGATGTTGATGTAGAAGGACCAGCGCCAGCCCCAGTGGTCGGTGATGGTGCCGCCGACCAGCGGTCCGCCGATCATCGCCAGCGCCATGACGCCGGCCATCATGCCCTGGTACTTGCCGCGCTCCCGCGGCGGTATCAGGTCGCCGATGATGGCCATGACGCCGACCATCAGACCGCCGGCACCGAGGCCCTGGACGGCGCGGAAGCCGATGAGCTGGCCCATGTCCTGGGCCATGCCGCTGAGCGCCGAGCCGATCAGGAAGATCACGATCGACGTCATGAACGAGCCCTTGCGCCCGTACATGTCGCCGATCTTGCCCCAGAGGGGGGTGGAGGCCGCGGTCGCGAGAGTGTAGGCGGTGACGACCCAGGAGAGGTGCTCCAGGCCGCCCAGCTCGCCCACGATCGTCGGCATCGCGGTGCCGATGATCATGTTGTCGAGCATCGCGAGCATCATCGCGATCATGAGCGCGAGCAGGACGACCCGTACGCTCCTCGGCTGCTTGCCGCCGGCCTCGCCGGCTTGTACTCCCGGCGCGTCAGCGCCCGCTCCCGGTGTGTCCGCCATCGCTCCCACTCCCCCAGCTGCCCGCTGTTCCACTCGCCCACTTACTTGCCGCCCGGCAAGCTGACTACACTCGGGAAGGTAGACGCGTAACTAGCCGGTCGTCAAGTAAGTTTTTCGGAAAGTGCGCGGAACAGGAGGTGCGTAGGAGGATGGGCGGCACGATGGACGGCACCAAGCAGCAGCGACGCCGCGGGAACACCCGCCAGCGCATCCAGGACGTGGCACTCGAACTCTTCGCCGAGCAGGGGTACGAGAAGACCTCGCTGCGCGAGATCGCCGAGAGCCTGGACGTCACCAAGGCCGCGCTCTACTACCACTTCAAGACCAAGGAAGAGATCCTCGTCGGCATCTTCGAGGATCTCTCACGGCCCATGGAGGACCTGATCGCGTGGGCGCGTGAGCAGCCGCACACCCTGGAGACCAAACAGGAGATCATCCGCCGCTACAGCGAGGCGCTGGCGGGCGCGGCGCCGCTGTTCCGCTTCATGCAGGAGAACCAGGCGACGGTGCGGGACCTGCGCATCGGCGAGATGTTCAAGACCCGCATGCTCGGCCTGCGCGACAGCCTCATCGACCCGGAAGCGGACCTGGTCGACCAGGTCCGCTGCGTCAGTGCGCTGTTCACGCTGCACGCCGGGATGTTCGTCCTCAGCGACCTCGAAGGCGACCCCGAGGAACAGCGCGCGGCTGTTCTCGAGGTCGCCACCGATCTGGTCACCCAGGCGCACCGGGGCTCATCGGGCGCGTAGCCCTGCTCCTCAGACGGTCACGCCCTTGGCGCGCAGGAAGGAGACCGGGTCGACGGCCGAGCCGTAGTTCGGGGTCGTACGGATCTCGAAGTGCAGGTGCGGGCCGCTGGAGTTGCCGGTGTTGCCGGACTTGGCGATGGACTGGCCGGTCTTCACGATCTGGCCGGCCTTCACGTTGATCTTGGACAGGTGCGCGTACTGGGAGTACGTGCCGTTGCCGTGCTTGATGACGATCGCGTTGCCGTAGGCGGGGCCGTCACCGGCGCCGTTGCCACCGGCCTTGACGACGGTGCCGCCGTGCGTGGCGACGACGTTGGTGCCGATCGGCACGGCGAAGTCCTGGCCGCTGTGCTTGGAGGCCCACATGCCGCCGTTCTGGGCGAAGCTCGCGGTCAGCTTGTACTTCTTGACCGGGTCCACCCAGGAGGCGGCCTTCTTCTTGGTGGCCGTCTTCTTGGCGGCGACGGTCTTCGCGCCGGCCTTCTCGGCCTTCGCCGCCTTGGCCTGCGCCGCGGCCTGGGCCTCGACTGCGCTCGCGGCGGTGGAGGTGCTGGAAGCCGCCGTGGTGCCGGTGGCGGCCGCGACCCCGGCTCCCAGTGCGACCGAGGCTCCAAGGCCTGCGGCCATCACCGCGGCGCGGGTGCGGATGGTCGTACGGGAAGAACGGGACGTGACACGCGGGAACATTCGAACCTCATGGGGACGGGTGCAGAGGAAAGCCCCTCCGGCGGGACGCACAGGGCGCTCGTCGGGCGGGCTCCACCTTGGTAACCCGGCGGGCCCGAACCGCACAAAGGTGTGATCTACGACGCTATTTAGTACTTCAGCCCGAAACTTCACGAGTCTCGACAGAGCCCTCATTCGGGACAAAACCAGCTCAGAGCCCCGGAAACCGACCACCACTCTGGCCCGATGTGTCCGTTTTCGTAGTTCTTGCGGCTTCCACTATTCCTCGTAGTACAGGCCGAATCGCCTGTGCGGCATGTCACCGGCGCCCATGATCGAAGGCCCGGTGAATGTGACGGGGGCTACTCCCGTCCCGGCTAACCCGCCCCCCTCGCAAGGGCGTTCACCTAGGCTCGGAACATGGTCGACGTCACAGCACTCGGGGCCCGTGTCGCGTCCAGCGCGGTCGCTCCACTCGTCCGCAGACTCTTCGTCCGGGACGGGCCGGGGGCCGGGCTCGTCGACCGGCCGGTGCGGATATCCGCGCTGGTCTCCTTCCGGAGCGAGAAGCGGAGCGTCACGCCCGGGGACGTCGACAAGGTCGCCGCGGAGCTGGTCCGCAGGGCGCTCGCGGCGACCGGCCCGCGGGAGCGGCCCGTCGACGCCGCCGACGCGACGGCGGTCAAGGACGCCCTGGCCCGCACCCTCGCCCGGCTCGGCGAGATCACCATCGAGGACTACGAGGCCGTCGGACTCGGACCGGACCGCTTCGCCCGCGAGCTGCGTACGAACGTGCCGCTGTCCCCGTACGGCCTGGACGAGGGCGGCCTGCTGCTGTACGAGCGGCTGCTGCACACCGCCTCGCTGCACATCCTGAACTTCCTCACCCAGCGCTCCACCTACGTCGCCCGCCAGCAGACCGTCCAGACCCGGCAACTGGCCCGGCTGGTCCAGGCCGTCGACGTACTCCTGGAACGCCTGCCGTCCCAGTCGGCCGAGGACGCCGGGTTCGAGGAGTGTTACGCGGACCACATCGCCGACCGGTACGGCACGCTCACCATCTACGGACTGGACGCCGGGACCCGTGAGTGGCCGCTGGACACGGCGTACCTGAGCCTGGAGGCGACCCGGCCGCAGGACGGACGCCGGGACGCGGAGTACTCGGCCGTCGCCGCCGAGCAGGTGCTCGCCGGGCATGACCAGGTGTTCCTCCGTGGCGTCGCCGGCTCGGGCAAGACCACGCTCGTGCAGTGGCTGGCGGTCACGGCGGCGAGCCGCGCCTACGACCACGGGCTGACCCACCTCATCGGACGGGTCCCGTTCGTGCTGCCGATGCGCCGGATCGTCCGGCCGGGGGCCGAGCTGCCCTTCCCCGGCGACTTCCTGCGGGCGGTCGGCTGTCCCGTCGCCGGGGAGCAGCCGCCGGGGTGGGTGGAGCGCGTCCTGCGCGCCCGGCGCGGGGTGCTGCTCGTCGACGGCATCGACGAGATCGCCGGCGACCGCCGCGCCGCCGCCCGGCGGTGGCTGCGCGAGCTGGTGCGGGCCTTCCCCGGGAACCTGTGGCTGGTCACCTCCCGCCCCTCGGCCGTGCCGGAGGACTGGCTGGCCGCCGAGGGATTCGGTGAGCGCGCGCTCGCCCGGATGTCCCAGGACGACGTCGCCACCTTCGTACGGCGCTGGCACCGCGCGGCAGGCGCGGACCCCGCCACCGGCGAGTCGCTGCTGCGGTCCGTGCGGACCACGTCCGAGCTGAACAGGCTGGCCACCAATCCACTGATGTGCGGCATGCTGTGCGCCCTGCACCGCGACCGGCGCGGCTTCCTGCCGCAGGACCGCAGGTCCCTGTACGAGGCCGCCCTGACCATGCTCCTGGAACGCCGGGACCGGGAGCGGGAGCTGCACGGCCCCGACGGGGCACGGCTGCCGTACGCGGTCCAGGTGCAGCTGCTGCAGAAGCTGGCGTGGTGGCTGATCCGCAACGGCCGCCAGGAGATGGACCGGGCCGAGGCCCACCAGATCATCGGCCGGGCGCTGCCCGCGCTGAACCTGGCGGACACCGGCCACGAGGAGGTCTACCGCGCGCTGCTGCTGCGCTCCGGGCTGCTGCGCGAGCCCGCCGAGGGGCGGGTGGACTTCCTCCACCGCACCTTCCGGGACTATCTCGGTGCCCGGCTGGCCGTGCAGGAGATGGACTTCGACCTGCTGGTCAACCACGCGGAGCTGGACGACTGGGAGGACGTCGTCCTGCTCGCCCTCGCGCACGCCCGGCCCAGGGAAGCGGAGTACATCCTGCGCCGGCTCGCGGACTCGGGCCACGCCCGCGGCACCCTGCTGGCGGCCGCGGGGCTGCGGTACGTGGCGGAAGCCGAACCCGGGGTGCGCAAGCGGGTGGAGGACGGGCTGCGGACGCACATACCGCCGGCGACCTTCGACGCGGCGCAGGAGCTGGCGCGCGCCGGGGGCGATCTGGTACTGGGCCTGCTGCCGGGACCGGAGGAGGTCGATCCCCGCGCGGCGGCCCGCGTGGTGCACACGGCGGTGGGCGTGGGCAGCGAGGCGGCGCTCCGGTTCCTGTGCCGTTTCCGCGATCACCACGGCTCCGGTGTGCAGCAGGCCCTCGCCGGCGCCTGGCACCTGTTCGACCGGGAACGGTACGCCCACGAGATCCTCGCCCATGTGCCGCGCCAGTGGGCCGTCGGCGTGTCCACGGCCGACGACCTGCGCACGCTGCGCTCACTCGGCGGCTGGGAACACGTCCATGTCCGCGGCGCGTACCGCGTCGACGACCTGACCGAACTGATCGTCGCGGAGCGCCTCGTCCACCTGACGCTGGACGCGGCGCATCCGGTGGAGGGGCTGGCCTGGCTCTCGGCCTTTCCCGGTCTGCGCTCCGTGACCGTGCTGATGGACACGGACCCGGCCGTGACCCGGCAGGTACCGGACGGAGTGGTGGTCCAGCTCCCCGCATCCGACTCGTTCTCCCGACCCCAGGGGTAAGCCGTATCCATGGATCCCGCCGTCCGCACCCCCTCCCGTCTCGCCGCCCCTCTCGTCCGCAGGCTCTTCCGCGACCCCGTCCGGCCTCCCGTGTTCTCCGAACCGGTCCCCGGCCTCGTCACCTGGCACGGCCGGGACGCGCCCGCCACCCCGGACGACGTCCACCGCACCGCCGCCGACCTGGTCCACCTCGCCGCCGAGCGGCACGCCGCGCCCACCGCGGAACTGGCCCCGGTCGTCGACGTCCTGGCCCGCACCCTCCTCGCGGTCGCCGAGGTCGACATCACCGACGCCGACGCCGTACGGCTCGGCCCGCAGGACTACGCGCGGCGGCTGCGGGGCGCGGTGCAGGGCGCGGACCGGGAACTGTCGCCGGACGCCGCCTGGTTCCACGACGCGCTGCTGGTCTCCGTGTGCCTGCACGTCCTGCACCATCTGGTGCGGCGCTCCCCCTATCTCCAGCGCCACCTGGCGGGGCGGGCCGGCCGGATCGCCCAGCTCGTCGACCTGGGCGACGCGGAGGCGGCGGCCCGGCAGCCCGAACGGTCTCAGGAGGACGCGGTGTTCGAGGCCGAGTACGCCCAGTGGGTGGCCCGGCGGCACGGCTGGCTGACCATCGTCGGCGTGGACTTCCCCAACGCCCCGGACCGTTGGCCGCTGGAGGAGACCTACTTGAGCCTGGAGGCGGAGGAGCGCAGCGGCGGCGCGGAGGACGAGCAGCGCACCGTGCTGCTCGCGGACCGCGCCCTGGAGGACCACGAACGCGTCCTGCTGCGCGGCGGCGCGGGGTCCGGCAAGACGACCCTGGTCCAGTGGCTGGCCGTGGCCGCCGCCCGCCAGGGCCCCCGGGTCCCCTTCGTCCTGCCCGTACGCCGCTTCGCCCGCGAGGGCTTCCCCGCACCGGACGACTTCCTGCACGCGGTCCGGCACCCGCTGGCCGACCGGGCGCCGGAGGGGTGGGTGGTGCGCACCCTGCTCGCGGGCCGTGCCCTGCTGCTCGTCGACGGCATCGACGAAGCCCCGGAGAAGACGCGCGGCGAACTGCGCGACCGGCTCCGTCGGCTGCTGCGCGTCTTCTCCGGCAACGCCTGCCTGGTCACCTCCCGGCCCTCCGCCGTGTCGGACGGCTGGCTCTCGGGGGGCGGGCTGGCCGAGGAGGACTTCGTGGAGCTGTCCCTCGCGCCGATGTCGCGGGACCAGGTGACGCGGTTCATCCGGGACTGGCACTCGGCGGCCCGGCTGGACGAGCGGAGCCGCTCGACCGGGCCGCGGGAGCTCGGCGCACTGGACGAGTACGAGCAGCGGCTGCTGCACTCCGTACGGATCTACCGCGAGCTGCGCCAGCTCGCCACCAACCCCCTGATGTGCGGCCTGATATGTGCCCTGAACCGGGACCGCGCCGGCTCCCTCCCCAGCGGCCGCAAGGAGCTCTACGACGCCGCCCTGGAGATGCTGCTCCAGCGCCGCGACCCCGAACGGGACGTGCTGTACGCCGACGACGTGCGGCTCCAGCAGAGCACCCGGGAACGGCTGCTCCAGAAGCTGGCCCACGCGATGCTGGAGGAGGACGCCTCCGAGCTGACGCGCGAGCGGGCGGTCGGCATCCTGGACGCCGCGCTGCCCGCCATGCCCGCCGCCCGTGCGCAGGGGGACGGCGCGAAGATCTTCCGCCATCTGCTGCACCGCACCGGCCTGCTGCGCGAACGGTCCGGCGAGTCGGTCGACTTCGTCCACCGCACCTTCCAGGACTACCTGGCCGCCAAGGAGATCGTGGCGCGCGGACGGTTCCCCACTCTGGTGGACCGCGCCCACCGGTCCGAGTGGGAGGAGGTCATCCGCATGGCCGCCGCCCACGCCCGCCCCGAGGAGTGCTCCCAGTTCCTGGAGCGGCTCCTGGCTGCGGCTCCCGGACTGCGCCGCCCGCAGATCAACCACCGCCGGCTGATGGCCGCGGCCTGTCTGGAGCACGTCACCGAACTCGACCCGGCCGTCCAGCGGCTCGTCCACGACCGTACGAAGAACCTGGTGCGCCCCACGACCGAGCCGGCCGCCCGCGGGCTGGGCTGGGTCGGCCCCATCGTCCTGGAGCTGCTGCCCGACCCGGGGCAGGTCCCCGACGACCGGCAGGCGCTGCTGCTCGCCATCACCGCCACCCGGGTCCAGGACGACGCCGCCATCGACTACCTGGTCCGCCTCCGCTCCCGCTCCGCCCTGCCGGTTCGCGCCGAACTCGCGCGGGGCTGGCGGCACTTCGACACCGAGCGGTACGCCCACGAGATCATCGCCCACCTGGACCCGGACGGCCTCTACTTCCCCGTCGCCGACACCACCGAACTGGCGGCGCTGCGCGAACTCGGCGGGCGCCCGCGCATCCAGGTGGCCGGCGTGATGCGCGCCGAGGAACTGCTGGCGGGACTGGCCCCCGATCAGCTGACCCACCTCTGGCTCAACGCGGAGCTGCCCGACACGGACGTCTCCTGGCTGTCCGGCTTCCCCCGGCTGCGGGTGCTGCGGGTCAATCCCCGCCTGCCGCGGGTGCGGAACGTGCCGAACGGGGTGGAGATCACGGCGTGAGGTCGGCGCGACAGAGCTGACTACTACTCAGTAACCCAATCGTTGCCCTCCGGCCACTTGTTCGGGCAAGCATGCACGCGACAACTTTGTTGCCGTCCAGCATCCGCGCAGGCATGAGAGGACCCAACCCCCCATGACCGAACAGACCGGACAGACCAGACAGACCCGCCAGTCCCGGCGTACGTGGAAGCGGGCGGCGGGCACGGCCGCGGCCACCGCTGCGGCGCTCACCGCGACGGTCACGCCGGCCGTCGCCGCCCCGGCCGAGACACCGCGCGCCGCCGCGACCTCGGCCGCGTCCGCCTCTGCGGCCGCGGACGTCGACTACGACACCTGGCAGCGGGACTGCAAGGCCGTGATGGACCGGGCCCTGCCCTACCTGAAGGAGCGGATCGCCGACGCCGCCCCCGGCGAGAAGCAGGCGATCGTCCTCGACATCGACAACACGTCCCTGGAGACCGACTTCGGCTTCAGCTACCCGCAGCCCGCCAACCGGCCGGTCCTGGAGGCCGCCCAGTACGCCCAGGAGCACGGCGTCGCCCTGTTCTTCGTGACCGCCCGCCCGGGCATCATCGAGGCGCCCACCGAGTGGAACCTCGACCACGCCGGCTACGAGTCCTCCGGTCTGTACGTCCGCGGCTTCCTCGACCTGTTCCGGGACGTCGCCGAGTACAAGACCGAACAGCGCGCCGAGATCGAGTCCAAGGGCTACACGATCATCGCGAACATCGGCAACAGCGCCACCGACCTGTCCGGCGGCCACGCCGAGAAGACCTTCAAACTCCCGGACTACGACGGCCAGCTGTCCTGACGCTCGATAGGCTCCCCTCGTCGATCAACCACGGGGGTGGCGCATGGAACCGGCGGTACTCGGCGGGAAGTTGGCGTCCAGCCTGGTCGCCCCGCTGGTGAGGAAGCTCTTCGTCACGGGCGGCCCCGGCGCCGGACTGGTCGACAAACCGGTCCGGCTGGCCCACCTCGTCGCGTTCCGGGGCGAGCAGCGCACACTCGGCGAGAGGGAGGTGCGCAGGCTCGCGGAGCGGCTCGTCGGGGACTCCCTGGACTCCCCGGGCGAGCCGCCCTTCCCGCGCGACGAGGCGACCGCCGTCACCGACGCCCTGGCCGCCCGGCTGCTCGCCCTCGGTGACCTGGACATGGACGACGTGCAGGCGGTGCGCATGGGGCACCGGGAACTGGCCAAGCAGTTGCAATACCGGGGGAACGGCGTCTTCGGCGTCCTGTCCGCCGACGCCTGCTACTTCCTCGACTCCGCGACGGAATGGGCCTGCCTGCACATCCTGGAGTTCTTCACCCGGCGCTCCACCTTCGTCGCCCGCACGCTCGTGGAACAGACCCGCGGGCAGGCCGAGCTGATCGCCAAGGTCGACGAACTGATCACCCGCACGCCGCGGCCGGACTCCCGGGACACCGCCTTCGAGCGCCGGTACCTGCCGTACGCGGCCGAGCAGCACAACCGCATCACCATCTACGGCATCGACCTGCGCGACTCTCCGGACAGATGGCCGCTGGAGGTCGCCTACCTGAGCCTGGAGGCGACGGGCACCGAGGAGCGTGCCGCCCTCCCGGGGGAGCACACCGAACCGGAGCGCACCGTCCGCCTGTCCGCCGAGGACGCCCTCCTCACCCACGACCGCGTGCTGCTGCGCGGCGACGCGGGCTCCGGCAAGACGACCCTCGTGCAGTGGCTGGCGGTGACCGCCGCCGGGGACGGCGACCGGGTCCCCTACGTCCTGCCGCTGCGCACCCTGATCCGTGCGGGCACCCTTCCTCCCCCGGCGGCCTTCCTCACCGCCGTGGGCTGCCCGCTCACCCCACCCGAGGGCTGGGCCGAGCGCGTCCTCACGGCCGGCCGGGGCCTGGTCCTCGTCGACGGCCTGGACGAGATCCCCGCCGCCGAACGGCACCGCACCCGCGACTGGCTGCTCGCCCTCATCCGGGCCTTCCCCGGCAACCGCTGGCTGCTCACCTCCCGCCCCACCGCCGTACGCCCCGACTGGCTGGCCACCGAGGGCTTCCGGGAACTCGCCCTCACGCCGATGCGCCAGGACGACGTGACGACCTTCGTACAGCGCTGGCACGCGGCCGCCCAGGCACCCGAGTACGAGGCGCAACTGCTGGACGCCCTGCGCACCAAGCGCGACCTGGCCCGCCTCACCACCAACCCGCTGATGTGCGGCCTGATCTGCGCCCTGCACCGCGAACGCCGCGGCTACCTCCCCACGGGACGCAAGGAGTTGTACGACGCCGCCCTCACGATGCTGCTCGCCCGCCGGGACCGGGAGCGGGGCATGGCCGCGGTGGAGCTGAGCGAGGAGGCCCAACTGGAGCTGCTCCAGCGGCTGGCGTACGCGCTGGTGCTGAGCGGGCGTACGGAGATGGACCTCGCCACGGCCGAGGGGATCGTGGAACGCGCCCTGCCTTCGGTCGCCTCGGCGGCGGGGCAGGGAGACGCGGTGACGGTCCTGCGGGCGCTGGTCCTGCGCAGCGGGCTGCTCCGGCGGCCCGCCGAGGGGGTGCTGGATTTCGTCCACCGCACCTTCCAGGACTACCTGGGGGCGCGGTACGCGGTCGAGGAGGGCCACCTCGACGTCATCGCGGGCCGCGCGGACGACACCCAGTGGGAGGACGTGATCCGTATGGCCGTGGCCCACGCCCGGCCCGGCGAGCGGGCGGCGCTGCTACGGCGGCTCCTCGCGGAGAACACCCCGCGGCTGACGCTGCTGGCCCTGGCCTGCCTGGAGCACGCCACCGCGCTGGACCCGGCGGTGCGGGCGGAGGTGGAGTCGCGGGCGGGGGCGCTGATCCCGCCGGGCTCCAAGGAGGACGCGAAGGCCCTGGCGGAGGCGGGGCCACTGGTCCTGGAACTGCTGCCGGGGCCGGAAGGACTCACGGACGCGGAGGCGCACGGGGTCACGGTGACGGCCTCGCTCCTCGCCGAACGTGAACCGGGCGGGGCGCTCGCCGTGCTGCGCCGGTTCCGGGAGCATCCGGCGCTCGATGTGCGGCGGCAGCTGGTGGGGACGTGGGAGCGGTTCGACGCGCGGGAGTACGCCGCCGAGGTACTGGACCACCTCGACCGGACAGACCTGTTCCTGAGCTGCTCGTCGGACGAGCAACGCGCGGCGATCGCCGGGATGAGGCCGTGGCGCGGGCTGGAGTTCATCGGAGCGCACGGTTTGTCCGACGTCCTCGCCTGCGTGGCGGAGCCGCACGCGGTCGAGGAACTGCACGTAGCGGACAACCCGGAACCCATCGATGCCAGTGTGCTGCCTGCTTTCGGGTCTCTGCGGCGCCTTGGTCTGTTCCACTCCGGGCCGGCAGGGGGCGTCGGGCAGCTCACCGCGCTGTCACTCGAGGAGCTCGCGATAGTCCAGATCCCCGACCTCGGCGGTCTTCGAACGCTGGGCTCACTGAACATGCTGTCCGTGGTGCAGCGGCTCCCCGGCACGCGGCTGACTGACGTCCTCCCCACCTCCGCTCCCCTGCAGTACCTGTTCCTCGGCCAGGACACCACCGCGGAGACCGGCCTTCTGGGCTTGTCCCACTGGAGTGCTCTGGAGTGCCTGGTCCTGCCTGTCGAGACGCCCCTCACCCCTGAAGACTGGGCCGAAATGGCTCGGCTACCACTGCTGACCACGCTGGGCCTGGGAGCGTCGCTCTTCCCGGACGACCTCGAGGCGGCAGTCGCCCTCCCCAAGGTCACCGAGCTGAGTTTCTCGGACGTCCTCGGCGACGAGGACTTCTCCGCTCTCCCGGCCCGCTTCCCCGGCGTACGCGCCGTCACCCTCGAGACCGCCCACGGTGCTCGCTTCAGCACCGTCCGGTACGAGGCGCTCTTCCCGAACGCCCAGGTGATCCTGGACGAACGCTGACGCGGCCGAAAGAAAGGGGCTGCCCGGGACCGAAGTCCCGGGCAGCCCCTTTCCAGGCTCACCCCCGGAGGGCTACGCCTCCTTGCTCAGGTTCGGTCCCGCGCCGCCGGCCGCCTGCTCGATCGGCGGGACGTCGGGGAGCGCCGACTTCTCCTCACCCCGGAAGGTGAAGGTCTTGGCGTCGCCCTCGCCCTCGGTGTCCACGACCACGATGTGGCCGGGGCGCAGCTCGCCGAAGAGGATCTTCTCCGACAGCGTGTCCTCGACCTCGCGCTGGATCGTGCGACGCAGCGGACGCGCGCCCAGCACCGGGTCGTAGCCCTTCTGGGACAGCAGCTCCTTGGCGGACTGGGAGAGCTCGATGCCCATGTCCCGGTCCTTGAGGCGCTCGTCGACCTTGTCGATCATCAGGTCGACGATCCGCAGGATGTCCTCCTGGCTCAGCTGCGGGAAGACGACCACGTCGTCGACGCGGTTGAGGAACTCGGGCCGGAAGTGCTGCTTCAGCTCGTCCTGGACCTTGTTCTTCATGCGCTCGTAGTTGGTCTTCTTGTCACCCGAGGCCGCGAAGCCGAGGTTGAAGCCCTTGGAGATGTCCCGGGTGCCGAGGTTGGTCGTCATGATGATGACCGTGTTCTTGAAGTCCACGACCCGGCCCTGGGAGTCGGTCAGGCGACCGTCCTCCAGGATCTGCAGCAGCGAGTTGAAGATGTCCGGGTGGGCCTTCTCGACCTCGTCGAAGAGGACGACCGAGAACGGCTTGCGGCGCACCTTCTCCGTCAGCTGACCGCCCTCCTCGTAGCCCACGTAACCGGGGGGCGAACCGAAGAGACGCGACACCGTGTGCTTCTCGCTGAACTCCGACATGTCGAGGGAGATCAGCGCGTCCTCGTCACCGAAGAGGAACTCCGCGAGCGCCTTGGACAGCTCGGTCTTACCGACACCGGACGGACCGGCGAAGATGAACGAGCCACCGGGACGCTTCGGGTCCTTCAGGCCGGCACGGGTACGGCGGATCGCCTTGGACAGCGCCTTAACGGCGTCGACCTGGCCGATGACCCGCTTGTGGAGCTCGTCCTCCATGCGCAGCAGACGGGACGACTCCTCCTCCGTGAGCTTGAAGACCGGGATGCCCGTCGCCGTGGCGAGGACCTCGGCGATCAGCTCGCCGTCGACCTCGGCGACGACGTCCATGTCGCCGGCCTTCCACTCCTTCTCCCGCTTGGCCTTGGCGGCCAGGAGCTGCTTCTCCTTGTCACGGAGGGATGCGGCCTTCTCGAAGTCCTGCGAGTCGATCGCGGACTCCTTGTCGCGGCGGACGCCGGCGATCTTCTCGTCGAACTCGCGCAGGTCCGGCGGCGCGGTCATCCGGCGGATGCGCATCCGGGAACCGGCCTCGTCGATCAGGTCGATCGCCTTGTCCGGCAGGAAGCGGTCCGAGATGTAGCGGTCGGCGAGCGTCGCCGCCTGGACCAGGGCCTCGTCCGTGATGGAGACGCGGTGGTGGGCCTCGTAACGGTCCCGCAGGCCCTTGAGGATCTCGATCGTGTGCGGCAGCGACGGCTCCGCGACCTGGATCGGCTGGAAGCGGCGCTCCAGGGCCGCGTCCTTCTCCAGGTGCTTGCGGTACTCGTCCAGCGTGGTCGCACCGATGGTCTGCAGCTCACCTCGGGCCAGCATCGGCTTGAGGATGCTCGCGGCGTCGATGGCGCCCTCGGCGGCACCCGCACCGACCAGCGTGTGCAGCTCGTCGATGAACAGGATGATGTCGCCGCGGGTGCGGATCTCCTTGAGCACCTTCTTCAGGCGCTCCTCGAAGTCACCGCGGTAGCGGGAGCCGGCGACCAGCGCGCCGAGGTCCAGGGTGTAGAGGTGCTTGTCCTTGAGGGTCTCGGGCACCTCGCCCTTGACGATGGCCTGCGCGAGGCCCTCGACGACGGCGGTCTTGCCGACGCCGGGCTCACCGATGAGCACCGGGTTGTTCTTGGTACGGCGGGACAGCACCTGCATGACCCGCTCGATCTCCTTCTCGCGCCCGATGACCGGGTCGAGCTTGGACTCACGAGCGGCCTGGGTGAGGTTCCGGCCGAACTGGTCGAGGACCAGGGACGTGGAGGGCGTGCCCTCCGCAGGACCGCCGGCGGTGGCGGTCTCCTTGCCCTGGTAACCGGAGAGCAGCTGGATGACCTGCTGCCGCACCCGGTTCAGATCTGCGCCCAGCTTGACCAGGACCTGGGCGGCGACGCCCTCGCCCTCACGGATCAGGCCGAGCAGGATGTGCTCCGTGCCGATGTAGTTGTGGCCCAGCTGGAGGGCCTCGCGGAGCGAGAGCTCCAGAACCTTCTTGGCACGGGGGGTGAAGGGGATGTGACCGGAGGGGGCCTGCTGGCCCTGGCCGATGATCTCCTCCACCTGCTGGCGGACCGCCTCGAGCGAAATCCCGAGGCTCTCAAGGGCCTTGGCGGCGACACCCTCACCCTCGTGGATCAGGCCCAGGAGGATGTGCTCGGTGCCGATGTAGTTGTGGTTGAGCATCCGGGCTTCTTCCTGAGCCAGGACGACAACCCGCCGCGCGCGGTCGGTGAACCTCTCGAACATCGTTAATCGCTCCTCAGAGCGGTCAGGCAGTAAGGGGAACTTCCCCTCCCTGTCCTTCCGCAGCTTAGTCCCGCAAGCGGGGACCGCTCATTCCAACTGCCGACACCGTCGATGGCCTCCTGACCCCTGACGCCGACATCTGCCACAACCCGATGGTGCGAGACGATGTTCCCGCAGGCCAGGCACTTACCCCACTCGCCAGTACGCCGATGGCGAACGTGAGACGGCCCAATCTGCGTGTCGTCCCCTCCCACTAGGGATGTCTTACCCGCTCGGACTGACACTCCATGCCGCGCGCCCCGGTTCCCTCCGCTACGGGCGAACAACCTTGCGCCTCCCCACACCCCCGCACGCCCCTCCTTCGGAACTCAGCGCATTCACCTCGCGACCCAGCGTAACCTGAGCGCTCTTTCGGCTGTTGCACTTGGCATGGTCGGCGCCCCGCCCCCGTTCCCTCCGGTCCCCCCGGCCCGGACGGCAGCCTCTGCCCACCCCTCCGCCCCGGCGGCACCCGCCGCCCCCTCGGTGCCGTTCCCCCGCCGGCCGCTCGACGCGGATGGCACGTGGGAGCGGGTGCGGTGGTGGTACGAGGGCGTGCTCGGCTGGCCGACGGCGCCCGGGGCCCCGGTACGGCTCCGCGTGGGCGTCCGCTTCGACGTACTGGACGTCCCGGCCGAGGCCGGCCGCGCGGCACTGGAGCGGTTCGGGCTGCTCCGGCGGTCCGGGCCGGTCCCGCGGCGGCCCGGCTTTCCGGTGGCCGTCCGGGGCGAGCGGATGCTGCTGCTCGTGGCGGCGGGTGGCGCGGAGGAGATGCCCGGGCTGCTGGAGTGGCTGGAGTGGGGCTCGCTGCCGCTCGACCTGACGGCGGTCGGCGCGGGCGGCCTCATGGAGGCGCCCCTGGCCCCCGAACCGGACTCGACCGGCCTGCCGCCGCGTCCCCCGGGTCGCGACGGCCTGCAGGGCGCCGCCGTCTGGCTGCGCGCCCCGGAGCCGGGGTACGAGGACGAGGCCTCGCTGCCGACGCTGTCGGCCATGGGGGGCGCCGGAACCGCTCCCGATCTCGCGCGGCTGGTCCAGACGCTGGCGACTGAGTGCCACCGGGTCCGGCTCTCCCTGCCCTCGCCGTCCTCCCCGTCCCTCCCGGTCTCCCCGTTCCAGCGGATGACGTTCTGAGGGCGTTCGGGGCGGAGTCCGTGGCGCGGGTCGGGTGATCAGCCGTTGGCCTTCTCGTACGCCTCGCGAATCATCGCGGGAACACGGCCGCGGTCGTTGACCTCGTAGCCGTTCTCCTTCGCCCACGCGCGGATCGCCGCGGTGTCCTGACCGCCGCCGGAAGAGGCGCGCGCCTTGCCGCGTCCGCCCGAAGCACGGCCCCCGGTACGACGACCGCCCTTCAGGTAGGGATCGAGAAGCCCACGGAGCTTGTCCGCATTGGCGGTGGTGAGATCGATCTCGTACGTCTTGCCGTCCAGCGCGAACGTCACGGTCTCGTCTGCCTCGCCACCGTCGAGGTCATCGACAAGAAGGACCTGAACCTTCTGTGCCACCGGATTTCCTTTCATCGATAACTGAGGGCCGGAGATCCGCCGACGTCCGCCGTATCGCCGTCCCTTGTTATATGCAGTACTGCAGTACGTCGGAAAGCAAACCGCTTTTGCCGGAAAAACACAAACCCTCGACGGAGACCGGCAGCTCACCTCCGGGCCGAAAAGATGCGCGTTTCGGACATAGGGAACCCGCGAGCGGTCCGTCGGTGGAATAAACCTGGCGAAGGGCTGCGAAGAGCTACGGATGCCCGCTGTTGCCCGACGATCACAGATGCAGAAGCATCCGGCTGTTGCCCAAGGTGTTCGGTTTCACTCGTTCGAGACCCAGGAACTCCGCTACGCCCTCGTCATAGGAACGCAGCAGCTCCGCGTAGACATCGGTGTCGACGGGCGTCTCCCCGATCTCCACGAAGCCGTGCTTGCCGAAGAAGTCCACTTCGAAGGTCAGGCAGAATACGCGGCGAACACCGAGCCAGCGTGCCGTCTCCACCAACTTCTCCAGTAGCCGGTGGCCGACGCCGTAGCCCTTCAGGCCCGGCTTCACCGCGAGAGTGCGTACTTCCGCGAGGTCTTCCCACATCACGTGCAGGGCGCCGCAGCCGACCACCTCGGCGTTGTCGTCCCGTTCCGCCACCCAGAACTCCTGGATGCTCTCGTAAAGCGTCACCATCGCTTTGTCGAGCAGGATGCGGTCACGGACGTACGTGTCGAGGAGCCGGCGTACGTCGGGGACATCGCTGGTGCGGGCCCGCCGGACGGTGATGGCTTTTGACATGTGGGGACGCTATCGCTCGCCCGCGTCCGGTACCGAGCCGGGGTTGGGCGCGGGGGTTTCCGGTCCCTGCACGATGCGGATGGCGTCTCTGAGCGCCTCGCGCTGTTCCTCGCTCATCATGCCGAAGAAGGCGATGAGGGCGGCGGTGGGGTTGTCGCTCTGGGACCACGCGTCGTTCATCAGCGCGGCGGCGTAGGCGGCGCGGGTGGAGACCGCCTCATATCGATAGGCCCGGCCTTCCGCCTCGCGGCGCACCCAGCCCTTCTGATGGAGATTGTCCAAAACGGTCATCACCGTGGTGTACGCGATGGACCGTTCCTGTTGCAGGTCTTCCAGGACTTCCCGAACGGTCACGGGGCGGTTCCACTTCCACACCCTCGTCATGACCGCGTCTTCGAGTTCTCCCAATGGGCGAGGCACGCTCTGAACGATAGTGGGAGATCTGGTCGATGGCGTGCCGGACGGGCGATTTTGCGAGCAAATGAGCACAAAAAGGGCGTACGACTCCTCGTGGTGGGTGCGGGGAGTCGTACGCGAGTGCGGTGGCGGGCGTCCGGGGCTCGGTCAGGCCTCGGGGTGGGCGGGCGACTGGCGGGCGCCCTCCGCTCGGGCGAGGGCGGCGTCGACGGCCGCGTCCTCCTTGGCCTTGTTGGCGCCGCCCTGGGTCTTCACGATCACCCTGATCACGCCGATGAAGAACACGGCCATGACGGCCGGGGGCAGGAGCGCGGAGACGTAGTCCATGGATCCAGGGTAGCCAGGCCGCATCACCCGGCCGCGAGGTGGTGCCGGGAGCCGGGGGCCGGCGGAGCCGGCCTGCGGCGCGGGAAAACCTCGCCCGGGGTGGGGACGGGGCGCTTCGGGGTGGCCGGGGCGGGGTGGGGGGCCGGTTTCTGGGCGGGCTTCTGCGCGGGCTTCTTGTCGGGCTGCTGGCCGCCGGGGAGAGCGTGGAGGCGGGTACGAGCGGCCGGGAGGACGACTGTGGCCGCGCGGGACGCCGTGGGCGCCGCCGGGCCGCAGCGGGCCAGGAGAGCGGCTGCGGCGGGGTTGCCGCGCAGGGCCCCGAGGGCGGCGAGGTCGTCCGCGTCCGGGCGGTGCCCGGCCCCCAGTGCCTCGTCCAGGAGCGCGAGGTAACCGGTGACGGTGCCGGGGAGCGCGGCGCGGTACCGGGCGAGGTCGGCCACCAGGAAGGCGCGCAGCCTGGCGCTCTCCCGCATCGCCTCGTCGAGCGACTCTGCGAGGCGGAGACAGTCCTGGGCCTCCTCCGCCGAGACGGGGCTGGGGTTCAGGGCGAGGGCGAGGGCGCGCCGGAGCACACGCAGCTCCTGAGCACCGAACGCCATGCCGCCGCGGGATCCGTAGGGCGTGGGCATGCGGCGACGATACGCGCTAATCAGACAAACTCGGCATAGGGGGCGGGTGTGGCGTGGGGTGCCACTCGTATGCGGGTGGCACCCCCTCACCTCCCCGTTGCGGGCAGTCGTGCCTGGTAGGTGCCCCGATCCCCAGGGGCGGCGCGGGTGGGCGCAGCGGCCCCCGCAGCGCCGGGCCACGACACCCGCACTCCCACCCGCACCCGCACCCGCACCCGCACCCACGCCGACCGCTACATGCGGGACACGTTCCGCTCGTACACCAGGCGGAGCCCCATCAGCGTCAGCCACGGCTCGTGTTCGTCGATGACCGAGGACTCGCCGAGGACCATCGGCGCGAGCCCGCCCGTCGCGATGACCGTGACCTCGTCGGGGTCGTCGGCCAGCTCGCGGGCCATGCGGTTGACGACCCCGTCGACCTGGCCGGCGAAGCCGTACACGATGCCGGACTGCATCGCCTCGACCGTGTTCTTGCCGATCACGCTCCGCGGCCGGGCCACCTCGATCTTGCGGAGCTGGGCGCCCTTGACGCCGAGCGCCTCGACCGAGATCTCGATGCCGGGGGCGATGACCCCGCCGATGTACTCCCCGCGCGCGCTGACGGCGTCGAACGTCGTCGCCGTGCCGAAGTCCACGACGATCGCCGGCCCGCCGTAGAGCTCGACGGCCGCGACCGCGTTGATGATGCGGTCGGCGCCGACCTCCTTGGGGTGGTCGGTGAGGATCGGGACGCCCGTCTTGACGCCCGGTTCGACGAGGACCGCCGGGACGTCGCCGTAGTAGCGGCGGGTGACCTCGCGCAGTTCGTGCAGGACCGAGGGGACCGTCGCGCAGATGGCGATGCCGTCGATGCCATCGCCCAGCTCGTCGCCGAGGAGCGGGTGCATGCCCATCAGGCCCTGGAGGAGGACCGCCAGCTCGTCGGCGGTGCGGCGCGAGTCCGTGGAGATGCGCCAGTGTTCGACGATGTCCTCGCCGTCGAAGAGACCCAGGACGGTGTGCGTGTTGCCTACGTCGATCGTCAGCAGCATGGGCTCTACTCCGCCGCTCGCAGGTCCAGGCCGATGTCCAGGATCGGGGAGCTGTGGGTGAGGGCGCCCACGGCCAGGTAGTCGACGCCCGTGGCCGCGTACGCCTTGGCGTTGGTGAGGGTCAGGCGGCCCGAGGCCTCCAGTGCGGCCCGGCCGGCGACCAGGGCCACCGCTTCCTCGCACTCGTCCGGGGTGAAGTTGTCCAGGAGGATCAGGTCCGCGCCCGCGTCCACGACCTCGCGGAGCTGGTGCAGGGTGTCGACCTCGACCTCGATGGGGACTTCGGGGAAGCGCTCGCGGACGGCCTGGAAGGCCGCTGCCACGCCGCCGGCGGCCACCACGTGGTTGTCCTTGACCAGGGCGGCGTCCGAGAGGGACATGCGGTGGTTGACGCCGCCGCCGCAGCGGACGGCGAACTTCTCGAGGGAGCGCAGCCCGGGGGTCGTCTTGCGGGTGTCCCGGACCTTCGCCTTCGTGCCCTCCAGGACGTCCGCCCACGCGCGCGTGGCCGTCGCGATGCCCGACAGGCGGCACAGGAGGTTCAGTGCGCTGCGCTCGGCGGTGAGGATGTCGCGGGTGCGGGTGGTGACGGAGAGGAGCTTCTGGCCGGCTTCGACGCGGTCGCCGTCCTCGACGTGGCGTTCCACCTCGAACTCGTCCGTGCAGACGACCGACATCACCGCCTCGGCGACCCGGAGACCGGCCACCACACCCGCCTCACGCGCGGTGAAGTCGGCGGTGGCCACGGCGTCCTCGGGGATGGTCGCGACCGTCGTCACGTCCACGCCGCCCGCCAGGTCCTCCTGGATGGCGAGGTTCGCGAGGTCCTCGACCTCCACGGGGTCGAGTCCGGAGTCCAGCATCAGGGCCGCGAGCGCGGGGTCGAGGCCGCACTCCATGAAGGCGTCCTCGTCGGTGTCCGCGCCGCAGGCGCAGCCGTCGCCGCAGCCTCCGGTGGAGGCGAGGGGAAGGTCGGGGGTGTTCACTGCTGTCACTGCTCCTGGGGACGCTGCGCCGGCTGGGGGCCGTGGGTGGTCGGGGGGAATTCTGGCGTGTCCGTGGTGTGCACGGCGAGGGATCGGTCGGGGTTCAGGCGTACGACGATGTGGCGGCGCCACGTCGTGTCGTCGCGGTCCGCGTGGTCCTCGCGCCAGTGACAGCCGCGGGTCTCCTCGCGCCGCGCCGCCGCGGCCACCAGGACGCGGGCCACGCAGAGGAGATTGGTGGCCTCCCAGGTGTCCACGCCCGGCTCGGACGTCTTGCCGTTCTCGTGCAGGGCTTCGCGGGCATCGGTGTGGAGGTGGAGCAGCTGGTCCGCCGCCCGCGTGAGGGAGTCGGCCGAGCGCAGGACGCCGGCGCCGTCGGTCATGATCCGCTGGATGGTCAGGCGGGACTCGGGCGGCAGGAGCGGGTGCGCCGGGTGAGCGGGCTGCCGGAGGGGTGCGGGCACACGCGCGTGGAGTGTGCCGTCCGCGTGGCCGGCGGCTATGTCCGCGGCGATGCGCTCGGCGTAGACCAGGCCCTCCAGGAGTGAGTTGGAGGCCAGGCGGTTGGCGCCGTGCACACCCGTGCAGGCGACCTCGCCGCACGCGTACAGGCCGGGGACCGTCGTACGGCCGCGGGCGTCGGTGCGGACGCCGCCGGAGGCGTAGTGGGCGGCCGGGGCGACCGGGACCGGCTCGGTGACCGGGTCGATGCCGTGGGCGCGGCAGGCGGCGAGGATCGTGGGGAAGCGGTGCTCCCACATCTCCGCGCCGAAGTGGCGCGCGTCCAGGTACATGTGCTCGGCGTCCCGCTCCTGCATGCGGCGCGTGATGCCCTTGGCGACGATGTCCCGGGGGGCGAGTTCCGCCAGTTCGTGCTGCCCCCGCATGAAGCGCACTCCGTCGGCGTCCACCAGGTGGGCGCCCTCGCCCCGTACCGCCTCCGAGACCAGGGGCTGCTGGCCCTCGGCGTCCGGACCGAGGAAGAGGACGGTGGGGTGGAACTGGACGAATTCGAGGTCGCTCACCTCGGCGCCCGCGCGGAGGGCGAGCGCGACACCGTCGCCCGTGGAGACGGACGGGTTCGTCGTCGCCGAGAAGACCTGGCCCATGCCGCCGGTGGCGAGGACGACGGCGGGGGCGTGCACCGCTCCGACGCCGTCGTGCTGGCCCTCGCCCATGACGTGCAGGGTGACGCCGGCGGTACGGCCGTCCGCGTCCGTGAGGAGGTCCAGGACGAGGGCGTTCTCGATCGTGCGCATCCCACGCGCGCGTACCGCCTCGACCAGGGCACGGGAGATCTCCGCGCCCGTGGCGTCGCCGCCCGCGTGGGCGATGCGGCGTCGGTGGTGGCCGCCCTCGCGGGTGAGGGCCAGTCCGCCCTCGGTGGACTCGTCGAAGTGCGCGCCGGTCGCGATGAGCCGCCGTACCGCGTCGGGGCCCTCGGTGACCAGGATGCGGACCGCCTCCTCGTCGCACAGCCCCGCGCCGGCGACCAGGGTGTCGTCCAGGTGCTGCGCGGGGGTGTCGCCCTCGCCGAGGGCCGCCGCGATGCCACCCTGCGCCCAGCGGGTGGATCCGTCGTCGAGGCGGGCCTTGGTGACGACGACCGTGCGCAGACCGGCCGCCTCGCAGCGCAGGGCGGCGGTGAGGCCGGCGACGCCGGAGCCGACGACCACCACGTCCGCGGCGATGGCCCAGCCGGGTGCGGGTGCGTGCAGTCGTATGCCTGTGCTGGTCACGAGGCGGCTCCGAAGCTTCCGAAGGTGAGGGGGACGTTGTCGATCAACCGGGTCGCACCGACCCGGGCGGCGACGGCGAGGACGGCCTCGCCGGTGTGGTCGTCGCCGATCTCGGTGAAGTCGGACGGGTCGACCAGGGCGAGGTAGTCCAGCTCCAGCGGCGGATCGGCGCGGGCCGCGTCGTCCAGCACCAGGTGGGCGGCGGCCCGGACGGCCGTGACGCTGCCGGGAGCCGACGTGGCGACGGCGTGGGCGTCGGCCGCCGCGCGGGACTCGCCCAGGGCGCTGAGCGCCTCGGCACGGGCGTGTGTGGCGGGCACCTCGCGGGCCCGTGCGCGCAGCGCCTCCTGGGCCGCGTGCCGGTCGAGGCCGGCGAACAGGGCCTGGGAGAGCGCGAGGGCGGTGCGGCGCTCCCGGGTCGAGAGGTAGCGGTTGCGGCTGGACAGGGCCAGGCCGTCCTCCTCGCGCACGGTGGGGACGCCGACGATCTCCACGCCGAAGTTC
The DNA here is from genome assembly GCF_003671715.1 of Streptomyces sp. E2N166. Classification (GTDB taxonomy): domain Bacteria; phylum Actinomycetota; class Actinomycetes; order Streptomycetales; family Streptomycetaceae; genus Streptomyces; species Streptomyces thinghirensis. The sequence goes on along the minus strand of NZ_RAIF01000025.1, from coordinate 461,354 downwards.
AGGTCGCGGACCATGCGGCGGATCAGGGCGAGCTGCTGGGCGTCCTTCTGCCCGTAGAGGGCCAGGTCGGGGCGGGTGAGGTGGAGCAGTTTGGCGACGACGGTGAGCATGCCGTCGAAGTGGCCGGGGCGGGAGGCGCCCTCCAGGCGTTCGCCCATGGGGCCGGCCGTGACGCGCACCTGGGGTTCGCCGCCGGGGTAGACCTCGTCGACGGCGGGGGCGAAGACGGCGTCCGCGCCCGCCCGTCCGGCGATCCCCAGGTCGGCTTCCAGGGTGCGCGGGTAGCGGTCGAGGTCCTCGCCGGCACCGAACTGCAGCGGGTTGACGAAGACGGTGACGACGACCTCGCCGTCCGGGCCGACGAGGTCGCGGGCCGTGCGGACCAGGGTGGCGTGGCCCTCGTGCAGGGCGCCCATGGTCATCACGACGGCCCGGCGGCCGTGCCGCACGCGCGCGTGCAGCTCGTCGGCGGTCCGCAGCAGGGCGGGCGGGGTGGTGGTCATCGGGCGTCTCCCCCGGGGCCGTCGGTGCCGTCGCTTTCGTCCGTGCCGTCGCTGTCGTCGATGCCGTCCGTCCCGTCGATGCCGTCGATGCGGTCGATGCCGTCGATGCCGTCGGTGCGGTCGGTGCGGTCCTCCGGGGCCGTGCGGTTGCCGCCGTCCGTGCCGTCGGCGAGTACCCCCAGCAGGTCCTCGGCCAGTTCGGCCTTCAGCAGCCCGTGGTCCAGGGCCCGGTCGGCGGTGGCGCGGGCCATGGCCAGGTAGCCGGCGACGGCCTGCGGGGCGTGTGCGCGCAGTTCCACGATGTGCGCGGCGACCGTGCCCGCGTCCCCGCGCGCGACCGGGCCGGTGAGGGCCGCGTCGCCGGAGCGCAGGGCGTTGTCGAGGGAGGCGCCCAGCAGCGGGCCGAGCATCCGGTCGGGGGCCTCGACGCCGGCCGTGCGCAGCAGCTCCATGGACTGGGCGACCAAGGTGACCAGGTGGTTGGCGCCCAGGGCGAGCGCGGCGTGGTAAAGCGGGCGCTTGTCCTCGGCGATCCACTCCGGCTCGCCGCCCATCTCGATGACCAGGGCCTCGGCGGCCAGCCGCAGCTCCTCGGGCGCGGTGACGCCGAAGGAACAGCCGGCCAGGCGCTGGACGTCCACGGGGGTGCCGGTGAAGGTCATCGCCGGGTGCAGGGCCAGCGGCAGGGCGCCGGCCCGCAGCGCGGGGTCCAGGACCCTCGCGCCGTACCGCCCGGAGGTGTGCACGAGCAGCTGGCCCGGTCGCACCGCGCCGGTCTCGGCGAGCCCGGTCACCAGGCCGGGCAGGGCGTCGTCGGGGACCGTCAGCAGGACCAGCTCGGCGCGCTGGAGGACCTCGGCGGGCCGCATGAGCGGCACGTCGGGGAGGAGCGCGGCGGCACGCCGCCGGGAGGCGTCGGAGACACCGGAGACGGCCACCGGGCGGTGCCCGGCGAGCTGGAGGGACGCGGCGAGCGCGGGGCCCACGCGTCCGGCGCCGACGACGCCTACGGTGAGACGCGCGGGGCGGTCCCTGGGATCTGGCTGTGGGGTTGTATTCACGCGACGGCGGCCTTCCCGTTCCAGTCCGCTCGGGGTACCGGACGATTTCTCGTCATGTTAACGCGATTGGTTCGGAGGGCGTCCGGTTGTCCACAGGCTGTGGGTTTCCGTGCGGTGACGGGGCACACCCTCACGCGCGCGTGCAAACGTGTGACGGAACCCGTGGGAAAACCCGGGTGCCCGCGCCGACGTCCGCGCGGCATGATCCCGGGATGAGCGATACGGCAGCGGGACAAGCGGAATCGACGCGATCGACCGAGTCGGCGAAATCGGCGGAGGAGCGCGGCGCGCGGCTCCGGGAGCGGCGCGTGGCCGCCCATCGCGACGCCCGGCGCGTACTCGTCGGCCCGGGTTTCACCACGACCCTGCGCGAGCGGCTCGCCCTGCTGGACGGGGCCGCCGAGCTGTACGACCTCGACGAGCCGTCCGACGTGTACGGCAACGGCATCGTGGAGTCCCTGGAGGAGAAGGTCGCCGCTCTGCTCGGCGCCGAGGCCGCGGCTTTCTTCCCGACCGGCACCATGGCCCAGCAGGTGGCCCTTCGCTGCTGGGCGGGCCGCACCGGCAACCCGGTCGTCGCCCTGCACGGGCTCAGTCATCCCGAGATGCACGAGCGCGATGCCTTCAGCCGGGTCAGCGGGCTGCGCCCGGTGCGGGTGACCAGCGAGCCCCGGCTGCCGACCGCCGACGAGGTGCGCGACTTCGACGAGCCGTTCGGGGCGCTGATGCTGGAGCTGCCGCTCAGGGAGGCCGGTTTCGTACTGCCCACCTGGGAGGAGCTCACCGAGGTCGTCGAGGCCGCGCGGGAGCGCGACGCGGTGGTCCACTTCGACGGGGCCCGACTGTGGGAGTCAACCGTCCGCTTCGGCCGCCCACTGGACCGGATCGCGAGCCTGGCGGACAGCGTGTACGTGTCGTTCTACAAGTCGCTCAAGGGCTACGGCGGCGCCGCCCTGGCCGGTCCCCGGACGCTGATCGAGGAGGCGAAGGCCTGGCGGCACCGGTACGGCGGCGCGGTGTTCCAGCAGTTCCCCACGGTGCTGTCGGCCCTGGCCGGTCTGGAGCGCGAGCTGCCGCGGCTGCCGGAGTACGTGGCCCACGCGCGCGTGGTGGCCGCCGCGCTGCGGGAGGGCTTCGCGGCGGCCGGGCTGCCATGGGCGCGGGTGCACCCCGAGGAGCCGCACACCCACGAGTTCCAGGTCTGGCTGCCGTACGACGCCGATGTGGTCGGCGAGGCCGCGGTGCGGCAGGGCGAGGAGACGGGGACCCTGCTCTTCTCCCGCGGCTGGGACACAGCCGGACCGGGACTCGCCGTCACCGAGGTCGGGGTGGACGCGGCGGGCCTGGACTGGACGGCCGACGAGGTGCAGGCGGCGGTCGCCGACTTCGCGGCCCGGCTGACGGGCTGAACGGCGGCGCGCCCGACGGCCGCCCGCGTCAGCCGAGAGCCCGCGGCCACAGGGACCACCACCGGCGCAGGGCGCGCCGCACTCGGCCGCGCGCCGGGCGACCGGCGAGCACGGCCCAAAACCGGCGGCGGTCGTGCCACTCGCGCACGACCCGCCGGTCGTGGGTGCCGGGCGCGGGCGGCGAGGGCTCGCCGAGCTGCCGGGCACGGTAGGTGTCGAGGAGGTACTGCTGCGTGATGCTCATGGGAATCGCCTTCTCGGGGGACGTGGAAGTGGAGACGAGCGGAAGAGGGAACGGGCTCCGCGGCTGCCCCGGTGACTCCAGCCTGCTCCGGCACGGCTCCGCGGTCGCGCCGATTGACGGCGGCGGTCAATCGGCGGCGGCGTTGTCGGTGGCGGGGGGCACCATGAGGGCATGAGCGTGCGCATCGACATCGCGGGTCTGCGGCCGGAGAGGATCGCCGTCGTGCCCTCGCCCCTGGCCGAGCTGGGCATGGCGCTGCACGCGCTGTCCGAGCCGGGGCACCACCCGGGCCTGCAGGGCTGGGCGACGGGGGTGACCGCCCGGCTCGACTCGCATCTGGCCGACCGGATGTGCGAGGCCGACTTCCTGTGGCGGACGACCTTCTCGGACCTGTTCATGCCGTTCGCCGGCGTGCCGGGCCGCAGCACGCTGCCCGGCGCCACCCTCGCCGAGGACCTGGACCTGCTCGACAAGCTGTCCGACGATCAGTTCGTGGACGCGGCGCTGGAGTTCACCTGCGCCCTGCCGTACAGCAACGGCGGGGCCTCCGCGCTCGCGGACGCCGAGGTTCGCCGGCGCGCACTGGACCTGGCCGCCGCGCGCGGACCGCAACAGCTGCGCTTCAGCGAGCGGCTGCTGGCCGATCCGCCGCTGATCCGCGGCTGGCTGCGGCAGTTCGCGCAGGACTGCGACGAGGCATTCTTCGCGGAGGCCTGGTCGCGGCTGCGCCACCAGCTCGCGGCGGACGCCCGCCACAAGACGGACCTGCTGCACCGCAAGGGCCTCGCCGAGGCGCTGGCCGCCGTGTCCCCGGCGGTCACGCTGGACGAGGGCGCCGCGCGGATCACGGTCGACAAGCTGGGCGACGGCCGTTCGGCGACGGCGGACGGCGGGCTCCTGCTCGTCCCGACGAGTCTGGGCTGGCCGCATCTGATGGTCCTGCACCGGCACGACTGGCAGCCGGTACTGCACTACCCCGTCGGCTCCCCCGAGCTGGCCTCGCCGCCGTCGGTCGAGCAGCTCACGCTGCGGATGACCGCGCTGTCCCACCCGGTCCGGATGCGGATCTGCCGCCACCTGGCCCGCAGCGCGTACACCACGAGCGAGCTGGCGCAGGCGCACGGCATGACGGCCCCGGAGATATCCCGGCACCTGGGCGTGCTGAAGAAGGCCGGCCTGATCACCACCCGCCGCCGCGGACGGTACGTCCTGCACCAGCTGGACGTGACGGTGGTGGCCCGGCTGGGCAGCGACTTCCTGGAGGGCATACTCCGGTAGCCGCCGTGCGGCCGGTCAGGCGCCCATCGCAAGGGGTGTCAGCCCTGTCCCCCGCCCGCCCGCACCAGCCCGGTCTCGTAGGCGAGGACCACCACCTGCACCCGGTCCCGCAGGCCCAGCTTGGTCAGGATGCGGCCCACGTGCGTCTTCACGGTCGCCTCCGACAGTACGAGCCGGGCCGCGATCTCCCCGTTGGAGAGCCCCTGCGCCACCAGCACCATCACCTCGCGCTCCCGCTCGGTGAGCCGCTGGAGTTCCTTGTGCCGGGGCTCCTGACCGGTGGCCGGCAGCATCGGCGCGAACCGGTCCAGGAGCCGGCGCGTGGTCGAGGGGGCGACCACCGCGTCGCCGCTGTGCACGGAGCGGATCGCGGCGAGCAGCTCGCTCGGCGGCACGTCCTTGAGCATGAAGCCGGAGGCGCCCGCCTTCAGCGCCGAGAAGGCGTACTCGTCGAGGTCGAAGGTGGTCAGGATCAGCACCTTCGGCGCGGCCGGGTCCACACAGATCCGGCTGGTGGTCTCGACGCCGTCGAGCTTGGGCATGCGGACGTCCATCAGGACGACGTCCACGGCCGTCGAACGCAGCACTTGGAGGGCCTCGACGCCGTCGCCCGCCTCCGCGACGACCTCCATGTCCGGCTGGGCCGCCAGCACCATCCGGAACCCGGTGCGCAGCAGCACCTGGTCGTCGACGAGCATTACGCGGATCGCCATCGGCGCCTCTTCCTTACAGGCTTACAGGCTTACAGGTGTAAACGCGGTACGTGCGTACGGGCGCGGGTGTCAGTGTGCGGGTTTCAGCGGCAGCAGCACACTGATGCGGAATCCTCCGCCCTGCCGCGGCCCGGCGTCCAGGGTGCCGCCGACCATGCCGACCCGCTCGCGCATGCCGATCAGTCCGTGGCCCTGGCCGTCGAAGCCGCCCTCCTCGTACAACTCGTGCGGGGCGCCCTTGCCGTCGTCCTCGATGAGCAGCCCGAGCCCGTCGTCGAAGTAGACCAGGCGCACGCTCGCGCCCGCGTTGGGACCGCCGTGCTTGCGCGTGTTGGTCAGCGCCTCCTGCACGATGCGGTACGCGGTGAGCTCAAGGCCGCTGGGCAGCCGGCGCGGGGTGCCCTCGACCTTGAAGTCGACGGGCAGCCCGGAGCTGCGGCACTCCTCCACGAGGTCCTCGATCTGCTGGACGTCGGGCTGCGGGACGTACTCGCCGGCCTCCTGGTGCTCACCGGTGCGCAGCACGCCGAGCAGGCGGCGCATCTCCGCGAGGGCCTGGCGGCCCGTGGAGGAGATGGTCTCCAGCGCCTTCTTCGCCTGGTCGGGGGCGGCGTCCAGGACGTAGGCGGCGCCGTCGGCCTGCACCACCATCACGGAGACGTTGTGCGCCACGACGTCGTGCAGTTCGCGCGCGATCCGGGCGCGTTCGGCGGCTACCGCCACCTTGGCCTGCGCCTCGCGCTCCTTCTCCAGCCGTGCGGCCCGTTCCTCCAGCTGCGCGAAGTAGGCGCGGCGGGTGCGGATGGAGTCGCCGAGCACCCAGGCGAGGGCGAAGGGCACCGCCTGGAAGACCGTTATGGCGATGTTGCCACCTATGCCCGCGTCCTCCATCGGCCAGCGGAGCTGGGCGACGGGGGCCGCGCACAGCCCCATGGCCAGTGCGGTCCGGGAGGCCCAGCGGGCGCCGGTCGCGGCCACGGTGTAGACGATCACCAGGAGGGCGAAGTCGGCCGGCATGGTCGACACGTCCAGCGCCAGCTGCCCCAGGCCCAGCGCGGCGGCCAGCAGCAGCATCTTCTCCGGCATCAGCCTGCGCAGCGCGATCACCACGCACAACAGCAGGACGAAGGGAAAGATCAGCGCCGTCATGTCCGTCCCCCGGGCCTCCTCCTGCGGAGCCACGGACATGACTGAGATCCCGACCAGGACGAGGGCCCAGAAACAGTCGACCCCGATCGGGTGTCTGCGGAGGAAATCGTAGAGGCGCTGCACGTAACCCAGCGTAGGGAAGGGTGATAGGTGCAGGGGTCAACCGGAGGGCCGATCCGCATCACCCGCGCGTACTCCGCAAGGTGGAGGCTCCGTTCTCCTGTGCGCCTAGCCTGGCCCTGTGACGCGAGGGACAGCAGGGACCACAGGGACGCCAGGGGTGCAGCGCGAGTGGCGGGGCTGGAGGGAAGCGACGCAGGACGCTCTCTACGGACCGGCCGGTTTCTACCGCGGATCCGAGGGGCCTGCCGGGCACTTCCGAACGTCCGTGCACGCGTCGCCGCTGTTCGCCGGGGCCGTGGCGCGGCTGCTGTGCCGGGTCGACGAGGCGCTGGGACGGCCTGCGGCCCTGGACTTCGTGGACATGGCGGCCGGGCGGGGCGAGTTGGTCACCGGGGTGCTGGCCGCGCTGCCCGCCGAGGTGGCCGGCCGCACGCGCGCGTACGCCGTCGAGGTGGCCGGCCGCCCCGAGGGGCTGGACCACCGGATCGAGTGGCTCGCCGAGCCGCCGGGCGGTGGGGTGACGGGGCTGCTGTTCGCCAACGAGTGGCTGGACAACGTCCCGTTGGAGGTGGCGGAGGTGGACTCGGCGGGCGTGCCGCGGCGGGTGCTCGTGCGGGGCGACGGGGCCGAACGGCTCGGGGAGCCGGTGGACGGGGCGGAGGCCGAGTGGCTGGCGCGGTGGTGGCCGCCGGCCGGTGAGGAAGGGCCGCGGGAGTGGCTGCGGGCCGAGATCGGGCTCCCCCGGGACACCGCCTGGGCGTCCGCCGTGGCGGCCCTGGACGGCGGGCTGGCCGTGGCCGCCGACTACGCGCACACCAGGGACGCCCGCCCGCCGTTCGGGACGCTCACCGGCTTCCGGGAGGGGCGGGAGACGCGACCGGTGCCGGACGGGTCGTGCGACATCACCGCGCATGTGGCGCTGGACGCGTGCGCGGCGGCCCACGCGGCGAGGTGCGCTCCGGAGCGCACGCCGCCGGCTGCTCTTCTGCTCCCCCAGCGCGATGCCTTGCGCGCCCTGGGCGTCACGGGCGCACGCCCCCCGCTCGCGTTGGCCTCCACCGACCCGGCGGCGTACGTACGCGCCCTCGCGGGCGCCTCGGAGGCCGCGGAACTGCTCGCGCGCGGCGGGCTGGGCGACTTCGTGTGGCTGCTCCAGCCGGTGGGGTCCCTCGACGCCGCCGCGCTACTTGTCGATGTCCCCGACCACGAAGAAGAGTGACCCGAGGATCGCCACCATGTCCGCGACCAGCGTCCCGGGCAGCAGCTCCGCCAGCGCCTGGATGTTGTTGTACGAGGCCGAGCGCAGCTTCAGCCGGTACGGGGTCTTCTCGCCCTTGCTGACCAGGTAGTAGCCGTTGATGCCGAGCGGGTTCTCGGTCCACGCGTAGGTGTGGCCCTCGGGCGCCTTCAGCACCTTCGGGAGCCGCTGGTTGATCGGCCCGGGCGGCAGCTCGGCCAGGTGGTCCAGGCAGGCGTCGGCGAGGTCGAGGGCGTTGTGGGTCTGCTCCAGGAGGCACTCGAAGCGGGCGAGGCAGTCTCCGTCGGCGCGGGTGACGACCTTCAGGGTGTCCCGGAGTTCGCCGTAGGCGAGGTACGGCTCGTCGCGGCGCAGGTCGAAGTCGACGCCGGAGGCGCGGGCGATCGGGCCGCTGACGCCGTAGGCGTGCACGGCCTCGGGCGACAGGGCGCCCACCCCGCGCGTACGCCCCCGGAAGATCTCGTTGCCGAGTACCAGGTCGTCGAAGACGTCCATGCGCGAGCGCACGGCGGCGACGGCGGCACGCGCGCGCGTGTGCCAGCCCGCCGGCAGGTCCTCCTTGAGGCCGCCGACGCGGTTGAACATGTAGTGCATGCGCCCGCCGGAGACCTCCTCCATGACGTTCTGGAGGATCTCCCGCTCCCGGAAGGCGTAGAAGACCGGGGTGATGCCGCCCAGCTCCAGCGGGTACGACCCCAGGAACATCAGGTGGTTGAGCACCCGGTTCAGCTCGGCGAGCAGCGTCCGCGTCCACACCGCGCGCGTGGGGACCTCCATGCCGAGCATCCGCTCCACGGCGAGGACCACACCCAGCTCGTTGGAGAACGCCGACAGCCAGTCGTGGCGGTTGGCGAGCACGATGATCTGACGGTAGTCACGGGCCTCGAACAGCTTCTCCGCGCCGCGGTGCATGTAGCCGATCACGGGTTCCGCGCTCGTGATGCGCTCACCGTCCAGGACGAGCCGCAGCCGCAGCACGCCGTGCGTGGACGGATGCTGGGGCCCGATGTTGAGCACCATGTCGGTGCTCTCCGCGGCGCCGCCGATACCGACCGTGGTCTCCGTCGTAGGAGTCATGCGCACAGTGTCTCCTACGTACGCTGGCCCCATGGAGACGGGGAGCCCTGACGACACGGGCACGGCGGGGGCGACGGAGCCGGTGCGGGACCAGCCGGTGTGGACCGGCCTGCCGCCGGGGCTGCTACGCATGCGGCGACTGCTGCTGGTGGTGTGGCTGGGACTGCTGACGCTCGCCGCGGGTCTGCTGCCCGGGTTGTTCCTGGGCCCCTTCTGGGCGGCCCTGGCACTGCTGCCGGGGGCCCTGCTGGCGTGGGGCTGGGTGATGCTGGAGCGCAACTGGCGCTCCTGGCGGTACGCCGAGCGCGCCGACGATCTGCTGATCAGCCGGGGCGTGCTGTGGTGGGAGGAGACCGTCGTCCCGTACGGGCGCATGCAGCTGGTCGAGGTGACCTCGGGCCCGGTGGAGCGCCACTTCGGCCTGGCCAGTGTGCAGCTCCACACGGCCGCCGCGGCGACCGACGCGACCATCCCGGGCCTCGACCCGGCCGAGGCGGAGCGCCTCCGCGACCGGCTCACCGAGCTGGGCGAGGCCCGATCGGCGGGGCTGTGACGAGGCCCGGGGCGGAGAAGGGCCCGCCGGAGGCGCGGAACGGCCCACCGGGGGCCACAGACGCCGCGGCCGGGGCCGAGGACCGCTCGGGCGCCGGCGCGGACATGAGCGGGGCCGAGGGCCGCCTGAGCGGGGACGAGAGCGGCGCCCACGGCCCCGGAGACGGTGTCGTCGAGCGGCGCCTGCACCCCGTCACGCCGTTGCGGCGAGCCTGGGCGCCGGTCGCCGTGATCGTCGGGTGGGCCGTGCACGACCCCGACCAGGCGCAGCGCCAGCTGTCGCGGCTGACCACGACCACGCTGCTGCTCGGGCTCGCCGTACTGATCCCGGCCGCCGCCCTGTACGGCTTCCTGACCTGGTGGTTCACCCACTTCGCGGTGACCGACACCGAGCTGCGCATCCGTACCGGACTGCTGTTCCGGCGCACCGCGCACATCCGGCTCGAACGGATCCAGGCCGTCGACGTCACCCAGCCGCTGCTCGCCCGCGTCGCGGGGGTCGCCAAGCTGAAACTCGACGTCATAGGCACCGGCAAGAAGGACGAACTGGCCTTTCTGGGCGCCGACGAGGCACGCGCGCTGCGGGCCGAGCTGCTCGCGCGCGCGGCCGGCCTCGCGCCCGAGACCGCGCACGAGGTCGGCGAGGCCCCCTCCCGGCAACTGCTGCGCGTACCGCCCGGCGTCCTCGCCGTCTCGCTGCTGCTGACCGGCGCGACCTGGGGCACCCTGATCGCCGCCGTCGTCGTGCCGACACTGTTGTGGCTGGCCACCCACAACCTGTGGACGGTGCTGGCGACCGCCCTGCCCCTGCTGGGCGCCGCGGGCGCGAGCAGCGCGGGCCGGTTCGTCGGGGAGTACGACTGGACGGTGGCCGAGTCCCCGGACGGGCTCCGCCTCGACCATGGGCTGCTGGACCGCGTCCACGAGACCGTTCCGCCGGGCCGGGTGCAGACGGTGCGGATCGTGGAGCCGGTGCTGTGGCGGCGGCGCGGCTGGGTGCGGGTGGAGCTGGACGTGGCCGGGTCGTCGAACTCCGTGCTGGTGCCGGTCGCCCCGCGCGAGATCGCCGAGTCGGTCGTCACGCGCGTGCTGCCCGGGGTGACCGTGCCGACGGACGCGATGCTGTGGCGCGCGCCGCGGCGGGCCGCGCGTTGCCGGCCGCTGTGGTGGCGGGGCTACGGACTCGCCGTCACCGACGCGGTCTTCGCCGCCCGGTACGGACTGCTGCGCCGCAGCCTGGCGCTGGTGCCGCACGCCAAGGTGCAGAGCGTCCGGCTCACGCAGGGGCCGTGGCAGCGGGCGCTGCGGCTGGCCGACGTACGGGTGGACACGGGCGCGAACAAGACCGCGACCGCGCGGCTGCGCGACGCCGACGAGGCGGCACGGCTGCTGCGGGCGCAGGCGGAGCGCTCCCGGACCGGACGGCGGGACGCGCTGCCGGACCGGTGGATGGCCTGAGCCCCCGCCGGCCGCGCCGCCCGGTGCCGGCCGGCGTCAGGACACCGCGCTGCGCAGCTGCTGCACGTCGATCTGCTCGGTCTCGTCGTGGGCCGTCAGGTCGATCACCTGCCCCACACCGCGGGACTCCTCGCCGGCCGGCTTGAAGGCGGCCTCCGCCTCGGCCTTGTGCAGGGCGAGGGCCTCCTGGCCGACCACGTCGGCGAGGTCCTCGTTCTGTACGGCCTCCAGGGCCTCGGACGACGACGTCCCGTCCTCGGACTCGGCGTTCTTCGTGCCGAAGAAGTCGAAGCCGCCCTCGACCAGCGGACGCCGCGCGGGAGTCGTCGGTGCGACGGCCACCGCGGTCGGCACCGTGAAGTGGCCGGCGGTCCGCCGGGTGGCCTGGTCGGGCCGCTCGGGCCGCGCGTCGGAACGATCGGACCGATCGGACTGGCCGGGCTCATCGGACTGGCCGGGCTCATCGGGCTGGCCGGGCTCATCGGGCTGAGCGGCCGGGGAGGCGGCGACGGTGCGCTCGTGCCCGTCGACCGCCTCGGGCTGCCCCTGTGCCTCGTCCTCCCGCGCGGCCTCGGCCGCCTCCGCGCTCTCTCCGCCGCCGCTGCCGCCGCCGTCGTCGCCGTCGTCGCCGTCGTCGCCGCCGCCGTCGGAGTCACCGCCGTCGTCGCGGCCGCCACCGTCCGCGGCGGGGGACGGCCGTCCCTCGTCGAAGCGCGCCAGCGCCGCGTTCGCCCGCAGGAACAGCCGGGAACCCTCGGGGGAGAACACGGCGGGGGTCTCCTCGACCGCCTCGGCGGCCTCCTCGGTGGCCGCGGTGTCCTCGGCGGGCGTCTCCTCCACCGGCGCCGGCCGTGCCGCCGGCAGCGCGGGCGCCTGCGGCACGGCCTCTATCTCCAGCAGGCGACGGCCCTCCAGCGCGGTGGCCCGCTCGGTCTCCGCCGTGGCGTAGCGCCGCAGCAGGGCGGCGTGCTCGTTGCGCAGTCCCGCCAGCTCCGTGCGCTTCGCCCGCAGCCGGTGCTCCAGCTTCATGCGCAGCTCGCGCGACTCCTCCAGGTCGGACTCCAGTTCGGCGACCCGTTCCTCGTAACGCCACTCGTCGCTCGCACGCGCGCGCGTGAGGTCGGCGACGCGCCTGCCCGCCTGCGCGTCCCAGTGACGCATGACGACCGCGCCGACGACGGCCGTCACCGCGGCGGCCGCGGCCAGTGAGCGCAGGATCATCGCTTCGCTGAACACCCATGGGCCGACGGCACAGACGACGGAGACGCCGGCGATCGCCGACGGAGGAAGCAGCCTGTGCAGGGGCGGGGAATGGCGGTGACGTCCACGTGGCATGGCCAGAAACTTACCGCGCGTAGGCGAATCTTGGCGCCCCGCCCCGTAAAAACACAGCCATCCCCGGCGCTTTCACACGGCATCAGGAATCCACATGCCCGACGGCGGGCGAATTACTTCAAGATCATTTCTGGTGTTCGCACGTCACCGCCCGCCGAGCCGTCCGTCGGGCCGTCCGTCGGGCCGCCCGCCGAGCCGCCCGCCGAGCCACTCCAAGGTCGCGGGAATCTCGCGCCGCCACGTATTGAAGTTGTGCCCGCCGCTTTCCAGGATGATCGACGAGATCCGCGTCGGCTTCCTGTCCTTCACCCGCTCAATGAACTCCAGCGTGTCCTTGTAGTTCGTCTCGCCGGACCTGCTGCTGGTGACGAGCAGTGAAGTGTCGGGCGCGGGCAGGTTCCTGAGACACCACCACAGGTCGGCCCGATTCTTCCGTCCCTTGTCGCCCTGGAAGAGGTCGCCCGTGGTGGGATCGCTGGGCGCGTCGTAGTAGGCGGAGAGCCCGGCCCCCGCGCCGTACACCTCGGGATGGTGCATGGCGAGCTTGAGGGCGCAGTAGCCGCCGGTCGAGTTGCCGACGACGCCCCAGCCGCCCGGCCCGCGGTCCACGCGGTAGTGGGCACTCACGGCCTCGGGCAGGTCCTTGGCGAAGAACGACTCCGTCTGCGGGCCGCCCGGGACGTCCACGCACTCCGTGTCGCGCGGCGGCGCCACCGTGGGCCGCAGCATCACCAGGATCATCGGCCGCATCCGGCCCGCCTCGGCCAGGTCCAACGCCGTACGCGGATAGTGCAGCTTGTCCACCAGCGCCGACGCCGTCCCGGGATAGCCGGTCAGGACGACGGCCGCGGGGAACGTACGGGCGCGGTGCCGCGCCTGGAAGTACTCCGGCGGCAGATACACGTACGCGGGCGACGCGATCCGCGTCGTACGGCCGACGACCTGTATC
>NZ_RAIF01000025.1:416260-448050 GCF_003671715.1 Streptomyces sp. E2N166 | reverse complement strand
CCGACCTCCGGCCGCGCCCCGCCCACCCGGCCGGCCCGCCGGTCGCCGACGACCCGGAGCGGAGCACCGGCCTCGTCGGCCGAGTGGTCGACGACCACGCCCTGGCCGTCCTCCCGGCCGAACAGGTCGGCCCAGCTGCCGTAGAACCCGAAGGACTGGTTGGCCACCAGCCCCACCGCGGCGAAGACCGCCAGCTGGGTGGCGAACAGCAGCCCCACCCGCCCGAGGACGGCCCGCCAGGTACGCCGGGCCAGCCGCGGCCACAGCCACACCGTGCCGGCGAACAGCAGCACGCCGGACAGGACCGCCAGCGCCAGCACCTTGTTGCTTGTGAGACCCATGCGTTGCTACCTGCCTGCGCTTTCCATGCGTCCGTTCGGGCCGTCCGCCCGGACCACCACCCCCGCGCACCCTCCGGGGATTCCGAAGCCGGGAGTGAACCTCTCCCGCCAGGACACCGTCCTAGAGGGCGCAATGTCGCCGGATGCCCGAAACGGGCCCGGATCCACGGTCTCTCGCAGAACTACGGGTGCGATGTCTGTCAGGACAGATGAGGAAATGTCGGGTGGGGTTCCGACGAAGCCCACGAGCGTACGCCGGGTGCTGCGCGGCCCTCGCCCGGAGACCGTGCCCCTCCTCGTCGGCCGCGCCTGCGCGCTCGTGGGCCTGCTGGACATCGCCGCCGGCGTCTTCCCGCGGTTCCGGCACAGCCGTATGCACGCCCTCGCCGAGGTACTGCCCGGAGCGTTCGGCCCGTTCGCGGCGGCACTCTCGCTCAGCGCCGGGGTGCTGTTGCTGCTGCTCGCCCACGGACTCAAGCGCCGTAAACGCCGGGCGTGGCGGGCGGCCGTGGCCCTGCTCCCGCTCGGCGCCGTCGCGCAGTTCACCTACCGGCACTCCCTCGCCGGGGTGCTGATCTCCCTCGCCCTGCTCCTGCCCCTGCTGCGGCACCGGGACCAGTTCGCGGCGCTGCCCGACCCGCGCAGCCGGTGGCGGGCGCTCGCCAACTTCGTGCTCATGGGGGCCGGTTCCCTCGTCCTCGGCCTCGTCGTCGTCAACGCCCACCCGCACCGCATGGTCGGCGACCCGAGCCTGGCCGACCGCCTCACCCACGTGCTGTACGGCCTGTTCGGCGTCGAGGGCCCGGTCGGCTACCGGGGCAACACCTCCTGGACGGTCGCGTTCTCCCTCGGCGCCCTCGGCCTGCTCACCGCCATCACCACCATCTACCTGGCCTTCCGCCCCGAACACCCCGCCGCCCGCCTCACCGAGGACGACGAGACCCGCCTGCGCGCCCTGCTGGCCAGGCACGGCGGCCGCGACTCCCTGGGCCACTTCGCGCTGCGCCGGGACAAGGCCGTCGTCTTCTCCCCCAGCGGCAAGGCGGCGGTGACGTACCGCGTCGTCTCCGGCGTGATGCTGGCCAGCGGCGACCCGATCGGCGACGTCGAGGCCTGGCCCGGCGCCATCGAACGCTTCATGGACGAGGCCCGCGCCCATTCCTGGACGCCCGCCGTCATGGGCTGCTCCGAGACCGGCGGCGAGGTGTGGACCCGCGAGACCGGGCTCGACGCCCTCGAACTGGGCGACGAGGCGGTGGTGGACGTCGCGGATTTCTCCCTGGCCGGCCGCGCGATGCGCAACGTGCGCCAGATGGTCAAGCGCATCGAGCGCGCCGGTTACGAGACCCGGGTACGGCGCGTGGCTGACCTCGGCGACGCCGAACTGGACCGCGTCCGCCGCGCCGCCGACGGCTGGCGCGGCACCGACACCGAGCGGGGCTTCTCCATGGCGCTGGGCCGCGTCGGCGACCCCTCCGACGGGGACTGCCTGATAGCCACCGCGCACAAGCAGGAGGCCGAGCCCGGCGAGTACGGCGACCTGAAGGCGATCCTGCACTTCGTGCCGTGGGGCACCGACGGGGTGTCGCTCGACCTGATGCGCCGCGACCGCTCGGCCGACCCCGGCATGAACGAGCTGCTGATCGTGGCCGCGCTCCAGGCCGCGCCGAAGCTCGGGATCGCGCGGGTCTCGCTGAACTTCGCCATGTTCCGCGCGGCGCTCGCCCGGGGCGAGAAGATCGGCGCGGGGCCGGTGCTGCGGGCCTGGCGCGGACTGCTCGTGTTCCTCTCCCGGTGGTTCCAGATCGAGTCCCTGTACAAGTTCAACGCCAAGTTCCGCCCCCGGTGGGAACCCCGCTTCGTGGTGTACCGCGCCTCCGCCGACCTCCCCCGCATCGGCTTCGCCGCCATGCAGGCCGAGGGCTTCGTCACCCTCGCCCCGCCCCTGCCCCGCTTCCTGCGCCGCCGCACCACCGCGCGCCGCCCGTGCACCCACCGCGTGGTGGAGCAGGACGCCCGGGCGGCGTGAGAGATCCGCCTGTGCGAAGCGGCTCCCCGCCCCGCAGCGCCGGGCCGCGCGGGAAGGCCGCCTCCTGCGGGCCTACGCTGAACACATGAGCAAGCAGACCGGCCGCCGCCACCCGGCGGGACTGACCGCATGGGACCGCTGCGCGGTCATGGGGGTCGTCAACGTCACCCCCGACTCCTTCTCCGACGGCGGCCGCTTCTTCGACACCACGGCCGCCATCAAGCACGGCCTCGACCTGGTCGCCGAGGGTGCCGACCTGGTGGACGTCGGCGGCGAGTCCACCCGTCCCGGCGCGACCCGCGTCGACGAGGACGAGGAGCTCAGGCGCGTGGTCCCGGTCGTGCGCGGCCTGGCCTCCGAGGGCGTCGCGATCTCCGTCGACACGATGCGCGCCTCGGTCGCCGAGCAGGCCCTCGCCGCGGGCGCCGCCCTCGTCAACGACGTCAGCGGCGGCCTCGCCGATCCCCGGATGATCCCGGTCGTCGCCGACGCCGACGCCCCCTTCGTCGTCATGCACTGGCGCGGCCTCCTTGAGGGCGGCAACGTCAGGGGCACCTACGAGGACGTCGTCGCCGAGGTCGTGGACGAGCTGCACGCGCGCGTGGCGGCGGTCGTCGAGGGCGGCGTCTCGCCCGACCGCGTCGTCGTCGACCCGGGGCTCGGCTTCTCCAAGGACGCCGAGCACGACCTGGTGCTGCTGGCCCACCTCGACCGCCTTCACAGCCTCGGCCACCCGCTGCTCGTCGCCGCCTCCCGCAAGCGGTTCCTCGGCCGGGTCCTCGCCGGACCGGGGGCCTCCCCGCCGCCCGCACGCGAGCGCGACGCGGCCACCGCCGCCGTCTCCGCGCTCGCGGCGCACGCCGGCGCGTGGGCCGTACGCGTGCACGAGGTACGCGCCACCGCCGACGCCGTACGGGTCGCGCGCGCCGTCGAAGGGGCCCGGACGGCGGGCAGAGGCCCGGAAGGAGTCCGGTGAACGCGCCGCACATCGACGTGGAGCAGGTCGAGGCCGCCAACACCGCCTTCTACGAGGCGCTGGAGCAGGGCGACTTCGAGAAGGTGTCCGAGTTCTGGCTCACCCCGTCCGACCTGGGCATCGACGAGTCGTACCACGACCCGGCCGACGCAGGCGTGGTCTCCTGCGTGCACCCCGGCTGGCCGGTGCTCACCGGCCGCGGCGAGGTGCTGCGCTCCTACGCGCTGATCATGGCGAACACCGACTACATCCAGTTCTTCCTCACCGACGTGCACGTCTCCGTGACCGGCGACACCGCTCTGGTGACGTGCACCGAGAACATCCTCAGCGGCGGCCCCGCTCCCGAGGGCGGCGACGAGCTCGGCCCGCTCGTGGGCCAGCTCGTGGTCGCCACCAACGCGTTCCGGCGCACGCCCTCCGGCTGGAAACTCTGGTCGCACCACGCCTCCCCCGTGATGGCCGAGACGGCGGACGAGGAGGGCGAGGAGACACCTTCCTGACCCGGGGGAACCAAGAAGTGGTTGGAATCACGGACCGGCGGGTATGGGCGGCTACCAACCCGTGATCCACCGGGACCGCCAGGGCAAACGCACGGTGAAACCTCCTGGCCTCCACCCGGCCCCACACCCCCGTGGCCCGGCGCTGTCGGTGCCCGCGGGTAGATTCGACTGAGGTCGGCGTACCGCCCGCACGCGGTGCGCACCGGCCGAGACCGACGACTGCAGGAGTGATTCGCGTGGATCGTGTCGCGCTGCGCGGCCTCAAGGCCCGCGGGCACCACGGTGTGTTCCCCAAGGAGCGCGAGGACGGCCAGACCTTCCTCGTGGACATCGTCCTTGGCCTGGACACCCGACCGGCCGCGGCCGACGACGACCTGGCGAAGACCGTGCACTACGGCATCGTGGCCGAGGAGGTCGTGGCCGTGGTCGAGGGCGAGCCCGTCAACCTGGTCGAGACGCTCGCCGAGCGCATCGCCCAGGTCTGCCTGAAACACGAAGGGGTCGAGGAGGTCGAGGTCTGCGTCCACAAGCCGGACGCTCCGATCACCGTCCCCTTCGACGACGTGACCGTCACCATCATCCGGAGCCGTGTATGAGCGCCCCCTTCACCAAGGGTCACAGCGACCCGACCGTACAGCCGGTGCCCGCCTCCGTCATCGAGCAGGTGGACGCCGCCGACATCACGCTGTCCAACCCCAAGCGCGCGGTGCTCGCCCTCGGCGCCAACCTCGGCAACCGCCTGGAGACCCTCCAGGGCGCCATCGACGCCCTGGAGGACACCCCGGGCGTGCGGGTCAAGGGGGTCTCGCCGGTGTACGAGACGGAGCCGTGGGGCGTCGACCCCGACAGCCAGCCGTCGTACTTCAACGCGGTCGTGATCCTCAAGACCACCCTGCCCCCGTCCTCCCTGCTGGAGCGGGCGCACGCCGTGGAGGAGGCCTTCCACCGCGTCCGCGACGAGCACTGGGGCCCGCGCACCCTGGACGTCGACATCGTCGCCTACGCCGAGGTCGTCTCCGACGACCCGCACCTGACCCTGCCCCACCCGCGCGCCCACGAACGCGCCTTCGTGCTCGCCCCCTGGCACGACGTGGACCCCGCGGCCCAGCTGCCGGGGCACGGCCCGGTCGCCGACCTACTGGACTCCGTCACCAGGGACGGCATCGCGCCCCGCGCCGACCTGGAACTCCGGCTGCCCGAGTAGTCGTTAAGGTCGACAGGGTCGGACAGCCACGCAGGGGAACCGAAGGGACACCGGGACACCGTGAAAGAGTTGCGCATCAGGGTGCTGGCCGGCGTGTTCGTCGTGGCCGGGATCCTGTCCTGGGCGGGCGCCCGTCTGTGGAACTCGATCGGGACTCTCCCGAGCGTCCCCCTGGCCGCCCCCGTCGTGCTCGCGCTGATCGCAGTGATCCTGCTGGCGACGGCCCTGTCGCTCCGCGCCCGTCTGAAGGCCCAGCGGGACCGTGTCCCGGACGCCAAGGGCGTCGACCCGATGATGGCGGCCCGTGCGGTCGTCTTCGGTCAGGCCAGCGCCCTGGTGGCCGCCCTCGTCGCCGGTATGTACGGCGGCATGGGCGCCTTCCTGCTGGAGTACCTCGACATCCCGGCCCGCCGCGACCAGGCCGTCTACGCCGGCTTCTCGGTCGTGGCGGGCATCGGCGTGATAGCGGCCGCGATCTTCCTGGAGCGCGTCTGCAAGCTCCCGGAGGACGAGGACGACGACCACCCGGGCACGGCCACGGCGGCCTGACCCGCCTCCGCGCCGACGGGCGTCAGCGCGCCATTATCAGACTCATCGCCTCGTTGCGCGTGGCGACGTCGCGCAGCTGTCCGCGCACCGCCGACGTCAGGGTCTTCGCGCCCGGCTTGCGAATGCCGCGCATCGACATGCACATGTGCTCGCACTCCACGACGACGATCACACCGCGCGGCTCCAGGATCTCCATCAGGGAGTCCGCGATCTGCGTGGTGAGACGTTCCTGCACCTGCGGGCGGCGGGCGTAGACATCCACGAGACGCGCCAGCTTGGACAGACCGGTGATCTTGCCGTTGGTGGACGGGATGTAGCCGACGTGCGCCACGCCGCGGAACGGCACCAGGTGATGCTCGCAGGTCGAGAACACCTCGATGTCCTTCACCAGGACCATCTCGTCGTGCCCGAGGTCGAACGTCGTCGTCAGCACGTCCCGGGGCTCCTGCCACAGCCCCGCGAAGATTTCCTTGTACGCCCGCGCCACGCGCGCCGGCGTCTCCCTGAGACCCTCGCGGTCCGGGTCCTCGCCGACCGCGATCAGCAGTTCGCGTACGGCGTTCTCGGCCCGCTTCTCGTCGAACTCGCCGATCTGGCCCTCGCCGTCCAGCGTCACGGGGTCGGTCATGTGGTGCCTCGTTCCTGTCCTGCGGTCGGCATACGGAAATGCCGCGCTCCCCAAGGCTAGAACCTGGGGGGCGCGGCATACATTCCGGGCCTGGTGGGGCCGCCGGGAGTGGCTGGGTCAGCTCTCCGGGCGTTCCTCCGGGGCTCGTTCCGGAGCAGGGGCCGGGGCCGGCTCCGGCGTGGTGCTCTTGGCGGTGGAGATCGCCGCCGGCGCGCCGTTCGCTCCGTTCGTCAGGGCGAGCTCCTTCGGGGAGAGCACCGGCGGACGGGTCGAGGGCGTGCGGCGGGAGGAGCCGGTCCAGGCGGGCCGGGCCGGGCGCTTGACGATCTGGGCGAAGACCTCGGCGATCTCCTCCTTGCCGAGCGTCTCCTTCTCCAGCAGGGCGAGGACGAGGTTGTCGAGGACGTCGCGGTTCTCGACCAGGATCTCCCAGGCCTCGTTGTGCGCCGTCTCGATGAGCTTCTTGACCTCTTCGTCGACCAGCGCGGCGACCTCTTCCGAGTAGTCGCGCTGGTGAGCCATCTCGCGCCCCAGGAACGGCTCGCTGTTGTCGCCACCGAACTTGATCGCGCCCAGGCGCTCGGTCATGCCGTACTGGGTGACCATCGCACGGGCCACGCTGGTGGCCTTCTCGATGTCGTTGGCGGCACCCGTGGTCGGGTCGTGGAAGACCAGTTCCTCGGCCGCGCGGCCGCCCAGCATGTAGGCGAGCTGGTCGAGCATCTCGTTGCGTGTGGTCGAGTACCTGTCCTCGTCCGGGAGCACCATCGTGTAACCGAGGGCCCGGCCTCTCGACAGGATCGTGATCTTGTGGACCGGATCGGAGTTCGGTGAGGCCGCCGCGACCAGGGCGTGTCCGCCCTCGTGGTACGCGGTGATCTTCTTCTCCTTGTCCGACATGATCCGGGTCCGCTTCTGCGGGCCCGCGACCACACGGTCGATCGCCTCGTCCAGCATGTGGTTGTCGATCAGCTTCTGGTCGCTGCGGGCCGTCAGCAGGGCGGCCTCGTTCAGGACGTTGGCCAGATCGGCACCGGTCATGCCGGGCGTACGGCGGGCGACGGCCGACAGGTCGACGTCGGGAGCGACCGGCTTGCCCTTCTGGTGAACCTTGAGGATCTCCAGACGGCCCTGCATGTCCGGACGGTCGACGGCGATCTGCCGGTCGAAGCGGCCGGGGCGCAGCAGCGCCGGGTCGAGGATGTCCGGACGGTTCGTCGCGGCGATGAGGATCACACCGCCCTTGACGTCGAAGCCGTCCATCTCGACGAGCAGCTGGTTCAGGGTCTGCTCACGCTCGTCGTGACCGCCGCCGAGGCCGGCGCCGCGGTGGCGGCCGACCGCGTCGATCTCGTCGACGAAGACGATGGCGGGTGCGTTCGCCTTGGCCTGCTCGAACAGGTCACGGACCCGGGAGGCACCGACACCGACGAACATCTCGACGAAGTCGGAACCGGAGATCGAGTAGAACGGCACGCCCGCCTCGCCCGCGACGGCACGCGCGAGCAGGGTCTTTCCGGTGCCGGGCGGGCCGTACAGCAGTACGCCCTTGGGGATCTTGGCACCGACGGCCTGGAACTTGGCCGGCTCCTGCAGGAACTCCTTGATCTCGTGGAGTTCCTCGACGGCCTCGTCCGAGCCGGCGACGTCCGAGAACGTCGTCTTCGGGGTGTCCTTGGTGATGAGCTTCGCCTTGGACTTGCCGAAGTTCATGACGCGGGAGCCGCCGCCCTGCATCTGGTTCATCAGGAACAGGAAGATGACCACGATGAGGACGAACGGAAGCAGGGTGATCAGGAGCCCGACGAACGGGTTCTGCTTCGACGGCGACACCGTGTAGCCGTCGGGGATCTGCTTGTCCTGGTACTTGTTCTGCAGCGTGCTGGCGAGGGTCACGCCCTGGTCGCCGATGTAGCTCGCCTGGATCTTCGAGCTGCCCTCGACCTTTTCGCCGTCCTTGAGCTGAACCTTGATGTTCTGCTCGTCGCCGGTGGTCAGCTTGGCCGACTCGACCCTGTTGTCGTTGATCGCCTGGACGACCTGGCCAGTGTCCACCGTCTTGTAGCCGCCGGACGAGCCGACGACCTGCATCAACACGACCACGGCAAGGACGGCCAGCACGATCCACATGATTGGCCCACGGAAGTATCGCTTCACGTCCATCCACACGGAGCGGTGCCGCCCCGTCCCTCCTGCCATAGTGAGTTTGATAAGACAGTTCTTCTGACGGTACCCCAGCCCGGCGGCCCTCAGCCGCACGGGACCGCTGGCTTCCCGTCTGCATGCTCCAACGGCGGGGAGGCCTCCGGGGTTCCCGGTAACCCCCCGAAACGCCGTGGAGCCCGCTACGAGGCCGTGTCAGCCGCCGTAGACGTGGGGCGCGAGCGTACCGACGAACGGGAGGTTGCGGTACTTCTCGGCGTAGTCGAGGCCGTAGCCGACGACGAACTCGTTGGGGATGTCGAAACCGACCCACTCCACGTCGATGGCGACCTTCGCGGCGTCCGGCTTGCGCAGCAGCGTGCACACCTTGAGGGAGGCGGGCTCGCGCGAGCCGAGGTTGGAGATCAGCCAGGACAGGGTCAGGCCGGAGTCGATGATGTCCTCGACGATCAGGACGTGCCTGCCCTTGATGTCGGTGTCGAGGTCCTTGAGGATCCGCACCACGCCGGAGGACTGGGTGCCCGCGCCGTACGAGGACACCGCCATCCAGTCCATCGTGACAGGGGTGGACAACGACCGGGCGAGGTCCGCCATGACCATCACGGCGCCCTTGAGGACACCGACGATGAGCAGGTCCTTGCCCGCGTACTCCGCGTCGATCTTCGCGGCCAGCTCGGCCAGCTTCGCGTCGATCTCTTCCTTGGTGATGAGTACCTTCTCGAGGTCGGCACCCATGTCGTTCGCGTCCACCCGCATCACTTTCGGTCGTCCCACCGGCCACTCCGGAGCACCCCGGCGATCCGTACGCGGATCGGTGGGAGGGTCCGGATTCAGCCTTGCCGAATCACCAGTCTGCCACCCTGCCGCCGGGCGACGACTTTGCCGGGGAGGTTGATGGCCCCCTGACCGCGCCAGCCGGTGATCAGCCGGTCGATTTCCTCGAGGTGGCGGGCGAACAGCGCGCCGGCGGGGGCACCGGCCTCGATGGCGGCGCGGCGCAGGATCCGGCGGCGTACGGCGGGCGGGAGGGCGTAGAGCTTGGCGCACTCCAGCATGCCCCGCGCGTCGCGGACGCCGGCCTCGGCCTGGCGGGCCCAGGTGTCGAGGGCGTCGGCGTCGTCCCGGGAGAGTTGCGCCGTACGGGCGAGGGCCTCGACGACGCCCTTGCCGAGCGCCTTCTCCAGGGCGGGCAGGCCCTCGTGGCGCAGCCGGGATCGGGTGTACGCCGGGTCGGCGTTGTGCGGGTCGTCCCAGACGGGCAGGGACTGGACCATGCAGGCCTTGCGGGCGGTCTGCCGGTCGACCTGGAGGAAGGGGCGGCGGTAACGGCCGCCGGCCCCCGAGACCGCGGCCATGCCCGACAGGGAGCGGATGCCGGAGCCGCGGGCGAGGCCCAGCAGGACGGTCTCGGCCTGGTCGTCGCGGGTGTGGCCGAGCAGGACGGCGGCCGCGCCGTGGCGGGCGGCGGCGGCGTCCAGGGCGGCGTAGCGGGCGTCGCGGGCGGCGGCTTCGGGCCCGCCCTCGCGGCCGACGGTCACGGCGGTGGCCTCGACGGGGTCCAGGCCGAGTTCGCGCAGGCGCAGGACGACCTCTTCGGCGCGCAGGTCCGAGCCGTTCTGCAGGCCGTGGTCGACGGTGACGCCGCCGGCGCGGATGCCGAGCCGGGGGGCCTCGAAGGCGAGGGCGGAGGCGAGTGCCATGGAGTCGGCGCCGCCGGAGCAGGCCACGAGCACGAGCGGCGCCGCCGGGAGGCCGGCCTCGCGGTCCGGCACGCGGTCGGCGGCCGTCGCGGCGGGAACGCCGGCCGTGGTTTTCAGTTCGGTGAGGATGTCGTGGAGGACGCGGCGGACCGCCAGGCGTATCGCCGCGACCGCAGGATGGGGACCCATGTCCGGTGCCCTTCATGAAGTTGTCGGGGGGTGAGCCCGAGATTCGGTCACTCAGAGTGTGTAGATGGTGACAGAAACGGGCCGTTCCCCGAGCATCGCACGCCTGTCGAGGGCTCACGGTCCCTCGGACGGGTGATTGGAGGGGCGTTCGACTGCCGTCGGCCGGATTCGTTTCACGCCCCGTCCGCGGGGCTCACGACTCCGGCTTGCGGTGCACCCGCGCGATCCAGTCCGCCGGTTTGGCGATCTCCGACTTGGTGGGGAGGGTGTTGGGCGAGGTCCAGACACGGTTGAAACCGTCCATGCCGCACTCGTCGACGACGGCCCGCACGAAGCGTTCGCCGTCCCGGTACTGGCGGAGCTTGGCGTCCAGGCCGAGCAGCTTGCGCAGCGCCAGGTCGAGGCGGGAGGCGCCCTTGGCGCGGCGCTGCTGGAACTTCTCGCGGATCTCCCCGACGCTCGGCACGACCGCCGGGCCGACGCCGTCCATCACGAAGTCGGCGTGCCCCTCCAGCAGGGACATCACGGCGGTGAGCCGGCCGAGGACCTCCCGCTGGGCCGGGGTCTGCACCAGCTCCACCAGCGACCGGCCGCCGTCGTCCTCCTCGGCCTCGGGACGGCCCCCGGCGAGCGTCTGGGCGGCCTCGCGGACCCGCTCCAGCACGGTCATGGGGTCGACGTCGGTCTCCGCGAGGAACGACTGGATTTCGCCCTCCAGGTGGTCGCGCAGCCAGGGCACCGCGGTGAACTGCGTGCGGTGCGTCTCCTCGTGCAGGCAGACCCACAGTCGGAAGTCGTGGGGCTCGACGTCGAGTTCGCGCTCCACGTGCACGATGTTCGGCGCGACGAGCAGCAGCCGGCCGCCGCCGTTCGCACCGGCGGGGAGTTCGCGGGTGGCCGGGGCGAAGGTCTCGTACTGGCCGAGGACGCGTGAGGACAGGAACGACAGCAGCATGCCCAGCTCCACGCCGGTGACCTTGCCGCCGACGGCGCCGAGGACCGCGTTGCCCGCGCCGTCGCCGCGCCGCTCCTGCATCTTCTCCAGCAGGGGCTTGAGGATCTCCCGGAACCCGGCGACGTTCGCCCGGACCCAGCCGGGGCGGTCGACGACCAGGACGGGGGTGTCGTGGGCCTCCTCGGTGGCCATACGAGTGAAGCCCCGGACGTGTTCCTCCGAGGCTTTGGCATGGCGGCGAAGTTCCGCGACGACGGCCCTGGCCTCGTCGCGGCTCACCTCGGGACCCGGCCGTACGAGCCGGGTCGCGGTCGCCACCGCGAGGTTCCAGTCGACCATGCCGGAAGATGCGCCGATGCTCGTCATGCGTCAACGGTACGTGAGCGCTGCCGCTGGGGGCAGGCTGTGCGGGGCGCCGGGGTGGGCGGTGGGGTCGGCAAGGGCCGGAGTCCGTTGGAAGCGCACCCGGCGTTGTGGGCACGGCGGTGCGGCACGGCTGCCCGCAGCGGCGGCGGCGCGCGACCGCCCGCAGCTAGGCGGACCCGGATGCCAAGGCCGTCGCCAAGCGGTCCAGGGCACTCTGGGCCGACCACGCGTCCGTCGTTTCGGAGGCGAGGAAGGCGAACCCCAGGAGGCGGCCCTCTTCGGTGACCATGGTGCCGGCGAGGGTGTTGACGCCCGTCAGGGTGCCGGTCTTGGCGCGGACCAGGCCGGCCGCGCCGTCCGCGTAGCGGCTGGTCAGCGTGCCGGTGAAGCCGGCGACGGGGAGGCCGGTGAGGACGGGGCGGAGTTCGGGCCGGTCCGGGTCGGCGGCCTTCGCCAGCAGGGCGGTGAGCAGGCCGGCGGTGATCCGGTCGGTGCGGTCCAGGCCGCTGCCGTCGTGGAAGCGAGCGCCGCGCACGGGCAGGCCCAGCTGCTTCAGACGGGCCGGAAGGGCCGCGGAGACGCCGTCGAAGCCGGCGGCCTCGCCGGTCGCCAGGGCCGTGTGGCGGGCCAGGGCCTCGGCGATGTCGTTGTCGCTGTTGGTCAGCATCCGCTCGACCAGGGACGCCAGCGGGGGCGAGGAGACGGTGGCGAGGGTGTCCGCGCGGTCGGTCGCCTTGGAGGGTCCGGGTGGGGACACGCTGATGCCCTGCCGCTTCAGGAAGCCGGCGAAGGCGCGGGCGGCGTCGGCGGCCGGGTCGGGCACGCGCGGGGCGGGGCCGCTGGTGGAGTCGTCCGTGCGCGCCTCGTCGGCCATCAGGGCGGTGACGCGGGCGAGGTTCTCGTTGACCCCGATCGGGTGCGTTTCCGTGCCGGCGTAGAGCGTCGTGTCGTACGACAGCGTCACCTTGCGCACGTCCCGCTTCTTCAGGGCTGCGGCGGTCTTTTCCGCCAGCGTGCGCAGGCTCGCGAGGCCCCGGGCGTCCTTGCGCGCGGTGAGGGTGGGATCGCCGCCGCCGACCAGGACGAGTTCGCCGGTGTCGGACTCCAGGGCGGTGCGGGTGGTGAGGCGGTGGTCGGGGCCGAGGGCGGTGAGGGCCGCGACGGCGGTGGCGATCTTGGTGGTGGAGGCGGGGGTGAGGGGGTCGTCGGCGCCGAGGCCGTACAGGCGCTTGCCGGTGGTGAGGTCGACGACGGCCGCACCGCGGCGGGTACCGAGCGCCGGGTCGTCCAGGAGGGGCCCGAGGACGTCCGCCAGGGCCTTGGCGGTCGGCGCCGCCTTGGCCCCGCCCGGTACTCCGCCGGAGCCGTCGCCGAGGCCCGCCAGGACGGACTCGGCACTGGGCGCGGGGCGGGGCGCCCCGGACGTCGTACCGGATCCCCCGGATCCGCGGCCGTGATCTACGCCACCCGTGCGCTCCAGGGCGACGGCCCGGTCCCGCTCGGCCGTACGCTGACCCGTGGAGTCCCAGGGGCCGGCGGCGGTCACCACACCGGCGGCGAGAGCCAGCCCGGCGGTGGCGGCACCGGCGGTGTACTGCCAGGTCTTCGGCCTCGTGACCCGCGCGAGCTGCGGCGTCGTGGCCCGTGCGAACCGCGCGACCCGCGGTTTCGCGGCCCGCGCGGCGCGTGCCAGGTGCGGACGTACGGCGCCCGCGGCGCGCACCACGTGCGGTCTCGCGGCCCGCCAAGGCCTCAGCTCTGGCACTATCACCAGCCCCTTTCGCGATCACACACCTGCGTGAGGGACACTTAATCACCAGAACTATGTGCTGATCATGGAGGAGCGTCCGGTGGAGTTCGACGTCACGATCGAGATCCCGAAGGGTTCGCGGAACAAGTACGAGGTGGACCACGAGACCGGTCGTATCCGCCTGGACCGCCGCCTCTTCACCTCGACCGCCTACCCGACCGACTACGGCTTCGTCGAGAACACCCTCGGCGAGGACGGCGACCCGCTGGACGCGCTGGTCATCCTGGACGAGCCGACCTTCCCGGGCTGCCTCATCCGCTGCCGCGCGATCGGCATGTTCCGGATGACGGACGAGGCCGGCGGCGACGACAAGCTGCTGTGCGTGCCGTCGACCGACCCGCGCGTGGAGCACCTGCGTGACATCCACCACGTGTCGGAGTTCGACCGCCTGGAGATCCAGCACTTCTTCGAGGTCTACAAGGACCTGGAGCCCGGCAAGTCCGTCGAGGGCGCCGACTGGGTGGGCCGCACCGAGGCCGAGGCCGAGATCGAGCGGTCCTACAAGCGCTTCAAGGACCAGGGCGGCCACTGATCACTGATCAGGCCATTCCCGTAACGGGCCGCACGCATGACGCGTGCGGCCCGTTCACGTTTGGCTGCGCATACTGAGGGCTACAGGCAGGAGGGTGTGTACGGACCAGGGAGCGTTGCGCAGGTGACGGAGGCGGAGGACCGCAAGCCGCAGTCGGACGAGGCCCGCAGTGCCTTCCGGCCGCCCGGCTCAGTCGCGGCGTCGATCGACGGCGAGTCGTCGACGACGTCCGAGTTCGAGATCCCGCAGGGACTGGCCGTCCCGCGGAACGCCGGCACGGAGTCCGAGACGACCTCGGAGTTCTCGCTGCCGGAGGGACTGGACACGCTCCCGGCCGCGCCCGCGGAGGGCGAGGGATCGGCGTTCACCACGCCCAGCACGTACCACGCCTGGACCGCGCCGACCGCGTTCACTCCGGCGAGCGGCTTCCCGGCGGTGAACCTCACGGACGTCCCCTGGCAGGACCGGATGCGCGCGATGCTGCGCATGCCGGTGGCCGAGCGGCCCGCGCCGGAGACGGCGCAGCGGCACGACGACGACACCGGCCCCGCCGTCCCGCGCGTGCTCGACCTGACGCTGCGTATCGGCGAGCTGCTGCTGGCGGGCGGTGAGGGCGCCGAGGACGTGGAGGCGGCGATGTTCGCCGTCTGCCGGTCCTACGGCCTGGACCGCTGCGAACCGAACGTCACCTTCACCCTGCTGTCGATCTCCCACCAGCCGTCCCTGGTCGACGACCCGGTGACGGCCTCGCGGACGGTCCGCCGCCGGGGCACCGACTACACGCGGCTCGCGGCCGTCTTCCACCTGGTGGACGACCTCAGCGACCCGGACACGAACATCTCCCTCGAGGAGGCCTACCGGCGCCTCGCGGAGATGCGCCGCAACCGGCACCCGTACCCCACCTGGGTGCTGACCACCGCGAGCGGACTGCTCGCGGGCGCGGCATCCGTGCTCGTCGGCGGTGGGCTGACCGTTTTCTTCGCGGCCATGCTGGGCTCGATGCTCGGCGACCGGCTGGCCTGGCTGTGCGCCGGGCGCGGGCTGCCGGAGTTCTACCAGTTCGCGGTGGCCGCGATGCCGCCCGCCGCGATGGGGATCATGCTCACGCTGGTCCACGTCGACGTGAAGGCGTCCGCGGTCATCACCGGTGGCCTGTTCGCGCTGCTGCCGGGGCGGGCGCTGGTCGCGGGGGTGCAGGACGGACTGACCGGCTTCTACATCACCGCCGCGGCGCGCCTGCTGGAGGTCATGTACTTCTTCGTGAGCATCGTCGCCGGGGTGCTGGTCGTGCTGTACTTCGGCGTCCAGCTGGGCGCCGAACTCAATCCGGACGCCGCGCTGGGCTCGGGCGACGAGCCCCTCGTCCAGATCGGCGCGTCGATGCTGCTGTCGCTGGCCTTCGCGATCCTGCTCCAGCAGGAACGATCCACCGTGCTGGCGGTGACCCTGAACGGGGGCGTCGCCTGGAGCGTGTACGGAGCCATGCACTACGCCGGCGACATCTCGCCGGTGGCGTCCACGGCCGCCGCGGCGGGGCTGGTGGGCCTGTTCGGACAGCTGATGTCCCGGTACCGGTTCGCGTCGGCGCTGCCGTACACGACCGCGGCGATCGGGCCGCTGCTGCCCGGTTCGGCGACGTACTTCGGGCTGCTGGCGATCGCGCAGAGCGAGGTCGACAAGGGGCTTGTGTCCCTGTCGACGGCCGTGGCGCTTGCCATGGCCATCGCCATCGGGGTGAACCTCGGTGGGGAGATCTCGCGGCTGTTCCTGAAGGTGCCCGGCGCCGCGAGTGCCGCGGGGCGCCGGGCGGCGAAGCGGACGCGAGGGTTCTAGGGGGTGTCGTTCGGCTCGGGCCGGCTTCTGGCGACGGTGCCGTGCGACTGGCCCCGCGGCCCCGGCAAGACCCAGACGACGCCCCCTGGCGCCGGGTGCCTACGGGCGGGGAACCTCAGTACCCCTGGTTGTAGGGGGACTGTCCCCCGCCCTGCTGGTCGCCGTACGGCTGCCGGCCGTAGTTCTGCGGGTACTGCTGCGCGTACGGCTGCTGGGGCTGCGGCTGCTGGTACGGCTGCTGGGGCTGCGGCTGCTGGGGCGGGTACGGGTCCACCCTGCGGAGCTGGGTCGTGGCGTCGTCCAGGACCGGGTACTGGGGCTGCTGGTACTGCTGCTGCACCGGCGACGGCTGCGGCTCGGCGGCGGCGCGCTTCTTCTTGCCGCGTTCACGGAGGTACTCGATGGCGATCGGCACGACGGAGAGCACGACGATCAGGACCAGGATCGGCTCGACGTTGGTCCGGATGAACTCGATCTGGCCGAGCCAGTAGCCCGCGAGGGTGACGCCGGAGCCCCAGGCCACGCCGCCGATGATGTTGTACGTCAGGAAGGTGCGGTACTTCATCCGGCCGGCGCCCGCCACGATGGGGGCGAAGGTGCGCACGATCGGCACGAAGCGGGCCAGGACGATCGCCTTGGGCCCGTACTTCTCCATGAACTCGTGGGCCTTGTCCAGGTTCTCCTGTTTGAAGAGCTTGGAGTTGGGACGGTTGAAGAGCTTGGGACCGAGGAACTTACCGATCATGTAGCCCACTTGGTCACCGATGACGGCGGCCAGCACGATCAGGGTGCACACCAGCCACAGCGGCTGGCTGATGTACTCGCCCTGGGCGACGAAGAGGCCCGCGGTGAAGAGCAGCGAGTCGCCGGGCAGGAACGCGAAGAGTCCGGACTCGGCGAAGACGATGAGCAGGATGCCCGGCAGAGCGAAGGTCTCGATCAGATAGTCCGGGCTGAGCCACTCGGGGCCGAGCGCAAGGGTGGTCACGGGATTGTGGCTCCTGCTGCTGGGGGGAGGCGGGCTGGGACCTGGCTGCCCAAACGTATAACGCAGCCGTGGCGTTCCAGGTTCCACGGGAGTCCTGGGGGTGCACTGTGACGTTCCCCGGGGAAGCCTGAGAACCATGGGTATTGAAGAATACGGCGGCGGACAGGGCCCCGGGCCCGAGGTGCTCGTCGTGACCACGAACGACCTGCCGGGCCATCGCGTGCAGGAGGTGCTCGGGGAGGTCTTCGGACTGACCGTGCGCTCCCGGCACCTGGGGAGCCAGATCGGTGCCGGGCTGAAGTCGATGGTCGGCGGTGAGCTGCGCGGGCTCACCAAGACGCTGGTCGAGACCCGCAACGAGGCGATGGAGCGCCTGGTCGAGCAGGCACGCGCGCGTGGCGCCAACGCGGTGCTGGCGTTCCGCTTCGACGTGACGGCGGCCGCGGACGTGGGCACCGAGGTGTGCGCGTACGGGACGGCGGTGGTCGTGGCCCGGGAGTGAGACCCGGGCCACGACCACCGCTCAGGGGGTGTGCCGGACGGCGTTGGCGAGGATCGCGTCGCGCATGTAGGCGGCGAGGCCCGGCTTGGCGGCGTCGATGTTTCGCGTGAAACGTTCGTCCGATACGTACATCTCGCCCAGGCAGGTGTGCATCTCGTGCCCGCAGTCGTAGTGGTTGCGGGCGATCCCCTGCCGGTGGTCCTCGGCGGCGTCCATGGCCGCCTCGGAGTCGGCGGGCTCACCGGCGTCCATCAGGGCGACGAAGCGCCGGGTGAGCTCGTCGGCCTCGTCCTGGATGCGCTGCCAGTCCTCCTTGGTGTACGAGGCGGTCTTCTGCTGCGACTGGCGGTAGGCGTCGGTGTCGCCCCAGCGTTCCTGGACCTCCTCCTGGTACTCGTCGGGGTCGAAGTCGCCGAAGACCTCGAACTTCTCCTCGGGCGTGAGGTTGATGCCCATGCTGCGTGCCTCCATGGCCTGCTCCACGGCCACCGCCATCTTCTCCAGCTTCTCGATCCGGGCGGTCAGCAACTCGTGCTGGCGGCGCAGGTGCGCGCGCGGGTCCGCGGCCGGGTCGTCGAGCAGGGCGGCGACCTCGTCGAGCGGGAAGCCCAGCTCCCGGTAGAACAGGACCTGCTGCAGCCGGTCGAGGTCGGCGTCGTTGTAGCGCCGGTGGCCCGCGTGGCTGCGCTCGCTGGGTACGAGCAGCCCGATGTCGTCGTAGTGGTGCAGGGTGCGCACCGTCACTCCGGCGAAGCCGGCGACCTGTCCTACGGAGTAGCTCACTTCCGCTCCTTCCTCTGACGCCCTCCACGCTGCCGCCTCACGTGACGTGAGGTGCAAGCCCGAGTGCGGGGTCCGGGCCACGGACCTACCGTCGTTTCCATGCCACTGCACCAGGGCCCCCACGCGTCCCACGACGACGACCGTGACCGGCGCCGACTCGCCGTCAACCCGTTCCACGGGGCGACGAACCCCCTCGGCGGCATGACGGAGGCGCCGCCGACCCACCGGCTCCCCGACTCCCCGCTGCCCCCGGAGACGGCGTACCGGCTGGTCCACGACGAGCTGATGCTGGACGGCAACGCGCGGCTGAACCTGGCCACCTTCGTCACCACCTGGATGGAGCCGCAGGCCGGGGTGCTGATGAGCGAGTGCCGGGACAAGAACATGATCGACAAGGACGAGTATCCCCGCACCGCCGAGCTGGAGCGGCGCTGTGTGGCGATGCTCGCCGACCTGTGGCACGCGCCCGACCCGTCGGCGGTGGTGGGCTGTTCGACGACCGGATCGAGCGAGGCGTGCATGCTGGCCGGGATGGCGCTGAAGCGGCGGTGGGCACTGCGCAACGCCGGCCGGTATCCGGCGAGGGACGTGCGGCCCAACCTCGTCATGGGCGTGAACGTGCAGGTCTGCTGGGAGAAGTTCTGCAACTTCTGGGAGGTCGAGGCCCGGCAGGTGCCGATGGAGGGCGACCGTTTCCATCTCGATCCGCAGGCCGCCGCCGAGCTGTGCGACGAGAACACCATCGGGGTCGTCGGCATCCTCGGCTCCACCTTCGACGGGTCCTACGAGCCGGTCGCCGACCTGTGCGCGGCCCTGGACGCCCTCCAGGAACGCACCGGACTCGACGTCCCGGTCCATGTCGACGGGGCCTCCGGTGCCATGGTCGCGCCCTTCCTCGACGAGGACCTGGTGTGGGACTTCCGGCTGCCGAGGGTCGCCTCGGTCAACACCTCGGGGCACAAGTACGGCCTCGTCTACCCCGGCGTCGGCTGGGCGCTGTGGCGGGACGCGGAGGCGCTGCCCGAGGAGCTGGTCTTCCGGGTCAACTACCTGGGCGGCGACATGCCGACCTTCGCGCTGAACTTCTCCCGGCCGGGCGCGCAGGTGGTCGCGCAGTACTACACCTTCCTGCGGCTGGGCCGCGAAGGCTACCGGGCGGTGCAGCAGGCCTCGCGGGACATCGCGCGGGGGCTCGCCGGCCGGGTGGCGGCGCTCGGCGACTTCCGGCTGCTCACGCGCGGCGACCAGCTGCCGGTGTTCGCCTTCACGACGGCCGACGACGTGACGGCGTACGACGTGTTCGACGTCTCCCGGCGGCTGCGGGAGGGCGGCTGGCTGGTGCCCGCGTACACCTTCCCGCCGCACCGCGAGGACCTGTCCGTGCTGCGCGTGGTGTGCCGCAACGGCTTCTCGGCCGACATGGCCGACCTGCTGGCGGAGGACCTGGAGCGGCTGCTGCCCTCGCTGCGCCGGCAGCCGCGCCCGCTGACCGGTGACAAGGGCGCGGCGACCGGTTTCCACCACTAGGGTCAACGGCTGAGGCGCCCGAACCTGCGTACCGCCAGCGGGAAGAACAACGCGAGCAGGGCCAGCGGCCAGGCGACGGCCGCCCAGACGTGGCCGGGTTCGCCGCCGGGGCCGCCGAACAGGTCGCGTACGGCCGTGGCGGTCTGGGACAGCGGGTTCCACTGGACGACCGTGCCGAGCCAGCCCGGCATGGCCTCCGGCGTGGCGAAGGCGTTGGAGAGGAAGCCGACCGGCCAGACCAGGATCTGCACCGCCTGCACCAGCTCCGGCTTCCCGGCCACCAGCGCCAGGAAGATGCCGATCCACAGCATCGCGAACCGGAAGAGCAGCAGCAGGCCCACCGCTCCCAGGAAGGCGCCGGCGCCGCCCTGCGCCCGCCAGCCGAGCGCGTATCCGACGGCGATCAGCACCGTGAGGCCGAGCGCCGACTGGATCATGTCGGCGGCCGAACGGCCCACCAGCACCGCACTGTTGGCCATCGGCAGGGAACGGAAGCGGTCTACGACGCCCTTCTCGAGATCCCGGGTGACGGCGACCATCGTGCCCTCCAGGCCGAAGGCCATGGTGAGGGCCAGCATGCCGGGGACGAGGTAGTCGAGGTAGGCGCCGCTGACGCCCCGGCCGCCGCCGACCAGGTAGCCGAACATCAGCAGCAGCATCACCGGGAAGACCAGATTGACGACCACCGCGACCGGCTGCCGCGCCCAGCGGGCCAGCTCACGGCGAGTCATGGTCCAGGAGTCGGTCAGGGCGTACGTCGCGGGGTTCGTGACGGTGTTCATGACGGTGCTCGTGCTCACACGGCCTCCTTTGTGCGGTCGGTGAGGTGCAGGAACACCTCGTCCAGGGTCGGGCGGCGCAAGGCCACGTCCTCCGCCTCCAGACCGGCCACCTCCAGCGCCCGTACGACGCCGGAGAGCGCCGCCATGCGGTCGGTGACCGGTGCGCTGAGCAGTCGGCGGTCGGGGTCGACGCGGACGCCGGTGAGGGGCAGCAGGGCCGCCGCGGTGGTCAGTTGTCCGGCGTCGCGCAGGACGACGTCGACGCGGTCGCCGCCGGTGGCGGCCTTCAGTTCGTCCGCGGTGCCGTCGGCGACGACCCGGCCGGCGTCGACGACCGAGATGCGGTCGGCGAGCTGGTCCGCCTCCTCCAGGTACTGGGTGGTGAGCAGGACCGTCGTACCGCCGTCGACCAGGGAGCGGACCGAGTCCCACACCTCGGCGCGGCCGCGCGGGTCGAGGCCGGTGGTCGGCTCGTCCAGGAAGAGCACCTCCGGTTCGGTGATCAGGGACGCGGCGAGGTCCAGGCGGCGCCGCATACCGCCGCTGTAGGCACCGACCGGCTTGCGCCCGGTGTCGGTGAGGTCGAAGCGGGCGAGCAGTTCGTCGGCACGCGCGCGTGCCCGCCGGGCGCCCAGGTGGTGGAGGCGGCCGAACATCTCCAGGTTCTGCCGGCCGCCGAGTTCCTCGTCGAGCGCCGCGTGCTGGCCGAGCAGGCCGATGCGCAGCCGTACGGCGTACGCCTGGGTGAGGACGTCGTGCCCGGCCACCTCGACCCGGCCCGCGTCGGGACGCAGGAGGGTGGACAGGATCCGGACCAGCGTCGTCTTGCCCGCGCCGTTCGGGCCCAGTACGCCGTGGACCGTGCCGCGCGTGACCGTGAGGTCGAGTCCGTCCAGCGCGTCCTTGCTGCCGTATTTCTTGCGTACCCCTTCGACGGTGATCGCCGCGTCGGTCACTACCACTCCTCGAGAGTAGTCAAACTTGACTATTAGCTCGGGAGCCTATGCCCGCCGCCCGGCTTAGTCAAACTTGATTAGTCGAGATCTCCCGGATGCCGCTCCCCCGCCGCGAACGGGTTCTCCTCGCCCTCACCGAGTACGCCGACGAACGGCTCGCCCTCCCCGGCGAACGTGTACGCGCCGCCGCGGATGCGCTCGATGAGCGCGCGGGTCCACTCGGCGCCGGTGTCGGCGGAGTGCACCCAGAGGTTCATGATCTCGCCGATGTGCCCGAGCTGCCCGGGGCCCTCCTCGGGCGTGTAGTACTCGGTGACGGACTTGCGCCACTCCCGGATGGCCCGGACCCGCTCCTCCAGCAGCGCCAGCACCTCGTCGCGTTCGAGGTCGACCATCAGGCCGAGCCCGGCGGAGAGCACGTCCGGCTTCTGGTCGTAGGCGGTCAGGGACGCGCGCAGGAGACCGAAGAACTCCTCGGTCCCCTTCTCCGTGATCTCGTACTCGGTGCGCGGCGGCCCGCCGGCGGTCGACGGGGCGATCTCGTGCGCGTGCAGCAGGCCCTGCTTGGCCATCTGCTTCAGCGCGTGGTAGATCGAGCCGGGCTTGGCGTTGGACCACTCGTGCGCGCCCCAGTACTCCAGGTCGTTGCGCACCTGGTAGCCATGGGCCCGCCCGTGCTGGCGGACCGCGCCGAGCACCAGGAGACGGATCACTGACATGGGTCCAGGTTAGGCGGCACGAGGGCCGGACCGGGCACGCGGTCCGGCCCATGTCAAGGCGGTGCGCTCACGCCGGGCCGCTCATGTCGCCGGCGGCCCTGGGGCGCTCAGAACGGGAACCCGCTCCGGCCGTGCTGTACCGAGATCCACTTCTGGGTGGTGAAGGCGTCCAGCATGGTGTCGCCGTTGAGGCGGCCGATGCCGGAGTGCTTCTCGCCACCGAAGGGCACGATCGGCTCGTCGTGCACGGTCCCGTCGTTCACGTGGAACATGCCGGTGTCGATCTGCTTGGCGAAGTTGACGCCACGCTCGACGTCCCCGGTGTGCACGGCGCCGCTCAGGCCGTACGGGGTGTCGTTGACGAGGCGTACGGCCTCCTCCTCGCCGTCGAACGGGACGAGGAAGGCGACCGGGCCGAAGACCTCCTGCTGGAGCAGCGCGGAGTCGGCGGGCAGGCCGGTCAGGACGGACGGCTCGACGAGGTTGTCCGTGGTGGTGCCGCGCACCAGGGCGGTGGCGCCCTCGGCAAGCGCCTGCTCGACGACGCCCGAGAGGGCGTCCGCCTGCGAGGAGTTGATCACCGGGCCGATGACGGTCGACGGGTCGCGCGGGTCGCCGGCCTTGAGGGACTTGACCTTGGCGACGAACTTCCCGGTGAACTCGTCGGCCACCGAGCGGTCGACCAGGACGCGGTTGGCGGCCATGCAGACCTGGCCCTGGTGGACGAAGCGGCTGAAGACCGCGGCGTCGACCGCGTAGTCGACGTCGGCGTCGTCGAGGACCACCAGGGCGCTGTTGCCGCCGAGTTCGAGGACCGAGCGCTTGAAGTTGGCGGCGCAGACGGTGGCCACGTGGCGGCCGACCTTGTCGGAGCCGGTGAAGGAGATCACCTTGGGGACCGGGTGCTCCAGGAAGGCGTCGCCGATCTCCGCGATGTCGGTGACGACCACGTTCAGCAGGCCGCCGGGCAGGCCGGCGTCCTCGAAGAGCTTCGCGATCAGGGTGCCGCCGACGACCGGCGTGTTCTGGTGCGGCTTGAGGACGACACCGTTGCCGAGGGCGAGGGCCGGGGCGACCGACTTCAGGGAGAGGAGGAAGGGGAAGTTGAAGGGGCTGATGACGCCCACGACACCGACCGGCACCCGGTAGACGCGGTTCTCCTTGCCGTCGACCGGCGAGGGGATGATCCGGCCCTCGGGCGCCAGCGACAGGTGGACCGCCTCGCGCAGGAACTCCTTGGCGAGGTGCAGCTCGAAGGCGGCCTTCAGGCGGGTGCCGCCCAGCTCGGCGATGATCGCCTCGCTGATCTCCGCCTCGCGGTCCTCCACGAGGCGCAGCACCTTCTCGAACACCGCGCGGCGTGCGTACGGGTTCGTCGCCGCCCACTGCTTCTGCGCGCGCTCGGCCGCCCGGTACGCGGCGTCGACCTCGTCGACCGTGGCTATCGTGACCGAGGCCAGCTTCTCGTTGTCGTACGGGTTGAAGTCGATGATGTCCCAGGAACCGGTGCCCGGGCGCCACTCGCCGTCGATGTACTGCTGGGCGAGGTCGGTGAAGTACGACGACATGTGATCCCTCAATCCCCTTAGCTGCCGCAGCCGCCGCGAGCGAGCCGCCTGATTGAGCGTCATCGTACTTATGTATCAGGAGAGTTGGAGAAGACCTCGCAGAAGGTCCCGGCTCTCGTCCGGCCCCGGGCTGTCCTGCTGGAGTTCCTTCAGCGCCGTCTCGTACTGGGTGACGTCCTCTTGCTTGTCGAGGTACAGCGCGCTCGTCAGCTGCTCCAGGTAGACGACGTCCGACAGGTCGGACTCGGGGAAGCTGAGGATCGTGAACGCGCCACTCTCGCCGGAGTGCCCGCCGAAGCCGAACGGCATGATCTGCAACCGCACATTGGGGTGTTCGGACATCTCGATGAGGTGCTGGAGCTGCCCGCGCATCACCTCGCGGTCGCCGTACGGGCGGCGCAGCGCGGCCTCGTCGAGCACGATGTGGAACTCGGGAGCGTTCTCGGCGACGAGGTGCTTCTGCCGCTCCAGGCGCAGCGCCACCCGCCGCTCGACGTCCGCCTCGCCGGCGCCCTTCATGCCGCGCCGGACGACCGCGCGGGCGTACTCCTCGGTCTGCAGCAGGCCGTGCACGAACTGGACCTCGTAGACCCGGATCAGCGAGGCGGCGCCCTCCAGTCCCACGTAGGTGGGGAACCAGCTGGGCAGTACGTCGGAGTAGCTGTGCCACCAGCCGGCGACATTGGCCTCCTTGGCCAGGGACAGCAGGGAGGCGCGCTCCTGCTCGTCCGTGATGCCGTACAGCGTCAGCAGATCCTCGACGTCCCTCGTCTTGAAGCTCACCCGGCCCAGCTCCATCCGGCTGATCTTCGACTCCGAGGCGCGGATCGAGTAGCCCGCCGCCTCTCGCGTGATCCCCCGCGTCTCACGCAGTCGCCTGAGTTGTGATCCGAGCAGCATGCGCCGCACCACCGATCCGGGCTCTCCCGCGCTCACGTTCGCCAGCCTCCCCAACCGTCTTCAGGGGCCGAAGTCTGCCACTAAAACACTCCGAGCAGTACTCGTCCGGTTACGGAAACGGAATCGAGCCAAAGGAAACGCTCGGGATCATGCACGGAGCGGCCAGGAAGTGGCCGCCTCTCGAGATGAAGAGGGGGCGAAGATGACGGAAAAATTGACCAACAAGCGGTACGGGCAGGTCCAATTCGGTCACGTGCACGTGCATCTGCCCTTGCATCTGCGGTACGCATCCGAAACCATGGTCCCGCACCACCGCGCCGCATCGCTACGACCGCGAATTCCCGGGAGTGCCTCGCATGGGGACGAATGGATCGACCATGCTCGAGCCGTTACGGCAGGGCCTTCCGCCACTCGACCCCGCGGCCGTGTCCAACGCCGCCTCCTGCGCCCTGCCGCCGCGTTACGAAGCGGTGCGCGAGGCCCGGAGATTCACCCGCAGAACGCTCGACGGCTGGGACACGGGCGACCGTTTCGACGACGTCTGCCTGGTGGTCTCCGAACTCGTCACCAACGCCCTGCGCCACGCGCTGCCGGCCGACACCCCTCGGCACGGGGAGCAGAACGGCCCCGTCCGGCTGCATCTGATGCGCTGGACCGAGCGCCTGGTGTGCGCGGTGCGCGACCCCAGTCACGACAGTCCGGTGGCCCGCGAGACGGACGACTTCTCGGCGGAGTCGGGCCGGGGCCTGTTCCTCGTCGACTCCTTCAGCGACAGCTGGGGCTGGCACCCGCTCGCCGGGACGCTCAACGGCAAGGTGGTCTGGGCCCTGTTCCGGCTCCACAAGCCCGACGACATGACGGACCGGCCCGCCTTCGAGTGACGACGAACCGCGACGCCCGCCCGCGCCGCGGTTCTACGCGCGTCAGTTCGCCGTCCACGCGTGTCAGTCCGCGTCCACGCGTGTCAGCTCGCGATCAGGTGGTCGAACTCGCCGTCCTTGACACCCAGCAGCATGGCCTCGATCTCGGCGCGCGTGTAGACGAGCGCGGGACCGTCGGGGAAGCGGGAGTTGCGCACCGCCACACCGCCGTCGGGCAACCGCGCGAACTCCACGCAGGACCCCTGCGAGTTGCTGTGCCGGCTTTTCTGCCAGGCCACGTCGTGCAGTTGCGTGGCGGCCATGCCGTTGTACACGTCGTGGTCCACAGGTCGCTCCCCGATGGTGCACTGGCTGATGTGGCCATTGATGCAGTGGTCAACTGATCCGGATCATAACCCTGTTCCCGTGCAGATGCATGAGCAAATGCACGTGCACGCGCGGTGTTCTCGTGGTTACAGCCTCACGGGCCGCTCACACCGAAAGCCCTTGCCCTCTCTGACGCCCGCTCCCGAGAAGTCGTTCCCGCGTATGCCCCCGGATTCCATGAGCACTCAACAACATGCGACAACACCGGGGCCCGCTCCTCTGAGCGGGCCCCGGTGCGACGCGGCGGGACGAGGTACGGGCGCGCAGGTCAGCGCGTGCTGTACGGCAGCAGTGCCATCTCGCGCGCGTTCTTGATCGCCCTGGCCAGCTGCCGCTGCTGCTGGGACGTCACGCGGGTGACGCGACGGCTGCGGATCTTGCCCCGGTCGGAGATGAACTTCCGCAGCAGGTCGGTGTCCTTGTAGTCGATGTACGTCACTCCCGCCTGATCCAGGGGGTTGGGCCGCTTCCCGGCGGGCTTGCGGTCGCTCTTGCGCGGCATGGGTCAGACCTCCAGGAGGGTGTCGAAGGCGGGCGGCAGCCGCTCCCAGGCGGCCTGCCCCGCGGCGTACTCGGCGTCGGTCAGCAGGCAGGACTCCAGGAGCCGTTCCAGGCCGTCGCGGTCGAGTCCGGGGGACGTGAAGACCAGGTGCTGGCAGCGGTCTCCGTGCTCGGGGTGCCAGTCCAGCGCGGCGGCGGCGCGGCGCACCGGCGGGACCAGCTCCCAGGCGGCGTCGGGCAGCGACGCGAGCCACGGTCCCGCGCTCTCCACGCACAGGGCCCCGCCCGCGGCGTCCCAGTGCAGCAGCGTGTCCGCCTTGCCGGCGAGCCAGAACCGGCCCCGGCTGCGGGCGGCGGCGCAGGTCAGGTCCTCCAGCGCCGCGTACAGCCGCTCCGGATGGAAGGGGCGGCGCCGGTGCCAGACGAGGGTGGCGACGCCGTGCGCGTCGGCCTCGGCGGGCAGCAGGGCGCAGGCCGGGTGCTGGGCCGCCGCCGCGGCCTCCACGTCGAAGCCGGCGAGGGCGGCCCGCGCCAGCTCCGAGGGCGCGGCGGAGGTGCCCGCCCGGCCGCCGCCGTAGCCATCGCCGTGGCCGATCGGGATCCGGCGAGCCGTCGGATGCAGTTGGGCCAGCAGCTCGCGGTCCTCGTCATCGGCCTGCGGGGAGCCGGGGAGGGACTCGGCGAGGGCGAGGACGGGGGCGTACTCCAGCTGGCGCGCGAAGGTGTCGGCGACGGTGCGCTGATCGGTGGCCGCGGCGGCGAGGCCGCCCTCGGCGAGGTCGTCGCCGTTGCCGAGGTACGGCAGCACCAGCGCCGGGTCGACGGCGGTGATCACGCCGGTGACGGTGAAGCCGCCGGTCGCCACCACCTCCGCCATGGCCTTGGGCTCGACGGAGTCCCACAGCTCGACGACCGCCAGCGGAGTGCCTCCGGCGTCCGCGAGCCGCTCCAGCTCGGGGACGAGGTCCTCGCGCAGGGCGCAGCAGGCGCAGTCGTTGACCAGGGCCGCCTCACCGGCGGACAGGACGCCGGTGGCGTCCCGGACGGTCCGGACGACCGTGCCCGCGGCGGCCGTCGCCAGGTCGTGGTGGAGGACGACGCTGCCGGGCACGTCGGCCAGCAGCCGGGCCACGGCCGCCCTGCGGGCGTCGGCGTGCAGCCCGCCGACGATCACCACCGGCAGGGCCGGGCGGCCGCGGTGGCTCGGGCGGTCTGGGCGGTCCGACTGGTCCGGGTGGTCCGGCCCGCTCATGCCCCGTCCCGCTTTCCGTACCGCCGCTCGAAGCGCTCCACGCGGCCGGCCGTGTCCAGGACGCGGGCGGTGCCGGTGTAGAAGGGGTGGCTGACGTTCGAGATCTCGACGTCGACGACCGGGTAGGTGTGGCCGTCCTCCCACTCGATCGTGCGCTCGCTGGTCATGGTCGAGCGGGTGAGGAAGGCGTAGTCCGCGGCCCGGTCGCGGAAGACGACCGGGCGGTACTCGGGGTGGATTCCCTTGCGCATGGCGGGGTCAGCGCTCCTCTCGGAAGTCGACGTGACGGCCGGCGACCGGGTCGTACTTGCGCAGGGTCAGCCGGTCCGGGTCGTTGCGGCGGTTCTTGCGGGTGACGTAGGTGAAGCCGGTCCCGGCGGTGGACCGGAGTTTGATGACCGGACGGAGTTCGTTGCGTGCCATGCTGCTATCTTACTGAAAATGAATTCCATTAACAGCTAGGACCGTCCGGTCCGAAGGAGAGGTACGTCACCGTGTCCGCCCACTGCATGCTGACCGGCACCCAGCCCGGCTTCGGCAACCGCATCTCCCACTCCCACCGGCGGACCTCCCGCCGCTTCGACCCCAACATCCAGACCAAGCGCTACTGGCTGCCGAGCGAGAGCCGGCACGTACGGCTGCGGCTGAGCACGAAGGCGATCAAGACGGT
This sequence comes from Streptomyces sp. E2N166, assembly GCF_003671715.1. GTDB lineage: Bacteria > Actinomycetota > Actinomycetes > Streptomycetales > Streptomycetaceae > Streptomyces > Streptomyces thinghirensis. The sequence goes on along the minus strand of NZ_RAIF01000025.1, from coordinate 419,880 downwards.
CGACGCGATCGGCGTCGAGGCGGCCGTGGCGCGCATCTGCGCGCGCGGGGTGAAGGTCTAAGCAGACCGAGGGGCTGAGGATCCGATGGCGAAGAAGAGCAAGATCGCGAAGAACGAGCAGCGGCAGGAGACCGTCGCGCGGTACGCCGCGCGCCGGGCCGAGTTGAAGGAGATCGTCCGCCGGCCGTCCTCCACGGAGGCCGAACGGCTCGCCGCACAGCGGGAACTGCGCCGGCAGCCCCGCGACGCGAGCCCCACGCGCGTGCGCAACCGCGACCAGGTCGACGGGCGCCCACGCGGCTACTTCCGCGTCTTCGGGCTGTCCCGGGTGAACCTGCGTGGGCAGGCACACGCCGGACATCTGCCGGGAGTTCGCAAGTCGTCCTGGTAGGCCGGCCCGGGCGGGTCGCCCTAGGTGGTCATGGTGGGCCGTCCTGGTAGCTTGCGGCTGTCTTGGGGCCGACCCGGCCGTCCGGCTACAGCTTGGAGCTTCCGGTGACACTGGTGACTGCGGAGAGCACGGCGAACGCGACGAGCACGGCGAGCGCGACGAGCACGGCGAGCGCGACGAGCACGGCGAGCGCGACTAGTAGGGCCACCGGGGCGCGGGGACGGCGCGGGCGGGCGGCCCGTCGGTCCGTGCGGGCCACCGCCGTGACCGTCGGGCTGGTGGGCGCGCTGACGCTGACCGCGTGCACCGACGGCGGCGGCTCCGACGACGGCGGCTCGGGCGGGGGCGACAAGTCCTCGGCCGCGCCCAGCGCGTCCGCGTCCGCGAGTACGGACCCGGATGGCGGCGGCGGATCGCCGTCCGCCGCCGCGGGTGAACTGGAGGGCAGCTGGCTGGCCACCACCGACGGCCAGGCCGTCGCGCTGATGGTCACCGGCGACAAGGCCGCCCTCTTCGCCACCGGCGGGACCGTGTGCAGTGGCACCGCGGGCGAGGACTCCGGCACCCGGACGATCCGCCTGCAGTGCACCGACGGCAGCGACGACCGGGCGGCCGGCATCGTCGTGTCGGTCGACGGGACGTCCCTCAAGGTGACGTGGCAGGGCGGCCCAGGCGAGGAGACGTACACCAAGTCGGAGGGCGGGTCGTTGCCGCCCGGACTGCCGACGGCCGGTCTCGGCTCCTGACCGCCGGGGCTAGGACGTCTACCTCAGTGGCCGTCGGCGGTCGACCCGGGCGTCGTCCGCCGCGCGGGTGCCCTCCGTCCAGCCCGCCGCGTCGCCGGCGCCGCGCAGCCGGGTCGTCGTCGTCTCCGGGAACATGCGCTCCAGACGGTCCGTGACCGCGACCTCGCGGGAGGCGAGGACCGGCAGGAGGTCCACGTCCGTCGTCGTGCCGGACTCGGCGGTGGCCGCGTCCGTCGCCGCCCGGAGCCGGGTGCCCGCGCGGTGGGCGTAGGCGGCGAGGAACGACTGACGGAAGGTCTTGGTCCGCTTGCGCCCGCCCGCGCGCTGCGCGGCCTCCGCCTTCGTCATCGCCGCCTCGGCCTGCACCAGCAGGGAGGTGTAGAGGAGTTCGACCGCCTCCAGGTCGGCCTCGAAGCCGACGACGGTGGAGAAGCCGAAGGGTTCGTTCCACACCGCCCGGCAGTGGTTCGCGTCGGCCACCGCGTCCAGCAGCACCGCCTTGGCCTGCTCGTACGGCGGCTCCACCCCGATCCGGCAGGCTCCCGGGGCGTCGGGCGAGGGCGCGTGGGCCGACAGCAGCGCCTCGTCGATGCTGTGCCGGGCCATCAGCTCCTGCGCCTTGGCACTGAGCGCCTCCGCCTCCTCCGGATATCCGGTCGCCTCCGCCTTGGCGAGCAGTGCGCGGATGCGGGCGAGGGTGCGGGACTCCGGCCGGCTCTCCCGACGGGACGCCTCACCCGGGGCGCCCGGCACGCCCGCCGCCCCCGGCTCGCCCGGCTCCAGGGGGTCCAGCGTGGGCAGGCGCAGCAGCAGACGGTACAGCTCGAGTACGGCGGTGGCCTGCGAGAAGCGGTCGGTGCGGGGCGGCGCCTGATCCGGTACGGCGTCGAGCTGGGCGGTCCAACGAGGGCCGCGCGGGCGGTCGTGCGGCGCCTGGGCCCGGATCAGCGCCGCCACCAGACGTACGTGGACGTCGTCCAGCTCGCGCCGCACGATCCGTACGACGTCGGCGGGCTGCCATCCGCGCCGCCAGGCCATGGCCACGAGCTCCTCCCCGCGCCGGGCGAGTTCCGCGTCCGCGGCCGGGTCGGCGGCGAGCAGCGAGGCGGCGGTGTCGAGGGCGTCGTCTGCGGCGTCGTACAGGGCGGTCTCGAAGGCACGGTCGACGGTGCGGGGCGTACTCACCCGGCGATGGTGCCACGACCCCCCGGCCCGTCCCACTCCGCGGAATTCGGCCGGGGCCGCGCCGCCCGGAGTCGAGCGTGGCGCCCATGGTGGACATGACTCCCTACGCGGCGACGGGCTTCCCGTGGGACGGCTTCGTCGGGTTGCCGTCCGGGCGGCCGGCGGACCTCCTCCGGCGCAGCGCCAGGGTGAACCGCTGGCTGAACACCGTCTCCGGGACGGCGTTCACAGGGCTGGTGGTGCGGTTGGTGGTGGCGTCGCCTGAAGTAGCCGTGCGGCTTGTCGACCCGTCGCCCCGGCGCCCCGTCGCCCCGGCGCCCCGTCGCCCCGGCGAGACGAGTGTCAACTGACGGTTGACACCCCCCAGGGCGCAACCTACGGTTGACACATGTCGACGAACCCGAGCATCACGTCATCCGTACGACTCGACGAACTCATCACCGCGATCAAGAAGGTGCACCCGGAGCCCCTCGAACAGCTCCAGGACGCCGTCATCGCCGGCGAGCACCTCGGCGAGGTGGCAGACCATCTCATCGGCCACTTCGTGGACCAGGCCCGGCGTTCGGGCGCTTCCTGGACGGACATCGGCAGGAGCATGGGCGTCACCCGGCAGGCGGCGCAGAAGCGCTTCGTGCCCAAGGAGTCGGCCGACCTGGACGCGAGCCAGGGCTTCAGCCGCTACACGCCCCGCGCGCGCAACGTCGTGATGGCCGCCCACAACGCGGCCAAGACCGCGGGCAACGCCGAGGGCGTGCCCGAGCACCTCGTCCTCGGCCTGCTCACCGAACGCGAGAGCCTCTCCGCCAAGGCGATCGCAGCGCAGGGCGTGACCCTCGACGCGGTCCGCGCGGCGGCGACCGCGGCCCTCCCGCCCGGCGCCGCGGAGGTTCCCGAGCTGGTGCCCTACGGGCCCGCCGCCAAGAAGGTCCTCGAACTCACCTTCCGCGAGGCCCTGCGCCTCGGCCACAACTACATCGGCACCGAGCACATCCTGCTCGCCCTGCTGGAGCACGAGCACGGCGAGGGCGTACTCAGCGGGCTCGGACTCGGCAAGGAGGCCACCGAGCGGTACGTCACCGAGGTGCTGGCGGAGTTCATCGAGGTCACCGAGAAGACCGAGGAGACCGAGAAGACCGAGGAGACGGGGCCCGGGCGGGAAGAGGGCTGAGAGGGAGAGGGCCGAGGCCCGTCCGGCGAGGGGTCGTTGTCAGTCCCTCCTGCGACACTCGCGACATGGCCGACCGGTGGGCACTCGCCGAGGCCGAGGACGGTGGCGTGGAGGTCGCCCCCCTCGGCCC
>NZ_RAIF01000025.1:412194-416144 GCF_003671715.1 Streptomyces sp. E2N166 | reverse complement strand
GCCGGCCTCGCCGAGGCCGTGCGGAGCAGGCCGGACGTCGCGCGCTGGGTGTGGCGGTCCACCGCCGAGACCGCTCCGCGCCTGCTCGCCGCGGGGGTGCGGGTGGAGCGGTGCTACGACGTGGAGGCCGCCGAAACCCTCCTGCTCGGCCACGAGGGCCGGTACGGGGAGCCGCGCTCGGCCGCGGCTGCCCTGGCCAGGCTGCGCGGCGACCCGGTACCGCCCGACCCGCCACAGCGCGCCGCCGAGCCCGGCGCGCAGTCCCCGCTCTTCGAGCCCCAGGCCGTCCATCTGCCCCTGGACGACCTGCTCGCCGTCTACGCCGAGCAGCAACGCCGCCACGACCGGTCCGCCCACCCCGACCGGATGCGGCTGCTGACGGCGGCCGAGTCGGCGGGGATGCTGGTCGCCGCCGAGATGAACCGCTCCGGGCTGCCCTGGCGGGCCGACGTGCACCGGGAGGTACTCCACGACCTGCTCGGCGAGCGGTACGCGGGAGGAGGCGAGCCGCGCCGCCTGGCCGAGCTGGCCGAGGAGGTGTCCGCGGCGTTCGGGCACCGGGTGCGGCCCGATCTGCCCGCGGACGTGGTCAAGGCGTTCACGCGGGCCGGGATCAAGGTCGCCTCCACCCGCCGGTGGGAGATCGAGTCGGTCGACCATCCGGCCGTGAAACCGCTGATCGAGTACAAGAAGCTGTACCGGATCTGGGTCGCCCACGGCTGGTCCTGGCTCCAGGACTGGGTGCGCGACGGACGGTTCCGCCCCGAGTTCCTGGCCGGCGGCACCGTCACCGGACGCTGGGTGACCAACGGCGGGGGCGGGCTGCAGATCCCCAAGGTGATCCGGCGCGCCGTCGTAGCCGACCCGGGCTGGCGGCTGGTCGTCGCCGACGCCGACCAGATGGAGCCGCGCGTGCTGGCGGCGATCTCCCGTGACCCCGGCCTGATGGAGGTGGCCGGCCGTGAGACCGACCTCTACCAGTCCGTGTCCGACCGCGCCTTCTCCGGCGACCGCGCCCAGGCCAAACTCGCCGTCCTCGGCGCGGTCTACGGCCAGACCTCCGGCGACGGCCTGAAGAACCTGGCCGCGCTCAGACGCCGCTTTCCCCGGGCGGTCGCGTACGTCGACGACGCGGCGCGCGCGGGCGAGGAGGGGAGGCTCGTACGGACCTGGCTCGGGCGCACCTGCCCACCGGCGGCCGGAGCGGCCGACGGCGCCGAGGAGGCGGGCCTGCCGCAGGACGACCCCTCCGACGCGCCGGGCCAAACGCAGGAGTGGGTGCCCGGCTACGCCTCCACCAACGCCCGCGCGCGAGGCCGCTTCGCCCGTAACTTCGTCGTCCAGGGCAGCGCCGCCGACTGGGCCCTGCTGCTGCTCGCCGCGCTGCGCCAGGCGTGTGCGGACAAGTCGGCGGAGTTGGTCTTCTTCCAGCACGACGAGGTGATCGTGCACTGCCCCGAGGAGGAGGCGGACGCCGTCGTCGCGGCGATCCGGGAAGCGGCGGAGCTGGCGGGACGGCTGACGTTCGGCCGGACGCCGGTGCGTTTCCCGTTCACGACGGCGGTGGTGGAGTGCTACGCGGACGCAAAGTGATCGGTGTCATGCGACGCGTACGCCGGGACCGATGACGTGCCGCACGGACGCCGGGACCGGTGGCGTGCCGCGGACGCAGAGCGATCACTCGGCGGGAGGGCCCTCGGCCAGTAGCTCCCGCAACTCCCCCGCCACCGTCTTCGCATCCGTCCCGTCCAGCGCCGCCAGCGCCGCCCGCCACTGCTCGTAAGCCTCGCCGTCGCGCCCCCGCTCCCGCAGCAGCAGCCCCTGCTGGTGCCGGGCGAGACCGCCGGTGTAGCGGTCGGCGCGGGCGTCGGCGCGGCGGAGCAGCTCCGCGCACTCGTCCGCGGCCCGCTCGGTACGGCCCAGCAGGCGCAGGGCGCGGACGAGGCCGAGCCTGGTCTGGGACTCGCCGTGCCAGTCACCGTGCCCGCCCAGGATGCGCATGCTCTCCTCGAAGTGCGATGCGGCGGCGGCCGGTTCGCCGAGCGTGAGGTGGGCATAGCCGATGTTGCAGTGCGCCGAGTGCTGCACGATCACGTTGCCGATCTCGTCGCCGATGGCGAGCGAACGCCGGTGCTGCTCGATCGCCGCCCGTGGGTCGGTGTGCTCGTAGAGGTTGCCGAGATGGCTGTGGGTGATCGCCTCGCCCCACGGGTCGTTCAGCCGCTGTGAGTACGCGAGGCTCTGCCGCAGCGCCTCGGCCGACTCCTCGTGTCGGCCGAGGTTTTCGAGGAGCAGGCCACGGTTGTTGAGGCAGCGGCGGATCCGGCTGACCGTGCCGAGCCGCCGCCAGACCGCCAGCGAACGGTCGTTGAGCGCGAGCGCGTCACTGAGCCGGCCGGTCAGGAAGTGCAGTCCCGCGAGGTCGCCCAGCGCGTAGGCCTCGGCGGCCTCGTCACCGTGGAGCCGCGCGAGGTCGAGGGCACCCTGGCCCAGTACCTCCATCTCGGCGACCCGGCCGCTGCGCTGGGCGTAGGGAAAGAGGAGCCGGAGAAGAACGGCGAGATGACGGGTCCGGTCGTCACAGCCGCCGCCACCGCCGTCACCACCGCCACCACCGCCACCACCGTCACCACCGTCGCCGCCGTGGCGCTCGACGAGGGCGACGACGTTCTCCGACTCCAGATCGCCCCAGGCGAAGGCGTCCTCGCAACGGGCGAAGGGCGGGACCGAGGCGACCTCCGTCGCGTGCTCGGGAGGCTGTGCGGCGGTGGGGCGGCGGCGGTCGTCCTGGTCGATGCCGGGTTCGACGATCGCGGTGAGGACGCGCTCGGCGACGGCGGCGTACCAGCGCAGGGTGATCGCGGCGACGTCATCCGTACTGTCGTCGCCACGGGCGATCTCCCGGGCGAACTCGCGCACCAGGTCGTGGGGGGCGTAGCGGCCGTACGCCGTCTCCTCCAGCAGGGCCACGTCGACGAGGCGGTCGAGGGCGGCCTCGGCGCGGCCCTCGTCGGCGTCGATGAGACGGGCGAGCAGCGGTGCGCCGTACGCGGGCAGATCCAGGGCGCCGATGCGGCGCAGCGTGAGGGCCGCGTCCCGGTCGGTCTCGCGGTCGGAGGCGGCGAGCGCGTCGTGGGCGACGGCGAGGGAACGCCGCACACTCAGGTCGTCGTACTCCAGGTGGTTCAGCCGCCCTTCGGTGGCGGACAGTTGGCCGGCGAGCGCGTCGGGGGTGAGGGCGCGCCGGGCGGCCAGCCGGGCCGCGACGACACGCAGGGCCAGTGGCAGTCGGCCGGTGAGCTCGACGAGGGGGTGGTCGGCGTCGGGCCCGCGACGGCTGTCGCGCCCGGACGCCACCCGCAGCAGCGCCGCGCTCTCCGCCCCGGACAGCGGCGCGAGCGGGAAGCGGTGGGCGCCGTCGAGTGCGGTGAGCGGCGACCGGCTGGTGACGATCACCGCGCAGCCGGGGCCGGCCGGCAGCAGCGGACGTACCTGCGCGGCGTTCTCGGCGTCGTCCAGGAGCATGAGCGTACGTGTCGGCGCGAGCAGTGAGCGCAGCAACGCGGCCGCGGCGTCGGTCCGTTCGGGGACGAGCCGGGGATCGGCGCCGAGGTCGCGGAGCAGTGCGGTGAGCGCCTGTTCCTGGGTCAGCGGGGACATCCCGGGGGTGGCGCCGTGCAGGTTGAGGTAGAGCTGCCCATCGGGGAAACGTTCCTTCATCCCATGTGCGACATGGAGCGCGAGGGCGGTCTTACCGACACCGGCCATCCCGCTGACGACGGCTACGCGAGGGTACGAGCCAGGGGCGAGGGCGCGGACCAGATCGGCCCGTACGGTGCCCCGACCGGTGAAGTGCGGTGGCGCGGCGGGCAGTTGCGCCGGACACGGAGGAGAGGCCGCCTGCTCCGGGACCGGACGGACGGGCGGGACGTCGACGCGCGGTACGGGGC
>NZ_RAIF01000025.1:405615-411922 GCF_003671715.1 Streptomyces sp. E2N166 | reverse complement strand
GCAGCACCTCCACGTGCGCCGCCCGCACGGCGGGGCCCGGCTCGATGCCGAGGTCCTCGGAGAGGCGGGCGCGCAGATCGCGGTGGACGGCCAGCGCCTCCGCCCGCCGTCCGGTGCGGTGCAGGGCCAGCATCAGCTGGCGGTGGTACGCCTCCCGCAGCGGATGCTCGGCGGCGAGCGCCGAGAGCTCCGGTACGAGGCTCTCCAGCCGCGCGCCGCCGAGGGACAGTTCGGCGTCGTAGCACCACTCGGTGAGCAGGAGCCGCGTCTCCTGGAGCCGCTGGGCGAACGCGTACCCGCCCACCTCGGCCGGCAGCCCGGCGAGCGGCGCGCCCCGCCAGAGCGCGAGTGCGGCCGAGCCCGAGCGCACGACCCGTGCCCAGTCGCCGTCGGCGTGCGCGGCGCGCGCCTCACTCGCGGCGGCCTCGAAGACGTGCACGTCCACCTCGCCCTCCTCGACCCGCAGGAGGTAGCCGGACGGTACGGCGCGCAGCCGGCCGGGCTCGCCGATCAGCCGCCGCAGCCGGGTCACGTGATTGTGCAGCGAGGCCCGCGCGGACGCCGGCGGGGCGCCGCCCCACAGCGCGTCCTCGAGCGACTCGACGGACACGGACCGCCCCGCCTCCAGCAGCAGCGCCGCGAGCAGGGCCCGGGCCTTGGGACTGGCGACGAGGATGGGGGCGGGGACAGGAGCGGCATCGCCCAGCGGGACGGCGGCATCGGCGGCGTACAGGACCGGTGGCCCCAATAGTCCGAACCGCAGGCGGTACCGCTTCACGCCGCCCTACCACCTTCCTCACGGCGATTTTCCGCCAGGGCCGTCTCCGTCACGGCCGCCCATTGTCAACAGAGAACCGTTGGCCACATGTTAGCGATCCGTTGGCAAGGTCTGATGTGATCACATCATCGGATCTGGCCCGGGGGTGCGCGCGTAGAACGCGTTGCTCGGGGGAGTGTCGCCGCCGCGGCCGGGTCCGGGGACGTAAGAGGGCCCCGTTCGTCAGAGGTGAACGACCGGGGCTCTCGTCCTGCTCAGATGACGGGCGGCCGTCCCAGCCGGGTGAGCCGCCCCACCGTGCGCCAGCGCATCGGCCGGCGCTCCCCCGCGGGCTTGCGCAGGCCCTCCGCGAACCCGCCGAACCAGGCCCGCAGCCCGCCGAGCGACCGGTTGCGCGCCAGCGTCAGCAGCATCCACACGCCGAGGTGGACGGGGATCAACGGCAGGGGCAGCCGGCGGCGGGCCAGCCAGACCCGGTTGCGGGCGTTGACCCGGAAGTAGACGGCGTGCCGTGCGGGCGAGGTCTTCGGGTGCTGGAGCAACAACTCGGGCGCGTAGAGGATGCGCCACCCGGCGTCGGCAGCGCGCCAGGCCAGGTCGGTCTCCTCGTGCGCGAAGAAGAACTCCGCGGGCCAGTCGCCGACCTCGTCGAGCATCGCCGACCGCAGCGCGTGCCCGCCGCCGAGAAACCCGGTGACGTACCCGCCCCGCATGGGGTCGGAGGCGCCGACCCGGGGAACGTGCCGCTGCTGTGTCTCGCCGTGCTCGTCGGCGATCCGGAAGCCGACGATGCCGAGCCGGTCGTCGGCGGCGAACAGCTCCCCCACCCGGCTCAGCACATCGGCGTCCACGAGGAGCCCGTCGTCGTCCAGCTCCACGACCACATCGGTGTCGCCGAACTCCCGCAACCGCGCGAGCGCCACGTTCCGCCCGCCGGGACAGCCCAGGTTCTCGTCGACCTCGATCGGCGTGACCTCGCCGGGCAGCGACAGCCGCGCGGCGAACTCGGGCAGCGGGCAGCCGTTGCCGACGATCACGATCCGCGCGGGCGGAGCGTCCTGCTTGGCCACGGACTCCAGCAGGGCGTCGACCTCGGCGGGCCGGTTCCCCATGGTCACCACGGCGACGGCGATCCTCGGTCCACCCGTGTGCTCGCTCATGCCCTCACCTGGTTCCGGCCGACAATGTGTGCGCGATGCTAGCCGTTCACGACCGCGATCCCCGGCGTACGCCCACCCGCGCCCCCGCGGTTCGCCGCACTGGCCGCGTGGCCCGCGTCACTGGCCGTCGGCCGCTGGCCACTGGTACGGAAAACCGCGGGGAACGGTTCAACGGACGCGCCCCGCTCCCGTGGGAGCGTCGGCGCACAAAAAGAACCCGCAGATCAGATACCTGACCCGCGGGTTTCGTATGGAGCCGCCTTCGGGATTCGAACCCGAGACCTACGCATTACGAGTGCGTTGCTCTGGCCATCTGAGCTAAGGCGGCGTGCGCTGTGCACCATGGTGCGATCAGCAACGTCGGTAAGTCTACACAGTTTCCGAGGGTGCTTCGTACCCGCCCCGGAGGCTGGGGCTCCGGGGCGGACGGGGCTGTTGCCGGGGTGGCTACGAGCAGCGTTTGCCGTCTTCCGGCGCGGTGCCGCGCAGCAGGTAGGTGTTGATCGCGGAGTCGATGCAGGTGCTGCCGCGGCCGTAGGCGGTGTGACCGTCGCCCTCGTAGGTGAGGAGACGGCCGGAGGAGAGCTGGTCGGCCAGGGCCTCGGCCCAGCGGTACGGGGTGGCCGGGTCGCGGGTGGTGCCGACCACGACGATGGGGGTGGCACCGGCGGCCTCGATGCGGTGCGGCTCACCCGTGGGCTTCACCGGCCAGTACGCGCAGTTCAGGGAGGACCAGGCGAGGCCCTCGCCGAAGACCGGGGACGCCTTCTCGAAGTCGGGGAGCGCTTCTCGCACCTCGTCCGGGGAGGAGAAGGCCGCGGGGAGGTCCAGGCAGTTCACGGCGGCGTTGGCGAACATCAGGTTGCTGTAGCCGCCGTCGGCCTCGCGCTCGTAGTAGCTGTCGGACAGGACCAGCAGGCCGGCGCCGTCGTTCTCCTTCATCGCCGAGGTCAGCGACTCGCGCAGCTGCTGCCAGGCACCCTCGTCGTACATCGCCGCGATCACGCCGGTGGTGGCCAGTGACTCGGTGAGCTTGCGGCCGTCCGCGTCGCCGGTGGGGATGGGCTTGGCGTCCAGGTCGTCGAAGAAGGCCTTCAGGTTCTTGCCCACCTGGTCGGGGGTGGTGCCCTGGTCGCCGAGGGGGCAGTCGGGCTGTCGTACGCAGTCCTTCGCGAAGGACTGGAACGCCGTCTCGAAGCCCGCCGTCTGTTCCATGTTCAGCCTGCGTGCGGGCAGTGACGGGTCCATCGCACCGTCCAGCACCAGGCGGCCCGCCCGGTCCGGGAAGAGGCCGGCGTACGTCGCCCCGAGGAAGGTGCCGTACGACGCGCCCACGTAGGTCAGTTTCTCGTCGCCCAGCGCGGCCCGCAGGACGTCCATGTCACGGGCCGCCTCGACGGTCGACACGTGCCGCAGCAGTTTCGGCGCGTCCGCTCCGCAGCCCTCGGCGAACTTCTGGTAGGCGTCGACCAGCTCGTCCGCCTCACCCGCGTCGTCCGGGGTGACGTCCGTCCGCGTGTACGCGTCCATCTCGCGGCCGTCGAGGCACTCGATGGGCTCGCTGCGGGCCACGCCCCGCGGGTCGACCGCCACCATGTCGTACTGGGCGCGGACCTCCTCGGGGTAGCCGATGCCCGCGTACTGCTGGAGGTAGCCGATCGCCGAACCGCCCGGTCCGCCAGGGTTCACCAACAGCGAGCCGAGCCGCTTGCCCGGGCCGGTGGCCTTCTTTCGGGCCACGGCGAGCCGGACGTCTCCCTCGGTCGGTTTCGCGTAGTCGAGCGGGGCCTTCATGGTGGCGCACTGGAAGCCGGGGACACCGCAGTCGCGCCAGCTCAGCTTCTGCTCGTAGTACGGCGCCAGCGCGGCGGGCGTGGCCTGCGGCAGCGCGGCCAGCGTCGCCTTCGCCGCCTCCGTCGATCCGGCCGCCTCGGCGGCCGCCGAACCGGCGGACGTCGACGCGCCCCCGGCCGAGCAGGCGGTGGCGAGCAACGCGGCGGCGAGAAGCGTGGCTCCGGTACGGGTCCTGCCGATGCGGGTCCTGCGGTGAGTGCGCCTTGTGTGCATTCAGCGAGCGTAACTCTCCGCGACGACATCGATGCCGAGCGTGCTCGACGTGCCTCGTACGAGTGACGTGCCTCGTACGAGTCACGTCGTCGACCGAGGCCCCGGGTCAGCCCGCTCTGAGTGCCATCGCCATCGCCTCGACCGCGAGAAGCGGCGGCACATTGCGGTCGAGGGCCTCCCCGCAGGCGGCGACCGCCTCGATGCGGCGCAGCGTGGACTCCGGTGAGCTGCCGCGGGCGAGACGGTCCAGGGCTTCCTCGGCGTCGGCGTTGGCGATCGCCACACGGGAGCCGAGCTGGAGGGCGAGGACGTCGCGGTAGAAGGCGGTGAGCTCGGTCAGGGCGAGGTCGAGGCTGTTGCGCTGGGTCCGCGTTCTGCGGCGCTTCTGGTTCTCCTCCAAATCCTTCATCACGCTCGCCGTGCCGCGCGGCAGCCGGCCGCCCTGTGCCGCGCCCAGGGCGGCCTTCAGCTCCTCGGTCTCCTTGGTGTCCATGTCCTCGGCGAGCTGCTTGGCGTCCTCCGCCGCGGCGTCGACCAGTTCCTGGGCCGCCTTGAGGGCACCGCCGACGTCCTCGACCCGTAGCGGCAGCTTCAGCACGGCGGCCCGGCGGCTCCGGGCGGCCGGGTCCGTGGCCAGGCGGCGGGCGCGGTCGATGTGGCCCTGGGTGGCGCGGGCCGCCGCGGCGGCGACGTCCGGCTCGACGCCCTCGCGCCGTACGAGCATGTCGGCGACGGCGTCGACCGACGGGGTGCGCAGGTTCAGGTGGCGGCAGCGGGAGCGGATCGTGGGCAGGACGTCCTCGACGGACGGGGCGCACAGCAGCCAGACCGTACGCGGAGCGGGTTCCTCCACGGCCTTGAGGACGGCGTTGGCGGATTTCTCGTTCAGCCGCTCGGCCTCCTCGACGAGGATGATCTGCCAGCGGCCGTTCGCGGGCGAGGTGAATGACTTGCGGACGGTGTCCCGCATGTCCGGGACGCGGATCTCCGCTCCCATGGCGACCACCGTGCTGACGTCCGCGTGGGTGCCGACGAGCGCCGTGTGGCATCCGTCGCAGAAGCCGCAGCCGGGGACACCGCCGAGTGCCCGGTCGGGGCTCACGCACTGCAACGCGGCGGCGAAGGCCCGCGCCGTCTGCGCCACCCCCGCGCCGGGCGGACCGGTGAACAGCCAGGCGTGCGTCATGCTCGACGTCTCGGGGAGCGGGCCGTCGGCCGCGGCGGCGGTGACGAAGGCGTCGGCGTCCCGGGCAGCGGCGGCGAGCGGTTCGCTCACCTTCTCCTGCCCGACGAGGTCGTCCCACACGGTCATGGGTCAGGCCGCCCTTCCGTCACGTTCCGTCATACTCCGCCGCGCTGCTCCGCACCCCGCGCCGCGTCCTCCATTGTGCGGGGCGGCACTGACAACGAGGGCCGGGGACGCCGGGGTAGGGAACGGCGGGCCGTGGGCAGGTGGCGGCGGGCGGAGGACACCCGGCCCATGGGGATCGGAGGCCCGGGGTCCCGAGCCCGGCCCACGGGGCTGGCCCGCGGTCCCTGGGACCCCGTTGGCCCGCGGTCCCAGGGCCCCCGGGGTCCCGGGGTCCCGGGGTCCCGCCGGTCAGCGTCGGCCCCGTCCCTTCCCTCGACGGCCCTCGTCGCCGTCAGTGCCGTCGCTTCGCCTACCGTCACCTCGGCCGCCGTCACCCCGGGCGCCTCCGTCGCGGTCGCCGTCACGCGGGCCGAGCAGCTCGTCCGCCAGCGTCGGCAGGTCGTCCAGCGGTGTCTCTTCGGCCCAGTCCGAGCGGCGCCTGGGGGGCGGTGCCTGGTCGGGGTCGATCTGAGGCAGCTCGCGCGTGCGGTCCCGGGATTCCTCGGACCGGTCGGAGCGAGCGGCCGTACCCTCCTCCCGGAAGTAGCCCGGCGGGACCCGGTCGGCGGGGTCGTCCCCGCGTACGGGCGGCAGCACCGCCGTCTCGTCGGCGGCACCCTGCGTGACGGGCGGCAGCACCGCCGTCTCGTCGGCGGCTCGCGGGTCCACCCCCGGCAGCACCGCCGTCTCGTCCGCAGCGCCCGTCGGGGCGGGCGGCACCGGCGGCATGGGCAGTTCCGTCGTCGCCTCGGACTCGGACTCGGGTGCGGACGCCTCGGACGCTCCGGACGCGCGGCCGTCGTCGCCGCGACCATCCCGGGTGTCGTCCTCGGCGCCGCCCCGGTCGCCCCGCGAGACGGCAGCGTCCCCAGCATCGGCCGAATCCCGCACCGGCCGCAGTACCGCCGTGTCCTCCACCGGCCCGCCGGAGGCGTTCGTCGGGGCCACGAC
>NZ_RAIF01000025.1:390705-405192 GCF_003671715.1 Streptomyces sp. E2N166 | reverse complement strand
TCCAGCTCGCGCCGCTTGCGCTCCTCCTCCTCGGCGCGCAGCCGCTCCAGCTGTTCGAGGCGCTCGCGCTCCAGGCGCTCCTCCTCGGCCTTTCGCGCGGCCTCTTCCTCGGCCTTGCGGCGTGCTTCCTCCTCGGCCTTGCGGCGCGCCTCCTCCCGAGCCTTGATCTCTGCCTCGGAAAGCGGCAGCACCTGGTCGAGCCGGTGGCGTACGACGGTGGTGACGGCCTCGGGCTCCTGGCCGGCGTCCACGACGAGGTAGCGACCGGGGTCGGCCGCGGCCAGGGTCAGGAAACCGGAGCGCACGCGCGCGTGGAACTCGGCGGGCTCCGACTCCAGCCGGTCCGGCGCCTCGGTGAACCGCTCACGCGCGGCCTCCGGCGCGACGTCCAGCAGGACGGTCAGGTGCGGAACGAGCCCGTCGGTCGCCCAGCGGTTGATGCGGGCGATCTCGGTCGGGGACAGGTCGCGGCCGGCGCCCTGGTAGGCCACCGAGGAGTCGATGTACCGGTCGGAGATGACCACGGCACCGCGCTCCAGGGCGGGCCGGACCACGGTGTCGACGTGCTCCGCGCGGTCGGCGGCGTACAGCAGCGCCTCCGCGCGGTGCGACAGACCGGCACTGGAGACGTCCAGCAGGATGGACCGCAGGCGCTTGCCCACCGGGGTCGCCCCTGGCTCGCGCGTCAGCACGACCTCGTGCCCCTTGCTCCTGATCCACTCGGCGAGTGCCTCGGCCTGGGTGGACTTCCCCGCACCGTCGCCACCCTCCAGGGCGATGAAGAAGCCGCTGGTCGCGGGCGTCGGCAGGGGGTCGTCGCCGCCGAGCAGCGCGTCCCGCAGGTCGTGCCGCAGCGGCACGCCGGAACGGTCGTCGACCTTGGCCAGCACCAGCGCGGCCACCGGCAGCAGCAGCGCGCCGACCAGCATCAGGACGAACGCGGCGCCGCCGTGCGCGAAGACGAACTTGCCGTTCTCCAGGCGGTGCGGTCCGATCGCCGCCGCCACCACGGGCGCGACGACCGCGCCGAGCGCCACATAGACCCGGACGACCGCGTGCAGGTGCTCGGTCGTGCGCGTCCGGCGGTGGTCCTCGGTCTCCTGGTCGAGCAGCGTGTGCCCGGTGTTGGCCGCGACGCCCGCGCCGACTCCGGCCAGCGCGAGGAGCAGCAGCACGGTGGTGTCGTCCGGAACGAGGCCGGCGGCCAGCAGGGCGACGCCGGCGAAGGCGATCGCCAGGGCCAGCAGCCGCCGACGGGACAGGGAGGGCAGCAGGGCGGGGGCCGTGCGGATGCCGACGACGACACCGCCGGTCAGCGCGCCCACCATCAGCCCGTACAGAACGGGGCCACCGCCGAGGTCCTTGGCGTGCAGCACCGCCACGGCGACCGCCGCGGCCACCACAGCGGCGACCGCCGCGCAGGCGAGCACCAGCAGCGGGAGGGCGCCGGTGCGGCCCCTGTCGACGCCCGACTCGCTCTTCGGACGGCGCATGCCCTCCAGTGGCGACCGCGCGCGCGGGGTACGGACGCCGGGCAGCTCCAGGAAGGTCACCACGGACAGGGAGGCGGCGAACAGCCCGGCCGCGACGTACGAACCGAGCGCCGCCTGGTGCTCGGCGAACCAGTCGACACCGGCGCCCAGCAGGTTGTTGAAGAGCCCCGCGACGACCAGCACGGCACCGGCCAGCGGGACCGCCACGAAGCCCGTACGCAGCGACAGGCGGCGCAGCGCGTCCATGTGGTCGGGCAGCGGTCGTATCGTCGCGCCCTCCGGGGGAGGGGCGGGCAGCAGGGCGGGCGCCGCGCTCTCCCGGCACACCGTCCAGAAGCGCTCGGCGACGCCGGTGACAAAAACGGTCACCAGGAGGACGGCGAGCGCGTCGTCCGGCGTCCAGTCGATCCACAGGGGCGCGACGATCAGCAGCGCGGCCCGCAGCCCGTCGGCGCCGACCATGGTCCAGCGGCGGTCGAGCGGACCGTCGTGCGAGGTGAGTGAGGTGAGGGGCCCCAGAAGTACGGCACCGAAGAGCAGCGTCGCCAGGATGCGTACGCCGAAAACGGTCGCCACTGCGAACGCCACGCCCCGGTACCCGCCGCCGAACGAGCCCGCGCCGATGGCGGCCTGGACGGCGAGGAGGACCAGCACCAGGAGGGCGAGGATGTCGCCGACACCCCCCACGAGCTGTGCGCTCCACAACCGCCTCAGCTGCGGGCGGCGCAGCAGGGCGCGGACGGCGCGCTCGCGGGAGTCCGCGACCAGGGCGTCGTCCGGGGCGGGGTGAGGGGCCGTTGGCTGCTCGGCTCGCGTCATGCGTTCAGCCTATCGGTCGGCGGCGACAGTCCGGCGAGCCCGGCCGAACGTACGCACGCCCCGACACCGAAATGATGCCGGGGCGTTCGTTTCGCGAAGAGCGCGGAAGACTGCGGGAGACTCCGGGGAAGAGTCCGCGAAGCGTCGAGGAGAGGAGGTCAGTCCTCCGAAGTGCTCGACGCGGTCGCCTTCTTGGTGGCCGTTTTGGTGGTGGCCGTCTTCTTGGTGGCGGTCTTGGCCGTGGTCTTCTTCGCGGCCGTCGTCTTGGCCGCAGCCGTCTTCTTGGCCGCGGTCTTCTTCGCCGTCGCCTTCTTGGCCGGGGCCTTCTTCGCGGCGGACTTCTTCGCCGTCTTCTTGGCGGGCCCCTTGGCCCGCTTCTCGGCGAGCAGCTCGTAGCCGCGCTCCGGCGTGATCTCCTCGACGCTGTCGCCGGAGCGCAGGGTCGCGTTGGTCTCGCCGTCGGTGACGTACGCGCCGAAGCGGCCGTCCTTGACCACGACCGGCTTCTCGCTGACCGGGTCGGTGCCCAGCTCCTTCAGCGGCGGCTTGGCCGCGGCCCGGCCACGCTGCTTGGGCTGGGCGTAGATCGCCAGCGCCTCCTCCAGCGTGATGGTGAAGAGCTGCTCCTCGGAGGTGAGGGACCGCGAGTCCGTGCCCTTCTTCAGGTACGGGCCGTAGCGGCCGTTCTGCGCGGTGATCTCGACGCCCTCGGCGTCCGTGCCGACGACACGCGGCAGCGACATGAGCTTGAGGGCGTCGTCCAGGGTGACCGTGTCCAGCGCCATCGACTTGAACAGCGAGGCCGTACGCGGCTTCACGGCGTTCTTGCCGGTCTTCGGGGTGCCCTCGGGGAGCACCTCGGTGACGTAGGGGCCGTAGCGGCCGTCCTTGGCGACGATGGCGTGGCCGGTGGCCGGGTCGGTGCCCAGCTCGAAGTCGCCGCTCGGCTTGGCGAGCAGTTCCTCCGCCAGCTCGACGGACAGCTCGTCCGGCGCCAGGTCCTCGGGGACGTCGGCGCGCTGGTGGTTCTCGGAGTCCTTCTCGCCGCGCTCGATGTACGGGCCGTAGCGCCCGACGCGCAGCACGATGTCGTTGCCGACGGGGAAGGACGACACCTCGCGCGCGTCGATCGCGCCGAGGTCGGTCACCAGCTCCTTGAGGCCGCCGAGGTGGTCACCGTCGCCGTTGCCGGCGTCGGCCGCGCCGCCGCTTCCCGCGCCCTCTCCGAAGTAGAAGCGCCGCAGCCACGGCACCGCCTGGGCCTCGCCGCGGGCGATGGCGTCGAGGTCGTCCTCCATCTTGGCGGTGAAGTCGTAGTCGACGAGCCGCCCGAAGTGCTTCTCCAGGAGGTTGACCACGGCGAAGGACAGGAAGGACGGGACCAGGGCCGTGCCCTTCTTGAAGACGTAGCCGCGGTCCAGGATCGTGCCGATGATCGACGCGTACGTCGACGGGCGGCCGATCTCGCGCTCTTCCAGCTCCTTGACCAGCGACGCCTCGGTGTAGCGGGCCGGGGGCTTGGTCGCGTGGCCGTCGACCGTGATCTCCTCGGCCGTCAGCGCGTCGCCCTGGGCGACCTGCGGCAGCCGGCGCTCGCGGTCGTCCAGCTCGGCGTTCGGGTCGTCGGCACCCTCGACGTAGGCCTTCAGGAAGCCGTGGAAGGTGATCGTCTTGCCGGAGGCGCTGAACTCGACGTCCCGGCCGTCGGAGGCCGCGCCACCGATCTTCACGGTGACGCTGTTGCCGGTCGCGTCCTTCATCTGGGAGGCGACGGTCCGCTTCCAGATCAGCTCGTAGAGCTTGAACTGGTCGCCGGTCAGACCGGTCTCGGCGGGGGTGCGGAAGCGGTCGCCGGAGGGGCGGATCGCCTCGTGCGCCTCCTGCGCGTTCTTGACCTTGCCGGCGTACGTACGCGGCTGGGCGGGCAGGTAGTCGGCGCCGTACAGCTGCGTGACCTGGGCGCGGGCGGCGGAGACCGCCGTGTCGCTCAGGGTCGTCGAGTCCGTACGCATGTAGGTGATGTAGCCGTTCTCGTACAGCTTCTGGGCGATCTGCATGGTCGCCTTGGCGCCGAAGCCGAGCTTCCTCGAAGCCTCCTGCTGCAGCGTCGTCGTGCGGAACGGGGCGTACGGCGAGCGGCGGTACGGCTTTGACTCGACGGAGCGGACGGCGAAGCGCGTGTTCTCCAGGGCGGCGGCGAGCGCGCGGGCGTTCGCCTCGTCGAGATGGAGGGTGTTCGCGCTCTTGATCTGCCCCAGGGAGTCGAAGTCGCGGCCCTGCGCGACGCGCCGTCCGTCGACGGTCTGGAGGCGGGCGACCAGCGACGACGGGTCGGAGGCGTCTCCGGCGCGGCCGGTCGCGAAGGTGCCCGTCAGGTCCCAGTACTCGGCGGAACGGAACGCGATGCGCTCGCGTTCCCGCTCGACGACGAGGCGGGTGGCGACGGACTGGACGCGGCCCGCCGAGAGCTTCGGCATGACCTTCTTCCACAGGACCGGCGAGACCTCGTAGCCGTAGAGGCGGTCGAGGATGCGGCGGGTCTCCTGGGCGTCGACGAGCTTCTGGTTCAGCTCGCGCGGGTTGGCGACGGCGGCGCGGATCGCGTCCTTGGTGATCTCGTGGAACACCATGCGCTTGACTGGGATCTTCGGCTTGAGGACTTCCTGGAGGTGCCAGGCGATGGCCTCGCCCTCGCGGTCCTCATCGGTGGCGAGGAAGAGCTCGTCGGAGTCCTTCAGCAGGTCCTTGAGCTTCTTGACCTGGGCCTTCTTGTCGGCGTTGACCACATAGATCGGCTGGAAGTCGTGTTCGACGTCCACACCGAGGCGGCGGACCTCGCCGGTGTACTTCTCGGGCACCTCCGCGGCGCCGCTGGGAAGGTCGCGGATGTGCCCGACGCTCGCCTCGACGACGTAGCCAGGGCCGAGATAGCCCTTGATCGTCTTCGCCTTGGCAGGCGACTCGACGATGACGAGTCGGCGGCCGCCGTTCGCGGTCTCGCTGGTCGGGGACAACTTCGCTCTTCTCTCCGGTCGACGCTGGGGCGTCCCCAGGCAGTGCTCCCGGGGTCGGGTCGTGCTGCGCTTCGGTCGTGACGCTGCGGAGTGTGACGGTACCTCCCGCCCCCGTGTCAAACGGGAAAAGCCCGCAACGGCCACTCGAACGGTAACCCGACGAACCCTGTTCCTGCCGACCGGAGTGTTTACCGGCCCTGATGCGTGTATCCGGAGGGCGATCCCCCGATTACTGGGGCGGGGGTGCGGCCGGGGGCCGGAACCGGCCCCTCACACGTGCGTCAGACACCATGCCCCGAGGATCAGCGCGACCACGGCGGCGGCGCTCGCGACGGTCGCCGATGCGACGGGGTTCACACCGTGCGCGACAGGCCGGCCGTGCCGGACCCGCGTCGCGGTCCACACCAGCAGACCGGCCCCGAACAGGGCGAACACCATTCCCGCGAAGATCGCCGGCCCGCTCTCCATGGTCCCCGTGCCCCTTTTCTCCAACCCGCGAGTGTCCAGCCTCCGGGAGGCTGTCACGCACGGGCGGCGGGCAGGCGAACCCCAGGTGAACGGGGAGCCGACGGACTCGGTGAGCCCCGGCCCGTGGCTCGTTTCTCCCGTACGGCGCCCCTCCGCCGACGCGTCTCTACGCCGGTTCGAGGAAGCCCTGCTCCACCAGCAGCCGGATCTGGGCGGGCGTGCGGTCGCGCAACGCCACCGGGTCCTCGCCCACCAGCTGGGCGATGGCGTCCAGGATGCGGCCCGCGCTCATGGTCCCGTCGCAGACGCCCGCGAAACCGGCGCCGACCGTGTCGACCCGGGTGGCCCGGCGCATGCCGCGGTTCTGGCGCAGGACGACGTGCTCCGGGTCCTCGGCGCCGGGCAGCCCGACCTGCTCCTGGACGACCTCGCCGGCCAGTGTGAAATGCGCCTCGAGGAGGGCTGCGTCGTCATGGGCGCGCAGGTAGTCGACGCGGTCGAAGTGCGCGCGCACCGTCTCGCCGAGCGGCTGCTCGATCGGGTGCGGCCACTCCTCGGCGACGATCGAGGGCTCGGCGGACCCGGTCCGGCGCAGGGTGATCCAGCCGAAGCCGACGGCCTTGACCTTCCGCGTCTCGAACTCGTCCAGCCACGCGTCGTACCGCGCCTGGTACTCGGCCGCGTCGGCGCGGTGGTCGCCCGCGTCCCTGAGCCACAGCTCGGCGTACTGCGTGACGTCCTGCACCTCGCGCTGCACGATCCAGGCGTCGCAGCCGCGCGGCACCCAGGAGCGCAGCCGGTCCGTCCAGTCCTCCCCCTCCACGTGCTGCCAGTTGGCGAGGAAGTGCGCGAACCCGCCCTCGTTCAGGCGCTCCCCCGTCTGCTGAACGAGCGAGCGGCACAGATCGTCCCCGCCCATTCCGCCGTCGCGGTAGGTGAGGCGGGCGCCCGGCGAGATCACGAACGGCGGGTTGGAGACGATCAGGTCGTACGTCTCGTCGTCCTCGATCGGCTCGTAGAGCGAGCCCTCGCGCAGTTCGGCGGCCGGGGCGCCGGACAGGGCGAGCGTGAGCGCGGTGATGTGCAGCGCGCGCGGGTTGAGGTCGGTCGCCGTCACACGCGTGGCGTGCCGGGCGGCGTGCAGGGCCTGGATGCCGGAGCCGGTACCGAGGTCGAGGGCGGCGGAGACGGGCGTACGGACGGTGAGGCCGGCCAGCGTCATGGAGGCGCCGCCGACGCCGAGGACGACGCCCTCGGCGCGGTTGCCGATGCCACCGGCGCCACCGACCGCGCAGCCCAGGTCGGAGACGATGAACCAGTCCTCGCCGCCGGGCCCGCCGTACGGCCGTACGTCCACGGTCGCCGCCACCTCGTCGTCGCCCGCGCGGACGAGCCACCCGCTCTCCAGGCAGGCGTCGACGGGCAGGACGTCGGCCACGCGCGCGTGGAGCACGGGTTGCTGGAGCAGGAACAGCCGTACGAGCAGTTCGAGCGGCGTGTCGCCGCGGGTGGCCCGCAGCGCGGGCACGGTCTCGCTGCGCGACAGCGCCGCGTAGGCGGGGGCGCCGAGCAGCTCCAGCAGTCCGTCGGCGGTGAAGGAGGCCCCGAGCAGGGCGTCCCGCAACCGTGCGGTGACGTCGGGGCGGTCGGCGGAGGGCAGGGGGGACAGGCTGGCGTTACTCACACCCCCATTGTGGCCCCGCGTCCTCCGCCCCGCCCCCGTGCGGCAGAGGTCAGCCGGCCGCGGCCGACGGCGTCACCGAGGCCGACTTGCAGCTCTCCTGCTTGGCCATCGCCTGGCCGACGTCGCCCTCCTCAAGGGTCTTCAGGGCGTCGTTGCCGCTCTTGCTGAGCTTGTTCAGCTCGGTGGCGATGTCCTTGAGGCCGTCGGCGAACTTCGCCTGGTCCTTGGTGTCGAGGTCCTCCACCTGCTTGCGCAGAGAGGCGTACGACGAGGAGAGGCCGTTGAGCTCGGTGACCGCGTCCTTCTGCTTCTTCTCGCCCTCGTCGACGTCCGGAGCCCCGGCCTTCTGGACGGCGCTGCCCATGGCCTTGTAGGCGTCGGACATGTCCTGGAACGCCTTCGCGTCGGTCTTCTGGACCTCCGCCGGCGTGCTGTTGTCCGAGGTCTCCTTCTGGATCGCCGCGTTGGCCGCCTCGATCTTCCTGGCCTGCGGCTGCACGGCGTCGCAGACCTCCTTGGCCCAGGAGTCCAGCTTGTCGTTGTCGTCGCTGCTGCTGCATCCCGTCAGCGCCAGTACCAGTACCGCACCGCCGGACAGTGCGGCCGCGAGCTTCTTGTTCACCGGATTGGTCCCTTCCATGGCTCTCGGCCCCGGAACATACACGCCGGATGGGGGACACTCGCAGGACGAACATCCATTAAGACCGTATTGCAGCCATTTGCACCAAGAGAGAGAAGGCTCACGGTGAGGGGCGCACGCGCGCACGACGCGGGCGGACGACGCGTCAATACGCGTCGTCCGCCCACTCCTTGACCTGCGCCTGTGACAGGGCTCCCGGCCGGGACCTACGAAACCACCGCCGGATCGGCCGATTTGGGCTCCTGATCGGTGTCGTCCTCGTCACCCATGGCGATTCCGCGCCGCTTCGACACGTAGACCGCCGCGGCGATGACCACGAACGCGAGGACGGCGATCGCGACCCGTACGCCGATGCTCTTGTCGGCGCCGTAGGAGAACTTGATGACCGCCGGCGCGATGAGCAGCGCCACCAGGTTCATGACCTTCAGCAACGGGTTGATCGCCGGGCCCGCGGTGTCCTTGAACGGGTCGCCGACGGTGTCGCCGATGACGGTGGCGGCATGCGCCTCGCTGCCCTTGCCGCCGTGGTGACCGTCCTCGACGAGTTTCTTGGCGTTGTCCCAGGAACCACCGGAGTTGGCGAGGAACACCGCCATCAGCGTGCCCGCGCCGATCGCGCCGGCCAGGAACGCTCCGAGCGCTCCCACACCGAGCGTGAACCCGATGAAGATGGGCGCCATCACGGCGAGCAGCCCGGGCGTGGCGAGTTCCCGCAGGGCGTCCCTGGTGCAGATGTCGACGACCTTGCCGTACTCCGGTTTCTCGGTGTAGTCCATGATTCCGGGACGCTCCCGGAACTGCCGCCGCACCTCGTAGACCACCGCGCCCGCCGAACGCGACACCGCGTTGATCGCCAGCCCCGAGAAGAGGAAGACGACCGCCGCGCCCGCGATGAGCCCGACCAGGTTGTTGGGCTGCGAGATGTCCATCATCAGGGTCATCGGCGCTCCCTCGCCGCTGAGTTTCTCGCCCACGTCAGCCGCGCCGGTGGTGATGGCGTCGCGGTACGACCCGAACAGGGCCGCCGCCGCGAGGACGGCGGTGGCGATGGCGATGCCCTTGGTGATGGCCTTGGTGGTGTTGCCGACCGCGTCGAGGTCGGTGAGCACCTGGGCGCCGGCACCCTCGACGTCGCCGGACATCTCGGCGATGCCCTGCGCGTTGTCGGAGACCGGCCCGAAGGTGTCCATGGCGACGATCACACCGACCGTGGTGAGCAGGCCGGTGCCGGCCAGCGCCACCGCGAACAGGGCCAGCATGATCGACGTACCGCCGAGCAGGAAGGCCCCGTAGACGCCGAGGCCGATCAACAGGGCGGTGTAGACGGCGGATTCGAGACCGAGGGAGATACCGGCGAGAACGACGGTGGCGGGCCCCGTGAGCGAGCTCTTGCCGATGTCCCTGACGGGGCGCCGGGTGGTCTCGGTGAAGTAGCCGGTGAGCTGCTGGATCAGGGCGGCGAGCACGATGCCGATCGCCACCGCGACGAGCGCGAGGATCCGCGGGTCGCCGTCCCGGCCGGCGATCGCCGCGTCGGTGACGCCGTCCAGTTCCGAGTACTTCCCGGGCAGGTAGACGAAGACGGCCACCGCCACCAGCACCAGCGAGATCACCGCGGAGATGAAGAAGCCCCGGTTGATCGCGCTCATGCCGCTGCGGTCGGACCGCCGGGGCGCCACCGCGAAGATGCCGATCATGGCCGTGATCACGCCGATCGCCGGCACCAGCAGCGGGAACGCCAGTCCCGCGTCGCCGAAGGCCACCTTGCCGAGGATCAGCGCGGCCACCAGGGTGACGGCGTACGACTCGAAGAGGTCGGCCGCCATGCCCGCGCAGTCGCCGACGTTGTCGCCCACGTTGTCGGCGATGGTCGCGGCATTGCGCGGATCGTCCTCCGGAATGCCCTTCTCGACCTTGCCGACCAGGTCGGCGCCGACGTCGGCGGCCTTGGTGAAGATGCCGCCGCCGACTCGCATGAACATCGCGATCAGCGCGGCACCGAGGCCGAAGCCCTCCAGCACCTTCGGCGCGTCGGCCGCGTACACCAGCACCACGCAGCAGGCGCCCAGCAGGCCGAGCCCCACCGTGAACATGCCGACCACGCCGCCCGTGCGAAATGCGATCTTCGTAGCTTTGTGCGAGACGAGGGTGAGGTCCTTTTCCGGTTCGCCGGGGGCCGGTGTCGCTTCCCGCGCCGCCGCGGCGACGCGCACATTGCTGCGTACGGCGAGCCACATGCCGATATAGCCGGTGGCCGCCGAGAACGCCGCGCCGATCAGGAAGAAGATCGAACGTCCGGCCCGTTGATTCCAGTCGTCCGCGGGCAGCAGCATGAGCAGAAAGAACACGACGCCGGCGAATACGCCGAGCGTGCGAAGCTGCCTGGCCAGATAGGCGTTCGCGCCTTCCTGGATGGCCGCCGCGATCTTTTTCATGCTGTCGGTTCCCTCGCCCGCCGCGAGTACCTGGCGCACCAGGACACCCGCGAGCACCAGCGCGGCCAGCGCGACGACCGCGATGACCGCGACCAGGGCGCGGTTCGAGTCGGTCAGCACGGCGGCTGCGATGGTCGAGGTATCGCCCAACTGATGAGGGGTGGAAAGCTCCGCCATTCGTCCTCCTTGACGCTTGGGCTGAGCTCAAGATGTGGACGGGATTGTAGGTACCGGAACCTGATCAAAACAGTGCACGACAAAAGGAATTAGCCTGTCAACCACACGGGGCCCGGAAGTAGTAATGCCCTTCCGGCATTAACACTGTGATCCTTTTTCCGCGCGGTTGATCGCACGAATGATCGCACGACTGATCGTGAATGAATTCACTTAACGCCCGCTCGGCACCACTGTATGCGTGGACCTCGGCTTCCGCACATGACAAAGGGCCCTACGAGGTAGGGCCCTTCGGGTGAAACGGGTGAGGCGGGTGACCTCGGGTGACGGAAGTGGGTGTCAGAGCGGCGGCAGCACCGCCGGCGCGGTCGGCCAGGTCATGCGGATCAGTCCGCCGTCCTCGCCGGCCGTGACCTCCACGTCGTCGACGAGTCCGCTGATGACCGCGAGACCCATCTCGTCCTCCTCGGCTTCCAGTGCGTCGGCGGCGGTGCCCGGGTTTCCGGCCCCGGGTACCGCGTGCGGCGCCTCGTCGCCGACCTCGATGGAGAACTGCTTCTCCTCCTCGATCAGCGACACCTTGACCGGCGCCGTGATGCCGACGTGCTGATGCAGACCCACAGCCCGGGTGCAGGCCTCGCCGACGGCGAGCCTGACCTCGTCGAGGACGGCCTCGTCCACTCCGGCCCTGCGTGCCACCGCCGCCGCCACCAGACGGGCGGTGCGGACATGCTCGGGCAGCGCGCTGAAGCGGAGTTCAACGGTGGCCATGCATCCCCCTCGGAACTACGGGCGTGCTTTCGAGGGTCCGGGCCGCCGACAGCCCGGACCCCCCTTGTTCTCTTGCGTCCCGGGCCCGGGGGCCCGGAACCGGTCGTCAGTCGGTGGCCGCCACCGCTTCCTCGACCGAGGTGTGAATGGGGAACACCTTGGTGAGGCCGGTGATACGGAAGATCTTGAGAATGCGCTCCTGGTTGCAGACCAGGCGCAGCGAGCCCTCATGGGCACGCACCCGCTTCAGTCCGCCGACCAGCACGCCGAGCCCGGTGGAGTCGAGGAAGTCCACGCCCTCCATGTCGACGACGAGGTGGAAACTCCCGTCGTTCACGAGCTCGACCAGCTGCTCTCGCAGCTTGGGCGCGGTGTATACGTCAATTTCGCCACCGACCTCGACGACCGTACGATCGCCGACGGTACGGGTCGACAGGGACAGGTCCACGGATCCTCCAGCACCTTGCTATCGAGCGGGTCGCCCTTCGGGACACCTCGGCTTGAAGCCCCCAGGACGGTTCGCCAGCCGCGATGGCATTCAATCACTTACCGGCAGGCGTGCACGACGCCTTGGTCCCATTGTCCGTCACGCCGGTGACAGACTCGGTGCCGATGGCCAAGAATCACCGATCCGATCGACCCCCGGCGGAGCCCGGCTCCAGGCCGGAACCGGGCATGCTCCTGGACCGGCTCGCGGCGGGGCCGAGCCGGGCTGCGCGCATCACTCATACGGAGCACTTGCCCCCGCGTGCGGGCCGTCATGCCGTCTGGCCGGACCGGATTCGACCGGAGGTCCTCGCGGCGGTGCGGGCCGCGGGCATCGAACACCCCTGGGCCCACCAGGCACGCGTGGCCGAGCACGCCCTGGACGGCGACTCCGTGGTCGTCGCCACGGGCACCGCGTCCGGCAAGTCCCTGGCGTATCTGGTGCCGGTGCTGTCGACGCTCCTGGACGGATCCGAGGCCCCCAACGGGCGTGGCGCCACCGCCCTCTACCTGGCTCCGACCAAGGCGCTGGCCGCCGACCAGTGCCGGTCCGTGAAGGAACTCTCACACCCTCTGGGCACATCCGTGCGGACCGCGGTCTACGACGGCGACACGCCGTTCGAGGAACGCGAGTGGATCCGCCAGTACGGCACCTACGTCCTGACCAACCCGGACATGCTGCACCGGGGCATCCTGCCGTCCCACCCCCGCTGGTCCTCCTTCCTGAAGTCCCTGAAGTACGTCGTCATCGACGAGTGCCACACCTACCGCGGTGTCTTCGGCTCCCATGTCGCCCAGGTGCTGCGCAGACTGCGCCGACTGTGTGCGCGCTACGGCGCGTCGCCCGTCTTCCTGCTCGCCTCGGCCACCGCCGCCGAGCCCTCGGTGGCGGCCCGCCGGCTCACCGGGCTGCCGGTGGTCGAGGTCGCCGACGACGCCTCACCGCGCGGTGAACTGGTGTTCGCCCTCTGGGAACCGCCGCTGACCGAGCTGGAGGGCGAGAAGGGCGCGCCGGTCCGCCGCACGGCCACCGCCGAGGCCGCCGACCTGCTCACCGACCTCACCGTGCAGGGGATGCGCTCCATCACCTTCGTACGCTCCCGGCGTGGCGCCGAGCTGATCTCGGTGATCGCCAAGGAACGTCTGGCCGAGGTCGACCGCTCGCTGCCCCGGCGCGTGGCGGCGTACCGCGGCGGCTACCTCCCCGAGGAACGTCGCGCCCTGGAACGTGCCCTGCACTCCGGTGAACTCCTCGGCCTCGCGGCGACGAACGCCCTGGAACTCGGCCTCGACATCTCCGGCCTGGACGCCGTGGTGATCGCCGGCTACCCGGGCACCCGGGCGTCGCTGTGGCAGCAGGCGGGCCGGGCGGGGCGGTCCGGGCAGGGAGCCCTCGCGGTGCTGGTGGCCCGCGACGATCCGCTGGACACCTTCCTCGTCCACCACCCCGAGGCCCTGTTCGACCAGCCCGTGGAGTCCACGGTCCTCGACCCCGACAACCCGTACGTACTCGCCCCCCACCTGTGCGCGGCGGCGGCCGAACTGCCCCTGACCGACGACGACCTGACGCTGTTCGGCCCCGCCTGCGAGGAGTTGCTTCCCCAGCTGGAGGCGGCCAGGCTGCTGCGCCGCCGGACGCGGGCCTGGCACTGGACGCGTCGGGAGAGGGCCGCCGACCTGACCGACATCCGCGGGGAGGGCGGGCGGCCGGTCCAGGTCGTCGAGGCCGGGACGGGCCGGCTGCTGGGCACGGTGGACGCCGGCGCCGCCCACACGACGGTCCACGAGGGCGCCGTGCACCTCCACCAGGGCCGCACGTATCTCGTCCGCTCCCTGGATCTGGAGGACTCCGTCGCGCTGGTCGAGGAGGCCACACCCGCATACTCGACGGTCGCCCGCGACACGACGGCGATCTCGGTCCTGGAGACCGACATCGAGGTCCCCTGGGGCGACGGGCGCCTGTGCTACGGCTCCGTCGAGGTCACCAACCAAGTGGTCTCCTTCCTGCGCCGGCGCCTCATCACCGGCGAGGTCCTGGGTGAGACGAAGCTCGACCTCCCTCCTCGGACGCTGCGCACCCGCGCCGTGTGGTGGACGGTCACCGAGGACCAGCTGGACGCTGCCCGGATCAACCCGGAGATCCTCGGCGGAGCCCTGCACGCCGCCGAGCACGCCTCGATCGGCATGCTGCCCCTCTTCGCGACCTGCGACCGCTGGGACATCGGCGGCGTGTCGGTCCCCCTGCACCCCGACACGCTCCTCCCGACGGTCTTCGTCTACGACGGCCACCCCGGCGGCGCGGGCTTCGCCGAGCGCGCCTTCCACACCGCCCGCGAGTGGCTCACCGCCACCCGGGAGGCCATCGCCTCCTGCGAGTGCGACGCCGGCTGCCCGTCCTGCATCCAGTCCCCCAAGTGCGGCAACGGCAACGAGCCACTGCACAAGCGGGGGGCCGTACGGCTCCTCACGGTGCTGCTGCGGGGAGCCGCGGAGGGGGAGGCGG
>NZ_RAIF01000025.1:388776-389662 GCF_003671715.1 Streptomyces sp. E2N166 | reverse complement strand
AACCGGGGCCCGAGCCAGCCCCCGAGCCAGCGCCCGCGCCCGCGCACCGGCCGGCCCCCGACCGGAGCGGGACACCGCCCCTCATGGCCCCGCCCCCACCGTCCGCTCCACCGAAGCCACGGCCTCCTCCCGGACCTCGAAGGGCAGGCCGTGCAACGCCGGTGGTTCGGCCACCACGGTCACGCGGACCTGGCCCGCCTCCCGGCTGACCGTGACCCGCGCCCCGCGCGGTGCCGCCTTCCTCGTGACCTCGGCGACCGCGTCGGCCGGATCCTGACGGGCCGCCGCGCGGGCGCCCGTCCGGGCCGCGTCCACGCACTGGATCTGAGCGCCCACCACGAGCAGCCCGTAGACCAGCGCCATCGCGAACACCACCAGCACCGGCAGCACCACGGCCGTCTCCGCCGTCACGAACCCCCTGTCGGAGCGACCGACGGGGCCTCCGCGGGCTCCCGCCCTCGCTGCCCGCTCACATCCGCGCATCGAGTGCCTGCTTCACGATGCCCTGCAGCTCCGCGCTGACCGCGCCGCTCGTCACCACCTTGTAGAGGACCACCGCGAACGCCACCGCCGCGACGATCCCCATCGCGTACTCCGAGGTGACCATCCCCGCGTCCCGCCGCGCCATCCGTACTGCTCCGCGTACCAGGGCACTCAGCCGTGCCCGTACCGCCTGATACATCGCAACCCCCGTAAGGTCCGTTCCCGTTGTCACTTGCTCGTCCGTCGTCGGTCACTCACTCGCAGGCGCCCGGCGCCCGCCCTCTCCGTTCCGTCAGCCGCCGCCCCCTCCGTCCCCCAGCGCCTCGCCCGCGAGCCCGATCACCACCGGCAGTACGCCCACCGCGATGAACGCGGGCAGGAAGCACAGCCCCACCGGCGCGGT
>NZ_RAIF01000025.1:385970-388766 GCF_003671715.1 Streptomyces sp. E2N166 | reverse complement strand
CCGGGATCGCGGCCAGGCCCCGCCAGGAACCGCCCGGTTCGCCGCCCAGCCGGACCTCGGCGGCGCCGCGCCCCAACGCGTCTCCGACGGGTCCGCCGAGGGCGTCGCCCACCGCCTGGGCCGCGGCCACCGGCCCGGCACCCGCCGCGATGCACGCGGCCAGCAGATCGGCCGCCAACGGCATCTGACGGGCGGCTTCCGCGGCAACGGTCTCCGCCGCGGCCGTACCGGAGGCCGCCCGTCGGGAACGCCAACGCCACAGCGCTGCCGCGCCCAGCAGGCCCACCACGACTCCGGCACCGCCCCCGACCAGGGCCCAGCCGGCACCCACCGTGCCCACCAGCGGCAGCCACCCCCGCACGGCGCCCAGCACCTCGGCGCGCCGTGGGACGGTGCGGGCCGGTTGCGGGGTCAGCAGCGCGGTGAGCCGCCTGCGTACCGTCCGCTCCCGCCGCGCGGCCCCGACCGCGCGCGCCAGCCATCCGGCGACCAACACCGTCCCCACCACTGCCCCCAGCCTGTGGACAACGTCCCCGTTCACGACACCGCCTCCGCCCACCGCACGATCCGCGTCACCCACCACACGCCCAGGCCCTCCAGAGCCCCGCCGGCCAGCAGACAACCCAGCCCGGGTCCGGTGTGCAGCAGCACGTGCAGCGGGTCGGCTCCGAGGGCGAAGCCGAGCAGGAGGCCCAGGGCCGGCAGGCCGGCGAGCATCACCGCCGTGGCACGAGCGCCCGCCAACTGGGCTCGCAGGTCGGCGCGCTGGTCCCGTTCGGCGCGTAGCGCGCCCTCCAGTCGATCGAGCCCGGCCGCCAGCCCGGCACCCTGGTCCACTGCGACCCGCCAGCACGCCGCGAGCCCTCGCAGGCCCTCGGCACCCGGCTCGCGCGCCGCTGCCGCGAGCGCCCCCGGGACGTCCCCGCCGAACCGGGCCGCCGCCAGCACCGCGGCCTGTGCTTCACCGAGCCCTCCGGAGTCGTGGGCGGCACACAGCAGCGCCTCGCCCGGCTGCCGCCCCGCGCGCACCTCCCCGGCGAGCGCCCCGCACAGCGCGATCACCCCGTCCTGCCGGTGCTCCCGGGCCCGCCGCGCCCGGCCGGCCAACCGTGTCCGCCGCAACACCGGCACCCCGGCCGCCCCAACGACGACCGGCAGCACCGAACTGCCCAGCACCGCCAGCAGCAGCCCGGCCGCGAACGACCACCACTCGGGCCGCAGCCGGCCACGGACGCGCCGCAGCCCGTCCGTCATCCGGCGCTGTGCGGGCGGCCCGGTGCCGGCCGCCGCGCCGCCGGCGAGCACCTGCCGTGCACGCCGTACCCCGGAGTGCCACCCACTCCCGGCCGGCCACGCCGCCGCCCCCAGACACACCAGGGCCACGCCCGTCGACAGCTCAACCGTCCCCGTCACCTGTACGCCTCCCGTCCAACGGCTCGCATGTCGAGCCCGTCACCGCGGAGCAGCTCCCGCAGCCGCTCCCACCCGCGCTCGGCCACGAAGGCCTCCGCTCCCCACCGCAGCGCCGGCACCGTCCGCACCAGCCCCGACGGGTCACGCTCCAGTACGTGCACCTCGGCGATCCGGCGACGTCCGGTCCTGTCCCGTACCAAGTGCAGGACCACCGAAAGGGCCGCCGCGAGCTGGCTGTGCAGGGCCGCCCGGTCGAGGCCCGCTGCCGTGCCGAGCGCCTCCAGCCGGGCCGGTACGTCGGCCGCGGCGTTGGCGTGCACCGTCCCGCAGCCGCCCTCGTGGCCGGTGTTCAACGCCGCGAGCAGATGAACCACTTCGGGCCCGCGCACCTCGCCGACGACCAGCCGGTCCGGTCGCATGCGCAGCGCCTGCCGCACCAGGTCCTCCAGGGTCACCAGACCCGCGGCCTCCTGGTTGGCGGGTCTGGTCTCCAGGCGGACGACGTGCGGATGGTCCGGCCGCAGCTCCGCCGAGTCCTCGGCGAGCACGATGCGCTCGTCCGGTCCGACGAGCCCGAGCAGCGCGCTCAGCAGCGTCGTCTTGCCGCTGCCGGTACCACCGCTGACGAGGAAGGACAGCCGTGCTCCCAGCAGGGCGCGCAGTACCCGGTCACCGCCGGGCGGCACGGTGCCGGCCGCCGCCAGTTCGTCGAGGGTGAACGCGCGCGGCCGTACCACCCGAAGCGACAGACAGGTGCAGCCGACGGCGACCGGAGGCAGTACCGCGTGCAGCCGGGTGCCGTCGGGCAGCCGGGCGTCCACCCACGGCCGGGCATCGTCCAGTCGGCGCCCGGCGACAGTGGCGAGGCGTTGCGCGAGCCGCCTTACCGCACCGGCGTCCGGGAAGGAGACCGTCGTCAGCTCAAGGCCGCCGCCCCGGTCCACCCAGACCCGGTCCGGGGCGGACACCAGTACGTCGGTCACCGACGGGTCGGCGAGCAGCGGCTCCAGCGGCCCGCTGCCGACCAGCTCCGACCTCAGCTGATCGGCGGCACCGAGGATCTCGGCGTCCCCGAGCACCCGCCCCTGCTCCCGCAGGGCCTGTGCCACCCGCGCGGGCGTCGGTTCGGCCCCGCTCTCGGCAAGCCACCGCCGGACACCGTCGAGCATTCCGGCGGCCGGGACCGGCCCCCTTCCGGAAGTCGCCGTCGACGTCCACCCGGAAGCCGCCCCCGACAGGCGCCCAACGGCCGTCCCCGCGGACCAGGCGGAAGCCGCTCCAGGGGACCGGTAAGCCCATTCCGGGACCGTCCGCGCCGCCGGCCCCGATGGTGTCCCGGAAGTCCGGCCGAACTCCAGGCCCTCTCCCGTCGGCGTCCCGGAA
>NZ_RAIF01000025.1:331483-385828 GCF_003671715.1 Streptomyces sp. E2N166 | reverse complement strand
CCCGCGGGCCGCCCCTCGGGCATCCCGGGGGCCTCGCCCGGCGACCGCCCGGCGACCGAGCCCGGTACCTGCCCGGGGCACGCCCCCGCCGACCCCCGAGAGGCCGGCTCAGCAGCCCCCCGGAGGGTCATCCCCGAAGGCCCCCCGAAAGCCATCCCTGCCGACCCCACGAGCCCTGCCGACCCCACGAACCCCGCGGCCCTCGCGACCCCCGTCACTCCCGCGCCCGGAGACCCGCCAGGCACCCCCGCACCCGCCTCGACCCGCCTCTCACCACTCACCGCGCCGGCCCACTCACCACCAGTCGCCCTCTCCGGACCCGTCAGCGCCCTCATGCGTCCCCTCCCGTCTCCGCCAGCGCCCGCTCCCAGAACTCCCCGCAGAAGCGCGCGAGCGGCCCGCGTGCGGACGCGCCCGGGGGGCGCCTGGCCTCGGTGGCGCGCAGGAGGCCGGACTCGACGGGCACCTCGCCGGCCAGGGGCAGTCCGAGCAGCCGGGCCACCTCGCGGTCGTCCAGTCCGGAGGCGTACGGCCCGCGTACCGCGACCCGGAGGTCGCGCAGGACCATGCCGACCGCGGCGGCCACCCGGCCGGCTGCCGCGACGGCCCGCAGTTCGGCCGGGACGACGAGGAGTCCGACGTCGAGCTGGGCGAGGACCTCGGCGACGCCGTCGTCGATCCGGCGCGGCAGGTCGACGACGACCGTGCCGCCCCGGCGCCTGGCCGCCGCCAGCACCGCCCGTACGGCCTGGGGCGGCACCGTGACGCAGTCACCCCGGTCCCAGCTGAGCACTCGCAGCGAATGCAGCTCGGGCAGCGACTCCTCCAGGGCGCCGCCGCCGACCCGCCCCCGCGAAGCCGCGAACGCGGGCCACCTGAGCCCCTCGGCCGTCTCCCCGCCGAGGAGCACGTCGAGGCCACCGCCCAGCGGGTCGGCGTCCACCAGGAGGCTGCGCAGCCCCTCTCGTGCGGCGCTGACGGCGAGTGCGCAGGCCAGCGTGGACGCTCCGGCGCCGCCTCGGCCGCCGATGACGCCGACGGTGAGTGCGGGCCGGCCGACGCCCTCGGTGACGTCGGCGATGCGGTCGATCAGCCACTGTTCGCCGTCGGGCAGCATCAGGACGTGGTCGGCGCCGATCTCGACGGCCCGCTGCCAGACCCCTGAATCGTCCTGATCACGGCCTACGAGGACCACTCCTCGTCTCCGCACGGCGCCGTGTACACGTCGCGCGGCGTCGTCGCCGACGAGCACGAGCGGCGCGGATTCCCAGCCGCCCCGCGGTCCGGAGGCAGCGGGCGCCGAGGGCACCGAGTGGTGTACCTCCGGCGTGGCGCCGGCCGCCGCGCACAGGCGCAGCAGGTCGTCGAGGAGTGCGGTGTCCTCGGTGACGATCAGTGGTCCGCTCTGCCGCCCTCCGGCGGCGGGCGGCGGATCATGGGTGATGGTTCCGGTCATGGCTTGCGTCCCCCTTCGCCGCGACTCCCGCGGTCGCGCCCGACTTCTGTGACCTCGCGCAGCCCTCGCGGCCCCGCGTTTCCCAACCGTGTGAAGAACCGGCAAACGTTCTCCACATGAACGGCCTACGTGAACGCCCGACTTGGCCACCGACTTGCGAGTCGGCTTGAACATCGGTCGAACTCGGCCATACGCATCCGGCAAACGGAACCGGCCGTGGAAGACGGCGCGGCCCGGACGCATGGGAATCACGGTGCAGCGATCCGGAAAATCGTGTGGATCTTGGTCAAAAACTGTGGACAACTCAACGATTGTGAATATCGCGTCACTCAAACCGGTGAGTCGGGGCGCACGCCGCTCTACCCCGTGTACGACTCCCGCAGAGCAGTCCAACGACTACCCTGCGTAGTGCATCATGCACATGACACGTCATCCGGGATCGGCGCCGTCACGACCCGAAAGCGGGGGCGGGGGGAGCGGAAAAACCCATCCGGACATGCGACGACCCCCGCCGGGGGGGAGAGCGGGGGTCGTCTCCACGGCCGACTCGGGGGGGGAGGAGTCGGACCGGGTTAGCACGGTCGCGAACGATCCGTGACTTCCATGGTGTACCCGAGAGCCATCTCAGGCAAACCCACGCGCCCCACCTTACGCCGAATGGGCTGCGCCTATGCTCGGGGTCGTGGAAAACCACTCCTTGCCCCACTCCTCGGCGCACTCCATGCCCCGCACAGCCGCCTTCTTTGACCTGGACAAGACGGTCATTGCGAAGTCGAGCACGCTCACGTTCAGCAAGTCGTTCTACCAAGGCGGGCTGATCAACCGCAGGGCAGTCTTGCGTACCGCATATGCCCAGTTCGTCTTCCTGGCGGGCGGAGCCGACCACGACCAGATGGAGCGGATGCGCGAGTACCTCTCCGCGCTGTGCCGCGGCTGGAACGTCCAACTGGTCAAGGAACTCGTCGCCGAGACCCTGCACGACCTGATCGACCCGATCATCTACGACGAGGCCGCCTCCCTGATCGAGGAGCACCACACCGCCGGCCGCGACGTCGTGATCGTCTCCACGTCGGGCGCCGAGGTCGTCGAGCCGATCGGTGAGCTGCTCGGCGCGGACCGGGTGGTGGCGACCCGCATGATCGTGGGCGACGACGGCTGCTTCACGGGAGAGGTGGAGTACTACGCGTACGGCCCCACCAAGGCGGAGGCGATCCAGGAGCTGGCCAAGTCCGAGGGGTACGACCTGACCCGCTGCTACGCCTACAGCGACTCGGCGACCGACCTGCCGATGCTGGAGTCCGTCGGACATCCCCACGCGGTGAACCCGGACCGTGCCCTGCGCCGCGAGGCACTCGCGCGCGAGTGGCCGATTCTCGATTTCCACCGTCCGGTGCGCCTCAAGCAGCGGATCCGGGGTTTCTCCGTACCGCCGCGCCCGGCGCTCGTCGCCGCTGCCGCGATAGGCGCCGCGGCGGCCACCGCGGGCCTCGTCTGGTACGCGAGCCGACGGCGGTCCGCAGCGGCCTGAACAGCCGGTCCATGGAGGGCCTGAACCGCCGAACCCGGATGCGCCCTTTCACCCGTGTATGAGCGCAAAAGTAAAGAAGTGCGCCCGGCACTTCCGCTTGCTCCGGGGCAGGAGTACAAAGGAATCAACGGCCCGCGAGACCGAGGACATCCGAAAGGATCGCCTTAAGAACGCATATGGCCCCACGGACCGAGCATGAACACCGGGCACCCACGCGACGTCGACCCGTCGATTACGGGCCAGCCGCACCAGGTGACGGGCAAAGTTCCCGACCTGATGGGCAACACATCGAGGACGCCTGGTAACCCGGTGGCCATGCCAGCGGCGGTACGAGCACTCGTACCGCCGCATTTCTGTGTCCGGAGCGCCTCTCATACGCCTCTCGTGTGACGCTCGTGCGCTTCTCTTGCCGCCCCTCCTACGCCGCCCCGCGCTGGAGCGCCTCGCACACCGCCGTCGACTCGCGCGCGCCCAGTTCGACCGCCCTGCCGCAGTGGGCGATCCAGGCGGCCATGCCCTCCGGGGTCCCGGAGACGTAGCCGTCGAGCGCCGCCAGATAGGCCGCGCGGCCCAGCTCGGCATGGCCGACCTCGGCCGGACAGACCGACTTCGGGTCCAGACCGCTGTTGATCAGAACGATGCGCTCGGCCGCGCGCGCGACCAGACCGTTGCGCGTCGTGAAGGGACGCAAGGCCAGGAGCTCGCCGTGCACTACGGCCGCCGTCACCAGAGCAGGCGCGGTCCCGCCCGCCATGACCAGCGCGGCCAGGCCGTCCAGACGGCCGTGCGCCTCCTCGGCGCCGGGCAGCGGCAGCTCCACGAGCGGCTCGTCCACCGGCTCGCCCTCCTGGCGGGGCCGGCCCACCTGGTCGGCCTTGTCCGCGGCCGCCACCAGGTGCAGCCGGGCCAGGACCCGCAGCGGGGACTGCCGCCAGATGGACAGCAGCTGCCCCGCCTCGGCGGTCAGCCGCAGGGCCGCACCCACCGCGCGCGCCTCGTCGTCGCCACTGAAGTCGGTCCGCCTGCGCACCTCCTCCAGGGCCCAGTCCGCCCCGGACAGCGCCGCCGAGCCCCGGGCGGCGCGCAGGGCCGCCTCGGAGGTGATCTCGTTGCTGCGGCGCCGCATGATCCGGTGGCCGTAGACCCGGTCCACGGCCTTGCGTACGGACTCCACGGATTCGGCCACGCCGGGCAGTGCGCCCAGGGCCGCGAGCGGATCGGCGGTCGCGCCTGTCGTACTCATGAGTACGACCCTACGCATCCCGGCGCCACACCCCACGAACGAGTGGTCTTCTTCACGTGCCTCCGGACTCCCGCGCCACCTACGGCTATCACCCAACTACGCTTGGTGAACATGAAAATTGCTTTCGTCGGGAAGGGCGGCAGCGGCAAGACCACCCTGTCCTCCCTGTTCGTCCGCCATCTCGCCGCCACCGGGGCACCCGTCGTCGCCATCGACGCCGACATCAACCAGCACCTGGGGGCCGCGCTGGGGCTCGACGAGGCGGAGGCGGCCGGGCTGCCCGCGATGGGCGAGCACCTCCCGCTGATCAAGGAGCACCTGCGCGGCACCAACCCGCGTATCGCCTCCGCCGAGCAGATGATCAAAACCACCCCGCCCGGCGAGGGCTCGCGCCTGCTGCGGGTACGCGAGGACAACCCGGTCTACGACACCTGCGCCCGGCCGGTGGAACTGGACGGCGGGGCCGTCCGTTTGATGGTCACAGGGCCTTTCACGGACGCCGACCTGGGTGTCGCCTGCTACCACTCCAAGACAGGAGCGGTGGAGCTGTGCCTGAACCACCTGGTCGACGGCCGTGACGAGTACGTCGTGGTCGACATGACCGCCGGCTCGGACTCGTTCGCCTCCGGCATGTTCACCCGCTTCGACATCACGTTCCTCGTCGCCGAGCCGACCCGGAAGGGGGTCTCCGTCTACCGCCAGTACAAGGAGTACGCCCGCGACTTCGGCGTCGCCCTGCAGGTCGTCGGCAACAAGGTGCAGGGGCCGGACGACCTCGACTTCCTCCGTGAACAGGTGGGGGACGACCTGCTGGTGACCGTCGGGCACTCGGACTGGGTGCGCGCCATGGAGAAGGGCCGGCCACCTCTGTTCGAGCTCCTGGAGGACGCCAACCGCCGTGCGCTCAGCGCCCTGCACACGGCCGCCGACGCGACGTACGAGCTGCGGGACCGGGAGCGCTACACGCGCCAGATGGTCCACTTCCACGTGAAGAACGCCCGCAGCTGGGGCAACGAGCGCACCGGGGCCGACCTGGTGGCGCAGGTCGACCCCGGGTTCGTTCTGGGCGAGGGAGTCGTCGCCTCGGCGTGACGACTCCCTGACCGTTCCGGCCGCCTCGGCTACTGCTTGGCGGCCGGCGCCCCGGGCACACCCTTCGGCGCCGGTGCGGGGGCGGCCGAGAGGAAGGACGCCCAGCCCTTCTTCGGGGCCTCACCGACATCCAGGGTGCGCAGCTTCTTCAGAACCTTCGGGTCCTGGGCGTCCAGCCAGTCCACGAGTTGCCGGAAGGAGACGCAGCGCACCTCGTCCTTGGTGCACACCCCCTCGATGACCTCCTCGACGGCGCGCATGTAGGTGCCGCCGTTCCAGGACTCGAAGTGGTTGCCGATGATCAGAGGCGCGCGGTTGCCGTCGTAGGCCCGCTGGAAGCCCTGGAGCAGGCCGTCGCGCATCTGGTCGCCCCAGAACTCGTGCTTGGCCGGGTCGCCCTGGGTGGTGGTGCCCGACTGGTTGACCATGAAGTTGTAGTCCATGGTGAGCTGCTCGAAGGTGTGCCCGGGGAACGGCACGAGCTGCATCGACAGGTCCCACAACTCCTGCTTCTTCTTCGGCCAGACCTGGTTGTTCACGCCGCTGCTGTCGTAGCGGAAGCCCATCTCGGCGGCGGCCCGCACGAAGTTCTTCTGGCCCTCCAGACACGGGGTGCGGGCGCCGATCAGCTCCTTGTCGTAGTCGAAGGGCAGGGGTGCCGCGTTCTTCGCGCCGGTGTTGGTCTTCCAGGTCTTCACGAACTGCTTGGCCTGGTTGATCTCGTCCTTCCACTCCTCGACGGACCACTCGCCGACCCCGCCACCGGCACCGCAGAAGTGGCCGTTGAAGTGGGTACCGATCTCGTTGCCCTCCAGCCACGCCAGCCGCAGCTGCTTGACGGTGTCGGCGATGCCCTGCTCGTCGTTGAAGCCGATGTCGGAGCGGCCCGGGGAGTGCTGCGGCGGCCGGTACAGGTCCCGCTTCTCCTTCGGCAGCATGTACACGCCGCTCAAGAAGTACGTCATCGTCGCGTTGTTCTCCTTGGCCACTTCGCGGAAGTGGGAGAACAGCTGCTGGCTGTCCTCGCCCGCGCCGTCCCAGGAGAACACCACGAACTGCGGGGGCTTCTGGCCCGGCTTGAGGCGTTCGGGACGGGGCAGGTGCGGCTGGGCTCCGGTGTACGCGGTGGAACCGTCACCGATGAGCCGGACCGCGTTCTTGGGTGCCGGTGCCGCCTTTCCCTTCTCCTTCTGCGGATCGTGCGTCCCATCACCGGAACCGTTACTGCTGCCGATCGCGCAACCGGCGAGCGACGCGGCGCAGACCGCGGCGGCGATCGCGGTGCGCGCGGCGATCCTCTGGGTGGCGGCCATGTTCCGCCCACCTTCTTCCTTCTCTCGGGCCAACGCCGACGAGGGCGATGTCGGGTGCTGAGCCGGGACGTGCCGTCAGCGCCGTCAAGGTGGCACGAATGCGAGAAGGAATTAGTACGACAAGCCGATAAAAAGAACGGTTCACCTGCTTGAGCGGTCTATTAGGCCGTTTGCGGGGAAAGTCTATGCCTCTTCTTTACTCTGAATTACGATCTGTTTACAGAGCGCAACAACCGAGCGCTCGGGCATCCCGCCGCTGTACGCCGTGACCCACGGCCGCGAACCGCCCCCGTCCAGCGGGGGACCGACCATGACCGCGACCGCGCAGCCCCGGAGGAGACGGGAAAACATGTCTGCCTGCGTCCCCGCCCGTGCCGATTCGGCCCGCACCGAACACGTCCATCCACCGCACAGCCCGCCACCCGGCGGCCCCCGGCGCTTCCGTGTCGCGGGCGCCGACGTGTCGGCCTCGATCGCCGTCTTCCTGATCGCCCTGCCCCTCTCCCTGGGCATCGCCCTCGCCACCGGCGCCCCCCTCCAGGCCGGCCTCGTCGCCGCCGCCGTGGGCGGGATCGTCGCCGGCTGGCTCGGCGGTTGCCCGCTCCAGGTCAGCGGCCCCGCCGCCGGACTCACCGTGGTCACCGCCGACCTCATCGTGCGCTACGGATGGCGTACGACCTGTGCCATCACCGTGCTCGCCGGCCTCGCCCAGCTGGGCCTCGGCTGTCTGCGCGTGGCGCGTTCCGCGCTCGCGGTCAGCCCCGCCATCGTGCACGGCATGCTCGCCGGCATCGGTGTCACCATCGCCGTCGCCCAGCTGCACATCGTCCTCGGCGGCACCCCGCAGAGTTCCGTGCCCGACAACCTGCGCGCCCTGCCGGCCCAGCTGGCGAGCCCCAGACCGGCCGACCTCGCGGTGAGCGTGCTGACCCTGACCCTGCTGCTGCTCTGGCCGCGCGTCCCGGGCCGGGCCGGGCGGCTTCTGGGCAAGCTCCCCGCCGCCCTGATCGCCGTCGCCGGCGCCACCGTGGTAGCGGCCCTCGCCGGGCTCCGCCTGCCCAAGGTCGACCTGCCGTCCTGGAGCAGCCACGCCTTGGCCACGCTGCCCGAGGGCCCGGTGCTCGGACTCGTCGCGGCCGTCCTCACGACCACGCTGGTGTGCAGTGTGCAGTCCCTGTTGGGCGCGGTCGCCGTGGACAAGCTGGCCGCCGCCCGGCCCGGCCTGACCGGCCGCGTCAAGCGCTCCGACCTCGACCGGGAGCTGCTCGGACAGGGCGCCGCCAACATCGTCTCCGGATCGCTCGGCGGACTGCCCATCGCCGGTGTGGCCGTGCGCAGTTCCGCGAATGTGGCCGCGGGCGCCGTCAGCCGGAACTCCACGATGCTGCACGGTGTTCTCGTAGTGATCGCCACACTGCTGCTGGTCCCGGCCCTGGAGTTCATCCCGCTCGCCGCGCTGGCCTCCCTGGTCATGGCCGTCGGCCTCAAGATGGTGTCGTTGAACCACATCCGCACGGTGACCCGCCACCGTGAGGTTCTGGTCTACGCGGTCACCACCTGCGGCGTGGTGTTCTTCGGCGTCCTCGAGGGCGTCGCGCTGGGCATCGCCGTGGCCGTCGGCGTCGCCCTGCACCGCCTGACCCGCACCCGGATCACGCACGACGAGACGGAAGGAGTCCATCACGTACATGTCCGAGGCCAGTTGACATTCCTCGCGGTGCCGAGGCTTAGCCGGGTCCTGCACCACGTTCCGCAAGGCGCGGATGCCGTCGTGGAGTTGGACGGCTCGTTCATGGACCACGCGGCGTACGAGACACTGCAGGACTGGCAGCGGACGCACAACGCGCAGGGCGGCTCCGTCGACATCACCGGCCGCCGGCCCGGCACCCGTATCTCCGAACCGGCCGACCTGGACGGATGCCGCTGCCGCCCCTGGACGCCCTGGCGCAATCACCAGTGCGAACCTCCGCGGCCGGCACCCCCGCGGCCGGCACCCCCGCACGGCACGGACCGGCAGGACGCCGCC
Organism: Streptomyces sp. E2N166; assembly: GCF_003671715.1. GTDB lineage: Bacteria > Actinomycetota > Actinomycetes > Streptomycetales > Streptomycetaceae > Streptomyces > Streptomyces thinghirensis. Next base: position 377,170 of record NZ_RAIF01000025.1, on the reverse strand, counting down.
GACGAGAACGCCGACGCAGCTACCGGTCCGAGCGGGCCCAAGGGAATCGACGGAACCAACGGACCCGACGGACCCGACGGACCCGACGGATCAGCCGGACGGCCCGTCGCGCCCGGCACAAGCGGCAAGACCGGCAGGAATGGCACGACCGGCAGGCTCGACGCGCCCAACAGGCCGAACAGCCCCAACGGGCCCAGCGGACGGGAACTGGCCCGCGGCATCAGCGCGTTCCAGCGCAACACCGCCCCGCTGGTGCGCGGCGAGCTGGCCCGGCTGGCTCGGGAGGGGCAGCAGCCCTCTCAGCTGTTCCTGACCTGCGCCGACTCGCGGGTGGTCACGTCGATGATCACCTCCAGCGGCCCCGGTGACCTCTTCGTCGTGCGCAACGTCGGCAATCTCGTGCCGCTGCCCGGCGACAAGAGCGGCGACGACTCGGTGGCCGCCGCGATCGAGTACGCGGTGGACATCCTGAAGGTGCGGTCCATCACGGTGTGCGGGCACTCCGGTTGCGGGGCCATGCAGGCGCTGCTCAGCGCCGAGCCCGGGGGCGTGCAGACCCCGCTCAAGCGGTGGCTGCGGCACGCGCTGCCCAGCCTGGAACGCATGACGGAGGACGAGACGTCCCGGCCCCGTCTGGCCGGACGCCGGTCCGCCGACGCGACCGAGCAGCTCTGCCTGGCCAACGTGGTCCAGCAGTTGGAGCACCTGCGCGCCCACGACGCGGTGTCCCGGGCACTGGGCGCGGGCGACCTGGAGCTGCACGGCATGTACTTCCACGTGGGCGAGGCCCAGGCGTACCTGCTCTCCGAGGACGCCGGCGACGGGGTGTTCGAGCTGGTGCTGGAGACCGACCTGACCGCCTGAGCCACACGGCGGGCCGAGGCGCGGGGAGTGTGAGCGGTGTTACAGACCCTGAACCCCGCGCCGTCGGCGTCCGTGGGTACGGATGACCACTGGCCACGAAGTCAGGCGATCGCCAGACAGGTCTAAACCAATTGCCCGTCGACCCTTGTCACCGGCCCTCCGGGTCTGATGAGCTGTGGCCTGGGACACAACGGACAACCCTGAGAATGGGAGATGTCGTGAGCAACGAATCCTTGGCCAACCTGCTCAGGGAGGAGATGGGACGATGAGCGAGACTTCTTCCTCCCTCTCCAACCTGCTCAAGGAAGAGCGCAGGTTCGCGCCCCCCGCCGACCTGGCCGCGAACGCCAACGTCACGGCGGAGGCGTACGAACAGGCCAAGGCCGACCGGCTCGGCTTCTGGGCCGAGCAGGCCCGCCGGCTGAGCTGGGCCGAGGAGCCGACCGAGACCCTGGACTGGTCGAACCCGCCGTTCGCCAAGTGGTTCAAGGACGGCAAGCTCAACGTCGCCTACAACTGCGTGGACCGGCACGTGGAGGCCGGGAACGGCGACCGGGTCGCCATCCACTTCGAGGGCGAGTCCGGCGACAGCCGCGCCATCACCTACGCCCAGCTCAAGGACGAGGTCTCCAAGGCGGCCAACGCCCTGCTGGAGCTGGGCGTGCAGAAGGGCGACCGGGTCGCCGTCTACATGCCGATGATCCCGGAGACGGCGATCGCGATGCTGGCCTGCGCCCGGATCGGCGCCGCCCACTCGGTGGTCTTCGGCGGCTTCTCCTCGGACGCCCTCGCCACCCGTATCCAGGACGCCGACGCCCGCGTCGTCATCACCGCCGACGGCGGCTACCGGCGCGGCAAGCCGTCCGCGCTCAAGCCGGCCGTCGACGAGGCCGTCGAGCGCGCGGGCATCGTCGAGCACGTGCTCGTCGTCCGCCGCACCGGCCAGGAGGTCGCCTGGGACGACTCCCGCGACAAGTGGTGGCACGAGACCGTCGACCGGCAGTCCGCCGAGCACACGCCGGAGGCGTTCGAGGCGGAGCACCCGCTGTTCATCCTGTACACGTCCGGCACGACGGGTAAGCCCAAGGGCATCCTGCACACCTCCGGCGGCTACCTCACGCAGACGGCGTACACGCACTGGGCGGTCTTCGACCTCAAGCCGGAGACCGACGTCTTCTGGTGCACCGCCGACGTCGGCTGGGTCACCGGGCACTCGTACATCGTCTACGGCCCGCTCGCCAACGGCGCGACGCAGGTCATGTACGAGGGCACCCCGGACACCCCGCACCAGGGCCGTTTCTGGGAGATCGTGCAGAAGTACAAGGTCTCCATCCTCTACACCGCACCCACCGCGATCCGGACGTTCATGAAGTGGGGCGACGACATCCCCGCGAAGTTCGACCTGTCGTCCCTGCGCGTCCTCGGCTCGGTCGGCGAACCGATCAACCCCGAGGCGTGGATCTGGTACCGCAAGAACATCGGCGCGGACGCCACCCCGGTCGTCGACACCTGGTGGCAGACCGAGACCGGCGCGATGATGATCACACCGCTGCCCGGAGTCACGGAGGCCAAGCCGGGCTCCGCCCAGCGCGCACTGCCCGGTATCTCCGCCACCGTCGTCGACGACGAGGCCAACGAGGTGCCGAACGGCGGTGGCGGCTACCTGGTCCTCACCGAGCCGTGGCCGTCGATGCTGCGCACCATCTGGGGCGACGACCAGCGGTTCATCGACACGTACTGGTCGCGCTTCGAGGGCAAGTACTTCGCGGGCGACGGCGCCAAGAAGGACGACGACGGCGACATCTGGCTGCTGGGCCGTGTGGACGACGTGATGCTCGTCTCCGGGCACAACATCTCCACCACCGAGGTCGAGTCGGCCCTCGTCTCCCACCCGTCGGTCGCCGAGGCGGCCGTGGTCGGCGCGGCGGACGAGACGACCGGGCAGGCCATCGTGGCCTTCGTGATCCTGCGCGGCACGGCCGCGGAGACGGAGACGCTGGTCGGCGAGTTGCGCAACCACGTCGGCGCCACCCTCGGCCCGATCGCCAAGCCCAAGCGGATCCTGCCGGTGGCCGAGCTGCCGAAGACCCGATCCGGCAAGATCATGCGGCGCCTGCTGCGCGACGTGGCGGAGAACCGGCAGCTCGGGGATGTCACCACCCTGACCGACTCCACCGTCATGGATCTCATCCAGACGAAGCTCCCTGCGGCGTCCAGCGAGGACTGAACCGCCTGCTCCGAGGGCACCCGGCGAGAACCACGCCGGGTGCCCTTTTCATGCGGAGTGCCCCATTACGCACCGTCACGGAGATCACCCGGCACCGTCGCCGCAGTTTAGGTAGGCTAAGGAACGCGTAAGAGACTCAACAAGATCCTCGAAGAAACCCCCTCGAAGATCCTCATGGTGTGCCGGGAAGTCTGGTCGGCAAGCGATTCGTGCTGCCCACCAACCGGAGGTTCCCCCTGTGACCGCGCCCCGCACCCCCCGCAAAGCCTTCGGACGCCTGTCCCTCCCGGAGCGGAACTACGTCGCGGACGCGCTGCGCACCGAGACGGTCGGCGGCGTCCTGCTCCTCATCGCCGCCGTCGCCGCGCTGGCGTGGGCGAACATACCGGCGTTGAGCGACAGCTATGAGAGCGTCAGCCACTTCCACTTCGGTCCCGAGACCCTCGGCCTGAACCTGTCGGTCGCCCACTGGGCCGCCGACGGACTGCTCGCCGTCTTCTTCTTCGTCGCCGGCATCGAGCTCAAGCGCGAACTGGTCGCCGGTGACCTGAAGGACCCGAAGGCCGCCGCGCTCCCCGTGGTGGCGGCGCTGTGCGGCATGGCCGTACCCGCGGTCGTCTACACGATCACCAGCTCCGCGGGCGGCGGCTCCCTGGCCGGCTGGGCCGTGCCCACCGCCACCGACATCGCGTTCGCGCTCGCCGTACTCGCCGTCATCGGCACCTCCCTGCCGAGCGCCCTGCGCGCCTTCCTGCTGACGCTCGCCGTCGTCGACGACCTGTTCGCGATCCTGATCATCGCCGTCTTCTTCACCGAGTCGCTCAACTTCGCCGCGCTCGGCGGCGCGGTCGTCGGTCTCGGCGTCTTCTGGCTGCTGCTCCGCAAGGGCGTTCGCGGCTGGTACGTGTACGTCCCGCTCGGCCTGGTGATCTGGGGGCTGATGTACAACAGCGGCGTCCACGCCACCATCGCCGGCGTCGCGATGGGCCTGATGCTGCGCTGCCACACCCGCGAAGGTGAGCGGCACTCCCCGGGCGAGCACATCGAGCACCTCGTGCGACCCCTGTCGGCGGGCCTGGCCGTGCCGCTGTTCGCGCTGTTCAGTGCGGGTGTCGCACTCTCGGGTGATGCGCTCGCCGACGTGTTCACCAAGCCGGAGACCCTCGGTGTCGTGCTGGGGCTCGTGGTCGGCAAGACACTGGGCATCTTCGGCGGCACCTGGCTGACGGCACGCTTCACCCGGGCCTCGCTCAGCGACGACCTGGAATGGGCCGACGTGTTCTCGGTGGCCACCCTGGCCGGCATCGGCTTCACCGTCTCACTGCTCATCGGCGAGCTGGCCTTCGAGGGCGACGCGGCGATGACCGGCCAGGTCAAGGCCGCCGTTCTGGCCGGCTCCCTCATCGCGGCGCTCATGGCCACCGTCCTGCTGAAGATACGGAACGCCAAGTACCGCAAGATGATCGCGGACGAGGAGCGCGACGACGACCTCAGCGGCGTCCCGGACATCTACGAGGAGGACGACCCCGCGTACCACCTGCGAGTGGCCGCGGTCTACGAGAAGAAGGCCGCCGAGCACCGCCGGATCGCCGAGGAGATGGAATCGGCGCGGCTTGCCGAAGTGCCGGGCGGGGCAGGCGATGAGGGCGACCGTCCGGCATGATCTGACGGGACGGTACAGAAGACGGACCGTACGCGGTCGGGCCGCAGCAGGCGGGCAGCACGCGACAGCCACGGAACCGTACGCAGATGAGCCAGCAGAAGAGGGAGACCGCGATGAGCGCACCCGACGGCAGCCCGGTCGGCACCGAACGCAGCATCGGTCAGCTGTTCGCCTCGGCGACCACCGACTTGTCGGCGCTCGTGCACGACGAGATCGCGTTGGCCAAGGCGCAGCTGAGGCAGGACGTCAAGCGCGGGGCGACGAGCGGCGGCGCGTTCTCGCTGGCCGGTGCCGTTCTCCTGTTCTCGCTGCCGATGCTGAGCTTCGCGCTGGCCTACGCCATCCGGACCTGGAGCGACTGGAACCTGGCGGTCTGCTTCCTGCTGTCCTTCGCGGCGAACGTCCTCCTCGCCGCTCTCCTCGCGCTGATCGGCATCGTCTTCGCGAAGAAGGCCAAGAAGGGCCGCGGCCCGCAGAAGGTCGCCGCGTCCGTCAAGCAGTCGGCGGGTGTGCTGCAGAACGCCAAGCCGCACCCGCGGCCGGAACTGCCCGCGGACCGGTCCCCCGAAGCCATCGAGGCTGTGGCACGCTCGTCCTCATGACGGGCTCCTCCATCCCTTCGGGTCAGTCCCCCTCGGGACAACCCCCTTCGGGACACTCCCCCTCGGGGCAATCCCCACCGACGCAACAACCCACCTCGGTCGTACGGCACGACATCCCGGGCGGGCACGAGGTGACCCACCGGGACGTCGCCGCCAACGGCGCCCGCTTCCACATCGCCGAGCTGGGCGACGGGCCGCTGGTGCTCCTGCTGCACGGCTTCCCCCAGTTCTGGTGGACCTGGCGGCACCAGCTGGTGGCCCTCGCGGACGCCGGTTTCCGCGCCGTCGCCATGGACCTGCGCGGCGTCGGCGGCAGCGACCGCACCCCACGCGGCTACGACCCCGCCGGCCTCGCCCTCGACATCACCGGCGTGGTCCGCTCGCTCGGCGAGCCGGACGCCGCGCTGGTCGGCCACGACCTGGGCGGCTACCTGGCCTGGACGGCCGCGGCGATGCGGCCCAAGCTCGTACGGCGGCTCGCGGTCTCGTCCATGCCGCATCCCCGGCGCTGGCGCTCGGCGATGCTCGGGGACGTCCGTCAGACCCGGGCGGGGTCCTACATCTGGGGCTTCCAGCGCCCCTGGATCCCGGAGCGCCAACTGACCGCGGACGACGGCGCGCTGGTCGGCCGGCTGATCCACGACTGGTCGGGGCCGCGCCCGCTGGACGACGAGGCGGTGGAGATCTACCGCCGGGCCATGTGCATCCCCTCCACGGCCCACTGCTCCGTCGAGCCGTACCGCTGGATGGTGCGCTCCCTGGCGCGTCCGGACGGCATCCAGTTCTACCGCCGTATGAAGCGGCCGGTGCGCGTGCCGACCCTGCATCTGCACGGTTCGCTGGACCCCGTGATGCGGACGCGGAGCGCGGCCGGGTCCGGGCAGTACGTCGAAGCGCCCTACCGCTGGCGGCTGTTCGACGGTCTCGGGCACTTCCCGCACGAAGAGGACCCGGTCGCGTTCTCCGCCGAACTGATCAATTGGCTGAAGGATCCCGAACCCGATCGGTGACCGAACGAACGCTCCCGGTATCCGAACCGGAACGCTTGTCCTACGAGCGGCCACTTGCCCGACGCATAGGCCAATTGAGGGCCCTGAGAACGGTTATCGACCTTGGGGTGGGGGCACACGTCCGGGTATGGGCTGGACGCACGACTACAGTGACGTAGCACGCGACGGCCGCTCCACGAGCGGCGTGAGCAGCACCCACCGACGAGGAGGCACCCCGCAATTGGCGGGTGCGGACCTACGGGTGGGCATTCCGCGCATCCTGCGCCGCCGGGCCCGCTGGGTCTCCGTGCGCCTGCGCCATCCACGCGGCGTGAGCTGACCGGGCCGGCGCCCGCGCGACTCGCGTCACCGGGTTCCCGTTCCTAGAGGGCGCAGCTGTCGCTGTCCACCTGCTGGTTCGCGGCGCGGCCCTCGGCGATGTCCTCGCGGATCTCGTCCACGGTGAGCGCGTAGCCGGTCTCGGCGTCGTCCAGGGACTTGGCGAAGACCACGCCGTAGACCTCGCCCTCGGGCGTCAGCAGCGGTCCGCCGGAGTTGCCCTGACGGACGGTCGCGAACAGCGAGTAGACGTCGCGGCGGACGGTGTCGCGGTGGTAGATGTCCGGACCGTTGGCCGTGATGCGCCCGCGCACGCGCGCGGCCCGGACGTCGTACGCCCCGTTCTCCGGGAAGCCCGCGACGATCGCGCCGTCGTCGCGGGCGGCGTCCTCGTCGGTGAATCGCAGCGCGGGCGCGTTCAGTTCCGGCACGTCCAGTACGGCGATGTCGCGCCGCCAGTCGTAGAGGACGACCGTCGCGTCGTACTTCCTGCCCTCGCCGCCTATCTGCACCGTGGGCTCGTCGACGCCGCCCACGACATGGGCGTTGGTCATGACGCGGCGGTCGGCGAAGACGAAGCCGGTGCCTTCCAGGACCTTGCCGCAGTCGGGGGCGGTGCCCATGACCTTGACGATGGAGCGCTTGGCTCGGGTGGCGACCGGGCTGTTCGCCAGCGCCGGGTCGGGCGGCTGGACTTCGGGGATCTGCTCGTTGGAGAACGGGCTGAAGACCTGCGGGAAGCCGTTCTGCGCGAGGACGGAGGAGAAGTCCGCGAACCAGGTGTCGGCCCGTGCGGGCAGCGCCCTGGAGACGCCCTGCAGCACGGTGGAGCTGCGGACCTCCTTGCCGAGCGTCGGCAGCGTGGTGCCCGCGAGGGCGGAGCCGATCAGCCAGGCGACCAGGAGCATCGCCACGACGTTGACCAGGGCGCCGCCGGTGGCGTCCAGGGCGCGGGCCGGGGACCAGGTGATGTACCGGCGCAGCTTGTTGCCGAGGTGGGTGGTCAGGGCCTGGCCGACGGAGGCGCAGACGATGACGACGACGACCGCGACGACGGCGGCGGTCGTACTCACCTCAGCGTTGTCCGTCAGGGCGTCCCAGAGCACCGGCAGCAGGTAGACGGCGACGAGACCGCCGCCGAGGAAGCCGGTCACCGACAGGATGCCGACGACGAAGCCCTGGCGGTATCCGACGATCGCGAACCAGACGGCGGCCAGCAGCAACAGGATGTCCAGCACGTTCACTGATTCAAGCCCCGCCTTGTCGTCCTACGCTCACACCGGTCACCCTGTCATGACCGCCAGTCCAGCGGGACCTGCTTCTCCCTGTCCCAGGGCCGCTCCCAGCCCGCGAAGTGCAGCAACCGGTCGATGATGCCGGCGGTGAAGCCCCACACGAGCGCCGATTCGACCAGGAATGCCGGGCCTCGGTGACCACTCGGATGAATGGTGGTGACCCTGTTGGCGGGGTCCGTGAGATCCGCCACGGGGACGGTGAAGACGCGCGCCGTCTCGTTCGGATCGACGACCCCCACCGGGGAGGGCTCGCGCCACCAGGCCAGGACCGGCGAGACGACGAAGCCGCTGACCGGGATGTAGAGCTTGGGCAGGACGCCGAAGAGCTGCACGCCGGCCGGGTCGAGCCCGGTCTCCTCCTCGGCCTCGCGCAGGGCGGCCCGCAACGGCCCGTCGCCGTGCGGATCGCCGTCGTCCGGGTCGAGGGCGCCGCCCGGGAAGGCCGGCTGGCCGGCGTGCGAGCGCAGGGAGCCGGCCCGCTCCATGAGCAGCAGCTCGGGGCCGACACCGGCCGCGCCCTCGCCGAAGAGGATCAGGACGGCGGACTGGCGCCCGGCTCCGTCCTCCGGCGGCAGAAAGCGGCTCAGCTGGTCGGGGCGCACCGTCTCGACGGCCCGCACCACCGGGTCCAGCCAGCCCGGCAGGCCCTCCTTGCTGAGGGCCCCGCCCCGGATGTGCCCCTGTGTGTCGCTCGCCCGCGTCATAGCCACCCCCGTTCTGCCGATTCCAACGCCCGAGGCCACCGAGATCGTTCCGTCACCCGGCCGCCCCCAGTGGCGGTGCCGGTTTCCCGCCCGCGTCCAGGTAGGCCTGCGGGGGGTTCAGACGCTGACCGGGGAAGCCGCCCTTCTCGTACTTCAGCAACTTCTTCGCCTTCTCCGGGTCCGTCTCGCCCTCGCCGTACGCCGGGCAGAGCGGGGCGATGGGGCAGGCGCCGCAGGCGGGCTTGCGGGCGTGGCAGATCCGGCGGCCGTGCCAGATCACGTGGTGGGAGAGGTCCGTCCAGTCGCTCTTGGGGAAGAGCGCGCCGATAGCGGCCTCGATCTTGTCCGGGTCGGTCTCGGCGGTCCACTGCCACCGGCGCACCAGGCGCTGGAAGTGCGTGTCCACGGTGATGCCGGGGCGGCCGAACGCGTTGCCGAGCACCACGAAGGCGGTCTTGCGGCCGACGCCGGGCAGCTTCACGAGGTCTTCGAGACGCCCGGGGACCTCGCCGCCGAAGTCCTCCGCCAGGGCCTTGGACAGCCCTATGACCGACTTGGTCTTTGCCCGGAAGAAGCCGGTCGGGCGAAGGATCTCCTCGACCTCCTCGGGGTCGGCGGCGGCCAGGTCCTCCGGAGTGGGGTACTTGGCGAAGAGGCCGGGCGTCGTCTGGTTGACGCGCAGGTCGGTGGTCTGGGCGGACAGCACCGTGGCCACGACCAGCTGGAACGGGTTCTCGAAGTCCAGCTCCGGGTGCGCGTACGGGAAGACCTCCGCGAGTTCGCGGTTGATACGGCGGGCGCGGCGCACCAGCGCGGTGCGCGACTCGCCGCGCGGGGCGCTCGGGGCGACGGTCTTCGCCGGGGCGACGCCCTTGACGGCGGCCGCGGCCTTCTTCGGGGCGACGGCGGGCTTCTTGGCGGGCGCCTGCTTCTTGACGCTCTTCTCGGTCTTCTTGTTCACGGCACCCTCCTGCGCAGTCACCCTCTTGGCAGGTGCCGCCTTCTTTGTCGCTTTCGCCGTTTTCCTACCGCCATCGGGGCCCTGTTCGCCCACAGCGGAATCGCGACGTACACCCACCCGCGCAGCCCCCTCGGCCTGTGCTCTCACCGGCGATTTGGACACCCGGCCAGCGTACGGCCCGGCACCGACATCCGCCCCGGACCCCGAAGATCGGCGCCCAATTGGACCCCTGCCGCGTACCCCAGGACACCAGTGCGGCATCCTTGTGACAGATCACACTGTTTGGACTGTCCGGCAAAATGGGCACCACGGACCCCTGGTACACCGGGGGAACATGATCCTCTGAGCCGGTCGACAAGGAGAGAACTCGTGGACGACGTTCTGCGGCGCAACCCGCTCTTCGCGGCGCTCGACGACGAGCAATCCGCGGAGCTCCGCGCCTCCATGAGTGAGGTGACCCTCGCCCGTGGAGACACGCTGTTCCACGAGGGGGACCCCGGAGACCGCCTCTATGTGGTCACCGAGGGCAAGGTCAAGCTTCACCGCACGTCCCCCGACGGACGCGAGAACATGCTGGCCGTCGTCGGCCCCAGCGAGCTGATCGGCGAGCTGTCGCTGTTCGACCCGGGCCCGCGCACGGCGACCGGCACCGCGCTGACCGAGGTCAAGCTGCTCGCCCTCGGGCACGGCGACCTCCAGCCCTGGCTGAACGTCCGCCCCGAGGTGGCCACCGCACTGCTGCGCGCCGTCGCGCGCCGCCTGCGCAAGACCAACGACGCCATGTCCGACCTCGTCTTCTCGGACGTCCCCGGCCGTGTCGCCCGCGCCCTGCTGGACCTGTCCCGCCGCTTCGGCGTGCAGTCCGAGGAGGGCATCCACGTCGTTCACGACCTGACGCAGGAGGAGCTGGCCCAGCTGGTCGGCGCGTCCCGCGAGACGGTCAACAAGGCGCTCGCGGACTTCGCCCAGCGCGGCTGGCTCCGCCTGGAGGCCCGCGCGGTGATCCTGCTGGACGTGGAGCGGCTGGCCAAGCGCTCCCGCTGACGCTGCACGACCGGGCGACCTCGGTCGGGCAGGCCTCGGTCGGGCAGACGTCAGTCGTAAGTCGGGCAGTCGGGCAGCTGGATGAGCCCGTGCTCGCCCAGGTACTCCAGTTGCGCCCGCACCGACAGTTCCGCCGCCGGCCACAGTGAGCGGTCGACGTCCGCGTACACGTGGGCGACGACCTCGCCCGGCGTCCGGTAGCCGTCCTCCACGGCCGTCTCGACCTGGGCGAGGCGATGGGCGCGGTGGGCGAGGTAGTACTCCACGGCGCCCTGTGCGTCATCCAGGACGGGGCCGTGGCCCGGAAGCACCGTCTGCACCCCGTCGTCGGCCGTGAGCGACCTGAGCCTGCGCAGTGAGTCCAGGTAGTCGCCGAGACGGCCGTCGGGGTGGGCCACCACCGTCGTACCGCGGCCCAGGACCGTGTCACCCGTCAGGACCGCCCGGTCGGCCGGGAGATGGAAGCACAGGGAGTCGGCCGTGTGCCCCGGGGTCGGTACGACCCTCAGCTCCAGACCGCCGACCTCGATCACGTCACCGGCGGCCAGCCCCTCGCCTCCCAGCCGCAGCGCCGGGTCCAGCGCCCTCACGTTCGTCCGCGTCAGCTCTGCGAAACGCGCGGCGCCCTCCGCGTGGTCCGGGTGACCGTGAGTCAGGAGTGTCAGCGCGACGCGCTTGCCCGCCCGCTCGGCCGTGTCGACGACGCGCCGCAGGTGGACGTCGTCCAGAGGGCCCGGGTCGACGACGACGGCCAGGTCGGAGTCGGGTTCGGCGAGGATCCAGGTGTTCGTGCCGTCCAGCGTCATCGCGGAGGCGTTGGGTGCCAGGACGTTCACCGCGCGCGCGGTGGCCGGGCCCGACAGGACGCCGCCGCGCGGCTGTCCGGGCAGTGCTGCTGCGTCCGTCATGCGGGGGCTCCCCCGGTCGGGTCGGAAGGTGTCGCGGGCGCCGGAGCGGAAGGCGCGGCCGTGTCCGTGCTCGGGACGTGCTTGGTGAACTCGTCGTGCCCCGGCCAGGAGAGCACGATCTCACCGCCGACGAGCCGCGCCCGGGCCAGCACGGGCGTCATGTCGCGGCCCGGAGCCGACGCCAGCGCCTCCGCCGCCGTACCGCACGCCGCGAGACCGCGCAGGGTCGCGATGGTCGGCGGCATCATCAGCAGCTCGCCCTTGTCGTACCCGGCCGCCGCCTCGGCCGGGGTGACCCACACCGCGCGGTCGGCCTCCGTGGAGGCGTTACGGGTGCGCTGCCCCTCGGGGAGGCCGGCCACGAAGAACCACGTGTCGTAGCGCCGGGACTCGAACTCCGGGGTGATCCAGCGGGCCCAGGCGCCCAGCAGGTCGGAGCGCAGGACGAGGCCCCTGCGGTCCAGGAACTCCGCGAAGGACAGTTCACGGTCGACCAGGGCGGCCCGGTCCGCCTCCCAGTCCGCGCCCCTCGTGTCGCCGACCACGGAGTCGCCGGTCGGGCCGGCGAGCAGGACGCCCGCCTCCTCGTACGTCTCCCGTACGGCCGCGCAGACGATCGCCTGGGCGCCCGTCTCGTCGACACCGAGCCGGTCCGCCCACCACGCGCGCGTGGGGCCCGCCCAGCCGATGTCGCGGTCGTCGTCGCGCGGGTCGACCCCGCCCCCCGGATAGGCGTACGCGCCCCCGGCGAACGCCATGGAGGTCCGGCGCCGCAGCATGTGCACGGCGGGCCCGGCACCGGCGTCCTTCAGGAGCATGACGGTGGCCGCGCGCTTCGGGGTGACGGGGGTGAGGGTGCCGGCCGCCAGTGCGCGGATGCGGTCCGGCCACTCCGGCGGGTACCACTGGCCGTTCGTCCGACCGCCCGCCCGACCGCTCGCCTGATCATTCGCCTGACCGTTCGCCATGGCCGGAGGCTATCCGGTGACGGGCGGATGTTCGAGTGGCTCCCGGGGCCGGCCGGGCGTCAGGAGGGCAGGGCGGTCAGCCACTCCGTGAGCAGCCGGTTCGTCTCCTCCGGGCGCTCCTGCTGGAGCCAGTGGCCGCAGCCGTCGAGGAGGTGCGAGGCGGTCAGGCCCGGCAGGGTCGTGGGATACGCCTCGATCGCGTCCGACAGCCAGGTGGTGGAGGCGTCCCGGCCGCCGCCGAGGAACAGGGACGGCTGGGTGACCGGGGCGCCGCGGTGGCCGGCGAGGTCGGCCCAGTCGCGGTCCATGTTCCGGTATCGGTTGAGGGCGCCGGTCAGACCGGTGCGCTCGAACTCCCCGGCGTAGACGTCCAGCTCCTCCTCGGTCAGCCAGGACGGCAGCCGTCCGCCGGACGGGAACCGGTCGCACAGCCTGCCGCCTGGGGCGACGAAGTGCGGGTCGGGCGCCTCCGGGGCGGGCATGGTGTCGGCGGACAGGGCGGCGTAGAAGCCGGCCAGCCAGCCGCGTACGTCGGGCTCGATCTCCGCCTCGGCCCGGCCCGGCTCCTGGAAGTAGGAGACGTAGAACTCCTGCCCGGCGAAGGGGCCGGCCGGATCGCTCATGCCGGCGAAGACCTCGCTGGGCTTCGGTCCGCCCGGCGGGGTGTACGGCACGCTCAGCAGGCCGACCGCGCGGAACACGTCGGGTCGCAGCAGCGCGGAGTGCGCGGCGATCGTCGCGCCCCAGTCGTGGCCGACGATCACGGCGGACCGCTCGCCCAGCGCCTCCACCACGGCGACGTTGTCCGCCACCAGGTCGAGCGTCCGGTACGCCGCCACCGCGTCGGGCCTGGAGGAGCGTCCGTAGCCGCGCACGTCGATCGCGGCGGCGCGGAAGCCCGCGGCGGCCAGCGCGGGGAGCTGGCGGCGCCAGGAGTACCAGGACTCGGGGAAGCCGTGGACGAGCAGGACCAGCGGGCCGCTGCCCTGCTCCACCAGATGGATCCGGCCGGCCGGTGAGGGCACCAGCCGGTGCACGGGCGGCTGAACGGTCACGGGCTGACCTTGGCTCACGGGCTGGTGATCGGCTACGGGCTGGTGATCGGTCACGGGCTGGTGATGCGGCACGGGCTGATGCGGCACGGCTCCTCCAGGGGCACACGGTCGGTCCGGCACCCGGACGGACCGGGGCCGGCACCACGACCGGCTCCCGCCCCGTACGCGGCACCGGATGCGATCCTGCCGGGGCGGAGGCGGCGAGGGCGAGGTTTGTTGCCGGGCCGGCAACGCCCACCCTGCGCCGCGCCTGCCTATGCCTGCCTACGCCTGGACGAGCTCCACCTGGACCTCGACCTCCACCGGCGCGTCCAGCGGCAGTACCGCCACGCCGACCGCGCTGCGTGCGTGGACGCCCTTGTCGCCCAGCACCTCACCGAGGAGTTCGCTGGCGCCGTTGACCACGGCCGGCTGGCCGGTGAAGTCGGACGCGGACGCGACGAAGCCCACGACCTTCACCACGCGCGCGATGCGGTCGAGGTCACCGGCGACGGACTTCACGGCGGCCAGGGCGTTCAGCGCGCAGGTGCGCGCCAGCTCCTTGGCCTCCTCCGGCGTGACCTCGGCACCGACCTTGCCGGTGACCGGAAGCTTGCCCTCCACCATGGGCAGCTGGCCCGAGGTGTAGACGTACGGGCCGGACTGCACGGCCGGCTGGTACGCGGCCAGCGGCGGGACGACCTCGGGCAGCGTCAGGCCGAGCTCGGCCAGCTTCGCCTCGACGGCGCTCATGCCTGCTTCTCCCGCTTCAGGTAGGCCACGAGCTGCTCGGGGTTGTTGGGCCCGGGCACGACCTGGACGAGCTCCCAGCCGTCCTCGCCCCAGGTGTCCAGAATCTGCTTCGTGGCGTGGACGAGCAGCGGCACGGTTGCGTATTCCCACTTGGTCATGTGGCCGACTCTAGCCGTTGCCCCGGGCCCCCTCGGACGGCCGTCCGGGGAGGCGTTCTCCACACGTTGTCCACAGCCTCCGGCGTACTCGGCGCGCGGACTGGTTACGCTCGAATACGTGAGCAGGCTCCAGGTCGTCAGCGGCAAGGGCGGAACCGGCAAGACCACGGTGGCCGCGGCCCTCGCGCTGGCCCTGGCCACCGAGGGGAAGCGCGCGCTTCTCGTCGAGGTCGAGGGTCGCCAGGGCATCGCGCAGCTCTTCGAAACCGAAGCGCTGCCTTATGAGGAGCGGAAGATCGCCGTCGCTCCCGGGGGCGGGGAGGTGTACGCCCTGGCCATCGACCCCGAGCTGGCGCTTCTGGACTACCTCCAGATGTTCTACAAACTGGGCAGCGCCGGGCGGGCGCTGAAGAAGCTCGGGGCGATCGATTTCGCGACCACCGTCGCGCCGGGCGTCAGGGACGTCCTGCTGACCGGCAAGGCGTGCGAGGCGGTGCGGCGCAAGGACAAGAGCGGACGGTTCGCGTACGACTACGTCGTCATGGACGCCCCGCCGACCGGCCGCATCACGCGGTTCCTCAACGTCAACGACGAGGTGGCCGGTCTCGCGAAGGTCGGTCCGATACACAATCAGGCGCAGGCCGTGATGCGGGTGCTGAAGTCGCGGGAGACCGCCGTGCACCTGGTGACGCTGCTGGAGGAGATGCCGGTCCAGGAGACCGCGGACGGCATCGCCGAGCTACGGTCCGCGCGGCTCCCGGTGGGGCGGGTCATGGTCAACATGGTCCGGCCCGAGGTGCTGGACGCGGCCGACCTGGAACTCGTTCGGAGCACACCGCGTACGGCACTCGCCCGGTCCCTGTCGGGGGCCGGGCTCGGCGGGGCGCGGCGGGGCGGGCACGCCGAGCGGCTGGTCGATCCGCTGCTCGCGCAGGCCGAGGAGTACGCCGAGCGGTACGCGCTGGAGGCGGAGCAGCGGGGTGTCCTCGGCGAACTGGGCCTGCCGCTGCACGAACTCCCGCTGCTCGCCGAGGGCATGGACCTGGCGGGCCTGTACGAACTGGCCACCGAGCTGCGGAAGCAGGGGATCGCATGAGTCCGGACCCGGCCCGGCACCAGGAGGGCGCACGGCGCCTCTCCCCCGCGCGTGTGCTCGACGTCGACCCGCTGCTGGAGGACCCGAAGACCCGCATCGTGGTGTGCTGCGGCTCGGGCGGCGTCGGCAAGACGACCACCGCGGCGGCCCTGGGGCTGCGTGCGGCCGAGCGGGGACGCAAGGTGGTCGTCCTCACCATCGACCCCGCCCGGCGGCTCGCCCAGTCCATGGGCATCGACTCGCTCGACAACACCCCGCGCCGGGTGAAGGGCGTCGACGACTCGGCGGGCGGTGAGCTGCACGCCATGATGCTCGACATGAAGCGCACCTTCGACGAGATCGTCGAGGCGCACGCGGATCGCGAGCGGGCGGCGGCGATCCTGGGCAACCCCTTCTACCAGTCGCTCTCGGCGGGCTTCGCGGGCACGCAGGAGTACATGGCGATGGAGAAGCTGGGTCAGCTGCGCGGGAGGGACGAGTGGGACCTCATCGTCGTCGACACGCCGCCGTCCCGCTCGGCGCTGGACTTCCTGGACGCCCCCAAGCGTCTCGGGTCCTTCCTGGACGGCAAGCTGATCCGGCTCCTGCTGGCCCCGGCGAAGGTCGGCGGCCGGGCCGGCATGAAGTTCCTGAACGTCGGCATGTCGATGATGACGGGCGTCCTGGGGAAGGTGCTGGGCGGGCAGTTCCTGAAGGACGTGCAGACCTTCGTGGCCGCGATGGACTCGATGTTCGGTGGCTTCCGTACGCGCGCGGACGCGACGTACAAGCTGCTCCAGGCGCCCGGTACGGCGTTCCTGGTGGTCGCGGCCCCGGAGCGGGACGCACTGCGCGAGGCCGCGTACTTCGTGGAGCGGCTGGCGGCCGAGGACATGCCGCTCGCCGGCCTGGTGCTCAACCGGGTCCACGGCAGCGGCGCCGACCGGCTGTCGGCCGAGCGGGCGCTCGCCGCCGCGGAAAGTCTCGCCGGGGAAAATCTTGAGGATCCCCGCATTGTGGATCAGGACGGCGGGAAAGTAGGAGTTCGTAACTCTCCCGACGCGTACGGCAGTTCAGACTCATCCGAGCCATCTTCCGAGTCTTCTCCCGAGCCCTCTCCCGAGGCTCCCGACACAACGCACGGCAGGCTGGACGCCACACTGGGCGGCGTGCCGGACGGCGCACTGCCGGACGGCACACCGGAGCGTTCCGTCGACCAGCTCACCGCGGGCCTGCTGAGGCTGCACGCGGACCGGATGCATCTGCTCGCCCGCGAACAGCGCACGCGGGACCGCTTCACCGCGCGTCACCCCGAGGTGGCGGTCACCGAAGTGGCCGCGCTGCCCGGCGACGTGCACGACCTCGCGGGGCTGCGGGAGATCGGCGTCCGTCTCGCGACGGACCGGCCCGAGCTGCCCGAGACGGGAGCCTGATCCGGCCGGGGCATCCGCGCCCCGGTACATCGGTACATCCGGTCCGGAGATCGATCCCCGGGCAGGTTCAGCCCACGGCCGCGTAGTTCTCGTAGATCTCCTGGTCGTCGAGGGACACGATGCCGGCCCCTCGTTCGTACTCCGTCCGCGCCGTCTCCAGAAGTCGGCGCCAGGAGGTCACGGTGGGCCGCCGGCGCAGCAGTGCGCGGCGTTCCCGCTCCGTCATGCCTCCCCACACGCCGAACTCGACGCGGTTGTCCAGCGCGTCGGCCAGGCACTCGGTGCGTACCGGACATCCGGTGCACACCGCCTTGGCCCTGTTCTGCGCTGCTCCCTGGACGAACAGTTCGTCCGGATCGGTAGTGCGGCAGGCGGCCTGCGCACTCCAGTCGGTTACCCAGCCCATACCGGCGCCGTCCTCTCCCGAATCGAGGCTCCCCCACGGCGGCAGCGGCATATTCACCGCCGCCAGTTGAGGACGTTACGGAAGGTGGGCACAGCGCAACACCCCCTTCGGGCCCAATCTTGAATGGCCCGAACGGACTATGGGTAAGCGGCAGATCACCCGGGGGAGTGAGCTGGCGACATTCGCGACGATCCCGGCATTCAGGTCATCTCTGTTGCGCCACAACGGACACCAATTGACACACAAGGCGGATTCGGACACGCGTCCCACACGCCGTGGCGCGCGCCCGTACACATCAACGCGCCCCCCAGCGGGGCCCTTCAGAAAAAAGTCGAGCAGATCCGGAACGATTCGGGGTCGCCGGACGTATTGATACGTGGCCTCACTGCTGTGACAGTTGAGTGCAGCTTAGGCCAAGGCATATACGCGTGTCCGGCGAATGAGAACGTAGGCTGCCTCCATGCCAAAGAAGCGCTCGGGCGGTGGTCTGTCGCCAACCCAGCAGGCCGCCAAGTTCCTCGGTGTCAGTGTGCTCGCGGGAGCAGTGCTGGCCGGCATCGCGTTGCCCGCCGTGGGTGCGCTGGGGCTGGCCGCCAAGGGGTCGGTGGAGAGTTTCGACGCTCTCCCGGCCAACCTGAAGACTCCCCCGCTGAGCCAGCGCACCGCCATCCTCGACGCCGAGGGCGGCACCATCGCCACGGTCTACTCACGCGACCGCACGGTGGTGGCCCTCAAGGACATCTCGCCGTACATGCAGAAGGCGATCGTCGCGATCGAGGACTCGCGCTTCTACGAGCACGGGGCGGTCGACCTGAAGGGCGTACTGCGCGCGCTCAACAAGAACGCCCGCAGCGGCGAGGTCTCCGAGGGCGCGTCCACGCTCACGCAGCAGTACGTCAAGAACGTCTTCGTGGAGGAGGCCGGTGACGACCCGACGAAGGTCGCCCAGGCCACCCAGCAGACCATCGGCCGCAAGATCCGCGAACTGAAGCTCGCGATCCAGGTCGAGGAGGAGCTGGGCAAGAAGAAGATCCTCGAGAACTATCTGAACATCACGTTCTTCGGCCAGCAGGCCTACGGCATCGAGGCGGCCGCCCAGCGCTACTTCTCCAAGTCCGCCAAGGACCTCAACATCCAGGAGTCCGCCCTCCTGGCCGGCATCGTCCAGTCGCCCAGCCGGTACGACCCGGTCAACGACGAGGCGGAGGCCACCAAGCGGCGCAACGTGGTCCTGACGCGCATGGCGCAGGTCGGCGACATCTCCCGGGCGGAGGCCGACAAGGCGAAGAAGGCGCCGCTCGGACTGGAGGTCAGCCGGCCCAAGAACGGCTGCATCACGGCCGTCAAGGGCGCGGGCTTCTTCTGTGACTACGTACGCGAGGTGTTCCTCAACGACCCGGTCTTCGGCAAGACCAAGGAGGAACGGGCCAAGATCTGGAACCAGGGCGGCCTGACGATCCGTACGACGCTCGACCCGAAGGCCCAGAAGTCGGTGCAGCAGTCGATCAAGGACCACGTCTACAAGAGCGACGAGGTGGCGACCGCGGCCACCATCGTGGAGCCCGGCACCGGCAAGATCGTGGGCATGGGCCAGTCGCGTCCTTACGGCATCGACGTCAAGCAGGGCGAGACGACGATCAACCTCTCGGTCGACAACGCCATGGGCGGCGGCGCGGGCTACCAGCCCGGTTCGACGTTCAAGCCGATCGTGGCCGCGGCGGCCCTCGAGGGCGGCATGCCGGTGACGAAGTCGTACTCCTCGCCGTACGAGATGGACTACCCCACCCCGGTCGCGGCCTGCGACGGCAAGACGTGGAACGAGAAGGGCGTCCGGCTCGCCAACGAGAACGAGACCGAGGTCGGCCCGTACGACATGAAGGAAGCGACCGCCAAGTCGGTCAACACCTACTACGTGCAGATGATCAGCGACATCGGCATCTGCCCGGTGACGCAGATGGCGGACAAGATGGGCGTACAGCGTGCCAACGGCAACAAGCTGGAACAGACGCCGTCCATCGCCCTCGGTGTCACCGAGGTCTCCCCGCTGACCATGGCGAGCGCGTACGCGACCTTCGCCTCGCGCGGCATGTACTGCACGCCGGTCGCCATCGAGTCGATCAGCCAGCGGGTCGGCAACAAGAGCAAGTCGCTCGAGGTCCCGAAGTCCACCTGCTCCCGGGCCATGTCCGAGACCACGGCCGACACCGTCAACACCCTCCTCAAGGGCGTGGTCGAGGACGGCACGGGCAAGCAGGCCGGCCTCGACAGCCGCCCGAGCGCCGGTAAGACCGGCACGACGGATGAGCGCTACGCGGCCTGGTTCGTGGGCTACACGCCGGACCTCGCCGGCGCCGTCTGGGTCGGCGACCCCAAGCACGAGCGGCAGATGGTCAACATCACCATCGGCGGTGTCCCGCACGGCAAGGTCTTCGGCGGCGCGGTCCCCGGCCCGATCTGGGGCGACATGATGTCGGGCGCGCTGGAGGGCGAGCCGGTCTCCGAGTTCAACCTCGTCGACATCCCGGACAGCAAGGAGAAGGACAAGGGCCGGGGCGACGACGGCGACCGGGACGACGGCGGCAACGGCGACGAGGACAACGGCGGCAACGGCGACGGCGGTGTCATCGGCGGCCTGATCGACGGCGGCACGGACAACGGCGGCACCGACGGCGGCTTCCCGGGGAACCTCTTCCAGGGGCAGGGCAACGGCGGCAACGGCATCGGCGGCCGACGCGACTGAGGCCCCGTAGCGACGACGAAGACCGGCGGCCCCTTCCTCATCGGAAGGGGCCGCCGGTCTTCGTCGTCGGTCTTCGCCGCCGGTCTTCGCCGTCGGTCTTCGTCTCGGTACGGTCGCCCGCGGTGGGGCGGGCTCAGCCCGCCAGCAGCTTCTTGACCGCGGCGGCGACCCGGCCGCCCTCGGCCTGCCCGGCCACCTTCGGGTTCACGATCTTCATGACGGCACCCATGGCCCGCGGCCCCTCGGCACCGGCCGCCTTCGCCTCCTCGACGGCCTGCGCGACGATCGCGTTCAGCTCGTCGTCGGACATCTGCTTCGGCAGGTAGGCGGCGAGTACCTCGCCCTCCGCCTTCTCCCGCTCGGCGCTCTCGGGGCGGCCGCCCTGGGCGAAGGCGTCCGCGGCCTCGCGGCGCTTCTTCGCCTCGCGGGTGATCACCTTCTGCACCTCGTCGTCGGAGAGCTCCCGCTTCTCCTTCCCCGCGACCTCCTCCTTGGTGATCGCGGCGAGCGTCAGCCGGAGCGTGGAGGAGCGGAGCTCGTCGCGCTCCTTGATCGCGGCGTTGAGGTCGTCCTGCAGCTTCGACTTGAGCGTGGTCATGGCAGCGATTGTCGCAGGTGCGGGAGGAAGGGCGCCTGCTGATTTAAGTGGGCTGCCGGCTTGTCCACATGCTGTCGGCCCCCGCCACCGCTTCTGAGACGATGGACGTATGCGCGCGCGATTCGGAGTACCCCTGGGAATCACGGCGGTTGGCGCCGCCGGTCTGGTCTACGCGGCGGGCTTCGAGGCCCGCTCGTTCCGCCTGCGACGGGTGACGATCCCCGTCCTGCCCTCCGGGATGCGCCCCCTGCGCGTGCTGCAGGTCTCCGACATCCACATGGTCGGCGGTCAGCGCAAGAAGCAGCGCTGGCTGCGCTCTCTGGCCGGCCTGCGCCCCGACTTCGTGATCAACACCGGCGACAACCTGTCCGACCCGGAGGGCGTCCCGGAGGTCCTGGACGCCCTGGGCCCCCTGATGGAGTTCCCGGGCGCCTACGTCTTCGGCTCCAACGACTACTACGGCCCGAAGCTGCGCAACCCCGCCCGGTACCTGATCGAGAAGGCCCAGGGACGCCACGGCCTGAACGGCAACGCGCCCGCCGAGGGCGTCGTCCACAACCCGTGGGAGGAACTCCGCGACGGCTTCGACGCCGCAGGCTGGCAGAACCTCACGAACACGCGCGGCACGCTCAAGGTCGAGGGCGTGTCCGTCGAGCTGACGGGACTGGACGACCCGCACATCAAACGGGACCGGTACGCGCAGGTGGCCGGCGGCCCCTCCGGCACGGCCGACTTCTCGATGGGCGTGGTCCACGCGCCGTACCTGCGCGTCCTCGACTCCTACACGGCGGACGGCTACCCCCTCCTCCTCGCCGGCCACACCCACGGCGGCCAGCTGTGCATCCCCTTCTACGGCGCCCTGGTCACCAACTGCGACCTGGACACGGAGCGCGTCAAGGGCCTGTCGACACACACGGCCGAGGGCCGCACGGCCTACCTCCACGTGTCGGCGGGCTGCGGCACGAACCGCTACACCCCGGTACGTTTCGCCTGCCCACCGGAGGCGACGCTGCTGACGCTGGTGGGACGGGAGTAGGGGGCCGCGGGGCTCACATTCGGGTGGGCCGGGGGGTCGGGGGACCCGGGGTCCCGGAGGCCCCGCAGGCCCGGAGGTCCCGAGGCAGACGGGGGCGCCGCTCTCCGGGTGGGTGTGCACGGCGCGGCGCACCGCGGTGGTGCGCAGCCCGCCGTCCGGCCGCCAGCGCCCGGAGGTCCGAAGGTCCGCAGACCCCGCGGGATAGCCCACATGGCCCACCCGTATAGCCCGGTATGTCCGGCCTGCCTAGCGTGAGGCCATGACAGCCCCGATACCCAGGGACATCCCGGACCTCCCCGCGGTCCCGGGCCCGCCCAGACTGCTGCCCTCCCCCGTCCCGGCCACGGCCGTCGTGACCCCCGTGCGCCGCCCGCTGGTCGCCGTCTTCCGCCTCGTCACCGCGGTGCTGGCGGTGACGGGAGTGACCATCGAGCTCCTCACGGCCGGGCCGGTCACCAGGCTCCTGAGCCACTTCACCACGCAGAGCAGCATCCTGCTGGCCCTGGTCCTGATCGCCTCCGCCCGCCGCGCCTGGTCCGCCCGCCGCCCCCTCTCAGGGGCCCTCACGGGCGCGGCCCTGCTCTACGTCGTCGCCGCCGGGCTCGTCCACCACCTGCTCCTGGCCAACACGGCCAGTCCGTTCGCCGTGACGGACGGCACCGGCTCCGGCTGGCACGCGGTCGCGACCCACCTCCTGAACACGGCCGTCCCCGTCGCCGCAGCCCTGGACTGGCTCCTGCTCACCGCCCCCGGCCGCCTGCACCTGCGCCAGGCCGCCGCGTGGATGCTCTACCCCCTGGCCTACCTGGCCTTCTCCCTGGCCCGCGGCGAGCTCCTCATCCCCGACACCCAGGGCCGCTACCTCTACCCCTTCCTCGACGTCGACCAGCACGGATACAAGGGCGTCCTGGGCAACGCCCTCCTCCTCGGCCTCGCCCTCTACGCCCTGGGCGTCCTCCTCGTAGCCCTGGACCACATCCGCCCGAACCCGCTCCGCCGCCGCTGGTAAACCGGATTTCGCCTCCGGCCGCCGGTGGGCTAAAGTAAACGACGTCGCCGCGACGAGCAGCGACAATCGGGGTGTGGCGCAGCTTGGTAGCGCGCTTCGTTCGGGACGAAGAGGTCGTGGGTTCAAATCCCGCCACCCCGACAGCTGAAACACCAGGTCAAGGGCCTGATCCTCTCTGAGGGTCAGGCCCTTCCTGCGTCTCCGGTGATCGTTTGGGAGAAATCTGGGAGAAGATCTTGGTCGGCTTCTCCCAGCAGACAACCACCCGGCAGAGGCAGCACGCCTCCGGTATGTCTCCTCGCACCTGCGCGTTCGCGAACTCCAGTTGCCCACTCGACCCCGAGGACAATCTGTGGACCACGGCTTCGACAGCACCGAAGAGGCCGGCACCAACGCCTCCGAGCGAGCGGGTCGCCCGTGCGCGGTCTGCGGCACAGAGATGGAGTATTGGCGCCCACGCAGCCAGAAGTACTGCTCCGATCCCTGCCGAACCTCGGCCGCCAAGAAGCAGCGGGCCGAGCGCCCGAAGGACGCGCCGAGGGTGCCTCGCCCGAAGCAGACGCTCACGCCAGGGACACCGCCGGTGCCCGACCTCTCAAGGACCCGCGAGGTGCGCGGTGATCCTCACTGGAACCCGATCCTCGCCGCTGCCGAACGTGCCACCGGCGGCGAGCCATGCCGGATCTGTGGCGAGCCGGTGCCGAGGAGCGCGCACTGGGAGCACCGTGACCGGCACGTCTGCTCGGGTCGGTGCAACACCACGCTGAAGCGGCGCACGAAGGCACGGATCGAAAGAGGTGAGATCGACGTGACCGCCATCCCTGATCACGGAGACCGCTCCTCCGCCGATGCCGACCAGCGCGCTCGGTTCAGTGCGGCAAGAGAGCCGCAGGTCTTCCGCACCAGGACCGCTGACGGTGACTTCCCATACGAGTTCTACGGGTTGAGCCCCATCGAGGGCGATGTCATCGAGCGGCACGGCTCCGTCACTACGTACACCACCGCTTCCTCCCTGGGCGCCGACGATCTCGTCGCCCTGGTGCGCGCCAACTCCGAACCCGACGCAGAGCCGATGGTCGCGATCCACCAGCAGACTGGCGCACTCCTCGCCTACACGGACCGCGTCCTGTGGTGGACCAAGGTGCCCGGCCAGGAGCACCCCATGGTCCAGCAGACGTCGTTCAAGGGAGACGACGGGCAGCTGTGGCACTGGCAGAACGAGATATTCCGCGACGTGGACGAGGACGGGAAGACCTACGACTGGGAAGCCTGGGTCTGCGTCGCCGAACCGACGCCCACCCTCTGGACCCCGGCGTACACCGCCCGCTCCGAAAAGCAGCGGCGCTCCACTCGGGCCCGCAACAGCTACCAGGCCCGCATGCGCGGCTACGGCACACTCGATGCCGGAGCCGATCAAGTGGACCCGTTCGACATCTACGAACGCGACCAATGGGTCTGCCGGTTGTGCCGCCGTCCGATGAACCCCGCCATCGAGTGGCCAGACCTGTGGTCCTCCACCCTTGATCACATCAAGCCTGTTGCGGAGGGCGGGGCACACACGGCCGAGAACCTGCAGGCGGCCCATTGGATCTGCAACATCCGCAAGGGAGACGCCTGGGGACCTGGCGAGGCCGAGCCCTCCTCCTAGGGCGTGTATCGAAAGTGCTGGTCACCGGCGTGGCACCGCTTAAAATGGCATGCGCTCTTCGTCCGGTCGTGCTGGGATCAATCTTTATGAATGGTTACTTTCTCGATGAAGCCGACTTGACGGACAGGATGGAGCGGAATCTAGCGGAACACGCTTGCCATCTGCACCGGAGCATGTCCGGTGCGACCGTCACGGAGACCGATGTCCTCCTGGTCGCAGACAGCGGCCTGGACGACGACACGTTCAACATCGTCGCCGCGGCCCGCTTCACCGCCGACGACGCCGCGGCCCACATCTCCGAGACCGTCGGGTCGCTGGCCGGCACCGGCCGCGGCTTCTCCTGGTGGGTGGGACCTGCCTCGACACCGACAGACCTCACCACCCGCCTGACCGCGGCCGGTCTGCCGGTGTCCGAGCGTGAGACGGCGATGTGGGCCGAGCTGGACGACACCCTGCCGAGTCCCTCTGTCCCGGGTCTGGACATCCGAACGGTGACCACACCCGAGCAGCTCGCCGACTACGCCACGGTCCTCGCCGCGAACTGGAATCCACCCGCCGAAACCGTCCGTGACTTCTTCGCCCGGGCTGCTTCCCAGGCGCTGGCCGCGACCTGCCCGGCCCGGTACCTGGTGGGCTACGTGGAGAACCGTCCGGTCTGCTCCGCCGAGGTGTTCCACCACGCGGGAGTCGCCGGCATCTACAACATCTCCACCCTGGCCGCCCACCGCCGGCGCGGCTACGGCGGAGCCGTCACGCTCGCGGCCCTTCACGCTGCCCGCGAGCGAGACCATGGCGTCGCGGTCCTGCAGGCGTCGGCCGACGGCGAGCCTGTGTACCGCCGGCTGGGGTTCCGGGCCTGCGGCCAGTTCGTCGAATACGCCATCAACACCTGAACCTCCACGGATGCCGCGACGGCGCAGGTAGCCGCGGTTCTTGCGGGAGGCGTACGCCTTGTCCGCACGGACCCGGTCGGGGCGGACACGCGGCCGACCCGGCCCAAGGCGGGGCACGCGGACCTTCTTCAGCACGGGCTCGAATTGCGGCGAGTCGCCGCGCTGCCCGGCGGTGATCACGATGGACATGGGCTTTTGGCCCTGCTCGACCGCCAGGTGCAGCTTGGTGGTGAACCCGCCCCGCGAGCGTCCCAGCCCATGATCAGCAGGCTCGGTGAACATGCCGCCCGGCGGTTCTTTCTGTAGTGCACCCTGCCGACGGGCTCCGGCCGCATGCTGATGGGCACGGCACACCGTGGAGTCGACGTTCAGGTCCCACGTGATCGCGCCCTTCGCATCAGCCAGGGACTGAAGCCGGGTGAGGACCTGGTGCCAGGTGCCGTTCCGCTGCCATCGGCGAAACAGATCGTAGACCCGGCTCCACGGTCCGTACTCGACGGGGACGTCCCGCCACGGAACACCCGTGCGGACCCGGAACCGTATGCCGTCGATCAGCCGTCGCCGAGGCCAGATGGGTGGCCGCCCCGCCTTGACACCCTGCGGCAATAGCGGCTCCAGCACTGCCCACTGCTCGTCCGTGAGATCTCCCCGACCCATGAAACGTGATCATTCACAGTCCAAGATTCACTTTCGATACACGGCCTAGGTGTATTGACCCGCAGCGTTGTTGACCCGGCTGATCGGGGGCTGGCCGCCGAGTGCGGTGTGGCAGCGGTGGTGGTTGTAGGTGTGGAGGAAGTCTGCCAGGGCTGCGGTGCGCTCTGTGTTGCTGGTGTAGGGCCGCAGGTAGGCCCACTCCTCCAGCAGGGTGCGGTTGAAGCGTTCGACCTTGCCGTTGGTCTGTGGCCGGTAGGGGCGGATGCGCTTGTGGGCGATGCCGTCCGTGGTGATGGCCTGGGTGAAGAGTTTGGACTTGTAGCAGGAGCCGTTGTCGGTCAGGACTCGTTCGACGGTGATGCCGTGTTCTGTGAAGAACGCGTGAGCCCGCTGCCAGAACCCGATCGCGGTGTGCTGGCGTTCGTCGGCCAGGACCTCGCTGTAGGCGAGGCGGGAGTGGTCGTCGACGGCGGAGTGGATGTAGCTGTAGCCGATCACCGGTTTGCAGCTCCTGCGCAGGTCGGTGGTGCTCTGCCGGTTCCGGTTGCCGGCTGTTCTGCCGACCGTGCGCCAACCGCCGCCGTCGGGGATGTTGCCGAGCTTTTTGATGTCGACGTGCACCAGTTCGCCGGGACGGCTGCGTTCGTAGCGGCGTATCGGCTCGCCGGTCGGCCGGTCCAGCCAGGCCAGACGGTTCAGGCCGTGGCGGGTGAGGATCCGGTGCACCGTGGAGGCGGGCAGTCCGAGGATCGGGCCGATCCGTGCCGGACCGAGCTTGCGGGCCTGCCGAAGAGCGCAGACGGCTGCTTCCGTGTCGGGGGCCGCGCGATGCGGGGTCGTGCGCGGCCGGCTCGAGCGGTCGAACAGTCCCGGGTCGCCCTCGGCCTGCCACCGCCGAACCCACTTGTGGGCGGTCGCCCGCGAGATCCCCATCTCCCCGGCCACATGAGCGACCGGGCGGCCGGAACGGACGCGTTGGATCAATAGCCGCCTGCGATGAACAGTCAGCCGGGCATTACGGTGGGACACGAAGACCTCCGTGTGGTGCAGTCCTAGACAGCTCCACCACACCGGAGGTCTTCGCCTTTGATCAAGACCCCCGTGTCAACAACGCTCGTGATCAATACACCTAGGAGAAGGGCTCGGCCTAACGCGTCAGCTGCCAGTCTGGAGAAGTCGATCCAGCGCAGATACCGGGGAGCGCGGGTGCAGCGCACGCCTGGCGACAATTGCCGCTTCCCATTGCTCGGTCAGACCGGCCGCGAGGCGCCGGCGCATGCCGGGTGTGACGTGGGCGTAGCGCGCGGAGACCGAGCCATCGATGTGGCCCATGCGTTCGTCCATGAGGACCTTCTCGGTGCCGAGGTCCTCCATCATCGTCCGGTGGGTATGGCGTAGGCCGTGGGGCGTGAGGCCCTTGGCTATCGGGAGCCAGCAGGCGTCCGCCCGCGCAGCAGCCCCTCGACCTCGTGCCGGGATGCCGGGCCACGGCTCGCCGAGGATCGGCACCGGACGAGCCTCCTGCGGCGCCTTCTTCGGGTACCAACCCGAGGCCGCCGGGGTGAACAGCCAGGTCGCGAAACCGTTGCGGCGCCAGTGAGCGGCGTGCTCCGACGGGGCGCCTCCGCGTACGAACCCGAGCTCCGCGATGGCGAGTTCGACGCGTACACGGGTGTCCTCGCGTACGCGGTCGGGGTGGTTGAGGACGTTGGAGACCGTGCCCGTGGAGACTTCGGCGCGGCGGGCGACGTCGACGAGCCTCGCGCCCTGGTGGCCGCCGGTGCGCGCCGCACCCTGGCCGCGGAAGACGTACGTCCTGCCGTGACAGGGGCAGGGCGTCGGCTTCGTGCGGGCGATGTGGTTGAAGACCAGGGCCGACAGCCAGTCCATCGAGTCGATGTCGCGGTAGCTGTCGTCCTTGGGCGGGCAGCGGACCAGCTCGCCGGTGTCAAGCTCGTACAGCTGCCACTCGACGCGGAAGGCGCGGGGCCGAACGAACTCCGTTTCCAGGCCGACGATTTCGCCCCAGCGCTTGCCGGTGTAGCCCTTGAGGACCGTGGCGACGAACTCGTCGTCGCGGCCGGAGAGCAGCGCCGCGCGCTCGGCGGTGAGCAGGATGCCGAGCGCGTCGGTGACGACCTTCTCCGGGCCGCGGTCGCGGGAGCGGCCGGCGCGCTTACCCCGGCCTCGGCGCCTCGCTGCCGGGTTGGACGTGAGCAGGCCCTCGTCGATCGCGTCCTCGAAGATCAGGTGGAGCGTGGAGCGCCAGGTCTTGACGCTGGAGGCCGCGTACACGGCCCGCTCCTTCTTCTCCCAGGCATCGACGTCCGCGCGCAGGATGCCGACAAGCGCCTTGTCCTCGAAGTCGGGGAGCAGGTGCTCCTCAATGTGGCGCTTGTAGTTCTGCATCGTCGAGGCGGCCAGATCCTGGGCCGCGTACCAGCGGCTCGCGTACTCGCCGAACGTCTCCTGACCGAGCCCCGGGTCGCGCCACTGACCGCGCCGAACGGTCACCTCTTCCGCGTCTGCGGCCTGCTTGGCCTCCCGCTTGGTGGCGAACTTGACCACGACGCCTGCGGAATCGGCGACGGTGCCGTACTTGCCGTCTTCGATCTTGTAGCGACCTCGCCAGTAGCCGCCGCGCTTCTCTGCGTACCCCACAGTTTTCCCTCCCTTCTGTCGTGTGGGGCGCGTTAAGCAGCGGTTCCGAACTGGGACTTGGTCATCCGGCGCGGTGGCCGGGCCTTGAGACGAACGGTGGACACAACCCTCTCGGCCTGCCGCCGGGCGCGAGGCTTCCGGGTCGGGGCAGCAATGACGCCAGGGCGCTGCGGAGTCCGGGCCGGGCGCTCTTCGTGCATGCGGATGATCTCGGCGAGATGCTCGTCCGAGAAGCGGTAGGCGCGGCCGACGCGGGTGAACGGGATGAGCCGACGCCGCGCTCGGTCCTTGACCCACCAGGCGGAGCAGCCGAGTACGGCCGCGACTTCCTCGGGGACGTAGAGGCGTGGCAGGGCGACCTCGGCGTACGGAGTCGGAACGGAGGCAGGGGGTATTGCGGGTAGGCGCAAGGAGTGAGTCCTCTACAGGTTGTGGCGGGCGTGGGCGCGGCAACGCCGACCCGCCGGTCGATCGCTAGGGATGAAGGTGAGATGCCCTGCCTGGGGGTTTGCGGGCCCAGACAGGGAGGGGGTGCCGGAAGCTATGCCTCGTCGGTGGAGTGGCCGTCGCTGTCACCGGGCGGAGGGCCGTGCTTCTTCAGCATGGTCTTGTTGGCCTCCTCCGCGATGGCGCTCTGGACCATGAGGTCGGCTTCCTCGCGGATGTCGGGGTGCTCGGCTAGGTAGGCGTCGAACGCTTCGCGCGCCTGCGTGAAGGCCATGCTGGCTCTCTGGGTCGCGCGGAACGCATCCACGACCTCGTCGATGAGCTCCATGGCGCGGGCCTTGGCAGCCAGCTGCGGCGGCCCGACGAGATTGCGCAGATCGATGCCGAGGACCTCGGCGAAGCCGATGGCGTCGTCGAGGTTGATGCGGCGCTTCCCGTTTTCGATCCGCCAGACCGCGGACGGGTTCATCTCGAAGCCGGCCTCGTTGAGCCGGTCGGACAGAGCGTTGGTGCTCCAGCCGCGCGCCTCACGCTCCACCCGGATGCGGGTCGCGACGTTCGCCTCGCCGCTGAGCAGGACGCCCTCGGACGGTTCTTCCTCCGCCACCGGCACCTCTTTCCGTTCGTAGCGATGCCCTGCGGTTTGCAGCGCAGCCTAAACAGTAGCATCGCTACTGCGAGATGCAAAACACTTCTGCGATTTGCAATTCGTGTGGCATAGTGGTGGTACCCCACTCCGCCAAGCTCAGGAGTCCGCACGCCCGCACGTCACATGAAAGAAGCCCCCGGCGATGCCGGGGGCTCAAGCGCAAACCTCTCAACCGCCATCCCTAGCGATCAACCTGCGGAGACCGGGATTGCCGTCCCATGCGGCCCGCAAGCAGAGGAGCTGATGCCCAGTATGACCGATACCCAGCCGAGTACGCCATCCCTTCCCGACGGCTCCGGCACGCCGTGGCCCCCAGTCGCCGTGCCCGGCCAACCGTCCGGCGCCGCTGCGCCTTCGGCAGAGGAGGACCGCGACGACGCCGCCTCGTCAACACCCCTGCCCGAGGGGGCGCAGGTCCTGGACGACCTGCGGACGCAGATCAAGCGGTACGTGGCGATGCCGAGCGAGGAGGCCGTCACGGCGGTGGCGCTGTGGATCGCGGCGACGCATCTACAGCGTGCGTGGCAGCACGCACCGCGCCTGGCGATCGTCGCGCCAGAGAAGCGGTGCGGTAAATCCAGGCTGCTGGACGTGGTGACCGAGACCGTGCACAACCGGCTGATCACCGTCAACGCCACCGCGGCGGCGATCTTCCGGTCGATCGACGGGGACGACCCGCCGACCCTCCTGGTCGACGAGGCCGACGCCATGTTCAGCACCACCAAGGCCGCGGAGAAGAACGAGGAGGTCCGCGGCCTGATCAACGCCGGACACCAGCGCGGCCGGCCCACCCTGCGGGTGTCCGGGCCCGAGCACCAGGTGCAGGAGTTCCCCACCTTCGCCATGGCCGCGCTCGCCGGGATCGGTGACCTGCCCGACACGATCATGGACCGTGCGGTGGTGATCCGGATGCGGCGCCGTGCGGCGGGCGAGAAGGTGGCGTCCTTCCGCACCGGCCGGGACACTCCCGCCCTGAACGCGATCCGTGACCGCCTCCATGCCTGGCTCCAGCCGCTGTACGCGCAGGCGATGGAGATGGAGCCGCCCATGCCGGTCGAGGACCGCGCGGCGGACACCTGGGAGCCGCTGGTCATCATCGCCGACCTCGCAGGAGGCGACTGGCCGGTGCTCGCCCGCGCCGCTTGTCGCGCCATGACCGACTACGAGGCCGGCCAGGACGAGGAGGGCGGTCTGCGCACCCGCCTCCTGGCCGGCATCCGCCGCGCCTTCGCCACCGTGGACGATCCGGCCGTGCTCAGCACGAAGTTCCTGCTGGAGGCGCTCAACGCGGACAAGGAAGCGCCCTGGGCGGAGTACGGCGCCAACGGCCTGACCCCGCGCGGACTGCAGCTGCTCCTGAAGCCCTACGGCATTAGCTCAGCCAACCGCCGCTTCCCCGACGGCAACCAGGCCAAGGGCTTCGCACGCAACCAATTCCTCGACACCTGGGCGCGCTACTGCCCCGAGCCGAAGCCATCGGCCGAGCCCGCGCAGTCGGCGGACGAGCCGCAATCCGGCGCCGCAGCCTGACCCGACTCCACTCGCATCACTCGTCCCTGCGCAGGTCAGCGCGGGGACGAGTGAGCAGCCCGCAACGAGTCGAGTCGACATCACCACGCCACTCGTACCTGCTCTGACCTGGCACGCGACGAGTGGTACGAGTCCCAGCACCCCACGGCGGCCACGCCCTGCCCTCCCACTGCACCGCAGCCGCCGCCCCAAGCCACCTGGAGCACCCCGCTTGTTCGCACGTATCGCCGCCGTACGCGGCACCGACCTGATCCGCCTCGGCATCACCCTGCTCGCCGTATTCGCCTTCGCCCTCTCCTACGACGCCCTGCGCCAGATGGGAGTCGCCATCCACATCCGCGGACTGCTCACCTACGCCTTCCCGCTCGTGATCGACGGGTTCATCGCCGTCGGCGTCGGCGCCCTGCTCATGCTGCGCACCGCCCCCTGGTACTCCCGCCTGTACGTGTGGCTGCTCGTCGGTACGGCCACGATGACGAGCATCTGGGCCAACGCCGTACACGCCGTCCGCCTCAACGAGCAGGCCCGCCACGGTGATGGCCTCCGCCTCGACAACGTCACCGTCGGCGCCTTGTCCGCCATCGCCCCGCTCGCTCTGGCCGGCGCCGTCCACCTCTACATCGTCATCCACCACCACCCCGCTGCCCACAGCCCCGCCGATGTGGCGCGGGACTCTGCCGACGTGGCTTCGGACACCACAGATGTGGCCGACACCCCTCAGCCCCCTGCCGACCCAGAGGATCACGAGCCCCGCGAGATCTCTCCCGAACGGCTCGCCCTCGCGCGCACCGCGCCACTCGGGCGCAAGGGCCGCGCCTCGCGTCGCCACATCGAAGCCACTTTCCGAAGCAGGGAGTTGACCATCGGCAGGGCGGAGGCGGACAAGCTCAAGGACACCCTGCAGGCCGAGCTCGACGCAGCCGCCGCCGAGCGGCCGCAGGAACTCGAAGCGGTCCCTGCCAGTACCGCCGCCTGACCCCTGCGTCCACGCCGGTCGCCCCGCCTCCGGGCTCGCCCCGTGTCCCCCGTGCAGCCAGGCACTGGGGACACGGGGGCCCGGCGCAGCGATGCACCCCAACACCCCAGCACCCGTAGGAGAACCAGCCCATGCACGATCCGCACCACGAACTCCCCGTCCACCAGCAGGTGATGAACACTGGCCTCAACAGCGCAGCAAGGTATCCCGCTGGACCGTCCAAGGGCCGGTCTCACGGGGAAGCCTCCGCCCCGGGGGTGTCGGAGGCACTCGGGCACCAGGGGGTGCCCGAGCAGGAACAGCCCACCGCCGTCGCCGACAGCTCTGCTGCCGTCGAGATGCCGGTGCCGCGTGCCGCAGAAGAAGCCGCCTTGCACCGCGTCGCCCAACGTCGCAAGCCCGACCCCAACGGCCGTCGCGAGGGACGAGTCGACGTCCGCTACAGCGAAGGGGAAGAGGCCGTCATACGCGCCAAGGCAGCGTCGCTGAACCTCAGCGGTGCCCACTACGTTGCCGCAGCCACTCTGGCCCACGTCCACGGCGATCTCACCCTGGCCGGCCAGCGCACCCAGCTCGACGACTACATCGACGAGATCAACGCTCTGCGCGAGCAGGTCGCGGCCATCGGCCGCAACGTCAACCAGATCGCCAAGAAGCTCAACTCCGGCGGCCATCCACACCCTGGGGACAACGCTCTCCTCGCCCAGACCGACCGGACTCTCGATGCAGTCGGTGAGGCGGTGCGCCACATCGCCACCGCCGCGAACCAGGCCGTCAGCCACAAGGCGCCGCGATGATCGCGAAGATCACCGGCGGCAAGGACACCGCCAACCTCATCCGCTACCTGTATGACACGAAGAAGAAGGGCCACACCGACCCGCACCTGGTCGCCTCCTGGGACGGCTTCGCCCCCGACCCCGGCCGCACCAATGATGTCGACGCCACGAAGAGGGCTCTCGTCGCCGATCTCGACCTGCACGTAAAGCAGGCCGAGCGGCTCGGCCGCGCACCCGAGAAGCACGTGTGGCACTGCTCGATCCGCGCCACCAAGACCGACCGCCACCTGAGCGACGACGAATGGGCCGACATCGCCCGCCGGATCGTCGCCGCCACCGGCATCGCCCCCACCGGTGACCCGGACGGCTGCCGCTGGGTCGCCGTCCGCCACTCCCCCGACCACATCCACATCGCCGCCACCATGATCCGCGCCGACCTGCGCACCGCCCGCCACTGGAACGACTACCTCACCGCCGACCGCGAACTCGCCACTATCGAGGAGGAGTACGGCCTGTTCCAGGTCATACGCGGCGACCGCACCGCCGCGAAACGGCCCGCCCGCGCCGAGCAGGAGAAGGCCAAGCGCGCCGGCCAAGCCCGCACCGCACGCGAACACCTGCGCACCACCGTGCGCACCGCAGTAGCCGTCGCCACCAGCACAGAGGAATTCCTCCACCTGCTGGAGCACACCGATGGCATCCTCGTGGACATCAAGCACTTCCCGTCCGGAGACGTACGCGGCTACACCGTCGCCCTCGAAGGCGACGTCAACGCCGCCCAGGAGCCGATCTGGTACTCCGGCTCCGGACTCTCCCCCGACCTGTCCCTCCCCAAGATCCGCAAGCGCCTCGACGCCACCGAACCCCAGCAAAGCGCGCGGCGGGTGAACCCATGGCACCAGGCAACCGCCGCCGCGGAACGCATCCCCCACCACCTCGACGGCGATGACGATGCAGCCGCTCAGGCCCACCTAGCCGCCTTCGGGGAAGCCCTCGACGCCCTGCCCCTCCTGGCTCCCCAGGCCATCCGCCCCCAGCTCCACCAGGCAGCCGAAGCGTTCGAGCGCGCCACCCGCTCCCGCATCCAGGCCGAGCACCAACACGCCCGCGCCCTGCGCAGCGCCGTACGGGCCATGGTCCGCGAGCCCGCCCCCAAGGACGGCGCCCTGCTCGCGATGCTCCTCGACGCCGCGATCCTCGTCGTCATCGCCGCCCGCCGCTGGCACCAGCGACGCCACCACGACCAACAGGTGACCGCAGCCCACCAGGCCCTGATCCACCTGCAGGCCGCCTACGAGCAGACAGCCACCGCACCCCTGACCGCGCTCGCCCAGCGCCGGCCACCCCAGCAGATGGTGGAACGGCACACCCTCCTCATCCGACAGGCCATGCCGGCCCACGCCGAGCAGGTGGTCGAGGGCCCGGCCTTCGACGCCCTCACCGCCGCCCTCGCAACCGCCGAGAAGGCCGGGCATGATCCAAAGCAGCTACTGCAGCAGGCCACCGACGAACGGGCACTCAACGACGCCCGAAGCCCCGCACGGGTAGTGACCTGGCGCGTCGAGCGGCTCAGCACCAGGCCAGTTCCGAGCGACCGTGCACGAGTGGCACGGATGCGGAGCGCGGCACGGCGACAAGGCACATCGGTCAGCCCGGCAGCGGTCGCGCCGGCCTCCCAGCCACAGCCGCCACAGGCACATCGACGTTGATCACACCCGCTTCCGTACCCGAAGCGGGTGTCAGGCCGCGCACCCCAGCGCATCGTGGGCGAACGCGAGAGCTCGAAACCGAGCTCCCACAGCGTCGGGGCCGCGGAAGGCCAACGCCCGCAGAGCACTGACCTGTCGCCCCGAGGCCCACAGACCAGTGGCCGGCGAGAGAAACGGGACGACGGCTACGCCCAGATCGGTGAAGGGGGCATGGTCCAGGTAGGTCATGCCGCCGGTGCCGCACAGGTACGCGCGTGCGCCGGTGGCGTCGGCCAGGTCGGCCAGCCGCTCGGATCGACCCTTGCGTGCGGGCAGGGCGCTGCTGGTGAAGATCTGCCCCCGCCAGCCGAGCAGTTCGAGCAGGGCGCGAGTCGAGGCCGTGGCGACCGGCGCGACCCTTCCTGTGTCGAACGCATTCCAGACCGGCTGAAGGGCACGGTCAAGTGCGGGCCAGTGAGGACTGGTCCCGTACTGCTGGCGCAGGATCGATGAGGCTCTGCGTCGGGCCGCGGCAGGGTCGGCGATCAGGGTGTCTCTGATAAGGGTGGCGCGCCCGGAGGGGCGGTGAGTGGGGATGGTCAGCCACCGGTTCGGGCCGAGGCCGTCGAGTGTGGCGATGCGGGCGCGATGCTGGTAGTCGCGGCGGGCGAACTGCACGTCGTCCAGGACGATCCAGTGGTCCGACGCGAACAGCTTGGCCAGCGTGGTCAGCCGGGGCATGAAGTTGGGCTGGTGGATGGCGCACAGGCTGCCCGGGGAGGAGAGTTCAGGAAGCGATGAGGCGGCTGGTGAAGCCGGCGTGGATGAGGGATTCATACGCAGCATGCACGTCCTCCGGGACCTCCTGCTCGATGGCGAACCCGAGCTTCGGATACTCGATCACCCGCTGGAGGTCGCCGACGAGCATGTCCACCACTAGCTTCTCGTCGCCGATGGACTTGAGGTAGTCGTCGAACTCCAGGGTTTCCGAGGCGCACACCATCTCGACCTCGGGCCACAGCTTGCGGGCGGTGGCGTACGACCGCCGTTCCATGTAGGGCTTGGAGACCAGCAGCACCTTCTCCGGGGTGATGCCGGCGTCGGCCAAGACCTCGCGGGCGAGGGTGATGTTCTGCCCGGTGTTCGCGGCGTGGGGCTCCAGCAGGATCGCTGAGGCGGGGACGTCGAGGTCGATGGCGTGCTCGCGGAAGTGGACCGCTTCCCCGCGTGGGAAGACCTTGGCGGTGGTCGGGCTGTTGCCGCCGGTGAAGACCAGCGTGGGGAAGAGACCCGCGTGGTACAGCTCGGCGGCGCGCGTGGCCACCCCCAGGTCGTGGCTGCCCAGGCCGATCGCCACGTCCGCGGGATGGGCCTGGTGGTGCATCTGGTGGTAGTCCCAGATCGTCTTGGCCTGGTGCCACTGGTCTTCAGTGATGACCTGCTGGCTGTCACTCATGCGTTCGTCTCCCTGATCACCGTCGGCGGGGCCCCGGGCGCCCTTCACTGCTGGCCTTGACGCTCTCGATACTGCGCAGTTGGTGCACGAGGCCGTACTGCGCGGCCGTCCGAGCGGCCTGGCCGAGAACGCGTAACCCATC
Source organism: Streptomyces sp. E2N166 (assembly GCF_003671715.1). Taxonomy (GTDB): domain Bacteria; phylum Actinomycetota; class Actinomycetes; order Streptomycetales; family Streptomycetaceae; genus Streptomyces; species Streptomyces thinghirensis. The sequence continues at coordinate 340,841 of NZ_RAIF01000025.1, read as the reverse complement.
ATCGCGGGTCGCCGCGTCGGACAGCAGGATGTGGCCGTGAGCGGTGTCCAGTCGTACACGTTGCATCGGTGAGTCGCTGCTCCCGCTGCTTCGGGCGATGTCGATGAAGTGCAGGGCTTGGGTGAGGTCCCCGACGCCCCGGCGGGCCAGGGCGAGCTTCTGATGGGCCACCGACCAATCGTCGGGTTCGGTGAGGTCTTCGAAATCACGGGTCGCGGCCTGCATCACGCGGGTCGCGTAGTCGTGGTTGCCGTCCTTGCTGAGTGCGGTGCCCACCCACAGGCGGGCTCTGGCCCGGTCACGGCGAGAGAGCCGGTCGTCGACGGCGAGCGTTTCGTACGTACGGGCCGACGTCTCCAGGTCACCGGACATCTCCGCGACGACCGCGAGGGACAGATCGAGCTGGGCGACACGGCGGGGAATGTCGAGCTGGGTGAAGATCGAGCGCGCGCCCGCGTAGGAGTGGCGTGCGGACAGTGGTCCGAGCACCGCGCCCTGATCGCGCTTGAGGTCTCCGAGTAACGCGGTGGATCGGGCGTAGAGGTACAAGCCCTTGTCATCGAGTTCGGCGGCCGTGAAACGGTTGAGCCATCGGCCCAGCAGGCTGTCGGCGAAGGTGAAGTTCTGCCGGGACAAGGCGACGACGGCACGGTCCAGGTCATCGGTCCACGACTCGTACTCCCAGGCTCTGGGCCCGGCGGCCGTCACCCGGCGTCCGGCTGCCACCTGCCCGGGGCCGGCCATCTCCGACAGGAGCGTTTCGAAGCGCAGGTGCACGGAGGCATCGGCGCGACCGAGCGCGGTGTCGAGAATGGCCTGCGTGTCAGGGCGGGGCTCGGTCGCGGACCGGAGCTTTTCCCACTTCGAGATGGTCGCGACGGCGAGACCGAGGCGCTCGGCGAAAGCACGCACGCTCAGGCGGAGGGCGAGCCGTAGAGCTCTGGCCTCCAGGCCGGTCCAATGGTGCACGGTCGCCATGCGTCGCTCCCTTCCACCAGCCATGGAAGCAGAAGCGTGCGGCCGGTGGGGCGGAAGTAGAGCGCAAGTGGAACAGCCGGTGATTCCCTGCGCATTGAGGTACGGCGACGCTCAAGGGGTCTCTTTTCGCCGAGTCCCTTGGACGGTCACCAGCATGGAACTCCTTACCGAGCACCGCCCGGTCAACGGGCCCGTCGTCTACGGCTTCCTGCGGCTGGCCGGAGTCTCCGCAGCCCGTCAAACGGCGTTACAGGCGTCGCTGACGGAGTACTGCCGGATCCATGAGCTGCAGCTCTCCGGCGTCTTCAAGGACAGGCTCGCGACGACCGAACCGAGCTCCACCGCGTTCACCGGCCTGCTGGACGCGCTGGCCCTTCCTGACGTCTACGGTGTCATCGCCCCCGCCCTGTCTCACCTGGGGCCGAAGCACCTCGCCGCCGAACGCACCCGCCTTATCGAGGCCGTCGGCGCCCGCCTGCTGCTGGCCCGCCGCCCCCGCATCGGGCCTGGCCACGTACCTCGTCAGCAGACCGCCCACCGCCGCTTCCCCGCGCCACTCCTCCTCCTGAGCACGGAGTCATGAGGCACCCCATGCCCGAGTCGCTTCAGCAGTTCTTCGAGGCCCGCCGCCAGTCCGTACGCAAAGCACGGGAGTTCGCCACCAGAGCGCTGGACGGCTGGGGTCTGACGAGCCGCACCGAGGACATCTGCCTATGCGTCTCCGAACTCGCCACGAACGCCGTTCTCCACGGCACCGCCCGCGGGCACGGCTTCCTCGTCCGGCTCGACATCGACGACAACTGCGTACGCCTGGAAGTGCACGACAGCCGTCGCCAGCAGCCCGTCGTACGCGAGCCGACCGCCACAGACATCTCCGGGAGGGGCCTGACGTTGGTGGCCGCGCTTTCCGACGAGTGGGGAGTGAGGGACCGTACACCGCTCGGGAAGATCATCTGGTCCTGCTTCAAGACCGCGGACGACGCCGCACAGTCGATCAGCCCTCCCGTCCCAAACCACGACGACCGCCCTCTGGAGGTCCGATGACCGAAACCGGCACACCGGATCGGGCGGCGCCTGCCGCGTCAAGCACGCGTCTCGTGGCCAGCCCGTTCCTCGCCCAGCACCTCCTTCTTCAGCCAGGCCGAGCGGTCGGTGTGCGCATTCCTGGGATTCGCTACGAGGAGCTGCGCGCCGCGAGCCACGTCGGAGGCTCTCTGCCAGCTTGGCTTGTTGATGCCGCGCGGCAGGCGTGGGGCACCGAGCTGCCTGACGGACCGGTCGGCGATTTCGTCCTTGTGCGCGAGCGATCGCCGTACGGGTACGCGAAGGCGTCCTGGGAAATCAACCTTGGCTGCGACTACGACTGCGAGTTCTGCTACCTCGGCGAGAAGCGCTTCGAGGGCCTGGACTGGGCGGGCAAACAGCAGCTCCTGCGGACGATGCGCGACGCGGGCGTGCTCTGGCTGCAGATCACGGGCGGTGAGGCACTGATCGACCGCGAGTTCGGCGCGGCCTACGAGTACGCCCACCAGCTCGGGATGATGGTGCAGGTCTCCTCGAACGGTTCGTCCCTGCGCAAGCCGCCGATCCGCGGGCTGTTCGCACGCCATCGCCCTTACCGGCTCACGCTCAGCGTCTACGGCGCGACCGCGGACACGTACGACAAGGTCACTCGCAACCGCGGCGCGTTCGGCCGGTTCATCCAGGGTCTGGACGCGGCCCACCAGGACCGGCTGCCGGTCCGGCTGAACGTGATCGTGTCGGACGACAACGCCCATGAGGTCGACGCGATGGTGGCTCTGTGTGAACGCTACAGCTTCCCACACCAGGTCTTCACGAACATGTCGCCGACGATCGACGGTGAAGCGAACCCGCTGGCGACGCAGGCCAAGGGCCACATCAAGGTCCGGAGCGTCTTCACCGGCTGCAATGCCGGCCGGACGTTCTTCCACGTCAACCCGCACGGCATCGCATCTGTCTGCAAGGTCGGCCGCGACCCGAGCGTGAACCTCGTGACCGAGGGCGTCGCCGCCCTCACCCGGCTCGGCGCCATCGCCGAGTCCCTACAGCTCCGCACCGGTGGATGCTCCGGCTGCACGAAGGTCGGCACCTGCCGTACCTGCCGGCCGCTGGCCAAGCTCTACCAGGATGCGGGGGACCAACGAGAGCTCTACTGCCAACACGGAGGCTACGGATCATGACTCCACCCACCACAACCCTCACCCCGCCGCGCGAACCGATGCTGCTCACCATCGGCCGGCGCCCCACCGATGGTGCAACCGGCACCCTGCCCGTGCCACTGCCGGCCGGGGCCATCCGCGATGACGAGGTCCAGATCATCACCGACCTGGACGAGGCCGCCGAGGGTGCCGAGTGCAGCTGCTCGGCCGGCGACGACCAGCCGTACTAGATACACCGCAGGCGGGCGCCGCACCGCTCGCGTACGCGCCCCATGAGTGCCGCCCCGGTCGTACCCTGGCCGGGGCGGCACTCCCTTGTCTCCGAGCCCCATGAGGAACCGCGCGTGTCCATGTCTCGCATTCCCTTCGATCAGCTCCCAGCCGACGCCCGCCAGGCTGTCACTGACAAGACCGGCCCCGTGCATCAGGCGGTGACCATGACCGGCGGCATGAACTCCGGCGTCGCCTCCGTCCTGGAAACCGAGAGCGGCAGCGTTTTCGTGAAGGGCATCGCGAGTGATCATGCGCAGGTCGCAGCACAGCGCCGCGAGGCGGAGATCGCCCCCCACCTGCCTACGTCCTGCCCCCGCCTGTACTGGCACCTGGAAGTCGGTGGATGGAGCCTTCTCGGATACGAGGTCCTCAGCGGTCGCCACGCCGACTACAGCCCCGGCTCGGCCGACTTGGAGCTCATAGAAGCCGCGCTCACCGAACTGCAACAGATCACCGCTCCGGCCGACATCGAGATCAAGGACGCGGTGGACCGCTGGGCGGACTACGCTCCGCCCGGAACGCTCCAGCACTTCACCGGCAACACCCTGCTGCACACCGACTTCGCACCGCACAATGTCCTGATCGCCGACGGGCGTGCCCGCCTCATCGACTGGGCGTGGCCAACGCGCGGTGCGGCATGGATCGATCCAGGCACCTTGGCACTGAGGCTCATGGAGGCTGGCCACCTGGCGGAGGACGCGATCTTGTTCGCAGGCCGTTTCCCGTCGTGGCGGAACACCGAGCCGGAGGCAACGACGGCATTCGGTTCCGCATCTGCGGCGCTGTGGCGGGAGGTCGCCGAGGAAGATCCGACGCCCTGGAAGCAGGGGATGGCCAAGCGGGCCGCTGCGTTCAGGCTCGCACTCCTCTGAGAGTCCATGCTCGCCGTCAGATCTACCTCGTCTTGAACTCGATCTTTCCGGTACTCATACGGAAGTTCCCACTCGAGTACAGCGTGGGTCGGGCCTCAACGTGGTTGCCGCTGTACTTCTCCACATGCCGGATCTCCACACCGCCTGGAACATTGAAGTCGATCAGGGCAATGGCGACCCAGTAGGACAGGTTGCGATTGTTGAACAAGGGCACCGTCACCGTGGACCCGCGCCCATCCGTGACCACCACCTGAGCGCCGTACGACTTGAAAGAACCTGTTCCGTTCTCCACCGCGCTGTAAGCGCATAGTAGGACGTAGCCCTGGAGGTCTGGGCGACGGATGGTGATCGTCTCTCGACCTGGCACCTTGGAGTCGCCGTCCAGTGCGATGTAGGGGGGCGCTACTGACGATCCGAGTTGCCGGTAGTAGACGGCCTGGTCCGTCTTGACCGGGCGCTGCCCGGGTGAGGTGACCAGACTCCGGGGGACGTAGAGGGCGTAAAGATCCAGGTCCGCTCCAGCCCTTCTTCGTGCCGCACTTCCGCCGTTCCACTCAAGAGTGGCTGTCACTACAAGGCTCGGGTCGTCCTTACGCATGTCGATGGTCGCCTGGCCGGCCTTGGTGAGGAGCACTTTGCCCAACGGCGCAGGGAGCCGGGCAGGTGTTGTCACCAGCCTCGGCGACGACGCCCCAGGTGACAGCTGGCGGCTTCGCGCGGGTGTGACGGTTGGAGGGGCCGCTGCGGTAGGGCCGGGGTCATCTACAACGATGCCGAAGTCCGACGCCAACCCCGCCAGACCCGTGTCCCACCCCTGGCCCACTGCCCTAGCCTTCCAGCTGCCCGCCCGCCGGTACAGCTCGACGAGCACAGCCACTGTCTCCCGGTGCATGAGCGGCGGCGGCTCAAAGGTACTTCGAACACCGCCACACTCGATGACCGCATGCGGGGTGCTACTCGCGTCGAAATACCTCACCCGCAGCTCCGGATCGATGCTGGCGACGATGGCAACGCGGTCCACCGTCTCCGGGATTGCGGCAAGATCAGCGACGATGGTCTGCCCGGTCAGCCTGACCCCGTCCTGCGCAGCATGGTTGTAGAAGATCAGGTCGTCATCACTCCGCACCCTGCCGTCCGGCCCGAGCAGGACAGCGGACACATCAATGCCCGTCGTAGGGGAGCTGAGGGTGACGCGGCATGCCGCCGCAGCAGACAGGGCAGTATTGCCGCCTTTGGCAAGGGCAGTAGTCATGAGTCGACCTCTCTCCGAGATCCGTACATGATGGTGGCCCTGGCCGTCCTACGTAGCACAAACACGGATTTTCTAGCCCCGCACCGTGCCATGGATGTGGCGTGGGCGGGCCGCGAGTCCCTGACAGACCACGATCACGAAGACACCTAGGCCGCGAATCCTGGCCCAGCCCTTCTCTGGTCCACCCTCTACGCCCTCGAGACCGGCGCGCTGGCAGCGATAGTGTTCAGAGCCCTACGTCTCAAACTTACTCACCGGACGAACCTCTACTCCTGCTGGTATGTGTCCCTCAGCTATGCGTCTGGGCCTCCATCAGTCGAGGTCCAGAGGACTGCCCGCCACGAAGGCGCTACACTCGCGTGAGGCGAACACGCTCGCCGCTACGTCGGACCTGGATTCCTCCCGCAGTCGTCCAGGGTTGAGGGCGCAAAGTGCCGTCGGGCACGCGTGAAGTAGGGCTGTTGTTCCTCCTATGGGGCGCAGTGGGCGGGAGCACTGAGGCGCGCCCACCAGGAGCCGGACATGACGCTCGACAGGGACATCACCGAACTCGCACACCGAATCCAAGTCGAGTCGGGGAACACCCTCCCCTACCAAAAGGCAAGGTTGGCCGCTGCCAAGGAGCTGGGCGGGCTGCCCGTCCACAGCATGTCGGCCGAGGACCGGATCGAGCTCCGCGCCCAGTACACCGGCGAGAGCGCGGACGCAGCAGGATTCGCGATCCGTGGCGGCACTCATGGACTGGGCCTGGACCACTGCTCGGACGAACAGCGTTCTCTTCGAGCCTTGTTGGCCCTCGCACTTTTCAACGGCAATGTATACAACGGCCCGACGGCGAAGTGGAACTACGCGGTGGTCGCCTCGTACGACCCGGTGATGTCGCCCCGGCGGGACCGGTTGGTGCTGGTGGTGGAGCGCGCCCCGGAGAACGTGGCCACCCGGCTGCTACCTGCGGCTTGGGACGGCTCGCGCGGTGTTCCTGGCCTGCGGTACGAGGACACGTACAACTGCCATGGCCATGCCTCTGTCTGCCTGCGTCACCTGCCGACTGGTGCACGACTGAGCATCACCGGGGACCCGGCTGGATGCCAGCATGGCGGCAAACGCAGCCTCGTGCCCAGGGATCGCTATCCCACCGTCGACCAAGACCTCATGGCGCACGAGCGTCGCGCACTGGCAGAAGTTCCCCCGATTTCGGGCGATGCCGCCACCCTGCTGGCCGGCCTGGTGTCCCGCTACAACCTGGTGGACCGACGGAGGGGCTGGGCGACCAGCTTGTCCTGGGATCCTCTGGAGCGCCCCGAAGTGGAACACAGGAGAGAGCCAGCTGTGCTGCGGGACGGTGCCGTGTCCCGACTGTGGGGCGCTGGTGATTCGTGGGAGTTCCGCTGGACCGGCTACCCCGAACCTCACGACCTGGCCCGTGCCTTGACTCACCGGGAGGCCGGAATCAAGGGCGCGAGATTCACCCACCACGGCGATGCCTTCCAGGTCCTGTTGGGCACCGCCTCACTGGATCTTTGCGAGGGGGAGGAATGATCCGTGTCGCTTCTCACTGACCATCCGGAGTCGGTATCCGTGCTGGTGTGCACCATCGTCCTCGGAGTCCTCCGCTGCACGTTCCCGAAGGACTCTCGCCATCGCCTGGAACTGTGGAAGGCAGTCCTCGAACACCGACGCCAAAGCTGGCAGGTGACAGAGCGCCGCCGCGCGACTGCGCGCCGACCGCAAATCCCTCGCCATAGGGAGGCTCCACCCTGCGCAAACTCGCTCCCGCAACCAACTCCGGAAGCCGAGCAGGGCACCCTGGCCTCCCCTCGCTGGGAGAAATCTGGGAGATGATCTTCCCCCAGAGACCCTCGAAGACCACACGGGACCACCCCTCACCAAGCCTCTGACCAGCGCGAATATCAACTACCCCTGGTCGTGATCACGTACGATCCTCATTCGGGACGAAGAGGTCGTGGGTTCAAATCCCGCCACCCCGACAGAGAAGTACCAGGTCAGGGGCCTGATCCGCAGTGCGGGTCGGGTCCCTGCCTCGTTTCCTGGGGCTCTTCCCTCGCCGTCAGTGCCTGCCGCTACCGTCGCCGTGCTCGTCGTGTTCCGTCATGACACTCCTTTCTCTCCTGCGCTCAGGTCGGCCCATACCGTCTTGCCGACTGGGCGGCGCGGCAGCGATCCCCACCGCACGGCAAGGATGTCCACCAGGAGCAGTCCTCGGCCGGACTCGCCTTCGGGATACGACGAGGGAGCAACTATTGGCAACCGCTTCGCGGAGGCGGCGTCGTCGACCTCGATCCGTAGCAGGCCCGCGGCGCGGTCGAGGGTGAGCCGGAGACCGAACTCGTGACCGGGGACCCGACCGTGCTGTACGGCGTTCGCCGCGAGTTCTCCTACGACGAGGGCGGCGGTGCAGGACACGTCCGACGTCGGTGGGTGGCCCCGGTCTTCCAGCCACCGGACGGCGTGACGCCGGGCGAGCTGCGCGCCCCGCGGGGACGAGGGGAACTGCGGGGTGAACGGCCGGCGTTCGGGTTCACCGCCGTCGAGTCCCGCGTGCCGCTCAGCGCTTCGCTGCGGCTCGTCTCCCGGCGTGGCGGTTTCTGTGAGCACCGTGCGTCCGTCCCTTCGACCCAAGTCGTCACGTTCCGTACTCAAGAGTCGACCGATCGTCATACGCTCGACAGGGGCCGCGGCCTTACCTTTCAAGCCGTAAGGAACGGAAGTGATGCCTTGGCCAACGGAATTGATCCCAGCGCGTCGATGGCCGCGCTGTTCGGCACCCGAGTGCGCAGACTCCGGACGGCAGCCGGACTGACCCAGGCCGAACTGGGCGAGTTGACGCACGTGGTGAGCACGCGGATCACGCAGATCGAGCGGGCGTCCGGAGCGAAGCCCACGCTGGAGCTGGTGCGGGCGCTGGACGCGGCTCTCGGCGCGGAGGAACTGCTGGTGGAGCTGTGGCCGTATGTGTACCGGGAGGCGTTTCCTGACTGGTCGCGGCGGTTCGTGGAGTACTCGGAACGGGCGGTGGTCATCCGGCAGTACGCGGCGCATGTGGTGCCGGGTCTGTTGCAGACGGAGGACTACGCGCGAGCGGTTCTCGCTCTGGACGCGATGCTCGACAGCGAAGAGCAGTTGGAGGAGCGCATCACCGCCCGAATGAAGCGGCAGGAACGCCTCAGTTCGCCAACCCGGCCGGAGCTGATGGTGATCCTGGACGAAGCGGTGTTGAGGCGCCCCATCGGCGGCCACGGCGTGATGCGACAGCAGTTGGCGCGACTGCTCCATGCGGCAGCGGAACGCCACATCGAGGTGCAGGTTCTGCCGTTCGACCAAGGCGGACACGAGGCGATGGGGGGATCGCTGACGATCCTGACACTCACGGACAGCCCGGAAGTGGCATACACGGAAGGCTCGGACTACGGCCAACTCATCGAAGAACCAGCCAACGTCAGCCGCTACAAGGTGATTTACGATCGGCTGCGGGCGGCAGCGCTGCCCCCGCTCATGTCACTCGACATGATCCGGTCCACCCTGGAGGGCAGCTACCGTGGCGCGAATCTCCCGTCCAAGCCTGAACGGCGCCGCCTGGCGCAAGAGCAGCTACAGCAATCAGGCGGGAGGCGACTGCGTGGAGGTGGCCGACGGATTCCAGGAGGCCGTCGTCCCCGTCCGTGACAGCAAGGTCCCGTGCGGTCCAGCGCTGTACTTCGAAACCGCCGCCTGGCTCGCCTTCATAGGCGAGTTGAAGGCCGACGGCCACCGTCACTGAATCCGCCGGGCTCTGGTCACCGTCC
>NZ_RAIF01000025.1:329101-331435 GCF_003671715.1 Streptomyces sp. E2N166 | reverse complement strand
GTCTCACCGAACCCCCGTCCGCGAGGGACCGGTGGACCACTGACCTCCTCAAAGACCCGGGGAAAGAACTACCCGCCCTCCCACCCTCCCCGTGCCGGTGCGCGCGTGTCACCCGTGCGAGTGACTGGCTTGCGGGTGCGAGATTCGGGCCGTTACGTTCACCGCAAGAGCACACCACCAGCGCCCAACAGAGCAGCCCCCGCCCAGGATTCGCACTCCCGGACGAGGGCCTAACCGATCAAGGAAGCGACACCTTCCCGATGGCTGACTCGCAGTCTAACGCGCGCCTGCGCGCCGACGCCGGAGCTCCGACCTCCGGCGTGATCCACGTACGCACCCGGCTGACGGCCGACTTCACGGTGATCTCCAACGCCCTCGCCCAGCGGCGCGGCAGCGCGGTCACGGTCGGCGTGGCCGTGTACATCCTCTCCCTGCCCACCGGCGCCCCCGTGACCATCGCCGCCCTGTGCGAGCACTTCAGCGAGGGCGAGATCCTGATCTCGCGCGCCCTGCGGGAACTGGAAGCCGCCGGTTACCTGGATCGTCGCCGCGAGCGTCTGGCCTCCGGACAGATCCGCACCCGTACGTACTTCCACGACGTCCCCGGTGGCGGCGGTCCGGACGGCCCTCCCGAGCCTCCGAAACCGCCCCGGCCTCGGGACCGGCCCGCCGGCCGAGAGACCGCTGCGCCTCTGCGTGAGGCGGCGCCCACTCCCGGCCCCGAGGAGCCCGAGAGCCCGGCCCCCGCACTCGCCGACGCCGATCCGAAGGCGGTCGCCGTGCTGACCGCCCTGCGCCGGGTCGACCCCCGTCTCGTCCTGTCCGCACGGGAGGCCGCCCGCCTGGCGCCGGCCGTGGCCGAGTGGCTGGCGGCCGGAGTGGGAGCGCACGAGATCACCGAGCTGCTGACCGTACGGCTTCCCGACCGCTTCCGAGCACGCCCGGCGAGCTTCCTCGCGTTCCGCCTGCGGGAAACGCCGCTGCCCGTGCCACCCCCGGCGCCTCTCCCACTGACCGTCGAGCGCCCGGCCGTGCTGCCGTTCCAGACCTGCGACGGCTGCGAGCGCGCCTTCCGCGCCCAGGAACCGGGACACTGCCGGAGCTGCCGGGACCACCTCGTCGGGGAGCGCCTGCGTTCGGCCGGCTGAGCCGGTGGGCGGGTGTGCCGTCCGGCCCAGGGTGGCAGCCTTGATGTGCGACGATGCGAGACCCGGAACCGGGTACGGCAGGAGGAGGTGGGACATGGTCGACAGGTTCGAGGACGGACTTCTGACTCCCAGGGAAACAGCCTCCTACCTGGAGATTCCGCAGTCGACACTCCATTCGTGGCTGAAGGGCAGGGCTGCCGGAGCGCCACTGGTCCACCAGGTCGAGCCGCCGCGCAAGGGGCAGCCCTCCGTGCCGTTCATCGCGGTGGCCGAGGCGCACGTTCTCCGTTCCCTGCGCTCCCTGGGGCTCCGGATGAGCGAGATCAGGGAAGCCGCCGCCGCCGTACGGGATGCCTTCGCCACCCCGTACGGCCTCGTGTCGAAGCGGATCGCGACGGACGGCGTGGACATCTTCATCGAGCACGGCCTCGGCGATCTCCGCAGGGCCCGCGACAGTCAGGCACCCATCCACGAAGTGGTCTCCGACTACCTCCGCTACCTGAACTGGGAACCCGACGACGACTTCCCGTCCAGCCTGCGGCTCAGGCAGTACCCGGACTCCGTACCCGTGGTGATCGACCCGAGGTTCGGGCGTGGGAGGCCCGTCGTAGCCACCAACCGTGTCGCGGTCAAGGCCATCACCGACCTCTGGGAAGCCGGGGAGAGCGTCGAGGACATCGCGTACGACTTCGACATGACGCCGGAGCAGGTCGACGAGCTGTGCCGGGCAGTGGTGCGCCTTGCCGCCTGAGTTCTTCCTCGACCGCAATCTCGGCCGTCGTGTCGCGGAGGGGCTGAGGACGTGCGGCTGGACCGTCCACCGCATCGGGGACGTCTTCGCCGACGACGGACAGGACATCGCCGACGAGGACTGGATCGCGCACGGTCTCGACCAGTCATGGGTGCCGCTCTCGAAGGACGGCCGGATCAAGAGCCGGGACTTGGAGATCCGGCCTGTGCTTGAGCGGGAAGCGGTGCTCTTCCATCTCGACAATCAGCAACTGCGCAGTGTGGAGATGGTCAAGCGGCTCAACGCCCACCGGGAGGCGATCCACCGGGCCGTGGCCAGGGGCGGCCCGGCGGCCTACGCGGTACGGCGTGAGCGTATCGAGCGCACCTGGCCGCCCTGACCGGCGACGGGCGGCACCAGGGCAGGGGCCTGATCCGCGATCCACGAGAGCGGGTC
>NZ_RAIF01000025.1:321854-329091 GCF_003671715.1 Streptomyces sp. E2N166 | reverse complement strand
GGCCGGTGTGGGGGGCGGGGGGTGGAGCAGTCGGGCGCGGGTGAGGAGGACCGCGGTGAGGGCGGCCAGTTCGGTGGCGTCGGGGGTGCCGCGTTCCACGGTGAACACAGGGTTCGGATTTGGGTTCGGGGTCGGGGACAAGGGGGCTCCTATACGGGTGGGTTGCCGTGCTTTCGTTCTGGGATGGGGGCGTGTTTCGTGCGCAGCATCGCGAGTGAGCGGATGAGGAGCGCGCGGGTCCGCGCGGGGTCGATGACGTCGTCGACGAGGCCGCGTTCCGCCGCGTAGTAGGGGTGCATCAGCTCGGAGCGGTACTCCTCGATCAGCTGGGCGCGAGTGGCCTCGGGGTTGGGTGACGCGGCGATCTCGCGGCGGAAGACGACTCCCGCCGCGCCTTCCGCGCCCATCACGGCGATCTCGTTCGACGGCCATGCGAAGGAGAGGTCGGAGCCGATCGAGCGGGAGTCCATGACGATGTAGGCGCCGCCGTACGCCTTGCGCAGGATCAGCTGGATCCGGGGCACGGTCGCGTTGCAGTAGGCGTACAGGAGCTTCGCCCCGTGCCGGATGATGCCGCCGTGCTCCTGCTCGCGGCCCGGCAGGAAGCCGGGCACGTCGAGCAGGGTGACCAGGGGGATGGAGAAGGCGTCGCAGGTCTGCACGAAGCGGGCGGCCTTCTCGCTGGCCGCGATGTCGAGCACCCCGGCGAACGACGACGGCTGGTTGGCGACGATGCCCACGACGTGGCCGTCGAGCCGGGTCAGGGCGCACACCACGTTGCCCGCCCAGCGGGCGTGCACCTCGGTGTAGTCGCCCTCGTCGACTATCTCCGCGATGACGTCCCGGATGTCGTACGCGCGCGACGGGTCGGCCGGCACGAGGTCGAGGAGTGCGTCGTTGCGGCGGTCGGCCGGGTCGTCGGACGGTTGGTGAGGGGGGAGTTCGCGGTTGTTGGAGGGCAGCAGCGACAGGAGGTGCCGTACCTCCTCCAGGCAGGACTCCTCGTCGTCGTGGACGAAAGCTGCCACGCCCGTCGTGGTGGCGTGGACGTCGGAGCCGCCGAGGCCGTTGTGGTCGATCTGTTCGCCGGTCACGGCCTGCACCACGTCGGGGCCGGTGATGAACATCTGTGAGGTGCCGCGCACCATGAAGACGAAGTCCGTCAGCGCGGGAGAGTAGGCGGCGCCGCCCGCGCACGGGCCGAGCATCACGCTGATCTGCGGGATCACCCCGGAACAGCGGGCGTTGCGGCGGAAGATGCCGCCATAGCCGGCGAGGGCGGTGACCCCTTCCTGGATGCGGGCGCCCGCTCCGTCGCACAGGGCCACCAGCGGGGCGCCGGCCGCCTCCGCGAGGTCCATCACCTTGTGGATCTTCTCGGCGTGGGCCTCGCCGAGCGCGCCGCCGAAGACGCGGAAGTCGTGGGCGTACACGAAGACGGTGCGGCCGTGGACCGTGCCCCAGCCGGTGACGACCCCGTCGGCGTACGGGCGCTTGTACTCCATGCCGAAGCCGACGGCCCGGTGCCGGCGCAGGGGCTCGACCTCGGTGAACGACTCCGCGTCGAAGAGCAGGGCGATGCGCTCGTGGGCCGTGAGCTTGCCGCGTGCGTGCTGACGTGCCGTGGCCTGCCTGTCCGGGCCGCGCCGTGCCTCCTCGTGGTAGCTGCGCAGCTCGGCGGTGCGCGTGGCAAGATCCGGCCTTTCGGCGAGCTGTGGCAGCGGTGGGCCGGTGGCCGGCTCGGCGGCGAGGGTCATCTGAGTACTCCTCGGAGAGGGGGCAAGGGTGCACGTCGGAACCAGCTTTAGGCCCTTCACCTTTACTTCTTCTACACAGCGGTAAACGGAATACTTCCGGCCGCCGATTCGGAATACGGTGATCCGCTGTCAAGCTACTGCCAGCGCAGCACCCTGACATGGGATTCCCCTGGTGACCGGGGTGACCGAGGGACAAGAATCTCATTCATCGGAGGGCGGGCTTCGGAATTCCGATGGAATGCGCGACCCGCTCACTCGGCATCTTTTCCGGTATCCGGAAAACATCCAGGGGGATCACATGAAGGTCAGCGTTCTGCGCACAGGTCTTGTCGCCATAACCGCCGCCGTCGTGGCGCTCGGCGCGCCGGCCGCGGGGGCGGTCGCGCAGGTGGCGGGGGACTCGGCCACCGGGGCGAAGGCGTCGCAGAAGGACCCGAGCTGGGACAGTGCGCAGACGGACCCGAGCTGGGACTGATCCGGCACAGAAGTAATCGCCGCGTCGGCGAAGGCCCGTTCCCGCATTCTTCGGGGGCGGGCCTTTCGCCTTTCACGGTGAGGAATTCCCTCCGCATGTGAATTGCCGGTCGGTCGACGGCCGGTTGCCGGTCGGCAATTCGCAGGAACCTTGAACTCCGAACCTTCACATGCGCAGGGGCCCCGAGTGACAGGCACCCGCTTCCTAGCCGAGCTTGTCGACGGCCTGGTAGTAGGTCCAGGCGGAACCGTCGCAGGAGGCGCGCTTGATGCCCGAGTAGGCGGTGCACACCCGCTTCAGGTCCGCGTAGAAGGCGTCGTCGAGTCGGGCCTTGTTGGCGTCGAAGGAGCCCGCGGCCTTGTAGTTGCGGTAACCGAAGTCGTGGCGTGCGCATGACATCTGGAAGGGGAAGCCGAAGGGGTTGTCGGGTGACGTGGTGCAGTAGTCGGTCGACCAGTCGAAGCCGTACGCGCTGTAGGAAGCCTGGTTGTTGCGGGCCGCCACCCAGGCGGTGTAGCTGCTCGCGCCGGTCTGGGTCCAGCCGCTCAGCACCTTCGGCTTGTCGGCGGGGGCGGCCTGGGCGGGGGCAGCCGCCGCGCCGAGGGCGAGCGGCACGGCGAGAGCGACGGCGGCGAGGGGCGTGGCGAAACGGCTGCGCATCGGGGATCCTCCGGCGGGCTGTGGGTGGGCCCGGCGCTGATGCGCGGGGCGGGCACAGCCTGGCCGCGGGGGCTATGACGCAGCCATATACGACTCAGCCCCGCAGGAAGCCGGGCGCCGCGCCGTACACGGCTCACCCCCGCAGGAAGCCGGGCGCCGCGCCGTATACGGCTCAGCCCCGCAGGAAGGCGAGGACCGCGAGGACCCGGCGGTGCGTCTCGTCCGCCTGAGGGAGGTCCAGCTTCGCGAGGATGTTGCCGATGTGCTTGCCCACCGCAGCCTCGGAGACGACGAGTTCGCGGGCGACCGCCGTGTTGGACTTGCCCTCCGCCACCAGGGCCAGGACCTCGCGCTCGCGGGCCGTGAGGCGCTCCAGCGGGTCACGCCGGCGGCGCAGCAGCTGACGGACGACCTCCGGGTCGACGACCGTGCCGCCCCCGGCGACCTCCAGGAGGGCCGACTGGAACTCCTCGACCTGGCCGACCCGGTCCTTGAGCAGATAGCCGACGCCGGAGCCGTCCCCCGAGTCGAGGAGCTCGGAGGCGTAACTGCGCTGGACGTACTGGCTCAGCACCAGGACCGGCAGCGAGGGCCGGGCCTCCCGCAGCCGCACCGCCGCGTGCAGCCCCTCGTCCGTGAACCCCGGCGGCATCCGCACGTCCGTGACCACGATGTCGGGGGTGTGCTCGGTGACGGCCGTCATCAGCGCCTCCGCGTCACCGACCGCCGCGACCACCTCGTGGCCGAAGCGACCGAGCAGGCCGATCAGTCCTTCCCGGAGCAGCACACTGTCCTCGGCCAGGACTACACGGAGTGCTCTGTCGGCTCGCAAGGGATCTCCACACGCAGTAGGGTCGGGCCGCCGGCGGGGCTGGACAGGGTCAGTCTGCCATCCAGCACGGACACCCGGTCGGCAAGTCCGGTGAGGCCGCTGCCCCGTTCAGCGTCCGCACCACCGCACCCGTCGTCCCCCACCTCGAAGACGAGCCACCCGTCCGTGTACCGGCCGACCACCTCGGCACGCCGCGCCCCGCTGTGCTTGGCGACGTTCGCCAGCGCCTCGCAGACCACGAAGTAGGCGGCGGCCTCGACCGCCTCGGGCAGCCGCCGCGGCAACTCCACCGAGACGTCCACCGGTACCACCGACCGGTCGGCGGCGTCGGCGACGGCCGCGCCCACCCCGAAGTCGGCGAGGACCTTCGGATGGATGCCCTGGATCAGCTCCCGCAGCTCGGCCAGCGCCTTGCCGGCCTCGTCGTGGGCCTTGGCGAGCTGGTCGGCCAGCGGGCCGGGCGGGGCGTCGAGACGGGCCAGGCCGAGCGCCATGGTCAGGGCTACGATGCGCTGCTGGGCGCCGTCGTGCAGGTCGCGTTCGATCCGCCGGCGCTCCGCCTCGAACGCGTCGACCAACCGGACGCGGGAACGCACGAGTTCGGTGACCTTCTCCCCCAGGTCGGTCTCCACGGGCGCGATGAGGAACCGGGTGAGTTCGGCGCGGGCCACCGCCACGGCGCCGATCACATAGCCGCTGAGAGGGAAGAGCAGCAGGCCGGCGACGGCGACGGCGAACGCCTCGGGCCAGCTGGTCGCCGTCCACATCTTCAGCACGGGCGCCTCCTCGCCATCGCCGACCGTCGCCATGAGTACCGGGGTCGCCACCAGCCCCGCCGGCATGAGGAGCGTCATGCAGAACGCCAGCAGATCGAGCGGCCACAGCACTGTCGCGAACACCAGCGTGTAGCCGAGCTCCCGCCACGTCGCCTGTTCACGGAACCGGGTACGTCCCCAGGCCAGCAGCCCCGGCTCGGCCGGCGCCCGGTGCGGTGTGCGAGCCGGCCTGCGGTCGACGAGCCCCAGCCGCCACCGCTCCACGGCCGCCACCGGCAGCCCGGACAGGGCGAGCAGCGCGAGGAGCGGCAGTCCGATCAGCACGACGGCCAGCGCACCGCCGATCGCCGCCCCGAGAACGACCGCCAGCAGCACCACGATTCCGACCGGGGCACTGCTGAGGAGATAGCCGGCGGCTCGCCAGGGCCAGCCGGAGAGCAGGTATCCGGAGCGCGTCAGGGCCTGCCACACGTTGAGTGAGCGCATGACCTCACGGTAGGAGGCGGATCTCCGCCGGGGCCATCCTCCCGGACGGAGGGTCGGGGGTAGGGCCTGCCCTACCCCAGGACTCAGCTCAGTGGTCGTGATCGGCGCGGGCCGGCGCGGTTGTCTTGGAGACGACGAGAGGGGGCCCGAGATGATGGCCTGGCTGACCGACCACGCCTTGGTGTACGGGACCTGGGGGGTCCTGGCGGCGGTGCTGTTGCTGCCCGCCCTGGAGGCGGCGCTGCCGTTGATCGGCGTGCTGCTCCCGGGACAGACGGCGGTGATGATGGGCGGCGTGATGGCGCACCACGGCCGGGTCCCGCTCGGTTGGATCGTGGTCACCGCGCTGCTCGGCGCCATACTCGGCAACGGCCTCGGTTACGCGGTCGGGCGGCGCTGGAACACCCGGCTCCTGGATCGCGTCCCGCGCCGGATGCTGCGGCCCCACCTCACCGCCCGCGCCCTGTCCGCCATCCAGCGACACGGCGGCCGGGCGGTATTCGTGGGGCGGTTCACGGCCGGGCTGCGCACCCTCGTGCCGACGCTCTGCGGGATCTCCGGAATGTCGGTGCGGTCCTATCTGGCCTGGTCCTTCGTGAGCAGCGCGGTGTGGGCGCCGACCTTCGTGCTCGTCGGCTACGGGATGGGTTTCAGCCCGGGCCTGTGACTGCTGGGAAGCCTGCAGTCACTTGCCACCGCAGCCTGTTGCCATCCGGCGCTGGTGACTGAACAGGCCACAGCCTCGAAAGATGGTTCGACAGGAGGCTACGGCAATCCAGCCGGCCTTCGCGAAAGCAGTGAACGTCAGTGAGTGGGGGACTCATGGATTTCCAGCTTCTCGGCCCAGTGGAAGCCAGACAGGGCGAACGACGCGTCTCGATGTCGGGGGCCAAGGTGCACACCGTGCTCGCCGCGCTGCTGCTCGCCCGCGGCAGGATCATCACCGACGAACGGCTGAGCGCGCTGCTGTGGGGGTGGGAACCGCCCGCCACCATGAGCGCCCAGATCTACACGTACATCTCCCGGCTGCGCAAACTTCTGGGCCCCGAAGTGGAACTGGTGCGACGCCGGCCCGGATACCTCATCCTCATCAACGATGCCCGCCTCGACATCTCGGAGTTCGAGCGGCTCGGCAGGCTCGGCCGGGCGGCACTCGCCGAGCGGCGCTACGAGGACGCGCACGAACTGCTGAGCGAGGGCCTGGGTCTGTGGCACGGGCCCGCACTCGCCAACGTCACCTCCTTCCTCGCGGACGCGGAACTACCGCAGCTGGAGGAAGCGCGCACCACGATGCTGGAGCACCGCGTCGAGGCGGACCTCGAACTTGGCCGACACCAGCAGCTGATCCCCGAACTGATCGGTCTGGTGACGGAGTTCCCGCTCCGCGAACGGCTGCGTGCCCAGCTGATGACCGCGCTGTACCGGTGCGGTCGGCAGGCCGACGCGCTGCACGTCTACCGGCAGGGCCGTCGGACACTCGCCGAAGAACTGGGCGTCGACCCCGGCGCCGACCTGACCACCGCCCACCAGGCGGTGCTCGACAACACCCTCGACCTGCCCCGCCCCCCGGCCCCGATGGCGGTGACGGTGGCGGCCTCGGCGCCGCACGCGAACTCTCCGCAGATGCCGGGCGGGCGACCGTTCAGGACCGCGCGGCCGGCCGCGCCCCACACCGTGCCCCCCGCAATGCTGCCCGCCGACATCGCCGACTTCACCGGCCGGAAGACCGAACTCGCGTCTCTCCTCGAGCGGTTGTCGCCGGCCCGGTCCGGCAGGCAGCCCGTCTTCCGGCCCCAACGCATGCTGATCACCGGCATGGCGGGGGTGGGCAAGACGGCGCTCGCCGTACACGCCGCACACGCCAGCGTCCAGCACTTCCCCGACGGGCAGCTCTACGCGAACCTGTGCCACGCGGACGGCACGCCCAAGGACCCGGCCGAGATCCTGGTACGGCTGCTGCGCGCCCTCGGTGAACCCGTCGCCGTGCTCGACGGCCCGCCCGCCGACCTGGACGAGCTGGTGCGGCTCTACCGCACCCGCACGGCCGGCAAGCGGCTGCTGATCCTCCTCGACAACGCAGCCGGTGACCTCCAGCTCGATCCCCTGCTTCCGGGCAGCGCCTCGGCCTCGGTGCTGGTCACCGGGCGGACCCGGCTGTGCGCCGTGTCCGGGTCACGCACGACGGCGTGCGCGCCGATGGAGCAGGACGATTCCCTCGCCCTGCTCGGGAAGATCGCCGGCGTACGGAGGA
>NZ_RAIF01000025.1:295106-321720 GCF_003671715.1 Streptomyces sp. E2N166 | reverse complement strand
CGCTGCGGGTCGCCGGCGCCCGCCTCGCGTCCCGGCCGCACTGGTCGACGGCGCGGCTCGCGGACCGGCTCGCGAGGGAGGACACGCGCCTGCGCGAACTGCGCTTCGGGGACCTCGACGTGGGGCGGTCCGTGTTGTCCTCGGTGCGCGGCTTCAGCACGCGGGAGCGCGCCCTCCTCGCCGAGCTGACGGAGCTGGGGCGCGTCCCGTTCCCCGCGGTCACGGCGGGTTCGCACCTCGGTGTCCCGGAGCCGGCGGCGGAGGATCTGTTGGAGCGGCTGACCGACGTGTCCCTCCTGGAGATGGCGGGCGTGGACGAGACGGGCCTGCCGCAGTACCGCTTCCACGAGATGGTCCTGGTGTCCGCCCGCTCGCCGGCGGGGGCGCGCTGCTGAAGCCCGGCCGGGGGACTCGTCCCCTGCGGCCGGGGCAGGGTCGGAGGGACCACGGCAGGCGGGACCCCGTGGCCGGTCAGGTCAGCAGCAATCGCGCCCAGCCGGCCCGGGCGCCGGCCACCACGGCCAGTGCGTAGGCCCCCAACGGCAGCAGCAGCACCCCGAGTGCGGCGAGTGCCCAGGCCTGCGGGTAGGAGGTGACCGCCCACTGCTTCAGCGCCATGGTGGACGCGCCGCCGTGCGCGGCCAGCATGAACGGGGTGGCCAACAGGCTCACGGGAACGGCGAGCGCGAACACCACGGCCAGCAGGTCCAGAGGCCACAACACCGTCACGAACAGCAGCGTGTACGCCAGTTCGCGCCAGCTGGCGGCCTCGCAGAACCGCTTCCTGCACCAGGGGCCGAGCCCTGGCTCCTCCGGATCCTCGTGCGGGTCGCGCAGGGCCTGGTGGCCGACCCACCCCAGCCGGCGTCGCTCGACCACGCCCATCGGGACGCCTGACAACAGGGCCGCCAGCACAAGGGGCAAACCCACGAGCACGACGCTGAGCACGCCGCCTACCGCGACCAGGGTGACTATCGCGACCAGGGCGGTCAGGCCCACCGGCGTGCTGCTCAGCAGATAGGCGGTCGCCCGCCACGGCCAGGACGAGAACAGGAACCCGGGGCAGCGGACCGCCCCCCACACCGATGTCGCTTCCAGGATCGCCATGACCCCACCGTAGAAACCGGGTGCCCCCGCGCCCAGCAGCGCAGTTCTACTTCCGAGGTATGCCTGGCCCTACCCCGAAGACTCTGTTCCGCCGCAATGTGCCGGACCCCCGACGCACGGTTTCGTGGAGTCGGCATGCGGTGCCCGTGAACCGCTGCCCCCGCCGAGCCGTCGCGCGGCCCGAAGTCGTCCAGAACACCGAAGGAAGAAGAGGCCGTCATGAGGCTCCGCACCCGCCACCTGTCCGTCGCCGTCCTCACCCTCGCCGCCGGCGGACTCGCCACCGGCTGCGAGGTCGGTGAGGAGGGGGCGAGGAGCGAGCGCACTTCGTACGACGTGTCCGGCAAGGTGTCGGCGCTCGACGTGCGGACCCCGGGCGGCGACGTCGAGGTCGTCGCCGGTGACGGCAGCACGGTCAGGGTCACCGAGAAGGTGACGTACAGCGGTGACGAGCCGGAGACGGAGCACGCCACACGTGGCGGCACACTGCTGCTGACGGCGGGGGACGGCTGCGCCGCGGACGGTGGGGCCTCCATGTGCACGGTGGACTACAGCCTGGAGGTGCCGAGGGCCCTCGCGGCCGTCTTGGAGAGCAGGGGCGGGGACGTCTCGGTGTCCGGGCTCGCCGGCGCCCCGGAGGTCACGTCCGGCGGGGGCGAGGTCACCACGGACCGGCTCACCTCCCGGCGGTTCACCGTGGCGGGCGACGGCGGCGCGGTCGACGCCCGGTTCACCACGGCGCCAGACACCGTGGACGTCGACACCCGGGCCGGCGACATGTCGGTGCGGGTGCCGGGGCGTACGCGGTGAAGCCCACCAGCAACGGCGGCTCGTCGAAGGTCGACATCAAGACCGACCCCGCGGCCACCCGCAAGATCACGCTGCACACGGACGGCGGTGACGTGCGGCTGAGCGCCGCGGGCTGACCCCTCCCGGCACCACGACGGCCGACCGGTCAGTCCCTGCAAGAGGGGGCACCGGGCCGGACCCGAACGAGTCGGCGCACCGAGCGCAGAAAGCTGCCAGTGCAACCACATGCCAGGCACGACGCCCGGCCGGCGGGGCGAACCGCTCGGACAATGGTCAGCGGCGCCGTCTCCCGAACTCCTCCCGTCACGCCCGCGGGAGATCCAGCCTCGAACAAGTTGGGACTCATGAACAACGACGTGATCCAGTTGTCCTCCGTCAGCAGGCGTTACGGGACAGGCGGCAGTGCCGTGGCGGCTCTCGACGAGGTGTCACTCTCGTTTCCCCGAGGGACGTTCACCGCGGTCATGGGCCCGTCCGGGTCCGGCAAGTCCACCCTGCTGCAGTGTGCCGCAGGCCTCGACCGTCCCACGTCCGGATCGGTCACCGTCGGTGGCACCGAGCTGACAAAGCTCAGCGAGACCAAGCTGACGCTGCTGCGCCGCGAGCGCATCGGCTTCGTCTTCCAGGCGTTCAACCTGCTGCCGTCGCTGAGCGCCGAACAGAACGTCGCCCTGCCCCTGCGGCTGGCCCGCAAACGGGTGCCCAGGGCTCAGGTCCGCGAGGTGCTCGAACAGGTCGGACTGGGCG
Organism: Streptomyces sp. E2N166; assembly: GCF_003671715.1. Classification (GTDB taxonomy): domain Bacteria; phylum Actinomycetota; class Actinomycetes; order Streptomycetales; family Streptomycetaceae; genus Streptomyces; species Streptomyces thinghirensis. Next base: position 319,056 of record NZ_RAIF01000025.1, on the reverse strand, counting down.
GGCGCGCCGGGCACCGGCCGACCGAGATGTCCGGTGGCCAGCAACAGCGTGTCGCCCTGGCCCGCGCCCTGGTCACCCGGCCCGAGGTGCTCTTCGCCGACGAGCCGACCGGTGCCCTGGACTCGCAGACCAGCCGCGAGGTGCTGGCCCTGCTGCGCTCCATGGTCGACCGCGAGGGCCAGACCATCATCATGGTCACCCACGACCCGGTGGCCGCCGCCTACGCCGACCGCGTGGTGTTCCTCGTCGACGGCCGCGTCAACGGCGAACTGGTCGGGGCGGGCGCCGACGACATCGCCGCCCGGATGACCAAGCTGGAGGCCGTGCCGTGCTGAGCATCGCGCTGCGCACGCTGCGCACCCGCTGGGTCACGTTCGTCGGCAGCTTCGTCGCGCTCTCGCTGGGCGTCTCGCTGCTCGCCGTGATGGGTCTCGCGCTCGCCTCCTCCCTCGACGCACCCGAGCGGCAGCCGGAGCGGTTCGCCGCGGCGCCGGTCGTCGTCCAGGGGCAGGACTCCCTCCGCGTGCCGACCCCGATCGGCGACCGCACCCAGAAGCTCGCCCAGCCGCGGGCCGTGCCCGGACAGACGGTGGCGAAGCTGAAGGAGCTCGGCACCGTCGTCGAGGACCGGTCCTTCGCCGTCAAGGTCGAGGACGGGCCCGGCTCGCTGGTGGGCCACCCATGGTCCACCGCTGCCTTCGCTCCGTACCAGATCTCCGCGGGCCGTGCGCCGCACACGGCCGACGAGGTCGTCGTCACCGGCGGCTGGGCATCGCTCGGCGAGCAGGTGCGCACCCACCGCGGGACCGTGACGGTCGTCGGCACCGTCGCGCCGCGGGGCTTCGAGGACGCGGTCTTCTACACCGACGCGCGCGCCGCCCAGCTGTCACCGGTGAGCACCCAGCTGGTGGTGGACGCCGACGCGGCGGCGGTCCGCAGCGCCGTTGACGACAGGTCGAAGGTGCTCACCGGCGCGGAGCGCCGTCGCGCGGACGCCGATCCGGACCGCGACAGTGAGGCGCTCACCGCCATGAACGCCATGTTCGGCACGGCGGGCGGGGTCACCGCCTTCGTGTCGGTGTTCGTGGTGGCCTCCACCTTCGCCTTCGCGGTGGCCCAGCGGCGCCGGGAGTTCGGGTTGCTGCGCACGGCGGGGGCGACCCCTGGGCAGATCCGGCGGATGGTGTTCGCGGAGGCCGCGGTCGTGGGTGTGCTCGCCTCGGCGGCCGGTTGCGTGCTCGGCGCGTACGGGGCCCCGAAGCTCGCCGAGTGGGTGGTGGACGGCGGTCTCGCACCGAGCTGGTTCACCATCGGTGACTACACCTGGCCGTACCACCTGGCTTTCTGGACGGGTCTGTTCGTCGCGCTGGTCGGTGTGATCGCCGCGTCGTGGCGGGCCGGCCGCACCGGCCCCACACAGGCGCTGCGCGAGGCGTCGGTGGACAGCAAGGCGATGACCTGGGGGCGCTGGCTGTTCGGGACGGGCCTGTTGCTGACCGCCCTGGTGACCCTGGGCCTGGCCCTGGTCGACGATCCGGGCGAGCTGCTGCACCGCAAGACCTATGTCAGCAGGCCGATGTTGCTGATCACCGCGGTCGCCCTGCTCGCGCCCATCGTGGTGCGTCCGCTGACCCGGCTGATCGCCTGGCTCCCCGCCCAGCTTCCGGGGGCGGTCGGCATGCTGGTGCGGGAGAACGCGGCCGCCGGGGTCCGCCGCACCGCGGCGATCGCCGCGCCCGTCCTGGTCACGGTCGCACTCGCGGGCTCGCTGCTCGGAGCGACCGCCACGCTGAACGAGGCGAAGGCCACCGAGACGCGCGAGCAGACCGCGGCCGACTTCGTGGTCCGCCCCGCCGGGGACGCGGGGTTCGATCCGGCGACGGTGGAGCGGCTCAAGGCGGTCGACGGCGCCGAGGTGTCGGTGAGCTCGACGAGCGCCGTGTACGTGCTGGAGGAGGGCGTCGCCCTGATCAAGTCCGAGGCTCGCGCGGCCGAGGCCGGCCCGCTCGCGAAGACCGTGCACCTGCCGCTGGCCTCGGGCAGGGTGGCCGATCTGGACGACGGTTCGATCATCGTCAACGAGGAGTGGGAGAAGCACACGGTCGGCCAGCGGGTGGCGGTGTGGCTCGGTGACGGTACGAGGAAGTCCTTGCGGATCGCGGCTGTCATGACCACCGGCACCGGCGACAACGGCGTCTACGTCACCCCGGCCAACGCTTCCGGCGCGCCGGCCGACCGGGTGGACGTGTCACTCGCCGACGGGGCCGACTTCGGCACGGTGGCCGCCGGGCTGCGGGACGCGGTCGGCGCGTCGGGCGGACAGGTGCTCACGCGGGACCAATGGGTGCGGGCCAGCTATCCCGAGACGAACGAGACCACCCGGTACGGCTTCTTCCTGGTCCTCGGCATCGCCCTGCTCTACACGGGCATCTCGCTGGCCAACACGATGGTCATGGCGACCTCCGACCGGGTCCGCGACCTGGCCGTGCTGCGCCTGGCCGGGGCCACGCAGTGGCAGGTGCTCCGACTGGTCGGCGCCGAGGCGCTCATGGTCGTCGCGGTCGGCGGGGTGCTCGGACTGTTGGTGGCCGGCCTCAACCTGGCCGGGATGTGGAGCGCGCTGGGCCTGCTGTCGGTGTGGAGCCCGGTGGAGCTGCCCTGGAAGGAGATCGGGGCGGCCGTCGGGATCTGTGCGGTGCTCGCGGTGGTGTTCTCCGTGGCACCGGCTTCCCTGGCCATGCGGCGCCGGGCCGTGGAACTGGCCGGCATCAGGGAGTGACCGCCCGACCGGCCTCCGGCCTCCGGCCTCGGGCCGGGGGCCGGTGCACCGGCCGTGACGGTCAGCCCTCCCAAGGTTCTGCCATGGCGACGGCTATCCTGCGCGGGCCCGTGAAGGGCTCGCGGCCGTGGGCGGCGAGCATGTTGTCGACGACGAGGACGTCGTCGCGCTCCCAGTCGAAGCGGGTGGACGCCGCGCGGTAGGCCGCGCGCAGGTGGTCCATCACCTCGTCGGGGATGCGGCCGCCGTCACCGTAGTACGTGTTGGTGGGCAGGTCCTCCTCGGCGAAGATCTCCCGCAGTCCTTCCTGGACCTCCGGAGCCAGCGAGGTGACGTGGAAGAACGTCGCGTGGTTGAACCAGACGGGGGCACCGCTCTCCGGGTGGGTGTGCACGGCGCGGCGCACCGCGGTGGTGCGCAGCCCGCCGTCCGGCCGCCAGTGCGGGTCCAGGCCCTTGCCGCGGCAGTACTCCTCGACCGCGTCCCGGTCCGTGGTGCCGAAGGCCTCCTGCCACTGCACGCCGAACTCGGCGTGGAAGTTGCGCACGACCCGCCAGCCGCGCCGCGCGAACTCGTCGCGGATGCCGGGGTCGATGTGCCGGTAGACCTCGCGGATGTCGGCGAGCGGGGTGGCGCCCTGGGTGAGGGCCGGCTCGATGCAGAAGAAGTACAGGGTGCGCGGCCAGGCCGCCTGGTAGGAGTTCTCGTTGTGCAGGAAGATCTCCTCGCCCTGGGGGTAGTCGGTCGAGGTGTAGACCTGCCCCTTGATGGTGGAGCGGGGCGAGGAGCGCTCCGCGTAGGTGAGCGGCGCGGAGCGGGAGAACTCGCGGACCACGCCGTCGAATCCGTCCACCCCGCCCACCTCGAAGCCGCGCAGCAGGATCGCTCCGCGCTCGGCGAGGACGCGGCGCAGCTTGTCGTGGTTCTCGTTGATGAACGTGTGGACAGAGGTGCCGGGGGTGCCCGGCGGCGCGAAGAACTCGGCGGCGGTCATGCGGCGTGGGCTCCTTCCTTCTCGGTGTCGTGGGGCGCGGGGCCGTACGCGTCGTCGTGCGGGTCGCTGTCGTACGGCAGGTTCTGGATCTCTCGTCGGTAGTCCCGCAGCAGTACGGGGCCGGTGCTGCCGGCCTCCCGGGCGAGCGCGGCGAACAGTCCGGGGCCCACCGGCAGGTTCTGCACCGTCCAGGTGTCCGGGCCGTTCGGCTCGACGTGGGTGACGCGGACCGGGCCGTCGTGGGCGGGGCGTACCTCGATGGTGCGCAGGTCGGCGACGATGCCCACGCCGGAGGCCTTCACCACGGCCTCCTTGCGCGTCCAGCAGCGGAAGAAGGCCGCCAGGCGCAGTTCCTCGGTGGGCTGGGCCCGCATGTGGGCCAGCTCGTCGGCCGTGAGCACGATCGCGGACGAGCCCTGGACGTCGACGGTCCTGCCGTCCTCGACGTCGGCACCGACCTGGTGGCCGGCGACGACGGCGAGCAGCCAGTGCCCGCCGGAGCGGGAGAGGTTGAAGTCGAGGCCGCTGGGCGGCCAGTCGATGCGCGGGCGCCCGTGTTCGGGGTGCCGGCAGCGGGGGCAGGGCTGCCGCCCGAGCCTGATCCGCTCGGGCGGCTCGCCCAGGTAGCGGGCCAGGACCCGGCGCAGGGCCGCGTGTGCGCCCGCGTACCGGACGGCGGCCTGCGGCGACCTGCGGCGTACGATCCCGAGTTCGGCGGCGGAGAGCAGGGCGGTGTCCTCGGGGAGCAGGGCGTCCGGTGCGCGGCCCCGCCAGACGTGGACGGCGTCCCCCGCCCGCAGCCGCTCGAACTCGGCGGTCTCGGCAGTCATGGCGCCATCAGTCCGACATCGCCACCAGCACGCGACGGTCGCCGGCGAAGGGCCGGCGGCCGTGGGCGAGCGACACGTTGTCGATGAGGAGCAGGTCACCGGTGCGCCAGTCGACGTCCACGGCGTTGGCCAGGCCCCGGTCGCGGATCTGGGTCACGTACTCGGCGGGGATCGGGCTGCCGTCGGCGAAGGTGACGTTCTGCGGGAGTTCGTCCTCGGGGAGGATCTGGGCGAGGGCCGCGGCGGTGTCGTCGCCGAGGCCGGCCGGGTGCCACTGGTCGGCCTGGTTGAACCAGCCCTCGACGCCGGTGACCGGGTGCCGGACGGTGGCCGGGCGTACCGATACGACGTGGATGCCGCCGTCGGCCTTCCACTCCCAGCCGGCTCCGGTGCCGTCGAGGAACGCCTCGACCTCCTCGCGGCTGTCGGTCTCGAAGGTGTCCTGCCAGCTCTTGCCGAGGCCGTAGCCGTCGTGCAGGTTCTGGGTGTAGCGGACGCCACCGGCGAAGGCCTGCCTGACCTCGTCGTCGAGGGAGTTGAGCCACACCGCGGAGTCCAGCACCGGGGTCGCTCCGCCGCCGCCGGGCTGGATCTGGCAGTAGAAGGCGAGCCGGGCCGGCCAGGCGTGGGCGTAGCTCATCTCGTTGTGCATCGAGATGGTGAATTCCTGCGGGTACTCGGTCGAGGTGTAGACGTTGCTGCCGACCTTGGTGCGCGGCGAGTTGCCGTGCACGTAGGCGAGGCGGTTCGGCAGCAGCAGGTCGAGGACGTCGTCCAGTCCGGCCGGGGTCACCCCGAAGCCACGGAAGACCAGGGCCTTCTCCCGCACGAGGAGTTCTCCCAGTTCGTCACCCATCGCCTCGAGGCGGTCGACCAGTTCCTCCGCGCCACCGACGAGTTCGGTCTCGATCTCGAGCGGCGACCAGGTCTGCTGTTCAGTCATGGGACGATCCCTTCAGTATTCTCCGACTATCTAGGGGAAAGCTATAAATTCTCTATTTCGCCCTGCTCCCTCCAGTTGTCGTGCGATGTCGGCCGTCAGCTCCGCCTCGCACGGGTCGAGATAGAAGTGGTCACCGGGAAAGGACCGCAGCGTGAAGTCGCCCGCGGTGGTCAGTTCCGCCCAGGCCGCCACCGATTCCCGGTCGCGGCCGGAGCCGGGGTCGCGGTCGCCGATGTACGCGCCGATGGGTGCGCGTACGGGGGCCGGGCTCCCGGGCCGGTACGTCTCGATGAGCCGGTAGTCGGCGCGCAGCGCGGGCAGCAGCAGCTCCCGCAGCTCGGGGATGTCGAAGACCTCGGAGCCCAGGCTGCCGAGGCTGCGGACGCCCGCGATCAGCGTGTCGTCGTCCTCCCCGTGCAGCCCGCTGTGCCGGGCCCGGTGCGGGGCCGCCCGGCCGGAGACCATCAGGCGGGCGGCCGTGGTGCCGTGCCGGGCCTCCAGACGCAGCGCCACCTCGTAGGCGACGGCGGAGCCCATGCTGTGCCCGAACAGCGCCACCGGCCGGTCGAGGTACGGGACGAGCGCCCGGGTGATCCGGTCGGCGAGGTCCGCCATGTCCTCCACGCACGGCTCGGCCAGCCGGTCCTGCCGGCCGGGATAGCGGACGGCGAGTACCTCGATGTCCTCGGGCAGCCTCGACGGCCAGCCGTGGTAGAGCTGGGCGGTGCCGCCGGCGTGCGGGAAGCAGACCAGTCGCAGCCGCGGGTCCACGGACCGCCGGTGCACCCGGAACCAGGCGGCCGGGCTGTCAGGTTCGCTCATGTTCGTCTCCTTTTCGCCCTTGGGCTTCGGTGTCGGCCGGCGCGTCCTCGGTGCGCAGGGCGGGACTGAGTACGGCGCCCAGGGCCAGCAGCGCCATCGCGGCGCCGGTCAGCAGGATCGAGTCGGCGGCGCCCCACAGTTCGAGGGCGAGGCCGGCGAGGAGCGCGCCGAGCGAGTTGGTGCCGGAGGAGATGAGGTTCGCGGTGCCGGCGACACGGCCCTGGAACTCGTCCGGGGTGGTGCGCACCTGGTAGACGGCGGCGGCGACGTTGAAGACGGCACCGACCAGGCTCGTGCCGGCGAACAGCAGGCCGAGCAGCAGCGGTTCGGCCCCGGTGAAGGAGATGGCCGTCATCAGACAGGCCCAGACGGCGAGCCCGCCGACGAGGATGGCGCGCTGGCTGCACCGGCGCATCCACCAGCCGCCGGTGAGCGCCCCGAGCATGCCGCCGATGCCGCCGCCCGTCACGACGACGGCGAGGACGGCCTCCGAGCGGCCCTCCTCCTTGATCATCAGGATCACGGCGAGGCTGAGGACCTGGAACAGCGCGTTGGTGCCGGCGACGAAGCCGAGCGCCGTGCGCAGGAAACGCCGGCGCCACAGCCACGCCATGCCCTCGGCGACTTCACGGTGCAGTGCCTTGCGCGGGGCGAGCCGTTCGCCCTGGAACTCCTTCCTGATGAACAGCAGAGTCACCAGCGAGACGAGGTAGGCGACCGCGCCGAACAGGAACGGCACCCAGCGCACCGCCGTGTAGAAGAGGATGCCGGCGGGCTGGCCGAGCAGTCCCGCCGCCCGGCCGCGCGCCTCGTTCTGCGCGAGCGCCTGCGGCAGCTGCTCCTCGTGCACCACGTTGCGTACGGCGCCGCGTTCGGCCAGCCGGTAGAAGACGGTGAGGCACGACTCGACGAACGCCACGGCGGCGATGTGCGCCACCTCGACCCGGCCGGTGAGCACCGCGGCCGCGGCCGTGCCGAGCGCCAGCGCCCGGCCCGCCTCGCACACCACCATCACGCGCCGCCGGTCCCACCGGTCCACGAGCGCCCCGGCCGGCAGCTGCACCAGCAGGGCGGGCAGCAGGGCCGCGAAGGTCACCAGGGACATGGCGATCGGCGAGCGGGTGTGCCAGAGCACGAGCAGCGGATAGGCGACCGCGGTGACCCGGGTGCCGAGGAACGACATGCCCGCTCCGGACCAGAGCAGGACGAAGTCCCGGTTCCTGCGCAGTGGCGGCAGCTCGGGGCGGGCCTCGGCCGGTGCCTGGGGGGCGACGGTCACCGGGACCGCCCCGCGCCGTCCGCGGACCCGGTGGGCCCGCGGCGGCACCATTCCAGGACGGCCATGGCGCTGTGCATCTTGTTCTCGGCCTGCTGGAAGGCGATGCTCGCCGGGCCGTCGAGGACGTCGGCGGTGACCTCCTCGCCCCGGTGCGCGGGCAGGTCGTGCAGGAAGACGGCCTTGGGGCTGTCCTCCCACAGCGCCTCCCGGACCTGGAACGGCGCGAACAGCTCCCGCCAGTCGGGGTCCGGCTTGCTGGTGCCGGTGGTCTGCCAGCGCGTCGTGTAGACGGCGTCCTGGTCGGCGGGCAGCGCGTCCATGTCGTGGCGCTCGGCGAACCGGCCGCCATGGCGCTCGGCCTGCTCCGCCGCCCGGGCCAGGAACCGGTCGGCGAGCCCGTGGCCGGGCGGGGTGCGCAGCTCCAGCTCGACCCCGGGGAAGCGGGTGAGGGCCAGCGCGAGGGCGGAGGCGGTGTTGTTGCCCTCCCCCACGTACAGGACGCGCAGCCCCTCCAGTCGGCCGAACCGGCCGAGGAGCGTGGTCAGGTCGGTGAGCGCCTGGGTGGGGTGCTCGTCGGCGCTCATCGCGTTGATGACGGACATCCGGTTCTGGGTGGCCCAGGCGCGCATCTCGGCGGGGTCGTCCGCGGTGCGGGCGACGAGCACGTCGAGCATCCGGGACATGACCCGGCCGGTGTCCTCGCTGGTCTCACCGGTGTTGAGCTGGAGGTCGCCGTCGCCGTACGAGACGATCTGCGCGCCGAGCCGCAGGGCGCCGGCCGAGAAGGCGGTGCGGGTCCGGGTCGAGGTCCGGCGGAAGTAGATGCCGGCGATGTCGCCCTCCAGCGGGCGGGCCCCGGCGGGGCCCTCGGCGCTGAACCGGGCACCGCGGTCGACGATGGCCCGCAGGTCCTCGTCGGTGAGGTCGTCGATGGATATCAGATGGCGTACGCGTGCCACGGTTTCCTCCTTGGGCGGGTGGTGGGAGAGGGGCCGCCGGTCATGCCCGCTCCTCCTCGGTGACGACCGGGGCGAGGACCGCCGGGAGATCGCCCGAGCCGTCGGCCGTGCGCCAGTCGGCGGCGAGCCGACCGCGTCCGAACGCGCCGTCCTCCCGACCCAGTTCGGCGGTGAGGTGCTTGACGACGGCCTTGCCGGAGTCGGCGTTGGTCAGGGCGACGAAGCCGGTCCCGCCGTGCAGGAGGCTGATCGTCATGTTCCAGTAGCCCGAGGGCTCGCCCCCGTGACCCAGCTCCACGTCGTCACCGCTGTCGTCGACGATCGTGCCGAGGCCGTAGAAGGTGCCGGCCTCGCCCGCCAGCAGCTCCCGGGCCAGCTCCTGCGGGACCAACGCGCCCGGTACGCCGAGCAGCGCGTCGCGTACGGCGACGGTGAACCGGGCGGCGTCGGCCGTAGTCGTCCACAGGCCCGCGGCGGCGAGGTGGGCGCGCCGCCGCCAGCCGCCCTTCAGCAAGGTGCCGTGGGCGTCGTGACCGAGGGCGACGGGCAGGCCGGAGGTGGTGGGGTGGTCCTGGTCGAAGCTGGTGTCGCCGAGGCGGAGCGGGTCGAGAACCAGGCGCCTCATCAGCGGTTCGAAGGCCTCGCCGGTGACGTCCTCGAGCACCTGCTGGAGGACCCAGTAGTGCGTGCTGCTCTTGCGGAACACCTCGCCGGGGGGCAGCTCGCGCCGCACCTTCGGCGTGGTCACCGGGGGCCTGCCCGCCAGCAGGTCCAGCAACGTGGGCAATTCCTCGCCGGGCCGGAACCCGATGCTGCGGTGCCGGGCCAGACCGGCCCGGTGTCCGAGCAACTGGCGTACCGTGACCGGCCCTTGTGCCCGCGGGTCGTCGGCGAGCCGCCAGGACGTGAGATACTTCGCGATGTCCGCGTCGAGGTCCACGACCCCCTCGTCCACCAGCCGCAGCACGGCGAACGCGGTCACGTGCTTGCTGATCGAGCCGACCTGGAACAGCGTCCTGGCGGTCACCGGCACGTTCCCGCCCGCGGCGAGCACCCCGTGCCCCTCCACGGACACGACCCGGCCGTGGCGGACCACCGCGAGGCCGACGCCGGGCACGTGGTGGTCGGCCATGACGCCGTCGAGGCCCTCGACCGCCGGGGTCGCGGGAACCGCCGGGCCCATCAGGCCGGCCGCCTCGGCCACGACCTCGCGATCGGCCTGTGCGAGCAGCCTGGCCAGCAACTCGGCCGGCACCTCGACGGTGGCGGGGGCCTCCGGCACCGTGGGTACCGCCTGCTCCGCCGCCTCCTTCGCCGCCTCCTTCGGCCTTTCCTTCCCTTGCTCCCTCATGTCCTCGTCCACCGCCGCCGCCAGGTCGATCAGCGTGTCGTGCTGGTACATGCGGTAGATCGAGATCGCCAGCCCGGCGGCGCGGGCCGCCGCCAGGACCTTGATCATCAGCAGTGAGTGCCCGCCGAGGTCGAAGAAGCGGTCGTGGACACCGATCTGTTCCACACCGAGCACCTCGGTCCAGATGGCGGCGAGGGCCCGCTCCGTGGGGGTGCGCGGCGGCACGTGGGCGGTGCCCGTGCGCAGGTCGCCCCGGTCGGGAGTGGGCAGGGCGCGGCGGTCGACCTTCCCGTTGGCGTTGAGCGGCATGGTGTCCAGGGCGATGAAGGCCGCGGGCACCATGTAGTCCGGCAGCCGCAGCGCGCAGTACGCGGCCAGGGCCTCCGGCGAGGCATCCGTACCGGTCCAGTGGGCGACCAGCCGACGGTCCCCCGGCACGGGCTCGTGCACGGAGACGAACGCCTCACGGACGGCCGGGTGCCCTGTCAGCACGGTCTGGACCTCGCCCAGTTCGACGCGGTAGCCACGGATCTTGACCTGGTCGTCGATGCGGCCGAGGAACTCGATGTTCCCGTCGGGGAGCTGCCGCACCAGGTCACCGGTGCGGTAGAGGCGGCCACCCGATGCCCGGTCGTACGGGTCCGGCAGGAACCGCTCCGCGGTCAGGTCGGGTCGTCCCGCGTACCCCCGGGCCACGCCCGTTCCACCGACGTACAGTTCGCCCGCGACCCCCATCGGCACCGGCAGCAGCGCCGAGTCCAGCACGTACGTCCGCATGTTGGGCAGGGGGCGGCCGATCGGGACGACCTCGTGGCCGACCGGTCCGGTGACCGGGAAGACCGTGGAGCCGACGGACGCCTCGGTGGGGCCGTACTCGTTGATCAGGCGGCCGGGACCGAGGATGTCCAGGGAGCGGTTCGCGGTGGTACGGGGCAGGGCCTCGCCGGCCACGACCGTCACGGCGGCGAGTTCGTCCGCCTGCTCGGTGGTGAGCTGCTCGGCGAGCAGGTCGAGGTGGCCGGGGGTCAGCTTGACGAAGCTGTAGGGTGCCCCGGCCAGCAGCGCGCGGCCCAGTTGCGCGGGCGGGGTGTCCTGCGCGACCGCGTAGACACGCTGGCCGGTGACCAGCGGCCCCCACAGGTTGGGGACGACCAGGTCGAAGGCGACCGAGGAGAACAGCGGCGCGCCCCCGGTCCCCCGGGCGGCCAGCTCACGGGCTGCCCAGGCGACGTGGTTGACGAGGCCCCGGTGCGGCACCTCGACGCCCTTGGGAGTGCCGGTCGAACCGGAGGTGAAAACGACGTACGCCAGCGAGTCGAGGTCGTCCCGGCGAACCGGCGCCGACGTCGGACGGCCGGCGCCCGCCGTGTCCCCGATCAGCACCTCGGTACCGGCGAACCGGTCCGCGTACGCCTCCGACGTGACCACCACGCCGGCACCCGCGGTCCGCACGATCGCCGAGACGCGCTCCGCCGGGTAGGACGGGTCGACCGGAACGTAGGCACCGCCCGCCTTCCACACCGCGAGCAGCGCGGCGATCAGGTCGGGGCCCCTGTCCAGCAGGACGGCGACACGGCCCTCGGCGTCGACGCCCCGGACACGCAGCGCGTGCGCGAGGCGGTTGGCGCGGGCGTCGAGTTCGGCGTACGTCAGTGTCTCGGCGCCCAGGGTGACCGCCGGCGCGTCGGGGACGCGGGCGGCCTGCGTCTCGAACAGCTGGAGCACGGAGGCGGTCTCGGCCTCGTGCGCGGTGTGGTTCCACTCGACCAGCTGGCTGTGCAGCTCGTCCTGCGGCAGAGGGACCATGCGGGCGTCACCTGTCGGGTCGTCCACCATCGCGGCCAGGACCGCGGCGTACAGCGCGGTCAGCCGGTCGGCGTTCGCGCGCGACAGGGCGTGGGTGTGGGTGGTCATCAGCAGGTAGCCGGATACCGCCGACACCGCGAGGTCGAACTCGGTCGCGCCCTCGCCGGAGCTGGCCTCCAGGTCGACGCGGTCGGTGTCGACGTGGTCGAAGTCCTGGTAGCTGAAGCGGACGTCGAGGAGGCGTTGCACGCCGGCGTCGTGCTGAATCGCGGGCATCGGGTAGCGGCGGTACTCCCACATGCCCGCCTCGTGGGCGAAGACCGCGCGGACGAGCTCCTCCCACGTGCGGTCGCGGTCCGCGTCGAAGGCGAACGGCAGCGTGTTGAGGTACATGCCGTAGACCCGGTCGGCGCCCGGTGCCTCGGGGCGGGCGCTGAAGACGAGCCCGGAGTGGAAGCGGTCCTCCTCGGTGAGCAGGCTCAGCGCCTTCAGATGCGCGGCCAGCAGCACGCTCTTGACGGACACCCGGGCCCGGGTCGCCAGAGCACGGAGCCCGCGCTCGAAGGGTTTGAGTTCGACGGCGACCCGGTAGCGCTCGCGGTCGGCGTCACGGTCGCCCGCCCAGGCCTTCGGGAGGGAGAAGCGCACGTGGCCGTCGGTGACGGCCTTCCAGTACGCCTTGTCCCGGTCGGAGTCCAGGGAGCGCAGCTCGGCGGCGACGAAGTCCGCGTAGCGCACCCCGGGCACGGCCACCGTGGCCTGCTCGGCACCGTCGCGGGCGCGCCGGTACTCGTCGAGCAGCTCCATCAACAGCGCGCGGTGGCTCCAGCCCTCGGTGATGGCATGGCAGACGGTCAGCCCGAGCCGCCAGCCGCCGTCCTCGACGTGCGCGGCGATCCGCAGCAGCGGTGCCCGCTCCAGGTCGAAGAGGTCGGCGCGCTCGGCGGTCACGAAGGCCCGCACCGTGGCGGCACGCGCGTCCTCGTCCAAACCTCGCAGTTCGTGAACGGTGACCGGGATCTCCGCCTGAGCGTGCACGACCTGGAGCGGCTGGGAGTAGCCGTCCAGGTGGCAGGAGGTGCGCAGCATCTCGTGGCGGGCGGTGACCGTGCGGGCGGCGGCGCGCAGGGCCCCGGCCGAGAACGGCTCGGACTCCGCGACGCGGAACGACGACACGTTGTGGTAGGCGTGCTTGGAGTCGTCGGCGAGCATCTCAAGGACCATGCCGAGTTGCACCTGGGTCAGTGGATAGGCGTCCACGGAGTCGGTCGGCAGCGCGGCCCGGTCTCCGGCCCCGATCAGGGCGAACCGTTCCACGGGCGTGTCCACCTCGGTCCGTGCCGGGCGCCCGGTGAGGAACTCGGCGAGCTCGGCGACCGTGCGGTGCTCGAACACGTCCCGCACCCCGATGTCGAAGCCGGCCGAGCGCAGCGCCCCGACCATGGCGACGGCGTGGATGGAGTGCCCGCCGATCTCGAAGAAACCGTCCTCGACACCGACCCGCTCCAGGCCCAACACCTGCGCCCACACCTCGGCGACGCGCTCCTCGGTCACTGTGCGCGGAGCCACATGGGTGTCGTCCGGTGCCTCGGCCGCCTCGGGGGTGGGCAGGGCGCGGCGGTCGACCTTGCCGTTGGCGTTGAGGGGCAGGGTGGCCAGGGCGGTGAAGGAGGCCGGGACCATGTACTCCGGCAGGCGCAGGGCGCAGAAGGCGGCCGGGTCCTCGACGGGCCGGCCGTCGCCGGTCGTGTAGTAGGCCGCGAGGCCGCGGTCACCGGTGTCCGTCTCGTGGACGGTGACGAACACCTCCCGAACGCCCGGGTGTTCGGCCAGCACCGCCTGGACCTCGCCCAGCTCGACGCGGTAACCCCGGATCTTGACCTGGTCGTCGAGCCGGCCCAGGAACTCCACGTTCCCGTCCGCGCGCTGCCGCACCAGGTCACCGGTGCGGTACAGACGAGCGCCCGCGATGCCGTACGGGTCCGGCAGGAACCGCTCCGCCGTCAGGTCCGGGCGCCCCGCGTAACCGCGCGCCACGCCCGTACCACCGACGTACAGCTCCCCCGCCACGCCCACCGGCACCGGCTGGAGCAGCCCGTCCAGCACGTACATCGTCATGTTGGGCAGCGGACGGCCGATCGGCACGACCTCCGAGGGCCGTGCCTCGGTCACCGGGTGGACGCAGGTGCCGACGGAAGCCTCGGTCGGCCCGTACTCGTTGACGAGCCGGCCGGGCCCGAGCGCGGCGAGCCAGCGGCCCGCGACCTCGCCGGGCAGCGCCTCCCCGGCGACCACGACCGTCCCGGCCAGGGACGCCACCGTCCCGGGGTCCAGCTGGTGGCCGAGGATCTCCAGGTGTCCCGGGGTGAGCTTGATGAAGCTGTACGGGCCCTGAGCCACCAGGTGCGCACCGAGATCGGCCATGTCGACCGCTCCGGACACCGTGTGCACGGCCTGCCCCACGACGAGCGGCGCCCACAGGTTCGGCACCACCAGGTCGAAGGCGACGGACGAGAACAACGGCGCCCCGCCCGTGCCCTGCGACGCCAGCTCCCGCGCGGCCCAGGCGACGTGGTTGACGAGGCCGCGGTGCGGCAGCTCGACGCCCTTCGGCGTCCCCGTCGAACCCGACGTGAAGATGACGTACGCCAGCCGGTCGAGGTCGTCGGTCCGCTCCGGCGCCGTCACCGGCAGCCCCTCCACCGAAGGCCGCGAGTCATCGAGGACCACCCGGGCACCCGAGGTCCCGACGATCGCCGCGACCCGCTCCGCCGGGTAGGACGGGTCGACCGGCACGTAGGCCGCGCCCGCCTTCCACACCCCCAGCAGCGACGCGATCAGCTCCGGACCGCGGTCCAGGACCACCGCCACCCGCGACTCGTCACCGACCCCGCGCTCCCGCAGGAAGTGCGCGATCTGATTGGCGCGGGCGTCCAGCTCCGCGTACGACACCACGAGGTCGCCGGCGCGGACCGCCGCCGCCTCCGGTGTCCGGACCGCCTGCGCCTCGAACAGCTCCAGTACCGACCGCGTCTCGGCCTCGTGACCCGTCTCGTTCCACTCCACCACCTGCCGCCGGTACTCCTCCGCCGGCAGATGCGCCTCCCGCGCCGAACCCTCCGGGTCCGCCGCCATCGCCTCCAGCACCGAGCGGAGCATCCCGGCCAGGCGGTCGGTGCCCTCCCTGCTCAGGGCACGGGGCGAGGCCGTGAGGACCAGGTGGCCGATGCGGGCGGAGACGCCGAGCGGGAACTCGGTCGGGCTGTCGTCGATGCTCGCCAGGTAGTCGACGCGGTCGCGGTCGACCTGGTCGAAGTCGTGGTAGCTGAAGCGCATGTCGATCAGGCGCTCGCCGTCGGCGAGTTCACGCTGGATGACGGGCATGGGGAAGGCCCGGTGCGGCCAGAGTTCGATCTCGCGGGCGAAGACCTGGGCGACGAGCTCGCGCCAGGTGCGCGCCGAGCGGTCGTGGGCGAAGGGCAGGGTGTTGAGGTGCATGCCGTACACCCGGTCCGCGCCGAGCACCTCCGGCCTGGCGTTGCAGACCAGGCCGGTGAAGAAGCGCTCCTCCTCGGTGATCAGGCTCATGGTCTTCAGGTACGCCGCGTGCAGCACGCTCTTGAGCGACGCGCCCGCCTTCGTCGCCAGGGCCCGGAGCCGGTCCTCCAGGTCGTGGAAGGGGACGGGGACGCGGCAGGGCTGTCCGGCGTCCTGGTCGTCGCCGGTCCAGAGGGCCGGGACGGACAGCCGGGCGTGGTCGGTGACGATGTCCTGCCAGTAGTCGCGCGAGTCCGGCGAGGCGAGCGTCGACAGTTCGGCTGCGACGAAGTCCGCGAAGCGGGCCGTGGGCCCGTCCGGCGCGGCGGCGGGCTCGCCGTCCCGGATCCGCCGGTACTCCTCCAGGACCTCCATCAGGAAGGAGTGGTGGCTCCAGCCGTCCAGGATGGCGTGGCACTCGGTGTTGGTGAGCCACCAGCTGTCGTCGCCCGCGAGGTGCGCGTGCAGCCGCAGCAGCGGGGCGGTGGCCAGGTCGAAGAGGTCGGCGCGCTCGGTGGCCGTGAACTCCCGCAGGGACCGGAGGAGGGCCTCCTCGTCGAGAGCGCTCAGGTCGCGCACTCCGACGGTCATCTCGGCGTGGGTGTGGACGAGTTGCAGCGGTACGGAGTAGGCGGAGAGGTCCACGGAGGTGCGCAGGACGTCGTGCCGGGCGGTGACGAGGGCCGCCGCCTCGCGCAACGCGGCCTCGGAGAAGGGGTGTTCGTCGCGTATTCGGAACGAGGTGACGTTGTGGTACGGGTGCTTCCCGTCGTCGGTCAGCATCTCGACGACCATGCCGAGCTGGACCTGTGACAGCGGGTAGGCGTCCGTGAGGCCCTCCGGGAGCCGGTCCCGGTCCTCGTCCGCCACCAGGGAGAACGGGGCGACGGTGGCGGGCCGGGCGGCCGGTGCCGGGCGGCCGGTGACGAGTTCGGCGATGCGCGCGACGGTGCGGTACTCGAAGACGTCGCGCACGGCCAGGTCGTACCCGGCGGCGCGCAGCCGTCCGACGAGGGTGACCGCCCGGATGGAGTGTCCGCCGAGTTCGAAGAAGCCGTCCTCGACGCTCACCCGGTCGAGGCCGAGCACGTCCTGCCAGGCCTCGGCGATCCGCTCCTCCACGACGGTGCGCGGGGCGACGTACGCCGTCGCGCCGACGGCGTCCTGGCCCGGGGCGGGCAGGGCGCGCTTGTCGAGCTTGCCGTTGGTGGTCAGCGGCAGCCCGTCGAGGACGACGAAGGCGGCCGGGACCATGTACTCGGGCAGTGCGGCGGTGAGCAGAGCGCGCAGCTCGGCCGGGGCGGGGGCGTCGGCGCCGTCCGCGGTGACGTAGGCGACGAGCCGGACGTCGCCGGGGGTGTCCTCGCGGACCAGGACGACCGCGTCACGGACCGCCTCGTGGGCGGCGAGGGCGTTCTCGATCTCGCCGAGTTCGATGCGGAAGCCGCGGATCTTCACCTGGTCGTCGGCGCGGCCGAGGAACTCCAGCCGGCCGTCGGGCAGCCGGCGGGCCAGGTCGCCGCTCTTGTAGAGGCGGGCGCCGGCCGGTCCGTACGGGTCGGGGACGAAGCGCTCGGCGGTCAGCTCGGGGCGGTTGAGGTAACCGCGGGCGACGCCCGGGCCGCCGACGTGGATCTCGCCGGGCACGCCGACCGGCACCAGCTCGCCGTTGCCGTCGAGGAGGTGGACGGTCAGGTCGGCGAGGGGCCGCCCGATGGGGTTGCCGGACCGCGGGTCGAGGTCCGCGTCGGTCAGCCGCCGGTAGGTGGTGTGCACGGTGGTCTCGGTGATCCCGTACATGTTCACCAGCGCGGTGCGGTCCAGGCCGACGCGCTCCGCCCACGGGCCCAGCTCGGAGACCTCCAGCCTCTCGCCGGCGAAGACCACGGCGCGCAGGGCGAGCCGGTCGATACGCGGGTCGCCGTCGCGGGCGGCGCCGGTCAGCGCGCGGAACGCGGAGGGCGTCTGGTTGAGGACCGTGACGCCCTGGTCGACCAGCAGGTCGAGGAACTCCTCGGGCGAGCGGGTCACCGCGAAGGGGACGACGACGAGGCGGCCGCCGTGCAGCAGCGCGCCCCACATCTCCCAGACGGAGACGTCGAAGGCGTAGCTGTGGAACAGGGGCCACACGTCGGTCTCCGCGAAGGCGTAGTGCTCCCGGCCGCGCGCGAGGAGCCGCACCACGTTCTCGTGGGTGAGGGCGACGCCCTTGGGGCGGCCCGTGGAGCCCGAGGTGTAGATGGTGTAGATCAGGTTCTGGGGGGTGCCGGCCACGCCGGGGGCGGTGCCGGGCTGGGCGGCGAGGAGGGCGGCCTCGGTGTCCAGTTCGACCACGTCGCCCTCGTACCGCCCGTCGAGGACGCCGGCCTGGGCGGCGGTGGTCAGCACCACCGGGGCGTTCGCGTCCTTCACGATGTACGCGAGGCGATCGGCGGGGTTGGCGGGGTCGAGGGGCAGGTAGGCGGCGCCCGACTTGAGCACGCCGAGGAGTGCGGGCATCAGTTCGATACCGCGTTCCAGGCAGATGCCGACGAGGTCCTCGGGGCCGACGCCCTTGGCGCGCAGCAGGTGCGCGACGCGGTTGGCGCGGGTGTCCAGCTCGGCGTACGAGAGTTCCCGGTCCTCGAAGACGACGGCGACGGCGTCCGGGGTGCGGGCCGCCTGCGCCTCGAAGACCTCGTGGACGCGGCGGGTGACCGGCTCCACGCGCTCCGGGCCGCCGGCGAGCAGGGCCCGCTCGTCGGCGCCGAGGATGCCGGCCACGGACAGGCGCGCGGCCGGGTCGGTGGTGACGGTGTCCAGGAGGCGCAGCAGGTGGTCCGCCATGCGCTCCACCGTCGCGCGGTCGAACAGGGCGGTGGCGTACTCGAAGCGGCCGGTGAACGAGCCGTCGGCGCCCTCGGTCAGCTGGAGGTCGAGGTCCGTCTTGGCGACGCGGCCGGTGCCGAGGTACGGCTCCGCCGTGAGCCCGGCCAGCTCGAAGGCGGCCGTCCGCTCGCCGTGCATGGTGAACGCCACCTGGTAGAGCGGCGTACGGGACATGTCGCGCTCCGGCTGGAGCCGGTCCACGAGCTGCGCGAAGGGCACCGCCTGGTGGTCGAAGGCGTCGAGCACGGTGGCGCGGGTGGCGTCGAGCAGTTCACCGAAGGGCGCGTCCGCGCTCCAGCGGCCGCGCAGGACGAGGCTGTTGATGCCGTAGCCGATCAGGCCCTGGAGTTCGGGCAGGGTGCGTCCCGAGCCGACGGTGCCGACGGCGACGTCGGTGCGGCCGGTGTAGCGTCCGATCAGGCCCTGGAAGGCGGCGAGGACCACCATGAAGGGGGTGGCCTCGTGGTGCCGGCCGGTCGCGCGGACCCGGTCGGCGAGCGGGGCGGGCAGGGTGAAGGCGACGGTGTCGCCCGCCGCGTCCCGCACGGCCGGCCGCGGCCGGTCGGCCGGCAGTTCCAGTGCCTCCAGGTCCGCAAGCTGAGCGGTCCAGTAGTCGAGTTGCCGGGCCAGGGCGCCGCCGTTCAGCTCCGCGCGCTGCCAGGCCGCGTAGTCCGCGTACTGCACCGGCAGGGGCGCCAGCGGGTTGCCGGCGCCGCTGGTGAACGCGCCGTACAGAGCGGAGAGTTCCTGGCCGAGGACTCCGGTGGACCAGGCGTCGCAGGCGATGTGGTGGAAGACGAGCGACAGCACGTGGTCGTCGGCGGCGCGCCGCAGCAGCCGGGCGCGCACCGGCCACTCGCCGGCCAGGTCGAAGGAGCGGCCCATGTCGTCCTCGACGGCACGCAGCAGGCTCCGCTCGTCCGCCACGGCGGTGACGTCCAGCGTGACGGGGCGCGGTGCGTCGATGACCTGCACGGGCTCGTCACCGGCGAGCGCGTAGCGGGTGCGCAGGATCTCGTGGCGCTCCAGGAGCGTCTGCCAGGCGCGGCCGAGCGCCCCGGTGTCCAGCGGGCCGCGCAGCCGCAGCACGAGCGGCACCAGGTACTCGGTGCTGTTCGGCTCCAGCCGGTTCAGGAACCACATCTGCTGCTGGCCGTACGACAGCGGCAGGGGGGCCGTGCGGTCCGCGCGCGGCACCGCGGTGCGCCGGCCGGCGCCGCGGCGGCCCGCCATCCGGCGGCGCAGCAGCTCGTCGCGGAGTGCCGCGGTGTCCCGGACCGTCTGAGCCTTGTCCCCGGTCATGCGTCGTACCCCTTCACCAGCAGTTCGTCAGTCACGAGTTCCGAGTCGGTGAGCGCGGCGATCTCCGCCTTGATGCGCTCCTCGACGGTTGCCGCGAGGCGCGCGACGGTGGGTCCCTCGAACACCGTTCGCACCGCGAAATCGATCTCGAACTCCTCCTGGATGCGGGAGATCAGCCGGATCGCGAGGATCGAGTTGCCGCCCACGTGGAAGAAGTTGTCGTGCGCGCCGGCCTCGGTGCCGAGCAGCTCGGCCCAGATCTCGGCGATGCGTTCCTCGACGGGACCGCTCGGCGGCACCCGGTCCGCCGGCCCGCTGTCCGTGCCGGGGGCGGGCAGGGCGCGCCGGTCGACCTTGCCGTTCGCGTTGAGGGGCAGCGCGTCGAGCGGGATCCAGACGGCGGGGACCATGTAGTCCGGCAGCAGCCGGGCGCAGTGCGCGGCGAGAGTGCCGGCGAGATCGCCGCCGGGCTCGGGGCCCGCGCCGGGCTGGGACTCGGCGACGTAGTGGGCGACGAGCTGCTTCTCACCGTTGTCGGACGCGTGGACGGTGAGGAACGCCTCGCGCACCGCGGGGTGGCCGGCCAGGACGGCCCGGACCTCGCCCAGTTCGACGCGGTAGCCCCGGATCTTGACCTGGTCGTCGAACCTGCCGAGGAACTCGACGTTGCCGTCGGCCCGTCGGCGGACCCGGTCGCCGGTCCGGTAGACGCGGGCGCCGGGCGTGCCGAACGGGTCGGGCAGGAAGCGCTCGGCGGTCAGGTCGGGACGGTTCGCGTAGCCGCGGGCCACTCCCGTGCCGCCGACGTACAGCTCGCCCGCGACGCCGGCGGGCACCGGCTGGAGCCGGTCGTCCAGGACGTACATCGTCATGTTCGGCAGCGGCCGGCCGATCGGCAGGATCTCCGTGGTCCCCTCGGACGCGTCGGGCACCTCGAAGACGCAGGTGCCCACGGAGGCCTCGGTCGGCCCGTACTCGTTGACCAGGCGGGTGTCGGGGGCCAGGGCCCGCCACCGCTCCAGGGTGGCCCGCGAGAAGGCCTCCCCCGCCACGACGAGGACCGGGGCCAGCGCGCCGGCCTGGGCCGGGGTCAGCTGGAGGGCGAGCACGTCGAGGTGGCCGGGGGTGAGCTTCACGAAGCTGAACGGTTCGGCCTCGGCCAGGTGCTTGCCCAGCTCCGAGAGGTCGGTGTCCTGCGGCAGCAGGAACAGCCGCTGCCCGGTGACCAGCGGCGCCCACAGGTTGGGGACGACGAGGTCGAAGGCGACGGACGAGAAGAGCGGCGCCCCGCCGTAGTCGCGCGGCGCCAGCTCCCGCGCCGCCCAGGCGACGTGGTTGACGAGGCCGCGGTGGGTGACCTCGACCCCCTTGGGCGTCCCGGTGGAGCCCGACGTGAAGATCACGTAGGCGAGCCGGTCGAGGTCGTCGGTGCGGGCGGGCCGGGTGGCCGGCGCGGCCGCGATCCGGGCCGCGTCGGTGTCGACCAGGAGCGCCCCGTCCCCGGCGGTCGCCGCGTACCCGCTCGACGTGATCACCGTGTGCGCGCCCGCGCTCCGGCGCATCGCGGTGAGCCGCTCGGCGGGGCAGGAGGGATCGACGGGCAGATAGGCGCCGCCGGCCTTCCACACCGCGAGCAGGGCCGTGACCAGCTCGGGCCCGCGGTCCAGGAGCACCGCGACCCGCGACTCGGCGCCGACGCCCCGCTCCCGCAGCAGGTGCGCGAGGCGGTTGGCGCGGGCGTCCAGCTCGCCGTAGGTGACGCTTTCCGAGCCGTACGAGAGGGCGGTGACGTCCGGGTCGGCGGTGGCCCAGGCCTCGACGAGGGCGAGCACGGTCTCGGACTCGGCGCTGACCTCGGTGTCGTTCCAGCCGACGAGGAGGCGGCCGCGCTCGTCGGCCGACAGGAAGTCGACCTTGCCGAGCGGCAGACCGGGCTGCTCGGCGACCTGCCGGAGCAGGCTGGTGAAGTGCCCGGCGAGCTGCTCGACGGTGGCGCGCTCGAAGAGGGTGGCGGCGTATTCGAGTACGCCGTCCAGGGCGCCGTCACCGGTCCTGCGCATGAACAGGGAGAGGTCGGTCTTGGCGACCTGCCAGGCGGCGGTGAAGGCCGCCATGTCCGCGTCCTCGGTGGCGACGCTGGTGACGCCCTCGCTGTGCAGGTCGAAGGCGACCTGGTAGAGCGGGGTGCGGGAGAGGTCGCGCTCGGGCTGGAGCTCGTCGACGAGCCGCTCGAAGGGCAGTTCCTGGTGGGCGAAGGCGGCCCGCGCGGCCTGGCTGACCCGGTCGAGGGCGTCGGCGAAGGTGACATCGGCGTCCAGCGCGCACCGTACGACGAGGGAGTTGAGGAAGAAGCCGACGGTGCCCTCGGTCTCGGGGCGGCCGCGGCCGGCGACGGGGGTGCCGACCGGGATGTCCCAGCTGCCGCTGTAGCGGGCGATCAGGGTGGCGTACGCGGTGAGCAGGGTCATGAAGGGCGTGGCACGGTGCGCCTTGCCCAGCTCGGTCAGCCGGTCGGCGAGTTCGGGCTCGACGCGGAAGGGGACGACGGCTCCGCGCGGGTCGCGTTCGGCCGGGCGGGGGTGGTCCAGGGGCAGGTCGACGGGTTCGATGCCGGCCAGTGCGGCGCGCCAGTGGGCCAGCTCGCCGGCGATGAACTCCTCGGTGTGCCGGGTGTGCTGCCAGGCCGCGTAGTCGGCGTACTGCACGGCGAGCGCGGGCAGCCGCGGCTCGCGGTCCGCCTCGAACGCGGCGCACAGCTCACGCAGTTCACGCTCCAGGACGACCGTGGACCATCCGTCGACGGTGATGTGGTGCAGGGTGAGGAGCAGCACGTGGCCGTCGTCGGTGCGGGCGAGCAGCGCCCGCCACAGCGGCCCCGAGGCCAGGTCGAAGCCGCGCTCGAACTGCTCTCGGAACAGCCGCTCCAGGCCGTCGCGCGAGGTGTCCTCGACCCGGAGCTCGACCGGTCGCGCACCGGCCTCGCCGATCACCTGGTACGGCTCGCCGCCCCGGTCCGGATAGCGGGTGCGCAGCGCCTCGTGGCGGGCGGACAGCGCGTCCAGGGCGCGCCGCACGGTGTCGGCGCCGGTGCCCTCGGGCAGCCGCAGGAAGAGCGGAGCCACCCACTCGGGGCTGCCCGGGTGCATCCGGTCCAGGAACCACAGGCGGCGCTGGCCGGACGACAGCGGCAGATCGCCGTCGCGCGGGACGGGCACGATCGGGCTCTCGTCGGCGGCGGGGACCTCGATGAGGCCGGCCTGCCCCTCGACGGTGGTGGCCCGCAGCAGTCCGCGCAGCGAGATCTGCGCGCCGGACGCGGCACGCAGCCTCGCGGCGAGGCGGGTCAGCTGGAGGGAGGTGCCGCCGAGGGCGAAGAAGTCGTCGTGCGCGCCGACCCGGTCCGCTCCGAGCAGGTCGGCCCAGGCGTCCGCGACGAGCTGCTCGGCGGCGTTGCGCGGGGTGACGAACGACGGCCGGCCGGCCGCGGCGATCTCGCCCGGGGTGGGCAGCAGGGCCCGGTCGACCTTGCCGTTGGCCGTGAGCGGGAAGGCGTCGAGGGTGTGGAAGAACGACGGGAGGTGGCTCTCGGGGAGCCGCTCGCGCAGGAAGGCGCGCAGCGCGTCGGCCGACGGGCCGGCGGCCCCGGGACCGGCCGCGGTGAGGTGCGCGGCGAGCCGCTTGCCGCCGCCCTCCGCCTCGTACGGCACGACGACCGCGCCGGTGACGCCGGGGTGGGCGGCGAGCGCCGCCTCGATCTCGCCCGGCTCGACGCGGACGCCGTTGACCTTGACCTGGTGGTCGAGGCGGCCCAGGTAGTCGAGGGTGCGGTCGGAGCGCCAGCGCACCAGGTCGCCGGTGCGGTAGAGGCGGGAGCCGGGCTCGCTCGCGTAGGGGTCGGGCACGAAGCGCTCGGCGGTCAGGTCGGGGCGGCCGAGGTAGCCGCGGGCCACGCCGGTCCCGCCCGCGTACAGCTCGCCCGGGGTGCCGATCGGGACCGGGTCGCCGTTCGGGTCGAGGACCAGGACGCGCATCCCGGGGATGGGGCGGCCGATGGGTATCGCGCCGCTGGTCTGCGCCGGGTCGACGGCCTGGGCGGTGATGTCGATGGAGCACTCGGTGGGCCCGTAGGTGTTCCACACCTCAAGGGCCGGGCCGGCCTTCTCGCGCAGCCGGGCGACGAGTTCGCCGTGCAGCGCCTCACCGGCGGAGAACAGCAGCCGCAGGGAGCCGCAGCCGCTCCAGTCGCCCTCCTCGACGAGGACGCGCAGGACGGAGGGGACCACCTGGAGGACCGTGACGCGGTGGTCGGACACCGCGCGCAGGAGCGCCGCCGGGTCCCGTTCGGCACCGCGCGGCGCGAGCACCACGCTGCCGCCGCCGACCAGCGGGGCGAAGATCTCCCAGCCGGCCGCGTCGAAGCCGATGGACGTCTTCTGCAGGATGCGGTCGGCGGGGCCGAGGCCGTGCTTGCGCACGGTCC
>NZ_RAIF01000025.1:240814-294827 GCF_003671715.1 Streptomyces sp. E2N166 | reverse complement strand
CAGCCGGGCCGGCGGCTGCGCCGGGTCCAGCGGCAGGTAGGCGGCCCCGGACTTCCACACCCCGAGCAGCGCGACGACCAGGTCGGCGCCGCGTTCCAGGCCGACCCCGACGACGGAGTCCGGCCCGGCCCCCAGCCCCCGCAGGAAGTGCCCCATGCGGTTCGCCGCGCGGTCCAGCTCCGCGTACGTCACCGTGCGCGCGCCGTCGACGACGGCGACGGCGTGCGGCGTGCGCAGGGCCTGGGCGGCGAACCTCTCGTGCAGAAGAGGGGTGCCTCCGGCCGCCGACGGCCGGGGACGGATGTCGGGGACGTCACCCGACCGCTGTTCGGCGTTCACGGGATCTCCTGTTCCGAATCGCGAAAGAGAGAAGGTGCGGAGGAAGGGTGTGGGGGCGGGGCGGGGGCGGGTCAGGCCGCGTCGGCCTCCATGCGCTCACGCAGGCTGCGCGGGCGCATGTCCGTCCAGACCTCGGCGATCCGGGCGAGGCACTGCTCGCGGGTGCCCTCGGTGCCCTCGGCGCTCCAGCCGGCGGGCAGGTCGCGCTCGGCCCACCAGATCGAGTACTGGTCCTCGTCGTTGCGGACGACGCGGTAGGTGCGGTCGTCGGTCGGCTCGGTCGCCATGTCTGCTCCTCATGAGGGTGGTCGGGCGGTCGCCCGGTGGTGGGTGGTGCGTGGGTGTGGTCAGGCGGCGGGCGGCGGCAGGAAGCCGTCGACCCGTACCCCAAGGCCCTTGGCGGCCGCCGTGTCGTACACGGCGGCGGCGAGGGCCAGGTCGAGGACCCCGAGCCCGAACGGCGAGAAGACCGTCGTCCGGCCCGGGACGCGGACGAACTCCCGCTCGCCGTTGAGCAGCTCGCCGATCGAGGCGTCGATGAAGTCCCGGTCGCCGGTGAGCTGTTCGGCCAGGTGCGGCGAGGTGCGCTCGCGGCACACGTGGTCGGCGTCGTCGACGATGTTGTGGGCGCCGAGCAGCGCCTCGGGGTGCAGGTCGCGCAGCGAGACGTGCAGCACCAGCGAGCCCGGCCGCACCGCGTCGAGGCCGGTGTGCGGCACTCCCGCCGTGGTCGCGAAGGAGATCAGCGGGTGCGCGCCGAGTGCCTCGTCGAGCGAGTCGGCGTACGCGACGCGCAGTCCGGGCGCGTCGGCGGCGAGCCGGCCGGCGAACTCCTCGGCGCGGGGCCGCGCCCGGTCGAACAGCGTGACCTCGGACAGCTCCGGGAGCACCGCGCGCAGATGGCGCAGGATCTCCTGGTTGATGACGCCGCAGCCGACCAGCGCGACACCGGTCGGGCGGGCGTCGCGGGTCAGCAGCTCGGCGGCGAGCGCGGCACTGGCCGCGGTGCGCATGGCGGAGATCACCGAGCCCTCGACCAGCGCCTCGGGGTGGCCCGTGGCCAGCGAGTTGAGCAGGATCGCGGCACTGGCGCGCTGCAGCCCCGACTCGATGTTCGCCGGGAACGACGAGATCCACTTCATTCCGGCCACCGGACGGTCGCCGCCGCGGTAGGCCGGCAGGCCGATGATGCGGTCCCGGTCGTGCCCGGGGAAGCGCAGGAAGACGGAGTGCGGGACCGCGGTCTGCCCGGAGGCGTGCAGCCGGTATGCCTCGGCGACGGTACGGACGTTGTCCGCCTCGCGGCCGTTGAGGATGCTCTCCACATCGGCGTGCCGGATGACAATCATGGGAAGTCAGTCCTTCCAGAGATGGGAGACCTCGCCGAAATTGCGGTGCACCCAGTCGTCGGAGTAGATGGTGTCGAGGTAGCGGTCGCCGCCGTCCGGGAAAATGAGCACGCAATTCGACCCGTCCGGAATGTGTTCCGCGTATTTCCGCAGGGCCGCGACCGTCGCCCCGGACGAGCCGCCGGCCAGGATCGCCTCGCGGGCGACGAGCCTGCGGCAGGCGGCGACGCATTCGAGGTCGGAGATGTGGACCACCTCGTCGGCGGCCTGGGGGTCCATCAGCGGCGGCACCACGGAGGCGCCGTGCCCGGGGATGAGCCGTACCGTCGACTCCAGTCCGAAGATCGCGCTGCCCAGGGCGTCGACGGCGACGACCGTGGTGCCGAGACCCGCGTCGCGGATGTGGTCGGCGCAGCCCTTGAGGGTGCCGAAGGTCGAGACCGAGGCGAAGAGGTAGTCGACCCGGCCGTCCAGGGCCCGGGCTATCTCCCGCATGGTGACCTCGTGGGCGCGCGGGTTCAGGGGGTTGGCGTACTGGTTGGGCCAGAACGCGTGGGCGGTGCTCGCGACCAGCTCGCGCACCCTGCGCAGGCGGGACGGCAGATACTCGCCGGTGGCCGCGTCGCGCTCGGTGACGACCTCGATCTCGGCGCCGAAGGCTTTGAGGATGGCGAGGTTCTGCGTGGTGGTCTTGCCGTCGACCACGCAGATGAAGCGCAGTCCCAAGTAGCGGCAGATCTGTGCGAGTCCGACCGCGAGATTGCCGGAACTGGACTCGACGACGACGGACTCGCCCGGCCGCAGTCCGCCACTGCGCACTGCGTCGACGAGCATTCTCAGCGCCGACCGGTCCTTGATGCTGCCGCCCGGGTTGAAGCGCTCGACCTTGGCGTAGACCTGGGACCCGAAGCCGGGCAGCAGGTTTTCCATGTGGACCAGAGGGGTGTTCCCGATGGTCGACAGAATTCCTGAGTACGGTTTCTCGGGCACGGTTGTCCCTTCGTGGCAGGCACTGTTGAAAACCTCTGACCTGACCCTCGAATTCTGTGCGGGACCGCTATACAGCCCCTATACGGCGCGGGTCGGCACGCGAAAGGAGCCGGGGTACGCCGGTCGTGGCGTATCCCGGCTCCTTCAGGTGCCGGATGTGTGCGGCTCTTGCGGACTCCTGCGGGCTCTTCCGAGGAGGGAGGGGCCGTCAGCGCGTGGCGGCCGTCTGTCCGGCCGGCTCCTGGAGGGGAGCCGTCGGCAGCGGCTCGGCGTCCGGGGCGGCCGCCGGCGCGGGGGCGGGGACGGGATCGTCGTCGCTGCCCTCCAGGCTGACGCCGGGCAGCCAGCGCAGGGCGCGCGGCATCTTCCAGGTCGCGCTCGTGGAACCCAGGCCCGCACCGATCGCGATGATGAGGACAACCAGACCCAGCCAGCCGAAGGCTGCCCGTTTCCGGTTTCGGACACTCCAGTGGGTGATCCGTTCGACCAACGGCCGTCGGCCGGCCCCGGTTGCCTGATTCATGATGGTGACCTCGTCGGTAGGGGTGGTGGGTTCACGCTGGCACCGCCTTCTCATAAACGGCCTATATCCCGAGGCCCCGGGGGGTGGGGGGTGCCGCGCTCACCAGTCGTCGTACTGGCCGTCGCCCAGGCTCAGCAGTTCCGCGAGCTGGTCGCCCGCGGTCAGCGGAATGCGCGAGACGACCGCCGTGGGCTCGTCCACCGCCGCCTCGATCATGCGGGTGCACACCGCGGCGAACCGCTCGACGGTCTCCCGGTCGAACAGCTCGTCGGCGTAGCGCAGGACGACCGTCAGCCCGTCCGCGCTGCTGCGCAGTTCGACGTTGACGTCGAACTGGCCCTCCATGTGCGGGAGATCGATGAGCGACAGCCGCAGTCCCCCGTAGGTGGTCGGTTCCGCCGCGCCGACCAGTCCGGGGACCGGCAGCCGGTCGGTCGCGAGCAGTGTCACGGCCATCGCGAACCTGGGTACGGGAACGGGGTGACGCAGCCGCCCGAGACCGGCGAGCAGACCCAGGTGGGCCTCGCTCACGGTGTCGCCGATGGTGGTGTCGGCGGCGAAGCGGGCGCGCAGGGCGAGGGAGCTGACGAGATAGCCGACCATGTCGGCGGTGCCCTTGCCGATCCTGCTGGACGCGGGGCAGCCGATGAGGAAGTCGTCGAGCCCGGTGGAGCGGTGCACGGCGGCCTGGAAGGCGCCGAGCAGCAGCGCGAAGGGGGTCACCCCGGCGTGCGCGGCCGCGTCGGGCAGCCGGGCGGCGAGATCCGGGGCGAGCGGGTGGACGTAGGTCGTGCCGCGCAGCGCCGCGGGTCCGGTGGCGGGCCGGTCGGGGGTCAGGGTAGCGGCGGTGGTGCCCTGGCCGAGCCCGGCCCAGTACCGCTCGGCGCGGGCGCGGGCGGGGCTGCCGGCGAGCGCCCGTTCCTGGTCGACGTACCGGCTGTACGGAACGGTGGGGGCGGGCAGCGGCCCGCCGCCGAGGGCGTACGCGTCGAGGAGGTCGCGCAGCATCAGCCACTGGCTGGTGGCGTCGCTCGCGATGTGGTGGGCGGCGACCACGAGCGCCGCGTCGGCGGGTCCGCGGCGCAGCAGTACGACCCGGAACGGCCAGGCGTCGCGGAGCGCGAAGGGCCGGGCGCCGGCCTCGCGGGCGAGCGCGGTCACTTCCTCGTCCGTGCCGCCGGGCACCTCGCGCACCTCGAACGGCACGGGCAGGCCGGGCGCGGGCCGGCGTACCGGCTGCCCGTCCTCCTCCTCGTACACGGAGCTCAGCAGCTCGTGGCGGCCGGCGAGGGCGGCCACCGCGCGGCGCAGCCGCTCCGCGTCGAGCGGGCTGTGCACGCGCACGCCGAGGACCACGTTGTACGCGGCGCTGGCGGGGGCGAGCCGGTGCAGGAACCACATGGCTTCCTGGCCCGCGGAGAGCGGGAGCGCGGCGGTCACCGCCTGGCCAGCTCTTCCGTGAGGTGGGCGGTGATCGCGCCGACGGTCGGGTGGTCCCAGGCCATGGTCGGTTCGACGGTGAGCCCGAAGCGGTCCTCGACGTCGCCGCACAGGGTGAGCGAGTAGACCGAGTCGAGGCCGATGTCGACCAGCGGCGCGTCCTCGGCGATCTCCTCGGTGGAGCACTCCAGGTAGAAGGCGATCCGTTCGACGAGCCAGCCGCGGATGTCGGCGGCGGGGACGGTGTCGGGCGCGGTGGGCCCGGTGGACGCGATGGACATGGCTGAACTCCCGTGGGACGGCGCCCCGCTCAGGCGAGCGGAGCGCGGATGAGGTCGAAGGAGAGGTGCTCTTCGTGACGGTGGAGCAGCTCCGTGTGGAGCTCCTCGGCCGCGTCCCGGGGCGGCGGCCCCGGCTTCAGGCCGAGACGGTCGGCGAGCCGGTGCAGGGCGCAGATCACCCAGGCCGGATCGCGCGGCGGGCCGTCGCCGTGCTGCCACACGCCGAGACAGGCCGCGGCGGCGAGCACGTGCGCGTAGCGGTCGGCGAGCAGGAACCCGCGGCGCGAGGCGAGCACCGTGCGGTCCCGGGCCGGCAGTTCGGCGGCGCGCCGCGCGATGCCCCGCAGTTCGCCGGCGAACAGCCGGGCCAGGGCGTTCACGCGGGGGTCGTCGTACTCGGTGTCGGTGACGGCCCGGCTGAGGGTGTCCCGGCCGCGCGCGTTGAGTTCCAGCAGCGCGAGGTCCAGGGGCGGCAGCGGGTCGCCGGGGCGGAACAGCGCCGCGGGGGGCGCGGCCCCGGGCCGGAACCAGCCGCGCTCCGCGAGCCGCGGCAGCTGCGGCACGATCGTGGCCTGGCAGACGGCGCTGCCGGCATGGGCGAGCGCCACCACGGGCAGGTCGCGGGCGGCCTTCTGGAAGACGGCGTACGGGCCGGTGCGCACGTAGCTGCGGGCGCCCAGCAGCACCGAGAGGCGGTACGAGGACTCCTGGAGCAGCTTGGGAACCAGGTACTTCACGGCGGCGGACTGCACGCTGGTCTCGCCCGGCAGCAGGTGCAGCGAGCGGGCGCCGACCGTGGCCAGGGCGTCGCACACCAGCAGGTCGGCGAAGGCCCCCACCAGCGTGGCGCGCGGGTACGGGAGCCCGGCGACGGGCCGGCCGTACAGGCGCCGTCCGAGCCCGAAGCCGAGCGCGGCCCGCAACTGCGTGTCACCGATGCCGACGACCATGCCGGGCAGCACGCTGCGGGTCACCTGGAAGGCGCGCAGCACGGTCTCCATGGCGCCGCCGGGTGTGCCGAGCACGGAGTCGGCGGGCACCGGGCAGTCGTCGAACTCGATGCCGCCGAGCAGGCAGCCGCGGACGCCCGACGTCGGGTAGCGGATGTCGCGGCGCACCGCGTCGGCGGGCAGCCGGTCGAGGTCGACCAGGAGGTGGGAGTGGCTGCGGCTGCCCGGTCGGTCGCTGGTGCGGGCGAACACCACGGCGGCCTCGGCCCGCGAGACGTTGTTCACGAGCTGCTTGCCGCCCCGCAGCCGCAGGCCCTCGGGCGCGGGGGTGGCGGTGAGGCCGACGCGGGAGAAGTCGCTGCCGTGGGCGAGTTCGGTGTACGCGGCGACGACGCGGCCGCCGGACAGCAGGATGTCGGCGGCCCGCCGCTGCTGCGCGGCGGAGCCCGACGCCCAGATGGGCAGGCCGGCGATGAAGCTGGTGACGCCGTAGCCGATGCCGAGGGAGCAGTCGCGCCGGAAGACGGTGCGCATGAGGTGCGCGAACCCGTCGGCCTGGGTGAAGCGGCCGCCCAGGGCGCGGGGCACGAACTCGGCGTTGAGGCCGTATCCGGTGAGCAGCCGCTCGCCCTCGGCGGACAGTTCGCCCTGTTCGTCCGCGGCGAGCACGGCGGCGGTGCCCAGCGGGTTGCCGGGATCACCGGCGGGCCCGACGAGGCGTTCGAGGGCGGCGGTGCGCACCCGGTGGTCCGGGTCGGCCGCGGTCGCCGCGGGCACCGGCCCGGGTGCGTGCGTGATCGTCTCGCTCATGACCCCTCCTGGGCCGGACGGCCCGCGGCCTCGGCCAGTTCGCAGTGCAACAGCGAGAACAGCAGCCCTTCGCGGTGCTGTCGGCGCAGGGTCGGCAGCAGCCGGTCCAGGGCCGGTCCGTCCACGTCGTCGAGATCGGGCTCACCGCTCAGCTGCCGCAGCAGCCGGGTGAGTACGGCTTCCAGCCAGCCGGTGTCGGACCAGCGTCCGGCGGGGTTCTCCAGCCACAGGTGCAGGGCGGCCGAGGCCGCGTAGAGCAGCGTGTAGTCGCGAGCGAGGGCGAAGGCCCGTTCGGGCACGTCGCGGGCGGAGGGCCGGTGGGCGGCGAGTTCGTCGTGCAGTTCCCCGGCCAGCACGAGCAGCCGCCCGGCCTGCGCGGCCACCGCGCTGTCCGGTTCCCGGTCACGGACCCGGCCGACGGCGGCCGGCAGCGCCTGTACGACGCTGCAGCCGGACCGGGCGTACAGGGTCAGGGCGCCCGGGTCGAGCGCGGGGGGCGGTGCGTCGAGCCGGGCGGAGGCGGCGACGCCGGCCGGGTCGGTGTGCCCGCCGCGCCAGCCGCGGACGAGGACCGGGAACTGGTTGATGAGGTAGTTGAGGTTGACGACGGTGCTGCCGTCGAAGATGCCGACGATCCTGTGATCGCGTTCGATCTTCTGGAACGTGCCCTCGGCGTGGTCCGCGACGAGCATGGCGCGCGCCCCGAGGACCTGCCGCAGGCCGGCGATCAGCTGGTCGCCGACGGTCGGCACCAGGTACTTCACGACGGCCGACACGGCGCTCTGCTCCCCGGTGAGGGTGTGGATGCCGCGGGTGGCGACCAGGCTGACGGCCTCTACGGCGAGCAGGTCGGCGTAGGCCTCGGCGAGGGTGCGGCCGGCCTGCGGAAGATCGGCGAGCCGCCGCCCGTACAGCTCGTGCCGCTCGGCGAAGGCGACCGCGACGCCCAGGGCCTGTCCGGCCATGCCCAGCGTCATCGCGGAGCAGAGCGTGCGGGTGATCTGGAAGCCCTTGAGGATGATCTCGAGTCCCGCGCCCTCGGCGCCGATCCGCGCCGACGCGGGGATCTCGGCGCCCGAGAAGGCGATCCCGCTGATGTCGGCGCCGCGCACCCCGTGGGTGGGCAGCGCCGGTACCGGGCGCCAACTCCCCTCGGTCATCCGGGCCTTGTCGACGAGGAAGAGGCTGAAGCCGCGGGCGCCGCCGGCCGGGTCGGTACGGGCGAGAACGGTCACCAGGTCGGCCCGGGTGGCGTTGTTGATCAGCCACTTCTCGCCGTCGAGCCGGTAGCCGCCCGTCCGGGTGCGCTCGGCGGTCAGTTCGCCGGCCAGCAGGTCGCTGCCGTGCGACTGCTCCGTCAGCGCGAGCGAGACCACCGCGCCGCCCATGACCCGCCCGGCCAGCCATGCCGCCTGCTCGGCGGTGCCGCCCACCCAGACCGAGACCGCGCCGAGATACGTCTTGGTGTGCGCGAGCGCGACGGTGAAGTCGCGACGGCCCAGCGTGCGGATGATTTGCAGCAGTTCCTCGCTGGAGCGCAGTTCTCCGCCCAGGTGCGCGGGCACGAACCACTTCGGCAGGCCGAGCGCGTCGAGCTGCCGGCACACCTCGGCCGGGAACGCCTCCGCCCGGTCCAGCGCGCCGAGCCGGGCGAAGGAGAACTCCAGGGCCGCGTCGTGGGGGTCGCCGAACCGGCCCTCCAGCTCCTCGGTGAGCCCGTAGGGGGTCCACTCCCCGGCCGTGGTCGCTGTCGTGGCCGCCGTGGTCACCGGCTGTCCGCCTTCCGGGTCCGGGGCGCCCCGGCGTGCGCCAGCGCGTCCTTGAGGTAGAGCTCCCGCATGAGGGTGCGCCGGATCTTGCCGCTGGTCGTGCGACGCACCTCGCCGACCCGCACCAGGGCGACGGCGCCGACCCTGACCCCGAGGCGCCGGCCCAGCCGGGTCCGCGCACTGGTCGCCAGGTGGCGCAGCTCGTCCTCGCCGCGCCGGCCCGCCCGTACCTCCTGGGTGACGACGATCTCCTCGTGCGGGCCCTGCGGGACGGCGAAGGCGGCGGCCGGGAGATTCCCGAACTCCTCCTCCAGGGCGCCGATCTCCCGCTCGATGTCGTGCGGATAGAGGTTCCGTCCGTGCACGATGATCATTTCCTTGATGCGGCCGGTGACGTACAGTTCGCCGCCGAAGAGGGCCCCGAGGTCGCCGGTGCGCAGGAAGCCGCCGCCCAGCCCGGCGGCGGTGGCGTCGAAGGTGCGCCGGGTCTCCTCCTCGCGCGCCCAGTAGCCCAGCGCGAGGCTCTCGCCGCGGATCCAGATCTCGCCGATCTCCCC
Source organism: Streptomyces sp. E2N166 (assembly GCF_003671715.1). Taxonomy (GTDB): domain Bacteria; phylum Actinomycetota; class Actinomycetes; order Streptomycetales; family Streptomycetaceae; genus Streptomyces; species Streptomyces thinghirensis. The sequence goes on along the minus strand of NZ_RAIF01000025.1, from coordinate 285,819 downwards.
GTCCGGGAGGACCCGGGCCGTCGCGGGATCGACGATCCGCACCTCCAGGCCGCGCACGATGCCGCTGCTCACCAGTTCCTGTCCGGCCGCGTCCGCGCGGGCCCCGGTGAGGCGTCCGGCGGCGAGGGCGGCGCCGTCCACCGTGGTGACCACCGGGGGTGTCTCCACCCGGGTACCGGTCACGAACAGCGTCGACTCGGCCAGTCCGTAGCCGGGCAGCAGCGCCTCGGGGCGCAGCCCGGCCGGTGCGAAACGGGCGGCGAAGCGGGCCAGGGTCGCGGCGTCGACCGGCTCGGCGCCGTTGCAGGCGTGCGTCCAGCGCGACAGGTCGAGGCCGGCGACCTGGTCGTCGGTCAGCCGCCGCGCGCACAGGTCGTACGCGAAGTTCGGGGCGCAGCTGATGGCGGCGCCGGTCCGGTCGATCAGCCGCAGCCAGGAGACGGGCCGTTTGAGGAAGTCGGTGGGCGGCATCAGGACCGCGGTGCCGCCGAGGTAGAGGGGTGTGAGCATCATCGCGATGAGCCCCATGTCGTGGTACGCGGGCAGCCAGCTGCACCAGGTCTGCCCGCCGTGCCAGCCGTGACTGGTGCGCATCAGCTCGATGTTGTGGACCAGGGCGGCGTGGGAGACCACCACTCCCTTGGGCTCACTGGTCGAGCCGGAGGTGTACTGGAGGAAGGCGGGCAGCCGCGGCAGTACGGCGGGCGGCGTCCAGCCGAGCACATCGGTGGCCACGGCCTGTTCGAGCGTCGCGTCGTCGAGGATCAGGCTCGCGCCGCTGTCCGCCTCGATGCCGTGGATGCGGGCCTCCTGCGTGCTGTGCCCGCCCTGCGCCGGTACGGGCACCGGGATCACTCCCGCGTACAGGCACCCGAGGAAGGCCCGGATGAATCCGGTACCGGGGTGGAAGGCGAGCAGCACCCGCTGGCCGGGGGAGGTGCGGGAGGCGAGCCACTGGGCCACCGACCGGGCGTCGACGTCCAGCCGGGCGTAGCTGACCCGTTCGTCCGTGGCGGTGTCCGCGGAGGCGAAGCGGACGGCGGTGCGGTCCGGATGCTCCGCGACCCGGCGCCGGAATCCGCTCACGTACCCGTCGAAGCAGATCACGTGCCACTCCTCCTGCGTTCGAAGCCGACTGGTGGGCCCACCCTCGTCGGCACGGCTATCCCGGCCCTATAAATGCGGGGCCGGCCGCGATCCGGTACCGCAGCCGCAGATCGGCGACCCGGCCACGGTTGGTGGTCACGGTGCCCTTGACCTGCAAACCCTCCGTCGTCTCGGTGACCTCGGCGGCGGCGAACACCCGGTCGCCCGGGTGGACGGGGTGGCGGAAGCGGCACCGGTCCATGGCGACCAGGCCGGCCTCGCGGGCGGGTCCCGCCCACTCCTGGACGGCGCGGTCGACCGCCTCGACGAGATAGAGGCCGGGCAGCACCGGAAAGCCCGGGTAGTGGCCGGCGACGGCGGGGTCGGCGGCGGCCTCGGCGACGGTGAAGGCGACGGCGACGGAGTGCGCGTTGCGGCGCATGACGTCGAAGTCGGCGGCGTTGGCGACGGCCGGCGTACCGGTGGCGGTGGCGGTCATTGGCGTTCCCTCCTGTAGAAGTCCGCATGGGAGTCCACGTGGCAGTCCGCATGGCAGGCCGCATGGCAGTCCACGTGGCAGTCCACGTGGACGTCGCGGGAGGCCGCCGTACGGCAGGGGGGTGCCGGACGGCGGCCTGGTGGCTGCGGGGCGCGCCCCCGGCCCGCAAGGGGGGGTGCCGGCCGTGCGTGGGGCCCGGGACGCCGGGTGGTCCCGGCGCCCGGTGTCAGCCGCAGCCGCCCGCGTGGCCGTCGTCGAACGACGGTCCGTGCGGGAGCTTCCGGTTCTCGTCGGGGCGGTCGGTGTCCCCGGCTTCCAGGGCCTCGCGGGCGGCGGCCGCCGCCACGAAGTCCCTCAGCCGGTCGACGCCCCAGAACTTGTCGTAGTGGACGGTGAAGAACGGCACCCCGAACACCCCGTCGCGGTGCACCGCGAGCAGCGCCTCAAGGCCCTCCTCACGCAGCTGGGGGTCGTCGGACGCGCCCGCCAACTCGGCGCCGTCGATGCCGAGTTCCGGACCGAACGAGCCGATGGTGGCCGGGTCGCAGATGTCCCGGCCCTCCTCCCAGCGGGCCCGCGCGGCGAGCGCGACGAACCGCGCGCCCTCGCCGTGCCGCCGGGCGGCGAGGTAGCCGAGGTGCGGCACCTCCCACACCGGGTCCCGGTCGACGGGCCACCGGAAGCCCAGTCCGCGCGCGGCGGCGAGACGCCGTACGTCCTGGAGGATGTAGCGGTGCTTGGCCGCCGACATCGGGGCGTAGGGGAACTCCCCGCCCGCCGCCTCCAGCATCTTGCGGCTCAGCCCGTCGGGCTCGCAGAACGGGATCCATTCGATGCGCGCGGCCAGCTCCGGGTGCTCGTCGACGAGTTCGCGGTAGGCGAGCCAGGAGTACGGGCTGCGCAGCGAGAAGTAGAACCGCGGCACCACCCGCTTGCGCTTCCCGGTGCTCACAGCGCGATGCCGCCGTCCACCTGGAACACCTGTCCGGTGACGTAGGAGGCCTGGTCGGAGACGAGGAAGGAGACGAGCGCGGCGACGTCGTCGGCCGTGCCGAAGCGGCGCAGCGGGATCCGCCCGAGCATCTCCTTGGTGACCTTCTCCGTGAGGGCCGACGTCATGTCGGTCTCGATGAAGCCCGGGGCGACCGTGTTGGCGCGGATGGCGTACCTGCCGCCCTCCTTGGCGAGGGAGCGGGTGAAGCCGATGATGCCGGCCTTGGACGCCGCGTAGTTGGTCTGTGCGGCGTTGCCCGCGACACCGGCGACGGACGACATGGTCACCACCGCGCCGCCGCGCCGTTTGATCATCGGGTAGATCACCGAGCGGCAGACGTTGTACGTGCCGTCCAGGTTGGTCCGTATCACCGCGTCCCAGTCGTCGTCCGGCATCAGGACCAGGGGGTTGTCCCGGGTGATCCCGGCCGAGGTGACCGCGGCGGCGACCGGCCCGAACTCGTCCTCGACGCTCGTGACGAACGCCTTGACCTGCTCGCGGTCGGCGACGTCCACCTTGCGGGCGAACACCCCGCGGCCCAGGGCCGCGACCTCCTTCGCCACCAGGTCGGCGGCGGACTCGTCGGAGCGGTAGCAGAACGCGATGTCGTAGCCGTCGCTCGCGAGCCGGCTCACGACGGCGCGGCCGATGCCGCGCGAACCGCCGGTGACCAGGGCGACCTTCGCTTCCGAGGTCTCAGCAGTCATGGTTGACGTCCTCCTTTCACACGGGCAGGCCCGCGGGCGCGGGCAGCAGTTCGGTGACGTCCTTCAGGGCGACGACGAAGGCGCCGACGCTCAGCAGCCGCCGGCCGCCGACGTGGGTCTCCCCGGTGAGGATCGCGGTGTCCCCTGCCTGCTTGAGCAGGCGTACGGAGTGTTCGAGGACCTCCCCCGGGTACGCCTGGCCGTCGAAGGCCACGTCGTTGATGGCACCGGCCAGTTCGACCTTGCCCGCGAGCACGTCCGGGTTGGGCTGCTCCCAGGTGGACAGGAGCACGGCGGACTGCGCCCACGACTCGATGACGAAGGCGGTCGGATACGCGTAGTCGGCGGGTCCCGCGTGCTGTCCGAGCTGCGCGTAGCAGGGCTCGTTGCCGGAGATCGCCTTGTACGTCGTCATGCGCACGCCTGGAACGACCTCGCCGACACGGTCGACCAACAGGATGGGGACGCGGTGCGGGATGGTGTTCTTGATCCGGTGGATACCGTGGAATCCGCCGGTCCCGTCGTTCCCGTGACGTACATCCTCGGGTGCGGGCGCGTTCACTGGGCCTCTCCTTCGGGTGTCGGCGTCGCCGCCGCGGAGGTGCGGCGGTAGCGCAGTCTGATGTCGGCGACGGCTCCGGACACGGTGAGCGCGGACGCCTTGGCGGTCAGCAGCCCGCCGTCCTCGCCGGCGTCGACCGTCACCTCGGTGGAGACCCGGTCGCCGGGGAAGACCGGGCGGCGGAAGCGGCAGCGGTCCATGGCGACCAGTTCGAGGCCCGCGCCGAGTCCGGCGCCGTCCGCCCACAGCCGGACGGTGCGGTCGGCGGCCTCGACCAGGAACACGCCCGGCTGCACCGGGAAGCCCGGGTAGTGACCGATGAGCACCGGGTCGTCCGGCTCGGCGACGAAGGCGGTGGTGGCGCCGGACGGCTCGTTGCGCAGCAACTCCAGGCCGTCCGCGCCGAGCGCGCTCGCGCGGCTCACGCGGCCTGCCCCTTCTCCTTCAGCTTCCTCTCCAGCAGGTCGTAGGTGCCCTGGAGTGAGGTGATGGCGACGAGCTCGGACTCGGCCATCCTCACCGCGTACTCCCGCTCCAGGCGCACGGTTATCTCCAGGGCCATCAGCGAGTCCACGTCGAGGTCGTCGACGAAGTGGGCGTCGTCGGTGACCTCCGCGACGTCCAGGTCGAGGATCTCCGCGACGAGGACGCGCAGGCCCTCCTTGTCGAGGGACGGGGTTCCGGTGGCGGGGTTGCTGACGGTGGTCTCGGTCATGGTCGTCTTCCGTTCGAGGATGGGTCGCACTGGTGCGACTGGTGCGACTGGTGCGACTGGGGCGGCTGGTGCGACTGGGGCGGCGTACAGGGCCCGGACGAGCAGGCGGCGGGTGCGGTGGGCGCGGCGGCGGGCGATCGGCAGCACGGGGTCAGACCCGCAGCAGCGTGCAGCCCACCTGGCCGTCCGGGTCGACGGAGGTGACCAGGGCCGCCTCGCCGGGGCCGGTGACGCTGAGCGCGGCGGCCAGCTGGAAGGCGGCGGACGCGGCGGAGGCGTCGCCGATGAGCCGGCGCAGGCGCAGCCGGCGGGGCCGGTGCGGGCCGAACACCTCGTTGAGGGCGGCCTCCTCGCGTCCGCCGAGGGCGCCGCCGGTGTCGCTCGGCACGATCAGCGAGATGTCCTCGGGCTCCGCTCCGGCCTCCTTGAGCGCCTCGGTGACGGCCCGTACGACGGCCTGCTGGGCGCCCTCCGGCTCCGGGAAGCCGAGGAAGCGGCTGCCGAGCAGGGTGGCCAGCGGGCGGCGCCCGTACGACTCGGCGCGGCCGCGCGGTTCGAGGAGGAACAGCGCGCAGCCCTCGCCGAGCGGCCCCGCCGAGCGCCGGGCGGCGTCCTGCCTGCCCCGGTACTCCAGCCAGGCGCGGTCGGCCGAGTACTCCTCGACGGCGCCGCACAGCACGGCCTCGCAGTGACTGCGCCGCAGCAGCCGCGATGCGTAGTTGAGGGCCAGCAGCCCGGTCAGCGCGCCGCCGGCCACGGTGGCGTTGGGGCCGCGCAGTGTGTGCCAGATGGCGCTCTGCCCGGCCGCCCGGTTCATCACCGTGTTGGGGAAGCGGGCCGGGTCCACGTGGAAGGGCTTCTCCCCGGTGAGGGAGTCTCGGGTGAAGTCCATGATGCTCTGCACGCTGCCGTGGCCGGTACCGAGCACCATGCCGACGTCGTCGGGAAGGTCCTCGGCGAGGCCGCCGCCGGCGGTCTCCAGGAGCATGCCGGTGGTGGCGACGGCGATGGCGGTGGCCCGGTCCATGGAGCGGGTGCCCTTGCGGCCGAGGATCGCGCGCACGTCGAAATCGGGTATCTCACCGGCGCGCCGGTACGGCCCCTGCCCCGACGCGGTCGTGGCGTCCCGGCCCGCGCGCACTCCGTCGGCGAACGCCTCGGCGCCGAGCCCGTAGGGCGATCCCGTGGACCACCCGGACACGACAAGACTGTCTGCGGTCATCGTCCCTCGCCCTTCAGTTCGTTGCCGGTGGTGCCGGCGGTGCCGGTGGGGGCGGGGCCCCAGGCCCCTGCCGCGGCGTGCAGTTCGGCGCCGTCCACGCCGATGGTGTTGCCGCTGATCCAGGACGAGTCGGTGCGCGAGAGCACCGCGACCGCCTCGGCGACGTCGTCGGGCCTGGTCAGCCGGGAGTGCGGATTGTTCACCGCGGCGCGCGCGACGTAGTCGGCGTGCTCGGGGATGGCCTGCAGCGCGGGCGTCAGCGTGACGCCGGCCCGCAGGGCGTTGACGGCGATGCCCTGCGGCGCCAGCTCACAGGCGAGCTGCCGGACGTGGGCCTCCAGGGCGCTCTTGGCCGCGGAGACCGCGCCGTAGCTGGGCAGCGCCTGGACGACACCCGCGCTGGTCATCGCGTAGATCTTGGAACCGCTGCGCAGCAGTCCGGCCCGGTGCAGGTCCTGCGTCCAGTAGACGAGGCTGTGCGCCATGACGTCGAGGGTCATCTCCAGCTGCCGGGAGGTGATCGGCCGCTCCCAGCCCTCGCGGGGCAGGAACGGCACGAGCGTGCCGAACGCGAGGGAGTGCACCAGGATGCCGATGCCGCCGGTGGAGCCGGTCAGTTCGGCGATCTCCGGAACGAGCCGGTCGCGGGTGGCGCGGCTCGCGGCGTTCGCGTTGTGGAACGACGCCTGGACGCCGTACCCGCGGATCTCGTCGACGAGTGCCGCGACCTCCTCGTCCCGGGCCGCGGTGTCGAAGTGCACTCCGACGACGTTGACCCCCTCGCGGGCCAGGCCGAGGCTGATGGCCCGGCCGATTCCGCTGGAGGCTCCGAGTACCAGGCACCAGCTGCCTTCAAGGGATTTCAGCATCAGTGGGTCCCCCGCTTCTGGGAAGTGTGCGACGTCCCGGGACCCCGGTACGGGTCCGGTCCGGTACGGACGAGTGCCAGCGCGGCGTGTCCCTCACGCGTGACGGTGGTCAGCAGCCGGGTGCCGGGCGGCCCGGTGAGCGACCCGGCCAGCGCCTGGGCCGCGGCCAGACAGCCGGCCCCGGCGGGGGTCACGCGTCCGGTCGCGCCGGCCGCGCGGTCCACGGCGGCGGCCACCGTCGCGGCGAACGGGGAGCCGTCCAGGACGTGGTGGACCTCCACGGTGGTGTCCAGGTCCGACAGCAGCCGGCGTACGGCCCCGGAGACCAGCCCGGCGGGCAGCTCCCGGCCCGGCGGGACGAACAGCGAGCGTGCGGCGACGGTGCCCCGGACGCGGGCGCCGCGCGCCTCGGCGGCCGACCGCGGCTCCAGGGTCAGTGCGACGGCGCCCTGTTCGCCTTCACCGGCCGGGAAGCCGTCACCCGCCGGGAAGCCGTCACCGGACGGGGACTCGGGCAGCCGGTGCTCGGCCGCGCCGACCAGGAGCGTGTCGCAGCGGCCGGCCGCGAGGGCACGCCCGCCGGCCTCCACCGCCTCCAGGGCCGCGACCTTCGGGCTCGCCAGTGTCAGCGCGAAGGCCTTCAGGCTCAGCTCGGAGGTGAGGCGGGAGCCGAGCAGGCTCACCGCGAAGAAGGGCGCCGTCGCGGGCGACAGTCCGGCCGCGCCGCCCTCCAGCGCGATCCGGCGGTCCATGCTGTCGAAGAGTCCGGCGAATCCGCCGTTGAGCGCGAGCGCGGCGCCTCTGCGGTCGGCGGGCACCGCGTCGGTGCGGCCGCCGTCGGCGAGCGCGGCGCGGGCGGCGGCGAGGAGGTACTGGGCGGCGGCGGGCAGGTACTTGTAGCCGCGCGGCCCGAGCCGGACCCGGTGGTCGAACCAGTCGCCGTCCCCGGCGCCGGGCTCGGGGGCGACACCCCCGACCCCCGTGACGGCCCACATGGTCCCGCCGGTCCCGTTGGTCCCGCTCATGCCGCCGCTCCTTCCAGGACCAGTGAGGAATTGCTGCCGCCGAACCCGTAGGCGTTCACCAGGACCCGCCGTCGGTCGCGCGGCAGCGGGACCGGGGCGCGCTGCGGCAGCCACACGTCGCACCCGGGGTCCTGCTCGCGCAGCGGCACGTTGCGCGGGACGTGCCCGTCGCGCAGGATCAGCGCGCCGGCGACCGCGCCGAGGGCGGCCGAGGCCCCGCCCGCGTGCCCGAGCAGCGCCTTGAGGCTGTAGAGCGGCACATCGGGCGTCCGCTCGCCGAAGACGCGGTGCAGCGCCTGGCTCTCCACCTCGTCGCCGAGCCGCGTCCCGGTGCCGTGCGGGATCACGCAGCCGATGGCCGTGGCACCGCCCGCCGGTCCGACGGCCTCGCGCATGGCCCGTACGATCTGCTCGCCGTCCGCGTGCGGCGCCGTCACATGGCCCGCGTCGCAGCTCCAGCCGGAGCCCGCCAGGGTCAGCGGGGCCGTGGCGCCGCGGGCCGCGGCGTGCGCGGCGGACTCGACGACGAGGATGCCCGCGCCCTCGGCGAAGACCGTGCCGGACCGGTCGGTCTCGAAGGGCCGGCACCGGTCCGGGTCGACCGCGCCGAGCCGGTTGAAGCAGCCGAGCGCGACCCGCGAGTAGGCGTCGGACCCGCCGGCGAGCACCACGTCGGCCTCGCCCGCGCGCACCATGTCGTACGCCATGCCGAGCGCGTAGCCGCCGGCCGAGCAGGCGTTGCCGACGTCGTGGGCGACGCCCGCCAGGCCGAGTCGCGTGGCGGTCGCGGAGGCCAGCCGGAACGGCGCGGTCCATCGGTCGCCGCCCCGTTCGCGCTCGTTGGGACCGGGCTCGCCCATACAGCTGCCGAGGACGACCGCCGCTTCGGACAGCCCGGTCAGGCCCGCGTCGGCGAGCGCTTCCCGGGCCGCTGCGACGGCGAACCGGGTGGCGCGCGCCGCCCGCAGGTCGGGGTCGGGCACCAGGTTGATCCGCGGCAGGTCCATCACGGCGAGCGGGTCGGCCGGCTCGTCCGGCCGGCGGATCCGCGCCGCCGTCATGGCACGCCACAGCGTGTCCGTACCCCCGCCGTGGCAGGTGACGGCACCGATCCCGGTGACCACGACCTCGCCGGTCATGCCGACTTGCCCTCCAGCGCCGCGTTCATGCGGTCGTCGAAGGAGACCAGGCTCCAGTCGCGGCGGTTCTCGATCACCGCGTAACCGTGGGTGATCCGCCCGGTCGCGGTGTGCACCAGCGCCCCGTCACGGACGACGTAGGTGTCCATCCGGGAGGTGTAGGTGAAGCCCTTGAAGATCTCCTCGACGGTGAGGACCACGTACAGGTCCTCCTCCATGCGCGCCTCGTCGAGGACGGTGACGCGCGAGTGCGGGACGACGGGGATCCAGTTCCGCTCGTCGAGCAGGGTCTTGATGGAGACGCCGCGGTCGGCGACGAGCTGGTCCTTGGCCTCCTCCATCAGCCGCAGGTAGCCCGACATCTGGATGCGCTCGGTGAAGTGGCAGTACCAGTACGGGATCCGGAACTTCCAGGCGAAGGAGTTGGTGCCCGCCGTCAGCTCCTTGACCAGGTCCGCGGATTCCGGGTTCACCTCGGGCGCGACCACGTCCCAGGCGGGGGCCGCGGCCAGCCGCTCGACGGCGTACGGGGCGAGGGACGCGGGCACCGGCTCGTTGCCCCCGCCGCGCGGGTCGAGGCGCAGCTGGACGCGGACGGTGGAGGTCACGGCCTTGAGGAGGGTCTCGCGCTGGACGTGCAGCACCACCGACAGCAGCAGTTCGCCGTCCTTGGCCCTGCGGTGCGGCCTGACCTCGGCGCGTGCCACGTCGTCGATGTGGAAGGCGTGCAGGATGCGGGTGTCGATGTCGACGATGTCGGTGCACAGGCCGTACGTCTCGTACACCGTGCCCGGCAGGAGGCCGTGCTGCCGCAGATGGTTCAGCACGGCCTCCTCGACGAGGTAGTTGACGTGCTTGAAGCCGATCCAGGTGCAGATGTTGGACCCCTCGTATCGGGGCCGTATCTCCAGGGAGCTCGGCTCCTGGAAGGTGAGAGCGGTGCTGTTCGCGGTCACGTCAACTCCGGTACTTCGGTGAGGAGGCGGGAGGGATGAGAGGAAGAGGTGGGCGTCAGGGAGGACAGGAAGCCGTGCACCGCCCCGACGAACAGCTCGGGCTGCTCGGCCATCGGGAAGTGCCCGGACCGTTCGAAGATCCGCAGCCGCGCGTCCGGCAGCGCCCCGGCGAGGGCGCGGGCGTCCGCCGGCCGGGCCGCGAAGTCGTGCTCGCCGGCCACGACGAGGGTGGGCAGGCCGATGGCCGCGGTGTCGAGGAAGGGACTGCGCAGGTAGGCGTCGAAGAACCGCATCCAGCCGTACGGGCCGATCCGGTCCCGCACCCGCAGGGCCATCGCCTCGCGCAGCTCGACGGGGATCCGGCCGTCCGACCCGACCCGCAGCCCCTCGTCGAGGATGCGCTGGAAGCCGTGCAGGTAGTAGACGGCGGTGTCCCACTCGAACTCCTCGGGCGTACCCCGGTGGAACGGGGACACGAGGACGCAGGCGCCCGGCCGTCCGGCGGGACGGGAGACCAGGAGTTCCAGTACGGCGTTGGCGGCGAAGGAGTGCGCGATCAGCAGGTCGACCCGCCCCGGCACGGCGTCCAGCGCCCTGGCCACCCAGGGCACCGGGTCCGGGTCGTGGCTCCACCGGGTGTCGCCGTGGGCGGCCCAGGGAAGTTCGGCCTCCCACAGCTCCAGCTCACCCCCGGCCAGCTCCGTGAACCGCCGCCATACGGCGGTCGATCCGGCGAGGCCGTGCAGGAGCAGTACCCGCACGGGCCGCCGGGCGTCGTCGTGCGGCGCCCGGCGCAGCCGTACCCGTACGCTGCCCTCGAGGTCCTCGTCGGCCAACATCACGCGCTCCTGGCCGGGGTGAGGATGAGGGCCGCCGCCGCGTCGTCCCGGCCGGTGTCCCCGGTGCCCGCGCTGGCGAGCACCACGTCGTCGGCCCCGTCCGGCGCGGCACCGGCCAGCCAGGCCGTGCCGGCCACGCACTGGAGCACACCGAGCGCCCCCGAGCTGGGCCCGAGCAGTTCGGACAGATCGCGTACGCCGCCGACCGGCCCCGGCCCGAGGGAGGCGCCGGGGGCCCGGATGCCCTCCGGGTGTTCGGGCACGCACCACAGGCCGACGGCGCGCGGTTCACGTTCGCGTACGTCCGCGACGGCCCTGGTGTGCTCGGCCCGGCGCGCGTAGGGACCGAGTTCGGCCAGGGGCCGCACCCCCCGCGCGGCCGCGGAGGCGGCCGACTCGAGCACCAGGGCGGCCGCCCCGTCGAAGAACTCGTCCTGCTCCGGCGCCAGATGGCGGACGGCCGGGTTGTCCGGCTCCACCCCCACCACGAGCACCCGCTCGACCCGGCCCGAACCGACCAGCAGACGGGCCCAGTTGACCGCGTCGAGACCGGAGGTACGGCCGTTGCACAGGGTCAGGTTGGCGCCGCGCAGGCCGTGCGTGATGGCCAGCCAGGAGGCGACCACGTTGCTGGAGGTCGCGGGCAGCAGCATGGGACTGGTGCCGAGGTAGGTGTCGCGGGCGATGGTCGCGACCGTCTCGCAGACGGTGTCGACGTTGCCGAAGTTGGTGCTGACGACGGTGCCGACGGACTCGCCGGGAACGGTCGGCGCGCCGTCCGCCCCGATCAGCCCGGCCGCGGCGAGCGCCTCCTCGCCCGCGACCATGGCGAGCTTGGTGGCCCGGTCCTTGTAGCGCAGGCCCCGGCCGGTCAGCCGCTCCACCGGGTCGGCCGGCACACCGCCGGGCCGCCGGTCGCCGAGCAGTTCCCCGGGGTTGCCGAGACCGCGGACCGCCGTGCCGAGTCCGGTGACCACGACGTGCATCCGGCTCACCGCCCCTCCTCCCGCACCGCGGCGGCGCCGTCGCCGCCGGCCGTCTCGTCTCCCGCGTACCGCTCGACGATCGCGACGGCGTTGAGTCCGCCGAAGCCGAAGGAGTCGATCTGGGCGATCCGCAGCTCCTCCTCGGGGCGCACCGCCTGCCCGCGCACCATCCGGAACCCGGCCACCGACTCCACCGGGTCGTCGAGTCCGACGATCGGCGGCACACTCCCGCGCCGCATCACGTCGACCGCCGCGACCAGGCTGTGCAGCCCGGACGCCCCGGCGGTGTGCCCGGTCATCGACTTGATCGCGGTCATGTAGGGGGAGGGCTCGACGCCGGCGAAGACCGAGCCGAGGGCCGCGGACTCCGCCTCGTCGTTGAGCGGGGTGCCCGTGCCGTGCAGCATCACCAGGTCGATGTCGGCGGAGCCGACCCCCGCCCGGCGGTGTGCCTCCCGCACGGCCGCGGCGATGTTCTTCGCCTCGGGCGCCGAGGGGTGGTAGGCGTCGCAGTTGACCGCGACACCTCGCACCCGTGCCTGCACGGTGGCCCCCGGGCCGGGCCCGTCGGCCTCCCTGCGCAGCACGACGGCGACCGCGCCCTCGCCCTGCAGCATGCCGCGCCGGGCCCGGTCGAACGGCCGGACCCGGTCCGGGGCTTCGGGGTAGCAGCGGTCGAGCAGCCCGTACGTGCTCTCCGAGATGGTGTCCACGCCGGCCACCACCACCGTGTCGGCCTGCCCGAGGTCGAGCAGGTCGGTGGCGAGGGCCAGGGCGTAGAGCGACGCGGAGCAGGCGTTGGCGACGGTGTGGGTGTCGGCGGCGCCGAAGCGTCTGCGCAGCATGGTGCCGAAGTGCAGGTCCGCCACCTCCACCGGCGTCCCGTCCCGCCAGGACAGTTCGACCGAGCGCAGCTCGCGCAGGGTCGTCCCGACCAGGACCGGCACCGACGACAGGTCGTCACCGAGGCCGGCTTCCCGCGCGGCGGCCTCGACGGCCCGCTCCAGCCAGCGGGTGGCCCGCAGGGGTTCGTCGACGCCGGGGGCCGGCCGGTCGTCGATCTCGTAGGCGACCTGGGCGCGGAACTTGCCGCGGTCGTAGCCGCGCAGTCCGGCGAGGCCGCTGCGGCCGGCCACCAGCGACTCGTAGATCTCGTCGGTGTCGGAGCCGATGCTGGCGACGGCGCCCGACCCGGTCACGATCCAGCTCATGCCGCGCTCCGGTACTTGCCGAGGATGACCACCGCGTTGTTCCCGCCGAAGGCGAGCGCGTTGTTCTGCACGATGTTCAGCTCGGCCGCACGGGCCTCGTTGGGTACGCAGTCGACACCGCACTCGGGGTCCGTCTCGTTGTGGTTGACGGTCGGCGGGATGAAGCCCTGCGTGAGGGCCACGGCACAGGCCGCGGCGGCGACCGCGCTGGCCGCCCCCATGCTGTGGCCGATCATCGACTTGATGGAGACCGTCCGCGGCATGGCGTCGGCGCCGAAGATCTGCCGGATCGCGCCGACCTCGGTGATGTCGTTGGCCCTGGTGCCCGTACCGTGCGCGGAGACGAAGTCGATCTGGTCGGGCGTCACCCCCGCGTTGCGGTGGGCGATGTCGATCGTGCGGGCGATGCTGTCCCGGTCGGGTGCGACCGGGTGCAGGGCGTCGCAGGCGAGCCCGTAGCCGAGCACTTCCGCGTAGATCCGGGCGCCCCGGGCGAGCGCGGAGTCCAGGCTCTCCAGCAGGAGGATCCCGGCCCCCTCACCGGTGAGGATGCCCTTGCGGTCCTTGTCGAAGGGCTGGCAGGCCTCGGGGGCGATGGTGCCGAGCCGGTAGAAGCCGGTGAAGGTCTTGCGGCACAGCGCGTCCGCCCCGCCCACCAGGGCGACGTCCACGTCGCCGCTGCGCAGTGCGTCGTAGCCGTAGCCGACCGCGTAGTTCCCCGCCGCGCAGGCGGTCGGGATCGTGACGGCCTCGACGTCCTCCAGGGCGAACTCCCGGATGATGCCGGAGGAGAGCCGGCCGGCCGGCACCCGCCGGGCGACCACCGGGTCGTACGACTCGGGACCGGTGGCGAGACCGGTCTCCACGAGCTGGTCGAGGTCGCGGGACTCGCCGTCCGTGGTGCCCACGGACACCAGGGAGCGGCGGGCCCGCACCTCGTCCACGGTCAGCCCGGCGTCCTCGATGGCCATCCGGGTGGCGGCGACGGAGAACTGGCTGGCCCGCCCGAGCTCGTCGGGGTCCACCCGGTGGATCCACTGCGCCGGGTCGAAGTCCGTGACCTCGCACCCGTTGGCGTAGTCGAACCCGGTGGTGTCGAACGCCGTGATCGGCTTGACTCCGCCGCGTCCTTCGCGGAGTCCGGTGGTGAACGCGTCGATACCGATGCCGATACTGGTGACGACGCCGAGTCCGGTGACGACCACCCTGCGGGGGGTGGCGTCCGTGCCTCGCATACCTGTGTTCATCGAAGCTCACCCTCTGGCTGACTCAGCCGGCTGATCGGGGCAGGGCCGGAGCACTGCCGGTCAGCCGCGGGCGGAGGCCTCTTCGATGACGGTGTACACGCCGACGAGGTTGACCATGCGGCTGAGCTCGGCCTGGTCGATCGTCACGTGCTGAGTGCGCTCGAGGGCGGCGAGGATCTCGATGGCGCGCAGCGAGTCGGCGTCGTGGTCCTCCTTGAAGAGGCTGACCTCGGTGACCTCGTCCTCGTCGATCTCGAGGATGTCGCAGACGACCTCCTTGATCTCCTGCTTGCGTGCGGCGTCCAGACCGGTGGTCGCGTTGCTCATGTCGACTCCCTGAGAGATCGGTGAGGATCCGGAGTCGTGCGACTCCGCCCATCCGTTCGGTGAGTCGATGTTGAGGCGGGGCGCTATGCCAGCTCTATACGGATGATCAGCCCTGTTCAGGGGCGTCGGCCGAGTTCTCGTCCCGGGGCTCGGCGGGCTCGCCCGGGTGCGCGGCCCGGTCCTCGTCACCGCCGAGCCAGCCGTACTCGACGGCGCGCATCCCGGCCTGGAAGCGGCTCTTGGCGCCGAGCCGGCCCATCAGCTCGGCGGTGATCCGGCGTCCGGTACGCACCGAGACACCCAGCCGGCGGGCGACCACCTCGTCGGTGAGTCCTTCCCCGAGCAGGCGCAGAACGGTCTGTTCCTGACCGGTGAGCTCGTTCTCCTCGGCGGGCTGCCGCGGCCGTTTCTCGCCGCTGAGCGGTACGGCCTTGTCCCACACCTGGTCGAAGAGTTCGCAGAGGTTGGCGAGGATCCCGGCGCTGCGGAACACCATGGCGCCTGCCGCGGAATCGTCCGGGTCGATGGGCACGACCGCCTGCCGGCGGTCGAAGATGAGCATCCGGGAGGGCAGCGAGGCCGTGGTGCGCACGTGGTTTCCCGAACGGAGCAGCCAGCGCGCGTAGTCGACCGACTCGGGGTCGTTGTAGATGCTGTCGAGGTAGATGGTGTGCATCACGACGCCACGGCTCTGCAGGGTCCCGCTCAGCGGCCGGCCCGCGGCCCGGCTGGCGGCCGACTGCCCGCCGCCGGGATGGAACGCCAGGAGCGAGTCGTGGCAGTTGTGGCTGAGTTCCTCGATCCGGGACCGGATCTCGTCGATTCCCTCGATGCGCTCGGTCTCCGTCTGGGACGACTCCCGTTGCACCGCGGCGTAGTCGTGGACGAGCCGCGAGACCTCGACGCGCGCGTCCGTCATCTGCCGTTGCCGCTCCAGGAATTCGGCTTCCTGTCTGGCGAGCAGCGCCTGGAGTCCGACGCTCGGCGGGACCGGTCTCAGCGTGCCCGGCGCCTCCCAGGAGGGCCTGATCAGCGACAGCCGCACGCACTCGTCGAGCGCGGAGCGCACCCGCTCGGCCGGCCACTTCAACGTGTCCACCAGGTCCTCGACCGAAATCCCCGGATGCGCCAGCACTGCCCGGTAGAGCTCTACCGAGTTCTTTCCCAGTCCAAGGAGCTCCAGCATGCGGTCCCCCCGCGTCATGAAGGCCGCTGCCCCTGCGACCTCCCCCCGGCACAGAGTAGCCCCGGCGGTGAGGT
Organism: Streptomyces sp. E2N166; assembly: GCF_003671715.1. Classification (GTDB taxonomy): domain Bacteria; phylum Actinomycetota; class Actinomycetes; order Streptomycetales; family Streptomycetaceae; genus Streptomyces; species Streptomyces thinghirensis. The sequence goes on along the minus strand of NZ_RAIF01000025.1, from coordinate 270,175 downwards.
TGCTCGCTTCTTTTCCGGTGCGCCGTACGATGGGCGCCGTGGCCAGGAGCATCCGATCGAGCAGCCGCCCGGCAGGGCGGCTCTTCGTGCTGCTGGTGATGGCCGTTCTGGCCGGATTGCTGGGCATGCACGGCCTGCCCGGAGTGACGCCGACGGCGCAGGCGCACACCGGCCACGAGATGGTGGCGGCTTCGGCGGACAGCGCTCCGCACGCGAGCGGAGGATGCGCGCACCCGGAGGGCGGATCGAGTCACCTCGACCACGCCGACGCGACGTGTGCCGCCGCCGGGACCGGCTCCGCCTACTCGCCGCCGGCACTGGCCGGCGACGTGCTGGACGCGCCCACCGGATCCTCGCCCGCCGCGGCGGCCCCGGGGCCGCCCCGGCACGGCCGGGCGCCCCCCGACCTTTCCGAGCTGCAACTCCTGCGGATATAGAGCGGCCCGCACGGCTCCCGGAGACCTGAGCTGAGCCGGTCCTCCGATGACGGGTGCCGTGCTTTCGCACGCCCACATCCGCTTGAACCGCGCGCCGCGAACGGCGCGCGTGAAGGAGTTGCACGACCATGACCCGCAAGCGCTCACTCGTCCGCCGCAGTGCCGCCGTCGCCGCCGCCGGTGCGGCAGCACTCGTCCTGGCCGCCTGTGGTGGCGACGGCGACGGCTCGGCCGGACACGGCGACCACAACGCGCCCGCTTCCTCGTCGGCGTCGGGGGCGGCGGCTGCGTCCGCGTCCGCGTCGCAGGGACAGCACAACGCCGCCGACGTCGCCTTCGCGAAGGGGATGATCCCCCACCACCGCCAGGCCGTCGAGATGGCCGACCTCGCGCCCGGCCGCGCGCGGTCGGCCGAGGTGACGAAGCTCGCCGCGGACATCAAGAAGGCCCAGGACCCGGAGATCACGACGCTGTCCGGCTGGCTGACCTCCTGGGGCGAGGAGGTGCCCGCCGAGGGCTCCATGGACCATTCCTCGCACGGCATGGACGGCATGATGACGGCCGAGGAGATGAGCCGGCTCGAGGACGCCTCGGGCAAGGCGTTCGACACCGCCTTCATGGAGATGATGATCAAACACCATGAGGGCGCGGTCGAGATGGCGAGGACCGAGCAGTCCGACGGCGCCCACGGTCCGGCCAGGAAGATGGCCGGAGAGATCATCACCTCGCAGAGCGCGGAGATCGAGCAGATGGATCAGCTGCTCGGCAAGGACTGACCGGAGTCACCCCGGAGCGGAGCGGGCGCGGACGGCGCCGGCTCCGCTCCGGCCTGTCCGCCTGTCCGCCTGCCCGCCTGCCCGCCTGCCCGCCTGCCCGCCTGCCCGACGGACTGTTCCACGCCGTGGTCCACGCCTACCACTGACCTGCTCGTGCCTTGGTCCGTGCCGCTGTGCCCGGTTCCGGTTCCGGGGCGCCGTGTTCGCCGAGCCAGCGGGCGAGTCTGCCGCGTCGGCCGATGGCACGCAGGCGGCGTTCCGTGACCTCCCGGGTGTGCGGGGTGGTGATGAACAGGAGTTCGTCGCCGACGCGCAGCACGGTGTCGTGGTCGGGGACCACGGTGACGCCGTCGCGCACGATCAGGGTGAGAACGGTCGGGGGCGGCAGGCGCAGTTCGAAAACGGCGACGCCGTGCAGGCGGGAGCCCCGCGGAATGGCCACGGTGAGCAGGTCGGCGTCCAGGACGTCGAGGGGGGCGGTCTCGACCTGGATCTCGCGCAGCGCGTCGGAGCGGGTCAGCCGCAGGAGGCGGGCGGCGGCGGGCAGGGTGGGGCCCTGCACGAGGGTGAAGAGGACGACGAGGACGAAGACGATGTTCAGTACCTCGCCGGCTCCGGCGACCCCGGCGACGATGGGGAACGTGGCGAGCACGATGGGGACCGCGCCGCGCAGGCCCGCCCAGGAGATGAACGCCTGCTCACGCCAGGGGACGCGGAAGGGGAGGAGACACAGGAGGACGGAGACGGGGCGAGCGGCCAGCAGCAGGACCAGGCCGACGGCAAGGGCCGGGAGGATCGCGGAGGGCAGTTCGCTGGGGTCGACGAGCAGACCGAGCATGACGAACAGACCGATCTGGGCGAGCCAGCCGGCGCCTTCGCCGAAGGAGCGGGTGGCGGCGCGGTGGGGCAGCTCGGCATTGCCGAGGGCCAGGCCGGAGAGGTAGGCGGCGATGATGCCGCTGGCGTTGACCGCCCCGGCCGCGGCGAAGGCGACGATGCCGAACCCGACCGTGGCGAGCGGGTACAGGCCGGTCGCGGGGAGCGCGATGTGCCGGAGCGCGGCGGCGCCCAGGCGGCCGATCAGCACACCGAGGGTGCCGCCGACCACGAGCTGGTAGAGCAGGTTGCCCACGACCGGGGCGGGGCCGGGCAGGTCGCCCGCGGTGGTGGTGGAGAAGATCAGGACCAGGATGATGGTGGGGGCGTCGTTGAAGCCGGATTCCGCCTCCACCAGGCCCGTCACCTTCTGCGGCAGCGGCAGTGAGCGCAGTACCGCGAAGACAGCGGCGGCGTCGGTGGAGGAGACGATCGCACCGAGCAGCAGCGCCAGGTGCCATTCCATGCCCAGCAGCCAGTGCGCGCCGGCCGCGGTCACCGCGACGGAGACGGCCACGCCCGCGGTGGCGAGAACACCGGCGGGGGCGAGCAGACGCCTGACGTCGCTCCACCGGGTGGTCAGGCCGCCGTCGACGAGGATGACGGCCAGGGCGGCGGTGCCCAGCGCCTGGGCCAGCTGGGCGTCGTCGAACTCCAGACCCAGCCCGTCCTCTCCGGCGACGACGCCGACCGCGAGGAACAGCAACAGGCTGGGCAGGCCGACCCGGTGGGCGGCGCGGGCGGCGGCGATGCTGGCCAGCAGCACCGTGCCGCCGATCAGCAGGGTCAGGTACAGCTCGGGCAGGGTCATCGGGCCCGCCCCGAGCCGTACGGGGCCGGCCCGCGGTCAGCGGGTCCAGAAGCGGGGCGGCGGGTAGCGGTTCGCGCGCCTGTGCCGATGCGGGTCGAAGAGTTCCCCGGCCATGCCCGCGAGGACCAGGCCGGAGGCGATGAGCAGCCCGTGGGCCAGGACGGCCCCGGCTCCCAGCACCGCCAGGGCGGCGGCGAGCAGCAGCCAGGCCCGGAGGTGGCGGTACTCACGTGGCCGGCGTGGACGGCCGGTGTCGAGGGCGTGGGAGAAACGAGGGTCGTCGCGGCGCAGGCGGGACTCGATCTCACCGAGCCGCCGGTCGTCGGATCCGGGCATGGTCTACTCCTCCCGGCGCGGGGCCCTGGGCAGGCGACGCGGTCGGTCGGGCGGGCCATCTGCTCTCCTTGCGAGGTGGGAACGTCACGATCACACCAGGACGAAGTGGCGCAGCCGCGCATACGTGGCCGACCCCCCCCGGACTGTGTCCGGGAAAGGCCGGTTCGGCTACAGCTTCGCTTTCCTCGGGCCGTCGGCACCATCCGGTACGGAACCCAAAAGCGACCGCACAAGACGTGTAGGTGCCCGTTGGCCGACGACCGTCAGTCGGTGTACGACTCGAGCGTGCCGCGGCGCCGTACGTCGAGGGTCGCGCAGTGGAACGAGCCGCCGAACGGCGCGTAGTGCAGCAGCTCGCACGGGATCGGCTCGAAGCCCCAGCTCTCCAGCGCGCGCAGCATGCCGGTGTGGTGCCGTTCCGCGATGACCCGCTTGTCGTCGAGGACGAGGACGTTCATGCTGAGCCACTTGCCGCACATCGAGGTGATCTTGAGCATGCGGTCGTCGATCGGGTCGGGCTCGGGCGCGGTCAGGATGTCCCAGGAGCGCAGCACGTCCGGGAGGCGGTCGACGTCGACGTACTCCGGGTTGACCAGCGCCCTGCCGGGCGCGAGGGGGACGAACGTCGTGTCGATGTGCATGGGCGTGCGGCAGCGGCTCTCGATCTCGTGGACGCGGTAGCCGGGGCCGAGGTGGCGGCGCAGCCATTCGATGCCCATGCGGTTGGTGACGTTGCTGCGGGTGACGAAGAGGTCGCGTCCCGCGCGCACGAAGTCCGCCGCGTCGAAGACCGGCTCGAACTCGGTGAGGATGTGGCGCATCGGCTCGCCCGCCGCGGGGACGCGGAAGTCCGGCTCGAACAGCTCGTCGGTGAGCTGGGGCTTCGGCGCGGCCGTCCAGCGCGCGCCGCGCCGGAAGTAGTCCTTGAGGATCGGGCGGTAGGAATGCGTCTCGAAGTAGCGGCACGGCCAGGCCATCGGGGTCTCGATGATCTCGTCGCCGATCACGAGCAGGCAGTCGCGCGGGCAGGTGTTGCAGAAACCGCGTGACGACCAGTCGGGGGTGCTGAAGCGCTGCCGGTGGTCGACCGCGTCCGGACGCGTGACCGTGACGCCGAGCGACCGCAGGAGGGCGACGAACCCGTCGAGCTCCCGCTGCGCCCGCTCGACCAGGACGCGCGGATACCTGAAGCCTGCGGCCAGCCCCTGGAACCGGGCCGCCCACGGTGGGACGTTGCAGGTCACGACCGGGTGGTCGGAGGGAATCGTCGCGCCCTCCAGCCGGCCGACGACGACCTCCTCCAGCGGGTCCCACTCGTTGTGGGAACTGACCGGCGAGACGGCGGGTTCCGCCGCCTCCGCGATGCCGGGTTCCTGCGCCACCGCCATGACTGACCGCTCCCGATCGCTGGCTCTCCGTGTCTACGGGGTGCCCCGAACCGGACGGATGACACCGCCCTCTCATCCCGGACCTTGCTCGATCTATCGTTTTTCGATAGATTCCCATCGTGGGTCGATTGAAGTCGTTAGAAGGAGGGGCGATGGGACAGCTGACAGTGCTCGCGTTGCGAGGCGTGCTCGTCATGCTGCTCGCGGGTTCGGTGTTCATCCAGGGCGTGCTGGTCTGGTTGCTGGTGGCCGGCCCGGGTGATCCCGACGCCGCCCTGGCGTCCGTACGCACGCCGGTCTTCCTGATCGTCGTCCTGGGCGCCGCGGCAGCCGAGGTCGTGCTGGTCTGTGTCTGGCGGCTGGTGACGATGGTGCGGCGGGGCACCGTGTTCTCCCTCGACGCCTTCCGGTACGTCCATGTCGTGATCGGCGCCTTCGTCGCGGCCGCGCTCCTGGTCTTCACGCTCGGGGTCGTCCTGGCCCCGGGCGAGGCCGTCGCGCCCGGCATCGTCCTCATCCTGGGCGGGGTCGTCGTCGCGGTCCTGGGCGTGGCGCTGGTCGTGCTCGTCCTGCGGATGCTGCTCGCCCAGGCCGTCGCGCGCGACATCGAGGCGGCGCGGATGCGGGACGAGCTGGCAGAGGTGATCTGATGCCGATCGTCGTCGACATCGACGTGATGCTGGCGAAGCGCAAGATGTCCGTGGGCGATCTGGCGGAGCGCGTCGGGATCACCCCCGCCAACCTGGCCGTGCTCAAGAACGGCCGCGCCAAGGCGGTGCGCTTCACGACACTCGCCGCGCTCTGCGACGTACTCGAGTGCCAGCCGGGAGACCTGCTGCGCTGGGAAGCGGGGGGCGCGGACGCGGGCGGGTGACGCCGGCCGCCGTCGGCCGCGGTTGGCATCCGGGGTCCGTCCGGGCGCAATCTGGGAGAAGATCTGCGTGCCCTGCGCGCCCGCGGGCACCGACCCGGAAGGACCGCCCCGTGATCATCTTCGGCACCAAGGGATACCTCTACCAGCTCGCGATACTGACATTGGTGTGCGGCCAGTGCGGCAACCCCTCCGCGCACACACTCAGGAAGCGCGTCACGAAGTTCACGCTGTTCTTCGTGCCGCTGTTCCCGTTCTCCACGAAGTACCTGACGCAGTGCACCTTCTGCGGTGCCGAGCAGCAGGTGTCGAAGGAGCAGGCGGAGCAGCTCCAGACGCAGGCCGTGAGCGGCCGGGGCGGCTCCGGCGGCCAGGCGCACGGGCAGCCGCAGCAGCAGCCCTACCAGCGGCCGTGACACCCGGCATGCTTCTCCGGCGTTCCCGGGGGCTCGGTGCTGCCTATAGAAAGAGGCGGGGAATCCACAACCGGGACCGGGCGAAGCGCTGATCCGCTCCGGAGCCGTGGGCTTCACCTTCGCCGAGGTCCAGCGCCGTCAGGGCGTCCCGATCGGCGGTCACGCACCCTCCCCGGAGCCCTCGGCGGCGACGTCGCCGGCACCGCCGAGGCGCTCGGCGAGGGCGTCACCGACCTGCATCGACATCGACGCACTGTCCTCGCGCGAGACGCTGGGCGCCTCACCGACTCGGTGCGCCCCCAGGCCCCGGCGGGGCACCCCATGACCCGCATTGCCGGTTTCCGGCAGCCTTGACTACCCTCACGTTGCCGGACACCGCGCACCGGGCGTGAACGGCAGGGGAGGCGCGGGGTGACGGACCAGCAGACGGGCCGGCAGACGGACCAGCAGACGGACCAGCGGACGGATCACCGGACGGACCAGCGGACGGACCAGCGGACGGATCAGTCAGAGACGTATCTGACCGGGTACGCCGAGATCCTGGCCGGGGCGGCCGGTACGGGGCGCAGGCTGACCCGCCACGAGCTGGAGGACCGGCGGCGCTTGGGTAAGCAGGCCGCGGAGGCGGGGCACAGTCTGCGCAGTCTCGTACGACTGCACCTGGACGCCACGCGCGCCGCCTGGCCCGGCGGTTCGTCGGTCCCCGGCCCGGGCGTCACGGACACCGTGCTCGCTGCCGTCGCCCAGGCAGTCGACGCCTTCGCCGAGGGATACGAACGCGCCCAGCGTCTCGCCGTACGGCAGGAGGAGGCCGCGCGGCGGGAGTTCATCGACGACCTGCTCTACGGGCGCAGCGACCTGGGCCGGCTCGCCGAACGGGCCGAGCGATTCGGCCTGGTCCTCTCCCACGCCCACGCCGTCGCGGTGGCCGAGGGGCCCGATACGTACGACGACACCGCACCGGTCACCCGGCTCGTGGAGACGGCCCTCATCTCCCGCTTCGGCGACCGGCGCATCCTGATCACCACCAAGAACGGGCAGTTGATCTGCATCGCGCCCGGCGACCAGGACGACGTCCTCGCCTTCTTCGCCAAGCAGGCGTACGCGGCCACGGACGGCAGCCGGGTGGCCATCGGGCGTCCCCAGACCGGCGCGGGCGGCGTGGTGCACAGCTACGAGGAGGCGCTGAGCACCCTCGAACTCGCCGAGCGGCTGGAGCTGGACGACCCCGTGCTGCGCGCAGCCGACCTGCTCGTCTACCCGGTGCTCACCCGCGACCGGCAGGCCATGGCCGACCTCGTGCTGAGCGTGCTGGGTCCGCTGCGCGGGGCTCGCGGCGGTGCCGAGCCGTTGCTGCGGACCCTGGAGGTGTACTTCGACGCCGGCTGCACCGCGGCCGAGGCCGCCCGGCGCCTCGCGCTCAGTGTGCGGGCCCTCACCTACCGGCTGGAGCGCATCCACCAGCTGACCGGCGCCAACCCCGCCGACCCGGTGCACCGTTACACCCTGCAGACCGCGGTCATCGGGGCCCGGCTGCTGAGCTGGCCCGCCCAGGAGATCTGAGCGGGCCGGCCCCGGACGGTGGGGGCGGTCGTCAGCCCGTGATCTCCACCTTGCCGTTGCGCTGCGGGTCGGACTCCTCCTGCTGCTCCGGCCGGTCCGCCGTCTTCGCGTCCTGCCCGGTGATGTTCTTCAGCAGCGCGGGCAGATCCACGCCGGTGGTGGAGCCCAGCAGTTCCATGCCCTGCGCCACGTTGTCGGCGACGGTGCGCGACAGCCGGCTCGCGCCGTCCGTCGAGATGACCGTCATCTTGTCCACGGCCGCGAGCGGCTCGGCCGCCTTGGCCACCACCTGCGGCAGCACCTCGACCAGCATCTGGAGCACGGCGGCGTCGCCGTACTGCCCGAACGCGTCGGCCTTCTGCCGCATCGCCTCGGCCTCGGCCGAGCCCTTGGCGCCGATCGCGGCGGCCTCCGCCTCGCCCTCCAGCCGGACGGCCTCGGCGATCGCCGCACGCCGGGAGCGCTCGGCCTCACCCTGCTTGAGGCCCTCGACGGCCTGCGCCTCGGCCAGCGCGCCACGCCGCTGCTTCTCGCCCTCACCGGTGAGCCGGGCCCGCTCGGCCTCGGCCTGGGCGGCGGCGATCTCGGCCGACCGCTCGGCCTCCGCCTGCTTCACCCGCGCCACCCGGCGGGCCTCCGACTCCTGCTCGGCCGCGTACCGCTGGGCGTCGGCGGGCTTGCGGACCTCGGTGTCGAGCTGGCGGTCCTTCAGCGCGGCCTGCCGCTCGGCGACCTTCTCCTGCTCGGCGAGGATGTCCTGCTCCCGGGCGGCCTGTGCGAGAGGCCCGGCGGCGTTGGCGCGGGCCGACGCCTGGTCGGTCTCGGCCTTGATCTCGGCCTGCTTCAGGTAGAGGGTCCGCTGCGCGACCGCGATCTCCTCCTCGGCCTTCAGCCGCGCCTGCTCGGCGGCCCGCCGGGCCACGGCCTCGGCGATGTCGGCCTCCTGCGCGGCGCGGGCCGCCTCGGGCCGGCCGAGGTCCTCCAGGTAGGAACCCTCCGTGGTGATGTCCTGGATCTGGAAGGCGTCCAGCACCAGGCCCTGCCCGGACAGGCTCGCCTCCGCCTCCTCGGCGACCTGCCCGGCGAACGCGGCCCGGTCCCGGATGACGTCCTCCACGGACATCCGGCCGACGATGGCGCGCAGCGCGCCCGACAGCACCTCCTGGGTGAAGCCGACGATGCCGTCCTGCTGCATCAGGAACCGCTGCGCGGCGGCGCGGATCGCGTCCTCGGTGCCGCCGACCTTGACGATCGCGACGCCTTCCAGGTTGGCCTTCACACCCCGCAGCGTCACCGCGCCGCGCACGGCGACCGGGATGTGCCGCGAGGAGAGGTCGAGCGTGAACCGCTGCTGCACGAAGGGCACGACGAACACGCCGCCGCCGACCACGACCTTCTGGCCGCTGTTGTCGGTGAACACACGGCCCGTCTCCGGATCGGTGGAGCTCTTGCCGCGCCGCCCGGTGACGATGAACGCCTCGCTCGGCCCGGCCACCTTGTAGCGGCTGACCACCACCAGCGCGAGCAGCACCAGGAGTACGACGACTCCCAGCACCGCGAAAACGACAGGACTCATGGCAACGCCCCCGAATCAGGAAAGGAACAGAGAGAGAAGTGAAGGGAAGGAGGCTCAGCGCTCGACCGGGCGCACCACGACCGACGTCCCCGTCGGCACCGCCTCGACCCAGACCTCGGCGCCCCGCGCCACCGGCTCCGCGCTGCGCGCCGCGCACTTCAGCGGCTGCCCCGCGAGCCGGAGCAGCACCTCGCCGAAGCCGTCCGCGGGAATGGCGGTGACGACCTTGCCGGACGTGCCCAGGAGGTCGTCCGTGCTCGGTGTGGCGTCGGCCTGATCCCGCATCAGCGCGCGGCTGAAGCGGTACGTCAGCCAGCCGGCCCCCATACCGGCGACCGCGCCGGCCCCGGCGGCGCCCGCGGGGCCGGTCAAGCCGGCGCCGAGGGCGATGGCGCCACCGAAGCCGGTCATCGCCGTGAACCCGGCGACGACCGGCAGCGACAGCCACCCCTCCAGGACGCCGTCCAGCGCTCCCCCGAAGGCGCCTTCCAGCAGTCCGTCGAAGACCAGCGACAGGGCGAGCAGCACGACCCCCGTGATACCCAGCCCGAGAAACCAGGCCATCGTGCCGTCCCCCTCTCGCCCGTCGCTGAGCTTCGGTGAAACGAATGTTCACACGCGAAGGAGAACCGGGTCACTGCCGTGTTCCGGCAATCTTTACGCGCCTTTAATGCCGTCCTCGTCTCTTCGGGCGCCCTTGGAACCGCACCCGCGGCCGGTACTGTCCTCTCTCAAATGGGGACTCAGACGGGGAGCGTTCCGAACCAGATTCCGCCGGGCGGTGACAGGTACGCGCACATGGTGGTGTGCGGCGACGACGGGCTGGCCCACCGGCTGGCCGCCGAGCTGCGCGGTGTCTACCGCGAGCAGGTCACGCTCGTCGTCCCGCCCTCCGGGCGCCGGGTGCGTCAGCCGGTCGTCGGGCGGGCCCGCGCGGCCTCGGCCGCGTTGCTGGGCATGGTCAACGCGGCCGTCAACCGCTCGGCCAACGGCGACTCGGTGGGCGGCGAACCGGAGGGCGCCGGCCGCGAACTGGAGGCCGCCGAGCCGACCGAGGAGGTGCTGGCGGAGGCGGGCGTGGACCGGGCGGCCGCGCTGGCCCTCGTGTACGACGACGACGAGACCAACATCCGCGCCGCCCTGACCGCCCGCCGCCTCAACCCCCGGCTGCGCCTGGTCCTGCGCCTCTACAACCGCCGACTCGGCCGGCACATCGAGGAACTCCTCGACCAGAGCGCCGCGTTGGCGACCGGCGACCCACGGGACACGGGCCTCGACGGTGCCGGTACCTCGACGACCGTACTGTCCGACGCCGACACCGCCGCGCCCGCGCTGGCCGCGACCGCCCTCGTCGGCACCAGCAAGGTCGTCGAGACGGACGGGCTGCTGCTGCGCGCGGTGGAGCGGCAGCCACCGCGCCCCGGCGAGGTGGCCGACCCGGGGTTGTGCACCCTCGCGCTGCTCTCCGCGACGAGCAACGACCCGGCCGGCGCCGACGGTTCGGAGGGAAGCGGGGACCAGGGGCCGCAACTGCTGCCCGACGCGACGGCGGTGGAGGCGGCCACCGGGCGCGGCACCGTCGCCCTGGAGCAGGTGTCCTACGCCGGTCCGCCACTGCCCGCCGGGCGCGCCGGTGTGCCCCCGTTCGGCGAGCTGTTCTCGCGGCGGCTGCGCTGGTCGCTGACGGGACTGGGGGCCTGCGTGGTCGCGCTCGCCGTGGCCCTGATGGTGGTCACCGGGGACCATCCGCTGCACGCCACGTACGTGACGCTGCTCGACCTGTTCGCCATCAACGAGCCCGCGCACAAAGCCGATGCGGGACGGCAGGTGCTGCAACTGCTGTCCGGCTTCGTCGGTCTGCTGCTGCTGCCGGTGCTGCTGGCCGCCGTGCTCGAAGCCCTCGGGACCTTCCGCAACGCCTCCGCGGTACGCAAGCCCCCGCGCGGGCTCGGCGGGCACGTCGTCCTGCTCGGTCTCGGCAAGATCGGCACCCGAGTGCTGACCCGGCTGCGGGAGATGGACATCCCCGTGGTGTGCGTGGAGGCCGACCCCGAGGCTCGCGGCATGGCGACCGCACGGCGGTTGCGGGTGCCGGTGGTGCTCGGGGACGTCACCCAGGAGGGCGTCCTGGAGGCCGCCAAGATCCACCGCGCGCACTCGCTGCTCGCCCTGACCAGCGTGGACACGACCAACCTGGAGGCCGTGCTCTACGCCCGCTCCGTACGGTCCCGCCTGCGGGTGGTGCTGCGCCTGTACGACGACGACTTCGCGACCGCCGTGTACCGCACCCTGCGCGCCGCGCACCCGGGCGCGCTCACCCGGAGCCGCAGCGTGACCCACCTGTCCGCGCCCGCGTTCGCCGGGGCGATGATGGGCCGCCAGATCCTGGGGGCGATCCCCGTCGAGCGGCGGGTGCTGCTGTTCGCGGCGGTGAGGGTGGCCGGGCATCCGCAGCTGGAGGGGAAGACGGTCGGCGAGGCGTTCCGGGCGGGGGCGTGGCGGGTGCTGGCCCTGGAGGTCGCCGACGGGGAGGCCCCCGACGGGGAGCGGTCCGCCGACGCCGGTGCCGCCGGTGAGGCGGCTCGGGAGTCCAGGCTGGTGTGGGAGGTGCCCGACACCTATGTCCTGCGGAGCGAGGACCGGGTGGTGCTGGCGGCGACGCGGCGGGGACTGGCCGAGCTGCTGGGGCGGCGGGCGCGGCAAGGGGCGGGGTCGTAGGGACGCCGCCCCTACGGCCCCGCCAGGAGCCCTGCCCCCTGGCACCCCGGCCTTTGCCCACCCACCACCCGACTCGGTCGGTCAAGAAACCACCGCCCGGCTAACTGCGCGGCAAGTACCTTTCCGCGAAGTCCAGTTCCAGCCCGACCTGCTTGATGCGCTCGTCCACGACCAGTGACCCGTGTCCCGCGTCGTAGCGGTACACCTCGTGGGGCGCACCCCTCGCCTCCAGTCGCTCGACGTAGTTCTCGACCTGGCGGATCGGGCAGCGCGGGTCGTTGACGCCGGCGGAGATGTAGACCGGGGCCTTGACCTGGTCGACGTAGGTCAGTGGCGAGGACGCCTCGAAGCGGTCGGGGACCTCTTCGGGGGTGCCGCCGAGGAGGGTGCGGTCGAGCGCCTTCAGGCCCTCCATCTCGTCGTGGTACGCGGTGACGTAGTCGGCGACCGGGACGGCGGCGATGCCCAGCGTCCACGCCTCGGGCCGGGTGCCGATGCCGAGGAGGGTGAGGTAGCCGCCCCAGGAGCCGCCCGTGAGGATCAGCCGCTCGGGGTCCGCGAGGCCGGAGGTGACCGCCCACTCGCGCACCGCCTCGATGTCCTCCAGCTCGATGAGACCGACCCGGTGCTTGAGGGCGTCGGTCCAGGCCCGGCCGTATCCGGTGGAGCCGCGGTAGTTGACGCGCACCACCGCGTACCCGTGGTCGACCCAGGCGGCGGGGCCGGCGGCGAAGGCGTCGCTGTCGTGCCAGGTCGGGCCGCCGTGGATGTCGAAGACCGTCGGCAGCGGGCCGGTCGTGCCCGCCGGCTTCTGGACCAGGGCGTGGATGCGGCCGCCCGGCCCGTCCACCCACACGTCCTCCACCGGGACCGAACCGGGCGACTTCATGCCGGGCGGGTCGAGCACGACCCGGCCCGTGGTGGAGCGCACCGCCGACGGCTCGGCGGCCGACGACCACAGGTACTCCACGCTGCCGTCCGGGCGGGCCGTCGCCCCGGAGACCGTGCCGGCCGGGGTCTCGATCTCCACCAGCTCGCGCTCGGCGAAGTCGTAGCGGAACAGCTCGCTGCGGGCCTCGAAGCCGTGCACGATCAGCAGGCCGCTGCCGTCCGGGTACCACTCGGCGCTGACGTCACCGGGCAGCTCCAGGGCCAGGTCGGTCTGCTCGCCCGTCGCCACGTCCCACACCAGGGGCTCCCAGCGGCCCCGCCGCTGGTGGCCGATGAGCAGACGGGTGTCGCCGTCGACCGGCGCGAAGCCGAGGACCTCCAGGCCCAGCTCCGCCTCGCCGCCCTCCGTGTCGTCCAGCTCGGCGACCGTCGAGCCGTCGGGGCGCAGGACGCGCAGCGCCGAGTGCATGGCGTCGCCGTGCTCGGTGTGCTCGATGGCGATCAGCGTGCCGTCGTGGGAGAGGTCGCCGACGCCCGCGGACTCGCGGTGCCGGTAGATCTCCGCGGGGGGTCCGCCCGCGTACGCGAGGTGGATCGTCGTACCGTCCTCGTCGGTCGAGCGGCCGATCACCGCCGTACGCCCGTCCCGGCCGAGGGCGAGCCCCGCCGGGTAGGAGGGGTCGAGGCCCGGTACCGCGAGTTCGTCCTCGCCGCCCGGGAAGGGCTGGCGGCGCCAGACGCCGAACTCGTCGCCGTCCTTGTCGTCGAACCACCAGATCCAGTCGCCGTCCGGCGAGAGCACTCCGTCCGTCGTGCCGTTGGGCCGGTCGGTGACCTGGCGCTGCTCGCCGGTCGACCGGTCCCAGGCGTACAGCTCGTACGTCCCCGTGGCGTTCGACACGAACAGGGAGCGATCCGGTGCGTCCTCGGCCCAGTCGGGCAGCGACACCCGCGGCGCCCGGAACCGCTTCTCCCAGTCGGGCATCTCCGCGGCCTGCCGGCCTTCCTCCGCGCTGCCCCGTCCCCGCCGCTGGTCCGGTGACACGGACCCGTTGCTCTCAGTCATGGCCCCATACTGCCCCGTCCCGGGGACAAAGCGCGGATCGGATCCCCAGCCTGTGGACAACTCCGCCCGGCCCGGCTCCGTCCGGTGGTTTTCCACAGCCCCGAGGACGGGCCGCGGGGGCGCGCACCGTACCGTGGAGGGCGTGTACCGGTTTCTGCTGACGCCCCGATGGTGGGGGATCAACGTCTTCGTCGTCCTGGCCATCCCGTTCTGCATCTTCATGGGTTCCTGGCAGCTCGGCCGGTTCGAGGACCGGGTGCAGGACCACGAGACGGCCACCACCCAGGACGAGTCCGCCGGCGGGGAGGCGGCCCGCCCGCTGGCGGAGCTGCTGCCCGTGGACAAGGCGACGGTCGGCGACCAGACCAGCGTGCGCGGCCGGTACGACGACCAGCTGCTCGTCCCGGAGCGGGAGCTGGACGGCCGGGAGGGCTACTACGTCCTCACCCTGCTGCGCACCGACGCCGGCAAGGCGCTGCCCGTCGTACGCGGCTGGCTGCCCGGCGAACCCGACCCGGCGAAGGCCCCGGCCCCGCCCACCGGCGAGGTCACCGTCACCGGAGCGCTCCAGGCCGCGGAGTCGGTCGGCGCCAACGGCGTCAGCGGCCGCACCGGATGGCCGGACGGGCAGACCGGCGCGATCAGCGCGGCGACCCTGCTGAACCTCGTGCCGTACGACGTGTACGACGCGTGGGTCACGCTCAACGAGGGCGACTCCGGGATGCGCGCCGTGCCCGTGAGCGCTCCGCAGAACACCGGGCTGGACCTCAAGGCGTTCCAGAACCTCGGCTACACCGCCGAGTGGTTCGCCTTCGTGGGCTTCGTGGTCTTCATGTGGTTCCGGCTGCTGCGCCGCGAGGTCGAACTCGCCCGTGACGCGGAGCTGGGCCTGGTCCCGGAGGACGAGCCGGAGCCGCAGCCCGCCCCGTCCGGCGTCTGACGCCGGACGGTCGGGACCGTCCGGGGCACCTGGGGGCGAGCCTACGTTCCCGTCCCCGCCAGTACGCCCGTCCAGTACACCGTCCCCGCGCACGCGTCGGACACCGTGGCCGTCGCCGAACCGGCGCCGCCCTCCGGGGTGTACGTCACCGTCACGCTCCCGTCGGCCGGGCCGTCCTCGGTGACCAGCTGGGGCGTGGCGCCGGCGTCGCCGCCGCCGCTCGTGGAGGTGCCGCCCGCGGCGGTCGTGTCCTCCGTGGGCGAGGGGTCGGGCGAGGGGCCGCCGGTGCCGCCCCCCGTGGTGCCGCCGGTGGTGGGACAGGTCTCCGAGGGCACCCAGGCGAACTGCACCTCGTACGCGGAGCCGCCCGCCAGCTTCAGCGTGGGGTTCTCCAGGGACGGGTCGGGCAGTCCGACCGCGGCGTCCCCGGCCGCGTGCCGTGCCGTGCCGATCTTCGTGGCGTCCGCCGCGCCCTGCGGGGTGGTGACCACGCTGCCGGGACCGACGACGGTGCAGCCGTCCGAGGAGACGTTGGTGACGCGGAAGGAACCGTAGACCACGCCCGTGGAGTCGGGGGCGGCGCTGCTCGCGACGGCCGGGCCGAGCTGCTTCGCCGTACACGCGGGGATGTCGGCGGCGGTGCTGGCGGAGGGGTCGGTGCCCGGGGCCGAGCCCGTCGCGGCGCCACTCTCCTCGTCCTTGTCGGGCGTCTCCTTCGGGCCGGCCTTGTCCTTGCCCTCGTCCGTGCCCGCGGAACCGGCGATGCCGCTCTGGCCCCCGGCCGGGTCAACGCCCTGGGAGGCACCTCCCTGGGCCTGCGAGGCGTTGCCCGCGACGGACGGGTCGGCCCCCCGGCCGGTGGCACCCGAGACGTGCACGAGGGCCGGGACCGCCGTGCCGAGGAAGAGGGCGGCGGCCGCCACGCCGACGGCGGCCTGGCGCTTGCGGGCCCGCCGGGCGGGCACCGCGCGGCGCAGCTGGTCCAGGGTGCCGTCGCTCGGCTCCACGTCCTGGACGGCGCGGTGCAGCATCCTGCGCAGGGCCAGCTCGTCGGGGTCGAGCCCGTCGGGTCCCTGAGCGCGGAGCCCCCCGGCGTCGGGGCCCTGTTCGGCGGGGCCGTGGTTCACAGTTCCGTTCCCAGCGTGCGTGTGCTTCGGCTGCTCTTGCCCGATCAGCCCGGCCGGTCCGGTCGGCTCGGTCGGCGCGTCCCCCTCCCGGGGGCGGTGCTCGTCGCGGGCGTCGCGCCGCGCGTCGTTGCCGTCGCTCATGCGGGTGCCTCCATGGCCACCCTGAGCGCCGCGATGCCGCGCGAACCGTACGCCTTGACCGAGCCGAGGGATATGCCGAGCGTCTCGGCGACCTGCGCCTCGGTCATGTCGGCGAAGTAGCGCAGGACCA
The DNA here is from genome assembly GCF_003671715.1 of Streptomyces sp. E2N166. Classification (GTDB taxonomy): domain Bacteria; phylum Actinomycetota; class Actinomycetes; order Streptomycetales; family Streptomycetaceae; genus Streptomyces; species Streptomyces thinghirensis. Next base: position 254,112 of record NZ_RAIF01000025.1, on the reverse strand, counting down.
GGACCTCGCGCTGGCGGCGCTGGAGTCCCTTCATCGCCTTGATCAGGGAGTCGCGCTCCAGCTGGTCATAGGCACCCTCCTCCGCGCTCGCCATGTCCGGCATCGGCTTGGAGAGCAGCTTGAGGCCGAGGATGCGGCGGCGCAGCGCCGAACGCGAGAGATTGACCACGGTCTGACGCAGGTACGCCAGGGTCTTCTCCGGGTCACGGACGCGTTTGCGCGCCGAGTGGACGCGGATGAAGGCCTCCTGGACCACGTCCTCACAGGAGGCGGTGTCGTCGAGGAGGAGGGCGGCGAGGCCGAGCAGCGACCGGTAGTGCGCCCGGTACGTCTCGGTGAGGTGGTCGACGGTGGTACCCGCCGCCACCGCGTCCTCGTCCGCGCCGTCGCGCTGGTTCGATATGCGGGCCGGCCGCGCTGCGGGCATGGGCGCGATCACCGGCATGCCACCGGCCGGACCGGCCACACGGGGACGGACGGACCGGCCGGGCGGGCGCAGAGCCGCGCCCCGCGTTCCTGCGGTGAATTCGAGTACCTCTGCCACGCCAGTTGGACACGCTCACCCCCGTGAGGGTTGTACGTGCCGGGCGTCACGTTCCCGCGTCGGTCGGGCAGCCACCCGGCTGACGGTGCGTCATAGGCCCTCATCGTCCCGCTCTTCCCCTATGTCCCATGTGAACGAGCGTCCCCACGCCCGTCCTCGGCGTCCCCACGCCGACTCACGCGCCCCCGCGCCCTGAATGGGTGACCGCAAAGACGCCCCCCGCCCTCCGCACGGTTGCGGAGGGCGGGGAGGAAATCCTCTGATGCCACAGGTGCCGGGTACAAGTAGTCCGGACCAACTTCCGGATCACATCTCGTTCATGAAGCCTACGAACAACACCCACAGCGGTCAGGGGTCTTGCGGGCACCTGATCCCCGATCAGGCGAACTCGGCCGCCACCAGCTCCGCGATCTGCGCGGTGTTCAGCGCGGCCCCCTTGCGCAGGTTGTCTCCGCACACGAAGAGTTCGAGCGCCGTCGGGTCGTCCAGGGCCCGCCGCACCCGGCCGACCCAGGTCGGGTCGGTGCCGACCACGTCGGCGGGGGTGGGGAACTCCCCCGCGGCCGGGTTGTCGAAGAGGACGACGCCGGGCGCGGTGGCCAGGATCTCCCGGGCCCCCTCGACGGTGACCTCGCCCTCGAAACGGGCGTGCACGGTCAGCGAGTGCGTGGTGACCACGGGAACCCGTACGCACGTCACCGCCACCGGCAGCTGCGGCAGCCCGAGGATCTTGCGGGACTCGTCCCGCACCTTCATCTCCTCCGACGACCAGCCGTCGTCCTTCAGTGACCCGGCCCACGGTACGACGTTCAGCGCGACCGGCTCCGGGAACGGCCCGGTGTCGTCGCCGACGGCCCGCCGCACGTCACCGGGGTTGGTCCCCAGCTCGGTCCCGGCCACCAGGGACAGCTGCCGGCGCAGCGTCTCCACGCCGTCCCGTCCCGCCCCGCTCACCGCCTGGTACGAGGAGACGACCAGCTCACGCAGCCCGAACTCGGCGTGCAGCGCGCCCAGTGCCACGATCATGGACAGCGTCGTGCAGTTCGGATTGGCGACGATCCCGCGCGGCCGCATCCGCACCGCGTGCGGGTTGACCTCGGGCACGACGAGCGGAACGTCCGGGTCCATCCGGAACGCCCCGGAGTTGTCGACCACCACCACGCCCTTCGCGGCGGCGACCGGCGCCCACTGGGCGGAGACCTCGTCGGGTACGTCGAACATGGCGACGTCGACCCCGTCGAAGGCCTCCTCGGTGAGCGCCACCACCTCGACCTCCTCACCACGTACGGCCAGCTTGCGGCCGGCCGAACGCGGCGAGGCGATCAGGCGGATGTCGCCCCAGACGTCCGCGTGCTGGGACAGGATCTGGAGCATGACCGCACCGACGGCGCCGGTCGCTCCGACGACGGCCAGGGTCGGCCGCCCGGTGCGCCCGGCACCCGCGATGTCGACCATCAGCGCCCGGTGCCCCCGTAGACGACGGCCTCGTCGCTGTCGGAGTCCAGCCCGAAGGCGGTGTGCACGGCGCGGACGGCCTCGTTCACGTCGTCCTTGCGGGTGACGACCGAGATACGGATCTCGGAGGTCGAGATCAGCTCGATGTTCACCCCGGCGTCGGACAGCGCGGTGAAGAAGTCGGCGGTGACGCCCGGGTTGCTCTTCATCCCCGCGCCGACCAGGGAGATCTTGCCGATCTGGTCGTCGTAGCGCAGCGAGTCGAAGCCGATGCCGGCCCGGCTCTTCTCCAGCGCGTCGATGGCCTTGCGGCCCTCCGTCTTCGGCAGGGTGAAGGAGATGTCCGTCAGGCCCGTGGAGGCGGCGGACACGTTCTGCACGACCATGTCGATGTTGACCTGGGCGTCGGCGATCGCGCGGAAGATCGCGGCCGCCTCGCCCGGCTTGTCCGGCACACCGACGACCGTGACCTTGGCCTCCGAGGTGTCGTGCGCGACACCGGAGATGAGGGCCTGCTCCACCTGCTTCTCCCCTTGCTTGATCGGCTCGCTGCTGACCCACGTGCCCTGGAGTCCGCTGAAGCTGGACCGGACGTGGATCGGGATGTTGTACCGGCGGGCGTACTCCACACAGCGGTGGAGGAGCACCTTGGAACCGGAGGCCGCGAGCTCCAGCATGTCCTCGAAGGAGATCCAGTCGATCTTCTTCGCCTTCTTCACCACGCGCGGGTCGGCGGTGAACACGCCGTCGACGTCGGTGTAGATCTCACAGACGTCCGCGTCGAGCGCGGCGGCGAGAGCGACGGCCGTGGTGTCGGACCCGCCGCGCCCCAGCGTGGTGATGTCCTTGCTGTCCTGGCTGACGCCCTGGAAGCCGGCCACGATGGCGACGTTGCCCTCGTCCACCGACGTCTTGATGCGCCCCGGCGTCACGTCGATGATCCGGGCCTTGTTGTGGACCGAGTCGGTGATGACTCCGGCCTGGCTGCCGGTGAACGACTGGGCCTCGTGGCCCAGGTTTTTGATCGCCATGGCCAGCAGCGCCATGGAGATGCGCTCCCCGGCGGTCAGCAGCATGTCGAGTTCGCGCCCGGCAGGGATCGGGGATACCTGCTCGGCGAGATCGATCAGCTCGTCCGTCGTGTCGCCCATCGCGGAAACGACGGCGACCACTTGGTTGCCGTTCTTCTTCGCTTCCACGATCCGCTTGGCGACGCGCTTGATGCCTTCGGCATCGGCTACGGAGGAGCCTCCGTACTTCTGCACGACAAGGCCCACGTGCGCTCCTCGCTCAATCCGTCTCTTTCCGCACGTACGTATATGTACTGCGGTCGGCTCATTTTACCGAGCGTCCGGATTCCGCCACTGCGGTATCGCATGATGAGACCCGGGTACTCGCTCAGGCTGGCTCATGCCCAGGAGGGCGCGGGTCACTCGGGAAAGTGCCGTGAGTCACACGTTCACAAGGCCTCTCGCCTACAACCTCCGTGAACGACGGTGAGTCTGATCTTCCGCCGCGACGCGTGGTGCGCCGCGCCCTGGGAGGATCACCGCCTTGTCTCACGCAAGTCCGGCGCGCCGACGGCTCGCCGTCACCGCCACCGTCGTTCTCGCCGCCACCATCGGCGCCACCGTTGTGGCCCTCCCGGCCGGGGCCGCCCCGCCGACGCGGGGGGCGGTGTCGGCGGCCGACGCGGCCGCGGTCGCCTTCCCGGTCGGCCACAAGATCGTGGCAGTGACCGCTTCGGGCTACCTGACCTGGAACAACACCAAAGGCGACCGGGCCTGGGTCCGGGCCTCGGACGGCGCGGTGACCGATCTGGTGGACAGTCTGCCCATGCAGGCCACCGGTTACGGCGACCTCGTGGCCGTACTGCCCCGCCGCGACACGGCGGAGCTGCGGGATCTGGCCACCGGACGCAAGGTCTTCGACGTCTTCGCCCAGCCGGCGGCCGGACTCGACTACGCCGGCGCCGCCGGCCAGGCCCTGTTCATCACGGACAAGAGCGCGCCGGCGGGCGCCGACCTGCTCATGCACACCAGGGGCGGCGGGCGTGTCCCGGTCACCGGCCTTCCGGCCGACGCGACACTCCGCCGGGTCACGGCCGGCACATCGGCGCACGGCCTGGTCACCTACACCAGCGGCGACAAGAAGTACTGGGGCCTGATCGACCTCGCCACCGGGGCCGTGACGGAGACCGGCCTGCGGGACGAAACACGCGGCAACGGCGACATCGCCGTCTCACCGGAATACGTGGCGTGGGTCGAGTACCGCTCGGAGGGGCCCCGCATCGTGGTCCGCACGCGCGCCACGGGCGAGACGCGGCGGATCGCACTGGTGGCCGGAGCGATAGCCCGCGACATCGAGGTGGGTCTCCAGGGCGACCACCTGGTGTACGGCGACCCCGGTGGCCTGACCGCCACCAACAAGAGTTCCATGCACCCCCTGACCGCCCACAACCTGGAGACCGGGGCCGACACCAGGCTGCTGGACCACCTCACGTCCGCCGCGACCTCCCCCGACGGCGTCCTCCACGTCCGCGGCGGCACCGTCGCCGACGGCGAGGGGCTCTTCCGCATCGCCCCCGGCGCCGACGGCACCCCGGCCGCCACCATGGTCGCGAGCACCGGCGAACCCACCGCACTCACCCTCGTCGGCCACGACGTCCCCGCGGTGATCGACCTCGACCGCGACGGCGGCCGGGTCAAGCTGCGCTGGACGCTGTCGCGGGACAACGCGGAACTGTGGGTGACTCTGCGTCACAAGCGCACCGGGAAGATCGCGCAGGGGGTCTTCTACGGGCCCGAGGCGACGAACTTCACCTTCGAGTGGAGGGGCGACGTGGACCAGGCAACGGCCGGCGCGCCCAACGGCGACTACACCTGGGAGATCTCCGCCCGCCCGCGCAACGGCATCGGCCCGACCCTGACCTCGTCCGGCGCCTTCGAGGTGGTCCGCGAGGCCGCTCCGCACGACTACACGGACAACGGCAGCCCGGATCTCCTGGCCCGGGACCCGTCGGGCCGCCTGTGGCGCACCGACTCCCACTTCTACTCGTACGACAAGAACCTGACCCGGGCGGAGAACAAGCTCGTCGGCGGTGGGTGGAACACCTACGACCGGATCGAGGCGGGCGGCAACCTGGGCGGCGCCGCGCACGGAGACCTCGTCGCGCGCGACAAGGCGGGCGTCCTGTGGCTCTACCTGAGCAAGGGCGACGGAACCTTCGCCACCCGCAGCCGGATCGGCGGCGGCTGGGGCGTCTACGACGAGGTCGCCGCGGGCAGCGACCTCACCAACGACGGCAGGGCCGACCTCCTGGCCACCGACAAGAGCGGCGTCCTGTGGCTCTACAAGGGCACCGGCGACTGGCGCGCGCCCTTCGGCAAGCGCACCAGGGTCGGCGGCGGCTGGGGCGTCTACAACGAGCTGACGGCCACGGGTGACATCGGCGGCGCCGCGACCGGCGACCTGGTCGCCCGCGACAAGGCCGGTGTCCTCTGGCTCTACCTCGGCAAGGGCGACGGCACCTTCGCCCCCCGCACGCGGATCGGCGGCGGCTGGAACGCCTACCGGTACACCGTCGGCATCGGCGACGCCGACCGCGACGGCCGTCCCGACCTGTACGCCTACGGCGCGGACCACACGTACTACTACCCGGGTACCGGCAACTGGCGCGCGCCCTTCGGCGCCCGGAAGGCCGACGCCGTCCTCGACACGTACCCGGACCACACGGCGGTCTCCTGACCGACGGCGAGACACCGGCCCGGGGTGGGGCGCCCCGAGCCGGTCTCAGTCCGCCAGCTCCTTGAGGGGCTCGGTTTCGAGGGTGATGTCGACGGGGGAGGGGAGCTACACGGTCGCGCCGAAGGGCAGCTTCTCCGTGTGCCGGTAGTGGCCGTCTTCCGGTTGGTTGAACACGACGACCGAGCAGTCGTCCCGGTCGATCAGCAGGTACACGGGGATCCCTGCGGCGGCGTACCCGTCCGGCGCCTCGATCCGGTCGCGCTGGTTGGTGTCGGGATCGTGGGACGTGATCTCGACGGCCATCAGCACTGTCTCAGCGTCCGACCACTCTCCGTGGCCAATGAGTCCGCCTTTCGGCACCAGGACTGCGTCCGCGCGAGCACGCCCTTTGCGGTAGGTCTCCGTCTTGAGTCCCCGCTCCGGATGCAGCCGAAGATCGGGCCGCAGGCTCATGCAGCGTTCAAGCAGCCACATGTAGATCTCGCTGTGATTGCCGTCGGGCACCGGCTTGACCTCGACCTTCCCACATACGAACTCAAGCCACGCGCTCTCCGGGGCATGGCGTTCGAGCTCCTCGAACTCCTCGACGGACATCTGGGGCCGGTGCTCGGTCCTGGGGGTCATGGCGTCGCCTCCTCGACACCATGGTGCCCCCACCGGCGCCTCCTGCACGCTCAAAGCGCCCTCTCCGTCCTCGGCCGCAGGCCGCCCGCCGCGCGTACCTCCGCCGCGCGGCGGGGGACGTCGACCCACGAGTACACGGCGTGGGCGTCGGGGTCGGCCAGGAACGTGTCCGGCACGTACCCGGCGTCCAGCTGCCCGGCCTCCTCGGCGGCCACGGCCGCCTCGTACTCCGCGCGGCAGTCCGGGCACATGCCGCCCTTGATCGTCGTCGTCAGCTCGTCCGCGTCGCAGGACATGCAGCACATCACCGCGCGGGTCACGCGGGCCCGGCGCGGGGCGGCCTTCTGGCGGATCTTCGCCTTCTTCGGGGGCATCTTGTTCTCCAGTCGGTTGCGGGCGAGGCCGCCCGGGTTGTTCACGGTCGTGGGAAGGCCCTCGGTCACCGCGCGGGTGATGTCCTGGGGCGTCGCCCCGCGCGACAGCCACTCCCCCGCCAGCGAGGCGAGGGACCGGCAGTCGGATTCGGACAGGCGCATGCGGGGGTCCGCTTCGCGGATTCCGGCGAGGGTGCGGTACGAGGTTCCGGACTCGGGCTGCGGGGCGGACTCCGACTGCGGGTCGGGCTCCGGTTCGGGCAGCTCGGGCTCGTCGGTGCGGGCCAGGCCGGGTCGGAGGTCACCGGGCACGATCCGGCCCTTCCGCTCCCGCGCAAACTCCTCCCACCAGGCTTCCGACCTGCGCGTACGCGACCAGTAGGTCCGCGTGACCCACCTCATGGTGTTGTCCTCGACGGTGATGTGTTCCCTGATCCAGCGCAGGTGGCCGGCCTCGGCGAGGCGACTGAGAGACGTACGCATCGCCTGCTGGCCGTAGCGGGGGTGCTGTGCCGCGAGCACCTTGTGGCCCATCGCGTGGCCGTCGTCGAGGTGGTCGACGAAGACGGCGATCTCCGCCTCGCGCGGGCTCAGGTGTGCGAAGTCCGGGTCCGCGTGCGGGTCTTCGTCACCTGCGGGGCGTTTTCCGTAGCCCGGATTGGCCATGGGGTGGGACGGGGACGGCAGGGCGGGACTAGGGTTGGCGTAAGCCACCATCGAACCTCTGGCTTTCTTCGATGCGTCGGCCAGGTCCCGGATTGGTGTTGGCGCACCGCCGGGGCCGACTCATTTGCCGGTCATATGCCGCGAACCTAGAGCGGCTTTACACAGCGACGCAAGCCGATCACGGATCGTCACCCTTACGAGGTACGACGCGTCAACTCGCGTACAGACTTGGTTGGTTGGGTATTTCAACCAGATCAGAAAACCAAGGGAAGAGCTCGGATCCCGGGGCTCAAGCTCCGGGCTGAACTGCGGCGATGAAGGCCGACCAGGCCGGGGCGGAGACCCGGAGTTCGGGGGCGCCGGGGGCCGTCTTGGAGTCGCGGATGTGGATGGTGGGGGCGAGGGCGACTTCGACGCAGGCGCCGCCTTCGTCGTCGCTATAGCTGGACTTGGACCACTTCAACTGGTCACTCACGGCTGATTCACCATCCCCTTGATGAAGCGGGCCGACTCAACAGGGCTGAGAGCCTCGGTGCGCATCATGCTAAGCCGCTCCGACACACGGTTGACAACCCCCGGATTGGCCGACAGCTCGCTGGCGATGGGCCCTTCAGAGAAGGCGAACCGTTCGTACGCCTGTGTTTCCAGGAGCACCGTGGACCCCAGGAGCCCAGCCGGAATGGCTCGCTCGAACGTGAGTACCTGCAACGCGACGTTCCGAAGCAGCGAGGCCTCCAGGAGACGGTTCAGTTGCTCGTCGTCCACCAGTGGGCTTGGCAGCACCGCTTCGTACAGGACGAAACTCAAGCCGACCGGCGGCTTGCGCTCCGTCAGGATCGCCTGCCGCTCCATGCGAGCCGCGATCCGCTCCTCGATGGTCTCCTCGTCCAGCGGTGGATTGCGGTGCTCAATCAGCGTGCGCGCGTACTTCTCCGTCTGCAACAAGCCCGGGACCAGAGTGTCCTCGTACCACCAGAGGCTGATCGCCTCCCTCTCCCGCTCCATGAACTCCTGGGCCCTTGCCGGGAACTTCTCTCGGCTCAAGTAGTCCTTCGCCGCACTCAGTAATCCCTCCGCGCGGCACAACTCGTCTGCCACGTCGAGGACTCGGGGCGTCGGCATGCGCGCTCCCTGTTCCATCGCCTTGATGGTGTCCGGGGAGTAGTTCGAAGCGGCCGCAAGCTGCTCACGACTGATGTTGGCCTTGGTGCGCCAGCGTTTCATCTGGTTGCCACTGAAGCGCCACATGACAGGCGACTGGGGCACAGCACGCACCTCCGATGGATACACCCCGGCGTGTATCACGTCAGTCGCTACCGAGCGTAGCGTCGCGCACGCCAGCGTGTGACCATGACGGAAACAATTCACCGACCCTCCTGGGTCCCGCTCGCCGGGCATCAACTGCACCTCGCGGGCGTGCACTTCGACGCCGTACGGATCGACGGCATCCGGGGGGAGCTGGTCGCCGACTGGCTCGTCGAGGCGTCGGGTGACGACGCGGGGCCCATCGTGTGTGAGGCGGGCGGTGGGCGGTGGGTTTACTTCCTGCTGGCACCCGGGGAGGTCGCCGCGTACGACTGGCCGCTCGGCGTGCAGCGGCACAGCGGCGGGGCCCGGAGCGTCACCTACGTCGGCATTCCGGCGCTGGAGGGAAACACCTGGCCGCTGCGCTGGTACAGCGTGCCGACGGTGACCGCGCCGTACGTGTGCCCGGTTCGGCTGCGGGACGCCCTGGAATGATGCGCAGGTGAAGAGATCGTACGAACTGACGCGGGCTGCGGAGGACGGGGACGTGGCGACGGTGGCCCGGCTGCTGGGCGCCGGCGCGGCGGTGGACGCTCTCGGTGAGGACGCGCGGACGGCGCTGGACCTGGCGGCGCAGGAGAACCACGCCGACGTCGTCCGGGTACTGCTCGGGGCCGGCGCGGACGCGGCGGCGCACGCCGGGCCGTACCACGACCTGACTCCCCTCACCTGCGCGGCGATGTTCGGGAGTAGGGACGCCGTCGCGGCGCTGCTCGACGCCGGGGTGTCCATGGCGGCGCAGGACCGCATCCCGTACACGCCGCTCGTCGTGGCGGCGAGCAACAACCACGCCGAGACCGTCGCCCTGCTGCTCGACCGCGGGGCGGCCGTCGAGGACCGGGCCATGAAGAACCGGACGGCCCTCGAATGGGCCGCCTGTTTCGGTCGCGTCGAATCGGTGCTGCTGCTGCTCGACCGGGGGGCTGAGGCCACGGGTACGGCCCTGAGCTGCGCGGAGCGCCACGCGCAGCGGGGCGAGGAGGAGCGGGGCCGCTACGGACGGATGGCCGAGGCCCTGCGCGCGGCGCTCGGACGCGATGCCGCATGAGTACCGGCTGGGCTGCTGCCGGGGCCCCTCCACCTCAAAAGCGTGAACACTCCGCCTCCCACTGTCCTTACGGCGCTCATCCGAGCACTGAAATGACACTCGACGACCATCTGCTCACCCCTTTTTCAGCACAGCGCCCGCCCCCAGCCCGCTGAAGCGGCCCGCGTCACGTGACCGGGCGCAGGCCCAGCGGGCCCGCGATCTCCTCCACCATGACCCGGCCGGCCTCCGTCTCCAGGGTGTCGTCGCCGAGGCCCTGGTCGGTGTCGAGGCCGTCCAGCTCCTCCAGGGGCTGGTTCAGCCTCACGTGCGCCACCACGGACTGCAGCGCCCGCAGGGTCGCCGAGGCCGTGGAGCCCCAGTTGGAGAAGTAGGAGAACTGCCACCACCACAGGGCCTCCGTGGTGCGGCCGGCCTTGTAGTGGACCATGCCGTGGCGCAGGTCGGTGATGACGTCGGTGAGGTCGTCGGAGATGCGGGCCGGGACCGGGGCCTTGCGCGGTTCGTAGGGGTCGAAGACCTCGGAGTAGACGTCGATCGGGTCGAGGAGGCGGGCGAGGTTCTCGCGGAGTTCGTCCACGTCGAGTTCCGGGCCCGGGTCGGGCTCGTAGCGCTCGTCGGGGACGATGTCCTCGTGGGCGCCCAGGCGGCCGCCGGCCAGCATGAGCTGGGAGACCTCCAGGAGGAGGAAGGGGACGGCGGAGTCGGGCTCGTCGCCCTTGGCCACCTCGGTGACGGCGACCAGGAAGCTCTCGATCTGGTCGGCGATCTGGACGGCGAAGTCGTCGGGGTTCTGGTTGGTCGCGTGCAGCGTGGCGTCAGACATCTAGGAGTCGTCTCCCCTCGAAGGCGCGGCCGAGGGTCACCTCGTCCGCGTATTCCAGGTCGCCGCCCACCGGGAGGCCGCTGGCCAGGCGGGTGACCTTGAGGCCCATGGGCTTGATCATGCGGGCGAGGTACGTGGCCGTGGCCTCGCCCTCCAGATTCGGGTCCGTGGCCAGGATCAGTTCCGTGACGGTGCCGTCCGCGAGGCGGGCGAGCAGTTCACGGATGCGGAGGTCGTCGGGGCCGACCCCGTCGATCGGGCTGATCGCGCCGCCGAGCACGTGGTAGCGCCCGCGGAACTCGCGGGTGCGCTCGATGGCCACGACGTCCTTCGGTTCCTCCACCACGCAGATGACGGAGGGGTCGCGCCGGGTGTCGCGGCAGATGTTGCACTGCTCCTCCTGCGCGACGTTCCCGCAGGTCGCGCAGAAGCGGACTTTGGCCTTCACTTCCATGAGGGCCTGGGCGAGCCGCCGTACGTCGGTCGGTTCCGCCTGGAGGATGTGGAAGGCGATCCGCTGCGCGCTCTTGGGACCGACGCCGGGCAGCCGCCCGAGTTCGTCGATGAGGTCCTGGACCACGCCTTCGTACAACGGACTGCCGTCCTTCCTGATGTTCCTGCACTACGTACGGTAGAGGGCTCGGGCCGGTCTGAGAAAGCCGAACGGGGGACGCTGACTCAGAAAGGCAGACCCGGGATGCCGCTGCCGCCGCCCATGCCCTGGGCGAGCGGGCCGAGCTTCTGCTGCTGGAGGGCCTGCGCGTTCTCGTTGGCCGCCTGGACCGCGGCCACGACCAGGTCGGCGAGGGTCTCCGTGTCCTCCGGGTCCACCGCCTTCGGGTCGATCACGAGGCCGCGCAGCTCGCCGGAGCCGGTGACGGTGGCCTTCACCAGGCCCCCGCCCGCCTGCCCGTCGACCTCGGTCCTCGCCAGTTCCTCCTGGGCCTGGGCGAGGTCCTGCTGCATCTTCTGGGCCTGCTGAAGCAGCTGCTGCATGTTGGGCTGGCCACCACCGGGGATCACGTTCAGCTCCTGTCGCCGCTGTCGCCGCGGGGTCACCGCGGGTTTTTGCCGTTCGGCACGAGCCTACGTGGTCCGCGCGGCCCTCGCTCCAGCACTCTTTCGAGTGATGCCGAGGGGGCCCTATACCTGATCAACACCCCCTTCCGGGCGGAAAAGCGGCGGAACCCCGGGCTCCGCCACCCATTGGGCGGTAGTAAGGGTGCCGGCGCATGAGGTCTTCAGGTCTTCAGGGTCTTCACGGACGGCGAGCAGTAGGGAGTGCCGGGTGGGTCAGCCGGAGATGCAGCCCGAGGGGCCGCCGCACGACGGGCGGGGCGGTGAGGGGGCGGCCGGGCCGCGACCGGGCGACCTCACCGGGCGGGCGTTTCCGCTCGGGGACTGGGCGCTGCCCGCGGAGCGCCTGGACGAGCTCTACCGGTGGGTGGAGCGGGGCGCGCTGGACACGGCGGCCTGGTACCTGACGGACCGGGTGTGGAAGCGACGGGGCGCCATGATGCTGCGGGGCGGGGCGGCGGCGGGGGCGGTCGCCGGGGCGGCGCTCCCGCTGCTGGACATGTCCAAGGTGGTGGGCGGGGTCGCTCCCTGGGGGTATCTGGCGCTGCTGTTCGGGGTGGCGTGCGTGGCCGGGGACCGGTACTTCGGAGTCACGTCCGGGTGGATGCGGGACGTCGCCACGGCGCAGGCCGTGCAGCGGCGGCTGCAGGTGCTCCAGTTCGACTGGGCGTCGGAGAGCGTGCGGGAGGTGCTGGGGCCGGCGGACGGGACGGCGAGTGAGGCGGCCGAGCGGTGTCTGCTGGTGCTGCGGCGGTTCTCGGAGGACGTGACGGAGCTGGTGCGGACGGAGACGGCGGACTGGATGGTGGATTTCCGGACCGGGTCGGCGCCGCTGGGGTTGCAGGCGGTGTCCGCGGGCGGGGCGCGGTCCGAAGGGGCGGTGGGGGTGTCGGGCCGGTTTTCGGCACCGGCGAACGGGGCTCGGCCGAACATGCCCCGGCAGCGGCCGCCGGAGCCGCGATGACTGCTCCGGCGTTTCGCCGCCGCGCTACCGGCGTCGGTACGTCAGCGTTTCGCCGGTGCTCGTGCTGGTGCGTTCCAGGGTGCCGTTCGGCAGGAGGGTGACCTGGGTGGGTTCGCCCGGGGTGCAGGTGGCGGCGGGGCCCACCGTCACCGTGGAGGGGCCGAGGTCCAGCGGGCCGTCGGAGCCCGGGGCATTGCTCAGGTCGGCCTCGAAGACACAGTGGTACGTGCCGTTGCCCGCGGGGCCGTCCGCGGTGAGTGAGAGGACCGTGTCGCCCACGTCACCCTGCTGGATGGTCAGCCGCCTGGTGTGAACGCCGGAGGCGTTGTCGATGGTCGTGGCCCACGTGCCCAGGTACGCCGTCGGGATAGTGCCGTCCTGGGGCGGCGACGACGTGGGCGTGGCCGGCTGGCCGGCCTCGGTCGTCGGAGCCGAGCCGTCCGTACTGGGGTCCGGGTCCCGGGGTGCGCCGGCCGTCGCGGTGTTCGTGGGGTCGTCACCGGCCCGGTTGTCGCCGTCGTCCCCGCTCATCAGGGCGTAGACCGAGCCTCCGGCGCCCAGCGCGACGACCAGGGCGACCACGATCAGCAGGGCGGTGGAGCGGCCTCTTCGGGGCGGCGCATGCGGCGGGCCGTACGGCGGAGGCCCGTAGGGCGGGGTCGAGGCGA
>NZ_RAIF01000025.1:230487-240525 GCF_003671715.1 Streptomyces sp. E2N166 | reverse complement strand
CCGCTGCCCGGCTCGCGCGGTGGCGGCGGACCGCCCGGCGTCGCGGCGGCCGGTTCCCGACCCGGCGACGGGGAGGGGGACGGGGTCGAGGAGGGAGACGGCGCATACGGCTCCGGGGCGGTCACCCCGTCGGCCCCGGCCGCTCCCGGCGCCTCCGGGGGCTCCGGGGGCTCCGGGGGCTCCGGGGTCTCCGTGTCCAGCAGCCGTACCGCGTGCCGGCCCAGCTGCGCCACCAGCGCGCTTGGCAGCCAGGGGTCGCGGGAGCGGCCGTCGGCGACCGTGTCCTGCGCGCCCGTGCGCTCCAGAACCTCGGCGAGGGCGGGGCGTGCGGCGGGGTCCTTCTTCAGGCAGTCGCGTACGAGGTCGGCGATGCTCTCGGGCAAGCCGTCCAGGTCGGGTTCCTCCTGCGCGATGCGGAACATCAGCGCGTGCACGCCGCTGTTGGCGGTGCCGAAGGGCAGTTCGCCGGTCGCGGCGTAGGCGACGACGGAACCGAGGCAGAAGACGTCGCAGGCGGGCGTGATGCGGTCGCCGCGCACCTGCTCGGGCGCCATGAAACCGGGCGAGCCGACCAGCGCGCCGGTGCGGGTGAGCCCGCCGTCGGTCATCGTCTGCAGGGCGCGCGCGATGCCGAAGTCGATGACGCGGGGGCCGTCGATGGTGACGAGGACGTTGGACGGCTTGAGGTCGCGGTGGATGATCCCGGCGGCGTGGATGTCCTGGAGGGCGTGGGCGAGACCGGCCGCCAGCGTGCGTACCGAACGCTCGGGCAGGGCGCCGTGGTCGTGCCCCACGACCTGCTGGAGGCTGGGGCCCGCGACGTATCCGGTGGCGACCCACGGCACGGCGGCCTCGGTGTCGGCGTCCAGCACGGGCGCCGTCCAGTACCCGCCGACCCGGCGCGCGGACTCGACCTCCTGCCGGAACCGCTCCCGGAACTCCTCCTGCGCGGCCAGTTCCTCGCGCACCAGCTTGACGGCGACCGTGCGTCCGCGGTCCGAACGGGCCAGGTAGACATGGCCCATACCGCCCGCCCCGAGCCGCCCCAGCAGCCGGTAGTCGCCGATCCTCCCCCAGTGCTGAACGCCTGGGGGGACCCCCATCGGGTCCCCGCCCCCGAGCTTCTCCATGTCGCGCCGCCTTCCCCCGCACGTGAACCCACGTGAGCAACAGATCGAGGATAGTGCGGGGCGGCCGCGCGGTGAGCCGGTCCGGTTCTACGGTTCCGTAACAGGCGGGTCGTCCGCGGTGGACGGCCCGCCGAGCCCGGCCAGCGCCTTCGACAGTCGTTCGAGGGCCGCCACCGCCTCCGCCAGCTCCGTCTCGGACCCGTACGCCTTTGCCAACCGGTCGGCGTAGGCGGCGTGGCCGGGACCGATGCGGGAGACGGCGGCGAAGCCCGCGTCCGTCGGCGCGAGGAGCTTGGCGCGGCGGTGGGCCGGGTTGGGCCGGTACTCGGCGAGGCCGCGCTCCACCAGCAGGTCGGCGATGCGCTGCACGCTCTGCCGGGTGATGCCCATCGCCCGCGCGACGCCGGAGACGGGCAGCGGCTCGCGCAGCACCGCGCCGAGCACCTGCCACCGGGCGGCGGTGAGTCCGGCGGGGCGGGCCAGTTCCTCCGCGACCGCGAGGAACTGGCCGTTGAGCCGGAAGACGCCGAGCGCGGCGCCGCTGAGCAGTTCCTGCCGCTCCCGGCCGCTCACGCGGCACCCGCCTTCTCCAGTACGGCGTACGCCTCCGGGTCGGAGTCGTGGAACAGCCGGTACCAGGCGTCCAGTACCTCGCCCTCGTACGCCCCGAGCAGGCCGAGGATCTCCCGGGCGAAGGCGACCGGCTCGGTGGGGCCGGCGGTGATCAGGCCGCGGTCGGTGACCGCGTCGGCCTCCACATACCGCTCGCCGCCCGCGTAGCCGGACGCCGCCAGGTAGAAGGAGACGGCACTGGTGTGCGCGCGGTCGTCGAGCAGGCCCTCGCGGGCCAGTCCGGCGGTGGCGCCGCAGATGGCGGCGACCGGCACGCCGGCGTCCAGGAAGGCACGGGCGGCGCGGGCGAAGGGGGCGAGGTCGTCCGTGGTGTCCCAGAGGTCGGCGCCCGGGAGGATCAGCAGGGAGCTGTCCTCTGGGCGCAGGCCGGCCAGGGCCAGGTCGGGCCGGATACGCAGGCCGCCGGTGCTCGTGACGTGGGCGGCGGTGGGACCGACGGTGCGCACCGGATACCCGGCGCGGGCGAGGTGGGCCGTCGCGTGGCCGGTCTCCCAGTCGGCCAGGGTGTCGTACACGGCGAGATGGACGGGCTTGCGGGTGCCGTTCGTGGTGCCGTTCATGACTCCTCCAGCGGTTGCGCGGGACGACCCTTATGACAGAAGGCTGTCATGAAGGCAGCATGCTGTCAATGAGGTGAGGGTGTGCGCCTCGTCGACAACCTGTCGTGGAAAGCCCCCGACCGCAGACAGGACGCCGATTCCGTTTCCGCATCGCGGACATCTACCCTCGGCCGCATGACCCCTCAGCCCAATCCCCAGGCCGGCGCCGCCGTGAAGGCCGCGGACCGCGCGCACGTCTTCCACTCCTGGTCCGCGCAGGAGCTCATCGACCCGCTCGCCGTCGCCGGCGCCGAGGGGTCGTACTTCTGGGACTACGAAGGCAAGCGCTACCTCGACTTCGCCAGCGGGCTCGTCTACACCAACATCGGCTACCAGCACCCCAAGGTCGTCGCCGCGATCCAGGAGCAGGCGGCGAAGATGGCGACCTTCGCGCCCGCGTTCGCCGTCGAGGCGCGCTCGGAGGCGGCACGGCTGATCGCCGAGCGGACGCCCGGCGACCTGGACAAGATCTTCTTCACCAACGGCGGCGCGGACGCCGTGGAGCACGCCGTGCGCATGGCGCGGCTGCACACCGGGCGGTCGAAGGTGCTGTCGGCGTACCGCTCGTACCACGGCGGCACCCAGCAGGCGATCAACCTCACCGGCGACCCGCGCCGCTGGGCCTCGGACAGCGGCGCGGCCGGGGTCGTGCACTTCTGGGCGCCCTTCCTCTACCGCTCGCGCTTCTACGCCGAGACCGAGGAGCAGGAGTGCGCGCGGGCGCTGGAGCACCTGGAGACGACGATCGCCTTCGAGGGTCCGGGTACCGTCGCCGCGATCATCCTGGAGACGATCCCGGGCACGGCGGGGATCATGGCGCCGCCGGCCGGTTACCTGGCCGGGGTCCGCGAGATCTGCGACAAGTACGGGATCGTCTTCGTGCTGGACGAGGTCATGGCCGGCTTCGGGCGGACCGGTACGTGGTTCGCGGCGGACCTCTACGACGTCGTACCCGACCTGATGACCTTCGCCAAGGGCGTGAACTCGGGCTACGTGCCGCTGGGCGGCGTCGCGATCTCCGGGGAGATCGCCGAGACCTTCGCCGAACGGCCCTACCCCGGCGGGCTGACGTACTCGGGGCACCCGCTGGCCTGCGCCGCCGCCGTCGCCACCATCAACGTGATGGAGGAGGAGGGCATCGTCGGGCACGCCGCCCGGCTCGGTACCGGGGTCGTCGAGCCCGCGCTGCGTGAGCTGGCCGAGCGCCACCCGAGCGTGGGCGACGTGCGCGGCACCGGCATGTTCTGGGCGCTGGAGCTGGTGAAGAACCGGGAGACCCGGGAGCCGCTGGTGCCGTACAACGCGACCGGGCAGGCGGCCACACCGATGTCCGCCTTCGCCGCCTCCGCCAAGGCCCACGGCGTGTGGCCGTTCGTGAACATGAACCGCACCCACGTCGTGCCGCCGTGCAACGTCTCCGAGGCGGAGCTGAAGGAGGGCCTGGCGGCCCTGGACACGGCACTGTCCGTGGCGGATGAGTACACCGAGTAAGGCCCGGGCGGGGCCCTGCCCGCATACGGGCAGGAAAGGGATCCGAGCGCGTAGGGTGGCGTGCTCGTACACGGTAGACATGTGTACGAGTACGCCTCCTCCCCCGCACGCGACAAGGAGACCGCCCGACCATGCCCGGCCCCAGCGGCACCGGTGCCGTCACCCGCAGCACCCTGCGCCGGCAGATCGCCGACGCGCTCCGCGACGAGGTGCTGGCCGGGCGGCTCCAGCCGGGGCAGGAATTCACGGTCAAGGAGATCGCCGAGCAGTACGGGGTCTCCGCGACACCGGTGCGCGAGGCCCTGGTCGACCTGTCCGCGCAGGGGCTCCTCGACGCCGACCACCATCGCGGCTTCCGCGTGCACGAGTACTCGGTCGACGACTTCCGGGGCATGATCGAGGCCCGCAGCCTCGTCACCGACGGGATGTTCCTCGTCCTCGTCGACGACCGCCGCGGCGGCCCGGACCCCCACGACCCGCGGATCGCCGCCGCCCTCGCCGGGGTCCGCCGGCGCGGCGAGGAGGCGCAGCGCGCCGCCGCGGCCGGTGACCTGACCATCCTCATCGGCTACGACCTGCGGTACTGGCGCGAGCTGGCCGTCCTGTTCGGCAACCCCTACCTCTCCGACTTCCTGCACCGGCTGCGCGTGCAGAGTTGGGTGTGCACGGTGCAGCACCTGCGTCGGCTCAGTGACCTGCGCGGCGCGCTGTGGTCCGGGCACACCGAACTGGTCGACGCCCTCGCCCGCCGCGACGCCGCCGGGGCGCGGTCGCTCGTCGAGGCGTACAACACCCACTCGCTCGCCCTCATCGAGCGGCTCGCCCGGCGATGACCGGGGGCAGCCGGGGGCAGCCGGGGATGACCAACGTCCCGCGTGTCGTGGTCCGGCGCCAGATGGGTATGGGAACTGCACGCAACGCGCACCGACTACGCTTCCTGACCACCGATCCCGACTACCGAGCCCGACCATCGTGCTGGATCGCCGTGCTTGACCGCCGTGCTGTGTGAGGAGCCCTCTTTTGGCCTGTGACCTGTGGCTGGTACCGCTCGTCGACGTCTTGTGCCACACGCCGGACAACCCGTTCGCCGAGGAACTCGCGCAGTACGACAAGGTACTGGCCGAGGCGGGGCTGCCGCCGGTGCCGGTGTACCAGTACATGCCGGGACTGTCCGGCGAGGTCGCCCCGGTAGCCGGTTTCGACTACGACGCGCTGCACTTCCTGCGCCGGGCGCACCTGCTCCAGGTGTGCGGGCTGCCGGTGACGCCGGTGGACGAACTCGGCGGCGACTACGAGCAGTTGCTGGAGATGTTCGAGACGACGGCCCAGCAGTCGCACCTGGTCTGGCACTACGACCACGCGGGTGCCTACGTCCCCGTCGACTTCCCGCACCCGCTCTCCAGCGACGAACTCCTCGCGGGTGGCGGCCCGTTGGGCTCCTCGCACTCCCTCCTGCGGGAACTGGAGGCCGTCGCCCCGGCCCTGGGCATCGATCCGGCCAACCCCCCGGCTGCCCCGCAGCCGCCGCTCGCCCCGACGGAGCTGGAGGAGCCGGCCGTGCCGGCACCGTACGACTCCAGCCCCTTCGCCCGCGAGCGTCACGTGTGGCTGGGCCTGCACGCGGCGGCCACGCGGAGCCTGGCACAGGGGTCGATGATCGTCTTCAGCTGACCTCGTGCCGGTCAGCGCAGCTGGGAGAGGCCCTTCGCGAGGTCCTCGCCGTTCATGATCGGGCAGATCTCGACCTCGGCGTTCATCTCCATGAGGAACGGCTCACCGAGCCGGGGCATCTCCGAGCTGTCCTGCATGTCGAAGACCAGCAGGGCCGTCCGCCGACCGCCGAGGACGCCGAAGTAGGCGGCCTCCGGCTTGATGTGGTCGACGGTCTCCCGCATCAGGTCCGTCATCTTGCCGCTGCGGACGAGTTCGTTCGACTTCTCCGTGTCCAGCGTGGCCTTGAGCAGCACGCGCATCGCACTCACCTTCTTCTGTCGACGCGACGTGTACAGCCTCAGCTTATGCCTGAAATAAGCAGATTGTTCAGCTTGTTCGGCTCCGCGATCACATCGATACCGGTGATGAGACCGTCGTCCGCGAAGGCGAAGCGGAGCACCACGCGCAGCCTGCCGTGCTCGGCCATCGCCATGCCCACCCGGCCGTCGACCAGGACGACACCCGCGGACCTGGCCCGGCCCATCGAGGCCATCGCGCCCCTGGCCACCTGCTCCACGCCGGTGACGGCGATGGGCCCGGGCGTCGGAACGACCGCCGCGTCGGCGCGCAGGACGACGTCCGGGTGGAGCAGGGAGACCAGCGCGTCGAAGTCGCCGCCGCGCGTGGCCGCCAGATACGCGTCGACCGCGCGGCGCCTGCGGGGCAGGTCGGCATCGGGCGCGGGTACGCCCCTGACCCGGCGGCGAGCGCGGCTGGCCAGCTGGCGGGTGGCCGCGGACGTCTTGTCGAGCATCGCGGCGATGTCGTCGAAGGGCACGTCGAACATGTCGTGCAGGACGAACGCGAGCCGCTCGGCCGGGCCCAGGGTGTCCAGGACGATCAGCAGCGCCACGCCGACCTCGTCGGCGAGCAGTGCCTCCTCGGCCGGGTCGGCGGCGGGCCCACCTGACACCGGGGCGGCGGCGGCCGGTCCACGCTCCGTCCCGTCGTCCAAGGACTCCTCACGGCGCGTGTCCCGGGCTCGGAGCATGTTCAGGCAGACCCGGGCCACGACCGTGGTGAGCCAGCCGGACGGGTTCTCCACCCCGGAGGTGTCCGCACGGTCGGCGCGCAGCCACGCGTCCTGGAGAGCGTCGTCGGCCTCGCCGAGGGAACCGAGGATCCGGTAGGCGACCGCCCGCAGCCGGGGGCGGTCCAGCTCGAAGCGCTCCGCCATCGCGTCGGATCGTCCAGACACCGTACGGCTTCCCTCCCCGTCCTCGGAACCGGTCCGATCCGGCCGAGTCACCCAAGTGAACCACTCCGGGGGCCCGCGTCCTCAGCGGATCAGGGAGATCCCCGGCGGCCACAGCACCCCGTCCGCCAGCAGCAGGGACGGCCCCAGATGTACGGGGCACACCCGCAGCGGCGCCCGCAGATGCCGGGCGACCTCGAAGCGGGCCGGATCACCGCAGCTCCCGGGGCCGGCCTCGCCACCGTACGGGCCCTGGCAGGAAGCGGCGTGGTCACGGCCGGCCATGCCCCCGCTCTCACGGTCGGTCATGCCCCCGATCCGACACCAGGCGCCGCGCCGACGCCCGGCAAAGGGGGCCGAACGGCTAGCCGAGGACGTCGGCGTCCTCCAGGCCGACGCACTTCCGCTCCTGCGGGATCCACTCCACCGCCGGGTCCAGCGCGGCGAGGACGCCGCCCACCTCCTCACGCGGACCGGAGTACGTGAGCTCGACGGCCGGTGAGCGGCCGTACGTCCGCAGGACGCTCACGCCGTCGCTCTTGAGCCGCTCCTCGTCCAGGACCCAGTCGACGCCGTCGGCCGTGACGCAGAGGTTGATGTTCGGCGGCAGTTCCTCGGCGCCGCAGCGGAACACCGCCTTCTGGCCGCCCCAGGAGGCGACGCCGTCGCCGAGGGCCCAGTCGCGCGAGGCGCCGGGTATGCCGTCCGGGAGGCGGGAGACCACCTCGTCGCACTTGGCGTCGGCGGCGTGCGGGGCGGCCGAGACGCGGTGGCTGTCGACGTAGAGGAGCCCGCCGGCGACGGCCACGACGGCCACGGTCAGCCAGATCCACATCCGGGTGGTGGGCTTCCGCATGTTCCGATCCGCTCCGCGCTGTCCGTTCCGTCCACTGCTGTCACCGGCCAGCGTATCCGTCGGCGTTCGCGGAGGTTCCAGCGGTCCTGCAGGAACGGGTCCTACAGGAACGGGTCCTACAGGAACGAGTTGATCTCGATCGTCTCGTCCCGGCCCGGGCCCACGCCGATCGCGGAGATCGGGGCGCCGGACATCTCCTCCAGCGCCTTGACGTACGCCTGCGCGTTCTTCGGCAGCTCGGAGAAGGACTTCGCCTTGCTGATGTCCTCGCTCCAGCCCGGCAGCATCTCGTAGACCGGCTTCGCGTGGTGGAAGTCGGACTGCGAGTACGGCAGCTCCTCGACGCGCTTGCCGTCGATCTCGTACGCCACGCAGACCGGGATCTGCTCCCAGCCGGTGAGGACGTCGAGCTTGGTGAGGAAGAAGTCGGTGAGGCCGTTGACGCGGGTGGCGTAGCGGGCGATCACCGCGTCGAACCAGCCGCAGCGGCGGTCACGGCCGGTCGTCACACCGCGTTCGCCACCGATGCGGCGCAGGGCCTCGCCGTCCTCGTCGAACAGCTCGGTCGGGAAGGGACCGGCGCCGACGCGGGTCGTGTACGCCTTGAGGATGCCGATGACCCGGCTGATCTTCGTCGGGCCCACGCCGGCGCCGGTGCAGGCGCCGCCCGCGGTCGGGTTCGACGAGGTGACGAAGGGGTACGTGCCGTGGTCGATGTCCAGCAGCGTGCCCTGGCCGCCCTCGAAGAGGACCACCTTGTCGTCGTCGAGGGCCTGGTTCAGGACCAGGACGGTGTCGGCGACGTACGGCGCGAGCTTTTCCGCGTAGCCCAGCAGCTCCTCGACGACCTGGCCCGTGGCGATCGCACGGCGGTTGTAGAGCTTGGTGAGCATCTGGTTCTTGGCGTCGAGCGCCGCCTCGACCTTCTGCGTGAGGATCGACTCGTCGTAGAGGTCCTGGACGCGGATGCCCACACGGTTGATCTTGTCGGCGTAGGTCGGGCCGATGCCGCGACCGGTGGTGCCGATCTTGCGCTTGCCGAGGAAGCGTTCCGTCACCTTGTCGACGGTCACGTTGTACGGCGTGATGATGTGCGCGTTTCCGCTGATCAGGAGCTTGGACGTGTCGACGCCGCGCTCGTTCAGCCCGCTCAGCTCGGAGAACAGGACCGACGGGTCGACAACGACACCGTTACCGATGACCGGCGTACAGCCGGGAGACAGGATTCCGGAAGGGAGCAGGTGGAGGGCGTACTTCTGATCGCCCACGACTACCGTGTGGCCGGCGTTGTTGCCGCCCTGGTAGCGCACCACATAGTCGACGGAACCACCGAGCAGGTCCGTCGCCTTTCCCTTGCCTTCGTCACCCCACTGAGCACCGAGCAGCACAAGTGCGGGCACGCGCGTACACCCCTTCCGGGCGGGGCATGTCCATGGTCGAGGGCGTACGCGGTGGGTTTCCGCCACGTACACCGCGACCGTCGTTGGCCGCCAACCGTCGGACCGGATGCCCCGGAATAGACGAAGCCCCTGGCGCAATAGCGCAAGGGGCTCTTGCACAAAGATGCTACCCGAGGAAGCGAGGCATGGCCGAGGTGGCGACTTCCGCGCGGTCTTCCGCGACGCCCGATCAGCTTCTGGTGGTCATCGATCCGGTCGCCCGGCGGGCGGACGGAGAGTCCGTCCGGATCGCGAAAGACGTGCTCAGCGCGGGTGCGGCCAGTACGAAGGTGTGTCTGCCGGACGGTCCGGAGGAATTCGCCCGGGCGCTGCGGCGAAGGGGCTCACGGCGGCCCGTCGTGATCGGCGACGACCGCGCGCTGCTGCGGGCCGTGGGCCTGCTGCACCGGCAGCGGGAGCTGGCCGGCTGCTCGCTGTCGGTGGTGCCGGTGGGGCCGGTACTGGGCCTCACCCGGGCGCTCGGGCTGCCGTCGGGCGCGGTGGCGGCGGCGCGGGCGGTGCTGGACGGCACGGAACGCCGCCTCGACCTGCTGGTCGACGACAGTGACGGGGTGGTGCTGGGGGCCGTGGGGATTCCGCCGGTCACCGCCCCCGAGGGCACGGACGTGGGGCCGGGAGCGCCGGCCCGTCCCTGGCTGCGGACCTGTCAGTCCCTCGTACGGACGCTGGCGTCCTCGCGGCCGGCCCGGGTCACGGCGGCGCTGGGCGCGGCCGGTACGGCGCGGCTGCGGGTGGAGGTCGACGGGGTGACGCTGGTGGACCTGGACCAGCCGGTCGAGGGGGTCTCGGTGATGCCGGGCGCCGGCGGAGTGGCCGTGGTGGAGGTACGGCCGCTGTCGGTGGGCGCGGAGGCGTCGCCGCTGACGGCGAGCGGACGGACGGTGACCGTGTCGGGGGCGCACTTCCGGTACCGGGCCGACGCGGTGGTGTCGGGGCCGGTGGGAACGCGGACTTGGACGGT
>NZ_RAIF01000025.1:222747-230207 GCF_003671715.1 Streptomyces sp. E2N166 | reverse complement strand
GCCTCGGCCCCGGCCCGCCGGGCCGGGGCCGAGGTGCGGTGGCCGGGCGCAGTGAGCGGGGGCGGAGGCCGGGGTGCGCGAATGGGCCGACGAACTGGACGGGCACCTGGTGCGCCGAACGTCGGAGCTCGCGCGTCGACGCCGTCGTGTCGGAGCCGGCGTGTCGGAGCCGTCGTGTCGGAGCCGTCGTGTCGGAGCTGGCGTGTCAGAGGTCGCGCGTCGGCGCCCTCGCGTCAGCGGTGCCCGAAGGTCTTCTCGCGGTGCACGCGCCAGCGCTCCATCATCGCGGCGAGTTCCCCGTCGAGGAACTCGAAGAACGCCAGTGTCTCGGCCATGCGGCGGCCTGCCGGGGTCTCGGCACCGAGGCTGGCGACGCCCTCGCTCAGCGCGCTCTCCCACCGCTTGAGGATCGTCTCGCGGTTGGTGAGCGCTTCGTACCACTGGTCACTGTGCACCCGGTACCGCTCCCGGCGGGAGCCCGGTTCCCGCTCGCGCGAGACCATGTGCTGCTGGGAGAGGTAGCGCACGGCCCCGGAGACGGCGGCCGGGCTGACCTGGAGCTGCTCGCCGAGTTCGGCCGAGGTCAGCGACCCCGGGTCGGAGGCCAGCAGCGCGGCGAAGACCCGGGCCGGCATCCGCTGCATCCCGGCCTCGACGAGCTGGGCCGCGAAGCCCTCGACGAACTTCGACACCGCCTCGGGGTCGCGGTCCCGTCCCGTCGTCTCCGCTGTCTCCCTCATCCTTCGATCATCCCTCACATCCTGACGCTTCCTTAACTTCACAAATTTCTGAAGGAAGCGTACTTTCGAAATCATGACGAAGGCAATCAGTGTCTCCGGCCTCCACAAGTCGTTCGGCCGGACGCACGCGCTGGACGGGCTCGATCTGGCGGTCGAGGCCGGCGAGGTCCACGGCTTCCTCGGCCCCAACGGGGCCGGCAAGTCCACCACCATCCGCGTCCTGCTCGGTCTGCTGCGCGCCGACTCGGGTGCCGCGCAGGTACTCGGTCGTGATCCGTGGGCGGACGCGGTGGAGGCGCACCGCCGGATCGCGTACGTCCCCGGCGACGTGACGCTGTGGCGCAACCTCTCCGGCGGCGAGGTCATCGACCTCTACGGCCGGCTGCGCGGCGGGCTGGACACGCGACGGCGCGCGGACCTGGTCGAGCGGTTCGAACTGGACCCGACCAAGAAGGGCCGCACCTACTCCAAGGGCAACCGGCAGAAGGTGGCCCTGGTGGCCGCCTTCGCCTCGGACGTCGACCTGCTGATCCTCGACGAGCCGACCTCCGGCCTCGACCCGCTGATGGAAGAGGTCTTCCAGCGGTGCGTGGCCGAGGAGCGCGAGCGCGGCCGGACGATCCTGCTCTCCTCCCACATCCTCAGCGAGGTCGAGGAGTTGTGCGACCGGGTCAGCATCATCCGCAAGGGGCGGACCGTCGAGAGCGGCTCGCTCGCCGACCTGCGCCACCTGACGCGGACGAGCGTGAGCGCCGAACTCGCGGGCACCCCGGGCGGGCTGGCGCGGCTGCCGGGCGTGCACGACCTCGACGTCCAGGGCCGCCGGGTCCGGCTCCAGGTCGACACCGACAAGCTGGACGCCGTACTGCGCTGCCTGAGCGAGTCGGGCGTGCGGTCGCTGACGTCGACACCGCCGACGCTGGAGGAGCTGTTCATGCGGCACTACCAGGCCGAGGCCGGCGAGAACGCCGAAGCCGCCGGGGCGGTGACGTCGCGATGACGGCCACGGCCACCACCACGGCTCTCGCGGTACGGCCCGGCGGCGCGCGCCAACTCGCCGGTACGGGCACGCTGCTGCGCTTCGCCCTGCGCCGCGACCGGGTGATGATCCCGGTCTGGGTGGCGGTGAACGCGCTCATGGTGCTCTCCATGCCCGGCACCATCAAGGGCCTCTACGGCACCGCCGCCGAACGCGCCGACCTGATGCGGCAGATGGAGACCAACTCCTCGCTGCGCGCGATGGTCGGCCCCGTCTTCGACGACAGCCTCGGCGCGCTCACTGCCTGGCGCGTCGGTGTGTACGCCGCCGCGCTCGCCGCGGTGATGAGCCTGCTGATCGTCGTACGGCACACCCGCGACGAGGAGGAGAGCGGACGGCAGGAAGTGGTCGCCTCCGGGATGGTCGGCCGCCGGGCCTCGCTGACGGCGGCCCTGCTCACGGCGGCGGTCGCCAACGGCGTCCTGGCGCTGCTGGTGGTCGCCGGGCTGGCCGGGCAGGGAGCGGCCGGGGCGCTGGCCCTCGGGCTCGGGATCGCGGGCGTCGGCATGCTCTTCGCCACGATGGCGGCGATCGTCGCCCAGCTGACCGAGAGCGCGCGGCTGGCCCGGGGTCTGACGGCGGCGGTGCTGGGCGGCGCCTTCGTGCTGCGCGCGGCGGGCGACTCGGCGACCGTCGACGGCTCGTCCGTACTGACGTGGCTGTCGCCGCTGGGCTGGCTGGAGAACCTGCGGGCCTTCGCGGCCGGCCGCCGGGCGCCTGCGGACGGCCGGCGCGCTGGCCTGGCGGTTGCAGCGGGGCAGCGTGCTCGGCTGGAGCATCGGCTTCTTCCTCGCCGGGGTCGTCTACGGCGGGATGACCGAGGGGGCGGCCGATCTGGTCGGGGACAACGAGCAGGCCCGCGAGATCATCGAGCGGATGGGCGGGCAGGCCGGGCTGACCGACGCGTTCGTGTCGGCGATGGTCGGCATGCTCGGGCTGATCGCCGCGCTGTACGTCGTCGCGTCGGTGCTGCGGCTGAACGGCGAGGAGACGTCCGGACGGGCGGAGCCGGTGCTCGCGGGCGCGGTGGGACGGCTGCGGTGGGCCGCGGGGCACCTGGTGATCGCCTTCGGCGGCGCGGCGCTCATCATGCTGCTCGCGGCGCTGGGATTCGCCCTCGGGTACGGCCGGGACGCCGGGGCGATCCTGGGCGCGTGTCTGGTGCAGTTGCCGGCGGTGTGGGTGATCGGCGGGGCGGCGGTGCTGCTGCACGGGGTGCTGCCCCGGGGTGCGGTGGCCGCGTGGGGAGTCGCCGGTGCGGTGCTGCTGCTCGGGTGGGTCGGACCGGCGCTGGACGTGCCGCAGCGGGTGCTGGACGTGTCGCCCTTCGGGCATCTGCCGAAGCTGCCGGGCGGGGAGATGAGCTGGTCGCCGGTGCTGGTGCTCACCTCGATCGCGGTGGTGCTGGTGGGGACGGGGCTGGCCGGGCTGCGGCGGCGGGACATGACGACGTGAGCCAGGGGATGTCGTTCGGATCAGGCCGGCTTCAGGAAAGCCCTTCGTCCCTTCGTCCTCCTCGCCGGAGCCGTCGTACCCGCCGCGGTCTGGGCGCTTGGCGCCTGGCTCCTGGGACGGCGCCGGCGTCGCTCAGACCTCCACGCTTAGCTCCGTCAGCCCGCGCATCACGAAGTTCGGCTTCCGTTCCGGCTCCGCCGCCAGGCGCAGCGCCGGGGCCTGCTCCAGCAGGGACGTCATGGACGCCGCCAGTTCGATGCGGGCCAGTGGGGCGCCGATACAGTAGTGGATGCCGGCGCTGAAGGAGATGTGCGGGTTGTCCGCGCGGGTGAGGTCGAGGCGGTCCGGGGCCGCGAACACCGCCGGGTCGTGGTTGGCGGAGCCGAACAGCATCGCCACCTCCGCGCCGCGCGGGACGGTCGTCCCGTCGATCTCGATCTCGTCCAGCACCCAGCGCTCGAAGAGCTGGAGCGGGGTGTCGTACCGCATCAGCTCCTCCACGGCGGACGGGACGAGGGAGTGGTCGGCGCGCAGGGCCGCCAGCTGGTCCGGATTGCGGAACAGGGCCAGCCAGCCGTTTGTCGTGGCGTTCACCGTGGCCTCGTGGCCCGCGTTCAGCAGCAGGACGCAGGTCGAGATCATCTCCTGCTCGGTGAGCCGGTCGTCGTCCTCGTCGTGGGCCGCGATCAGGCCCGAGATCAGGTCCTCGCCCGGTTCCTTGCGGCGGGCCGCGATCAGTCCGCGCAGGTACTCCGAGAACTCGACCGACGCGCGCACCGCCTTCGCCGCCGTCTCCTCGGACGGGTTCAGCTCGTACATCCCGCAGATCTCCGCCGACCAGGGCCGCAGCGGGGCACGGTCGGACTCCGGGATGCCCAGCATCTCGGCGATCACGGCGACCGGCAGCGGCTCGGCCACGTCCCGCAGCAGGTCGCCGCCGCCCGCCGCCACCAGCCGGGCCACCAGGTCGTCCGCCAGCCCGTGCACGTACGGCCTCAGCCGCTCCACCGTGCGCGGCGTGAACGCCTTCGACACCAGACGCCGGATACGGGTGTGGTCCGGCGGCTCCAGGTCCAGCATCCCGTGGTCGTTGAGCGTGTGGAAGGGCTCCTGCTCCGGCGGGGGCGCGGTACGGCCGAAGTCCTCGTGCGTGAAACGGTGCTGGTAGGTCCGGCCGAGCCGACGGTCGCGCAGCAGCGCGGAGACGTCCGCGTGGTGCGGGACCAGCCACTGGTCGGTCGGCTCGTAGTAGAGCACCCGCCCCCGGGCCCGCAGCTCGGCGAAGGCGGGGTACGGGTCGGCGACGAACGCCGGGTCCCAGGGGTCGAAGCGGTCGAAACTGTCGAACCTGTCGAAGGCGGCCATGGACGGACGCTAACGGGTGGCGGCGACCGGGGGCCAGAGGCCCGGGGACTCGCTCAGCCAGGCGTCACCAGGCGGGCCTCGTAGGCGAACACCGCCGCCTGGGTGCGGTCTCTGAGGCCCAGCTTCACCAGGATGCGGCTGACGTGCGTCTTGATCGTCGACTCGGCGACCACCAGGCGCTCGGCGATCTCCGCGTTGGACAGGCCCTGTGCGATCAGGACCAGCACCTCCGTCTCCCGCTCGGTCAGGTCCCCGTACGCCGCCTGGGCCGAGGACATCAGGCGCGGGGCGTCGGACAGCTTGGAGAACTCGGTGATCAGGCGCTTGGTGACGGAGGGCGCGAGGAGGGCCTCGCCCGCGGCCACCACCCGGACCCCGTCGGCGAGCCGGCGGGCCGAGGCGTCCTTGAGGAGGAAGCCGGAGGCGCCCGCGCGCAGCGCCTGGTACACGTACTCGTCGAGGTCGAAGGTGGTGAGGACCAGCACCTTCGACGTGCCGTCCGCCGCGACGATCTCCCGCGTCGCCTCGATGCCATTGAGCTCGGGCATGCGGATGTCCATCAGGACGACGTCCGGAGCCAGTTCGCGGACCTTCGCCACGGCCTCCCGGCCGTTGACCGCCTCGCCGGCGACCTCGATGTCCGGCATCGCGTTCAGCAGGACGGAGAAGCCCTCGCGCACCATCATCTGGTCGTCCGCGATCAGTACCCGGATCGTGCGGTCGCTCATGCTTCACCTTCGGTCGGTGCCGTGACCGGCAGGAACACCGCCACCTCGTAGCCCCCGTCGTCGGTGGGGCCGGCCGTCATCTCGCCGTTCAGCATCGAGACGCGCTCGCGCATGCCGGTGACGCCGTGCCCGGCGCCGGGCGAGGGCTTCACCAGGGTCGGTTCCGGGATCGGGCCGTTGACGATCCGCAGGCCCAGGCCGCCCAGGACGTAGGACACCTCGACGCGGGCGGTCGCGCCGGGTGCGTGCCGCAGGGTGTTGCTCAGCGCCTCCTGCACGATCCGGTACGCCGACAACTCCACACCGGGCGGCAGCTCGCGCACCGCTCCGGTCACCGCCTTCTCCACGCTCAGGCCGGCGTCGCGCACGTTGGCGAGCAGGGCGTCCAGGTCGGCGAGCGTGGGCTGTGGGGCGTCCGGGGCCTCGTAGTCCTCGGCGCGGACGACGCCCAGGACGCGGCGCAGCTCGGTGAGGGCGGCCACCGCGTTCTCCCGGATGGTGGCGAAGGCGCGCTCCAGCTCCGGAGGCGGATTCTCCACCCGGTAGGGGGCCGCCTCCGCCTGGATCGCGACGACCGACATGTGGTGGGCCACCACGTCGTGCAGCTCACGGGCGATGGTGGTGCGCTCCTCCAGCAGGGTCCGCCTGGACCGCTCGTGCGCGGTGACCGTCTGCTGGGCGGTGACCTCCTGCTGAGCCTCCCGGCGGACGTGCCGGACGGCGACCACCAGCAGGGCGAGGGCGGAGAGGAACAGCATGGGCGCGGAGGTGTTGTACTCCCCGTCGCCGAACAGCGTCTCCACGACCAAGGCGTAGGCGCCGGTCAGGGCCCACATCCAGGCGGCCGTGCGGGGCCGGGTGCGTATCGCCACGATCACCAGCACCGTCAGATGGCAGATGAACGGACCGGGCAGCCACGGCCACTCGCCGAATTCCCCGAGAAGCACCGCGACCACGGGGGTCGCCGCCATCGACATCCAGAAGGCGCCGACCGGCCGGACCAGCGTGGCCAGCACCGGGATGGCGCACGCCAGCCCGCTCAGCAGGGCCGCCGGCCCTCCCAGGGCGCCGCTGGCCACGGAACCGCCGAACAGGGCGATCAGCGCGGCGCCCACCACCACCGCGTGCGGCAGGCGGGCCGCGTACGACCGAAGGCGGCTGGGGAGCCGTCGGGTCAGCGGACCGTCCGTCGTCATGAGCGGCAGCGGGCGGTACGCGAAGGCGTCGTGGAACAGGTCCTGGCGCAGGCCCTGCAGTGCGTCCATGGCCAGCCGGAACTCGGGGCTGCGCGGCGCGTCACCTCCGCCGGAGGGGGTGGTCCGCATCTGGGTCGTCTCGGTCACGTTCGCAACGGTAGGCGCAGCCGGGGTGCACCGTCGTCACCAGTGAGAGGGGTCCTTCGGTATCCGTCTCAGGTACTACGGGGGCCACGGGCGCCGGGCGCGGGTCAATACCCCGACGGCCGCACCAGCCCCGACTCGTACGCGAACACCGCCGCCTGCGTCCGGTCCCGGAGGCCCAGCTTCACCAGGATCCGGCCCACATGGGTCTTCACCGTCTGCTCGGCGACCACCAGTCGCTGGGCGATCTCCGCGTTCGACAGGCCCTGCGCGATCAGAGCCAGCACCTCGGTCTCCCGCTCGGTCAGCTCACCGACGCGGGCCTTCAGCGGGCCGCGCGGCCGGTCGTCGAGCCGGGCGAACTCGGCGATCAGCCGCCGGGTGATGCCCGGCGCGAGCAGCGCGTCCCCGTCCGCCACCACCCTGACCGCCTCGGCGAGCTGGTCGGCGGAGGCGTCCTTCAGCAGGAACCCGGACGCCCCGGCCCGCAGCGCCTCGTACACGTACTCGTCGAGGTCGAAGGTGGTCAGCACCAGCACTCTGATAGACGGGGTCGCCCCGGTGATGCGGCGGGTGGCCTCGATGCCGCCCAGCTCGGGCATGCGGATGTCCATCAGGACGACGTCCGGTGCCAGCTCGGCGACCTTGGCCACGGCGTCCAGGCCGTCCACCGCCTGCCCGATCACCTCGATGTCGGGCTGGGTGTTGAGCAGCACGGTGAAGCCCTGCCGGACCATCTGCTGGTCGTCGGCGATCAGCACGCGGATCACGCGGCCGTTGCTGCTGGTCGTCA
>NZ_RAIF01000025.1:218641-222420 GCF_003671715.1 Streptomyces sp. E2N166 | reverse complement strand
GCTCAGGGGCCGTCGGGGCTGAGGGGGCGGTCGGGGCTGAGGGGGCGGTCGGGGCTGAGAGGGCTGCCGGGGCCGTCGGCCGGGAGGAACGCGGCCACCTGGTAGCCGCCGTCCGGCAGTGGCCGCGCCGTCAGGGTGCCGTCGAGCATCGCCACCCGCTCCCGCATGCCGAGCAGCCCGTGTCCCGCCCCCTGGGACGGTGCCGGGGCCCGCTCCGGGCGGGTGTTGGACACGTCCACGCGCAGTCCGATCGGAAGATGCATGAGGTGGACCCGGGCGGTCGCGCCGGGCGCGTGCCGCAGGACGTTGCTCAGCGCCTCCTGCACGATCCGGTACGCCGACAGCTCCACACCGGGCGGCAGGGGGACACGCGTCCCGCTCGTCTCGGTGGTGACGGCCAGCCCGGCGGCCCGGATGTTCTCCACCAACGCGTCGAGCCGGTCAAGGGTGGGTTGCGGGGCGTGGGAGGCGGCGTCGCCCCCCTCGGGCGTCTCCAGTGCGTCGGGGTGCTCGGAGCGCAGAACGCCCAGCACCCGGCGCAACTCGGTGAGGGCCTCCAGCGCGTTCTGCCGGATGCCCGCGAGGTTCTCCTTCAGCTCGTCCGGCGGGTTCTCGACGAGGAGGGGGGCGACCTGGGCCTGGATGGAGATCACCGACATGTGGTGGGCGACCACGTCGTGCAGCTCTCGCGCGATACGGCCGCGCTCCTCCAGCAGGGTGCGCCGGGCTCTCTCCTCGGCGGTCAGCGAGGTCTGCTGCGCGAGTTCCGTGCGGGCCTCGCGGCGGCCGCGCAGGGCGGTGCCGAGCACGACGACGACCGCGAACAGGATGATGGCGAGCTCACCGGTCGGTTGGTAGTTCCGCCCGCCCACCAGTCCCTGCATGACGTAGGTGGCGAGCGCGGTCAGGACCAGCGCCTCCGCGGCCACCCGGGTGCGGACCCGCAGGGCGAGCAGCAGCAGGACGAACAGGTGCGCGATGATCCCGGCTACCGGCCAGGGCCAGGTGAATGTGGCGCCGCCCGCGTCCATCCCGGACCGCACGGCGAAGGCCCCCACCAGCATGGCCGCCATCGACAGCCACCACGCCGCGACCGGCCGCCACAGCGCGAGCACCATGGCGCCGGCCTGGGCGAGTGCGATGAGGAAGGCGAACCCGGGTTCGACCCCGCCGTTGTCGTTGAGCTGGGCCGCGCCGCCGAGCAGCACGCCGAGGGCGGCCAGGCAGACGACACCGTGCGGGAACCAGCGCAGCCACACCGACGGCGGCAGCGGATCCGCCCGCCAGGTCCACAGGTCGTCGTGCAGCACCCGCAGCACCCGCGCGAACCGGCCGTCCCTGGTCATCCGCCGGCTCCCCCATCGCATCACTCGGCCCACCCTAGACATGACGTGCACCCGCCGTCCTCGTCCGGCCCGGCGGGCGATGCGTCCGGACGACCCGGGAGCGGCGTCGGCCGCCGCGCTCGCGGGAGCGAAAGGCGGCCCAGCAGCCGGCCAGGACGAACACGAACACGGGGAGCCAGGCGAGCCGGGCCGCGACCCAGTCCAGGCCGTCGGGAAGCGTGTGCAGACCGGGCAGGCGGCCGGCCAGCAGGCCGGTGGCCGTGGTCGCCATCAACGCGGTCTGGTGCCACAGGAAGATCGTCATCGCGGAGAGGTTGACCAGCGCGGCCGCCGCCCAAGCCACGGGCCGCCGCATCGCGCGGCGCAGCGGCTCGCGCAGCAGCAGCGCGAGGCCGCACTGCGCCAGGCCGAAGGTGACGGCCGCCAGCGTCGGCGGGTTGAGGTTCGACACGTCGGCGCCGGGGACGCCGACCATCGCCGCCGGATAGCCCGCCCAGGCCACGAGCGCCGCGGTCGCCGCCGTACCGCCGGTGAGCAGGAGCCCGCCCGCGCGGCGGCGGTCCAGCTCGCCGCGGGTCCAGGCGGCCCCGAGGGTGTAGGGGACCAGCCAGCCCGCGGCGAGGTTGATCCAGCCGAGCCAGGAGGGGGCGCCGAGCCCGAAGCGCAGCAGGTCGACGTGGAGGACGACGACCAGCGGCCACAGCGGATGCAGCCGGGTCAGCAGCGGAGTCGCCGCCGTCAGCGCGGCGAAGACCAGGAGGAACCACATCGGGGACAGGGCCAGCTTCACCAGGGTGTGGACGGTCACGAACTCCGCGCCCGTCAGGAGCAGCAGCGCCGCCGTCACCGTCCACAGGGTGAGGACGGCCGCGACCGGGCGGAACAGCCGGGACAGCCGGGCGGACAGCCAGCGGCCGTAGGAGGTCCCGCGGGCTCTGGCCGACGCGTAGCCCCGAGTTGCGACATGGCCGCCGACCAGGAAGAACACGGCAAGGGTCTGGAAGACCCAGGAGATCGGGGACAGCCAGGGCATGTCCTGGAGCGGACTGGCCGCGCGCAGGCCGCCGCCGTCGGCGACCAGGGCCGTCACCAGCCAGTGGCCGAGGACCACGCCGAGGATGGCGATGGCACGCAGGGCGTCGACGGCACGGTCCCGCGACGCGGGCGTCGCGGCGTCGATCCGGGCGGCGGCGCGGCGCAGCCCTTGCCGGGTGGCTATGCGGCGCAGCCCCTGCCGGGCGGCGGCATCGCGCCCCCGGTTCGGCGTGGCGTGTGGTGGGCTCGTTCGGGTCGTTCGGGTCAGTCGGGTCGTTCGGGTCAGTCGGGTCAGTCGGGTCGTTCGGCTCACCTCAGTCATGGGTCACCTCCGTGGTCTCGCCCAGGGCGATCCGGGCCAGGTTCGTCAGGGAGACGGAGCCGGATCTGAAGTAGTCGCTGTGGCCGCCGTCGCCGGCCGCGAAGACCCGGGCGCCGAAGTCCGGGGAGAGCGGGTCGGTGCCGAAGCCGACGGTGGAGCCGAAGAGGTCGGCGCTGAGGTGCGGTACGTGCCGCACCCAGTCGTCGGCGCCCCGGGCCGCCCAGACCCTGGCGCTCGTGCGCAGGTCCGCGGCGGAGTCGGCGCCGGTGCCGGGGCTGCCGACCAGGGCGATGTCGGCGACGTCCAGGCCGTCGGCGGCGAGGGCGCAGACCACCGAGCCGTAGGAATGGCAGAGGAGGGCGAAGCGGGTGGCGGGGCCGGTGATCCCGCGCAGAGTGTCGACCAGGGCACGCAGCTTCGGGGCGGCCCGGTCGGCGCGGCCGGTGGTGGCGACGGTGGTGCTGATGGTGCCCGGTGTCTCGTAGCCCAGCCAGGCCACGACCGCCGTGGGGGTCCCCCCGCTCGAGCGAAGCCGAGACTGGGGGAGGGTGCCCTCGGGTGCCTGCGCGGCGAGCCGCCGGTGCAGGGCCAGGGCGGCGGCACGGAA
Source organism: Streptomyces sp. E2N166 (assembly GCF_003671715.1). Classification (GTDB taxonomy): domain Bacteria; phylum Actinomycetota; class Actinomycetes; order Streptomycetales; family Streptomycetaceae; genus Streptomyces; species Streptomyces thinghirensis. The sequence goes on along the minus strand of NZ_RAIF01000025.1, from coordinate 219,110 downwards.
CCGGCCGTACGTGTCGATGCTCGTGTCGGAGCCCGGGACCAGGACGGCGACGCGGTCGGCGTGGGCCAGGTCGCCGAGGACCTCAGTGGCCAGTCCTGCGCCCCGGCCGTCGAAGGCGAGCAGACGCCGGGACGGGTCGGCCATCGAGCGGTTCGCCGCCGCGCGGTGCCGGTCGCCGTGGGCGGCGGCCATCCGGGACGCCACGGCGGCGTTGGCCCGGTTGGCGGCGTACACCTCCTCCAGCGTGCCGGCCGTCGGGGCCGCGAGCGCGGCGGGAGCAGGAGCGGGGATCTCGGGGCGCGCGGCACCGGAGAGGGGAAGGACCACGGCGCCACAGATGAGCGCGGCGAGGACAGTCCGACGCCATCTGCTCACGCGCCGCCGCCAACGTACCGCCGTGCCGGGCCCCATGGCCTCTCCCCTCCAGCTCGCCCGACCATCGGGCTTGCCTGTAAGGGAAGTTATGAAT
>NZ_RAIF01000025.1:217479-218592 GCF_003671715.1 Streptomyces sp. E2N166 | reverse complement strand
CCGCCCGCCCAGCGGAACGCTCCGGTCTCACCACGCCAGCTGCGCGATCTCCTCCGCCACCACCGCGCACGCGTCCGCCGCCGGGTCGATCAGCGGATAGTGGCCGACGTCCTCCAGCAGCGTCACGCCCACCACCTCCCCGGCCTTCGCCGCCGCGTCGGCGTACGCCTCGGCGACCGCCTGCGGAACGTCCACGTCGGCACGGCCCTGAACGAGGGTCGTGGCGATGCCGGTGGGCAGCAGCAGGGCCGGGTCCGCGTAGGGACGGCGTTCGGCGAAGAGTTCCTCCCCGCCGAGGAGTTGCCGCGTCGCACCGCCGCACACGTCGAGCTTGTCGGCGACCTCGAAGTCGGCGATCGGCGCGAGGGCGACCACACCGCGCAGGGGCGCCGGGCGGTCGATGCGCCAAGGGGCGTCGTCGGGCAGCAGATGCCGGGCGGCCGCCCACAGGGCCAGGTGGCCGCCGGCGGAGTGGCCGGTGAGCACGACACGGCGCGCGTCGGCCTGCGGGACGTACTGCCGTACCAGCGCGGGCAGGGCGTCCAGCGCGGCGGCCACGTCGTCGAAGGTCTCGGGCCAGCGCCCCGCGACGGGACCCCCCGCACCCCCGCCATCCCCACCGGCGCCCTCAGTACCATCCCCGCCATCCCCGCCGCCCGCACCGCGCCGATACTCCACACTGGCCACCGCGAGCCCCCGCCGGGCGAGGAAGCCGGCGAACGGACTGACATGGCGCCGGTCGTACGGAGCCCGCCACGAACCTCCGTGCAGGACCACCACGACGGGAGCGGCACCGCCCGGGCCCCCCACCCCGCGCGGGACGTAGAAGTCGATCACTTGGTCGGGGTGGTCGCCGTACACGGCGGTGCTGTCGGGGTCGACCGCCGGGTGCGAGAAGGCCGATTTCTCCTCCGCCGCCTCCGCGACGGCCCTCGCGGCAGCGGTGCCCGGTTGTGCGGCGGCGTCCGGCATGCTCAACCTCTCAGCGGCAAAACGGTGTTGGCGGACCGGGGGAATGAAATCGGCCGTTGGCGGGACGGTATCAGGCCGGTGACGTGCCCGGACATGGGGATGTAACGCTGGGTGAGGACCAGGCGATCCGCGGCCGGGCGA
>NZ_RAIF01000025.1:212145-217469 GCF_003671715.1 Streptomyces sp. E2N166 | reverse complement strand
CCCGCACCCACCAGGCCCGCACCCACCCGGCCCGGACCCGCCCGGCCCGCACCCACCCGGCCCTCACCCGCCCGTCACCCCAGCGTCTCCGCCAGCACCCGCGCCGCCCGCTCCACGTCCGCGAAGCCGACGTACAGCGGGGTGAAGCCGAAGCGCAGGACGTCCGGGGCGCGGAAGTCCCCCACCACCCCGCGCTCGACCAGGCGCTTCATCACGTCCCCCGCGTCGTCACAGCGCAGTGCGACCTGGCTGCCCCGCTCGGCGTGCGCCGCCGGGGTCACCGACTCCACCAGGCCGTCCGGGACGTACTCCCCGACACAGCGCAGGAAGAAGTCCGTCAGCGCCAGGGACTTGGCCCGCACCGCTTCCACCGACACCCCGTCCCACACCTCCAGCGCCGCCTCCAGGGCGAGCAGGGAGAGGATGTCCGGCGTGCCGACCCGGCCGCGCACCGCGCCGGACGCCGGGGCGTACGCGGGCCGCATGCCGAAGGGCTCGGCGTGCGAGTTCCAGCCCGGCAGCGGGGAGTCGAAACGGTCCTGGAGGTCGCGGCGCACGTACAGGTACGCGGGCGAACCGGGTCCGCCGTTGAGGTACTTGTAGGTGCAGCCGACCGCCAGGTCGACGCCGTGCTCGTCGAGCCCGACCGGCAGCGCGCCCGCGCTGTGGCACAGGTCCCAGACGACGTACGCCCCCGCCGCGTGCACCGCCGCCGTGAGCGCGGGCAGGTCGTGCAGCCGGCCCGTGCGGTAGTCGACGTGGTTGAGCAGGACCGCGGCGGTACGGTCGCCGAGCGCCGACGGCACCTCGGCCGGGGTCACCGGTCGCAGCGAGCGGCCCGTCATCCGGGCCGCCGACTCGGCGATGTACCCGTCCGTGGGAAAGGTGGTGGCGTCGACGAGGATCTCGTCCCGGCCCACGTCCGCCATCCGCACCGCCGCGACGAGCGCCTTGAAGACGTTGACGCTCGTGGAGTCGCCCACCACGATCTGCCCGGACGCCGCCCCGACCAGCGGGGCGATCCGGTCGCCGATCCGCTCGGGCGCGGTCCACCAGCCGCTCTCCTCCCAGGACCGGATGCGCAGCTCGCCCCACTGACGGCGTACGACGTCCTCCACGCGCGCGGGGACACCGGCCGGGAGGGCGCCGAGCGAGTTGCCGTCCAGGTAGACGACGTCGTCCAGGACGAACCGCTCGCGCAGCGCCGCCAGCCCGTCGGCGGCGTCCAGTCTCCCGGCCTCGGCCGCCGCTTCGAGAAGCTCAGACATACGACCGCGCCGTCCACAGCTCGGGGAACACGTTGTTCCGGGCCCGCTTCTCCAGCCAGGCCACCCCGGCGGAGCCGCCCGTGCCGGTCTTGGAGCCCATCGCTCGGCGGGTGGCGACCAGGTGGTCGTTGCGCCAGCGCCACACCAGTTCGGCGACGTCGGTGAGCGCCTCGCCGAGGCGGGCCAGTTCGCCGTTCTGGTCACCGGAGTAGACGGCCGTCCAGGCGGCCTCCACCTCGGGCGCCGCCTCGTACTTCCGGGTGACGTCGCGCTGGAGGACGGCGTCCGGGATGTCGTACCCGCGCCGGGCGAGCAGCCGGACCACCTCGTCGTACAGGCTCGGCTCGTGCAGCGCCTTCTCCAGCTCCGCGTGGACGCGCGGGGCGCCGCGGTGCGGGACGAGCATGGACGCGGACTTGTCGCCGAGCAGGAACTCCAGGCGGCGGTACATCGCCGACTGGAAACCGGAGCCCTCGCCGAGGGCGCTCCGGTAGGAGTTGAACTGGGCGGGCGTGAGGCCCGCGAGCGGCGTCCAGGAGGCGTTCAGCGCCTCCAGCTCCCGCACCGAGCGCTTGAGCGCGTCGGTCGCCACCTGGGTCCGGTCCTCGCGCAGGGCGCGGGCCGCGGTCTCCCACTCGTGGACGATGACGGTGAACCACAGCTCCATGACCTGGGTCGTGACCAGGAAGACCATCTCTCCGGGATCGTCGGAGAGGGTGTGCTGGAGGTGGGTGAGCACGTCCGCCTTGACATAGTCCTCGTACGGCGTGCTGCCCTCGAAGTCGAGATTCGGGGCTTCGTGGGACATCGCTGTCTCCTGCTGCACTACGGGTAGCGGTCCGCCCTGCCGTTACCGACACGGGGCCCCGGTCCCCAACGTCATCCTCCGCAATGGTCGCAGCAAACCGCAAGGCCCGCCTGCGCACGGCAGGCGGGCCAGGACACGTCCGGTCCCCGGTTCAGCCCAGTACCTCGGCCGCCGCCGGCGAGGAGTCCTTCAGGAACTGGCTGCAGCGCTCGTACTCCTCCTTCTCGCCGATCGCCTGGGCGGCGCGGGCGAGGGCGTGCAGGGCGCGCAGGAAGCCGCGGTTCGGCTCGTGCTCCCAGGGCACCGGGCCGTGCCCCTTCCAGCCGCTGCGGCGCAGGGCGTCCAGGCCGCGGTGGTAGCCGGTACGGGCGTACGCGTACGACTCCACGACGCTGCCCCGCTCGAACGCCTCGTCGGCCAGCTGTGCCCAGGCCAGTGAGGACGTCGGGTACTTCGCGGCGACATCGGCGGGCGAGGTCCCGCCCGCCAGCAGCTCGCGCGGCCCGGGGTCGTCGGGGAGGTGGGTCGGGGGCGGTCCCCCGAGGAGGTTCTCGTGAATGGCCATGGGCACAAGTCTGCGCCATGCCGCCGGCATACGTACGCGGGCCCGGCACCGCCGGAGAATCCTGGCGGTGCCGGGCCCGTCGCGGACGACACGGCGCGGACGGCGCGGACGCCGCGTGCCGTGGCCGTTACTTGATCTTCTGGCCCGCCGAGCGCAGGTGACCGCAGGCCTCGACCACGCGCGCGGCCATGCCGGCCTCGGCCAGCTTGCCCCAGGTGCGCGGGTCGTAGGTCTTCTTGTTGCCGACCTCGCCGTCGACCTTCAGGACGCCGTCGTAGTTGCTGAACATGTGGTCGGCGACCGGACGCGTGAAGGCGTACTGGGTGTCCGTGTCGATGTTCATCTTGACCACGCCGTTCTCCAGCGCGGTGGCGATCTCCTCGGCGGAGGAGCCGGAGCCGCCGTGGAAGACGAAGTTGAACGGCTTGCTGCCGGCCGGCTGACCGTACTTGGCGGCGACGCCCTCGTTCAGCTCCTTGAGCAGCTCGGGGCGGAGCACGACGTTGCCCGGCTTGTACACGCCGTGCACGTTGCCGAAGGACGCGGCGAGCAGGTAGCGGCCCTTCTCGCCCAGGCCCAGCGCCTCCACGGTGCGGACCGCGTCGTCGACCGTGGTGTAGAGGGAGTCGTTGATCTCGTGGGAGACGCCGTCCTCCTCGCCGCCGGTCGGGGTGATCTCGACCTCAAGAATGATCTTGGCGGCGCGGGCGCGCTCCAGCAGCTCCGTGGCGATGGAGAGGTTGTCGCCGAGCGTCTCCGCGGAGCCGTCCCACATGTGGGACTGGAACAGCGGATTGCGGCCGGCCTTGACGCGCTCCTCGGAGACCGCCAGCAGCGGACGCACGTACGCGTCGAGCTTGTCCTTCGGGCAGTGGTCCGTGTGCAGGGCGACGGTGACGTCGTACTTCTCGGCCACGATGTGCGCGAACTCGGCGAGGGCGACGGCGCCGGTCACCATGTCCTTCTTGTGCTGGCCGCCCAGGAACTCGGCGCCGCCGGTGGACATCTGGATGATGCCGTCGCTCTCCGCCTCGGCGAAACCGCGCAGGGCCGCGTGCAGCGTCTGGGAAGAGGTCACGTTGATGGCCGGGTAGGCGAACTTTCCTGCCTTCGCCCGGTCCAGCATCTCGTTGTAGACCTCGGGAGTTGCGATGGGCATCTGTCCGCTCCTTGTATGTGCGGGGGGCGTGAAACGTGCTTACGGCCCTGACCTAGACCTGGGGGGGCGACGTCATCGTCGGCCCCATCTTTCCAGACGAAGCGGGATACTCCGAGTGGACGTCCGCCGGACGTCCGTCCCGGCTCAGTCCAGGCCCAGCTCGTCCTTGTCGTACGCGTACAGGTACGGCACCCCGGCGCCGTCCTGGATCTTCTCGGCGGCGCCCGTCGCCCGGTCGACGATCGTCGCGACGGCGACGACCTCGGCACCGGCCTCGCGCACGGCCTCGACGGCGGTGAGCGGGGAGCCGCCGGTGGTGGAGGTGTCCTCGACGACCAGGACGCGGCGGCCCTTGATGTCCGGGCCCTCGACGCGACGCTGCAGCCCGTGCGCCTTGGCGGCCTTGCGGACGACGAAGGCGTCCAGCTTCCGGCCCCGCGCGGCGGCGGCGTGCAGCATGGCCGCGGCGACCGGGTCGGCGCCCATGGTCAGCCCGCCCACCGCGTCGAAGTCCAGGTCCGCGGCCAGGTCCAGCAGCACCTGCCCGACCAGCGGCGCCGCCTCGCCGTCGAGCGTGATGCGGCGCAGGTCGACGTAGTAGTCGGCCTCGAGACCCGAGGAGAGGGTCACCTTGCCGTGCACCACGGCCTTGTCCTTGATCTGCTGCAGCAGCGCCGCGCGTACGTCCGTCATGCCCACCAGCTTAGAGCCGGGTCCAGCTCCAGGTCGTGGTGGCCTCCAGCGGCTCCAGGGGCGTGACCAGGCGCGGGAGGGTGTTCAGGCCGTCGGGCGGCCCGGTCTGCGGCTCCACGCAGACGGCGGCCTCCTGCTCGTCGTAGACCACGGCCCACCGCTCCGGGCTGGTCACCCTCAGTTCCAGGCGCTCCGGCCAGGTGAGGGTGACGTCGACGCCGTCCGACATGCCGAAGCAGTCGTCCCAGGGGCCCGGCTTCGGGTCGACGCGGTTGCCGGTGGGCAGGTGGTCGTCGCCGCGCTCCTCCTGCCAGGCGGGGTCGAAGGCGATCTCGACGCCGGCCCCGTCGGCGCCGTCGAGGGTCCGGTTGAACCAGGGGTGCCAGCCGATCTGCGCCGGGAAGGACGACTCGTACGTCTCCACGGACATCGTCAGCGTCAGCGCGTCCTCGGCTAGGGCGATCACCTGGGTGACGCGGCCGGAGTAGGGCCAGGGCTCGGTGAGGTCGTACGTGAGGACGGCCTCGTCGGCGGTGACGCGGGCGGTGCGCCAGGCGGCGTCGCGGGCGGTGCCGTGGATGGCGTGCGGCGGGGAGTTGAGCGGCATCTGGTGGACGACGGCGCCGTCCCGGAAGCGGCCCTCGCGAATCCGGCCGCACCAGGGGACCATCGGGAAGCAGCCGTAGCGCTCGCCCTGGCGGAGCAGCTCCGTGCCGCCGACGCGCAGCCCGCCGATCCGGCCGCCGTTGCCCGGCAGCACGGTCGCCTCCGCGTCACCCGCGGTCAGCGTGATGGGTTCGTTACTCACGCCACGACCCTACTGGGGCGATC
>NZ_RAIF01000025.1:160213-211805 GCF_003671715.1 Streptomyces sp. E2N166 | reverse complement strand
GGCTTCGGGGGTGGCGGGGGCTCCGAGGGCGTCCGGCTCGCGCTGCTCCGCCGCCTTACCCTCCTTGTTCTCCTCACCCACCTCACCCACCTCACTCTGCTCGCCGTGCCCGCCCGGCCCGTCCTCGTCCCCGTCCGCGAGTGAGGGCGGGGGCGCCTCGGTGCCGAACACGGAGGTGTGCTGCGGCCCGGGCCGCGCCTCGGGCTGCTCCGGCTCCCGCTCCGCCGCCGTGCCCAGGTTCCCCGCGAACCGCGTCAGCAGCCGGGCCGCGGCCGACGTCACCGACTCCTCGGGCAGCTCCGTGACGCGCCCGTCCGCGGTGGCCGTCCCGGCGAACGTGAGGGTGCAGCCGCCGTCGGCGTCCGACACGCGGAGGGTGAGCGCGAGCGTGACCGTGCCGGTGCCGCGCGACTCGGTGGCGTCGCCCTCGACGGCGTACGCGCCGTCTTCGCGCGCGGACAGACGCACGGAGCCCCGGTAGGTGATGGAGTGACTGCCGATGCGCACCTTGAGCCGCCCCGCGACAGGCTCGGCACCGGCGTCCTGCTGGAGCCCCGGAACCGCCCGGGCGACCCGGACGGGGTCGGCCAGCACGTCCCTGAGCCGCTCGGCCGGAACCGGAACGAACACCTCATGCTCCATGTCACGCCACCCTACCCAGCGGGCGCCCGACGCACCCCCCGTCGGCACAAAGTCACCCGCCCCCTCCCACGCCTCCCGCGAGACCCGCCCGAACTCGTTCGTACGAGGGACGGGGACGGGGGCGCGGACGGAGGCGCGGACACGAGCACGGGCACGGCCCGACGCGGGCTCAGTACCGCGGATGCACCAGCGTCGACGGCGGCAGGCCGTCGATCCGGGCACGGGACGCGGTGCGGGCGTCCTGGGCCAGGGACCGGGCCGTGAGGGTGCGCGGGCGGGGGCCCGTCGGTTCGAGCCGCAGGGCGGGGGGCGTGCGGGCGGCCAGGAGGAAGCCCCAGTCGCGGGGTGCGTCCGGGGTGGCGGCCGTGCGGTCGGGACCCGGCGCGAGGCCGGTGTCCCGGGCGGCGACGCGGTAGGGGGCGGTGCGCAGCCCGGCCGCGTGGAGCGTGGCGTCCACCGTCCAGAAGGCCCGAGGGCGGGCGGAGAGCGGACCGGCGTGCACGAGCAGCCGCCCGTCGGGGGCGAGCACTCGCCGGAGCAGGCCGTAGAACTCCTGCGAGTACAGCTTCGTACTGGCCGTGAGGCCCGGGTCGGGCAGGTCCGAGATCACCACGTCGTACGTCGCGGTGGGCGTCGAGCGCAGCCGGCGGAAGGCGTCCGCCGTGGTGACGTGGACGCGCGGATCGCCGTAGGCGTGCTCGTTCAACGCGGACAGTCCGGGGTCGTGCCGGGCCAGCCGGGCGAGCCCGGGGTCGAGTTCGACGACGTCGACGCGGCGCACGTCCGGGTGGCGCAGTACCTCCCGCGCGGCGAGGCCGTCGCCGCCTCCGAGGATCAGCACGCGCGCGTGCGGGCCGCTCATGGCGGGGTGCACCAGGGCCTCGTGGTACCGCCGCTCGCCACTGCCACCGACCCGCAGCCGGCCGTCCAGGAACAGGTCGAGCGGCCGGCCGTCGGCGTCGCCGGTGAGGACGACCTCCTGCACGTCGGTCTTCACGGCCACGCGGACGTCCTGGCCGTACACGGCGTGCCGGGCGGCGCGTTCGAAGTCGCCGGCGAGGACGGTCGCCGTGGCGAGCAGGGCGAGTACGACGGCGTTGGCGGCCAGCAGCAGCCATCGGGCCCGGCGGGTCATGTCCCGCCGGAACAGGCCGAGGACCAGGGCGGCGCCGACGAGCGCGTTGACGGTGCCGGTGAGCAGCGCGCCGGTCAGCTGGCCGAGGAAGGGCAGCAGTACGAAGGGGAAGGCGAGGCCGCCGACGAGCGCGCCGACGTAGTCCGCGGCGAACAGGTCGGCGACCGCGCCGCCCGCGTCCTGACGGCGGACGCGCTGGATCAGCTCCATGAGCAGCGGCACCTCGGCACCGATCAGCACGCCGATGGTGAGCGAGAAGGCGACCAGCAGGAAGCGCGGGCCGTCGGCCCACAGGCCGCCCCAGCCGCCGGTCCAGGCGAAGACGGCGTACAGCACCATCGCGCTGGAGCCGCCGACGAGGGCGAGAACGGCCTCGACCGCGCCGAAGCCGGCCGCCGCGAACCTGCGCAGCCGTTTGGCGGCGAGTGAGCCGAGGCCCATGGCGAAGACCATGACGGACAGGACGACGGACGCCTGGGTGACCGAGTCGCCGATCAGGTACGAGGCGAGGGCGACGAGTTCGAGTTCGTACACGAGCCCGCAGGCCGCGCAGACGAACACACCGGCCAGCACCAGGAACCGCCCGACGGCCGGCCGGACGGGCAGCCGCGCCGGCCCACCGGCACCGGAGGCGTCGGAGGGAACGGGTGAACCCGGTGAACCCGGTGAACCCGGTGAACCCGGTGAACCCGGTGAACCCGGTGAACCCGGTGAACCCGGTGAACCCGGTGAACCCGGTGAAGCGGAAGCACCTGATGGGCCGGAAGCACCGGACGTACCGCCAGTGGAACCGGGAGAGCCGCCGGGGCGGTCGGGAGAACCGTCGGGGCCGCCCCAGGACGGCGGAGAGCCGGGCGGAGCGGGCGCGTGCGGTTCGATCACGGGGTGACGTTACGTCACTCCCGCACTGCGCTTCGTCACCCACACGTGTGAAACTGACGATCTGTTGGGCACCACAGGTTTATCCCGCCCGGGCCGGCCTGGCCCCCCGCCCGCACCCGCTCACACCCCGGACGGGCTGAGCTGCGACGTCGGCACCCGGACGCCCACCCGGGTCCGGGTCGCCACCAGGTGGCCGTCCTGCGGATAGGCGTGCCACGTCCGCCAGTGCACCTGCCCCTCGTGCCGATGGGCCAGCAGCGCGGTGAAGGCGTGCGGGCTGCCGGGGAAGACGCCGGCCAGCCCGTGCGGGTGGTCGGCGACCAGGGCCAGCAGCTCCTGGGCACGTCCGGCGAAGGAACCCGGCGTCAGCACCTCCACGCGAGCGGCGAACTCGTACTCCCAGTCGCCCTTCCGCTTGGCGACGCCCAGCGGAAGGGGGGTGCTGCTGCCGGGGATGCACGCCACCGTCTCCGAACAGCTTCCCCGCTCCTCCTCCAGCAGGACTTGATGAGAGGCCCCCAGGAGTCTCAACTGCATTTTCGCGCCCGCCAGTTCGATATCGAGACTGGCGAGCGCGGGCAACGGCTCGCGCCCAAGGGCCCAGGCGAGGTCGGCCGCGCGCGTGTCGGTGTAGGCGGTTTTCAGGGTCGTGAGCATGGATCGGCTCCGCAAGCACACAAGGAGAGGAAGGTGTGGGGCCAGCGCATCCCGGTCACTGCCGGGGATGCGGCCCGCTCAGCCCAGTCGGCCGGTCAGGAGGGGGGGTCAACAGGTCGTCCGAGGAGCTGCGTTGGTGATGGAGAGGGAATCATGAACTGTGGCGCCGTCACAGCGTTTTTACCCAAGTTCGTGGGGTTTCCATCCCTCAGGGGGCTCCACAGCTCAACTGTTCAACCAGGGCGCACACCCCGCCCGTACGGCGCGCGCCGGTGTGTGGGAGCGCCCGCCGGGTGGGTTTCCCGGCGGGCACCGTGATGGGGCGCGGGACCCGCTCCCAGGTGCGGGCCCCGTGACGAGGATGCGGTTCCCCCTGCGGAGGCTCGGCTGCCCCGTGTCAGCCGCCGCCTCCTCCGCATCCGCCGCCGCCCCCTCCTCCCCCGCAGGACGACGACCCGCCTCCGCAGGACGAGCCTCCGCCGCAGGAGGAGCCTGTGTTGTGCCCGCCTGGCGACGAGCCGTCGGCCCACCAGCTGTTCCGGCGGCGGCCGCGGCTGCCTCCGCCACCGCTCCGCGCTCCCGCCAGAAGCCCCCGGACCACCAGGGCGCCGACCACGATCAGGATGATGCCGGTGACCATGGCGCCACCTCCTTCCGCTTCCCGGGCTCGCGCCCGGAGTTCCCCCGAAGCAGCCCCCCGTTGGGCGCCTCGCTCTCTGTTCGAAGCTCGTTGTGACGCTGCGAAGTTCGTTGCGTGAACGGGAGATGCCCCCCGCCATCACGCCCCAAAGCAGAGTTGAGGAACTCCAGAGCTTCGGCGCAGGATGACCTCCATGACCTCCATGAGCTCCAGCGCCCGCCCCTTCCTCAACCGCCGGCTCGCCGAGTTCGGGACGACGATCTTCGCGGAGATGTCCGCCCTGGCCGTGCGCACCGGGGCGATCAACCTGGGCCAGGGCTTCCCGGACACCGACGGTCCCGAGGAGATCAGGGAGGCCGCCGTACGGGCACTGCGCGACGGGCGCGGCAACCAGTACCCGCCGGGCCCCGGTGTCCCGGAGCTGCGTACCGCCGTCGCCGCCCACCAGGAACGCCGCTACGGCCTGTCCTACGACCCGGACACCGAGGTCCTGGTCACGGCCGGCGCCACGGAGGCCATCGCCGCCTCCCTGCTCGCCCTGCTGGAGCCCGGCGACGAGGTCGTGGCGCTGGAGCCGTACTACGACTCGTACGCGGCCTGCATCGCGATGGCGGGCGGTACGCGCGTACCCGTGACCCTGCGCCCGCACGAGGGCACTTTCCGTCTCGACCTCGACGAACTGCGCGACGCGGTCACCGATCGCACCCGCCTGCTGCTGCTGAACACCCCGCACAACCCGACGGGCACCGTCCTGACCCGCGACGAGCTGGCGGCCATCGCCGAGCTGGCCGTGGAACGGGACCTGCTGGTGGTGACGGACGAGGTCTACGAGCACCTGGTCTTCGACACGGCCGAACACATCCCCCTGGCGAGCTTCCCCGGGATGCGCGAGCGCACGGTGACCATCGGGTCGGCCGGCAAGACGTACTCGTTCACGGGCTGGAAAGTCGGCTGGATCACCGCCTCACCCGCCCTGGTCACGGCGGTCCGCTCGGCCAAGCAGTACCTGACGTACGTGGCCTCCGGGCCCTTCCAGTACGCGGTCGCCGAGGCCCTCGCACTGCCCGACTCGTACTTCACCGCCTACCGCGCGGACATGCGGGCCAAGCGGGACCTGCTGTCGGCGGGCCTGGAAGAGGCGGGCTTCGGCGTCTACCGCCCCGCCGGGACGTACTTCGTCACCACCGACATCCGCCCCCTCGGCGAGAGCGACGGCTTCGCCTTCTGCCGCGGCCTGCCGGAACGGGCCGGCGTCGTCGCCGTCCCCAACGCGGTCTTCTACGACCACCGTGAGGCGGGCGCCCCCTTCGTCCGCTTCGCGTTCTGCAAGCGGACCTCGGTACTGGAAGAGGCGGTGCGGCGGCTGAAGACGCTGGCGGGATGAACGGTGAGAGCCCGGCCCCGGCATCACCGCCGGGCCGGGCTCTCCTCACACGGGACGGACTATTCGCCGTCCTCGTCCGTCGGCTTCTCCGACTCGTTGACCTCCTGCTCCAGGCCGAGCTGCTCCACGAGCCACCGGTCGAACTCGATGGCGGCGCGGACCCAGCTGACCGTCGAGGAGACGAAGTGCTCCAGGCTGATGCCCATGCCGATCAGCATCTGCGCCTCGCCGATCAGGCGGACCGTGCCGTCGTCGTGGGTGTGGGAGTACACCTTGGGCCACAGGGTGCGCCGGTTCCAGTCGTCGATCGACTCCAGCAGCTGCGGCTTCTCGTCGATCTGGTGAGGCCGGTCGTAGAACGTCCGCACCGAGAAGACCTGCTGGTCACCCTCGCCGCGGAACATGAAGTACGTACGGAACTGCTCCCACGGCGCCGCGAGGTCACCCTCGTCGTCGACGACATACTTCAGCTCCATCTGTTCGAGGAGCTGCTTCACAAGATCCTGATCCGGGACGACGGGGCCCGCCGGTCCTTGGGACTGCGGCTCGGGCTGCTTGCCCCCGAAGTTCGGAATCGAGGACGGATCGATGGTCACCGTGAATTTCCCTTCGTACGGATCTGGCCATCCTCCCCCATGCGGGGAGGGGCGTGGCAAGCCCGCCGGGGGCCTGTCAGCCCTGGGCTGACACGATCCGGCCGGTCGGGTGGACGCCGGGCGGACGGACGCGGGCCATGGGGCGGACACGGAACGCGGTGGCGGGGCACGCGGGTCCGAACCGGACGACCGGAACGCCGGCCAGGCCGCCCTGCCGGACGGCGCGCGGCCGGTCGGGGAGCGCGCGACTCAGGGCTTCCAGGACATTCATGACTGCGCGACCTCCCGCATGCCTGGCACGGGTGTCCAGGACCGGCCGGCGCACACCTGCCCGGACGCGCCCGCGCCGGGGTTCCGCGCGGGCGTCGACGTCGACCTCACCGTGTGACGCACGGCGGCCCGCCACCCACCGGGGGTGACGGGCCGCCACGCAACGCGCGGGGACGGAGGGCCGGCCACGCATCGCGCCGTGCCTCCGGCGCCTCGCCGCCCTAGAGCGTCTTGCCGCTCGCGGCCGGGCCCACGATCAGCTCGTCGCCGAAGCGGTCCACGCGGACCGTGTCGCCGTCCTTGATCTCGCCGGAGAGGATCTCCCGGGCGAGCCGGTCACCGATCGCGGTCTGCACGAGGCGACGCAGCGGGCGCGCGCCGTACGCCGGGTCCATGCCCTCGTCGGCCAGCCAGGCCAGGGCCTCGTCGGTGACCTCCAGAGTGAGGCGGCGCTCGGCGAGCCGCCGGGCGAGGGAGCCGATCTGGAGCCGCGCGATCCGGCTCAGCTCGTCCTTGCTCAGCGCCGAGAAGACCACGAGGTCGTCGAGCCGGTTGAGGAACTCCGGCTTGAACGACGCCCGGACCACCTCCAGGACCTGCTCCTTCTTCTCCGCCTCGCCGGTCAGCGGGTCGACCAGGTACTGGCTGCCCAGGTTGGAGGTGAGGACCAGGATGGTGTTGCGGAAGTCGACGGTGCGGCCCTGCCCGTCGGTGAGGCGCCCGTCGTCCAGCACCTGGAGCAGGATGTCGAAGACCTCGGGGTGCGCCTTCTCGACCTCGTCGAGCAGCACGACGCTGTACGGCCGCCGCCGCACGGCCTCGGTGAGCTGGCCGCCCTCCTCGTACCCGACGTATCCGGGCGGGGCGCCGACCAGCCGCGCGACGCTGTGCTTCTCGCTGTACTCGCTCATGTCGATGCGGACCATCGCCCGCTCGTCGTCGAAGAGGAAGTCGGCGAGCGCCTTGGCCAGCTCGGTCTTGCCGACGCCGGTCGGGCCGAGGAAGAGGAAGGATCCGGTGGGCCGGTCGGGGTCGGCGATCCCGGCCCTGCTCCGCCGTACGGCGTCGGAGACGGCCCGCACGGCCTCCCCCTGCCCGATGAGCCGCTTGCCCAGCTCGTCCTCCATCCGCAGCAGCTTCTGCGTCTCGCCCTCCAGCAGCCGCCCGGCGGGGATGCCGGTCCAGGAGGCGACGACGTCCGCGATGTCGTCGGCGCCGACCTCCTCCTTGACCATGGTGTCCTTCGCGACCTCCTCCTCGGCCTCGGAGGCGGCCTCCAGGTCCCGCTCCAGGGTCGGGATCTCGCCGTACAGCAGCTTGCTGGCCGTGTCGAAGTCACCGTCGCGCTGGGCCCGCTCGGCCTGGCCGCGCAGCTCGTCGAGCTTCTCCTTCAGCTCGCCGACCCGGTTGAGGGACTGCTTCTCCTTCTCCCAGCGGGCGGTGAGGCCGCGCAGCTCCTCCTCCTTGTCTGCGAGGTCGCGCCGCAGCCGCTCCAGCCGTTCCAGGGACGCGGCGTCGGTCTCCTTGCCGATCGCCAGCTCCTCCATCTTGAGCCGGTCGACGGCGCGCTGGAGTTCGTCGATCTCGACGGGGGAGGAGTCGATCTCCATGCGCAGCCGCGAGGCGGCCTCGTCGACGAGGTCGATGGCCTTGTCGGGCAGGAAGCGGGAGGTGATGTACCGGTCGGACAGCGTCGCGGCGGCCACCAGCGCGCTGTCCGCGATCTGCACCTTGTGGTGCGCCTCGTACCGCCCCTTGAGGCCGCGCAGGATCGCGATGGAGTCCTCGACGGTCGGCTCGGCGACCAGCACCTGCTGGAACCTGCGCTCCAGCGCCGGGTCCTTCTCGATCCGCTCGCGGTACTCGTCCAGCGTCGTGGCGCCCACCATGCGCAGCTCGCCGCGCGCCAGCATGGGCTTGAGCATGTTCCCGGCGTCCATGGCGGAGTCGCCGCCGGCCCCGGCCCCCACCACGGTGTGCAGCTCGTCGATGAAGGTGATGATCTGCCCGTCGGAGTCCTTGATCTCGGCGAGGACGGTCTTCAGCCGCTCCTCGAACTCACCCCGGTACTTCGCCCCGGCGACCATCGCGCCGAGGTCCAGCGCGACCAGCCGCTTGTCCTTGAGCGACTCGGGCACGTCCCCCTTGACGATCCGCTGGGCGAGCCCTTCCACGACGGCGGTCTTGCCGACACCGGGCTCGCCGATGAGGACGGGGTTGTTCTTGGTGCGCCGGCTGAGCACCTGCACCACCCGCCGGATCTCCTGGTCCCGTCCGATGACGGGATCGAGCTTGCCCTCGCGGGCGGCGGCGGTGAAGTCGGTGCCGAACTTCTCCAGCGCCTTGTACTGACCCTCGGGGTCGGCGGTGGTCACGCGGCGCCCTCCCCTGGCCTTGCGGAAGGCCTCTTGAAGCTTCTTCGCACTGGCACCCTGCCCCTCCAGTACCTCACCGGCCGCGCCGCCCTTCGCGGCGATGCCGAGGAGCAGGTGCTCGGTGGAGAGGTACTCGTCCCCGAGATCCTTGGCGCGGGCCTGGGCGTCGGCGACCACGGCGAGCATCTCACGGCTGGGCTGCGGCGGTGCGACCGTGGACCCGGTCACGCTGGGCAACCCGGCGACGATGCGCTCGGCGCCGGTGCGCACGGCCGCGAGGTCCGCCTCGACGGCGGCGAGCAGGTCGGTGATGTTCTCGTTGTCCTGCCCCTGGAGCAGAGCCAGGAGCAGGTGGGCGGGGGTGAGGTCGGCGTTTCCCTCGGTCACGGCCCGGTTGCTGGCCGCGTTGATCGCGTCCCGGCTCCGGTTGGTCAGCTCGGCGTCCACGTTCTGGCTCTCCTCCTCGCGTCGGCCGTCGGCGGTCCGGCCATGTCTCCCAGTGCTGACTCAGGCAACGTACACAAAGTTGAGTCTATTCCACTCAAGGAGAAAGCGGGCGCGGGTCCCCGCCGAGGTGCCACACGGGTGCCCACTCCCCCCCGCACGAGAGCCTTTTTCTGCCAGCCCGGGAGCAGGGCCGACACCCCGAAACGTCGCCGAAAACGACAGCGGCGTCACCGTGTTCAGGTCACGGTGACGCCGCTGCCGGGGGGAAGCACCTGAGCGATTTGTAACGACGGGGGAATCGCGTCAGGCGCTGCGGGGGGTGGCCGAGATGGTCCTCACTTCGAGGTCCTCCGGCTGCGCGAGCCGGTGGTCCCTCTGGTCCAGGTTCACAAAGATCATTCCGTATCGGATGGCGCACCGCACCGGCTGCGGCGCCCCCCGAGGCCGCCGCAGACACCGGTACGCCCGCACATCGCCGTCCTCGTCCAACGTGACGACGACCGGTTCGCCGAAGACGGTCACCATCAGGGAGTCACCGGCGTGGGGGATCGCGGTGACCAGGTCGATGAAGTGCCATCCGGAGCGGTAGGCGGTGGCCATTTCGCGACGGAAGGAGCGGTCGTCGGGTGGTGTGGTCATCAGTCAGCCCCAAGTGCTGTCGTCTTCACCAAGGGGAGCAGGTGCCGCACTGGCCACGGTCGTAACCGTGGAAGCAGCCATTCCCCAGGTGCTGTCCGCCCGAGTGTCGACCTTCGCGCCAGAGAGACCAGTCAGTGCACCGACGGCCACGACGGCGGAGAAGGCGACAGCAAGCACCGAGCGAAGCAATCTGTTGCGCATAATCGGCTTCGTCCTCACTTGAAGGTCCCCTCTTCCCCCGTCGAACAAGACGATGGCTCATTCGGGCACGTCATGGCCACACAATCAGTGCATCATGTTCCTGCATGTTCAGGACCCTGGGGGGTGTAGATTTGATAACGAATCGGACTAAAAGGCCACATCCCCATGCGATGTCCGAACTGTGCGAGGAGGGTAGTCGCCTCTACGCAACCGCCCTGCGTATTGGACGCGTTGCCCGAGGAGACGCAGAAGCGGTTCCATGTCTGATGGAGTTCGCCCTTCTCCACCCAGATCCGGACGATGCGAACTGGCTGCGCCCTGTGCCTCCATCGGTCGCCTTGGCCCAGCGTCTCAACTCGATCGAGCGGGAGATCGCCGAACGCAGGCGAATGTCGATCGAGCTGGCCGATGCCTTCGAACCGTTCCTGACTCTCGGCGCACACGCCACCACAAACACGCACTCGATCGCAGTCCTCGAGGGACTCGACCGCATAAACGCGGCACTGGACCTGGCCACGTCCGAGTGCCAGTCCGAGATGCTCACGGTCCAGCCGAGCAGCCGGCGCCTGGAACACACGCTGCTGCAAGGGCTGGAGCGCGACAGGCCGCTGCTCGAACGGGGAGTGCGTATCAGGACTCTCTACCAGCACACGGCCCGGTACAGCCCGGAGACACTGGGCTACGTGTCCCAGTTCTCGGACGGCAAAGTCGAGTACCGGACGATCGACGAGTTGGTGGAACGCCTCATCGTCTGTGACGAGTCCGTCGCCTTCATACCCACGCGCGATGATCGCCAGGTGGCCCTGGAGCTCCGGCACCCAGGGCTTGTCCGGTACCTGATCAAGGTTTTCGAGTTCATGTGGTCCCGTGCGGTTCCGTTGAGTACAGGCGCTCCCTACGAGACCGCGCCCGACGGCATCACGGAAATTCAGCACTCCATCGCCAAGCTCCTCGTGGAGGGGCACGTGGACGAAGCCATCGCCCGCCGTCTGGGCATGAACGTGCGCACGTGCCGAGCCCACATCGCGAAACTCGCCACGGCTCTGGGAAGCGGAAGCCGAGCCCAACTCGGCTATCTCATAGCCCAGTCGGGGATCCTGGAGCAGGAGCCCCGGGGTCTGGGAGGAGAAAACCGCTCATGACCGACGAGACGCACCGGCATGGGGACGAGGCACTGTGCGAGACAGGTCTCAAGCTGTACTCCCGCGCACTGCGTGAAGGCGGCGTACCCAGCGCCACGGCAGCGACAGCACCTTGCCTGATCGACACCGGTCTCCTGCACCCGGCCATCGACAACCTGGACACGCTGGAGCCGACCGAACCGACCGTCGCCCTGCAGCGACTGCTGCGCACGTCGGAAGAGTACGTAGCCCGCGAGCGACGGCGCGGTGAACGTCTGGCGGATGTGTTCGAGCCTCTCATCCGCCTTGGCACGCGTGCGGCGGCGAGCGAGGCCACTCCGGCACTCAGAATCCTCAGTAGCAAGGAGCGGACGGGGCAGGCCATCGAGGACGCCATGGTCGAGGGCAGGCACGAGTTGCTGGCGATTCAGCCCCACGATTCGAAGGTCACCAGGCGCCCTGACATCCTCGAAGGGGCCATTAGGCGGGACCAGGCCTTTCTCGACCGTGGTGCTCGCATGCGCGCGCTTTACCAGCACACCGCACGCCACGCCGCATACTCACGCGCCCGCTACGAACACCTGACGGGCAACGTGGAGGCGCGGACCCTCGACGAGGTCACCGACCGCCTCATCGTCGTGGACCGCACCGTCGCCTTCATCCCCGCCAGCGCCGACCGCTCACTCGCCCTCGAAGTCCGCCACCCCGCCCTGATCGCCTACTTCATCAACACCTTCGACCGCCTCTGGCGCCTCGCTACCCCCATGTACCCCGAAACCGTCGAACGTCAGTCACTGGGCGGCATCACCCCCCGCCAACGAGCCATAGCCGCCCTCCTCATCGAAGGCCACACCGACGCCGACATAGCCGACCGCCTCGGCATGAACGTCCGCACCGCCCGCGTCCATATCGCCAAACTAGCCGCCACCCTCGGCAGCGAAAGCCGGGCCCAACTCGGCTACCTCATCGGGCAGTCGGGGATCCTCGACCCGGAGCCTGATCGGGCACCCTGATCGTGGCGGGCAGGCGCGGGGCGCCGTCCAGGCCGGCCTGGGCGATGCGTACCCCCAGCTGGGTACGGCTCGCCGCCCCCAGCGTCTCCGACAGGCGGGCGATGTGGGCCCGCGCCGTGCGGACGCTTATGCCCAGCCGCTCCGCGATCACCGCGTCCTGGTGGCCCTCCGCCAGCAGCGCCGCGATGGACTGCTCGCGGTGGGAGATGCCCTCGATGCCGGTGTCGGGGAGGGGCACGGTCAGGGGGATGGCCAGGCGCCAGAGGCGTTCGAAGACCGTGCCCAGGTAGGCGATCAGGGCGGGGTGGCGCAGCTCCAGGGCCATCGTGCGGTCGGTGTTGGCGGGGATGAAGGCGACCGTGCGGTCGAAGAGGATGAGGCGGTCGATGACCTCGTCGAGGGTGCGGGCCTCCACCGCGTCGCCCATCAGCTCCAGGTAGTTGAGCAGGCCCTGCCCATGCCGGGCCACGTGCGTGTACAGGTCCCGCATCCGCACCCCGCGCCCGCGCAGCGCCAGCGCCCGGTGCAGTCCCTCCGACAGCTCGGGCTCACGCCGGATGCCGCCGGGCTGGACGGTGAGCACCTCCGCCGTGCACGCCTGCGTCGCCTCGTCCATCGCGGCCTGGATGCGGGCCAGACCGTCCAGGACGCGGATCGCCGCGCCTTCCGTGCCGGCCGGGGTCTGGAGCTGGCGGCCGAGGCCCGCGTACCGCTCGAAGGCCTCCACCGCGGAACCCACCCGCCGCTGACTGGCGTTGACCTCGTCGTGGACACCGCGCAGCAGCCGGGTCATGACCTCCTGCGGCGAGGTCGGCACCAGCCAGTCCATGTCGTCGGGGTCGGGGTGCAGCAGGGCCAGTTCCAGGAGGCAGGGGACCGGCTCGGCGTCCCGGCGGGTCACCCGGCCACGTCGTACGGCCCGGGAGTACACGTGGTCCCCGGCCGCGCACAGCCGGTCGGCACCGTGTGGATGCTCATCCGCCCCGTGCCCGGCCATCGCCCATCCCACCCCCGGTTCCGGCTCTTTCCGCAGCGCAACTATGCGCGGCCGGGACCGGGTCCGCAACACGGCTCGGCGTGTGACGGCGGCCGGAACATGCCGGTTGCCGCAGGTATGTCCAGGGCGGTGGACGGGGGCCGAACCGGACTACTTGAGCCCGATCTCCGCGCAGTCCGCCGCGTACTTGGCCGTGCAGATGTCGGAGACCTTGTAGAAGCCGTCCGCGATGACGGTCTGCTCGATGTTGTCCTGCGTCAGGGCGACGACGGGGACGAGCTGCGCGGGGATGCCCTTGTGGGTGGGGCTGTCGACCTTGTCGCGGGCGAGGGCGTCGAACTGGATGTCCCGGCCCTGGACGCGCGCCACGGCCATCTCCGCGGCGCTCTCGGCCTCCTGCGGGTAGGACTTGTACACGCTCATGTACTGCTCGCCGGTGACGATCCGCTGCACCGCGGAGAGTTCCGCGTCCTGGCCGGTGATCGGCGGCAGGTCGGTGACGCCCGCGTCCTCCAGGGCCTTGATGACGCCGCCCGCCATGCCGTCGTTGGCGGAGTAGACGCCCGCGATGTTGTTCTTGCCGATCTTCTCGATCGCCTTGGCCATGTTCGCCTCGGCGTTCTCCGGCTTCCAGTCCTTGGTGTCGAAGGACTGGGCGATCGTCACCTTGCCGTTCAGCTCGGACGTCGCCCCCGCCTTGAACTGCTTGGCGTTCGGGTCGGTGGACGAGCCGTTCATCATGACGATCTTGTCGGAGCTGTCCGCGCCGTCGCCGAGCGCCTCGACGAGAGAGCGGCCCTGCACCTCGCCGACCAGTTCGTTGTCGAAGGAGATGTAGGCGTCGATCGGCCCCTCGGCCAGCCGGTCGTAGGCGATGACGGGGATGCCGGCGTCCTTGGCCTTCTGCACGGCGGTGCCGATGGACTTCGCGTCCACCGCGTCCAGGACGATCACGTCGACCTGGTCGTCGATCATCTGCTGCATCTGGTCGGCCTGCTTCGAGGCGTTCGCCTCGGCGTTGGCGTACTTGACGTTGCCCTGGTCGCGCGTGAGGTCGGCGACCTTCGCCTTGAAGTAGGGGTAGTCGAACTGCTCGTAGCGCGTGTTCGCCTTCTCCGGCAGGAGCAGCCCCACAGTGATGTCGTTGCCCTTGGTCGGACTCGCCTCGTCACTGCTCTCGGACGCGCCCAGCACACCACAGGAGGCCAGCGAGATGGTCATCATGGACGCGGCCAGGGATATGGCGATACGACGGGCACGGCTGTTCACTGCGCTTACCTTCCGACACACGGGTGTTGTGGTGACCCAGGTGAAGGAAGCCAACGCTGTCTTCACTAAATCGTCAAGAAGTACTAGACCAATGAGACAGCAACGTTGCGAACCGGCCCGGAGCGCCGGGTGGATCCGGTGGAACCTCCGGGCCGGTCGTCGCCGTTCTGCCTTGTGCGGGGCCGTCAGTCCGAGGACTGGCCGTGCCGCTTGGGCCGCCACACCACCAGGGCGCTGGTCTGCTGTACCTCCTGGTACGGGACCAGGTCGCGGCGGTACGAGGCGTGTACCGCCGCCTCGCGCTGGCGCATCGCCGTGGCCGCCCCGTCGAGGGCGTCCTGCAGCTCCGCCATGCGGGCCTGGAGCGCGGCGACCTGGTTCTCCAGTTCGATGATGCGCTTGATTCCGGCCAGGTTGATGCCCTCGTCCTGCGACAGCTGCTGCACCGTGCGGAGCAGTTCGATGTCGCGGGCCGAGTAGCGCCGCCCGCGGCCGGCCGTGCGGTCCGGGGAGACCAGGCCGAGGCGGTCGTACTGGCGCAGGGTCTGCGGGTGCAGGCCGGAGAGCTGGGCCGCCACCGAGATGACGTAGACCGGGGTGTCCTCGGTCAGTTCATACGGATTGCGCCGACGACCGTCCATCTCCGTCAAACTCCCTTCGCGGCCTGGAACAGCTCCGCCCGCGGATCCTCGTCCGCGGTCGCCTCGCGATACGCCTCCAGCGCATCACGAGCCTTCCCCGTCAGGTCCTTCGGAACACTCACCTCGACGGTGACCAGAAGGTCGCCGCGGGTGCCGTCCTTGCGGACCGCTCCCTTGCCCCTGGCACGCATGGTTCTGCCGCCCGGGGTGCCCGCCGGCAGCTTCAGCGTGACGGGCGGGCCGCCCAGCGTCGGGACCCGGACCTCGCCGCCGAGGGCCGCCTCGGCGTACGTCACCGGGACGGTGACGGTGAGGTTGTCGCCCTTGCGGCCGAAGACGGGGTGCTCCTTGACGTGCACGACCACGTACAGGTCGCCCGCCGGTCCGCCCCGCTCGCCCGGCGTGCCCTTGCCGCGCAGCCGGATGCGCTGTCCGTCCGACACCCCGGCCGGGATGCGGACCTGCATCGTCCGGGAGGACTTGGCCCGTCCGGAGCCCTTGCAGACGTCGCAGGGGTCCTCCGCGATCAGGCCGCGGCCCTTGCAGTCCGGGCACGGGTCGGTGAGCGAGAAGCCGCCGCCCGAGCCCCGGGCGACCTGGCCGGTACCGACGCAGGTCGGGCACACGCGCGGCGTGCCGTTCTTGTCGCCGGTGCCCGAACAGGCCTTGCAGGGTGCCTGCGAGGACATGCGCAACGGGACCGTCGCGCCCTCGATGGCCTCCGTGAAGCTCAGGGTGACCTCGGACTCGATGTCCTGGCCACGCCTGGGCTGGGTCCGCGTGCCGGTGCCGGGGCCGCCGGCGCCGGTGCGGTTGAACAGGCCCCCGAAGACGTCACCGAGCCCCCCGCCGAAGCCGCCGGCCCCTCCCTGGCCCCCGCCCTGGGCACCGCCTCCGAAGAGGTCGCCCAGGTCGAAGTTGAAGGTGCCGCCGCCGCCCGCGCCCGGCCCCGGACGGAAACCGCCGTTGCCGAAGAGGCTGCGGGCCTCGTCGTACTCCTTGCGCTTCTTGGGGTCACCGAGGATGTCGTTGGCCTCGGAGATCTCCTTGAAGCGCTCCTCCGCCTTGACGTTTCCCTTGTTGGCGTCCGGGTGGTACTCGCGGGCGAGCTTCCGGTACGCCTTCTTGATCTCGGCCTCGGTGGCGTCCTTGGGGACGCCGAGGACCTTGTAGTAGTCCTTCTCGATGAAGTCCTTGGTGCTCATCCCCGACGTCCCTCCTCTCTCGTCACGTCAAGCTCAGCCCTCGTCCGGGCCACCGCTCTCCTTGTTCCCGGCGGTTCCGGCGGTTCCGGCGTTCCCGGTGTTCCCGTCGTTCTCCGCGGAGTCGGCCGGTGCCTCGGTGTTCTCCTCGGCCGGCTTGGCCGTCTGCGCACCCGGCTGCGGCTCGGCCACCGCCACCCGCGCGGGGCGGATGGTGCGCTCGCCGATCCGGTACCCGGGCTGCAGAATCGCCACGCACGTCGTCTCGGTGACATCCGGCGCGTACGAGTGCATCAGGGCCTCGTGGATCGTCGGGTCGAAGGGCTCGCCCTCCTTGCCGAACTGCTGGAGGCCCATCTTGGCGATGACCGACTCCAGCGACTCCGCGACGGACTTGAAACCGCCGACGAGTTCGCCGTGCTCCCGGGCGCGGCCGATGTCGTCGACCACGGGAAGCAGCTCGGACAGGAGGTTCGCGACGGCGACCTCCTTGACCGCGACGCGGTCCCGCTCGACGCGGCGGCGGTAGTTCTGGTACTCGGCCTGGAGTCGCTGGAGGTCCGCCGTGCGCTCGTTCAGCGCCGTGCGCACCTGGTCCAGCTGGGCCACCAGGCCCGCGTTCTCACTCGCGTCCCCGGCCGGGGCCGCGCCCTCCTCCGAAGAGGGAGCGGCGGCCTTCGGCTCGGCGTCGTCAGGGGTGGCGCCGGAGGGGACGTCGGGCTTCTCGTCAAAACCCGGGGTCTCCTCCGTCACGCGGCACCGTCCTTGCGCTCGTCGTCCACGATCTCGGCGTCGACGACGTCGTCGTCGGCCGCCTTGTCACCGGCACCGGCGCCGGCACCCGGAGCCTCGCCACCGGCGGCCTGCGCGCCCTGGGCGTCGGCGTACATGGCCGAGCCCAGCTTCTGCGAGACGGCGGCGACCTTCTCCGTGGCGGTGCGGATCTCGGCGGTGTCCTCGCCCTTGAGCTTCTCCTTCAGCTCGGCGACGGCCTCCTCGACCTCCGTCTTGATCTCGCCCGGGACCTTGTCCTCGTTGTCCTTGAGGAACTTCTCCGTCTGGTAGACGAGCTGCTCGCCCTGGTTGCGGGACTCGGCGGCCTCGCGGCGGGCGTGGTCCTCCTCCGCGTACTTCTCGGCCTCCTGGCGCATCCGGTCGACCTCGTCCTTCGGCAGCGAGGAGCCGCCGGTGACGGTCATCTTCTGCTCCTTGCCGGTGCCGAGGTCCTTCGCCGTGACGTGCATGATGCCGTTGGCGTCGATGTCGAAGGCGACCTCGATCTGCGGGACGCCGCGGGGCGCCGGGGGCAGACCGGTCAGCTCGAACATACCGAGCTTCTTGTTGTACGCCGCGATCTCGCGCTCGCCCTGGTAGACCTGGATCTGCACGGAGGGCTGGTTGTCCTCGGCGGTGGTGAAGATCTCCGAACGCTTCGTCGGGATCGTCGTGTTCCGCTCGATGAGCTTGGTCATGATGCCGCCCTTGGTCTCGATACCGAGGGACAGCGGGGTGACGTCGAGGAGCAGGACGTCCTTGACCTCACCCTTGAGGACACCGGCCTGCAGGGCGGCGCCGATGGCGACGACCTCGTCCGGGTTGACGCCCTTGTTGGCGTCCTTGCCGCCGGTCAGCTCCTTGACGAGCTCGGCGACGGCGGGCATACGGGTGGAGCCACCGACGAGAACGACGTGGTCGATCTCGGACAGCTGGATTCCGGCGTCCTTGATGACGTTGTGGAACGGCGTCTTGCAGCGCTCCAGCAGGTCGGACGTCAGCTGCTGGAACTGGGCGCGGGTGAGCTTCTCGTCCAGGTGCAGCGGGCCCTCGGCGGAGGCCGTGATGTAGGGGAGGTTGATCGAGGTCTCGGTGGACGAGGACAGCTCGATCTTGGCCTTCTCGGCGGCCTCGCGGAGGCGCTGGAGGGCCATCTTGTCCTTGCCCAGGTCCACGCCGTGGCCGGACTGGAACTGCTTGACCAGGTAGTCGACGACGCGCTGGTCCCAGTCGTCACCACCGAGGTGGTTGTCACCGTTGGTGGCCTTCACCTCGACGACGCCGTCGCCGATCTCCAGCAGCGAGACGTCGAACGTACCGCCACCGAGGTCGAAGACGAGGATGATCTGCTCGTCCTTGTCGAGGCCGTACGCCAGCGCGGCGGCCGTCGGCTCGTTGACGATGCGCAGGACGTTGAGGCCCGCGATCTCACCGGCCTCCTTGGTGGCCTGGCGCTCGGCGTCGTTGAAGTACGCCGGGACGGTGATGACCGCGTCGGTCACCTTCTCGCCCAGGTAGGACTCGGCGTCCCGCTTCAGCTTCTGCAGCACGAAGGCGCTGATCTGCTGCGGGTTGAAGTCCTTGCCGTCCAGGTTGATCTTCCAGTCGGTGCCCATGTGGCGCTTGACCGACCGGATGGTCCTGTCGACGTTCGTGACCGCCTGGCGCTTGGCCACCTCGCCGACCAGCACCTCGCCGTTCTTGGCGAAGGCGACGACGGACGGCGTGGTCCTGGCGCCCTCGGCGTTGGTGATGACGGTGGGCTCGCCGCCCTCCAGAACGCTGACGACGGAGTTAGTCGTGCCCAGGTCGATGCCGACCGCACGTGCCATGGTGAATAACCTCCAGCTGACTTGAGTGGAACAGGCTCAAGTGTGCATGACGCCGATCGCTGGGTCAACAGACGTGAGTCGAGCAGACTCAACTCTTATCCGTTCCTTACACGCAAAGGCGCGCTGACCTGGGGTTCCTCGCCGCGCCTGCCCTGACGGACCGGAAAAATCGCCGCCCGGGAGGGCGCACGGGACAGGCCGGCCGTCGCCTCGGGGGACTCCTGGGGCCGTCCCCGCGGTTCCGCGCGAGGCCCGTGAAGTGACGCACGGGTCCGGGGATCCGTCCCCGCCCTCCGGGGCTCGTACACCCGTACCCGCAGCAGCCCCAGTACTCCGGCCGCGGCCCCGCCCGCCGGCCACAGCAACGCCGCCTCCCCCGCCCATCCGGTGTGCACGAGCGCGCCCACGAGCACCCCGCCGAACGAGGCCGCTCCGAGGGCCACCACGGCGCCCTGCGGAGTGAGCCCGAGCCGCCGCAGCCGGTGGGCGATGTGGTCGGGCCCGCCGCGCAGCAGGGGCCGTCCGGCCAGCCGGCGCGAGAGGAGTACGAGTACGGCGTCGACGCTCGCGAGGGCCGTCAGCGCGAACAGCACCCCCACGCCGGCCCCGGGCTCGTGCCCCGCCCGGGTGAACACCGCCGCCCCGGCGAGCAGGAAGCCCGCGAAGAGCGACCCGCAGGCCCCGAGCGCGATCCGCGCGGGATGCCAGTTGTGCAGCAGGAACCCGGTCAGCGCGGCGGCCAGCGCGCTCAGCAGCACCGCCAGCCCGTCCATCAACTCGGCGGCGGCACAGGCACCGACACCGAAGGCGGTGACCACCCCCACCGTGCCGGCCACCCCGTCGGCGTGGTCGAGCCCCCGGAAGGCGACGGCGACCACCGCGATCCAGCCCACGGCGAGCGCCCCGGCCACCGGCCCGGTCACCTCGTACGGCACCACGCACGCCGCCGCGACGGCCGTACCGGCGAGCAGCCACCGCCGCCGCAGCCGCCACACGTCGGCGGCCAGGCCGAGCGCGCCGACGGCGGTACCGGCCATCAGCAGCCGGCCGACCAACGACCCCAGCGGCACGACACCGGTCCAGTCCCCGGCCCACGCGACCAACCCGGTGACGAGGACGACGGCCACACCTCCGAGCAGGGGGACGGGCCGCTGCCGTCGCCGGTCGACGAGGGCGAGGCGCAGCGCGGACGCCCGCAGCAGCGCGGTGAGCAGGGCGGCGAGGAGGAAGGACGCGGTGGCGGCGATGATCCCGTAGAGCACGGGCACAACCTATGCCCGGAACAAGCCGAATATCATGATTTGCGAAGAATGGCGCGTCCGACTCAGCGAGACGCCGCGCCCCGCGACCGGGCCCGCCGGTCAGGGTTGCCTCAGCGACGCAGATCACCGCACGTCCGGCTACAGTGCGGCGGAGGATGGGGGTAGTCTCAGACGAACTACCTAAGTTACCGCTTAGTAATACCGCCCCCCTCGAAACCTCGCAGGCCCGAGGAGCCCCCAAATGCAACTCGCCGCGATCATCGTGTCGCTGGTCCTGATCGTGGTCGGCGTCGCACTGTTCGGCCGCGCCGTCCTGCAGATCTACAACTCCATGCGGCTCGGCCAGCCGGTACCGGCCGGCACGCGGACCAACGAACCCGCACAGCGAACCATCACCGTGGTCAGGGAGTTCCTCGGCCACACCCGGATGAACCGCTGGGGCATCGTCGGCGTGGCGCACTGGTTCGTGGCGGTGGGCTTCTTCTCCCTGCTGCTGACGATCGTGAACGCGATCGGCCAGCTGTTCGAGGCCGACTGGATCCTGCCGGTCATCGGCGACTGGGCGCCGTACAACGTCTTCGTCGAGTTCATCGGCACGATGACGGTGCTCGGCATCCTGGTCCTGATCGGGATCCGCCAGCTGAGCAAGCCGAACAAGCCGGGCCGCAAGTCCCGCTTCGCCGGCTCCAACTTCGGCCAGGCGTACTTCGTCGAGGCCGTCATCCTCATCGTCGGCGTCTGCATCTTCATGCTGCACGCCCTGGAGGGCGCCCTCCACCACGTGGACGGCTACGAGGCGTCGTTCTTCATCTCGTACCCGGTCGTCTCCGCGCTCCAGGACCTGGACGTCTCCACGCTCCAGAACCTCGTCTACCTCTTCGCCGGCCTGAAGATCGCGACCTCCTTCATCTGGATGATCACGGTCGCCCTGAAGACCGACATGGGCGTGGCCTGGCACCGCTTCCTCGCCTTCCCGAACATCTGGTTCAAGCGCGACGCGAAGGGCGGCACGGCCCTCGGCGAGCTGCTGCCGATGACCTCCGGCGGCAAGCCGATCGACTTCGCCGACCCCGGCGACGACGACGTCTTCGGCGTCTCCCAGGTCGAGCACTTCTCCTGGAAGGGCCTGCTCGACTTCTCCACCTGCACCGAGTGCGGCCGCTGCCAGTCGCAGTGCCCCGCCTGGAACACGGGCAAGCCGCTCTCCCCCAAGCTCCTGATCATGTCCCTGCGCGACCACGCGCACGCCAAGGCCCCCTACCTGCTGGCCGGCGGCGGCAAGACGATGGAGGGCGAGGAGAAGGCGTCCGAGGAGCAGCTGGCGGGCGTCCCCGCGGCCGCCCTCGCCGAGGCCGAGCGCCCGCTGGTCGGCACCCTCGAAGAGAACGGCGTCATCGACCCGGACGTCCTGTGGTCCTGCACCACCTGCGGCGCCTGCGTCGAGCAGTGCCCGGTGGACATCGAGCACGTCGACCACATCGTCGACATGCGCCGCTACCAGGTGATGATCGAGTCGGCGTTCCCGTCCGAGGCGGGCACGATGCTCAAGAACCTGGAGAAGAAGGGCAACCCCTGGGGCCTGGCGAAGAAGCAGCGCCTGGAGTGGCTCAAGGAGCTGGACTTCGAGGTCCCGGTCGTCGGCAAGGACATCGAGGACCTCACCGAGGTCGAGTACCTCTACTGGGTCGGCTGCGCCGGCGCCCTGGAGGACCGCGCCAAGAAGACCACCAAGGCCTTCGCCGAGCTGCTCCACATCGCGGGCGTCAAGTTCGCGATCATGGGCGGCGACGAGAAGTGCACCGGTGACTCCGCCCGCCGCCTCGGCAACGAGCCCCTGTTCCAGGAGCTCGGCATGGAGAACGTCATGTCCCTCAACGCCGCCTTCGGCGAGGAGATGGACGAGGACGGCAAGGTGGTGCCCGAGTCGGCGAAGCCCAAGTCGGCCAAGAAGATCGTCGCCACCTGCCCGCACTGCCTCAACACCCTCGGCAACGAGTACCCGCAGCTCGGCGGCGACTACGAGGTCATCCACCACACCCAGCTGCTCCAGCACCTCGTCGACGAGGGCAAGCTGCTCCCGGTCACCCCGGTCGAGGGCATCATCACGTACCACGACCCGTGCTACCTGGGCCGCCACAACAAGATCTACACGCCCCCGCGCGAGATCATCGCCAGCGTCCCGGGCATCCGCAACGAGGAGATGCACCGTCACAAGGAGCGCGGCTTCTGCTGCGGCGCCGGTGGTGCGCGGATGTGGATGGAGGAGCGGATCGGCAAGCGCATCAACAACGAGCGCGTCGACGAGGCCCTCTCGGTCAACCCGGACATCGTCTCCACCGCCTGCCCGTTCTGCCTCGTCATGCTGACCGACTCGGTCAACGGCAAGAAGAACGACGGCAAGGCCAAGGAGTCCATCCAGGTCGTCGACGTCGCCCAGCTCCTGCTGGACTCCGTCAAGACCCCGGCCGACCCGGCGGGCGAGCCGGAGACGGAGAGCGAGCCGGCGCCGGAGCCGGTGAAGTAACCGGCCCCGCCCGGCCCGGCAGTCCGAGTGACGGCGGCCCCTGACCCCGAGCGGGTCAGGGGCCGTCGCCGTTCCTCCCCCGGCGGGCCGGACCGCCGGTGCCTGGTCCGGGGCCGCTGAGGTCTGCCCGCCCCCGTACGGCCGGCCCCTAGGGGACGCCCCGCTCAACCCCCGTAGGGGATGTCACAGCTCGGCAGCAAAGGGCCCCCCGAAAGGCCGGGCCACGCACGTCACTCTCCGGGACCAGGTACGTTCGAAGGCGTGGCTGGATTCAGGATCGGACGCGGCCGGAACAACGGCGCTCCCAACGCGCGACCGCAACACCCTCCGTACGGACAGCAGGCGCCCCAGGGACCGTCGTACGGCGGTCCCGCGACGCCCCGGCAGCCGTACCCGCAGCAGCCGTACGGCGGCGGCCCCGGCGCCGGCGGATCACCGTGGCCGCAGCCGCACGGCGGCGGGCACGGCGAGCCGGAGTACTTCGGCGACGGCGGCTACCCCCACGGGGGCCACCACGGGGGCGGCCAGGCCCCGCACGACCCGTACGCGGCCAACAACCCGGGTCACACCCAGGCGTTCACGGTCGGCGACGACCCGTACAACCAGGGCGAGACCTACCGCGCCGGCTCCGCCCCGCCGCCCGGCCCGGTCGGCCCCCGTCTGCACTGGAAGGCACTGCTGAGGGGCGTCGTCGTCGCCCCCAACCAGACCTTCCTCCAGATGCGGGACTATGCGATGTGGGCCCCGGCGCTCATCGTGACCTTCCTCTACGGCCTGCTGGCGGTCTTCGGCTTCGACGGCGCGCGCGAGGAGGCGATCAACGCCACCCTCTCGAACGCGGTCCCGATCGTCCTGACCACTGCCGTGGCGATGGTGCTGAGCGCGTTCGTCCTGGGCGTGGTCACCCACACCCTGGCCCGCCAGCTCGGCGGCGACGGCGCGTGGCAGCCCACGGTCGGCCTCTCCATGCTGATCATGTCGATCACGGACGCCCCGCGTCTGATCGTCGCCATGTTCGCCGGCGGCGACGCGCCCTTCGTCCAGATCCTCGGCTGGGCCACCTGGGTCGCGGCCGGCCTCCTGCTGACCCTGATGGTCGGCCGCTCCCACGACCTGCCCTGGCCGAAGGCGCTCGGCGCGTCGGCGATCCAGCTGATCGCGCTGCTGTCGATCGTGAAGCTGGGCACGTTCTGACGACGCCCCGACCGGCACGAGAAGGGCCCCCGGCATCGCGCCGGGGGCCCTTCTCCTTGCGTCCGTATCCGTCCCTATCCGTCCGCCTCCGTCCGTCTCCGCGGATCAGGCGTCGAGCACCTGACCGGCCCGCCGCACGACGGGAGGCTGAACGCTCCACGGGAAGTTGATCCACTCATCGGTCCGCTTCCACACGTACTCGCACTGGACGAGCGAGTGGGACTTCTCATAGATCACGGCGCTGCGCACCTCGGCGACGGTGTCCAGGCAGAAGTCCCGCACCAGCTTGAGCGTCTTGCCGGTGTCGGCGACGTCGTCGGTGATGAGGACCTTCTTGCGGGAGAAGTCGATGACGTTGGGCACGGGCGCGAGCATGACCGGCATCTCGAGCGTGGTCCCGACCCCGGTGTAGAACTCGACGTTCACCAGGTGGATGTTCTTGCAGTCGAGCGCGTACGCCAGCCCGCCGGCCACGAAGACCCCGCCACGGGCGATGGAGAGCACTATGTCCGGCTCGTACCCGTCGTCGGCGACGGCCTGCGCGAGTTCGCGCACGGCGACGCCGAACTGCTCGTAGGTCAGATTCTCCCGAACGTCACTCATGCTCGCGTCCCGCCTGCGTTCTCGCTGCTCATACCCGGCTCATACCTGGGTCCGATGGAAGTTGATGAAGGACCGGGAGGCGGTCGGCCCCCGCTGCCCCTGGTAACGGGACCCGTACCGCTCGCTGCCGTAGGGGTGCTCGGCCGGCGACGTGAGCCGGAACATGCACAGCTGCCCGATCTTCATCCCGGGCCACAGCTTGATGGGCAGGGTCGCGAGATTGCTGAGCTCGAGCGTCACGTGCCCCGAGAACCCGGGGTCGATGAACCCGGCGGTGGAGTGCGTGACGAGACCGAGCCGCCCGAGCGAGCTCTTCCCCTCCAACCGCGAGGCGAGATCATCGGGCAGCGAGACGACCTCGTACGTACTGGCCAGCACGAACTCGCCGGGGTGCAGGATGAACGGCTCGTCCCCCTCCGGCTCCACGAGCCGGGTC
Organism: Streptomyces sp. E2N166; assembly: GCF_003671715.1. Taxonomy (GTDB): domain Bacteria; phylum Actinomycetota; class Actinomycetes; order Streptomycetales; family Streptomycetaceae; genus Streptomyces; species Streptomyces thinghirensis. The sequence continues at coordinate 187,069 of NZ_RAIF01000025.1, read as the reverse complement.
AGGTCCGTCTGCTCGACGGAGGGGTCGATGTGCGGGTACCGGTGATTCTCGAACACCCGGAAGTAGCGGTCGAGGCGCACGTCGATACTCGACGGCTGCACCATGGAGTCGTCGAAGGGTTCGATGCGGACCCGCCCGGAATCGATCTCGGCCCGGATGTCCTTGTCTGAGAGAAGCACGCACCGAGGATACGCAAGGCGCGCGGAGCAGCGACAATCGCCGCCGCCCCACGCGCCCGGTCCTGCTGACTGACTACTACTGGGTCCTTACTGAGGTCTCCCCGACAGGGAGGCCGGCTACCGCTTCTCCGACCCCACCGGCACGGCACTCCGCAGCCGCGCGCACCGCGGACATCGGACGAGCCGGCCGGGGCCGAGTCGCTCGGCCTGCTGCATCGGGAACGAGGCGGCGGTGAACACGTGCCCATCGGCACAGCGGAGGACGGTGCGATCCATCAAGTCCTTCAAGTCCCTTCCCCAAGAGCCGCGTCTGGCTTACTACCCTGACGACAAAAGCCACAGTACGGGATCAAAGAGACGACTCTCCAGGCGGCACTCCGGCCCCTCCGGGACCCCTCGCCCACGCGCCCACCGTACGCCCCAACTCCGGCCCTCCGCAGCCGCATCACCCCCGCCGAAACGCCCGCCGGCCCCACGGCGCGAACACCGGGGGCCAGCGATGAGGTAGAGTGAGCGAGCGTCCAGGCACCGACGTGGTCGGCGTCTTACGCGGGTGTAGTTTAATGGTAGAACATCAGCTTCCCAAGCTGAGAGCGCGAGTTCGATTCTCGTCACCCGCTCCATACTGAGGCCCAGGTCAATGACCTGGGCCTCAGTCGTTTCCGGGCCGCGCCATGCCAGGCCGCTCAGCAGGCGCTCTACGACCTCCCTCGTTCCGACCTCGGTGTCATAGGTATGAGGCAGGCTGATCCAGGCAGGCACCGGCCCCTCATCTGCAAGGGCCGGCGAGGAACCTTCTGAAGGGGGCGTGGCATGCCGAAGGTGTCGAAGGGAGCGGCGTGCGGGACAGGCTGCCGTGAACGCGTTGCGCACCCTGCTCGAAGACCACGACCACATCGTTCAAGAGATATCCGGGCAGAACGACTTCGGGGAGGATTTCTACATCACCTTCGCCGACGACGGACATCTCACGAGCGACACGATCAAGGTCCAGGGTGGGAGTAGCTGGCGCCGAGGCAACGGCTACGCGGAGCCTGTCGACCAGCACGGTGACACCTGGGCGGACGGGAACATTCCTGTCTACTGCGTGGTGTACGACCCGGACACCAGACAACTGCACTGGGCGAACGCCACCCAACAGCTCCGACGGTCCGGTCCACTGCCCCCCGTTTCATCGGCGTCAGCCCCAACGCTGTGCTGAACGACAGCACTGTGCCGTTCTTTGTCGCCCAGGCCCGCCGCTACGTCGGACGCTACCGGGGCCGTCAGGCGGTCCTGACCCACCTGAGCGAGATGTCCGGAGTGGAGTTCGATTCGACGGACCACGTCCTGCACTTCGTCAACGGCTTCGATGAAGATCTCATCTTCTGGAAGCGCCCGGGGACGCGCTGGCGACGCTGCTGATGAGCGCGCACGGCTGGGAACCGTACCTCGTCAGTGCGGAGTTCCTGCTGCGCTCCGAGATGACGCCGCCGGAGGGTCGAGACGGAGATGGCAGTGATCCCGGTAGTCAATGGGGCGGCCCCGACCTGTCGACCGCCGAGAAACCGGAGCTAGACCGTGCCGAGATTATGTGGGTGGTCTCGTGCTTCGTCTCCACTCAGGAGGCTGACGAACCCACCGAGTGCGAGGGGTGCCCGAGTTGCACGGGCGAGGAACCGGTGGAGCACGGCGACATCGAGGCGGATGTGCTCCATGACTACGTCATCGCCCGAATCGTCGACCGGGTCGAATCGGAGCCCGACCTGCTGAGACGGTCGGTCCAGGCCATGCGCGAGGAGGCCGAACTCGATCCGGAGATCCTCAGCGAGCTCGGCCCACTCGAAGCCGATTCAAGCGTCGTGCGCCAAGTGAACAAGCTGAGCCGGGCCACGGTGACGAAGTCGACCGACATCGAACCGGAGGCATTTCGACTGGCCGTTCTCTACTTCATCCACTGCATATACATCGCCCCTCGCTTCCTCTCGACGAGCAAGTCCGCATCGTCTGGCGCGTGCCGGAGCCCGAGTCCATGCCCTTCCAGGGGCTTCGAAACGGTGGGGGGTGCCGCTACTCGGGCGTGACACGCCCCTGTCCGATGCCGACCATGCCATCGTTCAGCCTGATCCGAGCAGGTCGAGAGGGTGTCCCTCCCAGCCGACCTGCCGACTGGGCAGGAGACCGCTGAGCCAGAGCCGAGTCCGCACGGCGAGCACCGCCTCTACAAGGCGTCGCGGCTCAGACCTTCTCCGCACTCAGGCGCGGATGCTCGGCAGTGAGCAGCCCGATGTCTTCCACGTCCGAAGTCAGAATCGTCACCCGGCCGGGATGCTGCAAGGCGGTCGCGCACAGCATGGCGTCGATGGCGTACTTGTGGCCGTGCAGCCCCGCTGCCCGCAGCAAGGCGGCAGCGGATTGTGCGACGGCTTGGGTCACCGGCTCGACGCTCAGGCGGGACAGGGTCCACTTCAGTGCGGCGTCGTTGATCCTCGGATGGATCACCTCGACCAACACGGCCGCCGAGGTGATCACGGGCAGGTCCGCGTCGCGAGCAGCCGTCAGCCACTCGTGGATTTCCCGATCCCGGTGTACGGCCTTCGCCAGACCCTCGCTGTCCAGGACCAGGACACCGCTCACGCGGCCGCCCCAGCGTCCGTGGTGCCTCCGGTCAGCCGGGCACGCTTGGCCGCCACGGCCTCGAGATCGGCCGGACCGTGCACCTTGTCGAAGTCTGCGATCAGCTCGTCCAGATTGTCGCGCTCGATCTGCCGCTGGGCCGCCTTCTCCAGGTAGGCCGAGACACCTCGCCTGCCGACCCGCTCACGGATGGCCTGCAGGGTTCCGGCGGTCAAGGTGACGGAGATACCGCTGGTGGGGCCGTCGCCGGGCGGGAAGTCAACTTCGTCGTCAGTCACACTCCGAGTATGCCATTCGAAATAGCACAGCGGGCGGAGAGTGCACCGCGCGGCTCTGATCGAATGACAGGGGACCCGGCGCCAGGCGCTCGTGGATACAGTGCGGCCGCAACGTCCCGTTCAACAGCTGATCCCCGCACTGGACGGACCGTGTGCAGCCGTCTCCTCGGTGACGCTGGCCTACCACTTCCGAGGTCCCGTGCCCTTCGCATGCCCGTAAGGGCGGAAACCCACGGTCAACGACAGTGCGTTCCGACACGCCCGATCACCTTGGGGTCAGGTATCAATGCTGGTCAGAGCCATGGAGCCTGTGCGAGCGCCGTCGCTTCCCAAGCTGAGAGCGCGAGTTCGATTCTCGTCACCCGCTCCATGAAGCTCTGCGGGGGAGGGGGAAGGACCCTGTGGAGCACAACGCGGTGAGCGGTGCCGGCGGTGCCCTTCGACCGTCTTGCTGCCGGCCCTCGGGGCCAGTCGAAGAAGCGCCCTGGACAGCCGTAGACAGGAAGCACCGGATACCGGGCAGCCGTAGCTCTCCCCAACGACCGTCCCTGTTCCTGGCTCCGCCCTGCTCTCCCCTGCGCCAGGCTTCTGCTCAGACGGCGAGCACGGTGACGATGCTGGCGTAGACGGCGATGAGCAGGATGCCGTCGAAGCCCACCCTCAGCCAGCCGCGCCTCTGGCGGACCAGAAGGCCACCGAGCAGGACCGCCGTCATGACCATGGCCCCGCTGGTGAGGAACAGCTCGTCCGGGTTGGCGGCGTGGAACAGGGACCCGCCTCGGTAGGCGGCGTCGCCGACGACCAGGTTGAGCGCGTCCAGGCAGTTGCCGCCGATGATGGCGGCGATGGCGAGGGTGACGGCTCCGCGCCGGACGGCGGCGATGGACGTGACGGTCTCCGGCAGGGCGTTGACGAGGCCAATGAACACGGCGCCCACAAGGCCGGCGTTCAGGCCCCTGTGCTCCACGATGCCCTCCGCCGCGCGGGCCACCGCCCAGCCCCCGATCATGACGAGGACCGCGACCGCCGCGAACTCGGGACTGAGCCGCGGCCGGAGTCACGTTGGCAGCCCGTGCCTGGCTCTCGGCCCTCTCGTTCAGAGCGGTGTCGCGGCGTGCAGGATGAAGAACATGGTCACGGCCGAGTTCGCGGACGACATCGCCGACACGACGGTGCCCGCCGCCGCCGCCCACGCCGCCCACCCCACCGAGGTGGACGCCGACGGCCAGTTGCGCGGCGCCGGAGCGGGCTTCAGCAGGGCGGCCACCCTGCGCGGCACCGGCCCCGGCCCGGCCATGCCCGCCAGTGTCGCCACGGGCACCTCGCGTGACACCAGGGCCGCCTTGCCGATCGCGTGCGCCACGACCCGCCGGCTCCCCACGGCACGGGCCGCTTCCTCGTCGGCCCACCGTTCCGCCGCGTACGTCACTGTGGAACGCAGTGGTCGCAGGAACGGGTTGGCGCGTGAGGCGAGTTGCACGGCGAGCAGATAGCGGTGGTGTCGCCCGACGAGGTGTGCCCGCTCGTGGGCGAACAGCGCGCGGCGTTCCGCCGGTTCCAGGCAGCCCAGCAGGGCGGTGGTCACCACGACTCGGTCTCGCCGTGCGCCGGGCAGGGCGTACGCGTAAGGGACGTCGTCCACGAGTACGGCCACCGTGGTGTCCGGCAGTCCGGCCAGTGCGCGGTGAGCACGACGACGTACCCGGCCGTGCCGCCACAGCGTCCGCCCGCAGGACAGGAGAACCGCGCACAGAGCCGGGATCGCCGCCTTCCCGGCCACTTCGTCGAAGGGGACCGCCGCCCGCACCTCCGGGTCGGACCAGCCGTCGGGCAGAGGATTCCCCGGTAGTTGCGCCGTCCCGACCACCATGACCAACGCCAGGCACACCGTGCTGCACAGTGCCATCACGGTGGCCACAGCCGTGAGCAGCCTGGTCGCTGTCCGCGGGTGCAGATGCTGCTCGGCCAGCCGGGAGATCGGCCAAGCGGTAAGCGGCAGGACGAGCGGCAGGAAGACGAAGACTCCCATGAGGTGTCAGTCTCCTCCGTCGCTCCGTGGCTGGGCCAGCAGGCCGCGCAGAAGCCGTTCGTCAGCCGGGTCGAGGGCGGTGAGGAAACTGGTCAGCACCGCCTCCCTGTCGTTCTCCGCGTCCAGGACCCGGCGCATCTTCCGCGCCGCCAGACCCGCCTGGTCGGCGACCGGCCGCCAGACGAAGGAACGGCCTGCCCGCTCACGGGTCACCACACCCTTGTCCAGCAACCGGGTCAAGATCGTGATCACCGTCGTATAGGCGAGACCCTCGCCAAGCTGCTCGTGCACCCGGCCGGCCGTGGCCGGCCCGCCCGTCTCCCGCAGCGCCGACAGCACCAGCGCCTCCAGCTCACCCTGCCCCCGCCGCCGGGGACGTCGACTGTCCGCCACGTCCCGTCCCCCTTCCGCCCACCGCCAGCTTCCCGGGCGGACATCGTATAGACGCCCTCCGACCACCACACCATCTACATCACTGTAGAAGATAGGCTGTCCGAGGGCCGTTCGCCTCATGAACAACCCAGCGGTAAGGAGCGCAGAAGGATGGGTGTCATCGCCTGGCTGGTGCTGGGACTGCTCGCCGGAGCGATCGCCAAGGCGATCCTGCCCGGACGGGATCCCGGCGGTTGCGTCGGCACGACGGCGATCGGCGTCGCCGGTGCCTTCCTCGGCGGCTGGCTGTCGGCCGAGTTCCTCGACCGCCCGGTGCAGCGGGAGTTCTTCGACGCCGCGACGTGGGGGTCCGCCATAGTCGGCGCCCTCGCGCTGCTGGTCGGCTATCGCCTGCTGTTCGGCAGCTCCCGGGACTGACAGGCCCCCCACAAGCTCTGTCCCTCTCTTCGACATCCGTGGCCTCGCACACGGCGCGGACCACACCTACCGAGAAGGAGTACGCAATGGGAGTCTCCCTGGCCAAGGGCGGCAACGTCTCGCTGAGCAAGGAGGCGCCGGGCCTGACCGCCGTACTGGTCGGTCTGGGCTGGGACGTGCGAACCACCACCGGCACCGACTACGACCTGGACGCCTCGGTGCTGCTCCTCGACGCCTCCGGCAAGGTGCCCTCGGACGGGCACTTCGTCTTCTACAACAACCTCACCAGCCCGGACGGCTCGGTCGAGCACACCGGCGACAACCTCACCGGCGAGGGCGAGGGCGACGACGAGGCCGTCAAGGTGAACCTCGCCACCGTCCCCACCGAGATCGACAAAATCATCTTCCCGGTCTCCATCCACGACGCCGAGAACCGCGGCCAGAGCTTCGGCCAGGTCCGCAACGCGTTCATCCGCGTCGTCAACCAGGCCAACAACCAGGAAATCGCCCGCTACGACCTCTCCGAGGACGCCTCCGCCGAGACCGCCATGGTCTTCGGCGAGCTCTACCGGCACGGCGCCGAATGGAAGTTCCGGGCCGTCGGCCAGGGCTACGCCTCGGGGCTGGCCGGCATCGCCGCCGACTTCGGCGTCAACGTCTGACGGAGCCGCCTCGGTCCTGCTCGCCCAGAGCAGGACCGCACTCTCCCTCCGAGCCGGCTCAGCTCACTGCTCACGCTCCTTCAACGCCTTCTTCTCGCCCTTGAGGACGCGTGCGGCCCTGCCCGCAGAGCGCATCAACTCGGGCCCCTTCTTGACCCCGAGAACGACGACCACCACAACCAGCACCAGAGCCAGTTCACTCAGACCGAACACCGAATCCGCTCCCTTCACAACGGGCGCAGCCCGGAAACGGACGCTTCACCGACCGCACGGCGCCAACTACAGTGCTGTAGAAGTCTCTTGCCGGCGCGATCTTCCAGCAAGGACGCATTCCAGCCCTGGTGGCCGGTACGACGACTCCGACTTCCGCGCCCTCGTGCCGGGCAGGTCCGTTCCCGACCGGTGCATGACGGGGGACTGGCGACCCCCTGAAGGGGCAGTCGTAAGCGCGAGATAAAGACAACGAAGGAGTAGACGTGGAGATCTCCGGCATCATCAGCGCCATTGTGATCGGCATCGTCATCGGGGTCCTGGGCCGACTCGTCATTCCCGGACGGCAGCGCATCGGCATCCTGTGGACCATCGCGGTCGGCATCGTCGCGGCTCTCATCGGCTCAGCCCTCGCCGCAGCCTTCGGTGTCGCCGACACCGACGGCGTCGACTGGGTCGAGTGGCTCATCCAGATCGCTCTCGCGGCCCTCGGTGTCGCCGCCCTCGATCGCGCCAAAGCACGTCGCTGACACCGCGGCGCCCCCCACGCCCGGCGCGCGGCGGCCTTCCGGGCCGGCCCCGTCTGCCAGGTCGGCCTCCTCCCTCGTGATCGTCTCAGGCACCCCGGACGCAGGCTGACGGCACCCGCCCACCCGGAAGCAGAGAGCGCGGGGCAGACTCTGTGCCGTAGGCACGAAAACGGAGGACGACTCGAACATGATCACGCTGACGAAGGAAGACGGCCCCGCGGACCTGGACGGGGTGACCCACCTGTCCATCGGCGTCTCCTGGGACCCGACCGCCGGCAGCAGCGGCGGGGTGCTCGGCAAGCTCCGCCGCAAGACCGGCACCGACCTCGACCTCATCGCCGTCGCCATGCAGGGCGGCGACCCGGTACGCCTGGCCGGCCTCGACTCCCTCGACCCCATGGGCAACGGCTCGCTCCTGCACAGCGGCGACAACCAGACCGGGCACGGGGACGGCGACGACGAGACGGTGACCGTCGAGTTCGCCCGCCTCCCCGCCCCCATCACGTCCGTCGTCTTCGTCGCCGCCGCCTACAAGAAGGGCAGCGACTTCCAGAAGGCGCGCAACATCAGCTTCAAGGTCTACGACGCGACCGGGGGCAGCACCCAGCAGGTCGCCGACATCTGGCCCAGCCTGCTCAGCCAGGACAACGCCTGCGCCGTGGCCAAGGCCGTGCGGGTGGGCGGCGCCTGGAAGCTGGAGGTCGTCAACGAGACGGGGAAGGTCAAGCAGGGCGACGAGCACGCTCTGATGCGGTTCGCCGTCAGCAAGTAGTCGACGGCCGGGGCGCTCCAGCCTGCCGGTGTGGAGCGTCGGCACTTTACGGGCATTGTGTGCTGCGGCGACCAGAGTCAGCGCCGGCTTCCAACGTGCGCGTCCGACGGCCACCCGCCGCCGAAGAGGGCGATCGACCACCTCGTCGAGCGGCCTGCCCGTAAGGCCGGTCAGGCACGGTCGACAAAGGTGGGCCCACGCACCGTCGCGGCGGCCCGCAGCGGCCCGACTTCGCAGGTCAGGCGCTCTCGGGGTCCGCTAGCGGTGATCGTGGCGCTGCGTGCAGGTCGCGCCTGCCCCCCGGTCGCGTTGAACGCCGACGCTCGAAGGCCAAGTGGCCGCGCCGGGAACAGCCGGTGCGTCCGGCGCGGTTGCACCGACCGAGGGGCCGGCGCCAGACGGCGGGAGCGCTGATGCCGCAAGGTCGCCCGCCCCACCAGGATCCGGGCTCCAGAATCGCGGCACGCCCGCCGCGTACTCGGGCCAGGACTTATATCCGCAGGAGGACTGCATGACTGACCGGCCCTTGACGCTCATGGCAGTACACGCCCACCCCGACGACGAGGCCACCGGAACCGGAGGTGTCCTCGCGCGGTACGCGGCGGAAGGCATCCGCACGGTTCTCGTGACGTGTACCGACGGCGGTTGCGGTGACGGACCGGGGGGTGTCAAGCCGGGCGAGCCGGGGCACGACCCGGCGGCGGTCGCCTTGATGCGTCGTCAAGAACTCGAAGCGAGCTGTGACGTCCTGAAGATCAGCGACCTGGAGATGCTGGACTATGCAGACTCCGGGATGGTGGGCTGGCCGAGCAACGACGCCCCTGGATCCTTCTGGCAGACCCCCGTGGAGGAGGGCGCGGCCCGACTCGCGGAACTCATGCGGCACTACCGACCTGATGTGGTCGTCACCTACGACGAGAACGGCTTCTACGGCCACCCCGACCACATCCAGGCCCACCGCATCACGATGGCGGCGCTGGAGATGACCGCGCTGACACCGAAGGCGTACTGGACCACGATGCCCCGCTCGGGGATGCGACGGTTCGGCGAGATCATGCGCGAGTTCCATCCGGACATGCCGGAGCCGGATCCCGCCGAGGCCGCCGCGATGGCCGAGATCGGCCTCCCCGACGATGAAATCACCACGTGGGTGGACACCACCGCGTTCAGCAGTCAGAAGTTCGACGCGTTGGCCGCGCATGCCAGTCAGGGCGAGAACATCTTCTTCCTCAGGATGGGCAAGGAGAGGTTCGGCGAGTTGATGGGCATGGAGACCTTCGTACGTGTCCAGGACACCACCGGCGCGGCCCTGCCCGAGAATGATCTCTTCGCCGGACTGCGCTGATCCGCCCGTAGGACCGGCCGGGAAAGCGCGTCGACCGCACGACGCGATCGAGCGGGTCGCTCACAGCGCTTCGGCACCCGCTCCACTGGAAGCCCCGGGTCAGCGGCCTGGGGCTTGTGCTTTGGCGGGGATTTCCGCACAGGATCTGTCCTCCGACGCCGCAGCACTGTTCGTTGCCCAACTCCTGTCGAGAAGACAGGACTTCAACGAGTGCGCCGCGGTGGACACGGATGCGCCGGGAGGTCGCCATCTCCGGTATGACGACGCGGGCCACCAGCGCCCTCCCCGCGTACCCGGCGTGGTGGCGGCGCGGCGCCCGCGCGGCACGGTGTGGGCCCGGGGGTCCTCACGGACGAGGCGGCGTGTCCGGGACGGTCACGGTGCCGGCGTCCGGCCGGTCCCCGGGGCGGGCGTCCCGGCGGGGGTGACCTGCTCGGTCCAGATCGTCTTGCCGGTCGCCGTGTAGCGCGTACCCCAGCGCTGGGCGAGATGGGAGACGATCAGCAGCCCCCGGCCGCCTTCGTCGGTGGTCCGGGCATGGCGCAGCCGCGGGGACGTACTGCTGGAGTCCGAGACCTCGCAGATCAGTCCGCGGTCCAGGATCAGGCGGAGCAGGACCGGTCCGGACGCGTGGCGGATGGCGTTGGTGACCAGTTCGCTGACGATGAGCTCGGTGGTGAACGACAGCGCGTCCAGGCCCCACTCGGCCAGCCTCCGTTCGGCGAAGGCACGGGCCTGCGCCACGGCCGCCGGGTCCCTGGGCAGGTCCCAGGAGGCGACCCGGTCGGGGCTCAGGACCCTGGTCCGGGCGAGCAGCAGGGCCGAGTCGTCGGGCGGGGGCACCGCGAGCAGGGTCTCGACCGCACTGCGGCCCGCCTCCTCCAGCGTCTGTCCGCCCCGCGCCAGGGCGGTACCGAGGAGGGAGAGTCCAACATCGATGTCCCGGTCGCGGCTCTCGACGAGGCCGTCGGTGCAGAGGGCGATGAGACTGCCCTCGGGCAGCTCCAGCTCGACGGACTCGAAGGGGAGGTATCCCAGCCCGAGGGGCGGTCCGGCGGGCAGGTCCAGAAGATCGGCACGTCCGTCCGGACGGACGACCAGGGGCGGGAGGTGGCCGGCCCGGGCCAGCGTGCAGCACCTGCTGACCGGGTCGTACACGGCGTACAGGCAGGTGGCTCCCAGGAACGCGTCTCCCACCGTCCCGTCACCGGCCTGCGCCTGCTCGTCGTCGTCTCCCCCGATGAGACCGATGACCAGGTCGTCCAGGTGGGCCAGCACCTCGTCCGGGGCGAGGTCCAGGTTGGCGAGCGTGCGGACCGCGGTGCGCAGGCGCCCCATGGCGATCGCCGCGTTCATGCCGTGGCCGACGACGTCACCGATGACGAGCGCCACCCGGGCCCCGGAGAGCGGGATCGCGTCGAACCAGTCGCCGCCCACACCGCTGGGCACGTCCGCCGGGAGGTACCAGGACGTGACGTCCAGGGCCGAGCCGCCCGTCAGCCTGTTCGGGAGCAGCGAGCTCTGCATGGAGCGGGCCGCGGTGCGCTCCCGGTGATAGCGGCGCGCGTTGTCGATACTCACCGCCGCGCGGGCGACGAGTTCCTCGGCGAGGCGTACGTCGTCCTCCTCGAAGGCCCACGCCGCACGGGACCGGGCGAACGTCGCGACGCCCAGGGTGACACCGCGGGCCCGCACGGGTACCACCATCAGCGAGCGGAGGCCGAACGCCAGGACGGAGTCGCCCAGGGACCGGTCCTCGGTCACCCAGGCGCTGGTGGCGGGGTCCAGGACGGGCTCCACCAGGGTCCTGCTCTCCAGCAGGCACCGGGTCACCGGCGACGAGGGCGCACGCCGTACCGTTTCTCCCACGGCCAGGGTCACCTCCGGCCAGTCCTCGCGCACCGACCGCCGCGCCGCGCGACGGAGGACCGGGGTCAGGCCCACCGGCCCGGGAGCCGGTTCCTCCCCCCGCATGACCGCGTCCAGCAGGTCGACCGCGACCAGGTCGGCGAGGGACGGCACGGCCACGTCGGCCAGCTCCTGCGCGGTCCGCGTCACATCCAGGGTGCCGCCGATGCGGGCGCCGGCGTCGTTCAGCAGGGCCAGGCGCTCCTGGGCCCGCCAGCGCTCGGTGACATCGATGATCATGTACCAGACGCCCACCTGCCGGTCCTGGCGGTCCCTCATGGCGAAGAAGGACGCGGAGTACGCCCGCTCCTGGAGGGGGTCGGTCGGGCCCGGGCCGCGGAACTCGTGGTCCGTCACCGGGCGCCCGGTCTCGAGGACCGTCCGCATGCGCTCCTCGAACTCCTCGGCGTTCGCCCCGGGCAGTACCTCCCGCGCCTCCTTCCCCAGCCGCCGCGCGAGCGGGACCATGCGGTCCAGCGGCTGGTTCACCCAGACGTAGCGCAGGTCGGTGTCCAGAACGGCGATGCCGACCGGTGCGTGGGTGAGGAAGGGGGCCATCATCAGCTGGTTCACCCCGCCGCCCGGCATCCGCCAGAAGGCCCGTTTCGGCGGGCGGCCGACGAACCTGCCGAAGACCAGTGCGGCGAGTGTGGCGGCCAGCACGCCCGGAACCATCTCGTAGACGTCCGACTCGAGCGGACCCAGCAAGGGGTTGATCCTGTCCCAGAGCAGTACGGTCGCCGCACCCGCCACGATCCCGGCCATGGCGCCCGCCCAGGTCATGCGCGGCCAGTACAGCGAGAGCAGCACGACCGGGCCGAAGGCGGCTCCGAAGCCCGCCCAGGCGTAGGCGACGATGCTCAGCAGCCCGTCGGCTCTCAAGGCGATCACACAGGCGATCAGGATCACCACGACGACGGCGCCGCGCCCCACCCACACCAACACCCGGTCCGGGGCTCGACGGTTGAACAGGGCGTGGTAGAAGTCCTCCGTGAGGGCGACGGACGACACGAGGAGCTGACTGTCCGCGGTCGACATGATCGCCGCCAGTACGGCGATCAGCATCAGTCCGGCGATCCAGGGGTTGAGCAGGGTCCGGCTCAGGACGATGTACACGGTGTTCGGCTCGGCCAGCGGTGTGCCGAGCCGCGCGATCCCGACGAGGCCGATGAGCGTGGCACCGCTCAGTACGACGATGACCCACAGCGTGCCGATCCGGCGGGCCGCGGGGATGGCACGGACGCTGCGGATGCCCATGAAGCGGGCCAGGATGTGCGGCTGGCCGAAGTAGCCCAGACCCCAGGCGAGCAGCGAGACGACGGCGACGGCGCCGAGCGGCCCGCCCGCGGACCACCGGCCGTCCGTGTAGTGGACGTCGGTCCCCAGGTCGAGCAGCCCCGGTGTCCTGCGGGTGAGGGCGTCGCCGAGTTCTCCGAAGCCGCCGAGGGCCACGACACCGGTCAGCGAGAGCACCACCAGGGCCAGGAGCATCAGCGTGCCCTGCAGGACGTGCGTGTGGCTCACGGCGAGGAAGCCGCCCAGACACGAGTAGATGACGATCAGCAGGGCGGTCAGGGACACTCCGAGCCCGAAGGGGAGGTCGAACACGTTGTTGACGAGCAGTCCGCCGGCCACCAGCCCACTGGCGACATACACCGTGAAGAAGACCAGGGTGACCGCGGCCGAGGCCATCCGGAGCACCCGGGTCCGGTCCTCGAACCGCTCCTCCAGGTACGCCGACAGACTTACGGCGTTCTCGGCGCGTTCGGTGTACGTGCGCAGTCTCGGCGCGACGAAGAGCCAGTTGAGGTAGGTGCCGGCCACCAGACCGACAGCGATCCAGCCGGCGCCGAGTCCGGCCGCGTACACCGCTCCCGGAAGCGAGAGGAACAGCCAGCCGGACATGTCGCTGGCCCCCGCGGAAAGGGCGGCGACGAGCCCGCTGAGCCTGCGGCCCCCCAGGGCGAAGTCGGTGAACGTGTGCGTGCGGGCGTAGGCCCAGACACCCGTTCCGATCATGGCGGCCACATACACGAGGAACATGGCCACAATCGGCGCGCTCAAGTCGAACATACGGCCCTCGCCTGCATGGCTCATATGCGCCGGCACGACCCGTGCGCACTCGGCAGTGGTACACCGCGTCACAAACCTACACATCCGGGTCGGCAGCGGCGACCCGGCGAGGTGCGGATCCGCCAGGGCCGCACAGGCAAGACCGTCCGTGATTCTGCCCGAGCGCCGCGGCGGTTGTACCCAGCGGACCACCCGGGGGCAGGTACATGTCATGCATGAAGGATGGAATGCCGGGTACGGGTGCGTCCGTGAACGGGGAATGAGGGCGGTGCCGGTGGGAGCCCACGCTGATCGAGGTGATTGCGGGGTACCTGACGGGCACGTGGCTCAGGCGGGCTTCGTCCTGGGCGGAGGCGACGGCTGCATCGCGGAAGCCCGTAGGCTCGCCGCCGTCTTCCTCGAACAGGCCCGCGGCGATCACGAACTGCCGGTGTCGGCCCACGTGATGGATCTGACGCAACTGGTCGTCAGTGAGCTGGTCACCAACGCCCGCAAGTACGCTCCCGGCCCCGTCGTGATGGAACTGTGTGTCGCCTCGGACGCTGTGCACATCGGCGTGTTGGACAGCGACCCGACCATCCCGGAAGCTCGTCCCGCCGACGCCGGGCGGATCGGCCAGCACGGCTTGGAGATAGTCAAAGCCGTGGCCCTGGATCTCCGGATCCGCCACGAGGCGGCGGGCAAACGCATCACGGCCCACATCGGCCTGTGAGACCTCCACAGCGGTAGCACCACCGCCCCATCGACGGGGACGACCGACAGCACCTGGCCTGTGCGGCGCCGACCCACGGCGCGCGGCCCCGTGCGCGCGACGGGTTCGCCCGGGGCCAGGGCGGACATGTCACTGGCCCGGGCGGGCAGGAGACGCGCATCCCGCTTTCCGCACAAGGCGGCACCGTGGCGTCCTCCGTGAACGCTCGCACGGCCTCCGCCGTCTCCCGGGACGAGCGCGAGAGCCGCGGCCCTGCCACTCACTCCGATGGCGGGAGGCGGGTTCCTCCACGGGGACCTGATCCCCGACCGGCCTCGGACGGCCGACCGGACGCCTGTGGTGCCACCGGCGTCACCGGCGTCACCGGCACAAGCGCCCCCTCCCCACGCCCCTGTGCCGCGGCCGGCTCACAGACGTCTACGGCCGGCCCCTGGGAAACCCCGCCTGACGCCGGACTGCCAGGTTCGGCAGGTATCTGAGAAAATGTTCCATATGGACGTGCGGAGCAGGAACCATGTGACGGTGACCGGGCGCTCCGGAGGGCCGGTGGTGATGCTGGCGCACGGGTTCGGGTGTGACCAGAGCATGTGGCGTCTCGTGGTGCCGGCGTTGGAGCGCGACTTCACGGTGGTTCTCTTCGATCACGTGGGCGCGGGAAACTCGGACCTGTCGGCATGGAGCCGAGAGCGGTACTCCACCCTGAACGGGTACGTCGACGACCTCCTGGCACTGTGCCGGGAGCTGGCACTGGGCCCCGTGACGTTCGTAGGCCATTCGGTGAGCGCGATGATGGGTGTGGTGGCCGCCGCGCGGGAGCCCGAGGCATTCGCCGGGCTGGTCCTGCTCGCCCCGTCGCCGTGTTTCATCGACGACCCGGAGACCGGTTACCGGGGCGGATTCAGCGCGGAGGACATCGAGGAGCTGCTGGAGTCGCTGGAGGCGAACTACCTCGGCTGGTCGGGCGCCATGGCACCGGTGATCATGGGTAACCCGGAGCGGCCGGAGCTGGGTGAGGAGCTGACCAACAGCTTCTGCCGCACCGACCCGGACATCGCCCGGGTCTTCGCCCGGGTGACGTTCCTGTCCGACAACCGCGCCGACCTCGCCGAGGTGGGAGTGCCGACGCTGGTCGCCCAGTGCTCCACCGACGCGATCGCCCCGCGGGAGGTGGGCGCGTTCGTGCACGCGCGGATACCGGGAAGCCGATTGGTCACGCTGAACGCCACGGGGCACTGCCCTCAGCTCTCCGCACCCGAGGAGACCGCCGCCGCCATCGCCGCCTTCGCGGGCGGCACCCGGTGATGTGCGAGACCAACGACGAAGAGGGCGGCGGTCCCGAAGGAGACGA
The DNA here is from genome assembly GCF_003671715.1 of Streptomyces sp. E2N166. Lineage (GTDB taxonomy): Bacteria > Actinomycetota > Actinomycetes > Streptomycetales > Streptomycetaceae > Streptomyces > Streptomyces thinghirensis. The sequence goes on along the minus strand of NZ_RAIF01000025.1, from coordinate 171,597 downwards.
GGGGCCGGTGGACGAACAGGCGCAGTTCTCCGCGCTGCTGGAGGACAGTGCCGAGGACCTGTACGAGCACGCGCCCTGCGGTTACCTGTCCACCCAGCTGGACGGCCGGATCGCGAAGATCAACACCACCCTGCTGGACTGGCTCGGCTACCAGCGCGAGGACCTGGTCGGCCGCAAGCACTTCTCCGACCTGCTCACCGTGGGCGGCCGGCTCTACCACGAGACCCACTTCGCCCCACTGCTCAGGATGCAGGGCGAGATCAACGGCATCGCCCTGGAGCTGAAGGCCGCCGACGGCGCTCGCCTGCCGGTCCTGGTCACCTCGACGGTGAAGACGGGCAGCGACGGCCAGCCGTTGCTGATCCGCACCACCGTCTTCGACGCCCGCGACCGCCGCGCCTACGAGACCGAGCTGCTGCGCGCCCGCCGGGAAGCCGACCAGGAACGCGACCGCCTCCAGGTGCTGGCCACCACCTTGCAGCAGACCCTCCTGCCGCCCGCGCTGGTCGACGTCCCCGGCCTGGATGTGGCCGCCCACTACCACATCGCCTCCGTCGACCAGGTCGGCGGCGACTTCTACGACCTCTTCCCCCTCGCAGCCGGCACCTGGGGCCTCTTCCTGGGCGACGTGTGCGGCAAGGGCGCCGCAGCCGCGGCCATCACCTCCCTGGCCCGCTACACCCTGCGCGCCGCCGCCGTCTACGACCCCGACCCGGTCGCCGTCCTCGGCAACCTCAACACCGTCCTGAACCACGAGTACAACGGCGACGACCCCCGCTTCTGCACCGTCGTCTTCGGCCTGCTCACCCCCGACCCCGACCGTGGCGGTTTCCACATCACCCTGGCCAGCGGCGGGCACCCGCCCGCCCTGCTGATGCGCGCCGACGGCACCGCCGACTTCCTGCCCACTCCCGGCGGACAGCTCATCGGCGTCCTGCGCGACGCCCACATCGCCACCACCACCGTCCACCTCGTCCCCGGCGACACCCTGCTCCTGCACACCGACGGTCTGACCGAAGCGCACACCGGCCCCACCGCGGGAGGCGATGACCGCTACGGCGACGACGCCCTCCTCGACTTCGGCCGCGCCCTCGCCCCCACCACCGCCTCCAGCACCATCAGCGCGGTCCGCGACCTGCTCGACACCTTCGGCAGCGGCGTGGAGGACGACACCGCCCTCCTCGCCATCCACGCGCCGCAACCCCCCAGTGAAGAGCAGCAGTGACCAAGCACCTGACCCTCCGCACCCGGACCACCACCGCCGGGCCGGTCGTCGAAATCGCCGGAGACCTCGACTACGACACCGCCGACAAGGTCCGCGCCGCGCTGCCCGGCCTCGGCCTGCGCCCCGGTCAGCAGCTCGTCCTCGACCTCGCCGGCCTCTCCTTCTGCGACTCCAGCGGCATCACCGTACTCATCGCCGCCCGCAACCACGCCCTGGCCGCCGGCGCGAGCATCGCCCTCGCCGCGGTCCCCGACCGCGTCAGCCGCATCTTCCGCATCGTCGGCCTGGCGCAGGTCTTCCCCACCCACCCCACCGCCGCGGCCGCCGAGGCCGCCTGGCGGCCCACCGGCGGCTGACGCAGAAGACAGAACCCGGCCGCCTCGTGGCGACCGCCCACAGCGAGACCCGTCTGCGCAAGGCGCCGCGGCTCGGGCCTTTCCGCACGCGGGCGCGAATGCTCGGCGGTGAGCAGCCCGACGTCTTACGTCTCCGGAGTCAGGAAGCCACCCGGCCGGGATGACGCAGGGCGGTCGCACAGGGCATGGCGTCGATCCTCGTCGCCCGCTTCATGAGGAGGGCCCAGGACATCGACCCGGGCCCTCCTGCTCTCCCTGGGCGCTCGCGGTCTCGTCCGGGTGGAGGGCGTCGAGGATGAGGGTGATGCCGAAGGCGAACTCGTCCGCGTAGTCGTAGCCGGGGGTGAGGGTGTACTCGGTGGCCAGTTCGGTGAGGTGGGGGTAGGCGTCGGCGGGCATGTCGCGCAGGATGCCGCCCGCGACCTCGTGCAGTTCCGCCGCGCCGGTGAACGGCAGGCTCAGCTCCTGGAGTACGAAGCCGTAGAGGTAGCTGTCGATCAGCGAGACGGTGTGCGCGGCCATGGGGACGGAGAAGCCGCCAGTGCGCAACGCTCCGATGACGGCGTCGTGGTGGCGCAGGGTGGCCGGGCCGGGCCGGGAGCGGGAGTCCATCAGGCCGATGGCCCACGGGTGGCGCCGCAGGGCGGCACGGGCGGAGACCGCGCGGTGACGCATGGCACTCTTCCAGTCCGTGTCGCGCGGCGGCAGGTCGATCTCGCCGAACACCGCGTCCACCATCCCGTCGAGGATGTCCTCCCTGCCCGCCACGTGGTGGTAGAGCGACATCGCCTCGACTCCCAGGGGTTCGGCAATGGCCCGCATGGTGAGCGCGGCCGACCCCTTCTCGTCCGCCACCGCCATCGCCGTACGAATCACGCGCTCGCGACTGAGCGGGGTGCGTGCCGACGCTCCGCGCCGGCTGTTGCCTCCCTCGCGCATCCGTCCCTCCTTACTCACTCCCTTGACCGCCTTACACCATAAGGCTAGCTTGCCTTACAACATAAGGTTGCCCGCCACCTCGGCGAAGGGACACGGCATGGGTACGGATCGTGTGAAGAAGGTCTGCATCATCGGGGCCTCCGGGAAGCTCGGGCGGTACATGGTCGGGCAGGCGCTGGAGCGCGGCTACGAGGTGGTCGGCGTGTGCCGGGAGCGCAGCGTGCAGAAGCTGGCCGCGTTCGAAGGCCGGATGACCGTGGTTCCCGGACCCACGAACGACCCGGAGGTGATCCGGCGGGCGGTCGCCGGATGCGACGGGGTCCTGACGGTGCTGGTTCCGTGGGGTGTGCGGCAGTACGCGTCGGGCACGGCACAGGCCGTGCTCGACCACGCACCGCCCGGCGCGCGTCTGGTCTTCTCCTGCGGCTGGCACATCACGCGCGACGGCGAGGACAGGTACTCGCGGATGTTCACCATGGGCGTCCGGATCGCCGCCGTGCTCGGCAGACTCGTCCGTGCCGTCGAGATCGACGACCAGGTGGAGGCGTGCCGCCGGGTGTTCGCCAGCGACACCCGGTGGACCGTGGTGCGCGGCAGCAGCCTGGAGGAAGGCCAGAGCCAGGGCCTGCCCGTGTGGAGTCGGCATGTGGGCGATCCGGTACTGGCCAGCAACCTGACGCGCCGGGTGGACTTCGCACTGTTCATGGTGGCGGCACTCACCGACGACACGCTCGTCCAGCAGGCCCCGGCGATCGTCGGCTGCCGGACTCCCAGCGCCCTCGCCCATGCCGGCGGCCTCCACAAGCACGCCTAGGGGCGTGTTACGGAGGTACCGGGAGGCGCCACCCGCCCTTGCATGCCGCCGCGCGTTCGGTCCGGCGCCGGCGTCCGGATCGCCGGACCTCCCGAGGCACGGGCGGAGACGGCCCCTGCGGTCGCCGAGTCGGCCGGGCTTCACGGCGGCGACTTCGCGAACGCCCTCGCGGGCGGGGAAACGGCCGCGGGAACGGTGCGGGGCGTCTCGCCGACCGGCGAGACACCCCTTGTGGTGCCGGTGCGGGTCAGCCGCAGGCCCACACGGCCGGGAACCGCGGGTAGCCGGCGCCCGGGCGGGCCTTCGCGCCCGCCAGCGTGCCGTCGTCGCCGAGCGCGTAGAGCATGCCGTCGCTCGGAGCCGCGCCCACGCTGCTGGTCAGCTGCCAGAGGCTGGAGACCGACTTCCTGTTGGTGCCGAGGATCAGGCCCTGGCTGTTGATGGCGCCGGCGCCCTTGCCGTTGGGCAGGGGCGTCGCCTTGCCCGTCCTGTCCCACAGGACGGCGGACCGGGCGAAGTCGGAGGTCAGGGCGTCACCGATGACATAGCCGTCGGAGATCCCGGTGACCTGGGCGTGGGCCGCGCCGGCCGGGATCGGCAGCGCCTTCGCGACACCGTCCTTCCACAGGTACGGCCGCCAGGTGCCCTTGGGGTTGTCCACGGCCGTGACCGCCACCGTGCCGTCGGTGTCGACGCCCTCGACGTTGCTGCCGCGCGGGAAGCCGGGCAGCCTGACCACGGTGCCGGGCTGGTCCGCCGGCCACTTGTAGACCTCGGTGTAGTTCGGGTCGTCGCCGCGGCCCTCGCCGTAGATGTCCCCGTTCTCCGTGATCACACGGGTCTGCACGTCGTACGTGCCGGGGAGCACCGGAAGTTGCTCCAGTTTGCCGTCGCGGGAGACGACCGGGAACCACGACCAGGACGGGAAGCCGTCGGTCACGCCGGTGATCTCGGCACCGTGCCCCACGACGATGCCCTTGCCGTTCACGTCGCTGATATAGAGGTCGAAGTCGGCACCGGCCGCGGGCCCCAGGTCCGTGAGCCGGCCGTCCTGCCAGAGGACGGCATGCTGCAGCGAGTCCTCCTCGGGGAACTCGATCTCCCCCGCGTACACCCCGTCCCCGCCCGCCGCCCTCACGGCTCCGGCCTCGATGCCCGCCGGCACCGGCAGGTGGGTGGCCCTGTACGTGCACGCCTGGGGGGCGGCCTGGGCGGACGGTGCGACGCCGGTCACCGCGGAGGCGGCGAGAAGGGCGGTGGTCAGTAACATGACGTTGCGTCTTTTCGGGTTCATGTCATCCCATCGAAGCGGTGAGTGCCTGCCCGCCCAGACTTCACAGCGCGCCTATGTTCCCCCTATGCCGCCCGGAGAGCCCGCTCGGAGCGGTAAATGACGACCGCCGCCGCCGAGTCGTCCGCGAACTCCCCCGGGATTGTCCGTGATCGGTAACGGACGCATCCCGTGGCCGCTTTCCCTCGTCCTGCCAGGTGGCCCCAAGGTGGCCGAGGGACGACGAGGAACTGCTTGGAAGCGGGGCGGACATGGCGCGGCACAGCGGCGGGCGGGGCTGGTACGGCAAGCTGGTCGGGGCGGCGCTCGGGGTGACGGTGCTCGCCGTCGGTGCCTCGGTGTGGACCGCGCAGGCCGACGCCGTGGGTGGCTCGTCGCCGAAGGCGACCGCGTCGCCCCCGCCGGGCAGTGACGTCGAGCGGGTCGCGGAGACCATCGCGCACGCTTCGGACGCGGGGGCACGCGGCGTCAACATCACCATCGACGACGGCCCCGACCCCGCGTGGACCCCTCAAGTGCTCGACCTGCTGCGCGAGTACGGGGTCAAGGCCACGTTCTGCGTGACGGGGACGCAGGCGCAGGCCCACCCCGGCCTCGTGAAGGACGTGGTCGCGGCCGGGCACCGGCTGTGCGACCACACGGTGTCGCACGACACCGCCATGGACAAGAAGTCCGAGGCGTACCAGTCGCAGGAGATTCTCGACGCCGAGCGCATGATCACCAAGGCGTCCGGCGGCGTGCGCCCGATGTACTACCGGGCGCCCGGCGGGGCCTTCACTCCCTACAGCCGCGAGCTGGCCGCGTCCCGGGGTATGCGCCCGCTGGGCTGGAACGTGGACACCAAGGACTTCGAGCGGCCCGGCGCGGACGCCATCGTCGAGACCGTGCAGCGGGAGCTGCCCAACGGGCCGACGATCCTCTTCCACGACGCGGGAGGCGACCGCTCCCAGACCGTCGAAGCCCTGCGCCGCGTCCTCCCCTGGCTCCAGGAGCAGGGCTACTCCTTCGGCTTCCCGGTGCGCTGAGCTCGTCAGGCCGGTTCGAGTTGCGGTTCCGGTCGCTGGGCCGGTGCCGCGGTCCGCGGTTCCCACCGTTTGGTGGTCCGCGCGTAGCCGTAGACGACCGAGACCATCGCCGCGATGAGAAGTGGCCCTGCGATCCAGGGGCGTTGGGCCATTTCCATCGGCAGGTAGCGAGTCGTCACCAGGAGTACGGTGAAGACCAGTGCCCCGTAAAGGACCAACTGGACTCCCGGCCGGTCCCAGCCGCGGTCGAGCGAGCGCAGTGCCGCCTCGATCGTGACCGCGAACACCACGCCGGCCACGAGATCAATTCCGTAGTGGTAGCCGAATCCCAGCGTCGCGGTGAGGGTGGCGACAAGCCAAAACGTTCCTGCGAAACGCAGGGCACGGGGGGCCCTGCGGGAATGGATGAATATCACGGTGGCCCACGCCGTGTGCAGGCTGGGCATGCAGTTGCGGGGCGTGATCTCGTCGTACGTCCACGGCTGCGGAGGGCTGATCGGGGTCGGCGTGTGCGGCCACAGGTCGGCCATCGCCCACTGCTCGCCGCCGGTGCCGAACGCGCCCGTGCCGTAGGTGAAGACCGGTCCGACGACGGGGAAGACCATGTAGACGGCCGGACCGAGGAGGCCTATCACCAGGAACGTGCGGGCCAGGTGATGACCCGGGAAGCGGCGCTCCGCCGCCACGTGGCGCATCTGGTACAGCGCGACGACGACCGCGGCCACCGCGAGCTGGGCGTAGACCCAGTCGAGAACGTGGGCGCCGACCGGGCCGGTGGCCTCGACGGCCCGTCCCACCAGCCACGACGGGTTGCCCAGCGCGTGATCGGCGACCGCCACGTACGGGTCGAGCACGTCCGGGCGGGTCTTCGACGTGATCAGCAGCCAGGTGTCGCCGGTCTTGCGGCCGGCCACCAGGAGCAGGCCCAGCCCGACGCCCTTCAGCAGCAGGACGCGTTCCCGGCCGGTTCGGCGCGCGACGGCGAAGACCGCACAGCCGAGTATCACCCACAACGCGCCGCTGCCGAAGGAATGGCCCTCGGTCACCCCCGCGTCGGCCACCCACCGCACCAGTGCGATGGCGACGTCGATGCCGACCGCGACGCCCGCCGCGATGAACCGCTGGCGCCAGGTGAGCACCACCATCATCAAAGCCATACTGGCGTACAGGAGGGGCCCCGACGCGGGGGCGGATATCAACTCCTGCGCCTGGTGGGTGATCGGGCCGGGCAGGCCGTAGCGACGCGCGGCGATTTCCAGGGTGATGAGGAATCCGAGGGCCACCGCACCCGCCACGGCCCAGAGTCTCGCCCGTGGTTGGCGCAGCACGGAGAACGCGTTTCTGCTACCTATTCGTGAGAACACCCGCAATGCCTTCTTTATCAATTTTCAGTCGATTTGCCGCTTTCCTGTTCACGAGGAGCAGCCCGTCGGCAGATAAAGACGGAAAGATTACCTCCCAGGTTCCGGCTCTGTTTCCGGTGGGTCCTACTTGCCATGCCGGGCGAGCACCGCGCGGACCACCTCCGCGGACGAGGCCATGACGTCGGCCACGAAACGACGGCGCCCGGTGCCGAGCCGGCGCAGGGCCCGGCCGTGGTCGGCGGCGACGACGAGGGCGGCCCCGAGGAGGAGGAGCCGCCACAGGGTCATCACCGGGCGGCGCACGGGGCGGGGCAGTTCCGCCAGCGAGGCGTGCAGCCGCTCGCAGTGGAAGGGGACGTGGCGCCGCTCGTCGGACAGGATCCGTCCCGCCACTTCCGAGGTGAGCGCGTCGTCGGTGCCGTCGCGCAAGGCCCGGTAGTAGCGCAGCGCCACGACCTCCGCGATCATCAGCACCAGCAGTTCCAGGCGCAGGCCCAGCAGGCGCCGCAACCTCACGAAGACGGTGTCGCTCCAGTGACTTGTCAGCGTCGGTACGCCGCCCGCGGCCAGCAGTCGGGCCAGGAGCCGGGCGTGGTTCCGCTCCTCGGCGACGAAGAGGCGCACCGCGCGCGCGTAGTCGGGGTCGCCGGCCAGGTCCGCCTTGCCTACGAGGTTCGCCCCGTCGCCGTCCTCGCCGACCTGGAAACGCTGGATGCCGGCCCACACCGCCGCGGGCAGCGTCGCCCCCTGCATCCAGTCCGGGTCGCCCTGCGCCCGTCTGCGCTCCCGCTCGACCTCGAACCGCCTTGTCCACTCGGCGAATTCGCCCGTACGCACCCCGCGCCCCTCTCCGGGACACGGCCGCCGTGCCCTGGAAGGGGACGACGCCGACGGACGCCGAACCGTTCCTCCAGCCGCTCGGGCCGGCCTCGGCGTGAGCCTCCGGCCCAACCGTTTCGAGCCCGCCCGGCGGACGTGGCCTTCGTCTCCCTGGGTCGATTTCAGCGCTTTTGTCTGCTGCACCGTGACTACGGCGTCATCGGCGGCGCTTTCCCGCGTCGCAGGAGGTCACGGCGCTGCGGGCCGGGGGGCGGGTGACAGGCCTACGGCCCTCGGGGAGCAATATCTGCCGCGATGACAGGAGAAATCGGCCGGACGCCCGGGGAATATTCCTCCGTCGGCCAGTCGGGGCAAGATTATCGCCAGCGCCCGGGCGATCACGGCGTGCTACTGTCGACGGCAGTTGCAGTTGTGGTTGCCTGAAGGTTTTTTCCGACGGGGTGATCATCACGGCGACCGGAGATCACACAGGGTGAACTCCGAGCACCGTACCGAAGGAGAAACATGGCTTCCGGCACCGTTAAGTGGTTCAACGCGGAAAAGGGCTTCGGCTTCATCGAGCAGGACGGCGGCGGCCCCGACGTCTTCGCCCACTACTCGAACATCAACGCCCAGGGCTTCCGCGAGCTGCTCGAGGGTCAGAAGGTGTCGTTCGACATCGCGCAGGGCCAGAAGGGCCCGACGGCCGAGAACATCGTTCCGGCCTGACGCTCACGCGTACTTCGCAGCTGGGGCCCGCACCTTGGGGTGCGGGCCCCAGCTCGCCGCATTTCCGGGCGCAGAGCGCCCCGCGGGGGTCCGCATATCTCCCCCCGCATTCGAATTTCCCTTTTTCATCAATTCTCCCGGTCCACACGGCTGCATCAGCCGGAACCGACCGGGGCCGGCTCGTTCTTGCGATTCCCTGCGCCGTTCCCTTGCTGCGGGTCTCCCTTGATACGTGCCATATCAAGGAAGGTTCCCCATGAACCGCGTACGCACCAATGACCGACGACGCTCCGGCGGCGGCCCCCGCCGCTCCCAGACCTCCGGCCGCCGGCCGGCCGCCCCCCAGGGCGAGTTCGCGCTGCCGAAGACGGTCACCCCGGCGCTGCCCGCCGTCGAGTCGTTCGACGAGCTCGACATGCCGGCGCGACTGCTGACCGCCCTCGCCGGCGAGGGCGTGACCGTGCCGTTCCCGATCCAGGCGGCGACCCTGCCGAACTCCCTGGCCGGCCGCGACGTACTCGGCCGCGGCCGCACGGGCTCGGGCAAGACGCTCGCCTTCGGCCTCGCCCTGCTGGCCCGCACGGCCGGCCGGCGCGCCGAGCCGCGACGTCCGCTCGCCCTCGTCCTCGTCCCCACCCGTGAGCTGGCCCAGCAGGTCACCGACGCGCTGACCCCGTACGCCCGCGCCGTGGGCCTGCGGTCGGCCACCGTCGTCGGCGGCATGTCGATCGGCCGGCAGGCCGGCGCACTGCGGTCCGGTGCCGAGGTCGTCGTCGCGACGCCCGGGCGGCTCAAGGACCTCATCGACCGGGGCGACTGCCACCTCGGCGACGTCACCATCACCGTCCTCGACGAGGCCGACCAGATGACCGACATGGGCTTCATGCCCCAGGTCACCGCCCTGCTCGACCAGGTCGCCCCGGACGGGCAGCGGATGCTGTTCTCGGCCACCCTGGACCGCAACGTCGACCGGCTGGTCCGCCGCTACCTGACGGACCCGGTGGTCCACTCCGTCGACCCGTCGGCCGGTGCCGTCACCACGATGGAGCACCACGTGCTGCACGTGCACGACACGGACAAGCACCGCGCGACCACCGAGATCGCGGCGCGCGACGGCCGGGTGATCATGTTCCTGGACACCAAGCACGCCGTGGACCGGCTGGTGAAGCACCTGCTGAACAACGGCGTGCGCGCCGCGGGCCTGCACGGCGGCAAGTCCCAGCCGCAGCGCACCCGGACCCTCGCCCAGTTCAAGGACGGGCACGTGACGGCCCTGGTGGCGACCAACGTCGCGGCCCGCGGCATCCACGTCGACAACCTCGACCTGGTCGTCAACGTCGACCCGCCCAGCGACCACAAGGACTACCTGCACCGGGGCGGCCGTACGGCCCGCGCCGGCGAGTCCGGCAGCGTCGTCACCCTGGTGACCCCGGGCCAGCGACGCGACATGACCCGGCTGATGGCCTCGGCCGGCATCACCCCGCAGGTCACGCCGGTCCGTTCGGGCGAGGCGGAGCTGTCCCGCATCACCGGGGCGCAGACCCCGTCCGGTGTCCCGGTCGTCATCGCCGTACCGGTCGTGGAGCGCCCGCGTCGCGCCGGGTCCGGCGGGGGTTCCTCGTCCCGTGGCCGCCGCAGCCGCTCCGCACAGGGCCGCACCGGCCAGGCCTCCGCCACCCAGCAGGGCCGCTCCGGCCAGGGCCGCGGCATCCAGGGCCGGCCCGCCGGGGAAGCCCCGCGCCGCAGGCCGCGGCGACAGTCCGCCGGTGGCTCGGCGGCGTAACCCCTCCCAGACCCGTCGCGAACGGCCAACCCACCCGCCCCATCTCCCCCTTGTGGAGGCATCATGCGCTGTGTCATCGCCCGGTACCCGTTCGACCTCACCAAGGGTGGGGTGCTGGATTCGATGAAGGGCATCACGCCCGAGACCATCACGGGTGAGTCCGTGACCATCGGCCGCCGCCGCTACCCCGTCAAGCAGGTGGGCGAGATCATCACCCGGCAGGACCGTCGCGACTTCTCCAGCGGCGAGGTCACCCGGGCCATGGCCCGCCTCGGCTTCACCTGCCACCCGGACCCCGAGCTCGCGCCCGCGCCGGAGCCCGCCGCCACGCCGGTGCAGACCGCGTCGGCGCTGCTCGGCGGCACGCCTCCGCCGGTCGCGTGACGCGGGGGGCGTCGTCCGCCCCCTCCCACGTCAGAACAGTCCCGTAGCCCGGCCCCCGTCGTCCCACCGGACCTCCAGCACGCGCCGGACCTCCAGCACGCGCTGGACGGCCGTGCGGTCGAGGGGGCCGAGTACGTGCGGGAACAGCGTGCCCTCGGCGGCCCCGGGCGGCGGCGCGGGTACGGCCGCCTCCCACACGCACCTCGCGGTGAGCCGGTCCTCGTCGAGGAGCAGCGCCAGCAGGGGCCGGGGCGCGTCGCGGTAGAAGGCGTTGACGACGGTGAGCGTGGTCTCCTCGTCGGGCGAGCAGTGGACGAACCCGTCCTCCGCGAGGGAGGCGGGCGCGTAGGGACGGCCGGGATCGGCGTTCCATTCGGCGAGCGGCACCACGTGATAGATCATCGTCCGGTTGTAGCAGCCTCGCCCGCGCGCTCCGAGGGCGTGGGCACGGCACTCGGCTCCGCCGACGGCTCGACTCCGGGTGCGCTCGACGGCGCCCGGCCCGCGGCGGGCGGCGTGCTCGGCACGGCCGACGGCGCGGAACCCGGCGTGGCATGCGACGCCGGGCCCGGCGCTGAGCGCGACGCCGAGCCCGCGGGGGGCCCGGACGGCTCGGGGGACGCTGCCAGCGAGGGACCGCGGGACGGGGCCGGGC
>NZ_RAIF01000025.1:154354-160013 GCF_003671715.1 Streptomyces sp. E2N166 | reverse complement strand
GGCAGCGGTCGCGGCGGCCCCGGCCGCGGCGCGGAACAGGCGCCGGCGCGACGCCGCCCGGCGGACCGCCTCGTAACGTCCGGGGGGCGGGCCCAGAAAGTCGCCGCCCGGCCGCAGCACGACCAGCAGCGGATCGTCGTCGTCGCGCTCGAACCCCGGATCGTCCTGGCCGTCCTCAAGGCGTGTGGTCAAGGCTTCTCCTCAGGTGGACGCGGAGCAGTTCGCGGGCCGCGTGGAGGTCGGCCTTGACGGTTCCTTCCTTGCGCCCGGTCAGCACGGACACCTCCCGGATCGGCATGTCAGCGTAGTAGTGGAGAAGGATCGGCACGCGCAGTCGCTCCGGCAGGGACTGCACGAGCAGGCGCACCGAGGGGTCGGCCTGCTCGGGGTGCGGGCGCACGGCGACCTCCGCGGTGACCCGGCGCACCGCCCGGCGTTCGCGCTCCAGCTTGCGCCAGTGGTCGCGGACGAGGTTGGCGGCGGTGACGTAGAGAAAGCCGCGGGGCTCCTCCACGGACGTCCAGCGGGCCCAGAGCCGGGTGAACGCCTCCGAGGCGATCTCGTGGGCCGTCTCGTCGTCGTCGACGAGCCGGCGGCACCAGCCGGCGAGGCGGGGATACAGGGCGGCGAACAGTTCGGACGCCGCCCGGTCACGGGACCGTTTCAACGCTCTCCATGGTCGTGAGGGTATGCGGTGGGCGCGGTCGGTCGGTCCGGTCCGGTCAGGCGGGCGCGGGGCTCGTCGAGTCGAGCTCCGCGAAGGCGATCACGTTGTCCCGGTACTCCTCGCCGACCCGCGGGCCGCCGCAGGTGATGAGCCGCAACTCCGGGCGGTCCACGTCCCCGTAGACGTCGTCGGTCGGGAAGTCGGCCTTCGCCACCGTCCGTACGGCGGTGACCCTGAACTCCGCCGCCGTACCGTTCTCCAGGCGCGCCTCGATCCGGTCGCCCCGGTGCAGCCGCGCGAGGTGCCGGAAGACCCCGTCCCCGTGGGTGCCGACCGTGACGTGGCCGAGGACGACCGACGGCCCGACCTGACCCGGGGTCGGCGAGTGCCGGTACCAGCCGGCGCGGTCGTCGTCCGTGACGGGCGGGACCTCCACCGTGCCGTCCGGCGCCAGACCCAGCCGCATCACCGGGGTGTCGACGCCGATGGCCGGGATGCGCAGGCCGACCGGGACCGAACGCTCCAGGGGCGGCACCGACTTCGCGGAGGCGTGCGACGACGGTGCCGCGGCCCCGGGACGTCCGGTCCGGCTCACGTCGTCCCCCTGGCCGCCGCAGCCCACGAGGAGCGCGGCCAGCACGGTGGTGGCGAGGGCGCGCCCGGAGAGCGGGGTCATGCCCGGGTCGCCGCCCGCCGGCGGCGTACGGCGAAGAGGACCGCGCCGCCCGCGACGAGCACACCACCGGCGCCCGCGCCGATGAGCCCTTCGTCGGTCCCGGAGGACGCCGGCGCCGCGACCCCGGTGTCGGGCGCGCCCTCGGGCACGGCGGAGACCTGGCCGTCGGCCGGCGCCCGGGACGGCTCGGCCGCCGGAGCCGGTGAGCTGACGGAGGGCGACGGCACCTCGCTCGGCTCGGTGCCGGGGCTCGGGGCGCTCGCGGCCGGCGGGGTGGAGGGGGCCGGGGTCGGGTCGTCGGCGAACGCGGGTGCGGTGGCCGCCAGTACGGCGGTGCACGCCAGGGCCACGGCGCTGAGGATGGTTCGGCGCATCGGGTCGCTCTCTCTCGTCGGTCGGCGCGGGTGTCGCGTGGGGTGTGGACGTGGATCGGACGGAGAGACGAGGCAGCGGCAGGACGGGTTGTAAAGGGATGGCAAAGTCGCCGTCGGCCGCGTCCCGCGCGCTTCTTACGGACTCATGACGTGCCGGGCGGGGCGCCCGGCCCGCCGCCTGGGCCGTCCTAGCGTGGCCGTATGCGCGTACTGGTCACCGGCGGTGCCGGGTTCATCGGGTCCCATGTCGTTCAGGCGCTGCGGGCGCACGGGCACGAACCCGTCGGCTACGACGTCCGCGAGGACCCCGGCGCGGACGTGCGCGACCCGGCGGCCGTCGCCCGGGCCCTGGCCGGGGTCGACGCCGTGTGCCACCAGGCGGCGATGGTCGGGCTCGGCAACGGGTTCGCCGACGCGGCGGAGTACGTCTCGCGCAACGACCTCGGCACCGCCGTCCTGCTCGCCGCCATGGCGGACGCGGGCGTGCGGCGGCTCGTGCTCGCCGGGTCGATGGTCGTGTACGGGGAGGGCCGGTACACGTGCCGCCGGCACGGAGTCGTACGACCGGGACCGCGCGCCGCCGCCGACCTGGACGCGGGCCGGTTCGAGCCCGCGTGCCCGGTGTGCGGCACGGACCTGTCCCCCGGGCTGGTCGGCGAGGACGCCCCGGCCGACCCGCGCAACGTGTACGCCACCACCAAGCTCGCCCAGGAGCACCTGGCCGCCGCCTGGGCCCGGACGACCGGCGCGACGGCCGTTTCCCTGCGCTACCACAACGTGTACGGGCCCCGGATGCCGCGCGACACCCCGTACGCCGGTGTCGCCTCCTTCTTCCGTTCCGCGCTCGCCCGCGGCGAGGCCCCGCGGGTCTTCGAGGACGGCCGCCAGCTCCGGGACTTCGTGCACGTGCGGGACGTGGCCGCGGCGAACCTCGCCGCGCTGGAGGCCGAGTCACCGGGCGGGACGCTCACGGCGTACAACACCGGCAGCGGCGAACCGCACACGGTGGGCGGGATGGCGGCCTCCCTCGCCGCCGCGTACGGCGGACCCGAGCCCGTCGTCACCGGCGAGTACCGCCTCGGCGACGTCCGCCACATCACCGCCGACTCCTCGCGGCTGCGGGCCGAACTCGGGTGGCGGCCACGGGTCGGTTTCGCGGAGGGGATGCGGGAGTTCGCTCGGGCGGGGTTGCGCGGGGAGTGAGCGCGGTACGCGGTCCGTGCCGTGCGGGCCCGGCCGGTTCACCCCTCCGGTGCCGGCAGGGTCACCTCGAAGCGGCAGCCGCCCGGGATGTTGCGTACGGTGGCCCGGCCGCGGTGGGCCTCCACGATGCCCCGGACGATGGCGAGGCCGAGGCCCGCGCCGGCGGGCGGGGTACGGGCGTGGGTGCCGCGCCAGCCGGTGTCGAAGACGCGCGGCAGGTCCTCCTCGGGGATGCCGCCGCAGCCGTCGGTCACGGAGACCACCACGCCCTCGGGCGAGCGCTCGGCGGCGACCGCCACCGTGCCGTCGGCGGGGGTGCGGCGGATCGCGTTGACCAGCAGGTTGCCCAGGACCCGGCTCATCTCCTTGCCGTCCACCTCGACCGGTACGGCCGCCACGGCGTCGCCGACCAGCCGTACGCCGTGCTCCCGCGCGAGCGGGTCCGCGCCCGCGAGGGCGTCGCCGACCAGGTCGTAGAGGGAGATTCGGGCCGGGGCGAGGGGGAGCGTGCCGGCGTGGATGCGGGACAGCTCGAAGAGGTCGCCGACCATGTCGTTGAGGCGTTCCACCTCGGTGCGGATCTGGCGGAGGTAGCGGTCGGGGTCCGCGGCGACGCCGTCCTCCAGGGCCTCGGACATGGCGCGCAGGCCGGCCAGCGGGGTACGCAGGTCGTGCGAGATCCAGGCGACCAGTTCGCGCCGGGAGGTCTCCAGGGCGCGTTCCCGTTGCCGGGATTCCGTGAGCCGGGCGCTGGTGGCCGCCAGCTCACGGCCGAGCGCGTCCAGTTCGGCGGTCGCGCCCGCCGTGGGAGCCGCGTAGCCGCCGTCGTCGCCGAACGAGCGGGCGGCGGCGGTCAGTTCGCGGCTGCGGGCCACGACCCAGCGGCCCAGCAGCAGCGCGGTGGCCAGGGAGACGACGGCCGCCATCGCCACGACGGTCGTGACGACGGACAGGTCGTGCGGGGACAGGAACATCGCCCAGGCGACCGCGAGGGTGCCCGCGAGCATCGCGAGGACGGCGACCGCCGCCACCACCGCGAGCGACGCGGTCAGTGAACGCCGCCGGATCAGCCGCAGTACGCCGGCCCCCACCAGTCCGGCGGCGGCGGCGCCGGCGAAGGCGTAGAGGGCTATGAGAAGGGTGTCGGACACGGTCAGTCCGCCTCCCGCCCGGCCGGGTCGAAGCGGTAGCCCACGCCCCACACGGTCTGGATCAGCCGGGGCCGGGCCGGGTCGTCCTCGACCTTTCCGCGCAGCCGCCGGACGTGGACGGTGACGGTGGACAGGTCGCCGAAGTCCCAGCCCCACACCCGGTGCATCAGCTCCTCCCGGGCGAACGCCCGTCCCGGGTGCCGCAGGAGGAAGGCGAGCAGGTCGAACTCGCGCAGCGTGAGGGCGAGTTCCGCGCCGTTCTTGGTGACCCGCCGGGCGACCGGGTCGACGGTCAGGCCGGCCGCGCCCAGGGGCCGCTCCACCGCCGCGGGCCGGGTGCGGCGCAGTACGGACTCCACCCGCAGCACCAGCTCCCGCGGGCTGAACGGCTTGGTCACGTAGTCGTCGGCGCCGACCTCCAGGCCCAGGATGCGGTCGTCCTCGTCGCCGCGGGCGGTCAGCATGATGACCGGCACGGGCCCCTGGCCGCGCATCCGCCGGCACACCTCAAGGCCGTCCATGCCGGGCAGCATCAGATCCAGCACCACCAGGTCCGGCCGGTGCGCGGCGGCCCGGGCGAGCGCGGTCGGTCCGTCGTCGGCCCGGTCGACGACATAACCGGCGCGATCCAGATAGCCGGCGACGACCTCCGCGACGGTGGGGTCGTCATCGACGACCAGGACCCGGGCGGTAGTGGGCGGGGATCCGGACGGGAAGCCGTTTCGGGGCGTGTCCGGGGATCCGCTCGGGGGCGTGTCCGGGGATCCGCCCGGTGGCACACCCGGAGCCAAGCCCGGGGCCAAGCCCGGGGATCCGCTCGGAGGCACACCCGGAGCCACACCCGGGGATCCGCTCGGAGGCACACCCGGAGCCACGCTCGGGGATCCGCTCGGAGGCACACCCGGAGCCACACCCGGAGGCAAGCCCGGGGCCACGCCCGGGAGTGCGTCCCGCGGCGCATCCGAGGACGCGGCCGGTGACCCGGCCCGGGTCCCGCCCGGAGACGCGGCCGGGAACTCGTCCGGGAGCGCGTCCCGGGGCACATCCGGAGACCCCGCCGGCGCCCCGGCCCGGGTCCCACCCGAAGACCCCGTCGGCGCCCCGGCCCGGGGCCCGCCTGAAGACCCGGCCCGGGGTCCATCCGAAGACCCTGCCGGTGGCCCGTCCCAGGGCGCGGACTCGTACGGCTGCTGCTGCATGCGCCCAGCCTCGCACCGTGCACCCGCCGGCGGCGTCCACCGGGGTCGCCTGAGCGGCGACGTCCGCGTTTCGTAAGGAGCGGAAGTCCGATTCGTCCGCTTCCGGTTCGTAGGGTGAAACCGTGACCACCTCGCCCGCTCCGGACGTCGATCTCGTGCTGCCGTGCCTGAACGAGGCCGGGGCCCTCCCCTGGGTCCTGGCCCGCGTCCCGGCCGGCTGGCGCGCGCTCGTCGTCGACAACGGCTCCACCGACGGCTCGGCGGACATCGCCCGCGCGCACGGCGCCACGGTCGTGACCGAGCCGCGCCGCGGTTTCGGCGCCGCCTGCCACGCCGGTCTGACCGCCGCCACCGCCGACGTCGTCTGCTTCTGCGACTGCGACGCCTCC
>NZ_RAIF01000025.1:120757-154265 GCF_003671715.1 Streptomyces sp. E2N166 | reverse complement strand
GCTGGCACCCTTCGTGCGCGAGATCCGCGCCGGCACGGCGGACCTGGTGCTGGGCCGCCGGCGCCCGCAGGGCCGGGGCGCGTGGCCCGCGCACGCCCGCGCGGGCAACCTCGCGCTCGCCCGGATGCTGCGCCGCCGCACCGGCGTCCGCCTGCACGACCTCGGCCCGTTGCGCGCCGCCCGCCGTGATTCGCTGCTCGATCTCGGTCTCACCGACCGGCGCAGCGGGTACCCGCTCCAGATGGTGGTGCGCGCCGCCGACGCGGGCTGGCGGATCACCGAGCACGACGTCCCCTACCTGCCCCGCACCGGCGCCTCGAAGGTGACGGGGACCTGGCGCGGCACGTGGAACGCGGTACGGGACATGCGCCGCGTCCTGGCCGAAGCACCGGCCCCCGGTCCGGCCCGCGAAGAAAGCCCGAGGTGAGCGGCACGTGACCACCCTTCTCGTCATCGCCAAGGAACCCCGGCCCGGCCGGGTCAAGACCCGGCTCACCCCGCCTTTCACGCCGGCCCAGGCGGCCGCGCTCGCCGAGGCGGCCCTCGCCGACACCCTGTGCGCCGTGGCCGCGTCGCCCGCGCGGCGCCGGGTGCTGGTGCTCGACGGCGCCCCCGGCCCCTGGCTGCCGCCCGGCATCGACGTCGTACCGCAGTGCG
Organism: Streptomyces sp. E2N166; assembly: GCF_003671715.1. GTDB lineage: Bacteria > Actinomycetota > Actinomycetes > Streptomycetales > Streptomycetaceae > Streptomyces > Streptomyces thinghirensis. Next base: position 153,608 of record NZ_RAIF01000025.1, on the reverse strand, counting down.
CGGGCGACCTCGACGAACGGCTCGCGGACGCCTTCGCCGGGTGCGCCGGGCCCGCCCTGCTGATCGGGATGGACACCCCGCAGGTGACGCCGGAGCTGCTCACCGTGGACTTCGGCGGCTGCGACGCGTACGTCGGTCCGGCCGAGGACGGCGGTTTCTGGGCCCTGGGCATGGCCCGCCCCGACCCCGCGCTGCTGCGGGGCGTACCCATGTCCACGCCGGTGACGGGGGCCGTGCAGCGGGCGCGGCTCCTCGCGGCGGGGCTGCGGGTGCGCGACCTGCCGCGCCTGCGCGACGTCGACACCGCCGCCGACGCGTCGGCCGTGGCCGCACTGGCCCCGCACGGCCGGTTCGCCGCCCGGCTGGCCGCGTGCACGGAGGTCACGGGACGACGGGCGGGCCGATGAGCAGGGCTACGGGCGGGCAGGCGAGCGGCTGGTTGGGCGGCGCCCCCGGCCGTCTCGGCGTATCCGCCCCGCGAGGCACCGCTCCGGGACCCTGGGCCGCCTCCGACCCCTACTCCGCCGCCCTGCGCACCGGGCGCGGTCCGCTGTTCCTGCGCCGGGTGGACGGCTGGCTGCTGCCGCTGGAGGTCGAGCGCTGGTGCGCGCGGGCCGACGCGGTCGACCTGGAGGTGCTGGACCGGTGCGAGGGCGCCGTACTCGACGTGGGCTGCGGACCCGGCCGGCTGGTGGCGGAACTCGCCGCCCGGGGCCGGACCGTCCTCGGCATCGACGTCAGCGAGGCCGCCGTCGCCCGCACCCTGCGGCTCGGGGGCCAGTCGCTGCGGCGCTCGGTCTTCGAGCCCCTGCCGGGCGAGGGCCGGTGGGGCACCGTCCTGCTCATGGACGGCAACATCGGCATCGGCGGCGACCCCGGTGCCCTGCTCGTCCGCGTCGCCGCCCTGCTCGCGCCCGGCGGCCTGCTGATCGCCGAGACGGCCCCGGTGGACGTCGACGAACGCACCCACGTGCAGGTCGTCGACGTCACCGACGCCCACGCCGCCGACAGCCCCTTCCCCTGGGCGCGGATCGGCACCCCCGCCCTGCTGCGCCACGCGGGTACCGCCGGCCTGCGGACCGTCGCTCAGTGGGCGTCGGGCGAACGCCGCTTCGTCGCGCTGCGCAGCGACCGCAGGGACCGCAGGGACCGCTACGACCCGGGCGACCGCCAGGACCGCCACGACCGCCACGCCAGCAACAGCGCCGAGCCGCCGAACAGCGCGGCCGTGATCAGCAGCCAGCGGGCGAGGAAGCCGTCCGCCGACAGCGCGGCGACCGACCGGTAACGCGCGTCCACCCGGCCGCTGATCAGCGGGAACCAGACCAGCAGGAGCAGCCCGGAGAAGGCGGCCGGGACCCGCACGTACAGCGCCCACTCACGGCGCCCGGCCGCCCCCAGCCCTCGCAGGACCGCCCGGTCGGCCACCGTGTACAGGGGCAGCAGCACCAGGTCGTGCAGCAGCGCCGCCCCCACGAACCACAGCACCACGCCCAGCCAGTCGCCGGCGAGCAGCCGCACACCCGCGTAGCCCGCGAGCGCGAACGAGCAGGCGAGCAGGAGAATCCGGAAGGGGCCGCCGATCACGGGGCGCGGCAGCCCGCGCACAGGGTTCATCACAGGTCTCCGAACGTCAGTCGGGCCACCCACTTGGTGTTCAGCACGCCCGGCGCGGCGGGCACGATGATCCGCGCCGGATACCCGTGGTCCGGGCTGAGCGCCTCGCCGTTGACGTCCAGGGCGAGCAGGGAGCGCGGGTCGGCCACCTGGTTGGCGCGCAGCGCCCCGCTGCGGAAGGCGCCCCGGCGCTGGAGGGACTCGACGAACACGTCCGGCGGGTCGTCCTCGAAGCCCACGAGCGCGGCGAGGTCGCGCAGCCGCACCCCGCGCCACCACTGGTCGGACGTCGACCAGCCCTCGACGCAGGCGATGGGCAGCGCCGCGCTGTGCTGCTCCAGGCGCCGCAGTTCGGCCCGGCCGAGCCGGACGGTCCCCGTGCGTCCCGTGACGACGAGCCGCCAGGCGTCCTCGCTGGTCTCGGCCGGGTCGATGCCCGCGTAGGCGGCCGTCTTGTTGATCTGGAAGCCGTTGGGGCCGTTCCCCGGCTCGGGCCCGCCGTGCGGCGAGAGCACGGCCGTCTCCCGCAGCGGCCCGTCGAAGCTGCGGCCGGCGTTGGTGACGAACATCAGCAGCGAGCCGCCGCCCACCAGCCACAGCGCCCCGCGCCGCGAGACGGTGGGCGGGTCGGGCCGCGGGGAGACCAGGTCGTCGCGCTCCTCGCGCATCGCCCGGAGGTTGCGCAGCGCCACCGGCACCTTGAGCGCGGCGTGCGCGACGAACGCGGCGAAGAAGACCCAGGCCCCGTAGAAGTGCAGCGGGTAGAAGGAGCCGGGGAAGACGTAGTCCAGCTGGATGTTGAGCACACCCGTCAGGAACGTGAACAGCGCGCCCCCGACCAGCAGCAGCAGCGAGATCCGCTCCAGCGCGTGGGCGAGCGAGCGGGCCGGCGGCAGCGAGAAGAGTCTCGGCACGACCGACCACAGCTTGGCCAGCAGTACCGGGATCAGGGTGAGGCCGAGGGTGACGTGAACGCCCTGGGTGAGGCGGTACAGCCAGTCCGGGCCGGTCGGCCACGCGAAGAGGTAGAAGCCGAGGAGTCCCTTGTCCGGGGTCTTGTCGTTGACGGGGTCCAGGTCGGGGTTGTACGCGGCGTACGAGAGCAGGCCCGTCACGAACAGCACGGTGATGCCGACGAGCAGGACGAGGCCGAGCACCGCCGTGAACCGGGGGCCGCGCAGGGGGCTGCGCCAGAAGCCCGGCGAGGACGGGAGCCGTGAGGCGAGGTCGCGCATGTCCCGACGTTAGGCCGGGACCGGCCCCGCGGACGCTCTCCGACCCATGACGAAACGCTGACGTCCGCCGCGTGCACCATCCCGACGGCGATCTCCCGGCCTACGGTGCCGAAGTGACCCGCCCGCGCTCCCTCCCTCGCGACCTCTACGCCGTCGCGGCCGCCGTGCTGCTCGTCGCGGCCGCCATCCTGGTCGGCCGCAACGTGTACACCTACGACACCCTCATCGTCGGCTGGCCACCGCTGCTCGGCCGCTGGGGCCCGCACCTGGGCCCCGGCACCCCGGCGGCCGTCCTGGTGGCCGCGGCGACCGCGGCGTACGGACCGGCCGTCGCCGCCCGCGTGCCGTGGCGCGCGCTGCTCGCCGCGGCCTGGGGCGCCGCGATGGCCTGGACCTGGTCGCTGGCCCTGATCGACGGCTGGCGCCGGGGCGTCGCCGGCCGGCTCACCACCAGTCAGGAGTACCTCTCGGTCATCGACCGCTGGCGCGACGTACCGGCGACCCTGCGCGATTTCAACGGGCACATCCTTCTGCACTCCCCCGACAACTGGCCCGCCCATGTCGCCGGTCACCCGCCGGGGGCCACGCTCACCTTCGTGCTGCTCGACCGGATCGGGCTGAGCGGCGGGGGCTGGGCCGGGGCCTGGTGCATCACGGTGGGCGCGACGGCGTGCGTGGCGGTGCTGGTGGCGGTGCGGGTGCTGGCCGGCGAGCGGCTCGCCCGGCGGGCGGCGCCCTTCCTGGTCCTGGCGCCGGCCGCGGTGTGGATGGGCACGTCGGCCGACGGCTACTTCGCGGCGGTCGCCGCGTGGGCGGTGGCGCTACTGGCCCTCGCGGTCACCGGACGCTCGCTGTGGTGGGCGGCGGGGTCGGGGCTGCTGTTCGGACTGACCTGCTATCTCTCGTACGGCCTGACGCTGTTCGCGGTGATCGCGGCGGCGGTGCTGTGGCTCGGGCGGCGCGGGGTGCGGGAGCGTCCCGTGCTGTTCGTGCCCCTCCTGGCGGGGATGGCGGTGGTTCCGGTGGCGTTCACCGCGGCCGGGTTCGACTGGTGGGAGGCGTACCACCTGCTGGTCGAGCGGTACTACCAGGGCGCGGCCGGCGTCCGCCCCTACGGCTACTGGGTGTGGGCGAACCTCGCCTGCACGGTGCTCATCGTCGGCCTGGCGACGGTCGCGGGGCTACGGCGGACCGCGGGTGTACTGGTCCGACGGCGGCGTGACGACGCCGTGAGCGCCGAGGACAGTCGCCTGGCGTTCCTGGTGGCCGCCGGGCTGCTCGCCCTGCTCGTCGCCGACCTGTCCGGCATGAGCAAGGCGGAGACGGAACGCATCTGGCTCCCCTTCGCCCTGTGGCTGCTCCCGGCCTGCGTGTTCCTCGGCCGCCCGCGCGTGTGGCTGGCGGCGCAGGCCGTACTCGCCCTGCTCCTCAACCACCTGCTGGCGACCGGCTGGTGAGCGAACGGACCGCCGGGCACACGCATGAGGGCCCGCACCTTGCGGTGCGGGCCCTCATGCAGCGGTTCGCGCGCGATTACTCGGGAACGATGTTCTCCGCCTGCGGGCCCTTCTGGCCCTGCGTGACGTCGAAGTTGACCCGCTGGCCCTCCTGGAGCTCACGGAAGCCCTGGGTGGCGATGTTCGAGTAGTGGGCGAAGACGTCGGCGCCGCCGCCGTCCTGCGCGATGAAACCGAAGCCCTTTTCGGCGTTGAACCACTTCACGGTACCGGAAGCCATGTCTTTTACTCCTAGGCAGTGCTGGAGGCCCGCACCGTGCGGACCTTCCCATCGCTGCGATGATCACCTGCCCGGAAAACCGGTAACACAAATGGCAACCACAACTGCAACTGATGTCCAGCCTAGCACGATATGAATCGGCGACACGGAAACCGAAACGCGCGGAATGGCGCCCGGATTTGCCGCAGGATTGTTTTTCCGGCGTTCAACGAATATCTGTTTCGCCGGCGTCAGTTTTTCACTCGCCGCGCCGCTCTCCGTTCCCACCGGGACTCGGCGCCTCGCGGCGGAGTTCCTCGTTCATGCGCAACGCCGCCTCCAGGTCGTCCTCCAGGCGGACGATGCGGCAGGCGGCCTCGATGGGCGTTCCCTGGTCGACCAGCTCGCGGGCGCGTGCGGCGCGGCGCAGTTGCTGGCGCGAGTAGCGGCGGTGCCCGCCTTCCGAACGCTTCGGGCTGATCAGTTCCGCCTCGCCGAGGGCGCGGAGGAAACCGGGCGTGGCGCCGATCAGCTCGGCCGCCCTGCCCATGGTGTACGCCGGGTACTGATCGTCGTCGAGCCGGTCGGCGGCCTGCGGCCGACCTTCGGCGTTCAGCCTGCTCTCCGGGGGCATGCATACCTTCCTGCGAACCGCTGGGGACACGGCCCGCCGCAGGGAATCCGGTTCCCCCGCAAGCTGAACTCTAGTCGCGCCCGTCGGATACCTGTCGCGGCGAACACATATCCGCCGGAGTACCGGCCGCGGTGCCGGGGCGGCCGACGCGTGTCGGCGGGCGGCCCCGGTCCCGTCCGGGGACGGCCGGACCGCCGGACCACCGCCGGCGGGAGTGGAGGGGCGACGTGGTGGCTCAGGGCCGGAGCAGGAGGACACCGTACGGGGGCCCCGATCAGGGCCGGAGCAGGAGGACGCCGTACGGGCCGAGCAGGGACGCCTGGAGTGTGTCGCCCTCGGCGTAGCGCCAGCCCCAGGCGCGCAAGGCCTGGACGGTCGCGGCGTCGGTCCGGTCCACCAGCGTGACGCCGAGGGCGGCGTCGTGCTCGGTGAGCAGCCGCCTCTGCAGGCGCCGGGCGAGGTTCCAGGCCCGGTCCTGGTTCCGCCTGCGCACGCGGGCCGGAACGATGATCCCGGAGACCAGGAAGAGCCGCCCGGAGGCGGCGACGGGCAGCACACTCCTCGGCAGATACGCGTCCAGGCCCCGCGCTCCCGCGACACCAGCGCCGGGTACGGGATAGCCGTAGGCGCAGCCGGTCAGGACGGTGCTCTCCGCTATCAGCAGCGAGAACCCCGGACGCCGTACGTCGGTCGCCAGTTGCCGCAGAAAGGCGCCACGGTCCTCGTTCCACGCCCGCGGGCCGCCGCCGGAGGTCTGCGCGTACAGGTCGCCCAGGTCCCCGGACCGATCCTCGATCTGGCTCCGCGTCAGCGGCCGGACGCGTTCTCCGGCGAGGGGCGAGGAGCCCCGCTCCGGCCTCGGCCGCCGCGGACCCGGCCGGTCCGGACCGGCCTCCCGCCCGTCAGGTGCTCTGGTCGTCGGGGGCCGCACCGGCACGTTCACGGTCATGAGGCGATTCCTGCCCCGGGCTCGGGCGTTACGGCCCGGTGTCGTCGGTCGCCGGGAGCGGCACCGGTGTCGGGGCCGGTACGCGGCATGCTCCCGGTCTCTCCACGGTACTCCGGGCCCTGCGCGCGGCCCGGCCCTCGTCGGGGACGCCGGAACCGTCCTGTCCGTCCCGCCCGCCCCCGTCGCCCGCGGAGTACGCTCGAAGGACCGAGGGCATGGCGCATGCCGGTGACCGGACCGGCCTCGTTCCCGGCGTACCACGACACCGGGCGATCCCACGCCCGGGACAGGTTCCGCTTCATGACCGCCCCCGCCTCTCGCTCCGTGCCGCGCGTCATCCCTCTCCCGCGCCGGCTCGCCGCATCGTCGTGACCGCGCGAACGGCCCGCATCCGCCCGGCCTGACCCGGCCCGCCTCGCGACAGCGCCGGACGGTCGCCGTCTGCGCCCGTCGGTCCTCTTCTCCCGCTCGCGGCTGCCGGGCGGCCGCCTCGCCCGCACCGCACGGCCGTACGCGGCCGGGGACCCGACCTCTCGACGCCGGTCCAGGGGCCGGAACCGCACCGCGTACACGCCGCCCCGTTCCTCCACCGAAGGGAACCAAGACCGTGATCACCCCCGCACCGCCCGCACCGCCCTCCCGCCCCGCACACCCCGCCCTCCGGCTGCGTCTGGCGCCCCTGGGCCGTCCGCCGCGCCGCCTCGACGGAGCGTGGTGGCCGCGCTCGTACGACCTCCTGACCGAGCTGCCGCAACTGCTCGCCGCACTGCCCCGCGCTTGGGGCCACATCGCCGGTGTCACGGTGCACGGCGGGGCCTGGTCGGCGTCGCCGGGCCGGATGCTCGTCTGCAACCAGGTCGTGCGGCTGCGAAGGAGCGTCGCCGGGCACGCCCCGGACACCGTCGTCCTGATCGCCCCCGGCCACGGACGCTGGGACCTGCTGGTGGTGCCGCCCGATACCGACGACGAGGCCGCCGAGCCGCTCATGGCCGGGGCGGTGGGCGGCCTGGAATAGCGCGGACGAAGGCCACGAGGCCGTGCCCGGGCCGTCGGCCCCCGCGGCCGAACCGCCGGCCTGATCACCGCGTCGACCGAGCGTCCCGGCCCTGTCACGCGGATCGGTCTCGACTACGACGCCCGGGACGTACTGCCCACCCGGATGACCGGCGCCGTGACAGCGCGCCACCCGTCGGCGCGGCCACGGCGGCGTGACCCGGATGCCGGTGGGTCAGGTCGGGGTCGTCGTCCAGTGCCGCAGGAGTGCCAGTTGTTCGTCCCTGGTCGGGGCGACGTCCTCGGGCTCGTCCCGGCGCCAGGTGAGGAGGTTCTCGACGGGCGTGGCGCCGGTGGCGAGGCGGGTGCGGGAGAGGGCGTGCTCGTCCGGGGTGTGGATGCCTCCGGGGGCGGCGGCCAGGGCGGTCGCCTCGATCGGGCCGTCGTTCTCGGTCTCCACCCGCACCGTGAAGGCCGGCGGCTGTTCGCCGTCGCCGGTGACCAGGACGACCAGCGAGTCGAACGCCATCGAGGCCAGCCGTCGCGCCGTGGAGCGCACGGCCACGTCCTGTACGTCGATGCCGCCGACCAGGTCCCAGGACCAGAAGCGGCCGCCCTGGTCCGACCCCAGGGTCTCGACCCCGTCCTTGGTCAGCCGTACGCCGGGCGCCGTACCGGTGGGTTCGGCTCCCACGTACACGCAGTCCTCGGTGATCCAGAACAGGCCGACCACGGCCATGCGCGCCTCCCACAGCGGTACAGGTGTCGCTGTGGGAGACGGTCGTGGCCGTGCGGTAGTTCCCCGGTTCCCGGGGTCATGCCACCGGCGTCGTCGGGCCCACCAGTTCCGTCAGGACGTCCTCCATCGTCACGAAGCCCAGGACCGCGCCCGTCTCGCCGGTGACGGCGGCCAGGTGGCTGTCCTCGGTGCGCAGGGCGGTGAGGGTGTCGTCGAGCGGGGTGTCGATGCGGACCCGGGTGACCCGGTGCAGGGCAGCACGCGGGAAGGGACGGCCGCGGTCGGTGAGACCCAGGGTGTCCTTGATGTGCAGGTAGCCGAGGACGGTGCCGCCGGGGCCGGTGACCGGGAAGCGGGAGTAGCCCGCCTCGGCGGCCATGCGCTCCAGCTCGGCCGGGGTGACCGTGTGGTCGACCGTGCGCATCTTCGGGGCCGGGACCAGGATCTCGCCGACCGGGCGGGTGCCCAGTTCCAGCGCGTCGCGCAGGCGCTCGCCGTCGGCCGGGGTGAGGAGCCCGGCCTCGCTCGCGTCGACGACCATCCGGGCCAGCTGGTCGTCGGTGAAGACGGCCTCGACCTCGTCCTTCGGCTCCACCCGCAGCAGCTTGAGGAGCGTGTTGGCGAAGGCGTTGATGCCGAAGATGACCGGCTTCAGCGCCCGGGTGAGGGCGACCAGCGGCGGGCCGAGGACCAGCGCGGTGGCCGCCGGGGCGGCCAGCGCGATGTTCTTCGGGATCATCTCGCCGATCAGCATGTGCAGATAGGTGGCGAGGGCCAGGGCAATCGCGAAGGCGATCGGGTGGACCAGCGCGTGCGGCATGTGGACCGCCTCGAAGACCGGCTCCATCAGGTGCGCGATGGCCGGTTCCGCGACCGCGCCGAGCACGAGGGAGGAGACGGTGATGCCGAGCTGGGCCGTGGCCATCATCGCGGAGATGTGTTCCAGGCCCCACAGGGTCATCCGGGCGCGCTTGTCACCCGTCTTCGCGCGCGGCTCGATCTGGCTGCGGCGTACCGAGATCATGGCGAACTCGGCGCCGACGAAGAAGGCGTTGGTCAGCAGCGTCAGGGCGCCGATGAGGAGCTGTACGACGGTCATCGGGCCACCTCCGGCTGCCGGTCGGCCGAGGGGGCCGGCGCGGGTGCGGTGACCCGCAGGCGGTCGGCGCGGTGGTGGTCGACGTCGAGGACGTCCAGGCGCCAGCCGTCCAGGTCGATGACGTCACCCTTGGCGGGGATGCGTGCCAGGTGGGTGGCGACCAGGCCGGCCAGGGTCTCGTACGGCCCGTCCGGTGCGGTCAGGCCGATGCGCGCGAGCCGGTCCAGGCGGAGCGAGCCGTCGGCCTCCCAGGCCGTGCGGCCGTCCGTCTCGGCGGGGGCGGGCAGCAGGTCCGGTATCTCGACCGGGTCGTGCTCGTCGCGCACCTCACCGACGACCTCCTCCACGATGTCCTCGACGGTCGCCACGCCCGCCGTACCGCCGTACTCGTCGATGACGACGGCCATGGTGCGGGTCTGGCGCATGCGCTCCAGGAGGCGGTCGGCGGGCAGGCTGTCCGGCACCAGGAGCGGCGCGGTGGCCAGCTGGGTGACGGGGGTGACGGTGCGCCGCTCCGGCTCCAGGGCCAGGACGTCGCGGATGTGCACGGTGCCGATGACCTCGTCCAGGCTGTCCCGGTAGACCGGGAAGCGGGACAGGCCGGTGGCGTGCGAGAGGTTCGCGGCGTCGGCGGCGGTGGCTTGGGCCTCCAGGGCCTTGACGTCCACGCGCGGGGTCATGACGTTCTCCGCGGTCAGCTCGCTCAGGTGCAGGGTGCGCACGAACAGCTCGGCCGAGTCCGCCTCCAGGGCGCCCTCGGCGGCCGAGTGCTGGGCCAGGGCGACCAGTTCCTCAGCGCTGCGGGCGGACGCCAGCTCCTCGGCCGGCTCCAGGCCGAAGCGGCGCACGAAGCGGTTCGCGGTGTCGTTCAGGTGCCGGATGAAGGGGCCGAACGCGGTGGTGAAGCCGCGCTGCGGGCCCGCGACGACCTTCGCGACGGCCAGCGGGCGGGAGATCGCCCAGTTCTTCGGGACCAGCTCACCGACGACCATCAGGACGACGGTGGAGACGACGACGCCGAGCACGGTCGCCACCGTGGACGCGGCAGCGCCCAGGCCGATCGCCCGCAGCGGGCCGCGCAGCAGCACCGCGAGGGACGGCTCGGCCAGCATGCCGATGACCAGCGAGGTCACGGTGATGCCAAGCTGGGCGCCGGAGAGCTGGAGGGTCAGGGACCGTACGGCCTTCAGGGCGCCGTCGGCGCCGCGCTCACCGGACTCGGCGGCACGCTCCAGGTCACCGCGCTCGACGGTGGTGAGGGAGAACTCGGCCGCCACGAAGAGGGCGCAGGCCAGGGTGAGGAGGAGGGCCAGCAGGAGCAGCAGGACCTCGGTCACCGTGCCACCCCGCTTCCCTCACGCACATACGGCGCACGCGCGCACAGGAAGGACTGCGGGCCGGCCATGGCACGGCCGGTACTGGGAGGCTCCATTACGGAACGGGACTCCTTAACGGGGTCGGGGGCGCCGGTACCAGCTGGGCGCCCGAGGTTTCCCTCTCATGGTAAAGGACGAGCAAAAGCATGGGGAGTCCTCAATGTCCTCGGACCCCTATGCTTCTACTCGCCTGTAGAGAACTGCCGGACGGTTCCGGTTGTTCCCCGGACGAACGTGCGAACGAACGTGAAGGAGTGAACGCCTCGATGGTGTTCAAGCGGCTGCTCGGTTCCCTCGGCGTGGGTGGGCCCTCGCTGGACACGGTCCTCGACCCGGGCGCCGCCCGGCCGGGGGGCGCGCTGCCGGGCCGGGTCCATCTCGTCGGCGGCACCGCCGACCACGATGTCGAGCACGTCGCGCTGGAACTGGTGGCCCGCGTCGAGGCCGAGCAGGGCGACCACGGGGAGGGCGAGGGCGTCGTCGTCTTCGGCCGGCACACGGTCGGCGGGGGTTTCCGGCTGGCGGCGGGCGAGCGGCGCGGCGTGCCGTTCACGGTGCCGCTGCCCTGGGAGACGCCGGTCACCGAGCTCTACGGGCAGCCACTGGGCATCGTGCTCGGCGTGCGCACCGAGCTGGCGGTCGCCGGCGCCCGGGACAAGGGCGACCTGGACCAGGTGACCGTGGCGCCCCTGCCCGCCCAGGAGGCGGTCCTGGAGGCCTTCGGGCAGCTCGGCTTCGGCTTCCGCTCCGCCGACCTGGAGTACGGCCGTATCGGCGGCACCGGGCAGCAGCTGCCCTTCTACCAGGAGATCGAGCTCACCCCGCCCCCGCGGTACGCCGACCAGGTCAACGAGATCGAGCTGACCTTCCTGGCCGTGGCCGGCGCCCTTGAGGTGGTCCTGGAGGCGGACAAGCGCGGCGGCCCGTTCTCCGACGGCCACGACGCCCTCAGCCGCTTCACCGTCCCCCACGAGGGACCGGCCGGGCCGCAGGACTGGAACGCCCTCGTCGACGGCTGGGTCCGGGAGCTGGTCGAGCACCGGGCGTCCTACGGCTCACACGCCGTGTACGGGCACGAGTCCGGGGCCCTGTCCGGCGGTTCCGGCCCCGGCACCGCCGTCGCGGCGGGCGCGGCCGGGCTCGCGGTGGGGGTCGCCGGCGCGATGGTGGCGGCCGAGGCCGTCGACGAGGTGGGGGACTTCTTCGAGGACGAGTCCGAGAACGGTTCCGAGGACGGCTTCGGGGACGGCTTCGGGGACGACGGGGACGCCTGATAACTTCTACAAGGGTGTAGAACCTCGCCCCTCTCGACCCGTACGGAGTTCTCATGGCCCTGTGGGACCGCTTCAAGGAGTCCGCGTCGCAGATGCAGACGCAGCTCGTGGCGAAGAAGAACGACCTCAAGAGCGGCGCCTTCCGCGACGCGAGCATGGCGATGTGCGCGCTGGTCGCCGCCGCCGACGGCAGCGTCGACCCGTCCGAGCGGCAGCGCGTGGCCCAGCTGATCGGGACCAACGAGGTGCTGCAGAACTTCCCCGCCGACGACCTGCGCCGCCGCTTCGAGGCCAACCTGGACAAGCTGACCGCCGACTTCGCCTTCGGCAAGGTCGGCGTCCTCCAGGAGATCGCCAAGGCCAAGAAGAAGCCCGCCGAGGCACGGGCCGTCGTGCAGATCGGCATCGTGATCGGCGGCGCCGACGGGGACTTCGACAAGGACGAGCGGGCCGTGGTCCGCGAGGCGTGCTACGCCCTGGACCTGCCGCCGCACGAGTTCGACCTCTGAGGCCGCCGCCCAGGCCCAGGCCCTGGCCCTGGCCCCCGCCGACTTTGCCGTAGATTCCGTGCGGGCCCGTGCCGCGGGCCCGCACCGTACGCCCACAGGGAGCGCCGTGTTCGGACTGAGCGAGCTCGCGATCATTCTCATCGTCGTCATTGCCGTTCTCGCCGCCAAGAAGCTCCCCGAGCTGACCCGCTCGGCGGGCAAGTCGGCCCGCATCCTCAAGGCCGAGGCCCGCGCGATGAAGGACGAGGAGCGGACGGCGCCGGAGGACCGGGAGGCGCCGCGCGTCATCCGGGGTGAGGCGGTCCGCCGCGAGGGCACCGGGGACGGCGGGCCCGCGGCGCCCACTTCCCAGGGCTGAGCCACCTCACCTCACGCGTCGGCCACGCGGCCGCCACCGCGTGTGCGGTGCGGGCCCGTCTCCCGCAGGACGTCGCCCAGTTCGGCGGCGGTGAGCGAGGGGGCGGGCAGGGGCGGCGGAAGCGGCGCGGTGCGCAGGCCGCCGAGGAGCAGGGCCAGGGGGCGGCGCCAGGCGTCCGGCGCGGTCGCGGCGCTCAGGGACTCCCCCGTGCACGCCACCGCGTTCCGCTTCGCGGCCGAACCGCTGGGGCCGGGGCGCGCCAGGTTCGCCGCGGGCGACTCGGTGCTCGGCTCCCTCACCGCCGCCTCCCGCGGCCCCGGGCACTTCTCCGGCCCCGACCGCTTCGACATCGGCCGCCGGACGCAGGGCCACCTCGGCTTCGGCCACGGCCTCCACCACTGTCCCGGGGCCCCGCCTGCCCGCGTCGAGGCCACCGTCGCCGTACGGCTGCTCCTCGGGCTCGCCCTCGCCGCCGGCCCGGCGACGCCCACCTGGCGCACCAGCACCCTGCTGCGGGGCCCGGCGGAACTGCCGGTGCGCCTCGGCTGACCGCCGGCCACGTCCCGAGCGGCTCAGGACGGGTCCTCCGGTACGGCCGACAGCAGGCTGTGCACGACCGGTCCCGCCGAGCCGCCGCCGGTGACGCCCTCCTCGACGACGACGGCGACGGCCACGTTGCCGCGGTGGGCGACGAGCCAGCCGTTGTTGTCCTGGTCGTCGGAGACCTCGGCGGTACCGGTCTTCGCGCCGATCTCGCCGGGCAGGTCGGCCAGGACGTGCGCGGTGCCGTCGGTGACGGTGGCCCGCATCAGCTCGCGCAGCTGGGTGACGACCCCGCCGGGGAGCGGCTCGGTGCGGGTCTCGTCCTCGTTGCCGGCGGTGACGGACGGCTGGTGGAACTCGCCGGAGACCGCGGTGGCCGTCACCGACGCCATGATCAGCGGGTTGGCCTGGACCCGGCCCTGCCCGATCATCGACGCGGCCTTCTCCGTCTCGTCCTTGGGCACCGGCACGGAGCCGTCGTACGTCGGGATGCCGATGTGCCACTCCTGGCCCACCCCGAAGTAGGTGCGGGCGACCTTCCCCAGCTCCCCCTCGTCCAGCTTGCCGCGCAGGCTGATGAACGCGGTGTTGCAGGACTCCGTGAAGTCCTTCCGGAAGGTGGCGCCGGGGTACTCGGACGTCTCGACGTTGTGGAACTCCTTGCCGACGGTCAGGTACTTGGGGCAGTCCACGACGTCGTCGGGCTCCACCGCGCCCTTGAGCAGCAGGGCGCTGCTGGTGACGATCTTCCAGGTGGAGCCGGGTGCGTAGGTGCCGGAGGCGGCGCGGTTGAAGCCGGTGGAGGGGGAGTTGGCGAGGGCGAGGACCTCGCCGTTGTCGATGCGCAGGGCGACGAGGGCGGCGTTCTCGCCGTCGGCCTCGGTGAGGGCCTGTTCGGCCGCGGACTGCCAGGTGGCGTCCAGGGTGGTGCGGACGGGCCTGCCGTCCGTCGCCGGGTCGGGCTTCTTCCCGAAGGCCGCCTCGGTGCGCACGGTCTCGCCGGTGGCCCGGTCGATCAGCTCGACCGCGCCTCGCGGTCCGCCACCGGTGCTGTCGGCGAGCCGTCCGAGCAGTGGAGTCAGGGACGGGTACTCGCCGCCCGAGAGGGAGGTCCCGTCGCGGTCCGTGACGTTCGGCGGGGTCGTCTCCTCGCGCTCCAGCCGGAACTTCTCCGTGTCGCTCAGCCGCGGGTGCACCAGGGACAGCCGCCAGTCCACCTTCCAGCCGCCGTCGTCCTGTTCGCGCAGCGGCAGTCGCGACTCGTACGTCCAGGTGCCCAGGCCCGTGATCGGCATCTTCGCGGTGAAGGGGACGCCGAGGGTGCCGTCCTCGGCCTCCTTCGCCTCTCCCGCCGCCGTCAGTCGCGGCCTGCCGATGTCGAGGCCCGCGGTGAAGCTCTGCAGCACCTCCTGTGCCGTGCCGGGTCTGGTGGTGCGGCCGGCCGCGCTCGGCAGGCGCCCGGCGGCCCAGTCGGCGAGGAACGCGCGCGCCTGCTTCATCGCGGCGGGGTCGGGACCGTCGTCGCCGCGTGCGAAGGGCCCGACCCCGGCGGCGTACGAGCCGCCCGCGGCGATGGCGAGCACGACCCCCACGGCGGCGACGGCCCGCACACCGTTGCGCGGCCCGCGGCGGCGCGGAGGGGTGAAGTAGGGAGAGTCCGGCATCAGGGTTCCTGTCTGTGGGTCGGGCCTGTGGGCCAGGTCTGTGAGTCGGATCTGTGGGCCAGGTCTGTGCGTCGGGTCTGTGCGTCGGGCCGCGTCGTCTCGGTCAGCCGGCTGCGAAGAAGTCGAGGATCGTGTCGGTGGCGTTCAGGGCCTTGCTGGTGGGGCCGAACCCCTTGGGCGGGGTGACCGACGAGCCCGGCCAGGTGTGACCGGCGTCCTCGACGACCAGGAGCTGGACGGTGGCCTCCCGGCCGCCGCCGGAGGCATCGGAGGCGTCGGGGGCATCGGAGGCCGCCTCCGTCAGGCGCCAGACGGTTCGGTCGTAACCCTTCGCTTCCTCCGTGACCGGTTCGCCCGCGCCGCCCGCCGCCGCGAACGCCTCCGCGCTGTCCCGGGCGGACAGGCTCGGGAGGATCGGCTCCTCGGGGTCCGGCGGCGGGGAGGGCCAGCCCGCGAGGGGGCGTACGGGGTCGTCGGCGCCGTAGACGACCATGACGGGGACGGGCCCGGTGGGCCTGACCGCGGCGGCGCCCGCGGGCAGTTGCCCGGAGACCGAGGCCGCTCCCGCCAGCAGGCCGGGACGCTCGGCGGCCATGCGCAGCGCCATCGAGCCGCCGTTGGAGAATCCGGCGACGTAGACCCGCTCGGGGTCGGCCCGCTCGGTGCGCACCAGGTGCCTGATCAGTGCCTCGGTGAACCGCACGTCGAGGTCGGGATCCGGGCGCCGCTCGGTCGCCTGCCTGCCCGCGCCCCAGCCGTTGTCGAGCCCCTCGGGGTAGGCGACCAGCATGCCGCGGGCCCCGGCGGCCTTCTCCAGCCGGCTCTTCTCGCGCATCCCGGCGGCGTCGGCGCCGCGGCCGTGGAAGGCGATGACCAGGGGCCTCGGGCCGTCGGCGGCGGGCCGGTGCAGGAGGTACCGGCGGGTGTGGCCGTCGGCCCGCAGCCAACCGCGGACCGCCTCCGGTGCCGCGGATGCCGTGGCACCGGGCGGGGACGTGCTGCTCACCGATGGCGCCGAGTCCGGGCGCCCGGACTCGCGGCCCCCGGACTCGGTGGCGCAGCCGGCCAGGGGGAGGGTGAGGGCCAGGGCGAGCGCGGCGGGCCACCGGCGCGGGCTGGACGAGAGGTCGCGGAAGGAGCGCATGCCCCGAGGACAGCAACCCGACCGGCCCCCTGTCCAAGATTGATATGGATGTCTGATCGATCAATCCCCGATATGATTACTGGTCGTGGACCTGGTGCGGCACCTGGAGTGCTTTGTGGCTGTTGCAGAAGAGTCACACTTCGGGCGTGCCGCCGCCCGCCTCGGCATGGCCCAGCCGCCCCTGTCGCAGCGCATCCAGCGGCTGGAGAAGGAGTTGGGCGTCCGGCTCTTCGAGCGCACCAGCCGCCAGGTGGCCATCACCGAGGCGGGCACGCTGCTGCTCGCCGAGGCCCGTGAGCTGCTCGCCCGCTCCGAGTCCTTCCGGGCCGCCGCGCGCCGTATCCGGGACGGCGAGACCGGCCTGCTGCGCGCCGCCCTGTCACCGGACATCTCCGGCGAGACCGTCGCCGCGCTGCTGGCGGACTTCCGGCGCCGGCACGCGGGCCTCGAACTGGAGCTGCACGAGCTGTCCACCGCCCAGCAGCTCGCCGCCTTCGCGGCGCACGAGCTGGACGTCGGCCTCATCCACCACCCCTGCGACGTCACCGGCCTGGAGCTGGGCCCGGTCCTGCGCCGCGACCTCGGCGTGCTGTTGCCGCGCGGGGCCGCCCAGGCACGGCTCGACGAGGTGCCGCTCGCCGCCCTCACCGGCTACGACCTGGTCCTCTTCCCGCGCGCCGGCGCCCCCGCGGTCTACGACGACCTGCTCACCGCCTGCGCGCGGGGCGGCTACACGCCCGCCGCCGTACGGCACGGCCAGGGCGCCAGCTTCGTACGCGGACTGGTGCTGTCGTCCGGGGCCGTCGCCCTTGGCCCCAGCGACACCCAGCTCGCCGCCCCCGCCGACGGGCACCTGGTCTGGCGTCCGCTGGCCGGGGCGCCGCTGGCCTGGCGGCACTCCGTGGCCTGGCCCAAGGGACGCGGCGACGCCGCCGTCGGCGCCTTCGCGGACGCGGCCACCCACGCCCTGCGCACCACGGCCGGCGCCCGCCCGGAGGCCCCCTCCCGGCCACTGCACCTTCGCCCGGCATCGGAGTTCTGGCTGTGACCGACATCGTTACCGGACGCCTCCAGGCCGCCTTCGCCGACGCCGGGGTCACCGGGTGGCTGCACGCCGTCGACATCGACTCCGGCGCACAGGTCGAGACCGGGGCGGACCAGGCGGTGTGCACGGCCAGCGTCCACAAGGTGTGTGTGCTGGTGACGCTGCACGAGCTGGCGGCGGCCGGGGCGCTGGACCTCACCGAGCAGGTCGAGTGCCCGCCGGCCGGACGCACTCCGGGGCCCACGGGACTGGCGGCCATGCTGGACCCGGTCCGGCTGTCGCTGCGCGACGCGGCGTTCCTGATGATGTCCGTCAGCGACAACACCGCCGCCGACCTGCTGCTGCGCCGGGTCGGTCTGGACGCCGTCAACCGCACCACGGACCGGCTGGGCCTCACCCGCACCCGGGCGGTGTACGGCTTCGGCGAGATGCTCGGCACCATGCGCGAGGACGCCGGGCCGGCCGGTGCCCGGGCGCTGACCGACCCGCACGTCATCACCCGGCTCCGTGCCCTGGATCCCGCCCGCACCAACCGCAGCACGCCCCGTGACATGACCCGCCTGCTCACCGCCCTGTGGCGGGACGAGGCGTGCCCGCCCGAGTACGGCGCCGCCGCGCGCCGCGTCATGGGACTCCAGGTCTGGCCGCACCGCCTGGCATCGGGGTTCCCCTTCGACGACGTCCACGTGGCCGGCAAGACCGGCAGTCTGCCGACCCTGCGCAACGAGATCGGCGTCGTCGAATACCCCGACGGCGGCCGCTACGCCGTGGCCGTCTTCACCCGTACCGCCCACACCGCGGCCGTCCTCCCGGCGGCGGACGCGGTGATCGGCACGGCGGCCCGGATCGCGGTGGACGCGCTGCGGGCACCGTGAGGCGGCGGGTCAGCCGTCGTTGTCCCGCCAGCGACCGCCGCTCGGCGCCGAGTCGAAGCGGGTCGCCGCCGACGCGTTGCCGCTGAAGTCGTTGCCGGAGACCCGGCCGCCGGTCCAGGTGGCCTCGTGCGCGATCCACAGGGCGTGCGTCTGGGTGCGCGGGTGCCCGTCGTCCCGGACGCGGTTGCCCTGCACGTACGGGTGGGCCACGGCGGCCGCGGCGGTCAGGCCGGTGCGCGGGGCCGGGGAGTCCGGGATGCGGTAGGCGGCGCCGGGCCCGGGGGTGCCGCCCGGCCAGGCCGTCTGCGCGCCGGGGCGCTCGGGGGCGAGGGTGAGTTCGGTGGCGGTGTTGTCGGTGACCACGACGGTGACTTCGGCGCCGGCCCCGGCGCTCCGGGTGCCGACCGTCAGCCGCTTGCCGCGGTGGCCGCCCGGAAGCCAGTCGGCGTTCTCGTCGGTCAGGGACAGCGGCCCGCAGTGGACGCCCGCGCCGCCTCCCCGGGCCTCCGGCGCGGCGCGGCGGCCGTTGTTCCGGATCCGGTTGCCGTAGACCGCCGGTTCGTGCAGCGGGGCGTCGACGCGGATGCCGTCCAGGGCGTTGTCGTGGATGTCGTTGGACTCCAGGACGATGTCCGTGGCGGGCTCCTGGTCGCCGCCTGCCAGGTTGTGCTGCCAGTAGCCGTACCGCCCGTTGCCGCTGACGCGGTTGCCGCGGAACGCGTACGGACCCGGGGTGTTGCCGAGTGCGATCCCGTCGCCCACGTTGCCGTCGAGGACGCACCCGGTGACGATGCCGCCGCGGCCGCCGACGCTCGTCGTGCCCTGCGCCGACACGTCGAACCCGGCGACGTGGTTGCCGAGCATCGTGCAGCCGGTGACCAGCAGGCCGTCGGCGCCCCAGTCGGAGATGCCGTAGCGGTTGCCCTCGGTGTGGCAGGCGGTGACGCGGATGCCGCGGGGCGGGGCCCAGTCGTCCTGCTGGAGTTCGAGGAAGATGCCGTTGGTGCCGTTACCGGTGGCCGTGCAGTCGGTCACCGCCAGCCGTTCGACCGGCCCCCAGCCGCCGACCCCGATCCCGATGCCCGCGCCGCCCATCTTCTCGCCGGGGTCCTGCCGCCCGCACCGTTCGGCCAGCACGCCCTCGACGACGGTGTCCTGGAGGAAGTCGCACCCGAAGCCGGTGGCGGCGGTGTCGTGGATGTACAGGTCGGTGAAGCGCCCGCGCAGTACGTACTGGAGGCCGAGCCCCTTGGCCAGCACCTCGTAATCCTCGGTCTCCACCCCGGAGCCGTCGATCTCGAAGTGGGCGAAGGTGACGTCGGCGATGTGGTTGTCCCGCCCGGCGCCGTGCTGGGCGGTGGTGAACCAGGCCAGCGGGACCGGCCGCGTCGGGGCGCCCGGGTTGGCGAGCGCGAAGCAGGTGGCCCCGCGTCCCGCGCCGATCAGCGAGACGCCGCTGCGCCAGAGCACGGGCCGGTCCCGGATCACGTACCGCCCGGCGGGCACGCGCACGGTGCGCGGCCGTCCGTCGGCGGCGGTGGCGTCGCCCAGCGCGTCCACCAGCTTCTGCAACGCCGGCCGGTCGTCGGCGGTGCCGTCCCCGGCCAGGCCGTAGTCATGGGCGTCGGCCGTCAACGGCGCGGTCATGGGGCGCTCCTTCCACCGGCGGCACGAGGGAGGCGGCGGGCTCGGGGGCCATGGGCTCGGGGGCCGCGCCGCCGCAGTGTGCCGGGTACCAGCCACCGGCCGCTCTCAATCACGGCGAACGCTCGCGCAAGCCCTCGGGAGAGCACTCCGGACATTCCTGGCGCTTTATCTCATTTGGGGGTACATAATCAGAACATGAGTACGGCAACGTATGAACTGCTGGCCGCGTCCTCGCACGCGCTCAACCTGACGATCGCCTTCATCGGCGGGCTGGTGATCGCCGGCGCGCTGATCTGGGCCGTACGCATGGGCATGGGGGTCATGGAACGCGAATCCGAACGCCCGCACGCCGACGAGCACGGCAAACTCCCCGCGACCGGCGCCGTCCACGAGGAACGGGAGGCGCGGGAACCCGACGAGATCCCGCTCGCGGCGGACGGAAGCCCACGGCTCATGCCCTACCAGCTCCACCACTCGGGCAGCCGCCGGGGCGAGGACCAGAGCCGCCAGCGCTGGCTGCCGGGATCGAGCGGCTCCTTCGGCAGCGGCGGATCGGGACACGTGTGACCCGGCCACCCGACGGGCTCCCGCCCCGGAGCGGGTAGCCCGCGGCCGGCGGGAGCCCCCGTTCGGCCGAACGCCGGTGTGCGCGCCGGCCTCCGCGGACCTTCACTGGAGAGGTCCCGCGTGCTCTCGCGGGACTTCTGCTCCCCAGGTCCCTGGAGGCGACATGGCCGGTCACCGGGTGCGCACGGCAGTCGGCGTGGTGGTGCTGGCGGGCGCCGTGCTGACCGGCTGCTCCGACGGCGGCGGCGACGGTGAGGCGCCGTCGGACGCGGGCAGCGCCGCGGCCAGCCGGGCCGCGTCGGCCGCGTCCTCGCTGGCCTCCCAGGGCGCGGACGCCGTGGCGTCGGCCACCGCGGAGGCCGGACGGTGGCTGGAGGAGATCCAGGAGGGCGCCGACGTCAAGGGCGACGTGCGGCTGGGCGACCCGAGGACCGATGCCGAAGGGCGCACCACCGTCGAGGTCACCGTCCGCAACACCGCCGACTCGACGAAGTCCTTCGCGGTGCAGGTGAACTACACGGACCCCGGCGGCACCCTGCTCGACACGGCCGTCGTCACCGTCTCCGACGTCCCCGCCGGAAAGACCGCCCGGGCCACCGCCCGCAGCAGCCACGACCTGTCCGGGGACGTGCGCGCGGCGGTGGCCCGGGCGGTGCGCTACTGACCCGCATGAGCGGCCCGGGCGCCGACGCCGCCGAGACCACGGGCGGAGGCGTTCCCGGCGCGGGCGCGCTGCGGATCTCCGAGTGGGCGGGGGACGGCCAGAGCTGGTGGAGGGCGAGGAGCAGCCGCTCGGAGCGGGCATGTGCTTCCCCGTCGCGCCCGACGTCTGCCTCCCGGACCGCCGCGGCGTCCGCATCGGGGACGTCGTGACCCGCACGGAGGTCGGGGGCCGCCGGCTCAGCACCGCCTCGCGCGAACTGGCGATCGTGGTCTGACCGCCGCCGGCCCCGCTCATCCCCGCGGAGCGGCTAAAGCGCCAGCCACACCGTCGTGTCCGGGCCCAGGCGGCCGTCGTCCAGCGGTGCGCTGCTCAGCAGCACCTCGCCGGCCGGCAGGTCGACCGTCGTGCCGGAGAGATTGGTGACGCAGCGCCACCTGTCCGAGCGGTCGAACCGGAGGACCCCGGCCGGGACGTCGTCCGCCCAGGTCAGCGACTCGCCGTCGAGCAGCTTGCGGCGCAGGCGCAGAGCCGTGCGGTACAGCTCCAGGGTCGAGCCCGCCACGCCGTCCTGGGCCTGGACGGCGTACGACGCGAAGTCCGGCGGCTGCGGCAGCCACGCCGCGCCCGTGCCGAAGCCGTACGACGGTCCGCCCGTCGTCCACGGCAGCGGCACCCGGCATCCGTCGCGGCCCTTGCGGACGTGCCCGGTCTGCTCCCAGATCGGGTCCTGGAGTACCTCGGTGGGCAGGTCGGCCACCTCGGGCAGGCCCAGCTCCTCGCCCTGGTAGACGTACGCCGAGCCGGGCAGCGCCAGCATCAGCAGCGTCGCCGCGCGGGCCCGGCGCAGACCCGCCCGCTCGTCGACGGCCGGCGCGTGGCCGCCGGAAAGCAGCCAGGCGTCGGTGTCGGTGTCCGGCGGCAGGACCAGGCGGGTGGCGTGGCGCACCACGTCGTGGTTGGACAGCACCCAGGTCGCCGAGGCACCGGCGGCGTGCGCGTCGGCCAGGGAACCGGTGATGATCTCGCGCAGCTCCGCCGCGTCCCAGCCGCCCTGGAGGTACTCGAAGTTGAACGCCTGCCCCAGCTCGTCCGGGCGGGCGTACAGCGCGCGCCGGGCGCCCGGCACCCACGCCTCGGCCACCGCCATGCGGGGCGGGGTGTAGGCGTCGAGGATCTTGCGCCAGTCGCGGTAGACCTCGTGGACGTCGTCGCGGTCGTAGAACGGGTGGGTGCCGGGGGCGAACTCCGCGAGCGCCGCCTCGCTGCTCAGCTCGGGGGAGCCGAGGTCGCGCAGCGGCTCGGTCAGGTCCTTGACCAGTGCGTGCGCCACGTCGACGCGGAAGCCGTCGACGCCCCGGTCGCACCAGAACTTCAGCGTGGTGCGGAAGTCGGCGCGGACCTGCTCGTTCTCCCAGTTCAGGTCGGGCTGCTCGGGTGTGAAGAGGTGGAGGTACCACTGTCCGTCGGGCACCCGCTTCCAGGCGCTGCCCCCGAAGACGGACTGCCAGTCGGTGGGCGGGAGTTCCCCGCGCTCGCCGCGGCCGTCACGGAAGACGTAGCGGTCGCGGGCCGCGGTACCCGGGCCCGCCGCCAGGGCCTCCCGGAACCACGCGTGGCGGTGCGAGGTGTGGTTGGGGACCAGGTCGACGATCACCTTCAGGCCCAGCCGGTGGGCTTCGGCGGCCATCGCGTCGAAGTCGTCCAGGGTGCCCAGGCGCGGGTCGACGTCGCGGTAGTCGTCGACGTCGTAGCCGCCGTCGGCGAGTTCGGACGGGTAGAACGGACTGAGCCACAGGGCGTCGACACCCAGGGTCGCCAGATGGGTCAGGCGCTGGGTGACGCCGCGCAGGTCACCGAGCCCGTCGCCGTCGGCGTCGGCGAAGCTGCGGGGGTAGACCTGGTAGATGACGGCCTGCCGCCACCAGTTCGGGTCCTTGGACGAGAGGTCGGGCGTGCTGGTGGTGCTGCGTACGGTCACGCGGTCTCCTTCGCGATGCGTGCGGGCGACACGAATAGATCTGTCCACATCACCCGAAAAGCGAACCCGCGCGCCCGCGACGCGCCGGTGCGCTACCCGCCGGTGCGCTCGACCGCCCCCAGGTACAGCTTCACGTACCGCGCCACGTCCACCTCCAAGGCGACGTCCACCAGAGGCTGTTCGCGGGTTCCCTCGTGCAGTTCGGACTCCCCGGGGCGGACCCGCCGGTCGACGAGGGTCTGGCCGCGGGCCGGCCCCGGTGCCAGGGACACCTCGACGGGCAGCCGGTGCGTGGTCAGGCCCTCCGGGTCGAGCACCGCGCAGACCGCGCCCGCGTCGCCGAGGCCGCCGCCGGGGTCGGACTCGTCGGTGGCGGGGCCGCGGTGGGCGAGCAGCTCACCGGCGAGCCGGGTGCCGGGCTCGGCGCTCGCCCGCAGACGGCGTACGTCCGGCCCCGGGACGATCACCCGCTGGAACACGTCCAGCCCGTACATCGTGATCGGCACCCCGGCGGTGAGCAGGATCGCGGCGGCCTCCGGGTCGTGCCACACGTTGAACTCGGCGACCGGCGTCGCGTTCCCGGTGGCCACCGCGCCGCCCATGAACACGATCCGCTCGATGTTGGCGGTGACCTCCGGGTGGGTGCGCAGCAGCAGCGCGATGTTGGTCGCCGGCGCGGTGGGGACCAGAGTGACCGGCCGCGGGGCGGCGAGGATCTCCCGGCGCAGCAGGGTCACCGCGTCGACGTCGACGGGGGCGCGGGTGGGCGCGGGCAGACCGAGGTCGCCCATGCCGTCGTGCCCGTGCACGTGCCGGGCGGTGCGCACCCCCTCGATCAGCGGGCGCCCGGCACCCCGGGCGACGGGGACGTCCGGGGCGCCGACCTGCTCCAGCACGGTCAGGGTGTTCCGTACGACCCCCTCCACGTCGGTGTTCCCGGCCACGCAGGTGACGGCGCGCAGGTCGAGCCCCGGGTGGCGGACCGCCAGCAGCAGGGCCAGCGCGTCGTCGATGCCGGTGTCGCAGTCGATGATCACCGGGATGGGCTGCCGGTCGTCGGAGGCGGTCGTCACTGCGAGGGCTCCTCGGGCTCGGTGGGGGGGGCGGATCCCGGTGACCCTACGCGGGCTCACGCGGGTTCCCACAGCTCGGGGCCGCGTGCCCGCACGCGGCCGTCGATCCGCCGCAGCAGTTCCGCGCCGGACACCCGCCCGGGCCTGCGCCCGTCCCGCAGCCGTACGTCCGCCAGGTCGCCGCCCGCCGCCTCGCGCGCCCCGATCACCGCCTGGTACGGCACCTTGCGCGCCGCCCGGACGCGGGCGCCGAGGGTCCCCCGCTCCGGTCCGGCGACCTCGGCGCGCAGCCCCAGATCACCGGCGCGCCGTACGAGGTCGTGCGCCGGGTCCCGCTGCTCCGCACCGATCGGCAGCACCACCAGCTGCACCGGCGCCAGCCACGCCGGGAATGCCCCGCCGTGCGCCTCGATCAGGTGCGCGACCACCCGCTCCACGCTGCCGATGACGCTGCGGTGCACCATGACCGGGCGGTGGGCGGCGCCGTCGGGGCCGGTGTAGCGCAGGCCGAAGCGTTCGGGCTGGTGGAAGTCGATCTGGACGGTGGAGAGGGTGGACTCGCGCCCGGCGGCGTCCGCGACCTGCACGTCGATCTTCGGTCCGTAGAAGGCGGCCTCGCCCTCCACCGCCTCGTACGGCAGCCCCTCCAGGGCCTCCTCCAGCAGTGCGGTGGCCCGCCGCCACAGCTGCGGGCCGGCGACGTACTTGCCGCCCGGGCCGGGCAGCGAGAGGCGGTAGCGGGCGGCCCGGATGCCCAGGTCGGCGTGGGCGCGGCGGATCAGGCCGAGGGCGGCGCGGGCCTCGGCGGCGGCCTGGTCCGGGGTGCAGAAGATGTGCGCGTCGTTGAGGTGGATGGCCCGCACGCGGGTCAGGCCGCCGAGCACGCCGGACGGTTCGGAGCGGTACATGGCGCCCAGCTCGGCGATCCGCAGGGGCAGTTCCCGGTAGCTGTGGGAACGGGAGCGGTAGACCAGGGCGTGGTGGGGGCACAGGCTCGGGCGGAGCACGACCTCCTCGGCGCCCAGCTCCATCGGCGGGAACATGTCGTCGCGGTAGTGCTCCCAGTGGCCCGAGATCTCGTACAGCTCGCGTTTGCCGAGGACGGGCGAGTACACGTGCCGGTAGCCGGCCCGGCGCTCCGCCTCGCGGACGTACTCCTCCAGGGTGTGGCGGACGACCGCCCCGTCGGGCAGCCAGTACGGCAGGCCCGCGCCCATCAGGGGGTCGGTGCCGAACA
Source organism: Streptomyces sp. E2N166 (assembly GCF_003671715.1). Classification (GTDB taxonomy): domain Bacteria; phylum Actinomycetota; class Actinomycetes; order Streptomycetales; family Streptomycetaceae; genus Streptomyces; species Streptomyces thinghirensis. Next base: position 128,672 of record NZ_RAIF01000025.1, on the reverse strand, counting down.
GCCCGAGTTCGCGGCCGAGCCGCCGGTGGTCGCGGTCGTGGGCGGGCGCTGGTGCGGGTGCCTGGGCGGGGTTTCGGTCCTGGTCGTGCACGGTGGTCTCCTCCGGACGGAGGGCGAGCACCACGCGAAGAAGCCCCGGGGCGCTCGCCCCGGGGCTTCGGACTTCTGCTCAGCAGTCAGCGCGCCGGGACACTCCCCGGCGTCGTCATCGGGAAATGGCGCGCGCGCTTCATGGAACGGGACGGTACTGGCGGGCGCACGCCGCCGCGAGCCGTTTTTCGCCGGGCGCCTCACCCGGACGGCCCCACACGCTGGTGGCGGGGCGGGGGCGGTGGTGCCGTGGAGGGTGCGACCGGCCGGATCCTGAAACGGCGCCGGTCGCCCCGGCCCGCCAGGAGGCACCTGTGCAGCATGCCCCCGCCGCCCGTCCCCTGCTCGTCTCCGCGCTCTCGGCGGCACTGACACTGACGGCGGCCGCCTGCTCCGCGGGCGGCCGGGCGGCGGAGGGGCCCGTCGGGACAGCGCCCGCGACCGCGCGGTCCCCGGCCACGCTCCCCTCGCCCGCCGTGCCGCCCGCGCTCACCCGGGGGCAGGCGCGGGCCGCCCTGATCACGGAGGCCGACCTGGGGGAGGCGTGGGAGCCGACACGGGGCGCCGCGACCTGGCGGGACCGGGTACTGAAGGCCACCGCCGAGCGGGCCGACTGCGGGCGGCTGCTGGACGTCCTCTACACCGAGGAGCTGTTCGGCGGCGCCATCGCCCCCAGGTCCACGGCCGCCCTGGACGACGCGGCCGGCGGGGCCCAGCTGCACTACCGGATCATCTCGTACCGCGCGGCCGACATCGACAGGGCGCTGACCTGGCTCGGGACGCTGCCGGACACGTGCGGGCGGTTCACGGCCCGGGCCGCCCGCGGCACCGCCCTGGACGTCCGGGTCACCGACCTGGCACCGCCGGAGGCGGGAGACGCCCGGCAGGGCCTGCGGGTGACGGTGAACGCCGAGGGTGCCGTCCTCACCGTGCACCTCGTCGCCGTACGCGTGGGCGACGACGCGATCAGCCTCACCAACGGCGCCCCCGGCGAACCGGACGAAGCCGCCACCCGGACCGCCGTCGAGGTCGGGACGGAGCGGCTGACGGAGGCCCGGCGGCAGGGGCGGGCACAGGTCTAGCGAACGGACGGACCGAGCCCGGCCGGCGTCGGCGACGCCCGCGATCGATACACCTAGTGGTCGCGGTCGAAGCGCCGGCGGTGGGCGAGGACGTCGCGGGCCACGTCATGGGCGGTGCGGCCGCACACGAACGCGTCGGCGCGCAGGCGGGCCAGGGCCTCGTCGGCACCGACCCCCAGCTGGGCCATGATCATGCCGACGGCCCGGTAGACCTCGTCGTGGTCGCCGGCCAGCTGGTCCAGCCAGGTCTCCTCCCCGCGCGGCAGCGCCATCAGCGCCGTCGTCATGCCGCCGGCCACGAGCCGCGCCAGGCTGAGCTGCGGTCCGGCCAGCGGGCCGGGGGTGTCCCGGTAGAGGTCGAGGGTGCCCAGGCAACCGGCGGCACCGCCCAGCGGCAGCGCGTAGACCGCCCGTACGCCGACGGCCGTCGCCTGCTGGGCGAAGACGGGCCACCGGCCGGCGTCGGCAGCGGCCGTCAGATCGCAGGCGAGCACCGGGGCGCCCGACTCGGCGGCGCTCACACAGGGGCCGTCACCCAGCGTGGCCTGGAGCTCGGCCAGGTACGTCGCCCAGTCACCGCTGGCGCACAGCCGTACCGGCACGCCATCGCCGCGCAGCGACGCGCTCGCCCCGGTCACCGGCAGCAGCCGCACGGCCGTGAGACACAGTCGTTCCGGCACCTCGTGCGGCGGGGCGCCCCGTACTTGTGCGGCGATCACCTCGGCGGCGCGTGCTCCGTCCGAAGACCACCCGGATTCGTCGCTGGGCCGCATGCGCACCGCCTCCTTCACTCACGCGGCCGCAGGCTCGACTACCCGTGCCCGACCGGGGGAAACCAGGGCGCGCCGCAGGTCGTGGACGGGGGCTCAGCGCTTCTCGTAGGGGTTCGCGGGCTGCTCCACCCGGCGTACGTCCGTCGCGTCGAGGACCGGCGGCCAGGCCGCGTCCGAGCCGGGCCCGCCCTCCGGGTGCCAGCCGCCGGTGACCGTGACCCACGTGTCGACGGGCGGGGCGCCGGCCCTGCGGATCTCGGCCTTGCCGGTGGTGGCGTCGGCGGCGCAGCAGGAGACGAGGAGCCTGGTGACGTACCAGGTGCCGTCCTCGCCGTGGGTGACGAAGCCGGTGAGGCGGACGGTACGGCCGGTCAGCGACCGTTCGCTGTCGTAGAGCGCGCGGGAGCCGAACTCGGCGAGAGTCAGCTCCACCGGGTCCCCGGACGGCAGCGCCGGGAAGGTGCCGACCCCCTGCGCGGCGCGCTGCGCCGCCTCGCGGCCCGCGCTGTAGGAGCCGAGCGCGGGCGGCGGGAACAGCAGCAGGGCGAGGGCGGGCAGGGTGAGCAGCCAGGCGACGCGGGGACCGGCGGGGCCGTGACTGTGGCCGTGGGCGTCGGCCTCCTCGTCCGCCTCCCCGTGTTCGCGCCCGGCGAGGGCCGTCGCCGCCGCGAGCAGCACCAGCACCGCCCCGGACACGATCAGGTACGGCCGCAGCCCCGGCTGCACGTACCGCAGGTAGAGGTCGCCGAAGAGCGAGATGCGCAGTACCGCCGCGCCGGTCAGCGCGAGCAGGACCGCCGGTCCGTACCGCCTCACAGCAGCCACCACCCCACCAGCACGCTGCTCGTCACGGCCACCACCCAGGTCACCGACGCGAACCGCACCGCGAAGGCCCGGCCGAAGGTGCCCGTCTGCAACGCGATCAGCTTCAGGTCGACCATCGGCCCCACCACCATGAACGCCAGCCGCGCGGTCGGCGAGAACCCGCTCAGCGAGGCGGCGACGAACGCGTCCGCCTCGCTGCACACGCACAACACCACCGCGAGGACCGCGAGCAGGAGCACGGACAGCCAGGCGGAGTCGGTGAAGATCTCCAGGACGGAGCGCGGCACGGCGACGTTGAAGGCGGCGGCCGCGCCCGCGCCGACGACGAGGAAGCCGCCCGCGTGCAGGAAGTCGTGCCGCAGGCCGGAGACGAAGCCGGTCCAGCCGTACGACGACGCTCCGGGCGCCGTACGGCTCTTCGGCAGGCGCAACCACTCGTCCTTCCCGAACCGGACCCACAGCCAGCCCATCACCACCGCGGCCGTGAGCGAGGCGAGCAGGCGGGCGGCGACCATGGCGGGCTGTCCGGGGAACGCGATCGACGTGGCCACCAGCACCACCGGGTTGATCGCGGGCGCCGACAGGAGGAACGCGAGGGCCGCCGCCGGGGCGACCCCGCGCCGCATCAGGCTCCCGGCCACCGGCACCGACGCGCACTCGCAGCCGGGCAGCACCACCCCCGCCGCCCCCGCCACGGGCACGGCGAGGGCCTGGTTGCGGGGCAGGAGGCGGCTGAAGGCGCGCTCCGGCACGAACGCCCCGATCGCCGCCGATACGACCGTGCCGAGCAGCAGGAAGGGCACGCCCTGGACGACGACGGCGGTGAACACCGTCCACCAGGCCGCCACCGGGGGTGTGTAGAGGTCGAGCGCCAGGACCGGGCCCAGTACCGAGACCACGGTGGCGACGGTGAGCAGCGCGACGCCGCCGAGCACGGCGTACACCAGCGCGCGCACGGCGAGCCGCACACCGTCGGCCACGGTCCGTCGGTCGTCCATGTTCCTCGCACCCCGCTCGTCCCCGCCCCCGCCGCCATGCTGACCGGCGCCGCTGTGCACAGCCCAGGATTCCCTACAGCGGCGGCTGTGCGGGCGCCGGGCCCAGGGTCGTCGTGCCGGGTGCCGTGCGGTGTCCGAGGCCGGTGCGGTAGGCGTCGAGGGCCGCCTCCACCCGGCCGGTGCGGCGCAGCAGGTCGCCGAGGAGCCGGCACAGGTCGGCCAGGTCTCCGGCGGCGCCGGCCCGTTCCAGCAGGCTGAGGGCGCGGACGTAGTGCTCCTCGGCGGCCTCGGTGTCCCGGGCGTCCTCGGCGATGATGCCGAGCAGCCGGTGCGCACCCGCGGAGTGCACGGCGCCGCGCTCGGAGGAGAGGTCGTCCAGTACCCCGTGCAGCAGTTCCGCGGCCTCCTCGGACTTGCCGCGCCGGTGCAGTACGTCGGCCAGTTCGACGGCGACCTGGCTGCTGTAGAGGGCGGCGCGGGTGGCGGAGAGCATCCCGAGGGCCTCTCGCATCTCCTCCTCGGCGCGCGGGAGTTCGCCGTTCTGGGCGCAGACGTAGCCGCGCATCCAGTGGCAGTTGGCCAGCTCGGTGCGGAGTTGCAGCGTGCGGTACAGCTCGGCCGCCTTGGCGAGCGAGGCGTCGGCCTCGGCGAGGCGGCCCTCGGCGAGCAGGGTGCGGGCGACGGAGCGGTGCATGCGGGCCACCAGCGCGGGGTCTCCGGCGCTGGGGGCGAGGGAGAGGGCGAGTTCGGCGGCCTGGGCGGCGCGCGCGTGGGCGCCCATGTCCATGTACGGGCCGATGGCGCTGGCGTAGAGCAGGAGCAGCGCGTCGGGGTCGTGCAGGCCGCCGCGGTTCAGCTCGTCGAGGGTGGTCTCCAGGAGGTAGACGGCGTACCTCAGTTCACCGGCGAGGTAGTGGGCGAGGGCGCGTCCGCGCAGGGCCGGGACGCGGGCGGGCAGCGGGGCGCCGACGTCGGCGAGGCACCGCTCGGCCCGCTCGAAGTACTGCCGTCCGGCGGTCAGCTCCCCGGTCTCCACGGCGCACTCCCCGAGTCCCAGCAGCGCGGCGGCCCGTTCCTCGGGCAGCTCGTGGGTCTCGGCCTCGGCGAGCAGTTCGGAGTACTGCCCGGCCGCCTGTTCGGCGCCGTCGGTGGCGAGGGTGCGCCGCGCCTCGGTGAGCCTGAGCCGCAGATCGGTGGCGAGCCGGGCCGGGCGCCCGGTGGCCAGCTCCTCGTAGCCGACGCCGAGACGTTCCGCGAGATGCCGCAGTGCCTCGTCGGAGGGGCGGACGCGGCCGGCCTCCAGGGTGGAGATGTAGGCGGGGGTGTAGGCCGGTTCCGCGAGCTGGCGCTGGGTCAGCCCGCGCTCGGCCCGCAGTCGCTGCACCCGGCGGCCGATGGCCACCCGGTCGTCACGGTCCCCCACTGCCAACTCCCCCTGCGACTCTTGCCGTTCGACTCCGACGCCTTTAGGTTAAACCGCGGATTAAGCGCGCTTAACAGCGCTTGGCACAATCCCGTACGATCCCGCAGAGGACACCGTGCCCGAACACACACGCACCGCCGAACGTTACGCCAGAGCCCTCGCGGCGGCCGTCGCCGCCGTGGCCTGCCTGCTGCTGGCCGCGAACGCGGGACCCGCGGGCACGGCACACCCGCCGGCGCCCTCCCCGGCGGGGGACACGACCGCGGTCACGGACTCGTCGGTCACGGACTCGCTGGTCACCGTGAGCCGCTGAGACGGTCGGCCGGTGCTGCCGTCAGTCCGGCAGGGCGCGTCCGAGGGCCTCGTCCAGTCGCCGGGCCAGTTCCGCGTCACCCGGCGGGTCGTCGGCGAAGAGGGCGCCCAGCTCCGTGGTGAAGGTCTGGGTGAAGGCGCCGTACAGCGGGGTGCGGGGGCGGTGCACCGCCTCCCGGAGGGCGGGGAGCAGGATGTCACGGGCGTACTCCGGGCGGCCGGCCGCGTCGCGGGGCACGGTGTCGGCGCTCTCGCCGGTGGGCGTCGCGGAGGGCGTCGCGGCACCCACCGCGCACGTCACGGCGTCGTCCGTGTAGGCGGAGGTGCGCGTCGCCGCGAAACCGGCGTCCAGCAGGCAGCGTTCGCTCTCCTTTCCGGTCAGGTACCGGATCAGGTCGGTCGCCTTGGTCCTCCGCTGGGACGCCGCGGTCACGGCGAGGTTCTGGCCGCCGAGCACGGCCCGCCCCGGCAACGCGGTCACCCCGAGCCGGTCGTCCTCGGGGAACGACTGGTGCAGGGCGGGATACACGTACGGCCAGTGCCGCAGGAAGGTGGTGCGGCCGGCCCCGAAGTCGCCGAGGGACGCCGCCTCGTCGGAGTGGAAGGCGTCCGGGAGCACGTACGAGGCCTCGGTACGGCGGCGCAGCTCGGTGATGCCCTCCGTCAGCTCCTCGACGGTGGCGTCGTACTCGCCGTCCTCGTCCGTGAGCGTGAGGTCCGGTACGGCCGACGCGAACGCCTCCACGGCGTTGACCGTCCGCCCCTCGTACGCGGCGAGCTGGGTCGTCCAGCCCTTGTCGTAGCCGTCGGGCTTGTGGTCGCCGACGGCGTTGATCAGCTTCTTCAGCTCCGGCCAGTCCAGGCCGCCCGTCAGGTCGGTCTGCTCGACGTCCGCCTGGCCCAGGTGGTCGCGCCGGTAGTAGAGCAGACCGACGTCGCTGTTGAAGGGAGCGGCGTACACCTTGCCGTCCCAGCGGGCGGTGCTCGCGACGGGCGCGATGACGTCCTCGTCGAGCAGCGACCCGGGCAGCGGGCCGATCAGGTCCGCGGCCGCGAACTCCGGGACCCAGGTGACGTCGAGGTTGACCACGTCGTAGGCGGCGCTGCCGGACTGGAGCGCGCCGAGCAGCTGGCTGCGCTGTTCGTCGGCGTTGCCGGGGAGTTCGACGAGCCGGGCACGGTAGCCGGTGCCGGCCTTCTCCTGCCCGGCGTTCCAGGCGTCGATGAGCCGCTGGCGGATGCCGTTCTTGCCGGTGACGTCGCGGCCGCTGGCGACCACGATGTCGCCGGGCACGTCGGCGGAGGGGGACGCCGCGGGCCCGCTCCCGCCACCACCGCTGCACGCGGTCGGCACGAGCAGGAACAGCAGGAACAGCAGGAACAGCGGGGCCAGCAGCCTCGCCTGCCGTCGCCGGGACTGTCGCCGAAGCGGTGCTCCGCGCATCACGCCTCCCCCGTTCCGGTGCGGGCGACCTCGTCGTGCAGGGCGGCGCCGAGATCGTCGTCGGCGTCCAGGCAACGGCCGCCGCTCGCCTCGGAGATCCGGGCGTCCGGCTTCCCCTCGTCGCAGCCGCCGCCCTTCAGGGAGACCATCGCGATCGGCACGTCCCTCGCACGCGCGAGGGCCAGAAGGCTGCCGAAGCCGTCGTCGGCGAGCCGGTCCGCGTCCTCGTCGTCGGTGACGAAGACGATCAGGCCGGGACGCTCGTCGTCGGCGTCCCGCACCTCCAGGGCTTCCAGCGCGGCCCGCAGCGCCCCGCCGGGATCGGCCTCGGCGTCCCGGACCCCGGCCTCCCGGTCGATGGCGCGCTCGGCGTCCTTGCGGGTGTGCGGGCCGAAGGACAACACGGTTTCGTGGGTGTCCCCGCCGGTGTCCGACACCGCCCACACGGCGTACTCGTCCCGGTCACCGAGCCCGCCCAACGACTGTTTCAGCAGGCCGGGCCCACCGCTGGGGCCCTCCCACTGACCGGTCATCGAGCCGGAGCTGTCCAGCAGGAACAGCACGCGCCCGGGGCCGTTGGCACCCCGGTAGCCCTCCAGGGACGCCTCCATCGCGTCCCGTCCGGCGGACTCGGTCAGCGGCGACGGCGCCCTCAGCACCCCTTCGGCGACCTCGGTGGGGTCGAGCAGGGCACGGTTGCCGGTGGCCGAGCGGAAGCCGTCCCGGGCGAAGGCCGCCCTGCCGCCCTCGCCGGTGAGCCACTCCCGGAAGGCGCCCGCCTCGCGGTCGCGGTCGGCCGCGTCGCGGTCGGCGCCCTGCCAGCGGACGCGGACGAAGAGGGGTTCCAGACCCGGTACGTCGCCCGGGTACTGGGCCATGCGCGGGGTGCGGCGCGCGCTGTCGCAGCCGACGCCGCTCCTCAGGAGGAACTCGGGGACGAGAGCCGCGGTGCGGTTGTCGACGGCGTC
>NZ_RAIF01000025.1:118690-120063 GCF_003671715.1 Streptomyces sp. E2N166 | reverse complement strand
GGGCGGACGAGCGGCCCTCGGCCGGGCGGCGAGGAGCAGGTCCTCCCCGGGCTCGACGCGGCTCTCCGGCTCCCAGGCGTCCCCGCGTACCGTCCGGTGACCGGCGGCGGACATCCGGGCTCGCAGGTCGTCCGCGAGAGCCCGGAACGACACGTCGCCGCCCGCATCCAGCAGCGCAGCGAGCTCGGCGGTGAACGGTGTCGGGGTGCCGGGCCCGCCCGCGTCGATGCGGTGATTGGCCTGCACGCTCATCAGCAGCAGCACCCGCCGCTTGTCGCGGGGCTCCGGGCGGATCCAGGCGGCGTTGCCCGCGAAGCAGCAGTCGAGGACGACCACGATCCGCCGCGCCGGACTGGCGGCGAGCACCGCCTGCACGGTGCTGAACATCTCCGCGCCGGGGAAGACCGCGTGCCCGCCCGCCACCACGCGCGCGTTGCGCATCTGCAGGAACAGCTCGTCGCCCGCGTTCGGTATCGCCCCGTGCCCGGCGAAGTACAGCAGCAGGACGCCCTCGGCCTCCTTGGCCGCCGTCCACAGCTCCCGGCCGAAGGTCACCTGGTCGGGGGAGCGGCACACCGTGATCTCCCGCTCGCCGAAGACCCCGCCGTGCCGCAGCGCCTCCCCCAGCCGGTTCAGGTTGTGCTTGACCGCGGGGAGATCCCCGGGCACGCCGTCCGGCGGCGCCGTGTTGTCGTACTCGGACACTCCGACCAGCAGCGCCCGGTTCGTCCTCCCTCTCGGGTCGTAACCGGTCACCGGCCGCCTACCTGTCGTCGGGACGCACCGGTTCGACGCGCGCCTGGGGCGGCTCGCCGTCCTCCACCTCCCGGCGGTTGGCCCGCCAGGCCTCGACGGATCGCCTGACCTGGTCCACCACTCCCTGGAAGACCGCGCCCGCGGCGCCGCCGAGCACCGCCACCACGATGTCCATGCCGACACCCATCGGGGCGCCCGCCTCGTCGGTCCGGCTCCGTTCGTCGATGCGCAGTTGGTCGGTCCGTGCCAGATCGGCGAGCGGTTTCTCCCGTTCGAGCCATTTGTGCAGGGCGTCGATGTCACTCTCGCTCGCGGTCCCGTCCAGCCGGATGCGGATACCGCGCGTCACCACTCCGTCCCCCTCAGCCATAACTCACCATCATGACACCCCTGTTGCGCACAGGGGAGGGTCCATACGCCGCTGTCGTGACGCGCACGCTCGGCGCGCACGCCGGTCCCGAACGCCCGACGGCCCTCAGCCCCGGCTCCGCAACCGGCTCAGCCCCGGCCCGCGAACGGCTCCACCCCGGGCCCGCGAACGGCTCCACCTCGGGCCGCGAACGGCTCAGTCCCGGGCCCGCGAACGGCTCAGCCCTGGACCTGCAACCGGCTCAGTT
>NZ_RAIF01000025.1:111245-118486 GCF_003671715.1 Streptomyces sp. E2N166 | reverse complement strand
CCTCCACCGCCGGTGCCTGTGGCGGCTGGCCGGCGCCCAGCCGGGCCTCGGCCACCGCCAGCCAGGCCCGGCAGCTGCGCACCGGGTCCCCCGCGAACATCGCCAGGTCGGCGCGGACCTCCGTCCAGTGCAGCGCGTCCTCGGAAGCGGGACCGTGCGCCTGGGCGGCGGCCCGCTCGTGCCGGGCGGCGAGCGCGTCGGCGTCCGCGTGCCGCCCGGACCGCACGGCGGCGGCGATGACCGCGTGCGGGTCACCCGCCTCCGGCCCCGGCGCGGCCAGCACCAGTTCCGCGCCGGCCGCCGCGCCACTGCCCGCGCCACTGCCCGCGGCATCGGCCGCGGCGCGGGTCAGCGCCTGCTGGTGCAGCTGGTCCGGCGGCGGCCGGTGCCCGCTGCGCAGGATCGTCGCGACGGCCCGCATGTACGACGGTGCCGCCACCGTCCGTCTGGCGGGCGGCGGCGCGATGCGACCGTAAACGGCGTTGTTGCGCCCGCAGTCCAACGGGCTGGCCCGCAGCCACTGCCAGGTCTCCTGGTCGGCGTGCAGGTCGAGCAGCAGCGTGGTCGCGCCGCTCGGCCGCAGCCGCAGCTCCTCGCGGATCCAGTGCCAGGGCAGGGCGGTGTAGCGGATGGTCGCCGGTGTCGTACGGGCCAGCGCCAGGTGCGGCAGACGCTGGCGCCGGTCCAGCTGGAGCTGGCCGGCGACGTAGACGGTGAGTGGTCCCGGGGCCGCCGCGGCGGCGCGCAGCCGGGTGAGGACGGCCTGCGGCTCCAGCGGGTCGGCGAGCTCGACGACGTTCGCGGTGTCGGTGCCGGAGAGCACGGCGGGCGGCACGGCCGCGAGCACGGGAAGCACGGAGGCGGCGTCCACCAGGCACCCCCTGCCCACGGGCGACGCCGCGAGCAGCAGCACGGTTCCGGGCATGTCCCCTCCCCCTGTCGATCACGTACGGCAGCACCGTAACCGCTGCGGCTGCAAAGCGGGGCACCTGAGCCCTGTCTAGGGCCACTCCGGCGGCCGGCCGGTCCGCCGTACCGCGAAGACCGTGGTGTCGTCGGTCAGCCGTCCCCGGCAGTGCCGCAGCGTGCCGTCCCGGACGAGCGCCACCAGCTTCGGCGGCGCCGCGTTCGACGGATCGGCGGCGACCGCGCGGACGACGTTCTCGGCGTGCCGGTAGAAGCACCCCCGGGCGTCGCGGGCCTCGGTCACCCCGTCGGTGACCACGAGGAGCGTCTCGTCCGCGGCGAGGGCCAGCCGTCGCACCGACGCCGACGGGCCGGACGTCAGGTCGCCCATGCCCAGCGGCAGCCCGCCGGCGTCCCCCAGGGGCCGCACGCCCTCGGGGCCGGCCGCCAGCGGGGGTTCGTGGCCGAAGAAGACGGCGTCCACGGCGTCGGACAGGTCCTCCGAGAAGCCGATGAGGACGGCGGTGGCGAAGCGGTCGCCGTCGGACCGGCCGAGGGCCGCGGTGTGCGCGCGGTGACGCCGCATGCGGGTCTCCAGACGCTCGGCGACCGTCGCGAGGTCCGGCTCGTGGTAGGCGACCTCGCGGAAGGTGCCGAGCAGCGCGGCCGCCGCCTCCACCGCGCCCAGGCCCTTGCCCTGCACGTCGCCGACGAGGACACGGGTGCCGTGCGGGCCGGGCTGGATGTCGTAGAAGTCGCCGCCGACGCGGGCCTCGGTGTCCGAGGAGAGGTAGACGGCGGCGTGGTCGAGGCCGCCGAAGCCCACCGGGAGCGGGCGCAGCACGGTGCGGCGGGTGGTCTCGGCGATGTCCTTCATGTGCAGCATGCGCTGCTCGCCGCCGACCCGGAGCGCGGCGGCCACCACTGCGATCGTCCCCCCGATGGCGACGAGGACCAGGCCGGGCAGCCCGGTCTCCTCCCGGTGCCGCCAGACGGTGTCGGCGAACACGTAGACGACGAGGGCGACCACCGCGAACACGGCCGTGGATCGCACCCCGCAGATCGCGGCGGCGATGCCGGGCACGAGCACGGTCCAGGAGATGATCTCGAACGCGCCGGTCGTGACGTCGGCCGCGGTGATGCCGACGAGCAGGAGCAGCGGGATCAGCCAGGCCACGCTGTGCCCGCGGACACTGAGCAGTTCGTGCCGGGACACGGCGTCGCCCCGGCCGGCGGCCTGGACGAGTCGGCCGAGCAGCCGCCACCGGCCGCGCACCGGCTCGCGGTCGCGACTCCACACGGGGCCCAGCGAACCACGTGCCCCCTCGGCCCGCATCCTGACTTGCCGGTCGGCCCGCCCAGGTGTGCCCTGGTTAGACGGGGGGTGAGGCGAGAGGAGTGCGCTATGGCTCACGCGGTACCGGCACGCGGAACATCCACCGGAACGTCCCCCGGGACGGGCACGCGCGGCCGTACGACGACGCCCGATGTCTTCGGCGAGCGGGCCCACAAGGTGGCGAAGTGGGCGGTGCCCGTCACGATCGGGCTGGTCTACGGCTACTGGGCCGCGTCCATCAACCGGCACGGTGGCCCCATCACCGGCTGGAACCTGCTGTTCGGCTTCATGACCGTGCTCGCGTTCGTCGTGCTCTTCGCCGTGGTCCGGGCAGTGGCCGGACGGCTGCCGCGCGAAGGCCACGCGGTCCTGTGGGCCGCCTTCGCGGGCAGTGCGCTGGGGTTCCTGTACTCGCAGAGCGGCGTGGCCATGTTCACCTGCGTCGTCGTGTCCCTGCTGCTCGCGGCGGCGGTGTTCGCCACGTTGTTCTACCGGTACTACACCCACGAGGACGCGAAGGGCCACCAGGTCACCTGACGGACCGCACGTCCGGGAGGCCGGAGCGCCGGGGCGGGCGACCGCCCGTCCGCGGCCCTCCGGCCCGGGCGGGGCGCCCGTTCGGCTCGTCGTGGTGGGCCATATGCAGTCACGCCGGTCGCCCGTGCCGCTCCCGGGGCCTTGCCTGGAAGGGTGTCCCCACGTCACCGGAACGCCCTGTCGGCCGTCCTGACCGCCCTCGCCTGCCCGCTCGCGCCGTGCGGCACGCTGGCGGGCTGGGCTGTGCACGGGCCGGCCGACACCGGACGGTACGTCGCCGCCATGTCGCCGCTCGCCGACGATCCGGACGTACGGGACGCGGTCGCCGACGCGGTGGGCGAAACGGTGGGCGACGGGGTCGTCGACCAGGTCGCGGCCGGCCCCGTGAGCGGCACCGTGCGGCTCTTCGTACAGGACGCGGCGCGTTCCTTCACCCGGACCGAGGCCTTCCGCGAGGGCTGGGACGCGGCCAACCGCACCGTCCACGACGCCGTGCTGCGCGCCCTGCGGGACGAACGGTCGCGCGGACGCGCGGTCACCGTCGACCTGGCCCCCGTCACCGCCCGTGTCAAGGACCGGCTCACCGACGACAACGTGCCCTTCGCGCGGCGCATCCCGGTCCGGCACACCGCGGTCACCGTGCTCCCGGCCCACGAGGTGGACCGGCTCAGGAAGGGCTACCACGTGCTCGACGTCGCCGCCTTGTGGCTGCCGCTCGCGGCCGTCGTCTTCGCGGTCACCGGCATCGCCGTCGCCGCCTGCCGCAGGCGCGCGGTCACGGCCGCCGGGATCGGCACCGCCCTCGGCGGCGCGCTGCTGGCCCTCGCCGTCGTGGTCGGCCGCCGGTTCACCGTCGCCGAACTCCCCGGCGCGGTGGACGGCGCGGTGGACGGACCGGCCGCGGGCGCCGTCTACGACGCCCTCACCGACACCCTGCGCACGGCCTCCTGGCTCCTGGTCGCCCTGGGGCTCACGGTCGCCCTGGCCTCCTGGCTCACGGGCCGGTACGGACATCTGCTGCGCCGGCGCCGGGCGCCCGCGGGGACCCCCGTCGACCCGGCACCGCCCCGCCGGCCGCGGGCCCGGCTCTGAACCGCCCGGTCGGGAACCCGTCACCGGCTGAATCCGCAGGCGCCCGGCGGCGGGTAATACCTTGGCCGGGTTTCCGGCCTGAAGGCTAGGGTCACCCACCATGTCCAAGACGACGACCCTGTGGCGCCCCACCGGCCCCGAGGAGCTGGCGCTGGTCGAGGCATCCGACTGGACCGCCTGGCCGCCCCGCCTGCCCGAGCAGCCGATCTTCTACCCCGTGCTCAACGAGGACTACGCCGTCCGCATCGCCCGCGACTGGAACGTCCCCGCGTCCGGCTCGGGCCACGTCACGCGGTTCGAGGTCGACACCGACTTCCTGGAGCGCTACCCGGTACGCCGGGCCGGCGGCGAGACCATCCTGGAGCTGTGGGTTCCGGCGGAGGAGCTGGAGGAGTTCAACCGGCACATCGTGGGGCGCATCGAGGTGGTCCGGGAGTTCCACGCGGAGGCGTAGGGAACCCTGTGCGCAACTTTCGGCCTCCGGCGTCCGTCTTAGACGGAGGATTCGGGAATCGCACAGGCAGCCACCGCACCCGCGAGCGAAGGGCCGGGACTTGGACACGGACACCGACACGGCGACCGGCCAGTGGACGGACTCGCGGGAGCGGCCGGCCGCCCGCCGCGCCGGACGGCGGTCCGGGGCCTGGTGCGCGGGGCTGCTGTTCGCCGTGGTGAGCGTGGTCGTCGGCTGCCGCCTCGCCGACAGCGACGGCGTCACACCCGTACCGCAACTGCTCGCCTTCCTGCCCTGGCTGCTCGTGCCGACGGGCGCCGGGCTGCTGCTGACGCTGCTCGCCCGGTGGTGGACCGGCGCCGTGTGGGGGGTGGCGCTGCTCGGGCTGCTGGCCTGGTTCATCGAGCCGTACGGCAAGACGGGCGACCCCGTCGGGCTGCCCGTCGCCGAGCTGCGGGTGCTGACCTCGAACGTCGAGTTCGGACAGGGCACCGGCGAGCTGGTCTCCGCCGTGCGGCGCGAGAAGCCCGACATCGTATTCGTGCAGGAGTGCGAGTACACGTGCGACGCGGCGCTGCGGCGCGGCCTCGCCGCCGACTACCCCCACCGGCAGGCCGTCGAGGGCGGCGGCTCCGAGGGGTCCGTCATCCTGAGCGCGTTCCCGCTCAAGGCCACTCCCGGCGTCCCCGGCACCATGGGCATGCCCGGCGCCGTCGCCGACGTGCGCGGCCACGCCGTACGGCTCCAGCTCGCCCACCCGATGCCGCCGCTGCCGGACCAGGTCGGCCTGTGGCGCGAGGAACTGGGCGCACTGCGCGACGCCGCCGCCGAGGCCGAGGGCAGCGGGACCCCCAGCATCCTCGCCGGCGACTTCAACGCCTCCCAGGACCACGCCGCCTTCCGCCGCGTCCTCGACACGGGGCTGCGCGACGCGGCCCGGCTGGCCGGGGCCGACCGGACGGCCACCTGGCCGGCCCGGACCGCCCCGGCGTTCGGCGTGCAGATCGACCACGTCCTGGTGTCGGAGGACTTCACCGCACACCGCGCCCGGTTCCTGGACCTGGCCGACACCGACCACCGCGCACTGGTCGTCGACCTCACGCTGCACAGGGCCGGCTGACACCGGCCCCGGACGACGCGGCGGGCGCTCAGACGCCGATGTCGCGGCCGTCCGCACGCCACACGGCGACGACCGCCGGACGCACGAGTGTCCCGGGCCCGTCGGGCCAGGTGCTGGCCGGCTCCTCCACGGAGGCGCCGTCGATCTCGCCCGGGTGCTGCACGGCGACCAGCACCCGCCGGTCCTGGATGAGCGGGCCGCAGGTCTCCGCGCCGTTCGGCACGGTCAGGAACTGCTTCAGCTCACCGCGCCGGTCGCCGTTGGTCGCGACGCCGAAGAGGCCGTCGTGGGTGCCGAGCGCGTTGCCGTCGGTGGACAGCCACAGGTTGCCGTGGTCGTCGAAGGCGACGTTGTCGGGGCAGGAGATCGGGCTGACCCGGTCCTTGGGGAAGCCCGCGAAGTAGGTCGCCGGGTCCTCCGGGTCACCGGCGACGAGGAACAGCGACCAGGCGAAGGCGGTCGCGTCGGCCCGGTTCCAGCGCTCGGTCAGCTCCAGGACGTGCCCGTGCTTGTTGGCGTTGCGCGGGTTGGCCTCGTCCGCCTTGGCGTTCGAGCCGACGCCGCGGTTGGAGTTGTTGGTGAGGGCGACGTACACCTTGCCGCTCCGCGGGGACGGCTCGATGTCCTCGGGCCGGTCCATCTTCGTCGCGCCGACCTTGTCACCGGCGAGCCGCGTGAAGACGCAGACCTCCTCGGCGCTCATGCCGTCGACGTGCGAGACGGCGCCGTCCTCGGTGGCGGTGACCAGCGGGATCCAGCGGCCACTGCCGTCGAACTCGCCGTCGCGCGGCAGCTTGCCCGTGCCGTCGATCTCGATCGCCGGGGAGTCGCCGCTGAGCTTGGCGACGTAGAGGGTGCCCTCGTCGAGCAGCGACAGGTTGTGCTCGCGCGCCCAGCGGCTGTTGCCGTGCCGCATCCGCTTGCTGCCGACGAACTTGTAGAAGTAGTCGAACCGCTCGTCGTCGCCGGTGTAGACTACCGGGCGCCCGTCGTGGGTCAGCCGCACGGTCGCGGCCTCGTGCTTGAAGCGGCCGAGCAGCGTGTGCTTGCGCGGGGTGGACTCCGGGTCGTACGGGTCCAGTTCGACGACGTACCCGAAGCGGTGCACCTCGTTCGGCTCCTGGGCGACGTCGAAGCGCTTGTCGAACCGCTCCCACTTGCGCTCGGTGGCGCCGGTGCCGATCCCGTACCGCTTGTCCGTCGCCCGGCTGCTGTTGGCGAAGTACTGGTTGAAGTTCTCCTCGCCGTGCAGCGTCGTGCCCCACGGCGTGGTGCCGCCGGAGCAGTTGTTGAGGGTGCCGAGCACCTTCCGGCCGGACCGGTCGGCGGAGGTCTTCACCAGGTCGGAACCGGCGGCCGGACCGGTCAGCCGGAACTCGGTCGTCGCGGTGACGCGCCGGTTCAGGCGGTGCCGCGTCACGGGCGTCAGCTTCCCGCTCCCGCGCTCCTCCTCCACCACCACGGCGGACAGGCCGTGCGCGGCCCAGGCGATCTCGACCTGCTCACGGGTCGGGTTGTCGGGGTCGTAGCCGCGGAACATGAGCACCTCGTCGGTGTACTCGTGGCTGGCGACGAGGACCTGCCGGCCGCGCTCACCGCGCAGCGGCAGCAGCGCGAGGAAGTCGTTGTTGTACCCGAACTGCCCCGCCTGCGCCTCGGCGGTCTGCTTGTCCGGGTCGAAGGCGGGCGCGCCGCGCAGAATGGGTTCACCCCAACGGATCACGACGTCCTGCCGGTAACCCTCCGGGACGGTGACGGCGTCGTCGGTGTTGGGCGCGACGGGCGTGAACCGCAGC
>NZ_RAIF01000025.1:110077-111207 GCF_003671715.1 Streptomyces sp. E2N166 | reverse complement strand
CCGTGTCCCCTCCCGGCCACCGGCGCGGCCTGCGCCGACGGCGCCCCGGCCACACCCACGGCCCCGGCACCCGCCGCGGCGACGGTGACGACGGCCGCGGCACGCATCATGGAACGGCGGCTGAGCGCACCGGCGATCACGTCGCCGACGTACTCGTTGGAGCTGGTGTTGGGCACCTCGTGGAAGCAGGCGTCACCACACCGGAAACGGCAGGTCATGGCGGACCGGCCGCCAGGATGCGAACCGGACGGTGTTCCGATCAACGGCAGCAGCTTGCGCACTGTGTTCTCCCCTTGAGAATCCCTGGACGCCCTTGGTATCAGCGCGACCGTAGGCGCACATACGTGCGGGAGACGGGCGCCGCGGTGAACGGTGGGTGAACCCCCGGAAGCGGGGAGGGAATTGCCGCGGCGGCTCGATCCCACCTTGACGCGCCAGGGGTTTCATGGCAGACCCTGCACAAGATCACAATCCAGGGCCGCTAACCTTACGTGTCCGTCCTGGCCAGGGATTGACGGGCATCAACTCACGCGAAGGGTTGCGCACATGGGCATTCTCACCTCTCTGCGGAACGTGTTCGGCCGGTCACGCAAAGAACGGGCCGCCCAGGCGGAGGGTGTGACGCAGGAGACGGCACCGCCGGCCACCGCGCCGGAGCCGAAGCTCCCGTCCCAGCCCACCGCGCCCTCGGAGCCGACCGAGGCCCCGGAGCGTACGGAGGCCACGCAGGTCCCCGAGCCCCGCTCGGAAACCACTACTGACGAGCACGAACTCGTCAAGGCCGCCTTCGCCAACCTCACGGTCCCGAAGCAGACCGAGACCCCGGACACGACCCCGGAACCGAAGCCAGAACCGGAACCGAAGCCCGAGCCGAAACCAGAACCGGAACCGGCACAGGAAGCGAAGCCCGAGCCGAAACCGGAGCCGGAACCGAAGCCGGAGGCAAAGCCGGAACCGGAGGCAAAGCCGGAGCCGGTGCAGGAAGCAAAGCCCGAGCCGGCGCCGGAGCCCGAGCCGAAGGCAGCGGAGAAGGCAGAGGCAGAGGTAGCGGAAGAGGTGGCGGCAGAGCCGACATCCACCCCCGAACCCGCGGCCGCCGACGGCGAGGAACCCCCACAGGGGCCACCCGT
>NZ_RAIF01000025.1:105362-110061 GCF_003671715.1 Streptomyces sp. E2N166 | reverse complement strand
CCGCCGCCCGCGTCCGCTCCCGCGCCCCCGGCCTGGCCACCGCCTACAAGGCCGCCGGCACCGCCCTCAAGAAGCACGACCTCACCGGCACCCGCGCCCGCGTCCACCTCGTACTCGACCGCTCCGCCTCCATGCGCCCGTACTACAAGGACGGCTCCGCCCAGGCCCTCGCCGAGCAGACCCTCGCGCTCGCCGCCCACCTGGACCCCGAGGCGACGGTCCACGTCACGTTCTTCTCCACGGAGGTGGACGGCACCGGCGAGCTGACCCTCACCGACCACGAGAACAAGATCGACGAGCTGCACGCAGCACTCGGCCGCATGGGCCGCACCAGCTACCACGCCGCCGTGGAAGCCGTCCTCGCCCACCACGCCGAGGAAGAGGCTCCCGGCACCCCCGCCCTGGTGGTCTTCCAGACCGACGGCGCCCCCGACGCCAAGACCCCGGCCACCCAGTCCCTCACCAAGGCGGCGGCCGACCACCCGAACGTCCACTTCTCCTTCGTCGCCTTCGGTGACCCGGAGAACAAGGCCTTCGACTACCTCCGCAAACTCAAGACGGGCAACGCGTCCCACTTCCTCGCCGGCGAGACTCCCAAGGAACTCACCGACAAGGAGCTCTACGAGGGCGTACTGGCCACCTGGCGCCCGTAGGCCGCCAGGCACCGGAACCGCCCGACGGGGGGCGGACAGGGGAGACCGCCCCTGTCCGCCCCCCGAAACGCGTGTGAGTCGATCTCCATCCGACCAGTAGGATTTCGACCATGGCGGCCACTGGAAACGAGAAGCAGGGGGCGAAGGCGTTCTACGTCTCGACCCCCATCTACTACGTCAACGACGCTCCTCACCTGGGCCACGCCTATACGACCGTCGCAGGCGACGTGCTCACCCGCTGGCACCGCCAGCGCGGCGAGAAGGTGTGGTACCTCACCGGCACGGACGAGCACGGTCAGAAGATCATGCGCACGGCCGAGGCGAACGGGGTCACCCCGCAGGCCTGGGCCGACAAGCTCGTCACCGAGGCCTGGAAGCCCCTGTGGGAGCACCTCGACATCGCGAACGACGACTTCATCCGCACCACGCAGAAGCGGCACACCGACCGCGTCCAGGAGTTCGTGCAGGACCTGTACGACAAGGACGAGATCTACAAGGGCGGCTACGAGGGCCCGTACTGCGTGGGCTGCGAGGAGTACAAGCTCCCCGGTGAGCTGCTCGACGGCGAGGGCGAGTACGCGGGCCAGAAGCTGTGCCCGATCCACAAGAAGCCGGTCGAGATCCTCAGCGAGGAGAACTACTTCTTCAAGCTGAGCGAGTACAGCGAGAAGCTGCTCGCCCACTACGAGGCCAACCCGGGCTTCATCCAGCCCGAGTCCGCGCGCAACGAGGTCGTGAACTTCGTCCGCCAGGGCCTCCAGGACCTCTCCATCTCCCGCTCGACCTTCGACTGGGGCGTGCCGGTCCCGTGGGACGACAAGCACGTCATCTACGTGTGGGTCGACGCCCTGCTGAACTACGCCACGGCGGTCGGCTACAACGAGAACCCCGAGAAGTTCGAGTCGACGTTCCCCGCCGACGTGCACCTGGTCGGCAAGGACATCCTCCGCTTCCACGCGATCATCTGGCCGGCGATGCTGATGGCCCAGGGCCTCCCGCTGCCCGGGAAGATCGCCGCGAACGGCTGGCTGATGGTCGGCGGCGAGAAGATGTCGAAGTCCAACCTGACCGGCATCAAGCCGCAGGACCTGACCACGCACTTCGGCGTGGACGCGTACCGCTGGTACTTCCTGCGCGCGATCGCCTTCGGCCAGGACGGCTCGTTCTCCTGGGAGGACTTCTCCGCCCGCTACACCAGCGAGCTGGCCAACGACTACGGCAACCTCGCCTCCCGCGTGGCGGCCATGGTCAACAAGTACTTCGGCGGCGAACTGCCGGCCGCGACGGCCGACGGGGACGCGGAGAAGGCGATCCAGGACGGTCTGACCAAGGCGGTCACGGAGGCCGACCGGAAGATCGGCGAAGAGCTGGACTTCCAGGGCGGCATCCTGGCCGTCTTCGACTTCGTCAAGCAGGTCAACGGCTACATCACCGAGCAGGAGCCCTGGAAGGTCGCCAAGGACACGTCCGACGAGGGCAAGGCGCGCCTCGCGACGATCCTCTACACGGCCGCGGAGTCCCTCCGCGCGGTGGCGGTCCTCCTGAACCCGATCATGCCGGACACCTCCCAGAAGCTCTGGGACTCGCTCGGCGCGGAGGCCCCCCTGGGCGCCCTCGCGCACCAGAAGGTCCAGGACGCGGCGGACTGGGGCCGCCTGCCCGCCGGCGCCACGGTCACCAAGGGCGCGGTGCTCTTCCCCCGTCTCGAGGAGAAGCCGACCGCGTAACGCGCTCGCTACAGCACGGGGCCCGGGAGGGGCAGACCTTCTCCCGGGCCCCGTGCTTTGCGAGGATCGGACCCATCGCGAATTCACGTGGGGGGACCATCCATGGCACTGTTCGGCAACGCACACAGCATCGACCCGGCCCAGGCGCAGCAGGAGTACGCGCGACTGCTCGGCCACGGTGAGCAGATCCACGCCGCGTACCTGCTGATCCGCGACACCATCCTGTTCACCGACCGGCGGCTGATCCTGGTCGACAAGCAGGGAATCACGGGCAAGAAGACCGAGTACCACTCGATCCCGTACCGCAGCATCACGCACTTCGCGGTCGAGACGGCCGGCACCTTCGACCTCGACGCCGAGCTGAAGATCTGGCTCTCCGGCTCCCAGGCCCCCATCCAGAAGACCTTCACCAAGGGCGTCGACATCTACGAGGTCCAGGCGATCCTGACCCAGTTCGTGGCGCGGTAGGACTACGGCAGCTCTTCAGCTCCCGGACGCGTACGCCACGAAGCCCGCCCACGCCTGCGCAGCCAACGCGAGGCGGGGGCTCGCGTCGCGGTACTTGGAGTCACGGACGTGGACGGTGCCGAGGGTGGCCGCTATCTCGACGCAGGAGTCGCCGTCGGGTCCGTCGCTATAACTGCTCTTGAACCACGCCAGTTCGGAGGCATCCCCGGCGGTGGGCTTACGGATCATGTTTCTCCCAGCAGTTGCTCGATGAACGCCAGAGACTCCTCCGGTGGAAGAGCCTGGGCCCGGATGGTGCCATACCGCAGTTCAAGGACGCGCAGCTGCCTCGGATCGTGCGTCGGGCGGCCGTTGAACGCCCCGTCGGAGCGTCCCACCGCCGTGCCGTCCTCGAACTTCAGCACTTCGATCCTGCCGCTCATGCCGGGATGTGGTCCACTGCCCATCGGCATCACCTGGAGGGTGACGTTGTTCATCCGCCCCACCTCCAGCGCACGTTCGAACTGCTGTTGCCGCACCATTGTGCCCCCGACCCTGCGACGAAGCGTGGCCTCTTCCAGGACGAAGCTCAGCGCGGGCGCGGGACACCGGTCGTAGATGGCTCGGCGAGCCATGCGGGCGGCAACCCGGCGCTCCAAGTCCTCCGGGGAGTAGGCCGGCTGCCACGACTCCAGCAGGGCACGCGCATGCTCGGGAGTCTGCAACAGCCCAGGGATGCTGCTGCACACGTAGATCCCGATCTCGACCGCCTTGGCCTCCATCTGCGCAAGATCCCGCACCTTCTTCGGATACCGGACCTTCGCCACGTCCTCCTTCATGGCAGCGAGCAGCCCACCGGCCTCCAGCACCTCGTCGGCCATCTCCAGGTACTCCGGACGGGGAATCCGCTTCCCGCCCTCGATCTTGTAGACGAGATCCTCGCCGTACCCGACGGCCCTGCCGAAGTCACCGGCCCGCATCCCCACGGCCTCCCGGCGCAGCTTCAACTGCCGTCCCACGGTGGCGACCACCGCCACGCCCCACTCGTCGTCCGGGTCCACCTCCCACCCGGGCTCGTCAGCCTCGGTCCTGAGCTGTCGAACCTCACCGTCCACCGACATGCGCGCGCCCCTCCGTCGTACCGCCGCGTATCAGCCACGCCCTACCCGTACGCACGGCCCTGACAAGCCCGGACACCACCGGACAACCGGCGGACAGTGACCGTACGCGACGGCGCCATCACTGAGGAACTCCGGAACGCGACGAGCCGGGTGCCGGTCGCACCTGCGCCCCCTGTGAACCACCAACTGGGGAGAAAGCACCCCACCAAGCCCCTCCCCTCCCTCCCGTCGGGCGCGGTCACTCCCGCGAGTGAATATGCCAACTCGGCTGGATTCGGGACCGGTTGTCTGCCCTACGCTCAGCGGCGACACGACCACCAGACATGCGACGGCCCCCGCCGGGAGTGGCTTCCCAATGCGAGGGCCTGACCACCAAGGAAGAAGACGCTTCCCCGATGGATGCACAGCACCCTAACGCGCCCACGCCCGCCACGTCCCGAACCCCGGACGAAGACCACCCCCACGAGCAGCCGCTCGCGGGCGTCGTCCACGACAACGTCCGCCACACCGAGAGCTTCACGGTGGTCGGCAACCACCTCCTCCAGCACGAGGAGCTGTCCCTGCTCGCCATCGGACTCTCCTGCTACATCCAGTCCGTGCGCCAGGGCACCTCCGTCGACATCAAGACCCTTGCCGCCCGCTTCCCCGAGGGCCCCACCCGCATCGCCGCCGGGCTGCGCGAGCTGGAGAAGCACGGCTACCTGCAACGCACGTGTACGCGCACGTCCACCGGCCGGATCGTCACCCGCAC
>NZ_RAIF01000025.1:68581-104936 GCF_003671715.1 Streptomyces sp. E2N166 | reverse complement strand
GCGACCGCCCCTTCCGGGCCCCGGCCCCAGGCCACTGCCGCGACTGCCGAACCGATCACCTAGAGAGCGCCTAGCATGAATTCGACGATCCTTGCCCGAGCCCGTGGGCACACCCGACGAGGAGCGAGCGCCATGACCATCGCACCCGACGACGCACAGCAGGGCGCCTCCCACCTCTACCGGGCCATGCGCGACTTCGTTCAGTCCTCGGACGACACGCTGCCCGGCAAGTTCGAGATCACCAAGGAAGGGATCGTCCACGACATGATGTCGCCCAGCGGTCGGCACGAGCTGACCACACTGCGGCTCCGGAAGCGCCTGGAAAAGGTGATGCCGGAAGAGATCGTGGCGCACACCGGTGAGCCGGACGTGGAGGACGAGCCCGAAGGCGTCATGCGACGGCCCGATCTGATGGTGATCGCCGAAGAGGACATGGACATCGAGGGGTCGTTCGACCCTCGGTCGCTCATCGCTGCCGTCGAGGTCGTCTCCCGCTCCAACCCGGGCAACGACTGGGTGGGCAAAGTGCGCGACTACCCCCTGCTCGCCATCCCCGTCTACGCGGTCTTCGACCCCCGCACGGGCACCGGCGCCGTATTCACGGACATCCACACCACCCCCGACGGCCCCCGCTACGCCACCCGCAAGGACTTCGTCTACGGCGAGGACGTCACCATCGCCGACTGGACCATCCCGACCCAGAACCTGCCGCTCTACCGGAGCGAGGACCAGGCGTGACGACGACGAAGGGCCCGGCACCGGAGATCGCTCCGGTGCCGGGCCCTACGCCGTGCCGTCGGCGGACTACTTCGGCTGCGGCTTGCGCACCGTCAGGTGCAGCTCCCTCAGCCGGGTCTCGTCCAGCTCGGTCGGCGCGCCCATCATCAGGTCCTGGGCGTTGCCGTTGAGCGGGAAGGCGATCGTCTCCCGGATGTTGGGCTCGTCGGCGAGCAGCATGACGATGCGGTCGACGCCCGGGGCGATGCCACCGTGCGGCGGGGCGCCGAAGCGGAGCGCGCGCAGCATGCCGGCGAACTCGCGCTCGACGGTCTCGGCGTCGTAGCCGGCGATCGCGAAGGCCTTGAGCATGATGTCCGGCTCGTGGTTCCGGATCGCGCCGGAGGACAGCTCGACACCGTTGCAGACGATGTCGTACTGCCAGGCCAGGATGTCCAGCGGGTCCTGGTTCTCCAGTGCGTCCATGCCGCCCTGCGGCATCGAGAACGGGTTGTGGGAGAAGTCGATCCTCCCCGTCTCCTCGTCCTTCTCGTACATCGGGAAGTCGACGATCCAGCAGAACCGGAAGACGTTCTCCTCGAAGTGCCCGGCGCGCTTGGCGGCCTCGACCCGCACCGCGCCCATGATCTTCGAGACCTCGTCGAACTCGCCCGCGCCGAAGAACACCGCGTGGCCGGGGGCCAGGGAGAGCCGCTTGGTCAGCTCCGCGACGTTCTCCTCGGTGAGGAACTTCGCGATCGGACCGCTCAGCGTGCCGTCCTCGCCGACGCGGACCCAGGCCAGGCCCTTGGCGCCCTGCGAGACGGCGTAGTCGCCGAGCTGGTCGAAGAACTTGCGGGGCTGGCCCGAGACGTCCGGCACCGGCAGCGCGCGGACGTGCTTGCCGGCGAAGGCCTTGAACTCCGAACCCGCGAAGATGTCGGTGATGTCGACGAGCTCCAGCTTGGCGCGCAGGTCCGGCTTGTCGGAGCCGTACTTCAGCATCGCCTCGCGGAACGGGATCCGCGGGAAGGGGGAGGTGACCTCGCGGCCGCCTCCGAACTCGGTGAACAGCTCCGTCATCAGCCGCTCGACCGGCTGGAAGACGTCCTCCTGCTCGACGAAGCTCATCTCGACGTCGAGCTGGTAGAACTCGCCCGGCGAGCGGTCGGCGCGGGCGTCCTCGTCGCGGAAGCAGGGCGCGATCTGGAAGTACCGGTCGAAGCCGGAGATCATCAGCAGCTGCTTGAACTGCTGCGGCGCCTGCGGCAGGGCGTAGAAGCGGCCCGCGTGCAGCCGGGAGGGCACGACGAAGTCGCGGGCACCCTCGGGGGAGGTGGCGGTGAGGATGGGCGTCGCCATCTCGTTGAAGCCGAGGGCCACCATCTTGTGACGGATCGCCGAGATGACCGCCGTGCGCATCATGATGTTGCGGTGCATGCGCTCGCGGCGCAGGTCCAGGAAGCGGTACTCCAGGCGCCGCTCCTCGTTGACCCCGTCCTCGGCGTTGATGGTGAAGGGCAGCGGCTGGGCGGCGCCGAGCAGCTCGACCTCGCCCACCTCGACCTCGACCTCACCCGTGGGCAGGTCGGGGTTGATGTTGTCGGCGCCCCGGGAGACGACCTTGCCGTCGACACGAACGGTCGACTCCTTGGTCAGTTTGTCCAGCGCCTCGTAGGCCTCGGTGCCCGGACGGGCGACGAGCTGCGTGATGCCGTAGTGATCGCGCAGATCGATGAAGAGGATGCCGCCCAGGTCGCGCCGATTGTGCAGCCAGCCACTCAGTCGGACGTCGGTGCCGACGTCAGAGGAGCGGAGCTCGCCGCAGGTGTGGGACCTGTACCGATGCATCGTCGTTCATCCAGCCTTCGTGGATCGGGGATGGTGTTCCGCGTTTCACGTGAAACAACCCCAGCGTGAAACAACCCCCAGCGTACCGGCCGGGCACAGCTGTCCTCCTCCCCATTGACGCGGCGCGGGCCCGGGGGCGACCGGTGGCAGTCTCCGATCACCTCTTCCTACAGTGGATGAATGCGCACTGGTGAGCCCCTGCCCGATGTAGGGGACGTCCTTGCCGCGCTCGCGACCGGTCTGTGGCACTGGGACACCGCCACGGGAGAGGTCACGCTCGACGCGGAGGCGGCCCGCCTGCTCGGGCTGCCCGCGGAACGGACGAGCCTCACCGAGGCCCAGGTGCGGGCCCGGCTGCATCCGGTGGACTGGAACGAGATCACCGGGGTGGTCCAGCTCGCCGTCGCCGAGGGCACCCTCGCCGAGGTCCGGATCCGGATCATGGACGAGCTGGGCCACATCGTCCGGATCGTCCGCAGCCGCTCCAAGCCGTCGTTCGACCCCGTGCGCAAGGCCTACGAGCTGACCGGCACCCTTCAGGAGGTCGCCGAGCCGACGCCGGGCACGCCCGCCGGGCGCAGCGCGGTCACCGGTGACTGGCGCCGCTCCCGGGAGGCGTTCCTCCTGGACGCGGGCCGGGCACTGGCCGAGGCGCGGTCCACCGAGGAGGTGCTGCGGGTCGCGGCGGGGTTGTCGATGCCGGGATTCTCCCCGGACGGGCTCGCGGTGTTCGGGGTCTCCGGCGACCGCCTGACGGTCATCGGCCACCACGGACAGCCGCAGAACGACATGAACCCGTTCGTGAACATGCCGCTGGACACGGACTACCCGGCCGCCGAGGCGGTCCGCACCGGCCGCGCCGTCTATCTCTCCTCCCCCGAGCGGTACCGGTCCCGCTACCCCCTCACCTGGCCGCTCGCCGAGCGCTTCGGCCGCCGTTCCTGGGCTTTCCTGCCGCTGACCGTGGCGGGCCGCCCGATGGGCGCCTGGATGGCGGCCTTCGCCTATCCGGTCGCGTTCACACCGGACGAACGGTCGGTGCTGACCACCGTGGCGCGGATGCTGGCGCAGGCCCTGACCCGGGCCGGCGCCGCCGAGACCCAGCGGGAGCTGACCGACGGACTGCAGCGCACCATGCTGCCCGTGCTCGGCCCGGAGATCCCCGGCATGAGCGTCGCCGCCCGCTACGTCCCCACCGGCGGCGGCCTCCAGGTCGGCGGCGACTGGTACGACATGATCGAGTTGCCCGGGGGACGCTTCGCCCTGGTCATCGGCGACGTCCAGGGACACGACGTACGCGCGGCCGGGCTGATGGGCCAGCTGCGCATCGCCCTGCGCGCCTACGCCGCCGAGGGCCACCGTCCCGACGCGGTGCTCTCCCGCGCCTCCCACTTCTTCCACGGTCTCGCCCAGTCCGGCGACGACCCCGGGGACATGCGCTTCGCGACCTGCTACTACGCCGAGGTCGACCCCGCGACCGGAACCGTGGAGAGCGCCCGCGCCGGGCATCTGGACCCGGTCGTGCGCATGGCGGACGGGACGGCGCTGATCCTCGCCACGGCGGGCGGACTGCCCCTCGGCATCGACCCGGACTCCGACTACCCGACCACGCGGCTCGCCCTGGAACCCGGGGACACCCTGATGCTGTGCACGGACGGCCTGGTGGAGACCGGCGGCCACGATCTGCAGACCGGCTGGCACCGCCTCCGCGTGATCCTGGAGGAGCACGACGGCGGCCTGGAGCAGCTGGCCGACGCACTGGTCCAGGCCGTGCACGGGCCCTCCTCGCACCACACCACCGGCCCGCTGGCCGACCGGCGGGAGGACGACATCGCCCTGTTGCTGCTGTGCCGGCAGGGCGAGGGCTGCGGCTGCGGCGACAGCACCGTGGCCAGGCCCTCGGTGCGCCGCACGATGCTGACGGTCGCGCAGGCCGAGCCCGCGCGGATCGCCACCGCCCGGCAGCTATTGCGCGACCTGCTGCACGACTGGCCGAACGAGGAGCAGCGGGACGCCGCGGTGCTCCTGCTCTCCGAGATGCTGACCAACGTCCTGGTGCACACCGACGCCGACGCCCTGCTGGTCGCCGAGGTCGTCGGCGAGCCGGGCGAGCGGCTGATCCGGGTGGAGGTCACCGACAGCGGCGACGACCTGCCGCACAAGCGCCGGCCGGGGGAGATGGCGTCCTCCGGACGCGGTCTGATGCTGATCGAGCTGCTCGCGGACGCGTGGGGAGTCGCCCCGCGCGGCGAGGGCAAGAGCATCTGGTACGAGGTCTACGAGTCCGCGGGACCGGAAGGCGGCCCCGCAGACGGCCGCGGCCCCGCCGGCGACCCCGATGCCGCGTAACGCGCCTGGAGCTCGTGGACGACCCCGAACGCCGCCGCGGTGAGGGGAACGGCGAGGAGCATCCCCAGGATGCCCGCCACCGACGCCCCCGCGGTGAGCGCCAGCAGCACGATGGCCGGGTGCATCTGCACGGTCCGGCTCTGGATCACCGGCTGGAGCACGTGTCCCTCCAGCACCTGGACTGCCAGGACCACCCCGAGGGCCCACAGCGCGATGACGAAGCCCCGGTCGGCCAGCGCGACCAGCACGGCGACGGCTCCGGAGATGAACGCGCCGAGGTAGGGGATGTAGGCGCCGACGAAGACCAGCGCGCCGAGCCCTACGGCACCGGGGACGCGCAGGACGAGCAGCCCGACGGTGATGCAGACCGCGTCGATGAGGGCGATGAGGGTGGTGCCCCGCATGAAGCCCTCGACGGCACCGAAGGCCCGCCGGGACATCGCCTCGACCATGTCGGCGGCGCCGGGCGGGGCGATGGCCCGCACCGTGCCGACGGCCCGGTCGGAGTCGCGCAGGAAGAAGAAGACGAGCAGCAGGGCGAGCACCGCCATGGCGAGCATCTCGCCGACGACGCTGATCCCGGTGACCACCCCCGAGGCGGCCGTACCGCCGAACTTGCCCAGCAGCTCACGCGCGTTGGACGCCATGTCCTCCAGCGAGGTCCCGGCCGCCCCGAAGTGGTCGGCGATGTCCTTGGCCGCGTCCCGGAGCGAGGCGATGATCTGGTCGCCGGTCTCGATGAGCGCGGACACCACGATGTACACGGCCCCGCCGACCACTGCGACGACCGCGACACAGGTGAGCCCGGCGGCCAGCGACCGCTGCACGTGCGCCTTCACCAGCCACCGGTGCAGCGGCCTGAGCAGGGCGGTGCCGAGCAGCGCGAGCAGCGCCGGCGTCACCGCGGTGCGGAACTCGACGCAGAGCCGGATCGCGACGTAGACGACACCGCTGGCGAGCAGGATGACGGCGCACCAGGCGGCGAACCGACGGACCGGACCGGGAAGCAGCTGCACGCCCCCCAGCCGATCACGCGCCGGGCGGGCTGTCCTGCGCGGACGCCCGCCCGGGTGACAGGGCGTCAGCGTGACACCTCGTCAGGCCGAGACCGCCGCTCGTACACGATCAGGCGCCGGCCGCGGACCTCCTCGTCCGCCACGACGGTGAAGTACTCCGCCAGCACGGCGGCCTTCGCCTTGTCACGCCCCGCCGTCGGCGGCCGGGCCACGCCGGGCGCGTCGGTGACCAGCAGGACGCGCCGCTGTGCCGGCAGCACGGACCGTATCCGGGCCGGTCCGGCCTCCACGCCCTTCAGGGTCCCGGACGCCACCGGGCTCTCCTGGAGTGCCACGTCCCGCAGACCCGCGAAGGCGTCGGGGGAGACCAACGCGGCGTCACGGCGGGCCGCCGGTATGAAGACCACCGCGTCGCCGGGCCGCTTCAGCCTGCGCACGTCCGCCGCCGGCGCGAGCACGTCGTCGACCCGGCTGGCAGGGGACCGCTCGGCCAGCGACTGCGGCAGCAGCGCCACCACCGCGACGGCGACCACCGCGGGTACGAGCCACGACGACGCCCTCGGGAACCGCGGCCCGACGGCCCTCACCGCCGCGCTCAGCCCCGCACCGGCCAGCAGCGCCAGGCCCAGCATGCTGAACAGGACGTAGCGGTCCAGGAACAGCGGACGGATCAGGGAGAGACCGGCCAGACCGAGTTGCGGCACCGCCAGCAGCGGCAGGCCGACGGCCGCCACCGACAACCGGCCCGCCCTCGGCCGGTCCAGCAGGGCGCCGACGGTGCCGATCGTCAGCAGGACCGCGGGACCGATCATCATGTGCCAGGTCAGCGGTGGTATCCAGGACACCTGGCCGGACTGCTGCCCGCTGAAGAGGATCAACGGCAGGACACCGGCCGTGCCGGCCGCCGAGGCCACCGCCCAGCGTGTCCAGGTCTCCCGCCCGGCCCGCGTCCACCACAGCGTCGCCGCGTGCGCGGGCAGGATCAGCAACGACAGCCAGTTCAGCAGCCCGCACACCAGGACCGCGCCGGCGTAGCCCGCCCAGTGCGCCGTTCGGCCACGCCCCTGGAGCAGGGTCACCAGCAGCAGCGTCGAGATTCCCGCGCCGGCCGCTGTCAGCGCGTACGGGCGGCCCTCCTGCAAGTAGAACTGCACGGCCGGAAGCAGCCCCAGCGCCAGCCCGCCGCCCAGGCCCGCCCAGACTCCGGCCAGCCTGTGGCCGATGACCGTCACACAGGCGGCGGCCACCGCCATGGCCAGGACGGAGGGCAGCCGCAGGGTCGTCGTGCCGGGCCCGAAGCATTCGAAGAGACCGTGCATCAGCAGGTAGTAGAGCCCGTGCACGACATCGACCTGGCCCAGCATGTGCCATATGTCGGCGACCGGCCGCCGGGCCACCTGCCAGGTCGCTGCCTCGTCCCGCCACACGCTGTGCTGCCGGGACAGCCCCCACAGGCCGAGGGCGACGGTCCACACGACCGGGACCGGCCAGAGGGGCGGGCGCCGCCGTGGAACGGGTATGGAGGTCTTCCGGGAAAGCATGAAGATTTTCAGAACCTCACGGGTGGTGGTGCGAGCTCTCAAAGGGCTGCCGGGCGAGACGAATGGGGCCGCGGCTCTGCGCCTGCAAAGGATTCGCATTCGACGAGCAGGGAATTCTCGTGGACGGCGAAGACGGAATCGCACCGGTCACGGACCCGGTCGTCATGGGTGGCGATGACGACAGCGCATCCGGCATCGCTCATTTCGCGTAGGATGTCCATGACCACGGTCGCATTGGCGTGGTCGAGGGCACCGGTCGGCTCGTCGGCCAGTACCAGGGAAGGCTCTTTGACCATGAGCCGGGCGAGCGCCACACGCTGCTGTTCCCCGC
Source organism: Streptomyces sp. E2N166 (assembly GCF_003671715.1). Lineage (GTDB taxonomy): Bacteria > Actinomycetota > Actinomycetes > Streptomycetales > Streptomycetaceae > Streptomyces > Streptomyces thinghirensis. Next base: position 97,131 of record NZ_RAIF01000025.1, on the reverse strand, counting down.
CACTGAGCTGGTGGACCTTCTCTTTCTCCCGGCCCGCCAGACCCACGCGTTCCAGCGCCTCCGCGATGCGCGGGCCGTCCTTTCCCCGCCGAGCCCGCCGCGTTCTGAGCGAGACCTCCAGGTTGTCGGCGACGGTGGCGTTGTCGATCAATGCGTAGTTCTGGAAGAGATAACCGAGAACGTCGCGGCGGAACCGACGGGCCTCCTGCCGGCCGAATCGGGTGATGTCGGCCCCCTCGTAACGGATTTCCCCCGCGGTCGGCCTGTCCAGGAGGCCGACGCAGTTGAGGAGGGTGGACTTTCCCGATCCGCTGGGTCCGACGAGAGCCAGCAGGTGGCCGCGGTCGGCGTTGACGGTGATGTCGGACCACAGAGTGCGGGTGCCGAAGGTCTTCGCCAGCTTCACAATTTCGATCACAACGGTGCTCCTGCGGTCCGGAGGGCTTTCGTCTGCGTGGGTCTCATGAATCGGCCGCCCCCTCCTTGACGATGCGGCGGTGGAATACACCGAGGGCGATGAGCACGGCGCAGACCTCGACGGCGACGAGAGCGGAGATGGCGGCGAAGTCCGTCCCGGTCGTCCGGACGGCCGGGAAGGGAGCGGGAATACCGCGGGCAGTGAATTCCGCCAGCTCCTGGTTCTGCCGCCAGACCTGGAGGGGGACCCAGCAGGCGAGGAACACGGCAAGAACTCCCTCCGCGGTGAGGAGGGAGCGATGGTTCGCCGTGAACCTCCATCCGCTGATGTGCCGGGCGAATATGGTCTGGGCACGCCGACGCGAGTGGATCATGCAGACACCGACGCCGGTGATGAGGAGTACGGCCACGGCCGCGACGAGATTGAAGAGCTGCAGCCGGAAGTCGTTCACCGCGTCCCTCAGCTTCAGCGCGGCGTTCTGCCCGACCGGACGCACGGATGTCACGTAGGTCCGCAGTTCGTTCCCGTCCGCCGCGGTCGCTTTCAGGGCGTCGTCGGGATCGGGAAAGACGATCCCCTCCTGGCTGGCGAAGGACGTGTAGGTGTCGTCGGAGAGGAATTCCGAGCCATTGGGGACGACGACGAGGACCGGGTCGCGCACCAGGGACCGGTCGTCGTCGGGGCGATGGGCCATATTGGGGCTCAGATTGCCGGGGCTGTAGCCGAAGAGACGCTGACCGTCCTTCGCCCGCAGCGACTCCACCGCGAGATTCCGGCGGACGTCCGGTGCGAGTCGCCCGAACACGTCGGGTACGCCCGCGCGGATGTCCGCCGTGTGGCGGGCAAGGGAATCGGGGACGATGAGCCGGACCGTACGTGCGTCCGGGTTCCGCTTGTCCCGCGGTGGTGCGGTGTACCGCCGGCCCGCCGGGTCCAGGACCGGCTGCCGGGCGAGAAAGGTCTCGTTGACGACGAGCAGTTCACCCGGCGGAAGAGGGGCGTCGGAGGAGACGTCCTGGAGATCCCGGCGGCCGGCGACGATGATCTCGCCCGCGGCGTCGGCGCGGCGCAGCCACCGGCCCACCTGGGTGACGACCTCCTTCTCCTCGCCCACCAGGCTGCCGTTGAGGCGGATGGTGACGGCATCGCCCGCCTGGGCGTAGGTGCCCTGGGTGTCCTGCCGCGCCATGACGTTCTGCCCCGCGAGGGCCACGTCCATGGCGATGGCGAGCGCCAGCAGCAGTGCCGGGACACGGACCAGGTACGTGGCGACGAGGGCGGCCCGCGCGGGCAGCTCGCCCTTGAGGGCGCGCGGTATCCCGACCTTGGAGACCAGGACGAGCGCGGCCGCATGGGTGGCCAGTACCAGGAGCACGAGCAGTCCTGCGAGGGTCACGGCCACCGACGCGAACAGCCCCGGCCAGGTGAGGCCGTTGTAGACACCGAGGAGGGCGGGCGTCCCGGCGGCCACCGCGCAGGCGGCGATCGACCAGAACCCCGCGAGCTGCCCGAGGTCGCGAACGAGCAGGTCCCGTACGGACCTGCCCTGCAGGCGCAGCACTCCGTACGCCTTGGCGCTCAGCAGCACGCTCGCGCCGGTCGTCGTCGCCGCGGCCAGAGCGACCACCCAGAAGGTCCAGAAGAGGTCGTCGCCCGAGAAGGCGAGGGCCAGTTCGCCGGCCGAGAGGGGGTGCTGCACGCTTGCGCGCAGGCCCAGTCCGGTGAACTCGGCCACCAACGCGTCGGCGGCCTCGGGCGATCCGAAGACGTAGTAGAAGCCCCGCGGGTCGCGCTGACCGATGTCGGCGATCGGGTGCACGCGCGTGTCCAGGTGCCTGCTGAAGCCCGGGTAGCCGTCGTGCGGCCATGATGCGGCGTCCGACTGCGCGCCGCCCGAGGCCAGATAGAGGTGCCGCAGTCCGTCGGGGTTCCTCGCGTCGGGGACCTCACGAGCCACCGAGACCTCGTGCTCGTCCGAGAACGCGGCGATATCGCGGGCTACTTGGGCGCCGCTCACGGAGTCGTCGGACGCGAACACCCAGACCTGAGCCGAATTGCCCAGCACCAGTTGCTCGTCCAGGCCCCGCACGAACAGAAAGGCCATCATCGCGGAGGTGACCAGCACGGCGGCGTGGACGAATTTGATACCTCTGTGGAGCATCGGTTTCCTGGACTCGGGCACTCGGGAGCGCATCGCGTACAACAAGCACTGAAGAGTGACTGCGGGGAGAAACGGGTCTCCCCGCAGTCGGACGCGGCTACCGGCTCAGAGCGGTGTCCGGCAGTCCGTCAGCAGGCCGCGTCATAGTGAGCGCTGTTGGGGTGGATGCTCGACTTCTCCACCGAAGCCTTGGACCACTTCTTGTTCGCGGTGCAGCCGCTGTAGGCCCAGCTCCTTCCGTGCACGGAGGACGAGTGGTAGTTGACGCTGTGGTAGAAGTTCGAGTACGCGTAGTTCGCGCCCACGTCATAGCTCCACCGGCCGCCACTGACGTCGACCGACTTGGCCAGCGCGGGAGTGGCGACGGCCATCACGATGGCGCCGGCGGCGGCTGCGGCCTTGAGACCGGTCTTCATACGCACGATTACTCACTTTCGTTGATGTGCTTGACACAGATGGATCGCCCTGCCGGGCATGCGAAAGGTGCGCCCGAGGTCGCCGGGGACATCCCGTACACGCAGTCGGGCGAAGTGGGGCGGGAATCATCCCGCCCACGGATCAGAGCCTCTTGACCGACTTCTGGGTGCAGTGCTTCGCGCGGTACCCGCGGGGCATCTGGTCGTTGGCGTTCTTCTTGGCCGCCTTCTTGGCCTCCGACGCCGTCTTTCCAGTCCCGTGCCCCTGCACGAACCCATGGGCGGTGTCGTCCGAGATGCGCTTCTTGGTGCACTGGAAGTGTGCGGACCAACCCCGCGCCGCTTCGGCGGGAACAGCGACGCTCAACGGAATCACGACCGCTATGACAGTCGTGACGAGCGGGCCGAGGACAAGCATCCTGCGCAAGAGTGTTTCCCCCATTCAAATGTGCATGCGGCGGGGGCAGGCCGCGCGGTGTTGCAGTACACCGTCACCCGCATCAGCGGGCACACCAAAATACGCCTTGGCCGTGCGGCCAATGCGGGATTTGAGTGTTGCTCTCGCCCCCGTGAAAGCCACTCGTCCCGGAGGTCAGCCCGATCGAGTGGACGTGCCAGAAGTTACGCGGCACGGACGCATTTTATCCAGCGGCAACGAGGTGATCATGATCACCTGACCGGCAGGCAACCCGGAGCACACCCGGTGGCCCGATTGGCGAAGCTGAGCCGCATTGCGCCCTTTGCGTCCATAATGGCCCGAGCACCGGGAGCGAATACGGATGGCTCGCGCCACTCCCCGTCCGTTAACCTCCACACCCATGAAGCAGCGGCAGCAGAAGAAACTTTCCCGCCACCTCTTCGAAGCGATTCTGCTGGGTGACGCCGCCCGGGTGCGGACGACGCTGCGGGCCGGTGCCGACCCCGAGCGCGCCGACGGCGAGGGCACCACGCCCCTGTACGAGGCGGCCGTGAGCGGAAAGGCCGGGATCGTGCGCCTGCTGCTGGAGGCCGGCGCCTCCCCCGACACCGAGAGCGGGGGAATCGGCGCGGAGGGCACTCCGTTGTGCGCGGCGGCGTGCTGGGGTCACACGGAGACCGTGCGACAGCTGTTGGCGCACGGAGCCGATCCGGCGCTCCGGGAGGATCACGGCACCGGCCGCTCCCCCCTGGACTGGGCGAACGACGGTCCGCACCCCGAGACCGCCGCCCTCCTGATCGCGGCGGGGGGAGCGCCCCGCACGCCGGCCGGGTAGCCGCCGCCCCCGCCAGGCACGCGAGAGCCACGACCGGTTCCGGTCGTGGCTTCGCGCGCTTGGTCCTGGACGGCCTACAGGCCGCCCTCGGTCATCCCGTGCACCGCCGGGACCGTGCCCAGGCGCCCCTTCTGGAAGTCGTCGAAGGCCTGCTGGAGTTCCTCACGGGTGTTCATGGCGAACGGGCCGTAGTGCGCCATCGGCTCCCGGATCGGCTGCCCGCCGAGCAGCACGACCTCCAGGTCGGGGGTGTGCGAGTCCTGCTTCTCGTCCGCGCGGACGGTCAGCGAGCCCCCGGCCCCGAAGACGGCCGTCTGCCCCAGGTGGACCGGTCGCCGCTCGGCGCCCACCGACCCGCGCCCGGCCATCACGTACGCCAGGCCGTTGAAGTCCTCCCGCCAGGGCAGGGTGACCTCGGCGCCGGGCGCGAGCGTCGCGTGGACCATCGTGATCGGCGTGTGTGTGATGCCGGGCCCCTCGTGGCCGTCCAGCTCACCGGCGATGACGCGCATCAGCGCGCCGCCGTCCGGGGAGGTGAGCAGCTGGACGGAGCCACTGCGGATGTCCTGGTACCTGGGGGTCATCATCTTGTCCCTGGCCGGGAGGTTCACCCACAGCTGGAGCCCGTGGAAGAGCCCGCCGGACATGACCAGCTGCTCCGGCGGCGCCTCGATGTGCAGCAGACCGGAGCCCGCCGTCATCCACTGGGTGTCGCCGTTGGTGATGGTGCCGCCGCCACCGTTGGAGTCCTGGTGGTCGAAGATCCCGTCGATGATGTAGGTGACGGTCTCGAAGCCGCGGTGCGGGTGCCAGGGCGTGCCCTTGGGCTCGCCGGGCGCGTACTCCACCTCACCCATCTGGTCCATCATGATGAACGGGTCGAGATGGCGGTAGTTGATTCCGGCGAACGCGCGGCGAACCGGGAAGCCCTCGCCCTCGAAACCACTGGGCGCGGTCGTGACGGTGAGCACGGGACGTGCGACGGCGTCGGCGGGTGCGGATACGCGGGGCAGCGTCAACGGGTTCTCGACGGTCACTGCAGGCATGTCGGTACCTCCTCGGGTACGCCCACTTTAGTTGAGCGTTGAACTTCTTGCCACCTCAAACCCAGAAAGCCCGGAGGGCATTCCCTCCGGGCTCGCGGCAGCGGCAACGGTCAGCCGTACATCCGACGCATGGCGAAATCGACCATCTGTTCGACAGCCTTCGCGTCGAACACCATCCGGTGCTCGCCCTCCATGTCCAGCACGAAGCCGTAGCCGGTCGGCAGGAGGTCGATCACCTCCGCGCCGGTGATCACGAAGTACTTGGACTCCTTGCCCGCGTACCGGCGCAGCTCCTTGAGCCCCGTGAACATGGGGATCACCGGCTGCTGGGTGTTGTGCAGCGCGAGGAAGCCGGGGTTGTCGCCGCGCGGGCAGTAGACCTTCGAGGTCGCGAAGATCTGCTGGAAGTCCTCGGCGGACATCTGGCCGGTGGTGAAGGCGCGCACCGCGTCCGCGAGCGAGGGCGGGGACGGCTCGGGGTACAGCGGCGGCTGCTGCCCGTATCCGCCGGACATCGGCTGCTGCGGCGGGGCGTACTGCTGCTGCTGAGGACCCGCGGTCTGGTCGTAGCCGTACATGCCGCAAAGAGTAACGAGTAACGAGTCACAGATGACCCGCTCGGGGTTGCTTCTTATTACCGACGGGTAGCATCATCGTAGCTACTAGTTGGTACGTGAAGTAGGTACGTGTAACAGAGCGAGGAGCCAGTGCCTCGCCGATCTCTCAACGGAGCCGTCGCCATGGGGCACTACAAGCCGAATCTCCGGGACATCGAGTTCAACCTCTTCGAGGTGCTCGGCCGTGACAAGGTGTACGGCACCGGCCCGTTCGCGGAGATGGACACGGACACCGCCAAGAGCGTCCTGGAAGAGCTGACCCGCCTCTCGGAGAACGAGCTGGCCGAGTCCTTCGCCGACGCCGACCGCAATCCGCCGGTCTTCGACCCGGAGACCAACACCGCGCCGGTCCCGGCCTCCTTCAAGAAGAGCTACCAGGCCTTCATGGACTCCGAGTACTGGCGCCTGGGCCTGCCCGAGGAGATCGGCGGCACCACCTCGCCGCGCTCCCTGATCTGGGCCTACGCGGAGCTGATCCTCGGCGCCAACCCGGCCGTGTGGATGTACTCCTCCGGCCCCGCCTTCGCGGGCATCCTCTTCGAGGAGGGCAACGAGGCGCAGAAGCACATCGCGTCCTTCGCCGTCGAGAAGCAGTGGGGCTCCACCATGGTCCTCACCGAGCCGGACGCGGGCTCGGACGTCGGCGCCGGCCGCACCAAGGCGGTCCAGCAGGAGGACGGCTCCTGGCACATCGAGGGCGTCAAGCGCTTCATCACGTCCGGCGAGCACGACATGTCGGAGAACATCCTGCACTACGTCCTCGCCCGCCCCGAGGGCGCCGGCCCCGGCACCAAGGGCCTGTCCCTCTTCCTCGTCCCGAAGTACGAGTTCGACTTCGAGACCGGCGAGCTGGGCGAGCGCAACGGCGTCTACGCCACCAACGTCGAGCACAAGATGGGCCTGAAGGCCTCCAACACCTGCGAGATGACCTTCGGCGACCGCCACCCCGCCAAGGGCTGGCTGATCGGCGACAAGCACGACGGCATCCGCCAGATGTTCCGGATCATCGAGTTCGCGCGGATGATGGTCGGCACGAAGGCGATCTCCACCCTCTCCACGGGCTACCTCAACGCCCTGGAGTACGCCAAGGAGCGCGTCCAGGGCCCCGACCTGGCCAACTTCATGGACAAGTCCGCGCCCAAGGTCACCATCACGCACCACCCGGACGTCCGCCGCTCCCTCATGACGCAGAAGGCGTACGCCGAGGGCATGCGCGCGCTGGTGATGTACACCGCCTCCGTCCAGGACGAGATCCAGGTCAAGGAGGCGAACGGCGAGGACGCCGCCACCGAGCACGCCCTCAACGACCTGCTCCTGCCGATCGTCAAGGGCTACGGCTCGGAGAAGGCGTACGAGCAGCTCGCCCAGTCGCTCCAGACCTTCGGCGGCTCCGGGTTCCTCCAGGAGTACCCGATCGAGCAGTACATCCGCGACGCCAAGATCGACACCCTCTACGAGGGCACCACGGCGATCCAGGGCCAGGACTACTTCTTCCGGAAGATCGTCCGCAACCAGGGCGCCGCGCTGAACTCGCTCGCCGAGGACATCAAGAAGTTCCTCGCCCTCGGCACCGGCGGCGAGGAGCTGTCCGGCGCCCGCGAGCACCTGGCCAAGGCCGCCGTGGAGCTGGAGGCCATCGTCGGCCTGATGCTCACCGACCTCGCGGCCACCGAGCAGGACGTCAAGAACATCTACAAGGTGGGTCTCAACACCACCCGCCTGCTGCTGGCCTCCGGTGACGTGATCGTCGGCTACCTGCTCCTCAAGGGCGCCGCGATCGCCGCCGAGAAGCTGCCGACCGCGTCCGCCAAGGACAAGGCGTTCTACACCGGCAAGATCGCGGCGGCGAAGTTCTTCGCGGCCAACGTCCTGCCCGGCGTCACCATGGCCCGCAAGGTCGCCCAGGGTGTCGAGCTGGACCTGATGGAGCTGGACGAGGCCGCCTTCTAGGGCCCGTCCGCCCCCCTTTACCAATTCCACACAGCCTGACGAGGGTCCGCTCCCGCTCCACGGGAAGCGGGCCCTCGCACGTCGTTAAGGTGAACCCCATGAGCGCACCCTCCCGCTTCGACCGCGGCCACACCGACGACCTCATGTCCTTCCTCGCGGCCGGCCCCACGCCGTACCACGCGGTGGCCACCGCCGCCGAGCGGCTGGAGAAGGCCGGTTTCCGGCAGGTCGCGGAGACGGACGCCTGGGAGGGGACCTCCGGCGGCAAGTACGTGCTGCGCGGCGGCGCGATCGTGGCCTGGTACGTCCCCGAGGGCGTGGCCCCGCACACCCCCTTCCGCATCGTCGGAGCGCACACCGACTCCCCCAACCTGCGTGTGAAGCCCCGCCCGGACACCGGGGCGCACGGCTGGCGCCAGGTGGCCGTGGAGATCTACGGCGGCCCCCTGATGAACTCCTGGCTCGACCGCGACCTGGGCCTGGCCGGCCGGCTCACGCTGCGCGACGGCTCGACCCGCCTGGTCAACATCGACCGCCCGCTGCTCCGCGTCCCGCAACTCGCCATCCACATGGACCGCAACGTGTCCGCGGAGGGCCTCAAGCTCGACAAGCAGCGCCACCTCCAGCCGGTCTGGGGCCTGGGCGACACCGTCCGCGACGGCGACCTGATCGCCTTCCTGGAGGAGGAGGCGGGTCTCGCCCGCGGCGAGGTCACCGGCTGGGACCTGATGACCCACTCGGTGGAGCCCCCGGCCTACCTGGGCCGCGACCGGGACCTGGTGGCCGGCCCCCGCATGGACAACCTCCTGTCCGTGCACGCCGGTGTGGCCGCCCTGGCCGCGGTCGCGACCTTGGGCGCGGACCTCCCGTACATCCCGGTCCTCGCCGCCTTCGACCACGAGGAGACCGGCTCCCAGTCGGACACCGGCGCCGACGGCCCGCTCCTCGGCAGCGTGCTGGAGCGCTCGGTGTTCGCGCGGGGCGGCAGTTACGAGGACCGGGCGCGCGCCTTCGCCGGCACGGTCTGCCTGTCCTCCGACACCGGCCACGCCGTGCACCCCAACTACGCGGAGCGGCACGACCCGACGCACCAGCCGCGCGTCAACGGCGGCCCCATCCTCAAGGTCAACGTCAACAACCGCTACGCCACGGACGGTTCGGGCCGCGCGGTGTTCGCCGCCGCCTGCGAGAAGGCGAACGTCCCCTTCCAGACGTTCGTCTCCAACAACTCCATGCCGTGCGGCACGACCATCGGCCCCATCACCGCGGCCCGGCACGGCATCAGCACCGTCGACATCGGCGCGGCCATCCTCTCGATGCACAGCGCCCGGGAGTTGTGCGGCGCCGACGACCCGCACCTGCTGGCGAACGCGCTGGTGGCGTTCCTGGAGGGCTGAGCCCCGCAGCGTTCCCCGGGCGGAACACCCCTGCCCCGCATGTGTGTTCCGCCCGGGGGTACCCGCACGGAACCGGATCGACCGGAAACCCGGAACCGACCGGATCTACAAGGAGGCAACACTCATGGGCCTCGGCGGGTGCATCATCCTCATCGCCGTGGGAGCCATCCTCACGTTCGCGACCGACTGGGACATGCAGGGCGTCAACCTCGACCTGGTCGGTGTCATCTTGATGATCGTCGGCCTGATCGGTGTAGCGACGTTCAGCAGCATCGCCCGGCGCCGTCGCGTCGTGATGCCGCCGACGACCCCGGTCGTCGAGGACCGGCCCCACCACCACACGCGGGACGGGTACCACAACGGTTACGGCTCCTGAGCCCCGCCGTCATCACGACAAGGCGTGCCCCGTCGTCGCGTCCACGTGTCCGGGCACCTCGTCGTGCCGGTCGCCCACGGTCAGGGTCCCCGTCGGTTCGAGGAGCAGGATCGCCGTGGGGGCGGGGGCGTGGAGCTTGTGCTCCGTGCCCCGCGGGACGGTGAAGACCGACCCCTTGGGCAGGACGACCGTGCGCTCGCCGCCGGGTTCGCGCAGGGCGATGTGGAGTTCGCCGTCGAGGACCAGGAAGAACTCGTCGGTGTGGTCGTGCACGTGCCAGACGTGCTCGCCCTCGACCTTGGCGATACGGACGTCGTAGTCGTTGACGGCGGTGACGATGCGGGGGCTCCACTGCTCGGTGAAGGACGCGAGGGCGGAGGCGAGGGAGACGGGTTCCTGTGTCATGACGACATCGTGCGGGGTGCCGCGTCCGCCGGACGAGTGCTAGAAATCGCACATGCCGCAAGGATCCTGTCAATGCCATCGACCCCACCGCGTCGCCGTGATCGTCGACGAGGGCACCAACCCGTTCGAGGTCGGCTGTGCCACCGAACTCTTCGGGCTGCCGCGGCCCGAGCTGGGGCCGGGCGGCCCGCTGTACGAGGTGGTGGTGTGCGGGCCGACCCCCGGGATCCGGATGAACCACGGGTTCCTCACACTCACCGACGTGCCCGGCCTGGAGGCCGCGGACGGGGCCGACACGGTCGTCGTGCCCGGCCGGCCGGACAACGTCGTACCGCGCGGCCCGGCCGTCCTGGACGCCATCCGGCGCGCGCACGCGCGTGGCGCCCGCGTCATGAGCCTGTGCACCGGCACCTTCGCGCTCGCCGAGGCGGGGCTGCTGGACGGACGGCGGGCAGCCACCCACTGGTTGTGGGCCGACTCCTTCCGCCGACTGCATCCGCGGGTGCTGCTGGAGCCGGACGTGCTGTTCGTGGACGAGGGCGACGTGCTCACCGCCGCGGGCAGCGCGGCGGCACTCGACCTCGGGCTGCACATCTGGCGCAAGGACCACGGCGCCGAGATCGCCAACGCCGTCTCCCGGCGGCTGGTGTTCGCCACGCACCGGGACGGCGGGCAGCGGCAGTTCGTGGAGCGCCCGCTGCCCCACGTCCCGGACGCGTCGCTGGCGCCCCTGCTGGAGTGGGCGCAGGAGCGCCTCGACGAGCCGCTGACGGTGACGGACCTCGCGGAGCGCGCGGCGATGTCACCGGCGACCTTGCACCGGCGGTTCCGGGCGCAGCTGGGGACGACACCGCTCGCCTGGCTGACGGCCGAGCGCGTGACCCTCGCACGGCGCCTGATCGAGCGCGGGGAGGAGCGGCTGGACGTGGTGGCGGCCCGCAGCGGGCTGGGGACCGCCGCGAACCTGCGGGCGCTGCTGCGGCGCGAGACCGGGCTCAGCCCGTCGGCCTACCGACGGCGTTTCGGAGCGGGCGCCGGGGAAGCGATCACGCCATGAGATTCCTCGTGTACGACCGGCTCCTCGGCTTCGGCGACGACTACTGGATCGAGGACGACAACGGCAACAAGGTGTACCTCGTCGACGGCAAGGCGATGCGGCTGCGGGACACCTGGGAGCTGAAGGACGTCCAGGGGCGCGTGCTCGTCGACATCCACCAGAAGATGTTCGCCCTGCGCGACACGATGGTGATCGAGCGGGGCGGCGACCCACTGGCACGGATCAAGCGGAAACGTCTCTCCCTGCTGCGCAACCACTACCGGGTCTCGCTGGCCGACGGCACCGAACTGGACGTCAGCGGCAAGATCCTCGACCGGGAGTTCGCCATCGAGTACGACGGCGAGCTGCTGGCCGTCGTCTCGCGCCGGTGGCTGACCCTCCGGGACACCTACGGCGTGGACGTCGTCCGGGACGACGCGGACCCGGCGCTGCTGATCGCGCTGACGGTGTGCGTGATCCACCTGGCGGAGAAGGAGCGGGAGGACGAGTGACGGGCACGGGACGCCGGCGCCCCGGGGGCCTGCGCCCCGGAGGGCCGGCGCCCCGGGGGGCCGGCGCCCCGGAGGGGGGCCGTCGGCGCCTCACGCCATGCGGCGGACGGCGCGGCCGAGGAGCAGGGGCACGGCCAGGTGGTGCACCGGTGCGGCCAGGGACCACAGCGCCCGGCCGGCCCGGCGCTCGTAGCGCACGTACGTCGCCCAGACCAGCCGTGAGCCGTCGAGGGTCAGCACGTTGCGGACGGTCAGCGACGGGGCGCGGGCCTCCAGGGCGAGCCTGGCCGGCCCGGACTCCACCATGCGCCACCCCACCACGTGCCGCGCCGAGGACCGCGGCCCCAGCCGCAGACCGAGAACACCGGCCCAGCCCGTCCGGATCAGCTCACGCAGCACCGCCGGGATGTCCTCGAAGCTGGCGCGGGCCCATTGCTCGGGCGCCAGCCGGGGCAGTCCGGCGGTCGGGAGCTCGAACGCCGACGCGAAGTGGGTGCCGGCGGGGTCCACCCGAATGCGCCGAATGGCAGGAGTACCGGTTGGGGCCATGCGCGGGAGTCTAGGGCCGGGAGCCGGGCCGCACACCGTGTGTCCGGGGCGCCCTCGCTAGCGCCGCGGCGTCGAGAGCCCCAGCACCCGGTCCTTCAGTGCCGGGAACTGTTCCCTGGTCCGCGCCACCTTCGCCGGGTCGAACTCCACCGTGAGGACCTCCTCGTCCGCGCCGGCCTCCGCCAGCACCTCGCCCCACGGATCCACCACGATCGAGTGACCGGCCTGCGGAACTCCGGCATGCGTCCCGGCCGTTCCGCACGCGAGGACGAACGCCTGGTTCTCCACCGCCCGCGCCTGTGCCAGGAGCGTCCAGTGGGACCGCCGGCGCTCCGGCCAGCCCGCCGGGACGACGAGGGTCTCGGCCCCCGCGTCGACGAGTGAGCGGAAGAGTTCGGGGAAGCGAAGGTCGTAACAGGTCGCCACGCCGAGCGTCGTGTCCGGCAGACGGACCGTCACCGGCTCGCGCCCCGCGCCCATCAGCACGGCCTCGCCCTTGTCGAAGCCGAACCGGTGGATCTTGCGGTAGGAGGCGGCCAGGTCACCGGAGGGGGAGAAGACGAGAGAGGTGTTGTACAGCTGTCCGTCGGAGCCACGCTCGGGGACCGACCCCGCGTGCAGCCACACGCCCGCGTCGCTCGCCGCCTTCGCCATCGCCTCGTACGTCGGCCCCTCCAGCGGCTCGGCCTGCGAGCCGAACTCCTCGAAGGCGAACGCGCCCGTGGTCCACAGTTCAGGCAGTACGACGAGGTCGGCGCCCGCCTGATCCCGTACGAGCGCCGCCGCTCGCACACGGCGTACTTCCGCCGACTCGTCCTCATTCACAGCGATTTGGAGCAAAGAGGCGCGCACACTACCACCGTCCTGGCATTCGAGCCGTCCACACGGGCCTACGATCGTCACACGAAAGCACTGCCGGGGTGCCGCACAGCAGCGTAACTTGGGGGTCCTCCCGGATCGAAGGCAGCCGAGAGCCGGGGGAGTCCCAAGCCGACGCCGACCGCAGCCACCTCCCACTGGCACCGCCGCCACAACCCGCCCGTGTACCGACCGCCGAGGGGTCCCGTTCCGTGAGTCTGCATCCCACCCTCCAGCCCTACGCCGACGCCTGGACTCACTCCATCGAGGCGATATCCGAGCTGGTTCAGCCGCTTGTGGAGGCAGAGTGGAACCGCCGCACCCCCTGCCCGGGCTGGTCGGTGCGCGACGTCGTCTCCCACGTGCTGGGGCTGGACTCCGAGATGCTGGGCGACCCGCGCCCCATCCACACGCTCCCGCGCGACCTCTTCCACGTCACCAATGACCACCAGCGCTACATGGAGATGCAGGTCGACGTCCGCCGCCACCACACGGCACCCGAGATGACGTCCGAGCTGGAGTACATGGTCATCCGGCGCAACCGCCAGCTGCGGAACGAGTCGCGCGACCCCGGCACGAAGGTGCGCGGCCCGCTCGGCACCGAGCTGACCCTCGGAGAGGCGATGCGCCGGCACGCCTTCGACGTCTGGGTGCACGAACAGGACCTGCGCACGGCCCTCGGCCGCCCCGGCAACCTCGACTCCCCCGGCGCGCACGTCGCCCGTGACGTGCTGCTCGACGAGCTGCCGGGGGTCGTCGCCGAGCGCGCGGACGCCCCCCGCAGCTCCGCCGTCGTCTTCGACGTCCACGGCCCGGTCGAGTTCCTGCGCACCATCCGCGTCGACATCCAGGGCCGCGGCACCCTGGAAACGGCCCCCGCCCTCGGCCCCGCCGCCACCCTCACCCTCGACTGGGAGACCTACGTCCGCCTGGCCTGCGGCCGCGTGACCCCGGAAGCCGCGGCGGACCGCATCAAGACGGAGGGCGACCAGGACCTCACGACGGCGATCCTGCGGAATTTCACGGTGACGCAGTAGCGCCGGTGGTGAAACCGACCCGTCCGGCGTTTGAGGACGAGGCCGCTCAGGCCGAAGCGGGGGACTGGGGGCGGCAGCCCCCAGAAGGGCCCGCCCCCGCACCGGGCACCTACACAGGCACGTGCACCGTCTCCACCCGGCTCGCGACCAACCGCTCCCGTTCCCTGCGCGCCGCCCGCTTCCGCAACCGGAGAATCTGCGACACCCCGACCGCCTGAAGCACGAACACGGACGAGAACGCGACGGTGTAGTCGTCCCCGGTCGCGTCCAGCAGCACCCCCACCGCGAACAACGTGGTCATCGACGCCACGAAACCGCCCATGTTCGTGATCCCGGACGCCGTCCCCTGCCGCTCCGGCGGATTCGCCGGCCGCGCGAAGTCGAAGCCGATCATCGACGCCGGCCCGCACGCGCCAAGCACCGAGCACAGCACGACGAGGAGCCACATCGGCGCGTGGTCGGCCGGGTAGGCGAGCGTCACCGCCCACAGGAGCGCCGTCGCGCCCACCGTGCCGAGCGCCAGCGGCAGCCGCGCCGCGTGGTGCCGGGCGATGATCTGGCCGTAGACCAGGCCGACCGTCATGTTGGACAGCACGACGAGGGTGAGCAGCCCGCCGGCCGTGGCCCGGGGCAGCCCCTGCGCCTCGACCAGGAACGGCATCCCCCACAGCAGCAGGAACACCATCGCCGGGAACTGGGTGGTGAAGTGCACCCACAGCCCCAGCCGCGTCCCCGGCTCCCGCCAGGACGTGGCGATCTGCCGCCGTACGTACGCGGCCCCCTGGTGCGGCAGCGGCTCGGGCTCGTGCCCCTCGGGATGGTCCTTCAGGAAGAGCAGCAGCAGGACGAAGACGACCACGCCCGCCAGCGCACTGCCCGCGAACGCCGCCGTCCAGCCGATGCCGTGCAGCAACCGGGCGAGGACCAGGGTGGAGACCAGGTTGCCCGCCATGCCGACCAGTCCGGCGAGCTGGGCGACCATCGGCCCGCGCCGGGCCGGGAACCAGCGGGTGCCCAGCCGCAGCACGCTGATGAACGTCATCGCGTCCCCGCAGCCGAGCAGTGCCCGCGAGGCGAGCGCCATGCCGTACGACGGGGAGAAGGCGAAGCCCAGCTGCCCGGCCGTGAAGAGCACGACGCCGATGCCCAGCACCTTCTTCGTGCCGAGCCGGTCGACCAGCAGGCCGACGGGTATCTGCATGCCGGCGTAGACCAGCAGCTGGAGGATGGAGAAGGTGGACAGGGCGGAGGCGTTCACGTGGAAGCGGTCGGCGGCGTCGAGGCCGGCCACTCCCAGGGACGTACGGAAGATGACGGCGACGAAGTAGACGGCGACGCCGATGCCCCACACGGCGATCGCCCGCCGTCCGCCCGGCGGATCAGCGGGCAGGGTCTTCCCGGCCGACGTGGCCGAACTCATCGGGCCTCCCCCCGGGCCAGGTGCGAGAACCAGCCCACGTGCCGGTGGACCACTCCGACGGCCGCCTCCGCGTCCCCGGCGCGCAGCGCGTCGAGGATCTCCTCGTGCTCGGCGAGGGTCTTGGCGATCCGGTCGGGGTGGGAGTGCATGACGGCGACGCCCATGCGCAGCTGGCGGTCGCGGAGCTGGTCGTAGAGGCGGGAGAGGATCTCGTTGCCGCCGCTGCGGACGATCTCGGCGTGGAAGCAGCGGTCGGTGACGGAGGCGGCGGCGAGATCACCGGCGGCGGCCTGCTCCTTCTGCCGGCTGAGCAGTTCCTCCAGCCGTTCGACGAGGCCGTGCGGTGCGGGTACGGCCTTCCTGGCCGCGTGTTCCTCGACCAGCAGCCGGGTCTCCACCACGTCCGCGATCTCCTGCGCGGAGACGGGCAGGACCAGCGCGCCCTTCTTCGGGTAGAGCCGGATCAGACCCTCGGCCTCCAGCCGGAGCAGCGCCTCGCGCACGGGCGTGCGGGAGACACCCACGGCCTCGGCGAGCTCGCCCTCGGTGAGCAGGGTCCCGCCCTCGTAGCGGCGCTCCAGGACGCCCTGCTTGACGTGGGTGTAGACGCGGTCCGCCGCCGGTGGTCGCTTCACTGCCGTGGTCATGCCGACAGGATAGATACAACAGGGACGCAAGACGGGGCCCGTCCAGTATGCGGACCCACGGCCACCCATCAGGAGGACCCCGCGCCCCACTCCGACCACCGCACAACCATCCGTGCTATTCACGTGTCGCACAGACGCGGCCGAAGCCTTACCGACCACAACTCGGCCGCGCTCCAGGGGATTTCACCATAATCGGGGTATTCATCTTGATAAACACCATTCACGGCATCCGGCTCCGCAAAGCCGTCGCCGTCGCCCTGACCAGCGGCGCCGTACTCGCGACCGGCGCCCTCTCCACCGCACCCGCGCAGGCCACGCCCGCACAAGCCGCGCCTGCGCAGGCCGCGTCATCCGCGCAGGCCGCGCCCGCGCGGGCCGCCGCCGCGCCCTCGATCGTCGCCAAGGGCGGCTTCGTGATGAACAACGCGAACGGCAAGTCGCTCTACACCAAGGCCGCGGACACCCGGCGCTCCACCGGATCCACGACCAAGATCATGACCGCCAAGGTCGTGCTCTCGCAGCCGAAGCTGAACCTGGACGCCAAGGTCACGATCCAGATGGCGTACAGCGACTACATCGTGTCGAAGAACGCCTCCTCCGCCCGCCTGATCGTCGGCGACAAGGTGACGGTCCGCCAGCTGCTGTACGGGCTGATGCTGCCGTCCGGCTGCGACGCCGCGTACGCGCTGGCCGACAAGTTCGGCTCGGGCAAGACTCGGGCGGCCCGGGTGAAGTCGTTCATCGGCAAGATGAACTCCACCGCCAAGAGCCTCGGCCTGAAGAACACGCACTTCGACTCGTTCGACGGCATCGGCAACGGCAAGAACTACTCCACGCCGCGCGACCTGACGAAGCTCGCGAGCAGTGCGATGAAGAGTTCCACCTTCCGCACCGTCGTCAAGACGAAGAAGTACACGGCGAAGACGGTCACCAAGAAGGGCGGCACCCGCACGATGGCGCCCTGGACCAACACCAACACGCTGCTCGGCAGCTACAGCGGCGCCATCGGCGTCAAGACCGGGTCGGGCCCGGAGGCCAAGTACTGCCTGGTCTTCGCCGCGACCCGAAAGGGCAAGACCGTCATCGGCACGGTCCTGACCTCCTCGTCCTCGTCCCAGCGCGCCAAGGACGCGACGAAGCTCATGAACTACGGCTTCGGCAGGCTCTGACACACACCTACGAAGGGGCTCACCGGCACCGGTGAGCCCCTTCACACGGTTCCGCGACAACGGTCCGACGCCGCCCGCCATACACCCGGTCCACCGGCCGGCGCAGCGGTTCTCGATCACCTTCGCTCGCAGTCGTGAACATCCCGGGAGCCGCTGGCATATGCCCCTGGTTCGGCCCTACGTTCCGCGACGGAGGTGGTTCACATGAACGAACCCAGCAAGCGGCGTCACTCCGCCGAGCGGCACGAGGCGATCGACGTCAACGATTTCGTGTACGCGGCCACCGGCGCCCGGGTGCGGAGGCTGACCATGCCCGACGGAAGCCATTGGTTCCCGGCGGTGGACGTGTGCAAGGAGTTGGGATACACCACGACCCGGAAGGCGCTTCTCGATCACGTTCCGGAGGAGCACCGAGACAATCTCGAGACTGTGACTGGAAGTCACAGTCTCAGCGTTCCCGCAGGTAGGAGTTGGCGACGAGACCTGCAACTCATTGATCTCCAAGGTCTCATCCTCCTCGTCAACGCCTGCACCAAACCGGCCTGCGCCCCCTTCAAGCAGTGGGTCGCCGAAGTCATCGAGACCGTGCAGCGCGAGGGTTCCTACTGTCTCGACGAGGCCGAGGTGCAACCCGCCACGCCCGGCGCGCCCATCGCCTACGCCATGCCGGACCAGGTGGCCGAGGCCATCGTCCGGCTGGAAGCACACAATCTCCAACTGGATGCGGAGCTGGCGGTCGGGCAGCGTGCGTCGATCGCGTTGCAAAAGGAGATGCTGGCCACGCAGCAGGCCACGCTCGCCACGCAGCAGGCCACCCTCGCCGTGCAACAGGCCATGGTGCACGCCTTGGAACGCATCGCGGACCGGTTCGACACCCTGGTCCTCCACCAAGGCGGAACCCTCGGCCACCTCGCCCCGGCACCCACCACGGAGTCGGTACTGGCCGACTGGCGGCAGCGGTTGGCCGTGACGGAGGACGTGTGGACGGTGGCCCTGGCCATCGCACCGGTGCTCGTCGAAAGGGGTGAGCTGCGGGAGCCGCTGGAGTCGATCGCCGCCCGTACGGGGCTCTCCGTGCGCCGGGTCAACGAGTGTCTCCGGCTGCTGCGCAGGCACGCTTGCATCCGCTCCCGGGGCGGGGCCGACGACGGGGCACCGGTGTACGTGCTCCATCAGCTCTGAGCCGGGCACCGCAGAAGGGGCGTCGCAACTCGAACTTGCGGCGCCCCTTCCGCTATGAATCTACTCGGTCCGCGGCTTTCACGCCCAGGTGAGCAGGCGCTTGGGCTGCTCCAGAATCGCCGCCACGTCGGCGAGGACCTTGGAGCCCAGCTCGCCGTCGACCAGGCGGTGGTCGAAGCTCAGCGCCAGGGTGGTCACCTGACGCGGCTTCACCTTGCCCTTGTGCACCCACGGCTGGAGCTTGATCGCGCCGACCGCGAGGATCGCGGACTCGCCGGGGTTGAGGATCGGCGTGCCGGTGTCTACGCCGAAGACGCCGACGTTGGTGATGGTCACCGTGCCCGCCTGCATGGCGGCCGGGGAGGTCTTGCCCTCCCGGGCCGTCGACACCAGCTCGCCCAGGGACCCCGCCAGCTGCGGCAGCGTCTTGGCGTGGGCGTCCTTGATGTTCGGGACGATCAGACCGCGCGGGGTCGCCGCGGCGATGCCCAGGTTGACGTAGTGCTTGACCACGATCTCCTGCGCCGCCTCGTCCCAGGAGGCGTTGACGTCCGGGTTGCGCTTGATGGCGACCAGCAGGGCCTTGGCGATCAACAGGAGCGGGTTCACCCGCAGGCCCGTGAACTCCTTGTCCTGCTTCAGCTCCTCGACCAGCTTCATCGTGCGCGTCACGTCGACCGTCACGAACTCGGTGACGTGCGGCGCCGTGAACGCCGAGCCGACCATCGCCGCCGCCGTCGCCTTGCGGACGCCCTTGACCGGGATACGGGTCTCGCGCGCCGTGTCGTACGACACCGCGGCCGCCGGGGAGGGGGCCGCGGGGGTGGCCGCGACGGGTGCCGCCGGTGCCGCCCCGGGTTCCGGGGCCTGTGCCGGGGCCACCGCCGCGTGCACGTCCTCGCGCGTGATGATGCCGTCCGGGCCGGTCGGCGCGACCGTGGCTAGGTCGACGCCGAGGTCCTTGGCCAGCTTGCGCACCGGGGGCTTGGCGAGCGGGCGGCCTCGGGTGACGGCCGGTGCGGATCCGTGGCCGTTCATCTCGGCCTGGATCGCGGCGGAGGCGGCCGAGGCCTCCTGGACCGGGACCTCCGCGGCCTTGCGGGGGCGGCGGCGGGTCGAGGAGGTCGACACCCCGTAGCCCACGAGGACCGGCTGGCGGCCCTCCGGCTTCTTCTCCCCGGCCTCGGCCGCGGCCGACTCGGTCGCCGTGTCCGCCGTGCCCTCGACAGGGGCCTGCGCCGGCTCCGGCGCGGGGGCCGCCGCCGCGTCGCCGACGGCCACCGCGATGATCGACGTGCCCACGTCGACCGTGGTGCCCTCGGGGAAGTGCAGCTCGCGGACCACTCCGTCGTAGGGGATGGGCAGCTCGACGGCGGCCTTCGCCGTCTCGACCTCGCACACCACCTGGCCGTCGGTGACCGTGTCACCGGGCTGGACGTACCACTTGAGGATCTCGGCCTCGGTGAGTCCCTCGCCCACGTCGGGCATCTTGAACTCGCGTACGGACCCTTCGGTCATTGTCGTCACGACCCTCTCCTCAGTACGCCAGCGAGCGGTCGACGGCATCCAGCACCCGGTCCAGATCGGGCAGGTACTCCTCCTCCAGGCGGGCCGGCGGGTACGGGGCGTGGTAGCCGCCGACCCGGAGTACCGGGGCCTCCAGGTGGTAGAAGCAGCGCTCCGTGATGCGGGCCGCGATCTCCGCGCCCGAGCCCAGGAACACCGGCGCCTCGTGGACCACGACCAGGCGGCGGGTCTTCTCCACCGACGCCTGGATCGTGTCGAAGTCGACCGGGGAGATCGAGCGCAGGTCGACGACCTCCAGGGACCGGCCCTCCTCGGCCGCCGCGTCGGCGACCTCCTGGCAGAGCTTCACCATCGGGCCGTACGCGGCGAGCGTGAGGTCGCTGCCCTCGCGCACCACACGCGCGATGTGCAGCGGGCCCGGGATGGCCTCGCTGTCGACCTCGCCCTTGTCCCAGTAGCGTCGCTTGGGCTCGAAGTAGATCACCGGGTCGTCGCTCTGGATGGCCTGCTGCATCATCCAGTACGCGTCCGCCGAATTCGACGGGGAGACCACCTTCAGGCCCGCCACGTGCGCGAACAGCGCCTCGGGGGACTCGGAGTGGTGCTCGACCGCGCCGATGCCGCCGCCGTAGGGGATACGGATGACGACCGGCATCTTGACCTTGCCCAGCGAACGGGCGTGCATCTTCGCCAGCTGGGTGACGATCTGGTCGTAGGCCGGGAAGACGAAACCGTCGAACTGGATCTCCACCACCGGCCGGTACCCGCGGAGGGCGAGACCGATGGCGGTGCCGACGATGCCGGACTCCGCCAGCGGGGTGTCGATGACCCGGTCCTCGCCGAAGTCCTTCTGAAGGCCGTCGGTGACCCGGAAGACGCCGCCGAGCTTGCCGACGTCCTCGCCCATGATCAGGACCTTGGGGTCGGAGTCCAGCGCGCGGCGCAGCGATTCGTTGATCGCCTTGGCCAGTGCCATCTTTTCCGTCGCCATGTCAGACCCCCTCAGCCTCTGCGAACGACGCCTGGTAGGCGGCGAACTGGGCTCGCTCCTCGTCGACGAGCGCGTGCCCGTCCGCGTACACGTTCTCGAAGATGGCGAACCGGTCCGGGTCCGGCATGGCACGGACCACTTCGCGCACTCGTTTGCCCAACGTCTCGCTCTCCGCCTCCAGTTCCGCGAAGAATCCCTCGTCCGCGTGGTTTGCGGACTCCAGGAAGCGGCGAAGGCGCAGAATCGGGTCCTTCGCCTCCCAGGCGGCGCGCTCGTCGTCGTGCCGGTAGCGGGAGGGGTCGTCCGAGGTGGTGTGGGCGCCCATGCGGTACGTGTACGCCTCGATCAGCGCCGGGCCCTCACCGCGCCGCGCCCGCTCCAGCGCCCACCGGGTGACCGCGAGACAGGCCAGCGCGTCGTTGCCGTCGACGCGGACACCGGGGAAGCCGAAGCCCTGGGCGCGCTGGTACAGCGGCACGCGGGTCTGCTTCTCGTTGGACTCGGAGATCGCCCACTGGTTGTTCTGGCAGAAGAAGACGACCGGGGCGTTGTAGACGGCGGCGAAGTTGAACGCCTCGCTGACGTCACCCTGGCTGGAGGCGCCGTCCCCGAAGTAGGCGATCACGGCGGAGTCCGCGCCGTCCTTGGTGATGCCCATCGCGTAACCCGTGGCGTGCAGCGCCTGCGAGCCGATCACGATGGTGTACAGGTGGAAGTTGTTGCTGTTGGGGTCCCAGCCGCCGTTGTTCACGCCGCGGAACATGCCCAGCAGGTTGGTCGGGTCCACCCCGCGGCACCAGGCGACGCCGTGCTCGCGGTAGGTCGGGAAGACGTAGTCGTCCTCGCGGGTGGCCCGGCCGGAGCCGATCTGGGCGGCCTCCTGGCCCAGCAGCGAGGCCCACAGGCCCAGCTCGCCCTGGCGCTGCAGGGCGGTGGCCTCGGCGTCGAAGCGCCGGGTGAGCACCATGTCGCGGTACAGGCCGCGCAGCTCGTCGGGGGAGATGTCGGCGACGAACGCGGCGTACTCGGCGTAGGCCGAGTTCCTGGCGGGCTCGACGCGTTCGCCCTCGGGTGTCAGCAGCTGCACCAGCTCCGTCTCGGAGCCCTTCTTGGCGGCAGCGGTGCGGGTGGTGCGCTTGGCGCCGGTGGTACCGGCCTTGGCGCCCGTGGTGCCGGCCTTGGTGCCGGTGGTACCGGTCGCCTTGCTTCCGGCGCTGCGTCGCGGCTTGCGCGCGGCAGTGCTCTCGGTCACGTGTGCTCCTCCGTCGGTCCGGCCCCCGGGTTCGCCGGAAGCCAGTGCGGCTCACCTGCGGCCCGGCGGTCGCACAAGGGTGGGTGCGGCCCGATCGGGAACAGGCGTGACAGGTGCCCCGGCGAGCGCCCTGCGAACAGCACGTTACCCAGTGCTCCACATTTCTGTGAAACCCCACCTGACCTGCGTTTTTACTCGGATTTCCAAGTAAATCGGCGAAGTACGGAAGTTTTACTGGTCACAGCCTCGCAGGGGGCCGGAACAACGGCACGTTATCCCGGCCACCCCGGGCACGGGAAGAGTTGGTGTGTGAGACTGAGCCCGTGCGCGAAGACGGAAAAATCCGGGTATTCCTCCTCGACGACCACGAGGTCGTCCGCCGGGGGGTGCACGATCTGCTCGCGGGCGAGGCCGATATCCAGGTGGTCGGCGAGGCCGGCACGGCGGCGGACGCCCCGGCCCGGGTGGCTGCCACCCGACCGGACGTGGCGGTGCTGGACGTCCGGCTGCCGGACGGCAGCGGCGTGGAGGTGTGCCGCGAGATCCGCTCCCGCGACGAGACCGTCCAGTGCCTCATGCTGACCTCCTTCGCCGACGACGAGGCCCTCTTCGACGCGATCATGGCGGGCGCCTCCGGCTACGTCCTCAAGGACATCCGCGGCGCCGAGCTGCTGAGCGCCGTACGGGAGGTGGCAGGGGGGAAGTCCCTGCTCGATCCGGCGGCCACGGCGCGCGTACTGGAGCGGCTGCGCGACGGCGGCACCCGGACCGACGACCGGCTCGCCCGGCTCACCGAGCAGGAGCGGCGCATCCTGGAGCTGATCGGCGAGGGGCTGACCAACCGCGCGATCGGCGAGCAGCTGCACCTGGCCGAGAAAACGATCAAGAATTACGTCTCTGGTCTGCTGGCCAAACTCGGAATGCAGCGGCGTTCACAGGCGGCCGCGTTCGTGGCCCGGCTGCAGGCCGAGAACCGCTGAGAAACGCGGGCCGGGCTTATTCGGGACTTATGTCCCCTCATGCCGGGGCGGGCGACTCTGTTGCCGTCACCTCCCGCTCCCGCACGGTAAGGCCATGCCCTGGGACGAACAACTCGCCGTCGGCCTGCTCGGCCGCACCGCCCACGGCCGTGCGGCCACCAGCCTGCGTGCCCTGCCCTTCCTCGCCTTCGCACGGCACATCGTGGCCGACGGCCGGGTCCTGCTGCGCATGCCCAGGAGCTGCGGGTACCACCAGGTGTGCGCCGGGAGCGTCATCGCGTACGGCGCCGACAACCTGAGCTCCGCCGGGCCCGGCGAGAGCGTGTGGACCGTGCAGGTCGTGGGCCGGTGCGACGTCCACGAACCGAGCGCCGACGAGATCGAACGCTTCGGCCCCGCGCCGCGCGAGGTGGACGGCGAGCCCTTCGAGCCGGTCTACCTGCGGATCGAGCCGCAGGTCTGCTCCGTGCACTTCACGGACGGCGCCGCCGGGTCTCTGTGACGCCCCCGGAACGCCACGCGCGCGTGAAGCCCGTTTCCGGGCCGCACGCGCGCGTGGGGAGCGGTTGGGGTCAGCCTTCGCCCTCTTCGCCGCCCGGAGCGCCGGTCTCTCCGCCGCCGGTGCCGCCGGTCGGGTCACCGGTCGGGTCACCCGTGGGGTCACCCGTCGGATCCGTCGTCGGGTCGCCCGTGGGCGTCGTCGGGTCACCCGTCGGATCGCCGGTCGGGTCGCCGGTCGGCTCCTCCGTCACGCTCTCCGACGGCGTGTACGACGGCGTGTACGACGGAGTGTAGTCCCCGCCGCCCGTGCCTCCGCCGCCGTTGCCCTGCTCCGTGCCCGGGTCGGTGGTCTCCTGCGTCTCCTCGTCGCTGGGCGACGGGCTGGGCGACTCCTCGTCGGAGCTCTGCGAGGTGGACGCCGACGGGCTCTTGTCCGTGTCGGGGCCGCCCTTGCCGCCGTCGCCGTTGTTCAGGGCCAGCGCGACGCCCGCCGCGATGGCGATCACCGCGAGGACGGCCAGTATCCACAGCCTGCCGCGGCCGCTGCCCTTGTTGCCGCGGCCCTCGAAGCCGCCGTCGTCGCCCCCGCCGTACCCGCCGTTCGGCAGGATCGGCTGGGGGATCTGCTGGGTGCCCGACGCGCCGTGGCCGGGGTGCGGCAGCACCGAGGTGCCCGCGAGGCCGAGGCCGGCCGACGGGGTGTGCCGGCCGTCGTGGGCGGCGACCGGACCGGTGTTCCAGGTGCCGGTGTGGCCGCCCTGCTCGTACAGCATCTGGAGCCCGTACTGGACCAGGCCGCGCATCTCCTCGGCGGTCTGGAACCGGTCGTCGGGCTCCTTGGCGAGCGAGCGCATCACCAGGCCGTCCAGCTCCGGCGGAGTGGCGTCGGAGACCTCGGACGGCGGCGTCGGGATGTCCTGGACGTGCTGGTAGACCACCGACAGCGGGGTCTCGCCGGTGAACGGCGGACGCAGCGCGAGGAGTTCGTAGAGCAGGCAGCCCGTCGCGTACAGGTCGGAGCGGTGGTCGACGGCCTTGCCGAGGGCCTGCTCCGGGGAGAGGTACTGCGGGGTGCCCATGACCATGCCGGTCTGCGTCATCGTCGTGGACGCGCCGTGCAGGGCGCGGGCGATGCCGAAGTCCATCACCTTCACCGCGCCGTTGTCCGTGATGATGACGTTGGCGGGCTTGATGTCGCGGTGCACGATGCCGTGCTGGTGGGAGTAGGCGAGCGCCTCCAGGACACCGGAGACGATGATCAGCGCCTGCTCGGGACCGGGCGCCTCGGCGTTGAGGAGGAGGTCGCGGATGGTGCGGCCCTCGACGATCTCCATCACGATGTACGGCACGGACTGACCGCCGACGAAGTCCTCGCCGGAGTCGTACACGGCGACGATCGTGTGGTGGTTGAGGCCGGCCACCGACTGGGCCTCGCGCGTGAAGCGGGCCTTGGAGACCGGGTCCTCGGCGAGGTCGGCGCGCAGCAGCTTGACCGCCACGGTGCGGCCGAGGCGCACGTCCTCGGCGGCGAACACCTCGGCCATGCCGCCCCGCCCGAGCCTGCGGGTCAGCCGGTACCGGCCGTCGCCGACCAGCCCGCCGTTGCCCCAGGTCTCCGGCGCGTCAGCCATACCGCCGCCAGTCGCCTCGGGTTCGGACGGGCCCTGGGCGCGCTGCTGCTGTGCCATCAGTCCTCGCCGTCGTTTCTGCCCGCGGTGCGCGCGGTGTAGTTACGGTCTCCGTCGGCCACGCTACAGCCTTCGCGGGGGCCTCCGGTCCGAGATGGACGCCGCGACCGGCATCGAGACGGACCGGTCATGAAACCCTGATTCCGTACTGTCGTGCAAATTCTGTGTACCGGCGGTACATCGGCTGTAACGCTTCCGCGACGCTTCTTTCGCGTACGGTCACGGAACGGGCACCGCGCTTGACGTGTCAGTGCCCTGGGGCAGACTTGGCCGGGAATCGCACTTTCGATCACGATCACAAACGCGAGCGCGCGTGCCGCTGCCACCGGCGTCGCGGCGCCTATGGGGGACGCAGAGACATGAGCCAGGACGCCGGACAGGGCCGGTACGCGGGGCGGGCGCTCGCCGGCGGCCGCTACCAGCTGCGCGACTTGCTCGGCGAGGGCGGCATGGCCTCCGTGCACCTGGCGTACGACTCCGTGCTGGACCGCCAGGTCGCGATCAAGACGCTGCACACCGAACTGGGCAGGGAGCAGGCCTTCCGCGAGCGCTTCCGCCGCGAGGCCCAGGCAGTGGCCAAGCTCACGCACACCAACATCGTCTCCGTCTTCGACACCGGCGAGGACGATCTCGGCGGCATGACGACTCCGTACATCGTCATGGAGTACGTCGAGGGCCGGCCGCTCGGCTCGGTGCTCGACGAGGACGTCCGGCAGCAGGGCGCGATGCCCGCCGACAAGGCGCTGAAGATCACCGCGGACGTGCTGGCCGCCCTGGAGATCAGCCACGAGATGGGCCTGGTCCACCGGGACATCAAGCCGGGCAACGTGATGATGACCAAGCGCGGCGTGGTCAAGGTGATGGACTTCGGCATCGCCCGCGCCATGCAGTCCGGCGTGACCTCGATGACGCAGACCGGCATGGTCGTCGGCACCCCGCAGTACCTCTCGCCGGAACAGGCCCTCGGCCGCGGCGTGGACGCCCGCTCCGACCTGTACTCGGTCGGCATCATGCTCTTCCAACTGGTCACCGGGCGCCTGCCGTTCGACGCGGACTCGCCGCTGGCCATCGCGTACGCGCACGTGCAGGAGGAGCCGGTGGCTCCTTCGTCCGTCAACCGCGCCCTGCCGCCGGCCGTGGACGCGCTGGTGGCCCGCGCGCTGAAGAAGAACCCCAACGAGCGTTTCCCCAGCGCCGAGGCGATGCGGGACGAGTGCCTGCGTGTGGCGGCCTCCTTCCAGGCGGCCCCGCCGAGCATCGTGCCCGGCGCGCACGCGTCGAGCGGCGCGGGCGTCGGCTCCGCGGTGTTCCCGCCGGTCGACCAGAGCGGACCGGTGCCCACCGGCCCCGTCCAGACGCCGTACCAGCCGACACCGGCCCCGGGCCCGAACCCGTACGGCACCCCCGCTCCCGCCCCGCACTCGCCCGCGTACGGCTATCCGCAGCAGGGCGGCTACCCGACGCCGGCCGCGTACTCCCCCCAGGGCCCGTCGACCCCGCCGCCGTACAACCTCACGCCGTCGGCGCCGGCGTCCGGTTCCCCGGGCGGTCGCAAGAGCAACAAGCCGGTGATCATTGGCTCGATCGTGGTGGCCCTCGTGGCCGTCGGCGGTCTGGTCGGCGCGCTGACGATGAACAGCGGCGGCGGTGACGACCCCAAGGCCGGCGGCGAGACCAGCGCCAGCGCGTCGGCGTCGAAGGCGGCGGGCTACCGCGGGCCGGACAAGACGAAGACGATCGAGAAGGACGAGTGCACCGAGCCGGAGGAGTCGTACAACGACCCCGACAAGATCAAGGTGCCGGACTTCTCGTTCAAGTACATCGGCTCGGTCAAGGAGTGCTTCAACGCCGCGGGCTGGCGAATGAAGGTCGTGGACGTCGACGAGAACACCTACGGTGAGGGCTCGATCCGCGACCAGTTCCCCGCGCCCGGTACGGATGTCGACCCCGAGGACATGCCGGAGATCCAGCTCAAGGTCTCGACGGGCAACCCGCCGTCCTGACCGCGTGACCCGCGTGGCGTAGCGCCCGGCATACGGCGGAAGGGCCCGGCAGCAGGTGCTGCCGGGCCCTTCGTGGTGTCGGTGGGTCGTCGTTCCTGCCGGACTGGCGGCCTACAGGTAGGGGCCACCCGAACGGCCGCCGGGGTGGGGCGGCTCCTCGCCGTCCTGGCCGACGCCCGGCGGCAGCGCGCGGCGCATCTGCTCCAGCTGGGCGCGTGCGGCCATCTGCTGGGCGAACAGCGTGGTCTGGATGCCGTGGAACAGGCCCTCCAGCCAGCCGACCAGCTGCGCCTGCGCGATCCGCAGTTCGGCATCGGTCGGGGTGACGTCGTCCGTGAAGGGCAGGGAGAGCCGCTCCAGCTCCTCGACCAGCTCCGGTGCCAGGCCGTCCTCCAGCTCCTTCACGGAGCTGGCGTGGATCTCCTTGAGCCGGGCCCGGCTCGCCTCGTCCAGGGGCGCGACGCGCACCTCCTCCAGCAGCTGCTTGATCATGCTGCCGATCCGCATGACCTTGGCAGGCTGTTCCACCTGCTCGGTCACCGGGATCTCGCGGGACTCGTCGTCCCCGCCGCCACCGCCGCTGAGCGCCATTCCGTCCTGGCCGACGACCAGGATCTGGGGGTTCTCCGGCGACCTGTCGTTCCTCGGCATCTCCATGGCGCCATTCTCTCGCACCCGTGCGCCGCGACGGGGTGGTGCCCCCGGGGAAGCGTGCTTTACGCGTTCGGCGGCGTCCGGAATGCCGGTATGGCGGGCGGGTGTGAGGCTTGTTCCGTCGATTTCTGCGACTGGTTACCACCGGGAGGGGGTCACCGACGTGACTCCATGGCTGCGCACACTTCGAGCGACGGGACTGGTGGGGGTCCTGGGGGCGAGCGCACTGCTGTCGCCGTACGGGGTGGGGGTGGCGCACGGCGCCGGGTTCGAGGCGGTCATCCCCGCCGTCGGGCCGGCCGCCGTGTCCCCGTCTCCTCCCGGGCCGGCCCCGGCTCCGGTTCCGGGGGCGTCCGACCCGGACGGGTCCGGCGGTCACGACGGGCACAACGGTCACGAGCGCCCCCGGCGCCCGCAGCGCGACGACGGTCCCGACGGCTCGGATGCCGGCACCGCCTCCCCGTCCACCGGGGAATCCGGCCCGGCGGGCAGCGCGGCGCGCGGC
>NZ_RAIF01000025.1:64940-68330 GCF_003671715.1 Streptomyces sp. E2N166 | reverse complement strand
GCCCCTCGCCCGGCCGACCCGGAGCCCTCCCGGGCGGGAAGCCGGCCGGGCGAGGGGCGGCAGCGGCCCGGGCGGCCCGAGGAGCGCGAGCCGGAAGAGGCCGCCGCGGACCATAACGCCCGCCACCGGGCGGACGGTGACGGCGACGAGGACCTGCCCGACGATCCGGAGACCGCCGTGGCCCCCGGGGAGGCCGCCCTGGTGCCCTCGGCGTCCCCGTCCCGTTCCCAGCCGCAGGCCGGCACGCACGCCGACGACGCCACCGAGCCCGTGGTGCGAGCCCTCCCCCTGGGCAGCGGGCTGGTCCTCATCGGCCTCGGTCTGGCCCTGGCCTTCGTCGGCCTCCGCCTGCGGCGCGGCTGACGCACACCCGTTACGGGGCGATCAGCAGCACCTTGCCGATGTGGCCGCTCTCCTCCACGACCCGGTGGGCGGCGGGGGCGTCGCTCATCGGGAGTTCGCGGTCGACGATCGGGCGCACGCGAGCGCCACTGCCGCCGCCCAGCAACGGCCAGACGTGCTCGCGTACGGCCGCCACGATGGCCGCCTTCTCCTCCAGCGGCCGGGCACGCAGCGAGGTCGCGCTGACGGCGGCGCGCTTGGCCAGGAGCGTGCCGATGTCCAGCTCGCCCTTCCGGCCGCCCTGCATGCCGATGATCGCCAGCCGGCCGTTGACGGCGAGGGCCCGGACGTTGCGGTCCAGGTACTTGGCGCCCATGTTGTCGAGGATGACGTCGGCGCCCGCACCGCCCGTCGCCTCCTTCACCTCGGCGACGAAGTCCTGCTCGCGGTAGTTGATCAAGATGTCGGCGCCCAGTTCGGCGCAGCGCTCCAGCTTCTCCTTGGTGCCCGCCGTCACGGCGACCTTCGCGCCGACGGCCTTGGCCAGCTGGATCGCCATGGTGCCGATGCCGCTGGAACCGCCGTGCACGAGCAGCGTCTCGCCGGGACGCAGGTGGGCGACCATGAAGACGTTCGACCAGACGGTGCAGACCACCTCGGGCAGCGCCGCCGCCCGCCTGACGTCGATGCCCTCCGGAACAGGCAGCAGCTGACCGGCCGGAACGGCGACCTTCTCGGCGTAGCCGCCGCCGCCGAGCAGCGCGCACACCTCGTCGCCCACGGACCAGCCGGACACGCCCGTCCCGAGTGCGGCGACGCGCCCGGAGCACTCCAGGCCGGGATAGGGGGAGGCGCCGGGCGGGGGGTCGTAGAAGCCCTGGCGCTGCATGATGTCGGCGCGGTTGACGGCGCTGGCCGCCACCTCGACCAGGACCTCGCCCTCGCCGGGCACCGGGTCGGGGACCTCGGCCCAGACCAGCGCCTCGGGGCCTCCGGGTTCGGAAATCGTGATCGCATGCATGAGGGCGACGCTACTCCTCCGCCCCCGCCCGGGCCCCTCCACCCGGGCCCCCGGTCGGAGCGTTCTCCGTCTCCCGGTCGCGGCGCCTCCGACTTTGGGACCGTCCACCGGAAAATCCCTGTGCGCGACCGATGAGTTTGCGCGACGGTAAAGGTCTTCCCATGCGTAGCCCAAAAACGCGTAGCCCAAGAACGCGGAAGGACCACCAATGAGCACGCACACGTCCGGACTCGCGATCGAGACCGCGGGACTGGTGAAAACGTTCGGCGAGACCAGGGCCGTGGACGGGGTGGACCTCGCGGTACCCGCCGGCACGGTCTACGGCGTCCTCGGCCCCAACGGCGCCGGCAAGACCACCACGGTGAAGATGCTCGCCACCCTCCTGCGGCCCGACGGCGGCCAGGCCCACGTCTTCGGCCACGACATCGTGGCCGAGGCCGACCACGTGCGCAGCAGGGTGAGCCTCACCGGGCAGTACGCGTCCGTGGACGAGGACCTCACCGGCACCGAGAACCTGATCCTGCTGGGCCGGCTCCTCGGGCACGGCAAGACGGCCGCGCGGGAGCGGGGTGCCCAGCTGCTGGAGGCCTTCGGGCTGACGGAGGCGGCGGCGAAGCAGGTCAAGCACTACTCCGGCGGCATGCGGCGGCGCATCGACATCGCCGCGTCCATCCTCAACACCCCCGACCTGCTCTTCCTCGACGAGCCGACGACCGGCCTCGACCCGCGCAGCCGCAACCAGGTGTGGGACATCGTGCGCGCGGTCGTCGCCCAGGGCACGACCGTGCTGCTGACCACGCAGTACCTGGACGAGGCCGACCAGCTGGCGTCCCGGATCGCCGTCATCGACAAGGGCAGGGTGATCGCCGAGGGCACCAAGGGCGAGCTGAAGGCGTCCGTCGGCGCGGGCTCCGTCCATCTGCGGCTGCGGGACGCCGACCAGCGGCCCGAGGCGGAGCGGCTGCTGCGGGACCTGCTGGTCGCCGAGGTTCAGCTGGAGCCCGACCCGGTGGCGCTGACCGCGCGCCTCGGGGTGGCGGCGAGCGACACGGCCGCCGACCAGGCCGCCAAGGCGCTGGGCGAGCTGACCAGGGCCGGCATCACCGTCGACAACTTCTCCCTGGGACAGCCCAGCCTCGACGAGGTCTTCCTGGCGCTGACCGGGCACGACACCGGCCAGACCACCGGCACCGGCACCGGCACCGGCCCTGACACGAAGGACGAGGTGGCGGCATGAGCACGGCCACGAGCACCGAGAGCAAGGAACTCTCCGCGGTCAGCACCGAATCGCTGGCGGCCCTGCTGGTCACCAAGGAGCGGCCGCCCCGGCCCAGTGCCCTGTCCACGTCCCTGACGTTCGGATGGCGCGCGATCCTCAAGATCAAGCATGTGCCGGAGCAGCTCTTCGACGTCACCGCATTCCCGATCATGAACCTGTTGATGTTCACGTACCTCTTCGGCGGTGCGCTGGCGGGTTCGCCGAGTGACTACATCCAGTTCGTGCTGCCGGGCATCCTCGTGATGTCGGTCGTGATGATCACGATGTACACCGGCATCTCGGTGAACGTCGACATCGAGAAGGGCGTCTTCGACCGCTTCCGCTCGCTGCCGATCTGGCGGCCCTCGGCGATGGTCGGCTACCTGCTCGGCGACGCGCTGCGCTACAGCATCGCGTCCGCCGTGATGCTGGCCGTGGGCCTGCTGCTCGGCTACCGGCCGGACGGCGGACTCGGCGGTGTGCTCGCCGGGATCGTGCTGCTGCTGGTGTTCTCGTTCGCCTTCTCGTGGATCTGGACGATGTTCGGGCTGATGCTGCGCACCGAGAAGTCGGTGATGAGCGTCAGCATGATGGTGATCTTCCCGCTCACCTTCCTGTCCAACGTCTTCGTCGACCCGAAGACGATGCCGGGCTGGCTGCAGGTGTTCGTCAACAACAGCCCGATCACGCATCTGGCGTCCGCGGTGCGCGGTCTGATGGCGGGCGGCTGGCCCGGCGTCGAGATCGCCTGGACGCTGGGCTGGGCGGG
>NZ_RAIF01000025.1:48408-64692 GCF_003671715.1 Streptomyces sp. E2N166 | reverse complement strand
GGGCAGCGGGCGGGCGTCGGGGGCCACATGGGTGGCCGGCGTCGCACGCACGATCGTGATCAGGCGGTCCGTCAGCTCCAGTCCGCCGACGACCGGGTCGTCGTAGCCGAGCACCCGGTGTCCGCGCACGACGCTGACCACCAGGTCGTCCGTCTCGCGCGGGCTCCTGCCGACCTCGGCCTTTATGACCGGCCGCTCGACGAGGTCGAGGCCGCTGCCCTGGCTGATGAGGTCCTCCATGACCATGCCGGCGGCGGGGCTGAGCACGGAGAGCCCGAGCAGGCGGCCCGCGGCGCTGGCGCTGGTGATCACGGCGTCGGCGCCGGACTGCTTCAGCAGCGGCGCGTTCTCCTCCTCGCGGACCGCGACCACGATCTTGGCTCCGCGGTTGAGCTGCCGGGCCGTGAGCGTCACCAGTACGGCCGTGTCGTCGCGCTGGGTGGCGATGATGATCTGCTTCGCCCGGTACACCTCGGCGCGGTTCAGCACGTCGCTGCGCGTCGCGTCACCGACCACGCCCGCGTAGCCGTGGGCCGTCGCGGCCTCGATGGCCTTCCCGCTGGGATCGACAACGACGACCTGCTCCTTGCGCAGCCCGGTCGCACAGACGGTCTGGATCGCCGACCGTCCCTTGGTACCGAAGCCGACGACGACGGTGTGATCGCGCAAGGTGGACCTCCAGCGGTTCAGGCGCCACTCATCCCGCGTGCGCTCGGTGAGGGCTTCCAACGTGGTACCGACCAGGATGATCAGGAACATCACGCGCAGCGGTGTGATGACGAAGATGTTGGTCAGCCGGGCCGCGTCGCTGACGGGCGTGATGTCGCCGTACCCGGTGGTGGAGAGGGTGACGGTGGCGTAGTAGAAGGCGTCGAGGAGGTCGACGGAGCCGTCCGAGTTGTCGTTGTAACCGTCGGCGTCGGCATAGACGATGAACGCCGTCGCCAGGAGGACCACGAGGGCCATGGACAGCCGTTTGCCGACCTGGCGGATCGGGTGCTCCACCAGCTTCCTCGGGAGTTTCACCCGATGGGTCACGAGGTGTTCGTCCGCCTGGCGGGCGATCGCGTCCTGGCCCGGGAGTTTCACGTGAAACACACTCCGATTCCGCCGGTGGCCCAGGGCAGGTCGAGCAGCTCGGCCTCCTGGCCCGGACGAGACCCGCCCGGGGGTACGACGGCCAGGGCGTCGGCGGCCGCGATGCCGCGCAGCATGGCCGGGCCGTTGTAGTGCAGCGGCACGGCACCGTCGCCGCGCAGCACGACGGGGACGAGCCGGGTGTCGTACGGATGCCCGTGCACCGCGTCCCGCAGCGGCAGCGTGTACGGCTCGGGCGCCGGGCGGGCGGCGAGGGTGCGCAGCAGCGGTTCGGCGAGCGTGAGCAGTCCGGAGACGGCGGCGAGCGGGTTGCCGGGCAGGCCGACGAGATGCTGGTCGTCCTTGAGCCGGGCCAGCAGCATGGGGTGGCCCGGGCGCACCATGACGCCGTCCACGAGGAGTTCGGCGCCGATGCGGCTCAGGACCGGGTGGACGTGGTCGACGGGGCCCGCGGCGGTGCCGCCGGTCGTGATGACCAGGTCGGCGTCGGAGGTGGTGACGGCGCGGTGCAGGGCCTCGGCGTCGTCCCCGATCCGGCGGACCGCGCGGACCTCGGCGCCCAGGGCCCGCAGCCACGGCGGCAGCATCGGGCCGAGCGCGTCCCGGATGAGGCCGTCGTGCGGTCGGCCCTCGGTGAGCAGTTCGTCGCCGAGGACGAGTACGTCGACGCGTGGGCGGGGGACCGCGGTGACGCTGTCGTAGCCGGCGGCTGCCGCGAGGCCCAGCACGGCCGGCGTCACCAGGGTGCCGACGGGCAGCAACTGGTCGCCGCTGCGGCACTCCTGCCCGCGCGGGCGGATGTCCTGGCCGTGGACGACCTCCCGGGTCGCCTGCAGCCGGTCCCTGCCGTCGGTACGGCCGTGCTCGGTGCGCAGTACGGCTGTGGTGTCCAGGGGGACGCGGGCGCCGGTGGCGATACGGGCGGCCTCGCCGTCGGTGAGGGGCGCGGGTTCCGCGTGTCCGGCCAGGACGTCCTCGTCGCGCACCGTCCAGGGGCCCGGGCCGGCGACGGCCCAGCCGTCCATCGCGGAGGTGTCGAAGGAGGGCAGGTCGGTCAGGGCGGTGAGTGGCGCGGCCAGGGTGAGACCCAGGGCCGCGTCGAGGGGCGCGGCGAGCGGTGCGCGGCGGGCGGCACGGACGGCGGTCCGGGCGGCGTGCTCGGCGGTCGCCCGGGCCTCGGGCCAGGGCGTCGCACGGTGGTGGGAGTCGGCCTGCTTGTGCGGGTCGCCGTGGGGCCCGTGGGCTCCGTGGGGTCCGTGAGCTCCGCGATGACTGTGGTCGCCGTGATGACCGTGGTCGCGGTGGGGCGTGGCGTGCGCGTTCTTCGCCGCGTGGTCGTGGTCGCCGTGGGGCGGGCCGGACGGGCCGGGATTCTCCTTCACGAGAGCGAGCGCCTCCTCGACGTCGAGGTCTTCGGCTTCCTCGTCGGTCCGTGTGCCGTGGGAGGTCATCGCGCGTCCGGGCGGGTGTCAGGGGTGGCGTCCGGAGCCACGTCGGGCTTGCCCGCCGCGGGGGCGGACTCGGCTTCGGCGGCCTCCTCGGCCCAGCGCTGGGCGAGGGCGGCGGCCTTGCGGGCGGCCTCGGCGACGGCTTCGGGGCCTCCTTGGGCCCGCCCGGCCGCGTAGCCGACGAGGAAGGTGGTCAGCGGGGCCGCCGGCCTGGCCACCCCGTGGGCGGCGTCCCGGGCGAGGTCGAGCAGAACGCCGGTGTCGACGTCGAGGTCGATGCCCAACTCGTCCTTGGCTGCGGTAATCCATTCGTCCAACACGTGACCATGCTCCCTGATGCGTGCCCTTGCGGTGGCGATGTCGTCCCAGGTGTCGCAGTCGAAGGAGGCGACGGCGTCGGGGACACGGGTGAGGCGGAGCGCGCCGGTGAGCCGACGCAGAGGCAGCCCGGTGAGGTCCGCACGGTCCGCACGGTCCCGGGCGAGCGCGGCCAGTTCGCGGCGCAGCGCGGACGCACGGTAGGCGGCGACGAGGGGTTGGTCGCGGCCTTCGACGTCGGTGAGCAGCGCGCCTTCGGCGTCGCTCGCGGCGAGGACCGACAGCAGCCGTCCGACCGTGGGCCCGGCGAGGAACGGCAGGTCGGCGGAGACCACCACGACGTGCTCGGCAGTGGTGTGCCGCAGACCTGCGGCGAGGGCGGCGAGCGGTCCGCCACCGGGCGGGTCCTCCCGCGCCCAGGTCACCGGGCGCGCGGTGGGCCGCGGGTCGGCGACCACGACGGTCGTCCGCGCTCCGGCGCAGGCGGCGAGCACCCGGTCCAGCAGCGCGCGTCCGCCCACACGGAGGCCGGGTTTGTCGGCGCCGCCGAGCCGCCGCGCGGCCCCGCCGGCGAGCACGACGGCGTCGTACCCGACGGGGGCCGGACCCGGCGTGGGGCCGGTGCCGGCGCCGGGATCACCGGAGGGCTCGTACGCGGTCACCCCCCGAGTATGCGTTGCCGGGCGATCACAGGGAACGCGGGGGAGCCCGCGCTATCGGAGTGTGCCGACCGGCGTCGTCGTCGGACGCCCGTCACAGGGTCCGCAGCAGCACCGCCGGCTGTTCGACGCAGTCCGCCACGTACCGCAGGAAACCGCCCGCCGTGCCGCCGTCGCACACCCGGTGGTCGAAGGTGAGCGACAGCTGGACGACCTGACGCACCGCCAACTCACCCTCGTGCACCCACGGTTTGGGGACGATGCGGCCGACGCCGAGCATGGCCGCCTCGGGGTGATTGATGATCGGCGTGGAGCCGTCGACGCCGAAGACGCCGTAGTTGTTCAACGTGAAGGTGCCGCCGGTCAGCTCACCGGGCGTCAGTCCGCCGGCCCGGGCCGCCTCGGTCAGCCGGGCGAACTCGGCGGTGAGCGCCTCGGCGTCCCGAGCGTGCGCGTCCCGGACGACCGGCACGACCAGCCCCCGGTCGGTCTGCGCCGCGAAACCGAGGTGGACGTGGTCGAACCTGACGACCTCGCGGGCCTCCGTGTCGACCGTGGAGTTCAGCTCCGGGAAGCGGGCCAGGGCGGCCGTGCAGATCCGGGCCAGCAGCGCGACGAGGGAGATCCTCGGCCCGCCCGCCGCGTTCATGGCCGTGCGCGCCCGCATCAGCTCGGTCGCGTCGGCGTCCACCCAGCAGGTCGCGTCCGGGATCTCGCGCCGGCTGCGGGAGAGCTTGTCGGCGACGGCGCCGCGGACGCCCTTGAGGGGGGTGCGGACACCGCCGGAACGCGCGGCGGAGGACACGGGTGCCGACGCCCCGGTGGTGTCGGCCTGCCCCTCCCGGACCGCCCTACGGCCGCCGTGCGCGGCGGCGGCGCGCAGCGCGTACTCCACGTCCGCCCGCAGGATCAGCCCCTCCGGGCCGGAGCCGGTCAGCTCGCGCAGGTCCAGGTCGTTCTGCCGGGCCAGCCTGCGCACCAGCGGGGAGATGACGGGGACGGGGCCGTCCACCGGGTCCGCGGTACGGCCCCGGCCGTTCACCAGCCCGGTCGCCGCAGCGGTGCCCGGGCGCCGGTCCGGCCGTACCCGGCGCCGGCGCGCGGGCGCCTCGGAGGTGCCGTATCCGACGAGGACGTTGCCCGAGCCCCCGGCCTCCGCCTGCCCGGCCTCCGGATCCTCGGCCCGCGCCGGCTCCACCGCCTCACCGCCGGTGTCCGAGTCCCGCGCCGGGAGGCCGGCGGGAGCCCCGCCCACCGCCACCGTCAGCAGCGGCGCTCCGACGGGCAGCTCCGAGCCCTCCTCGCCGAAGCGGGCGGTGACCACGCCCCCGTAGGGGCAGGGCACCTCGACCATCGCCTTGGCCGTCTCGACCTCGACGACCGGCTGGTCGACGGCCACGACGTCGCCGACCTCGACCATCCAGCGCACGATCTCCGCCTCGGTGAGCCCCTCACCGAGGTCGGGGAGCTTGAACTCCAGGCTGCGCCCATCAGAAGCGTGTGCCATCAGCTTTCGGCCTCCCACTGCAGGCGCCCAACGGCGTCCAGGATCCGGTCCACACCGGGCAGGTGGTGACGCTCCAGCATCGGCGGCGGATACGGGATGTCGAACCCGGCCACACGCAGCACCGGTGCCTCCAGGTGGTGGAAGCAGCGCTCCGTGACCCGGGCCGCGATCTCCCCGCCCGGGCCCCCGAAGGAACCCGACTCGTGGACGACGACCGCGCGTCCCGTCCGCCGCACCGAAGCGCACACCGTCTCGTCGTCGAACGGCACCAGGGAGCGCAGATCGACGACTTCGAGGTCCCAGCCCTCGGCCCGGGCCGCCTCGGCCGCCTCCATGCAGGCGACCAGCGACGGTCCGTACGTGATGAGTGTGGCGCTCCTGCCCGAGCGCCGCACCACCGCGCGGCCCACCGGTTCAACGGGTGCCGGCTCCTCGGGGTTCCAGGCGTCCTTCGACCAGTACAGACGCTTGGGTTCGAGGAAGACCACCGGATCGTCGGAGGCGATGGCCCGGCGCAGCAGCCCGTAGGCGTCGGCGACGGTCGCGGGCGTGACGACATGGAGCCCCGGAGTCGCCATGTAGTACGCCTCGGACGAGTCGCTGTGGTGCTCGACGCCGCCGATGCCGCCGCCGTAGGGGACGCGGATGGTCAGCGGCAGGGGCATCCTGCCGCGGGTGCGGTTGCGCATCTTGGTGACGTGGCTGACGACCTGCTCGAACGCCGGGTAGGCGAAGGCGTCGAACTGCATCTCCACGACCGGGCGCAGTCCGTACATCGCCATGCCCACGGCCGTGCCGAGGATGCCGGCCTCGGCGAGCGGGGTGTCCGTGCAGCGGTCCTCGCCGAACTCCGCGGCGAGTCCGTCGGTGACCCGGAAGACGCCGCCGAGGGTGCCCACGTCCTCGCCCAGGACGTGCACGCTCGGGTCGGCGGCCATGGCGTCGCGCAGCGCGCGCGTGAGGGCCTGCGCCATGGTGGCCGGCTTGACGGCGACAGTGGTCATCGGTGTCCCCCTTCGGGCGCCCCGGACGCGGCCCCGGTCTCCGTCCCGGCCTCCGCCTCGGCCGCCGCCGCCAGCTCCGCCCGCAGCAGGTCACGCTGCTCGCGCAGCTGTGGCGTGGGCTCGGCGTAGACGTGGTCGAACAGGTCCATGGGGTCCAGCTCCGGGTCCTGGTTCATGCGGGCGCGCAGGTCGGCCGCCATGGTCTCGGCGTCGTCGCGGGCGGCCCGGACGCCCTCCTCGTCGAGCAGACCGCGCTCGGTCAGCTCCCGCTGGAGCAGTTCGATCGGGTCGTGCCGGCGCCAGGTCTCGACCTCGGCGTCGCCCCGGTAGCGCGTCGCGTCGTCGGCGTTGGTGTGCGCCTCGACGCGGTACGTCACCGCCTCCACCAGCGTGGGACCGCCGCCCGCGCGCGCGTGGCGCACGGCGTCGGACAGGACCTCGTGCACGGCGGCGGCGTCGTTGCCGTCGACCAGGCGGCCGGGGATGCCGTAGCCGACGGCCTTGTGGGCCAGCGACGGGGCCGCGGTCTGCTTGGCGAGCGGAACGGAGATCGCGAAGCCGTTGTTCTGCACGAGGAAGACGACCGGTGCCCGCCAGACGGCCGCGAAGTTCAGCGCCTCGTGGAAGTCGCCCTCGCTGGTGCCGCCGTCGCCGACCATGGCGAGCGCGACCACGTCGTCGCCCTTGAGCCGGGCGGCGTGCGCGAGACCGACGGCGTGCGGGAGCTGGGTGGCCAGCGGCGTGGACAGGGGCGCGACCCGGTGCTCGTAGGGGTCGTAGCCGGTGTGCCAGTCGCCGCGCAGCAGGGTGAGGGCCTCGACGGGGTCGACCCCGCGGGCGACGACGGCGAGCGTGTCGCGGTAGCTGGGGAAGAGCCAGTCCCGCTCCTGGAGGGCCAGCGCGGCGGCGACCTCGCAGGCCTCCTGACCGGTGCTGGAGGGGTAGACGGCCAGCCGGCCCTGCTTGGTCAGCGCCGTGGCCTGCGCGTTGTAGCGCCGGCCGGCGACCAGCCGGGCGTACAGCGTGCGCAGCAGCTCGGGGTCGGCCTGCTCGGCGGCCTTCGTGCCGAGGATGCGGTACGGCTCCGCGTCGGGCAGCAGCGGCGCGGGGTCGGTACGGGGCTGCCAGGCGGGCGGCGGTGTGGGCCGGTAAGCGCCCCGCTGCTCCATGACCGTCATGACGGCACCTCCTCGTGGGAGCGGCTGTCGGCTCGCCACGGGTGTGACGGGCCTCACCTACCGATTGTTCGGTCGCCGGCACATTTTGGCTACAGGCGGCCCCAGGCTGTGGACAAACGGTTCTCCACAGCCTGAGATGGACGCAGTACGTCCATGGGAGGAAGGCGGGGGCACATGGCATCTGAACAAATGGCCGAACGCCCGGAAGAAGCCGGTAGCCCGGACGACGCCGGCACCCCGCCGCCCCCGCGCCCGCTGGACGCCATCGATCAGGACATCCTGCGCATGCTCCAGGCGGACGGCCGCGCCTCGATACGCTCGGTGGCCGAGCGGGTGCACGTCTCGCGCGCGAACGCCTACGCGCGCATCAACCGGCTCGTCGAGGACGGCGTCATCCGTGGCTTCGGCGCCCGCGTCGACCACGAACGCGCCGGGCACGGCACCTCTGCGTACATCACCCTGAAGATCGTGCAGAACTCCTGGCGCACGGTCCGCGCGCAGCTCCGCCAGCTCCCCGGAGCCTCGCACATCGCCCTGGTGGGCGGTGACTTCGACGTCCTGCTGCTGGTGCACACCCCGGACAACCGGGCCCTGCGCGAGCTGGTGCTCACCCGCCTCCAGGCCATCCCGGAGGTGCTCAGCACACGCACCCTGCTGGTGTTCGAGACCGAGGACCTGGAACCGCAGAGCTGACCGCCGGGCCGGAGCCGAGTACCCGCTCAGGACGCCTTGCGCAGACCTCCGAAGACCAGCCGCGCCACCGCGTCGACCACTTCGCGCTCACCCGCGCCGCCGCGGCCGTCGGGGCCCTCGGGCCGGTACCACTCCACGATCGAGTTGATCATGCCGAAGACCAGGCGCGTCGCGAGCCGCACCTCCACGTCCGCGCGCACGTCCCCCTCTGCCGCCGCGGCCTTCAGCAGGTCGGCGACCCGGTGGTCGAACTCGCGCCGCCGCTCCAGCGCCCACCGCTCGGTGCCGGTGTTGCCGCGCACCCGCAGCAGCAGCGTGACGTACGGCAGTTCGGCCATGAGTACCTCGACCATGCGCCGCACGACGTACTCCAGCCGCTCGGCGGCGGACCCCACGCTCGCGTGCTCCTCGTCGAGAATCCCGAAGAGCTCGTCCAGGGCCCGGCTCACGGCCCGGCGCAACAGCTCCTCCTTGCCCGTGACGTGGTGGTAGATCGACGACTTGGAGATACCGGCCGCCCTGGAGAGGTGCTCCATGGAGGTGCCGTCGTAGCCGCGCTCGATGAAGACCTGCACGGCGACGGAGAGCAGCGTCTCGGGCGTGTAGGTGTCGCGCTTGGCGGTGCTCATGAGGGGGTGCCCTCCCCTGCGTCGGAGGCGTGCGTGTGACGGCGGAGCGCGAGGGACGGGGCGTGGCGCCCGGAGGGCTCGCGTTCGTGCAGCTCACCCAGCAGCTCGTACACCCACCACAGGCCCAGCTGTCGGCCCCACTCGACCGGGCCGAGCGGGTAGTTCACGCCGAGGCGCATCGCGGTGTCGACGTCCTCCGCCGAGGCCACGCCCCGGGCGACCGCGTCGTACGCCAGGTCGACGATCCGCGCGACCGTCCGCGCCACGATCATGCCGGGCACGTCGCCGACGACGCTGACCTTCTTCCCGAGCGCCTGGAAGAGGCCGGTGGCCTCGGCGAGGGCCCGGGGCGAGGTGGTCTCCGAGGGCGCGAGGGCGATACGGGCGGCCCGCCGGTAGTCGAGGGCGAGGTCGAAGTGGATGGCACCGCCGAGCTCGGCCGAGGTCTGCCCGTCGGCGAGGAGGAGCCGGCCGCCGCCGGGCAGCACGAGCGACCCGCTGCCCCCGCCCTCCTCGCGGACCTCGATGCCCGCCGCGCGGATCAGCGCGGGCAGCTCGCCGGCCGGTCCGAGGTCCCCCTCGGCGACGACGTACGCGGGCCGGTCGGCGGGTTCGGCGGTGTGCGGCTCCGGCCGCTCGGCGCCGTCCCGGTAGTCGTACCAGCCCTGCCCGCTCTTGCGGCCGAGCCGGCCGGACTCGACCAGGCGGCGCTGGGCCAGCGACGGCGTGAAGCGCGCGTCCTGGAAGAACGCCTGCCACACGGAGTGCGTGACGGACTCGTT
This sequence comes from Streptomyces sp. E2N166, assembly GCF_003671715.1. GTDB lineage: Bacteria > Actinomycetota > Actinomycetes > Streptomycetales > Streptomycetaceae > Streptomyces > Streptomyces thinghirensis. The sequence goes on along the minus strand of NZ_RAIF01000025.1, from coordinate 55,376 downwards.
GACGTCCTGCCCGATCAGGTCGGTCAGCTCGAAGGCGCCCATCCTGAAGCCGCCGGACTCGCGCAGCACGGCGTCGACGGTGGCCGGGTCGGCGGCCCGCAGCTCGTGGACCGCGAGGGCCTCGGCGTAGAAGGGCCGGGCGACGCGGTTGACGACGAACCCGGGGGTGTCGGCGCAGGCGACCGGGGTCTTCCCCCAGGCGCGGGCCGTCTCGTACGCGCGCGTGGCCGACGCGGGGTCGGTGGCGAACCCGGAGACCACCTCCACCAGCGGCAGCAGCGGCGCGGGGTTGAAGAAGTGCAGGCCGACAAAGCGGCCGGGGGCGCGGAGCGCGCCGCCGATGGCGGTGACGGACAGGGAGGAGGTGTTGGTGGCGAGCAGGCAGTCGTCGCCGACGACCTCCTCCAGCGCCCGGAACAGCTCCTGCTTGACGTCCAGCCGTTCCAGGACCGCCTCGACGACCAGCGCGCAGTCGGCGAGGTCGGCGAGGGTCTCTGCGGACCCGAGCCGGGCACGGGCGGCGTCCCGCTCGGCGCCGGTGAGCCGTTCCTTCTCGACGAGGCGGTCGAGCCGGGCGCCGATCGCGTCGGCCGCTTCCCGGGCCCGCCCGGGGACGGCGTCGTACAGCCGTACGGGATGGCCCGCGACCAGCGCCACCTGGGCGATGCCCTGGCCCATGGTGCCGGTGCCGACGACGGCCACGGCGCTGCTGAGGTCGAGTGCTGTCATGTGCGCGATCCTCCCGCACGGGGTTTTCCACAGATGCGGCGGTCCCCCTTGTCCCGACCGATCGTTCGGTTACTCTAGCCGTGTCCGCCTGTTTCTGCCCAGGTTTCCCCCAGGTCCACGGACTCGACGAAGCGTCGACGAGGAGTCGACGGCGAGTCCGTGAGAGACGAGGAGTTGGTCCCGCATGGCCGCCGAACTCACCGCACACCAGCTGATCGCCCAGCACCGGCCGACCCTGGACCTGGCGCTGGAGACGATCCGCACGCGCGCGTACTGGTCCCCCCACCCCGAGCACCCCAAGGCCTACGGGGAGAACGGCAGTCTGGACATGGCCGCGGGCAAGGCCGCCTTCGACGCCCTGCTCGGCACCCGCCTCGACCTCGGCCAGCCCGGCACCGACGACTGGGTAGGCGGCGAGGTCTCCCCGTACGGCGTCGAGCTGGGCGTGGAGTACCCGCACGCGGACCTCGACGTGCTGCTGCCCGCCATGAAGGCCGGCCAGAAGGCGTGGCGGGACGCCGGCGCGGAGCTGCGCGCGATGGTCTGCCTGGAGATCCTCCGGCGGATCGCCGACCGGACGATGGAGTTCGCCCAGGCGGTCATGCACACCTCCGGGCAGGCCTTCATGATGGCCTTCCAGGCGGGCGGCCCGCACGCGCAGGACCGCGGCATGGAGGCCGTGGCCTACGCGTACGTGGAGCAGGTCCGCACCCCCGACACGGCGGAGTGGACCAAGCCGCAGGGCAAGCGCGACCCGCTCGCGATGACCAAGCAGTTCACGCCGGTCCCGCGCGGTATCGGCCTCGTCATCGGCTGCAACACCTTCCCGACCTGGAACGGCTACCCGGGCCTGTTCGCCTCCCTCGCCACCGGCAACGCCGTCCTGGTCAAGCCCCACCCGCGCGCGGTGCTGCCGCTCGCGCTCACCGTGCGGGTCGCCCGCGACGTCCTCGCCGAGGCCGGTTTCGACCCGAACCTGGTCGCGCTGGCCGCCGAGCGCCCCGGCGAGGGCATCGCCAAGGCCCTGGCGACCCGCCCCGAGATCCGGATCATCGACTACACCGGCTCCACCTCCTTCGGCGACTGGCTGGAGGCCAACGCCCGCCAGGCGCAGGTCTTCACCGAGAAGGCCGGCGTCAACACGGTGATCGTCGACTCCACCGACGACTACAAGGGGATGCTCGCCAACCTGGCCTTCTCCCTCTCCCTCTACAGCGGCCAGATGTGCACCACCCCGCAGAACCTGCTCATCCCCCGCGACGGCATCCGCACCGACCAGGGCCCCAAGACCTACGACGAGGTGACCGCGGACCTGGCGCGGGCCGTCGACGGACTCCTCGGCGACGACGCCCGCGCGAACGCCCTGCTCGGCGCGATCGTCAACCCGGACGTCAAGGCCCGTCTGGAGGCCGCCGCCGGCCTCGGCGAGGTCGCCCTGGCCTCCCGCGAGGTGGCCAACCCGGACTTCCCGGACGCGGTCGTGCGCACCCCGGTCATCGTCAAGCTGGACGGCGCCAAGCCCGACGACGAGGCCGCCTACACCAGCGAGTGCTTCGGCCCGGTCTCCTTCGCCGTCGCCGTCGACTCCGCACAGCACGCCGTGGAGCTGCTGCGGCACAGCGTCCGGGAGAAGGGCGCGATGACGGTGGGCGCCTACACGACCGACGCGGAGGTCGAGCAGTCCGTGCAGGAGGCCTGCCTGGAGGAGGCGGCCCAGCTGTCCCTGAACCTCACCGGCGGGGTGTACGTCAACCAGACGGCCGCCTTCTCCGACTTCCACGGCTCGGGCGGCAACCCGGCGGCCAACGCCGCCCTGTGCGACGGGGCTTTCGTGGCCAACCGCTTCCGGGTGGTGGAGGTCCGCCGACAGGCCTAGAAAGGCCTGCTAGGGCGCGTGCGGTGCGCCCCCGGCGGCGCTCCAGTGGTACAGCGTCATGGCCACACTGGTCGCGAGGTTGTAGCTGGAGACCTGGGGGCGCATCGGCAGCGCCACCAGATGGTCGGCACGCGCGCGCAGCTCCCGCGACAGCCCGCCGCGCTCCGAGCCGAACGCGAGCAGCGCGTCGTCCGGCAGCTTCAGCCCGCGGATGTCCTCGCCCTCCGGGTCCAGCGCGAACACCGGCCCCGGCGGCAGCTCCCCGACCTCCAGCCGTTCCACGGCGGTCGCGAAGTGCAGCCCCGCCCCGCCGCGCACCACCGTGGGATGCCACGGATCAAGCGTGCCCGTGGTGACCACACCGGTCGCCCCGAAACCGGCGGCCAGCCGGATCACCGCCCCCGCGTTGCCGAGGTTGCGCGGCTGGTCGAGGACCACGACGGGGGTACGGCGGGGCGTGTGCGCCAGCGCCCGCAGGCCGGCCGTACGCGAGGGCCGCACGGCCAGGGCGGCCACGGCGGTGGGATGCGGCCGCGGCACGAGGGAGGCGTACGTCTCCTGCGGCACCTCTGCCAGCAGAGCGTCCATGGCGTCCCGCACGTCGGGCGCCAGCTCCTCGGCGAGGGCCAGGGCGCCCGCGCGGTCGGCGGTGACGGCCACCGGGACCTCGGCGCCGAAACGCAGCGCGTGCTTGAGGGCGTGGAACCCGTCGAGCAGCACGCACGGTCCGGCGTGCCGGCGCCAGACGGCCGACGGGTCGAGGTCGGGGTCGGTCATGTCCGGAAGCCTACGTGCGTGTGGCCGGGGTCCTTGTCGCTCTCCGCTGCCTTGCGGGAGCGGGGCCCGGGCACCGCTCCCGTACGGCCGTCACCGCCGCCGTCACCACCGCCGTCGCCACGGCCGGCCGGCAGCCGGCCCGGCAGCCCGGCACGCGCGCGTGCCGCCCAGCCGCCCAGCCGGCGCAGGAAGGAGGTCGGCAGGAAGACCGCGTCCGCGGCGATCATCGCCAGCGAGAAGAACGGCAGCCCCAGCACCACGGCGATCACCGCGTGCTCGGCCATCATGGCGGCCAGCAGCACGTTCTTGACCCGTCGGTTGAACAGTGTGAAGGGGAACGCGACCTGCACGGCGACCGTGCCGTAGGTGATGAGCATGACCATAGTGCCGTTGGCGGCCAGCGCCTCGGAGAGCGCGGGCCAGGGCGAGAAATAGTCCAGGTTGAGCGGGTAGTAGACCGCGGTGCCGTCCTGCCACCGCGAGCCCTGGATCTTGTACCAGCCCGCGGTCGCGTAGATCAGACAGGCCTCGGCCATGATCACGACCAACCCGCCGTTGTGCACGATGTTGGCGATCACGTCGAGCAGGATCCGCGGCTCACCGCCACCGGCCCAGCGCCCCACGGCCCACCACAGGCCCTGCGCGGCCCACACCGCCCACAGCAGCGCCGGAACGAACCAGTCGCCGTCCAGCCCGCCCGTCACCGTCAGGGTGATCAGCACGAAGCCGAACACCCACCACAGCGCCGGCCCGGCCCGGTCCACGACACGCTCCCCACGCGCGCGTGCCCCGTCCGCGCGCCGCGCCCGGCGCGCGTCCAGCGACCACACCTGGCCGCAGCGCGTGAGCACCAGGTAGATGCTCATCAGGTGCAGGACGTTGTCGCCGCCGTCCCCCATGAAGACGCTGCGGTTCTGCAGCGAGAGCACACCGACCATGAAGATCACGGACATGGTCCGGGTCCGCCAGCCCAGCAGGAACAGCACACTGCTCAGGACGGCCAGCGCGTAGACGATCTCGAACCAGACCCGCCCGTCGGACCACATCAGCACCGTGAAGGCGCCGTTGTCCGCGATCAGCTGTTCGGCGAGGTCGTGGCCCCAGGGGCTCCCGGGACCGTACAGCTCGTGGCGGTGGGGCAGTTCACGCAGCAGGAAGAGCAGCCAGGTGGCGCCGAAGCCGATGCGGATCACGGCGGTCTGGTACGGGCCGAGCGCGGCGCCGGTGACGCGGGCGATGCCGCGGGAGACCGAGAGGGCGATGCCGTTCACGCGGCGTCCCCCTCCTTCTCACCGGCAGCCACCGGCCACCAGGGCAGCTCACGGTAGTCAGGCCGGCCGGAGACCTTCTCCCCGCTCCACGAGGGCGGCTCCACGTTGGTGGTCCGGGAACGGTACTGGACACGCTCGACGACACCCCCCGGCCCGGCGGCGTCGTTCCGGTCCAGACGCAGGACGGCGATGCGGCGCAGATAGTCCTCGGACAGCGTGCCCCGCAGGCCCACCGGGCGGTCGTCGGAGTCGTGGGTGGCGACGAAGAAGTCCCAGGCCCGGCGGAGCTCGTTCTGCTGGGTGTGGCTCGGCAGCGGATTGCCGTCGATGCCCCGGCCGTCCTCGGCGGACAGGTCGTACCAGCCGGTCGTGCGTATCGCGCCGTCCGCCGTGCTCACCTCCGCCCGGAGCTGGACGGAGACGTTCTGCTGGAGCGGGTTGGGCGCGAAGAGCTTCCAGTTCTGTTCGAACTCCGGGAAGACCCACTCGTCCACCGCCTCGCCGTGCTGCTTGGTGAGGGTGTTCGACGGTGCCACGTGCAGGAACACCAGGCCGAGGTGGGCGCAGACGGCGACGGCGACGACCACGAGGGCGACCACGGCACCGAACTGATAGCGCGGGGAGAGCGCGGAGATACCGGTACGGGGCGCCGCGATCCCCTGGCGGGGCCCCGCGGTGACCGTACGGGGGCCGTCTCCTGCGCCGGCCTCGGACCCGGTCCTGGTCCCGTCCGGCCGATCCGGGTGATCCGAGTGATCCAGGTGATCCGGGTGATCCAGGTGATCCGGATGATCCGAGTGATCCCGCCGATCCGGATGATCCGGATGATCCGGATGATCCGGCCGATCCGGCCGATCCGGCCGATCCCGCCGATCCGGCCGATCCGAGTGATCCGGATGATCCGAGTGATCCGGCCGATCCGGCTGATCCGGTGCGCCCCGTCCCCCCTGCTCGTCCCGCCCCCGCGGGGCGTCCGAGCCTGTGTCGTACGCGTCCATTCCGCCCCGTTCCGGTCCCAGATCCGTCGTACGCCCGCCCCGGCGCGGGGCTCACCCGCGCGCCGCTCGTGCGGCTGCTCGGCAGCGTCCGAACGGGAACGGTACTCAGGACTGTCCGCCCGCACAGCCCCGGGCGGACCGACCGCGCAGTGGCCGTCGCCACATCGTCACCGCGCGACGGGCGCCCGCGGTGACACGGAGACGATCCGGCGGCGATCCGGCGGCGATCCGGAGGGGCGCCCCGGGGGCAGCCCGGAGGGGCACGGTCCGGAGACGACCCGAGCGGCCTAGAGAACGTGCCCCGGCTCGCCCTTGCCGTCCACCACCGGGCGGCCGGCCGCGGCCCACACCTGCATGCCGCCGTCGACGTTCACGGCGTCGATTCCCTGCTGGGCCAGATACATGGTGACCTGGGCCGAGCGTCCGCCGGAGCGGCAGATCACGTGGACCCGGGCGTCCTGCGGCGCGGCCTCGGCCAGCTCACCGTACCGGGCCACGAACTCGCTGATGGGAATGTGCAGCGCCCCGGCGGCGTGACCGGCCTGCCACTCGTCGTCCTCGCGGACGTCCAGCAGGAAATCGCCGTCCTTGAGGTCCGTGACCTCGACCGTGGGCACACCAGCTCCAAAACTCATGCCCCAGACGCTACCCGAGCCCCCGCCCGGCTCAGTCCTTGCCGAGCACCGCCGCCAGTTCGGCCTCCCGCTCCCGCACCTGGGTCGCCAACTGCTCGGCGATCTCCTCCAGCAGCCGGTCGGGGTCGTCGGGGGCGAGCCGGAGCATGGCCCCGATCGCGCTCTCCTCCAGCTCCTTGGCGAGCAGCGTGAGCATCTCCTTGCGCCGGTCGAGCCATTCGAGGCGGACGTACAGCTCCTCGCCCCGGCTCGGGCGCCGCTCGGGCGCCGGACCGGCGGCCCACTCCTCCGCCAGCTCCCGCAACTGTGCCGCGTCGCCACGGGCGTAGGCGGCGTTGACCCGGGTGATGAACTCCTCGCGCCGGGCCCGCTCCTCGTCCTCCTGCGCCAGGTCGGGGTGGGCCTTGCGGACCAGCTCGCGGTAGAGCTTGCGCGCCTCCTCGCCGGGCCGCACCCGCTGCGGCGGGCGTACCGCCTGGTCCGTCAGCATCGCCGTGGCCTCCGGGAACAGACCGTCCCCGTCCATCCAGCCGTTCAGCAGCTCCTCGACCCCGGGGATCGGCATCAGCCGGGCCCGCGCCTCGTCGGCCCGGCGGCGGTCCTCGGCGTCGCCGGTGCCGGCCGCCCTGGCCTCCAGGATCTGCGCCTCCAGTTCCTCGAGCCGCGCGTACACCGGGCCGAG
>NZ_RAIF01000025.1:44125-47989 GCF_003671715.1 Streptomyces sp. E2N166 | reverse complement strand
ACGTACGCCTGCCGAGGCGGCCACGCTCCGCCGCCTCCGGGGCGCCGCGACGCAGGCGGCGGAAGCGTCACACCCCCAGTTCCGCCGCGACCCGCCCCGCCCGCACCGCGTCCACCAGCTCCGCGTGGTCCGCCTCCGTGCGGTCGGCGTAGGCCACGGCGAAGGCGGCCACCGCCTCGTCCAGCTCGTCGTTCTTGCCGCAGTAGCCGGCGATGATCCGCGGGTCGGCGCTGTGCGCGTGGGCGCGGGCCAGCAGGGCGCCGGTCATGCGGCCGTAGTCGTCCATCTGGTCGGCGGCCAGGGCGGTGGCGTCGACGCTGCCCTTGCGGTTGCGGAACTGCCGTACCTGGAACGGCCGCCCGTCGACCGCCGTCCAGCCCAGCAGCATGTCGCTGACCACCTGCATCCGCTTCTGCCCCATGACCACCCGGCGCCCCTCGTGCGCGGCCTCGGGGGCGTCGAAGCCGACGGCCGCCAGATGGGGCAGGAGCGCGGAGGGCCTGGCCTCCTTCACCTGGAGCACGAGCGGCTCGCCGCGGTGGTCCAGGAGCAGCACGACGTACGACCGCGTGCCCACGCTGCCGGTGCCGACGACCCGGAAGGCGACGTCGTGCACCGCGTACCGGGCCAGCAGCGGGAGCCGGTCCTCGGAGAGCGTGGCCAGGTACGGCTCCAGGGCGGCCGCGACGGCCGCCGCCTCCCCGGCCGGGACGCGCCGCAGCACCGGCGGGACGTCGGCGAAGCGCCGCCCGCCGTCCTCGGTGGCCTCGGTGGACTTGGCGGCGAAGCGCCCGCTGGTGTTGGCCCGGGCCTTCTCGGCCACCCGCTCCAGCGTGCCGAGCAGGTCGTGGGCGTCGGTGTGGGAGACGAGTTCCTCGTCCGCGATGGCGTTCCAGGCGTCCAGCGTGGGGAGCTTCGCCAGCAGCCGCATGGTGCGCCGGTAGGCGCCCGCCGTGTCGTGGGCGGCCTCGCGGCAGGTGTCCTCGTCGGCGCCGGCCTCCCGGCCCGCCAGGACGATCGAGGCGGCGAGCCGCTTGAGGTCCCACTCCCAGGGGCCGTGGACGGTCTCGTCGAAGTCGTTCAGGTCGATGACCAGGCCGCCGCGGGCGTCACCGTAGAGACCGAAGTTGGCGGCGTGCGCGTCGCCGCAGATCTGGGCGCCGATCCCCGTCGTCGGCGTACGCGCCAGGTCGTACGCCATCAGCCCCGCCGACCCGCGCAGGAAGGCGAACGGCGTGGCGGCCATCCGCCCGACCCGGATCGGGGTGAGCCCGGGTATCCGGCCGCGGTTGGACTCCTCGACCGCGCTCACGGCGTCCGGGCGGGAGGCGTCCAGGGTGAGGTCGGCGTGCGCGGACCGCGGAACTCGCGTGCGCAGCGCCTTGCCCTCGGCCTTCGGGGAGCCGCCGACGGGCCACCGCGCGAACCCCGGCACGACCGGCACCCGCACGCCCCCCTCCGGTTCCTCGACCGCGCCCGGTCCCGCGTCCGCACGCGCCCCCGCCGCCGTCCCCGCCGTCGCCTCGGTCATCGCGACCGCCCTCCCCGTACTCGTACCCGTACGCACACCCGTGCCGTACCCATGTCCGCGCCGCCCCCTCCCGGGCGCCGACGCGCCACGACCGTACCCCCGGGTGATCCGCCCGTACACGGGTCCCGCCCGCCCCGTTCCGCCGCCCGCATAACGCCGGGCAGGGGGCGAAACAGGAGGTGCCCGGGCCCCCACCGGCCCGCATACGGTTTCCAGCGATCACCACGGAGCGCGCCCGCCGAAGCACCGACAGCAGCCTGCCCCGCGCGGCGGGCGCGCTCCCTGTCCCCGACGTGCCGGATGTCGCACGTCCCGTCCGGCTTCCCCAGGGACCACCCCACCGAGGAGACCGAGGAACCGCCATGACCTCCGACGCCCCCACCACCCCCGACGAACCCGGCACCGGGCCCGGACCGCACACCGGCCCCGGCCCCGGCACCACCGCCGACCGCGGCATCAGCCGCAAGACGCTGCTCAGGGCGGCCGTCGCCGCCGGCGCCGCCGTCCCGCTGCTCGCCACCGGCTCCATCGCGCTCGCCCGGGACGCCGCCCGCTCCTCCACCGGGGAGGCCCTGCCGCCGACCCCCTTCTGCGACGACGGCGACGACCCGACGCCCGACCAGATGGAGGGCCCGTACTTCAAGCCGAACTCCCCGCTGCGCACCAATCTGGTGACTCCCGGCACCGCCGGCACCCGGCTGACCGTCAGCGGCTACGTCTTCGGCCGCAACTGCGTCCCGCTGCCCGGCGTGCTCCTCGACTTCTGGCAGGCCGACAACGCCGGCGCCTACGACATGGCCGGATACGCCTTCCGCGGCCACCAGTTCACCGACGCCACGGGCGCGTTCTCGCTGCGGACGATCGTCCCCGGCCTCTATCCGGGCCGTACCCGGCACATCCACGTCAAGGCGCAGGCACCCGGTGAACCCGTACTGACCACCCAGCTGTATTTCCCCGGCGAGCCCCGCAACAGCACGGACGCCCTCTTCGACCCCGCGCTGCTGATGAACGTCCGCGGCGCCGGCGGCGGCAAGGAGGGGAGCTTCGACTTCGTCCTGAACGTGGACGGCGGTCCGGGCCCCGGCCCCACCGACCCGCCCACCGACCCGCCGAGCGGCACCTGGGCGGCCGGCCGCTCCTACGCCGTCGGCGACGGGGTCACGTACGGCGGCGGCTCCTACCGCTGCCTCCAGGCGCACACCTCGATGGCGGGCTGGGAGCCGCCCAACGTGCCGGCCCTGTGGCGCCGCGAGTCCTGAGACCTTCCTCACAGCGCACCGCGCCCCCTGGCGTCCCCCCGCAGAGCGACCGCGTCCGAGCATGCGGAAGCCCCCCAGGTCCGAGACCTGGGGGGCTTCCGGCTGGTGCGCGAGGGGGGAGTTGAACCCCCACGCCCTTGCGGGCACTGGAACCTGAATCCAGCGCGTCTGCCTATTCCGCCACCCGCGCATTGGGTGTGTCCTCGGGGCCTTTCCTTGCGGTCCGGCGCCTTCCGACACGAGAACATTAGCACGCTGGAACGGGTGGATTCACATCCCTTTCCAGGCGGGGGCAGGCCACGCACGACGCCCCGGGAGCAGGGCGCCCGCCCTCCTTCGGGCACTCGGGCACTCGTATCGGCCCGTGTCCGTTCACGTATCAACCTCGTACCGGTCCGGCCCGTCTCCCCAGGAGCCGGTAGGGGTCCACAGTCAGGTGCGGGACACTGGTCTGCGGCCGCCTCTACGATCCTGGGCATGAGTACCTGCGGGAGAGCTTCCCGAAGGACCCCGAGAGTTCGAAGGGGAGCTCCGGCGGGAACTCCGAGAGGCGTCGACACCCGTCGACCGGGCCGACAGGGGGAACCAGCCGATCGACCGGCGCGTGGATACGATCAGTAAGCAGTACCAAGTAGGCAGTGCGCGGGTGAGCGGTACACGCGCAAGCAGTACGCAAGGCAGCGGACAGGACGGCAGCGACGGAGGAGGTGCCCCATGGGAGTCCTGAAGAAGTTCGAGCAGCGTCTCGAAGGTCTGGTCAACGGCACCTTCGCGAAGGTCTTCAAGTCCGAGGTGCAGCCCGTGGAGATCGCGGGAGCGCTCCAGCGCGAATGCGACAACAACGCGACCATCTGGAACCGCGACCGCACCGTCGTACCCAATGACTTCATCGTGGAACTGAGCACGCCCGACTTCGAGCGCCTCAGCCCCTACTCCGGCCAGCTCGGCGACGAGCTCGCCGGCATGGTCCGCGACTACGCCAAGCAGCAGCGCTACACCTTCATGGGACCGATCAAGGTCCACCTGGAGAAGGCGGACGACCTCGACACCGGTCTGTACCGGGTACGCAGCCGT
>NZ_RAIF01000025.1:0-43779 GCF_003671715.1 Streptomyces sp. E2N166 | reverse complement strand
CCCCACCCATGCCGGCCGCGCCGCCACCCGGCGGACGCCCCGGCGGATACGGCTACCCGCAGCCCGCGGGCGGCCAGCAGCCCCCGCCCGCACCCGCGGCCGGCGGACGCACCCGCCACTGGATCGAGATCAACGGCACCCGCCATCAGATCTCCCGCGCGACGCTCGTGCTCGGACGCAGCACCGAGGCCGACGTGCGGATCGACGACCCCGGCGTCTCCCGCCGGCACTGCGAGATCCGGACCGGAACGCCCTCGACGATCCAGGATCTCGGGTCCACCAACGGCATCGTGGTGGACGGGCAGCACACCACCCGCGCTACGCTCCGCGACGGCTCGCGGATCGTCGTGGGCAGCACCACCGTTATCTACAGGCAAGCCGAAGGGTGATCCGGGGGCAATGTCAGAGCTGACCCTCACGGTCATGCGGCTGGGTTTTCTCGCCGTATTGTGGCTGTTCGTGATCGTGGCCGTGCAGGTCATCCGCAGCGACCTGTTCGGCACGCGGGTCACCCAGCGCGGAGCGCGGCGCGACGCCGCCCGACCGCAGCAGGCCGCCGCGCGCCAGGGCCAGGCGCCTCCACCGCAGCGCCAACAACAGAGCGGCGGCCGGGGACGCCGCGGCGCTCCCACCAAGCTGGTCGTGACGGAGGGCACCCTCACCGGCACCACCGTTGCCCTCCAGGGCCAGACCATCACGCTCGGCCGGGCACACGACTCGACGATCGTGCTGGACGACGACTACGCCTCCAGCCGCCATGCCAGGATCTACCCCGACCAGAACGGCCAGTGGATCGTCGAGGACCTGGGCTCCACCAACGGCACCTACCTGGACCGGTCCCGGCTGACGACCCCCACACCGATCGGGCCGGGGTCGCCGATCCGCATCGGCAAGACCGTCATCGAGCTGCGGAAGTAGTGCTACACCAATGAATGAGCGCGAGCGGAGCGAGCACGCAGCGGCGGCCGGCACCCCGGGCCCCGGCGCGCTCCCGACCGGAGGGTGGGCAGTGTGGCTCGACACGACCGGCTGTACCCGGAGCAGCCGACGGGCGAGGTGCGCATGAGTCTGTCACTGCGCTTCGCCGCCGGATCGCACAAGGGCATGATCCGGGAGGGCAACGAGGACTCCGGCTACGCCGGACCCCGCCTGCTCGCCATCGCCGACGGCATGGGCGGCCAGGCCGCCGGCGAGGTCGCCTCCTCCGAGGTGATCTCCACCATCGTCGCCCTCGACGACGACGTCCCCGGCTCCGACATCCTCACCTCCCTCGGCACCGCCGTGCAGCGCGCCAACGACCAGCTCCGGCAGATGGTCGAGGAGGACCCCGCCCTCGAAGGCATGGGCACCACCCTCACCGCCCTGCTCTGGACCGGCCAGCGCCTCGGCCTCGTCCACGTCGGCGACTCGCGCGCCTACCTCCTGCGCGACGGCGTCCTCACGCAGATCACGCAGGACCACACCTGGGTGCAGCGCCTGGTCGACGAGGGCCGCATCACCGAGGAGGAGGCCGGCACCCACCCGCAGCGCTCCCTGCTGATGCGCGCGCTCGGCAGCGGCGACCACGTCGAGCCCGACCTGTCCATCCGCGAGGTCAGGGCCGGCGACCGCTACCTGATCTGCTCCGACGGACTCTCCGGCGTCGTCTCCCACCAGACGATGGAGGACACCCTCGCCAGCTACCAGGGCCCCCAGGAGACCGTCCAGGAGCTGATCCAGCTCGCCCTGCGCGGCGGCGGCCCCGACAACATCACCGTCATCATCGCCGACGTCCTCGACCTCGACACCGGTGACACCCTCGCCGGCCAGCTCTCCGACACGCCGATCGTGGTCGGCGCCGTCGCCGAGAACCAGGCCCAGTTCGGCGACAACGGCATCATGCAGACCCCCGCCGGCCGCGCCGCCGGACTCGGCCGCCAGGGCGGCGGACAGCGCGGCGGAGGCGGCGAGTTCGGCCCGCCCGGCAGCGGCGACACCACCGGCTACATCCCGGCCGGCGGCTTCGACGACTACGGCCCCGACGACTTCGCCAAGCCCCGCAAGAGCCGCAAGTGGCTGAAGAGATCCCTCTACACCGCCCTCGCCCTCGCCGTCATCGGCGGCGGCACGTACGGCGGCTGGCGCTGGACGCAGACCCAGTACTACGTCGGCACCAACGACGACCACCTCGCGCTGTACCGGGGCATCAGCCAGGACCTCGCCTGGGTCTCCCTCTCGAAGATCCAGAAGGATCACCCCGAGATCGAACTCAAGTACCTGCCGCCCTACCAGCAGAAACTGGTCGAGGCCACCATCCCCGAGAGCGACCTGGCCGACGCCCGGGCGAAGATCGAGGAACTGGCGGTGCAGGCCTCCGCCTGCAAGAAGCAGGCCGACCGGCGCACCGCGGAGACCGAGAAGAACGCGAAGACGGGCGAGGGCGAGGCCGGAGGCACCACGGGAACCACACCCGCCTCCTTCACGTCCAAGGCCTCACCGACCCCGAACCCCTCGGGATCACCGAAGGCACCCGAAACGTCCGAGTCCCCGTCCACGACCGCACCCACTCCAGGCTCAGGACCGACCCTCTCGGAGGAAGAGCAGAAGGTCGTCTCGCTGTGCGGTAAGCAGTAGGCAAGCCGTGAGAGGCCCTGTCACACGATGAGCAGTTCTACCAACTCGCCGACGCACCACACGTCCACGATCGGCGCCATCGGCGCCCCGAGCCGGCGCAACACCGAGCTGGCCCTGCTCGTGTTCGCCGTCCTCATCCCGGTCTTCGCCTACGCCAACGTGGGCCTGGCCATCAACGACGAGGTGCCCGCCGGCCTGCTGAGCTACGGCCTCGGCCTCGGCCTCCTGGCCGGCGTCGGCCACCTCGTCGTGCGCAAGTTCGCGCCGTACGCGGACCCGCTGATGCTGCCGCTGGCCACCCTGCTCAACGGACTGGGACTCGTCGCCATCTGGCGCCTCGACCAGTCCGAACTCCTCCAGGGCATCCAGCAGGCCGGCACCGCCGCGCCCCGCCAGCTGATGTACACCGCGATGGGCATCGCCCTGTTCGTCGCCGTGCTCATCTTCCTCAAGGACCACCGCGTCCTGCAGCGCTACACCTACATCTCCATGGTCACCGCGCTGCTCCTCCTGCTGCTCCCGCTGGTGCCGGGCCTCGGCAAGAACATCTACGGCGCCAAGATCTGGATCCAGGTCGGCTCCTTCTCCATCCAGCCCGGAGAGTTCGCCAAGATCGTCCTGGCGATCTTCTTCGCCGGCTACCTGATGGTGAAGCGCGACGCGCTCGCACTCGCCAGCCGCCGCTTCATGGGCCTCTACCTGCCCCGCGGCCGCGACCTCGGCCCCATCCTGGTCGTCTGGATGGTCTCGATCCTCATCCTGGTCTTCGAGACCGACCTCGGCACCTCGCTGCTGTTCTTCGGCATGTTCGTGATCATGCTGTACGTCGCCACCGAGCGGACCAGCTGGATCGTCTTCGGCCTGCTGATGTCCGCCGTCGGCGCCGTCGGCGTCGCCAGCTTCGAACCGCACATCCAGCAGCGCGTCGACGCCTGGCTCGACCCGATGCGCGAGTACACGCTCTCCCGCGCCGGCCAGGTCGGCCACTCCGAGCAGGCCATGCAGGCCCTGTGGGCCTTCGGCTCCGGCGGCACCCTCGGCACCGGCTGGGGCCAGGGCCACTCCGAGCTCATCCGGTTCGCCGCCAACTCCGACTTCATCCTCGCCACCTTCGGCGAGGAACTCGGCCTGGCCGGCCTCATGGCCCTGCTCCTGCTCTACGCGTTGATCGTGGAACGCGGCGTGCGCACCGCCCTCGCCGCCCGCGACCCGTTCGGCAAGCTCCTCGCCATCGGCCTCTCCGGCGCCTTCGCCCTCCAGGTCTTCGTCGTCGCCGGCGGCGTGATGGGCCTCATCCCGCTCACCGGCATGACGATGCCCTTCCTCGCCTACGGAGGCTCCTCCGTCATCGCCAACTGGGCCCTGATCGGCATCCTGCTGCGCATCAGCGACACCGCCCGCAGGCCGGCGCCCGCCGCTCCCGCCAATCCGGACGCCGAGATGACCCAGGTGGTCCGACCGTGAACAAGCCACTGCGCCGAATCGCGATCTTCTGCGGCCTCCTCGTCCTCACCCTGCTCATCCGCGACAACTGGCTCCAGTACGTCCAGGCGGACGAGCTCAAGGAGGACGAGCACAACCGGCGCGTCGCCATCGAGCGGTACGCCAGCCCGCGCGGCGACATCATCGTCGACGGCCAGGCCATCACCGGCCACGCCACCACCAAAGGCGACTTCAAGTACAAGCGCACCTACGAGGACGGCGCCATGTGGGCGCCCGTCACCGGCTACGTCTCCCAGGCCTACGGCGCCACCCAGCTCGAGGCCATCGACGACGGCATCCTCACCGGCAACGACGACCGGCTCTTCTTCCGCAACGCCCTCGACATGATCACCGGCAAGAAGCGCGAGGGCGGCAACGTCGTCACCACCCTGAACAGCGCCGCCCAGAAGGCCGCCTACGACGGCCTGAAGAAGCAGGGCGCCAAGGGCGCCGTCGTGGCGCTCGAACCGTCCACCGGCAAGATCCTCTCGATGGCCTCGTACCCGTCGTACGACCCCACCTCGATCGCCGGCAGCAACGAGGCGGCCGGCGAGGCCTGGAACAGGCTCCAGAAGAAGAACAACCCCGACGACCCGATGCTCAACCGCGCCCTGCGCGCGGTGTACCCGCCCGGCTCCACCTTCAAGGTGCTCACCGCGGCCGCCGCCCTGGAGCACGGCCTGTACGACTCGGCGGACGAGAAGACCGACTCCCCCCTGCCCTGGACGATGCCCGGCACCGACACCGAGCTGCCCAACGAGGGCGACCTCCCCTGCGAGGACGCCACCCTCCGCGAGGCACTCCGCGTGTCCTGCAACACCGTCTTCGGCAAGGTCGGCTCCGACCTCGGCAACGACAAGATGCTCGAGACGGCCGAGAAGTTCGGCTTCACCGAGGAGCAGTTCGTCCCCGTGCGCTCCAGCGCCTCCGTCTTCTCGGACGACATGGCGCCCTCGGAGGTCGCACTGTCCTCCATCGGCCAGTTCAACACCGCCGCGACCCCGCTGCAGATGGCCATGGTCACCTCGGCCATCGCCAACAACGGCACCCTGATGAAGCCGTACATGGTCGACGAACTCCAGGCCCCCAACCTCGACACCATCGAGAAGACGGACCCCGAGGAGATGAGCGAGCCGCTCTCCGCGGACCACGCCCAGATCGTCCAGGACATGATGGAGACCGTCGTCGAGGACGGCACGGGAACCAACGCACAGATCGACGGCGTCACCGTGGGCGGCAAGACCGGTACGGCGCAGCACGGTGTGGACAACAAGGAGAACCCCTACGCCTGGTTCATCTCGTACGCCAAGGGCGAGGACGGCGGCTCGCCCGTCGCCGTGGCCGTGGTGATCGAGGACGAGAACGCCGTCCGTGACGACATCTCCGGCGGCGGGCTCGCGGCGCCGATCGCGAAGGACGTGATGGAGGCCGTTCTGGAGAGCAAGAAGTGACCACGGACTGAACAGGACGTGACTCCGGTCACGTCCCCTTCACATAGGCGCACGTTGCGATACCGGTCCTGTATCGGGTATCGGGCTTGGCCAGGTCACCCGGAGCGAGCCGGGTACGGTAGGCCGGACGGCAGCCTCCGACCGTACAAGCATGCCGGTCGGGACCGACGGAGAGGGCTGGTAGTAACCATGGAAGAGCCGCGTCGCCTCGGCGGCCGGTACGAGCTGGGCCCGGTGCTCGGCCGTGGTGGCATGGCGGAGGTTTACCACGCGCATGACACCCGGCTCGGACGCCAGGTGGCGGTGAAGACGCTGCGCGCGGATCTCGCGCGCGACCCGTCCTTCCAGGCCCGCTTCCGCCGGGAGGCCCAGTCGGCCGCCTCGCTCAACCACCCCGCGATCGTGGCGGTCTACGACACGGGCGAGGACTACATCGACAACGTGTCGATCCCGTACATCGTCATGGAGTACGTCGACGGCTCCACGCTCCGCGAGCTGCTCCACTCCGGCCGCAAGCTGCTGCCGGAGCGGACGCTGGAGATGACCATCGGCATCCTCCAGGCGCTGGAGTACTCGCACCGGGCCGGCATCGTCCACCGCGACATCAAGCCGGCCAACGTCATGCTGACGCGGGGCGGCCAGGTCAAGGTCATGGACTTCGGCATCGCCCGCGCCATGGGCGACTCCGGCATGACGATGACCCAGACCGCCGCGGTGATCGGCACCGCCCAGTACCTCTCCCCGGAGCAGGCCAAGGGCGAGCAGGTCGACGCACGCTCCGACCTGTACTCCACGGGCTGCCTCCTCTACGAGCTGCTCACGGTGCGGCCGCCCTTCGTCGGCGACTCCCCGGTCGCCGTCGCCTACCAGCACGTTCGCGAGGAACCGCAGGCGCCCAGCGTCTTCGACCCCGAGATCACGCCCGAGATGGACGCGATCGTGCTGAAAGCCCTGGTCAAGGACCCCGACTACCGCTACCAGTCGGCCGACGAGATGCGCGCCGACATCGAGGCCTGCCTCGACGGCCAGCCGGTCGGCGCCACCGCCGCGCTCGGCGCCATGGCCGCGGGCGGCTACGGCGCCTACCCCGACGACCAGCCGACCACCGCCCTGCGCTCGGACGCGGGCGGCGGCGCCACGACCATGCTGCCGCCCATGAACCCGGACGACGGCGGCTACGGCTACGACGACCGCCCCGACCGGCGCCGCCAGCAGCCGCGCAAGTCGAACACCTCCACGATCTTCCTGGTCCTGGCCGGCATCCTCGTCCTCGTGGGCGCGATCCTGATCGGCAAGTACGCGTTCAGCGGGGACGGCGGCCCGGGCAACAACAAGGTCGACGTGCCGGCCTTTGTCGGCCAGACCAGAGCCGACGCCGAGCAGCTGGCCACCAACGCCGACCTGGAACTGGCCTTCACGCAGAAGCCCTGCGAGGACCAGAAGAAGGGCAGCATCTGCTCCCAGGACCCCGCGCAGGGCACCAGCGTGGAAAAGAAGTCCACCGTCAACCTCGTCGTCTCGACCGGCGCCCCCAAGGTCGCCGTGCCGAACGTCATCGACAAGAACGTCGACGAGGCCACCCAGCAGCTCGAGGACAAGGGCTTCAAGGTCGAGACCAAGCAGACCGAGTCCTCCCAGGACGAGGGCACCGTCCTCAGCCAGGACCCCGACCCGGGCAACGAGCTGGAGAAGGGCTCCACGGTCACCCTGGAGGTCGCCAAGGCCGAGGCGAAGGCCACGGTGCCGGACGTCGTCGGCCGCAGCTGCGACGAGGCCAAGGCCCAGATGGAGAGCAGCGACCTCGAAGCCACCTGCACGGACCAGCCCACCAACGACCCGAACCAGGTCGACAAGGTCCTCTCCACCACCCCGCAGGGGGGCCAGCAGGTCGACAAGGGCTCGAAGGTGACCATCGTCGTCGGCAAGGCCGTCGAGAAGACCAAGGTCCCCGAGGTCCGCGCCAAGTCCCTCGCGGAGGCGCGGCAGATCCTGCAGCAGAGCGGCTTCACCAACGTCCAGGTCACGCCCGGCGCCCCGGGTGACGACAACGCCACGGTGATCGCCATGAACCCGCAACCCGGCACCGAGGTCGACGACCCGGCCGCCACGCCCATCACCCTCACGACCGTGGGCGGCAACGGCGGCGGCGACAACGGCGGTAACAACAACGGCGGCATCATCGGCGGCCTCCGCGGCGACGACTGACGCAACCCGGCAACTCCCGGCACGACAAGAGCCCCGGCCCCTCAGCGGAGGGACCGGGGCTCTGTCGTACGCGCCGCCGCGAAACAGGGCCAGTGGGATTCAGTCCCGCTCGCGCTCTCTCGCGCTGTACCCCCGCCGCGCCGTCCTCAACGTCGCCATGCTCCTCCGCGACAGCGAAGTCGCACGTCAGGTGCGCCCGCACACAGCCTGTGGACAACCCGCTCCCGACAGACCCCACTGCCCTCGACGCCCGCATCGACCAGCGCATCACCCACATCCTCGGCAGGACCGTAGTACCGGCTCCGACAGCATCACGCTCGACTGCAGCGTCTGCACCACTGACCGTCCTGCAGTGACGTGAACGACGAGGCCCGAAGCCGCAAGGAGAAGTCGCGGCTTCGGGCCTCCGCCATGTCAGGGGACTGAGTTGCCTCGAAGACTGAGTCACCTCACCGCAGCTCCGCCGGCGGAGTCCGCTCCCCGTCCACCTTCTCCGTGCGTACCAACTCGCCCCACACCACGTACCGGTACCGGCTCGTGTACACCGGCGTGCAGGTCGTCAGCGTGATGTAGTGGCCGGCCTTCTTCCTGCCGGACTCCTCGGGGACCGCGTCGAGGACCTTGACGTTGAACTTCGACGTCTCGGGAAGGACCGCGTAGGTCTTGTAGACGTACCACTTGTCCTTGGTCTCGAAGACGATCGGGTCGCCCTTCTCGATCTTGTCGATGTTGTGGAACTTCGCCCCGTGCCCGTCCCGGTGCGCCGCAAGCGAGAAGTTGCCCTTCTTGCCCGAGGTCGGCAGCGCCGACTTGACCGGGTCGGTGTAGTAGCCGGCCACGCCGTCGTTGAGGATCTTCATCGACGTGCCCTTCTCCACCAGGATGTCGCCGTTCCCCATCGCCGGCACGTGCAGGAAGCCGATGCCCGCCCTGGTGTCCAGCTCCCCCGGACCGTCCGGACCGACCCGGTCCTCGGCCCAGTTGTCGCGGACCTTGTCGGCCTGCTCGTCCGCCGCGCGGTCGGCGACCACGTTCGTCCACCACAGGGAGTAGACGACGAACAGGCCCAGCACCAGGCCCGCGGTGATCAGGAGCTCGCCGAAGACGCTGACGGCCGTCGCGACGATCCGCCCCGCACCGCGCCCGCGGCGGCGTGCCGCGGGCTCCGGTGGGCCGTCCGCGCCGGTCTGCTCTTCGTGCTCCGTGTCGGTGGTCGCTGCCACTGGTCATCCGCCCTTAACTGACGAGCGCATCCGGCTTGCCCTTGCTGCGCGGCCGTTCCTCGACCATCTTGCCCCAGACGATCATCCGGTACTTGCTCGTGAACTCCGGCGTGCACGTGGTGAGGGTGATGTAGCGGCCGGGTTGCTCGAAACCGGACTGCTTCGGCACCGGGTCGAGGACGCTGACGTTGCTCGGCGACGTCACCGGCAGGATCGACGCCATCTTGTAGACGAAGTACTCGTCCTGCGTCTCGACGACGATCGGATCGCCCGGGCTCAGCTTGTTGATGTACCGGAACGGTTCGCCATGCGTGTTGCGATGCCCCGCCAGCCCGAAGTTGCCCGTCTTCGCCTCCGGCATCGCCGTCTTCAGCGCACCCTCGGCGTAGTGCCCGACCATGCCCCGGTCCAGGACCTTCTTGTCGTCGATGCCCTCCGCGATCGGCACCACGACGTCCAGCTTGGGAATGTGCAGCAGCGCGAACCCCTGCCCCGGCTCGAACGTCCCCGGGTTCCGCTTGCCGCTCGCCCAGTCGTCCTGGAGGCTGCTCGCCGCCTTGTCCGCCTGCGCCTGCGCCCGCACGTTCGTCCACCACAGCTGGTACGTGACGAACAGCAGCATCAGCACGCCGGTCGTGATGAAGACCTCACCGATCGCACGGCTGGCGATCACCGCGGGGCCCGGCTTGCGCGCCCGGGCCTGCCGACGCGCCTCAACGCGCGACAGAGGCGCTTTCGGCTCCTCGACCGGCTCCTGTACCTCCGACGGACCCCGGGAGGCCCCACGGCGCCCGTGGCGCCGTTTCGCGGCCTTCCTGCGGGCCGCGCGCCCACCGGTCACGGGAGGAACGGTGGTCTGCCGCTCCGGCGGCGGATCCGGAACCCGCAGCGCCACCGTCTCGTCGTCGGCGACGACCGGCCGGTACGGCTCCCCGGAGGAGAAGTCCTCGGCAGCGGAGTCCTGGTGCCAACCGCCCCCGAACGCACCGGAATCCCCGTACGGCCGCCCGTACGAGGATCCCTGGTCACCGGCTGTGCCGGATTCGCGCTCGGGGCGCAGCGCGGTCACGCCGTGGCCCTGCCCACCACCGGGGCGAGCCCCGCCGACCTCGCCACCGCGTCCTGGTCGCCGCACTCCGCCAGCCAGTTGGCCAGCATCCGGTGCCCGTGCTCGGTCAGCACCGACTCCGGATGGAACTGCACACCCTCGACGGGCAGTTCACGGTGGCGCAGCCCCATCACGATCCCGTCGTGCGTGCGTGCCGTCACCTCGAGCTCCGCCGGGACCGTGGCCGGCTCCGCCGCCAGCGAGTGGTACCGCGTCGCCGTGAAGGGAGAGGGCAGGCCCGCGAAGACGCCCCTGCCCGCGTGCTCGACCGGCGAGGTCTTGCCGTGCAGCAGCTCCGGCGCCCGGTCCACCACACCGCCGTACGCCACCTGCATCGACTGCATGCCGAGGCAGACGCCGAAGACGGGGACACCGGTCGCCGCGCAGTGCCGGACCATGTCGACGCAGACCCCCGCCTGCTCGGGCGTACCCGGACCGGGAGAGAGCAGCACGCCGTCGAAGCCGTCCTGGGCGTGCGCCGTCGACACCTCGTCGTTGCGCAGTACCTCGCACTCGGCGCCCAGTTGGTACAGGTACTGGACCAGGTTGAAGACGAAGCTGTCGTAGTTGTCGACGACGAGGATGCGCGCACTCACTGGTTGTCCACCGTCACATCGTTGAAGGGAAGCAGCGGCTCGGCCCACGGGAAGACGTACTGGAAGAGGACGTAGACCACGGTCACCGCCAGCATGAGTGAGAGCAGCGCCTTCACCCACGCGTTCCCCGGCAGATGCCGCCAGATCCAGCCGTACATGCCGTCCCTTCCGTCGCACCACGGCGCCAGACTCACGCCGCACCGCACCAGACTAACGGCGCGGGGCCCTCCGGAAAGGCGTCAATCCACAGGCTGGGCATAGTGCAGGTCCGCCGTGCCGGAGTAGCCCGGCAGCGTCACCCGCCCCTCGTCCTCGACCTTCCAGCCCAGCCCGTAGACGTTCACGTACACCATGTAGTTCTGGATCGCCGGGGACGCGGCCAGCGCTTCCTTCAGCCGCTCCGGATCCCCCACCGCCTGGATCTTGTACGGCGGTGAGTAGACCCGGCCCTGGAGGATCAGGGTGTTGCCCACACAGCGCACCGCGCTGGTGGAGATCAGCCGCTGGTCCATGACCTTGATGCCCTCGGCGCCGCCCTGCCACAGCGCGTTCACCACGGCCTGCAGATCCTGCTGGTGGATCACCAGGTAGTCGGGCTCGGGCTCCGGGTAGCCGGGGAGTTTGGCGGTGGCGTCCGGCGGGGCGTCGTCGAGCGTGACCGAGATCGACTCGCCCTTCAGCTTCCGTGTACCCGCCTTCTTCTCCAGCGCCGCGAGCTTGTCCGCCTCAGCCTTAGTACTCCCGTTGTCGCGCTCGGCGAGCGCGTCGATCTCGCCGCGCAGAGCCGCGTTGGACTCCTCCAGTTCACCGTTCTCCCGGCTGCGCTCATGGATGAGATCGGACAACTTGAGCAAAGAGGCGTCCGTGCGGATATTGGTGCCCTTGGCGGTATTGAAGCTGGTGAAGAATATGAGCCCCGCGAGAGCGAAGACGGCCGCCGTGAGTACGCGCACGGGCCGGAATCGGCGCCTGCGGCCAGGGCTGGATCCCGTCCCGGGGGAGTCGGCAGAATTGCTCAACGTACCCTTATCTCCTTCGGCGCCACGGAAGCACTACGCTAACGGACGCCCGGGGGAGCGCTCAGAGTCCCCGACCCCGTTCCCTGCGCGGCCACGCAGCGCATCGACAGGAGAGACCCTCGTGCCGAAGTCACGTATCCGCAAGAAGGCCGATTACACGCCGCCGCCGTCGAAGCAGGCGACCAGCATCAAGCTGACCAGCCGCAGCTGGGTGGCACCCGTCATGCTGGCCATGTTCGTCATCGGCCTCGCCTGGATCGTCGTCTTCTACGTCACCGACGGTTCACTGCCCATCGACGCGCTGGGCAACTGGAACATCGTGGTGGGCTTCGGTTTCATCGCCGCGGGATTCGGTGTCTCGACGCAGTGGAAGTAGCTCTCCCCAGGGCTATCCACGGAGTTATCCACAGGCGTTATCCACATGGGGAAAAGAAAGACGATCTGTGGATAACCCCTTGGGCATTGACGCCGGTGTGACGGAAGTACCGGCAACCGAAAGCGCGTTCGCCCCCTGTCTGACCTGCGGAAACTCAAGTCAGCTACAGGGGGCACACCTGTTCCCGCACACTGTGCACAAGATCCGCCACCCGCTGTGGACAACACATGCTCAGGTGAGCTGGGCGGTTCTCAACAGGGTCAGGCCGACGACGGCCACGAGGACCAGCGCGCAGGTGCCGTACTGCACGAGCGTCCGCCGTTCGCGCGGGGCGTGGAGCATCGCGTAGCCGATCGCGGCGCCGGCGACGAGGCCCCCGACGTGGGCCTGCCAGGCGATGTTGGCCCAGGTGAAGGTGAAGACCAGGTTGATCACCAAAAGGATGACGATCGGCCGCATGTCGGCGTTGAGGCGGCGGACGAGCGCGGCGGTGGCGCCGAAAAGGCCGAAGACCGCGCCGGAGGCACCGAGGGTGGCCGTGGTGGGCGAGGCCAGCAGGTAGGTGAGGGCGCTGCCGGCCAGGCCGGAGACGAGGTAGAGGGTGAGGTAGCGAACTCTGCCGAGGGCCGCTTCCAGAGGGCCTCCGAGGAACCAGAGGCTGAGCATGTTGAAGCCGATGTGCCAGATTTCCTCGTGGGTGAACATCGTGGTCACCAGGCGGTACCACTCGCCCTCGGCGACGCCTTCGGTGGGGACGAAGGGGGCGGGGGGCCATCGCCCGATGAGCACCATGTCGCTGAGGAAGGACGACGGCAGCGCCTGGACGGCGATGAAGACCGCCGCGTTGAGCCCGATGAGGATCTTGGTGAGGAGGTGGGGGTCGGCGGCGACGGTGCCTCCGGCCAGGGTGCGCGGCCGGGACGCGGCCGGGGCCGGTCCGCCGCCGGTGCGGCCGCTCGCGCAGTCGGGGCAGTGGAAGCCGACGGAGGCGTTGACCATGCAGTCCGTGCAGATGGGGCGTTCGCAGCGGGTGCAGCGGATGCCTGTCTCCCGGTCGGGGTGGCGGTAGCAGCCGGGTGTGCTCTGTGCGTCCGGTGGGCCGGCTGCCGCGTGGTCCATGGCTTCCCCTCGGTCGTCCTGTGAGCGGTGTGGGCACATGCACCGCCCCGCCCTTTTTTACGGATGAGCGGGGCGTTTGGTTCCTGCCCTGCGGGCGGGGAGGTAGTCCTCGTGGCCAGTCCCGGTGATCAGTCCTGGCGGGTCTCGACGACGACGGACTCGATGACGACGTCGTTGAGCGGGCGTTCGGTGCGGGGGTTGGTCTGGGTGACGGCGATGGCGTCGACGACCTTCTGACTGGCCGCGTCGGTCACCTCGCCGAAGATCGTGCGCTTGCGGTTCAGCCAGGTCGTCGGGGAGACGGTGATGAAGAACTGCGAGCCGTTGGTGTCGGGACCGGCGTTGGCCATGGCCATCAGGTAGGGCTTGTCGAAGGCGAGGTCGGGGTGGATCTCGTCCTCGAACTGGTAGCCGGGGCCGCCGGTGCCGTTGCCGAGCGGGTCGCCGCCCTGGATCATGAAGCCGCTGATCACTCGGTGGAAGGCCGTGCCGTCGTAGAGCTTGTCGGTGGACTTCTCGCCGGTGGCGGGGTGGGTCCATTCCCGGGCGCCCTGGGCGAGCTCGACGAAGTTCCTGACCGTCCGGGGGGCGTAGTCCGGAAGGAGCCGGATCTCGATGTCGCCCTGGTTGGTCTTCAGGGTGGCGTAGAGCTGCTCGGCCACGTCGTGCCTTCCGTCGTCCTGTCGTGCTCGTCGATCCTTGCACGATCGGGGGTGCGTGTAGTCCTGGGTTACGAGCGCGGGACGCCGATCCGTGGCATTGTCGTCGGCAAGCTCCCGTTGCCTGGTATTCATCCGTTATTGATGTTGATCGACTCTTGTTCGCAACTTCATCACCTCTTGCCCCAGAAGGCCCGAAGGCATCGTCCGTGACCCGGATGCGCGCCCTCACATGCCTGGCAGTGCGTCCGCAGGCATGATCCGTAAAAGGGTGGAAAGTCGAATTACCGTACGCCACCGAGGAGGAGGAACCCGTGACCCGCATCGACAGCGTGCGCGCCGCGACCGGTTCGGCGAAGGACAGCGTGCTGCACGCCGCGGAAGTGGTGGCGCCCTACGCCGACACGGCCAAGGACAGGGCCGCTCACTACACACAGGAGGCGCGCGGACGACTGGCGCCCAAGGTGTCGCAGGCCGCGTGCCAGGCCCGTCACCAGTACGGCGCGCATGTCGCGCCGCGACTGGAGCAGGCCCGTACGCATGTGCCGCCGAAGATGGACGCTGCCGCCCAGGAGGCCGCTGTCCGTACCCGTCTGGCCGCCCGGCAGGCGGCCGAGTACTCCAGGCCGAGGATCGAGCAGGCGGTGGCCGCGGCCGGCCCCGTCAGGGACGAGGCCGCCGCGCGGGGTGCCGCCGCACTGGCCGCGCTGCGGGGGCAGGTCACGGCCAAGGAGATCCAGAAGCTGACGCGTAAGCATCAGCGTCGTGCCAGGGCCGGGCGTATCGCCAAGGTGCTGGCGCTGGCGGGTGTCGTCGCGGGCGGTGCTTTCGCTGCCTGGAAGTGGTGGGACAAGCAGGCCAACCCGGACTGGCTGGTGGAGCCGCCCGAGGCGACGGAGGTTTCCGAGTCGGGGCGGCTGACGTCGGTGGACGGCACCGGTGAGGCGATCCTCGATCCCGAGGTCCAGGCCAAGCAGGCCCAGGACGAGGCGGCGGAGGGCGACGAGCCCCGCTGACTTTCGCTGAGGAATTTCACATCGCCGCGGGGCGGGAGGCTTCAGGGTCTCCCGCCCCGCGGCGATGTTTCACGTGAAACCGTCGAAGCCTTCACACCGCCGCTCAGCGGCCGTAGCGGCGTTCGCGCAGAGAGTAGGAGCGCAGGGCGCGCAGGAAGTCGATCTCGCGGAAGTCCGGCCAGTAGGTCTCGCAGAAGTGGACTTCGGCGTAGGCGGACTGCCAGAGCAGGAATCCGGAGAGGCGCTGTTCGCCGGAGGTGCGGATGATGAGGTCGGACTCGGACCGTGTCTTGGAGTACAGGTGCTTGGAGATGTGCTCCATGGTGAAGGTCTCGATGAACTCGTCGATGTCCCCGCCCTGGGAGCTGTGCTCGGTGAGGGCGGAGCGTACGGCGTCGACGATCTCTCGTCGGCCTCCGTAGCCGACGGCGACGTCGACCTTGGTGCCGCCCTTGCGGTCCTGGGTGGCGGCGGTGGCGGTTTTGAGGCGGGTGGCGGACTCGGCGGGCAGCAGGTCCAGGGCGCCGACCGCTTCCACGCGCCAGGGGTTGCCCGGTGCGGCGAGCCGTTCCACGACCTCGGCGATGATGTCGATGAGCGGGTTCAGCTGGTCTTCGGGCCGGTGGAGGTTGTCGTCGGAGAGCATGAACAGGGTGACGTGCTCGATCTGTGCGGAGTCGCACCAGCGCAGGAAGTCCAGCACCTTCGCCCCGCCGGCCCGGTAGCCCTCGCGCGGGTCGTCGATGCCCGACATCTTGGCCCACCGGCGGTTGCCGTCGAGCATGATGCCGATGTGCTGGGGGCGTGGGCGTCCCTCCAACTCCCTGACCAGCCGCTTCATATAGAGCGCATCGAGAGCGGCCCGTACCTTCGCCCGCATGGTTACCCCTTCCACCTCGTCGGTAGCGACCGGACGCCTTCCGACGGCGATGAGCCACGTGGCACCGCCCCGCAGGGGTGTGGCGCTGGTGCCCTGTGGGGTGACGATATCAAGAGCAGACAGCACCTCCGTGGTGCTCGCCGGGGCCCGGGGAGTCCGCGCACGCCCAGGGGCCTCGGTCGCTCCGGTGCGACGGTGCGGCGAGACGGACCGGCGGGGTGCTCGGCCAACTGTCATGCCTGGTGGGGCGGTTGCGGAAGCCCTCGGCGTCGGAGGTTCGCAGGGGACCGTCTGGTGTTTCCTGTCACTCTCGGGCCGACCCGGGCCCGGGCCATCGCCCATGGGGGCGAGCTCACCGGTGCCCGGTCATGCGGTGGGAGGTCACGATGCTGTCGGTTCACCAGCTGATCCCGGCCGCCACCGGCCGGTGGTCGCTGCCGGTGGCCGGCAGCAGCCAAGAGCTCTCCGGCTCCACGCCGCGGACCAGGACGTGGTCGATCCGCACCACCGGGAACTTGGCCGGCCAGGTGAACCCGAAGCCGTCCCCGGCCACGTCCTGAACGGAGTGCAGCCGCGAGGTGATGCCGTCGAACGCACGGTCGTCCATGGTGCCGTTCAGGTCGCCGAGCAGCACCACGCGCTCGTTTCGCTCGGCGGCGAGGGCCGTGCCGAGCGCCCGCGCGTTCCGGTCCCGCGAGTCCGTCCAGAAGCCCGTCCTGGGGTGCACCCGTACAGAACCCAGGTGGGCCACGTACACCGCCAGCGGCCCCTGGTCCGTGGCCACCGTGGTGCGCAGCGCCCGATGGTCGGCCATCCTGGCCTCGACCGGCTTGGCGTCCCCCAGCGGCCCGACGTCCTGCTCGATGTCGACCGGCCGGGTGCCGGACAGCGGCAGCCTGCTCCACAGCCCGACCGTGCCCCGCACCGCGTGGTACGGGTACGCCTTCGCCAGTTCCCTCTCGTACGTGCCCCGAGCCTGCGGGGTGATCTCCTCCAGTGCCAGCACGTCCGCGCCGGCGGCGGCCAGGTCTCGGGCGGTGCCCGCCGGGTCGGGGTTGTCGGCGCCGACGTTGTGGCTCACCACGGTGAGGTCGCCGCCCGGATGGGACTTGTCGCCGAGCAGCCCGCCGTAGAGGTTCAGCCAGACCGTGACCGGCAGCAGCAGCGCGACCACCGCGCAGGCGGAGCGGCGCCACAGCGCCCCGGCCAGCAGCACCGGGACGAAAACGCCGAACCAGGGCAGGAAGGTCTCCGCCAGGCTGCCGAGGCCACCGGTCCGGTTCGGGATCTTCGGGTGCAGCAGCATGAAGAGGCCGAGGAACAGCGCCAGCGCCGCGATGACCGGACCACGCTTCCAGGGTCCGGGCCGGAAGCCGTTGCGGACGGTCCGGCGAGCGCCCGCGTGCCAGGTCCCGTCGGCGCCGGCCGCCGGTGCACCGGCTCCGTCGTCCGGCGCGCG
This sequence comes from Streptomyces sp. E2N166, assembly GCF_003671715.1. Taxonomy (GTDB): domain Bacteria; phylum Actinomycetota; class Actinomycetes; order Streptomycetales; family Streptomycetaceae; genus Streptomyces; species Streptomyces thinghirensis. Next base: position 26,573 of record NZ_RAIF01000025.1, on the reverse strand, counting down.
GGTGTCCGCCGGGCTGTCCTGTCCGGTCTCCGCCGTGTCCACTCGCGTCATCGTCCGCCCTCGCTCACCGCTGTGTTCGTTCGTTCTCTCCGGGCCCAGGGCCCGGGGACGAGTGAAAGCGACACGGTGTTGCCGGCACGTATGCGGAATTCGATACGACGACGATATGTACCGACTCGTAGCCTGGAGGCCATGCGTGTCTTGGTGGTCGAGGACGAGCCCTACATGGCGGAAGCCATCCGCGCCGGTCTGCGTCTGGAAGCGATCGCCGCCGACATCGCGGGTGACGGCGGCACCGCTCTGGAACTGCTCGGCGTCAACACCTACGACATCGCCGTCCTCGACCGCGACATCCCCGGTCCCTCCGGCGACGAGGTCGCCAAACGCATCGTGGCCTCCGGCAGCGGCATGCCGATCCTGATGCTCACCGCCGCCGACCGTCTCGACGACAAGGCTTCGGGGTTCGGACTCGGCGCCGACGACTACCTCACGAAGCCGTTCGAACTGCGGGAGCTCGTACTCAGGCTCAGAGCGCTCGACCGCAGGCGGGCGCTCCCCAGGCCTCCCGTACGAGAGATCGCGGGCCTGCGTCTGGATCCGTTCCGCCGCGAGGTCTACCGCGACGACCGCTACGTCGCGCTCACCCGCAAACAGTTCGCGGTGCTCGAAGTCCTCGTCACCGCCGAAGGCGGTGTGGTCAGCGCCGAGGATCTCCTGGAGCGAGCGTGGGACGAGAACGCCGACCCCTTCACCAACGCCGTGCGCATCACGGTCTCCGCCCTGCGCAAACGCCTCGGCGAGCCCTGGATCATCGCCACCGTGCCGGGCGTCGGCTACCGCATCGACACGGGACCCGGTACCGGACGTGAGGACGGCGCGGGCCGTGGATAGGCGGCCCGGGCTGAGTGTTCGCCTCAAGCTCACCCTCAGCTACGCCGGATTCCTCATGCTCGCGGGGGCCTTGCTGCTCGTCGCCGTAGGAGTGTTCCTGCTGCGACAGGGGTGGTGGCAGACCAATGAATCGGGGGCGGTGCGAGTGACTCCGGGCACCATCTTCGTGCGCGACTTCGCCCCGACGGCAGCAGCGGTAATGGTGTTCCTCCTGGTGTTCGGCCTCCTGGGAGGGTGGTTCCTCGCCGGCCGCATGCTCGCCCCCCTGACCCACATCACACACGCCACACGCATGGCCACCGACGGATCGCTCTCCCACCGGATCCGGCTGCCGGGCCGCGCGGACGAGTTCCGCGAACTCGCCGACGCCTTCGACACGATGTTCGCGCGGCTCGAAGCACACGTCGCCGAGCAGCGCCGGTTCACGGCCAACGCCTCTCATGAGTTGCGCACCCCGCTGGCGATCTCCAAGGCACTGCTCGACGTGGCCCGCACCGATCCGGACCAGGACACCGGCGAACTCGTCGACCGCCTCCACGCCGTCAACGCCCGAGCAATCGACCTCACCGAGGCACTGCTCCTGCTCAGCCGCGTCGAGCAGCGGTCCTTCGCCCGGGAACGCGTCGACCTGTCCCTCGTGGCGGAAGAAGCCACCGAGACGCTGCTGCCCCTCGCGGAAAAGCACGGTGTCGCCCTCGAGACCCGCGGGGACATCGCCCCGACGAGCGGATCGCCGACGCTGCTGCTGCAGCTGACCATGAACCTCGTGCAGAACGCGATCGTCCACAACCTGCCGGAGCACGGCAACGTATGGGTGCACACCGGCGTCCGCCCCAGGAGCGTGGTGCTCACAGTCGAGAACACCGGCGAGCACATCGATCCACGGGTGCTCTCGTTCCTCACCGAACCCTTCCAGCGGGGCACCGAACGCGTCCACACCGACCAGGCAGGCGTCGGGCTCGGCCTGGCGATCGTCAGTACCATCGCCCGGACCCACGACGGGACCCTCACCCTCGCCCCACGCTCCGCCGGCGGCATGCGCGTCACCGTGGAACTACCCGTGCTGTCCCCGTACGCCGGCAGGTGAGGGATCACGGGAACGCACCAGAACGCGAAAAGCCCCTCCGAACCGCGTTCCCGCAGTTCAGAGGGGATATACGAGTGGAGCCTAGGGGAGTCGAACCCCTGACATCTGCCATGCAAAGACAGCGCTCTACCAACTGAGCTAAGGCCCCGAAGGAGGCGTCCGGCCGGGAAACATCGTGCCGACGGGGCGCCGCAGACAAGAGTACCGGGTCGCCCCCCGTATCTCACAAATGATTGGGGGTCCCGGTGAAACACCACGCTCCGTAAGATGCTCGGCGTGGTTCGCTGGAGCGAACTGCGGTTTTTGGGGAAGCGATGGGGAGACGCAATGGACGCCGCACAGCAGGAAGCCACCGCAAGAGCGCGGGAACTGCAGCGGAACTGGTATGGGGAGCCGCTGGGGGCGCTCTTCCGCAGGCTGATCGACGATCTTGGTCTCAACCAGGCTCGTCTCGCGGGGGTGCTGGGGCTGTCCGCACCGATGCTGTCGCAGCTGATGAGTGGCCAGCGGGCGAAGATCGGCAACCCCGCGGTGGTTCAGCGGGTGCAGCTGCTGCAGGACCTGGCGGGGCAGGTGGCGGACGGCAGCGTGAGCGCGGCCGAGGCGACTGAGCGCATGGACGAGATCAAGAAGTCGCAGGGGGGCTCGGTGCTCAACAACACCACCACGACCACGAGCAGTTCGGGAGCGCCCACGGTCAAGCGGGTGGTCCGCGAGATCCAGTCGCTGCTGCGCTCGGTGGCGGCCGCCGGGGACATCATCGACGCGGCGGACTCCCTGTCCGGCTCCCACCCGGAGCTGGCGGAGTTCCTGCGGGTGTACGGCGCCGGCCGCACCTCGGACGCCGTGGCGCACTACCAGTCCCACCAGAACTGACACCGGGGCCCGGTCGCCGGAAGGGGGTCCGGCGGCCGGGCCGCGGGAGTGGCGTGGCAGGTCCCAGGGGAGGAGCGGCGCACAGCCATGGGTGAGGTCTTCGCGGGCCGGTACGAGCTGGTCGATCCGATCGGCCGGGGCGGGGTCGGTGCCGTCTGGCGTGCCTGGGACCACCGCCGCCGGCGGTACGTGGCCGCCAAGGTGCTCCAACAGCGGGACGCGCACTCGCTACTGCGGTTCGTGCGCGAACAGGCGATGCGGATCGATCATCCCCATGTGCTCGCGCCCGCGAGCTGGGCCGCCGACGACGACAAGGTCCTGTTCACCATGGATCTGGTCACGGGCGGTTCGCTCGTCCACCTGGTCGGGGACTACGGGCCCCTGCCGCCCGCCTTCGTCTGCACCCTCCTCGACCAGCTCCTCGCGGGCCTGGCGGCGGTGCACGCGGAGGACGTCGTACACCGTGACATCAAGCCCGCCAACCTGCTGCTCGAAGCGACGGGAACGGGACGGCCCCGGTTGCGGCTGTCCGACTTCGGCATCGCGATGCGGCTGGGCGAGCCCCGGCTGACGGAGACCAACCTCGTGGTGGGGACGCCGGGTTACCTCGCGCCGGAGCAGATGATGGGCGCGGAGCCGGACTTCCCGGCCGACCTGTTCGCCGTGGGCCTGGTCGCCCTGTACCTGCTGGAGGGGGCGAAGCCGGACGCCAAGGCGCTGGTGCAGTACTTCGCCGAACACGGGACGCCGCCCGCGCCGCAGGGGATTCCCGAGCCGCTGTGGCAGGTCGTGGCGACTCTGGTGCAGCCGGACCCCCCGGCGAGGTTCCGCACCGCCACGGGGGCGCGCAAGGCGCTGGCCGCGGCGGCGGAGCTGCTGCCGGAGCCGGGACCCGACGACGAGCTGATCGAGATATTCGACCAAGTCGGCCCGCTGCCCACGGGGTTCGGGCCCGACGGGCCACTCAGGCGGGCCTCGGGCGTGGACGCCGCCCCGGGCCTGGACGCCGCCCCGACGGACCCACGGCGGCCGCTCGGCTCGGGATCGGCGCCGGAGCCGGACGTTACGCCGTCGGCTCCGGGCCGTACGCCGTCGGTCCCGGACGGCATGAGGGCCCCGGACGGCGGCATGGGGATCCCGGACGGCATGAGGGCCCCGGACGGCCTGGGGGCCCCGGACCGTACGTCGTCCACCCCTGACCGCACGCCGTCGGCGGCGCCTCCCGGGACCGCCGGGCCGTCCGCCATGTCGGAGACCGGCAGTTTCCATCTCCCGCCCCCGCAGCCGACCGTCGCCTCCTCGGCCGCGCCCGGCCCCCCGCAGGGGCACGCACGGACCCCGGACTTCCCGGGCAGCCCGCGGTACCGGCCCCCGTACGCTCCTCCGCTCCCCGCCCAGGCGCTGACACCGTCACCGGAGCAGCGAGCCGACGTCCCCACCGCCTCGTACACCGCTCGGAGCCCGCGGTCGCGCCCTCCGGCCCAGGCGTATCCGCAGCACCGCGCGGCACGGCGGCGGCGCCCCGGGCCTCCGGCCAGGGTGGCCGTCCCGCTGCTGCTCCTCGCGCTGGCCTGCTACGCCGTGGGCTTCTGGGCCCTGACCCGTATCTGAGCCCCGGCGGACTCGCCTAGGTCCTGCCCGGCCCGCGCCGCGCCGCCGCCGTCCACACTCCCAGGGCCACGAGCAGCAGGCTGCCGGTGCCGATACCGCCCACGGCGACCGCCTTCATGGCGAGGTCGTCACCCCCGCCGCCGCCCTCCGGCGCGGCCTCACGGTCCTGTGCCGAGACATCGAAGACGCCCTTCGGTTCGGACTCCCCCGCGTACTCCGGGCCGGTCCGGGCCGCTCCCCCGAGCCGTACGCGCAGCGTCAGCCCGAAGGGCCCGTCGCCGAAGTCGTCGGCCACCTGTGCCGCGAGGTGCACCACGAGGTAGTAGGAGCCGGCGAACCGCAGCGCGCCGGCCTGTGCGTCGGTGGCGTACCGGTTGGCGTAGGCCACCGGCGGCAGGGGAGCGAGAGCAACCGACGTCGGGCGGCCGGTGTACCCCCTCGCGGCGTCGTCGACCTCGCCGCGCACGGGGTTGTGGAGGGCCAGGTGAAGGGCGCTGGTGGCGTAGCCGGAGCCGTCACCGGAGCTGCCGAGTTCGGCGGTCGCGTGCAACTGGCGGCCCCAGTCGAGCGGCACCTTGTAGAAGAGGGTCTGTCCGGGCCGGATGTCGTCACGCCAGACTCCCTGCCCGACGGCGGTGGCGTGGGCGAAGCCGCTGCCGCCCGGGCGCCGTTCGGGCTCGCCGGCGAGAGGGGCGGGGGAGGCGGAGTCCCAGGCGTCGGGCGCGGTGGTCGCGCCGGTCCGCTCCGGGCGCGGTTCGGTGACGGCGGTGAGCTCCAGGTCCCAGGCGCCCGGCGGTGAGTCCTGGGGCCGGGACCGCTCGACCGCGACGTAGTAGGTGCCGGGGTCCTGGCACCGGGTCTCGCCGGGGGCGATCTCGCGCATGCCCCGGGCCGTGACGGGGCGGGGGCTGCGGGCGGCGCCGAAGGTCGCGCTGTCGGACGAGCAGGAACCGCCCTCGGCGTCCTGCACGGAGACCCGGATGCCGTCGACGGCGGTGACCTCGCCGTCGGGGCCGGGTGCGGCGGTGACGGCGACGTAGGCGTCCGACGCCGCGTCGAGTTCGAGGCGGTAGTGGAGAGTGCCGCTTCTCGGCAGGGAACTGCGGTACGTGGCGCCGGGTTCCAGGCGTACGGCGTCCGAGGTGCCGCTGGCGCCCTCGATCCGCCGGGCGTCCTCGGCGAAGGCGTAGCCGGGGGGCGCGCCCGCCGCGAGCGGGGCACCGGCGGGCAGGGCGGCGGTCGTGGCCAGTACGACGGTCACGACCGCCAGCCGCACGGGCGTACGCGGTCGGTCAGGCACTGACCCGCCACGCCCCGCGAGTCCCGCAAACCCCGCAAGTCCTGATCCGTCACGCCCTGCCCCGGCGCCGCCCCGCCGAGCCGTACACCACCGCCCCATCACCCGCCACCCCTCGCGCTCACCGGCGCTGTCGCCGCCACCCGGACCGGACCGTGGCCCATCCTGCCGCGCGACCCCGCGCTTCCGCGCCCCCGCACGGAATCCCGGCGGCGGGATCCGGGCAACGACATCCGGGCAACGGCGTCCGGGCAACACAAAACCCCGACCGTATGACGGCCGGGGTCTGCTCAGGACCGGATGTCGGTCGTACTCACGAACCCGTGGGCACGGAGTCAGTCGCCTCCGTCCACAGATCCTGCTCGGCGCGATCCGCCTGGATCTGGCGGTACACGAGGAGCCCGCCGATGGCGGCCAGTGCGACCAGGAGAAGCTTCTTCACCGCGCTACCTCGTCTTTCCTTGACGTAGGGGACCTCTGGCGCCCGACTATACACACCGGCCGATACCGATCGGTGACCTGTGCCGACGGCCAAATGCCCGCCGTCCGAGCCCGATAGGCGCGGACGGAGCCGTCCCGATCGGAGGGTGATCACACCCTCACAGAACGCGACTTTTGCCCGTCTCCCTCCCGTATGGGCACCTTTTCCCAGCCTTTGCGGCCATCCGGGTGGTGTTCATCTGAACATCGACGCGCCGCGGGCGTCGGTCCACCACTTCGCGGCCCACATACACATCATGAGGAAAGTACGCAAATCGCCCAACCCGAAAGTGAGGGGTTATGGCCCGGAACAAGGTCATGACGCTGTGGACCACCATCGTCACCGCCTTCCTCGCGCTGTGCACGGCGCTCGGACTCATCACGACGACCGCCTCCGCGGCCGTACCGCAGACCGGAACGCACAGCAACACCGAGAGCGCCTCCCCCGAGGCGGCACCCGCGGCGGCGGCACCCTGGTCCTGGTCACGTACCGGCTCCCTGCCCCCCACGATGAAACAGCGCATCCGCGCCGAGGCCCACGGCAAGGCCCCCACCTGCCGCCACCGTCCGACCGCCGACGCCACCGCGACGTCCACCGACCTCCTGTGCGACGACACCGCGGAGGCCCCGGCCCGGCACGACACCGCCCAGCACACCGAGCCGCTGCAACGCTGAGGGGTCCGGCGCGCGCACGGCACCCGCCGCGGCGCCCGCACCGCCCGAACCCGACGTCACGGCGATCTGCGTACGGCACCACACGCGAGAAACGGCCCGGCCGCTCGACAGAGCAGCCGGGCCGCCGCCGTGTACGGGGTCACCCGACCCGACTCGTCAAGGCCTGTTCAGGAGTGGCTAGGCTGAAGCCGCATCACAACGGACAGGAACCGGTGAGTACCAGTGCCGAGGGCGTACGAAGTGATCGCGGACGACCTGAACGCGGCCGTGAACCGGCGCGTCGTCATCGTCACGGCCGTTCACGGCCCCTCGGCACCCTTCCTGTCGGAGACCTACGCGTCCCTGTGCGCGCAGGAGTTGCCCGCCGGCTGGGAGTGGCGCTGGGTGATCCAGGAGGACGGGCGGACGGACGACGTCCGCCCGCACGTGCCCGACGACCCGCGCGTCGTCTTCCGGCAGGGGCGGCCGGGACAGCGGGGCGGCCCGGGTGTGGCCCGCACGATGGCCCTGTCCCACGCGGACGGCGAGTACGTGAAGACCCTGGACGCCGACGACCTGCTCCCGCCGGGAGCCCTGGCCCGCGACCTGGCCGCCCTGGAGGCCGATCCGGCGCTCGGGTGGGCGACGTCGCGCGCCCTGGACCTGCTGCCCGACGGCTCGACGGCCGGATTCCCGGGTGACCCGGACCACGGGCCGATCGAGCGCGGAGCGGTGCTCGACCACTGGAAGGCGAACGACTACCGCGCCCAGGTCCACCCGGCGACGCTCCTGGTACGGCGCGAACTGCTGCTCGCGCTCGGCGGCTGGATGGCCCTGCCCGCGTCCGAGGACACCGGCCTGCTGCTGGCGCTCAACTGCGTGAGCCGGGGGTGGTTCTCCGAAGAGGTGGGCCTTCTCTACCGCAAGTGGGAGGGCCAGGTGACCGGACAGGCAGCCCATGCGGACCCCGCCGAGCGCGAAGCCCGGATGGCGGTCGTGGAGGCCAGGGCGCGGGCGCTGGCGTCCTCCGGGTGGCGTTTTCCGGCCGGTGTCTGAGACTCGCGGCCCCCGCACGTGAACCGGACGGGACGGTGCCGCCACGGCGCGGGGGCTGTCGGGGCGGCGCCGGAACCGTCAGGTCAGGGGAGCGTCTCCGCATCGACCCGGGAGAAGATCAGGTCGCTCTCCTCCACGACGGGCCCCCGCCACCGGACCGGCACGCCGGGCTCACCGCCCAGCGCCGGGGGATAGCTCTCGGGCGCGTAGTCGTTGGCCAGCCGGTAGACGTGGAAGCCCGCGGTGCGCATCACCGTCAGCAGTTCGCCGATGGAGTCCCCGAGCCGGGCCATGCGCTCGGGCGTCACCTCGACACTGATCTCCGCGTCGGGCCGCAGGCTGCCCAGCATCGGCGCCAGCCCTCGGACGACGCCACCCTCCGCGCCCTCGACATCGATCTTGATCACCCGGGCGTTCGCGATCTCCGCCGGATCGAGGAGTTCCGGCAGCGGCCGTGCCTCGATCTCGAAGGTGGCCTCCGCCGGGCCGTCGTACGGGACGATGCTGTTCGCGCCCATGTTGCGCGAGCTGGCGAGGACGAAGGTCAGGGTCTTGTGGCCGTCCGAGACGGCGGCGTTGAGGGCGCGGATGTTGCCGCGGGCGTTGAGCCGGCCGTGCCGCACGAGGTGGTGGTGGAAGACGGGGGATGCCTCGATCGCGACGACACCGCCCTCGTCGCCGACGAGCCGCGACGCGAGAACGCTGAAAACGCCGATGTTGGCCCCGACGTCGACGAAGCCGTCCCCCGGTCGCAGCCGGCGCCGCAGCCAGGCCGTCATGTGCGGCTCCCAGGTACCGAACAGGTAGAGGTACCGCTGGATGAGGTCCTGTGTGTCCACGGCGAACAGGTCGCCGGAGGGCACTCTGACGACTCGCCGGCGGGGGTGCTCGCGCAGATGCGGGTTGAGCCAGCGCGCGGCGAGCGCCGCCTTCCCGAACGTACCGGGGGCGGTCCGCACGTACCGGCTGCCGAGCGTGACCAGGACCTCCGGCACCGGCATGCTCAGTCCGGCTCGGATGCTCAGCGCTCCCCCGTGATGGTGATCGCGGCGGAGGGGCACCCCTCGGCCGCTTCGCGCACCCGTGGCGCGTCGACCTCGGTCTCGCGTCCGGGTATCACGGCACCCAGGCCGTCGACCTTGGTGAATACGGATGGGGCCCGGTGGACGCAGTCGCCGGAGCCGTAGCACTGCTCGGGGTCGACGGAGATCCTCATACACACTCCAGCGGCACTCGAATCGGAACCATCACGACGTGCCTGCCCGCGGATCGCCGCTCCGAATCCGCCCTGACCGCTCGCCCGTCGGCCCGGCGCTCGCGAGCTCGCCCGGCGTCCCCGGAGTGCTGACGATGAGGGTCGCCGCGCCCGTCGGCATGGTCCGGCACCGGTCCCTCCCCTCGTGGGGACCGGAGCCGAGCCATGCCGACGGCGTGTGGTACGCGGTACCGGACCGGGTCGGGAGGGCTGGGCCACCGAAAAAGCTGACCGAGAACGTTCGGCCGCGTGGGGGAGCTCTCCGGGCGCTGGGCCGCTGACCTGTCCGGGTGTCGGGCGGGCGACTCGCCACTGCGACGTGATCCTGCCAGCTGAGGCCCCCGCCGGGGAGGTTCCCGTGCAGCGGTCATGACGTAGCCGCAGGTCAGGCGTATAGAGTGAGTTTTCCGGTCCGGACGTCCAGGTGCGGGGGAAGTAAGGAGTGGAGACCTTGAGTTTCGACTCAGGGGCACGCACGGCCTTCGCGGAACGTCTCGCTCTGCTGTACCGGGAGGCAGGCAACCCTCCCCTCAAACGCGTGTCCGAGGCGGTCGTCCGGCTCCAGCGGGTCGACGAACGAGGGCGGCCCGTACGGGTCTCCGCCCAGCGGATCAGCGACTGGCGGCGGGCCAGGAACGTCCCCGCCCAGTTCCCCGCCCTCGCGGCGGTACTGCATGTACTCATCCCACTGGCGCGGCGCGCGCGAGCCGCACCGGTGTCCGCGGGCCTGTACGACCTGACCCAGTGGCAGCGCCTGTGGGAACGGGCGGTGGCCGACCCGACCGGCGAACGCCCCGCGCCGTCCGCCGCGGACGAGGAACACCCCCCGGCCGAGGCCGCCCCGGCCGTCCCCGGCGGTGTCTGTCCCTACCGCGGTCTGGCCGCGTACCGCCAGCAGGACGCCGACTGGTTCTTCGGGCGGGAGCGGAGCACGGACGCTCTCGTCGCCCAGCTCCGCGCGGCGGAGGGCACGGGCGGCCTGGTCATGCTCGTGGGCGCCTCCGGGGCGGGCAAGTCCTCCCTGCTGAACGCCGGCCTGGTGCCCGCCCTGCGCAAGGGCGGGCTGGGCGACGGGGACGACGCGGGTGGCGGGGACGAACCCGGCCGGCCGAGGGAAGTACTCCAGCTCGTACCGGGAGGCGATCCGCTCGGGGAGCTGACCCGACGGATACCCGAACTCGCGCCCGTCGTGGCGCAACCGGACGCTCCGGGCGCCCCGGGAACCGCGCGGGCGGCCAGGGACGCCTTCACGGCGTGGGCCCGCGGCAGAGCGGAAGCGGCGACGGAAGCGACAGCGAAACCGGCAGCCGAGTCGGCATCGGAACCGGCGGCGGAAGCGGCTTCGCCAGTGGCAGCCCGTCCGGTCGTCATCGTGGACCAGTTCGAGGAGGTCTTCACCCTCTGCGCCGACGATGCGGACCGGCGCCTGTTCGTCCAGCTCCTCCAGGCCGCCTGCGCGCCCGGCGGTCCGGGAGACCCGGCGCCCGTGCTCGTGGCCCTCGGCGTACGCGCGGACTTCTACGAGCAGTGCCTGCACCATCCCGAGCTGGCCGACGCGCTGCAGCACCGGCACATGGTGCTGGGGCCGCTGACCACCGCGGAACTGCGCGAGGCGGTGAACGGCCCGGCCCGGGCCGTGGGCATGGAACTCGAACCGGGACTCGCGGAACTGATCATCCGGGAGGTGAGCACCGGCGGCCCGCGCGGCGCTCACGACGCGGGCGTGCTGCCGCTCCTCTCCCACGCCCTGCTCGCCACCTGGCAGCGCCGCAAGGCGGGCCGGCTGACGCTGGCCGGGTACCGCGCGGCCGGCGGGATCCAGGGAGCGGTGGCGGCGACCGCCGAACGGGCCTGGTCGGGCCTCGACCCGGCGGCACGCACGGCCGCACGGCTGCTCCTGCTCAGGCTGGTGCGGGTGAGCGAGGACACCCAGGCCACCCGCAGGCGGGGCACCCGACGCCGGCTGGCGCAGGAGTCGAGGGACCCCGGCAAGACGGAGGAGTCGCTCGAAGCGCTGGTGCGCGCCCGGCTGGTGACGCTCGACGCGGAGACCGTGGAGATCACCCACGAGGCGCTGCTCCACGCCTGGCCGCGCCTGCGCGACTGGATCGACGAGGACCGCACCGGCAATCTGCTGCGCCAGCGGCTGGAGGAGGACGGCCGGGCCTGGGAGGAGTCGGACCGCGACGCCTCCCTGCTCTACCGGGGCTCCCGGCTGGAGCGCGCCCGCGGCTGGGCGGAGTCGGCCGACGGCACCTTCCTGACCCGGAGCGCCGTGGACTTCCTGGCCGCCGCGGTCAGGCTGCGCAAGCGCTCCGTCCTGATCAGTCGTGCCGCGGTGTCGGCACTGGTCGTCCTGGCGATCCTGGCGGTCGGTTCGGCGGTGGTCGCCTGGCAGCAGCGCAACGACGCGGTGTTCGAGCAGGTGGTGGCCGAGGCGGACCGGGTCCAGTACACGGACCCGTCGCTGTCGGCCCAGCTCGACCTGGCGGCGCACCGCCTGCGGCCGGACGACGAGGACGTGCGGAACCGGCTGATCTCGATCGTGAACGCGCCCCTGGCCACACCGCTCCTCGGGCACACGGGCGCCGTCTACCTCACCTCCTTCAGCCCGGACGGGCGGACCCTGGCGACGGCGAGCTACGACCGCACGGTGCGGCTGTGGGACGTCTCGGACCCCGCGCGTCCCGAACCGCTGGGCGAGCCGCTCACCGGCCACACGAGCTGGGTCAGCTCCGCGGTGTTCAGCCCGGACGGCCGTACCCTGGCCGGCGCCTCGGACGACGGCACGATCCGGCTCTGGGACATCGGCGACCTCAGCCGCCCGCGCCCGCTCGGGGCCCCCCTGACCGGTCACGGCGGCACCGTCTACCTGCTCGCGTTCAGCCCGGACGGCCGCACGCTTGCCTCCGCCCACGACGACCACGCCGTGCGGCTGTGGGACGTGGCCGACCCGCGCCGGCCGAAGGCGCTGGACACCCTGACGGGTCCCGGCGCGGCGGTGCGCTCGGTCGCCTTCAGCCCCGACGGACGCACGCTGGCGGCAGGCGGCGACGACGAGACGGTCCGGCTGTGGAACGTCACCGACCCGGACGCCGCGTCACCGGTCGGCGAACCGCTGGCCGGTCACACCGCACTGGTGCACTCCGTGGCCTTCAGCCCCGACGGACGCACGCTGGCCAGTGGCAGCGCGGACGACACCGTACGGCTCTGGGACGTGGCCGATCCACGCGACGCGGCACGGATCGGCTCGCCGCTGACCGGCCACACCGGCCCCATATGGTCCGTGGCCTTCAGCCCCGACGGGGACATGCTCGCCGCGAGCAGCGCGGACAGCACGGCGAGCCTCTGGAACGTCAGCGACCCGGCCTACCCGTCCCAGATCGGCATGCCCCTCGCGGGAAGCAGCGGAGAGATGTACGCCCTCGGCTTCAGCCCCGACGGCCGCACGCTCGCCACCGGCAGCGGGGACAGCAAGGTCCGCCTGTGGTCGCTGCCGACGTCGGACATGATCGGCCGCGACGGAGCGTTCCGCCCCGACGGTCACGTACTGGCCACCGCCGCGCGCGACGGCCGGGTCCGGCTGTGGAACGTGACGAACCCCGGCCGGCCCGTGTCACTGGGCGAGCCCTTCCGCCCGGCGGAGGGCGACGTACGCTCCCTCGTGTTCTCCCCGGACGGCGACACCCTCGCGGTGCTGACGGGAAGCAGCGCGGTGCAGCTGTGGGACGTCACGGACCCGGCCCGGCCCACCGCCCACGGGCCACCCGTTGTGCTGCGCACCCGTTACGCGGGCCCCGACGCCCTGGCGTTCAGCCCGGACGGCCGCACGCTGGCCACGGCCTACGACGACCGCACCGTCCAGCTGTGGAAAGCCGACGACCCGTCCCGCCCCCGCCCGCTCGGCAAGCCGCTCACCGGCCACACGGGCTACGTCAACACCCTCGCCTTCAGCCCGGACGGCCGCACGCTGGCCAGTGGCAGCGCGGACGACACCGTACGCCTCTGGGACGTGCGCGACCCCCGTCACGCCGCCCGGCTCGGCGCACCCCGTACGGGACACCTCGGCCCCGTCAACGCGCTGGTCTACAGCCCGGACGGCCGTACGCTCGCCAGCGGCAGCGACGACGGCACGGTCCGGCTCTGGAACGTCACCGGCCCCCGCGAAGCGGCCCCGCCGGACTCCACGCTCGCCGGACACACCGACTCGGTGGTGTCACTGACGTTCAGCCGGGACGGCGACACCCTGTCCAGTGGCGCCAACGACAACACGGTCCGGCTCTGGGACGTCCACACCCCCGCCCGGGCCGCCCCCATCGGGGAGTCGATGAGCCCCAACGCCAAGGCGGGCGGCTTCCTGTCCTTCAGCCCCGTCAGCCACATGCTCGGGGTGTCCAGCGGCACGGACACCGTACGGCTGTGGAACCTCGATGTGGACGACGCCATCGACCGCATCTGCTCGGCCACCCGGGGCGTGCTGACCGAGGAGAAGTGGCACGAGTACCTGCCGCGCCTCTCGTACGAGCGCCCGTGCGATGAGTGAATGTCTCCCGCCAGGCACCTGGCCTTGTTAGCCTTGGCCACAGCCCGACCGCTGGCGCATCCCCCGTCGCCAGCGGTCGGGCGTCGCTGTTACCGGAGACACCGAAGACACCCCCGCAGACGCAGAAGACCCCCAGCCGCTACCGACTGGGGGTCTTTTCGCTGGTGGGGCTAACAGGATTTGAACCTGTGGCCTCATCCTTATCAGGGATGCGCTCTAACCAACTGAGCTATAGCCCCGCCGCGCTCTGCGGTGTATGTCCCGCGCGCTGACTCCTGAAGATTAGCGCACGAGGCGGGCAGTCCCAAAATCGGTTGTCGCGAGACCGGCGAGCGACGATCACTCGTCCTCGGCGAGCGTCAGCTCCACGCCGCCGACGAAGCCGGCGGACAGGTTGTAGATGAACGCGCCGAGCGTGGCGAGCGCCGTCGCGAGGACGACGTCGACGACCGCGATGACCGTCGCGAACAGCAGGACGTTGGGCAGCGACAGGAACGACTGCAGGTCAAAGCCGTTGGACTCGTTCGAGCCGGTCGCCTCGGAGATCGTGCCGCCGACGGTCGAGAAGACGCCCATGGCGTCCATGACCATCCACAGCACGGCGGACGCGACGATCGTGCAGATGCCGAGCGCGATGGAGAGCAGGAAGCTGACCTTCATCACCGACCACGGGTCGGCCTTCGACACGCGCAGGCGTGCCTTGCGGACGCGGGGCGTGGTGCGGGCGCCGGTGCGCGGGCGGCGCACGGCGGCGGCCGCGTTGCCGCCCTGGGTCTGGTAGGCCTGCGGCGGGTGGTACGGCCCGCCGGGCTGCTGGGGCTGCCGTTCTCCCGGCAGCGGCGAGGCCGCCTGCTGTGTCTGCTGGCCTCGGGTGTCCGTCACAGTTCCCCCCTGGGATCCATGCGTCTTGGACGAGCTCGCCGAGCGGGAGTCGGCCGCGTCGTCGTCGATCTTGCGCAGTTGAGTCGTGTGCGAATCCGTCGCACGCGCGGCGGAGCCACGGCCGCCGCCGTCCGTTTCCGTACCCCTGGAGGTACCGGCCGACCCGGCGCCCGTGGCTCCGCTCACGATGACTCTCTCCTCGTGCTACTCGGCCGAGGGCGCCTCGCCCTCGTCCGTGCCGGTGGTCGCGGCACCTTCGGCGGTCTCGTCGACGACCACATCGCCGTCGACCTCCTCCGCCTCGCGTCCCGCCTCGGCGTTGCGTGCGATGCCGACGACGGCATCGCGCTTGCCCAGATTGATCAGTTGAACGCCCATGGTGTCACGGCCCGTCTCCCTGACCCCGCTGACTCGCGTACGAATCACACCGCCCGAGAGTGTGATGGCGAGGATCTCGTCGTGCTCCTCGACCACCAGCGCGCCCACGAGCGATCCACGGTCCTCGACGATCTTGGCAGCCTTGATGCCGAGGCCGCCGCGGCCCTGGACGCGGTACTCGTCGACAGAGGTCCGCTTCGCGTACCCGCCGTCGGTGGCAGTGAACACGAACGTACCGGCTCGAACAACATTCATCGAGAGCAGCTGGTCCCCTTCGCGGAAACTCATGCCCTTCACGCCCGAGGTGGCACGCCCCATGGGCCGCAGCGTGTCGTCCGAGGCGGTGAACCTGATCGACTGCGCCTTCTTGCTGATCAGCAGCAGATCGTCGTCGGCCGAGACGAGTTCGGCTCCGATCAGCTCGTCGTCGGAACCGTCCGCCTGCTCGCGCAGGTTGATGGCGATCACGCCGCCCGAGCGCGGCGAGTCGTAGTCCTTCAGCGGCGTCTTCTTCACCAGGCCCGCCTTGGTCGCCAGGACCAGGTAGGGCACCGCCTCGTAGTCGCGGATCGCGCGGATCTGGGCGATCGACTCGTCCGGCTGGAAGGCCAGCAGGTTCGCCACGTGCTGGCCGCGCGCGTCCCGTCCGGCGTCGGGCAGCTCGTACGCCTTCGCCCGGTAGACCCGGCCCTTGTTGGTGAAGAACAGCAGCCAGTGGTGCGTGGTGGACACGAAGAAGTGGTTGACGATGTCGTCTTCCTTGAGCTTCGTGCCGCGTACGCCCTTGCCGCCGCGCTTCTGCGCCCGGTAGTCGTCGGTCTTGGTGCGCTTGATGTAGCCGCCCCGCGTGACCGTGACGACGATGTCCTCTTCGGCGATCAGGTCCTCGATGGACATGTCGCCCTCGTACGGGATCAGCTTGGTCTTGCGGTCGTCGCCGTACTTCTCGACCAGCGCGGTCAGCTCCTCGCCGACGATTCCGCGCTGGCGGACCGGGGAGGAGAGGATCTCGTTGTACTCGGTGATCTTCGCCTGGAGCTCGTCGTGCTCCCGGACGATCTTCTGGCGCTCCAGCGCCGCCAGGCGGCGCAGCTGCATCTCCAGGATCGCGTTGGCCTGGATCTCGTCGATGGCGAGAAGGTCCATCAGACCGCCGCGCGCGATCTCGACGGTGTCGCTGCGCCGGATCAGCGCGATGACCTCGTCGATGGCATCCAGGGCCTTGAGCAGGCCGCGCAGGATGTGCGCCCGCTCCTCGGCCTTGCGCAGCCGGAACTTCGTACGCCGGACGATGACCTCGATCTGGTGGTTCACCCAGTGGCGGATGAACGCGTCCAGGGAGAGGGTGCGCGGGACGCCGTCGACCAGGGCCAGCATGTTGGCGCTGAAGTTCGACTGCAGGTCGGTGTGCTTGTACAGGTTGTTCAGCACGACCTTGGCGACCGCGTCCCGCTTGAGCACGATGACCAGGCGCTGGCCGGTGCGGGACGACGTCTCGTCACGGACGTCCGCGATGCCGCCGATCTTGCCGTCCTTCACCAGGTCGGCGATCTTCTGCGCGAGGTTGTCGGGGTTGGTCTGGTACGGCAGCTCCGTGACCACCAGGCACTGGCGGTTCTGGATCTCCTCGACCTCGACGACCGCGCGCATGGTGATCGAGCCGCGCCCGGTGCGGTAGGCCTCCTCGATGCCGTTGCGGCCCACCACCAGCGCGCCGGTCGGGAAGTCGGGGCCCTTGATGCGCTCGATGAGCGCGTCCAGCAGCTCCTCGTGCGAGGCCTCGTAGTTCTCCAGGTACCACTGGGCACCGGCCGCGACCTCGCGCAGGTTGTGCGGCGGGATGTTGGTCGCCATACCGACCGCGATCCCGGCCGAGCCGTTGATCAGCAGGTTCGGGAAGCGGGCGGGCAGGACGGTCGGCTCCTGGGAGCGGCCGTCGTAGTTGTCCGTGAAGTCGACGGTCTCCTCGTCGATGTCACGGACCATCTCCATGGCCAGCGGTGCCATCTTGCACTCGGTGTACCGCATCGCCGCCGCCGGGTCGTTGCCCGGCGAACCGAAGTTGCCGTTGGAGTCGACGAGCGGCATGCGCATCGACCACGGCTGGGCGAGGCGGACCAGCGCGTCGTAGATGGAGCTGTCGCCGTGCGGGTGGTAGTTGCCCATGACGTCGCCGACGACACGGGCGCACTTGTAGAAGCCGCGCTCGGGGCGGTACCCGCCGTCGTACATGGCGTACAGCACGCGGCGGTGCACGGGCTTGAGGCCGTCGCGGACGTCGGGCAGCGCGCGCGAGACGATGACGGACATCGCGTAGTCGAGATACGAGCGCTGCATCTCCGTCTCGAGCCCGACGGGCTCGACACGCATCGCCAGGGCGTCACCCTCGGGCGTCGTCACAGGAGTGTTCTCGTCGGTCATTGCTGGTGAAGGTCCTTCCTGGTGCGGTCAGCTGAGACCGACTCAGATGTCGAGGAAGCGGACGTCCTTGGCGTTGCGCTGGATGAACGCGCGCCGGGCCTCGACGTCCTCGCCCATCAGCACCGAGAACAGGTCGTCGGCCTGCGCGGCGTCGTCGAGCGTGACCTGGCCGAGCACGCGGTGCTCCTGGTCCATGGTCGTGATGCGCAGCTCCTCGGCGTTCATCTCGCCGAGGCCCTTGAAGCGCTGCACGGAGTCCTCGCGGATGCGCTTGCCGGCGTTGCGGCCCATCTCGATCAGCGCGTCGCGCTCGCGGTCCGAGTACGCGTACTCGAAGTCGTCCCGGCCCCACTTGATCTTGTAGAGCGGCGGGCGGGACAGGTACACGTGTCCGGCCTCGACCAGCGGCCGCATGAAGCGGAACAGGAAGGTCAGCAGCAGGGTGTTGATGTGCTGGCCGTCGACGTCGGCGTCCGCCATCAGGATGATCTTGTGATAGCGGAGCTTCTCGATGTCGAAGTCCTCGTGCACACCCGTGCCGAACGCGGAGATCATCGCCTGGATCTCCTGGTTCTGCAGGATCCGGTCGATGCGCGCCTTCTCGACGTTGAGGATCTTGCCGCGGATCGGGAGGATCGCCTGGTACTGCGGGTTCCGGCCGGACTTGGCGGAACCGCCGGCGGAGTCGCCCTCGACGATGAAGATCTCGCACTTGATCGGGTCGTTCGACTGGCAGTCGGACAGCTTGCCGGGCAGCGACGCCGTCTCCAGCAGGCCCTTACGACGCGTCAGGTCACGGGCCTTGCGGGCCGCCACACGCGCGGTGGCCGCCTGGATGCCCTTGCGGATGATGTCCGCCGCCTCGTTGGGATTGCGGTCGAGCCAGTCGGCCAGGTGCTCGTAGACCACCCGCTGGACGAAGGTCTTGACCTCCGTGTTGCCCAGCTTGGTCTTGGTCTGGCCCTCGAACTGCGGCTCGCCCAGCTTCACCGAGATGATCGCCGTCAGACCCTCGCGGATGTCGTCACCCGTGAGGTTGTCGTCCTTCTCGCGCAGCAGGCGCTTGTCGCGCGCGTACTTGTTGATGAGCGAGGTGAGCGCCGCACGGAAGCCCTCCTCGTGCGTACCGCCCTCGTGCGTGTGGATGATGTTGGCGAAGGAGTACACGCCCTCCGTGTAGCCGCCGTTCCACTGCATCGCGATCTCGAGGGACAGGCTCTTGTCCTTGTCGTCTGCCTCGAGGTCGATCACGGTGGGGTGCACCAGCTCTCCCTTGCGGGAGTTGAGGTACTTCACGAAGTCGACGATGCCGCCCTCGTAGTGGTACGAGACGGTCTTGACCTCGTGCTTCTCGTCCTCGCCCGCCTCGTCCGCGCCGGCGGTGGCCTTCGCCGACTCACGCTCGTCGGTGAGGTTGATCCTCAGGCCCTTGTTGAGGAAGGCCATCTCCTGGAAGCGCCGGGAGAGCGTCTCGAAGGAGTAGTCGGTGGTCTCGAAGATGTCACCGTCGGCCCAGAAGGTGACCGAGGTGCCGGTCTCCTCGGTGGCCTCGTGCCGAGCCAGCGGCGCCGTGGGGACGCCCAGCTTGTAGTCCTGCGTCCAGCGGTAGCCGTCGGTCCTGACCTCTACGGCGACCCTCGTGGAGAGGGCGTTGACGACGGAGACACCCACGCCGTGCAGACCGCCGGAGACCGCGTAACCGCCGCCGCCGAACTTGCCGCCCGCGTGCAGCACGGTCAGCACGACCTCGACGGCGGGCTTGCCCTCGGAGGGGACGATGCCCACCGGGATGCCGCGGCCGTTGTCGACGACCCGGACACCGCCGTCGGCGAGGATGGTGACGTCGACGGTGTCCGCGTGGCCGGCCAGCGCCTCGTCGACGGAGTTGTCCACGACCTCCTGCACCAGGTGGTGCAGGCCACGTTCACCGGTCGAGCCGATGTACATACCGGGTCGCTTGCGGACCGCGTCCAGACCCTCGAGGACGGTGATGGCACTGGCGTCGTACGAGGCGGGCGCCTCGGTGTTCGAGGTGCTCACCGCGTCGTTCACGCCGGTGTCGGTGGACGGGTTGTTCTCGTTGGGGTTGCCGGAATCGGCCACGAAGCGCCCTTTCTGGCACAGCACGAGCCGGGCTCGTCGGCGGGTTGCCGGAGCGGCTGCGGCATGTTGCGTTGGTAAGCCTTGATCAGCGTTGCTCAGCTAGTCCCGGACGGTCCCCACGTTCGGGGCGGGATTGTCTTCCATTCTACCGGTAGCACTGACACTGATGGGGGTTTGCCGGTACCTGAGTCCGCATGTGCCGCCCTGAACGAGGCTCGTCCGACTCCCGATATGGGGATGGGGGCCCCAAGAGGCTCACAACGGCACTCAGCGCTTCGAGGCGTCAACCCTTGGCTACTTGGGAGTCAGATCGGGATTCGCAACCGCGTGCGGTTGCGCGACGGAGGTCGCGACGACGGGTCACACCCGCCGTCGCGACCCAATTATGTGAGGTACATCACCCAGCTCTGACGAGGCGTCAGGTCACCCGCATACCACCCTCAGAGCGCCCGCGGAGCGACTCCTGATCGCCGCAGACAGCCCGCGGAGCGACTCCTGATCGCCCGCGGCTCACCCGTAGGTGTCGCCCGGGCCCCGGCTGCCGGGCGCACGCAGCGGCCCGTACCGACGGCCGGGGCCACCGGCACCGCCGGGTCCCAGCACCTTGATCAACCGCACCGACCCGTGCCCGAGATCCTCGTTCAACCGGGCCACCAGCGTCGGGGCGAGCAACCGCAGATTCGTCGCCCACGCCGTCGAGTCACAGCGGACGACCAGCACCCGCTCGTCCTCGTCGTACCGCTCCGGCACACAGTGCTTCGCCACGTCCGCACCGACGATCTCCGGCCAGCGGCCCATCACCCCGCCCACCGCGGCCGGCGTCTCCCAGCCGCGCTCGGTGATCAGCCGGTTGATCGCCGAACCCAACGCCATCGGGTCGCGTCCGTCGGCACGCGCCCCGGAGCGCAGGCCCCCGCGCCGCGCCTGCTTCTTCTGCTGCGCGGCGTCCCCACGCGCGCGTGCCGCCTCCCGCGCCGCCCTGAGCGCCACCCGCGCGAGATCGACACCCGACGGTTCCGGGCCACCCTTGCCGTCGGTGCCCTCGTCCGGGGTTTTCCGGGGGAGCGGCCCGTCCGCGCTCATACGCGCTCCACCGCACCCTCGGCCACCGTGAACCGCGCACCCGCCAGCACACCCGGAACATCGTCATCGACCGCGGCCGTCACCAGCACCTGCTCACCGGGCGCCACCAGCTCGGCCAGCCGCTCCCGGCGCCGCGCGTCCAGCTCGGCGAAAACGTCGTCCAGGACCAGGACCGGCTCATTGCCCTCCGCCCTGAGAAGATCGAACGACGCCAGCCGCAGCGCCAGGGCGTAGGACCACGACTCGCCGTGGGACGCGTACCCCTTGGCGGGCAGCGAGCCGAGTTTGAGAAGCAGATCGTCCCGGTGCGGGCCCACCAGGGTCACGCCCCGCTCGATCTCCTGCTTGCGGGCCTCGGCGAGCGCGGCCATCAGCTGCTCGAACAGGTCCTCGCGCGTGTGCGCCTCACTGGGCGCCGACGGCTTGTACTCCAGGGCGACGGGGCCGCCCCCCGGCGCCAGCTGCTCGTACGCCTTGTCCGCCAACGGCTGCACGGCGGCGATCAGGTCGAGGCGCTGAGCCAGCAGTTCGGCACCCGCGCGCGCGAGGTGCTGGTCCCAGACGTCCAGCGTGGACAGGTCCATCGTGCGGCCGCCGTGCCGACGCGCGAGCGCCGCCGACTTCAGCAGGGTGTTGCGCTGCTTGAGGACCCGGTCGTAGTCGGAGCGCACTCCGGCCATCCGCGGGGAGCGTGCGGTGATCAGCTCGTCCAGGAAGCGGCGCCGCTCACCGGGGTCGCCCTTCACCAGCGCGAGGTCCTCGGGCGCGAACAGCACGGTGCGCACGATGCCGAGCACGTCACGCGGCTTGACCTGCGTGGATCTGTTGATACGGGCACGGTTGGCGCGGCCCGGGTTCAGCTCCAGCTCGATCAGCTGCTGCCGCTCGCCCTGCCTGACCTGGGCGCGGATCACGGCGCGCTCGGCGCCCATGCGGACCAGGGGCGCGTCGGAGGAGACCCGGTGGCTGCCGAGCGTGGCGAGATAGCCGACCGCCTCGACGAGGTTCGTCTTGCCCTGCCCGTTGGGACCGACGAAGGCGGTGACGCCCGGGTCCAGCGGGACCTCGACCCGGGCGTACGAACGGAAGTCGGCCAGCGACAGATGCGTGACGTGCATGGTCGTTTCGCCGACCTCCCAAACCTTCGGGTGCTGACCCTCCGGTGTTGACCTTCGGGCGTTGCTTACTTCTTCTCGACCGCGTGGCCGCCGAACTGATTGCGCAGCGCGGCGATCATCTTCATCTGCGGCGAGTCGTCCTGCCGGGACGCGAACCGCGCGAACAGCGACGCCGTGATCGCCGGCAGCGGCACCGCGTTGTCGATCGCGGCCTCCACAGTCCAGCGTCCCTCACCGGAGTCCTGTGCGTAACCTCGCAGGTCGCCCAGGTGCTCGTCCTCGTCGAGCGCGTTGACCGCCAGGTCCAGCAGCCAGGAACGGATCACCGTGCCCTCCTGCCAGGACCGGAAGACCTCGCGGACGTTCTCCACGGAGTCGACCTTCTCCAGCAGCTCCCAGCCCTCGGCGTAGGCCTGCATCATCGCGTACTCGATGCCGTTGTGGACCATCTTCGCGAAGTGACCCGCGCCCACCTTGCCGGCGTGCACGGCGCCGAAGTCGCCCTCCGGCTTGAGGGCGTCGAAGACCGGCTGCACCCGGGCGACGTTGTCCGCGTCGCCGCCGTACATCAGCGCGTAGCCGTTCTCCAGGCCCCACACACCGCCGGAGACGCCGCAGTCGACGAAGCCTATGCCCTTGGCGGCCAGCTCCTCGGCGTGCTTCTCGTCGTCCGTCCAGCGGGAGTTGCCGCCGTCCACGACCACGTCACCGGGCTCCAGCAACTCGCCGAGCCGGTCCACGGTGGCCTGGGTGGCCTCGCCGGCCGGGACCATGACCCAGACCACGCGCGGGGCGCTGAGCTTGCCCACAAGCTCTTCCAGGCTGTGGACATCGGCGAGGTCCGGATTGCGGTCGTATCCGACGACGGTGTGGCCCGCGCGGCGGATCCGCTCGCGCATGTTGCCGCCCATCTTGCCGAGGCCGACGAGACCGAGCTCCATCAGTTGCGTTCCTTAAGTGTGCGAGGTGGCGGGACGGCACGTCCTGAACCGCCGGATGCGTGCCGCGGCACTTTCGTACCCACGTCCGAGCCTAAACCCGCAGGCCCGTGCACAGCTGTGGGCGTACGCGCTCAGACGTACGCCCTCACCTGCGGGTTTTTCCCCACCTTGTGGACCACTGCGGTCGGCCCCGGGGCCGAACGCTCAGCCGCTCAGCCGCTCAGCCGCACCGGCATGATCAGGTACTTGTAGGCCTCGTCGGCCTCGGCGTCCACCGCGGGCTTGCCGCTGAGCAGCGCGGGCTTCGTGGACGTCGTGAAGGACAGCTGCGCCACCGGCGAGTCGATCGCGCTCAGGCCGTCCAGCAGGAACGTCGGGTTGAAGGCGATCGAGATGTCGTCGCCCTCCAGTTGCGCGTCGACCCTTTCCACAGCCTGTGCGTCGTCGCTGGAGCCGGCCTCCAGGATGAGCACACCCTGCTCGAAGCTGAGCCGCACCGGGGTGTTGCGCTCGGCGACCAGGGCCACGCGCTTGACGGCCTCCACGAAGGGGGCGGTCTCGATCACGGCGACACTGTTGAACTCCGTCGGGAACAGCGTCTTGTACTTCGGGAGGTCGCCCTCCAGCAGACGGGTCGTCGTCCGGCGGCCCGCACCCTCGAAACCGATCAGGCCCTCGCCCGCGCCCGAGCCGGACAGCGCCAGGATGACCTGGTCGCCGCTGGTCAGCGCCTTGGCGGTGTCCTGGAGCGTCTTGGCGGGCACCAGGGCGACCGCGGAGACCTCGGGGTTCTCCGGCTTCCACAGGAACTCGCGGACCGCGAAGCGGTAGCGGTCGGTGGAGGCCAGCGTCACGGAGTCGCCCTCGATCTCGATGCGCACACCGGTGAGGACGGGCAGCGTGTCGTCGCGGCCGGCGGCGATGGCGACCTGCTGCACGGCCGAGGCGAAGACCTCGCCGGGGACCGTGCCGGTCGCCTCCGGCATCTGCGGCAGGGCCGGGTACTCCTCCACAGGCAGGGTGTGGAGGGTGAACCGCGAGGAGCCGCAGACCACCGTCGCCCGTACACCGTCTGTGGAAATCTCCACCGGCCGGTTGGGGAGGGCGCGGGAGATGTCGGCGAGGAGGCGGCCCGAGACGAGCACCGTGCCCTCCTCCTCGATCTCCGCCTCCACCGAGACCCTCGCGGAGACCTCGTAGTCGAAGCTGGACAGGCTCAGCTGCCCCTCCTCGGCCTTCAGCAGCAGGCCCGCGAGGACCGGCGCCGGCGGACGGGCCGGGAGGCTGCGAGCCGCCCAGGCCACCGCCTCCGCGAGTACGTCGCGTTCCACCCGGATCTTCACTGTTGCCGCCTCCTGCTGTTGCCGGCGCTGCTCGCCCTGCCTGGCCTTCGTCGTCTGGGTCGGTGTCGTCGGTCCCTGTGAGGGGCAGAACACCGGGGACCAGTCTGACGCACCCCACTGACAGTAGGTGCCGTTCGGGGTCAAGTCGCGACGAGGGGCGGTCGGGCTCGAGAGAGCGAGTTGTGCACAGGGCCCGCTTCGAAACGGATTCCGCACTCTCTCTAGTCGCTAGTAGTAGTAGGGCCTGTGGATACCGTGGATAACCTCGTTTGCCCAGTTCAGAGCAGGAATTTTGTCCACCGGGCCTGTGGGCGGAGCCGGTGGACAACCGGGCGTATCTGTGGAGAACAGAAAGTTCTGCACACTCCGTGCACAGGCAGAGGCGACTTCTCCCCAGAGCCGTCCCCAGGTTTACCCACGTTTCCCACAGCCCAACCAGGCACCTTGATGTGACGCCTTTCACTCGACGCGGTGACAGGGCGCGTCGCGTTGCCGAACAGTGGACAGGCATGTGGAGAAGCTGGGGATCGCTGGGGACAAGGGGCCTCAGCCTGTGGGTTGCCCGTGGACAACTCGATGCACAGCCTGTGGACCATTTCTTTGTCCACAGGCTGTGGAGATCGTTCGTCCACGAATCCACAGGGAGCTGACCTGCCCTGATGATCCCTGAACACCCTGGCCTGTGGACAGGATCGGGACAACTTCCCAGTCCCCAAGGTGTGGACGGAAAAAAGTAGCCGAATCTGTGGAGGACGCCCGTAACCCGCCAGGTATTCGAACAGCGGGCAGGACGGCAGTGCGATCCCCGGGCACGCGAAGGGCGCCCCAGGACATCCCGGGGCGCCCTTCGCGGCCGGTGCAGGCGGCCGTCAGCCGTTCTTGATGCGGTTGGTCAGCTCGGTCACCTGGTTGTAGATGGAGCGCCGCTCGGCCATCAGATTGCGGATCTTGCGGTCGGCGTGCATCACCGTGGTGTGGTCCCGGCCGCCGAACAGCGCGCCGATCTTCGGCAGCGAGAGGTCCGTCAGCTCTCGGCACAGGTACATGGCGATCTGCCGGGCCGTCACGAGCGCGCGCCCGCGCGAGGTGCCGCAGAGGTCCTCGACGGTGAGGCCGAAGTAGTCGGCGGTGGCGCCCATGATGGCCGTGGACGTGATCTCGGGAGCCGAGTCCTCGCCGCCGGGGATCAGGTCCTTGAGGACGATCTCGGTGAGGCCCAGGTCGACCGGCTGCCGGTTGAGCGACGCGAACGCCGTCACCCGGATCAGCGCGCCCTCCAGTTCGCGGATGTTGCGCGAGATCCGGGAGGCGATGAACTCCAGTACCTCGGGCGGGGCGTTGAGCTGCTCCTGCACCGCCTTCTTGCGCAGGATCGCGATGCGGGTCTCCAGCTCGGGCGGCTGGACGTCGGTGATCAGGCCCCACTCGAAACGGTTCCGCAGCCGGTCCTCCAGCGTGACCAGCTGTTTGGGCGGCCGGTCGGAGGAGAGAACGATCTGCTTGTTGGCGTTGTGGAGCGTGTTGAAGGTGTGGAAGAACTCCTCCTGCGTCGACTCCTTGTCCGCCAGGAACTGGATGTCGTCGACGAGCAGGATGTCCATCTCGCGGTAGCGCTTGCGGAAGCTGTCGCCCTTGCCGTCGCGGATGGAGTTGATGAACTCGTTGGTGAACTCCTCGGAGCTCACGTACCGCACGCGCGTGCCGGGGTAGAGGCTGCGGGCGTAGTGCCCGATGGCGTGCAGGAGGTGGGTCTTGCCCAGGCCCGACTCCCCGTAGATGAAGAGGGGGTTGTAGGCCTTCGCGGGTGCCTCGGCGACGGCGACGGCGGCCGCGTGGGCGAACCGGTTGGAGGCACCGATGACGAAGGTGTCGAAGAGGTACTTCGGGTTCAGCCGGGCCGTCGGCTCGCCGGGCCCCGTCGCCGGTGCGGGCTGTGCGGCAAGCGGTCCGGGGGCGCCGGTGGCGGGACCGGGGCCGACGGGGCCGCCGCGGTGGACGTGGCCGGAGCCGGACGGCGGCTCGGGCAGGTCCCGCCGGGGGCTGCGCTGGTCGTAGTCGCCGCGTGGCTGGTCGTAGTCGTTGCGCGGCTGTTCGTAGTCGTTGCGGGACTGCTCGCGGTCGCCGCGCTCGTAGTCGCCGCGCTCGTACTCACCGCGTTCGTATTTGCCGCGCTGGGAGTCGTACGGCGGGCGGTCCGGCGGCTGCTGACGGTAGTCCTGCTGGTACGAGTCCTTGGGATAGGGCTCCTGGCCGTAGGACTCCTGCGGCGGTGTCGCGTAGGGGTCGCGCTCGGGGAAACCGAGGCGCTGCTGCTGCCAGCCGTAGTCGTCCTGCTGCGCCGGGCGAGGCCAGGAGCCGGGCTCGGGGCGCTGGTACTCCTGCGGGTAGGCGGGGCGGGCGGTGGGGAGCTGATCGGCGCGGTGTCGGCCGTATCCCTCGTACTCCTCGCGGCCGCCGCCCTGCCCCTGGTGGCCGGGGGCAGGTAGCTCGGGCTCCTCGTAGCGGGGCTGGGGGCGGGCGGGCTGCGCCTGCGGGGCGGGCGGCGCGGGGTCGC
>NZ_RAIF01000031.1:1091493-1106221 GCF_003671715.1 Streptomyces sp. E2N166 | reverse complement strand
GCGTTTCCGACTCTATCAGATCTTTCCGATCCGATTTCCTCGGTGCCTTTCCGGTTCCCGCTTTCGCGTTTCCCTTTCCGGCGGTTCCGACTTTATCAGAGATTCTGAGTCGGATTTCCCGCCCTCCTGGGCCGGCTCCGATCCACGAAGTGATCGGGTGCCCGTCCGAGCGGAGATGTAAACGTACTGGAGCGGGGCGCCCCGATGCAAATCGAGGCGCCCCGCTCCAGGTTGGCGCTGTCGGAGACCCGACGGGCCGTCAGACCTCCACGACCACAGGGAGGATCATCGGCCGGCGTCGGTACGTGTCCGAGACCCACTTGCCGAGGGTCCTGCGCACCAGCTGCTGAAGCTGGTGCGGTTCGACGACCCCGTCCTGGGCCGAGCGTTCCAGTACCTCGGTGACCTTGGGGAGCACCGCGGCGAACGCCGAGTCCTCGATGCCCGAGCCCCGGGCCTGGACATGCGGGCCGCCGGTGATCTTTCCGGTGGACGAGTCGATGACCACGAAGACCGAGATGATGCCCTCGTCGCCGAGGATCTTGCGGTCCTTGAGGGCCGGCTCGCCCACGTCTCCGACCGAGAGGCCGTCGACGTAGACGTATCCCGCCTGGACCTTGCCGGAGATCTTGGCCTTGCCCTCGACGAGGTCGACGACGACGCCGTCCTCGGCGATGACGATGCGGTCGTGCGGGACACCGGTCAGGGCGCCCAGTTCGGCGTTGGCACGCAGGTGGCGCCATTCGCCGTGGACCGGCATCAGGTTTCTGGGCCGGCAGATGTTGTAGAAGTACAGCAGTTCGCCGGCCGAGGCGTGGCCCGAGACGTGGACCTTGGCGTTGCCCTTGTGGACGACGTTCGCGCCCCAGCGGGTCAGGCCGTTGATCACGCGGTAGACCGCGTTCTCGTTGCCCGGGATGAGGGACGAGGCCAGGATCACCGTGTCGCCGTTGACGATGCGGATCTGGTGGTCTCGGTTGGCCATGCGGGACAGGGCGGCCATCGGTTCGCCCTGGGAGCCCGTGCAGACCAGGACCACTTCGCTGTCCGGCAGGTCGTCGAGCGTCTTGACGTCCACGACGAGACCCGGCGGGACCTTGAGGTAGCCGAGGTCCCGGGCGATGCCCATGTTCCGGACCATGGAACGGCCGACGAAGGCGACCCGGCGGCCGTACTCGTGCGCGGCGTCAAGGATCTGCTGGATGCGGTGCACGTGGCTGGCGAAGCTCGCCACGATGATCCGCTTGCGGGCACCGGCGAAGACCTGGCGCAGGACGTTGGAGATGTCCTTCTCGGGCGGGACGAACCCGGGGACCTCGGCGTTCGTCGAGTCCGACAGGAGGAGGTCGATGCCCTCCTCGCTCAGGCGCGCGAAGGCGTGCAGGTCCGTGAGGCGGCCGTCCAGCGGGAGCTGGTCCATCTTGAAGTCGCCGGTGTGGACCGCCATGCCCGCGGGGGTGCGGATGGCGACGGCCAGCGCGTCCGGGATGGAGTGGTTGACCGCGACGAACTCGCAGTCGAAGGGGCCGATGCGTTCGCGGTGTCCCTCCGCCACCTCGAGGGTGTACGGGCGGATCCGGTGTTCCTGGAGCTTGGCCTCGATGAGCGCGAGGGTCAGCTTGGAACCGATCAGCGGGATGTCCGGCTTCTCCCGGAGGAGGAAGGGGACGCCGCCGATGTGGTCCTCGTGGCCATGGGTGAGGACGATGCCCTCGATGTCGTCGAGGCGGTCCCGGATGGACGAGAAGTCCGGCAGGATCAGGTCGATTCCGGGCTGCTCCTCCTCCGGGAAGAGCACCCCGCAGTCAACGATCAGCAGACGGCCGCCGTACTCGAAGACCGTCATGTTGCGGCCGATCTCGCCGAGACCGCCGAGGGGCGTGACCCGAAGGCCGCCCTTGGGGAGCGCAGGGGGACGGCCCAGTTCAGGATGCGGATGACTCAAAAGACTCTCCTCAACCACGCGCGCCACGTACCGGTGGGCACGTGGCGCGCGTGACGTTCGTGCAGAAGCAGTTGTCGTAGTGGGGTGCGGGCACCGGTGGCCCGCGTATTCAGTTGTGAAGTCCGGTCGCGCGGTGGTGCGGTCGTGCGAAGTCTGTTGTCAGAGCTGTACCCCGCCGGCGGCAAGATCGATCTTGAGCTGCTCGGTTTCCTCGGGCGTGAGGCCGACCATGGGTGCGCGCAGCGGTCCGGCGGGCAGTCCCAGGAGGGCGAGCGCGGCCTTGGTGGTCATCACGCCCTGGGTGCGGAACATGCCGGTGAAGACCGGGAGCAGCTTCTGGTGGATCTCCAGTGCCTTCTGTACGTCACCGGCGACGTGCGCGTCCACCATGGCGCGCAGTTCGGGCGTGACGACGTGGCCGACGACCGAGACGAAGCCGACCGCGCCCACGGAGAGCAGCGGCAGGTTCAGCATGTCGTCGCCGGAGTACCAGGCGAGGCCGGAGCGCGCGATGGCCCAGCTGGCGCGGCCGAGGTCGCCCTTGGCGTCCTTGTTCGCGACGATCCGCGGGTGCTCCGCGAGGCGGACCAGCGTCTCGGTGTTGATCGGGACGCCGCTGCGGCCGGGGATGTCGTAGAGCATGACCGGCAGCTCGGCGGCGTCTGCGATGGCCGTGAAGTGCTGGTACAGGCCCTCCTGCGGGGGCTTGTTGTAGTACGGCGTGACGAGCAGGAGGCCGTGGGCGCCTGCGCGCTCGGCGGCGCGGGCCAGCTCGATGCTGTGCTGGGTGTTGTTGGTGCCGACTCCGGCGACGACGTGTGCCCGGTCGCCGACGGCCTCCAGGACGGCTCGTACGAGGTCCGTTTTCTCCGCGTCGCTGGTGGTGGGGGACTCACCGGTGGTGCCGTTGATGATCAGGCCGTCGTTGCCTGCGTCCACCAGGTGGGCGGCGAGCCGCTGAGCGCCGTCGAGGTCGAGTGCGCCGTCCGCCGCGAAGGGCGTGACCATGGCGGTGAGGACCCGCCCGAAGGGGGTCTGCGGAGTGGAGGTCGGAGCCATGGGTTACACGCTACTCGTTGCTCAGGGCGGGGTCTGCCCTCGGGGGAGGCGGCAGGTCGGAAGGGAAGTGGAGCCCGGCACTGCCTGCTCGGGGGTTCAAGCAGTGCCGGGTCCCTTTGATCAGGCTAGATGAACTTCGCCAAACGCCGCAATACGGACACTTCGCACGGCTGATGCGTACATCTGTGCCCGATCGGGCGCCGAGGGCGCGTTACGGCGCCACGCGACCGTTGGCGTTGAAGGCGGCGTGGGTGAGCGGCATGAGCCGCGCCCACTCCTCTTCCATCTTCTCGCCGACCATCTCGATCTCCCGCTGCGGGAAGGAGGGGACCTTGGCCAGCTCGTGCTGGGTGCGCAGGCCGAGGAAGTGCATCATCGAGCGCGCGTTGCAGGTGGCGTACATCGACGAGTACAGGCCGACGGGGAGTACCGCGCGGGCCACCTCGCGGGCGACACCGGCGGCGAGCATCTCCTGGTAGGTGCGGTAGGCCTGGCGGTAGGAGTCCTCCATCGACCGGCTGACCAGCTCGTGCTGCTCGGCGGTGCCCTCGACGAAGACGTACTTGCCCGGGCGGCCCTGCTGGACCAGTTTGCGGTCCTGCCCAGGCACGTAGAAGACCGGCTGGAGCTCCCGGTAGCGGCCCGATTCCTCGTTGTACGACCAGCCGACGCGGTGCCGCATGAACTCGCGGAAGACGAAGATCGGGGCGCTGATGAAGAAGGTCATCGAGTTGTGCTCGAACGGGCTGCCGTGCCGGTCCCGCATCAGGTAG
Source organism: Streptomyces sp. E2N166 (assembly GCF_003671715.1). GTDB lineage: Bacteria > Actinomycetota > Actinomycetes > Streptomycetales > Streptomycetaceae > Streptomyces > Streptomyces thinghirensis. The sequence continues at coordinate 1,102,444 of NZ_RAIF01000031.1, read as the reverse complement.
TTGATCAGGCCCTTCGAACGCTCCGGGTCCTTCTTCAGCTCGTCCAGGGACTGCTCCCCGACGGTCGAGACACGGGCGGCGAACAGCACGTCCGAGTCGGTCGCGCTGCTCTTGACCAGTTCGACGGTGACGTCGCTGCGTAGGTCGATCTTGAAATCGTCGGCGGGGGTGTCGGTCACGGGTCCGGGGCCTTCCCATCTTGTCGTTCGGCGAGGCCACTCTACGGCTCGCCGGCCATCGGCCCGCCGAATGGGGCGTTCGGTGCGGGGCCGCGATGAAATCGGTGAAAGAGGGCACCTGAGGGGCTGTTCGTTCGTCTGTATGAGTAACAGCGAAACATTCATCCCTGAAGGGAGACGCAGCCTCCATGATCCGCCGGCGTGAACCCGTGCCGTTCGCCTTCGTCGCCGAAGCCGACAGGTTCCGCAGCAATGTCACACCCCCGCCGCGCGAGCGGGCGTCCTTCGGCCAGTTGGCCGGGCGCTGGTTGCTCGGACTCACCGTCGTCGCCGGAATCGTGGGCTCCCTGGTGATCGGGATGCCCGCCCTCTCCGCCGACCAGCCCTCGCCCCACAAGCAGCCGTCACAGGCGTCCGACCGGCGCTGAGAGGCGTCGACGGGCCGGTCCTGACTCCATCCGGACCCCGAGGGTGGTGACCGGAGACACAGGTCGGTAGCCTCACCGGGCACAGCACATGCCATGGAACGAGTGAGGACCAGCCGTGCCCCTGCCCTTCCTGACGGCCGACCGCGCCTTCGACGCCGACGACGACGTCGCGCTGCCGTACGACGACCGCGACCTCTGGCGCCGGCCCTACCGGCCGGGGCCGTGGCGCGTGGGGGTGGCGGCGCTGATGCTGCTGCTCGCCTCCTTCGTACTGTTCGCGGCGATCATCATCGCGGCGACGGACTCGCTGTCCTCCGCCGGTGTGGTCTTCGGCATCGCGGTGGTCGCGATCGCCTGCGCCCTGCGGCTGCTGCGCATGGGCGCGTGGGTGAGCGCGCACGGAGTGCGTCACGTGAGCTTCTTCAGCACGCGCACGGTGGCCTGGCAGCAGGTCTCCAGCGTGCGCACGGTGCAGCAGCCGGTGCGCTGGCTGGGGCTGCCGCGCACGGTGCAGGGGCAGGCGCTGCTCCTCGTGCGGCAGGGCCGGTCCGCGGAGACCTCGCCTCCGCTGCTGACCACCCACAACTCCGACTTCCTCGGGCGGGAGGACGCCTTCGACCGGGCGGCCGACGCCGTGGAGGCGTGGGCCTCCGAGTACCGGCGAGGCTGATCTCCGACGACAGACGACAGACGACAGACGACAGACGACGGACGACGGACGACGGACGACGGACGACGGACGACGGACCAGACCGGAAAGCCGGGGGCCGGACCGCAGCTGCGGTCCGGCCCCCGGCTTTCCGGTCTGGGTCAGGCCGCCTCGACGTGCTTGCCGTCGTGCAGGGCGATCGCCCGCTGCATCGCCTTGCGGGCGCGCGGGGTGTCGCGGGCGTCGTGGTAGGCGACGGCGAGGCGGAACCAGCTGCGCCAGTCGCCGGGGGCGTCCTCCGTCTCGGCCTTGCGCAGGGCGAAGACCTCGTCGGCCGAGTCCCGGTCGACGCGGCCGCTCGGGGTGCGCTTCAGCTCGTCGACGGGCAGTCCGCCCTCGGCGTCGAGCTCCGCGGCGAGCTGGTTGGCCTTGCGGACGAACTGGGTGTTCTTCCAGAGGAACCACAGGCCGATCACCGGCAGGATCAGCACCGCGACGCCGAAGGTCACGGTGAGGACGGTACCGGTGCCGATGAGCAGCACACCGCGACTGCCGACCAGGGCGAAGTAGAAGACCAGGACGGCGGCCGTGATGACGTAGGTGAGTTTCGCGCGCATGAGGGTCAGGGCCTCAGTTCAGGTCCAGGAAGTGTTCCAGGCCAAAGGTGAGGCCCGGGGTGCTCACCACGCGGCGGGCGCCCAGCAGGATGCCCGGCATGAAGCTGCTGTGGTGCAGGGAGTCGTGCCGGACGGTGAGGGTCTCGCCCTCACCGCCCAGCAGGACCTCCTGGTGGGCCAGCAGGCCGCGCAGGCGGATCGCGTGGACCGGGACACCGTCGACGTTCGCGCCGCGGGCGCCGTCCAGGGCGGTGGCAGTGGCGTCGGGCGCCGGAGCGGAGCCTGCCTTCTGCCGGGCCTCGGCGATCAGCTGTGCGGTGCGGGTGGCGGTGCCGCTGGGGGCGTCGACCTTGTTCGGGTGGTGCAGCTCGACGACCTCGACGGACTCGAAGTACGGGGCGGCGAGCTGCGCGAACTTCATGGTGAGCACGGCGCCGATGGAGAAGTTGGGCGCGATGAGCACGCCCGTCTCCGGGGAGCCGTCGAGCCAGGTGTTCAGCTGCGCGAGGCGCTCGTCGGTCCAGCCGGTGGTGCCGACGACGGCGTGGATGCCGTGGCGTACGCAGTAGTCGAGGTTGTCCATCACCGAGGCGGGCGTGGTCAGCTCGACGGCGACCTGGGCGCCGGTCTCGGCCAGCGTGTCCAGGCTGTCGTTCCGCCCGAGGGCGGCGACCAGCTCCATGTCCTCGGCGGCGTCGACCGCCCGTACCGCCTCGGAGCCGATCCGGCCCTTGGCACCGAGGACGGCCACGCGCAGCTTGCTCATGTTGTGTTCGCTTCCTTACCGAGAGACCGGGAGTGTCAGGCGACGGCGTCGTGCAGCCGGGACGCCTGCTTGTCCTTCAGCGGGCCGATGACCGACAGCGAGGGCCGTCGTCCCAGGACTTCGCGGGCGACGGCGCGGACGTCGTCCGGCGTGACCGAGGCTATCCGGGCCAGCATGTCGTCCACGGACATCTGCTCGCCCCAGCACAGTTCGCTCTTGCCGATACGGTTCATCAGCGCGCCGGTGTCCTCCAGGCCGAGGACCGTGGAGCCCTGGAGCTGGCCGACGGCGCGGCCGATCTCGTCGTCGGTGAGGCCGTGCTCGGCGACATGGTCGAGTTCGTCGCGGCAGATCTTCAGTACGTCGTGCACCTGGGAGGGTCTGCAGCCCGCGTAGACGCCGAAGAGACCGCAGTCGGCGAAGCCGGAGGTGTACGAGTACACGCTGTAGGCCAGACCGCGCTTCTCCCGGACCTCCTGGAAGAGGCGGGAGGACATGCCGCCGCCGAGGGCGGTGTTGAGGACGCCCATCGCCCAGCGACGCTCGTCGGTGCGGGCCAGGCCCGGCATGCCGAGGATGACGTGCGCCTGTTCGGTCTTGCGTCCGATCAGCTCCACCCGGCCCGCGGCACGGATCGTGCGCCTCCCGTCGCGCGGGGCGATGGGGGCGGCCACCGGCTCCCGGAAGGCACCGGCCTTCTCGAAGGCGGCGCGGACCTGGCGTACGACCTTGTTGTGGTCGACGTTGCCGGCGGCGGCGACGACCAGATGGGTCGGGTCGTAGTGCTTCTTGTAGAAGCGGCGAATGCGGTCGGCGGTGAGGGCGTTGACCGTGTCGACGGTGCCGAGGACGGGGCGGCCCAGCGCGTTGTCGCCGAACATGGTGTGCGCGAACAGGTCGTGCACGCAGTCGCCGGCGTCGTCCTCGGTCATCGCGATCTCTTCGAGGATCGCGCCGCGCTCGACGTCCACGTCGTCCTCGCGGATGAGTGAGCCGGTCAGCATGTCGCAGACCACGTCGATGGCGAGCGGCAGGTCGGTGTCGAGCACGCGTGCGTAGTAGCACGTGTACTCCTTCGCCGTGAACGCGTTCATCTCGCCGCCGACGGCGTCGATGGCGGAGGAGATGTCCAGGGCGCTGCGCTTGCCGGTGCCCTTGAAGAGCAGGTGCTCCAGGTAGTGGGTGGCGCCGTTCAGGGCCGGGGTCTCGTCGCGGGAGCCGACGTGGGCCCAGATGCCGAAGGTCGCCGAGCGGACCGAGGGGAGGGTCTCGGTGACGATGCGCAGGCCGCCCGGGAGGGTGGTCTTGCGCACCGTGCCGATGCCGTGCTCGCCCTTGATCAGGGTTTGGGTACGGGCGACGGCCCGCGCCTCCGAGGAGGTGCGGGCCGTCGCCTTGGAGCCACGGGACGTCACTGGTCGGCGTCGTCCTTCTTCTCGTCGTCGCCCTCTTCGCCCTCGATCACGGGGATCAGGGAGAGCTTGCCGCGGGAGTCGATCTCGGCGATCTCGACCTGGACCTTCTGGCCCACACCGAGGACGTCCTCGACGTTCTCCACGCGCTTGCCGCCGGCCAGCTTGCGGATCTGCGAGATGTGCAGCAGACCGTCCTTGCCGGGAAGCAGGGAGACGAACGCGCCGAAGGTCGTCGTCTTCACGACGGTGCCCAGGTAGCGCTCGCCGACCTCGGGCATGGTCGGGTTGGCGATGCCGTTGATCGTGGCGCGCGCGGCCTCGGCCTGCGAGCCCTGGGCGGCACCGATGTAGATGGTGCCGTCGTCCTCGATCGTGATGTCGGCGCCCGTGTCCTCCTGGATCTGGTTGATCATCTTGCCCTTGGGGCCGATGACCTCACCGATCTTGTCGACGGGGATCTTCACGGTGATGATCCGCGGCGCGTTCGGGGACATCTCGTCCGGCGTGTCGATCGCTTCCATCATCACGTCGAGGATGTGGAGGCGGGCGTCACGGGCCTGCTTGAGGGCGGCGGCCAGGACGGAGGCGGGGATGCCGTCCAGCTTGGTGTCCAGCTGGAGGGCGGTGACGAACTCCTTGGTGCCGGCGACCTTGAAGTCCATGTCGCCGAAGGCGTCCTCCGCACCGAGGATGTCGGTGAGGGCGACGTAGTGCGTCTCGCCGTTGATCTCCTGGGAGATCAGGCCCATGGCGATACCGGCGACGGGGGCCTTCAGCGGCACACCGGCGTTCAGCAGCGACATGGTGGAGGCGCAGACCGAGCCCATGGACGTCGAGCCGTTGGAGCCGAGGGCCTCGGACACCTGACGGATCGCGTACGGGAACTCCTCGCGCGTCGGCAGCACCGGCACGATGGCGCGCTCGGCGAGGGCGCCGTGGCCGATCTCGCGGCGCTTCGGGGAGCCGACGCGGCCGGTCTCGCCGACGGAGTACGGCGGGAAGTTGTAGTTGTGCATGTAGCGCTTGCGGGTCACCGGGGAGAGGGTGTCCAGCTGCTGCTCCATGCGGAGCATGTTGAGGGTGGTGACGCCCAGGATCTGGGTCTCGCCACGCTCGAACAGCGCGGAACCGTGCACGCGCGGGATGGCCTCGACCTCGGCGGCCAGGGTGCGGATGTCGGTGACACCGCGGCCGTCGATGCGCTTCTTCTCCTTGATGACGCGCTCACGGACCAGGGACTTGGTCAGCGAGCGGTACGCGGCGGAGATCTCCTTCTCGCGGCCCTCGAACTCCGGCAGGAGCTTCTCGGCGGCGAGCGCCTTGACGCGGTCCAGCTCGGCCTCGCGCTCCTGCTTGCCGGCGATGGTGAGCGCCTGGCTGAGCTCGGGGCGGACGGCGCCGCTGAGCGCCTCGAGGATGTCGTCCTGGTAGTCCAGGAAGACCGGGAACTCGCCGGTCGGCTTGGCGGCCTTCGCGGCGAGGTCGGCCTGGGCGCGGCACAGCACCTTGATGAAGGGCTTCGCGGCGTCCAGACCGGCGGCGACGACCTCCTCGGTGGGCGCCTCGGCGCCGCCCTCGACCAGCTTGATGGTCTTCTCGGTGGCCTCGGCCTCGACCATCATGATCGCGACGTCGCCGTCCTCCAGGGCGCGGCCCGCGACGACCATGTCGAAGACGGCGTCCTCGAGCTCGGTGTGCGTCGGGAAGGCCACCCACTGACCGCGGATCAGCGCGACGCGGACGCCACCGATCGGGCCGGAGAAGGGCAGGCCGGCCAGCTGCGTGGACGCGGAGGCGGCGTTGATCGCCACGACGTCGTACAGGTGGTCGGGGTTGAGGGCCATGATCGTGGCGACGACCTGGATCTCGTTGCGCAGGCCCTTCTTGAAGGACGGGCGCAGCGGCCGGTCGATCAGGCGGCAGGTGAGAACGGCGTCCTCGGACGGCCGGCCCTCACGGCGGAAGAAGCTGCCGGGGATCTTGCCGGCGGCGTACATCCGCTCCTCGACGTCCACCGTGAGGGGGAAGAAGTCGAGCTGGTCCTTGGGGTTCTTGGAGGCGCTGGTGGCCGACAGCACCATGGTGTCGTCGTCCAGGTAAGCCACGGCGGAACCGGCGGCCTGCCTGGCCAGCCGGCCGGTCTCGAAGCGGATGGTGCGGGTGCCGAATACGCCGTTGTCGATGACGGCCTCGGCGTAGTGGGTCTCGTTCTCCACTAGCAATTTCTCCGTTACTTGTCGTCGTCTTTCGTCCCTCCTCGCCCGTGTGGCGGGGGGACGGTGACGGAGAAGCGCTCCGTGCAGTGCGGGCCGGTCTTCGATCGAAGCACCCGGGTTCTGCCCCCGGGGGCCACTACCGAGGACCGGCGGCGGCTGGGCGCGCTTCTCCTCGTTCTCGTTCGTTGTGCCGTACGTCGTGTACGTCGTGCGTCTTGCGTCGTGCGTCTTGCCTTCTGCTACCACACTACAAAGTGGCGGCGACAGAGCGCACGTACAGCAAAGGGAGCGGCCCCCGAACGATGGGAACCGCTCCCTTCACGGCGTCTTACTTGGCGCCCGCCGCACCGCGGCGGATGCCGAGGCGCTCGACCAGCGCACGGAAGCGCTGGATGTCCTTCTTGGCGAGGTACTGCAGCAGCCGGCGGCGCTGGCCGACCAGGATCAGCAGACCACGACGGGAGTGGTGGTCGTGCTTGTGGGTCTTGAGGTGCTCGGTCAGGTCGGAGATCCGACGGGACAGCAGAGCGACCTGGACCTCGGGGGAGCCGGTGTCGCCCTCCTTGGTACCGAACTCGGTGATGATCTGCTTCTTCACTGCGGCGTCGAGCGACACGCGTACTCCTCTTGGTCTGAGAGTGCCAACCGAGTGCCCCCGGTCTACGTCTCGGGGGATCTTCCGTGACTCGGAAGGCGGGGATCCGCTGGGCGCGTCCTCCAGGGCTCCTGGCTCCGGGGGCGCGTACACATACGGCCGTCACACAGCGTACCAGCCTGGGCGGACGTCCCTTCCCGCAGGCCCGGTGGGCCTTTCCGGCCGGGCCTGCGGGCTCCTTCCCGCGGGCTCGATCGCCCCGGCCGTCGCCCGTGCGGTCCCGGACATCCACAAACCGCTGAGCAGGGAGAACGGCGGCCAGTAGGGTGACCGCACAGACCGCCAGCAGTGCAGGAAGGACCGAGCCACCATGGTCGATGCCGAGGACCGGGAACTCAAGGCGCGCAAGGAACGGGAGCGGGACGAGCTCTACTCCCTCGACATCTCCGGCGTCGAGTGGCACAGCGCGCCCGGCACCGAGGAACACGAGGAACGAGTCGAGATCGCCTACCTCCCCGAGGGCGCCGTGGCGATGCGGTCGTCACTCGACCCGGACACCGTGCTGCGGTACACGGAGGCGGAGTGGCGGGCGTTCGTGCTCGGTGCGCGGGACGGGGAGTTCGACCTGGAGCCGGCGCCCGAGGACGGGGTCGCCCGGGCGGAGTGACCCGGGGGCGGGGAAGGTGCGGACGGGACCGTCAGGGCTTCCCCGCCGCGCTGCTTCCGATTCCCAGGACCAGGTAGGTCCACTGCTTCTTCTTGTCCCCGGACGGGCCGTTCGCGGACTTGGCGCCGAAGAAGATCCTTCCGTCCTGGACGACGATGTCGTTCTCGTTCGAGAGCGTCAGCGGCTCGCCCTCGGCCGGCAGCCCGAAGTAGAGGTACGGGATCTCCTCGTCCGTCGCGGGATCCAGGGCGACCAGCGCGTTCGGCGCGATGTGGTCGTCGCTCAGACGCAGGGCGAGGAGCTGGTCGCCGCTCATGCGCAGTGGCTGGAGCAGGGAGCCCGCCCCCGAGTCGAACTTCTTCGTCGTGTTCCCCGTCGCCAGGTCGAAGCCGATGATCCAGTTGGAGATCTGCTTCTCCATCTGGTCCTTGCTGCGGACGAAGACCTGGCCCGCGCCGACGGCGATGGTCGGGCAGTCGTCGATGACGAGGTAGTCGGTGTAGGCGCAGTCGGCGACGTACGCGCCGTTGCGAAGACTGATCGTGGCGCGGTTGCGGCCCTTCTCGTCGAGGGACAGCAGGTCGGTGATCTCGGTGTCGCCGCCGGCGACGGCGAGGACGGCCGGGTCGGCGGAGGGCACGCTGAGGTCACGGATGCCCTTGGCGGCGGAGTACGTCCACTGGGTACGGCCCGTGGCCGGGTCGACCTTGCGCACCTTGTAGGTGATGTGCTGCCAGGACGTGTCCGGCACGCTCTCGTCGGTGCTCCAGCACACCTGACGGACCATCAGCGCACGGCCGCCGGCGGCCCCCATGTCCTGGCAGGGGGCGGCGGCCTTGGTGGCCCACCGGCTCTCCCCCTCCTCCATGTCGTATCCGATGGTGCCACCGCCCCAGGTGACGGCGACCGTGTCGTGCGTCAGCGTCACGCTGGGCCGGTCCTGGGAGCTGCCGCCCGTCGCGAAGCCCGGGCCGGGACCGGCCACGGAATAGGAGAAGCGGTCCTCCCAGACGAGTCGGCCGTCGTCGAGGTCGACGAAGGCGACCTGGTTGCAGAAGGCGTCCTCTTCGCGGTCGTTCGCCCTGAAGAGCACGGCGGTGCGGTGGTCGCCCGTCACATGACGTGTGTAGCCGCAGATCGGGCCGTCGAGTCCGAGCCGCCACTCCTCCTCGCCGGGCGCGACGTCGGTACCGATGCGCATGCCGACGAGGGTCTTGTTGACGCCCTTGGCGAGGATGCGGTCCGTGGCCCACATGCCTGGCATCTCGACGTGTTCGCCGGGGGCCATGTCGTCCACGGAGAACCGGAAGGCCATCTCGCCCACGGTGCTCGCGGGTTGCTTCTCGACCGTCTCGCGGACGTCGAGAGGGCCCTGCCCGTCCGCGGCCCGCGGTTTGTCCGACGGTGTGCCGTTCTCGCCCCCGCCGTCCCACAGCAGCCAACCGCCGGTGCCCAGCGCCGCGGCGACGACGGCCGCGAGCAGTGCCGTCAGGGCCTTCCGCCCGCGTTTCCGCTCGCCGGTCGGCTCGGTCGGCGAGGACTGGGTCATCGAAGGGGGCGGGCCGAAGCTCACGCGTGGGTCCTCTTCCTGGTCCTGGGGTTCCCGCGATGGGATGACGGCAAGCGCCCCTACTATGCCGGGTCTTGATCACCCGTTGGCACGGTCGGGTTCGGCACCGTCGGCTCCGGCCGCCTTTCCGGTGAGGTTCTGTCCGACTTGTTCATGGATGTGGCGTCGCGCATGCACGGATTCGGAAACGAGGTACGGCACTTCGGGGCAGGCTGTGACGCAATGGGCAGATGCTGAGGTGAGGACGGGGCTGCCGGGGTGGGGCGTGTGGTGATTAGGCTGGGTCCCGGCGCGACGCCAGAACCCGTGGACCGGGCGTCGGCGTCGTACGGGGAGGGCCGACGATCGGACGACCTCGTTTCACTCGGACAACGTCGGACGACAAAAACGGTCGCCCCAGCACGGCATGAGGGTGCTCGACCACACCAGGAGGAACTGTGAGCAGCGATCGGGACGGGATCCGCGGGGGCTGGGCTACACCCGGCGATGACCAACCCGACGCGGAGTCCGCAATCGAGACGACGGGCGAGTTCACCATCGACTACGCCCCGCCCGCCTGGTACACGCAGAACGCGTCGAGCGATTCGGGGCAGGGGCAGGCTCAGAACCAGGGCCAGGGGCAGGGGACGGGGCAGGGGACGGGCTCGGGCGCCGGGTCCTCCAATGCTTCCGCTCCGTCCACTCCGCCTGCTCCTCGTGGGCCGGTTCCGCCGCTGCCGGGGCTGACTCCGCCGCCGCACGCGGCTCCGTCCAACGGCTCCTCCGCCATTCCGGCCCCGGCCCCGGGGGCGCCGTTCACGCCGCCTCCGGGGCCTGCTCCGGGGGCCGCGTTCACTCCGCCTCCGCCGCCGGGTCCGGGGGCACCCTTCACTCCGCCCGCGCCGCCGACCGGGGGGCCGGCCGGGTTGCCCAGGCTGCCGGTCGGGAGCGGATTCGAGCCGCAGCAGCCGCAGGCGCGGCCGGAACCCGAGCCCGAGGTTGAGGTTGAACCGCAGGTGCGAGCCGAGCCGGAGGCCGTGTCCGCCCCGGCGCCTGCCACGGACCCTGCTTCTCCCACGGCCGTACCGGCGTTTCCGGCCGGCGGGTTCCAGCTTCAGGCGCCCGCTCCCCCGCCGGCCGAGGAGCCGAAGGCAGAGCCGGAGCCCGCGCCGCAGCCGGAGCCGGAGCCCGCGCCGCAGCCGGAGCCGGACAACGGTGACCTGGAGAGCGGCGCCACCATGCGCTTCTCCGCCGTCGCCCTGCGGCGGGAGATCGCCGAGCGGGCCGCGGCGGACGGCACCGGGCCGGACGAGCGCCCCGAGCCTGCGGTCGACGAGCCCGCAGTCACCGCCGTGGACGACGCGGTGACCGTTTCCGACGAGACCGACGAGACCGGTGAGGACGCGCCTGACGAGCCCTCCGCCGTGGCGGACGACGCCGTGACGAACGACGCCGTGGCGCCCGAGAGCGTCGACGGTTTCGCAGTCGCAGGCGGCGGTCCCGAACTCGCCGCCGACGGTGAGCGGGACAAGGAGACGGACGAGGTCCGTACACCCTCGGTCGACGTGTCCGACCTGGCCGACGACGTGGACGAGGACCGCCTCGCCGGCCCGGCTCCGGACGATGAGCCCGTGTCGGTCGCCCCGCTCGCTCCCGCCGCTCCGGCGGCCGAGCCCGCCCCCGAGGACAGCACTCCGGCCGAGGACGAGCCCGAGGACGCGGTGCCCCATCCTCGGAACGCCCAGCCCCCGGCGGAGGCCGTGACGCCTGTCGCGGAGCCCACGGACGCCGTGCCGGCCGACGCTCGCGCGGACAGCGCGCCGGAGGACGCCGTGCCGGCCGACGCCCCGCCCGTGGGGCAGGGCGGAGT
>NZ_RAIF01000031.1:1073077-1091288 GCF_003671715.1 Streptomyces sp. E2N166 | reverse complement strand
TCCGTCGCACCCTCCCGTCGCGCCCGCCGCGGCGGACCAGTGGCCCGCTGAGCCGCAGCCGGCCCCCGCCGCTCCGGAGCAGCCGGGCGTACCGGCCCAGCAGCCCGCCTTCCAGCCGCAGGCTCCGCAGCCCGCGCCCGCCGCGTGGAACCCGCAGCCGGCCGCCGCGCCGATGCCGCCGGACCAGGTGCCCGCGCAGCCCGCTCCGCAGGCCGGCTACGGCTTCCCGCAGCCGGGCGCCACGCCTCCGGCGGCCCAGCAGCCTCCGGCCCAGCAGCACCCGGTCCAGCAGGCTGGCGGTGCTCCCGCGCCCAGCGCCGCCGGTTATGGGTTCCCTCAGCCCGGTACACCGGCTCCGCAGCCCTACCCCCCGGCGCAGCCCGGTGGTTACGGCTTCCCGCAGGCGCCCGCGCCGCACGGGCAGTCGCCGGAGCAGCAGCCGCACCCCGGTGTACCTCGGCAGGGGCAGCCGCAGGGTGACGCGCAGGCCCCGCCGACCGCGCCGCCCGCCGCTCAGCAGGGCTTCGCCCCGCAGGTTCCGCAGGCCCAGCCGATGGCCGCTCAGCCGATGGCTCGTCAGCCGGGGCAGACTCCCCAGACTCCGCCGGTCCCGTCTGCCCAGCAGCCGTACCAGGCCGCGCCCCCTGCGCCCCATCCGATGCAGCCCGGTCAACCCGGTCAGCCTGACCCGTCCCAGCAACCTCAGCAGGCCCAGGCCCAGGCGCCTCACCAGCACCCCGTCGATCCCCGTCTCGGTGCCGCCTGGCCGCAGCCCATGCAGCACGACCAGCGCCAGCCCACCAACCCGGGTGCCGCACCGCTCGGTTACACGGCTGCCGTGGAACTGTCGTCCGACCGGCTGCTCAACAACAAGAAGCAGAAGGCGAAGAGCAGCCGTCCGGCGGCCGGCGGTTCGCGGTTCAAGCTGGGCGGGAAGAAGGAGGAGGCCGAGCGGCAGCGAAAGCTGGAGCTGATCCGCACGCCCGTGCTCTCCTGCTACCGCATCGCCGTCATCAGCCTCAAGGGCGGCGTCGGCAAGACGACGACCACCACCGCCCTCGGCTCCACGCTCGCCACCGAGCGGCAGGACAAGATCCTCGCGATCGACGCCAACCCGGACGCCGGTACGCTCGGCCGCCGGGTGCGCCGCGAGACCGGGGCCACCATCCGTGACCTCGTCCAGGCGATCCCGTACCTCAACTCGTACATGGACATCCGGCGGTTCACCTCCCAGGCCTCGTCCGGGCTGGAGATCATCGCCAACGATGTCGACCCGGCCGTGTCCACGACCTTCAACGACGAGGACTACCGGCGCGCGATCGACGTGCTGGGCAAGCAGTACCCGATCATCCTGACCGACTCGGGCACGGGTCTCCTCTACAGCGCCATGCGCGGTGTGCTCGATCTCGCCGACCAGCTGATCATCATCTCGACTCCGTCCGTGGACGGTGCGAGCAGTGCCAGTACGACGCTGGACTGGCTGTCCGCGCACGGGTACGCGGACCTCGTCTCCCGGTCCATCACGGTCATCTCGGGGGTCCGCGAGACCGGCAAGATGATCAAGGTCGATGACATCGTCGGCCACTTCCAGACCCGGTGCCGGGGCGTGGTCGTGGTGCCGTTCGACGAGCACCTGGCCGCCGGTGCCGAGGTCGACCTCGACATGATGCGGCCGAAGGTGCGGGAGGCGTACTTCAACCTCTCGGCGATGGTCGCCGAGGACTTCGTCCGCCACCAGCAGTCGCACGGCCTGTGGACGTCCAACGGCAACCCGCCGCCGGTGGCCGCACCGCCGCTGCCGGGTCAGCCCATGCCTGGACAGCAGCCCATGCCCGGGCAACAGCCCGCACCGGGTCAGCCCGGTGCCCCCGCACAGCCGGGCCAGTACGTCCAGCCGGAACAGCCCGGACAGCCCGCACAGCACCAGCCGGGACAGCCCTACCCGCAGCAGGCCGGGCAGCCGTACCCGCAACAGCCGGGGCAGCAGCCGTACCCGCAGCCCGGTTACGGATATCCGCAGCCGGGGCAGACGCCTCCCCCGCCGCAGCAGTAGGTCCACCACCGCGTGAAGGCCCGCGTCGTCCCCGGACGGCGCGGGCCTTCGCACTTCGCAGGCAGAACGGGTGGGGCTCGGCCGTCAGGCTCTCACCAGGGAGGCGCCAGTGGTCTGCGCCAATGGGAGTGAATACTTCACCAACTCGTTCTTTCTGCAGGCCACATGGGGTTTGACGCACCGTTGACGCGCGCAGACTGCCGCTGGTAGACACACACTTCATTCCGCTTGCGCCACCCGGACAAGCCCGCTCAAGTCCGCTCGAAGCCCTTCACGGATCGCTCCAGCCTGTTCATATCTGTTCAAGCCCGCCTCACGCGGGGGCCCACGGCATCCCGCGCATGCGATGACGCGAGGTCAGGTAGTCATGAGCACACACGATCAGCACGGCAGTGGACGTACCGGCACCCACCCGCGGAGGATCCGGCTGCTCGCCTCCGCGGGCGCCGCCGCGCTCCTCCTCGCATCGGGGACCGCCGCCCCGTCGGCTTCGGCCGCCGAGGACGACAAGGTGCTCACCGTCGCCGTGGCGCAGAGCGTCGACTCACTCAGTCCCTTCCTGGCGGTACGGCTGCTCAGCACGAGCATCCACCGGCTGACGTACGAGTACCTGACCAACTACGACCCCGAGGACAACCACGTCGTCCCGGGTCTGGCCACCAAGTGGAAGTCGTCGCCGGACAAGCTGACCTGGACGTACACGATCCGCTCCGACTCCGAGTGGTTGGACGGGCAGCAGGCCACCGCCAAGGACGCGGCGTGGACGTTCAACAAGATGATGACCGACGACGGAGCCGCCACGGCCAACGGCAGCTTCGTCACCAACTTCGCGGAGGTCACCGCGCCCAGCCCGACCCAGCTGGTGATCCGGCTGAAGCAGCCGCAGGCCACCATGACCGCGCTCGACGTCCCGATCGTGCCCAGACACGTCTGGGAGAAGGTCGACGACCTCTCGAAGTTCAACAACGACAAGGACTTTCCGGTCGTCGGGAACGGCCCGTTCGTCCTCACGGACTACAAACCGGACAGCTATGTACGGCTGAAGGCCAACAAGGACTTCTGGCGGGGCGCGCCCAAGTTCGACGAGCTGGTCTTCCGCTACTACAAGGACCAGGACGCCGCCGTGGCCGCCCTGCGCAAGGGCGAGGTGTCGTTCGTGTCCGGCTCGCCGTCGCTGACGCCCGCCCAGTCCGCCTCGCTGGAGGACGAGGAGAACATCCACGTCAACGACGCGCCCGGCCGCCGCTTCTACGCCCTCGCCACCAACCCGGGCGCACGGGCGAAGGACGGCACGAAGTTCGGTGACGGCCACCCCTCCCTGCTGGACCAGCGGGTGCGGCACGCGCTGTTCATGGCGGTGGACCGCAAGGCGATCGTCGACAAGGTGTTCCAGGGGCACGCGGTCGAGGGCGAGGGCTACATCCCGCCGCGCTTCCCGCAGTACTTCTTCGAGCCGTCGGCCGACCAGAAGCTGGCATACGCTCCCACCGAGGCGGCCCGGCTGCTCGACGAGGCGGGCTACCGGACGAACGCCGACGGCAAGCGTCTGGGCAGGGATGGCAAGCCGCTGAACTACCGCGTCCTGTGCCACGCCACCGACCCGAACGACAAGGCGGTCGGCAAGTACCTGGAGGAGTGGTGGGGCGAGCTGGGCATTTCGATCACCCTCGATTGTCTGGACAACGTGACCGACCCGTGGCTGGCCGGCGAGTACGACCTGGCCTTCGACGGCTGGTCCGTCAACCCCGACCCGGACTTCGTGCTCTCCATCCACACCTGCGATGCGCTCCCGGCCACGCCGAAGGACACGGGCGCCACGGACAACTTCATCTGCGACAAGACGTACGACGAGCTGTACGCCCGGCAGCTGGCCGAGTACGACCCCGCCAAGCGGGCGGACATCGTCAAGCAGATGCAGTCGCGGCTGTACGACCTGGGGTACATGAACGTCATGGCCTACCCGAACGCGGTCGAGGCCTACCGCACGGACCAGATCGAGTCGATCACGACCATGCCCTCCGCGGCGGGCAACATCTACGGACAGGACGGCTACTGGAGCTGGTGGTCGGCGGTCCCCGCGGGCTCCGGTGACTCCTCCGGCGGTTCGTCGTCGACCGGTGCCGTGATCGGGATCGCCGCGGGCGCCGTCGTCCTCGTCGGGCTCGGGGTGCTCTTCCTGGTCCGCCGCCGGGCGACGGCGGACGACCGTGAGTAGCGTGAGCAGGCCGACGACCGCGGAGGCCGGTGCGGCGAACGGGCCGGGGTCCGCGGGCGCGGGGCGGCCTTCCCCGTCGCCCCGCGCCCGCGGGCTCCCCGTCGGCGCGTATCCGCGGTACGTGGCGGGCAGGCTGGCCGGGGCGGCCGTCTCCCTGCTCGCCGTCCTCGTCACCAGCTTCTTCCTCTTCAGGATGATCCCCGGCGATCCGGTGAAGTTCATGACCGGCCGCCGCCCGGTCTCGGCCGAGCAGATCGCCGTCTACCGGCGGGAGTTCGGGCTCGACCTGCCGCTGTGGCAGCAGTTCACGGACTACTGCGGCAAGGCACTCACCGGGGACCTGGGCACGTCGTACCAGTTCCGCGCGCCGGTCGTCGACAAGATCACCGAGGCGCTGCCGAACACCCTGCTGCTCACCGGCACGGCGTTCGTGCTCTACACCGCGCTGGGCGTCTTCCTCGGCACCCGCTCGGCATGGCGGCACGGCGGGCTCGGCGACCGTCTCCACACCGGTCTGGCACTGACGCTCTACTCCATCCCGTCCTTCTGGCTGGGGCTGCTGCTCATCATCGTCCTGTCGGTCGGCGTGGACCCGATCCCGGGTCTGTTCCCGACCGGGGGCATGGAGTCGGGCAGGGAGGAGGGCTTCGCCCACGTCGTCGACGTCGCCCACCACCTCGTACTCCCGGTGGTGACCTTGGTCGCCGTGGAGTACGGGCAGACGCTGCTGGTCTCCCGGTCGGCGCTGCTGGACGAGATGGGCGGCGACTACCTGACGACGGCGCGGGCCAAGGGGCTCAGGGACGATCTCGTACGGCGCCGGCACGCGGTGCCCAACGCGCTGCTGCCGACCGTCACCCTGATCTTCGTCAACCTGGGACGGACGGTGGCAGGCGTCATCCTCGTCGAGACGGTCTTCTCGTGGCCGGGGCTCGGCGGGCTGTTCTACCAGGCGCTCAGTGTGCCCGATCTTCCATTGGTGCAGGGGTTGTTCTTCGTCTTCGCCGCCGCGGTGATCCTCATGAACACACTGGCCGACCTGCTGTATCCACTGTTCGATCCGAGGGTGGGCCGATGACCGCCGAGGCCACCGAAGGCAGCGAGAGCACCACAGGTGCCGAAGGAACCGAGAGCCCCGAGTCCCCGGCGAAAGGCGCGGCACCCGGTCCGCGTGCTCTCGCCCGGCAGCGGCGCCGGGCCACCGTCGCGCGCTTCTGGAACGAGTACCGCAGGCACCGCGCGGGCGTGTTCGGGCTGGCGGCGTTGTCGCTGTTCGTGCTCGTCGCGCTCTCCGCACCGCTCACCGTCGGGTCGGACGTGGAGAGCGTGACCAACGCGCCCGGGCAGCCGCTGGAGAGCCCGAGCGGCCGGTTCCTCCTGGGCACCGACCAGTTCGGGCGGGATCTGCTGGGTCTGCTGATCTGGGGCTCGCGCGTCTCGCTGCTCGTCGGGCTGCTCGCGGCCGCGCTGTCGGTGACGATCGGGGCGCTCATCGGGATCACGGCCGGACACTTCCGCGGCTGGTACGCCACGGTGATGATGCGGATCACGGACTGGTTCCTGGTGATGCCGACGCTGGTGCTCGCCATCGTGCTGGCGACGGTCCTGTCCCGTTCGCTCGGCACGATCGTGCTGGCCATCGGCGTGACCACCTGGCCCACCACGGCAAGGCTGGTCCGGGCCCAGACGCTGGCGGTGGAGTCGCGGCCGTACATCGAACGCGCGAAGGCGCTCGGGGGCGGGCACTGGCACATCATGTCCCGGCACGTGCTGCCCAACGTCATGCCGCTGGTCCTCGCCCAGACGACCCTGATCATCTCATCCGCGATCCTGGCCGAGGCCACCCTGGCCTTCCTCGGGCTCGGGGACCCGGCGGTCGTCTCCTGGGGCGGGCTGCTGCAGGACGCGCGGGAGGCGGGGTCCGTGAGCTCGGGCGACTGGTGGTACCTGGTGCCGCCGGGCGTCGGGATCGCACTGGTGGCGCTGGCGTTCACCCTGTGCGGGCGCGCGGTGGAGGCCGTTCTCAATCCCAGGCTGGGGGTGTCGCGTTGAGTCTGCTCGAGGTCCGCGACCTGCACGTGACGTATCCCGGCGGTGCGGCCGCGCTGCGCGGGGCCGATCTGAGCCTCGTCGCGGGCGAGAAGCTCGGCATCGCGGGCGAGTCCGGCTGCGGCAAGTCCACCCTGGCACTGGCGCTGTTGCGGCTGCTGCCGCCCGGTGCCCGGACCGACGGGGAGGTCCTGCTGGACGGCGAGGACGTGCTGACGATGAAGTGGGGCCGGGTGCGGGCGGTCCGCTGGGCGAGGGCGTCGATCGTCTTCCAGGGCGCGATGCACTCCCTGAACGCCGTGCACCGAGTCGGCGACCAGATCGCCGAGCCCATCCTGCTGCACCGCAGGGCCACGCCGGCGGACGCCCGGAAGAGGACCGGTGAGCTGCTGGAGCAGGTGGGGCTGCCGGCGGCCCGCGCGAGCGCCTACCCGCACGAGCTGTCCGGTGGCCAGCGGCAGCGGGTGATGATCGCGATGGCGCTGGCCTGCGACCCCCGTCTGATCGTCGCCGACGAGCCCACCACGGCACTCGACGTGATGATCCAGGCCCAGATCCTGCGGCTGATCGAGACCCTGGTGGGTGAGCAGGACCTGGGCCTGATCATGATCAGCCACGACCTCGCCGTACTGGCCGACACCTGCGACCGGCTGGCGGTGATGTACGCGGGGCGGGTTGTCGAGGAGGGACCGGCACGGCAGGTCTACGAGGACGCCCGGCATCCGTACGGCCGGGCGCTGTCGGGGGCGTTCCCGAGGATCGGCGACCCGGCATCGCGGTTCGCGCCGCGCGGGCTGCCGGGTGACCCGCCTGACCCGGCGGCGGTGCCGTCCGGGTGCGCGTTCCATCCGAGGTGCCCGGTCGCGTTGGAGGCATGCGCCACACAGGACCAGGCACTGCGGGCGGCGGGAGAGGACCGGCGGGCGGCGTGCGTGCACGTGGGATCCGAAAGCACCTGCACACCGCCCGCCGACGGCGCGGCGTCCGGCGGCACACCGCCGGCGCGGGACGAGGGAGTGAGGAGCGGCAACCCATGACGAGCACTCCGACGACGAGCACCCCGACGACGGGCACCGCGCCTTCGCTGTTGAGCGTTCAGGGGTTGGAGGTCGCCTTCCCCGGTCGGCGCGGCGCGCCCGCCGCCCGGGCCGTGGACGGGGTCGATCTCGACATCGGACGGGGCGAGATCGTCGCGCTGGTCGGCGAGTCGGGCTGCGGGAAGACCACACTCGCCCGCTGCCTGCTCGGCCTGGTCCCGCCGACCGCCGGCCGCGTCACCTTCGACGGCGCCCCGCTCGCCCGCTCCGACCGCGCGCTGAAGGCGTACCGCAGGCGGGCCCAACTGATCCTCCAGGACCCGAGCGGTTCACTGAACCCGCGGCACACGGTGTATGACATCGTCGCCGAGGGCCTGCGCATCCACGGTCACGCGGGGAACGAGCGGACGGCGGTCGCCGAGGCGCTGTCCCGTGTCGGGCTGCGGCCACCGGAACGCTTCTTCCTGCGTTACCCGCACGAGCTGTCCGGCGGCCAGCGCCAGCGGGTCGTCATCGCGGGCGCCCTGGTCCTGGAACCGGAACTCCTCGTCGCCGACGAACCGGTGGCGTCCCTCGACGCGTCGGTGCGCGGCGAGATCCTCGCGCTGCTGCTGCGGCTGCGCACCGAGCTGGGCCTGGCCGCGCTGGTGGTGACCCACGATCTGGGGCTGGCCTGGAACATCGCGGACCGGGTCGCGGTGATGTACCTGGGCCGGATCGTCGAGACGGGTGCGGTCGAGCAGGTGCTGACAGCGCCCCGCCACCCGTACACCCAGGCCCTGCTGTCCGTCCTGCCGGAGGCGCCCGGCGCCCCGGTCGTGCTCTCCGGTGAACCTCCCGACCCGTCGCATGTCCCCGCCGGCTGCCGCTTCCACGTCCGCTGCCAGATCCTGGCCGGGGGCGAGGCGGAACGCGCCGGGGTCGCCGACGCGTGCCTCCATCAGGACTTGGAGATCTTGACCGGCGGCGACACGGCCCAGGTCGCCTGCCACTGGGCCCTGGCGGAGCGGTCGGCGGCGGGGGCTGGGGACACGGCCGCGGTACGGCCGGGCTGACCCGGGCGGGTCTGTCCGTCGGGGGACGCGCTACCACCCCGCTGGACGGCCGGGCGAACGGCGTCGGCGGGGCGCAACTGCCATACAGCAGAAAGCGACCCATCCGGCCAGGGCGGGAACGCGCCTACCGCCTCCGGACCGCCGGGCGACACCGCGGCCATGGGACATGGGCGGGCCACAGCCGCCGCACAGCCGAGACGACCCACCCGGACACAGGCAGAGCAAGGACGCGCCCGCCGCCCGGGACGGCTGCGACGGTACGGCCGCCGACGGTGTCGGCGTGGTCGTCAGGGCTGCTGGGTGTCGTCCGCCGCGATGATCTCTCGGCACTTGTTGACGTCGTCGCCCATCTGGACGAGCAGCGCCTCCAGCGTCTCGAACTTCGCCTGGCCCCGTACGAAGGCCAGGAAGTCCACGGCGACGTGCAGGCCGTACAGGTCGAGGCCGACGCGGTCGATGGCGTACGCCTCCACCGTGCGCTCGGTGCCCTCGAACTGCGGGTTGGTGCCGACGGAGATCGCGGCCGGCATCGCCTCGCCCTGGGCGTGCAGCCAGCCGGCGTAGACGCCGTCGGCCGGGATGGCGGTGTGCGGGAGGGTCTCGACGTTGGCCGTGGGGAAGCCCATCTCACGGCCGCGCTGGGCGCCCCGGACGACGATTCCCTCGACGCGGTGCGGGCGGGCCAGGATCTCCGCGGCGCCGGCGACGTCGCCCTCGGCGACCAGGCGGCGGGTCAGGGTCGAGGAGAAGGGTTCGCCGCCGCCCGCGTCACCGGTCACGTACAGGTCGACGACCTCGACCTCGAAGTCGTAGACCTTGCCCTGTTCGATGAGGAACTCGACGTTTCCCGCGGCCTTGTGGCCGAAGCGGAAGTTGGGGCCCTCGACGACCGCCTTGGCGCGCAGCCGGTCGACCAGGACCTTTACCACGAAGTCGGCCGCGGACAGCTTCGAGAACTCTTTGGTGAAGGGGAGGATCAGCACCGCGTCCACGCCCAGTTCCGCCATCAGTTCGGCGCGGCGGTGGTGCGGGGCGAGCAGTGGCGGGTGGCTGCCGGGGCGGACGACCTCGCTGGGGTGCGGGTCGAAGGTGACGACGACGGCGGGGACGCCCAGCTCGCGGGCGCGGTCCACCGCGTGCTTGATGATCAGCTGGTGCCCGCGGTGGACGCCGTCGTAGGAGCCGATGGTGACGACGCTGCGTCCCCAGTCCTCGGGGATGTCCTCCAAGCCACGCCAGCGCTGCACTGTGTCTGCTCCTTGGTGGTTTCCGTGGTGCCTCTTACGCAGGTCTAAGGGTGCCATGCCGTCCGGCTCCCGCCCGCATCGGCATCCGCGCTGTGACCGGGTGCACGCCCGGCGCGCCGGATCCGGCTCACGCCGGGACCCGGACGCCCGCCAGGTTCTCGATCGTGCGGCGCGCGCTGGGGCCCACCAGCGCCGCCCAGTCCTGGGGCTCGTCGGCCAGCCAGCCGGTGACCCTGGAGGCGAACCCCGGGAGGTGGCGGGCCAGGTCGACCAGGCCGCGGTCGAAGCGGGTGGCGCCGTCCGGGGTGCGGACGAGGAGGAGACCGGTGCGGTGGACGAGGGCGGGCAGGTCGTCGCCGCCGCACCGGGCGGCCGCGTGCAGCAGCGCGTCCAGGACGGCGGGGTCCTGCTCGTGGGCCAGGAGGTGCTCGCGCAACTCGCGGCGGAGCGGACCGCTGGCGGGGGCGCCGTCGCCGGTGGTGCCGCTGCCGGTGGCGCCGTCGCCGGCGAGGGCACCGGCGAGCGCGGCGCGCACCGGCTCGGGACCGTCGTCGAGCAGGCCGGTGACCAGGGGGTGGAGTACGGCGCGGGCCGCGGGGTCCCGGTCGAGGCGCCGGTCGACGTACCCGGCCACGTGCCCGGCGGTCTCCGGGCGTTCCACCACCGCCTCCCCGACGAGTACGGCCACCCGGCGGGCGAGCGCGGGCGTGGTGGCGTCGGCGAGCCTGCGCAGCGCCTCCCCGGCGTCCGGCCCGCGCAGTCTGGCCCGGAAGGCGTCGAGGACGGGTCCTGGATGGGTCGGCAGGGCGGCGGCCACCGCGCTCGGCGGTAGGTACGGGTCGCCCGCCGCGAAGTGGCTCAGGGCCCGCGGGAGATGACGGTCCCGGCTGTCCGGGTCCTGGACGAGCAGGGCGAGCGCGCCGCCGCGCAGGGCGCTGTCGGCGGGGTCGGCGAGCAGGACCAGGGCGGCGTGGCGGAGCAGGGTGCGGTCGGCACCGGTGCGTGCGTGTGGTGCGGTGCGCAGGCCATGGGTCACCGCCGCCGTCCGCCGGGCGGGCCGCTGGTCGCGCGCCCACCGCTCGACGGCGCGGCAGAGGGCGGACGGCTCCTCCTCGGCAAGGACGGCGAGCAGTTCGTCGGCCCGTCGGTGCGCGCTGTCGACGAGAACCTCGGTGAGGCCGTCCAGGCCACCCGGGCCGCGGTGGCGGTGCGTGTGCAGCAGCGCCTGTGCGGCCGTCGCGACGGTGGCGTGCGGGGTCGCGGGCAGCGGCCGTTCGTCGTCGAACCAGCGGACGAGGAGCGGTTGCACGACCGTCGGATCGGCGGCGAGCCGTCCGGCGACGGTGTCGAGGTGGCGGGGGCCCGGCTCGTGCGGAGGGCCGTCGGCGAGGACGAGGCGGCGCAGCAGGTCCAGGCGCGTGGCCTCCGGCAGTCGCACGGCCGTCCAGAAGGCGGGCCCGAACTCCCCGGGCGCGCCCCGACCTTCGCCGCTCCGCTCCGCGATGCCGTCGGCGAGCAGCCGCAGCACCTCCGTGTACGGCGTGGCGTCGGGCACGCGCGTCAGCACCTCGGCGAGCAGCCGGGCGGCCCACCAGGAGTACAGGTCGGCGTCCAGTGCGTGCACCAGCTCTTCGAGAGTCAGCGCGAGTTGGGGGACGCCGTACTGGCGGGCGAGGAGCAGCAGGGCCTCGACGACGGGGCCGATGCGGTGGTGCGGCACGGGGAGGGTGCGGGTGTGGGTGTCGTGCGGGGTGCCGCGGTGGTGGACGAGGGCGCGCAGGGCTTCGTCCAGGTCGAGGTGCGTGCCCTGGATCCAGTCGGCGAGTTCCTCGTGGGCGAAGCGGTAGCCGCTGCCCGCGGGTACGAGGAGGCCCTCGCCGAGTACGGCCGTTGCCCAGCCGGTGCCGCCGCCGAGCCGGGCGGGGGCCGGCCCCCACGGGAACAGCGCCTCGAACGACTCGCGGTCCAGCTCGCCCTGGCCCGGGCCGAGACTGCGCCGGGCCGCCTCGTGGACCTGTCCGGAGACCTTTGCCGCGAGTCGTCGTACGGCGGTGCCGTGCAGGCCGTTCTCCGCGGCCAGGCGGTTGGCGACGCGCAGGCACGTCAGGTCCAGGTAGGCCGCGAAGACCGCGTGCCGCTCGACGCGGGCGGGGGGCGGGGAGCCGGGCAGGGCGTCGTGGACCTCCGCGAGAAGGCGGAGGGTGAGGGGGTGCCGGCCGTCCGGGTCCGCGAGGGCGCCTTCCGGTAGGCGGTAGCGTGCGCGCGCCTCCCGGGCCTCGTCGTCGCGCAGATCGCCGAGGCGGACGCAGGGCGGGATCCCTTCGCCGGGGTCCTGGGACCGGGGCTCTGCGGACTCCGACCGAACCGGAGCGGCCGCCGTTCCGGAGGTCGTCATGCCTGCAGTCGTCCTGCCGGAGGTCGTCCGGCCGACGGTCGGCGCCGTCTGCCTCGGCGCGGCGCCGGCCGCTCCGAACGGCGGTTCCGGTTCGCGATCGGCGGCCTTCGACGTGGGCGCTCTGCCTGCCGGCCCTGCCGTCGACTCCCCCAGCACCGCTTCGAGGGGCGTCATGAGCGAGGGCACTTCACCGCCCGACGCCGGCAACGACGCACCACTGACCGGCACGGAACACGACGCACCACTGACCGGCACGCCACACGACGCGCCACCGGCCGACACGGAACACGACGCGCCACCGGCCGCTCCGGTCAGCGGCACTCCACCGCACGCCCCGGCGTGTCCCCCGCCGCACGCCGACCCGGGCCACGGTTCTCCGGCAGCGATCGCCCGAGGCGACGGCACGCCCACGACCTGGCCGGACGGCCACTCCCCCGCAGCCGAGCCGGGCGTCCGCGACACTCCGGCAACCGGTCCGGACGCCGACGCCCCCACCACCGCCCCGTACAACAGCTCCCGCGGGAACTCCGCCCCCGCCCGCTCCCAGTACTCCGCCCGGCATGCCACCACGAGCCGCGTTCCCGTGTCCCGCAGCCACGTCACCGTGCCCTCCGTCCACTCGGGGAGGCGGTGGGCCAGGACGGGCGGCATCTCCTCGGGGCCGTCGAGCAGCAACAGAAGGCGGCGTCCGGCGGTGCGGGCGAGGTGGGCGAGACGGTCCGGAGTGATGTCGCCGAGGCCGGCGGAGCGGGAGCGGTCCGAGGCGGCGATGATGCGGGCGGCCCGGGCCAGCGTCCTGTGTGCCGCGTCCGCCAGCGACATGTCGTCGTCCCGCAGATCGGCGCCGCGCAGCCACAGTGTGGGCGCCGGTTCCGCACCCCGGGCGCGACGGGAGGCGAGGGCCGCCAACTCGGTCGTACGGCCGCTGCCGGGTGCGCCGACCAGGCCGAGCACACTGGCGCGGCTCACGGCGAAGTCGGCGAACTCCCGCATGACGGCCGCGCGTTCGACCGGATACGCACGCCGCCCGGTACCCGGCCCGGCCCCTGCCCCTGCCCCGACCCCCGGACCGCTACGGGCGCCGGACCCGGACCTGGACCAGAATCCGGACCCGAAGCCGTGCCCCACACCCTCACCCACGCGCCCACCCCCCGCCGCCGCCCCCGGCGGGCCGTCCTGCCCCACCGAGGTCGCCGTGAGTGCGAGTACGCCCGCCAGATTGAGGTCGGCGCCGTAGGCCGGGACCGTCGCCGCGTTCTCGGCGAGCAGGTCGGCGAGAGGGCCGGGGACGGGAAGCAACGGCACGGCGAAGCCGACGTCGCTGTGGCCGGAACTCAGGGCGGTGCCGAGGACGCCGACGACCGCGCCGGTCGCGATGTCGAGCACCGGTCCGCCGGCCGCGCCGCCGCCCAGCCGCAGCGCGTCCCGCCCCGATGTGCCGAGCGCGAGCTCCAGGGCGTCGCCGAGGAGGTGGAAGCGGTCGGTGGCCGCGTAGGTGACGTCGGTGGCGCCGAGGACCCGGGCCTCGCGCCAGCCGCCGGCGGCGATCCGGACGTACGTCCCGGCCTCGACCCTGCCGCGCGCCGCGACGGGCAGCGGCTCGGCACCGAGGCCCTCGGTGCGTACGAGGGCCAGGCCCAGGGCGGGCAGCGGAGTCACGTCGGCGGCGGCCACGACACGGCGGCGGTCCCCGGCGCCGCTCAGCACCAGTCGGGACAGACCGTCGACCGCTTCGTGACTGGTGATCAGCGTGCCGTGGTGGTCGGCGAGGAAACCGGCGCCCCGAGGGCGGCCGGCGAGGTCATGGACACGGATCAGCGCGTCGTCGGGCGCGATCCGTGGCGCCTCGGTCGGCGGGCCGGGCGGCCCGCCGCACGCCTCCGGGAAGCCCTCCCGGGACCGCAGTCCCGCCCTGCCGCCCGCCGCCTCCCGGGACCGGTTCCGCGACACCATCGTCGAACCTCCCCGCCGTACACCCGTGCTGTGTGTTCGACGGTAGGCGCGTGATGATCAATGGAACAGATCCCGTGGCGAACGCGCCCCCTTCCACTCCCCCGGTTCACTCCGAGCGCCTGCCCGGACGGGTGAACAGGAAGGGAGGGTTGGATACACCCTATGTGGTGGGGGAACCGAGGGGGGACCGTGGAGCGGCGACAATGGAAGTCCCCGTGATCGCCGCTCCACGGGCGGAGCCCGACGGCAGGCCGGCTCAGCCGAATACGGCCAGGCTCTTCGCCTTGCCCTTGTGCTCCTCCACGAGCGCGAGCAAGCGGCCCTCGGGATCGAAGACGGCGACGGCGCCGGCGCCCGCGTAGGAGTCGGGCATCTCCAGCCGTACACCGTTGATGAGCAGCCGCGCCCGCTTGGCGTCCACGTCCCAGCGCGGGAATGCGGCGGTGGCCGCGTCCGCGATCGACATGACGGTGAGATCCTGCTGGAGCTGGTCCAGCGTCTTGGCCGCGTCCAGCTTGTACGGGCCGACGCGGGTGCGGCGCAGGGCCGTGAGGTGGCCGCCCACGCCCAGGTCGGCGCCCAGATCGCGGGCGAGGGCGCGGATGTAGGTGCCGGAGGAGCAGACCACCGAGACCACCAGGTCCGTCACCGGGGTGCCGTCCTCCGCGACGGCGTCCCGGACGTCGTACACCGCGAAGGAGGAGACGGTGACGGGGCGGGCGGGGATCTCGAACTCCTCGCCCTCGCGCGCCCGCTTGTAGGAGCGCACGCCCTTGATCTTGATGGCGCTGACCTTGGACGGCACCTGCATGATGCGGCCGGTCAGCTTGGCGACGGCGGCGTCGACGGCGTCCCGGGTGACCTTCGAGGCGTCCTGCGACCCCGTGATCTCGCCCTCGGCGTCGTCGGTCAGTGTCGTCTGCCCGAGCCTGATCGTGCCCAGGTACTCCTTCTCGGTGAGGGCGAGGTGCCCGAGGAGCTTGGTCGCCCGCTCCACACCGAGGACCAGGACGCCCGTCGCCATCGGGTCGAGCGTGCCGGCGTGCCCGACGCGCCGGGTGCGGGCGATGCCCCGCATCTTGGCGACGACGTCGTGCGAAGTGAAGCCCGACGGCTTGTCGACGATGACGAGGCCGTCGGGCGTGGGGTGCTTGTCGGTCATTTAGCGGTGTCGTCCGTCTCGTCGGCCTCGACGGCCTCGGCCTCGTCCTCGGACTCGTCCGGCTTGCGGTACGGGTCCGCCTCACCGGCGTACGCGGCGCCCGCGGACGCCTCGCGCACCTTCTCGTCGGACTGCCGCGCCTTGTCGAGGAGGTCCTCGATGTTCCGGGCGGTGTCCGGGAGGGCGTCCATGACGAAGGTCAGGGTCGGCGTGAACTTCACGCCCGCCGCCTTGCCCACCTCGGAGCGCAGGATGCCCTTGGCGCTCTCCAGGCCGGCGCTCGCGGCCGCGCGCTCCTCGTCGTCCCCGTACACCGTGTAGAAGACGGTCGCCTCCCGCAGGTCACCCGTGACCCGGGTGTCCGTGATGGTGACGTGCGAGCCGAGCCGCGGGTCCTTGATCCCGCGCTGCAGCTTCTGGGCCACCACCTCTCGGATGAGGTCCGCCAGCCTTTTCGCCCGCGCGTTGTCGGCCACTGGTCCGTCTCCCGTTCTCTTTCTTCGTCTGCGCTTCTTCTGCGCTTTCTGGTCAGTCGTCGTCGCCGTGGAAGCGCCGTCTGACGGACAGCAGCTCCACCTCGGGGCGGCCGGCCACCAGCCGCTCGCACCGGTCGAGTACGTCGGACAGGTGCCCCGCGTCACCGGACACCAGCGCCAGGCCGACGACCGCCCGCCGGTGGAGGTCCATGTGCTCCACCTCGGCCGCGCTCACCGCGTACTTCCGCTGGAGCTCGGCGACGATCGGGCGGACGACGGAGCGCTTCTCCTTCAGCGAATGTACGTCGCCGAGGAGGAGGTCGAAGGACAGCGTCCCCACATACATGTGTGCAACCGGTTCACCCGCCGGTTCGGGATCGATGGCCCCGCCATCCATGCGGCGGGGACATCAGAACCGTACAACGAACGGCCGGGGCCGATCGACGGATATTGTGCTCCGCCGACCGGCCCCGGACCGCACCGTCTCGGAAGTCGGGGCTGTTACACCCGCGGCTTCTCGCGCATCTCGTACGTCGCGATGACGTCGTCGACCTTGATGTCGTTGAAGTTTCCGAGGTTGATACCGCCCTCGAAGCCTTCGCGGATCTCGGTGACGTCGTCCTTGAAGCGACGCAGGCCCACGATGTTGAGGCTCTCCGCGATGACCTTGCCATCGCGCAGCAGGCGCGCCTTGGTGTTGCGCTTGACCTCGCCGGAGCGGATGAGAACACCCGCGATGTTGCCCAGCTTGGACGAGCGGAAGATCTCGCGGATCTCCGCCGTACCGAGCTCGACCTCTTCGTACTCCGGCTTGAGCATGCCCTTGAGGGCCGCCTCGATCTCCTCGATCGCCTGGTAGATGACCGAGTAGTACCGGACGTCCACACCCTCGCGCTCGGCCATCTGCGCGGCACGCCCTGCGGCGCGCACGTTGAAGCCGATCACGATGGCGTCGGAGCCCATCGCCAGGTCGATGTCGGACTCCGTGACCGCACCGACGCCGCGGTGCAGGACGCGGATGTCGACCTCTTCGCCGACGTCCAGCTGGAGCAGCGAGGACTCGAGGGCCTCGACGGATCCGGAAGCGTCACCCTTGATGATCAGGTTCAGCTGCTGGACCTCGCCGGCCTTGAGCACCTTGTCCAGGTCCTCGAGCGACACGCGGCGCGTGCGCTTGGCGAACGCGGCGTTCCGCTCGCGGGCGGCGCGCTTCTCCGCGATCTGGCGGGCCGTACGGTCCTCCTCGACCACGATGAAGTTGTCACCGGCACCCGGGACATTGGTCAGGCCCAGGACCTGGACCGGCGTCGACGGACCGGCCTCGGCGACGTTGTTGCCGTTGTCGTCGAGCATGGCGCGGACGCGGCCGTAGGCGTCGCCCACCACCATCGTGTCGCCGACCCGCAGGGTGCCTCGCTGGACGAGGACCGTCGCCACGGCACCGCGGCCGCGGTCGAGACGGGACTCGATCGAGATGCCCTGCGCGTCCTGGACCGGGTTGGCCCGCAGGTCGAGCGAGGCGTCCGCGGTGAGGACCACGGCCTCCAGCAGGGAGTCGATGTGCAGACCCTGCTTGGCGGAGATGTCGACGAACATGGTGTCGCCGCCGAACTCCTCGGCCACCAGGCCGTACTCGGTCAGCTGACCGCGCACCTTCGTCGGGTCGGCGCCCTCGACGTCGATCTTGTTGACCGCGACGACGATCGGGACGTCGGCCGCCTGGGCGTGGTTGAGCGCCTCGACCGTCTGCGGCATGACGCCGTCGTTGGCCGCGACGACCAGGATCGCGATGTCGGTCGACCGCGCACCACGGGCACGCATGGCGGTGAACGCCTCGTGACCCGGGGTGTCGATGAAGGTGATCTTGCGCTCTTCTTCGTTGACCTCGGTCGCGACCTGGTAGGCACCGATGTGCTGGGTGATGCCGCCGGCCTCGCCCGCGATGACGTTCGTCTTGCGGATGGCGTCGAGCAGTCGGGTCTTACCGTGGTCGACGTGACCCATGACGGTCACGACCGGCGGACGGACGACCAGGTCCTCCTCGGAGCCCTCGTCCTCGCCGAACTCCAGGTCGAAGGACTCGAGCAGCTCTCGGTCCTCCTCCTCCGGGCTGACGATCTGAACCGTGTAGTTCATCTCGCCGGCGAGGAGCTGGAGCGTCTCGTCGGAGACGGACTGGGTCGCGGTGACCATCTCGCCGAGGTTCATCATGACCGCGACGAGCGACGCCGGGTTGGCGTTGATCTTCTCCGCGAAGTCGGTGAGCGAGGCACCGCGCGACAGGCGAATGGCTTCGCCGTTGCCGCGAGGCAGCATCACGCCGCCGACCGACGGGGCCTGCATGGCCTCGTACTCCTGGCGCCTCTGCCGCTTCGACTTGCGGCCGCGACGCGCGGGACCGCCGGGACGACCGAAGGCGCCCTGCGTGCCACCACGGCCACCGGGACCACCGGGACGACCGCCGAAGCCGGGACGGCCACCGCCGCCACCGAAGCCGCCGCCACCACCGGGACGACCGGCGAAACCGCCGCCGCCACCGGGACGACCGCCGCCGCCACCGCCACCGGGA
>NZ_RAIF01000031.1:1069543-1072258 GCF_003671715.1 Streptomyces sp. E2N166 | reverse complement strand
CGGGGCCGCGGGGCGACCGGCGGACCGGCCGTTGCCACTGCCCTGCTGGAACGCGTCTGTCAGCTTGCGTACTACGGGCGCCTCGATCGTCGAAGACGCCGAACGGACGAACTCACCGAGCTCCTGGAGCTTGGCCATGACGACCTTGCTCTCGACACCGAACTCCTTGGCGAGTTCGTAGACCCGGACCTTAGCCACTTCGCTCCTCTGAGGTCCGGGTTGCGTCCGGACCGTCGCTAGTTCATGGGCGTACTCATCGCGTACTCATCGAGTGCTCATCGCAATCTCGACCTGCTTTCACTTCGCGAGGTACCAGGGCCGCACGGGGTTCCGTACGGCTCGTCTTCCTTGGCACGTTGCCTACAGCTGCTGTGGGCAACCCTGTGCCTGCTCGACGTAGCGGCGCAACGCCTTTACGTCGAGCGGCCCCGGGACGCGGAGCGCCCG
Source organism: Streptomyces sp. E2N166 (assembly GCF_003671715.1). GTDB lineage: Bacteria > Actinomycetota > Actinomycetes > Streptomycetales > Streptomycetaceae > Streptomyces > Streptomyces thinghirensis. The sequence goes on along the minus strand of NZ_RAIF01000031.1, from coordinate 1,071,811 downwards.
CGGGAACGCCTTGCGGCGCACTGCCTGGTCGACACAGACCGGTGCGGGGTGCACATAGGCACCCCGGCCGGGCAGCGTACCGCGTGGATCGGGGGTGCAGTCACCCTCGACCGCCACAGTGCGCAGCAGCTCGCTCTTGACCGCTCGCTCCCGGCACCCCACACAGGTGCGCTCGGGGCATGCTCGGGTACGTGTCCGGCCAGACACAGCTAAGTCTACCTCCCCGGACCGACCTCACCCCTTTGGGGCAAGAATCGAACACATACCGCACGCAAGACTGTCGTGATCTCAGCGCAGTGCGGCTTGGATCTATTCCCCGCGCCCCGCCGACGGGCGGTCGGACGACTGCTCGGACGGCTGCTCGGTGTCCGGCCGGATGTCGATCCGCCAGCCGGTCAGCCTGGCCGCGAGGCGGGCGTTCTGACCCTCCTTGCCGATCGCCAGCGACAGCTGGTAGTCGGGCACGATCACGCGTGCGGAGCGGGCCGCCAGGTCCACGACCTCCACCTTGGAGACGCGGGCCGGGGAGAGCGCGTTCGCCACCATCTCGGCCGGGTCGTCCGACCAGTCGACGATGTCGATCTTCTCGCCGTTCAGCTCGCCCATGACGTTGCGCACCCGGCCGCCCATGGGGCCGATGCAGGCACCCTTGGCGTTCAGGCCCGAGCGGGTGGAGCGTACGGCGATCTTGGTGCGGTGGCCGGCCTCGCGGGCGATCGCCGAGATCTCGACGGACCCGTCGGCGATCTCCGGCACCTCCAGGGCGAAGAGCTTCTTCACCAGGTTGGGATGCGTGCGGGACAGCGTCACGGAGGGGCCGCGCACGCCCTTGGCCACCCGGACGACGTACGAACGCAGCCGCATGCCGTGCGGGTAGGTCTCGCCCGGCACCTGCTCCTGCACCGGCAGGATGGCCTCCAGCTTGCCGATGTCGACGAGCACGTTCTTCGGGTCGCGGCCCTGCTGGACCACGCCGGTGACGATGTCGCCCTCACGGCCGGCGTACTCACCGAGCGTCGCGTCGTCCTCGGCGTCGCGCAGCCGCTGCAGGATGACCTGCTTCGCGGTGCTGGCGGCGATACGGCCGAAGTCGGACGGGGTGTCGTCGAACTCCCGGGCCGCCTGGCCCTCTTCGAGGTCGTCGGGGTCCTCCTTCGCCCACACGGTCACATGCCCGGTGTCCCGGCTGAGCTCCACGCGCGCGTGTCGGCGGCTTCCCTCGGTGCGGTGGTAGGCGATGAGGAGGGCCGACTCGATCGCTTCGACCAGCAGGTCGAAGGAGATCTCCTTCTCCCGCACCAAGCCCCGCAGGGCGCTCATGTCGATGTCCACGGCTACGCCTCCTCCTCTTCCGTCGTGTTCTTGTCGTTCTTGTCGCCGCTGTCGTCCTTGCGGTTGAACTCCACCTGGACGCGGGCCTTGTCGATGTCGGCGAAGGCGAGTCTGCGGGTGGTGGCCTTGCGGCCCTTCACTCCGGGCACTTCGAGGTCGAGTCCGTCGTCGTCCACGCCGAGAACGCGTGCGACCAGTTCGCCGCCCTCGTGGAGCTGGAACCGCACCAGGCGGTCCGTGGCCCGCACATAGTGGCGGTGCTCGGTGAGGGAGCGCTCCGCGCCCGGGGTGCCGACCTCGAGGGTGTACTCGGCCTCGCCCATCGCGTCGCTCTCGTCGAGCTTCGCCGAGAGCGCGCGGCTCACATCGGCGATCCGGTCCAGGTCCGCACCGGTGTCGGAGTCGACGACGACACGCAGCACACGCTTGCGGCCGACCGAGTCCACCGCGATCTCTTCGAGGTCCAGGCCCTGGGAGGCGACGAGCGGCTCCAGCAGCTCTCGCAGCCTCTCGCTCTGGGTGGTGCTCATCCGGGTGACTCCTCGGCCGCGTGTGCTGTTGTGGGATGGGGCGCGTGTCTGGTCAAAGGGTATCCGGTCCCGGGGGGTGTTGCCGTCCACCCGGGACCGGCGGCGCCGATGACTGGTGCCCGGCCGGGGCCCGGGTACCGTGATCACGGGCAGGCCGCACCGCGGATTCCCGCCGCTCGCCCGTCGCTTTGCCGTCGCTTCCGTACGAGCCTGTCGAGGACGTCTGCCGTGTCGTTTTCCTCATCGCCGCGCCTGCCCTCGGGGCCGCGCAGAAGGACCCTGCTCGCCTCGGCCGCCGGGGCCGCCCTGCTCGCCGGCTGTTCCGGCGGGCCGGGCGACGGCGGCACGGAGGGCAGTCCGTCGGCCGCCGACCGGGCACGCGCGCGTGCGGCCCGGGACAGCGAGG
>NZ_RAIF01000031.1:1030762-1068749 GCF_003671715.1 Streptomyces sp. E2N166 | reverse complement strand
GGGCCCGGCCTCGGACCCGGCTTCGGCTTCGGCTTCGGGGACACCGACCGCGTAACACGTACGGCTGCCCGTACGGGAAGGGAACGGCTCGCGCATGGCTTTCGAACCGCCGCGGCGTCTGGTCAGGGCGCTCGGTGAGACGGCACCGGACGGTGACGACTGGTTGGAGAAGCTGCCCGAAGCGGCGGAGCGGGCCGTGGCGCTGCGCGAGTTGACCGCGGAGCGGGTGCAGGTGCCCGGCGGGCGCAGCAGTCTGGTGGTCCTGGTGCGGGCGGCCGGCGGGACGCCCGCGGTGCTGAAGCTGGCCCCCCGACGGGCACGCCCGGAGAGCGAGCGGGCCGCGCTCTCCCACTGGGGCGGACTGGGCGCCGTACAGCTGCTCGAAGCGGAGGCCGAGGAGGGCGTACTGCTGCTGGAGCGGCTGCATCCGGACGTTTCGGTGCGGTCGCTGCCGGAGGCGAAGGCGTTGCTGGAGGCCGCGGGGACGCTGCGGCGGCTGTGGGTCGAGCCGCCCGCCGGTCACCCCTTCGAGACCGTGGCCGAGCGGACCGGGCGGCAGGCCGAGGTTATGCGGGCGGGCGCGGTGGCCGGCCCCGAGGTGGCGCCGCTGGTCGACGCGGCGCTCGCGGCCCGCGAGGAACTGCTGGCCGCGCCGCCCGAAGCGCGGCTTCTGCACGGCACGTTCCGGCAGAGCAAGGTGCTCGCCGGGGACCGGATGCCTTGGCTGGCCGTGGGCCCGGACCCGGTGGTCGGCGAGAGCGCCTTCGACCTCGCGCGGTTGGTGCGGGACCGGGTGGAGGACCTCATCGCCCAGCCTTCGGGCGCCTCGACGACCCGGCGGCGGGTCAAGCGGCTCGCGGAGTCGCTGGAGGTCGACCAGGAACGGCTGCGCGGCTGGACGCTGTTCCGAGCTGTCGAGTCGGGCGTACGGGCCCGCCGGGTGGGCCGGGAGCAGGACGCGGAACTGCTGCTGGAGTTCGCGAGCTGGCTGTAGGACGCCGGAGGGCGCCGCGGGCAGTCGGCGCGGCGCCTGATCACGCTGTCCTGGCTCCTACCGCGTCGTCTCCGCGTCCGGCGCTGCGGGTCCGGGCGTCCTGGCTTTCGTGTGGAGGACCTCGCGGGCCTGCTCGGCGGCGCGGGCGGTGCTCTCGCTGACGAAGTCGAGGAAGCGTGCGACGTTCTCCAGGCGGGCGCCGGCCGGGGTGTTGGAGCCGAGGACGCCCACGCCCTGCCGTGCGGTCTCGACGACCTGGGCGATGGACCGGGCGCTGGCCACCGTCGACTGGTACCAGATGTCGTCGTCGACGACATAGCGCTCGCGGCGGCGTTCGTCGCGTTCCCGGCGGACGAAGGCCTGCTCGTCGAGGAACGCGATCGCCTTGGAGACGGACGCCGGGCTCACCTGAAGGCGCTGGACGAGTTCGGACGCGGTGAGGCTGCCGGAGTCGGTGAGGGTGAGACAGGCCATGACCCGGGCCATCATCTTGGGCATGCCCGAGGCCATGAGGACGGTGGTGAACACCTCCTCGTACTCACGCACGGCGTCGGCGTCCCGCCCGTGGGCCTGCGGCGGCGCCTTCGGGCCCTGGGGCGCGGCCTGCCTGCGCCGGTGGGCGCGGTGCTCGGTGGCGCGGTGGGCGAGGTCGGCACGGTAGGTGGTGGGGCCGCCGTTGCGCATCACCTCGCGCGTGATCGTCGAGGTCGGGCGGTCGAGGCGTCTGGCGATCTCCGCGTAGGCGAGGCCGTCGGCCAGCCCGAGTGCGATCCGCTGACGTTCGTGCTGAGTGAGCCTGCCTCCGGGCACCGCTGCCTCCTTCGTACTGCCGTGGTGTCACCACCATAGCGTTCGCTTGCAATCCATTGCAACGAGGGCGGGTTCGTCGTTGCATTAAGTGGGAAGACCATTGCAACGAATAAGTAGCTCTCACCTGCTGCGATGTAGATACGATGCAACAGAGTTATTGATAGATTCGTGAATGCAACGTAGCGTTTCGAACGTCAGAAAGCACCGCGACGAAGGAGAGCACGATGCAGACGTTCGACACTCCCACCCCGATCGCCACCGTCCTGGACATCCCCGCCGGACGCATCCGGTTCATCGCCGCCGACCGGGCCGACACCACCGTCGAGGTACTGCCCGCGAACGCCTCGGACGGCCGCGACGTGAAGGCGGCGGAGCAGACCAGGGTCGAATACGGCGACGGCGTCCTGCGGGTCGAGGCTCCGGCGAACAACCGGATCCTCGGCAGCTCCGGCTCCATCGAGGTGACCATCCAACTGCCCGCCGACTCCCGGGTCGAGGCGAAGGCGGCCAGCGCCGAATTCCGGGGCGTCGGACGGCTCGGCGACGTCGTCTTCGAGAGCTCGCACGGCTCGGTCAAGCTCGACGAGGCCGCGAGTGCCCGGCTCACCACGCTCGCCGGTGACGTCTCGGTCGGCCGTCTGGACGGCCCCGCGGAGATCAGCACCTCCAAGGGCGACATCAGGATCGCCGAGGCCGCGCGCGGCGCGGTCGTGCTGCGCACCGAGGCCGGCGAGGTGTCGGTCGGCGCCGCCCACGGAGTCTCCGCCTCCCTGGACGCCGGCACCGGCTACGGCCGGATTCACAACTCGCTCAGGAACACCGACGGCGCCGCCGCGGACCTGACCATCCACGCGACCACCTCCTACGGCGACATCGTCGCCCGCAGCCTCTGAGGAGCACCCACCATGACCACTCCGGCCATCACCGCGAACGGGCTGCGCAAGTCCTACGGCGACAAGGTCGTCCTCGACGGCATCGACCTGCACATCCCGACCGGGTCCGTGTTCGCCCTGCTCGGCCCGAACGGCGCCGGCAAGACCACCGCCGTCAAGATCCTCTCCACCCTCGTCTCCCCCGATCCCGCCTCCGGTGAGATCCGCGTCGGCGGCCACGACCTCGCCACCGACCCGCAGGCGGTGCGGGCGGCGATCGGTGTCACCGGACAGTTCTCCGCCGTGGACGGCCTGATCACCGGCGAGGAGAACATGCTCCTCATGGCCGACCTGCACCACCTCTCCAAGCAGGAGGGACGACGGGTCGCCGCCGAACTGCTGGAGCGGTTCGACCTCACCGAGGCGGCGAGGAAGCCCGCCGCCACCTACTCCGGCGGCATGAAGCGCCGCCTCGACATCGCCATGACCCTCGTCGGCAACCCACGGATCATCTTCCTCGACGAACCCACCACCGGCCTCGACCCCCGCTCCCGCCACAACATGTGGCAGATCATCCGCGAACTCGTCACCGGCGGCGTCACCGTCTTCCTCACCACCCAGTACCTCGAAGAGGCCGACCAGCTCGCCGACCGCATCGCCGTACTCAACGACGGCCGGATCGCCGCCCAGGGAAGCGCCGAGGAGCTGAAGCGGCTCATCCCCGGCGGACACATCCGGCTCCGCTTCACCGACCCGGCCGCCTACCAGCGCGCCGCCTCCGCACTGGGCGAAGTCACCCGGGACGACGAGGCACTGGCACTGCGGCTCCCGAGCGACGGCAGCCAGCGCGAACTGCGCTCCGTCCTCGACCGGCTGGACTCCGCCGACGTCGAGGCCGACGAACTGACCGTGCACACCCCCGACCTCGACGACGTGTTCTTCGCCCTGACCGGCCCCGGTATCCCGAACCAGCCCAAGGAGGCCCTCCGATGAGCTCCCTCTCCCTCGCCGTGCGCGACTCGTCCACCATGCTGCGCCGCAACCTGCTGCACGCCCGGCGCTACCCGTCCCTCACCCTGAACCTGCTGCTCACGCCGGTCATGCTGCTGCTGCTCTTCGTCTACGTCTTCGGCGACGTGATGAGCGCGGGCATCGCCGGCGGCGGCGCCGACCGCTCCGACTACATCGCCTACCTCGTGCCGGGCCTCCTGCTGATGACCATCGGCAGCACCACGATCGGCACCGCGGTGTCCGTCTCCATGGACATGACCGAGGGCATCATCGCCCGCTTCCGCACCATGGCGATCCACCGCGGCTCCGTACTCGTCGGACACGTCATCGGCAGCGTGCTCCAGTCCGTCATGAGCGTGGTCCTCGTCGGCGCCGTCGCCGTCGCCATCGGCTTCCGCTCCACCGACGCCACCGCCCTGGAATGGCTGGCCGCGTTCGGACTGCTCGTGCTCTTCGCCACGGCGCTCACCTGGATCGCCGTCGGAATGGGCCTGATCAGTCCGAACGCCGAGGCCGCCGGCAACAACGCGATGCCGATGATCCTGCTGCCGCTGCTCTCCAGCGCCTTCGTCCCGGTCGACGCGATGCCGGGCTGGTTCCAGCCGATCGCCGAGTACCAGCCCTTCACACCCGCCATCGAGACCCTGCGCGGGCTGCTGCTCGGCACCGAGATCGGCCACAACGGGTGGCTGGCGGTCGCCTGGTGCCTGGGGCTCGCGGTGCTCGGCTACTTCTGGTCGGCCGCGAAGTTCAACCGCGACCCGAAGTAACCGCCGTGAAAGCGGGCCACCTCCCGCGACCCGTTCCGCCCGAGGGCGGCGTACGCCGGCACCGTGCCGCGGTACGCCGCCCCTTCCACGTCATGGGCCGCCGTGGGCCCGGGGAGTCAGGCCGTGAGGCGGGCGATGGCCTCCTCGACCGTCAGTTCCTCGCGCTCACCGGTACGGCGGTCCTTCAGCTCGACCACGCCCTCGGCGGAGCGGCGTCCGGCGACCAGGATCTGAGGTACGCCGATGAGTTCGGCATCCGTGAACTTGACGCCCGGGGAGACGCCGGCCCGGTCGTCCACCAGGACGCGGACGCCTGCGGCGGACAGCTTCTCGGAGACGTCGAGGGCCAGCTCGGTCTGCAGGGCCTTGCCGGCGGCGACGACGTGGACGTCGGCCGGGGCGACCTCCTTGGACCAGACGAGGCCCTTGTCGTCGGCGTGCTGCTCGGCGAGGGCGGCCACCGCGCGGGAGACGCCGATGCCGTAGGAGCCCATGGTGACGCGGGCCGGCTTGCCGTTCTGGCCGAGGACGTCGAGCTTGAGGGCGTCGGTGTACTTGCGGCCCAGCTGGAAGATGTGGCCGATCTCGATGGCGCGGTCCAGCTTGAGACCGGTACCGCACTTCGGGCAGGGGTCGCCCTCCCGGACCACGACGACGTCGACGTACGCGTCGACCTCGAAGTCACGGCCCGCCACCACGTTCTTGGCGTGCGTGTGCTCCTTGTTGGCGCCGGTGATCCAGGCGGTGCCCGGCGCCACGCGCGGGTCGGCGATGTACTGGACCTTCTCGCCCAGGCCCTGCGGGCCGACGTAGCCGCGGACCAGGTCGGGGCGGCCCACGAAGTCCTCTGCGGTGACCAGTTCGACGGCGGCCGGGGCGAAGTGCGCCTCGACCTTGTCCATGTCGACCTCGCGGTCACCGGGGACGCCCACGGCGACGATCTCGCCGCCGACCTTGACGAGGAGGTTCTTCAGGGTGGCGGAGGCCGGGACACCGAGCGACGCGGCGAGGGTCTCGATGGTGGGGGTGTCGGGGGTCGGGATGTCCTCGGCGGCGGGCACGTCCGCCACGTCCACCGGCTTGAGCGCGTAGGTGATCGCCTCGGTGTTGGCGGCGAAGTCGCAGTTCGGGCAGTCCGCGAAGGTGTCCTCGCCGGCCTCGGCCGGGGCCAGGAACTCCTCGGACTTGGAGCCGCCCATCGCGCCGGCGGTCGCGGCGCAGATGCGGTAGTCGAGGCCCAGGCGTTCGAAGACGCGCTGGTAGGCGGCGCGGTGCAGGGCGTAGGACTCGGCGAGGCCCTCGTCGGCGACGTCGAAGGAGTAGGAGTCCTTCATCAGGAACTCGCGGCCGCGCAGGATGCCGGCCCGGGGGCGGGCCTCGTCGCGGTACTTGTTCTGGATCTGGTAGAGGATGACCGGCAGGTCCTTGTAGGAGGACGCCTGGTCCTTCACCAGCAGGGTGAAGATCTCCTCGTGGGTGGGACCGAGGAGGTAGTCGCCGCCCTTGCGGTCCTGGAGGCGGAACAGCTCGGGGCCGTACTCCTCCCAGCGGCCGGTGGCCTCGTACGGCTCGCGCGGCAGGAGGGCGGGGAGCTGGACCTCCTGGGCGCCGATGGCGTCCATCTCCTCGCGGACGATGCGCTCGATGTTGCCGAGGACCTTCTTGCCGAGCGGCAGCCAGCTCCAGAGGCCGGCGGCGGTGCGGCGGACGTAGCCGGCGCGGACCAGCAGCTTGTGGCTGAGGACCTCGGCGTCCGCCGGGTCGTCGCGCAGCGTCTTCGCCATCAATTTCGACATGCGCTGGACCGGTGCGTTGGCCATGGTTCTCGTGTCTCCTGCTGCGTAAGGGTGGTGCTAGGAGGTTAGCCGGGGGGTCCGGTGCGGTGGAAATCGGTTAGCGACCGGCCGCCGGCCTGCGCAGGGGCAGCGGGGCGCCCATCACGGCGTACGGCTTGGGGGCGCTGGGGAAGAGGACCTGGCGGGCGAGGTCCTGGTAGCCGAGGGAGCGGTAGAGGCCGCGGGCGGGGCTGTCCCGGTCGATCGCGGAGAGGATCGAGCGGGGTTCGGCGACCGCGTCGGTGATCGTGGTGATCAGGGAACGGCCCAGGCCGCGGTTCTGGTGGGCCGGATGGACATGGAGTTCGGTGATGACGAAGGAGTCGTCGAGCCAGGTGTCGTTGCCCTGGGCGCGGAGGTAGGGCTCGACGACGGTGGACCACCAGTGGGAGCGGTCGTTGGGCATGCCGTAGACGAAGCCGACGAGGTCGCCTCCGACGGTGGCGCCGAGGGCTCTCGCGCCGGGGTAGGTCATGTGGCGCAGGACGATCTGTCGTCGGACGGCCACCTCGTCGGGGCCGAGTCCGAACGCGGCGGCTTGGACCGCGAGGGCCTCGTCCACGTGCGCGGCGAGGTCCAAGGGGCCGATCACGAGCTCCATGGCGGGGAGCCTACCTGGGTGCTTCGCCGGTCAGCGCCGGTGCGGTGGCGGTGGCGCCGCTCACGGCTGGACGGGAGCCGGTGCTTTCCGCGGCGTTCAGAACAGCACACTCATGAAGGCGCCGACCTCCTGGAAGCCCACCCGCTGGTACGTCCGTCGTGCCGCCGTGTTGAAGTCGTTCACGTACAGGCTCGCCACCGGGGCGACGTCCGTGAGGGCGTAGCGGAGGACCGCCGCCATGCCGGGTGCCGCGAGGCCCGTGCCCCGGTACTCGGGGGCCACCCATACGCCCTGGATCTGGCAGGTGCGGTCGGTGGCGGCGCCGATCTCGGCCTTGAAGACGACCCTGCCGTCGCTGTCGAAGCGGGCGAAGGAGCGGCCGGAGCCGACGAGTTCGGCGACCCGGGCCTGGTAGAGCAGGCCACCGTCGCCGGCCATCGGGGAGATGCCGACCTCCTCGGTGAACATCGCCACGCAGGCCGGCATGATCCGCTCCATCTCGTCCTTGCGGACGCGACGGACATACGGGTCGGGGGTGATGTCGGCGGGCGTGCGGCCGGTGACCATGAGGGGCTGGCGGCCGCGGACCTCGCGGGCCGGGCCCCAGCCCGGTTCGAGCAGGCGCCAGAGCTGGGCGGTCGTGTCGGCCGGGCCGACGATCGAGGAGCAGCGGCGGCCGGCCCGCCGGGCGCGGTCGGCGAAGGCGCGGACGGCGCGCGGAGTGGCGCAGATGGGGACGAGGTTGGCGCCCGCGTAGCACAGGGAGGTCAGCATGCCGTGCTCGTACCAGCCCCACATCTCGCCGCCGAGCCGCCACGGGTCGAGGCCGGCGATCTGCACCCGGGCGGTCACGAAGGCGTTCGCGACCGGCTCGCGGTCGAGGACGGCGAGCGCGGCGTCCAGGTCGCTCGGTTCGAGCACGCGGGAGGTGGTCTGCGTCAACACGTGCGGGGGCCTCACCCTGAGATCTGCTGGTCCCCGCACTGTACCTGCCACGAATATGCCGCGCCGCCCCCCGGGGCGACGCGGCAGAAGCACCGTGGATCAGCCCGCGACGGCCACCGAGGGCTCGCCGGAGGCCACGCCGTCGGCCTCCATCTGCTCGGCGATCTTCATGGCCTCCTCGATCAGCGTCTCCACGATCTTGGATTCGGGGACGGTCTTGACGACCTCACCCTTGACGAAGATCTGGCCCTTGCCGTTGCCGGAGGCGACGCCGAGGTCGGCCTCGCGGGCCTCGCCGGGGCCGTTGACGACGCAGCCCATGACGGCGACGCGCAGCGGGACGTCCATGCCCTCCAGGCCGGCCGTGACCTCCTCGGCCAGCTTGTAGACGTCGACCTGGGCACGCCCGCAGGACGGGCAGGAGACGATCTCCAGGCCGCGCTGGCGCAGGTTGAGCGACTCCAGGATCTGGATGCCGACCTTGATCTCCTCGACCGGCGGGGCCGACAGGGACACGCGGATGGTGTCGCCGATGCCCTGGGAGAGCAGGGCGCCGAAGGCGACGGCCGACTTGATGGTGCCCTGGAAGGCGGGACCGGCCTCGGTGACACCGAGGTGCAGCGGGTAGTCGCACTGGGCGGCCAGCTGCCGGTACGCCTCGACCATGACGACCGGGTCGTTGTGCTTGACGGAGATCTTGATGTCCCGGAAGTCGTGCTCCTCGAAGAGCGACGCCTCCCACAGCGCCGACTCCGCCAGCGCCTCGGGGGTCGCCCTGCCGTACTTCTGCAGCAGGCGCCGGTCCAGCGAGCCGGCGTTGACGCCGATGCGGATCGGGGTGCCGTGGTCCCGGGCCGCCTTGGCGATCTCCTTGACCTTGTCGTCGAACTGCTTGATGTTGCCCGGGTTCACCCGGACCGCCGCGCAGCCCGCCTCGATCGCCGCGAAGACGTACTTGGGCTGGAAGTGGATGTCCGCGATCACCGGGATCTGCGACTTCTTCGCGATCACGGACAGGGCGTCGGCGTCGTCCTGCGTCGGGCAGGCCACCCGCACGATCTGGCAGCCGGACGCCGTCAGCTCGGCGATCTGCTGGAGCGTCGCGCCGATGTCCGACGTACGGGTCGTGGTCATGGACTGCACCGACACGGGGGCGTCACCGCCCACCGCCACGGGCCCGACCTGGATCTGACGGCTCTTGCGGCGCTCCGCGAGCCTGGTCGGAACGTCCGGCATGCCGAGAGAAATCGCAGTCATCTGCTGTGCAACCCCAAGTCGTGGATCAAGGTCCGGCCCCGTTCAGCGGCGGGCTCCGGCCTTCGAGATTACGGCACCGACGTGAACGCCGGGCACACGGCGTACGGGGAGTACATCCTTTGGCGTCCGTCTGCCGGGTGACCGGCGTGAAGCCCGACCCGGAGGGACATGCTCTCCGGATCGGGCTTCTCATCGGATCGTTGTGATTGTCCGGTCCTCCGGAATCATCCGGACTGACCGAACCGCCCCTGTGTCAGCTGATTCGTACCGGATTCACGACGTCTGCCACCAGGACCAGCAGCGTGAAGCAGACGAAGATGCCCGCCACGACGTAGGCCACCGGCATCAGCTTCGCCACGTCGAACGGCCCCGGATCCGGGCGGCGCAGCACCTTGGCCGCGTTCCGGCGCAGTGACTCCCACAGCGCGCCCGCGATGTGGCCGCCGTCGAGCGGCAGCAGCGGGAGCATGTTGAAGAGGAACAGGGAGAGGTTGAAGCCGGCCACCAGCATGACGAACATCGCGAGCTGCTGGGTGGGCGGGATGTCCAGGGTGGCGATCTCACCGCCGACGCGGGCGGCGCCCACGACGCCCATCGGGGAGTCGGCCTCGCGGGGTCCGTCGCCGAAGGCCGCGTCCCACAGGGCGGGGATCTTGGAGGGCAGCGCGGCCAGGGAGTCGACGGCGTCGCCGACGCGGTCGCCCATCCAGGTCACGGACTGGCCGAAGTCCTGTTTCACCACGCCGGTGGCGGCGCTGAAGCCGAGGAAGCCGGCGGTGACGTACTCGCCCTCGACGATCTGTCCGTTCGAGTCCTTCTTCGCGACCTGGTTGGTGGCGATCGTCGCCTGGAGGGTGACCTCCTGGCCGCCGCGCTCGACGACGACCGGCACCTTCTCGCCGGGGTTGGCGCGGATCATGTTGGACAGCCGGTCCCAGTCGTCGGTCCGTACGCCGTCGAAGGCGACGATCTTGTCGCCCGCGCGGAGGCCGGCCGCCGCGGCCGGGGAGGCCGGGTCGGACTTGGCGCAGTCGTCGCGGTTCTCGCTCTGCGAGATGACGCACTGGGAGACGGAGCTGACGGTGGTGGTCTGCTGCGAGATGCCGAATCCCATCAGGACGGTGAGGAACAGCACCACCGCGAGGATGAGGTTCATGAACGGGCCCGCGAACATCACGATGACCCGTTTCCAGGGTTTGCGCGTGTAGAACAGGCGCTTCTCGTCACCCGGCTGCAGTTCCTCGAAGGCGGCCGAGCGGGCGTCCTCGATCATGCCGCGCCAGGGCGAGGTGGAGCGGGCCTCCAGCCGGCCGTCGGCGCCGGGCGGGAACATGCCGATCATGCGGATGTAGCCGCCGAACGGGATGGCCTTGACCCCGTACTCGGTCTCGCCCTTCTGCCGCGAGAAGAGCGTCGGCCCGAAGCCGACCATGTACTGCGGCACGCGGATGCCGAACATCTTGGCCGTGGAGAGGTGCCCCAGCTCGTGCCAGGCGATCGAGAACAGCAGGCCGACCGCGAAGACGACTATGCCGAGGATGAACATCAGGGTCGTCATGCACGGGCCTCCGCCGTCTGTGCCGCCAGTTGCCGGGCCCGGGTGCGTGCCCAGGTCTCCGCTTCGAGGACGTCCGCGACGGTGAGCGAGGTTCCCGCCCGGGGGGTGCCGTGTTCCTCGACCACCCGCGTGACGGTCTCCATGATCCCGAGATACGGCAGCGCGCCGGAGCGGAACGCCTCGACGCACTCCTCGTTGGCGGCATTGAACACCGCCGGGGCCGTGCCCGCGAGCTCCCCTACGTGCCGGGCCAGGTTCACCGACGGGAAGGCCTCGTTGTCGAGCGGGAAGAACTCCCAGGTCGACGCCTTGCTCCAGTCGAAGGCGGGGGCGGCGCCGGGGACGCGTTCGGGCCAGCCGAGGCCGATGGCGATGGGCCCGCCCATGTCGGGGGGCGTCGCCTGGGCCAGTGTCGATCCGTCCGTGAACTCAACCATCGAGTGGACATACGACTGCGGGTGCACGACCACCTCAATGCGGTCGAAGGGAATGTCGTAGAGCAGGTGGGCCTCGATCACCTCCAGGCCCTTGTTGACGAGGGTCGCGGAGTTGATCGTGATCACCGGGCCCATCGCCCAGGTGGGGTGGGCGAGGGCGTCTTCCACGGTGACGCCCGCCAGCTGCTCCTTCGTGCGCCCCCGGAACGGACCGCCGGACGCGGTGACGACCAGCTTGCGCACGTCGGCGCGGGTGCCGGCGGCGAGCGCCTGGAAGAGCGCGGCGTGCTCGGAGTCGACCGGGATGATCTGCCCCGGCTTGGCGAGCGCCTTGACCAGCGGGCCGCCGACGATGAGCGATTCCTTGTTGGCGAGCGCGAGGGTGCGGCCCGCCTCCAGGGCGGCCAGGGTCGGTGCCAGCCCGATGGAACCGGTGATGCCGTTGAGGACGGTGTGGCAGTCGGAGGCGGCGACCTGGGTGGCCGCGTCGGGTCCCGCGAGGATCTCGGGGAGCGGCTCCCCACCGCCGTACTGGTCGCTCAGCGCCTCCCGCAGCGCCGGTACGACGTCCTCGCGGGCGACGGCGACGGTCCGCGCCCTCAGCCGGTACGCCTGCTCGGCGAGGAGGGCGACCCGGCCGCCGTTGGCGGACAGGGCGGTGACCCGGAAGCGGTCCGGGTTGCGCAGCACGAGATCGATGGCCTGGGTCCCGATCGACCCGGTGGACCCGAGGATCACCACGTCCTTCGGGCCGTCGCCCGCCACCGGGTCGTAGACGAGGTGGGGGTCGGCGAGTGGGGCTGGACTGTCGCTCATCCCCCCATTGTTGCGGCAACCGCCCGCCGGGAGGACAGCGCGTCCCTCGCACGGGTGTCGCGGCGCCTTCCCGGGGTCGCACGGCCCCGCCGGGGCGGCCCCGGGAAGGTACTGCCCTGCGGCCGGCCTACCTGATGGGGCGATGGACGTTCTCCCGCCGTGACTCGCCCGGCGACGCGTCCGCGATCCACGGGCCGTCCCCCGAGGGGTCGACGACGCCCTGCTCCAGCCACTCGTAGGCACCGCCCAGCACGCCCTTGACGACCTTGCGGTCGAGGTCGTCGGTGTTGGTCCACAGGCGGCCGAAGAGTTCCTCGACGCGGATGCGGGCCTGGCGGCAGAAGGCGTCGGCGAGCTGGTAGGCCTCGCGGCCGTGGTCGCCCTCGGCGCGCAGGTGCTCGGCGCGCACGCACGCGGCGCTCATCGCGAACAGCTCGGCGCCGATGTCGACGATCCGGCCCAGGAAACCCTGCTTGGTCTCCATCCGGCCCTGCCAGCGGGACATGGCGTAGAAGGTGGAGCGGGCGAGCTTGCGGGCGGTGCGTTCGACATGGCGGAGGTGCCCGGACAGGTCGGGGTGGCCGGACGGGTGGAATTCGGCGTAGGAGCGCGGGAGCTGACCGGGTCCGGCGACCAGCTTCGGCAGCCACTTGGCGTAGAAGACGCCCGCCTGTGCGCCCGCCCTCGCCTTGTCCGACAGGGTCTTGTCGGGGTCGATCAGGTCGCCGGCGACCGAGAGGTGGGCGTCGACGGCCTCGCGGGCGATCAGCAGGTGCATGATCTCGGTGGAGCCCTCGAAGATCCGGTTGATGCGCAGGTCGCGCAGGATCTGCTCGGCGGGCACCGCGCGCTCACCGCGGGCGGCGAGGGAGGCCGCGGTCTCGAAGCCGCGGCCACCGCGGATCTGGACCAGCTCGTCGGCCATCAGGCAGGCCATCTCGGAGCCGTAGAGCTTGGCGAGGGCGGCCTCGATGCGGATGTCGTTGCGATCCTCGTCCGCCATCTGGGACGACAGGTCCAGGACCGCCTCCAGGGCGAAGGTCGTCGCCGCGATGAACGAGATCTTCGAGCCGACCGCCTCGTGCAGCGCGACCGGCTTGCCCCACTGCTCGCGCACCGCGGACCACTCGCGGGCGATCTTCAGGCACCACTTGCCGGCGCCGACGCACATGGCGGGGAGCGAGAGCCGGCCGGTGTTGAGGGTGGTCAGGGCGATCTTGAGCCCGGCGCCCTCGGGGCCGATGCGGTTGGCGGCCGGGACGCGGACCCGGTGGAAGCGGGTGACGCCGTTCTCCAGGCCGCGCAGGCCCATGAAGGCGTTGCGGTTCTCGACCGTGACGCCCTCTGAGGCGGCCTCCACGACGAAGGCGGTGATGCCGCCCTTGCCGCCCTCGCCGTCCTTGTGACCCTCGGCCTTCGGGACGCGGGCCATCACGACGAGCAGGTCGGCCACGACGCCGTTGGTCGTCCACAGCTTCACGCCGTCGAGGACGTAGTCGTCGCCGTCCCGGACGGCGGTGGTGGCCAGGCGGGCCGGGTCCGAGCCGACGTCCGGCTCGGTCAGCAGGAACGCCGAGATGTCGGTGCGGGCGCAGCGCGGCAGGAACGTGTCCTTCTGCTCCTGCGTGCCGAACATCTTCAGCGGCTGCGGCACGCCGATCGACTGGTGGGCGGAGAGCAGCGCGCCGATCGCGGGATTCGCGGATCCGACCAGGGCGAGGGCCTTGTTGTAGTAGACCTGGGTGAGGCCGAGGCCGCCGTACTTGGTGTCGATCTTCATGCCGAAGGCGCCCAGCTCCTTCAGCCCGGTGATCACCTCGTCCGGGATCCGTGCGTCGCGCTCGATCACGGCCCCGTCGATCTTCGTCTCGCAGAAGTCCCGCAGCTTGGCGAGGAACTCCTCGCCGCGCTGGACGTCCTCCTCGGCCGGGAGCGGGTGGGGGTGGATGAGGTCGAGGCGGAAACGGCCGAGGAACAGCTCCTTGGCGAAGCTCGGCTTGCGCCAGTCCTGTTCCCGGGCCGCCTCCGCGACTTCGCGGGCCTCACGTTCGGTGACGGTGGATCGGGAGGAGGGGGTGGTTGGAGCGGACATGAGGCTCACCTCGCCGCGAATCGGCATCGGGGGAAGGTACGTCCACGAAGACCGCGACGGTTCGTCATACGCGAGGTCGCGGACGTACGTTACTAGTCGGTGCTACCCGATCGTATGTACCCGATCCCGGGCGGTCCCACCACCCTTCGTGCGGCCGTTCGGCCCATGCCGGGGAAGGGTAGCGGCGGAGGAACGGCGAGTAAGAAAGGTGTCGAAGCGCTTCGACAACCCTCTGGACACTCACCCCCACTGGGGTTAATGTCTGACCACCCTCACCCGACTTCGTCCACCCCGCGCGCTGTCGAAGCGCTTCACATAGCTTGGAGAGCTGGATGGTCACCCTCGCCGAGGTCGCCCAGCACGCCGGAGTCTCGGCGAGCACGGTGAGCTATGTCCTCAGCGGCAAGCGGTCCATCTCCACCAGCACCCGGCAGCGGGTCGAGGAGAGCATCCGGAGGCTCGGCTACCACCCGAACGCGGGTGCCCGCGCCCTGGCCAGCAGCAGGTCGAACATCATCGCCCTGATGATCCCACTGCGCACCGACATGTACGTGCCGGTGATGATGGAGATCGCCATCGCCGTCGCGACCAGCGCGCGCACCCACGGGTACGACATTCTGCTGCTCACCGGCGAGGAGGGCCCCGACGCGGTGCGCCGCGTCACCGGCAGCGGGCTCGCCGACGCGATGATCCTGATGGACGTCGAACTCGACGACGAGCGGCTGCCCCTGCTGCGCGGCACCGACCAGCCGTCCGTACTGATCGGCCTGCCCGCCGACACCACCGGGCTGACCTGCGTCGACCTCGACTTCCGGGCGACCGGCGCGCTGTGCGTGGAGCATCTGGCGAAGCTGGGGCACCGCGACATCGCGGTCATCGGCGAGGCGCCCGCGGTCTACGAACGGCACACGGGCTTCGCCGAGCGCACGCTCGACGGGCTGCGCGCCCGCGCGCGGGAGCTGGAGCTGCGGCTGCTGCACCGCCCCTGCGAGGGCGGGTACGACGCGATGGCCGCGACCCTCGCCCGCGTCTTCGACGAACGCCCGGACACCACCGGCTTCGTCGTCCAGAACGAGTCGGCGGTCGAGCCGCTGCTCGCCCTGCTGCGCCAGCAGGGCCGGGCCGTGCCCGAGGACGTGTCGGTGGTCGCGGTCTGCCCCGAGCAGGTCGCCACCCAGGCCTCGGTGCGGCTGACGTCGGTCGCCGTGCCCGCGCAGGAGATGGGCCGGCACGCCGTGCAGCAGCTGGTCGCCAAGCTCGACGGGCGCGGGAGCGACGAGGTCGTGCTGCTCGCGCCCGAACTGACGGTCCGGGCCAGCTCGGGGCCGGCGCCCGCCGGGCCCTAGCTCTCCGCTCTCTCAGTAGCCCTCTGCTCTCCCAGTGCCTCCCTGCTCTCTCAGTAGCCCCCGTTCTCCCCGCACTCCCCCAGGAGCCGCTTCCGTGAACCAGCCTGCCGAGACACAGCCTGCCGGGACACAGCCGAAGGTCAGCCTCGCCCAGTCCTCCCCCACCGTCGGAACGTTCCGCGAGCGGGACGGCGCGCTGGAGTGGAGCGGCCGTCAGGAGACCGTCCGGATCGAGGCCTGGGGGCCGGACGCGGTCCGGGTCCGGGCCCGGCTCGGCGGCCCGGTGCTGGAGGGGCTGCCGGGAGCCCTCCTCGCCGAGGCACCGGCGACCGAGAGCACCGTCAAGATCGAGGACGGGCACGGCTCGCTGACCGTCGGGGCGCTGACAGTGGAGGCCGGCCCCGAGGGGCAGGTGCGCTTCGTACGGACCGCGGACGGCGGTGAGCTGCTGGCCGAGGAACCCGCCCACTTCTGGTGGCCCGGCCCGCGCCTGTACACGGCCGTCGGCAACGGGCACCACCGGCTGGAGCAGCGGTTCGCCGCCTACGACGACGAGAAACTGTACGGCCTCGGCCAGCACCAGCACGGCCGCCTCGACCAGAAGGGCCTGGTCGTGGACCTGGTCCAGCGCAACGCCGAGGTCTCCGTCCCGGTCCTCACCTCCAGCCGCGGCTACACGCTGCTGTGGAACAACCCGGCCATCGGCCGCGTGGAGCTGGCCCGCAACGGCACCCGCTGGGTCGCCGACTCGGCCCGGCAGATCGACTACTGGATCACGGCCGGCGCCCCGGCCGGCGCGCAGCGCCGCTACAGCGCGGTGACCGGCCGTACGCCGATGCTGCCCGCGTGGGCGGCCGGCTTCTGGCAGTGCAAGCTCCGCTACCGCACGCAGGACGAACTCCTCGCCGTGGCCCGGGAGTACAAGCGGCGCGGGCTGCCCATCGACGCCATCGTCTGCGACTTCTTCCACTGGACACACCTCGGTGAGTGGAAGTTCGACCCGGCCGAGTGGCCGGACCCGGCGGCCATGGTCCGTGAGCTGGACGAGCTGGGCATCAAGCTGGTGGTGAGCGTCTGGCCTTCGGTGTCCCCGCTGAGCGAGAACCACCCGGTCATGGAACAGCGCGGCTACTTCATCGGCACCCAGTACGGCCCGATGGCGCACGCCGACTGGCCGGACAAGGAGGTCGCGTCGACGGTCCAGGTGGCCTTCTACGACGCCACCAATCCCGAGGCCCGCGACTTCGTGTGGTCGAAGGTCAAGGAGAACTACCTCGACAGGTACGGCATCACGGCCTTCTGGCTGGACGCCTGCGAGCCCGAGCTGAAACCGGGCTTCCCGGAGAACCTGCGCTACTGGGCCGGTCCGGGCCTGGAGGTCGGGAACCTGTACCCGGCCGAGAACTCCCGCACCTTCGACGAGGGCCTGCGCGCCGCCGGCGTCGACGAGGTGATCACCCTCAACCGCTCGGCGTGGGCGGGCAGCCAGCGCCACGGCGCCGCGCTCTGGTCCGGGGACATCGGCACCGACTTCGCGACCCTGCGCCGCCAGATCGCCGCCGGTCTCAACACCGGGCTGTCCGGCATTCCCTGGTGGAACACGGACATCGGCGGCTTCCACGGCGGCGACCCGGACGACCCGGCGTACCGGGAGGTGCTGGTCCGCTGGTTCCAGTTCGGCGCGCTGTCGCCGCTGATGCGGCTGCACGGCTTCCGCGACCCGGGCATGCCGCTGGGCCCGGACATGACCGGCGGCCCCAACGAGGTGTGGTCGTACGGCGAGGAGGCGTACCCGGTCCTCGCGAAGTACCTGCGGCTGCGCGAGCGGCTGAAGCCGTACGTGCTCGACGTCATGCGCGAGGCGCACGAGGAGGGGCTGCCGGTGATGCGGCCGCTGTTCCTGGAGTTCCCCGACGACCCGGCGGCCTGGCCGGTGGACGACGCCTACCTCCTCGGCCGGGATCTGCTGGTCGCGCCGGTGCTGACGGCGGGCGCCACGGTCCGGACGGCGTACCTTCCGGCGGGCGCGCGCTGGACGGACGCGTGGACGGGTGAGCCTTACGAGGGCGGGGCGTCCGTGACGGTGGACGCGCCGCTGGACCGCATCCCGCTGTTCCTGCGGGACGGGGCGCGACTGCCGGTCGCGGAGTGAGCGCGCGGTGAGCGAAGGGGCCGGTCCCGGGCGGGGCCGGCCCCTCGGCCGTGGTGCGGTACGGGGTCAGCCGCCGCTGACCGTCAGGTTGTTGGTGCGGAAGTCGAGGCCGCCGGCGGACGAGGTGATCTCGTAGCCGAACTGCACGTCACCGATGGTCTCGTTGCCCATCCAGCCCTTGGTGTCCTTGATCCACTTCAGAATCGGCAGGATGTCGACGGTGCCGGAGTCCGAGTCCGAGGTGCGCAGGAACGAGAAGACCTCGTTGGCGCCGTTGTCCCCCTTGTAGACGTTCCAGGAGTGGCCGCCGAGGGTGACCGAACCCTGGGGGCTGCCGAGCGGGCCCACGGCCCCGTTGTGGTTGACCCAGAGCATGATCTCGTAGTCGTAGTCCGTGTCCCAGATGTCGTACGACGTGTTGTACGCGCCGGACGACGGGACCGTGACGTTGTAGCTGCTGCTCAGCGAACCGAGGGAGGCGATGGGCTTGTTGATCACCTTTTTGGCGTTCGGGTAGGACTTGATGCCGCCGGTGTCGGGGTGGTCGGCCCAGACGCCCCAGTTGGTGCCGGAGTTGGCCCAGACGCACTGGCTGCCGGCGCCGGAGCCCCAGATGTTGTTGTAGAGGGTGTAGCCGTTCAGGCTCGTGTTGCCCCACTGGTCGCAGGAGCTCCAGACGGCGGCCTGGGCGGGGGCCGAGGCCAGGCCGACGGTGGCGCCGAGGGCGAGGGCCGGGGCCAGCAGGGCGGTCAGGGTGCGGGTGCGGGGACGAGTGCGGTCGCGTGGTGCCATGGGGTTCCTTCCATGGGTGGGGGGAGTTGCGGTGCTGCTACCGCGCCTTGACACTGATGACGCGGTCCTCTCCGGCGGCGAGGTCGAGCGGTTCGGCGCCGGAGGGAGTCCTCAGTTCGATGCGGTGCGTGCGGCCCGGGCGCAGGACGGCCGTCGCCGTGCCGTCGGCCGCCCAGCCGAGGTCCAGCTCCGCTCCGAACCGGGTGCGTACGCCCGTGAGCCGGCCCTCGCGGCAGCTCTCCGGGAGCGCGGGGAGCAGGACCAGCCGGTCGGGGGTGGACTGCACGAGCATCTCGATGAGCACGGCCGGGAGGGCGTGCGCGGCGTCCGCGTTGTACACGTCGCGGTGGGGGTAGTGCGCGCTCATCAGGGACGGGTGGAAGAAGTCGCCGTCGAGCACCCGGCCGAGGGCGTGGGCGACCCGTTCGGCGTCCCGGAGGCGGGCCGCGATCAGGGCGTGGTGGAGGTGGCCGTGGGCGGAGTCGTTCTCGGCGCCGCGCAGTGTGAGGGCGCGGTGGGCGGCCTCGGCGAGGGCGGGGGTGTCGTACGGGTTGATCTCGTCGAGCGGCCAGACGCCGTAGAGGTGGCTGAGGTGGCGGTGGTCGTAGTTGTCCGCCAGGCCCGGCCACGCCCACTCCGCCAGGGCGCCGTCGGCGTTGGTCCGGTGGGGCGGGAGGCGGTCGGCGAGGGCGCGCCAGCGGTCGGCGTGCTCGGGATGGCGGTCGGCGGCGGTCAGCAGGGCGTGCCGGGCGGCGGAGAGGTCCATGGCCGCGTCGACGGTGCCCCAACTGGCGTTGGCGGGGCGGTTCTCGGGTGAGTAGGAGGGGACCACGACCGCGTGTCCGTCGTCGTCGGTCCGGGTGAGGAAGTCCTCGTAGAACAGGGCGACTTCGGCGAGCGCGGCGGTGGTGCGGGGGTCGCGGTCGCCGCGGGTCTCGTCGTGGTCGACGAGGGGCTTGAGCAGCCAGTCGGCGCCCGCGGTCCACAGGTGGAGCGGGTACTCGCGGCTGAAGTGGTACGTGTGCCCGGACTCGCCGTCGGTGTGCGAGGGCGCGACGACGCCTCGGGTGCCGAAGATCGCGCGGGCGTTGTCCCGCCAGTCCGGGAGCTGCCGGTGGACCAGGGCGGCATGTGCCTCGGTGACCTCGGGGAGGGCGGCGGCCGCGGCGGAGGCGGTCTGGAGGTTGAGGTTGGCGTTGGTGGTGAACGCCCCGGACCAGGCGGTGTTCCAGTCACCGGTCCACAGGCCGGTGAGGCGGGGCGGGAGCATGCCGCTGGCCGACAGGAGGTGGTAGCGGCCGGCGGCGAACAGGCGCTCCAGGAGGGCCGTGCCGCCGGGCCGTGCGAGCAGCGCGGAGCCCGGCAGGGCGCGTTCGGCGGGGTCGGCGGCGAGGTCGAGGGTGACGCGGTCGTAGGCGGCGCGGTGGAGGGCGAGGTGGCGGTCGAGGAGGCCCTCGTACGACGCCCCGTCCGGCAGGTCGCGCAGGGCCCGGCCCTCGGTGACCACGTCCAGCTCGCCGGTGTGCCGGCGCACCCGGGTGAGGAGCAGTACCTCCGTGGCGCCCTCGACGAGTACGCCGGGCGGTACCAGTTTCGTGGCGCCGCCGGTGACCGCGACCAGGGTGACGCCGGTGAACGCCAGGTCGCTGCCGGGGTAGCGGGCGCGCAGGCTGAGCAGGGCGCCCTCGGGGGTGAGGACGGCGCCGTGGCCGACGCCGAGCCCGGCGGGGGCGCCGGGGAGGCGGGGGTCGAGGGACAGGTCGAGGGTGAGGTGCGGGGCGGTGACGTGCTGCACGATCACGTCGTCGGCGCGGGAGACGAAGACCCGGCTGGTCCGGTTGGAGCAGGTGGCGGTCGTCTCGCCGGTGGTGAAGTCGACGGAGCGGCGGTAGGCGGCGCGGGGGTCGCCGGGCGGTCTGTTCAGGCGGAGCTGGAAGGCCGGGTGGAAAGGGCGTACCCATTGCAGCGGGCGCCCGTCGGTGAAGCTCTCGGCGGCGGCCGTCTCCCCGGCCAGCAGGCGGTCCTGGAGGGCGGGGAGTTCGGCGGCGAGCCGGGGCGGGCGGCGGTGTCCGTCGTCGCCGTCCGGGCGGACGAGCGTGTGGTGGGTGACGATGACCCGGTCGGCGTCCGGATCGCCGAACACGAGGGCGCCGTGGTGGCCGTTGCCGGTCAGGAAGGCGTCCTCCCAGCGGGCGGCGGGCTCGGGCTCCCAGGTGCCGTGTACCGGTGTACCGGTCATGAGGCCGGCTCCGTGAGGACCGCCACGCCGTAGCGGCCGAGGGTGACGCGGTCGGTGACGGTCGCGTCGGTCAGCAGGCAGCGGTGGGTGCCCGGGACGTCGACGGTGACCGGGTCGCGGCCGTGGTGGAGGAGGAAGAGCAGGTCACCGCGGCGTACGGCCTCAACGCCGGCCGGGAGTCCGTCGAGCACCGGCCGGGCGCCCGCGTCGGCGGCGACGCGGGCGAGCAGGTCGCGCAGCGCGTCCGGCTCCGGGAGGGTCGAGAGGTACCAGGCGCGGCCCTTGCGCAGGACGGCGGGGAGTCCGTCCAGCTCACCGCCCTTGTAGCGGACGGTCTCGGTGGCGGTGCCGTCGGGCTCGATCTCCTCCGACCACAGGGTGCCCCGGAAGCCGTCGCAGGCGGCGGTCTCGTCCGCCTCCAGGGGCCACCACTCGTGCAGGGTGCGGATGCCGAACAGCTCGCGCAGCCGGGCGTCCATGCCGCCGGGCCTGACCCGGTCGTCCTCGTCGGCGACTCCGGTGAGGAAGCCGCAGACGAGGGCGCCGCCGCCGCGCGCGTAGGCGAGGAGGTTGCCGATCGCCGCGTCGGTGAGCGCGTAGAGCTGGGGCACGACGACCGCCTTGTACGGGGTCAGGTCGTGTTCCGGGTGGGCGAAGTCGGCGGTGAGGTGGGCTCCCCACAGCGCACGGTGCCAGGCGCGCAGGACGTCGGTGTAGTCGAAGCGGGTGGAGAGGCGGCCGTCCTGGGCGCCGGCCCACCAGGAGTGCCAGTCGTGCAGGACGGCGACGTCGGCGGTGACCGTGCTGCCCGCCGCGTGCGGGCCGAGCTTCGCGAGGTCGGCGCCGAGCTGCTTGACCTCCTGGTACGTACGGCCTGCCGCCCCCGCGTGCGAGACCATGCCGGAGTGGAACTTCTCGGCGCCCTGCCTCGACTGGCGCCACTGGAAGAAGCAGACGGCGTCGGCGCCGCGGGCGACCGCCTGGAGGGACCACAGGCGGTTGAGGCCGCGCGGCTTGGGGTGGTTCGCGCCGCGCCAGTTGACGGGCCCGGCCGCCTGTTCCATGAGCATCCACGGGCCGCGTGCCTGGGAGCGGGTCATGTCCTGGACCAGGGCGCCTTCCTGGGCGCCGAAGGGGTCGCGCGGGTCGGGGTAGAGGTCGACGGAGACGACGTCCTCCTCCTCGGCCCAGCGCCAGGCGTCCTGGCCGGACCAGAGCGGCATGAAGTTGGTGGTGACCGGCAGGTGCGGGGTGTGGCGGCGGACGATGTCGCGTTCGGCGACGTAGCACTCCAGGAGCATGTCGGAGGTGAAGCGCCGGAAGTCGAGGACCTGGGCCGGGTTCTTCAGGTAGTGGGCGCGG
Organism: Streptomyces sp. E2N166; assembly: GCF_003671715.1. Taxonomy (GTDB): domain Bacteria; phylum Actinomycetota; class Actinomycetes; order Streptomycetales; family Streptomycetaceae; genus Streptomyces; species Streptomyces thinghirensis. Next base: position 1,046,860 of record NZ_RAIF01000031.1, on the reverse strand, counting down.
CGGGCGGGCAGGATCTCCGCCCAGTCGCCGTAGCCCTGGCTCCAGAAGGCGGTGCCCCAAGCGGTGTTGAGGGCGTCGAGGGTGCCGTAGCGGTCCTGGAGCCAGCGGCGGAAGCGGGTGGCGGCCTCGTCGCCGTGGTCGTAGGTGCAGTACTCGTTGTTGATGTGCCACATGGTGAGGGCGGGGTGGCCGGCGTAGCGGGCGGCCAGGGCCTCGGTGATGGCGGCGGCGTGGCGGCGGTAGGTGGCGCTGGAGTGCGAGAAGTGCTGCCGGCCGCCCCACCACTCGGTGCGGCCGTCCTCGTCGCGGGGCAGGGTGTCCGGGTGCAGGTGCCCCAGCCAGGGCGGGGGCGAGGCGGTGGGGGTGGCGAGGACGACGCCGATGCCGCCTGCGTGCATCAGGTCCATCAGGCGGTCCAGCCACCCGAAGTCGTGGACGCCGGGGCGTGGTTCCAGCTTCGCCCAGGAGAAGACGCCGAGGGTGACGCAGTTGACGCCGGCGGCCCTCATCAGGCGGAGGTCCTCGTGCCAGGTCTCCTCGGGCCACTGCTCGGGGTTGTAGTCGCCGCCGTAGAGGATGCGGTGGCGGGTGGTGTCCGACAGGCTGGGCATCAGCGGGGCTCTCCGTACTGGATGCCGCGTCCGTTGGTGGCGAGGTAGACGCGGCCGTGCACGCGGGGATCGCCGGTGATCGTCTCGCCGGTCCACCCCCACTGGTGCTGGTCGTCGTTGATCCGCGTCCAGCTCTTCGCCTCGTCGTCGGAGCGGTAGACGGCGGTGATGGCCTCGGTGGAGCCGACCTGGTAGATCGCCGGATAGCCGGCGCCGTCGGCGGCCTTCCCGAAGCCGAGGGTGTGGGAGGCCCGGCAGCTGTCGACCTTGGTGAAGGCGACACCGCCGTCGGTGGAGCGGTGCAGGCCGTTCCACTTCGTGCTCAGCCACAGGTCACCGGACCGGCCGGGCGCCGCGACCAGCTTGAACTGGCTGTCTCCGGCGGGCAGTCCGGTCGCACGGCGGGTGAAGGAACGGCCACTGTCAGTGCTGGCGAGCAGCGTTCCCGTGTCGGTGTCGTACGCGTAGAAGAGCGTCGGGTCCACCGGGTCGGCGACCGGCGTGGCGCCGTTCGGGAAGGAGGGGACCTCGGACCAGGTCGTCCCGTTGTCCGCCGAGCGGTGAGCCGCGTACCTCGTGCCGTCCCAGTGCACGAAGGACCACAGCAGCACACTGCCGTCGGCGTTGGTGGCGATCGGTCCCGGTGCGTTCTCGGCGATGCCGGGCTGGGCCGCGAAGGGCGCCCAGGTCCGTCCGCCGTCGTGGGAGTACGCGCCGTTGCCGTTCTCGCCCCAGCCCGCCCGGACGACGTACGCCGGTCTGCGCGCCGCCTGCGCGAGTCCCGTAGCCGACCCGGACACGGGGTTCGTCGCCATGCCGCGCGCCGGAGACGCCGTGAGCCGCTCGTGGTACATCACACCGATGTCCCGCGACCCGCTGAGCAGGTGCGCTCCCCCGGCCGGGGGCGAGACCAGCTGGGTCACGGACGCCTCCTCCAGGCCGCGGATCCGCGGGGCCCAGCGTCTGAGGTCGCGGGTACCGTAGAGGGTGGCGCCGGTGCCGTACACGAGGTGCTCGGAGTCGTACGGGTCGAGGGCGACGGCCTGGATCCACCAGCCGAACTTGGGCCGCTCCTCGCCCCACTTCAGGTACGGGGTCTCGGAGACGTCGAGGACGGCCGAGTCCTTCAGGGACGTCCAGGTGCGGCCGCCGTCGGTGGTCCGGAACAGGGTGTCGACCGCCGCCCAGCGGTTGTTGGTGGAGACGACGACGGTGCCGGGGAGGCGGGCGTCGACGGCCACGCCGCCGTAGCCGAAGCTGTCGGCCGAGCCGTCACCCGTGGTGCCGCCCGGCCGGACGGGCGTGACCTCGGTCCACCGGCCGTTCACCGTGCGCAGCTTGTGCCCGCTGCCGGTGGACTGCCCGTTCGGACCCGGCGCGTCGGCGTACGTCACGTACAGCTCACGGGTGAGCCGGTCGTACGCGGCGCGGATCGGGACCTTGGCCGCGGTGCCCGAGGGCTGCCCGGGGACGGGCTGCCAGGTGGTGCCGTCGGGCGCGCGGAAGAGGTTCGGTGCGGTGCCGTCGGCGTCGCCCCAGCCGGCGTAGACGGTGCGGTGGGCGGCGACGAGGAGGGTGACGCCCTGGCCGGTGGCGCTCGGGGTGGCCGGGAAGCCGGCGGCGAGGGTCCAGGTGGCGCCCCGGTCCGCCGACTTCCACAGACCGTCGTGCCGGGTGCCCAGCCACAGGGTGTCGCTGTCGCGCGGGTCGACCAGCAGCCGCTCGCCGGTGCCCCGGCCGTCCTCGTTGGCACCGAGCTTCACGGTCAGGTCGGTGCGCTGCCAGGTGGCGCCGCGGTCCTCGGAGCGCAGGATCGCGCCGTTGCCCGCCCATGCCTGGGCGTAGGTGCCGCAGGCCAGGTAGAGCCGGTCCGGGTGGGCGGGGTCGACGGCCATCGCCTCGACGCCCAGGAGGTTCCAGTCGTCCCAGCCGAGGTGGTCCAGGAGCGGCACCCAGCGGGCGGCCCGGTCGTCCCAGCGGTAGGCGCCGCCGATGTCGGTACGGGCGTAGGCGAGCCCGCGGACGCGGGGGTGGAACAGGACGCCGGTGATGAAGCCGGTGCCGCCGACGACGACGTTGCGCCAGCGGTAGGGACGGGCTCCGTCGGGGTGCTCGGCGGCCTGGGCGCGCCCGGGGGTGAACGGAACGGCGGTGAGCGCGGCGGCGGCCGCGGTGCCGGCGAGTACGGCACGCCGGCTCATGGGGGACGCGTGCATGACATACCTCGTTCTGCGGGAGTCGGAGGGACGGCGAATCGGGGGCGCGGGGCCGTGTCGGCACGCGGCTGAGCGGCGTGGGCGCGACAAGCCACGACGGCACCGCGGCCGAGGACATCGCGCAAGCCGCGTAACCGCTTGCGCGTCAGCCCTTGACCGCCCCCGTGAGCATCCCCTTCTTGAAGTGACGCTGGACGAACGGCGACAGCACGGCCACCGGCAGCAGTGCCATGACCATCACCGCCATCTGGATCGCGAGGGCGGACAGCTCCCCGGTGTTGACCTGCGCCGACAGCCCGACCGGTCGTTCCTGCTTCTGCACCAGCTGGATCATGACGTTCTGGAGCGGCATCATGTCCTGGTCGGTCAGGTAGATCGACGCGTTGAACCAGGCGCTCCAGTAGCCCACGGCGTAGAAGAGGGCGATCACGGCGAGGACCGCGCGGGAGAGCGGCATCACGATCTTCCACAGGATGCGCCAGTCGCCGGCCCCGTCGATGCGGGCGCTGTCGATCAGCTCCTGCGAGATGTTCATGAAGAACGCCCGCAGCACCAGGATGTTGAACACGCTCACCGCGCTGGGCAGGATCAGCGCCAGGTAGGTGTCCGTCAGCCCCAGCGCCTGCACCAGCAGATAGGTCGGGATCAGACCGGCCCCGAAGAACATCGTCGTGAGCAGGGCCATCAGGAGCCAGCGGTGCCCGAGCGATCCGCTGCGCGACAGGCCGTACGCGCTCAGCACGGACACCGCCATGCTGAACAGCGTGCCGACCACGGTGACGCCGATGCTGACCAGGGCGGCGCGCTGGACCTGTCCGCCGCTCAGGAGTTCCTGGTAGGCGACGAAGGTGATGCCCTTGGGGATCACCACCAGGCCGCCGGCCTCGTCGATGGCCTTCTTCGACTGGAGGCTGGTGACGACGACGATCCACAGCGGGAAGACGATGCCCAGGCAGGCCAGGGTCAGGACGAGGCCCTTGCCCGCCTGTCCGGCCTTGGAGGGTTCCTCCTCCCACACCGGGCGCGGCGGGGCGGCCCAGGGGCTGGGCTTCCTCGTGGCCGGTGTGTCGTCGGCCGTCGTGTCGTCGGCCTGTGTGTCGAGGACGGCGCTCACTTCTTGTACACCCCCTGCTCGCCCATGAGGTGGGCCACCTTGTTCGCCGTCAGCACCAGCGCCAGACCGACTACGCCCTTGATGAGGCCCGCGGCGGCGGCGTAGCTGAAGTCCTGGTTGCGGATGCCGTTCCACCACACGTAGGTGTCGAGGACTTCCGAGGCCGCGACACCCACGGCTTGTCGTTGGAGCAGCAGTTGCTCGAAGCCGACGGTGAGGGCGTCACCGACGCGCAGCACCAGCAGCAGGGCGATCACCGGGCGCAGGGCGGGCAGCGTGATGTGCCACATGCGCCGCCAGCGTCCCGCGCCGTCCATGGCGGCGGCCTCGTACAGGTCGTTGGAGACGGCGGAGAGCGCGGCGAGGAACACGATGATGCCCCAGCCGGCGTCCTTCCAGATGGTCTCGGCCGTGACCAGGTACTTGAAGACCTCGGGGTTGGTCATCAGGTCGAAGCCCTCGTAGCCGTGCTCGCGGAGGGTCTGCGCGATGATGCCCGCGCCACCGAAGATCTGCATGAAGACGGTGACGACGAGGACCCACGAGAAGAAGTGCGGCAGATACATGATCGCCTGCGCGATCGCCCGGACCCGGGGCCTGACCACGCTGTTGATGAGCAGCGCGAGCATGATCGGGACCGGGAAGTAGAGCACCAGCTGGAGGAAGAACAGCACGAAGGTGTTCCGCACCGCGTGCCAGAAGGCCGAGTCCGCGAAAATCCGCTCGAACTGCTCGAAGCCGATCCACGGGCTCTCGAAGATGGCGACGAAGCCGTTCTCGCTGAGATACGGGTCGTAGTCCTGGAAGGCGACCACGTTGCCGAGGATCGGTATGTAGTTGAAGACCAGGACCAGCAGCAGCGCCGGCAGCGTCATCAGGATCAGGGTGCGGTCGCGTCTGAATCTGAGCCGGAGGCTCAGCTTCCCCGCGCGCTTGCCGCCCTTGTCCCCGGCGGGCCGCTCCGGATCCGTCGCGGGGGTCTTCTCGGGGGTCTTCGCCTCGGTTCTGCTCCGAGGCACCGTGCTGTGCGACACGGCCTTCTCCTTGCCGTCGGGCCTGTGCCTGGGGTCAGTTCGTGGAGCCGTTGCCGCCGTTGTCGTCGAGCAGCTTCCTGTACCAGTCCCGCAGGCCGTCGCCGCCCTTCTCCTTCCAGTCCGACACCGCCTGCTGCACGTCGCTGATCTTCTTGCGGCCGCGCACGACGTCGTCCTCCAGCTGCTCGAAGTCGTCGGCGAGGTTGGCCCAGCGGGTGGGCTCGGTGACGGTCAGCCCGAAGAAGGAGGACTTCTTGGTGAAGGCGCCCATGCGCTGCTGCCACTCGACCATGCCCCGGGTGACCTCGGGCAGGTCCGGGTAGGCGATGTACGGGGCGGGGTTGCCGGTGTAGTCGAAGGCGCCGTTGACCTCGTTGACGCCCTGCTGGGTCTTGACCGGCAGGCCGCTCTTCAGGTCGTAGTCGGTGCCCTCGACGCCGTAGGCGGTGAGCATGAACTCCTTGGTGCCGTACGGCGCGGCGCAGTAGTTGCAGAGGGCGAGGAAGTCCTTGATCTGCTGCTTGCCCGCCTTCTTGCTGACGAAGGTGAAGATGTTGGCCGGCTGGACCGCCCACAGCGTGGGGTCGCCGCCGTCGGCGCCGAAGATGTCGAACGCGGCGATGTCGAAGTCCGGGTTCTGGGTGCGCTGTTCGGCCGTCTTGCCCCACCAGTCGGAGATGTTCTGGTTGTACACCAGGATCTCCCCGGCGGTGAGCCGGTTGCCGGGGGTGCCGCCGGCCTTGCCCTGCACCGCGTCGGGGTGGACCACCTCGGCCGCGTACAGCTTCCGCGTCCACTCCAGGGCTTCGAGGTACTCGTCGGTCTCGATGCGGTTGACCAGCTTGTCGCCCTCCAGGTTCCACCACAGCGCCTTGTCGCTGCCGGAGAGGACGCCGAAGATGTTGAACGCCGTCCACTTCATGTCGTCGCAGGCCCAGAGCTTGGACCTGGCGTCGGTGGCCTCCTTGGCCCAGGACAGGAACTCCTCGGGGCTCTTCGGGACGGAGTAGCCCTTCTTCTCGAAGAGGTCCCTGCGGTAGAGCGGCGCGATGTCGGTGACGTACGGGGCCGGCATCGGGACCGCCCGGAGCACGCCGCCGAAGATGCCGCGCTGCCAGGCCTCGGTCGGGACGGCGGCCAGGTTCGGGTAGTCCTTGACCTTGTCGCCGGACAGGTAGGGGCCGAGGTCCGCGAACTTGGCGTTGACGGCGCTGGGGATGCGGCCGTTGAGGTTCCAGCCGGGGACGACCACGACGTCGGGGATGTCGCTGGAGGCGAGGACCGCGCCGAGCTTCTGGTCATAGGTGACGCCGTCCTGGTTCTGCCAGGCGACCTCGACGCCGGTGGCCGCGTTCATGGCCGTGTAGTACGGGTTGTCGCCCTTGGGCGGGGTCCCCCAGAACGGCGCCATGACCGAGAGCTTGCCGCCGCTGCCCAGCTTCTTCGGCACCGACGTCTTGAGCTCGGCCGTGGGGATCGCCTTGGTGAAGCCCGCCGCCGATCCGTTCTTGGCGGGGATGTCCGGCGTCACGACGTTCGACGCCACGAAGGCCGGAAGGATCTTCTGCGCGTCCTTCCCCGACGTGGTCCCCTCCTTGCGGTCGTCCTTCCCGCCACCGCCGCAGGCGGAGAGCAGCGGCATCCCTCCCGCCACCGCTGCGGTGGCGACCGCCGTGGAGGCGAGGAACTTTCTCCGGCTGGGGCCGGAGGCGGCGTTCGGCGTCATTGCGTCAACCCTTCGTGGCGCACCAGGACACCCGGCGGTGGCCGTCGGCTGCGGTGTCTCGAGTGGATCTGGCTGAGCTGAAGCGGTCGTCGGAGGAATGCCCGGGGTCCGTCGCACCTCAAGGTGCGCCAGGAGCGCTTCCGGGTGGGAGCCTCGTAGTCGAAGCGCTTCGATGTTGCTGCGAGGTTAAGTGAACCCCTGGGGGTGCACAAGAGTCGCTTCCAGAATTCCTCCGAGGTATCGGGAGGGCGAGGTCGGCCGAACCGGCTCATGTGACGCTCGGATTGGGGTGAGAAGTCGGAGGTGATGCGCGCCAATGGCTTGACACCCACCCCCGGGCCGACTGAGCATCGAAGCGCTTCGAAAGCGCCTGGCCGCTCCATCGCAAGGGGAACTGCACGTGACCGCACCCACGCCGCCCACGCCACCTTTTCGTGATCCGCGTCTGCCGTTCGCGAAGCGCGTCGACGACCTGATGTCGCGGCTCACGCTCGACGAGAAGACCGGGTTCCTGCACCAGTTCGCGCCCCCCGTGGAACGGCTCGGCATCGCCGCCTTCCGCACCGGTCAGGAGGCGCTGCACGGCGTGGCCTGGATGGGCCCGGCGACCGTGTTCCCGCAGGCCGTGGGGATCGGCGCCACCTGGAACGAGGACCTGGTGCGCCGGGTCGGCGAGGCGGTGTCCAGGGAGGCACGTGCGATGCGCGCCCGCGACGACCGCGTCGGCCTCAACGTCTGGTCCCCGACCGTGAACCTGCTGCGCCACCCCCTGTGGGGCCGGAACGAGGAGGGCTACTCCGAGGACCCGAAACTCACGTCGGCCATCGCCACCGCCTACACCCGCGGCCTGCGCGGCGAGCATCCGACGTACTGGCGCACGGCGCCCGTCCTCAAGCACTGGCTCGCGCACAACAACGAGACCGACCGGGACACGTCCTCGGCGTCCGTCCGCCCCCGCGTCCTGAACGAGTACGACCTGCGTGCCTTCCGCGAGACGGTCGAGGCGGGCGCGGTGGCCGGGGTGATGCCGGCGTACAACCTGGTCAACGGCCGCCCCAACCACGTCTCCCCGTACCTGAACCGGCAGCTGCGCGCCTGGACGGAGGACGATCTCCTGGTCTGCTCGGACGCGGGCGCCCCCTCCAACCTGGTCGACTCCGAGCACTACTTCGACACCCACGAGGAGGCGACCGCCGCCGCGCTGCGGGCCGGGGTGGACAGCTTCACCGACCACGGCACGGACTCCTCGAAGATCGTCGCCCGCGTACGGGGCGCCCTCGACCAGGGCCTGCTGACCGAGGCCGACATCGACGCGGCCGTGCGCCGGCAGCTGTCCGTCCGTTTCCGGCTCGGCGAGTTCGACCCGGAGCACGACCCGTACGCCGTCACCGCGGAGACCGCGGCCGCCGACTTCGACACGCCGGAGCACCGGGCGCTGGCGCTGGAGACGGCCGAGCAGGCGGTCGTACTGCTCAAGAACGACGGCGTGCTGCCGCTGGCCCCCGGCGCCCGCGTCGCGGTCGTCGGGCTGCTCGCCGACGAGTGCAAGCTCGACTGGTACAGCGGCACGCTCATCCACCGTTCCACCCCGCTGGAGGGCCTGTACGAGCGGTTCGGCGCCGAGCGCGTGAGCTTCGCGGAGGGTGTGGACCGGGTCCGGCTGAGGACCGCCGCCGGTACGTTCCTGCACGTGCTCCCGTCGGACGACACCCCCGGCGACGCGCGCGGCACCGAGGGCGCCCTCGACCCGGCCCTGCTGGCCGGCCGCACCGACCTCCCGCCCCTCACCACCGACGCCACCGGCACCGAGCTCGCACTCGTCGACTGGGGAGAGGGCGTCCTCACCCTGCGCGCACCCGACGGCCGCTACCTCTCGGTCGCCGAGGACGGCTACCTCCGCGCCTCCGCCGACCAGCCCGGCGGCTGGGTCGTGCAGGAGACCTTCCGCCTGGAACCCCACGGGAACGGGCACCTCCTCCGGCACACGGGGACGGGTCGTCACGTCCATGTCGCCGCCGACGGCGTGAAGGTTGCCGCCTCGGACCCCTCCGTGGAGACCTCCTCGGAGCACGAGGCCCCGGAGGTCTTCGAGCTGGTCGTCACCGAGCGCGGCGAGGACACGGTGACGCGGGTGGCGGCGGAGGCCGACGTGGTCGTGGTGGTGGCGGGCAACGATCCGCACATCAACGGCCGGGAGACCGAGGACCGTACGACCCTGCGGCTGCCCGCCCACCAGGAACGCCTGCTGAGCGCGGCTCGCGCCGCCAACCCGAGCACCGTGCTGACGCTGGTGTCCGCCTACCCGTACGCCGTCGACGCGGAGGTGCTCCCGGCGGTGCTGTGGACCGCGCACGGCGGCCAGGCGGCCGGCACCGCGCTGGCCCGGGTGCTCGCCGGGGACGTCTCCCCCGCCGGGCGGCTCCCGCAGACCTGGTACGCGGACGACGCCGACCTGCCGGACCTGCTCGACTACGACGTGATCGGCGGTCGCCAGACCTACCTGTACTTCGAGGGGACGCCGCTGTTCCCCTTCGGGCACGGTCTGTCGTACGCGTCCTTCTCGTACGCGGACCTGGCGGCGCGGGTGGCGGACGGGGAGGTGTCCGTGTCCTTCACGGTCACCAACACGGGAGCCGTCGCCGCCGACGAGGTGGTCCAGCTCTACGGGCGCGCCGAGGCCCCGTCGGTCCCGCGCCCGCGCCGCGAACTGCTGGCCCACCGCCGCGTCACCCTGGCCCCGGGGGCCACGGCGCGGGTGTCCTTCGCACTCCCGCTGTCCGTCTTCGCGTTCTGGGACGTGGCGCACGACAGGTGGCGGCTGGAGCCGGGCCCGTACGCGCTGCTGGCGGGTGCCTCCAGCGAGGACGTACGCCTGTCGGCCACCGTGACACTCGACGGCGAGCCCGCCGCGCCGCGCCCGGCCTGGGAACGGGGCCTGGTGGCCGCCGACTTCGACGAGCAGAACGGCACGGAGATCGTCGACCGGACCAGGGCAACGGGCGACGCGGTGACGCCGGTGGCGGGCGGCGCGGGCGAACTGCTCTACCGAGACTGCGACTTCGGCCCCGGGGTCACTGAGGTCACGGTGACGGTGGCGGGGAGCGAGGGCACCGTGGAGATCGCCCTCGACGGCGGCCCGGTCCTGGCGGCGCTGTCACCGGACGCGCCCACACCGGGACCGTACGACTACGTGGAGCTCGGCGCCGCCCTGACCGCCGAGGGCGTTCACGATCTCCGCATCGGACTGCGCGGCTCTCTGCGGCTCGCGCACGTCGGCTTCTCCGGCTGAGGGTCCGGAGGAAGCCGGCACGAGGACGGGGCCCGGCACCGGCGAGCGTCTACCGGCGCCGGGCCCCCGACTCGCCACCCGCCCGGACCCGACCCGGCCCGTAGGCGGCGATCACGGCCTGGGAATTGGCCGAGGGGGTACTGGACTCGGTCGTCTTCGCCGGTGGCCACCCCCACGACGCGCTCCCACCCTTCCACGCCGCAGCCGACGCGTTCGCGATGCCCTGGCGTACGCGCAGGCGCGGCCTGGAGGTCGAGGGCCCGGGCATCGTCTACCTGGAGGCCGCCGCGTCCGGGCTCCCGGTCCTGGCGGGCGACTCGGGCGGCGCACCGGATGCCGTACGCGACGGCGAGACGGGGCACGTCGTCGACGGCCGCTCGGTGGCGGGGACGGCGGACCGCCTGGTCAGGTTCCTGCGCAACCCCGGGCCCGCCCGTGAGATGGGCGGGAAAGGACGGCACTGGGTGCGTACGGAATGGACCTGGGACCAGCCTTCGCGACGCTGCGGGACCTGCTCGCCGGCCGGTGGGGACCGCCCCCGGCTCCTGGGCGGTGGCTGTCGGGCGGTCCACCGTGACCAGCCAGGACGTACCGCGCGGCCGGACCGTGCCGTCGGCCGCCTCGTGGCCGCGCAGATGGCCGGTGAGCGCGTGGCGGGCGCGGGCCTGCCCGGGTGTGCCGACCTGGCTCAGGAAATGCCGGCCGGGCCCGGTGTTCAGCAGGAACTCCGCCGCGTCGTCGGCTCCGCGCCCCCGTGTCCCGTACGCCTCCACCCGGTCGACGGCCACGCCGGAGAACCCGGCCGCGGCGAGGACGGCGCGAATCCGGTGCGGGGAGGGCCATGCCGGTGGCGACGGCGGTCGGCGCGCCGGTACGCGCCGACGGCCCGAACCCCCGCACAGTGGGTTCGGGCCGTCGGCCTTCTACGGTGTGGCTCCGGTCAGAGCGCGAGCCCCGTCAGGACCAGCACCCGCTCGTAGGTGTAGTCGTCCATCGCGTACCTGACGCCCTCGCGGCCGACGCCGGACTGCTTGGCACCGCCGTACGGCATCTGGTCGGCTCGGTAGGAGGGGACGTCGCCGACGACGACGCCGCCGACCTCGAGGGCGCGGTGGGCACGGAAGGCGGTCTGGAGGTCGTGGGTGAACACGCCTGCCTGCAGGCCGTACTTGGAGTCGTTGACAGCGGCGAACGCCTCCGCCTCGCCGTTCACCTTCTGCACGCTGAGGACGGGGCCGAAGACCTCCTCGCAGGCGAGGGTGGTGTCGGCCGGCAGGTCGGTGAGGACGGTCGGGGCGTAGGACGCGCCGTCGCGCTTGCCGCCGGTGTGGAGGGTGGCGCCGGCCTCGACGGCCTCCTGGACCCACGCCTCGACGCGCTCGGCGGCGGCCTCGCTGACCAGCGGGCCGACGTCCGTGGCGTCGTCGTTCGGGTCGCCGGTGACCTGGGCCTCGACGGCGGCGACGACGCGCGGCAGCAGGCGGTCGTACACGGCGGCGTCGGCGATCACGCGCTGCACGGAGATGCAGGACTGGCCGCCCTGGTAGTTGGAGAAGGTCGCGATGCGGGTCGCGGCCCAGTCCAGGTCCTCGTCGCTCGCCCAGTCGCCGAGCACGACGGCCGCGCCGTTGCCGCCCAACTCCAGGGTGCAGTGCTTGCGCGGGACCGAGTCCATGATCGCGTAGCCGACCGTCTCGGAGCCGGTGAAGGAGATGACCGGCAGCCGCTCGTCCTGGACGAGGGCGGGCATCTTGTCGTTGGGCACCGGAAGGATGCTCCAGGAGCCGGCGGGCAGCTCGGTCTCGGCGAGCAGGTCGCCGAGGATCAGGCCGGAGAGGGGGGTGGCGGGCGCCGGCTTCAGGATGATCGGCGCGCCGGCCGCGATCGCGGGGGCGATCTTGTGGGCGCACAGGTTGAGGGGGAAGTTGAAGGGCGCGATGCCGAGGACGACGCCCTTGGGGAAGCGGCGGGTGAGGGCGAGCCGGCCCTGGCCGCCCGCGTCGGTGTCCAGGCGCTGGGCCTCGCCGCCGTTGAAGCGGCGGGCCTCCTCGGCCGCGAAGCGGAAGACGGACACCGCGCGGCCGACCTCGCCGCGGGCCCACTTGATCGGCTTGCCGTTCTCGGCGGAGATCAGGCGGGCGATCTCCTCGGTGCGCTCCGCCAGGCGCCGGCTGACGTGGTCCAGGGCGGCGGCGCGGGTGTGGGCGGGGGTGGCGGCGAACTCGTCCCGTACGGCGTACGCGGCGGCCACGGCCTCCTCGACCTGGGCGTCGGTCGGCAGGCTCACCGTGCCGACCTGGCTGCCGTCCCAGGGGGACGTGACGTCGAAGGTGGCCTCGCCGGTGGCCTGGCGGCCGGCGAGCCAGAAGGCGTGGGTGGAAGTCATTGTGGAGTCCCGGCCCTTCCGCGTTGGGGGTGGTGGTGTGTACGGGGGTTGCGGGTCCACGGTAGGGCGGGGTGCGGGGAGGGGCGTTTGTCCGAGTCGTAGTGGTGGAGGCGGGGGCTTCGACGTTGTGGCCATGTGCGGGGGCCGTGGTGCGTGGCTGGGGTGGGCGACCGGGGCGAAGGGGTCGCCCGGGGCGAAATGGTGGCCGGGGCGGGGGTGGAGGGTTTTCGCCGCCGCCGCCCCTTCCCGTCCGGTCCCTGGGGGCTGCGCCCCCAGACCCCGTTCAGCCCCCGTCCAGACCTCGCCATCGGCCTTGGCGGCCTCGTCCTCAAACGCCGGACGGGCTGGTCGGCTACTCGGTCGACGTCGCCTTCAGAGCCAGCCACAGCTCCATCCGTACGTCCGGGTCGTCCAGGGAGCGGCCCAGGATCTCCTCCACCCGCCGCATGCGGTAGCGGAGCGTGTGTCGGTGGACGCCGAGTTCGGCCGCCGCCGCGTCCCACTGGCCGTGGCGGGAGAGCCAGGCGCGAAGGGAGGCCACCAGGTCGCCCCGGCCGGTGGCGTCGTGGTCGCGCAGCGCCCGCAGCAGGCCGTCGGCGAAGGCGCGCACCGCGTCGTCGGCGAGGAGGGGAAGGACCGACCCGGCCGCCAGGTGCTCGTGCTCCACGCAGACGCGTCCGCGCCGTCGGGCCACCGACAGGGCCTGCTCGGCCTGCTTGTAGGCGGCGGAGGCGGCGATGGGCCCGGAGGGCGCCGAGAGGCCGATGACCAGGCTCTCGTCGCCGCCCGCCGTCGGCTCCGGAGCCGGGCGGCCGTTCTCCAGCGCCGAGGCGTACTCGACGCAGGCGGCGACCGCCGCGCCGCCGTCCGTGGCCAGCACCACCAGCCGCTCGCCCTCGGGGACGACCAGCACCGCCTCACCGGACCGGGCCGCCGCGGACTCGACGACCTCGGCGAGCGCGCCGAGCGGGTCGCCGTCGGTGTCGACGGCGGCCAGCGCGGCGGCGGAGGGCCTGGTCTTGGCACCGGGCACGCGCGCGTGCGGCCCGTTGTGCGCCCGCGCGGCGGACGCCGACGCCGACTCGGCGACGATCATCCGGAAGGGCGCGTCCAGCAGGCCGCCGTACAGGCCCCCGGCGACCGTGCGCGCGTGGTCCGGTTCGCCGGCCAGCAGCATGCGCAGTACGGCGGCGTCGATGCGCAGACCGGCCTCGTGCAGGGAGCGCGAGCGTTCCGTGGTGAGCGTCAGCAGGGCGATGGCGGAGTGGACGGCGTACCGCTCGGCGGTGCCGAGGGCGGCGGCGGTACCGACGGCGAGCGCGGAGCGGGGCCTGCGGGAGGTGCCGAGGGAGTGGAGTTCGACGCGGTCGGCGTTCTCGGGGTGCTCCGGGTGCTCGGCTCCGCCGACGACGGAGGAGGCCGGCGCGGGGCGCTCGCGCAGCCGCTCCACGTCCGCCGTGAGCCGCGCGGCCCTACGGCCCGCCCACTCCGGTGCGGCGGCGACGACGGCGCCCGAGGCGTCGTACAGCGCCGCCCAGCCGTCGACCTGCGCGGCGAGCGCGGCCAGCAGCCCTTCCGGTCCGTCGGTCAGGGCCCGCTTGGTCAGCTCGCGCTGGGCGGCGAACCCCGCGGTGACCGCGCGGTACTGGTCGGCGGCGATCGCGGCGGACACGGCCTTGCTGATGGCGAGGAAGGGGGTGCGGCGCGGCACCTCCAGCAGCGGCAGTCCCTCCTGCCGGGCCGCTTCGACCAGCGCCTCGGGGATGTCGTCGTAGTTGACCCCGACGGCGAACCCGAGTCCCACCACCCCGGCGCCCGCGAGCCGCTTCACGTACCGGTGCATCGCCTCGGGGTCGGCGGCGTCCAATTTGAGCGCCGTGAACAGCAGTAGTTCCCCGCCCTCCATGTACGGCACGGGGTCGGCGAGCTCGCTGACGTGTGCCCAGCGCACCGGCACGTCGAGGCGGTCCTCGCCCGCGCGCACGGTCAGTTTGAGCGCGGAGTGGTGGACGAGGGAGGCGAGCGTGGGGGGCATGGGGGCCTGGGCCTTCGGATCTGCGTCAGTGGTGCGAGACGTCGGGTGTCTGCCGTGCGAGGTGTCAGGTGTCCGCTCTGTGAGGCAGCCGTGATCTTTTGGCCGCCGCGTATGAACGACCTGTGTCGATTCTGCCTCACTGTACGGTCCCCGGGCGCCCGCCCCGGACAGGTCACCCGCGCAGGTCCACCAGGAGCGGCGGCGCGTGCTCGCCCTTGACCGTGGTCAGCGACAGCACCGCGTGCCCGGCGGGCACGGCGTGCGCCAGCTCGGAAGCCGACCAGCGCTCGCGTTCGACCTGCCGCACGGTCACCGCCCGCGCGGTGGGCGCCTTCCCGGTGATCACCCGGCGCACCATGTGGACGGCCTTGCCCGCGGGGGTCTCCGCGATGATCTGCCGGTCGGTGACGTCCCGGGCCTCGGTCCACTCCTTGCCCCACACCTCGGCGAAGTCCTGACCGTCCCAGGGAGTGAGCCCGGACAGCGCCATCCGGCAGCCGATGGACCCGAGCAGCGGCCCGCGCAACGGGCGCGGTACGTCGTCCAGGGTGCGCAGGGTCAGTACGACCCCGGCGCCCGCGGAGCGCAGCCGCTGCACGCCCCGTACCGCCTCCGGCGTGACCACGCCGCTCGCGTCGTCCAGCACCAGGCAGGCGAACAGCGACCGGTCCTCCCGCACCGACACGCTCGCCGTGAACTGGGCGAGGATCAGCCGGGCCAGCATCCGCGAGGCGTCGGCGTGGCCGCGTTGGGGCAGGTCGACGCGGACCCTCACCGGGTGGTCGAGGGCCTTGAGCGAGAACGGCCGGGACTGCCCCGAGGTGTCGAAGAAGGAGGCGAAGGCGGGCCGGTCCAGCAGTGCCACCCGGTCGGCCAGCACGCCGCCCACGTCCCCGGGGTGGCCCATCTGCCGCTCGCGGGCGTCCAGCTCGCGCAGCAGCGACTCCTGCCCGGCCGCCCGCAGCCCCTCGCGCAGTTCGGCCAGCGGTCCGGGCGTTCCGTCGAGCAGTTGCCGCAGCTCCGGTACGCCGGGGAAGCGTCCGTGCACCGCGCGGAAGGGGCCGAGGAGCTGGGCGAGGACGGTGGTGGAGCGGCGGGTGTCGCTGCCCGGGTGGGGTTCGGTGAGGTCTCCGGCCAGGGCTTCGGCGAGCACGACCGCGGCCTCGTCCGGGTCGGTGGTGCCGCCGTACAGGTCGAGGTCGTGGACGGAGTCCGGGTTTCCGATCCGTACGACGACGTCGTAGGCGTCGGCCGGGCCGAGGTCCGCGCCCGCGGCGCCGACCACGACGACCGCGGCCCGTCCGGCGAGCGCGTGCAGGCACAGCGACTCGGTGAGCGGCCGCACGACGCTGCCGGTCTTGCCGGAGCCCGCCGGGCCGACGGCGAGCAGGGAGGTGCCGAGCAGGTCGGGGCCGAGGGCGAGACCGGTGCCGCGGTAGGCGTAGGGGTTGCGGGCGTCGTCGGCGGCCGTGCCGATCCGCACCTGCCCGGTGACCAGGTCGTGCCGGGCCTGCCGGGCGGGCAGATCGCGAGCGCCGGACGGGTGCGGGCAGGCGCCGGCGCCGTGGCTGAGCACCGCGCCGGTGAAGGTGGCGAGGCTGTGCCGGCCGTTGCGGACGCCCTGCCAGGCGCGGGTCAGGCGGGCGTGGTCGACGTCCCGCATGAGCCCCTGGCGCGCCTCGGCGGC
>NZ_RAIF01000031.1:1006059-1030462 GCF_003671715.1 Streptomyces sp. E2N166 | reverse complement strand
CGAGTCTGCCGACGCCGACCATGATCATGCCGGCGATCAGAACGTAGTAGGCGTAGACGACCACGACCGAGCCGAAGCTGTGCGGCTCGGCCCAGGAGTCCGGGATCATCGCGTACAGGGGCAGCAGCCACCAGCCGCCCAGGTAGCCGTTCCACAGCAGCGACCAGATCAGCCAGCCGACGAGGAACGCGATCACCGCCCCGCTCAGCAGCTGCCGCCCCGGCACCCGCTCGGGCTCCTCCTCCGGCCGCGGCCGGTGCCCGAACCGCCACACGCCGGGCAGCGCCTCCGGGCGCGGGGTGCGCAGCCAGGACAGGAACGCGGAGCCGTCGGGCAGCGGCGGCACGCCCGGCGTCCCCGGCGCCCGCACCGGTCGCGGCGGCACCGGCGGCACCTCGGGAGGCCCCGCCGGACGCGGCACAGGATTCGCATGCGTACCCCGCGCGTCCCGGTTCCCGTCGCTGTCCATCGCCCTTGCCCCCTGACCAGCCGCTCCGTCCACCATCAGCGAGCCAATCTAACGCCCTCCCAAGGGGAGTTCACCGCTTACGCGGCCGGGCCCGCATCGACGTGTCCATATGTCGCCACGTCCACCACATGTCCATCGCGGACAACCGACAACGCCGACAACGCCCACATGGAGCATGCCAGCCTCCCTCTCCCGGTCCTAGCCTGCGAGAAAAGAAGGCAAGCGTCCGTAAGATCCCACAGATCGCGCAAGACCCAGGAGCCCCCATGACCGCACTTCCGCAGGAGCGCCGCGTCGTCACCGCCATCCCCGGCCCGAAGTCGCAGGAGCTGCAGGCCCGCCGCACGGCCGTGGTCGCGCAGGGTGTGGGCTCCGTCCTGCCCGTCTTCACCGCGCGCGCGGGCGGCGGCATCATCGAGGACGTCGACGGCAACCGCCTGATCGACTTCGGTTCCGGCATCGCCGTGACCTCCGTCGGCGCTTCCGCCGAGGCCGTCGTACGCAAGGCGTCCGCGCAGCTCGCCGACTTCACCCACACCTGTTTCATGGTGACGCCGTACGAGGGCTACGTCGCCGTCGCCGAGGCGCTGGCCGAGCTGACGCCGGGCGACCACGCCAAGAAGTCGGCCCTGTTCAACAGCGGCGCCGAGGCCGTCGAGAACGCCGTCAAGATCGCGCGTGCGTACACCAAGCGGCAGGCGGTCGTCGTCTTCGACCACGGCTACCACGGCCGGACCAACCTGACGATGGCGCTGACCGCGAAGAACATGCCGTACAAGCACGGCTTCGGTCCGTTCGCGCCCGAGGTGTACCGCGTTCCGGTCGCATACGGCTACCGCTGGCCGACCGGCGCCGAGAACGCCGGTCCGGAGGCCGCCGCCCAGGCCATCGACCAGATCGCCAAGCAGGTCGGCGCGGAGAACGTGGCCGCGATCATCATCGAGCCGGTGCTCGGCGAGGGCGGCTTCATCGAGCCGGCCAAGGGCTTCCTGCCCGCCATCAGCCAGTTCGCCAAGGACAACGGCATCGTCTTCGTCGCCGACGAGATCCAGTCCGGCTTCTGCCGCACCGGCCAGTGGTTCGCCTGCGAGGACGAGGGCATCGTCCCGGACCTGATCACCACGGCCAAGGGCATCGCGGGCGGTCTGCCGCTCGCCGCCGTCACCGGCCGCGCCGAGATCATGGACGCCGCGCACTCCGGCGGCCTCGGCGGCACCTACGGCGGCAACCCGGTGGCCTGCGCGGGCGCGCTCGGCGCCATCGAGACGATGCGGGAGCTGGACCTCAACGCCAAGGCCAAGAACATCGAGGCGGTCATGAAGTCCCGCCTCACCGCCATGGCCGAGAAGTTCGACATCATCGGCGATGTCCGGGGCCGCGGCGCGATGATCGCCATCGAGCTGGTGAAGGACCGCGACACCAAGGAGCCGAACCCGGAGGCGACCGCCGCACTCGCCAAGGCCTGCCACGCCGAGGGTCTGCTGGTCCTGACCTGTGGCACCTACGGCAACGTGCTGCGCTTCCTGCCGCCGCTGGTGATCGGCGAGGACCTGCTGAACGAGGGCCTCGACATCATCGAGCAGGGCTTCGCCCGCATCTGAGCGAGCACGTGAGGGGCACCCGGGCGAGCGTGTGAAGGGGCACTCGAACGAGCGCGTGCGCGAGCACCCGAACGCGCATCTGAGCCGCGTTTCGCACGCCTGACGCGGCGAACCGCAGAGCGTGTGAAGAACGTGTGCGGGGTGGATGGCAGGACGCCGATGCCCCTGTCCTGAGCCCACCCCCTGTCGTAGGTTCTACGCAGATGAGAGATACACCCCGCCCACAGGGGACTGTGGGCGGAATCTCAGGCCGAGGCCTCCCCAGCTTCGACCTGGTCGTGCCTCGCGCACACAACCGGAGCCCAAGGGTTCCGGGTCTCCTCACCGATCGGACAGTCGCCCGCCCCAAACCCCCCGGGGCGCGCGGCGTTCCGGTCAGGACGACCGCCTCGGCACCCGGGACGGTGGTTCACCGAAGGGCCGGCACACTCCCCCCCTTGTGCCGGCCCTTCGGTGTTCGCGCGCACGTCGACGGGCCTGGGAAGCTGGGCGTCATGCCCGTCTCGCCTCCTCGCGCGCTGTCCGCCCTCCTCGCGCTGCCCGTCCTCCTCTTCGCCCTGATCACCTGGCAGGTCCTCGCCGACGGCCCGCTGATCGGGGTGGACGAGCGGCTGAGCAGGGTGCTCGTCCACCCGGACCGGCTCTCCGAGCTGCTGGCCGACCTCGGCAACGTGCAGGTGGCCGTGCCCGTCCTCGCCGTCGCGCTGGCGTACGCCGCGTGGCGGGGCCGCGCCGGAGGCATGGACCGCTGGTGGCTGCCGCCTCTCGCCGGGGCACTGGCGATGGTCCTGGTGCCGGCGCTGGTCGCGCCGCTGAAGGCGTGGACCGACCGCCCCGGCACCCCGGCGGTGCCGCCGGCCGTCGGCTACTACCCCTCCGGTCACACCGCCACCGCGGTCGTCGCGTACGGCGCGGCGACGCTGCTGCTTCTCGGGCCGCTGCGCTCGCCGGCCGTGCGCCGCGTGCTCGTCGCGCTCTGCGCGGTCCTCGTCCTCGGTGCCTCCTACGGGCTGGTGCGCCGGGGCTACCACTGGCCGCTGGACGTGGTGGCCAGCTGGTGCCTGGGCGCGGTGCTGCTGACCGCGGTCGCGCTGGCGGCCGGCCGCACCGCGCCGCCGGTCACCCGAAGTACGCGTCGAAGTTCCTCTGGAACTCCCAGTTCGAGTAACGGTCCCAGTTGATCGACCACGTCATCAGGCCGCGCAGGGCCGGCCAGGTGCCGTGGGTCGCGTAGGAACCGCAGTCGGTCTTCTTGGTCAGGCAGTTCAGGGCCTTGGTGACCTCGGCCGGGGAGACGTGGCCGTTGCCGGCGTTGGTGGAGGCCGGCATACCGATCGCGACCTGGTCCGGGCGCAGCGGCGGGAAGACGTTGCTCGCGTCGCCGGCGACCGGGAAGCCGGTGAGCAGCATGTCGGTCATGGCGATGTGGAAGTCGGCGCCGCCCATGGAGTGGTACTGGTTGTCGAGGCCCATGATCGGCCCCGAGTTGTAGTCCTGGACGTGCAGCAGGGTCAGGGCGTCGCGCAGGGCGTGGATGACCGGGAGGTAGGCCCCGGCGCGCGGGTCCTGGCCACCCCACTTGCCCGTGCCGTAGTACTGGTGGCCGAGCTGGACGAAGAAGGTCTCCGGAGCCATGGTCAGCACGAAGTCGTCGCCGTACTCGGCCTTCAGGGTCTTCAGCGCCGAGATGAGATTGACGATGACCGGGGTCTGCGGGTTCTTGAAGTCGGTGTCGTCGGCGTCCAACGACAGCGAGTGGCCCTCGAAGTCGATGTCGAGGCCGTCGAGGCCGTACTCGTCGATGATCTTCGAGACGGAGGAGACGAAGGTGTCACGGGCCGCCGCCGTCGTCAGCCGCACCTGGCCGTTCTGGCCGCCGATGGAGATCAGCACCTTCTTGCCGGCCGCCTGCTTGGCCTTGATCGCCGCCTTGAACTCGGCGTCGCTCTCCACGTTCGGGCACTCGGCGACGGGACAGCGCTCGAAGCGGATGTCGCCGGAGGTGACCGAGGTCGGCTCGCCGAAGGCCAGGTCGATGACGTCCCAGCTGTCGGGTACGTCGGCCATCCGCGTGTAGCCGGAGCCGTTGGCGAAACTGGCGTGGAGGTAGCCGACCAGGGCGTGGGCCGGGAGGTCGGAGCCCCCGCCGCCGTCCGAGCCCTCCGTGGTGGTCGCCGTGACCGTGGCCGACCGCGCGGACTCACCCGCGTCGTTGACCGCGGCGACCTGGAAGGCGTACGCCGTCGAGGGGGTCAGGCCGGTGACGGTGGTGGAGGTGCCGGTGACCGTGCGGACCTTGGCGCCGTCGCGGTAGACGGCGTAGCTCGTGGCGCCCGGGACGGGTGACCAGGACAGGGCGACGCTGGAGGAGGTGACGGAGCCGGTCGTCAGGCCGCCGGGGGCCGACGGGGGCTGACCCGCCTCCCCGCCCGGGCCGGTCAGTGAGATGTCGTCGGCGTGGTAGGCGCCGGTGCCGTACCAGCCGTGGGTGTAGATCGTGACCCTGGTGGTGGACGGGCCGGTGCGGAAGGTGGTGGTGAGCTGCCGCCAGTCGGGGGCGGACTGGGCCCAGGTGGAGACGTCGGTGGTGCCGGTGCCGCTCGCGCCGAGGTAGACGTAGGCGCCGCGGACGTGGCCGGACAGGGTGTACTGGGAGTCCGGTTTCACGGCCACCGTCTGCGCGCAGCGGGCGTTGTCGGCGCCGGCCGGGGTGGCCTTCAGGGCGGAGGTTCCGCTGTGGACGGGCGAGGTCACGGTCGTGCCCGCCGTGCAGGTCCAGCCGTCCAGGGCGGACTCGAAACCGCCGTTGCGGGCGAGGTCCGCGTCGGCCGCACGGGCGGCCGACGAGAGCGCGGTCATGCCGGACGCGGCGAGCGCGGCGGCGGTGAGCAGTGTGACGAGGGGGCGACGGGCGAGCGGTCTGGAGCGTCCCACAAGTGCCTCCGGACATGGGGGAGATGAGGAGGATGGAGCGCGCCCAACTTGGTCCAGACCAATTCCGTTGTCAACCCCTCGCGCACCTCACCCGCCGCCGTCCTCCACCGCCAGAGTCGCCGCCGCCTCGTGCATGGCCAGTTCGAGGAGCGACGGATCGGTGAGGGTGCCGGTCCCGTCCGGCGGGATCAGCCAGCGGACTCCGCCGGACGACCGGCGCGCCGGGTACGCCGGAGCTGCCGGGTACGGCACCACGATCCAGGTACCGGGCCCCGCCGTGCGGACCCCGGTGCCCAGCCAGCGGGCCGCCGTGCCGGCCGGCACGAAGAAGCCCGTGCGCGCGTCGCCGAAGTCGGCGAGCACCGGGCCGGGCTGGTCCAGGACGCGGGAGAGCACGTCGAGGGTCGGACAGCCGAGCCTGCCCGGCAGGATGAGCACGTCCCAGGCCTTGCCGGCGGGCAGCAGCGCGACTCCCAGGGGGTTGCGCTCCCACTCCCGCCGGCAGGACTCGGGATCCGGTGCGACGGATGCCAGCCACGCGACCGCCGTCTTCGCACCAGGCATGTGAAGACCTCCCTCTCACTCGTGGACGCGGGGTGCGTCACGAAGGAGAGGGAGGTCTCCCGGCAGGCATTACGCGGGTTGCGGCGCCTCGTTGGGGTGAACCGGGTCACACGCCCGCGACCGGCACGCGGCTCAGCTGTCGAAGCCGAGCCCCAGCTTGTCCATGGTCCGCAGCCACAGGTTGCGCCGGCCGCCGTGCGCGTCCGCGCGGGCCAGCGACCACTTGGTGAGCGCGATGCCGGTCCAGGCGAAGGGCTCGGGCGGGAACGGCAGCGGCTTCCTGCGGACCATCTCCAGTTCGGTGCGCTCGGTGCGCTCGCCCGAGAGCAGGTCGAGCATCACCTCGGCGCCGAACCGGGTGGCGCCCACACCGAGGCCGGTGTACCCGGCCGCGTACGCCACCTTTCCCTGGTGCGCGGTGCCGAAGAACGCCGAGAAGCGGGAGCAGGTGTCGATCGCGCCGCCCCAGGCGTGCGTGAAGCGCACACCCTCCAACTGCGGGAAGCAGGTGAAGAAGTGCCCGGCGAGCTTGGCGTACGTCTCCGGGCGGTCGTCGTACTCGGCGCGCACCCGGCCGCCGTACGGGTAGATCGCGTCGTAGCCGCCCCACAGGATCCGGTTGTCGGAGGAGAGCCGGAAGTAGTGGAACTGGTTGGCGCTGTCCCCGAGGCCCTGCCGGTTCTGCCAGCCGATCGACGCGAGCTGCCCGTCGGTCAGCGGCTCGGTCATCAGGGCGTAGTCGTAGACCGGGACGGTGTACGAGCGCACCCGCTTGACCAGGTTCGGGAAGATGTTGGTGCCGAGCGCGACCGTGCGGGCGCGGACGCCGCCGTACGGGGTGCGTACGGCCATGCCGGCGCCGTACGGCTTCAGGGTGAGCGCCGGGGTGTTCTCGTGGACGCGGACGCCGAGATCGAGGCAGGCGCGCTTGAGGCCCCAGGCGAGCTTGGCGGGGTTGACCATGGCCACGCCCCGGCGGTCGTACAGGCCCGCGCGGAAGGTCGGGGAGTCGACCTGTTCCCGTACGGCCTCGGCGTCCAGGTACTGGACGCCGTCGGCGAGGCCCTTGGCGCGGATCTCCTCGTACCAGTCCTTGAGCTCCCTGGCCTGGTACCCCTCGGTCGCGACGTCGATCTCGCCGGTGCGTTCGAAGTCGCAGTCGAGGGAGTAGCGGGCGACCGCCGCCTCGATCTCGTCGAGGTTGCGGGCGCCCAGCTCCTCCAGCCGGTGGATCTCGTCCGGCCAGCGGGTGAGGCCGTTGGACAGGCCGTGGGTGAGGGAGGCGGCGCAGAACCCGCCGTTGCGGCCGGAGGCGGCCCAGCCCACCTCGCGGCCCTCCAGCAGCACCACGTCCCGCCCCGGGTCGCGCTCCTTGGCGATCAGGGCGGTCCACAGTCCGCTGTAGCCGCCGCCGACGACCAGCAGGTCGCAGGTGTCGGCGCCGGTCAGGGCGGGCTGCGGGCGGGGGCGGCCGGGGTCGTCCAGCCAGTACGCGACCGGCTGGGCGTCGGAAAGGGATTTCATCCAGTCGTTGCTGCGGCTCATGGCGCTCGGGGCCATGATTTCAACTCCCTACTGATGCACTGATGCACTGGTGCGTTTACGCCTTGCGGCGATTTCGGCGGTTGCCGATGACCATGGAGGCCAGAACGAACAGTACGGCGATGACGAACATGGCCGTACCGACGACGTTGATCTGGACGGGCGTTCCGCGCTGGGCCGATCCCCAGACGAACATGGGGAACGTGACGGTGGAACCCGCGTTGAAATTCGTGATGATGAAATCGTCGAAGGAGAGCGCGAAGGCGAGCAGCCCGCCGGCGGCGATGCCGGGGGCGGCGATGGGGAGCGTGACCCGTACGAAGGTCTGGAAGGGACCGGCGTACAAGTCCTGCGCCGCCTGCTCCAGCCTCGGGTCCATCGACATCACGCGCGCCTTGACGGCCGTCACGACGAAGCTGAGGCAGAACATGATGTGGGCGATCAGGATCGTCCAGAAGCCCAGCTGGGCGCCCATGTTGAGGAAGAGGGTGAGCAGCGAGGCGGCCATCACGACCTCGGGCATCGCCATCGGCAGGAAGATCAGCGAGTTGATCGCGCCGCGTGCCCGGAAGCGGTAGCGGACCAGCGCGAAGGCGATCGCCGTGCCGAGAGCGGTGGCGCCGAGCGTCGCCCAGAAGGCGATCTGGAGGCTCAGCGACAGGGAGCCGCACAGTCCGGCGACACCGCACGGGTCCTTCCAGGCGTCCGTGGAGAACTGCTGCCATTCGTAGTTGAAGCGCCCGTTCGGCTTGTTGAACGAGAACACCGTGACGATGACGTTGGGCAGCAGGAGATAAGCGAGCGTCAGCAGTCCGGCGATCACGACCAGATTGCGCTTGCACCAGTTGACGAAGGCCATTTAAACCAGATCCTCCGTCCCGGACTTGCGAATGTAGATGGTGACCATGGCGAGAATCGCGGCCATCAGAATGAAGGAGAGCGCCGCCGCCGTCGGATAGTCCAGGACGCGCAGGAACTGGGACTGGATCACATTGCCGATCATGCCGGTGTCGGCGGAACCCAGCAGGGACGCGTTGACGTAGTCGCCGGTCGCCGGGATGAAGGTGAGCAGCGTCCCGGAGACGACGCCCGGCATCGACAGCGGGAAGGTGACCTTCCGGAAGACCGTGGAGGGCCTCGCGTACAGGTCCCCCGCCGCCTCGTGCAGCCGTCCGTCGATGCGTTCCAGCGACGTGTACAGCGGCAGGATCATGAAGGGCAGGAAGTTGTACGTCAGACCGCAGACCACCGCGAGCGGTGTGGCCAGCACGCGGTCGCCGGCCGTCCAGCCGAGCCAGCTGGTGACGTCCAGGACGTGCAGCGTGTTCAGGGCGCCGACGACCGGTCCGCCGTCCGCGAGGATCGTCTTCCAGGCCAGGGTGCGGATCAGGAAGCTGGTGAAGAAGGGCGCGATCACCAGGATCATGATCAGGTTGCGCCAGCGGCCCGCGCGGAAGGCGATCAGGTAGGCGAGCGGATAGCCGAGCAGCAGGCAGAGCACGGTGGCGGAGGCGGCGTAGGCGACCGAGCGGAGGAACTGCGGCCAGTACTCGGACAGCGCGTCCCAGTAGGTGGCGACGTGCCAGGTGACCTTGTAGCCCTCCTCCAGGGAGCCCGTCTGCACGGACGTGGAGGCCTGGTAGATCATCGGCGCCGCGAAGAAGACGACCAGCCACAGGATGCCGGGCAGCAGCAGCCAGTACGGCGTCCAGCGGCCCCGCTTGCGCGGCGGCTTCTTCTCCGGTGCGGTCGGGGACAGCGGCGGTGGCGCCTCGGTGAGGGTGGACATCAGGCGGCCTCGCCCTCGGCCACGCCCGCGTCGATGTCCTGGTCGGCGCCCAGACCGAAGGTGTGCGCTGGGTTCCAGTGCAGGACGACGTCGGCGCCGGGCGCGAGGCGGGCGTCGCGGTCGATGTTCTGCGCGTACACCTCGAACTCGGGGCAGGCCGCGCAGTCGACCACGTACTGCGTGGAGACACCGATGAAGCTGGTGCTGCTGATCCTGCCGGTGATGCGGTTGCGGCCCTCGGGGATGGAGCCGGCGTCGTCCGCGTGGGTGAGGCTGATCTTCTCCGGGCGTACGCCGACCAGGACCTTGCCGCCCGCCCGGGCCGGCGCGGAACAGCGGGCTCCGGGCAGGACCAGCTTGTCGCCGGCGGCCTTCACCACGACGTCGTCGCCGCTGCGGGTGTCGACCTCGGCCTCAATGAGGTTGGAGGTGCCGAGGAAGTTGGCGACGAAGGTGGTCTGCGGGTTCTCGTAAAGGTCGGCGGGGGCGCCCAGTTGCTCGACCCGGCCGGCGTTCATCACGGCGACCTGGTCGGCCATGGTCATGGCCTCCTCCTGGTCGTGCGTGACGTGTACGAAGGTGATGCCGACCTCGGTCTGGATGCGCTTGAGCTCCAGCTGCATCTGGCGGCGCAGCTTGAGGTCGAGGGCACCGAGCGGTTCGTCGAGGAGCAGCACCTTGGGGTGGTTGATCAGGGCGCGGGCGACCGCGACGCGCTGCTGCTGGCCGCCGGAGAGCTGATGCGGCTTCTTGCGTGCCTGCTCGCCGAGCTGGACGAGGTCGAGCATCTCCCCGACCTGCTTCTTCACGCTCTTGATGCCGCGCCGGCGCAGGCCGAAGGCGACGTTCTCGAAGATGTCGAGGTGCGGGAAGAGGGCGTAGGACTGGAAGACCGTGTTCACGGGCCGCTTGTACGGCGGGAGGGCGGTCACGTCCTGGTCGCCGAGGTGGACGGTGCCGCCACTGGGCTCCTCCAGTCCGGCGATCATGCGCAGGGTGGTGGTCTTGCCGCAGCCGGAGGCGCCGAGCAGGGCGAAGAAGGAGCCCTGGGGCACGGTCAGGTCGAGCGGGTGCACGGCGGTGAAGGAGCCGTAGGTCTTGCTGATGCCGGAGAGGCGGACGTCGCCGCTGTGCTCCGTCGCATCTGTCTTCGTCGTCATCGTCGTCACGCCCCAGTGAGCTTCGCGAACTTTTCTTCGTAGGCCGTCTCTTCCTTCGGGCTCAGTGAGCGGAAGGCACGGGACTGGGCCTGCATGGCCTTGTCGGGAATGATCAGCGGGTTGTTCGCCGCGTCCGGGTCGATCTTCGCGAGCTCCGCCTTCACGCCCTCGACGGGACAGACGTAGTTGATGTAGGCGGCGAGCTGCGCGGCCGGGCCCGGCTCGTAGTAGTAGTCCATGAGCCGTTCCGCGTTCGTCTTGTGCCGCGCCTTGTTGGGGATCAGCATGTTGTCGCTCGACGTGATGTACCCGCTGTCCGGGATGACGAAGTCGACGTCCGGGTTGTCCGCCTTGAGCTGGACGACGTCCCCGGCCCAGGCCAGACAGGCCGCGAAGTCGCCCTTGGTGATGTCGGCGGTGTAGTCGTTACCGGTGAAGCGGCGTATCTGGCCGCGGTCGACGCCCTTCTGGAGCCGGGCGATCGCCGCGTCGTAGTCGTCGTCGGAGAATCGGCCCGGGTCCTTGCCCATGTCCAGCAGCATCATGCCGACGGTGTCGCGCATCTCGGTGAGGAAGCCGACGCGTCCCTTGAGCTTCGGGTTGTCGAGCAGGTCGGAGACCGTCTTGACCTCGATGCCGTCCAGCGCCTTCTTGTTGTAGGCGATGACGGTCGAGATGCCCTGCCAGGGGTAGGAGTAGGCGCGACCCGGGTCCCAGTCGACGTCGCGGAACTGGGGTGACAGGTTGGCGAAGGCGTGCGGCAGGTTGGCCGGGTCCAGTTTCTGGACCCAGCCGAGGCGGATCAGGCGGGCGGCCAGCCAGTCGGTGAGGACGACGATGTCGCGTCCGGTCTCCTGGCCCGCGGCGAGCTGCGGCTGGATCTTGCCGAAGAACTCGCTGTTGTCGTTGATGTCCTCGGTGTACTTGACCTTGACGCCGGTGCGCTTGGTGAACGCGTCCAGTGTCGGGTGCCGCTTGCCGCTGTCGTCGACGTCCATGTACTCGGTCCAGTTGGAGAAGGAGACCTCCTTCTCCTCCTTCGACCGGTCCTCGGCGGAGACACCGCCCTCGGTCTTGCCTGCCGCCGGGATGCCGCAGGCGCTCAGCGTCCCGAGTCCGCCGACCGCGAGCGCGCCGCCCGCGGAGGCGCGCAGCAGTGAGCGGCGGGTGAGGGCGGCCCTGCCGCTGGTGAAACTGCGCCGCATGGCGGCCACTCGGGCCGGGGACAGGCGGTCGGGCTCGTACTGCCTCATGCGCGTGGTTGCCCTTTCGGGTGGGTCGGCCGTGGTCGGCGGCCTTTCGTTGTGGCTATCGGTCCCCGAAGACGGTGCGGTGCCAGTCCTTGGCCGCCACCGCGGTGTTGTCGAACATGACGTGCTTGACCTGCGTGTACTCCTCGAAGGAGTAGGCGGACATGTCCTTGCCGAAGCCGGACGCCTTGTATCCGCCGTGCGGCATCTCGCTGATGATCGGGATGTGGTCGTTGATCCACACGCAGCCCGCCTTGATCTCGCGGGTGGCGCGGTTCGCCCGGTAGACGTCCCGGCTCCACGCGGAGGCGGCGAGCCCGTACGGCGTGTCGTTGGCCAGCCGGATGCCCTCGTCGTCGGTGTCGAAGGGCAGGACGACCAGGACCGGCCCGAAGATCTCGGACTGGACGACCTCGCCGTCCTGCGTGGTGTCGGCGATGACGGTGGGCCGGTAGTAGGCGCCGTCCCTCAGGTCGCCCTGCGGTGCCTCACCGCCGGTCACCACGCGCGCGTAGGAGCGCGCCCGGTCGACGAAGCCGGCGACGCGGTCCCGCTGGACGTGGCTGACCAGCGGTCCGAGGTCGGTGCCCGGGGCGAAGGGGTCGCCGACCCGGACGGTGTCCATGAGGGCGGCGGTCTTCTCGACGAACGCCTCGTACAGAGGCCGCTGCACGTACGCGCGCGTGGCGGCCGTGCAGTCCTGGCCGGTGTTGATGAGCGCCCCCGCGACCGCGCCGTTGACGGCGGCGTCGAGGTCGGCGTCGTCGAAGACGAGGAAGGGCGCCTTGCCGCCCAGCTCCAGGTGCAGGCGCTTGACGGTGGCCGTGGCGACCTCGGCGACGCGCTTGCCGACGGCGGTGGAGCCGGTGAAGGAGGTCATGGCGACGTCCGGGTGACCGACGAGGTGCTCGCCCGCCTCCCTCCCCGTGCCGGTGACGATGTTGATGACGCCGTCCGGGATGCCGGCCTCGGTCGCGGCCTGGGCGAACATCAGGGAGGTCAGCGGGGTGATCTCGGCGGGCTTCAGCACGATGGTGTTGCCCGCGGCGATCGCCGGGAGGATCTTCCAGGCGGCCATCTGCAGGGGGTAGTTCCAGGGCGCGATGGACCCGACGACGCCGATCGGCTCGCGGCGCACGTACGAGGTGTGGTCGCCGGAGTACTCCCCCGCCGACTGGCCCTGGAGAAGGCGGGCGGCACCGGCGAAGAAGGCCGCGTTGTCGACCGTGCCCGGCACGTCGAACTCGCGGGTCAGCTTCAGTGGCTTCCCGCACTGCAGGGACTCGGCGCGGGCGAAGTCCTCGGCACGGTCGGCGAGCACGGCGGCGAACCGGTGCAGGGCGTCGGAGCGCTCGCCGGGGGTGGCACCGGCCCAGCCGGGGAACGCCTCACGGGCGGCGGCTACGGCCGCGTCGACGTCGTCGGTACCGGCGAGTTCGTAGGTGAGGACGTCCTCGCCGGTCGCCGGGTCGACGACCGTGTGCGTACGTCCGAAGGTGCCCTTCGTCAGACGGCCCGCGATGTACTGGGCCCCGTCCGCGAAGCGGTCCTGGGCCGGGAATCGGTCCGGGGTGGCGTTGCCCGGGTTGTGCATGTCGGCTCTCCTCGGTCTCCCCGTGGTGGGGGCCGGCGTGGCTCAGGCTCGATGTGAGTGCCGATCCTGACAGAGCACTAGGCCTCCAACAAGTGATTCCGTTGTTGCCATTTGGTTACGCGACGGAATCTGTCGACCAGGTGTCGAGTCGCCACGGAAAAGGTCGGACGGAGTGTCAGTGGCGCGTGCCAGACTCGCGTGCATGGAGAAGACCACGGGGGTGCGGGATTCCGGGGCGTTGGAGATCATCGACAGCAGGGAATCGCTGATCGGGCAGGTCCGGGCGGGTGCGCGGATCAAGTACCTCTGCTTCTGGGGGCACCGGCCGCTCCCGGACGGCCGGATCGGGCCGAGCTGTCTGAGCCAGTGGTGGCCGTCGCCGTTCACCGTGGCCGGGGTGGAGTACGCGACCGCGGAGCACTGGATGATGGCGGGCAAGGCCCGGCTCTTCGGCGACGCGGAAGCCGAGCGGCGGGTGCTCGCGGCTGATCATCCCGCGGAGGCGAAGAAGGCGGGACGGCTGGTGCGCGGCTTCGACGAGACGGTGTGGGAGCGCGAGCGGTTCCGGATCGTCGTCGAGGGCAGCGTCCACAAGTTCGCCTCGGACCCGGCACTGCGCGCGTTCTTGCTGAACACGGGCGAGAGGGTGCTGGTGGAGGCGAGCCCCGTGGACCGGGTGTGGGGCGTCGGCCTGACCGCGGACGACGAGGCGGCGACGGACCCGGAGCGGTGGCGGGGGCCGAACCTGCTGGGCTTCGCGCTGATGACGGCACGGGGGCGGCTGCGGTCGGGCGGGTGAGCTCGGGCGGCCTTCTGGGACTGATGCCGGGGGAGCGTGGGGCCCGCCGGGCCGTCGGGGCGTAGGCCCGTCGGCCGTGCGGATCGATTGGCGGTGTGGGGCGGCGGCCGGAAGCGGCAGGTCGGCGAGACCCGGCGACGGACGGCCGGGCGGGCGGGCCGCCACGGGGGGCGGCAAGGGGGGAGGCCCGGGAGGTGAGATCGGCAGGCGGACGCAGGGGTGGCCCCGGCGCGCGGCGCGATGTCTGGGCTCGGGATCGGGACTCCGGGGTCGAAGCCCCGGGCTACGGGCTCAGGGCTCCGTGGTCGCGGCTCAGCCCTCCGGGCTCAAGGCGCGAAGATGACCAGCAGCCCGAAGCCGATGCCGAGGGCGATGCCGACGATCGCGCAGATGATGCCGGCCAGGGCCTGGCCTCCGTTGGTGGCCTCGCCCCGACCGGCCTTGGCACGGCCGAGCCCGCCGAAGATGACACCGAGGACGCCCAGGACGATCGCGAGCGGCCAGAGGCAGAAGCCGACGGCCGCGACGATGCCGAGGACCAGGCCGGCCGTGCCCATGCCGTTGCTCGGCATCGGCGCCATGCCGGGCCAGCCGAAGTAGCCCTGCGGCTGCGCACCGGGGTACCCGCCCGGGCCGCCCGGGTGTCCGTACCCGCCCGGGCCGGGGTAGCCGTAGGGGACCTGACCGGGACCTTCGGGCGCGATGGGCGGCGGCGGGACCGCCGCCCCGTCCTGCACATACGGCGGCGTCGCGGCCGGGGGCGCGAAGGGGTTGGGCGCACCGGTGGCGGCTGCCGGGCCCGGGGGCGCGAAGGGATTCGGCGCACCCGTAGCGGGGGCAGTCGGTCCCGGCGGTGCGAAGGGGCCGGCGGGGCCGTTCGCCGGCGTCGCGGCGGCCGGGGCTGCCCACGGCGGGGTGTCCATGGCCGGCATGGACGTGACCGTCTGCTGGTCGTGAACGGACGGGGCCGACCACGGAGCGGGCCCGCCCGCCGCGAGGGTGGCCCCGGGACCGCCGTCGGGCGTCGGCACGGCATCGTCCACCGGCGGCGCCCATGGGTCTGACCCCGGCCCGGGCATCGCCGAGGGCCGGTCCTCGAAGCCCGGCCCAGGATGTGACGGCGACGGGGACAGGGGCGGGGACGGCTGGACGCCCGAAGCCTCCGGCGTACGAGACCCGCTCGGCATGCCCGGCTTGTCGAGGCCGACCCCGGGGACCACGTCCGCGACGCCCTCGGCGTGCCCGTCGGCCGGCGCCACCCACGCGTCACCGGTACCGGCACCAGGTGGCGCCGGCCGGGGCGCGGGATCGTTCCCCTGGGCTTCCGGCGTGTGCGCGTCGGCTCTCGGCGGTTGCGCTTCGTCGGGCATGGGAGGGCCCCCCTCTGTCGAACGTCCCGTCATGCTACGGCCCGTCGTCACCCGGCACGGGCCCGGCCTACGATGATCCCGAGTCACCGATCAGCCGATCACCCGCGCCCGGCCGGCCCGCACCGGCCCGGGGCGCCGTTGTGGGGAGGAACCCTTGACCGAGCACCTCGTCGACCCCGACGTCCCGCGAGACCTGCACGCCTTCATCGCCGGACTGCCCAAGGCCGAACTGCACGTCCACCACGTCGGCTCCGCCTCCCCGCGCATCGTCTCGGAACTGGCCGCGCGCCACCCCGACTCCAAGGTCCCCACCGACCCCGAGGCCCTGGTCGACTACTTCCAGTTCACGGACTTCGCCCACTTCATCGACGTGTACCTGTCCGTCGTCGACCTGATCCGCACTCCGGAGGACGTCCGGCTGCTGACGTACGAGGTGGCCCGTGACATGGCCCGGCAGCAGGTGCGGTACGCCGAGCTGACCATCACGCCGTTCTCCTCCACCCGGCGCGGCATCGACGAGGGCGCCTTCATGGCCGCGATCGAGGACGCCCGCAAGGCGGCCGAGGCCGAGTTCGGGACCGTACTGCGCTGGTGCTTCGACATTCCGGGCGAGGCCGGTACGGAGGCCGCCGAGGAGACGACGCGGCTCGCCACCGACGACCGGGTGCGCCCCGAGGGCCTGGTCTCCTTCGGCCTCGGCGGACCCGAGATCGGGGTCGCGCGGCCGCGGTTCAAGCCCTACTTCGACCGGGCGATCGCCGCCGGGCTGCACTCGGTGCCGCACGCCGGCGAGACCACCGGCCCTCAGACGGTGTGGGACGCCCTGAACGACCTGCGCGCCGAACGCATCGGGCACGGCACCAGCTCGGCGCAGGACCCGAGGCTGCTGGCGCACCTCGCCGAGCGGCGCATCCCCCTGGAGGTGTGCCCGACCTCCAACATCGCCACCCGCGCGGTACGCACCCTGGACGAGCACCCGATCAAGGAGTTCACGCGCGCCGGTGTCCTGGTGACCATCAACTCCGACGACCCGCCGATGTTCGGCACCGACCTCAACAACGAGTACGCCGTCGCCGCCCGGCTCCTCGACCTCGACGCAAGGGGCCTCGCCGACCTGGCGAAGAACGCGGTCGAGGCCTCGTTCCTGGACGTGCCGGGCAAGGCGCGGATCAGCGACGAGATCGACACGTACACCTCCGCCTGGCTCTCCTCCTGAACCGGGTGACCACCATGAGTCCCGCACGCGACCTGACCGCCGTGGCCCACCGCGGCGACCCGTACCGCTGCCGCGAGAACACCATCGAGTCGCTGCGCTCCGCGCTCGGCCGCGGCGCGGACGCGGTCGAGACCGACGTACGGCTCACCCGCGACGGCGTGCCCGTGCTGCTGCACGACGAGACGCTGAAGCGGCTGTGGCTGCACGACCGGCCGCTGCGTTCCCTGTCGGCCGAGGAGGTGCGCGGGCTGACGGCGGGCAGGGTGCCGACGCTCGCCGAGGCGCTGGCCGCGACCGACGGCAGCCGGCTGATGCTGGACCTGCCGGGCGGGCCGGGCGAGCGGGCGGTGCGGCGCATCGTGGACGTCGTCCGGGAGTGCGGGGCCCAGGACCGCGTGTACTACACGGCGGGCGCCACGGCCATGCTCGCCGTGCGCGCCGCCGACCCCGCCGCCGAGATCGCCATGACCTGGACGACGGCGGCGCCGCCGCGCCCCGCGCTGCTCGCGGCGGTGCGGCCGCGGTGGCTGAACTACCGGTTCGGGCTGGTGAACAAGGCCTTGGCCGAGCGGGTCCACGGTGACGGCTGCCTGCTGTCGGTGTGGACCCCGGACACCCGGCGCTCCATGCGCCGGCTGATCGCGCTGGGCGTCGACTCGATCACCACCAACCGCATCGACACGCTGTGCGCGCTGCGCGACGCCGGACGGAGCCACCCCGGTCCCGTAAGGGGTGCCCCGCACAACTCCCGTCCCTCGTAGGGGGATTCCCTGAGTCCGGCTGCGGGGCGGACACCCTACTCACCGACGATCCGCCATGGGGCGCGGCGCACAAGGATGATCAACGATCCTTCCGCCGCAACCGCCTTCACCCCTGGAGCAGTCGATGCGTGCCCGTACCCACTCCGTTCTCGCCGCCTCCGTCGTCCTCGCCCTGGCCGCGGGCCCGTTGGCGGCCCCGGCCTTCGCCGCGCCGCCCGCCGCGGCTGCCCGCTCCGTCGGCCAGGACGGGCCGAACGAGGAAGCGCTGCGCGCCGCCCTCGACGGGCTCCCGAACCAGCACGCCACCGCCGCCCTCGTGCGGGTCGACGACCCCGACGGCGACTGGCACGGCAGCGCGGGCGTGCGCGACCTGGCCGGCGACCGGCCGGCACACCCCCATGCCCGCTTCCGGGCCGGTTCGGTCACGAAGGTCGTCACCGCCGCCACCGTCCTGCGGCTCGCCGCCCAGGACCAGATCGACCTGGACGCGCCCGTGCAGGGCTACCTCCCCGACTTCTTCACGCCGGAGTTCGAGCAGCCGATCAGTGTCCGCCAACTGCTCAACCACACCAGCGGCATAAAGCCGGGCGACGCTCTCGGCGACGACTTCGCGGAGGTGTACGCGCACCGCTTCGAGACCCTCACCCCGCAGCAGGTCGCGGCGTCGGCGATCGCCAAGGGACCGGAGGACTTCACCCCGGGGACGCGGCAGCAGTACCGGAACATCAACTACACGATCCTCGGCCTGCTGATCGAGAAGGTGACGGGGCACTCGTACGCCTCCGTGGCCACCCGCCTGGTCCTGCGCCCGGCCGGCATGCGCCACACGTACTTCCCCGGCACCGACCCCCGCATCCGCGGCCCGCACAACCGGGGCTACCAGGCGGTGCAGCAGCCGGACGGCACGACGCGGCTGGTCGACGTGACCGAGTGGAACCAGGCGGACCGCTGGGCGGCCGGCGACATGATCTCCACCACCGCCGACCTGGAGAAGCTGCTCACCAAGCTGTTCCGGGGAAAGATCGTGCCGCAGCCGGAGCTGGAGGAGATGTTCACGACCCCGGCAGGCGTCCCGGGCGCACAGCGCAGCGCGGGGCTGGAGTACATGGAAGTCGACGGCAAGGTCTTCTGGGGCAAGTCGGGGTCCCGCTACGGATACAGCGCCGTCATCGGCGGCACCCGCAACCTGAGCCGCACCCTCGTCTACTCGGTCAACGCCACGGACGCCAAGAGCGCGGAGCGGAACCCGGTCCTCGACGCGATCACCTTGGCCGCGCTGAAGTAGCCCCCGTCAGCCGCCGCGCCACCACGTGCGCACCCGCCACCGTCGCTCCCGCGAGGCCGAACCCCACGGCGAGGTCGCGCGGGCGCGTGGCGCGCAGGACACCGGCGCGGCGCAGCCGGTGGCGGGCCCAGAGGGTGAACGGGACGACGACGAGGGGCGAGGTCGCCGCCCCGGGCGTGTAGCCGCGCACCAGCCCCGCCTGGGCGAGGTGGACCACGCCGTGCAGACCGAAGGCGTTGAGCGCGCTCTGGTACGCCGCCGACCGGCCGCCGGTCAGCCGGCCCGCGGCGGACGCGGAGGCCACGACCGCGGCCATCACCCCCACCGCGACGGCGAACTCCCGCCCGTCGGCCGGCTCGGCCCGCCGCCACACGGCCTCCGGCACGGTGGGGAACCGCTCGCGCAGGGCGGGCAGGTTGCGCCGCCACCAACCCGGTACGGTCGCCAGTTCCTCGGCGTCGTGCAGCGCCCAGGCGGCCAGCAGACCGAACGTGACCGCCGCCCCCACCTTTTCATCGCCCGGTGAATTCATCACACCGGCCAGTCTGCTACACCCCCACGATGCCGTTCCACCGCTTCGCGAACTCCGACCGCTCCCCCGCCGCGATGTCCCGCGCGATGGCGAGCCGTTCGCGCATCGCCGCGTCCGGGAAGATCAGCGGGTCCTCGGCCAGGGCGGCGGTCTCCTCGTCGTCGGAGGAGGCGAGTACGTCCCGTGCGGCCGGGACCGGGCAGACGTAGTTGACCCAGGTGGCCAGCTCGGCGGCGACCTCGGGCTGGTAGTAGTGGTCGATCAGCCGCTCGGCGTTGGCCTTGTGGCGGGCCAGGTTCGGGATCATCAGGGACTCCGACCACAGCTCGGCGCCCTCCTCCGGGACGACGAACTCGATGTCCGGGTCGTCCGCCTGGAGCTGGATCACGTCACCGGAGTAGGCCTGGCAGGCCAGGACGTCCCCGCTGGAGAGGTCCTTGATGTAGTCGTTGCCGGTGAAGCGGCGGATCTGACCCTTGGCCACCTGCTTCTCCACCTGGTCGCAGACCGTGTGGAAGTCGTCCGCCGTCCAGTCGGTGATGTCCACACCGTTGCCCTGCATCAGCAGCGCGAACGCCTCGTCCATGCCGGACAGCAGGGTCACCCGGCCCTTGAGGTCCCCCGCCCACAGGTCGGACACGTGCCGGATCTCCCGGCCGAGCCTGCGGCGGTTGTAGGCGATGCCGGTGATGCCCGACTGCCAGGGCACGGTGAACTCACGGCCCGGGTCGAAGGCGGGCGAACGCAGCAGCGGGTCGAGGTACTCGGTGACGTTCGGCTGGCGGGAGCGGTCCATCTCCTGCACCCAGCCGAGCCGGACGAACCGCCCGCACATCCAGTCGCTGATGACGATCAGGTCGCGGTCCGTGGGCTGGTGGTTCATCAGGGACGGGCTGATCTTGCCGAAGAACTCGTCGTTGTCGTTGATCTCCTCGATGTACTCGACGGAGATGCCCGACCGCTTCTCGAACGCCTCAAGCGTGGGCCGCCGGCTGGGGTGCTCGTCGTCGGTGTCGATGTACAGCGGCCAGTTCGCCCAGGTCAGCCGTTGCTCGGTGGCGGACCGGTCGGTCGCGGCGCGGTCGCCCGGCGCGACGTACGCGGCGGGCACTCCGCAGCCGGCCAGCGCGCCGAGTGCGGCGGAGCCGCCCAGGCCGCGGAGCAGGGTCCGGCGGGAGAGCGTGGGCGTCTTCGAGAGCAAGGGCATGGCCGCAGGATCCCGCGCCCGCACTGCCAGGGACAATCGACGCTGCGTCGAGCGCCTCCGCCCAGGCCCGACACCCTGTCGACCGGGGCGAGTTCACGGTGCGCACGCGGCGCGGCCCCGGA
Source organism: Streptomyces sp. E2N166 (assembly GCF_003671715.1). GTDB lineage: Bacteria > Actinomycetota > Actinomycetes > Streptomycetales > Streptomycetaceae > Streptomyces > Streptomyces thinghirensis. The sequence continues at coordinate 1,010,267 of NZ_RAIF01000031.1, read as the reverse complement.
CGGGACTCCCGTCCGGGGCCGCGCGCACACCGGGTGCGTCACACGTCCAGGCGCGTCACGCGTCCAGCGACGTCATCACGTGCTTGATCCGGGTGTAGTCCTCGAAGCCGTACCCCGACAGGTCCTTGCCGTAGCCGGACTTCTTGAAGCCGCCGTGCGGCATCTCGGCGACCAGCGGGATGTGGGTGTTGATCCACACGCAGCCGAAGTCCAGCTTCTTGGACATCCGCATGGCGCGGCCGTGGTCCTTGGTCCACACCGAGGAGGCCAGCGCGTACTCGACGCCGTTGGCCCACTCGACGGCCTGGTCCTCGTCGCGGAAGGACTGGACGGTGATGACGGGGCCGAAGACCTCGTTCTGCACGATCTCGTCGTCCTGCTTGAGGCCCGAGACGACGGTCGGGGCGTAGAAGTAGCCCTTCTCGCCGACCTGATGGCCGCCCGCCTCGACCTTGGCGTGGGCGGGAAGACGCTCGATGAACCCGACCACCTGCTTGAGCTGGTTGGGGTTGTTGAGCGGGCCGTACATGACGTCCTCGTCGTCCGGCTGGCCGGTCTTGATCTCGGACGCGGCCTTCGCGAGCGCGCTCACGAACTCGTCGTGGACCGACTCGTGGACCAGCACGCGAGTGGCAGCGGTGCAGTCCTGGCCGGCGTTGAAGTAGCCCGCCTCCGAGATACCCTCGACGGCCTTGGGGATGTCGGTGTCCTCGAAGACGACGACCGGCGCCTTGCCGCCCAGCTCCAGGTGGACGCGCTTGAGGTCCTTCGACGCCGACTCGGCGACCGACATGCCGGCCCGCACCGAGCCGGTGATGGAGGCCATCGCCGGGGTCTCGTGCTCGACCATCAGACGGCCGGTGTCGCGGTCGCCGCAGACGACGTTGAAGACGCCCTTGGGCACGATCGAGCCGATGATGTCGGCCATCAGGGCCGTGGACGCCGGCGTGGTGTCCGAGGGCTTCAGGACGACCGTGTTGCCCGCGGCGAGCGCCGGGGCGAACTTCCACACGGCCATCATCATCGGGTAGTTCCACGGCGCGACCTGCGCGCAGACGCCGATCGGCTCGCGGCGGATCATGGAGGTCAGGCCCTCCATGTACTCACCGGCACTGCGCCCCTCCAGCATCCGCGCCGCGCCCGCGAAGAAGCGGATCTGGTCGACCATCGGCGGAATCTCCTCGGAGCGGGTCAGCCCGATGGGCTTGCCCGTGTTCTCCACCTCGGCCGCGATAAGTTCCTCGGCCCGCTCCTCGAACGCGTCCGCGATCTTCAGCAGGGCCTTCTGCCGCTCGGCCGGGACCAGGTCCCGCCAGGCCGGGAAGGCCGCGGCGGCGGCCGCCATGGCGGCGTCCACGTCCGCCTGCCCGGACAGGGGGGCGGTCGCGTAGGCCTCTCCCGTGGCGGGGTTGACCACCTCGGTGGTCCGTCCGTCGGCGGCGTCCCGGAACTCACCGTCGATGTAGTTGCGCAGACGACGCAGCTCGGTGCTCACTGCCGGCCCTCCAAGTTCGGTTTCCATCAGGTCTCCCGGTGTTCGGATCTCACAGCTGCCGACCGTCCGCAGTCGGCTGTCGGCTGTCGGCTGTCGGCTGTCAGCTGTCAGCTGTCAGCTGTCCGAACACTGAGACACCCACCCTAGACGGAGACCCGACGTTTTCAACACCCCCGGCCGCTCCAGGGTTGCGAAATCCGTAGACTCTGACCTCGTAGACAACGAATTTCATCGATCCGGCCTTGCGAAACTATCGATACGTCGTGCACAGTGAAGTCGTGGCCAGTCGAAGCGCAGACCAGAAGGACTCCCGCGAGTCCAGGAACGGCGGTCCCCAGTTGGACGCCGTCTCCCTCGCCATCATCGAGCAGCTCCAGGAGGACGGCCGCCGGCCGTACGCCGCCATCGGCAAGGCCGTGGGCCTGTCGGAGGCTGCCGTGCGCCAGCGCGTCCAGAAGCTGCTCGACCAGGGCGTGATGCAGATCGTCGCCGTCACGGACCCGCTCACCGTGGGGTTCCGCCGGCAGGCGATGGTCGGCGTCCGTGTCGAGGGCGACGTGGAGTCCGTCGCCGACGCGGTGACGGCCATGTCCGAATGCGAGTACGTGGTGATGACCGCGGGCTCCTTCGACCTGATGGTGGAGGTCGTCTGCGAGGACGACGACCACCTTCTGGACGTCATCAACAAACGCATCCGGGCCGTGCCCGGAGTGCGCTCCACCGAGAGCTTCGTCTACATGAAGCTCAAGAAGCAGACCTATATGTGGGGAACCCGATAATCGTGAGCACCGACAGCCCCAAGGACCTCAGCAGGACCGCGTACGACCACCTGTGGATGCACTTCACCCGCATGTCGTCGTACGAGAACGCCCCCGTCCCCACCATCGTCCGCGGTGAGGGCACCCACATCTACGACGACAAGGGCAAGCGCTACCTCGACGGTCTCGCCGGCCTGTTCGTGGTCCAGGCCGGACACGGCCGCACGGAGCTTGCCGAGACCGCCTCGAAGCAGGCGCAGGAGCTCGCCTTCTTCCCGGTGTGGTCCTACGCCCACCCGAAGGCCGTGGAGCTGGCCGAGCGCCTGGCCGACGAGGCCCCCGGCGACCTCAACAAGGTCTTCTTCACCACCGGCGGCGGTGAGGCGGTCGAGACCGCCTGGAAGCTGGCCAAGCAGTACTTCAAGCTGACCGGCAAGCCGACCAAGTACAAGGTCATCTCCCGCGCGGTCGCCTACCACGGCACCCCGCAGGGCGCCCTGTCCATCACCGGCCTGCCGGCCCTCAAGGCCCCCTTCGAGCCGCTCGTCCCGGGCGCGCACAAGGTGCCGAACACCAACATCTACCGCGCCCCGCTCTTCGGCGACGACCCCGAGGCCTTCGGCCGCTGGGCCGCCGACCAGATCGAGCAGCAGATCCTGTTCGAGGGCCCGGAGACCGTCGCGGCCGTCTTCCTGGAGCCCGTGCAGAACGCCGGCGGCTGCTTCCCGCCCCCGCCCGGCTACTTCCAGCGGGTACGCGAGATCTGCGACCAGTACGACGTACTGCTCGTCTCGGACGAGGTCATCTGCGCCTTCGGCCGCCTCGGCACGACCTTCGCCTGCGACAAGTTCGGCTACGTCCCGGACATGATCACCTGCGCCAAGGGCATGACCTCGGGCTACTCCCCGATCGGCGCCTGCATCATCTCGGACCGCCTGGCCGAGCCGTTCTACAAGGGTGACAACACCTTCCTGCACGGCTACACCTTCGGCGGCCACCCGGTCTCCGCCGCGGTCGGCATCGCCAACCTCGACCTGTTCGAGCGCGAGGGCCTCAACAAGCACGTGCTGGACAACGAGGGCAACTTCCGCGCGACCCTGGAGAAGCTCCTCGACCTGCCGATCGTCGGCGACGTCCGCGGCAACGGCTTCTTCTACGGCATCGAGCTGGTCAAGGACAAGGCCACCAAGGAGTCCTTCAACGACGAGGAGACCGAGCGGATCCTGTACGGCTTCCTGTCGAAGGCGCTCTTCGACAACGGCCTGTACTGCCGGGCCGACGACCGCGGCGACCCGGTCATCCAGCTCGCCCCGCCGCTGATCTCCAACCAGGAGACCTTCGACGAGATCGAGCAGATCCTGCGCGCCACGCTGACGGAGGCGTGGACGAAGCTCTGATCATCCTTCTGGAAGATCATCACCGGCCCCGGTGCCGCCCGTTCGAGTGAGAACGGCGGCCCGGGGCCGCGTGCTGTCCGGCTTCCCCCGCGGCGACTCCTTACCGTGCCCAGTGACCGATCGGCCCCGCCTTCGTTCCCCCGGAAGAGGGACTTGACCGGGGAAATACGGATCAGAACCGAGGTGTACGCCCATGGAGGCCCCGCCGGACAACGACGTGCTCTGGGCCCGCGCCCTGCGCTACCAGCACCACGACGGCTCCCCCGCGCTTCAAGGCGTGTCGCTCGGCGTCCGCGAGGGCGAGATCCTCGCCGTGAGCGGCCCGCGCGGCAGTGGCAAGACCACGCTGCTGCGGTGTCTGTCCGGGCTGGTCCGGCCGCAGGACGGCGAGGTGTGGTTCAACAGTGTGCCGATGCACACCATGGGCCCGCTCGGCCGCGAGCGACTGCGCCGCGACCGCTTCGGCTGGATCGACCCCGCCCCCGTGCTGGTGCCGGAGCTCAACGTCTGGGAGAACGCCGCCCTCCCCCTCATGCTGCGCGGCGTCGGCCGACGCCG
>NZ_RAIF01000031.1:990686-1005018 GCF_003671715.1 Streptomyces sp. E2N166 | reverse complement strand
TGAGGCGGCACAGGTGGGCGCAGGGGGTGCCCTGCTGACGCACGCCAGTGCCACCCACCCGGCACCCCCGACGGACGTCCCGCAGCCGACACCGGACGCCGTACCCGACAGCCCGTCCCCGGCCCCGGCCCCGGCCCCGACCGAGGCCGCAACCACAAACACACCCGCACCCACACCCCGCCCCCAGAACACCACCACCCTTCCTTGGGGCATCGCCGTCCTCACCGCAGGCCTCGCCGTGGAGACCTACGCCGGCAACACGGCTGCCCCCGCGCCCGACGCCACCCCCTCCGCCGGCGTCCTCTTCGGCTGGGCCCTCACCGTCCTGGGCCTCGCCATGGCCGGCCCCGGCCTCACCCACCTGTGCGGCCGTCTGCTCCAGACCGCCCGCCCCGGCGCCCTGCGCCTCCTGGCCGGCCGAGTCCTGATGGAGGAGTCGCACCGCGTCGGCCGCCCCCTCGGCGTCGTCTGCGCCGTGGCCTCCGCGACGTACGCGGGGTCCGTCCTGTACGGCACGGACGGACCGGACTTCGGCCCGCTGAGCGTCCTCGGCGCCCTCCTGGTCGCCGGCTGCACGGTGGCCACCCTCCTCACCGCGGCCGTCGAGGCCAAACACGCCCGCGCCGACACGACGGAGGCCCTGCTGCGGCTGGGCGCGCCGCCGGCCACACTGCGCGCCGCCGCCGCCGTGCGCGCCGGCGCGCTGCTCGCCCTGTTCGGCCCGTTGACCCTGATCGTCGCGCAACTGGCGTCACTGCCCCTGGCCGGCTGACCCGCACCCGCCGACCCGGCCGAGAAAGATTCTCGAAGAAATTCGCGAACCAGCGATGAGTTCCGCCCGCCCCTCGCGTCTAACCCTTCGAACAGCACGACAACAGCAGGACACCGACGGGAGAGGCCCTCATGTACCAGCAGATGATCTTCGTGAACCTGGCCACCAACGACCTCGACGCCTCGAAGAAGTTCTTCACCGGGCTCGGCTACGAGATCAACGCCCAGTTCAGCGACGAAACCACCGCGTCGATCCCGCTGAGCGAGACCATCGTCGTGATGGTGCACACGCCGGAGAAGTACCGCCAGTTCACGAAGAAGGACATCGTGGACTCGACGAAGTCCAGCGAGGTGCTGATCGCGCTGAGCGCCGAGAGCCGCGAGAAGGTCGACGAGCTGGTGGAGAAGGCGGTCGCGGCCGGCGGTTCGGTCTCCGGCGAGACCCAGGACCACGGCTTCATGTACGGCCGGGCCTTCGACGACGTGGACGGCCACACCTTCGAGGTCGTGTGGATGGACCCGGCGGCGGTCGAGGGCTGAGCCGGGCGCATGCCTAGCATGGGCGGGTGGATCCGACACCCGCCCGGCCCAAGGCCCGGTCACAGGCCCAGCTCCAGTCCCACCACGCCTCCCACGACCGGGAGATCGAGAGCCTCGCCGAGTTCGACTCCGTCGTCTCGGCGCACGGCACACTCGCCCACTACCGCGTCCAGGCCGTCGATCTGACGGCCCGTACGGACGCCCTGATGTCCGCGGACCCCACGGGCGCCGTCTTCCTCGGCTGCCCGATGGCACCCGAGGCGGCCACCCGGGTGCGCGCCGCCGGCGCCCTGGTCTTCCCGCCCATACCGGGCCTGCCCTTCGATCCGTACCGCGGACGCGTCTACTCCCCCGACGAGCTGTACGCCCGTCTGGACGGGGGGTACGAGGCGACACCGGACGCCCTCGCCTACGACTGGTTCCAGCAGACCAAGGCGGACGGCGACGTCTTCGCCTCCATGCTGCGCGCGATCCACGACGACTCCGTCTCCGACGCGATCGACGAACTCCTCACCGGCGCCGGGGTGGTGGGCGTCATGGGCGGTCACGCCATGGCGCGCGGCACCAGGTCGTACGCGGGCGCCGCCCGCCTGGGCCGCGAACTGGCCCGCGCCGGGTTCACCGTGGCCACCGGCGGCGGTCCGGGCGCGATGGAGGCGGCGAACCTGGGCGCCTACGCGGCCCCGTTCGACGACGGGATGCTGGACGACGCGCTGCTGCTCCTCGCCAAGGTCGCGTCGTTCACCCCGTCGATCACCGACTGGGCGCGGTCCGCGTTCGAGGTCCGTGAACGCTGGCCCGCGGGTGGCGCCTCGGTCGGCATCCCGACCTGGTTCTACGGCCACGAGCCGCCCAACGCCTTCGCCGCGCACATCGCCAAGTACTTCGCCAACGCCACCCGCGAGGAGGGTCTGCTGGCCCGCTCCAACGCGGGCGTGGTCTTCCTGCCGGGCGCCGCCGGGACCGTACAGGAGATCTTCGACAACGCGACGCCGAACTACTACGAGTCGCGGGGCGAGCCCACGCCGATGGTGCTGGTGGACCGGGCGCACTGGACGGAGAAGCTGCCCGCGTGGCCGCTGCTCACGTCGCTCGCCGGGGGACGGACGATGGAGTCCCGGATCGCGCTCGTCGACCGGATCGAGGAGGCCCCCGGAGCGCTGAAACGTCTCGGTGGTTAATAAGACGGCAAAGCCAACGCCCTTGGCAGGCATATGCGTTGACACTGCTTATGTACCGCTTATAGACCAGTGAGGCTCGTGGGTGTGCTGATGCCGATCATCACGCGTCAGCACCCTCTCCACCCCCCGCATCTGCGCTCCCGTAAAGGACAAACGTGGCAGTCCTGTCCATACTCAGAAGCACCGCATCCCGCCGTGGCGTCCGCGCCCTCGGCGTCGCCTCCGCCTCGGTGGCCCTGGCGATCGGCGCCGCCGGCAACGCGCTCGCCTGCGACATCAGCGAGTTCTCCGCCGCCGCCAAGTGCGAAGGCGACAAGGGTGTCATCACCGTCACCGACGTGGACCCGGCCGGCATCCCCGCCACCGTCACCGTCTACCTGCAGAACAACGGTGCCGACGCCGAGAAGATCGGCGAGCAGGTGGTCAAGGGATCACGCGAGGGCAGCACCATCACTTTCGCCGCGGACTGGAAGCCGAACGCCGAGTACCGCATCCATGTCAAGGCCGACAAGTACGTCGACGAGGACATCAAGCCGAACCTCGTGACCCCGTCGACCCCCTGCAAGACGGAGGACACCCCGACCCCGACTCCGACCCCGTCGGAGAGCTCCTCCACCCCGGCCGAGGAGACGGAGACGCCGGCCCCGGCACCGTCCACGTCGGCCCCGGCGCCGTCCCAGAGCGAGAGCACCGCTCCGGCGGCCGTGCCGAGCAACAACGCCCCGTCCCCGGCGGCCGGTGAGTCCAACCTCGCCGAGACCGGCGCGAACTCCAACACCGGCATGATCGCCGGCATCGCGGCGGCTCTGGTCGCCATCGGTGGCGGCGCGGTCTTCTTCGGCCTGCGCCGTCGCGGAGCGAACAGCAACCGCTGACGCCTCGCGCCTCCGTACGCAGCGGTGGCCCGTCCCCGGCCGGGGACGGGCCACCGTCACGTCGTCCCGCCTCGCCTCGACTCGCCTCGACTGACGCCGCCAGGCGACGCCCGGCGTCGCCTCAGCCGAACGCCGCCTTCTCCAGCCAGAGTTCCAGCAGCTCGCGGTCGCCGAGCACCTGGAGCCCGGGGGTGTCCAGCGGAAGCCTGCGGTAGAAGGCCAGCAACACGTCCGTGAGCGGCCCCCGCAGGGCCACGGTCGCCTTCTCGTGGGCGCGGCGCCACGTGACGCCCTCCTCGGGCAGCTCGATCAGCCATTCGGCGCCGAGGTCCGCGGCGGTGTCGGTGGCGTGCAGATGGATGCTCCGACCGGGCGCTCGCAGGCCCTTGGCCGGCCCGTCCGGCAGTACCCGCTGGACGAACCGCACGATCTCCAGCCACTCGTCGATCGCGTCGGCCGCCACCTCGGCGGCGACCGCCTCGCGCGGACGGCCCGCCGCGAGGGCCGCGTCCGCCCCGTGGACGACGAGTTCGTGCGTCATCCGGCGGGCCCAGAAGCCCGCGGTGTGGTTCCCGGACCACGACCACGCCCGCCCGTCCGGTCCGGCCTCCCGCAGCGCGCGCACGACCGTCTCCCCGGACTCCGCCAGCCACGCCTCCAGCGCGGCCGCGTCCCCCGTCACCCGCGGGCCCTCGGATCCGGGCGCGCGGTCCAACGGGACGTCCTCCTCGGCGCGGGTACGGACGATCAGCTCCGTCCAGCGCAGGGCGCGGCCGACGTGCCGCACCAGGTCCTCCAGCGTCCAGTCCGGGCAGGTCGGCACTGTGGCGGACAGGTCGGCGCCGGAGGACAGCACGGCACCGAACCGGCCCACTTGGTGGGCGATTTCATCGCAGTAGCGGTCGTGGGCAAGGAGTGTCATGCCTCCTACCCTACGAACCGGATGATCATCGCAACACGACGATTTCCGCCCCGTCGAACTCCACCCCCGTCGTGTCCCCGACCTCCGGTGCCGCCCGCAGCGCGCACGCCGCCTCCAGGCGCGGCGCGTCCTCGGGCTGGAGGTGGACGGCGACATGGGTGCCCCGGAAGGTACGCGCGGTGACCGTGCAGCGCAGGCCCTGGCCGGCGGCCACCATGCGCACGCCGGCGGGCCGGACGAGCAGGGTACGGGCACCCTGCGGAGCATCCTCGGGGACCGGCACCTTGCCCCACGGGGTGTCGGCGGCCTGCCCGGTGACGGTCACGTCGACCACGTTGTCGAAGCCGAGGAAGCGCGCCACGAAGGCGTCGGCGGGCCGCTGCCACACCTCCAGCGGCGTCCCCGACTGGGCGATCCGCCCGTCCCGCATCACCACGACCCGGTCGGCGAGCGCGAAGGCCTCCCCCTGGTCGTGCGTCACGGCGAGCACGGTCGTACCCAACCGGCCGAACATCTGCCGGAGTTCGACGACCAGGCGCTCCCGCAGCGAGCGGTCGAGCTGGCCGAGCGGCTCGTCCAGCATCAGCAGCCGGGGCCGGGGCGCGAGGGCGCGGGCCAGCGCCACCCTCTGCTGCTCACCGCCGGAGAGCGCGGCGACGGACCGGCGCTCAGCGCCCGGCAGCCCGACCAGCTCCAGCAACTCCCCCACGCGCTCCCGTTGTCCGCCGCGGGAGGCGCCACGCATGCGCGGTCCGAAGGCGATGTTTCCGGCCACGTCGCGCTGCGGGAAGAGCTGATGGTCCTGGAACATCAGCCCGACCTCGCGCTTGTGCGCGGGCACCCCGGTCTGGTCCCGCCCGCCGAGCGTCACCCGCCCGGCGTCCAGCGGCTGGAGCCCGGCGACCGCCCGCAGCAGCGTCGACTTGCCGCTGCCGCTGGGCCCGAGCACGCACACGACCTCGTGCTCGGCGACCCCCAGGTCGACGGCGTCGAGCACGGCCCGCCCACCGAAACGGACGGTCGCGCCTTCGAGGCTCAGCAGCATCCGTAGAACTCCCGCATCCCTAGAACTCCCGCATCCCTAGAACTCCGCGCATCCCTAGAACTCCCCGCTCCGGTCGGTCCGCAGCCGCTCCAGCACCACCAGGGCCACGGCGCACACCAGCATCAGAATCGTCGACAGGGCCATCGCCTGGCCGTAGTTCATGTCCCCGGGCCGTCCCAGCAACCGCGCCACGGCGACCGGCAGCGTCGGGTTGTCGGGCCGCGCGATGAACACGGTCGCGCCGAACTCCCCGAGCGACACCGCGAAGGCGAAACCGGCCGCGACCAGCAGCGCCCGCCGCACCATCGGCAGGTCCACCTCCCGCCACACCCGCCACGGCGACGCCCCGAGTACCGCCGCCGCCTCCCGCAGCCGTACATCCACCGCCCGGAGCACCGGCAGCATGGTCCGTACCACGAAGGGGACGCCGACCAGCGCCTGCGCGAGCGGCACGAGGATCCAGGAGGCTCTGAGATCCAGCGGGGGTTCGTCCAGCGCGATCAGGAACCCGAAGCCGACCGTCACGGCGGACACCCCGAGCGGCAGCATCAGCAACGCGTCGAAACCGCGTACGAAGCGGCCCGCGTCGCGGCGGGTGAGCGCGGTGGCGGCCAGCGCGCCGATCACCACGGCGATGGCGGTGGCGGCGACGGCGTACTGGAGGCTGTTGCCGACGGCCTCGATGGGCGGGACGAGGAAGGTGCCGCCGTCCTCCCGGGTCAGCGCCCGGTAGTAGCCGAACCCGGGAGCGCCGAGCGACCGCTCGACCAGCACGGCGAGCGGCAGCACGAGCAGCACGGCGACGGTGACCAGGACCCCGGCCAGCAGCGCCCACTGCCCGGTCCCGCGCGGCCGGCGCGCGGTCGTGGCCGCGTCCACCAGCCGCAGGGCCGTCTCCCGCCGCCGTACCGTCCAGGCGTGCACGGCGAGGATGGCGGCCACCGCGGCGAACTGGATCAGCGTCAGCACGGCGGCCGTGGACAGGTCGAAGATCTGCGAGGTCTGCCGGTAGATCTCCACCTCCAGGGTGGAGAAGGCCGGTCCGCCGAGGATCTGGACGACGCCGAAGGACGTGAAGGTGAACAGGAACACCATCAGCGCGGCGGCGGCCACGGCGGGCGCCAGCGCGGGCAGCGTCACCTGCCGCCAGGCCTTCAGCCGCGAGGCGCCGAGCATCCGTGCGGCCTCCTCCTGCCGCGGGTCGAGCTGCGCCCAGAGGCCGCCTACGGTGCGTACGACGACGGCGTAGTTGAAGAAGACGTGTGCGAGCAGGATCGCCCACACGGTGGTGTCCAGCCGTACGCCCCACAGCTCGTCGAGCAGCCCGCCGCGTCCGACCAGCGCGAGGAACGCCGTACCGACGACGACCGTCGGCAGCACGAACGGGACGGTCACCACGGCCCGCAGGACCTGCTTGCCGGGGAAGTCGAACCGGGCGAAGACGTACGCGCCGGGCAGTGCGATGAGCAGGGTCAGCGCGGTGGAGGCCAGCGCCTGCCAGGTGGTGAACCACAGCACGTGCCGGACGTCGGGCTGGGCGAGTACGTCCGCAACGCGTCCGAACTGCCAGGATCCGTCGATCCGCAGTCCGCGCGCGACGATCGCGGCCACGGGGTAGGCGAAGAACACCGCGAAGAACGCGACGGGCACGGCCATCAGGGCGAGCCGCGCCGCGCTCCCGCGGGAAGTCCTGGCCTTGCCTACTTCAGTACGAGTGAGGTCCACGACTTGACCCACTGGTCGCGATTGCCGGCGATCCTCGCCGGGTCCATGGTCTGCGGATCCTCGGCCTCGGGCCCGAACCTCCGGAACGCCTCGGGGATCTCGGCGCCCTTCCGCACCGGGTAGACGAACATGTTCAGCGGCATGTCCTCTTGGAACTGCTTGCCGATGAGGAAGTCGAGCAGCGCCTTGCCGCCCTCGGGGTTCTCGGCGTTGCTCAGCAGGCCCGCGTACTCGACCTGCTGGAAGCAGGTGCCGGTGGCGACGCCCGTCGGCGCGGTGTCGGGCTGCGGGTCGGCGTAGATGACCTCGGCGGGCGGGGAGGAGGCGTAGGAGACGACGAGCGGGCGGTCGCCCTTTGCCTTCTTGCCGCCGGACGAACCGGAGAACTCCTCGTTGTACGCCTGCTCCCAGCCGTCGACGACCTTTACGCCGTTCGCCTTCAGCTTCTTCCAGTAGTCCCGCCAGCCGTCGTCCCCGTACTCGGCGGCGGTGCCGAGCAGGAAGCCGAGGCCGGGCGAGGAGGTGCCCGCGTTCTCGGTGACGAGCAGGTCCTTGTACTCGGGCTTGATCAGGTCGTCGAACGAGTCCGGCGGGGTCAGCTTGTGCTCGCTGAAGTACGCCTTGTCGTAGTTGACGCAGACGTCGCCGGTGGTGACGGGCGTGACCCGGTGCTTGTCCTGGTCGGCCCGGTACTCGGGGAGGACCAGGTCGGAGTCCTTCGCCTCGTACGGCTGGAACAGCCCGTTGTCGAGCGCGCGGGACAGCAGTGTGTTGTCGACGCCGAAGAAGACGTCGCCCTGCGGGTTGTCCTTGGTGAGGACGGCCTTGTTGACGGCCTGCCCGGCGTCGCCGTCCTCCAGGACCCGGACCTTGTAGCCGGAGCTCTTCTCGAAGGCGGCGATGACGTCCTTCGAGGCGGCCCACGAGTTGTGGCTGACGAGGGTCACGGTCTTGGCGTCGCCGGAGCCCTGGCTGCCGCCGTCGGACGACGATCCGCAGGCGGCCAGGCCGCCGACCATACCGAGCCCGACGGCCAGGACGGTGGCCTTCTTGGTGATGCTCACTGAATTCCTCCTGGGTGACCAGGAGAAGACGCGGCCCCGCCCGGAACCCTGGCGAGGGTCCCGGGCAGGGCGCAACAGCTCGAGTGGTGACCGATCTCCCTACCCAGAATGACCTGGGCCAGGTTCGGAGGGTCTGCGGCCGGTGCCGCACTCTCAGCGCTGTGGCGCTCCCCTGTCGGAATATGAAGATGTGGTTCCGGACGTACTTCCGTATGAAGTTGTCGTACGACGATGCACGACGCCGGTCAGGTTACCGCTCGCTCGCGGCGAGCTGACCACACGCCCCGTCGATCTCCTGACCACGGGTGTCCCGGATCGTCACCGGTACGCCATGCGCCGCGATCGCCTCGACGAACGCCTTCTCGTCCTCGGGCCGCGAAGCGGTCCACTTCGAGCCGGGCGTGGGGTTGAGCGGGATGAGGTTGACGTGCACGGGCCTGCCCTTGAGCATCCGCCCGAGCCGGTCACCGCGCCACGCCTGGTCGTTGATGTCCCGGATCAGCGCGTACTCGATCGACAGCCGCCGGCCCGACCGCTCCGCGTACTCGAACCCGGCGTCGAGCACCTCACGCACCTTCCACCGGGTGTTGACCGGGACGAGGGTGTCGCGCAGCTCGTCGTCGGGGGCGTGCAGCGAGATGGCGAGGCGGCACTTGAAGCCCTCGTCGGCGAAACGGTGGATCGCCGGCACGAGGCCGACCGTGGAGACGGTGATGCCGCGCTGGGACAGACCCAGTCCGTCGGGCTCGGGGTCGGTGAGGCGGCGGATGGAGCCGACGACGCGGTTGTAGTTGGCGAGGGGCTCGCCCATGCCCATGAATACGATGTTGCTGAGCCGGGCCGGTCCTCCGGGGACCTCACCGTCCCGCAGGGCGCGCATCCCGTCCACGATCTGGTGCACGATCTCGGCGGTGGACAGATTCCGGTCCAGGCCCGCCTGCCCCGTGGCACAGAACGGGCAGTTCATGCCGCAGCCCGCCTGGGAGCTGATGCACATGGTCACCCGGTCGGGGTAGCGCATGAGGACGGACTCGACGAGCGTGCCGTCGAACAGCTTCCACAGCGTCTTGCGCGTGGTGCCCTGGTCGGTCGACAAGTGCCGCACGACCGACATCAGCTCGGGCAGCAGCGCCTCCCGGAGCCCCTGGCGCGAGCCGGCGGGAATATCCGTCCACTGCTCGGGGTCGTGCGCGTACCGCGCGAAGTAGTGCTGCGAGAGCTGCTTCGCACGGAACGGCTTCTCGCCGATCGCGGCGACGGCCTCCTTGCGCTCGGCGGGCGTGAGGTCGGCGAGGTGCCGCGGCGGCTTCTTGGCTCCGCGGGGGGCGACGAATGTGAGTTCTCCGGGCTTAGGCATGACTCAACCAGTGTCGCAGATCGACTTGGGTGGCCTGCGGGAGACCAGGCCGCGTGACCGGGCGCCCGGATCGGCGTTGTGACTTCCGATCGGTGAGGCAGGGGATGTCGGTGTCGTTCCGGCAGCTCCCGCGGCGCCGCATCGCCGCTTGACCTGGACCAAACTTGAGCTTTTAGGCTCCGTTCGAAGCCACAGGGACCGAGCCGCAGGAACCCGATCCGCAGGAACCGATCAGCGTGCCTTTTCGAGGAGGTTCGCCATGAGCGAGCACACAGCCCACTTCACGATCCCCGACCGCTACCGCTATGCCGTGATCCCACACATCATGGTCGACGACGCCGCCGCGGCGATCGACTTCTACCGGCGGGCGTTCGGCGCCCGCGAGAACTTCCGGATCGATGCTCCGGACGGCGGGATCATGCACGCCGAGATCACCATCGGGCGGTCGACCCTGATGCTGGGCGACTCCAGCGTGGACGAGGCGGAGGCCGCCTCGTTCGCCGCGCCGGCCTCGCTGGGCGGGGGCACGTCCGTCACGTTGCACGTCTTCGTGCCGGACGTGGACAGCCTGGCGGAGCGGGCAGAGGCCGCCGGCGCGGAGATCCTCCAGCCGCCGAAGGACATGTTCCACGGTGACCGCACCGTCATCCTCAAGGACCCTTCGGGTCACATGTGGGTGTTTCTGACCCACATCGAGGACGTCTCGGAGGAGGAACTGCGGCGCCGCCTGACTGCTGCCGGGTGACCACGATGGCCATATGCCCGGATCGGATACCGAGAGGCCCGCCGCCCAGGGGGCAGCGGGCCTTACCCGTCAGGACAACGACCGGGCCGTCAGCCGGAACCGACGAAGATCACCAACAGCAGCCACACCACCGGCGCCGTCGGCAGCAGCGAGTCCAGGCGGTCCATGATGCCGCCGTGGCCCGGGAGCAGCGTGCCCATGTCCTTGATGCCGAGGTCCCGCTTGATCATGGACTCGCCGAGGTCGCCCAGTGTGGCGCTGACGGCGACCGCGAGGCCGAGCAGCAGGCCCTGCCACCAGATGCCGTCGTCGATCATGAACTGCATGCACAGCGCACCGGCCACCATCGCGAACGCCACTGCTCCGAGCAGGCCCTCACGGGTCTTGCCGGGGCTGATGCGCGGGGCGAGCTTGTTCTTGCCGAAGCGCCAGCCGACGGCGTAGGCCCCGGTGTCGCTGACGACCGTCAGCAGGAGAAAGACCAGGACGCGCCACGCACCGTCGTCGGCCATGAGCATCATCGCGACGAACGTGGCCAGGAAAGGAACGTAGAACGCGGCGAAGAGCCCCGCCGTGACGTCCTTGAGGTAGCCCTCCGGCGGCTCGGTCATCCGCCATACGAGGACCGCCAGCGCCGTGAGAGCCATGGCGACCCACGCGCCCTCGGCACCCCGCACATACCCGGCGATCACCATCGCCGCGCCGCCGATCGCGAGCGGCACGAGGGGCGCCTTGATGCCCTTGCGCTCCTCCAGCCGCTTGGTCAGCTCCCACAGGCCCACCACGACGGCGACCGCGACCACACCGACGAAGACGGCCTTGACGACGAACAGCGACGCGACGATCACCGCGCCGAGCCCGACGCCGACCCCTATCGCCGCGCCCAGGTCGCGCCCCGCGGTCTTCTTCTGCGGCTGCGGCTGCGCCGGCTGGGGGGCGTCGGGCATGGGCTCCGGATTCTGCGGCACCGCCGCATACGGCTGCGCCGACGGATTCTCTCCGCGATGCGTCTCGTCGCGGAACGGCTCGTCTCGGAACAGGGGGCCGCTCAGCCGAGCGGCCCCCTGACCGTCATCCTGGTCTCCGCCGTGTTCGGGTACGTCGGGCACGATGGGCATGGGGCGAGTCTGCTGCGCGTAATGCGCATCGTACGCGGGACCCGCCGGGGCAGCCCCCTGGACAGGCCCCTGGTCGGACGCCCCCCAGTACCCGGCTTGTGGCGGCGCTCCCCAGGAAGAGTCGTTCATCAGACCTCGAGCAGCTCCGCTTCCTTGTGCTTCAGGAGCTCGTCCACCTGGGCGACGTACTTGGCGGTGGTGTCGTCGAGCTCCTTCTCCGCGCGGCGGCCCTCGTCCTCGCCGATGTCGCCGTCCTTGACCATCTTGTCGATGGCGTCCTTGGCCTTGCGGCGCACGGAGCGGATGGAGACCTTGGCGTCCTCGGCCTTGCTCTTGGCGACCTTGATGTAGTCGCGGCGGCGCTCCTCGGTGAGCTCGGGGAACACCACCCGGATGATGTTGCCGTCGTTGCTGGGGTTGACGCCCAGGTCGGAGTCGCGGATCGCCTGTTCGATGTTGCGCAGGGCGCTCTTGTCGAAGGGGGTCACCACGGCCATGCGCGGCTCGGGCACGGAGAACGAGGCCAGCTGGTTGATCGGCGTCAGCGCGCCGTAGTAGTCGGCCACGATCTTGTTGAACATCGCCGGGTGCGCACGGCCGGTGCGGATCGCGGCGAAGTCCTCCTTGGCGACCACGACGGCCTTCTCCATCTTCTCCTCGGCCTCGAGGAGGGTCTCTTCGATCACCACTTGCTCCTGCGTGTCTTGAGTAGGCCCGGCTGCGGTTCCCTGTCGGGCCGGCGGCCGGCTGCGTCGCGTTCTTCCTGCACGGTTCCCGACCGGCGGGACATTGTCCATCCCCCGGTCCGGTCCCGTCCCGTCCGTCCCCCGGACAGGTGGCGTCCGCGGACAGGGGGTGCTTCTCCGGTCAGTCCCGGCTGCCTTGGTCACCCACAAGCGTGCCGATCTTCTCACCCTTGACGGCGCGGGCGATATTGCCCTCCTTCAGAAGCTCGAAGACCACGATCGGGAGGCTGTTGTCGCGGCAGAGCGTGACGGCCGTCGCGTCGGCGACCTTCAGGTCGCGGGTGATGACCTCGCCGTACCCGAGCGCGTCGAACTTCACGGCGTCCGGGTTGGTCTTCGGGTCGGAGTCGTAGACCCCGTCCACGCCGTTCTTGCCCATGAGCAGCGCCTCGGCGTCGATCTCGAGGGCGCGCTGGGCGGCGGTGGTGTCGGTGGAGAAGTAGGGCATGCCCATGCCGGCGCCGAAGATGACCACGCGGCCCTTCTCCAGGTGACGCACGGCGCGCAGCGGGATGTACGGCTCGGCGACCTGGCCCATGGTGATGGCGGTCTGCACGCGGCAGTCGACGCCCTCCTTCTCCAGGAAGTCCTGGAGGGCCAGGCAGTTCATCACGGTGCCGAGCATGCCCATGTAGTCGGAGCGGGCGCGGTCCATGCCGCGCACCTGCAGCTCGGCGCCACGGAAGAAGTTGCCGCCGCCGATGACGATCGCGATCTGCGCGCCGTCCCGGACGACGGCCGCGATCTCACGGGCGATGGCGTGCACCACGTCGGGGTCGACGCCCAGGCCCCCACCGCCGGAGAAGGCCTCTCCGGACAGCTTCAGCATGAAGCGGCCGCGTACTTTGCCGTCGTCGCTCTTCTCGGCCTTGGTGGTCATGGAGATCTCGCCTCTTTTACGTGGGTCACACACACGAAGAAGGCCACTGCCGGTGGGGGCGTGTTTCGCATCCCATACGCGGCAATGGCCTCCTCGTCAGATCTGCTGTCGTCCGCCGCCACGCGCGCGTACGCAACGGCGTACGCGAACGGCGCCGACGACTGCTGTCGACCCTACCGGGGTCGCGCGTCCGTCGCGGTACGGACTCAGATGCCGACCTTGATGCGCGAGAAGCGCTTCAGGGTGACACCGGCCTCGTCCAGCACCTTCTGCACGGACTTCTTGTTGTCGAGCGCGTAGGGCTGGCCCAGCAGCGTGGCGTCCTTGAAGAAGCCGTTGAGGCGACCCTCGACGATCTTCGGCAGGGCGGCCTCGGGCTTGCCCTCGGCGCGGGTGGTCTCCTCGGCGACGCGGCGCTCGGACTCGACGACCTCGGCCGGGACGTCCTCCTTGGAGAGGTACTTCGGCGCGAAGGCGGCGATGTGCTGGGCGACGCCCTTGGCGATCTCGGCGTTCGGCTTGTCCAGCTCGACGAGGACACCGATCTGCGGGGGCAGGTCGGGCATCGTGCGGTGCATGTACGCGGTCACGAAGCCGCCGGAGAACTGCGCGAAGCGGTCCAGGACGATCTTCTCGCCGAGGTTGGCGTTGGCCTCGTCCACGAACGCCTGCACGGTCTTGCCGGACTCGATCTCGGAGGCGAGGAGCGCCTCGAGGTCGGCCGGGGCGGCCTTGGCGACATGCTCGGCGATGGCCTTGGCGACGTTCTGGAACTTGTCGCCCTTGGCGACGAAGTCCGTCTCGCACTTCAGCTCGACGAGGACACCCGAGGTGTTGTCGTCGGCGATGATCGAGACGACGGCGCCGTTCTCGGCAGAGCGGCCCTCGCGCTTGGCGACGCCCTTCTGACCCTTGATGCGGAGCGCCTCGACGGCCTTCTCGACGCTGCCGTCGGCCTCGTCCAGCGCCTTCTTGCAGTCCATCATGCCGGCGCCGGTAAGCTCACGAAGCTTCTTGACGTCGGCGGCGGTGTAGTTCGCCATGAGTCTGTGAATCTTTCTGGAAGTCTGGAAGATCGAAGATCTTGCGGGCATCCGGACCTGCGTGGAGCTGCAGGTCCGTGTCCCTCCACCGACCTACGGGTGAACGGCGGGAGCGGATCTCATGTCACCGCTCCCGCCGTCGACGCCGACGGGACGGTCAGGCCTGCTCGCCCTCGGCGGCCGGAGCCTCGGCGGCGGGCGCCTCCTCGGCCGGGGCCTCGGTGGCGGCAGCCTCGGCGGCGGGGGCCTCGGCGGCGGGGGCGGCCTCGGCAGCCGGAGCCTCGGCGGGCTTCTCGGCGGTCTCGGCGTCGGCCTTCTTC
>NZ_RAIF01000031.1:985756-990413 GCF_003671715.1 Streptomyces sp. E2N166 | reverse complement strand
GCCCTCGAGCAGGTCGCGCTCCCACGCGGCGAGCGGCTCGCCGGCGGCCTTGTCACCCTTGTCGCCGGCAGCGGCGCCGGAGCGGGCGATGAGGCCCTCGGCGACGGCGTCGGCGATCACGCGGGTGAGCAGGGTGACGGAGCGGATCGCGTCGTCGTTGCCCGGGATCTTGTAGTCGACCTCGTCGGGGTCGCAGTTGGTGTCGAGGATGGCGACGACCGGGATGTTGAGCTTCCGGGCCTCACCGACCGCGATGTGCTCCTTCTTGGTGTCCACGATCCAGACGGCGCTGGGCACCTTGGACATCTCTCGGATACCGCCGAGGGTCTTCTCCAGCTTGGCCTTCTCGCGGGAGAGGACCAGCAGCTCCTTCTTGGTGAGGCCGGAGGCGGCCACGTCCTCGAAGTCGATCTGCTCGAGCTCCTTCAGGCGCTGCAGGCGCTTGTAGACGGTCGAGAAGTTGGTGAGCATGCCGCCCAGCCAGCGCTGGTTGACGTAGGGCATGCCGACGCGGGTGGCCTGCTCGGCGATGGCCTCCTGCGCCTGCTTCTTCGTGCCGACGAACATGACCGTGCCGCCGTGGGCGACGGTCTCCTTGACGAACTCGTAGGCGCGGTCGATGTACGACAGCGACTGGAGCAGGTCGATGATGTAGATGCCGTTGCGCTCCGTGAAGATGAAGCGCTTCATCTTCGGGTTCCAACGACGGGTCTGGTGACCGAAGTGGACGCCGCTTTCCAGCAGCTCCCGCATCGTGACGACGGCCATGGCCGTATCTCCTCGAGTTTCTCGGTTGTGCCGCGGAAGCCGGACGGCTCCCGCGCCTGACGCCCGCGATGCGCCTTGCCACTGGGGACCGAGGGGCGCTGACACGAGCCTTGGACGGCGTCGTGTCGGGGCGTGCGAAGTCGACCCGGTGACCCGGATCGCCATCAGAAGTGTACGGGACCCACGGGGTACCGGGTGACGCGGCTGTCCACAAGTGGGAAGCGGTCCACAGGGCCGGACGGTGATCGGCCCTGGTGCGGGACGGTTCCGGCATGCGAGCGAGGCGATGTGTGGGTGCGTGTACGTGGGTGGTGCTGCTGCTGACGCTCCTGGCCAGGGGGGCGCCCCGGCCGGCGACGGCTGCGGCGCCGACGACGGTGGAGGTGGAGGCGGCGGCCACGACGACGGTGACGGTGGAGGTGGCGGCCACGGACGCCGGGCGGGTCCCGGATCCGGCGGTGCCGGCCGTGGCCCGCATCTGGCCGGTCGGCACCCGCCCCGCGGTTCTACGGGGCTGGGAACCTCCGGCGACGCCGTACGGCCCCGGCCACCGCGGCGTGGACCTCGCCGCGGTGGACGGAACGCCGGTACGGGCGGTGGCGGCGGGGCGGGTGTCGTTCGCGGGGCAGGTGGCGGGCAGGGGTGTCGTCTCGCTGGAACTCACGGGGACGGGTGATCCACCTCTGCGGACGACGTACGAGCCGGTCGAGGTCTCGGTGAAGAAGGGGGACGAGGTCGCGGCGGGCCAGCTACTCGGCACGGTGCGGCCGACGGGCTCCCACTGCGCGGCCTGCCTGCACTGGGGCCTGCTGCGGGGCAACGTCTACCTCGACCCGCTGTCCCTGCTCCCACCGTGGCTGCTCGACGGAGGTCCGTCGAGGCTGCTGCCGGTCCTGGGAGTCCCGCTTCCGCGGGCCGCGGACGGTCGCGCCGCAAGCAGAGGTGGCAGGAGTGGCCGGGTGACAGGCGCTGCTGGGTGACAGGGGCGGGCACGAGCGGCACCTCCGTGACGCTGGGCGGCCGCGCACCCGTCCCGTGACCCGGGGGCCACGCCTCCGTGGACGCCGAGCCTCTCGACCGCCCCGGCGATCAGCCCCGCACGCCCCGCAACGCCATGGAGACCGCCGCCTCCGTGATCGCCGCCGGCTCCTCCGCCGCCCCCAGCTCGATCCGCCGCACGGCCGCGTCGACGACCCCCTGCAGCAGCATCGCCGCCAGCCGCGGCTGGCCGTGCCCCATCTCCCCGAGCGCCTCGACGATCATCGCGATCAGCCCGCCGTGCGCCGCCCGGATCTTCTCCCGCGCGCCGGCGTCGAGCTCGCTCGCGGAGATGGCCACGACGGCGCGGTGCCGCCGGTCCCCGACGAGGTCGAGCTGTGTGCGTACATACGCCTCGACCTTGGCCTCGGGGGCCGTCTCGCGTTCCATCGCCGCCTCTACCTCCGCGGCCCAGACCGGGAAGTCGACGGCGCACAGCTCCTCGACGACCGCCGCCCGCGACCGGAAGTACTCATAGACGGACGACCGGGCCAGGCCCGTCCGTTCGGCGAGGGCGGGGAAGGTCAGCGCCTCCGTTCCGCCGTCGGACAGCAGGGAGCGTGCCGCGTCCAGCAGGGCGGAACGCTGCATCGACCGGTGCTCGGCCACGGAGGCCGCTCGAATCCTTGGCACGTCACCACTTTACGGACGCGCCACCCGGTACGGGAGTCACTCACCCGACCGCACGACCGCCGACAGGGTCACCGAAGGAGTCGATCGCATGCCATAAGGCCAGGTCAGCGACCAAAGCCCGCCAGCTTGGCGCGCAGCTGCAACACCGACTTGGTGTGGATCTGGCTGACCCGGCTCTCCGTCACGCCCAGCACGTTCCCGATCTCGGCGAGCGTGAGCCCTTCGTAGTAGTACAGGGTGACGACGGTCTTCTCCCGCTCCGGGAGCGTGTTGATCGCCCGCGCCAGGAACCGACGCAGTTCCCGGTCCTCGGCGACCTCCACCGGATTGTCGGCGGCGGTGTCCTCCAGCGTGTCCATGAGGCTCAGCCGGCCCCCGCCCTCGCCCCCGGCGTGCAGCAGTTCCTCCAGCGCCACCACGTTGGCCAGCGACAACTGGCTGAAGACCGCGTGGAGGTCCTCCACCGCGATCCCCATCTCGACGGCCACCTCGCTCTCCGACGGGGTGCGGCGCAGCCGTGCCTCCAGCGTCGCGTACGCGCGCTCCACGTTCCGCGCCTTCTGCCGGACCGACCGTGGGATCCAGTCCAGCGCCCGCAGCTCGTCGATCATCGCGCCCCGGATCCGGGTGATCGCGTACGTCTCGAACTTGATCTCCCGGTCGACGTCGAACTTCTCGATCGCGTCGATCAGCCCGAACACACCCGAGGAGACGAAGTCGGCCTGCTCGACGTTGGGCGGCAGCCCCACGCTCACCCGGCCCGCCACGTATTTCACGAGGGGCGAGTAGTGCAGGATCAGCTGTTCCCGCAGCCGCTCGTCCCCCGTCGCCTTGTACGACCGCCACAGCTCGTCGAGCGTCGAGGGGGCGGGCGGTCGCACGTCGCCACCGTCGCGGGCGGCTGGGGGGATCGCCGCCCGGTCGGACCCGGAGGTGTGCTGGGGCATTCGTCGCCTTGTGCCGTTCTGCCGTGATGTTGGTGTGCCTGGGTGAGGCCGCCGGTCTGCTGTCTGCGTGGGGGTCCTCGTGAGCGTAGCGTGACTGGACAGTCGCGGTGTGCGAAGAGCGGGGCGGGCTCGTACGCAGATACGTTCCGCTGAACGCTCTCCAGGGGGGACGATGATCGCTCTGCGTGATCACTCGAATACCCCAACTGGCAGAATTCCCAAGGGCGTCGGGGTTCCCCCGGACGGCCGAACACGCTGGGTCAACAAGGGCTCCGGCCACCGCGGACCGAGATCATCGCCTGGCGTGTCAACTTCCAGCCGTCGCCGTGTCGTTCGACGTAACCAAGCGCTCGAAGCTCGTACAGTCTCGCGATCGCGTCGTCCTGCGTGGTCTGTGCGCGCCGCGCCACCTCGTCCGCTCCCGCCGCTCCACGTGCCGGGAGCCCGGCCAGCACCTGGCGGGTGCGGGGTTCCAGCAGGTCGGTGGGGAGCACTGGCCCGCGCCGGTCCGGGGGCAGCTCACCCATGTCGCCGACCAGTTCCACCACCTCGGCGGCGTCGCCGACGAGCACCGCGTCGCCGCGCAGCAACTCGTGCACCCCCGCCGACAGCGCGCTGGTGGCCGGTCCCGGCACGCCCATCGTGTGCCGGCCGAGGCGCTGGGCCGCCCGGGCCGTGACCAGCGAGCCGCTGCGGTAGGCGGCCTCGACGACGACTGTGCCCCGGGTGAGCGCGGCGATCACGCGGTTGCGCAGGATGAACCTGCTGGGCGTCGGATGATCGCCCGGCGGCAGCTCCCCGACGACCAGTCCCTGTTCCGCGATCCTGGTGATCAGCCCCGTGTGCCCCGGTGGGTAGGGGCGGTCGACACCGCAGGCGAGGACGGCGGCGGTGGCGCCGCCCGCGCCGAGGGCGCCCCGGTGTGCGGCGCCGTCGACGCCGTAGGCGCCGCCGGACACCACGACCCAGCCGCGTTCGGCGAGTCCGGCGGCGAGGGTGGCCGCCATGTGGGCGCCGTACTCGGTGCAGGCGCGGGCTCCGACGACGGCCACCGACCTCAGCGCCCACATGCGCAGACTGGGCCTGCCCCGCACCCACAATCCGAGGGGCCTGGCGTCCCCGAGGTCGTCGAGCTGCCGCGGCCACTCGGCCGCCCCGGGTGCCACGAACCGCACCCCCGCCGCCCTGGCGACGGCGAGGTCCCGGCGCGGCTCGGCCAGGCCCGCCCTGGCGCACAGGCCGGCCCACCGTTTCTCGCTCACCCCCGGGAG
>NZ_RAIF01000031.1:968648-985528 GCF_003671715.1 Streptomyces sp. E2N166 | reverse complement strand
CCCGCCCGCAGCCGCCGCACCACGTCCGCGACGCCGCGCTCCCGCACCCACCGTCCACCGGTCTCGTCACCCGGCTCGATGACCCGTGTGAGAAAGACCCGGCCGAGCAGCTCGTCGTCACCCGCCGCATCGGCGTCTTCCCTGATCACGACATCGTCCGCAGCCGGCCCACCGCCCTTGGCGACGGAGCCGTCCCTGCCGTGGCCGGGGACGGCGCGCTCCCCGGTCACGTCAGCGCTCCGAGTGCCATGGGGACGCCTTTCGGCACACCGGTGCGCAGTTGCAGCGCCAGGGCGACGTCCCTCGCGTCGGGTCGGTCGTGGCCGACGAGATCCGCGACGGTCCAGGCGACGCGCAGGACCCGGTCGAGGCCGCGGGCGGTGAGCACGCCCCGTTCCAGGCTGCGTTCCGCGTCGTCCCGCGCCCCGGGCGCCGCGTACCAGCGGCTGCGCAGCTCCCGTCCGGGCACCTCGCTGTTGGACCGCCACGGGGTGCCCGCGAGACGCGCGGCCGCCCGGTCCCGGGCGGCCCGCACCCGGTCGGCGACCGTCGCGGTCGTGTCACCTCGAGGGCCGACCCCCGCCAGTTGGCTGCGCGTGATCCGCTCCACCTCGACCCGGAGGTCGACCCGGTCGAGCAGCGGGCCGGACAGCCTGGCCTGGTATCGGCGGATCGACGAGGGCGAGCACTCGCACAGGTCCTCCTTCTGCGAGAACCGTCCGCACGGGCAGGGATTGGCCGCGAGCACCATCAGAAACCGTGCCGGGAACCGCACCACGCCCGCGCTGCGCGCGATGACGACGTGCCCGGCCTCCAGCGGCTGGCGCAGGGCGTCGAGCGCATGACTGCTGAACTCCGGCGTCTCGTCCAGAAACAGGACACCTCGATGGGCCAGCGAGACGGCTCCGGGCCGCCCGATGCCGGGGCCGCCCCCGACGAGGGCCTGCATCGTGGCGGAGTGGTGCGGCGCGCAGTAGGGGGCCGCGTCGATCAGGGGTTTGCCGGGTGGCAGCAGACCCGCCACCGAGTGCACCGCGGTGACCTCCAGCGACTCCTCCCGGCAGAGCCGGGGCAGGACGGCGGGCAGGCGCTCGGCGAGCATGGTCTTCCCGGCGCCGGGCGGCCCCTCCAGGAACAGGTGATGACCGCCGGCGGCGGCGACCTCCACCGCCGTGCGCGCCGCCGCCTGGCCCACGACGTCGGCGAGGTCGTGACCGTGGTCGTACTGCGCCGTTCCCATGCCGTGCATTCCGGTGGCGGCTCCCGTGCCCGGCATGCGCAGGCCTGCCAGGAGCGGGTCGGGCCGCCCCTGCTGGTCCGGTTCCTCCTCCGGCACGGGCTCGTCGGCGAGGACGGCGATCAGCTGGCGCAGGCTGCGTACGCCGAGCACCGACACTCCGGGCACCAGGGACGCCTCGGCGGCGGCGCACTCCGGGACGACCACCTGTTCGTAGCCGGCCTCCGCCGCGGCCAGGACCGCCGGCAGGATGCCCCGCACGGGCCGCACCCGTCCGTCCAGGCCCAGCTCCCCGATCATCAGGATGTCGGCGAGCACGCGGGGATCGATGCGATCGGCAGCGCCGAGGACCGCGGCTGCGACGGCGAGGTCGAATCCACTGCCGCTCTTCGGCACCGACGCGGGGCTGAGGCCCACCGTCAGTTTCTTCTGCGGCCACTCGGCTCCCGAGTTGACCACAGCGGCCCGTACCCGGTCCCGGCTCTCGGTCAGGCTCTTGTCAGGCAGGCCGACCAGGGTGAACGCCGCGACACCTGGTTCGAGATCGGCCTGGACCTCGACCACCACGCCCTCGACGCCGACGAGCGCCACGGAGCACGTACGCGCGAAACCCATCACGCCACCCCGCGCGCGTGCTCGACCGCGGGGGCTCCGCGCCGCGGGAGGAGGACACCGACCAGGTCGATGCGGACTCCGCCGGGCGGAGCCCCTCCGTGGGTCTGGATCCAGCGCTCGGCCAGCCGCCGCAGCCGCTCC
The DNA here is from genome assembly GCF_003671715.1 of Streptomyces sp. E2N166. Lineage (GTDB taxonomy): Bacteria > Actinomycetota > Actinomycetes > Streptomycetales > Streptomycetaceae > Streptomyces > Streptomyces thinghirensis. The sequence goes on along the minus strand of NZ_RAIF01000031.1, from coordinate 983,535 downwards.
GCCTTCTCGGGGGTCACCGCGGCCATCGGGTGCTCGAAGGAGTCGCCCCTGCGCGTCTTGACCTCGCAGACCACCAGGACGTCACCGTCCAGGGCCACGATGTCGATCTCGCCGGTCCTGCCGCAGCGCCAGTTGCGCTCCACGACCGTCATGCCGACTCCGGTCAGCCTGCGGGCGGCGAGTGTCTCGCCGTACTTGCCCAGCGCACCTCGTGCGTTCATGTCGGCACCACCTCCGGTGCCAACGATGAGGCCGACTCGACGAGCTTTTGGATCTTGGTGGACGGTCAGGCGGCTGTGGACAACCTTGTCACCCACACGAGTGACACCACCCGATCTCTCGCCGTGTCTCAGCCGCTGGGAAGCTCCAGATCGCTCTTGTTCAGCTCCTCGATGTTCACGTCCTTGAACGTCAACACCCGCACCTGCTTCACGAACCGGGCCGGCCGGTACATGTCCCACACCCAGGCATCGGCCATGGACACCTCGAAAAACACCTCGCCCTGGACCGAGTGCACCTGCATCTCGTAGTCATTGGTGAGATAGAAGCGCCGCTCGGTCTCGATCACGTATTTGAACAGACCGACGACGTCGCGGTACTCCCGGTAGAGCTTGAGCTCCATCTCGGTCTCGTACTTCTCGAGGTCCTCGGCGCTCATGGCATGTTCCCCTTCAGCCGTGCGGTCCCACCATTGTGCGCCCGTCCCGTGAGCCCCTAGACGATTTCGGTGTCCAGGGTCACCGGTCCGGCGGGGGGACCTTCGTCGAGCAGCTTGCGCAGCAGCTCGGCGAGTCTGGTCGGATACACCGTCTCATGTGCCCGGGTCAGTTCCCGACACGTCCACCAGCGCGCTCCGGCGACGCTGCGCCGCTCCAGCTCGGTCAGCCCCACGGCCTCGGTCGCGGTCTGGGTCGTACGGGCCAGGTAGTACCACTCGTCCTGGTCCCAGCGGCGGCCCGCGAAGGGGAAGGAGCACCTGCGCCGCCACAGCACCGGGCCGAGCTCGATGTCGGTGATGCCGGTCTCCTCGACGAGCTCCCGCCGGGCGGCCTCCTCTCGGGTCTCGTCGCCCTCCACGCCGCCGCCCGGGGTGAACCACCAGTCGTCGGCCGGATCGTCCGGCTCGTGCCCGTGCAGCAGCAGGATGCGGTCCTCGGGGTCGAGCAGCACCACCCGGGCCACCCTGCGCAGGCCGCCCTCGTAGGAGTCCTGCCCGGCCAGGGTCGGCTCAGCGGGCACCGGCGGGCCCCGTTCCGGTCCGGGCGCGGGAGGCCGCGGCGCGCTTGGCGAGGGGGCCGTAGGCGGCGCCGACGAGGATCAGCACGGCACCGGCGATCACCAGCGCGACGACCGTCCGCAGCGGGCCCGGCGAGGAGAGGCCGCCCAGCGCCTCGAAGCCGGTCGGCCGCTCCAGCATGCCGTTCATGGGCCAGACCACGGCGTCGACGCGGGCGTCCACGGCACCGCGCGACACGGTGCCGCCGGCGGCGTCGGTGAGGTGGGCGGTGGAGTCAACGGAGTTGTCCCGCTCGTCGCCGAGCAGGAACAGGCGGCCCTCGGGGACGGTCACCGTCGGGAAGTTGCTGAACTCGGCCGGCGTGCCGTCGAGCAGGTACGGCTCGTCGACGACCTTGCCGTTGACCTTGAGCTTGCCCTCCTGGCAGCAGGCGACGGTGTCCCCGCCGACCGCGACCACGCGCTTGACCATCGGGGCGTTGGCCCAGGTCGCGTCCTTGAAGACGACGACATCACCACGGCGGACGTCGGTGCCGTCGATGCGCTGCGCGAGCACCCGGTCACCGGCGTCGATCGTCGGCGTCATCGAACTGGTCGGCACGGTGTACGGGCGGTAGACCACCGCTCCCCAGACGAAGCCGCCGAGGAACAGCACCAGGCCCAGCGCCACGGCGAGCCCGGACAGCCGCTGCCCGGTCCGGCCGCCCACCGGGCCCTTGTCCGTTCCGCCACCCCGCGGGACCGTACGTGTTGTGCTCTCGCCACCCATGGATCCGCACCTTACCCGGCGGTACCCGAACGGGGCAGCCCCTCCCGGGGGCCCGGGAGGGGCTGGCGGAACGGCCCTATGACGGGCGTACGGCGCGGGGCCTTACGTCTCAGCGGGTCTCGGCGGGAGCCATGCGCCTGCGGCGCCACCAGACGACCGGGACGACTCCGGCGAGGGCCAGGCCCTGGGGCGCGACCGACAGCGCGGCGGCGGCCGACGGCTGGGCCTGCAGACCGTCCTGGTCGAAGGTGTCCGGGACCGGCAGGGTGCCCCAGCGGTTCATCGGCCAGGCGATCACGATGGCGCGGCCGACGACCTCCTTGACCGGGACCATGCCGCCGTGACTGTCCGACTGGTTGTAGCGGGAGTCCCGGGAGTTCTGCCGGTGGTCACCCATGACCCAGATGGAGCCCTCGGGAACCTTGACCTTGAACTGGCCGCCCTGGTCGTCGACGCTGCACGGCGTGTTGCCGGGGTAGACGTACGGCTCGTTGAGCGCCTTGCCGTTGACCTTGAGGGGCCCGGTCCCGTTGCACTCGACCGTGTCGCCGCCGACCCCGATGACGCGCTTGATCAGGTCCTTCTCGTCCGCGGACGGCATCAGGCCGATCCAGCTGAGGACCGTCTGCAGCGCGTTCGGGTCGGGCGTCGGCTCGCCCGCGAGCCAGTCGTCCGGGTCGTGGAAGACGACGATCTCGCCGCGCTCGGGCTCCGAGCCGAACCAGGGGGTGAGCTTGTCGACGAGGACGCGGTCATTGATCGTGAGCGTGTTCTGCATCGAGGCGGACGGGATCGAGAACGCCTGGACCAGGAACGTCTTGATCAGCAGCGCGAGCACCAGCGCGATGCCGATCAGGATCGGCAGTTCCTTCCAGAAGGAGCGCTGCTTCTTGGCCGCGGGGGGCGTCGCCGGGGGCGTCCCGCCCACTCCCTCGTCCTGGGTCCCGCCGTGTTCGTCCGTCACCCTGCCGTCCTCGGTCCCGGAGTCGTGCCCGGAGGCCGGGGCGCCGTCCGCGACCGGGCCGGCTGCCTCCACGGGGTGTCCGCGGTTCTCCTCGCCGTCGTGTCCGGACCGTGCGCCAACCGCCACATCCCCCACGCCAACTCCTTACTCTCTGCCACCGCCTGCCCCGTATACGGTGCAGGCCCACCACTCCCATAACGAGCGGGAGTTCCGCAGGGGTCGGGAGCTGAATCATCGCGTTCGGATCGTCGGGGGCAACCCTATGCGACAGCCGGGGAGCGGCGGTCGAACCGGAGGCCGAGTCGGACACGGACGCATACGTTTTCGGTTCGTCCAGTGTGGTCCAGTGGCCGAACGGCCAGGCGATCACCATGGCCCGCCCCACCACCTCGTCCTCGGAGACGGTGCCGAAGTCGGTCTCCTGGTGGGCGCGGGAGTCGGCGGAGTTGGACCGGTGGTCGCCCATCACCCACAGCCGCCCCTCGGGGACCGTGACGTCGAACGGCGCCTTGGACGGGGAGTCTCCGGGATAGAGGTAGCTCTCGTTGAGCGGGACGCCGTTGACCGTGACCCGTCCCCGGGTGTCACAGCACTTGACCCGGTCCCCGCCCACGCCGACGACCCGCTTGATGAGGTCCTTCTCGTCGTCGGACGGCAGCAGGCCGATGAAGGCGAGGCCTTCCTTGACCTGCTTGATGACGACGGGGTCGTCCTTCTTGGTGGTCTGCTCACCCTGGAGCCAGCCGCCGGGGTCGCGGAAGACGACGACGTCCCCGCGCTGTGGCTCGGAGCCGAACCAGGGAGTGAGCTTGTCCACCAGGACCCGGTCACCGATCTGGATCGTCTGCTCCATGGAGCCCGACGGGATCACGAACGCCTGGACGAGGAAGGTCTTCAGCACCAGCGCTATCAGGACGGCGACGCCGACGAGAAGAGGTATCTCCTTGACCGCGCCGCGCCTGCGGCGGCGTTTGACCTTGCGCTGCAGCTTGCGCCGCTCGGCACGGGACCGGCCGCCGGACGGCGGGGAAGTGCGCCGCGAGCCGGTGGGCAGCAGGTTCTCCGTGGGGCTGCTGGGCGCCCCGCGCGGTTTGCCCCGGCTACCCATCGGCGCCCTCCGGCCGACGCGACTCACCGGCCGGTTCGTCCGCCTCCGCGTCCGGCACGCGCGCGTAGGCGTCCGGGCGGTCGAGGTGGGTGGCGTGGTCGAAGGGCCAGACGATCCAGTCGGCGCGGCCGATCACCTCGTCCACGGGGATCATGCCGCCGCCCGGCGAGCCCAGGTGGTCGCGGGAGTCGCTGGAGTCGGCCCGGTGGTCGCCGAGGACGAAGAGGGTGCCCTCGGGGACGACGACGTCGAAGCGCACCGTGGACGGGCGGTCGCCGGGGTACAGGAACGCCGACTCGTCGACCGGCTGGCCGTTCACCTGGACCCTCCCCTCCCTGTCGCAGCACACCACATGGTCCCCGCCCGCACCGACAACGCGTTTGATGTAGTCGCCGTGCCCGAAGAAACCCGTGCCGTCGAAGACGACGATGTCGCCCCGCTGCGGCCGGTCCCCGAAACGGTACGCCAACTTATTTACGAGAACCCGGTCACCGATCCTCAATCCGCGCTCCATGGATCCGCTGGGGATCTGGAACGGCTGGAGCACGAAGGTGCTGAGGAGCAGCAGGAACAGCAGCAGAGTCAGGAGGGTCACGGTGATCCGGCCGCCCGGCACCCAGTCCGTGATCCGTCCCGCGAAAGCGGAACGCGACCGTTCCTCCGGGCCCTCCACATCCGAGGGCTGCTCGGAGTCGGAAGGGCGGGAGGAGCGGTCGCGCTCCGTGGGCTGTGCTTCGGTGTCCATCGGGGCCAGATGCTATCCGGCCCCGGGATGGACCTCGGAGGGCGCTCAGTTGTCGCGCTTCTCCTTGATCTTCGCCGCCTTGCCGCGCAGCTCGCGCAGGTAGTACAGCTTGGCGCGACGGACGTCACCGCGGGTGACGAGCTCGATCTTCTCCACGATCGGGGTGTGCACCGGGAAGGTGCGCTCGACGCCGACGGAGAAGGAGACCTTGCGGACCGTGAAGGTCTCGCGCACGCCGGCGCCCTGGCGACGGATGACCACGCCCTTGAACTGCTGCACACGGGAGCGGTTGCCCTCGATGACGCGGACGTGGACGTTGACGGTGTCGCCGGGGCGGAAGGCCGGGACGTCACTGCGCAGCGACGCGGAGTCGACGGAGTCGAGCAGGTGAGACATTTCGTCTGCTTTCCTCGCTGATGCCACAGGTCATCAACGGAAACTAGGTGTTTCGGAATCAGGGTCGTGCGGGTCGGGACGGGCGTCGTCTCCCCCTGTGGCAGGGGCGCGCTCCGGACGGACGCACAACAGCGCCCTATTCTTCCACGCCGGGCGTCCTGCGCCAAAATCGGCCGTACGGCTTCCCGTCCGGGTCGGGTTCCCAGCCCAGGATGGAGAGCATCTCGCGGTCCTTCTTGTCGAAGGCCTTGGGATCGCACCGCTCGATCAGGTCGGGCCGGTTGGCCGTCGTGCGCCGCAGGGCCTCGTCGCGGCGCCAGCGGGCGATCTTCCCGTGGTGGCCGCTGAGCAGCACGTCCGGAATGCCACGGCCGCGCCACTGCGGCGGCTTGGTGTGGACGGGGCCCTCCAGCAGGCCGGCCATGGCGCCGGGGGCGAAGGAGTCGTCGCGGTGGGACTCGGCGTTGCCCAGGACGCCGGGCAGCAGCCGCGCCACGGCCTCGGTGACGACGAGCACGGCCGCCTCGCCGCCGGCGAGGACGTAGTCGCCGATGGACACCTCGTACACGGGCATCCGGGTCGCGTACTCGTCGATGACGCGGCGGTCGATGCCCTCGTAGCGGGCGGGCGTGAAGATCAGCCAGGGCCGTTCGGAGAGGTGGACGGCGAGTTCCTGGGTGAAGGGCCGGCCGCTGGGAGTGGGCACGATCAGGGCGGGCTCGCCGGAGCCCGTCTCGTAGCCGTCGGCCAGGACGGAGTCCAGGGCGTCGCCCCACGGCTCGGTCTTCATCACCATGCCGGGTCCGCCGCCGTACGGGGTGTCGTCGACGGTGTTGTGCCGGTCGTAGGTCCAGGAGCGCAGGTCGTGCACGTGGACGTCGAGCTGCCCGCGCGCGCGTGCCTTGCCGACCAGGGAGACGTTCAGCGGTTCCAGGTACTCGGGGAAGATCGTGACGACGTCGAGCCGCATTACGCCTCTTCCCCGGCGGCGTCCCGTGCGGAAGCGCTGTGTCCATCAGCGACTTCGTCGCGGGCCGCGCGGTCGTCGATCAGGCCGGGCGGCGGGTCGATGACCGCGCGCTGCTCGTCCAGGTCGATCTCCGTGACGATCTCGGATACGAACGGCACGTAGACCTCGCTGCCGTCGGGGCGCTCCACCACGAACAGGTCCTGCGTGGGCAGATGGGAGATCTCGGTGATCCGGCCGACCTCGTCGCCGTCCTTGGTCACCACGTCGAGGTCGATCAGCTGGTGGTCGTAGTACTCGTCCTCGTCCTCGGGCCGCTCGTCCGGGTCGACGTCGGCGATCAGCAGGGTGTTGCGCAGCGCCTCGGCTCCGGTCCGGTCGTGGACGCCGGCGAAGCGCAGCAGGAGGCGGCCGCTGTGGACCCGGCCGGTCTCGATGGTGAGCGGTCCGGCGGAGGCGGGGTCGGTGGCCAGTACGGCTCCGGGGCCGAGCCGCAGCTCCGGCTCGTCGGTGCGGACCTCGACGGTGACCTCGCCCTTGATTCCGTGGGCGCGGCCGATACGCGCGACTACCAGCTGCACTGTGCTTGATCTCCTGTCGGAACTGCGACGAGCCGGTCACGGCTCGTACGACTACGGGCCGGGGACGGCCCAGTGGCCCTCCCCGGCCCGAGCCGGTGCTGCGTTTGGCGTCAGCGGACGTGGTCCACGTCGACGAGGTCGACGCGGACACCGCGGCCGCCGATGGCGCCCACGACAGTCCGCAGAGCGCGCGCGGTGCGGCCGTTGCGGCCGATCACCTTGCCGAGGTCGTCGGGGTGAACCCGGACCTCGAGCACGCGCCCGCGACGCAGGTTGCGCGAGGCGACCTGCACATCGTCGGGATTGTCGACGATGCCCTTCACGAGGTGCTCGAGAGCCTCCTCGAGCATGCTCAGGCCTCGGTCGACGTGGACTCGGCGGCAGCCTCGTCCTTCTTGTCGGCCTTCTTCTTCTGGGTGATGGCCTCACCCTTGCCCTCGTCGTCGCCACCGATCGCCTCGAAGGACGGACGGGCCGACTTCTCGGCCGGCTGCAGCAGCGGCGCCGGGGCGGGCTCGCCCTTGAACTTCTGCCAGTCGCCGGTCTTCTTCAGGATGGCGAGCACGGGCTCGGTCGGCTGGGCGCCGACACGCAGCCAGTACGCGACACGCTCGGCGTCGACCTCCATCACCGACGGGTTGTACGTCGGGTGGTACTTGCCGATCTCCTCGATGGCCCGGCCGTCACGGCGGGTACGGGAGTCGGCGACGACGATGCGGTAGTGAGGCGAACGGATCTTGCCCAGACGCTTCAGCTTGATCTTGACTGCCACTGGAGTGGGTTCTCCTGGTTTTGACGTGATTGGGCACGGCGAGAGAGCCGCGTGGGGTTGCGGTACCCGAGTGCCCGATGGACGCGTCAGCCGGAGGAGAGAGGGGTCCTGTGCGACTGTCGAGTACAGCTAGCCATTGTGCCACACGCGGGCGGGCCCTTCGGACCGAGGGCGGAGCGCCCGGATCCGGCTGCCACGAGCAGCCGGACCGTCAGCTCGCCGCCGCGCCGACCACCTCCGGGATCCGGAACGGCTTGCCGCAGCCGCCGCACATGATCGGGGCCTGGGCCAGGACCGACGGGACGACCCGGACGTTGCGACCGCAGTCGCAGACGGCCTTCACGCGCACCCCTCCGCCGGAGGAGCCGTGGCGGGCGGCCGGACCGCGGAAGCTGCGGGCCGTGTCGGTCGCCGTCGCGGCGGTGTGCGCCTTCAGCGCGCGCTGGAGGCGTTCGATCGTCGGGCGGTAGCGGCGCTTCGCCTCGGGGGTGAGCGTGACCAGCGAGAAGCCGCTGCTGGGATGCGGCTCCTCGGGATGGTCGAGGCCCAGCTCCTCCGCGATCGCGAGGAACCGCCGGTTGTGGTAGCGCCCCGCGCGGGAGGTGTCGCGTACTCCTCGCGCGGCGGCGATGCCGTGGACTGCCTCATGGAGCAGTCGTTCGAAGGAGAGTTCGCGCCCGCACGCGGACGACGACTCTCCGATCAGGGACTCGGGCGCGGCAAGATCGGGCAGCTCGGTGTGGTGCCGCTGAATGTCGGCCCACGCCTGCGCCAGCTCTGCGGCGAGAACAGGTGGTGTCGTGCTCACGTAATGACAACGAGCCGGGGTGCCGCTGTGTTCCTATTCCGGGGCATCCCAAATAATTTGCACGTACCCGTCAGTTGCCGCTGATGCGTCCCGACGAGGGCGGGTGCGCTGATCTGCGGAGAAGCCTCGCAGCTCATACCAAGCTGGTGCGTAGTCCGACGTACGCGCCGGCGCGTAGGCCCGTCCACGCGCCGGGGTGCGTCGGGCTCGCGGGTGCGCAAGGGGCGTTTCGGCCGCTGTCGCGCCGGAAGGGCGCCACCCGATCGGCCCATCGATGCGCTCATCGACGGGTGCGACGTTACCGGGTGTGCCGTCGGCGTGCGGCACCGCCCCGCACCCTGCCCGTTCCCGTCACCGCGGGGCGGTCGCGGGGCCCGCCGACCTTGGCCGGAACCGGCTCGCCGACATCGCCGCCACCCGCTGTCATCGCCGAGCGTCACGATCAGGCCATCCGTCGCGGCGGTCGAGAAGGGGCTACCGGGAGTACCGCGCGGCCAGGCGCATGTTGCCGGGAAGTGAAATCTCGCCACTGGGGCGCGGCTCGGGCAAACCGGCCGCCGCTACCACTGGACGCCACGGCGAGCCCGGAGTTTCCTGGCATACGGGGGAAGTGCGAGCGCACTGCACGGGGGCCATGGAACCGGGCACAGCGGCAACACTCGTCGATTGGGGCGCTTTCCTATGACACCTACGCTCGTGCGGCAGCACTCATCTCACGCGGGGTCAACGCCTCGTGTGGACCTGCGTGCACGCGCGCGTGACTGGTCCGAGATACAGGAGCGGATGCTCGTACCGCTCTACGAGGCCGTCTTCGAGCGACTGGACGTGGGCGGCGGCACAAGGATGCTGGGGCTGGGCTGCGGTTCCGGGCTGGCCCTGCTGATGGCCGCCTCGCGCGGCGCCGCGGTGACCGGGGTCGACTCCCGCTCACCGGAACGGCTGGCCCTGGCGCGGCGGCGCCTGCTTCCCGAGACGCTCGACGCCCCCGGGTCGCGAGGCACGCGCGCGCGTGCGGACGCGGCACGGGCGGACGCACCACGGATCGTCGAGGGCACGCTCCGGGACGCGGAGGACCCGTCAGCGCCGGCGTTCACCCTGGTGACCGCCTTCGAGCCCATCGGGTGCCTCGCGGGCGACTCGGAGGGGCTGGGTGAGCTGCTCGCCCGGGCGACGCCGCTCGCCGGGCGCGGGGCGGCCGTGGTGCTGGCCGGTTGGGGCCCGCCGGAGCGGTGCGCCACGACGTCGGTGCTGCGGGTGGCCACCAAACTCGCGGACCCGTTGCGCGGCGCGGGCAGCTGGCGCCCCGCCCTGCGCGACGACCTGGAGGAGGTCGCCCAGCGGGCCGGGCTCAGGCCGGACGGCTCGGGGCGGGTGGCGTGCCCCTTCGGTTACGCCGACGCGGGCAGCGCGGCGCGCGGGCTGCTGTCGACCGGGCTGTTCGACGCGGCGATCGCCGCGACCGACCAGGAACAGGTCGACAAGGAGCTGTCGGAGGCCCTGCACCCGTACCAGCGTCCGGACGGGACCGTGTGGATGCCGAACGTTTTCCGGTATCTGATCGCCCGGACCCCCTGACGATCGGTTCCGACCGGATGTGTGCGGAGCCTGAGTGACTTCTTCCGATGCAGGTGAGAACTCTGTGAAGAAGCCGGATCAGGACTTCCGCGGTTTCGCCTGGTGGATCGTGGGCCCCTAATCTGATCCACCGTTCGGGGGAATGACACATCTGCATACAGGAGCCTGTAGTGCCGCACCACAAGACCGCGCTGCGCGTCGCCGCACCCGTCGCCGTCCTCGCCCTGGCCCTCACCGCGTGCGGGGGCGGAGACGACGCCGACACCGACGCGAAGAGCCCGGCGAGTCCCGAGGCCTCGGCCTCTCCCTCCCAGGCGGCATCGGGCGGCGAACTGGCGACGGGCGAGAGCGCGACGGGGAAGGTCGCGGAGGACCCCGGCCAGGTCACCTACGAGGTCGTGGCACAGAAGGTCGAGGTCGGCACCGAGGCGGAGGCCGCGAAGGCGGTGGCGGACGCCGCGGACGCCAAGGGCAAGGCGCTGGCGGTCGCGCACGTCAAGTACACGCACAAGAGCGGGCCGGCCCTCACCGAGGGCTCCGACGTGCACGACGGCACCACGATCTTCGCCGACGGGCAGCGCGGCGGCGTCCTCATCGGCGCCTCCGACGACGCCCCGGGTTGCGAGGACCCCTACGACGTCGAGAGCTGGAAGCAGGGTGAGAGCCACGTCTTCTGCGAGACGTACGTGATCCCCGCGAACTCCACCAGCGTCGAGGTCCACTGGTCCGAGGAGGACGGCGAGCCCTACGTCTGGAAGTTCCCGCAGAAGTAGCGGAGGCGGCGCAAGGAGCGGAAGCAGCCGTCCCCGGAGCGGCGGTGCACGGACCTCACGCCTCCGGGCCGTCCTTGCCCGGCCGCGTGATCCCGGCGATCCGGTACGCGTCCGCCTCCTCCAGCGTCTCGTTCGCCAGCAGCGCCTCGGCCAGCGCGTCGAGCCGCCCCCGGTGGTCGGTCAGCTTGCGGACGGCTTCCGCGTAGCACTCGTCGACGACCCGCCGCATCTCGCCGTCGATGGCGTCGAGGGTCCCCGGGGCGGCGGCGAGCCCGTAGGCCTGCTGCGCGTCGCCGGGGAGGGCGGACAGCCTGCCGACCTGTTCGCTCATGCCCCAGCGGCCGACCATGCCGCGCGCGATCCGGGTGACCTGTTCGAGGTCGCTCTCCGATCCGGTGGTGATCACCTCGTACACCACCTGCTCGGCCGCCATGCCGCCGAGCGCGCCGATGATCCGACCGCGCAGGTACTCCTCCGTGTACGCGTACTTGTCCGCGTCCGGTGTCGACAGCGTCACCCCGAGTGCCCGCCCGCGGGGCACGATGGTGATCTTGCGGACGGGATCGGCGCCCGGTTGCAACATGCCCAGCAGCGCGTGCCCGCTCTCGTGGTAGGCGGTGCGCCGACGCTCCTCCTCGGGCATCACCAGCGGGCGTTCGGCCCCCAGCTGGACCTTCTCCATGGCCTCGGAGAGGTTCGCCTGCGTCACCCGGTCCTGCCCCCGCTTGACCGCGAGCAGCGCGGCCTCGTTGGCGAGGTTGGCGAGTTCGGCGCCGGTCATGCCCGGGGTCGTACGGGCGACCTGGGCGAGGTCGACGTCCGGGGCGAGCGGGATCTCGCGGGTGTGGATCTCCAGGATCGCCTTCCGGCCGCCCCGGTCCGGCGGCGAGACGTTGACCACCCGGTCGAAGCGGCCGGGACGGGTCAGGGCCGGGTCCAGGATGTCGGCGCGGTTGGTGGCGGCGATGACGATCACGCCCTCGGCGCCCGAGAAGCCGTCCATCTCCGTGAGGATCTGGTTCAGGGTCTGCTCGCGCTCGTCGTGGCCGCCCATGCCGGAGCCGCCGCCGCGGGCCCGGCCGATGGTGTCGATCTCGTCGATGAAGATGATCGACGGCGCCACCTTCCGGGCCTCGGCGAACAGTTCCCGCACCCGGGAGGCGCCGACGCCCACGATCATCTCGATGAACTCGGACGCGGACGCGGAGAAGAACGGCACGCCCGCCTCGCCGGCGACCGCGCGCGCGAGGAGCGTCTTCCCGGTGCCGGGCGGGCCGGACAGGAGGACGCCGCGGGGCATCTTGGCGCCCATGCGGCGATAGGCGTCGGGGTTCTTCAGGAAGTCGACGACGTCGCTGAGTTCGCCCTCCACCTCGTCGATCCCGGCCACGTCGGCGAACGTGGTGCGCGGCTCCCCGGCCTCCAGCTCCACCGGCTTGGGCGGCGCCTTGCGGCCCAGCATGCCGCCCGCGCCGCCGCCCAGGGCGCCTCTCATGCGCCGCGCGATGAAGACCCACAGCACCACCAGGAGCAGCATCGGGGCCAGCGAGATCAGCACGTTGACCAGGAGGCTGCGCTGCTGGACGACCGGCTCGGCCGTGACGGTGACGTTCTGCTCGGTCAGGTCGTTCCAGAGCTGGTCGTCCGCGAAGGTCGGCCGCTCGGTCGTGAACTTGGTGTAGGTCCCGTCGCCCTCGGGGTTGTCCCTGGCCTTCTTCAGCTGGCCCTGGATCGCGTCGCCCTTGGCGTAGATCTTGCTGACGTTGCCCGCCTCGACCTGCTTGCTGAACTCCGTGTAGGAGATGGTCGGCTCGTCGCCCTCGTTGAAGAAGGAGAGCACGAGGTTGGCGATGAGGAAGACGATCAGCGCGGCCAGGGCCAGGTTCCACCAGCCCCCGCGCATCCTCCTGCCGCCGGGTGGCGGCTTGGGGGGCTCGTCGGGCGTGCCCTCGGTGCGCCAGGGAGGCTCGGGGGCCTTGCGCGGCGGGGACGGGTTGGTCATATCCGGACGTTACGACAGGAAAGCCGTGCGAGCACGTGCGTATACGGCGCTGGGGCGCCCCTCCGGTGAGGGGCGCCCCAGCGCCGTACAGCCCTACGAGCCGAGAACCGTCAGCCCATGAACTTCTTGAACTCGTCCGGCAGCTCGAAGTCCTGGCCGCCCTGCTGGGGCAGTCCGAAGGCGCCGCCGTTCTGCGCGGCAGCGGCGCGGCGGGCGGCCTCCTCCTGCTCCTGCTGCTTGCGCTTCATCGGGTTGCCGGAGCGCTGCTTGCCCTTGGCCTTCTTCTGCTGCTTCTTCTGCCGGCCGGGGCCGCCGCCCATGCCCGGGACGCCGGGCATACCCGGCATGCCGCCGCCCTGGGCCATCCGGGACATCATCTTGCGGGCCTCGAAGAACCGCTCGACAAGGGACTTGACCGCGCTGACGTCGACGCCGGAACCCTTGGCGATACGGGCGCGGCGCGAGCCGTTGATGAGTGTCGGCTCCTGGCGCTCGGCCGGGGTCATCGACTTGATGATGGCGGCCGTGCGGTCGACGTCGCGCTCGTCGAGGTTGTTGATCTGGTCCTTCATCTGGCCCATGCCCGGGAGCATGCCGAGCAGCTTGGAGATGGAGCCCATCTTCCGGACCTGCTCCATCTGGGCCAGGAAGTCGTCCAGGGTGAAGTCCTGGCCCTTCTTGGACGCCAGCTTGGAGGCCATTTTCTCGGCCTCTTCCTGGCTGAACGTCTTCTCCGCCTGCTCGATCAGGGTGAGCAGGTCACCCATGTCGAGAATGCGGGAGGCCATCCGGTCAGGGTGGAAGGCGTCGAAGTCGTCGAGCTTCTCGCCGTTCGACGCGAACATGATCGGCTTGCCGGTCACCGAGGCGATCGACAGGGCCGCACCACCACGGGCGTCGCCGTCCAGCTTGGACAGGACCACGCCGTCGAAGCCGACGCCGTCGCGGAAGGACTCGGCGGTGTTGACCGCGTCCTGACCGATCATCGCGTCGACGACGAAAAGGATCTCATCGGGGCGGACCGCGTCGCGGATGTCCGCGGCCTGCTGCATCAGCTCCTGGTCGATGCCGAGACGGCCGGCGGTGTCGACGATGACCAGGTCGTGGACCTTGGACTTGGCGAACTCGATGGAGTCCTTGGCGACCTTGACCGGGTCACCGACGCCGTTGCCCGGCTCGGGCGCGTAGACCGCGACGCCGGCGCGCTCGGCGACGACGCTGAGCTGGTTGACGGCGTTGGGGCGCTGGAGGTCACAGGCGACCAGGAGCGGCGAGTGGCCCTGTTCCTTGAGCCACCGGCCCAGCTTGCCCGCGAGGGTGGTCTTACCGGCACCCTGGAGACCCGCCAGCATGATCACGGTCGGCGGCTGCTTGGCGAAGCGCAGGCGGCGGGTCTCGCCGCCGAGGATGCCGACCAGTTCCTCGTTGACGATCTTGAGGACCTGTTGGGCGGGGTTGAGCGCCTTGGAGACCTCGGCGCCCAGAGAGCGCTCCTTGACCTTCTTGATGAAGGCCCGCACGACGGGCAGGGCGACGTCGGCTTCGAGGAGCGCGATGCGGATCTCGCGGGCCGTGGCGTCGATGTCCGCCTCGGTCAGCCTTCCTTTGCCCCGGAGGGATTTAAAGGTGGCTGACAGGCGGTCGGAGAGAGTATCGAACACGGCGGCGTAGGTCCTCGCGTCGGCGTTGGTGTGGGTCGCCCTCCAGGGTATCCGGCCCGGCAAGCAAATCGTCCCTGCCCGCCGCAGAGAGCGAACAGGGACTGGCACCCCGCGTGTGCGGGGAGCAAGTCGCGTCCGTGCCTGCCTCGGACAACCTGCCCGGGCCGTCCCCGCTTCAGCGGGGAGCACACCCCACCGACGCATGCCCCGGCCCCGAGGTCACGCCCGCAACGCCTCCTCCAGCGCCCGGGCCACGTCCCCCGCCTCCTCCCCCGGCAGCCGGGCGCCCTCCGGGCCGGTGACGTAGAAGGCGTCCACGGCGTTGGAACCCAGGGTCGAGGCGTGCGCGCTCCGCACCCGCACGCCCGCCCCCTCCAGCGCCCGCCCGAGCCGGAACAGCAGACCGGGCGCGTCCTGGGCGCGGACCTCGATCACCGTGGCCAGCCGGGACGCGGCCGGGGCGACCGTCACGCGGGGCGGGGGCGGCTCCACGCCCCGGCGCCGGGGGTAGGCGGCGTCCCGTTCGGCGA
>NZ_RAIF01000031.1:961419-968389 GCF_003671715.1 Streptomyces sp. E2N166 | reverse complement strand
GGCGATGTCGAGGGTGCCGTCCAGGGCCCGTACCAGGTCGGCGCGCAGGCGGGTGGCCTGGGGCAGGGAGCCGTACTCGGCGGCGACGCGCCAGTCCAGCAGCAGGACGGAGCCCTCGACGCCGTCCGGCAACGGATGGGACCGCAGCTCGGCGGTGCGGACGGTCAGCCGGTGCATGGCCAGCACCCCGGCGACCGCGGGGAGCACGCCCGCCTGGTCCGGTACGGCGATCAGCAGCTCCACGCCGAGGGGCTCCGGGTCGGCGGCGCGCTCCGGATCGGCCGGCGGTTCGGTCTGGGCGCGCAGTGCCAGTACCGGCCCGCCCGTGCGGAACGCCTCGACGGCGAGCCGTTCCTGCTCCGCGGTGGGCGCGGCGGCCTCGGGCTCCTCCAGCGGGTCGCCCGCCAGCACCGCCGAGACGCGTTTCACCAGGTCGGCGACGAGGGAAGCCCGCCAGGACGACCACGCGGCCGGCCCGGTGGCCAGCGCGTCCGCCTCGGTCAGGGCGTGCAGCAGCTCCAGGGTGTGCTCCGTGCCGACCGCCTCGGCGACCGCGCGCACGGTGGCCGGGTCGTCGAGGTCGCGCCGGGTGGCCGTCTCGACGAGCAGCAGGTGGTGACGTACGAGGGTGGCGAGGACGGCCGTGTCCCCGCGGTCGAAGCCGATCCGCGCGGCCACGTCCCGGGCGATGGTCTCACCGGCCACGGAGTGGTCCCCGGGCCAGCCCTTGCCGATGTCGTGCAGCAGTGCGGCGACCAGGAGCAGGTCGGGCCGGTGGACGCGGCGGGTGAAGCCGGAGGCGCGCACCGCGGTCTCGATCAGGTGCCGGTCGACGGTCCAGAGGTGGACGGCGTTGCGCTGCGGGCGGCAGCGGACCCGCTCCCAGTCGGGCAGGAGCCGGGTGATCAGCCCCTCGGCCTCCAGTGCCTCCCAGACCTCCACGGTGGGCCGGCCCGAGCCCAGCAGGGTCACCAGCTGCTCGCGTGCCTCGGCGGGCCAGGGCGCGGGCAGCGGGCGCACGGTGGCCGCGAGGCGCCGTACGGCGTGCAGGGAGAGCGGGAGCCCGGCCTGCGCCGCGGCGGCCGCGGCACGCAGCGGGAGCACGGGGTCGCGGTCGGGGCGCGCGGTGCGGGCGAGCACCACCTCACCGTCCTGCTCGACGACGCCCTCGGCGAGCGGGGAACGCTCGGCGACCTGTTTGCCGCCGCCCAGCATGGCGCGCAGCCTCGGCCGCACAGAGCGCGAGCGCAGTACGCGCCCCACCTCGCGCCAGGTGACGTCACCCGCGTAGGAGATGACACGCGCCGCCTCGTACACCTGCCGCAGCAGGGCGTCGGCGTCCAGCAGGCCCAGCTCGGCCGCCACCTGGTCCTGCTCCTGCAACGCCAGCCGGTCGGTCGCCCGGCCCGTCGCCAGGTGGAGCGCGTCGCGTACGTCGAGCAGCCGGCGCCGGGCCTCGGCGAGGCCCTCACGCGGGGCGTCGGCCAGCCAGGAGGCGGCTACGGCGCGCAGGGCGGTGGCGTCGCGCAGGCCGCCCCGCGCCTCCTTGAGGTCGGGTTCCAGCAGGTACTGGAGCTCGCCCTGGCGTTCGGCCCGCTCGGCGCAGAGTTCCTGGAGCTCGGGGAGACGCTTGGGGGCCTGGTTGCGCCAGTCGGCGAGGACCGCGGTGCGCAGCCCGGCGGTCAGACCCAGGTCGCCGGCGAGGTGCCGGGCGTCCAGGAGACCGAGTTGGACTTTCAAATCCTCGCCCGCGGTCCTGCGGGCCTCCGCCGGCGTACGCACGGAGTGGTCGAGGGCGAGACCGAGGTCCCATACGGGGTACCAGAGGCGGTCGGCGAGGGCGGCGACCGCCTTGTCGTCGCCGCCGTCGTGCAGCAGGAGCAGGTCCAGGTCGCTGCGCGGGGACAGTTCACCGCGGCCGTAGCCGCCGACGGCGACCAGGGAGACGCCCCGGAGCGGGCCCGCGGCGGCGAAGAGGCCCGAGAGCCACTCGTCCGTCAGTCCGGCGAGGGCGGCACGGCGCGGCGGCCCGGGCCGCGCCTCCTCGGTGAGGAGGCGCAGCCGGGCCGCCGCGTAGCCGCTGGGTCCCGAGTCCTCTGCTTCTTTCGTCACGTCCGTACTCGTCACCCGGCGACTCCGTTCCGTTCTCGTGCCTCAGAGCTGCGACAGAGCTGCTTCGAAGCTGTTCAGAGCGCGTCGGGGCCGCGCTCGCCGGTCCGCACCCGCACGGCCGTGTCGACCGGAACCGACCAGACCTTGCCGTCACCGATCTTGCCGGTGCGGGCCGCCTTGACCACGACCTCGATGAGCTGCTCGGCGTCGTCGTCCTCGACCAGGACCTCGATGCGGATCTTGGGCACCAGGTCGACGGTGTACTCGGCGCCCCGGTAGACCTCGGTGTGGCCGCGCTGACGGCCGTAGCCGCTCGCCTCGGTGACGGTCAGGCCGTGGACCCCGAAGGCCTGGAGGGCCTCCTTGATCTCGTCGAGCCGGTGCGGCTTGACGACGGCGGTGATGAGCTTCATGCGTCCACCTTCTTGCTCGGGGCCGACGCGGCCACGGAGGCGGCCGGCGTGGCGGTCGTCCGGGCGGCACCGCCGCCGGCGCCGCTGAAGTCGTATGCGGTCTCGGCGTGCTCGGCCTGGTCGATGCCGGCCACCTCGTCGTCCTCCGGCACGCGCATGCCGATCGTCTTGTGCAGGACGAAGGCGAGGATGGCAGAGACGACCAGGGAGTAGGCGAGGACCCCGAAGACACCGGCGCACTGCTTCCAGAACTGGTCCAGGCCGCCGCCGTAGAACAGGCCCGCGACGTCGGACTGGCCCTTGCCGGTGGCGAAGAAGCCGACGAGGAGGGAGCCGAGGATGCCGCCGACGAGGTGCACTCCGACGACGTCGAGCGAGTCGTCGTAGCCGAACCGGTACTTCAGGCCGACCGCCATGGCGCACAGCACACCGGCGATGACGCCGACGGCGATCGCGCCCAGCGGGGAGACCGCGCCGCCCGCCGGGGTGATGGCGACCAGACCGGAGACGGCGCCGGAGGCGGCGCCCAGCGTGGTGAACGCGCCGTGCCGGATCTTCTCGTAGGCGAGCCAGCCGAGGACGGCGGCACCGGTGGCGACCTGGGTGTTGACGAACATCAGCGCGCCGACGCCGTCGTCGTTGCCCAGCCACGAGCCGGCGTTGAAGCCGAACCAGCCGAACCACAGCAGGCCCGCGCCGAGCATGACCAGCGGCAGGCTGTGCGGGCGCATCGGGTCCTTCTTGAAGCCGACCCGCTTGCCGATGACCAGGATCACCCCGAGCGCGGCGGCACCGGCGTTGATGTGCACGGCCGTGCCACCGGCGAAGTCGATGACCCCCAGCTCGAAGGCCCAGCCGCCGGCGCCCCACACCCAGTGGGCGACCGGGAAGTAGACGATCGTGGCCCACAGGGCGATGAACAGCGCCCAGGCCGTGAACTTCACCCGGTCGGCGAGGGCGCCGCTGATCAGGGCGGGCGTGAGCACCGCGAACATCAGCTGGAAGACCAGGAAGACGAAGACCGGGATGGTGTACCCGTCCCACAGCTCGGTCAGGCCGATGTTGCTGAGCCCGATCCAGTCGGAGTTCCAGCCGACGATGCCGCCGGTGTCGGTGCCGAACGCCATGGAGAAGCCGTACAGCACCCACAGGACGGTGACGATGCCGAGGCTGATGAAGCTCATCATCAGCATGTTCAGGGTGCTCTTGACGCGGACCATGCCTCCGTAGAAGAAGGCCAGGGCCGGGGTCATGAGCATCACCAGGGCGGAGCAGATGAGCATGAAGCCCGTGTTGGCGGCAGAGAGCTCCGTCTCTGCGGCGAGCGTGATGGCTGGAGCCATCGGCGTCTCCTCGTCGTTGGTACGGCCCCGTGCGGGCGAAGCCTGAGCGGAATGAGGGGTGGGCCGGTTATGAGCCATGAGATTGGCTCAGCACCGTTTCGGTGGGCGCCCCTCGTTGTTTCGCCGCCGTGACGAAGGCGCTGTGCGTGTTACGCGTCGGTGAACTGCCTGATGCGGGGCCGGGCGATCGTTATCGTGGCGCAACGTCCCGACCGGGACGCAAACCGGCCGCGGCGGCCTCCGAATGACCTGGCATGGGGGAGCCGAGTCGGGCAGTTCGGGAGGGCCGGCCGCGGCCGGGGCTGGTGGGTTTCAGACCGCTTCGGCGGTCTCCGGCAACTCGACGGCGAGCCGCTCGGTGAGGTCGACGATCTCACCGAGGTCGCCGAAATCGCGTACGGCCGTGTCGACGGTCTTGCGGATGCGGGTGTTGACGCGTTCGGAGCGGACCTTCTTGGCGATGCCCATGGCCTCGACGGCCAGGCCGGTGCTCTCCTCGGGCTCGCGGCGCAGCAGGTGCACGGTGGCCATGCCGATCAGGTTCAGCGCGTACGACCGCTGGTGCTCGTCGTCCTCGGCGAACAGCTCCACCGCGCGGCGCATCAGCGGCTCGGCCAGCGAGGCGTAGGCGGGGCTGCGGCCGGCGACGTAGGCGAGGTCGCGGAAGGAGTGGCTGTTCTCTCCGTACAGCTCGGCCTCGGAGAAGAAGCGGATCCAGTCGGGGTCCGGCTCGTCCCACTCGTCGGCCTCGGCGAAGGTGTCCTCGGCCATGCGCACCGCCCGCTTGCAGCGGCCGGGCTGCCCCATGTTGGCGTAGGCGCGGGCCTCCATCGCATACAGCATCGACTGGGTGCGGGGGCTGGCGCAGTCCCGGCTGCCGTACTGAGCGAGGTGGATCAGCTCCAGGGCGTCGTCGGGCCGGCCGAGGTGAATCATCTGGCGGCTCATGCTGGAGAGGATGTACGAGCCGAGCGGCCGGTCACCGGCCTCCTTGGCGGCGTGCAGGGCCAGGACGAAGTACTTCTGCGCGGTGGGCTGGAGCCCGACGTCGTACGACATCCAGCCGGCCAGCTCGGCGAGTTCGGCGGCGACCTTGAACAGCTTGGACCGGGTGGCCTCCGTCTGGGGTTCCTGCAGCAGGTCGGTCACCTCGTGCAACTGGCCGACCACCGCCTTGCGGCGCAGGCCGCCGCCGCACTGGGCATCCCAGCGGCGGAACATCACGGCGGTCGACTCGAGCAGGTCCAGCTCCGGCCTGGACAGGCGCCCACGCGCGCGGGAGGCGGGCGCGGGCTCGCGTCCGGAGGGAGAGGCCGACGGCGAGGGGACGAGCCAGCGCTGCATGGGCTCGATGAGGGACGGGCCCGCGGAGAGGGCCAGCGAGCTCCCGAGGAAGCCGCGCCGCGCCAGCATCAGGTCGCTGCGCGAGAACTCGCTGAGCAGGGCCACGGTCTGCGGGCCCGTCCACGGCAGGTCGACGCCGGTCGCGGAGGGTGTCGGGCGCGTGGAGCGCAGGCCCAGGTCCTCGACGGAGACGACGACGCCGAAGCGCTCGGAGAACAGTTCGGACAGGATCCGCGGGATCGGCTCGCGCGGGTTCTCGCCGTCGAGCCAGCGGCGCACGCGGGAGGTGTCCGTGGAGATGTGGTTGGCGCCCAACTGGCGTGCCCGGCGGTTGACCTGGCGGGCCAGCTCTCCCTTGGACCAGCCGCTGCGGGCGAACCATGAGGTGAGCAGCTCGTTGGGGCGCTTGGCAGCGGGCGACGCGCTTCCCGCGCTCGTACCGCTTCCGCCGTTGCCGCTCACTGGAACGCCCCCATCCCTGAGACCACCTGTCGCCGAGTGCGCCAAGCCCTATCAGAATGCCGGTGGTTGGGGCCCTCCGTCCGGCGGTTGCCACCCTTCGAACGGAAAGCCGAGTTGCCTCCGGCATACCCGCAAGTGCATGCGCCCCACGGCTTCATGCACACAAAGTAATCCTACGATCACCCGTCCAGCCATGGTGATTGCGGAATCGCCACCATTCGCCACCCCTTCGGATGAACTCCCAGTGGCCTGCACGCGATTCACTTGACATAGGCCAACCGGGAGTCGGTGCAACGGTGCACACCGGGGCGCGCGCGGGCGAGCACACCACCCGGCACGCTTCCGGACGCTGCCTGAACCGCGCCGGACTGGGGAGTTGGAAGCAGAGAGTCACGTTTCGCGTCCGCTGCGTAACCGCCGCTGCGTCGACCCGTTGGAGGGGGCATGGGCTTCACGATCGGCATCGGCAGCACCCGGGGCATGCTCGACATCCGGTCCGGCGCGCGCCGCCGCGGTCGCGCGTCGGAGTGCACCGCGGTGGCCGAGTTCACGGGACTGTGGGGCTGGGCCGTGGTGCCGGGGGCCCGCGCCGCCGCGGGCGTGTGCTCGTGCGGCCGGCGTGACTGCCCGGCGCCGGGTGCGCATCCGCTCGGCTTCGCGCCGGAGGTGCCCGCCGGGGCGACACTGGACGAGGCGAGCGAGGCCTGGGCCGAGTTCCCGGGCGCCGCGGTCATGCTGCCGGTCGGTCGGACCTTCGACGTGATCGAGGTGGCCGAGCCCGCCGGGCTGCGGGCACTGGCCCGGCTGGAGCGCATGGGCCTCCCGCTCGGCCCGGTCACGGCGACCCCGCAGGGCCGCGTCCACTTCTTCGTCGCCCCGGGCGCCGCCGCCGAGCTGCCCCGGCTGCTCTACCGCATGGGCTGGGACGACCCGTCCGCCCTGGACCTGCGCGGACTGGGGCCCGGCTCACACGTCACCGCCCCGCCCTCCGACCGCGGCGGCCTCGGCCCGGTGCGCTGGCTGCGTCCGCCGGCCCTCGACTCGGCGACCAGGCCGCCGGCGGCCCGGCTGCTGCTGGGGACACTGGCGTACGTCGCCCATCGGTCACGGGCGTAGGCCTCGGCCTCCGGCGGGGAGGGCAGGCAGGCGAGCGGGCTTCCCGGGCGCACCCCGTTTCCTCACGCGCACGCAGCGCACACCTGCCGCGCCCCGCGACCTGCCCTGCCTCGCACATCAAGCGGCGCGCGCCGTGCCAACGCGCCCGCCACCCGTCACCACACCCGCACGCCCGCCACC
>NZ_RAIF01000031.1:921361-961054 GCF_003671715.1 Streptomyces sp. E2N166 | reverse complement strand
CGCTGCACCACGCCCGCCACCCGCCGCCCCATGTCCTGGCGCGCACCGGGCGCGGCACCCCACCCACGCCATCCACCACCGTCCCGCGCACGCCTCCCACGGTCCCGCACACAGCGAGGCGCCCGCCCCCCGGTCAAGGGAGGCGGGCGCTTGTTCGCGTGCGGGCGCGTGTCCTGTGGACGCGCGCCGGAGTCCGGCAGACGGCAGCGTCACTCGCCGATAAGGGCATCCACGAACGCCGCCGGCTCGAACGGCGCCAGGTCGTCCGCGCCCTCGCCGAGCCCGATCAGCTTGACCGGCACGCCCAGCTCGCGCTGCACGGCGACCACGATGCCGCCCTTGGCCGTGCCGTCCAACTTGGTGAGCACGATGCCGGTGATATCGACGACCTCGGCGAAGACCCGGGCCTGGATCAGGCCGTTCTGCCCGGTCGTGGCGTCGAGCACGAGCAGCACCTCGTCCAGCGGCGCGTGCTTCTCCACGACGCGCTTGACCTTGCCGAGCTCGTCCATGAGGCCGGTCTTGGTGTGCAGACGGCCCGCGGTGTCGATGAGCACGACGTCCGAGCCCATCTCCTTGCCCTCCTTGACCGCGTCGAAGGCGACGGAGGCCGGGTCGCCGCCCTCCGGGCCGCGCACGGTGTGGGCGCCGACCCGCTCACCCCAGGTCTGCAGCTGGTCGGCGGCGGCGGCACGGAAGGTGTCGGCGGCGCCGAGGACGACGCTGCGGCCGTCGGCGACCAGGACGCGGGCGAGCTTGCCGGTGGTGGTGGTCTTGCCGGTGCCGTTGACCCCGACGACCATCACGATGCCGGGCTTGCTGTTCGGCGGCTCGGTCTTGACCTCGCGGTCCATGTCGGGGCCGACGAGGGTGATCAGCTCCTCGCGCAGCAGGGTGCGCAGCTCGTCGGGCGTGCGGGTGCCGAGTACCTTCACCCGCTCGCGCAGCCGCTCGACCAGCTCCTGGGTGGGCTGCACGCCGACGTCGGCGGTGAGCAGCGTGTCCTCGATCTCCTCCCAGGTGTCCTCGTCGAGGTGCTCCCGGGAGAGCAGGGTGAGCAGGCCCTTGCCGAGGGCGTTCTGCGAGCGGGAGAGGCGGGCACGGAGCCGGACCAGACGGCCGGCGGTGGGCTCGGGAACCTCGATCTGCGGGATCTCGAGCTCTTCGACGACGGGCGGCTCCTCGACGGTGGCGGGAGCGGTGCCGCCGTCCGGGAGGTCGACCTCCTCTATCGTCCGGCGCGTTTCGTCGCGCGGCGTCTCGGCCTCGTCGCCGACGTGCGGCTCGGCCGGAGGGGCGGTGATGTCGGGCGTGACGGGGGGCGGCGGAGGCAGCTGCTTCTTACGGCGACTGCCGATGACCAGCCCGCCGAGCGCGCCGATCACGACCACGGCGATGACTACAGCAAGGATGACGATTTCCATAACTCGTCCAGTATCAGCCATGGCCTCCGAGGGCACCCCCTTGTGGCTTCCTCTAAAGGACAAAGGCCCCTGGATGGCAGGAGTCGGATCAAAGTACGATGGAAGAGGCCACGTCAACGCGCGTAGAGTCCCGTCAACCCCCCTCTTCTCCCACGATCGAGGCACGGACCCCCCACATGAGCAAGACCGCCGAGACCGAAGGCGCCCTGGAAACACGTGGCATCGAGCAGGTGCCCGACCACGAGCGCACCGCCCGGACCCGCGAGCTTTTCCCGACCTGGGTCGGCGCCAACATCAGCGTGCTGCTGCTCACGATGGGCGCGAGCCTCGTCGTGGCGTACCAGCTGAACTTCTGGCAGGCCCTCGTCGTCGCGGCCGCCGCGCCGGTCCTGTCCTACGGCCTGGTCGGGCTGATCGGGATCGCCGGCAAGCGCGGTGGCGCGCCCGGCATGGCGCTGTCCCGTGCGGTATTCGGGCAGCGGGGCAACCTGCTGCCGGGTTCGCTGATCTGGATCGCCCGGTGGGGGTGGGAGACGATCAACGCGGTGACCGGCGCGTACGCCCTGCTCACCGTGCTGGACATCGTGTTCGGCATCCGGGCCAACAGCGTGCTGGACATGGTCACGCTGCTCGCCTTCGTCGTGGCGACCTTCGCGATCTCCGGGCTGGGCATCAACGCCGTACAGAAGTGCAACAAGTACGCGGCCTACCTCTTCGCCGCCTTCTCGGTACTGGTCCTCGGCTACCTGGTCGTCGACACCGACTGGTCCGCGGTGTTCGACCGGTCCGCCGGTTCGGTGGCCGCGATGATCACCGGCATCGGCCTGATCGCGGCCGGCGGCGTCAGCTGGATCCCGTCCGCCCCGGACTTCACCCGGTACCTGCCGCGCACGGCCTCCTCCAAGGGGATCGTGGGCGTGACGATCGGCGGCGCCGGCATCGTCGTCCTGCCGATGGTCCTGATGGGCATGGTCATGGCCGTCTCCACGCCGGACCTGGCCTCGGCCTCCGACCCGGTCTCCTTCCTCGGCGAGATCCTGCCGACCTGGATCGCGGTGCCGTACCTGCTGATCGCGCTGATCGGCATGCTGCTGATCAACTCGATGTCGATGTACTCGGCCGGTTTCACCGCGCAGACCCTGGGCTTCAACGTGCCGCGGCACTGGGCGGTCTCGGTCAACGCCGTGATCTCGCTGATCTTCGGCGGTGTGCTGATGCTGGTGGCGACCAGCTTCATGGGCTCCTTCATCGCCTTCCTGTCGCTGCTCGCGGTCGCCTTCTCCGCCTGGGTCGGCGTCTTCGGCGCGGACATGCTGCGCCGCAAGGAGTACGACGGCGACGCCCTCGCCGACACCGGCCGCACCAGCGCCTACTGGTACCGCGGGGGCTTCTCCCCCGCCGCCGTCGCCGCCTGGGCGGTGGGCCTGATCGCCGGTCTGATGTTCACCACGTCCGACTGGTTCACCGGCCCCCTCGCCGCGAACAACTTCATCGGCGAGTACGGCCTCGGCTGGGTCGCCACGGTCGTCATCTCCGGCCTGCTGTACGTCGTCCTGCCGAAGCCGCCGGTGGTCGTCCCGGCGACGGCATCGGCCGAGCGGGCCGAGCAGCCCGAATCCGTGACCGTCTGACCCTGCGCCACCTGTCGCCCCTCCCGGGCCGAGCCTGACCGAGGCCGGCGGGAGGGGCGACGTGCGTGCGGCGCCCGCCCCCACCGGGGGTACCTGCCCGCGCCCACGGATCCGCTGGTGGGAGTCCTCGCCCGGAACCGGACGGTTCCGGGCTCTGGAGACAGGCGGCGGCTTCCTCGTCCGGTGAGCCGCCCGGTCCGGGACCAGGAGGGCCGGCCCCGAACGTACGACACCGCCGCCCCCGGTCCGGGCGGTGACCCGGGCCGGGGGCGGCGGACGGTACGAGGAGAGGGGCGGCGGGGACTTGGCCCTTCTCCCCGAGTTCGGGGGGCGGGCGGTCAGCCCATCTCCTCCAGGGCCTTGCCCTTCGTCTCCTTCACGAACTTCAGGACGAAGGGGATGGAGAGTGCGGCGAAGATCGTGTAGATCACGTAGGTGCCGGAGAGGTTCCACTCGGCCAGCGACGGGAAGCTCGCGGTGATGGCCCAGTTGGCGATCCACTGCGCGGCGGCGGCCACACCCAGTGCGGCGGCGCGCAGCCGGTTCGGGAACATCTCGCCGAGGAAGACCCAGACGACCACGCCCCAGGACAGGGCGAAGAAGAGCACGAACACGTGGGCGGCGATCAGGGCGACCCAGCCCTGCGTCTCCGGGAGCTTGCCGTCGACCAGGTCGAAGGAGAACGCCCAGGCCTCCAGCGCCAGGCCGATCACCATGCCGACCGAGCCGATGAGGGCGAGCGGCTTGCGGCCGACGCGGTCCACGAAGATCATCGCGATCACGGTGCCGACGATGTTGATGATCGACGTCGTGAACGAGTAGAAGAACGACTGCGTCGGGTCGACGCCGACCGACTGCCACAGCGTCGAGGAGTAGTAGAACGCGACGTTGATGCCGACGAACTGCTGGAAGACCGACAGGCCGATACCGATCCAGACGATCTTCTTGAAGAGGAAGCTGCCGCCGAGCAGGTCCTTGAAGGAGGACTTCTCCTCGCGGTGCATCGCGTGCTCGATCTCGGCGACGCGGGCGTCGAAGTCCACGTCCTTGCCCTCGACCTCTTCGAGGATCTGCTTGGCGCGCTCGTGCTTGCCGACGGAGACCAGGAAACGCGGGGACTCGGGGATGGCGAAGGAGAGCAGCCCGTAGAGGACGGCCGGGATGACCATGACGCCGAGCATGACCTGCCAGGCCTCCAGGCCCATCAGCTCACCGCGCTGGTCGCCGCCGGCGGCGTTGAGCAGACCCCAGTTGACCAGCTGCGACACGGCGATGCCGATGACGATCGCGGCCTGCTGGAAGGAGCCGAGCCGGCCTCGGTAGGCGGGCGGCGAGACCTCGGCGATGTAGGCGGGGCCGATCACCGAGGCCATGCCGATGGCGAAGCCGCCGATGACGCGCCACATGGCGAGGTCCCACAGCGCGAAGGGCAGTGCGGAGCCGATGGCGCTGACGATGAAGAGGACGGCCGCGATCTGCATGCAGCGAATGCGGCCGATGCGGTCGGCGATGCGACCGGCGGTCGCGGCGCCGATGGCGCAGCCGATCAGTGCGACGGCGATGACCTGGGCCAGCACCGCGGAGCCGACGTCGTAGCGGTCCCGGATGGCCTCGACGGCGCCGTTGATCACGGAACTGTCGTAGCCGAACAGGAAACCGCCCATCGCGGCCGCCGCCGCGATGAAGATGACGTGCCCGAGATGCTCGGGATGAGCCGTCCTGGCTCCTGAACTGGATGCCTGCGATGTGCTGGCCACGTGTACTCCTCGGGCTACCGGCAACGCTGCCGGGGTGGATCGCCTTCGAGGTGCCACTGAAGGAACCTGAAGGTAAAAGCAACGTTGCAGAGACTATGCCTTCAACTTTCGAAGTCAATAGGGCGAGAGGTGTGAGTTTGAGGACCCGGAGTGGGGATACTCATTCAAGAGTTGAAGTAATGCGTTGGGTAACTAGCGCAACCGCTGGCTGATGACCTTCGACACACCGTCGCCCTGCATGGACACGCCGTACAGCGCGTCGGCGACCTCCATCGTGCGCTTCTGGTGCGTGATGACGATCAGCTGCGAGGCCTCCTGCAGCTCCTGCATGATCCGGATCAGCCGCTGCAGGTTCGTGTCGTCGAGCGCCGCCTCGACCTCGTCCATGACGTAGAACGGACTGGGCCGCGCCTTGAAGATCGACACGAGCATCGCCACGGCGGTCAGCGAGCGCTCCCCGCCCGAGAGCAGCGACAGCCGCTTGACCTTCTTGCCCGGCGGCCGGGCCTCGACGTCCACGCCCGTGGTGAGCATGTTGTCGGGGTCGGTCAGGATCAGCCGCCCCTCACCACCCGGGAACAGCCTGCTGAAGACGCCCTCGAACTCCCGGGCCGTGTCCCGGAAGGCCTCGGTGAAGACCTGCTCGACGCGCTCGTCGACCTCCTTGACGACCTGGAGCAGGTCGGCGCGGGTCTTCCTCAAGTCCTCCAGTTGCTCGCTGAGGAACTGATGCCGCTCCTCCAGCGCCGCGAACTCCTCGAGGGCCAGCGGGTTGACCTTGCCGAGCTGCTGGTAGGCGCGTTCGGCGGCCCTCAGCCGCTTCTCCTGCTCGGCGCGTACGAAGGGCCGGGGAAGGTTGCGCGAGTGCTCGGGATCGTCCGGGAGCTCCTCGCCTTCGGCGGGGGGCGAGGGCGGCACCTCCTGATGGGGGCCGTACTCGGCCGCGAGCCCCGCCGGTTCCACACCGAGTTCCTCCAGCGCCTTGGTCTCCAGCTGCTCGATGCGCAGCCGCTTCTCGGCGCCGAGTACCTCACCCCGGTGGACTGAATCCGTCAACTTGTCCAGCTCCGCCTTGAGGTCGCGCCCGGCGGTGCGCGCGGCGGTCAGCTCCTGCTCGCGCCGGGCCTTGGCGGCCTCGGCGGCGGTGCGCTCCTCGTCGGCACGGGTCAGGGAGACCTCGACGTGCGCGAGCAGCTGCCGGGCACCGGCGGCCACGGCCTCGGCGACGGCCGCCTCGTGCCGCAGCCGGGCCCGCCGCTGTTCGGCGCGCGCGCGTGCCTCGCGTTCCGCGCGGGCGGCTCGGTCCAGGGAGTCGGCCCGTCCGGCCAGCCCCTTGACCCGTTCCTCGTGGGTACGGGCCTGGAGGCGGGCCTCCATCTCGGTCTGGCGGGCATTGGCGCCGTCGGCGGCGAGCCGGTCGCGCACGGAGGTGTCGGGCTCCTCCTCGACCGGCATCTCCTCGGCGACCGCAAGCCGCTCGGCCAGCTCATCGACGTCCATCAGCGCCTTGTCCAGCGCCTCCTGCGCCCGGGCCGCCGCCGCGGCGGACCGCTCGGCCTCTCCAGCGGCGCCCCGCGCCTGTCCCGCCAGCCGGCCCAGCTGCTGGGCGACGGCCGACTTCTCCCGGTCGGCCGCCCGGCGCCGCTCCCCCAGTTCCTCCACCAGCGCGGCACACTCCCGGCGCCACTGGACGGCGGCGTCCTGCGCCTCGGCGAGTTCCTCGCATCGCACGCCCAGCTCCTCCAGCTCGGCGGCGGCCTGGTCCACGGACGCCTGCACCTCCAGCAGGCTGGGAGCCCCGGCGGACCCGCCCTGCGCGAAGTGCGCGCCCAGCAGGTCGCCCTCGGCGGTGACGGCGGTCAGCCCAGGCCGGGCGTAGACGAGGTCCTCGGCGTCCTCCAGGGTGGCGACGACGACGATTCCGCGCAGCAGCCGCCGCACGGCGGGCATCAGGTCGGCGGGACCGCGGACGAGGTCGGCCGCGTACGGCGGCCCTTCGCTCCGCGGCTCCTCCGCTACGTCCTCGGGGACGCCGGCGAGCAGCAGGGCGGCCCGGCCGGCGTCCTGCTTGCGCAGCAGGCGGATGGCGTCGGCGGCGGCGGCCGGGGACGTCACCGCGAGGGCGTCGGCGGCGGCGCCGAAGGCGGTGGCCAGGGCGACTTCGTGGCCGGGGGTCACGGTGAGGAGCCCGGCGGCCGGGCCGAGCAGACCGGAGAGCCGGTCCTTCGCGGCGAGCAGCGCCCCGGTCCCGTCCTTGCGGCGCAGCCCGAGCGCGAGGGCCTCGTGGCGGGCCTGTGTGGCGGCTCGGGCGCGTTCCGTCGCGGTGGCCGCCTCGCGGGCGGTGCTGAGGGCGGCCTCCGCCTCGGACAGTCGCCGCTTGGCGGCCTCGTGGCGCTCGCCCAGCTCCTGGTCGCCCGCGTCCAGCCCGTCGACCTCCGCCTGGAGCGCCTCGTACTCCTCCTGCGCGGCGGCGGCCCGCTCCTGCGACTCGTCCCGCGCTTCGGCGAGGCGCTCGATCTCGGCCTGGGCCGAGGCTGCGCGGGAGCGCGCGGTGCCGACCTGGCCGCTGAGCCGGGCCAGTCCCTCACGGCGGTCGGCGATGGCGCGGGCGGCGTCCTTGAGGCGGCGCTCCTCCAGGGCCAGTTCGCGTTCGAGGTCGGCGCGGTGGGCGACCGTGTCCTCCAGGGCGTGCTCGGCCGCCTCCAGGGCCGCTTCGAGTTCCGCCTCCTGTTCGCGGACGCGGGCCGCCTCGCGCTCCAGCTCCTCCGGGTCCCGGCCGCGCCGCTCCTCGGGTGGCGTGGAGGTGGCGCTCTTCACGCGCGCGTCGGCCAGCGAGATCGTGCCGCGCACCCGTTCGGCGAGCTGGGACAGTTCGTACCAGGTCTGCTGGGCGCGCTGGAGACGCGGGGCGAGCCTGCGCACCTCGTCCTCCAGGTCCGCCTCGCGGCGCAGCGCCCGGCCCAGCTCCCGCTCGGCGGCTTCCTTGCGTTCCTTGAGCGCGGCCTCGTCGGCGATCTCGGCCTGGAGCGCCTCACGCAGCCGTACGAGGTCGTCGGCGAGGAGCCTCAGCCGCGCGTCCCGGAGGTCGGCCTGGATGACGGCGGCCCGGCGCGCCACCGCCGCCTGCCGGCCCAGCGGCTTCAGCTGGCGCCGCAGTTCGTCGGTGAGGTCCTGCACGCGTGCGAGGTTGGCCTGCATCGCGTCCAGTTTCCGGAGCGCCTTCTCCTTGCGCTTGCGGTGCTTGAGGACGCCGGCGGCCTCCTCGATGAAGGCGCGGCGCCCCATCGGGTCGGCGTGCAGGACGGAGTCGAGCTGGCCCTGGCCGACGATGACGTGCATCTCACGGCCGATGCCGGAGTCGGAGAGCAGTTCCTGGATGTCGAGGAGGCGGCAGGTGTCGCCGTTGATCTGGTACTCGCTGCCGCCGTTGCGGAACATGATCCGCGTGATGGTGACCTCGGCGTACTCGATGGGCAGGGCCCCGTCGGAGTTGTCGATGGTCAGCGACACCTCGGCCCGGCCGAGCGGCGGGCGGCCGGTGGTGCCGGCGAAGATGACGTCCTCCATCTTGCCGCCGCGCAGCGTCTTGGCGCCCTGTTCACCCATGACCCAGCTGAGCGCGTCGACGACGTTGGACTTGCCCGAACCGTTCGGCCCGACGACGCAGGTGATGCCGGGCTCGAACCGGAGCGTGGTCGCGGAGGCGAACGACTTGAACCCGCGGAGGGTCAGGGCCTTCAGGTGCACGCCGTCGGACTCTACCTTTCACGGGTGTCTCACTCCATGAACCGGTGAACCGCCGCGGTTTCACCGGTGAACGTGCAGGGCACATCAGACGTTGAAGAGGGTGAAAGGATGCGCGGGGGAGGACCCGGCGGGCCGGACGGCGGAGACGGGGGCAGGAAAGAAAGAAGGGACGCCGAAGCGTCCCTTGCAGACTCTGACACCTGAGCGGTTGTACGGGCGGGCCCAACCACTGCCGTGCCGCGATGGAGCGATGCAGTGATCAGGTGAGCGCAGGCTCCGCCTGGTGTGCGTCAACGCTCTCCATGCTCTCCATGATCCTGTCGTGAGAAGCGGCAGCCGCCAACGCGTCGTTCTCCGCCTGGATCCGTCCGAGTTCGGATTCCAGGTCCTGGACGCGCTGCTGGAGCCGTCGCATCTCGGCGAGGAGTCGAGGGTCGGAGCCGCCGACGTAACCGAGAAGCGCCTTTGCCATGATGGATGGTCCTCCACAATGAGTGACCGACCGAAGCGGTGTGGGTCGTGTAGGGATCGCACCCGCGGTGCTTGGCACTTTGGAGTTTTTCCTGCCGTTCAACCATGCCAAACAGCTAAGGTGCGCGGGGCTTTCAGCGTCTCACCAAAAAGTTTGACGGTCAACACGATCACGCCCCGTATCGGCGGGCACCCGGGCGCACACGGCCTGGAAACGGCGACGCGGCGATTCCTGCGGGCCCCTGGGGGCGTGGCGATCATCCTGCGTGGCGGAGCCTGCCACGACCCGTCGTTCTTGGCAACCACCTGCCCGTTTCCGCTGCGGACACCTCCCCCTGGACGGTGCTGCCGGGTTCCGGGGGACCTCCGTGCGGTCCGGCGTCAGCGGATGGCGAAGCCCTCGTAGCCCCCGCGGGGTGTGTCCCAGATCTCGGTGACACCGTCCACTCGTCCGGGCGTGTCGTCACCGTGCAGCCAGTCGAGCAGTCCTTCGCAGCGCTCGCGTGGGCCCTCCGCGACGACCTGGACACGTCCGTCGGCCAGATTGAGAGCAAAGCCACTCATCCCGCCGAGCTCCAGCGCCCTGGCCCGCGTGAACCAGCGGAAACCCACACCCTGAACCTGCCCGCGCACCCACGCGACCAGCCGTACATCCTCGCTCATGACTGCAACCTAACCAGTCAATGTCTCGCCGGACACTTCACCCCCTGGCGCCATGCGGTACCGTCCCCACCCAATGAAACTCACCTGAAACTCACTCGAACGTGTGAGTTCCGTGTTGATCGTGAGGACACGTCGACCGCGAGGACACGTCCAGCGCGAGGACACGTCCAGCGCGAGGACGAGGAAGGCCAGAACATGGGACGCCACCGACGCTCCGCCGCCGGCCGCGCCGCCACGGGCCGCGCCGCGGGGGGCCATCATCCGGACGGCGCGACGGAACGGGGCCGTGACCCGCAGGCCCCGGGCGACCGCCCCACGATGGGGATCGCGCCCTACCTGAACCCGGAGGCGTACGCCGAGGTCCGTGCCAGGAGCGACGCCTACCTGTTCGCGCCGGACGGCCCGGACGGTGACGGGGGCGAGGGCCACCCGCGGGCCGGCCGCACGGTTCCCTTCCCGAGCGACGGTTTCTCCCCCGACGACGGTCCGCAGCGCGCGGGCACGCACCGCCGCCGCAAGAGGAAGGGCGTCACCCCGGTCCGCACGGGTCTGCTCGGGGTCTCGGCCGCGGTCGCGCTCGGCACCGTGGCGGTGGCCACGGGCGCGGTGCCCGGGCTCGACAACTACCGGATCGGCGGCGGCAGCGGCGCAGGCGACCGGGTGCAGTCCCAGGACGCCCCGACGAACACCCCGTCCGAGCAGGGCGGCACCTCCGGCAGCGCCGAGGCCGGCCGTGGCGGCGACGCCTCCACGAGCCGCGGCACCGACCGGTCCTCGTCGCCCGCCGAGTCCTCCCGGTCCGCTGA
This sequence comes from Streptomyces sp. E2N166, assembly GCF_003671715.1. Taxonomy (GTDB): domain Bacteria; phylum Actinomycetota; class Actinomycetes; order Streptomycetales; family Streptomycetaceae; genus Streptomyces; species Streptomyces thinghirensis. Next base: position 950,555 of record NZ_RAIF01000031.1, on the reverse strand, counting down.
GTCCTCCCCGTCCGAGTCGTCGTCCTCCGAGTCCTCCTCCGAGTCCTCCTCCGCGCCGGCCTCTCCCTCGGCATCGGCGTCGAAGCCCGCCGCGCCGGCCGAGACGCCGTCGAAGGCGAAGAAGCCGGAGACGAATCCCAGCAAGAAGCCGAAGCCCGCGCCGTCGCGTCCGGCCGACAAGGAGCCCGAGCAGCCCAGCGCCCCCGCCGCCGTGTCGGACGAGGCCGTCGCCCAGGCCCAGGTGCTCAAGCTGGTCAACGACGAGCGGGCCAAGGTGGGCTGCAGCCCGGTGGCCGCGAACAGCGCCCTGCGCGAGCTGGCCGAGGACTTCAGCCAGGCCATGGCCGAACAGGGCTTCTTCGACCACACCGACCCCAGCGGCGCGACCCCCTGGGACCGGGCCGAGGCGGCCGGGATAAGCAGCCTCGGCGGCGAGAACATAGCCCGCGGACAGGCCGACGCCCAGGCCGTGATGGACGCCTGGATGGACAGCCCGGGCCACAAGGCCAACATCCTGAACTGCGACTTCCAGACCCTGGGGGTCGGAGTCCACTTCGGCTCCGGCGGTCCCTGGTGGACCCAGAACTTCGGTTACTAGAGCAGCCTCCGGAAAGGGCTGGTGCGCTGTCCGGGGCTCAGCGCGACCTGCGACTCAGCGCTGCGCTCACGTACGCTGGACGCATGTCGACCACGCAGGAGCGCACGGAGGAGCAGGACCTCCCGTACGACGTGTTCTCCAGGGCCTGTCCCTCGCGCGGCACCCTGGAACACGTCACGGGGCGCTGGGGCGCGCTGACGCTCGGCGCGCTGCACGAGGGTTCCTTCCGGTTCAACGAGCTGCGGCGCCGCGTCGACGGCGTCAGCGAGAAGATGCTGGCCCAGACCCTGCACGCGCTGGAGCGCGACGGCCTGGTGCACCGCGAGGCCCAGCCCACCAACCCGCCCCGCGTGGACTACGAACTCACAGCCCTGGGGCACACGGTGGCCGGGCGGCTGATCGCGCTCATCCAGTGCCTGGAGGGGCGGATGGACGAGGTGCTCGCGTCGCGCGAGCGGTACGACGCCCGGCAGCTCTAGGCGTTCTCCGCCAGGGCCTGTCGTTTGGATCAGGCCGGCGTCGCGGGGCTCGGGTGGGCCGAGAGGCGCAGTCTCTCTCAGCCGACCTGATCCAAACGACAGACCCTAGGCCGGGCGGGGTGCCCGCTGGCACTTCGGGCAGAAGTAGCTGGAGCGGTTCATCCACGGCCGGCGGCGCATCGGTGTGGCACAGCGGCGGCAGGGCAGGCCCTCGCGGCCGTACGCGTCGAGCGACCGGTCGAAGTAGCCGGACTCGCCGTTGACGTTGACGTAGAGGCTGTCGAAGCTGGTGCCGCCCACGGCGAGGGCCGCGTTCATCACGTCGCGGACGTGGCCCAGGAGTTCGGCGGTGCCGGGGCGGGTGAAGGTCGCGGTGGGGCGTTCGTAGTGCAGGCGGGAGCGCCACAGGGCCTCGTCCGCGTAGATGTTGCCGACGCCGCTGATCAGTGACTGGTCGAGCAGGGCCCGTTTGATCGTGGTGCGCTTGCGGCGCAGCGCGAGGTGGAACGCCTCGTCGTCGAAGAGCGGGTCGAGGGGGTCGCGGGCGATGTGCGCGATGACGTCGGGCAGCCCGTCGGGGGTGGTGTCGTGCAGGGACAGGCCGCCGAAGGTCCGCTGATCGACGAAGCGGAGTTCGGTGGACAGGGCGTCGGTGAAGCGGACGCGGACGCGCAGGTGCTTCTCGGCCGGTGCCTCGTGCGGCTGGACCAGCAGCTGGCCGCTCATGCCGAGGTGGGCCAGGATCGCCTGGCCGGTGTCCTCCAGCGGCAGCCACAGGTACTTGCCCCGACGGCTGGGCGTGCCGATGCGGTGGCCCTCGAGACGGTGGGCGAAGTCGTCGGGGCCGGCGATGTGCCGGCGTACCGCGCGCGGGTGCAGCACCTCGGCGTCGGCGACGGTGCGGTGGGCGACCCAGCGCTCCAGGCCGCGCCGTACGACCTCGACCTCGGGCAACTCGGGCATGGCATCCCCTCGGGTGGGCCGGTGGACGAGCCGAACGCCCGCCCCCGGAGTGGGGCGGGCGTTCGGAACGTGCGATGAGTCAGATGGATCGGACGGATCAGGCGGAGGCCGACGGGACGTCGGCGCCCGGCTGGGCCGCTGCTTCGGCGGCGGGCTGGGCCGCCGCTTCGGCCGCGGTCACCTTGGCGCGCTCGTCCGCCGCGGCCCGGATGGACCGCCACGCGGATTCCGCGGCCTGCTGCTCCGCCTCCTTCTTGCTGCGGCCGGTGCCGGTGCCGTACGAGACGCCTCCGACGCGGGCGGCAGCAGTGAAGGTCTTCTCGTGGTCCGGGCCGGTCTCCGTGACCAGGTACTCGGGGACGCCGAGCCCTTCGGTCGCGGTGAGTTCCTGGAGGCTGGTCTTCCAGTCCAGGCCGGCGCCGAGGTTCGAGGACTTCTCGATCAGCGGGTCGAACAGGCGGTGTACCAGTTCGGAGGCCGCGTCGAGGCCCTGGTCGAGATAGACCGCGCCGATCACCGCTTCAAGGGTGTCGGCGAGGATGGACGCCTTGTCCCGGCCGCCCGTGCCCTCTTCACCGCGGCCGAGCCGGATGAAGGAGCCGAGGTCGAGCCCACGGCCCACCTCCGCCAGCGCACGCGAGTTGACCACCGCGGCCCGCAACTTGGCCAGCTGGCCTTCGGGCAGGTCGGGGTGGGTGCGGTACAGCGTGTCCGTGACGACGAGGCCGAGGACGGAGTCACCGAGGAACTCCAGCCGCTCGTTCGTCGGCAGACCGCCGTTCTCGTACGCGTAGGAACGGTGGGTCAGCGCACGCACCAGAAGGGCGGACTCGAGCTGATAGCCGAGCCGCCCTTCCAGAAGCGTGTGGGACGAGGCCTGGGTGTCCGCCTTCTTCTTGGCGGGTGGGTCCGCCTTGGCGTCTTCCGCCTTCTTGGGGACTGACACAGTGCCTCTCACCAGCCGCTCAGACCTCGAGGACCTGGCGCTTGTTGTAAGTGCCGCAAGCCGGGCACGCGATGTGCTGCAGCTTGGGCTCGTGGCAGCGCTCGCACGCAACCAGGGTGGGGACCGCAGCCTTCCACTGCGACCGGCGGTGGCGCGTGTTGCTGCGCGACATCTTCCGCTTCGGAACAGCCACGGCTACTTCTCCTGCTTCTCGTCGACGCCAGGTTCGGCGCCGCTCATCTCGTCCTTCTCGCCGTCTCCGAGTGAACCGGCGAGTCCCTGCAAAGCCGCCCAACGAATGTCGACGGCGTCGTGGTGGTGGTCCGGGTCGTCCGCCAGGCGTGCTCCACACTCGGAGCACAGACCCGGGCAGTCTTCCTGGCACACCGGCTGCATCGGCAGTGCGAGCACCACCGCGTCGCGCAGCACGGGTTCGAGGCCGATCAGTCCGTCCTCGACGAAGAGCCTGTCCTCGTCTTCCTCGGCGTCGTCGGCCGGCTCCGCCACAGGGCGGCCCCGGTCGTCGGCGTCAGGGTACGAGAACATCTCCTGGAAGTCCGCCACAAGCTGCTGCTCGAGCGGCTCCAGACACCTTACGCACTCCCCCTCGGCCTTGGCACGGGCGGTACCCGTGACGAGCACGCCTTCCATGACCGACTCGAGCCGGAGATCGAGTTCCACCGGGGCGCCTTCCGGCACTCCGATGACTCCCTGGATACCGAAGTCCTTGGGAGCGTCGACCGTGCGGGTCAGGCGCTGGAGCGCACCGGGCCGCCGTCCCAGCTCGTGTGTGTCGAACACGAGGGGGTTGCGGTGGTCGAGGCGCGCGTTCAGAACCATTCCTGCTTTCGGGTCTTCGTGAGTGTGGGGGTGCCGCCCTTCGGTGTTCCCGGGCAGCGGCGATCGCGGACGTACGCGCGACCGAAGAGCCAGGATACTGGACCATTCGCCATCGGCCCAATCCGGCCCGGGACGGCGCGAGGGGCGGAGCCCGTGACGGCACCCGGGACTAGAGTCCGCGGCCCTGTTCGTAGGCCCTCAGCTGCTCGGCGCTGATCATGCTGGTGTCGAAGAGGCTGGTCTCGTCGAGTGCCTGCGGCTGGGCCTGCTGGGGCGGCTGAGCCTGCTGGGGCGGCTGAGCCTGCTGGGGCGGCTGAGCCTGCTGGGGCTGGGCGTAGCCCTGCTGTCCGTCGTAGGCCTGCCCCTGGGGGTCGTACTGGTAGGCGTACGGGTCCGCCGTCTGCTGCTGGTAGCCGTACGGGTCCTGCCCGTCGCCGTAGGCCTGCTGGTAGCCGGCGTAGGGGTCGGGCTGCTGCTGGGCGTAGCCGTACGCCGGCTGCTGCGCCGGCATCTCCGGCACGGCCTGCGCCGGTACCTGTGCCGCCGCCGGCTGCCGCTCGCCGTACTCCCGCTGGTGGGGCTGCACGGCGGGGGCGTCGGAGAGGCCGGCGAGGTAGTCCGCGTCGCTGGAGTGCTGGACGGTGCTCATGTCGTCCGCGAGGGCGCCCAGGTCGTCGGTGGCGATCCGGCCGTGCAACTTCTGGCGGCCCCGGCCGACGGCGTCCAGGGTCTTGGCCAGCACGGCCTCGAAGGCGCCGAGCTTCGTGTCGACGTAGGTGTCGGCGTCGCGGCGCAGGATCTCCGGGTCGTGGCTGCGCTCGGGGGCGTCCTCGTCCTCGTAGCCGTTCTCGTCGAGGCCGGATCCGGTGCCCAGGAGCTTCTCGCGGCCCCGGCCGACGGAGCCGAGGGTCTTGGTGAGGACGACCTCGAAGTTGGCGAGCTTGGAGTCGACGTAGTCGTCGGCCTCGGCGCGGACCTCCTCGGCCTCCTGGCGGGCCTCGGCGAGAATCCGGTCGGCCTCGGCCTGGGAGCGGCGGGCGACCTCGGTGTCGGAGATCAGGGAACCGCGCTCGGCCTGCGCGCTTTCGATGATCCGGTCGGCCTCCTGGCGGGCCTGCGCGACCATCTGGTCGCGGTCGCCGATCAGCTCCTGGGCCTGGGCGAGGGACCCGGGCAGCTCGGCACGCAGCTCTTCCAGCATCGAAAGCAGTTCGGCGCGGTTGACCACGCACGAGGCCGACATGGGCATGGCGCGGGCGCCGGAGACCATCGCGCTGATCTCGTCGAGCTTCTTCTGCACGTCCACCGTGTGCTCGCCACTCTCTACAGCTGTGTTGGAGACGGACGGGACGACTGTACGACCCTGGGGTGTCCGGTGGACACCGGGTGACGGCCAGTCAGTCTCCGGCAGCTGTACGACGGGGGCGTCAGTCCTTCTTCAGGCGTCCGGAGAGGGCTTCGAGGACCAGCGGCGGCACCAGGTGGGAGATGTCGCCACCCCAGGTGGCGACCTCCTTGACCAGGGAGGACGACATGAAGCTGTAGGTGGGGTTGGTGGGGATGAAGAGGGTCTCCACGCCCGACAGGCCGTTGTTCATCTGGGCCATCTGGAGTTCGTAGTCGAAGTCGCTGACGGCGCGCAGGCCCTTGACGATGGCCGGGATCTCGCGCTGCTTGCAGAAGTCGACGAGGAGGCCGTGGAAGGACTCCACGCGCACGTTCCCGTACTCGGCGGTGACCTGGCGGATGAGGTCGATCCGCTCCTCGATCTCGAACAGGCTCTTCTTGGACCGATTGATCATCACCGCGACGTAGACCTCGTCATAGAGGCTGGAGGCACGGGCGATGATGTCGAGATGTCCGTTGTGGATCGGGTCGAATGACCCGGGACAGACGGCGCGGCGCACTTGAGTTCCCTCGCTCTCCGGTCCGGTCATCGTGCGTCTTCGCACGTAGAGGCGGCGCGACCGTACCAAAACGTTCCCTCGCCGTAGCGACGGGACCGGATCGCGTCGAAGCCCTGGGGCCAGCGGAATTCGCCGCCCCTGGTGCTGCGCTCCACGGTGACGAGCGCTTCCCCGGTGAGCCACCCCTCCGTGCGGAGTGTGAGCAGGATCTCCCGAAGATCGTCGTCCGAGACGGCGTACGGCGGATCCAGGAAGACGATGTCGTACGGCTCGGCCGGGGCCGGGGTGCGGATGATCTGTTCCGCTTTGCCCGCCCGGACCTCGGCGCCGGGCAGGCCGAGCGCCTTGACGTTCTCCCGGACCGTACGGGCGGCGCGGGCGTCGGCCTCGACGAGCAGCACGTGCCCGGCGCCCCGGGACAGCGCCTCCAGGCCGACGGCGCCGGAACCGGCGTACAGGTCGATGACCCGCTCGCCGTCCAGCGGGCCGCCGAGCAGGGACTGCCAGGTGGAGAAGAGTCCCTCGCGCGCGCGGTCGGAGGTGGGGCGGGTGCCGGTTCCCTGCGGGACGGCGAGGCGGCGTCCGCCGGCTTTGCCGGCGATCACGCGGGTCATCTTCGGGTCCTTGTCGGTGTGCTCGAGTGTGCGGGCGGTGTCCGTTCCCAGTCTGTCAGCCCTTCTCCAGGTACTGCTCCCGCTCGTCGTCCAGCAGTGCGTCCAGAGCCGTCCGCAGACCGGGCAGACCTGTCAGCTCCGGGTCGGCGGCCACCACCGCCGCCGCCTCCTCCCGCGCCTCGGCGATGATCTCCTCGTCCTCGATGACGGCGAGGACACGCAGGGAGGTGCGGGCACCGGACTGGGCCTGGCCGAGGACGTCGCCCTCGCGGCGCTGTTCGAGGTCGATGCGGGAGAGCTCGAAGCCGTCGAGGGTGCCGGCGACCGCGCCCAGCCGCTGCCGGGCCGCGCTCGCCTCGGGCATCTCGGTGACCAGCAGGCACAGGCCGGGGGCGGAGCCCCGGCCGACGCGACCGCGCAGCTGGTGGAGCTGGGAGACACCGAAGCGGTCGGCGTCCATGATCACCATCGCGGTGGCGTTGGGGACGTTGACGCCGACCTCGATGACGGTCGTGGCGACGAGGACGTCGGTCTCCCCCGCCGTGAAGCGGCGCATGACGGCGTCCTTGTCGTCGGGCTGCATCCGGCCGTGCAGTACCTCGATCTTGAGGCCCTGGAGCGGGCCCTTCGCCAGTTGCTCGGCGACGTCGAGGACGGCCAGCGGGGGCCGCTTCTCCGCGTCACCCTCGGGGGGCTTCTGGGCCCCCTTCCCCGGGGCGTCGTCATCGTCGCCGATGCGCGGGCAGACGACGTACGCCTGGTGCCCGCCCGAGACCTCCTCCCGGACCCGTTCCCAGGCGCGGGTGAGGAAGTGCGGTTTGTCGGCGGCCGGGACGACATGGCTGGCGATCGGGGAACGGCCGGCCGGGAGCTGGTCCAGGACGGAGGTCTCGAGGTCACCGAAGACGGTCATGGCGACGGTGCGCGGAATCGGCGTGGCGGTCATGACGAGCAGATGCGGCGGCTGTTTGCCCTTGCCGCGCAGGGCGTCGCGCTGCTCGACGCCGAAGCGGTGCTGTTCGTCGACGACGACCAGGCCGAGGTCGTGGAACTGCACCTTGTCCTCGATCAGCGCGTGCGTGCCGATGACGATGCCGGCCTCGCCGGTGGCCAGGTCGAGCAGGGCGTGACGGCGGGCGGCGGCGCCCGCCGAGCCGGTCAGCAGCACCACCTTGGTGGCGTGTTCGGCGCCGCCGAGCATCCCTCCCTCGGCCAGCTCCCCCATCATCTCGACGACCGACCGGTGATGCTGCTGGGCGAGCACCTCGGTGGGCGCCAGCATCACGGCCTGCCCGCCGGCGTCGACGACGGCGAGCATGGCGCGCAGGGCGACCATCGTCTTTCCCGATCCGACCTCCCCCTGGAGCAGCCGGTGCATCGGGTGGTCGGTGGCCAGGTCGTCGAAGATCTCCCGGGAGACCTTCCGCTGACCGTCGGTGAGGGTGAAGGGGAGACGGTCGTCGAAGGCCGCGAGCAGGCCGTCCGGGCTCGGTTTCCGGGGGACGGCGGGGAGTTGGGTCTCCGCGTGGCGGCGGCGGGCGAGGGCGACCTGGAGGACGAAGGCCTCGTCCCACTTCAGGCGGGCGCGGGCGTCCTCGATGTCGGCCTTGGTGTGCGGGCGGTGGATCTTCAGGAGGGCTTCGGGGAGGGAGACCAGGCCACGTCCCTCGCGCAGGGAGCCGGGGAGCGGGTCGACGGCCTCCTGCGCGCTGGGCAGCACCGTCTGGATCGCCTTGCCGATCTTCCAGGACTCCAGCTTGGCGGTGGCCGGGTAGAGGGGGATGAGGGCGCCCGCCCAGGACTCGACGCTCTCGGTCCCGTCGTCGTCATCACTGCCGCGCAGCAACTCGTACGCCGGATGGGCCAGTTGCAGTCGGCGGTTGAAGACGGAGACCTTGCCCGCGAACATCGCGCGGGTGCCCGGCAGGAGCTCCTTGTGGGGCTTGTGGACGCCGTTGCCGAAGAAGACCAGCTGGAGGCGGCCGTGGCCGTCCGTGATGGTCACTTCGAGGCGCTGCCCCTTGCCGCGCGGCGCCTTCGACGAGGCGAAGGTGTGCAGGCGTGCGTCGGCGACCTGGGCCACTACCGTGACGTGCTCGTCCATAGGCAGGTCGGCGAGGTGGGTGAGCTGGCCGCGCTCCTCGTATCTGCGGGGGTAGTGGTGGAGGAGGTCGCCGACGGTGTGCAGGCCGAGATGCTCGGCCATCACCTTCGCGGTGGCGGGGCCGAGCACCTTCTTCAGGGGTTCTCGCAGTGCGGGCACGAGATCCATTGCACACCACGCCACTGACAATGGCCCCGCACCTCCCCGCAAACCGGCGGCAACGGCGGCACACCTCCCGGCTGACCGGCGGTACCGCCGCGCTACTCCACGCCGATCAGCAGCAGCGCGCCCTGTCTGCCGCCCCGGTAGACCACCGTGTCGACGGCGAGGTACGCCTCGCGGACGCGGGCCTCCAGGTGGGCGGTGACGGTCTCGGGGGCCTCGTCCCCGAGGACCAGGGTGACCAGCTCGCCGCCGGCCGCGAGCATGCGGTCCAGGACGGTCGCGGCGACCTCCGTGACGTCCGCGCCGATCACGGCCACGTCGCCGTCGACGAGGCCGAGCACGTCGCCGGCCTGGCAGATGCCGGCCGTGGTCCACGACTGGCGTTCGGCGACGGCGACCTCGGCGTGGCGGGTGGCGCCCGCCGCCGAGGTCATCGCCACCACGTCCTCGTCGAAGCGCCGCTCGGGCTCGTGCACGGCGAGCGCGGCGATGCCCTGGACCGCGGAGCGGGTCGGGATAAGGGCGACGCGGATGCCTTCGGCGCGGGCCTGCTCGGCCGCGGCGGCGGCGGTGTGGCGCAGTTCGGCGTCGTTGGGCAGCAGCACGACCTCGCGCGCGTGCGCCCGCCGTACGGCCTGGACGAGTTCCCCGCTCGCGGGTGGTTCCCCGGGGCGCGCGAGCACGGTGGTCGCGCCGGCCTCGGTGTAGAGCCCGGCCAGGCCCTCCCCCGGCACGACCGCCACCACGGCGCGCTGCGTGCGCTCACGCGGCGGGCGCCCGGTTCCGGCGGTGTGCGCGTCGCCGTGCCCGAAGTGGGTGATGCGGATCCGGTACGGCCGCCCGGCCTCGACGCCCGCCTCGACGGCGGCGCCCGCGTCGTCGACGTGCACGTGGATGTGCCACAGCCCGTCGCCGCCGACCACCACGAGCGAGTCCCCCAGGGCGTCGAGCCGCCGCCGCAGCCGCGCCACGGCAGCGTCGTCGGCCTCCAGGAGGTAGATCACCTCGAAGGCCGGGCCGCTCTCGTCGCCCTCCTCCGCCGCGCACTCCCCCGCGGCCTCGTCGTGCGCCACGCGCGCGTGCGGCACGGCGACCCGTTCCGGCCCCGGCGCACGGCCCGTGAACGTCTCCACCAGGGCCGCGAGGACCGTCACGAGGCCGCGCCCGCCGGCGTCGACGACTCCGGCGCGCTCCAGGACGGGCAGCTGGCCCGGGGTCGCGGCGAGCGCCGCGCGGGCACCCTCGTAGGCCGCCCGGGCCACCGCCGCGCAGTCGCCCTCCGGACCTTCGGCCGCACCTTCGGCCGCGGCGTCCGCCGCGTCGGCGGCGGCCGAGGCGACGGTCAGGACGGTGCCCTCGACCGGGTGGGCCACGGCCTGCCGGGCGGATTCGGCCGCGTGCCGCAGGGCCAGCCGCAGGCCCGGACCATCGGTGTGAGCGGGTTCACCACCAGCGGTGAGCACCTGGGCCATGCCGCGCAGCAGCTGCGCGAGGATCGTCCCGGAGTTGCCGCGCGCGCCGATCAGCGCGCCGTGCGCCATGGCACCCACGGCATCGGCCAGCGAGGGCCCGCCGCCCGCGTCCGGTTCCCCGGCGTCCACCGAGTGCGCCTGGAACACCGCCTCCACCGCGGCGACGGCCGACTCGACGGTCAGATAGAGGTTGGTGCCGGTGTCCCCGTCCGCGACCGGATAGACGTTGATCGCGTCGATCTCCTCGCGTGCCCGTCCCAGCGCGCGCAGCGACAGACCGCACCAGGTACGCACCGCCAGAGCGTCGAAGAACCTCTGCGGCACCTGCGCCACCTGCGCCTCCCTGAGCTGCTGGACGTGGCAGGCAGCGTAGACCTTGGGAGGGTGCCCACCGGAAGAGGGCCGGGGGCGGGCCCCTGAGCTGCCATGGTAGTTTCGTTGTACGGGAGCAGCCGTTGTATGCTGCTCCGGTTGCCCGATCCCGATCGGGCTCTTCCCCCTGGCACCGCCACTCAGACCCCGGACCGCTCGCGGCCCCGGAACCTTGATCCCGGCATGCCGGGGTCAACCGTAAGTGCATCTGAAGTCTTTGGAGTGACCCGTGGCTGCCAACTGCGACGTCTGTGGCAAGGGGCCGAGCTTCGGCAACAACATCTCGCACTCGCACCGCCGTACGTCCCGTCGCTGGAACCCGAACATCCAGCGTGTGCGTACCGTGGTCGGCGGGACGCCGAAGCGCGTGAACGCTTGCACCTCGTGCATCAAGGCCGGGAAGGTCTCGCGCTGACGCGTCAGCTGAGCGCGCGGCCACTGCCTGGTCCGCTGCATGAAGCCGGTCCACCTCGGGTGGGCCGGCTTTTTGCCGTGCCGGAGAACACGGCCGACCGGTAGCCCTGGCCGCACGCGGCCGACGCACCCCCGTACCCCTCCGCCCCGCCGCGGGAGGGCCCACCCCGCCCGAACGCTCAGCCGTGGTCCCGCCCGAGCGCCCAGCCGTGGTCCACCGGCCCGATTCCGGCGCCGAGCCCGAATCCGGCCGCGATGGCCCCGGTGACGTACTCCTTGGCCGCCGCGACCGCCTCGGGTACCGACCGCCCCTTGGCCAGACCGCAGGCGACGGCCGACGCGAGGGTGCAGCCCGTGCCGTGCGTGTGCCGGTTGTCGAGGCGCGGGGCGCGCAGCCAGTGCTCCTCAAAGCCGTCGGTGAGCAGGTCGACGGCGTCGCCGGCCAGGTGGCCGCCCTTGATCAGCACCCAGCGCGGCCCGTACTCCAGCACGGCCGTCGCGGCCCGGCGCAGATCGGTGTCCGACTCGACCCGTACGCCGGTGAGTTGGGCGACCTCGTCGAGGTTGGGCGTGGCGACGGTCGCCACCGGCAGCAGCCTGGTTCGTACGGAGTCCAGCGCGGAGGCCGCCAGCAGCGCGTCCCCGTGCTTGGAGACTCCGACCGGGTCGACGACCGCCGGAGCGTCCGTGCCGCCGATCAACTCGGCGACCGCCTCGACCAGTTCCGCCGAGGACAGCATCCCGGTCTTGACCGCCTGGACGCCGATGTCGTCCACGACGCTGCGGTACTGGGCCCGTACGGCGTCCACGGGCAGTTCCCAGGCGCCCTGCACGCCCAGCGAGTTCTGCGCGGTCACCGCGGTGAGCACGCTCATGCCGTGGGCGCCGAGGGCGAGCATCGTCTTCAGGTCGGCCTGGATGCCGGCGCCACCGCCGGAGTCGGAGCCGGCCACGGTGAGAACCAGGGGCGGTGTCATGACTCCACGTCCTCTCCGAAGTGGTCCCAGCCGCCCTTGCTGGTCCAGGGCGCCCCGTCGACGGTCACCTGGGGCAGCGCCGAGGGGTTGAGGACCTCGCCGATGACCTTCCAGCGGGCGGGCAGCTTCACGTCCGGCGGGAAGGTGGCCACGATCGCGTGGTCCTCTCCCCCGGTGAGCACCCACTGCATGGGGTCGACGCCGACGGCCTGGCCGATGTCGTTCATCTGGGACGGGATGTCGATCTGGCCGGAGCGGATGTCGATCCTGACCTTGCTGGCCTCCGCGATGTGGCCCAGGTCGGCGATCAGTCCGTCGCTCACGTCGCACATCGCGGTGGCGCCGAGACCCGCGGCGGCCGGCCCCGCGTGGTACGGCGGTTCCGGGCGGCGGTGGGCCTCGACGAAGGCACGCGGCGAGCGGAAACCCCGGGACAGCACGGCGAACCCGGCCGCGGACCAGCCGAGCCAGCCGGTCACCGCGACGAGGTCGCCGGGCTGGGCGCCGCCTCGGGTGACGGGCTCCTGGTTGCGCAGGTCGCCGAGCGCGGTGATGGAGACGGTGATGGTGTCGCCGCGCACCACGTCGCCGCCGACCACGGAGGCGCCCGCGACCTGGCACTCGTCGCGCAGCCCGTCCATCAGCTCGGTCGGCCAGGTCACCGGCAGTTCGGCGGGTACGACCAGGCCGAGCAGCAGTGCGGTCGGTACGGCGCCCATGGCGGCGATGTCGGCCAGGTTCTGCGCCGCCGCCTTGCGGCCCACGTCGTACGCGGTGGACCAGTCCCGGCGGAAGTGCCGTCCCTCCACGAGGATGTCGGTGCTGGCCACCACCCGGCGGTCGGGCGCGGCGACCACGGCGGCGTCGTCGCCGGGGCCGACCCGGACCGCCGGGGTGGTGGTGAGACGGGAGGTGAGCTCCCTGATGAGCCCGAACTCCCCCAGCTCACCAACAGTGCCCTTCATCGCCTTGGCTCCCCTTCCGTCCCTGTCCGTGCCCGGTCGCGCGTCATCTCTGTACTCGTTACGGTCGAAATGACCGTCACCGCGGTCGGCGTGATCGTCAACTCGTGTCATTCCGGTACCCCGGCACGCGGGGCCCGCGTCCCGCGGGTCTCCCCGCGAAGAGCGGTGACGCGATACCGTGGCGTTCCTTTTCCCCACATGATCCTCGTGGCCGCTCTGGAGGTTCCGTGGTACAGGCGTACATCCTGATCCAGACGGAGGTCGGCAAGGCGTCGACCGTCGCCGAGACGATCAGCAAGATCCCTGGAGTGATCCAGGCCGAGGACGTGACAGGACCCTACGACGTCATCGTCCGTGCCCAGTCCGACACCGTCGACGACCTGGGTCGCATGGTGGTCGCCAAGGTCCAGCAAGTGGACGGCATCACCCGTACTCTGACCTGCCCGGTCGTTCATCTCTGACCCCCTTCCGCCCGCTCGCTCTCGCTCTGCTGATCGCCGTCGCAGGCTGCTCCTCGGCAGACGACAGCGGGTCGGCGGTGGTTCCCCGCCCGGAGACAAGGTCACCAAGCTGTTCCGGAACCCGGACAAGGCGCTGCCACCGACGGGCGGCGGGCCGGGGAAACCCGCTGATCATACTGCGGAAGGCGATCCCCGAGGGGACCGCCTTCCGGGCGTGCGCGAAGCAGGACGTCAGCGCAGTCCCGTGGACCGCCGCAGCGCCGCCTGGACCAGCCGGTCCACCAGCTCCGGGTAGCTCACGCCGCTCGCCTGCCACATCTGCGGGTACATGGAGATCGGCGTGAAGCCGGGCATCGTGTTGATCTCGTTGATCACGAACTCGTCGTCCTCGGTGAGGAAGAAGTCCGCGCGCACCAGGCCCTCGCAGGAGGCCGCGTCGAACGCCTGGACGGCGAGCCGCTGGACCTCGGCGGTCTCCTCGGGCGTGAGCGGGGCGGGCACGACTCCGGGCGTCGAGTCGATGTACTTGGCCTCGAAGTCGTAGTACGCGTGCTCCGAGGGCGGCGGGATCTCGGCGGGGACGGAGGCGCGGGGGCCGTCCTCGAACTCCAGCACCCCGCACTCGATCTCCCGGCCGCGCAGCGCCGCCTCCACGAGGATCTTCGGGTCGTGGCGCCGGGCCTCCTCGATCGCCTCGTCGAGTCCGGAGAGGTCGTCGACCTTGGTGATGCCGATCGAGGAACCCGCGCGCGCGGGCTTCACGAACAGCGGCCAGCCGTGCTCGCCGGCGAAGTCCACGATCCTCTCGCGGGCGCCGGAACGGTCCTGCTCCCACTCGCGGGGCCGGACCACCACGTACGGGCCGACCTTCAGCCCGTAGGAGGTGAACACCGCCTTCATGTACTCCTTGTCCTGCCCGACGGCCGAGGCGAGCACGCCCGCGCCGACGTAGGGCACACCGGACAGCTCCAGCAGGCCCTGGAGGGTGCCGTCCTCGCCGTACGGGCCGTGCAGCACCGGGAAGACGACGTCGACCTCGCCCAGCGCCTTGGGTACCGAGCCGGGTTCGCTGTAGACGACCTCGCGGCTGGCGGGGTCGACGGGCAGCAACACGCCGCCCTCGGTCGACTCGGCCAGTTCCTCGACGTCGGGCGTACGGCGTTCGGTGATCGCCATGCGCTCCGGTTCGTCGGCGGTGAGGGCCCAGCGGCCGTCCCTGGTGATGCCGATCGGCAGGACGTCGTACCGCGTCCGGTCGATGGCCGCGAGGACGGCGCCGGCGGTGACCACGGAGATCCCGTGTTCGGAGCTTCGCCCGCCGAACACGACGGCCACACGCGGTTTGCGAGGCGGCTGCTCGGGGCTCTGGGGGAGGTTCTCGGTGCTCATATCGCGTTGAGAGTACCCGCCCGCAGGGCCGCGAGACAGCGTCGGCGGGGCCGCGTGGCGCGGTTGGACGCCCAAGTTCCGTTCCGGCGTCGCCCGGCGTCGCTCAGCGTCGTTCCGGCTTCGCGCTGCGCGACATCAGCTCCTTGAGGGCGACCACCGGAGGCTTGCCCTCGTGCACGATGCCGACGACCGTCTCGGTGAGCGGCATGTCGACGCCGTGTCTGCGGGCCAGATCGAGCACCGACTCGCAGGACTTGACACCCTCGGCGGTCTGCTTGGTGACCGCGATGGTCTCCTGGAGGGTCATGCCCTTGCCCAGGTTGGTGCCGAAGGTGTGGTTGCGGGACAGCGGTGAGGAGCAGGTCGCCACCAGGTCGCCGAGACCGGCCAGTCCGGAGAAGGTCAGCGGGTCGGCGCCGAGGGCGACACCGAGGCGGGTGGTCTCGGCGAGGCCGCGGGTGATGAGGGAGCCCTTGGCGTTGTCGCCGAGGCCCATGCCGTCCGCGATGCCGACGGCCAGCCCGATCACGTTCTTGACGGCACCGCCGAGTTCGCAGCCGATGACGTCGGTGTTGGTGTACGGGCGGAAGTACGGCGTGTGGCAGGCGGTCTGGAGGCGCTGGGCGACGGACTCCTCCGGGCAGGCGACCACGGCGGCGGCCGGCATGCGGGCGGCGATCTCCCGGGCCAGGTTGGGCCCGGTGACCACGGCGATGCGCTCGGCGCCGACCTTGGCGACGTCGTCGATCACCTCGCTCATCCGCATCGCGGAGCCGAGTTCGACGCCCTTCATCAGGGACACCAGGATCGTGCCGGGCGCCAGCAGGGGTGCCCAGTCGGCGAGGTTGGCGCGCAGCGTCTGGGAGGGCACCGCGAGGACGGTGAAGTCGGCGTTCCGCGCGGCCTCGGCGGCGTCGGTGGTGGCCCGCAGGCCCGCGGGGAGTTCCACGCCGGGCAGGTAGTCCGGGTTGGTCCGAGTGGAGTTGACGGCGTCGGCGAGTTCGGCGCGGCGCCCCCACAGGGTGACGTCGCACCCCGCGTCGGCGAGGACCATGCCGAAGGCCGTGCCCCACGATCCGGTGCCGAAGACGGCCGCCTTGACCGGGTTGCTCACGTGCTCTGCCCTTCTGCCTGCTGCGACCGCCGGGACTGTGCCTGCCCGTTCGGCGGCTGCTGAAGCCGTGTCTGCTGGAGCTGTGTCTGCTGGTGCTGTGCCTGGGTCCGGCGCCGCTGCTCGATCCGCTCCCGGCGCGGGTCGTAGGGGGTTTCGGGCGCCTTCTCGCCGCGGATCTCCTCCAGCTGGCGGGTGACGGCGGCCATGATGACCTCGGTGGCCTCCTTCAGGAGCTCCGTGGTCATCTCCTTGTCGTAGAACCGCGACAGGTCGACCGGCGGGCCCGCCAGCACGCGGTGGGTCTTGCGCGGGAGAAGGCTGGGCTTCTTGGCGTACGGCGGCAGCAGTTCGTTGCAGCCCCACTGGGCGACCGGGACCACCGGGCACTTGGTCTGCAGGGCGACGCGCGCGGCACCGGTCTTGGCGGTCATCGGCCAGCCGTCCGGGTCGCGGGTGAGGGTGCCCTCGGGGTAGAAGGCGACGCACTCGCCGCGCTCCACGGCGTCGATCGCGGCGCGGAAGGCGCTCAGCGCGTCCGTGCTCTCGCGGTAGACGGGGATCTGTCCGGTGCCCCGCATCGCGGCACCGACGAATCCTTTTTTGAAAAGGCCGCTCTTCGCCAGGAATCGCGGGACACGCCCGGTGTTGTACTGGTAGTGCGCGTACGCGAAGGGGTCGACGTGCGAATTGTGGTTCACGGCGGTGATGAATCCACCGTCGGCCGGAATGTTCTCCATTCCCCGCCAGTCCCGCTTGATCAGAACCACCAGCGGCGGTTTGCAGATCACCGCGGCGAAGCGGTACCAGAAGCCGATTCTGCGGCGGGGCACGCTGACACCTTTCCTCCAGGGCCTGGGGCCGGACAAGTGTCGCCCCGGGCCGCCCGTCTGTCGAGAACACCGTACGCCCCGGAGAGTGAACCGCCAGGTCCCCCAGGTGACAATGACAGCGACGAGAGAAGGACTGAACGCCCGTGCAGTGGACCTTGGTCGTACCCGTGAAGCCCCTCGCCCGGGCCAAGAGCAGGCTGTCGGACACCGCGGACGAAGGGGTACGGCCGGACCTCGCGCTGGCGTTCGCCCAGGACACCGTCGGAGCCGCGCTGGCCTGCCCGGCGGTGGCGGATGTGGCAGTAGTCACGGACGACGCGCGGGCCGGACGGGAGCTGGCGGCGCTGGGCGCGAGGGTCGTCGCGGACGAGCCCGGCGGCGGCCTGAACGCGGCCCTGGCGCACGGTGCGGCCGCGGTACGGGCGGCACGACCCGAAAGTCCGGTGGCCGCGCTCAACGCCGATCTGCCCGCACTGCGGCCGGCGGAATTGGCGCGCGTCCTGGCGGCGGCAGCACAATTCCCGCGCGCTTTTCTGCCGGACGCGGCCGGAATCGGAACGACCCTGCTGGCCGCGGCACCGGGCCGTGAATTGGCCCCCGTATTCGGTACGGATTCCCGGGCCCGGCACCGCGCGTCCGGCGCGGTGGAACTGCGGCTCGGCGCGGTGGATTCCGTACGGCAGGACGTCGACACCGGTGGCGATCTGCGCATCGCGCTGGCGCTCGGGGTGGGGCCCCGTACGGCCGCGGTGGCGGCGCGGTTGCTGATCGCCGGGCAGTAGGCTGCCGGCATGCAGGCGACCGCATACACGTACGACCCCGAGAACCGCAGCGGGCAGGTGCTGCTCGACGACGGCACGCCCGTGCCCTTCGACGCGGCGGCGTTCGACGCGGGGGGCCTGAGACTGCTGCGGCCCGGACAACGGGTGCGGATCGAGACCGAGGGCGCGGGCGCGGAGCGCCGGATCACGCTGGTGACGCTCCAGACGTTCTGATCGTCCTGACCGTTCTCGTCGTTCCGACCCGCCGGGCCCGCGGGACCCACGGGGCCCCGAACACGCCGCGGGCCGGACTCCGAGAGGGAGTCCGGCCCGGCGCGTGAGTGCCCCTGTGCCCGGTCGCCGGCTGCTACCGGCTGCTACCTGCTACTTCTTGCGGGCGGTGGCCTTCTTGGCGGTGGTCTTGCGGGCGGTCGACTTCTTGGCCGGAGCCTTCTTCGCCGTCGCCTTCTTCGCGGGGGCCTTCTTGGCCGTGGACTTCTTCGCCGCCGCCGTGGTGCTCTTGGCGGTGGACTTCTTGGCGGGGGCCTTCTTCGCCGTCGCCGTCTTCGCCGCGCCGGCGGTCTTCTTCGCGGTCGCCTTCTTCGCCGTGGCGGTCGTCTTCTTGGCCGCGCCCGTGGCCTTCTTCGCGGCGCCCGTGGCCTTCTTGGCGGCGGCCTTCTTGCCCGCGGTCTTGGAAATGGTGGGCGGCGGGCCGGACAGGCTGCCCTTGGGGGCCTTCTTGACCGCGATGTCGTTCTTCGGGAGCTTCTTCGAGCCGCTCACCAGGTCCTTGAAGCCCTGGCCCGCGCGGAAGCGCGGCACGGAGGTCTTCTTGACCCGAACCCGCTCGCCCGTCTGAGGGTTGCGGGCGTAGCGGGCCGGACGGTCGACCTTCTCGAAGGAACCGAAGCCGGTCACCGAGACCCGGTCGCCCGAGACCACCGCACGGACGAGGGCGTCCAGGACCGCGTCGACAGCGTCGGCGGCCTGCTGCCGGCCGCCCAGCTTGTCGGCAATAGCTTCTACGAGCTGCGCCTTGTTCACGTCTTCCCCTTCGGAGACATCGCCAGAACGAATGTGTTCAAGCTTTTTCGCACGTTAGGCAGATATATACCGCAAATCAAACACGAAACGGGCTAATCACCCTTGTGCCGCAACGGACTCGGGCGATCCCGGCCTGTTCAGCCTTCCTCTTCGGGGAATCGGCCCTCGTCGAGGTCGGCGGTGAACCGATCCAGGCGCCTTGCCGCACCCGCGAGATCGTGTTTGGCCGCGGCCGTAATGACCAGCAGCTTCCGGGTCAGCGCCATCCGTACGCCCTCCGGGACTTGCAGTGCGCGCACTCTTGTGTGCGCTTCCTTGAGCCGGACCGCGACCGCCGTATAGAGCTCGAGTTGGCCGTCGTGTTCCATGCACAGATTGTGCCATCTGGGGCGAGTTGTCGCCTGCGCAGGGGGCAACTGCCGCCTCGAACGGCCCCCCGGGCACACACGGAAGCCGCGCCTCCAGGATCTGCGTACCCCAGCAACCACGCCTCTAACGTGGGAAGTTGAGCGACACATCCGTAACAGACACACGCGACCGGCAGCAGAAACGGCTGTACCCCCGATCGGGCCGATCGGGGGTACAGCCGGGGTGTTGGGTGGCCGAAACTCGACCTTGCGGGGTGCCTCCGAAGAGGCCCCGGGTCAGGCCTGGAGGGTCTGCGGCTTGAACGACGGGCGCTTCGCCTCGTACGTGGCGATGTCCGCCTCGTTCTGGAGGGTGATCGAGATGTCGTCCAGCCCGTTCAGCAGCCGCCAGCGGGAGTTCTCGTCCAGCTCGAAGGAGGCGGTGATGCCCTCCGCGCGGACCTCACGGGCCTGGAGGTCGACCGTGACCTCGGCCTGCGGGTCGTTCTCCGTCAGCTCCCACAGGGCATCCACGACCTTCTGGTCGAGGACCACCGTGAGCAGGCCGTTCTTCAGCGAGTTACCGCGGAAGATGTCGGCGAAGCGGGAGGAGATCACGGTCTTGAAGCCGTAGTTCTGCAGCGCCCAGACGGCGTGCTCACGGGAGGAGCCGGTGCCGAAGTCGGGGCCGGCGACCAGGACCGTGGCGCCCTCGCGCTCGGGCCGGTTGAGCACGAACTCCCGGTCCTTGCGCCAGGCCTCGAACAGCCCGTCCTCGAACCCGTCCCGCGTCACCTTCTTGAGCCAGTGGGCGGGGATGATCTGGTCGGTGTCGACGTTGCTGCGCCGCAGCGGGACGGCCCGGCCGGTGTGCGTGGTGAATGCTTCCATGACTCTCAGACTCCAGCGGGCGTGGGAACGTCGGCGGCGGTCAGGTCGGCCGGGGAGGCCAGATGGCCCAGGACCGCCGTCGCGGCCGCGACCTGCGGCGACACCAGATGGGTGCGGCCGCCCTTGCCCTGCCGCCCCTCGAAGTTGCGGTTGGAGGTGGACGCGGAGCGCTCCCCCGGGGCCAGCTGGTCCGGGTTCATGCCCAGGCACATCGAGCAGCCCGCGTGCCGCCATTCGGCGCCGGCCTCCTTGAAGACCACGTCCAGGCCCTCGGAGACAGCCTGAAGGCCCACCCGCGCGGAGCCGGGTACGACCAGCATCCGTACGCCGTCGGCGACTTTGCGGTCCCGCACGATCTCGGCGGCGGCGCGCAGGTCCTCGATGCGACCGTTGGTGCACGAACCTACGAAGACGGTGTCCACCTTGATGGAGCGCAGCGGCTGCCCGGCCTCCAACCCCATGTACTCCAGGGCCTTTTCGGCGGCGAAGCGCTCCGAAGCGTCTTCGTACGAAGCCGGGTCGGGGACGGCGGCGGACAGCGGCGCCCCCTGGCCCGGGTTGGTGCCCCAGGTGACGAACGGCGCCAGCTCGGCGGCCTCGATGACGACCTCGGCGTCGAACTCGACGTCGTCGTCCGTGCGCAGCGTCCTCCAGTACTCGACGGCCGCGTCCCAGTCGGCGCCCTCGGGGGCGTGCGGGCGGCCCTGGAGGTAGGCGAAGGTGGTCTCGTCGGGGGCGATCATGCCCGCGCGGGCGCCGGCCTCGATCGACATGTTGCAGATGGTCATCCGGGCCTCCATCGAGAGCTTCTCGATGGCCTCGCCCCGGTACTCCAGGACGTAGCCCTGGCCACCGCCGGTGCCGATCCTGGCGATGATCGCGAGGATCAGGTCCTTGGCCGTGACGTCGTCGGGCAGTTCGCCGTTGACGGTGATCGCCATGGTCTTGGGACGGACCATGGGCAGCGTCTGGGTGGCCAGCACGTGCTCGACCTGGGAGGTGCCGATGCCGAACGCCAGCGCGCCGAAGGCGCCGTGCGTGGAGGTGTGCGAGTCGCCGCAGACCACGGTGGTGCCGGGCTGGGTCAGGCCGAGCTGCGGTCCGACGACGTGCACGACGCCCTGCTCGACGTCGCCCAGCGGGTGCAGCCGGACGCCGAAGTCCGCGCAGTTCTTGCGCAGGGTCTCCAGCTGGACCCGGGAGACCGGGTCGGCGATGGGCTTGTCGATGTCGAGCGTCGGGGTGTTGTGGTCCTCGGTGGCGATGGTCAGGTCGAGCCGGCGCACCGGACGGCCGCTCTTGCGGAGGCCGTCGAAGGCCTGCGGGCTGGTCACCTCGTGCAGCAGGTGCAGATCGATGAAGAGGAGATCGGGCTCGCCCTCGGCGCGCCGGACGACGTGGTCGTCCCAGACCTTCTCCGCGAGTGTCCTACCCATCGCTTTCCCTCCGGCCGACGACAAAGCGCCGGCCCAACTAGAGATCTTGGGGAAGCGGTGCCCTCACCCCTGTGTTTCCGGGCAACCGCCACCAGGCCCACTCATCACGGGCCGTTGTGACTTCCTGCCATCAAGAGTGGCGGGTTCCATGGAAAATTGAACTTGCGTTTCACAGAGTGAGACGGGAGTATCGTTTCATGGACAACAGTAGCGGCGTCGGCGTTCTGGACAAGGCGGCCCTCGTCCTGAGCGCTCTGGAGTCCGGCCCGGCCACCCTCGCGGGGTTGGTCGGTGCGACCGGACTGGCACGACCCACGGCCCACCGCCTGGCCGTGGCGCTGGAGCACCACCGTATGGTGGCGCGCGACATGCAGGGCCGGTTCATTCTCGGCCCGCGCCTGGCCGAACTGGCCGCGGCGGCCGGCGAGGACCGCCTGCTCGCCACGGCGGGCCCGGTCCTCACCCACCTGCGCGACGTCACGGGCGAGAGCGCTCAGCTCTACCGCCGCCAAGGCGACATGCGCATCTGCGTGGCCGCGGCCGAGCGCCTTTCGGGCCTGCGGGACACGGTCCCGGTCGGCTCCACGCTCACCATGAAGGCCGGCTCCTCGGCGCAGATCCTCATGGCCTGGGAGGAGCCCGAGCGCCTGCACCGCGGGCTGCAGGGCGCCCGCTTCACGGCGACGGCCCTGTCCGGCGTGCGGCGCCGCGGCTGGGCCCAGTCCATCGGCGAGCGGGAGCCGGGCGTGGCGTCCGTCTCCGCGCCCGTGCGCGGCCCCTCCAACCGCGTGGTGGCCGCCGTGTCCGTGTCCGGCCCCATCGAGCGCCTGACGCGCCACCCGGGCCGCATGCACGCCCAGGCCATCATCGACGCCGCCGGCCGCCTCTCCGAGGCCCTGCGCCGCACGGGCTGACCGCACCCACTTCGGCACGTGACCGGGAAGGGGCCCGCCTCAACGCCGCGGCGGCCCCTCCCCCGGGCCCGCGCCTGCCCTTCCTCGCGCCTTCTCCGGCGCCGCCCGCACCGCCGACCGGTGGACCGGATGCTGGAGACGCCGGGCCGCGCTGAAGGGGGCGGACCATCCCTGGGACGCCGAACTGATGGCACCGTACGCGGAGTTGACGCACGAGGTGGCCCGGCGGGAGCCGGAGTCGGCGCGACGGCACGGCATCGGGTGAACGCCGAAGGGGGCTCCCGCCTGAGCGGGAGCCCCCTTGGGACTCGTACCCCCGACCGGATTCGAACCGGCGCTACCGCCTTGAGAGGGCGGCGTGCTAGGCCGCTACACAACGGGGGCGAGGAGCTGCGTTTCCGCAGATCCGAGCTGGTCTACCAGGACTCGAACCTAGACTAACTGAACCAGAATCAGTCGTGCTGCCAATTACACCATAGACCAATGTGGTTTAGACCAGTTTGTACCCCCGACCGGATTCGAACCGGCGCTACCGCCTTGAGAGGGCGGCGTGCTAGGCCGCTACACAACGGGGGCCCTAGCGATCCTGCATCGAGGTCAGCGGGAGCTACCCTGACTGTCCTCGCGGGAAGGATCTGTACCCCCGACCGGATTCGAACCGGCGCTACCGCCTTGAGAGGGCGGCGTGCTAGGCCGCTACACAACGGGGGCTTTGCGGATGTGATCCGCGGCGCAGATAAGCTCTGCGAGCTGGCCTACCAGGACTCGAACCTAGACTAACTGAACCAGAATCAGTCGTGCTGCCAATTACACCATAGGCCACTGGAACGCAAGCCCCGAGGGGGATCTTGTTCTAGCGTTGCGCTTCCGGTTCCCGGCCCTTTCGGCCCGCTCCTCGGCGGCGCAGGAAGAACATTACCCGAAGGTGGACGGGGCTCCAAAACGGGTATCGGCGCCGAGGAGCGCGGGGAGTTCGGAGAGCGAGGCGATACGGCGCGGCCCGACCGGCGGGTCGACGGTCGCGTAGACGCCGCCGCGGTCGATCCACACCGACAGCAAACCGGCGTCGGCGGCGCCGCGGCCGTCGATCTCCGGGTGGTCTCCGACGTAGGCGACCTCCCGCGGGGCGAGGCCAAGGGTGTCGCAGGCCGCCAGGAAGGCGCCGGGATCGGGTTTGGAGACGCCCAGCTCGGCGGCGCACAGGATGGCCTCGAAGCGGTCGTGCACGCCGAGCACGCGCAGCTTGCGGTCCTGGACGGTCAGGCTGGAGTTGGAGAGCACAGCGTGCCGATGGCTGGCGGCGAGGGCGTCGAGGACGGGCAGCACGTCCGGGAAGAGGGACCAGGCGGCCTCGTAGTGGGTGACGTAGCGCCGGAACCAGTCGTCGGCCTCGGCGTCCGTCAGCTCCGGCCGGCCCAGGAAGACCCGGGTGCGGTCGCGGCGCTGTGTGACGAAGTCGACTTCGCCGGCCGCGAAGCGGGCCCACTGCTGCTCGGTGATCTCCCGCCAGCGCACGAGGGCCTCCTCGGCCGACCCGTACCCGACGAGGAGCCCTTCGGCCACCAGATGGGCGCGCATGCCCTCGCGGTCGGCGGTGGTGTAGTCGAAGAGGGTGTCGTCGACGTCCCAGACCACGGCGCGGATGCTCATGATCCGACGGTAGCGCCGTCGGGCCCGCGGCGTCCGCCCGTACGGCGCAGGGGCGGCGCCCGGAAGCCCGGACGCCGCCCCTGCACATGCACGCGTGCGTTACGCGGCCGTCCTCGCCAGCGCCGCGTCGATCCGGGCCAGCGCCTTCTCCTTGCCCAGGACCTCCAGGGACTCGAAGAGGGGCAGGCCGACCGTCCGGCCCGTGACGGCGACACGGACGGGGGCCTGCGCCTTGCCGAGCTTGAGGCCGTGCGCCTCGCCGGCGGCCAGGACGGCCTCCTTGAGGGACTCGGGGGACGTCCAGTCGGCCGCGTCCAGCTTCTCGCGGGCGGTGCGGAGCAGGGCGTCCGAGCCCTCCTTCATCGCCTTGTTCCAGGACGCCTCGTCGAAGACCGGCTCCGGCAGGAACAGGAAGTCGACGTTGTCCGTGATCTCGGAGAGGACCTTCAGGCGGGTCTGCGCGTGCGGCGCGATCGCCTGCCACTTGGCCTCGTCGAAGTCCTCCGGCGACCAGGGGGCGACGGGGGCCTTCAGCCACGGGCGACAGCGCTCGGTGAAGTCCTTCACCTCCAGCATGCGGATGTGATCGGCGTTGATCGCCTCGCACTTCTTCAGGTCGAATCGGGCCGGGTTGGGCTGGACGTCGGCGACGTCGAAGGCCGCGACCATCTCCTCGATCGAGAAGATGTCCTGGTCCGCGGAGAGCGACCAGCCGAGCAGGGAGAGGTAGTTGAGCAGGCCCTCGGGGAGGAAGCCGCGCTCCCGGTAGAGGTTCAGGCTCGACTGCGGGTCGCGCTTGGAGAGCTTCTTGTTGCCCTCGCCCATGACGTAGGGCAGGTGGCCGAAGGCGGGGGTCTCCTTGGCGATGCCCAGCTCGGCCAGCGCCTTGTACAGGGCGATCTGGCGCGGGGTGGAGGAGAGCAGGTCCTCGCCGCGCAGGACGTGGGTGATCTCCATCAGGGCGTCGTCGACCGGGTTGACGAGCGTGTAGAGCGGGGCGCCGTTGGCGCGGACGATGCCGTAGTCCGGGACGTTCTCCGGGAGGTACGTGATCTCGCCGCGGACCAGGTCCGTGAAGGTGATCGCCTCGTCGGGCATCCGGAAGCGGACGATGGGCTCGCGGCCCTGCGCCACGTACTCCTCGACAGCCGCTTCGCTCAGGTCGCGGCAGTCGCCGTCGTAGCCGGAGGGCTTGCCGGCGGCGCGGGCGGCCTCGCGGCGGGTGTCCAGCTCCTCTTGGGAGCAGTAGCAGCGGTAGGCGTGGCCGGCGTCGAGGAGCTTGGCGGCGACGTCCTGGTAGATGTCCATGCGCTGCGACTGGCGGTACGGGGCGTGCGGGCCGCCGACCTCGGGGCCCTCGTCCCAGTCGAAGCCCAGCCAGCGCATCGAGTCCAGAAGCTGCTGGTACGACTCCTCGGAGTCGCGGGCCGCGTCGGTGTCCTCGATGCGGAAGACCAGCGTGCCCTGGTGGTGCCGGGCGAACGCCCAGTTGAACAGGGCGGTGCGGACCAGGCCCACGTGGGGGTTGCCGGTGGGGGACGGACAGAAACGGACGCGTACGGGGGAGCCGGGTGCGCTAGCCACGCTTGACAACCTTGTTGGTGAGAGTGCCGATGCCTTCGATGCTGACGGCGACCTCGTCGCCGACGTTGAGGGGGCCGACGCCGGCCGGGGTGCCCGTGAGAATCACGTCGCCGGGGAGCAGCGTCATCGCCTCGGAGATGTTGACGATCAGATCCTCGATGGAGTGGATCATCTCGCTGGTGCGGCCGAGCTGGCGCTGGGCGCCGTTGACCGTGAGCTGGATGGTGAGATCGCCCGGGTCCAGGTCGGTCTCCACCCAGGGCCCCAGCGGGCAGGAGGAGTCGAAGCCCTTGGCCCTGGCCCACTGCTTCTCGCGGCGCTGCACGTCGCGGGCGGTGACGTCGTTGGCGCAGGTGTAGCCGAAGATCACGTCCTTGACGCGTTCGCGCGGGACCTCGCGGCACATGCGGCCGATGACGACGGCGAGCTCGGCCTCGTGGTGCAGTTCCTCGGAGAAGGAGGGGTACTGGATGGCGTCGCCGGGGCCGATGACCGAGGTGGACGGCTTGAAGAAGGCGAACGGGGCGTCGGGCACCTCGTTGCCGAGTTCACGGGCGTGCTCGGCGTAGTTGCGGCCGAAGGCGACGACCTTGTTGGGGAGAACGGGCGGCAGGAGCCGCACCTTGCTCAGGGGCACCTTGGTGCCGGAGAGCTCGAAGTCCGCGAACGGGATGCCCTTGATGATGTCGAGGACGAGCTGGTCCGGCTGGTCGCCCTCGACCGCGCCGAAGGCGACGTTCCCGTCGATGGAGAACCTGGCGATGCGCACGGGTTGCTTGGCCCCTTGCTGAGCTGGCTGGAGTCTGACGCTCCAGGCTAACGCGGCAAGGCGGGGGCGCCTCGCGCATTACGTCCCGTGGCCCCGGGGGCGGCGGTTCGGCGCGCGGGCGCCCGTGTGCCCGTACGGCCGCCCTGAACGTTCGGCGGCCGGGTGACGTACTACTCTGCGGCGGAGGCCGCGACCGGCATCTCCATGAGCGTCGTGCGCCGGGGGTTGGCGGTCTGGGCGGGGAGCTCGACGGCGTGCTCCGGCTGCTCCGGCGTCCGCAGGTCGTCTGCACCGTCGAGGTGCGCCAGCGTCGTGCGTCGCGGGTTGGCGATCTTGTGGAACATCATCGTCGTCTTCACGGTTGTACGAGACCCTGTCGTATCCGGGCGCCTGGGGGCCGCAAGAGCCCTTGCGAGGGCGCGGGTTGTCGGTTTTGCCTTCTCTGTAAAGCGTCAGGCTAAACATGCGATTCCCCGTCAACCCGAGCGAGACCCTTGATCCAGGTGTGAGTTTGCTCACTTATCAAGGGTCAAATCGGTCAATTCAGGCTCCCGCACCACTGCGACGAAAGCGACATTGCCCACCTGAACCCATCATTCCGCTCCTGATCATGTCGACTGGGACACCTACCGGACGTCGACGACTCGCGGACATACGTCCGTTTTGCGGGTGATCATTTTCTACGTCCGGTGACTCGCCCCTCACGTGCTGTCACCTATGTCACGGGCTGCCCCATGGGCCTTGTTGGAGATCCTGCACTGTGCTGGAATTCCACGGACCGCTGCGGGATCGATCCGGCGCACAGGGGGCGCACACCAGCGCCGAACGGCGGCGAGATGGGGGAACCAGCGCCGGTCACTCACGACCACCACGGGGGCGTATTCAGGGCGCCCCTATGACGCCGACACCGTGCCCGTCCGTTCACGCGGAAGGGCGCCTGGTCCAGAGGTTGCGACGCTAGTGCAGGGACGTTTCAAGAGGGATGGCAGCGCTTCGGCGGAGCCGGAGCCGCAGCACGGCGGGACTGGCCCCAAGGCCGTCAGCTCCTCGCCCCAGCACGCCCAGAACCCGGGCCAGGCCCAGTCCGGCGACAACGGCGACCGCCCCGGTCAGGCCGGGACGTCGTCCGCCGCCGGCCAGAAGCCGCCCGCGAAGCCGGCCAAGGGCTCGACCGGCCCCGGCCCGCGAATAGCCCTGCGCAACTGGCGGATCTCCACCCGTCTGGTGTCGCTGCTCGCGCTTCCGGTGGTCGCGGCCACCTCGCTCGGCGCGCTGCGCATCAACCAGTCGATGGACGACATCCAGCAGCTCGACAACATGAAGCTGCTGACCGAGATGACCAAGCAGGCCACCGAGCTGGCCGCCGCGCTCCAGGAGGAGCGCGACCAGTCCGCCGGTCCCCTGGCGCACGGCTCGACGTCCAGCGCGATCGCGGTCAAGGGCGACCGGGAGAAGACCGACCGGGCCCTGAAGAACTTCCTCGACCAGTCCGAGGAGATCGACGCCGCCAGCAAGGACGGCAACCTCGTCGGTGTCCGCGACAGCCTCGTCGGCCTCGCCAGCGACCTGAACGATCTGAACAAGATCCGCAGCACCGCCTATCAGGCCAAGGAGAACTCGACCCAGACCGTCGAGGCCTACCACCGCCTGATCACCCACCTGCTCGACCTCTCGCAGGACATGGCGGAGGCGACCAGCAACCCCGACATGATCCAGCGCACGCGCGCCCTGTCGGCCTTCTCCTCGGCCAAGGAGTACGCGTCGATCCAGCGCGCGGTCCTCGCGGCCGCGCTGCCCGCGAACACCACCAGCAAGGGCAAGCTCTCCGAGAACGACCGGCTCTACGCCCAGTCGGCGCTGCAGAGCCAGACCTCCGAGGTCCGCAGCTTCACCAGCATCTACGGCGACGGCGCCGAGGAACTCCTCAAGCCGATCTCCGAGGGCAACCCGGTGATCGAGTCGTCCGACCAGTACGCCGGCCGCGCGCTCGGCCAGGTCAACGGCCTGGCCGACCTCAAGACCCGGTCCTACCAGGACTGGCTGGACGACAGCTCCACCAAGATCCAGCAGATGAAGAACATCGAGCTCAAGCTGCTGGAGGACATGGAGCAGCAGGCCCGCGAGCTGCGCAGCGAGTCGGAGCGCGAAGCGATCATCTCCGGTGTGCTGATCCTGCTCGTGCTCGGCGTCTCCCTGGTCGGCGCCTTCGTCGTGGCCCGCTCCATGATCCGGTCGCTGCGCCGTCTGGAGGACACCGCGACCAAGGTCGCCCAGGACCGCCTGCCCGAGCTGGTCAAGCAGCTCTCCGAGACCGACCCGCAGGACGTCGACACCTCGGTGGAGTCGGTCGGTGTGCACTCCCGGGACGAGATCGGCCGAGTGGCCGCGGCCTTCGACGACGTGCACCGCGAGGCGGTCCGCCTCGCCGCCGAGCAGGCCCTGCTGCGGGGCAACGTCAACGCGATGTTCACCAACCTCTCGCGCCGCTCCCAGGGCCTGATCCAGCGCCAGCTGTCGCTGATCTCGGAACTGGAGTCCCGCGAGGCCGACCCGGACCAGCTGTCCTCGCTGTTCAAGCTCGACCACCTCGCGACCCGCATGCGCCGTAACGGTGAGAACCTCCTCGTCCTCGCCGGTGAGGAGCCGGGCCGCCGCTGGACCCGCCCGGTCCCGCTGGTCGACGTGCTCCGCGCCGCCGCCTCCGAGGTGGAGCAGTACGAGCGCATCGAGCTGTCCTCCGTGCCGACCACCGAGGTCGCCGGACGGGTGGTCAACGACCTCGTGCACCTGCTCGCCGAGCTGCTGGAGAACGCGACCTCGTTCTCCTCCCCGCAGACCAAGGTCAAGGTCACCGGTCACGCGCTGCCCGACGGCCGCGTGCTGATCGAGATCCACGACACCGGTATCGGCCTCTCGCCGGAGGACCTGGCCGCGATCAACGAGCGGCTCGCCTCGCCGCCGACCGTGGACGTCTCCGTCTCCCGCCGCATGGGTCTGTTCGTGGTCGGCCGCCTGTCGCAGCGCCACGGCATCCGCATCCAGCTGCGCCCGTCCGACTCCGGTGGTACGACCGCGCTGGTCATGCTGCCCGTCGACGTCGCCCAGGGCGGCCGCAAGCCGCAGCCCAAGCCGGGGCAGCCCGCCTCGGGCAACGGCGGTCCGGCCGCCGCTCAGGCCGCGGCCGGTGT
>NZ_RAIF01000031.1:912418-921220 GCF_003671715.1 Streptomyces sp. E2N166 | reverse complement strand
GCGCCCTCGGTGGCGGCGGTGCCTTCGGCGGCGGTGGCGGTGCCCTCGGCGCCGGTGCGCCGAGCGGTGGCCGGCTCGGTGCCGGTCAGGGGCCGCGGGCCGCACTGCCCGGGCGGGACGCGGGCGGTCGCCCGGGTGCGCCGGGCGGCGCGCGCGGGCCGCAGTCCCCGGCGGGACCGAACCAGCAGAACCGCCCGGCTCCGGCCGGCGCAGGTGCCGGTCAGGCGCCCGGTGCTCCGCAGGGCCTGCAGGCCGCGGGCATGAACGCGCCGCAGGGCAACGCTCCGCAGGGCAACACCCAGCAGGGCCAGGACGCCTTCGGCGGCGGACGTGGCCCGTCCGCGCCCCCGCAGCGCGGCAAGCGCCGCGGCAAGGGGAACGGCGACGCCGAGCAGGGTCGTCGCCCGCAGCTGCCGCCGCGCGGCGGTCCGCGGGCCGAGCTGCCCGGCGGCAACCCGCAGCCCCGTACCCCCAGCTGGAGCGACGAGAACGCGCAGCCGCCCGTGCCGCGCGCCTCGCTGGACACTCCGCGGGGCCACGAGGAGCCGGACAGCTCGCGTACGGACCGCACGCCGCGCTTCGACGACCGGCAGGGGCCGGGCTCGACCACCGAGATGCCGGCGGTTCCGCGGCTCGGTGAGTCCCAGGGACCCGGCGCCACGGCCGAGTTCGCCCGCCCGGACTTCGACGCCCCCGCACCTCGCCGGGACGACCCGCAGAACACGGGGCGGTTCGCCCAGCCCGATCAGAACCAGACGGGCCAGGACCAGGCCGGTCAGAACCAGTACGGCCAGGACCAGTACAGCCAGGACCAGTACGGCCAGGACCAGTACGGCCAGGGCGGAACGCACACCGCCCCGCAGAACGACCAGTTCGCGGGGCCCGAGCCGACCGCCACGCAGCAGGACGGCGGGTCCTTCGTCCGCTCGGACGTCTTCGGCGGACAGCCCGGCCCGGCCAACCCGGCCTCGACCGGCCCGTTCAACGGCGCCCAGGGCTTCGACAACGGCTCGACCGGGCAGCACCGCCTTCCGGAGCGTCAGAACCCCGCCCCCACCGGTCAGTTCGAGCGCCCGCAGGTCAACGGCACGCACGGCGGGAACGACTTCGGCGCCCCGCAGCAGCGTCCGGCACAGCAGGAGCCCGCGGGCGGGAACGCCAACGGGAACGCCGCGCAGCGGCCGGGTGACGGGTGGGCCCTGCCCCCTGCCTCCGGCCCCGGTGACGGACGTACGCCGCTGTACGACACGCTGGAGACCAACTGGTTCCACGGCGACCGCGAGGCGAGGGCCCAGCAGGGCGCCCCGGCCGCGGCCCCGGAACCGCAGGCCCCCCAGCCCCAGACCCCGGCGGCCCCTCAGCGGCCCGCCACCTCCTCCTGGCGCAGCTCGCCGAACGACGACCTCGTCCGGCAGGCCGAGCGCGTACGGCAGCCGGCGGCCGGCGGGATCACCACATCCGGCCTGCCGCGCCGGGTGCCCAGGGCGAACCTCGTCCCGGGCACGGCTCAGCAGCAGTCGCACCAGAACGGTCCGCAGGTATCGCGTGCGCCCGACGAAGTGCGCGGCCGACTGACCAATCTCCGTCGGGGAATCGCACAGGGCCGCCAGGCCGGGACCAACCAGACCGGCAGCTATCCGCGGCCCACTCACCAGCAGGAGCGTTAGTTGAGCCCGATGAGCCAGGCGGCACAGAACCTCAACTGGTTGATCACGAATTTCGTGGACAACACCCCAGGGGTGTCCCACACCGTCGTCGTGTCCGCCGACGGACTCCTTCTGGCGATGTCGGAAGGCTTTCCGCGCGACCGCGCAGACCAGCTCGCGGCCGTCGCCTCGGGGCTGACCTCGCTGACCGCCGGGGCGTCCCGGATCTTCGAGGGCGGCGACGTGGCACAGACGGTCGTGGAGATGGAGCGCGGGTTCCTTTTCCTCATGTCCGTCTCGGACGGCTCGTCCCTGGCCGTCCTCGCCCACCCGGAGTGCGACATCGGCCTCGTCGGCTACGAGATGGCTCTCCTGGTCGACCGCGCGGGGGCGGTACTCACGCCCGATCTGCGCGCCGAACTACAAGGAAGTCTGCTCCACTGAACGGCCCCGGCACCACCCGTGTTACCAAATCACCGTCCGGCCGCCACAATCCCCCCACCGGCCTCGTCAGACGGCACGACTGACCAACCTGCTGTCCCGCCCGGAGGATTCATGACCCCGCCCACCGCCTCTCATGATCCGTACGCGGAGCCGTACGAGGACGAGGGCGACCAGCCGCTGGTACGTCCGTACGCGATGACCGGCGGCCGGACGAGGCCGCGCTACCAGCTCGCCATCGAGGCGCTGATCAGTACAACGGCCGACCCGGCAGCGCTCATGGGGCTGCTTCCCGAGCACCAGCGCATCTGCCACCTGTGCCGCGAGGTGAAGTCGGTGGCCGAGGTGTCGGCCCTGCTGGCGATGCCGCTCGGCGTGGCCCGGATCCTCGTCGCGGACCTCGCGGAGGCCGGGCTGGTCGCCATTCACCAGCCAGGCGGCGACGAGAACAACGGCGGTGCGCCGGACGTGACACTGCTCGAAAGGGTGCTCAGTGGACTTCGAAAGCTCTGACGGGGGTCGGGCGACCACCTCCGCGAAGATCGTGGTGGCCGGCGGCTTCGGCGTCGGCAAGACCACGTTCGTGGGCGCCGTCTCCGAGATCAACCCGCTGCGCACCGAGGCCGTGATGACCTCTGCCAGCGCCGGGATCGACGACCTGACACACGCCGGGGACAAGACGACCACCACGGTCGCCATGGACTTCGGCCGCATCACGCTCGACCAGGACCTGATCCTGTACCTGTTCGGCACGCCGGGCCAGGACCGTTTCTGGTTCATGTGGGACGACCTGGTGCGCGGCGCCATCGGCGCGGTGGTGCTGGTGGACACGCGGCGGCTGGCCGACTGCTTCCCCGCGGTGGACTACTTCGAGAACTCGGGCCTGCCGTTCGTCGTCGCGCTCAACGGCTTCGACGGCCAGCAGCCGTACAACCCGGACGAGGTGCGCGAGGCGCTGCAGATCGGTCCGGACACCCCGATCATCACGACCGACGCCCGGCACCGCGCCGACGCGAAGAGCGCGCTGATCACGCTGGTCGAGCACGCGCTCATGGCACGCCTGCGGTAGGTACGCGGGCGGCCGCAGCCAAGTCGGCAGGGGTCTACGGCACTTGTCGTAGGCGGGGCGGAGCCGACTGTGTCCTTTGACACGGTCGGCTCCGCCGTTCATAACGTTTCGGCAGAGGAATCGGGTGGTACCGACACGCGACGCGGTCAACTGGTCTCGCTGCGCGCACGAACGCCCCGTCTTTTGACGGACCTCGCTCTTTATGACCGTTTTACGCGGGGCTTACATCACGTGTAACCCCCGCGTTCCACTGTTTGGAAGAGCGCTGGTCGCCGTGCTGGAATGCCAGAACTGCCCAATGGTCAAAGACGTACTCAGCAGTAGTGCGTACCCCATGACGGACTGGGCTCTGAGACACAGCGGCACGACATAGGTGCCGACCGCCGAGAGGTTGTTGGTCGAGTGAGGCGAAGCAAGAACAGTCCCGAGCCATCGGCCCGGGGCAACTTCACCCCGCCGCCGCGCACAGCGGCGCCCGCCCCCGTGGCCGCTTCGGAAACCAAGGCCGAACCCGCCCCGAGCGGTGGCCGTTTCTCCCCGCGCAACTGGCGGGTGACCACCCGGCTGAACGCGATCCTGCTCATTCCCGTGCTGGTCGGCCTCGTCATGGGCGGCTTTCAGGTGAAGAGCTCGATCGACACCTGGTCGGACGCCGAGGACGCCGAGAGCACCGCGCGACTGGTGCGGGCCTCCCTCGGCTACGCCGGCGCCCTCTACAACGAGCGCGACCTCACGGCCGCCCCGCTGCTGCAGGGCAAGGGCCAGGATGACGCGACCGTCGCCAAGGCCCGGCAGGCGACCGACGAGGCCGCCGACACCTTCGACGAGGCGGCCCAGGACATGCCCGGCAAGGCGGGCCTGGAGCGCCGGCTGAAGGTGTTCCGCGAGCAGGAGCCCAAGCTCCAGACGCTTCGCGTGGCCGCGTACACCTCCAAGCTCAAGGGCGTGGAGACCGAGGAGGGCTACACCGGGATCGCCCACCCCCTGATGGAGTTCGCCAACGAGCTCGGTCTGGGCACCGGCAACATCACCTCCTACGGCCGTACCGTCTACGCGATCTCGCTGACCAAGGCGGCGCTCTCCCTGGAGCGCTCCATCGGCATGCACATGCTGGTCAAGCCGGGACCGGACCCCAGCCACCTCGCCAGCCAGCGCGTCGCACTCTCCTCGTACGCCTACCTCGAGCGCATCGCCATCGAGGAGTACATCGGCGGCGGCACCGAGGCTGACGCGCAGAAGCTCGAGGACGCCGAAGCGCAGGTCAAGGAGGACGGGGCGGCCATGGCCAAGGAGGCCAAGGCCAAGGACCCGGACTACGTGCCGCCGCCGGCCAACCCGACGACGATGATCTCGGAGCTGGCCCGGCTGGACTCGACGGACACCAGTGCCCGGGCGGGCCTGGCCGAGCAGGGCATCACGCCGGAAAACTGGTGGGCGGTCAACACCCTCAAGTTCGACGCTTACCAGAAGATCGAGTCGGACCTCGCCGACAGGGCGGTGTCCGAGGCGTCCACGATCGCCGACGACGCCGAGCGGGACGCCTACATCACGGGTGCCGCGGTCGTCATCGCGCTGCTCGCCGCCTTCATCCTGGCCGGCATGGTGGCCCGCCAGATGAGCCGCTCCATGCGACAGCTGCGCAACGCCGCCTTCGGCATCGCCGAGCAGCGCCTGCCGATGCTGGTCGACCAGCTCTCCCGTACCGACCCCGGCCGGGTCGACACCCGGGTCCAGCCGATCCCGATCACCTCGACCGACGAGATCGGCGAAGTCGCCCGCGCCTTCGACCAGGTGCACCGCGAGGCCGTCCGGCTCGCCGCCGAGCAGGCCCTGCTGCGGGGCAACATCAACGCGATCTTCACCAACCTGTCGCGCCGCAACCAGTCGCTGATCGAGGGCCAGCTGAGCCTGATCACCGACCTGGAGAACAACGAGGCCGACCCCGACCAGCTGGAGAACCTCTTCCGGCTGGACCACCTCGCCACCCGTATGCGCCGCAACGGCGAGAACCTCCTGGTCCTCGCCGGCGAGGAGCCCGGCCGCCGCTGGGACCAGCCGGTCCCGCTGGTCGACGTGCTGCGCGCCGCCTCCTCCGAGGTGGAGCAGTACGAGCGCATCGAGCTGTCCGGCGTCCCGGAGGCCGAGATCCACGGCCGTGCCGTGACCGACCTCGTGCACCTGCTCGCCGAGCTGCTGGAGAACGCGACGACGTTCTCCTCGCCGCAGACCAAGGTCCGCGTCACCGCGACCCGGCTGCCCGACGGCCGCGTGATGGTCGAGATCCACGACAAGGGCATCGGCCTGACCGCCGAGGACTTCGCGGACATCAACCACAAGCTGGCCAACCCGCCGACCGTGGACGCCGCGATCTCGCAGCGCATGGGCCTGTTCGTGGTCGGCCGGCTGTCGGACCGGCACGGCATCCGCGTCCAGCTGCGCCCCTCCGGCGAGCAGGCGGGCACCACCTCGCTGGTCATGCTCCCGGACGCCATCACGCACGGTGGCGGTGGCGAGCAGCAGCGCGACGAGTTCACCGTCTCGCAGATCATCCCGGAGCAGAACTTCCAGGGCGGCGAGAGCTTCGGTCAGGTCGGTCAGCCCATGCGGACCGCCGCCGAGCTGGGCTTCGACGACAGCCGGTACTCCGAGGTCCCCGACGACATACGCGAGCTCGACCCGGTCGGCCGCTCGCTGATGCGCGAGGAGCGCCGCGCGGCCCTGGAGTCCCAGTCGAATCCCGAGCTGCCCGGTTCGGCGGACCACGGCGGCCGCGAGGAGGCCGCGACGCCCGGGTACCAGGACCGGTTCACCGGACAGCAGCCGGTGTACGACCAGGGCCGGAGCGGCTACCAGGAGCAGCAGACCGGGCAGACCGGCGGGTACGACCAGCGATCGTCGTACGCCGATCAGCAGCAGACGTCGTACGACGAGCAGTACTTCACGCCGGGCGGCGGCATGCCGCAGGGCGAGGGGTACCCGGCGGGCGACGGCTACCCGGAACCCTCCTACCCGGAGCAGGGCCGAGGCGGGCACCAGCCGGCGGGCGCCGACGCCCAGGAGGCGTACTCGCCCTTCGAGCAGCGGCGCCACCAGGACGACTGGCCCCAGCAGGACGGCTATCAGAACGGGTACCAGAACCAGAACGGTTATCCGGACCAGTACCCGGCGGGTACTCCGGACGCGGAATCCGTGCAGGCCGCTGACGTGAACGAGGCGGACCGCGTAGGCTTCGACCGTCCGGGTCCGGCCTCCTCCGCCGCCCACCGGATGACCGACGCCGGTCTTCCCCGCCGCGGTTCCACCTCGAGCGGCGCGGGCGATGCGGGGCACGTGGGCCAGGAGGCGCCGGCCGCCGCCCCGGATGCGGGTGGCACGGACAACTGGCGGTCGGCCAACGACGACCGCTGGCAGCAGGCCTCGGCGCTGCGCAAGCCCAAGGCGGGCGGGGTCACCTCCTCGGGCCTGCCGCGACGGGTACCCAAGGCCAACCTGGTCGAGGGCGCCGCCGAGACCACTCCACAGGGAGGCCCACAGGTCTCCCGCGCCCCGGAGGACGTCCGGGGCAGGCTGAGCAACCTGCGGCGTGGCGTCGAACGAGGCCGCAGCGCAGGCAGTGAAACGAACGGCCAGGACACAAGGAATGAACACCGTGGTCCTGACAGCACCTACAACCAGGAGCGTTAGTGTGAGCCCGATGAGCCAGGCGGCGCAGAACCTGAACTGGTTGATCACCAACTTCGTGGACAACACCCCGGGGGTGTCCCACACGGTGGTGGTCTCCGCCGACGGACTCCTTCTGGCGATGTCCGAAGGGTTCCCGCGCGACCGTGCCGATCAGCTCGCGGCCGTCGCCTCCGGCCTGACCTCGCTGACCGCCGGTGCCTCGCGCATCTTCGAGGGCGGCAGCGTGAACCAGACGGTTGTGGAGATGGAGCGGGGATTCCTCTTCATCATGTCCATTTCCGACGGCTCGTCCCTCGCGGTTCTCGCACACCCGGAGGCGGACATCGGTCTCATTGGGTACGAGATGGCCCTTCTGGTGGACCGTGCCGGCACGGTTCTGACGCCGGATCTGCGGGCGGAGCTCCAAGGGAGCCTTCTCAACTAAAGGACAGACGGTGCGTTTTGGCGTCCCGTGGCCGTAAAGTTTCGGGACGCGGCTCCACATTGATGGGTGCCAGGCACAGTCGGAGGAGGAGAAAGTGGCAACACCCCCAGGCGGTCCGTCTTCGGGCAACTGGTCGTACGGCCCTGGCCAGGGTCAGAACGACGGCTCGGCGAACGGATACGGCTACCCCTCCGTGCCGAGCCACCGGCAGCCGTACGCGCCGCAGGGCCCCGGCCCTTCGCCGTACGACCAGCCGCACGCTCCGCGCATCCAGCCCGTGCAGCCGCAGCGCCGCACCCCTGAGCCGGCGCCCGCCGGGGCGTCGAACAACCCCCTGGTGCGCCCGTACGCCATGACGGGCGGCCGCACCAGGCCGCGGTACCAGCTCGCCATCGAGGCGCTGGTGCACACCACCGCGCAGCCGCACCAGATGCAGGGCCAGCTGCCCGAGCATCAGCGGATCTGCAACCTCTGCCGGGAGATCAAGTCGGTGGCCGAGGTCTCGGCCCTTCTGACGATCCCTCTCGGTGTGGCCAGGATTCTCGTCGCCGACTTGGCGGAGGCGGGCCTGGTCGCCATCCATCAGCCCGGCGGCGACGAGAGCGCCGGCGGCCAGCCAGACGTGACACTGCTCGAAAGGGTGCTCAGTGGACTTCGCAAGCTCTAGCGGAGGGCCTTCCCGCTCCACCACTTCCGCGAAGATCGTGGTGGCGGGCGGATTCGGCGTGGGCAAGACCACGTTCGTCGGCGCCGTCTCGGAGATCAACCCGCTGCGCACCGAGGCCGTGATGACATCCGCGTCCGCGGGCATCGACGACCTCACCCACACGGGGGACAAGACGACCACGACGGTCGCCATGGACTTCGGCCGCATCACGCTCGACCAGGACCTGATCCTGTACCTCTTCGGTACGCCCGGCCAGGACCGCTTCTGGTTCATGTGGGACGACCTGGTGCGCGGCGCCATCGGCGCGATCGTTCTGGTCGACACGAGGCGGCTCGCCGACTGCTTCCCCGCCGTCGACTACTTCGAGAACAGCGGTCTGCCGTTCGTGATCGCGCTGAACGGTTTCGACGGGCAGCAGCCGTACAACCCGGACGAGGTCCGGGAGGCTCTTCAGATCGGGCCGGACACGCCGATCATCACGACCGACGCCCGGCACCGCGCCGACGCGAAGAGTGCGCTGATCACGCTGGTCGAGCACGCGCTCATGGCACGGCTGCGCTAGCCGCGCAGCCTGCGGGCAGTCGTGCCGCTTGGGGCGGCACGGATGGGCGCCGGCGGCACCTCGCCGGCGCCGGGTTGCGCGACGCCCCCTGCGGCCACTGGGCTGCCGGGGGCGGTTTTTGCCGGGTGCGGGTGGTCCGTGGCTGGTCGCGCGGTTCCCCGCGCCCCTAGGTACGTTGCCCCGCCCGGCGTCATAGAGCGCCCGTGTAGTGCGAAGAGGCCCCCTCCTGGTGGAGGGGGCCTCTTCGTGGGCTCAGGTCAGCGCCAGCTGTGCGGTGCTCGGAAACCCGGCTCGCGTTCCAGGCGGCGC
>NZ_RAIF01000031.1:886287-912158 GCF_003671715.1 Streptomyces sp. E2N166 | reverse complement strand
ACGTGGCTCCTCGGGTCACTGCGGCGGGTTGCCGTGCTTGCGGGAGGGCAGGTCGGCGTGCTTGGTCCGGAGCATCGCGAGGGAGCGGATGAGGACTTCGCGGGTCTCCGCCGGGTCGATGACGTCGTCGACCAGGCCGCGCTCCGCCGCGTAGTAGGGGTGCATCAGCTCGGCCTTGTACTCCTTGACCATGCGGGCCCGCATGGCCTCGGGGTCCTCGGCGTCGGCGATCTGACGGCGGAAGATGACGTTGGCCGCGCCCTCGGCACCCATCACGGCGATCTCGTTGGTCGGCCAGGCGTAGGTGAGGTCGGCGCCGATGGACTGGCTGTCCATGACGATGTAAGCACCTCCGTACGCCTTGCGCAGGATGAGCGAGATGCGCGGGACGGTCGCGTTGCAGTAGGCGTAGAGGAGCTTGGCGCCGTGGCGGATGATTCCGCCGTGCTCCTGGTCGACGCCCGGCAGGAAGCCGGGTACGTCCAGGAGGGTGATGATCGGGATGTTGAAGGCGTCGCACATCTGCACGAAGCGCGCGGCCTTCTCGCTGGCCTCGATGTCCAGGACGCCGGCCAGGGCCTGCGGCTGGTTGGCGACGATGCCGACGACCTGGCCGTCCAGGCGGGCCAGGGCGCAGATGATGTTGCGCGCCCAGCGCTCGTGGACCTCCAGGTACTCGCCGTCGTCGACGAGCTCCTCGATGACCTTGGTCATGTCGTACGGACGGTTGCCGTCAGCCGGGACCAGATCGAGGAGGGTGTCGCCGCGGCGCTCCGCCGGGTCACCGGACTCGGTGCGGGGCGGGTTCTCGCGGTTGTTCTGCGGCAGCAGCGAGAGGAGGTAGCGCACCTCGGCGAGGCACGTCTCCTCGTCGTCATAGGCGAAGTGGCAGACGCCGGACGTCTCGGCGTGCACGTCGGCGCCGCCGAGGCCGTTCTGGGTGATCTCCTCG
Organism: Streptomyces sp. E2N166; assembly: GCF_003671715.1. Lineage (GTDB taxonomy): Bacteria > Actinomycetota > Actinomycetes > Streptomycetales > Streptomycetaceae > Streptomyces > Streptomyces thinghirensis. The sequence goes on along the minus strand of NZ_RAIF01000031.1, from coordinate 911,206 downwards.
CCGGTGACGGCCTTGACGACGTCCGGTCCGGTGATGAACATCTGCGAGGTGTCGCGGACCATGAACACGAAGTCCGTGAGGGCGGGGCTGTAGGCGGCGCCGCCCGCGCACGGGCCGAGCATCACGCTGATCTGCGGGATGACCCCGGACGCCTTGGTGTTGCGCTGGAAGATGCCGCCGTACCCGGCGAGGGCGCTGACGCCCTCCTGGATGCGGGCGCCGGCGCCGTCGTTCAGGGAGACCAGCGGGGCACCGGCCGCGATGGCCATGTCCATGATCTTGTGGATCTTCGTGGCGTGGGCCTCGCCGAGCGCGCCGCCGAAGATCCGGAAGTCGTGTGCGTAGACGAAGACCGTGCGCCCCTCCACCGTGCCCCAGCCGGTGATGACACCGTCGGTGTACGGCTTCTTGGCCTCCAGGCCGAAGCCGGTCGCCCGGTGCCGGCGGAGTTGCTCGACCTCGCGGAAGGACCCCGGGTCCAGGAGCAGCTCGATGCGCTCCCGTGCCGTCAGCTTGCCCTTGGCGTGCTGCGCCGCCGTCGCCTTCTCGCTCGGCCCGGCCAGTGCCTGCGCACGGATCTCGTGCAGTTCGGCCACTCGCCCGCGCGCGTCCGTCGGCTCACCCGGCGCCTCATCCAAAACGGTCATGTAGCGACTCTACGAAGCCGACCAAGGATTGCCAGCCGTCGACTCCGTACAGTCTCCGACGCGTTTTCCTGGTAGCACTGAACAGAACCCTCACGACATGCAGGCGTTTCGACTGCTCAGAGGGCCTGATGCTTGTAGGAGTCGCACAAAGTCGTCAGCTGAGAGTCACCTCACATTCATGGGTGGTACATACCACCCCTGGAGTGACGCGCAGGTGCAGTCGGCGGCCCGTCGAGACGATTTCGACCGTCTCGTCGGCCTGTACCGTCGCTCGCACCGGGTGGTCCCAGATGATCTCCAAGGGCTCTCCCGTGCGCGGTGGTTCGCTCACGCAGAGGGTAGCGGTACGGCCCCTGCGCCGGACCAGCACGCTCGCCCCCGCCGTCGCGGTGAGCGGGCCCGCCGTGCCGGGCTGCCAGAAGTTCGCGGCCGTCAGGCCGAGCGGGGGAACGGCGACCGCCTGGCAGCGGTCGTCGTTGGCGAGGACCGTGAGGCGGTGGCGGTCGGCGGCGCGGCGTGCGACGTCCCGGCGGGAGGCGCCCGGCATGAGGACGTAGACGTAGTCCGCGTCGGCCGGGTCCGTGCCGTGATCCAGCCAGAGGGTCTGCCAGCGGCGGGTCCGGCGCTCGGTCGTGCTGGTGGTGTTGATGTCGGACCAGGCGCCGGTGCGGTCCTCGCGCAGGGTCCGCAGCTCGCCCCCGGGCACGATCCAGCCGCCGTGGCCCGCCAGATGAGCCCAGCCGCGGCCGCGGACGAGGGCCTGGCGGCCGCCCTCCCCGAGGTTGCGGTTGTCGACGACCGTCTCGACCGGGACGCCGTCCGCGCAGGTGATCCCGGCGCCCAGGCAGACCACCTCGTCGTCGAGGAAGAACCAGGACTTGCGGGCTCGGAGGGTCGAGCCAAGCCCTTCGAGGTGCTGTCCGACGGCCGCGTACTCGCCGTCGGTCGTGCCGCCGACCCAGCGGGCGCCGGGCTTGGGCGCGCCCCATTCGCCGCCGGCCCTGTCGGGCAGGCGCTTGGTGGAGACGGTGGTGCCGGGCAGCCGGTACCAGTCGACGGTCGGCCAGAACCAGTCGGTGTACTGGTCGGATCCGGACCCGTTCGCCCACCAGGTGAGCATGCCCGCGCCGGTGTGCCAGCCGCGCGGGTTCTCGCCGTTGCCGCACTCGTAGTGGGCGATGCGGTCACTGGCCATGGCGAGGCCCGCGGTGAAGGCGGGGCGGCGGTGGACGGCGCGGTCCATGGCCGCGAAGAGGTTGTGCCCGGTGGGCTCGGGCGCGGCCTCGACGTGAGCGTCGGCGATCTCGTGCAGCCGGGCCAGGTCGGCGACCCCGAACTGCGGTGCCGTCAGGACTGGGGTGACGGTGTCGCGTTCGATCCAGCCCTTGATTCGCGCGTACCACCGCCGGCGCTCGGCGTCGCTCGCGCCGCCCGCGAGAACGGCCATGGCGGCGATGAGCTGCTGTCCGTGGAAGTGGTCGCTGCGCATGACGTGCAGGTCGTCGTTCTTGAGGTGGCCCCGGCTGATGGCGCGGCCGTTGACGAGGTCCATGACCAGTCCGTCGTGGATGAGGGGCGCGTAGGCGTGTTCGACGCTGTCGAGGATGATCTGCCTGCCGGGGTCCGTCACCTCCCACTCCGAGCCGGCGAGCAGGGTGAACAGCCGGCCGAGTCCGTCCAGCACGACCTGGCCGTACGTTCCCGAGTAGGCGACCCAGGTGTGCTGCACGAACGAGCCGTCGGCGTAGAGGCCGTCGCCCTTGGTGACGTACGGGAAGACCGGCGAGAGCGCGTCGCGGGCGAGGGCGATCTTGTCGGGGGCCCGGCCCAGGATGCCGCGCAGGGCGACGGATCGGCACAGGTCGACGCGGTTGGCGCCGGTGGAGGTGCCGGAGTAGTCGCCGAGCATCGCGTCGGGGACGAAGTGGTCGACGGCGGCGCAGGCGGCGGCGGTTCGGTCGGTGCCGAGGTGGTCGTGGAGTGCGGCCGTGATGTCCATCAGGAGGCGGGGGCTGCCGATCTGCCACTCCCACCAGTTGCCGTAGCGGGTGGTACCCGGGTTGTAGACGGTGGCCCAGAGGTGGTCGAGGCCGCGCAGGATGTCGGCGAGGAGGGACTCGTCGCCGGTGGAGCCGGTGCCCTGCTGGACGTACGCCTCGGTCATGGTCCACAGGCGGCCGTAGGCGAAGGTGATGCCGGCGGGCGGGTCGAAGGGGTGGCCGGGCCACAGGGAGGCGGGGGTGGGGGCCATGGTGGCGCGGTGGGCGCGGGCGCGTTCGCCGGTTTCGGCGAGGCGGGAGGCATACGGTTCGGCGGCCGGGTCGTAGCCGTCGCCGAGGGTGATGCCGAGCCAGCGCCGGCGCAGGGTGTCGTAGGGGTCGGCGGTGGTCTCCGCGGGGGCGTCCGGGGACGGGGCGCCGAGGGCGCGGGGGCCGAGGGCCGGGGTGAGCGTGGCGGCCAGGGCGGTCGCGAGCAGGACGGAACGGCGGGTGGGTTCGGCGCCGGTTCGGCGGACGTGCGGCCACGAGGAGGTCATGCTCATGACCCTTCCCCGATCCGGGGTCCGCCAGGCGGCGGTACGCGTGCTGCGGGGCGGGGTCCGCCGGGATACCAAGAGGATGCCTGACCGCCGTTCCGGTTCGCCTCCGTTCCGGTTCGTTCCGATCCGTGACGAGGTGACCATGCGCCTGCTGCTCGTCCATCCCAGCGCCCTGCTGTACTCCGAGATCTTCCTGCGCCTGGAGCCCCTGGGGCTCGAACGCGTAGCGGGCGCGGCCCGCGAGGCGGGGCACGAGGTCCGGGTTGTGGACCTCCAGGTGCTGGACCTGGCTACCCTGCGGGACGAGGTGCGGTCGTTCCGGCCGGAGGCCCTCGGCGTCTCGCTGAACTACCTGGCGAACATCCCCGAGGCGATCGACCTGGCGGCGAAGGTGAAACGGGAGGTCCCCGGCTGCTTCGTCTTCTTCGGCGGACACAGCGTCTCCTTCGTCGCCGAGGACGTGCTGGAGCAGGCGGCCGGCGCGGTGGACGCGGTGGTCCGGGGCGAGGGCGAACCGGTGATCGCGCCGCTGCTGGAGGCGGTGCGCGACGGCGGGGTGGAGGGCGTCCCCGGAATCATCACCGCGGCCGGCAGGGGGCCCGCGCCGCTGATGATGCACGGCATCGACTCCCCGCTGCCGGCCCGCGACCTGATGCGCAACCGGCGCCGCTACTTCATCGGCGAGCTGGACCCGTGCGCCTCCATCGAGTTCACCCGCGGCTGTCCCTGGGACTGCTCGTTCTGCTCGGCCTGGACGTTCTACGGCCGCAGCTACCGCAAGGCCTCCCCCGAGGCCGCGGCCGAGGACCTGGCGAGGATCCGCGAGCCCAACGTCTTCATCGTGGACGACGTGGCCTTCATCCGGCCCGAGCACGGCAACGCGATCGCCGCCGAGGTGGAACGGCGCGGCATCCGCAAGCAGTACTACCTGGAGACCCGCAGCGACGTGCTGCTGCGCCACCCCGAGGTCTTCGAGCGGTGGGCGAGGCTCGGTCTGCGCTACATGTTCCTGGGCATGGAGGCCATCGACGCCGAGGGCCTGGACCTGTTCCGCAAGCGGATCAGCCCGGACGAGAACTTCCGGGCGCTGGAGACGGCCCGGCGCCTGGGCATCCAGGTCGCCATCAACCTCATCGTGGACCCGGCCTGGGACGAGGAGCGCTTCCGGGTGGTGCGGGAGTTCGCGCTGTCGGTGCCGGAGATCGTGCACTTCACGGTGATGACGCCGTACCCGGGCACGGAGATCTGGCACACCGAGTCCCGCCGCCTCACCACCCGGGACTACCGCCTCTTCGACATCCAGCACGCCGTGGTGCCGACCACGCTGCCGCTGGACCGGTTCTACGAGGAACTGGTGCGCACCCAGGCCGTGATCAACCGCAAGCACCTGGGCCTGCGGACGGCGTTCGGCGCGGCCCGGATCCTCGGCCGGAACCTGCTGCGCGGGCAGACGAACTTCGCCCGCATGCTGTGGAAGTTCAACCAGGTCTACAACCCGCGCCGGCAGTTCGCGGACCACAGCATGCCCGTGCGGTACGAACTCCCGCTGCCCAAGCCCGTCGACGTCGGCGACCGGCGGCAGCTGTACGTCCACACGCGGACGGCACCGCAGGCATCGCGGCCACCCCGCGCGTAAACGTTGAATGTTGAACGGAATGGGTCTACAGTCGTGATTGTTGAACTGGTTGAACATTCAACATAAGACCTCGCCCCTTTCCGGAGGACGCCATGACCACCACCCCCGACCTCACCACCCTGACCGGCGAGTACGCGATCGACCCCGCGCACACCACGATCGGCTTCACGGCACGCCACGCCATGGTCACCAACGTCAAGGGCAAGTTCCTCGACTTCAGCGGCGCCCTGCACCTGGACGGCGCCGACCCGACCCGCTCCACCGCGTCCCTCGACATCACGATGGACAGCGTGGACACCGGGTCCGCCGACCGCGACGGCCACCTCAAGAGCTCGGACTTCTTCAAGACGGACGAGTTCCCGAAGATGACCTTCCGCTCCACCGGCGCGGAGGCCCTGGGCGGCGACGACTACCGCGTCACCGGCGACCTCACGATCCTCGGCACCACCAAGCCGCTCACCATCGACCTGGAGTTCAACGGCGCCGCCAAGGACCCGTTCGGCAACGAGCGCGTCGGTTTCGAGGGCAAGGCGGAGATCAAGCGCTCGGAGTGGGGCCTCACCTGGAACGCGGCCCTGGAGACCGGCGGCTTCCTGGTCTCCGACAAGATCAAGCTGAACTTCGACATCTCGGCGATCAAGCAGGCGTGACGTCCCGCGCCCTCTCGGGGGCGGCGAAGTCCACGTCGACGGCGGCCCGGACCCGGATACACCGGCCGGGCCGGCCGATCGTCCGGCATACCGTGTTGTACTGCCGGATCGAACGGTCCGCGGGGACCGGCTCGCCGGTGTCCGCCGCGCTCCGCCGTGACGTGGGGCACCCGTCGGCGACGACGACCAGGCGTATCCCCGGCTCAGCGCCCGCGGCGCCGTGGTGTCCACGCAGACCTCCGTGGCTAACCCGGTCACGATCAGCTCGGTGACATGGGCTCACCACAGCGGCGTGTCCCGCCCGGCCGCCGCTCCGTTGCCCAGCAGGTCCCGCGCCTGGTCGAGGGCCTGGCCGAAGGGGTCGGGGAAGACACCCAGACCGTGCGTGACCAGAGCGCCCTCGTGCAGCAGCATCAGCGTGCGCGCCAGCCGGTCCGCGGCGGCCTCGTCGGCCACGGCGGTCTCCCCGACGAGGCGGGTGAACAGGTCGAGCATCCACCGCTTCTGCCCGGTGATGACCGGGTACGCCGGGTGGGCCGGGTCGCTGATCTCCGCGTGGGCGTTGATCATGCTGCACCCCTTGGCCCCGTACTCCGCCGCCCAAGCGCGCGAGGCCTCGAAGACGGCCAGCACCCGGGCGGCCGGCGGCTGCCCCGAGGCCGCCTCCAGACGGCCGGCCAGAAGCTCCCGCCAGCGCTCGTCGCGCCCGGCCAGGTACTCCACGACGATCTGCTCCTTCGAGCCGAACCGGTCGTACAGCGTCTTCTTGGTCACTCCGGCCTCGGTGGCGATGAGGTCCACGCCCACGGCGTGGATGCCGTGGGCGTAGAACAGCCGCTCGGCGGCTTCCAGAACGCGTCGCGCACCGGGCGTCATGCGGACGCGGTGCGGTTTCTCCACGTTCTCCTCCTTCTCCACAGGCTCCATGTTCACGAGTATACCGGCCTGTATAGTGGGCACCCGGAAGCAAGTAAACCGATCTGTCTACTGGATTCCGGATGTGGTCGACGTGAAATCCCTGCTCTCGGTCGCCTTCGTACTGTGCTGGAGCTCCGGCTTCATCGGCGCCAAGCTCGGCGCCGGGACGGCGGACGCGACCACGCTCCTGATGTGGCGCTTCCTGCCGCTCGCCGTGGTCCTCGTCGCCGTCGCGGCCTTCTCCCGCGCGGCGTGGCGGGGCCTGAAGCTCCGGGACGCCGGCCGGCAGACCGCCATCGGCGCGCTGTCGCAGAGCGGGTATCTGCTCAGCGTCTACTACGCCATCCAGCTCGGCGTCTCCAGCGGCACCACCGCCCTGATCGACGGCGTCCAGCCGCTCGTCGCCGGTGCGCTCGCCGGCCCCCTGCTGCGGCAGTACGTCTCACGCCGGCAGTGGCTCGGACTGTGGCTGGGACTGGCCGGCGTCGCCACGGTCACGGTCGCCGACGCCGCGGCGGCGGGAGCGGACGTGGCCTGGTGGGCGTACTTCGTGCCCTTCCTCGGCATGCTGTCGCTGGTGGCGGCCACCTTCCTGGAGGGCCGCTCGCGCGCGCCGGTCCAGCCCCGGGTGGCGCTGACGATCCACTGCGCGACCAGCGCCGTCCTCTTCTCGGGGATGGCGGTCGGCTTCGGGGCCGCCGCCCCGCCCGCCGACTCCTCGTTCTGGGTGGCGACCGCCTGGCTCGTGGTGCTGCCCACCTTCGGCGGCTACGGGCTGTACTGGCTGATCCTGCGACGGTCCGGAATCACCGAGGTCAACACGCTCATGTTCCTCATGGCCCCGGTCACGGCCGTGTGGGGCGCCCTGATGTTCGGTGAACCCTTCGGCGTGCAGACCGCGCTCGGCCTGGCCGTCGGACTCGCGGCGGTCGTCGTCGTCCGGCGCGGGGGCGGGGAGGGGGGCGGTGGCGGGTCGCGGGCCCGGTCCGCCCGGGTCACCCGGCCCACTGCCGAATATTCGGTCGTGTCCGGCGCCGAGAGGCGCTAATCTGCCCGACGTGAACAGCCCCGAAGCGTCCAGACTCCGGCCACCGGTCCTCCGGTGGCCGTTCGTGATGCCGGGCTGAGGGACGCGCCGCGCGCGTACCCGTAGTCGCCGCTGTCTCCACCGCCGCCCGCCGGAAGACCGTCCGCCGTGTCGTGTTCGACGTCGACTTCCGGGTGCGGAGTTTCTTCATGCCGTTCGCTCTTCTTCTGCTGGGCCTTGCCGTGTTCGCCCAGGGAACGTCCGAGTTCATGCTGTCCGGGCTGGTGCCGGACATCGCCAGGGACCTACAGGTCACCGTGCCGGCGGCCGGGGCGCTGACCTCCGCCTTCGCGGTGGGCATGGTCGTCGGGGCGCCGCTGATGGCGGCGCTCGGCCGGCGCTGGTCACGAAGGGGCGCCCTGCTGGGCTTCCTGATCGTCTTCCTCGCCGTCCATGTCGTCGGTGCCGTCACCGACAGTTTCGGAGTACTGCTGGCCACGCGGGTGGTCGGGGCGCTGGCCAACGCCGGGTTCCTGGCCGTCGCCCTGGTGGCCGCCACCGGCATGGTCGGGCCGGAGGCCAAGGGCCGGGCCACGTCCACACTGCTCGCCGGGGTCACGCTGGCCTGCGTGGTCGGGGTTCCCGCTGGGGCGCTGCTCGGGCAGCTGTGGGGCTGGCGGTCGGCGTTCTGGGCGGTGGCGCTGCTGTCGGTGCCCGCCGTGGTGGCGGTCGCCCGGTCGGTTCCGGCCGGGGCCGCCGATCTCGTTCCTCCCTCGCTGCGGGGCGAGGTGCGGGCGCTGCGCAGCCCGCACCTCCTGGTCACGCTGCTGCTGGGAGCCCTGGTGAACGGGGCGACCTTCTGTACGTTCACGTATCTCGCGCCGCTGGCCACCGAGGTCGGCGGGCTCGACGACGCGTGGGTGCCCGGCGTGCTGGCGCTGTTCGGGGCGGGGGCGTTCGCCGGGGTGAGTGCGGGCGGGCGGTTCGCCGACCGTCGTCCGGTGCTGGTGGTGACGGCGGGCAGTGCCGCGCTGTGCGCCGGGTGGTGCGTGCTCGCGCTCGGCGCCGGTGCCCCGGTCCCGGCCCTCGGGCTCGTGTTCCTGCTGGGCGCGCTGTCCTTCGGGGTCGGCGCCACGCTCGTCTCGCAGGTGCTGTACGCGGCACCGGGTGCGCCCACGCTGGCCGGGGGCTTCGCTACGGCCGCGTTCAACGTGGGGGCGGCGTTGGGTCCGTGGGCCGGGGGTGCGGTGATCGGCGCGGGGTTCGGGTACCGGTCGCCGGTGTGGGTCAGCGCGGGGCTGGTCGCCTCCGCCCTTGCTCTCGCCGTCGCGGCGTCGGCTGCGCGAGCGTCCCGGTCGGACCGGTCCTCCCCCGCGTCCCCGCCCTCCCCGTCGACTCCGGTCTGACCGACGGTGCCCCGTCCGTCGGCGGGCGCCGTGGGGACCGCCCCGTCAGAAGCCTCCGCCGAAGTCGCCTCCGCCGCCGAAACCGCCGCCCCCGCCGAAGTCGCCGCCGCCGAACCCGCCCCCGAAGTCGCCGGAGTCGAAGTCCGCGCCGGAGACGTCGCCGCCCTCGTAGCCGCCGAAGTCGCCGTAGCCGGAACCGTAACCGGCTCCGTAGGCGGGGCCCGCCATCATGCTGCCCAGCATGGTGCCGACCAGCAGGCCGGGCAGGATGCCGCCGCCGAAGTAGCCGCCCGCCCAGGGGCCGTAGGCCGGGCCCGCGTCCCAGTAGGGGCGGCGGCCGTACTCGGTGTCCACCTCGCGGATCATCGGGTCCCGGCCGTCGGAGAGGCGGGTCCGGTCGGCGGCGCAGACCGGGACCTGGCGGGTGGCGCCGCCCTGCGGGGTCCAGGTGACGTCGGCGACGGACGGGCCGTGGCGCGGGTCGAAGAAGCAGGGCGGGCGGCGTTCGGGCAGCTGCCTGCCCTCGCGGCGGGCGGCGAGCTGTGCGAGGGAGAAGCGGCCGTCCTCCAGGGCCTGGGTGACGGCGCGGACGTCCTCGGGTTTCCCGGCGTCCGCCATGTGCTTCTTGGCCTGCTCGTAGGCGTCGAGGGCGCGTTCGTAGTCCGTGCGCATCGCGTCGTCGGCGCGCGGTTCCGCCGGGTGGAAGTCCAGGCGGTCCAGTTCCTCGCCGAAGGCGGTGATGTCCTCGTCGACCACCACCCGTAGCCGTTCCAGTGCCGCCCGCTGCTCCTCCTCGCGGCGGTGCCGGTTGCGCCGGGAGAGCGCGTAGACGCTCGCGCCGCCGATGGCCGCGACCGCGCCGGCCGTGATCAGCGCGCCGGTCGGCACCGAGGCGTCACCGGAGTCCCAGGACGAGGGAGCGGAGCCGCGCACGCTGCGCAGCGCGTCGTCCACGAAGTCGTTCAGCTGGGCCTTGGCGTCGCCCGCGCCCTGCGCGGCCGTGACCAGGTTGTCCACGCCCTGGCGGCTCAGCACCCTGCTGTCGGCGCGCGCGTCGAACTCGTCGCCGAGCCGGACGCCGTACAGACCGGTGATGCCGGTCTCGGTGCGGAGGTTCTGGAAGAGGTTCCCGGTCGGGTGATCGGCGGGGAGGACCGCCACGAAGACGGGTTCGTTCGCGTCCTCGATCTTGTCGGCGAGCGCCTCCGCGTCCGACGACGACAGCAGGTCGGAGGCGGCCGGGTCCACGTACACGGGACTCTCGCGCAGGGCCGCGCCGATCTCGGAGACGTCGGTGGCCGCCTGCGCGCCGGGCGCACCGGCCATCAGCACCGCCAGCGCGGCGATGACCGGCGCGACCAGGAGGCGTATGAGGACTCGAACGCGTGCGTCCTTCATACGTTCGAAAGTACCCGAATCGACCTCAATAAGACATCAGTACGGACCCGGAAAACCGGCGCTCATCCCGCGGGCGCGACCCCCGCCCGCAGCAGCCCGTACGTGTACGCGTCCTCCAGGGCCTGCCAGGAGGCGGCGATGACGTTCTCCGCGACGCCCACCGTGGACCACTCCCCCGTCCCGTCGCTCGTGGAGATGAGGACCCTGGTCGTGGACTGGGTCCCGTGCACGCCCTCCAGGATGCGGACCTTGTAGTCGACCAGGTCGAGCTTGGCCAGCTCCGGGTAGATCTTCTCCAGGGCGACCCGCAGGGCGCGGTCCAGGGCGTTGACCGGGCCGTTCCCCTCGGCCGTGGCGACGATGCGCTCACCCTTGGCCCAGAGCTTGACCGTGGCCTCGTTGGCGTGGGTGCCGTCCGGGCGGTCCTCGGCGATCGAGCGCCAGGACTCGACGTCGAAGTACTTGAGGGGGCCGCCCTCGACCTCGGCGCGCAGCAGGAGCTCGAAGCTCGCGTCGGCGGCCTCGTAGGTGTAGCCCGACAGCTCGCGTTCCTTCACCCGCTCGACGACCCGGCCGACCAGTTCGCGGTCGCCGCCGAGGTCGATGCCGAGTTCCTTGCCCTTGAGCTCGATGGAGGCGCGGCCGGCCATGTCGGAGACCAGCATCCGCATGGTGTTGCCGACCAGCTCGGGGTCGATGTGCTGGTACAGGTCGGGATCGACCTTGATCGCGGAGGCGTGCAGGCCGGCCTTGTGCGCGAAGGCGGAGACGCCGACGTAGGGCTGGTGGGTGGAGGGGGTGAGGTTGACGACCTCGGCGATGGCGTGGGAGATCCTCGTCATCTCGCGGAGCCGGCCCTCGGGCAGCACCTGCTTGCCGTACTTCAGCTCCAGGGCGGCCACGACCGGGAACAGGTTGGCGTTGCCGACCCGCTCGCCGTAGCCGTTGGCCGTGCACTGGACATGGGTCGCGCCCGCGTCGACCGCGGCGAGGGTGTTCGCGACGGCGCAGCCGGAGTCGTCCTGGGCGTGGATGCCGAGCCGGGCACCGGTGTCGGCCAGTACGGTGCCGACCACGGCCTGGATCTGCGCCGGGAGCATGCCGCCGTTGGTGTCGCACAGGATGACCACGTCGGCGCCCGCTTCCGAGGCGGCGCGCACCACGGCCTTCGCGTACTCGGGGTTGGCGCGGTAGCCGTCGAAGAAGTGCTCGCAGTCGACGAAGACCCGGCGGCCCTGTGCGACGAGGTGGGAGACGGTGTCCCGCACCATCGCCAGGTTCTCGTCGAGCGTGGTGCGCAGGGCGAGTTCGACGTGCCGGTCGTGGGATTTGGCGACCAGGGTGATCACCTGGGCGCCGGACTCCAGGAGCGCCTTGACCTGGTGGTCCTCGGCCGCGGTGGCGCCCGGGCGGCGGGTGGAGCCGAAGGCGACCAGCCGGGCGTGCCTGAAGTCGATCTCCTGCTGCGCGCGGGCGAAGAACTCGGTGTCCCGCGGGTTCGCGCCGGGCCAGCCGCCCTCGATGAAGCCCACACCGAAGTCGTCCAGGTGCCGTGCGATGGCCAGCTTGTCCGCGACCGTGAGGTTGATGCCCTCGCGCTGCGCGCCGTCGCGCAGGGTGGTGTCGAAGACGTGGAACGAATCGTCGAGTTCGCTGGTTGCGGTCATGATCTGAAGACTCCTGTATGGGATCTCGGTCTACCGGAATGACCGGTTCCACCGTCCGTCTATGATCCCGCACGCTCTCTTCCCGGCTGGGGGTGGGCCAGGAAAACGAAAAACCTCTCGCGGGTGCGAGAGGTCTGCGCGCGGGTCGAGGACGACGGTGTCCACCCGTACCTGGTCGTACGCGGTGGTCACTGCGGACCGGCGCGCCTGCTGCCAATAATCATGGCGAACGAGAGCACGGGAGCAGTCTGGCACAGACCGCCCCGTACTCACGGACCGTCTCAGGATGCGAGCGCGGTGCTGGTCAGCGCGTGCAACCCGGCGCGCGGTCAGCCGCCCCCGGCCAGGCTCTCGTCCAGGAACTCCCGGACGTGACCGAGAACCCTCCCCCGGTCCGTCCCGCGCAGCCCGATCGCCACGTGGATGGCGAAGCCGTCGAGGAGGGCGCGCAGCCGTGAGGCGAAGCGGTCGGGGTCGACGGGGCGGAACTCGCCGCGCGAGACGCCCTCGGCGAGCAGTGCCACCAGGTCGCGGTGCCAGGCGCCCTCGATGGCGGCCTGCCGGTCGCGGGCCTCGTCGGCGGCGTTCTGCGAGCGGTTCCAGACCTCCAGCCACAGCGTCCAGTGCGGGTCGCGGTGCCCGTCGGGGACGTACAGGTCGACGTAGGCGTCGAGGCGGTCGCGGGCCGTGCCCGGCCGGGTGAGCAGGCGGCCGCGCTGGACTCCCAGCCGGCCCTCGCTCCACTCCAGGGTGCGCAGCAGCAGTTCGTCCTTGGAGTGGAAGTAGTAGAGGAGGTGGCCGCTGCTCATGCCGACCTCGCGGCCGAGTGCCGCCATGGTGAGCTTCTCCAGGCCGCGCTCGGCGATCATCTCCATGGCGGCGGCGAGGACGTCCTCGCGCGGCGGGGCGGTGTTGCGGCGGCGTGCGCCCGGGGTGCTCATGCGCAGGCCACCCGGACCGCGTCCGGGAGGAAGCGGATCTCCCACGGCCCGTAACACTCGCTGTGCCATGTGGCCACCGCCGCTCCGCACCCCCCGCACACCTGGTTGGGCCCTGCCATGCCGAGCGTTCCGCAGCACCCCGACTCCTGGACGTCCGGGTTGCCGGACAGCCGTTCGCGGGCGTCCTCCGGGTTCACCACCAATGTGCCGCGCGGCCCCCGCGAGACCATGGTGCGGGGGCCGTCCGGCTCCCCCACCGAGACGCCGGGCAGGGTCGCCCCTTCCCACTCCGGGTCGGGGTGCGGCACGTACGGCGCGCCGCTCGGCCCTGGGTCCACCGCGTACTCGCCGGGCGGCAGGGTCGGCGGGGCGTGCCGCGAGCCGTCCGGGTTCCTGAGTCCGTCGTACTCCGGGTGCGGCGGCACCCCGGGCAGAAGACGCAGCGGCTCGGTCAGTCGGTGTCCGCAGGCCGTGCAGAGCAGTACATCCACCCGTACGTTCTACCCGATCACCGCCGCCGCCCCGCCGTCAGCCCGTCTTCGGCTGCTGCTGTGTGATGCAGTGGATGCCGCCGCCGCCCGCGAAGATCGTGCGCGCGTCCACCAGGGTCACCGTGCGCCGCGGGTGGAGCCGGCGGAAGATGCCGGCCGCCACCTCGTCGCGCGGGTCGTCGAAGCCGCAGAGCACCACGCCGCCGTTGCAGAGGTAGTGGTTGATGTAGGAGTAGTCCGCCCAGTGGCCGTCGGTCTCCAGGACGGTCGGGGCGGGCACCTCGACGACCTCCAGGCGGCGCCCCCGTGCGTCGGTGGCCGAGCGCAGGATGCCGATGGCCTCCTTGGTCACCTCGTGGTCGGGGTGGGCCGGGTCGGGCTGGTGGTGGGCGACGGCCACGCCCGGGGCGGCGAAGGCGGCGACGATGTCGACGTGGCCGAGGGTGCCGAAGCCGTGCGGGGGGTAGTCGCCGGTGAGGCCGCGCGGCAGCCAGATCGCCTTGCGGGTACCGAGGTGGGCGTGGATCTCCGCCTCGACCCGCTCCTTCGTCCAGCCGGGGTTGCGCTCGGGCCCGAGTTGCACGGTCTCGGTGAGCAGGACGGTGCCCTCGCCGTCGACGTGGATGCCGCCGCCCTCGTTGACCAGCGGGGAGGTGTACGTGCGGGCGCCGGCGAGGTCGGCGACGTATGCGCCGATCTTCGCGTCGTGGTCCCAGCGGGCCCACTCCTGGGCGCCCCAGCCGTTGAAGGTCCAGTCGACGGCGGCCAGTTCGGTGCCGTCGGTGAGGAAGGTGGGGCCGATGTCGCGCATCCAGGCGTCGTCCAGGTCGCGTTCGACCGTGTCGACGCCGTCGCCCAGCAGTCCGCGCGCCTCGGCCGACTGCCCCGGACCGCACACCACCGTGACCGGCTCGAAGCGGCGGACGGCACGGGCGACCGACGCCCAGGCGATACGCGCGGCGGCCAGGTCCTCGGGGCTCTCGAAGGTGTGGTTGGGTCCCGGCCACGCCATCCAGGTGCGCTCGTGCGGGGCCCATTCGGGAGGCATGCGGAAGCCGTCGGCGGCAGCGGTCATCGTGGGTACCTTCACAGGAAGTAGAGGCGGTTGAGGGAGACGGACTCGGCCGGTTCGGAGCGCAACGGGTCGCCGTCCAGGGTGACCAGGCCGGTGCGCTGGTCGACGTCGACCGCGCCGGTACGGGAGTTCAGGCGCAGGTCGGCCGGGCCGATGCCGCGCGTGCCGCGCACCGCGACCCGGCGGCGGCGGGTGGGCATCGTGTCGCCGCCCCGGTCGAGGGCGGCCTGGGCGACGAAGGCCACCGATATGTCGGCGGGCGTGGCGCCGTGCGCGCCGAACTGCGGGCCGAGGACGAGGGGTTCGCAGGTGTCGGTGGCCGCGTTCGGGTCGCCGACCACGCCGTACGCCGGGAAGCCGGACTTGAGGACGAGCTGCGGTTTGGCGCCGAAGTACTCCGGGCGCCACAGGACGATGTCGGCGAGCTTGCCGACCTCGATGGAGCCGACCTCGTGGGAGAGGCCGTGGGCGATGGCGGGGTTGACGGTCAGCTTCGCCATGTAGCGCAGGACGCGCTCGTTGTCGTGGTCGTCGTCCGGGGCGCCGAACTCGGCCTTCATCTTCCCGGCCATGGCGAAGGTGCGGCGCACGGTCTCGCCGGCCCGGCCCATGCCCTGCGCGTCGGAGGAGGTGATGCCGATCGCGCCGAGGTCGTGCAGCACGTCCTCGGCGCCCATGGTCCCGGCGCGGATGCGGTCGCGGGCCATGGCGGCGTCGCCCGGCAGGTCGGTCTTCAGGTCGTGGACGGAGACGATCATGCCGTAGTGCTCGGCGACCGCGTCCCGGCCGAAGGGCAGGGTCGGGTTGGTGGAGGAGCCGATGACGTTGGGGACACCGGCCATCTTCAGCACGTTGGGGACGTGTCCGCCGCCGCACCCCTCGATGTGGAAGGCGTGGATGGTGCGGCCTTCCAGGACGCGGAGGGTGTCCTCCACGGAGAGGCACTCGTTCAGGCCGTCGCTGTGCAGGGCCACCTGGACGTCGTGCTCCTCGGCGACGCGCAGGGCGGTGTCGAGGGCGCGGGTGTGGGCGCCCATGTCCTCGTGCACCTTGAAGCCGGACGCGCCGCCCTCGGCCAGCGCCTCGATGAGCGGCGCCTCGTGGGAGGACGAACCCCGGCCGAGGAACCCGATGTTGACCGGCCAGGCGTCGAAGGCCCCGAACACGTGCTTCAGCGCCCAGGGCGAGTTGACGCCGACGCCCCACACCGGGCCGAACTCCTGCCCGATGATCGTCGTCACGCCGGACGCGAGCGACGCCTCCATGATGCGCGGGGAGAGCAGGTGGACGTGGGTGTCGACGGCGCCGGCGGTGGCGATGAGGCCCTCGCCGGAGACGATGGACGTGCCCGTGCCGACCACGACGTCGACCCCGTCGAGGGTGTCGGGGTTCCCGGCCCGGCCGATCCCGCTTATCCGGCCCTCGCGGATGCCGATGGAGACCTTCCTGATCCCCTGCGCGGCGTCGATCACGACGACGTTGCTGATGACGACGTCGCAGGTCTCGCGGACGGCGGCGGCCTTGAGGTGCAGTCCGTCGCGGGCCGTCTTGCCGAAGCCGGCGAGGAACTCGTCGCCGTAGCGCTGGGCGTCGGACTCGACGCGGATGACCAGGCCCGAGTCGCCGAGGCGGACCCGGTCGCCGGCGCGGGGGCCGTGGGTGGCGGCGTACGCGTACGGGTCGATGCTCATCGGTCTGCTCCCAGATATCCGCAGGCGGCGGCCCTGCGCAGGGCCTCTTCCTTCGCGCCCGGCGCGTCCAGCGGGCCGTCGACCAGCCCGGCGAACCCGATGGCGACGCGCGCGCCGCCGATCGGCACGAGCCCGACCTCGACGCGTTCACCGGGCCCGAAGCGGACCGAGGACCCGGCAGGGACGGCGAGACGCATGCCGTAGGCCCGCTCGCGGTCGAAGTCCAGGCGCGGGTTGGCCTCGAAGAAGTGGAAGTGCGAGGTCACGGAGACCGGCACGGTCGCGGTGTTGGTGACCGGGATGCGCACCGCGGCCTCGGGTTCGGCGTGGCCGGGGCCCGGCAGGAGGGCCCCGGGGCCCGCCGGTCCGAGTGCCCCGCCCCCGATGGGGCCGGATACCACCGCGAGCCGGGAACCGTCGTCGAAGACGGCCTCCACATGGACCTCGGTGACCACGTCCGCGACACCGGGCAGCACGTCGTCCGGGCCCAGTACCGACCGGGCGCGCTCGATCGCCTCGGCGAGACGGGCACCGTCGCGGGCGGCCTCGCACACGGTGTCCGCGATCAGCGCGGTCGCCTCCGGCACGTTCAGCCTGAGCCCCCGCGCGCGGCGGGCGCGGGCCAGCTCGGCCGCCCCGAAGAGCAGCAGCCGGTCACGTTCCGTGGGAGTCAGTCTCACGACGCGGTACCTCCTTGCCGACATGACATTAGAGCACCACTCTAAACCTGCGATTCATGTGACGGAAGGATTGACGGACTGACAAGGCAGACGTCACATTGAACGTCGCTCTAAACGTCATCAGGCGGCCGTCGAAGGAGACCAGCCATGCCGATAGAACAGCGCGGAGTCGACACCATCCCCGAAGGGGAACGCACCAGCGGGCCCCGGGACCTGGTCTCGATCCTGCTGGGGTCCAACCTCTGCCTGGGAGTGATCGTCTTCGGCTGGCTGCCGCCGTCCTTCGGCCTCGACTGGTGGGCGTCGGTCAGCTCGGTGGTGGCGGGTACGGTCATCGGTACCGTCTTCACGGCTCCGCTGGCCCTGGTCTCCCTGCGCACCGGCACCAACCTGTCCACGTCGTCCGGCGCCCAGTTCGGCGTGCGCGGGCGGCTGGTCGGCTCGGTGGTCGGCCTGCTCCTCGCCCTCGGCTACACCGCGCTGACCGTGTGGATCGGCGGCGACGTGATGATGGGCGTGCTCGGCCGGCTCTTCGGTCTGCCGCAGGGCGGGGCCGCGTACGCCGTGGTCTACGGACTGCTCGCCGCGGCGACCGTCGCGGGCGCGGTGTACGGCTACCGGGTGCTGCTCGCCATGTCCCGGGTGCTGGCCTTCGGCATGACCGCCCTGCTGGTCCTGGGCGTGATCGCCTACGCCCCCGACTTCACGACCGCCGCGCTGCCGGAGGCGGGCGGGTATCTGCTGGGCGGGTTCTGGCCGACGTGGCTGCTCGCGGCCGTGGCCGCCGGGCTGTCCGGGCCGGTCGCCTTCATCACGCTGCTCGGCGACTACACCCGGTACATCTCCCCGGCCCGCTTCTCCTCCCGCCGGGTGCTGCACGCGACCTGGCTGGGGCTGATGCTGGGCCTGCTGGTGCCGCAGCTCTTCGGCACCTTCACGTCGTACGCCGCCCGCGCCGCCCTGGACTACGCCGGGCCGCTGGTCGGCGCCGCCCCCAGCTGGTACCTGGTCCCGCTGCTGCTCGCCGCCTCCGCGGGCTCGGTCGGCAACGCGGGGCTGATGCTCTACTCCATGGGCCTGGACCTGGACGCCATCCTGCCGCAGGCCTCCCGGGCGCGGGCCACCTGCGCCGTCGCCGTCGTCGCCACGGCCTGTGTCTTCGTCGGGCACTACGCCTGGGACGCGCAGTCGGCGATGACGTCGTTCGTGCTGCTGCTGACGGCGATCGGCACGCCGTGGGCGGTCATCACGATGATCGGCTTCGCCCGCTGCCGCGGGGTCTACGACGCCGACGCGCTCCAGGTCTTCAACCGCCGGGCCCGCGGCGGCGCGTACTGGTACCGGGCCGGCTGGAACGTCCCGGCCACGGCGGCCTGGGCGGTGGGCGCGGCCGTCGGCCTGCTGTCGGTGTCCCTGCCCTCGTACGAGGGCCCACTGCTGGCGTTCACCGGCGGGGTGGACTGCAGCTTCCTGCTGTCGGGGCTGGTGGGCGGGGTGGTGTACGTGCTGTGCACGCCGGGTGCCGCCGTGCCGGCGGCACCCGGGGAGGCACTGGTCGAGCCCGCCTCCTGCCCGACCGAGTCCGGTGGCGGGCGGGCGTAGGCCAGAGGTCCGGGGGCGGAGCCCCGGCAACGCACAGGGCGGAGCCCCCGGCAACGCACGCCCCGGCGCCGGGCGCCTCACACCAGCCGGTGCATCCACCCGTGCTTGTCCTCGGCGGTGCCGCGCTGGATGTCCAGCAGCGCGCCCCGCAGGCGCCGCGTCACCTCGCCGGGCTCGCCCCCGCTCTGCTGCCACTGGGCACCCGCCCGCTTCACCGTGCCGACCGGAGTGATCACGGCCGCGGTACCGCAGGCGAAGACCTCGGTGAGGGTGCCGTTCTCCGAGTCGCGCTGCCACTGCTCGACCGAGACGCGGCCCTCCTCGGCCTCGTAGCCGAGGTCGCGGGCGACGGTGAGAAGGGAGTCGCGGGTGACGCCCTCCAGGATGGAGCCGGTGAGGGTCGGGGTGACGATCTTGTCGCCGTAGACGAAGTACAGGTTCATGCCGCCGAGTTCCTCGACCCACTGGTGCTCGACCGCGTCGAGGTAGCAGACCTGGTCGCAGCCCTTGGCCGCCGCCTCGGCCTGCGCGAGCAGGGAGGCCGCGTAGTTGCCGCCGGTCTTGGCGTCGCCCATGCCGCCGGGGACGGCGCGGACGCGGTCCTCGGAGACCCAGATGGAGACCGGCTTGACGCCGCCGGGGAAGTAGGCGCCGGCCGGCGAGGCGATGACGATGAAGAGGTACTCGTTGGCCGGCTTCACGCCCAGGCCGACCTCGGTCGCGATCATGAACGGGCGCAGGTAGAGGGACTCCTCGCCGCCGTGCGCCGGGACCCAGTCCTGGTCCTGCCGCACCAGCGCGTCGCACGCCTCGATGAACGTCTCCACCGGCAGCTCCGGCATCCCGAGCCGGCGCGAGGATGCCTGGAAGCGCTGCGCGTTCTTCTCCGGACGGAAGGTGGCGACGGATCCGTCGGGGCGGCGGTAGGCCTTCAGCCCTTCGAAGATCTCCTGCGCGTAGTGCAGGACCATGGTGGCCGGGTCGAGGGAGAGCGGGGCGTACGGAACGAGCTGGCCGTCGTGCCAGCCACGGCCCTCGGTCCACTTGACCGTCACCATGTGATCGGTGAAGTGGCGGCCGAACCCGGGGTTGGCCAGGATCGCCTGGCGCTCCGTGTCGGAGAGCGGGTTGGCGGAGGGCTTGAGCTCGATCGTGGGCGTCGTCATGGGTTGATGTCCTTCACCGGTTGTCGTGACGGGCCGCGGTCACGCCCGTACGGCCGGTGGCCGGTGCTAGGACGTCCGAGCATTCCCTCATGTCGCGGCTTCGCGTTCGATTATCGCGCGCGGGTGGCGACGGCTGAAACGGGGTGAATGCGGCCCAGGGTTCGATGGTCGCACCTGGCGGACGCAGGAGAAAGCCGCCGGGTGCCTTGTTTTGGGACCCGGCGGCTTCGAAACGGATTCGATCGAGTGGCGCGGCGGGTGTCAGCCGGCTACTCGTACGGCGAGTGCGTCGCCGATCTCGGAGGTGCTCCGGGCCGGCAGGTCGCCGCGCTCGCCGAGGTCGGCGGAGACGGCGTCCTCGATCCGGGTGGCCTCTGCCTCGTGACCGAGGTGGCGCAGCAGCAGGGCGACGGACAGCACCGTGGCGGTGGGGTCGGCCTTGCCCTGGCCGGCGATGTCGGGCGCGGAACCGTGGACCGGCTCGAACATCGAGGGGAAGTCGCCGGAGGGGTTGATGTTCCCGCTCGCGGCGACGCCGATGCCGCCGGAGACGGCCGCGGCGAGGTCGGTGATGATGTCGCCGAAGAGGTTGTCGGTGACGATCACGTCGAAGCGCTCGGGCTGGGTGACGAGGTAGATCGTCGCCGCGTCGACGTGCATGTACTCGGTGGTGACTTCGGGGAACTCCTCGGCCACCTTGTTGAAGACGTTCGTCCACAGGTGACCGGCGAAGGTCAGCACGTTGTTCTTGTGGATCAGCGCGAGCTTCTTGCGCGGGCGGGCCTGCGCGCGGGCGAAGGCGTCGCGGACGACGCGCTCGACACCGTAGGCCGTGTTGACGGAGACCTCGGTGGCGACCTCGTGCTCGGTGCCCTTGCGGATGGTGCCGCCGTTGCCGGTGTAGGGGCCCTCGGTGCCCTCGCGGACGACGACGAAGTCGATCTCCGGCTGGCCGGCGAGCGGGGTGGCGACGCCCGGCAGCAGCTTGGACGGCCGCAGGTTGACGTGGTGGTCGAAGGCGAAGCGGAGCTTGAGCAGGAAGCCGCGCTCCAGGACGCCGGACGGCACCGACGGGTCGCCGATCGCGCCGAGCAGGATGGCGTCGTGCGCCTTGAGGGCGTCGAGGTCGGCGTCGGTGAGGGTCTCACCGGTGGCGTGATAGCGCCGGGCGCCGAAGTCGAACTCCTTGGTCTCCAGCTTCACATCCTGCGGAAGGACGGCGGAGAGGACCTTGAGACCTTCGGCCACGACCTCCTGGCCGATGCCGTCACCGGGAATCACTGCGAGATTGAGGCTGCGAGACATGACGGCACCCTACCCCTCGTCCCACGGGATGACATGCGGCGTCCGGCATGCGGACGCCGGCCGTCACCTGCGGCTCAGTGGCCGGTGGCGCCGCCGTTGTCCCGGCGGTCGAGGGCGCGCTGGAGGGCGGCCGCGGCGTTCTTGCGGTCGGAGTCACTGGTGCGGGAGAGGTGGCGGACTCGGCGGCGGACGGTCGTCTCGGCCATGGGAATCGACTCCTTCGGCACGCGGGCAGCGCGGAAAGCGAGTGGAAGGGGGAGACGCCGGAAGGGGCGGGAAGCACGGTGCCGCAGGGGTTGCCTGCACGGGGCCCGGCTCACGACCGCCATTCGCTCGATCGAGCGGGACGTTCGGCTCCTACAAAGTTAAGGGAGCATGGAGCATCTGTCTCCACAATTACTCGGACTTCCTACTATCTGAGACGGTGCACTCGGTCACACTGCCCCGACCTGCGGAAACGCCCGACGGGCCAGGTCGTGTGACCTGGCCCGTCGGGCGTTGCTCCACGGGGCGTCAGCCCATGTGCGGGTACGTGTAGTCGGTCGGCGCGACCAGCGTCTCCTTGATGGCGCGGGTCAGCGTCCAGCGCATCAGGTTCTGCGGGGCACCGGCCTTGTCGTTGGTGCCGGAGGCACGGCCGCCGCCGAAGGGCTGCTGGCCGACCACGGCACCGGTCGACTTGTCGTTGATGTAGAAGTTGCCGGCCGCGTAGCGCAGCTTCTCCATCGTGTACGCCGCCGCCGCGCGGTCGCCCGAGATGACCGAACCGGTGAGGGCGTAGTCGGACACCGACTCCATCTGGGTCAGCATCTCGTCGTACGCGTCGGCCTTGCTGTCGTCGTAGACGTGCACGGCGAGGAACGGGCCGAAGTACTCGGTGCGGAACACCTCGTTCTCCGGGTCGGAGCACTCGACGACCGTCGGGCGGACGAAGTAGCCGACCGAGTCGTCGTAGGAGCCGCCCGCGACGATCGTGCAGGTGTCGTCCGCCTTGGCGCGGTCGATCGCGGCCTTGTTCTTGGCGAAGGACCGCTCGTCGATGACGGCGCCCATGAAGTTCGACAGGTCGGTGACGTCACCCATGGTCAGGTAGTCGACCTCGGCGGCGAACTCCTCCTTGAACCCGTCGTTCCAGATGGACGCCGGGATGTACGCGCGGGAGGTGGCGCTGCACTTCTGGCCCTGGTACTCGAAGGCGCCGCGGGTCAGGGCGGTCTTCAGCACGGCGCGGTCGGCGCTCGGGTGGGCGACGAGGAAGTCCTTGCCGCCGGTCTCGCCGACCAGGCGCGGGTAGGTGCGGTACTTCTCGATGTTGTTGCCGACCGTCTTCCACAGGTGCTGGAAGGTCCTGGTCGAGCCGGTGAAGTGGATGCCCGCGAGGTCGCGGTGCTCGAGCGCGACCTCGGAGACCGCGATGCCGTCACCGGTGACGAGGTTGATGACGCCCTTGGGCAGCCCGGCCTCCTCCAGGAGCTGCATCAGCAGCACGGCGGCGTGGGTCTGGGTCGGGGACGGCTTCCAGACCACCACGTTGCCCATGAGGGCCGGGGCGGTGGGCAGGTTGGCGGCGATCGCGCTGAAGTTGAACGGCGTGATCGCGTAGACGAAGCCCTCCAGCGGGCGGTGGTCCATGCGGTTCCACACGCCCTGGGAGTTGGCCGGGGGCTGCTCGGCCAGGATGTTGCGGGCGTAGTGGACGTTGAAGCGCCAGAAGTCGATCAGCTCGCAGGGGCTGTCGATCTCGGCCTGCTGGGCCGTCTTGGACTGGCCGAGCATCGTCGAGGCGGCGATGGTCTCGCGCCACGGGCCGGACAGCAGCTCGGCGGCGCGCAGGATGATCGCCGCGCGGTCGTCGAAGGACATCGCGCGCCACGCCGGGGCGGCGGCCAGGGCGGCGTCGATCGCGTCCTGGGCGTCCTGCTGGGTGGCGTTCGCGTACGTGCCCAGGCGGGACTTGTGGTTGTGCGGCTGCACGACGTCGAAGCGCTCGCCGCCGCCCATCCGCTTGACGCCACCGATGGTGCAGGGCAGGTCTACCGGGTTGTCGGCCAGCTCCTTGAGCTTGGCCTCCAGACGGGCACGCTCGGGCGAACCGGGGGCGTAGCCGTGCACCGGCTCGTTGACGGGGGTGGGGACCTGGGTCACAGCGTCCATGGGTTCCGTAACTCCTTACTGAGCGGGTCTTGCGAGCAGGTGCGGGCTCAGCCCTTGCTGACCATCGAGCGGGCGAAGAACCGGAGGTTCGCCGGCTTCTCCGCCAGACGGCGCATGAAGTAGCCGTACCAGTCGGTGCCGTAGGCGGTGTAGACGCGCATGCGGTGGCCCTCGGCGGCCAGCCGCAGGTGCTCGTCGCCGCGGATGCCGTACAGCATCTGGAACTCGTACTCGTCGAGCTTGCGCCCGGCGGTGCGGGCCAGCTCCTGTGCGATGGAGATCAGGCGGGGGTCGTGGGACCCGATCATCGGGTAGCCCTCGCCGTTCATCAGGGTGCGCAGGATGCGGACGTACGCCTTGTCGATCTCGTGGCGCTGCTGGTACGCGACCTCGGCGGGCTCCTTGTAGGCGCCCTTCACCAACCGTACGCGACTGCCGTTGTCGGCGAGCCGGCGCGCGTCGGCCTCGGTGCGGAAGAGGTAGGCCTGGATGACGCAGCCGGTCTGCGGGACGTCCTTCCGCAGCTCCTCGTGGATGGCGAACATCGAGTCGAGGGTGGTGTGGTCCTCGGCGTCGAGGGTGACCGTGGTGCCGATCTCGGCGGCGGCCTCGACGACCGGGCGGACGTTCTTCAGGGCCAGCTCGTGGCCGCCGTCCAGTGCCTGGCCGAACATCGACAGCTTCACCGACATCTCGGCGCGGGCGCCGAGGCCGAGCGGCTTGAGCCGGTCGACCAGCTCCAGGTAGGCGTCGCGGGCGGCCTCGGCCTGCGCGGGGTTGGTGATGTCCTCGCCGACGACGTCCATCGTCAGCTCCAGGCCCTGGTCGGTGAGGTCCTGGATGATCGGCAGCACCTCGTCGACCGTCTCGCCGGGGATGAACCGGTCGACGACCGGCTTGGTCACGGGCGCGGCCGAGACCAGCCGGCGCATCCGGTCGCTGCGCGACGCGGCGAGAATCACGGGACCCAGCACGGGGCACCTCCACTTACCAACCAACACGAGGCCGTTGCCCGACGAACGGGGGACGGCACGGAGAACCACCGTGAAATCTATGGATCCACCCGATCGTCTGCCATCGACAGCTGTCACGCATCCGTGCCGCAGATCTCAGACAGATGTATGAAGGGCGCGCGCAAATGCGGCAGAATGCCCGGGTGATGTCGGATTCCAAGGATGACTATCAGGAGCTGGTCGACGAGATCTCCGAGTTGCTGGGCGCGCCCGCGACCCTGGAGAACCGCGACTTCGAGCTGATCGCCTTCGGCGCCTACGACAGCGAGGGCGACCTCGATCCGTCCGCCCTCGACCCGGTGCGCACCCGCTCGATCCTGACCCGGCGCTCCACCGCCGCCGTCCGGGCCTGGTTCGAGGGCTTCGGCATCACCCGCGCCACCGGCCCGGTCCGCATTCCGCCGACCCCGGATGCGGGGGTCTACCGGGGGCGTACATGTCTGCCGGTACGCCACCGGGGTGTCGTCCTCGGCTACGTGTGGCTGCTGGACACCGACCCCGGCCCGACCGAACGGCAGCTGGCGGCGGCCATGGAAGTCACCGCCCGGATCGGCGCGCTGCTCGCGGACGAGGCGCAGCACGGCGCCGACCTGAGCCGGGAGCTGCGGGCCGTGCTGACCGCCGAGCGCGACTGGCAGCGGGACATGGCCGTGGCGGAACTGCGCACGGCCCTCGGCTCCCGCGCGGACACCCCGCACGCGGTGGTCTGCGTCGCCCCCTGGCCGTCGGCCGGTCCCGACGACGCGCCCTCCGTCCGTACGGTGCCGGGGGCGACGGCGTTGTGCACGGTGCCGTGGGGGTCGGCCGGCCAGTCGCTGGCACTGCTTGTCCGGCTGCGCTCGGCGGAGGTGCTGACCCCGGCGACGTCGGCGGCGGGCCGGCTGCTCGAGCGGGCGCGGGGCGCGGGCGGGGC
>NZ_RAIF01000031.1:852997-886016 GCF_003671715.1 Streptomyces sp. E2N166 | reverse complement strand
GGCCGTTCCGCCTGCTGACCGCGCTGCCCCCGCAGTCCGCCCACGACCCCGCCGTACGGGTACTGCTCTCCCCCGCCCACCGGGAACTGGCCCGCACCGCCGAGGTCTACCTCGACTGCGCGGGCCAGGCCGGCCGCACCGCCGCCGAGCTGGGCATCCACCGCCAGACGCTGTACTACCGCCTCTCCCGCGTCGAACAGCTCACGGGCCTGGACCTGGACGACGGCGAGGACCGGCTGCTGCTCCACATGGCCCTCAAGGCGTACCGCCTGTAGCGGCCTCCACCACCCGTCGCAGGCCGTCCGTGAGCTGGTCCGCCTCGGGAGCGGACTTCGGGTCGAAGGTCCACTGGGCCATGACGCCCATCATCAGTGTCGTGTAGAAGGTGCCGAGCGTGTCGACGACCTCCTCCGGCACGTCCTCCTCGCGCGCGCCCGTGAACAGGGCGACGAATCCGCGTGAGCCGTCCCGCTGGGCCCGCGCCAGATGGTCGCGCACCTCGGGCAGCTGATCGCCCATGGCCACGACCTCCATGCTGAGGCGCCACATCGAGCCCGGCCGGCGCATGGTGCCGATGATGTTCGACCACACCGAGGTGAACCGCTCCAACGAGCCGGGCTCACCTTCGATCTCGCCGTCGAAGGCCTCGGACATGTTCTCGACCATCGCGACGTAGGCCTGAGCGAGGAGCGCGTCCTTCGATCCGTAGTGGTAGCCGATGGACGCCAGGTTGGTCCCCGACTCCTTGACGATGTCGCGTGCCGTCGTGCGCACGAACCCCTTGGCGAGCAGGCAGCGCTTGGCGCCCTCCAGCAGATCCTCACGGTGTCCCATGGCGCCACCTTACCCGCACGTCCATACAGTCGTCTTAGACATCCGTCCTAGACAGCCGTATAAGACGTACGTACAGTCCTCGGCATGACACCGAACCCGCCACGCGCCGGCCGCCGCGAGTGGACCGCGCTGACCGTGCTGATGCTCCCGCTCCTCCTGGTCTCGATGGACGTCTCCGTCCTCTACTTCGCGATCCCGCAGATCAGCGCGGACCTGGACCCGAGCGGCACCCAGCAGCTGTGGATCTTCGACATCTACGGCTTCGTCCTCGCCGGCCTGCTGATGACGATGGGCTCGCTGGGCGACCGCATCGGCCGCCGCAGGCTGCTGCTCATCGGTGCGGCCGCCTTCGGCGCCGCCTCACTGCTCGCGGCCTACGCGCACAGCGCCGAGACCCTGATCGCGGCCCGCGCGGTCCTCGGCATCGGTGGCGCGACGCTGATGCCGACCACGATGGCGCTGGTCCGCACGATGTTCACCGACCCCGCCCAGCGGGCCAAGGCGATCGGGCTGTGGTCCGGGGTGATGACGGCCGGGATCGCGCTCGGCTCGGTGATGAGCGGCGTTCTCGTCGAGCACTTCTGGTGGGGCTCGGTCTTCCTGGTCAACCTGCCCGCGATGGCCCTGCTGCTGGCCCTCGGACCGGTACTGCTCCCCGAGTCGAAGAACCCCTCCCCCGGCCGCTTCGACCTGCTCAGCGTGCCGCTCTCGATGGCGGCGGTCCTGCCGGTGATCTACGGACTGAAGGAGCTGGCCGCCGAGGGCTGGAACGTCCGGTACGTCGTGTCGATCACCGTCGGCCTGCTGTTCGCGGCGCTGTTCGTGCAGCGCCAGCGCACGTCGGCCGCGCCGATGATCTCACCGGCCGTCTTCCGCGGGCACGGCTTCACCCCGGCACTCGCGCTCAACACCCTGTCGGCCTTCGGAATGATGGGCTCGGCGTACTTCACCACCCAGTATCTCCAGTCGGTCCTGGGCAAGAGCTCGCTGGAGGCGGCGCTGTGGAGCCTGCTGCCGTCGGTGCTCATCGGCGCCGCGGCACCGGTCGCCGCCCAACTGGTCCAGCGGGGCGTCGAGCGCGCGCACGTCGTGACGGCCGGTTTCGTCATCGCGGCGGGCGGCTACGGACTGCTGGCCCTGGCCGGCACGGACTCGCTGTGGCTGGTGCTGGCCGGGTCCGGCGTCCTCGCCGTCGGCATCGTCATCGTGATGTCCCAGCTCAACGACCTGGCCCTCAGCTCGGCGCCGGTCGAGAAGGCGGGGGCGGCGTCCTCCCTGCTGGAGACCGGCACCGAGTTCGGCGGCGCCCTGGGCATGGCCGCCCTCGGCTCCATCGGTACCGCCCTCTACCACCACGGCATGCCGTCGGACGCGCCCGCTCCGGCCCAGGAGACGCTGGGCGGCGCACTGGCCGTCGCCGCCGAACTCCCCGGGCGCGCGGGGGACGCCCTGGCGACGGCGGCACGCGAGGCGTTCACCGACGGCATGCAGGGCGCCGCGATCGCGGGGGCGCTGCTGCTCGTGGGGGCGGCGGGACTGGCGGCGATCGGACTGCGGCACATCGGGGTGCGCCCGGAGGCGCCCACGGAAAACGCCGAACAGGCTGATCGAGTCAGCCCGTCCGGCGTTTGAGGACGAGCCCGTTCAGGGCGAACGGGGGTCCGGGGGCGGAGCCCCCGGACACGGCACGTCAGACGAGGTTCACCGACCGGGCCGACGTGGCCCCGATCTCCGCCGCGACCTCCGCCAGCACCCCGGAGGGCACCGTGTCGTCGACGGTCAGCACGGCCAGCGCCTCGCCGCCGACCGTCGCGCGGGCGACCTGCATGCCGGCGATGTTGAGGCCGGCCTCGCCGATGACGCGGCCGACGGTGCCGACGACGCCGGGACGGTCCTCGTAGCGCAGGACGACCATGTGGTCGGCGAGGGCGAGGTCCACGTCGTACTCGCCGACGGCGACGATCTTCTGGAGGTGCTTCGGGCCGGCCAGCGTGCCGGAGACCGACACCTCCTCGCCGTCCGAGAGGGTGCCGCGCACGGTGACGACGTTGCGGTGCTCCGGGGACTCCGAGCTGGTGGTCAGCCGGACCTCGACGCCACGCTCCTGCGCGAAGAGCGGGGCGTTGACGTAGGACACCGTCTCGTCGACGACGTCCTCGAAGACGCCCTTGAGCGCGGAGAGCTCCAGCACCTTCACGTCGTGCTGGGTGATCTCGCCGTAGACCTCGACGTCGAGGCGGACTGCGACCTCGCCGGCCAGCGCGGTGAAGATGCGGCCGAGGCGCTCGGCGAGCGGCAGGCCCGGCTTGACGTCCTCGGCGATGACGCCGCCCTGGACGTTGACCGCGTCGGGGACCAGCTCACCGGCGAGGGCGAGGCGGACGGACTTGGCCACCGCGATGCCGGCCTTCTCCTGGGCCTCGTCGGTGGAGGCGCCGAGGTGCGGGGTGCAGACCACCTGGTCGAACTCGAACAGCGGCGAGTCCGTGCAGGGCTCCTTGGCGTACACGTCCAGACCGGCGCCGGCGACGCGGCCCTCCTTCAGCGCCGAGTACAGCGCCTCCTCGTCGACGATGCCGCCGCGCGCGGCGTTGACGATGCGGACGCTCGGCTTGACCTTGCGCAGCGCCTCGTCGCCGATCAGGCCGAGGGTCTCGGGGGTCTTCGGCAGGTGGACGGTGATGAAGTCGGAGACCTCGAGCAGCTCGTCCAGCGACAGCACCTTGACGCCCATCTGCGCGGCCCGCGCGGGCTGCACGTAGGGGTCGTAGGCGACGACCTTCATGCCGAAGGCCGACATGCGCTGCGCGACGAGGGCACCGATGCGGCCGAGGCCCACGACACCGAGGGTCTTCTCGGCCAGCTCGACGCCGGTGTACTTGCTGCGCTTCCACTCGCCGTTCTTGAGCGCGGCGTTGGCCTGCGGGATGTTGCGGGCGGTGGCGACGATCAGGCCGCAGGCCAGCTCGGCGGCGGTCACGATGTTGGAGGTCGGGGCGTTGACCACCATCACGCCTGCCTTGGTGGCGGCGGAGACGTCCACGTTGTCCAGGCCGACACCGGCGCGGGCGACGACCTTGAGCTTCTTCGCGGCGGCGACGGCCTCGGCGTCGACCTTGGTCGCGGAGCGGACCAGGATCGCGTCCACGTCGGCGATGGCGGGGAGCAGTTCGGCGCGGTCCGCGCCGTTGCACTGGCGGATCTCGAAGTCGGGGCCAAGCGCGTCCACGGTCGCGGGCGACAGCTCTTCAGCGATGAGTACGACAGGTTTCGAGCTCACGTGAGTCCTCACAAGTCCAATGCGGACGGCCGTCCCGACGGCCGCAGGCGGTGGAGGGTTGGTGGCCGCGTGGAAGACGCACGACGCTGTGGGCCTGACGCGTATGTTGTGCAGCAGTCTAGTGGCGCGGCGGCGGGCGTCCTGCGCCTCTGCGGAAGGATCACCCGTCCGTGGCTGGACGGGTTGGACAACGCCGCACATACGACGTTACCGGCGGTTCGCCGAAGGGGCCGGAGCGGCTTCGCTCCGGCCCCTCGGGCGTGAGGCTTACGCCTCCTCGTCGACCCAGCTCATGAGCTTGCGCAGCTCCTTGCCGGTGGTCTCCAGCAGGTGCTCGGAGTCCTGCTGCTTGTACTCGTTGTACTTCTTCAGACCGCCGTGGTACTCGTCCATCCAGTTCTTGGCGAACGTGCCGTCCTGGATCTCGGCGAGGACCTTCTTCATCTCGGCCTTGGTGGCGTCGGTGATGATCCGCGGGCCGGTGACGTAGTCGCCCCACTCGGCGGTCTCGGAGATCGACCAGCGCATCTTCTCCAGGCCGCCCTCGTACATGAGGTCCACGATCAGCTTCAGCTCGTGCAGGCACTCGAAGTAGGCGATCTCCGGCTGGTAACCGGCCTCGGTCAGGGTCTCGAAGCCCGCCTTGACCAGCGCGGCCGTGCCACCGCAGAGGACGGCCTGCTCGCCGAAGAGGTCGGTCTCGGTCTCCTCGGTGAAGGTCGTCTTGATGACGCCGGCGCGGGTGCCGCCGATGCCCTTCGCGTACGACAGGGCCAGCTCGAAGCCGCTGCCCGTGGCGTCCTGCTCGACGGCCGCGATGCAGGGAACGCCGCGGCCCTCCTCGTACTGACGGCGCACCAGGTGGCCCGGGCCCTTCGGGGCGACCATGCAGACGTCCACGCCGGCCGGCGGCTTGATGAAGCCGTAGCGGATGTTCAGACCGTGACCGAAGAACAGGGCGTCGCCGTCCTTCAGGTTGTCCTTGATGTGCTCCTCGTAGACCTGGGCCTGGATCGGGTCCGGGACGAGGATCATGATGACGTCGGCCTCGGCGGCGGCCTCGGACGGGCTCACCACGCGCAGGCCCTGCTCCTCGGCCTTGGCCTTGGACTTGGAGCCCTCGTGCAGACCGACGCGCACGTCGACGCCCGAGTCACGGAGCGACAGCGCGTGGGCGTGGCCCTGGCTGCCGTACCCGATGACCGCGACCTTGCGGCCCTGGATGATGGACAGGTCGGCGTCGGCGTCGTAGAACAGCTCGGCCACTGGGTTCTCTCCTTGTGTGCAGGTGTTGCGTCCCACCGTATGCCGGTGAGGGGAAGGGAAGTCTCGGGGTCTCGGAATGCGGGCGGCCGGTCGTGTGCGCGACCGCCCGATTCCGTCGTTATGCGGACCGGTCGAGTGCGCGAAGCGAGCGGTCCGTGATCGAACGGGCGCCGCGGCCGATGGCGATCGTGCCGGACTGGACGAGTTCCTTGATGCCGTACGGTTCCAGCATCTTGAGCATGGCGGACAGCTTGTCGCTGCTGCCGGTGGCCTCGATGGTGACGGCCTCCGGGGACACGTCGACGGTCTTGGCGCGGAACAGCTGGACGATCTCGACGATCTGGGAGCGCGTCTCGTTGTCGGCGCGCACCTTCACCAGGACGAGTTCGCGCTGGACCGCCTGGGTGGGCTCCAGCTCGACGATCTTGAGCACGTTGACCAGCTTGTTGAGCTGCTTGGTGACCTGCTCCAGCGGGAACTCCTCGACGCTGACCACGATGGTGATGCGGGAGATGTCGGGGTGCTCGGTGACGCCGACGGCGAGCGAGTCGATGTTGAAGCCGCGGCGGGAGAACAGGGCGGCGATCCGGGCGAGGATGCCGGGCGTGTTCTCCACCAGGACGGAGAGCGTGTGCTTGGACATGATCTCTGGGTCTCTCTCGCTCAGTCGTCTTCGTTGTCGCCGAAGTCGGGGCGGACGTCCCGGGCGGCCATGATCTCGTCGTTGGAGGTGCCGGCGGCGACCATCGGCCAGACCATCGCGTCCTCGTGGACGATGAAGTCGACGACGACGGGGCGGTCGTTGATCGAGTTCGCCTCTTCGATGACCTTGTCGAGGTCGGCGGGGTCCTCGCAGCGGATGGCGTAGCAGCCCATGGCCTCCGACAGCTTCACGAAGTCGGGGACCCGGGTGCCGCGGGCGTCCGGGTTGACGTCCTCGGGGCCGGAGTGCAGCACCGTGTTGGAGTAGCGCTGGTTGTAGAACAGGGTCTGCCACTGGCGGACCATCCCGAGGGCGCCGTTGTTGATGACGGCGACCTTGATCGGGATGTTGTTCAGGGCGCAGGTGGCGAGTTCCTGATTGGTCATCTGGAAGCAGCCGTCGCCGTCGATCGCCCAGACGGTCTGCTCGGGCGCGCCGGCCTTGGCGCCCATGGCGGCCGGGACGGCGTACCCCATGGTTCCGGCGCCACCGGAGTTCAGCCAGCTGGCGGGCCGCTCGTACTGGACGAAGTGCGCGGCCCACATCTGGTGCTGGCCGACGCCGGCCGCGAAGATCGTGCCCTCGGGCGCGAGCTGCCCGATGCGCTCGATGACCTGCTGCGGGGAGAGCGACCCGTCCTCGGGCTGGTCGTAGCCGAGGGGATAGGTGTCGCGCCAGCGGCTCAGGTCCTTCCACCAGGCGCTGTAGTCGCCGGTGTTCCCCTCGCCGTGCTCCTTCTGGACGGCCTGCACGAGGTCGGCGATGACCTCCCGGGCGTCGCCGACGATCGGCACGTCGGCGGCGCGGTTCTTGCCGATCTCGGCCGGGTCGATGTCGGCGTGGACGATCTTGGCGAACGGGGCGAAGCTGTCCAGCTTGCCGGTGACCCGGTCGTCGAAGCGGGCTCCGAGGGCGACGATCAGGTCGGCCTTCTGCAGCGCGGTGACGGCG
The DNA here is from genome assembly GCF_003671715.1 of Streptomyces sp. E2N166. Lineage (GTDB taxonomy): Bacteria > Actinomycetota > Actinomycetes > Streptomycetales > Streptomycetaceae > Streptomyces > Streptomyces thinghirensis. Next base: position 878,982 of record NZ_RAIF01000031.1, on the reverse strand, counting down.
GTGACCGAACCGTGCATGCCCGGCATTCCCACGTGCAGCGGGTGGCTGTCGGGGAACGCGCCGAGCGCCATCAGGGTGGTGGTGACGGGCGCTCCGGTGAGTTCGGCGAGGACCTTCAGCTCAGCGGTGGCCCGCGCCTTGAGGACGCCGCCGCCGACGTAGAGCACGGGGCGCTTCGCGGCGGTGATGAGCTTGGCGGCCTCGCGGATCTGCTTGGCGTGCGGCTTGGTGACCGGGCGGTAGCCGGGCAGGTCCATGACCGGCGGCCAGGAGAAGGTGGTCTTCTTCTGGAGGGCGTCCTTGGCGATGTCGACCAGGACCGGGCCCGGGCGGCCGGTGGAGGCGATGTGGAACGCCTGCGCGATCACCCGGGGGATGTCCTCGGCCTTGGTGACGAGGAAGTTGTGCTTGGTGATCGGCATGCTGATGCCGACGATGTCGGCCTCCTGGAAGGCGTCCGTGCCGATCGCCTTGGAGGCGACCTGGCCGGTGATCGCGACCATCGGCACTGAGTCCATGTGCGCGTCGGCGAGCGGCGTGACCAGGTTGGTGGCGCCGGGTCCCGAGGTCGCCATGCAGACGCCCACCTTCCCGGTGGCCTGCGCGTAACCCTCGGCCGCGTGGCCGGCGCCCTGCTCGTGGCGGACCAGGACGTGACGCACCTTGGCCGAGTCCATCAGCGGGTCGTACGCCGGAAGGATGCACCCGCCGGGAATGCCGAATACCGTGTCGGCGCCGACCTCCTCGAGAGAGCGGATGAGGGCCTGCGCACCCGTGACGTGCTCGGGGGCGGACTGTCCTCCGGATCGGGGCCGCGGCTGCGGGTGATGGGCCCCGGTGGCCTGCTCGGTCATCGGCATTCTCTTCTCGATGCTGAGGGTTTTGATGCTGAGGGTCTGGTACTTCGGTGCTGGGTATTCGCGAGGGTTCGGGCGGTGTGTGGCTGTTGCTCAGCGGCGCTGGTGCAACAAAAAACCCCTCGTGCCATAAGGCAAGCGAGGGGAGCGCGTCGGGTGTGGGTCGCCGGGAGTCCGGGGCGGTCCGGACATCACCAGCTCAGCCGACGCGCTTTCCAAGTACGAGAATTCGGGTGCGCATGGCACTGACCCTCCCCCCGGCACGCACCCACTGTCAAGTGGGTGGGACGGGAGTCTCATCATGTGAGCGCAGGGCCGTGCCACCGCTCAGGACGGCGGGCATTCCGGAAGTACCGCCGCCCGTGCCGACGCCCTTGGAGTACACCCCCGATCCGCCGCCCACGAAGGCCGGCTCGGCCGGTCCGTGCGGCACCGGGTAGTGGCCGGTTTTGAGTGCTCTGCGCAGCCGGTACTCGTCCAGCGGCCCGGAGAACGCCATGCCCTGCCCATGCGTGCAGCCCATCGCGCGCAGGGCGACGATCTGCTCGGGCAGGTCAACCCCGTCGGCCACGGACTTCAGTCCGAGGTCGGTGGCGATGCGCAGCAGACCACTGGTGATCTTGTACAGCCGCGCCGACTCCACGACGCCCTCGATCAGGCCGCGGTCGAGCTTGAGGACGTCCACGGGGAGGCGCCGGAGCGCGGTGATCGCCGCGTACCCGTTGCCGAAGCCGTCCAGGGCGATGCGGACGCCGACCCTTCGCAGGGCGTTCAATCGGCGGTCCAGCTCGTCCAGGCCGACCCGTGGGTCGATGTCCGACAGTTCGATCACGAGTGAGCCGGGGGGCAGTCCGTGCCGGGTCAGCAGGGCCTCCACCGATCCCAGCGGCATGGAGCGGTCCAGCAGCCGACGGGCGCCGACGCGTATGGCGACGGCCGCCGACAGCCCGGCCGCCGCGCGTTCGGCGGCCTGCTCGACGGCCTCCTGGAGCACCCAGCGGTCCAGTTCGGCGGTCTTGTCGCCGTCCTCGGTCACGCGCAGGAACTCGGCGGGAGTGAACAGCACCCCCTGCGAGGAGCGCCAGCGCGGCTGGGCGCAGACCGACGTGATCCGGCCGTCCGTCAGGGAGACCACCGGCTGGTGCAGCAGCGCGAACTCGCCGTCGTGCAGCGCGGCCCGCAGGCGCGTGGCCAGCTCGGCCTTGCGTACTACGTCCTGCTGCATCTGAGGTCGGTACAGCTCTACGCGTCCCTTGCCGCCCGCCTTGGCGCGGTACATCGCGAGGTCGGCGTTGCGCAGCAGCTCGCCCGCACCGAGGCCCGGTTCGGCGAAGGCGACCCCGATGGAGGCGTTGACGCGGACATCGTTGCCGTCGATGAGATAGGGCTGCGAGAGCGTCATCCTGAGACGGTCGGCGAGTTCCAGGATGTGACCCTCGCGGGCGGCCCGGTCGCGGACCCCGTCCCCGACGATCAGGGCCGCGAACTCGTCGCCGCCCAGCCGGGAGGCGGTGTCCCCCTTGCGGACGGCCTCGTGGAGTCTGCGAGCGGCCTGCACGAGCAACTCGTCGCCGGCCTGGTGCCCGATGGTGTCGTTGACGGCCTTGAAGCCGTCGAGGTCGATGAAGAGCACCGCCGTACCGCGCAGGGCGGCGCCGCGGTCGGAGGCACGGCGGCCGGACAGGGCCTGCTGGACTCGCCGGGTGAACAGGGCGCGGTTGGGCAGGTCGGTCAGCGGGTCGTGTTCGGCGTTGTGCTGGAGCTGCGCCTGGAGGCGCACTCTCTCGGTCACGTCCCGGCTGTTGAAGATCAGGCCCCCGTGGTGGCGGTTGACGGTGGACTCGACGTTGAGCCAGCCGCCGTCCCCGGAGCGGAAACGGCACTCGATGCGCGTGTTCGGTTCCTCGGCCGGGCTCGCGGCGAGGAACCGGCGCACCTCGTGCACCACGCAGCCGAGGTCCTCCGGATGGATGAGACCGGCCAGTTCGCTGCCCACGAGTTCCTCGGCGGGGCTTCCGTAGACCCCGGCGGCGGCCGGGGAGACGTAGCGGAGGATGCCGTTGGGCGCGGCGATCATGATGACGTCGCTGGAGCCCTGGACCAGGGACCGGAAGTGGTTCTCCTTCTGGGCCAGTTCCTGGGTGAGGGTGATGTTGTCGAGCAGCATGATGCCCTGCCGCACGACCAGCGCGAGCACCACGGTGCCGCCGGTCAGCAGCACCACGCGGTCGACGCTGCGGCCGTTGAGCACGTTGTAGAGGATGCCCAGGGTGCAGACCGCGGCGGCGAGGTACGGCGTGAGCGCGGCCAGCGACCCGGCGATGGGCCGGGAGGCCGGAAAGCGGCCGCGCTCGCTCCCTGGCGCGGGTGCGGGCGCCGGCGCGGTCCGGTGAGCGGTGCCGCGCTGCCCGGGCAGGTGTTCGCGCACCACGCGCGTGTGTCCGCCGGGTCCTTCCTCGGCCGACGGCCGCCCGCGCCGGGACGCGGCCCAGGGGGCGTACGCGAGCAGCAGTGAGCCGGCGAACCAGCCCGCGTCGAGCAACTGGCCGGAGCGGTAGCTGTTGTGCAGCAGCGGCGAGGTGAACAGGGCGTCGCAGACCACCGTCAGGGCGAGCGCGCCGATGGCGGTGTTGACCGCGGACCTGCAGACGGGCGATCGCCGGAAGTGCAGGGCGAGCACCATGCTGACGAGAGCGATGTCGAGCAGCGGGTAGGCCACCGAGAGCGCGGAGTGCGCCACGCTGGAGCCGCCCTCGGCCTTCGCCGCCTGGGCGAGCGCCAGGCTCCACGCCAGGGTCAGCAGCGACCCGCCGATCAGCCAGGCGTCCAGGCCCAGGCAGATCCAGCCGGCCTTCGTCACCGGCCGCTTGGCCAGCACCAGCAGCCCCACGATGGCGGGCGGCGCGAAGCACAGGAAGAACAGGTCCGCGTAGCTGGGACTGGGCACCGGCTGCCGCAGGACGACCTCGTACCACCCCCACACCAGATTGCCCAGGGACGCCATCGCCGAGGAGAGGGCGAACAGCAGCCAGGCCGGCCGGAACCGGACCCGGGGCCCACGGGCGTAGAGGAGGCAGGAGACGGCGGCGGCGCCCGCGGCGGCGCTCAGCCCGAAGTCGCCCATGATCTTGGCGACGCGGTCCGAACCCCAGCCGAACGCGGAACCGACGGCGTATGCCGCGCAGATCAGGGCCAGCACCAGCTGACGGACGAAGGTCGGTCCGCCGTCGGCGGCCGACGACCGGGGCAGCAGCGGTCGGGGCGGGGACTGCGTCCGCAGCGCTCCGTCCAGAGTCGGCACGGGAGGCGGCGGACTCACCGGGGCCTCCCGGTCCGCGCCGCCCCCGTGTCCTGCGGGCCCCGGTGCGGCGGCTGGGCCTGCCTCTTGCGGCCGCCCTGCCGACGCTGGTGGAGGCCGCACCGGCCGGGGTGGCCGCCGGGCCGGCCGTGCTGACCCCGTCTGCGCGCGGTCGCGGTCGTGCGCCAGGGTCGCCGGCGGCGGCTTCGCCGCGTCGGGTTGTTCGTCCATAGGCCGTGCATCGCCCGTCGCCCCCCTCACAGTCTGAGATGTCCATCCCCGGCGCCGAACCGTGCGCGGCGCATCCCCTGTCGGACGATACACCAGTCTCGTCACTCAGGGACATAGGTTCTCTACGCTCCGTGACGACCAGCGGATATGCGCGTACCCACCGCATCCGGGGAGTTGCGGAGGGTACCCGAAACGGATTACGCGCCCGTCGTCAGGATCACGTTGCGCAACGGCTCCTGGTTCACGAAACGGCTCAACTGGTCCACCATCAGCCGCTTGGCGCGTGGCAGGAACGCGGAGGTCGGCCCGCCGGCGTGCGGGCTGATGACTATGCCGGGAGCATGCCACAGGGGGTGGCCCGGCGGCAGCGGTTCGGGGTCGGTCACGTCGAGGGCGGCGGTGAGGCGCCCGCTCTCCAGTTCGGCGAGCAACGCCTTCGTGTCTACGACGGGGCCGCGCGCGACGTTGACGAGCAGGGCTCCGTCCTTCATCCGGGCCAGGAAGTCCGCGTCGACCAGGCCGCGGGTGGCCTCGGTGAGCGGCGTGGAGATGACGACGACGTCCGCCTCCGGGAGCAGGGCGGGGAGTTCGGTGAGTGGATGCACCGGACCGCGCGCCGTGGTGCGGGCGGAGCGCGCGACGCGCACCACCGGCGCGACCTCGAAGGGTACGAGCCGGTCCTCGATCGCGGCGCCGATCGAGCCGTAGCCGACGATCAGCACCTTCCGGTCGGCGAGCGCCGGCCGGAACCCGCCGAGCCACTCGCCCCGGTCCTGCGCCCGGACGAAGTCGGGGACGCCGCGCAGCGACGCCAGGATCAGGGCGAGAGTCAGTTCCGCGGTGCTGGCCTCGTGCACGCCGCGCGCGTTGCACAGCCGTACGCCCGCGGGCAGGTGCCTCAGCCCGGGCTCCACGTGGTCGATGCCGGCGGAGAGCGTCTGGACGACCTGGACGGAGCGCATTTCCGGCAGCGGGCGTGTGCCGATCCCGCTGGGCTTCATGTAGGGGACGACGTAGAACGCGCAGTCGGCCGGGTCGGCGGGGAAGTCCTCCTCGCCGTTCCAGTAGCGGTAGGCGGGGCCCTCGGGGAGGCCCTCGATCTCGTCCGGCGGGATGGGCAGCCACACGTCAGGAGTCATGGTCAGGAGGCTATGTCAGGGGCGCGGAAGGGCAGAGGTTAGGTTGGGTGGCCTGACGAGGGAGGGTCACGACCGGTGGAGCGCAGGACGATCGGCGCGACGGCGCTCGCGGTGGGGGCCGTCGGACTGGGTTGCATGCCGATGAACTGGGCGTACAGCGCGTCGCGGCAGCGGGGGGAAGAGTCGGTCAGGGCGGTGCACCGGGCCCTCGACCTGGGTGTCTCCCTGCTGGACACGGCGGACATGTACGGCCCGTTCACCAACGAGCTGCTGCTGGGACGGGTGCTCAAGGAGCGGCGGTCCGACGCCTTCGTGTCGACCAAGGTCGGCCTGCTGGTGGGCGATCAGCACGTCGTGGCCAACGGCCGCCCCGGCTATGTGAAACGCGCCTGCGACGCCTCGCTGCGCCGACTGCAGACGGACGTCATCGACCTCTACCAGCTGCACCGTGCCGATCCCGAGATACCCGTCGAGGAGACCTGGGGCGCGATGGCGGAGCTGGTCCGGGCCGGGAAGGTGCGTTCCCTCGGGCTCTGCGCGGTCGGCGCGCGGTCGGCCCGGCGTCCGGGCGCCCGGCTGCACGACGCGACGATCCGGCAACTGGAGCGGGTGCAGCAGGTCTTCCCGGTGAGCGCGGTGGAGGCGGAGCTGTCGGTGTGGTCGCCGGAGGCGCTGCGGACGCTGCTGCCGTGGTGCGTGACACGCGGTGTCGGTTTCCTCGCCGCGATGCCGCTCGGCAACGGCTTCCTGACCGGGACGCTGACCCCCGGGCAGGGCTTCGAGCCGGAGGACCTGCGCGCCCGGCACCCCCGCTTCACCGCCGAGATGATGGCGGCCAACCAGCCGATCGTGGCCGGCCTGCGCCGGATCGCGGCCAGGCACGGCGACGGGGTCACACCGGCGCAGGTGGCGCTGGCCTGGGTGCTGGCGCAGGGAAAGCACGTGGTGCCGGTGCCGGGGACCAAACAGGAACGCTGGGTGACCGAGAACGCGGGGGCGGCACGGCTGCGGCTGACCGAGCGGGACCTGGCCGAGGTGCGTGAGCTGCCGGCGGCGCAGGGGTCGTGGGAGTGACGCGCGCGCGATTGCCGGGTTCGGGATTCGGCGATCGGGAACTTGGAGGGCGCGTGCGGTGTATGACAAGGAGAACCCGCCGCGTCGAAGGGACCATGATCGTGCAACGTCGAGCCGTGACGGCCGTGTTGGCCACCGCCACCCTGCTGCTGACGGCGGGCTGCTCCTCCGACGACGGGGACCCGTCGGGCGCGGACGCGAGCACCTCCCCGAGCAGCACGGCGGCGCAGTCGCCGCCCTCGGGCTCGGCCGCCGGGGAGACGCCGCCCGCGAAGGGCTCCGTGAAGGTGGTCCGTACGGTCACCACCGGGCTGAAGAGCCCTTGGGGTCTGGCTCCGCTGCCGGGCGGTGACCTGCTGGTCTCCTCCCGTGACGAGGCCACGGTCACACGGGTCGACGAGGAGACGGGCGAGAAGACGGAGCTGGGCGAGGTGCCCGGGGTGTCTCCGGCCGGCGAGGGCGGCCTGCTCGGCATCGCCCTCTCCCCCGACTACGCCTCGGACCGGATGGTCTACGCGTACTTCACCTCGGCCTCCGACAACCGCATCGTCCGCATGCGGTACGACGAGAAGAGGCCGTCCGGTGAGCAGCTGGGCGCGCCGGACACGGTCTTCCGGGGCATCCCCAAGGGTGTCGTCCACAACGGCGGGCGGATCGCCTTCGGCCCCGACAAGATGCTCTACGCGGGCACGGGCGAGAGCGGTGACACGGGCCTGTCCCAGGACAAGGAGTCCCTCGGCGGGAAGATCCTGCGGATGACGCCGGACGGCGACCCGGCGCCCGGCAACCCCTTCCCCGACTCCGCGGTGTACTCGTACGGGCACCGGAACGTGCAGGGGCTGGCCTGGGACGACGAGCAGCGGCTGTTCGCCGCGGAGTTCGGTCAGGACACCTGGGACGAACTGAACGCGATCAAGCCGGGCGACAACTACGGCTGGCCGGAGGCGGAGGGCGAGTCCGACGGCTCGGAGTTCCACGACCCGCTCGCCCAGTGGAGCACCGACGAGGCCTCCCCCAGCGGCATCGCCCACGCCGAGGGCTCCGTGTGGATGGCGGGTCTGCGCGGCGAGCGGCTGTGGCGCGTCCCGCTGAAGGGCACGGAGGCCGCGGCCGAACCGCAGGCGTTTCTGGAGGGCGAGTACGGGCGGCTGCGCACGGTGGTCCCGGCGGGCGGCGACAAGCTGTGGCTCATGACCAGCGACACGGACGGTCGGGGCGACGCGAATGAGGGCGACGACCGGATCCTGGAGCTGCGGGTGACGTAGCCCGCGCCGTCACTCCTCCTCCGCCTCCGAGGGGCGCGGGAGGTGGACGACGACCTTGCCCGAGGTGAGGTCTATCGGGCCGTGGCCCGGGTCGCCGTCGCCGACGTCCTCGCGGGTCAGTTCCAGACGGTTCTGCTCGTCGCTGGTGTGCTTGCGTCCGGGGGAGAAGAGTTCCTCGAATGCGTTGAACACGGAGCCTCCGTCGGTCGGCGTCCCTTACAGCGTAGGCCTCACTTCGCGGAACGGGACGTGAGCCCACCGGCCGGGAACAGCGCCAGCCGGTGGGCCACCGCCGCCGCCTCGCCCCGGCCGGAGACGCCGAGCTTGGCCAGGATGTTGGAGACGTGGACGCTGGCCGTCTTCGGGGAGATGAAGAGCTCCTCGGCTATCTGGCGGTTGGTGCGGCCGTCGGAGACCAGGCGCAGGACGTCGCGTTCCCGGCTGGTGAGACCGAGGGCCTCGGCGGGGGCGGCCGGTTCGGTGGCGCGGCCGAGCGTGAGACGGGCGCGCTGGGCGAGCCGGCCGACCGCGTCGGCCAGCGGACGGGCACCGAGGTGGTCGGCGACCGTGCGGGCCAGGCGGAGCAGCTCCGTGGCGCGGGCGCGCTCGTCATCGCCGCCGGTCTCCAGGAGGGCGCCGGCCAGCCGGTGCCGGACGCGGGCGAGGTCGTAGGGCCGCTCCAGACGCTCGAACGCTGTCACCGCCTCCCACCAGGCCCCCGGGCTGTCCCGGCCCTCGGCGCGGTGGAGTTCGGCGCGGACCCATTTCTCGTGGGCGCGCCAGACCGGGGCGCCCGTGGCCAGGGACTTGGCGGTCTTGGCAAGGCGTCCGAGCGTCTCGGTGCGGCCCTCCTGCGCCGTCGGCAGAGCGCGTGCGTCGGCCTCGGCCTCGGCGGAGGACAGCAGCAGGGGCCAGCCGTAACGCTGGGTGCCGGGCGGGAGGCCCGCGTCCAGGGCGCGGTCGAGTTCCGCGCGGGCGTCGAGAATGCGGCCCTCGGCGGCGGCGAGGCCGACGGTGAGGGCGGCCAGCGGCAGCCTGTTCTGCGGCATGGGGTTGAGCACTCCGTAGGCGGAGCGCGCCTCGGCGAGCAGCCGGCCGGCCTCGGCCGTCTCGCCGCGGGCGAGCGCGACGACGGCCTGCTTGAGGGCGGCGCCGGCACGTGGTGCGGGGCTGCGGCCCGGTGCTCCGGCCATCGCCGCGGCGTCGAGCGCCTCGTCCCAGCGGCCCAGGGAGATGAGCGACTCGGCGAGATTGCCCCAGACCCAGGCCTCCGACTCCAGCAGGCCCATCCGGCGGTTCAGTTCGACGCCCTCGCGCAGGATGACGAGGGCCTCCTCGGAGCGGCCGACGCTCTCCAGGACGGAGGGAAGGTTGATGTGGCTGCGGGCCGCCACGGCGGGCCGTCGTTGCGCCACCGCCAGGTCCCTGACCTGGTGCATCTCCGCCAGTCCGGCGTCGATGTGCCCGGCGTCGACCATCAGGCCCCCGAGGGTGAGCCGTGCGTTGAGCTCGATGTCGTCGGCACCGACCATGCGCGCGTACTCCACGGCCCGTTCTGCGGCGGTCACCGCTCCGGGGCCGGGATTGTGGAGCATCGACCAGTTGGCGGCCATGGCGAGCACCTCGGCGTGCACCGCGGAGGGCGGCAGGCCGCGGACCAGTTCCTGGGCGATACCGAGCTCGTGCCAGCCGTCGCCGCGGCCCTGTGCCCGGATCAGCAGTGAGCGCTGCGTCCAGAACCAGGCGGCGCGCTGCGGGTCCCGGCCGCTCGTACTCGTCCCGGCCCCCGCTTCCCGCTCCTCCTGCAGCAGGCGCAGCGCCCGCTTGGTGATCTTCATGGCCCGCTCGCGCTCCCCGCACAGCCGCCCGGCGACGGCGGCCTCGGCCATCAGGTCCAGGTAGCGCAGGGGCTTGGTGGCCGGGTCGCGGCCGCAGGGTGGGTAGACCTCGGTGTAGTCGACGGGGCGCAGGGTGCCGCGTACGTCGTCGGGCACGGAGTCCCACAGCTCCATCGCGCGCTCGAGGAGCCGGAGCTGCTCGGAGTAGGCGTGGCGGCGACGGGCCTCGACGGAGGCGTCCAGGACGGCGGGCAGGGCCCTGGCGGGGTCGTGGGCGTGGTACCAGTAGCTGGCCAGGCGCATCACGCGCTCGGCGGCGGGCACCAGCGTCGGATCGGCGTCGAGGGCCTCGGCGTAGCGGCGGTTGAGGCGGGAGCGCTCGCCGGGGAGCAGGTCGTCGCCGACTGCCTCGCGGACCAGGGAGTGGCGGAAGCGGTAGCCGTCGCCGTCGGCCGCGGGGAGCAGGATGTTGGCGTTCACGGCGGCCCGCAGCGTCTCGATGAGGTCGTCCTCGGCGAGCCGGGCGACGGCGGCGAGCAGCCGGTACTCGACGGTGGAGCCGCCTTCGGCGACGATCCGGGCGACCCGCTGCGCGCTCTCGGGCAGGGCTTCGACGCGGACCAGGAGCAGGTCGCGCAGGGAGTCGGTGAGGCCGGTGCAGCAGCCCTCGTGGGCGGCGACGGCGAGTTCCTCGACGAAGAAGGCGTTGCCGTCGGAGCGTTCGAAGATCTCGTCGACCTGGAGCGGGTCGGGTTCCTGGGCGAGGATGCCGGCGATCTGGCGGCCCACCTCGTCCCGGGTGAAGCGGCCCAGCTCGATGCGGCGGACGGTGCGCAGCCGGTCGAGTTCGGCGAGCAGGGGGCGCAACGGGTGGCGGCGGTGGATGTCGTCGGAGCGGTAGGTGGCCAGGACGACGAGGCGGCCGGTGCGCAGGGTGCGGACGAGATAGGCGATCAGGTGGCGGGTGGAGGCGTCGGCCCAGTGCAGGTCCTCCAGGACGAGGACGACGGTGTGCCGGGCCGCGACCCGCTCCAGCAGGCGGGCGGTGAGTTCGAAGAGGCGGGCCGTGCCCTCCTCGTCGTGCCGGCCGCCACCGCCCCGAGCGCTCTCGCCCAGTTCCGGCAGCAGCCGGGCCAGTTCCTCCTCCTGCCCGGCGGCAGCGGTGGCCAGTTCTCCGGGCAGTTGGCGCCGCAGGGCGCGCAGCGCGGTGGAGAAGGGCGCGAAGGGCAGGCCGTCGGCGCCTATCTCGACGCAGCCGCCCAGCGCGACGACGGCGTCCTGCCCGCGGGCGGCGGTGGCGAACTCCTCGACGAGGCGGGTCTTGCCGACCCCTGCCTCGCCGCCGAGCAGCAGTGCCTGCGGCTCGGCGGCGTCGGCGCGCACGAGCGCGTCCTTCAACGCGTCCAGTTCGCCGGCACGGCCGACGAACACGGGACTGACGGACCTGGTCTCCACGGAAGCGAGCATCGCACGTGGGTCCGACAGTGGGGCATCGGTTTTCGGGAGGTGGACGGCGGCGGGGAGGGCGGCCGTGCGGCCGCCCTCCCCGGTCCCCCCGCTCACGCCGCTCACGCGGCCCGGGTGAACCGGTGCCGCCGGAAGCGGAAGCTATGGCTCTCGGTCTCGGCGGTGTTCCTGGCCGCGTCCCGGCGGGCGGCGCGACGGGCGCGAACGGCCTCGCGGGCCAGCCGGGCCTGGTCGGCGCGGCGGATCAGTTCGGCGGAACGGGTCTGCTGGATCTCGTACTCGAACATGGTGTGTCCCTCGTGTCCCTCGGTGAGAGCCGCTCTCGGCCTCGGTTTCGGCTTCGCTTGCTTGCGATGCCTCAACCTTCGTCTCCCAGGGGGGTGCGCCACATCGGGTAAGTTCCGCATCTTCGGCGGGGGGTGGGGCCTTAGACATGCGTGAGGGGTCTTAGGGCGTGCGCCGGGAGCGCACTGATGCCCTAAGACCCCTCAGAGGGCTTGGTCAGCCGGTGGAAGGCAGCCCGAGCAGGATGTCCGTGTACTTCAGGACGGCGAGGAGCAGGCCGATCACGCCGAGGGCGACGCCCGCCCAGGCGACCGACTTGATCCACGGGGCCTGCGGGCGGCCGGGCGCGCCGAACGCGGGACGGGCCAGCACCACGACGCCGACGATCAGCGCGACCAGGGCGAAGAGTCCGCCCCACAGCGCGGTGGCGTGCCAGGCGTTGCCGTAGCCCTTCTCGATCAGCATGCCGACGTCGGAGGACGAGGACGTCTCCAGCTGGCCGATCAGCGACTCGCGGGCGGAGGCCACGGTGCCGACCCAGCTGCCGGTCAGGGAGACGATGCCGAGCCCGGCGGAGACGACGGCGCCCGCGCCCTGGCCGACGCCCGTGGGGCCCTCGTTCCCGGCGGCACCGGTCACGTCGTCCTCGGCGGCGTGGTCCTCCGCGGCGTCCTCGGCGGCGTGGTCCTCCGCGGCGTCCTCGGCCGCGGCGTCGTCCGTCCCGGCGTCGTCGCCGGCCGGGGCCTCGGCGTCGGCGGTCTCGGTCCCTGCCTTCTCAGGAGCCTTGGCCGCCTCCTCCGTCTTGTCCTCGTCGGTCTTCACGCCGGTCTCGTCCACTGTCTTCGTTCCCATGTCTCGCACCGTACGGACGCTGTCTGAGAGGTCCCTTAATGATCCTTGTGAGCGGCACGCGCGCGTGCCTCACGTGCCGCACGCCACTCGGGCGCGAGCACCGCCCACACCTCCACGTCCTGACGGACACCCCGGTAGTGGGAGCTTTCGCGCAGCACGCCCTCACGCATCATGCCGAGTCGCCGGGCGGCGTTGACACTCGGGGTGTTCGCGGACGACGCGTGCCACTCCACGCGGTGCATGCCGCGCTCGTCGAAAGCCCAGTCGATCAGGACCCGGGCACCGCGCGTGACCAGGCCGCGCCCTGTTCCGGCGGGCTCCAGCCAGCAGCCGATCTCACAGACCCCGGTCGCGGCGTCGAAGATCCGGAAGAGCAGACCGCCGACGAGCCTGCCGTCCAGCCACAGCCCGTGCAGGAAGCCGCTGTCGGCGGCGTGCCGGTCGGCGTAGGACTGGAGCAGTTCCCGGGCGGAGCCGACGTCGGTGGCCTTCGTCCCGAAGGGGATGTGCTGTGTGATGAACTCCCTGCCCCGGTCCAGGTGGGCGAGGAACTCCTCGGCGTGCCAGGTCTCCAGGGGTCGCAGTTCGGCTCCGTCGTCACCCAGTGACATCGCGTACATCCCGCTGCCGCTCCTCCTCCGCGAGGACGTCCGCCACCTCGGCGTCCGTCGCCGCGGCCAGCCTCTCATGGGCGACACGGCACTCGGGCGGCTCGATGCTGATGCGTGGCAGGAGCTTGTCCAGCCGGCGCGGCAGCCACCAGTTGGCGCTGCCGAGCATGTGCATCAGAGCGGGCACCAGGAGGGTGCGCAGGACGAATGCGTCCAGGGCGACGGCGGCGGCGAGCGCGATGCCGAACATGGCGATCACGCGGTCGCCGCTGAGGACGAAGGCGAGGAAGACCGAGATCATGATCACCGCGGCGGAGTTGATCACCCGGCTGGTCTCGGCGAGGCCGACGCGTACGGCACGGCGGTTGTCGCCGGTCTCCAGCCACTCCTCGTACATCCGGCTGACCAGGAAGACCTGGTAGTCCATGGAGAGTCCGAAGAGGACCGACACCATGATCACGGGCAGGAAGGGTTCGATCGGGCCGGCGCTGCCGAGACCGAGCAGTTCGCTCCCCCAGCCCCATTGGAAGATCGCCACGACGACGCCGAAGGAGGCGGCCACGGCGGCGACGTTCATCGCGGCCGCCTTGAGGGGGATGCCGACGGAGCGGAAGGCCAGCAGGAGCAGCAGGCAGCCCAGGCCGATGACGACGCCGACGAAGAGGGGCAGCTTGCCGACGATGACGTCGGCGAAGTCGTCGTAGCCGGCCGTGACGCCGCCGATGTGCACGTCGAGCGCGGTGCCGGCCTCGGCACGCGGCAGCACCTCGGAGCGCAGCCGCTCGACGAGGTCGCTGGTGGTCCGGGACTGCGGGGCCGACTCGGGTACGACGACGAGGTACGCGGTGTCGCCGCCGGAGTTGTACGTCACCGGGGTCACCGAGGAGACGCCCTCGGTGGTGCGCAGGGAGGCGTCGAGGTTGTCCAGGGCGAGCCGGTCCTCGGCCCCGCCGACCTCGGTGACCAGGGTGAGGGGGCCGTTGACGCCGGGGCCGAAGCCCTCGGCGAGGAGGTCGTAGGCCTGGCGGGTGGTACTGCCCTTGGGGTCGTTGCCCTGGTCGGAGGTGCCCAGGCGCAGTCCGAGGGTGGGCAGCGCGAGGACGGTGATGACGACGAGGGCGACGGCGCCCAGCAGCTTGGGGTGGCGCTCCACGAACGCCGACCAGCGGGCGGCGAACCCGGTGGGCAGCTCGGGTTCGGGCCCGTGCTGCGCCAGCCGGCGCCGCTCGCGCCGGCTCAGGGCGCGCGGGCCGATGTACGACAGCAGCGCGGGCAGCAGGGTCACGGACGCCGCGACGGTGAGGACGACGGTCAGCGAGGCGGCGATGGCCACGCCGTTGAGGAAGCTCAGCCGGAGGATCAGCATGCCCAGCAGGGCGATGCAAACGGTGGCACCCGCGAAGACGACCGCGCGTCCCGTGGTCGCGACGGCGTTCTCGGCGGCCTCGGCGACGGTGAGTCCGCGTTTCAGGCCGCGCCGGTGTCTGGTGACGATGAACAGCGCGTAGTCGATGCCGACGCCGAGCCCGATGAGGGTGCCCAGCATGGGCGCGAAGTCGGCGACGGTCATGGCGTGCCCGAGCAGGGTGATGCCGGCGTAGGCGGTGCCGACGGAGACCAGCGCGGTGGCGATGGGCAGCACGGCGGCGGCGAGGGAGCCGAAGGCGAGGAAGAGGACGACCGCGGCCACGGCCACGCCGAGGGCCTCCGCCAGATGACCGCCCGGCGCCTCGGTGAGCGCGACGGCGCCGCCGCCCATTTCGACCTGGAGCCCGTCGGTCTCGGCCGCCTCGGCGGCGTCGACCACGGCCCGCGCCTCTGCCGCGTCGATGTCCCGGGAGGCGTCCTCGAAGGTGACCGAGGCGTACGCGGTGTGGGCGTCCTCGCTGATCAGGGGCGATTCGGGGTCGTCGTAGGGGTTGGTCACCGAGGCCACCCCGGGCAGGCCCGCGATGCGGTCCAGGGTGCGGGTCATGGCCCGCTCGACGTCGGCGGCGCGGACGGTGTCGGTCGTCGTGTGCCAGACGATCGTGTCGCCGTCGCCGCCGAGGCCGGGGAAGCCGGAGGCGAGCAGCTGGGAGGCGCGGTCGGAGTCGGTACCGGGGACTCCGTAGTCGTTGGAGTACGCGGAGCCGGTGACCGCGGCGGCCGTGGCGACCCCGCCGAAGGCGAGGAGCCAGAGCAGGACGGCGACGAGGCGGCGTCGGACACACCAGCGTGCAAGGGCTGCCACGAACGTGCTCCCAGGGTGTCTGATTGTGGGTCTTTGACCGGGAACAGTTGTTCATGGAGTGAACGGCCCGCAAAGAACGCATGAGTAACGCGAAGCCACTCTTACAGCCAGAAGTGATCGTTTGCGGATTTAGTGGGCTTATTCACAGAGGCGAAGGTCGTTCGCGGGACGATCGGACGGACATGTCGTTCCCCACGAGTGATTCGCGGCCGAACGCCCGAGGGGTTGCACCCGACCGGGTGCAACCCCTCAGAGACACGCGATGCCGGACCGGCTCAGCCCTCGCTCACGCCCAGCTTCTCCAGGATCAGCTCCTTGACGCGGGCCGCGTCCGCCTGGCCCCGGGTCGCCTTCATGACCGCGCCGACCAGGGCGCCGACCGCGGCCACCTTGCCGCCGCGGATCTTGTCCACGACGCCCTGGTTGCCGGCGATGGCCTCGTCGACGGCGGCGGTCAGCGCGCCCTCGTCGGAGACGACCTTCAGGCCGCGCTTGTCGACGACCTCGTCCGGAGTGCCCTCGCCGGCGAGGACACCCAGGATGACCTGGCGGGCCAGCTTGTCGTTCAGGTCGCCCTTCGTGACCAGCTCGGCGACCCGCGCGACCTGCTCCGGCGTGATCGCCAGCTCGTCGAGCGACTTGCCCGACTCGTTGGCGCTGCGGGCCAGCTCGCCCATCCACCACTTGCGGGCGGAGGCCGCGTCGGCACCGGCGTCGATCGTGGCGACGATCGGGTCCAGCGCGCCGGCGTTGAGGATCGACTGCATGTCGTTGCCGGAGATGCCCCACTCCTCGCGGAGCCGGTTGCGGCGCACCAGCGGCAGCTCGGGCAGGGTGGCGCGGATCTCCTCGACCCACTCGCGCGAGGGGGCGACCGGCACCAGGTCGGGCTCCGGGAAGTACCGGTAGTCCTCCGCCTCCTCCTTCACGCGACCCGAGGTCGTGGACCCCGTGTCCTCGTGGAAGTGGCGGGTCTCCTGGATGATCGTGCCGCCGTCGTTCAGCACGGCGGCGTGCCGCTGGATCTCGAAGCGGGCGGCACGCTCCACGGAGCGCAGCGAGTTGACGTTCTTGGTCTCGCTGCGGGTGCCGAACTTCTCCCGGCCGTGCGGACGCAGCGACAGGTTCACGTCGCAGCGCATCTGGCCCATCTCCATGCGGGCCTCGGACACGCCGAGGGCACGGATGAGTTCGCGCAGCTCGCGGACGTAGGCCCGCGCGACCTCGGGGGCCCGCTCGCCCGCTCCCTCGATCGGCTTGGTGACGATCTCGATGAGCGGGATGCCGGCGCGGTTGTAGTCGAGGAGGGAGTGCGAGGCGCCGTGGATACGGCCCGTCGCGCCACCGACGTGCATCGACTTGCCGGTGTCCTCCTCCATGTGGGCGCGCTCGATCTCCACGCGGAAGGTCTCGCCGTCCTCCAGCTGCACGTCGAGGTAGCCGTTGAAGGCGATCGGCTCGTCGTACTGGGAGGTCTGGAAGTTCTTCGGCATGTCCGGATAGAAGTAGTTCTTCCGGGCGAAGCGGCACCACTCGGCGATCTCGCAGTTCAGCGCGAGACCGATCCTGATCGCCGACTCGACGCCGGTCGCGTTGACGACCGGGAGCGCACCGGGCATGCCGAGGCAGACGGGGCAGGTCTGGGTGTTGGGGTCGGCGCCCAGTGCGGTCGAACAGCCGCAGAACATCTTGGTGTGGGTGCCGAGTTCGACATGGACTTCAAGGCCCATGACGGGGTCGTACGACGCCAGCGCGTCCTCGTACGACACCAGGTCGGTCGTGGTGGTCACGGTGAAACTTCCCTCTCAGCCCAGCAGGACGTCGTCGTCGCCCAGGCGCTTCAGCTCGCGGTAGAGGATGGCGAGGTTGGTGACGACCGCTGCTCCGGTCACGACGGCGTCGAGCAGCCGCAGCGTGTCGCTCTCGCCGCGGGCCTTCTTGATCTGCTTGTACACCCCGACGGCGCCGAACGCCGACGTGGCCATCGAGACGTACAGGCCGGACTTGGAGCTCTTGAAGCCCTTGGCCTTGGTCAGTGCGCTCACAGCGACGGTGCCTCCTCGATCAGCGGGTGGCCCCACTTTTCCACGAAGGCGGCCTCGACCGCGGCGCCGACCTTGTACAGCCGGTCGTCCTTCATGGCGGGGGCGATGATCTGCAGACCCACCGGCAGGTTGTCCTCGGGTGCGAGGCCGCAGGGCAGCGACATCGCCGCGTTGCCCGCCAGGTTGGTGGGGATGGTGCACAGGTCGGCCAGGTACATCGCCATCGGGTCGTCGGCGCGCTCGCCGATCGCGAAGGCGGTGGTCGGGGTCGTCGGGGAGACGATCACGTCGACCTGCTCGAAGGCCTTCTCGAAGTCCCGCGTGATGAGGGTGCGGACCTTCTGGGCGCTGCCGTAGTACGCGTCGTAGTAGCCGGAGCTGAGGGCGTAGGTGCCGAGCATGATGCGGCGCTTGACCTCGGGGCCGAAGCCGGCCTCGCGGGTCAGCGAGGTGACCTCCTCGGCGGAGTGCGTGCCGTCGTCGCCGGTACGCAGGCCGTAGCGCAGGCCGTCGAAGCGGGCCAGGTTGGAGGAGCACTCGGAGGGCGCGATCAGGTAGTACGCCGACAGCGCGAGGTCGAAGGACGGGCAGTCCAGCTCGACGATCTCCGCGCCCAGCTCCTTCAGCAGCTCTACGGACTCGTCGAAGCGCTGGATGACGCCGGCCTGGTAGCCCTCGCCGCGGAACTGCTTGACGACGCCGACGCGCATGCCGGCGACGCTGCCGTTGCGGGCGGCCTCGACGACCGCGGGGACCGGGGCGTCGATGGAGGTGGAGTCCATCGGGTCGTGCCCGGCGATCACCTCGTGCAGCAGGGCCGCGTCCAGGACCGTACGGGCGCAGGGGCCGCCCTGGTCGAGGGAGGAGGAGAAGGCCACCATGCCGTAGCGGGAGACGCCTCCGTACGTCGGCTTGACGCCGACCGTGCCGGTGACGGACGCGGGCTGACGGATGGAGCCGCCGGTGTCGGTGCCGATGGCGAGCGGGGCCTGGAAGGCCGCGAGGGCGGCGGAGGAGCCGCCGCCGGAACCGCCGGGGATCTTGGTGAGGTCCCAGGGGTTGCCGGTCGGGCCGTACGCGCTGTTCTCCGTCGACGACCCCATGGCGAACTCGTCCATGTTGGTCTTGCCGAGGATGACGACGTCGGCGGCCTTCAGGCGCTTGGTGACGGTCGCGTCGTACGGCGGGATCCAGCCCTCGAGGATCTTCGAGCCGACGGTCGTGGGGATGCCCTCGGTGGTGAAGATGTCCTTGAGCGCCAGCGGCACGCCGGCCAGCGGGCCGAGCTCCTCGCCGCGCTCGCGCTTCTCGTCGACGGCGCGGGCCTGGGCGAGGGCGCCCTCGCGGTCGACGTGCAGGAAGGCGTGCACCTTCTCGTCGACTGCCTCGATGCGGGCCAGGTGGGCCTCGGTGACCTCGACGGCAGTCAGCTCGCCGGAGGCGATCTTCGCGGCGATCTCGGCCGCGGTGAGCTTGATGATGTCGCTCATGGCGGTTACTCCTCCCCCAGGATCTGCGGCACCTTGAAACGCTGCTGCTCCTGGGCCGGGGCGCCGGAGAGCGCCTGCTCGGGCGTGAGCGACGGACGGACCTCGTCCGGCCGCATGACGTTCGTCAGCGGGAGCGGGTGCGAGGTCGGCGGTACGTCTTGGTCGGCGACCTCACTGACGCGGGCGACCGCGCCGATGATGTCGTCCAGCTGTCCCGCGAAGTGCTCGAGCTCTTCGGGCTTCAGCTCCAGACGCGCCAGCCGGGCGAGGTGGGCGACCTCCTCGCGCGTGATGCCAGGCATGCAGCGTTCCTCTGGGGTGAGTGTGTGTGGTGTGGGCAAATCGGCTTTGGCAAGTCGGTTCGGGCCAATCCTATGGGGCCGGGCCCCGTGGCCGTTAAACGGTTTCCCCGGGGCCGACTCGCGGCACCGCCCGGTTCCGGGTCCTCCCGCGCGGGAGGACGGCCCCGGAGGACGACGACGGGGCCGCGGTCAGACCAGGAAGAGCAGACCGGCACTGATCAGGACGACGACGGCGGTGGCGAAGTGGATACCGAAGGCCACGGCCTTCGTACCCCCGTGGCGCAGCACTATGAGCATGTCGCCGAGCGGCACGACGGCCACGCAGAGCATGAACCACGCCTCGGCGCGGGTGCCGGCGAAGGCCAGCAGAACCAGGCCCACCAGACCGAACGTCCCGTCCCGGAGGCCCTTGATCGTCAGGTAGGCGCCGGCGTCACCGGCGGGGTCGGCCGGGACGCCGTAGCCGGTGGCGGCGGGTCCGGGCCGGAACAGGAAGCGGTAACCGAGGAACACGCAGAACAGGTTGAGCACGATGGCCAGGGCGTACGCGGTGACGGTCACGATCTCTCCTCGCTAGCAGCGCTAGGAACACTGGTGACGCTAGCAGAGCGTCGACAGCATGGCTAGCGTTGCTAGAATCGTGGCCATGACGATCCAGACGCGCCGCGAGCGCGAACGAGCGGAACGCGAGCGGCTGATCGTGACGGCCGCGCGGGACTTGGCCGAGGCGGAGGGCTGGGACGCGGTCACCACCCGCCGGCTGGCCGCCGAGATCGAGTACAGCCAGCCCGTCCTGTACAGCCACTTCAAGGGCAAGGACGCGATCATGGCGGCGGTCGCGGTGCGGGGCTGTGAGGAACTCACGGTGGAACTGCGGGCGTCGGCCGCGGCGGCCGAGGGCGCACGAGAGAGGCTGGCGGCGGTCGGGAGGGCGTACACCGGTTTCGGGCGGCGGCGGCCCGCGCTCTACGACGTGATGTTCACGCACCGGGTGGATCTGCCGTTCGCCACGCCCGAGGCTCCGCCCGCCCTCCAGGAGGCGTTCGGTGAGCTGCTGAGCGCCGTCGAGCCCCTCGCCGCCGAGGGTGAGGACCCGGCGCTGCTCACGGAGACGTACTGGGCGGGCCTGCACGGACTGGTGACCCTGATGCGCAGCGGTCGGCTACCGGAGCAGGCCCACGACCGGCGGCTCGCCCTGTTGATCGGACGCTTCGCGCCGCGGGCCACCGCGCGCTGAGCGGAACGGACGGAGCACGCCGCCCGGCGGTCGGGTCACTCGTCGGTCGCCGCCGCGGGCAGTGCGGCGGCGGCCCGAACCCAGCCCCGGGATCCCCGGGCGAGCAGCCAGGCGGTGGTCTCCTCCGGGGGCATCGCGGCCGCGACCAGCCAGCCCTGTACGGCGTCGCAGCCGAGGTCGCGCAACCGCTCCCAGGTCTCGTCGTCCTCCACGCCCTCGGCGACGACGAGCAGGCCGAGGGAGTGCGCGAGGTCGACGGTGCAGCGCACGATCTCGGCGTCCTCGTTGTCGATGGCCAGCCGGGCCACGAACGAGCGGTCGATCTTCAGTTCGCTGACGGGCAGCCTGCGCAGGTGTACGAGGGAGGAGTAGCCGGTGCCGAAGTCGTCCAGGGACATCTTGACGCCGTGTCCGGTCAGCGCGTTGAGGGTGTCGGCCGCGCGCTGCGGGTCCTCCAGGAGTACGTGCTCCGTGATCTCGAGTTGGAGCGCTCCCGCGGGGACTCCGTGCCGGGCCAGCCGGGCGGCCACCGCGCCCGCGAAGCCGGGGATGTGGACGTCGCGCGGGGAGACGTTGACCGCGACCGGCACGAACAGGCCCTGGGAGCGCCAGCGGGCGACCTGTCCGAGCGCCGTCTCCAGCACGTACTCGGTGAGGTGCGGCATCAGCCCGGAGGACTCGGCGATCGCTATGAACTCGTCCGGCGGTACCCTGCCGCGCTCGGGGTGCACCCAGCGGACCAGGGCCTCGAGGCCCGCGACCTGTCCGTCGAAGCGGACCTTGGGCTGGTAGTGCAGCTCGACCTCGTGGGCGTCCAGGGCCCGGCGCAGGTCGCCCAGGAGCCCGAGCCGGTCCGGGGTGTTGGAGTCCCGCTTGGACTCGTAGACCTCGACGCCGGTGCGGTCCCGCTTCGCCTGGTACATCGCCACGTCCGCGCGGCGCAGCAGTCCTTCGGCGTCCAGCGCGTGGTCGGGGAAGACGGCGACTCCGGCACTGGCCTCCAGGACGAGGGTGAGCCCGTCGAGGTCCATCGGGGAGCTGAGCGCGGCGACCAGGCCACGGGCGATCCGGGTCGCCGACGTGGTGGAGTCGGCGACGGGCAGTAAGACGGCGAACTCGTCGCCACCGAGCCGCGCGGCCTCCGCCCCGCGCGGCAGGGCCTGCCGCAGCCGGTCGGCGGTCTGCAGCAGCAGCCGGTCGCCGGCGAGGTGACCGAGTGTGTCGTTGACCGACCGGAAACGGTCGAGGTCGATCAGCATCAGGGCGGCGCGGGCGCCGATGCGCTCGGCGTCGTCCAGGGCGGCCCAGGTCCGCTCGAGGAGCCACTGCCGGTTGGGCAGACCGGTGAGCGGGTCGCGCAACTGCTCCTCGGCCCGGGCGCGGGCGATCCACAGGGTGGAGTCGAGGGCGATGAGCGGGATGGCGAACAGCGGCAGCAGCAGCGGCTTGGCGACGGCGACCACGCAGATCAGCGGGGCGATGCCGAGCAGGGCGACGGCGACCAGGCCCTGTCTGACCAGGGCGGTGCGGGCGACGGTGGGCAGGCCGACGCGCGGCGTCCGCAAATACCACAACAGGGCGCGGGTGACGGCGAGGTAGGCGACCGCGACGAGCACCACCTTGGGCGCCGCGTACATCCCCCAGGTGTTGGGGTCCCAGGGGTTCTCGACGGAGGGTACGGAGCCGCAGACACCCAGCAGCACGGCGCCCGCGGCGACGCCGAGGATGTCCACCGCACCGTGCAGGACGCCCTGCCGCCAGCGGCCCCGGCGGGCTATGCCGACCAGGACGACGACGGTGAGACTGACCATGCCGGCCGGAACCCAGCCGTACAGCAGCAGGACGGCGAGGGTGAGGGCCGCGCCGGAGCCGGTGCCGCCCCACCAGCGGGAGCGGCCGAGCATGACCAGGTGCCCGACGACGATGCCGGTCAGCACGGCCAGGGACCAGCCGGCGGTGCCGGACGGGAAGAGGGCGTGGCCGTCGGTGAACGCGCGGTAGAAGCCGGCGCCCAGCACGAAGGCGGCGGCCGCGACGACCGCCGAGGGCAACGCAGGCCAGTGCAGGTGCCGTTGGCCGTCCGTGTCGTTGCCGGACAGGACGGAGGGGTGGCGGTTGACCGGCGGCGCGGAGCCGCGGGCGGCCGCCGTGGGATGCGGTGTGCCACCACCGCGCTGCCCGAGCCACCGGCTCACGTGCCACGCGTCCACCATGCGACGCAGGCGCAGCCGTGAGCCCGCGGCGGCGCTCTCGGTCGGTTCCATTCCCGTCCCTCTCACAGCCGGCGGTGCCCACGCCACGCGGCCCGACGCCCGACATCCATCAACGGCTCCGCGTTGGAGAACCCTTCCCCCTGCCCCTCGGGGGCAGGGGGATGCCCCGACCGCAGCTGGGCACGGCGGGCGCACACCTCAACAGTAGGCCGCGGAAGGCTTCCAGGGGCACCGGTCGTCGACGGTTGCCCGAATGCGACCCGGCCACCCGTATGCATCTGGTATGCGCCGATCGGGTGGCCTTCAACCGCTATTCCTCAGCCGAAAGTGCGACGTCGGCCGCCGCTTCGGGTCCTTGTTCGAGCAGGACGGTGAATCCGTCCTCGTTCAGAACCGGCACCTTCAGTTGCATCGCCTTGTCGTACTTCGTCCCGGGGTTGTCACCGACCACGACGAAGGACGTCTTCTTGGAGACCGACCCGGTCACTTTCGCGCCCCTGCTCTGGAGGGCGTCCTTGGCCCCGTCCCGGGTGAAGTTCTCCAGGGTGCCGGTGACGACGACGGTGAGCCCTTCGAGCGGGCGCGGCCCCTCGTCCTCCCCCGTCGACCGGTCCTCCAGCGGGACTCCGGCCGCCTTCCACTTGCGGACGATCTCGCGGTGCCACTCCTCGGCGAACCACTCCTTGACCGCGGCGGCGATGGTGTCGCCCACCCCGTCCGCGAGCGCCAGCTCCTCCTCGCTGGCCTGCTCGATGCGGTCGAGGGAGCGGAACTCCCGCGCGAGGGCCTGGGCGGCGACGGGCCCGACGTACCGGATGGAGAGCCCGTTGAGGAAGCGGGCGAGCGGGCGGGTCTTGGCCTCCTCGATGTGCTTGAGCAGCGCGAGGGTGTTCTTCTTCGGCTCGCCCTCCTTGTTGGCGAAGACCGTGACGATCTTCTCCTCGCCGGTCTTGGGGTCGCGCTTGGGCAGTCCGCTGTCCGGGTCGAGGACGTACGCCTTGATGGGCAGCAGCTTCTCGACGGTGAGGTCGAAGAGGTCGCCCTCGTCCACGAGCGGCGGCCGGGGCGGCTCCAGCGGCCCGGTCAGCGCGGCCGCCACGACGCCGCCGAAGTGCTCGATGTCCAGGCACTCCCGGCCGGCGAGGTAGGAGACGCGCTCGCGCAACTGGGCGGGGCAGGTGCGGGCGTTGGGACACCGCCGGTCGATGTCGCCCTCCTTCATCGCCTTCAGCGGCGTTCCGCACTCGGGGCACTCGGCCGGCATGACGAACTCGCGCTCGCTGCCGTCCCGCAGGTCGGCGACCGGGCCGAGGATCTCCGGGATCACGTCACCGGCCTTGCGCAGTACCACGGTGTCGCCGATGAGCACGCCCTTGGCCTTGACGACCTCCTGGTTGTGCAGCGTGGCGAACTCGACCTCGCTGCCCGCCACGGTGACCGGCTCGACCTGCGCGTACGGCGTGACCCGCCCGGTGCGGCCGACACCGACCTTGATGTCGACGAGCTTGGTGTTGACCTCCTCCGGCGCGTACTTGTACGCGATGGCCCAGCGCGGCGCCCGGGCCGTGGAGCCGAGCCGTCCCTGGAGGCGGATCTCGTCGAGCTTGACGACGACACCGTCGATCTCGTGCGCCACGGAGTGCCGGTTCTCGCCGTAGTACGCGATGAAGTCCCGTACGCCGTCGAGCCCGTCGACCACCCTGTTGTGCGGGGAGGTGGGCAGGCCCCAGGTCTTCAGGAGGTCGTAGGCCTGGGAGAGGCGGGTCATGCCCTTGAAGCCCTCCAGGACGCCGATGCCGTGGACCACCATGTGCAGCGGCCGGGTGGCGGTGACGCGCGGGTCCTTCTGGCGAAGCGAACCGGCCGCCGCGTTGCGCGGGTTGGCGAAGGGCTTGTCACCGGCGGCGTTCAACCGGGCGTTGAGCTCCTGGAACTTCTCCATCGGGAAGTAGACCTCGCCGCGGATCTCCACGAGGTCGGGGACCTCGTCCCCCTTGAGACGCTCCGGGATGTCGGCGATGGTGCGGACGTTGGGCGTGATGTCCTCGCCGGTGCGGCCGTCGCCGCGGGTGGCCGCGCGGACGAGACGGCCGCGCTCGTAGGTGAGGTTGACGGCGAGTCCGTCGACCTTCAGCTCGCACAGGAAGTGGTACTCCTGCTCGCCCAGTTCCCTGGCGATCCGCTCGGTCCAGGCGGCCAGTTCTTCGTCGTTGAAGGTGTTGTCGAGGGAGAGCATGCGTGACCGGTGCTCCACGGCCGTGAACTCGGTCTCGTAGGCGCCGGCGACCTTCTGGGTCGGGGAGTCCGGGGTGCGCAGCTCCGGATACTCCTCCTCCAACTCCTCCAGGGAACGCAGCAGCCGGTCGAAGTCCGCGTCGCTGACGACGGGGGCGTCCTTCACGTAGTACCGGAAGCGGTGCTCCTCGATCTGCTCAGCGAGCTGCACGTGCTTCTCGCGCGCCTCGGCGGGCACGCTCGTCGTCTCCGCTTGCTTGTCGCCGGCCACCGTGTGGTCCTCCCGTTACTCTGGGTTGTCCGCGAGGGATCTCGCCGCCTGAACGCAGTGGGCGAGCGCCCGGCGGGCGTAGTCGGGGGACGCGCCCGCGAGTCCGCACGTCGGCGTGACGGTGACCGCCTCCGCGAGAAGCCCCGGACGCAGCCCCAGCCTGCGCCACAGCGTTCTGACACCCATGACGCTACCGGCAGGGTCTGACAATGCGGCGTCCGTGCCCGGGACGACACCGGCGAACAGCCGGGTGCCGCCCTCGACCGCTTCGCCGATCGCGTCGTCGTCACGCTCGGTGAGGAGCGAGAAGTCGAAGGAGACACCCGCGACGCCCGCCCGGCGCAGCAGGGCGAACGGCACGTCCGGTGCGCAGGAGTGGACCACGACGGGGTCGCCGCCGTGCACGCCGGCGACGTCGCGGAGGGCGGCCTCGACGACTTGGCGGTCGACGGCCCGGTGAGTGCGGTAGCCGCTGGCGCTCCGTACCTGGCCGCGCAGTACGGCGGTGAGGGACGGCTCGTCGAGCTGGAGCACGATCCGGGCGCCGGGCACGCGGCGCCGGACCTCGGTCAGGTGCAGGCGCAGCCCCTCGGCGAGCGAGGCCGCGAGGTCGCGGGACGCGCCGGCGTCGGAGAGGACCGCCTCGCCGTTGCGCAGTTCGAGGGCGGCGGCGAGCGTCCAGGGGCCGACGGCCTGGACCTTCAGCGGACCCTCGTGGCCCTGGGTGAACTCCTCCAGGGCGTCGAGGTCCTCCCCCAGCCAGGCCCGGGCCCGCTTGGTGTCCCGTCCCGGCCGGTCGCCGAGCCGCCAGCCGCTGGGCTCCACGCGCGCGTACAGCTCGACGAGCATCCCGGCGGTGCGGCCGATCATGTCGGCGCCGGGGCCGCGGGCGGGAAGTTCGGGGAGGAAGGGGAAGTCCTCGAAGGTGCCGGTGCTTGTTTTCGCGGCCTCGCGGGCGTCGGTTCCCGGCAGGGAGCCGATGCCCGTGGCGGGGCCGAGGCGGGGGTTGTCGTTCACGGGGGAAGCGTACGCAGGTCTCCGA
>NZ_RAIF01000031.1:822393-852713 GCF_003671715.1 Streptomyces sp. E2N166 | reverse complement strand
CCCCGCCGCCCCTTCTCGTCCCGTCCCCCGGGGGCTGCGCCCCCGGACCCCCGCTTTCGGCCTTGACGGCCTCGTCCTCAAACGCCGGACGGGCTGAGTGCACCGGACCGGCGTCCGAGCAGAGGACTCACCGTCCCGGGCGGACCGTCAGGTCGTTGACCTCCGCGTCCCTGGGCAGGTCCAGGGCCATGAGGATCGTCGTGGCGACCGACTCGGGGTCGATCCACTTGGCGGGGTCGTACTCCTTGCCCTCCTGACGGTGGACCTTGGCCTGCATGGGGCTGGCGGTGCGGCCGGGGTAGACCGAGGTGACGCGGACGCCGTTCGCGTGCTCCTCCTGGCGCAGGGCGTCGGCCAGGGCCTTCAGGCCGTGCTTGGAGGCGGCGTACGCGGACCAGTCGGCGTGGGCGTTGAGGCCGGAGCCGGAGTTGACGAAGAGCACGTGGCCCTGGGCGACGCGGAGCTGGGGCAGGAGGAGGCGGGTCAGCTCGGCGGGCGCGACCAGGTTGACGTTGAGCTGGTTGCGCCAGGCCTTGGGGGTGAGGTCGCCGACCGGACCGAGGTCGACCACCCCGGCGATGTGCAGCAGCGAGTCCACGCTCCCGGGCAGGGTCTGGTGCGAGAAGGCCCAGGAGAGCTTGTCCGGGTCCGCCAGGTCGCCGACCAGCGTCCTCGCACCGGGGAACGCGGCCGCCAGTTCCTTCGCCCGGCCCGCGTCGCGCGCGTGCAGGACGACCTCGTCGCCGCGTTCGTGCAGGCGGCGGGTCACGGCCGCGCCGATGCCGGAGCCCGCTCCGGTGATCACATGTGTAGCCATGCCCGCCATGCTCGCATCACCGGCGGGTCACTCGATGCCCTGGCTCTCCTCCAGGTAGGCGAGCGCCCCGACCGGCTCCTCGGCGAAGAACACCAGCTCGGTGAGGGGGCGGGGCAGGAAGCCCTCGTCCTCCATGCGGCGGAACTGCTCCTTGAGTCCGTCGTAGAAGCCCGCCGTGTTGAGCAGGACGACGGGCTTGTCGGTGTGCCCGTGCTTCTTCAGCTCCAGGATCTCCGTCGCCTCGTCCAGCGTGCCGGTGCCGCCCACCATGATCACCACGGCGTCGGCCTTCTCCAGCAGCAGCCGCTTGCGCTCGGCGAGGTCCCCCGCGATCACCATCTCGTCGGCGCCCTCGCGCGCCTTGGCCGCCAGGAAGCCGACCGAGACGCCGAGCAGCCGCCCGCCGGACTCCTGCACGCCGTCGGCGACCACCTTCATCAGCCCGACGTCGGAGCCGCCCCACACGAGGGTGTGACCGCCCTTTCCGAGCAGCTCGGCGAACTCCTTCGCCGGGCGCGTGTAGCGCTCGTCGAGGTCGGCGGCGGAGAGGAAGACGCAGATGTTCATGGAGCAACGGTACGTTCGGCGCGCCACGGGGAAGAACCCGGCTTCCGGCCGCGCTGTCATCAGGAGAGGCGTCAGGAGAGCCGGCTACCGAGGAGGACGATCGTGACCAAGGGACACCGCATCACCGTCGAGCGCAGCGACCGGCACGTGCGCGTGGTGCACGGCGAGCGGCTCCTGGCGGAGAGCGACCGGGCGCTCGTCCTGCGGGAGACGGGCTGTCCGGAGCGCTACTACATCCCGTCCGAGGACGTCAGGCTCGGCCTGCTGACGCCCTCCGGCACGCACACGCACTGCCCCTTCAAGGGTGACGCGTCCTACTGGTCGCTGCCGGACGCGGCGGACGTCGTCTGGACGTACCCGGACCCGAAGCCGGAGGTGGCGGAGATCAAGGACCACCTCTGCTTCTACGAAGTCGAGGTCTCCTGACCGCTTCGTGTCCTGACCGCTTCGTGTCCTGACCGCTGAAGCGCGTGCCGTAGGGCAGTCTGCACAGGCATGGAGAAGAGGACTCTTTCGCGCGACGGCACGCGCATCGCCTACGAACGCACCGGGCAGGGGCCCGCGGTCGTCCTCGTCAGCGGCGCCATGTCGACGGGCGCCACGGTCGCGCCGCTGGCCGCGGAGCTGTCGGCGCTTCTCGACGTCACCGTGTACGACCGCCGGGGCCGCGGCGCGAGCGGTGACACGGAGCCCTACGCGGTGGAACGCGAGATCGAGGACCTTGCCGCGCTGATCGAGGC
Organism: Streptomyces sp. E2N166; assembly: GCF_003671715.1. GTDB lineage: Bacteria > Actinomycetota > Actinomycetes > Streptomycetales > Streptomycetaceae > Streptomyces > Streptomyces thinghirensis. The sequence goes on along the minus strand of NZ_RAIF01000031.1, from coordinate 850,589 downwards.
GGTGGGCGGCGAGGTGTCGCTGTACGGCGTGTCGTCGGGCGGCGCGCTGGTGCTCCGGGCGGCGGCGAGCGGGTTGCCGGTGCGCCGGGTGGCCGTGTACGAGGTGCCGTACGCCATGGACGACGCCGCCGCGCGGGCCGCCGCGGAGTACACCGATCGGCTGGCCGAGGCGCTGGGGCAGGGGCGGCGCGGGGACGCGGTGGAGCTGTTCCTGCGGTTCACCGGTCTGGGCGAGGACATGATCCGGGGCGCGCGAGAGTCCCCGATGTGGGCGGGTCTGGAGTCGGTCGCGCCGAGTCTGGCGTACGACGACGCGGTGATGGGCGACAGCCGGGTGCCCCGGTCCGGGCTCTCCTCGGTCACCGCTCCCCTGCTGGCCCTGGCGGGCGGCGCGAGCGACGCGTGGTGGCACGGGGCCGCCCGCGCGATCGCGGAGGCGGCCCCCGGCGGCACTTACGGCACGGTGGCGGGCCAGACCCACACGGTGGAGCCGGGTGTGCTGGCGCCGGTGCTGACGGACTTCTTCGCGAAGTAGGCCGCCCGCGCGGTGGCAGCGGCCTGCGCGCCGTCCGCGGGGTCGGGCGTCGCCGTCGGCTCAGGCCACGCCGGCCGTCGCGCGCGTGGTGGACGCGATGGTCGCCGAGCCCACCACACGGGTGCCGTCGTACAGCACGATCGCCTGGCCGGGGGCGACGCCGCGCACCGGCTCCCGGAACGACACCTCCAGGGCGCCGTCGACCACTTCGGCCCGTACCTCGGTCTCGCCGCCGTGGGCGCGGAGCTGGGCCGTGTAGGTGCCGGGTCCGGTCGGGGCGGCGCCGCACCAGCGGGGCTTGATCGCCCGCAGTCCGTTGACGTCGAGGGCGTCCGCGGGACCGACCGTCACCGTGTTGGTCACCGGGGAGATGTCCAGGACGTAGCGGGGCTTGCCGTCGGGTGCCGGGGTGCCGATGCGCAGGCCCTTGCGCTGACCGATGGTGTAGCCGTACGCGCCCTCGTGGGTGCCGAGACGGTTGCCCGCCTCGTCGACGATGTCGCCCTCGGAGCGGCCCAGCCGGTCGGCGAGGAAGCCCTGGGTGTCGCCGTCGGCGATGAAGCAGATGTCGTGCGAGTCGGGCTTCTTGGCGACCGCCAGATTCCTGCGCTCGGCCTCCGCGCGGATCTCGTCCTTGGTGGTGAGGGTGTCGCCGAGCGGGAACATCGCGTGCGCGAGCTGCCGGTCGTCGAGCACCCCGAGGACGTAGCTCTGGTCCTTGGCCATGTCGGAGGCGCGGTGCAGCTCACGTGTGCCGTCGTCCCGCCGGATCACCTGGGCGTAGTGGCCGGTGCAGACGGCGTCGAAGCCGAGGGCGAGCGCCTTGTCGAGCAGCGCGGCGAACTTGATCTTCTCGTTGCAGCGCAGGCAGGGGTTCGGGGTGCGGCCGGCCTCGTACTCGGCGACGAAGTCCTCGACCACGTCCTCCCGGAAGCGGTCGGCGAGGTCCCACACGTAGAAGGGGATACCGATGACGTCCGCGGCACGGCGGGCGTCCCGGGAGTCCTCGATGGTGCAACAGCCCCGCGCGCCCGTGCGGAAGGACTGCGGGTTCGCGGAGAGAGCGAGGTGGACGCCGGTCACGTCGTGCCCCGCCTCGGCCGCGCGGGCGGCGGCGACGGCGGAGTCGACTCCGCCCGACATGGCGGCGAGGACGCGGAGGGGACGGGTGCGCTGCGGGGTCTCAGTCATAACCCTTCCAGGGTACGGGGAGGCGGGAACCGGAGCGCGCGAGTATGCGTTGAAGATCGCATGGGGGCGAAGCACGAATCCAGAAGCGCATCCACCGGTGGCTCCGGCAAGGGACCCGCCGGCGGGTCCAAGGACGCGGACCGGCGCATCGGCCGTCGGGCTCTGATCGTCGGCGGCACGGCGGCGGCCGTGGGCACGGCGGCGCTGGCACGCGACGAGCTGGCCCGCCTGTGGTGGCGCGTACCCGGAGTCGAGCGGCCCCGCGAGGCGGGCGCGGTCGACTACGGCGGCGCGCGGTGGGTGGCGGCGTCGGACGAGAACTGGCGGCGTGCCGACCGGCCCGACGACTTCGGCGTCGACATGGTGATCGTCCACGTCACACAGGGCAGCTTCGCGAGCGCGGTCAAGGCCTTCCAGGATCCGGGGCACAAGGCGGCCACGCACTACATCGTCGGGCAGGACGGGCGCGTCACCCAGATGATCCGCGAGCTGGACGTCGCGTACCACGCGGGCAACCGCGACTACAACGAGCGCAGTGTCGGCATCGAGCACGAAGGCTTCGTGGACCGCCCGCAGGACTTCACCGACGCGATGTACGCCGCCTCCGCGCGTCTGACGGCGGGGATCTGCGCGCGGTACGAGATACCCCTGGACCGCGAGCACATCATCGGCCACGTGGAGGTGCCGGGCACCGACCACACCGACCCGGGGCCGCACTGGGACTGGGACCGGTACCTGAAGCTGGTGCGGCGGGCGGCCACGAGTACCCCCTCCCCCAGCGCCTCCAAGAGCGCCTGACCCCTACGTCAGCCCCGCCGCCCGGGCCCGTTCCACCGCGGGGCCGATGGCCTTGGCGAGCGCCTCGACGTCCGCCTCCGTGGAGGTGTGACCGAGGGAGAAGCGAAGCGTGCCGCGGGCCAGGCCGGGGTCGGTGCCGGTGGCCAGCAGGACGTGGCTGGGCTGGGCGACGCCCGCGGTGCAGGCGGAGCCGGTGGAGCACTCGATGCCCTGGGCGTCCAGCAGGAGGAGCAGGGAGTCGCCCTCGCAGCCGGGGAAGGTGAAGTGGGCGTTGGCCGGGAGGCGGCCCTCCGGTGCCGGGTCGCCGCCGAGGATCGCGTCCGGCACCGCCGTACGGACCGCGTCGACCAGGTCGTCGCGCAGGGTGCCGATCTCGCGGGCGAACCACTCGCGCTGCTTGGCGGCGAGGCGCCCGGCGACCGCGAAGGAGGCGACGGCGGGGACGTCGAGGGTGCCGGAGCGGACGTGGCGTTCCTGGCCGCCGCCGTGCAGGACCGGTACGGGGCTGTACTCGCGGCCCAGGAGCAGCGCGCCGATGCCGTAGGGGCCGCCGATCTTGTGGCCGGAAACCGTCATCGCGGCGAGCCCGGAGGCGGCGAAGTCGACCGGGAGCTGACCGATCGCCTGGACCGCGTCGGCGTGCAGCGGCACGTCGAACTCGGCGGCCACGTCGGCGAGTTCGCGGACCGGCATGATCGTGCCGATCTCGTTGTTGGCCCACATCACGGTGGCGAGGGCGACGTCGGCGGGGTCGCGGGCGATGGCCTCGCGCAGCGCCTGGGGGTGGACGCGGCCGTGGGCGTCGACCGGCAGGTACTCGACCGTGGCGCCCTCGTGCTCGCCGAGCCAGTGGACGGCGTCGAGGACGGCGTGGTGCTCGACGGGGCTGGCCAGGACGCGGGTGCGGGCCGGGTCGGCGTCGCGGCGGGCCCAGTACAGGCCCTTGACGGCGAGGTTGTCGGCCTCGGTGCCGCCGGCCGTGAGGACCACCTCACTGGGGCGGGCACCGAGGGCTTCGGCGAGCGTCTCGCGGGCCTCCTCGACGGTGCGCCGTGCGCGGCGGCCGGACGCGTGGAGGGAGGAGGCGTTGCCGGTGACGCCCAGGTGCGCGGTGAGTGCCTCGACCGCCTCGGGAAGCATCGGGGTGGTCGCGGCGTGGTCGAGGTAAGCCATGGTGCGGCCGATTCTACGGGGCGGTGCCGCCCGGCCTCAGATCAAGGTTGGCCTCTTCACGGTCGGCCTCTACGTGGCCGGCCTCTCCGTGCGGGCCGTGCGAGCCGGGCGGGCCGGGCGAGCCGGGCGGACGGTGCGGCGGCTCACACGGTCCGCGGCGCGACTCAGAGACTCCACGACATCGTGTTGTCGGCGGCCATGAACGCCACCAGGACCAACAGGTCGGCGACGCCCAGTCCGAGGCCGAGGAGGGCCCGGCCGCGGCGGGCGGTGCCGCGCCACAGGGCGACGCTCGCCAGGGCGATGGCCATCGGACCGAGGAAGACGTTGAGGACGAGCAGACCGAGCAGGCCGAGGACGAAGGAAGCGACGGCCATGCCGTCGGTGTCCCGGATGCCGGTCCGGCGGGTGGTGGCCGGTGCGGTGAGCTGCATGGTGTTCTCCCTGCCGTGCGTCAGTGACGTGCATCGGTGCCGTGCGTCAGTGGGCGGAGGTGCTCCGTCGGCGGCCGTGTCGCTCGCGGAGCGCGAAGATGCCGAGCCAGACGGCGATGACCAGGCCGACGGCGACGGAGAAGGTGAGCGGTGCGTGGGCGACGGTGCCCAGCATCACACCGAGGAGCAGGAGTGCGGCGACGAGAAACAGCATGGTGCGGATCCCCCAACCTTGGGTGAACGACTGTGGTTACACTTGTTCACTGACTTCCCAGTCTAGCGCGCCGCACGGCTTTTCAATTCCAGAGAACAGTTGTTAACTGCATGGTATGAGTCACACTCCCGGGGTTCGGCAGGCCCAGAAGCAGAAGACCCGGCAGGCGCTCATGGACGCGGCCCTCGGACTACTGGAGGAGCAGAGCCTGAGCAGCCTGGGCCTGCGCGAGGTCACCCGCGCCGTGGGCGTCGCCCCGACCGCCTTCTACCGGCACTTCCCCTCCGTCGCCGACCTCGGCGTGGCGCTGGTCGAGGAAGCGCTGGGCAGCCTGCACCCGATGATCCGGACCACGGTGTCGCCGGCCGAGGACAGCGACGAACGCATCGCCCGCGCCGTCGAGTTGATCGCCGGCCACGTGGCCGCCCATCCCGCCCACGTCCGGTTCATCGCCCGCGAACGGCACGGCGGGGTCCAGCCGGTGCGGGACGCCATACGGGAGCAACTGGCCCGGTTCGCCCAGGAGGTGAAGACCGAGCTGGCCAAGGACCCCGTGTCGGCCGGCTGGAGCGACGCCGACCTGCTGATGCTCGCGGGTCTGTACGTCGACCAGATGCTCGTCACGGGCTCACTCTTCCTGGAGGCGCTGGAGGTCCAGGACGATCAGGAGGCGCAGGACGACCACGGGGCCCAGAAGGAGGCGCGCAGGCGAGCCGCCGACACCGCGACCCGGCAGATGCGGCTGATCAGCATCGGCCGCAGGCACTGGCTGGACTGACAGGGCATCAGCCGTCGGCGGACGGCCGGCCCGGGCCGGCTCCTCGCGGGCCTCGGGAGGGGCGACCACCTCCGCCCGGTCGGAGAACGCGGGCAGTTACCGGACCTCGGCCAGGGCGCCGTACGTCGGTCTCCTGCTCCACGGAAGTCGGCGAGCAGTTCGATGCCGCCGTCCCGCCGTGCCGCCCGCGTTCGGCGTACACGGGGACGCCGGAGGCCGACAGGGCCTCGACGTCCCGGTAGACGGTGCGGACGGACACCCCGAGACGCTCGGCGAGTTCGCGTGCGGGCAGGCGGCCGCGGGTCTGCAGGAGCAGCAGGACCGACAGCGGGCGGACGGACTTCACGCCGGCACCAGCCTGCACCGGGGGCGGTGGGTCAGCCGAGCCGGGCCCGGGCGAGCTGGCGGGACTGGGCCACCAGTCGGTCGGCGCTGTCCCAGACCTCGGCGTCCTCCTCCAGGAAGCCGCCGGCGAGGTTGCGGGTGGCGATGGAGACGCGCAGGGGGCCCGGCGCCGGGCGGCACCGCACGTGCACGGTCAGCTCGACCGTCGGCACCCAGCCCTTGAGTCCCAGCTCGAAGGCGGTCGGGGGCAGCGCGTCCACCGCGAGGAGCATCGACAGGGGGTCGGCGTCGCGGCCGTCGGCGAGCCCGAACCAGGCCCGCATCTCGCCCCGGCCGGAGGGCTGCCCGAGCGCCCAGCCGAGCGTCGCGGGGTCCAGCTTGAGCATCAGCCGGTCGGTGATGGCCGAGCTGCCCTCCACGGGGGCGGGGCCGTCCTGCGGGCCGAAGCACTGGTCCATCGGCGGGATATCGGGCGGCGTCGCCGACGTGCGGACGTCGTCGGGCAGCGTGTCGAGGTCGCCGTAGGAGGCGAGGACGCGGATGCGCTCGACCTCGTTGCCCTCGTCGTCGTACTGGAAGAGGGAGGCCTGGCCGGTGGACAGGGTGCGCCCCGTGCGGACGGCCTCCGTGCGCACGATCGCCGGGCCCGGCCGGGAGGCGGTGAGGTAGTGCGCCGAGACGGTGAAGGGGTCGGGGTGCGGGAGGGCGTCTCCCAGGGCACGGCCCAGGACGGCCAGCAGATACCCGCCGTTGACGGCGTTGATGATCGTCCAGCCGGCGGAGAGGTCGATGTCGTAGACACCCGGGGCACGCCGGGTGACGGCGGTGTCCCGGTCGAACTCGCTGTCACCGATGGTGGCCCGCGTGGCCGCTGCGGAGGCTGCTTCTGGCATGGGTGCACGGTACAACACACAAATACTAAGCGGTAGCTTTCCCCTTTCGCCCCCTCACCCTCTCGCCCCCTCGCCCTCTCACCTCCCTCGACTCCCACCCCCGCCTCCTCACCCTCCCCCTCCCCCTCTCCCTCCCCGGCATCGGTCTCACCCGCGCTCCCGCAGGTACGCCTCCAGTTCGGCGGCCCCCGTCAGCATCGCGCGTCCGCGGGCGGACACCCGGTCGTGCCAGTCGTGCAGGGTGGCCTCCAGCGGCTCCAGCCCGCCGGCGGACCGCACCTGCGCGATCACGGGGGCGATCTGCTCCAGCAGATAGCCGCCCCGCCTGAGTTGGTGGGCCAGCCGGGCGTCCCGTACGTCGGCCTCGTCGTAGACGCGGTACCCGGTCAGCGGGTCGCGGCGTGGGCGGACCAGCCCGGCGCGCTCCCACTTGCGCAGCGTCGCGGGCCGGATGCCGAGTTCCGCCGCCAGCGGCCCGACGAACGTGCGGCCGGAACCGGACCCCGCCGCCCCCGGGGCGGGCACCGCCGTGGGCGCCAGGTCGCGCAACGCGCCCTCCACGGCCCGGAGAGTGCGCCGGTCGTCGAGCAGTTGGGCGTGGCTCTCGTCGATGAGCCGGTACGCCTCGTCCAGGGCCCCCCGGTTCACGGCCCGCATGATGGACGCCGCCGCCTGGTGGCCGTGGCCGGACACCAGGGCGAGGAACGCGCCCAGCGCCCGCGCGTGCAGCGGGGTGTAGGCGCGGTATCCGTGGGCCGTACGGCCGGCGTCCGGGAGGATGCCGGCCTCCTCGTAGTTCCTGACGGCCTGCGTGGACAGACCGTGCCCGCGGGCCAGGTCGATCGGCCTGAGCCTGCCATCGCTTTGAAGCTTTCGAACCATGTGTCGGACGGTATCGCCGCAAAGCTTCAACCGAAAGTTCAACGATACGGTTGAAGGCATGGCTAATGCTGGCATCAAGGACACCGCCCGCCCCGTCGAGGCCGCCGCCGTCATGAGGCTGCTCCCCGCCCGGCCCCGGCTGCTCGCCCTGGGCGAGCCCGCCCACGGCGAGGAGGCCCTGCTCGAAGTGCGCAACGAACTCTTCCGGCAGCTCGTCGAGCAGGAGGGCTACCGCACGATCGCGATCGAGAGCGACTGCCTGGCGGGCCTGGTCGTGGACGACTACGTCACCTCGGGCACGGGCACCCTCGACGAGGTCATGGAGCACGGATTCAGCCACCCGGACCTCGGGCTCGGCGCATCCGCGGCCAACCGCGAACTCGTGCGCTGGATGCGCGCCCACAACGACGGCCGGCCCGCGTCCGAGCGGCTCCGCTTCGCCGGTTTCGACGGCCCGCTGGAGATCACCCACGCCGCGAGCCCCCGGCAGCCACTCACCGCCCTCCACGACTACCTCTCGGCCCGGGTCGACACCGGTCTGCTCCCCTGCACCGCGGAAACGCTCGACCGTCTGCTCGGCGCCGACGACCGGTGGACCGAGCCCGCCGCGATGATGGACCCGGCCCGGTCCGTGGGACAGTCGGCCGAGGCAAAGGAGCTGCGGACGCTCGCCGAGGACCTGGTGTCGCTGCTCGACGAGCACGCGCCGCACCTGCTCGCGGCGAACTCCCGGGACGACTGGGAGCGGGCGTGCCTGTACGGACGCACCGCGACCGGCCTGCTGAGTTACCACTACTGGATGGCCGACACCTCACCGGCCCGCATGAACCGGCTGCTGGGCGTGCGGGACCGATTGATGGCCCGTAACCTCCTCGCACTCGCCGCTCGGGGTCCGGCACTCGTCCACGCCCAGAACGCCCACCTTCAGCGCGAGAAGAGCACGATGCGGATGTGGCAGGGACCGGTGGAGTGGTGGAGCGCCGGCGCGCTGGTGAGCGCCCGGCTCGGTGAGGAGTACGCCTTCCTGGCCACGGCCCTCGGCACGATCCGGCACCAGGGGGTGGACACCCCGCCGCCGGACACCGTCGAAGGGCTCCTGTACGCGCTCCCGGAGGACCGCTGCGTCGTCGACGCGTCCCGGCTGGCCACCGCCCTCGGCGGCAACCGGCCCGCGCCCCGCGTCTCCCCGTGGTTCGGCTACGCCTCGCTCGACCCCGCCCACCTGCCCGCGATCGACGGGGTGGTGTTCGTCAAGGACGTCCCGGACCGGCGCTGAGCGGGTCGGACCCGGGACCTCACTCCCCCTCCGTCACCGTCGACCGCCGGTTCCAGGCGCGCGGCGCCCGCCAGTGGAACCGCAGGGCGAGCAGACGCAGGACGAAGGCCGTGACCACCGCGAGCCCGGTGGTGAACGAGCTCAGGGCGTCGTAGCGGATGCACAGGGCGACCATGGTGGCGCCGACGATCGCCGGGACGGCGTACAGGTCGCGGTCCCAGCGCAGCAGTGAGGGCACCTCGTTGGCCAGCACGTCCCGCAGTACGCCGCCGCCCACCGCGGTGGTCAGGCCCAGGCAGGCGGAGGCGGTCAGGCCGAGCCCGTAGTCGTACGCCTTGGTCGTGCCGGCGACGCAGAACAGGCCGAGACCGGCCGCGTCGAAGATGTTCACGCCCGTCTGGAGGCGCTCCACGTGGGGGTGGAGGAAGAAGACGAGCAGGGTGGCGAAGAGCGGGGTGATGAAGTACCCCAGGTCCGTGAAGGCCGCGGGCGGTACGGCACCGATGACCAGGTCCCGGAACAGCCCGCCGCCCAGCGCGGTGACCTCGGCGAGGACGGCGATGCCGAACACGTCGAAGTTCTTGCGTACGGCCAGCAGCGCACCGGAGATGGCGAAGACGAAGATGCCGACCAGGTCGAGCGTGTGCTGGACGGTGGGGGTGAAGAGTTGCTCGTACACCCCGACATTCTCACCTGCCGGTGAGCCCCCGCCTTACGAACGAAGGCGGGGGCTCACGGGCGGGGCGAGGTCACTTCTCCTTGGCGGGAGGCTCCTCGTCGGCGCTCTCGGCGCTCTCGGCGCTCTCGGCGCTCTCGGCACTCCCGGCACTCCCGGCACTCCCGGCACTCCCGGCACTCCCGGCACTCCCGGCACTCCCGGCGCCGGCCTCGGCGCCGGTCGCGGCGTCTTCGGCACGATCGGTGCCGGCCTCGGCCTCCGCGGCCACCGCCGCCGAGGTCTGCGCCGACTCCGCCAGCGCCTTCTCGGACACCAGCTCCGCCGCCTCCTTGGCGTCGGAGAGCAGGACGACGTCCTGCGGGGCCTGGTCCTCGAAGTTCTCCGGGTGGTGGCAGGCCACCTGCTGACCGGGGCGCAGCTCCTTCAGCGGCGGCTCGGTCGTCTTGCAGATCTCCGTCGCCTTCCAGCACCGGGTGTGGAAGCGGCACCCGCTCGGCGGGGAGATCGGCGAGGGCACGTCGCCCTTGAGCAGGATGCGCTCGCTCTTGGTCGACTTGCGGGCCGGGTCCGGGATCGGGACCGCGGACATCAGCGCCTTGGTGTACGGGTGCATCGGCGTCTTGTAGAGCAGGTCGCGGTCGGCCAGCTCCATGATCTTGCCGAGGTACATCACCGCGATCCGGTCCGAGACGTGCCGGACGACGGACAGGTCGTGCGCGATGATCACATACGTCAGGCCCAGCTCGGTCTGGAGGTCGTCGAGCAGGTTGACGACCTGGGCCTGGATCGACACGTCGAGCGCGGAGACCGGCTCGTCGGCCACCACCAGCTTCGGGTTCAGCGCGAGCGCGCGGGCGATGCCGATGCGCTGGCGCTGACCGCCGGAGAACTCGTGCGGGTAGCGGTTGTAGTGCTCGGGGTTGAGACCGACCACCGACAGCAGCCGCTGCACCTCCTTCTTCACGCCGCCCTCGGGCTCGACGCCCTGGAGCTTGAAGGGGGCACTGATGATCGTGCCGATGGTGTGGCGCGGGTTCAGCGACGAGTACGGGTCCTGGAAGATCATCTGCACGTCGCGGCGCAGCGGACGCATTCCGCCGACCCCGAGGTGGGTGATGTCCTTGCCCTCGAACTCGACCTTGCCCGCGGTCGGTTCGAGGAGGCGGGTGATCAGCCGGCCCATGGTCGACTTGCCGCAGCCCGACTCACCCACGACACCGAGGGTCTCGCCGGACTTCACCTCGAAGTCGATGCCGTCGACGGCGCGCACCGCGCCGACCTGGCGCTGCAGCAGACCCTTCTTGATCGGGAAGTGCTTCTGCAGCCCGGTCACCTTCAGCAGGGTTTCGCCGGGGGCGGCGTCCTTGGTGAGGGTGGCGGTGCCGGCGGCCTCGCTCCGTGTGCCGTCGCTCTGCGCAGGGATGGCCACTGCTTCGTCCTTGGCGTTCTCGCTCACAGCTTCGGCGCAATCTCTTCGGTCCAGATACGCTCCCGCTGCTCCTGCGACATGTGGCAGGCGGCCCAGTGCTTGCTGCCGACCTCGGCCAGCTCGGGGCGGACCGTGCGGGTGACGTCGTCCTTGGGCACGTCGGCGTACGGGCAGCGCGGGTTGAAGGCGCAGCCGGACGGCAGGTTGATGAGAGAGGGCGGGGAGCCCTTGACCGGGATGAGGCGTTCCTGCTGGTCGCGGTCGAGCCGCGGCATCGAGCCGAGCAGGCCCCAGGTGTAGGGGTGCCGGGGCTCGTAGAACACCTTCTCCGCCGGGCCCCGCTCGACGCACCGGCCGCCGTACATCACCAGGAGGTCGTCGGCCAGTTCGGCGACGACGCCCAGGTCGTGGGTGATGATGATGACCGCGGAGCCGAACTCCGTCTGCAGATCGCGGATGAGGTCGAGGATCTGCGCCTGGACGGTCACGTCCAGGGCGGTCGTCGGCTCGTCCGCGATGAGCAGCTCGGGGTTGTTGACCAGCGACATCGCGATCATCGCGCGCTGGCGCATACCGCCGGAGAACTCGTGCGGGTAGCTGTCCACCCGCTTGTCCGGCTGCGGGATGCCGACACGGTCGAGCATCTCCACGGCGCGGCGCTTGGCGGTCTTCTTGTCCACGTCGTGGTGGACGCGGTACGCCTCCACGATCTGCTGGCCGATCGTGTAGTACGGGTGCAGCGCGGACAGCGGGTCCTGGAAGATCATCGACATCTGCCGGCCGCGCAGCTTGCGCACCTCGTCGGGGTCGGCGGACAGCAGCTCGGTGCCGTCCAGCCAGATCTCGCCCGAGATCTGCGCCTTGCGCCTGCCGTACTGGCCGGCGGTGTGCAGGCCCATGATGCCGAGCGAGGTCACCGACTTGCCGGAGCCGGACTCGCCGACGATGCCGAGGGTCTTGCCCTTCTCCAGCTGGAAGCTGAGCCCGTCGACGGACTTGACCAGGCCGTCGTCGGTCGGGAAGTGCACCTTCAGGTCGCGTACTTCCAGGAAGGCCTTCGGTGTGGGCGAAGTACCGGTGGGCTCGCCCACGGCGGCTCCGCTCTTGCTGAGGTCGGTCATGCGAGCCTCACTCGGGGGTCGATCACGGCGTACAGGATGTCCACCACGAGGTTGGCGATCAGCACCGCGAGAGAAGTGATCAGGACGACGCCCAGGATAAAGGGCAGGTCCTGGTTCTGGATCGCGTCCAGCACCTTCTGACCGAGGCCGGGGAGGCTGAACGTGGTCTCGGTCAGGATCGCGCCGCCCATGAGGGCGCCGAGGTCCATGCCGAGCATGGTGAGCAGCGGGGTCAGGGTCGACCGCATGGCGTGCTTGCGGATGACGACCTGCTCCTTGAGGCCCTTGGCACGCGCGGTGCGGATGTAGTCCTCGCCGAGGATCTCCATCATGGTGGCCCGGGTGATCCGGGCGTACATCGCGGCGTACAGGAAGGCCAGGGTGATCCAGGGCAGGATCATGCCGCCGAGCCAGCCGGTGAGGCTCTCCTCCAGGGGCACGAACTCGCCGTCGATCCAGCCCAGCCCGTAGGAGAAGATCGCCAGGCTGAGCAGACCGGTGAAGTAGATGGGGAGGGAGACGCCCGCCAGCGCGACGACCATCGCGCCGCGGTCCCACAGGGTGCCCCGCTTGAGCGCGGAGAGCACACCGGCGGCGAGACCGAAGATCAGCCACAGGACGGCAGCGCCGAGCGCGAGAGCCAGGGTCACCGGGAAGCGCTCGGTCAGCACCGGCCACACGGACTGCTCGGTACGGAAGGAGTAGCCGAAGCACGGCGCGGAGCAGTGGGTGACATCACCACCGGCCGCGTAGGTGCGGCCCGCGAAGATGCCCTTGAAGAACTCCCAGGCCTGGACGAAGACCGGGTCGCTCAGACCCAGCTTCTGTCGCACCCCCTCGACGGCGGCGGGGTCCGCCTGCTTGCCCACGAAGCTCAGGGCGACGTCGACGCCCGCCCACTTGGGGACGAGGAAGAAGATGCCGAAGACCACCAGAATGATGACCACCAGCATCACTGCGGCGGCGAACAGCCGCCTGATGAGATAAGCGAGCACGGGTTGCGGCCCGCTGCGGATCGCGGGCCGCCGGAGGTCTTCCGGCGGCCCGCGGTCACGCCGCGCCGGCCTTCACCTGCCTTTCGTGCCGTACGGCGGGTGTACCGGTTACTTCGAGGACTTCAGACCGAGGTTGACGAAGTCGTACATACCGCTGTAGCCGTCGGTGGTGTACACGTTCGCCAGTCGGCTGGAGCGCCAGTTGATGAACTTCTCGAAGACGAAGGGCAGGTAGTACGCGCCCTCCATCACCTTGTGGTTGATCTCCGTGGCGATCTTGGCCTTGCCCGCGTCGTCCAGCTGGGTGAGGTAGTCCGCGAACAGACCGTCGATCTTCTTGTCGTCGATCATCGCGAAGTTGTTGTTCGCGCTGTCGAGGATGTAGCCGCTGTGCCACAGCGGCAGACCGTAGCCCTGGACGGACGGGAAGTCCGGGCCCCAGCCCATGATGATGATGCCGTAGCCCTTCTTCTGCACGTTCGAAGGGCTGCCGACGGTGCTGGCGTACTGGGCGCCGTCGTACTGGTCGATCTCGACGTCGATGCCGACCTTCTTCAGCGACGCCTGGAGCGACTCGGCGGTGGCCACCTCGACCGGCTTGTTGTTGCGGACGGCGATGGTGGTCTTGAAGCCGTTCGGCTTGCCGCAGGCCTTCAGCTCTTCCTTGGCCTTCTCGACGTTGCCCTTCTTGTTCGCACCGGCCATCTCGTACGGGTCGTACTTCTGGCCCTCGGAGCCCGGGACGGACGGCGGCAGCATGTTGGTGCCGATGTCACCACCGGCGACCGGGCCGCCGCGAGCGGTCTGCAGCGAGACGTGGTCGGCCCCGTAGAGCACGGCCTTGCGGCAGTGGATGTTGTCGAACGGCTTCACGTTCTGCGGGAACGAGGCGTACCGGATGTAACCCGAGACGGGGTTGTCCAGGTTGCCCTTGTGCTCCTTCAGGGCGGTGGTGCGACCCTGCGGGGACATACCGGTCTGCGCCAGGTCGATGTCGTAGTCGCCGGCGAGCAGGCGGGCGTCCAGGTCGTTGGCGTTGGAGAAGAACTTGATCGTGATCTTGTCCGGGTACGCCTTGCGGACCGGGTCCGACTCCTGCTTCCACTCGGTGTTGCGGACCAGGGTCAGGTCCTTGCCGGGGTTGTAGGACTCGAACTTGTACGGGCCCGAGGAGAACGGGCGCAGACCGTACTTCGACTTGGTGTCCTTGTCCTGGCGGACCGGGGACGCCGAGGTCAGCGCGAGCATCTCCTCGAAGTCGGAGTTGGCCTTCGGCAGTTTGAAGACGATGGTCTTGTCGTCCGGCGTCTCGATCGCCTTCAGGCCGAGCTTGTCCTTGGACTTGTCCTTGTAGGGGCCCTGGTACTCGCCCTTGGGGTCGAGGACGTCCTTCAGGTAGACCGGGCCGCCGGACAGCACGTCCTGCGCCCAGACGCGCTCGATGCCGTACTTGACGTCCTTGGAGGTGATCGGCTTGCCGTCCTCCCAGGTGACACCGTCACGCAGGGTGTACGTGTAGGTCTTGCCGTCGTCCGAGACCTTGGCGAGCCCGGTGGCGAGGTCCGGCGTGACCTCGGCACCCGCCGAGCCCGGCTCCGTCTTGTTCGTGACGAGCTGGCGGCTGTAGTAGCGGGAGAAGTTCCACATGAAGCCGTAGTAGCCACGCGTGGTGTCCCACGAGTCGGCGTCCTGCGTGCTGGCGAACTTCAGCGTCCCGCCCTTCTTGGCCTCGGAGGCCTGAAGGACCTTGTTGTTGGCCGCGTCGAAGCCGGCGGCGCCGTTCTTCGAACCGCCGTTGCTGTCGTCTCCGCCGCCGCCGCACGCCGCGGTGGTCAGCAGCGCGGCGACCACTGCGGCAGCGGCCAAAGCCTGCTTGCGCCGCCCTGAGGTGCGTTGGGTAGTCACGATCTCGGATCCTCCGGATTAGATGAGAGACCCCGTGCAGGTGCCACGGGTCGCTTGCCGGTACGGCAGGTCAGCGGGAGCCCTTCGGGTCGAGCGCGTCGCGTACGCCGTCCCCGAAGAGGTTGAAGGCAAGAACGGTGATGAAGATCGCCACACCCGGGATCACCATGTACATGGGATCCGACTTGTAGTAGTCGATCGCGCTCGAAAGCATCTGTCCCCAGGACGAGGTGGGCGGCTTGACGCCCACGCCCAGGAAGCTGAGTGCCGCCTCGGTCAGGATGTTGGTGGGGATCATCATCGTGGTGTAGACGATGATCGGCGCCACCAGGTTGGGCAGCAGTTCCTTGAACAGGATGTAGAACCGTCCGGCTCCCAGGGACCGGGCCGCCTCGACGTACTCCCGTTCACGCATCGAGAGTGTCTGGCCGCGGACCACGCGACCGATGTAGGGCCAGCCGAAGAAGCCGATGACCAGGATCATCATGAGCAGTCGCACGCCCGTGCCGCTCAGTCCCAGCATGTCGTCGGGCATGACGGAGACCAGCGCGATGATGAACAGCAGCTGCGGGAAGGCCAGCAGGCCGTCCATGACCCGGCTGATGAGGGCGTCGACCCAGCCGCCGAAGAAGCCGGCCAGGACACCCAGGACGGTGCCGATGACCACGGCGACGAGCGCGGACAGGAAGCCCACGAGCAGCGAGATCCGGGCGCCGTGGACGATGCGGGCGAAGACGTCGCGGCCGTTGACCGGCTCGACACCGAGCCAGTGCTCGCCGCTGATGCCGCCCATGGACCCCGTGGGGGTGCCGAAGAGCGGGTCGATCGCATCCTCGTTGAACGAGTTGGGATCCTGCCCGTAGAGGGAGGTGATCGCGGGCGCGAGCACCGCGATCACGATCAGAACGAGCACCACGATGCCGCCCGTCAGGGCCAGCTTGTCCCGTTTCAGTCGCTCCCAGGCGATGCGGCCCAGGGAACGCCCCTGTACCGCCTTGGCGTCGGCGCCGGCAACCGCCGCTTCCTCGGCCGCACTCGGGGCCGCTTCCGCGGTCGGCTCGTGCAATGGTGCCGTCATCTGGCAGGGACCCCTCTCAACCGGCGGTAGCCGGCCCGCACTTGCCGCTGTAGCGGCGTGATCAGTCCGTCGTACACAGGGGCGAACAATCACCCCTTGTTGCGGGAGTCTTCAACGCTTCGGCGATCAGTAGCCAGACTTGACGGGGAATGGATGCGCAACCGTGATGCTGTTTGAGGTGTTCCGTTATCCGGACACTGGGTAACGGGGGCCGGACGCGGACAAGTTGGGACACCACGGACAGGGTGGTGTCTTACGCCCTCGTCTACGCGCGAAGATGTCCGCCCACCGGTGGCGGGCCGGGCCCTGCGACGGTCAGTACCGGCCCCCGGCCGGAGGGTATCCGTATCCACCCGCGGGCGCCTGGGCGGGGGCGGCCACGTGGGCCTCGCGGTCGTAGAAGGGACGGGCGTGGGCGCGCAGCCACATGGCGACCGGGTCGTGGGTGTCGGTCATCGCCACCGTCGACACCGGCAGCCCGTCCGGCACCGCGCCGACGGACTGCTGCATCATCCCGCGCACCGCGTCGACGGCCGGCGGCGAGGTGTCGTACACGTCGAGGCCGATGGCGAGATAGGGCGCGCCCAGCGCCGGCTGCACCCAGGCGCGGCGAAGCGCGCGGACCGCCGGGGTACGGTGGGCGTTCTGCGCGAGCAGGGCGTAGAACTGCGGGACCTCGATGGCCGGTTCGGACAGGCGCAGAGGTCCGGCGGGCTGCCGGTCCAGGCCGGAGGCGATGCGGCGCAGATCCAGCCAGGGGATGCCGACGCCGCCGCCGGGGGCGTGCGGGTTGAGCCAGAGGCCGTAGTGGTCCGGGTAGAGGGCGCGGGCCACCTCCAGGCCGTCGACCACCTCGTACGACCGGTTCCAGCCGCTGGCCGACAGCTCCTGGGCGGAGGTGACGCAGGGCGCGTAGCCGTAGCCTTCGACCTCCATGTTTCCGTACTGGGCGTCCGGGGAGCCGGCTTGGCCGTGCCAGAGCAGCATCCAGACCTGGCCGGAGGCGGGGGTGGCGAGGGCGCGCAGCAGGGCCTCGTAGGCGTCGTAGCGCCCGGGCGTCACCTGGCGCAGCATGTGCTCGACCTGTCCGGTCGTGGTGCCGCTGGCGCTCACGTGTATCGCCCCTTCGAGAAGTTCCCGGTTGTGGAACCAGCTTAAGGCTCCGCCGGGCGGGGGGCGCCTATGAGCTGGGGGTGCGGTGTCCGTTGGCGGGTGCGGGTTGGCTGTGGCCGGTCGCGCGGTTCCCCGCGTCCCTCGGTCGGCTGCCCTCCCGGCGTCCGAACGCCCGCAGATCGCTTCTCACAGGTCCCGGCCGTAGAACGGACGGACGTTCGCCCGCATCCAGTCGCAGACCGGGTCCTGGGCCGCTTCCAGGAGGACCAGGTTGACCTGGGTCTTCAGCGGGGCCTTGGTCAGGGCGCGGCCCAGGGCGTCCAGGGGGAGGGCGCGGGCGTCGTCCTCCCAGTGGGTGAGTTCGACGCCGACGAACATGACCGGGTCGGCCGTCTCGACGGCGGCCAGGCAGCGGCGGGCGGAGCGCACGACGCCGACGGCGGCGAACTCGGCGGAGGCCGCGGCCAGGAAGTCCACCGGGTCGTCCTGCCAGTCCGGCTCGAAGAGGCGGACCCGGCCGCCGGACGCGGGTCCGTCCAACGGGGTGCGGCCGGCCCGGCACAGCTCGGCCACGGCCGGCGGCGGCAGCGGGATGCCGACCACGCCGTCCGGGTTCACGGCGATGCCGACCTGCGGGGGCAGGCCGCGGGCGAACTCCGCGGCGGGGGCGATGGTGTACCCCATCTGCGTACCGGCGACCTGGCGGAACTGCTCCTCCGAGCTGAACACCGGTACGTAGGCCTGGCCCTCGATCTCCAGCGAGGGCAGGTCGAGGGGGCCGCTGTTCGGGCCGCCGCCGTTCGGCAGGGGTATCCACACGAAGCTGCGGCCGAGCACCTCCACGATCCGGCCGCCGGCGCCCGGCACGCCGAGGGAGGCGGACAGCACCTCCTCCAGCTCGTTGCCGGGCCACCCGCCGTGCGGGTGGGGGTGCGCCTGTGCCGGGAAGTCCATCTGCCTACCTACCGCCTGCCTGGAACCGCTGCTGTGGCTGAAAAGGCTAACCCGTTCGGCCCCGCCGCCCTACGGTGCGTCACCCCGTGAACGCGATCCGGCGGAGGGTGTCGGCCGCCGCCCGGTCCAGGAGGATCGCCGAGCTGCAGCCCGCGGGCAGGGTGCCCTCGGTCACCGCGCGCAGCAGGCGGGTGTTGGCCGTGCGGTGGCGCAGGAACGCGTACCGCGACACGCCCCGGCCGCGCTCGCGCTGGCCGGCCAGGGCCTCTCCGGCGTCGACGTCGAGCAGCAGCAGGTGCAGGGTGCCGTCACGGCGGCGGGCCTCGCGGGCCAGCCAGCCGCGCACCCAGGCCTGGGTGCCGCAGTCGTGCACGACGACGCCCTCGCCGGAGCGCAGCGCCCTGCGCAGTCCGGCGTAGTGGGCGAGGCGGACGAAGGGGCGGTAGAGCCCGTACGGCAGGAAGCGCGGCATACGGCGGTCCCAGCGGTCGCGGGTGTCCTGGGAGTCGATGCGCGGTCCGCGTACGGTGCGCTCCATCAGCGTGGACTTGCCACTGCCGGGCAGGCCGGTGATCACCACCAGGTCCCGGGGTCCGAAGAGCAGGGCGTGCGGGCTGCGGCCGTCCCGGTCCCGCAGGTCGCGGACGACGGGTGCGGGCAGTTCGGCGCACGCCTCCGGTGCCGGGGCGGCGGGCTGCTTGGGCAGCGCGAGACCCGAGGTCGTGGCGTACGCCGTGTTCCTGTTCACCGTGATCGTCCTCCCCTGGGGCGGTTCACGAGTTCACCATCCCCGTCGAGTGTAAAGAGAAGGTAATGCGCAGGTCTCGCGTTTTCGTGCGCTTACTGCCACAGGCCGGTTACAGATCACGGTCTGCCATGGATCGGCCGGGCGTGCAATGATGGCGGCGCCAACTGCATACCGGCCGTTTGAATCCGCGCGGGAGAGTCCCCGGCCGCGCCGGGGCGCCGAAGGAGCAAGTCCCTCCCTTGAATCTCTCAGGCACCGTTACCGCGCGGGCGAGGCACATCTGAAAAGCGGGCCGCCCCTCGACGGGCTGCCCCACCCAAGGTGCAAGTCCTGGTCACCGTACTCCGGTGGTCGTGGCGAACCTCTCAGGTTTCGATGACAGATGGGGAGGATCGACCTCGCCACGTCCTGTCCTGGGAGACGACCGACCGATGAGCAGTACAGAACTCCGCCGTACCGCGCTCGATGCCACGCATCGCGCGCTGGGCGCGACGATGACCGACTTCGCCGGCTGGGACATGCCCCTGCGCTACGGCTCCGAGCGCGACGAGCATGTCGCGGTGCGCACCCGGGCCGGGCTCTTCGACCTCTCGCACATGGGTGAGATCACGGTCACCGGTGCGCGCGCCGCCGAACTGCTGAACTTCGCGCTGGTGGGCAACATCGGCAGCGTGAAGCCGGGCCGGGCCCGCTACACCATGATCTGCCGCGAGGACGGCGGCATCCTGGACGACCTGATCGTCTACCGCCTGGGCGAGACCGAGTACATGGTGGTCGCCAACGCCTCCAACGCCCAGGTCGTGCTGGACGCGCTGACCGATCGGGCCGCCGGCTTCGACGCCGAGGTGCGCGACGACCGCGACGCCTACGCGCTGCTCGCCGTACAGGGCCCGGAGTCCCCGGGCATCCTCGCGTCGCTCACCGACGCCGACCTGGACGGCCTGAAGTACTACGCCGGACTGCCCGGCACCGTGGCCGGCGTCCCGGCGCTCATCGCGCGCACCGGCTACACCGGCGAGGACGGCTTCGAGCTGTTCGTGAAGCCGGAGCACGCGGTGGAGCTGTGGCAGGCGCTGACCAAGGCGGGCGCGGGCGCGGGGCTGGCCCCGTGCGGACTCTCCTGCCGGGACACGCTCCGCCTGGAGGCGGGCATGCCGCTGTACGGGCACGAGCTGACGACCGCGCTGACGCCCTTCGACGCCGGGCTCGGCCGGGTGGTGAAGTTCGAGAAGGAGGGCGACTTCGTCGGGCGCGCCGCGCTGACCGAGGCCGCTTCCCGGGCCGAGCAGAACCCGCCCCGCGTCCTGGTCGGCCTGGTCGCCGAGGGCCGCCGGGTCCCGCGCGCCGGGTACCAGGTCGTCGCCGGCGGCGAGGTCGTCGGCGAGGTCACCTCCGGCGCGCCGTCCCCGACGCTGGGCAAGCCGATCGCCATGGCGTACGTCGACCCCGCGCACGCGGCGCCGGGCACCGCGGGTGTCGGCGTGGACATCCGGGGCAGCCACGAGCCGTACGAGGTCGTGGCGCTGCCGTTCTACAAGCGCCAGAAGTAGACACTGGGCGGACGGCGGGGCCCTCGTCGCCCGCGTGGCGTCCTCGCTGCCCACCGGCGGATTCAGCCGTCCCCTCATCAGTCAGCAGCCCCCTTCACCAGCACTTCCTCGCGTACAGGAGAATTCAGGCCATGAGCAACCCCCAGCAGCTGCGCTACAGCAAGGAGCACGAGTGGCTGTCGGGCGCCGAGGACGGCGCCTCGACGGTCGGCATCACGGAGCACGCGGCCAACGCGCTCGGTGACGTGGTCTTCGTCCAGCTCCCCGAGGTCGGCGACTCGGTGACCGCGGGCGAGACCTGCGGCGAACTGGAGTCCACCAAGTCGGTCTCCGACCTGTACTCCCCCGTCTCCGGCGAGATCACCGAGGTCAACGAGGACGTCGTCAACGACCCGTCGCTGGTGAACTCCGCGCCCTTCGAGGGCGGCTGGCTGTTCAAGGTGCGCGTCACGGACGAGCCGGCCGACCTGCTCTCCGCCGACGAGTACACCGCCTTCACCGCCGGCTGAGGAGTCACGACCGCATGTCGCTTCTGAACACACCCCTGCACGAGCTCGACCCCGACGTCGCCGCCGCCGTCGACGCCGAGCTCGACCGCCAGCAGTCCACCCTGGAAATGATCGCCTCCGAGAACTTCGCGCCCGTCGCGGTCATGGAGGCCCAGGGCTCGGTCCTCACCAACAAGTACGCCGAGGGCTACCCCGGCCGCCGCTACTACGGCGGCTGCGAGCACGTCGACGTGGTCGAGCAGATCGCCATCGACCGGGTCAAGGCGCTCTTCGGCGCCGAGCACGCCAACGTGCAGCCGCACTCGGGCGCCCAGGCCAACGCGGCCGCGATGTTCGCGCTGCTCAAGCCCGGCGACACGATCATGGGTCTGAACCTCGCCCACGGCGGGCACCTGACCCACGGCATGAAGATCAACTTCTCCGGCAAGCTCTACAACGTCGTCCCCTACCACGTGGGCGAAGACGGCCAGGTCGACATGGCCGAGGTGGAGCGCCTCGCCAAGGAGACCCGGCCGAAGCTGATCGTGGCCGGCTGGTCGGCGTACCCGAGGCAGCTGGACTTCGCCGCGTTCCGCAAGGTCGCGGACGAGGTCGGCGCGTACCTGATGGTCGACATGGCGCACTTCGCCGGTCTGGTCGCGGCGGGCCTGCACCCGAACCCGGTACCGCACGCCCACGTGGTGACCACCACGACCCACAAGACCCTCGGCGGCCCCCGCGGCGGTGTGATCCTCTCCACGGCCGAACTCGCCAAGAAGATCAACTCCGCCGTCTTCCCCGGTCAGCAGGGTGGACCGCTGGAGCACGTGGTGGCCGCCAAGGCCGTCGCCTTCAAGGTCGCCGCGAGCGAGGACTTCAAGGAGCGCCAGGGACGTACGCTGGAGGGTGCCCGCATCCTGGCCGAGCGCCTGGTGCGGGACGACGCGAAGGCGGCGGGCGTCTCCGTCCTGACCGGCGGCACGGACGTCCACCTGGTCCTGGTGGACCTGCGCGACTCCGAGCTGGACGGTCAGCAGGCCGAGGACCGCCTCCACGAGGTCGGCATCACGGTCAACCGCAACGCCGTTCCGAACGACCCGCGTCCGCCGATGGTGACCTCCGGTCTGCGCATCGGTACGCCGGCCCTTGCGACCCGCGGCTTCACGGCCGAGGACTTCGCCGAGGTCGCGGACGTGATCGCCGAGGCGCTGAAGCCGTCCTACGACGCGGATGCCCTCAAGGCCCGGGTGAAGACCCTGGCCGACAAGCACCCGCTGTACCCGGGTCTGAACAAGTAGCACCCCGCGTGTTCGGGGGCGCCGTGCCCGTCACGAGCGGGCGCGGCGCCCCGCCCCGAAGCACCACCTCTGCACCACCCCCGTTCTGAGGAGTCCCCGTGGCCATCTCGGTCTTCGACCTGTTCTCGATCGGCATCGGCCCGTCGAGCTCGCACACGGTCGGCCCGATGCGCGCGGCCCGCATGTTCGCCCGCCGCCTGCGCAACGAGGAGCTGCTCGGCTCCGTCGACTCGGTCCGCGCCGAGCTGTACGGCTCGCTCGGCGCCACCGGCCACGGCCACGGCACGCCCAAGGCGGTGCTGCTCGGCCTGGAGGGCGACTCGCCACGCACGGTGGACGTGGAGACGGCGGACGAACGCGTCGAGACGATCAAGTCCTCGGGCCGCATCCGCCTCCTCGGCGAGCACGAGATCGCCTTCGCCTACGACGACGACATGGTCCTGCACCGCCGCAAGGCCCTCCCCTACCACGCCAACGGCATGACCCTGTGGGCGTACGACGCGGCCGGCACGGAAGTGCTCTCCAAGACCTACTACTCGGTCGGCGGCGGCTTCGTCGTCGACGAGGACGCGGTGGGCGCGGACCGCATCGTGCTCGACGACACGGTGCTGAAGTACCCCTTCCGCACCGGCGACGAGCTGCTGCGCCTGTCCCGGGAGACGGGCCTGTCCATCTCGGCCCTGATGCTGGAGAACGAGCGGTCCTGGCGCGACGAGGACGAGATCCGCGAGGGTCTGCTGGAGATCTGGCGGGTGATGCGGGCGTGCGTCGACCGTGGCATGTCCCGCGAGGGCATCCTGCCGGGCGGCCTCAAGGTCCGCCGCCGCGCCGCCAACACCGCGCGCAAGCTGCGCTCGGAGGGTGATCCGCAGGCCCTGGCCATGGAGTGGATCACCCTCTACGCCATGGCCGTGAACGAGGAGAACGCGGCCGGCGGCCGGGTCGTCACCGCCCCGACGAACGGCGCGGCGGGCATCATCCCGGCGGTCCTGCACTACTACATGAACTTCGTACCCGGCGCCGACGAGGAGGGCGTGGTCCGCTTCCTCCTGGCCGCGGGCGCGATCGGCATGCTCTTCAAGGAGAACGCCTCCATCTCCGGTGCCGAGGTCGGCTGCCAGGGCGAGGTCGGCTCGGCCTGCTCCATGGCGGCCGGCGCGCTCGCCGAGGTGCTGGGCGGCTCCCCCGAGCAGGTGGAGAACGCCGCCGAGATCGGCATGGAGCACAACCTCGGCCTGACCTGCGACCCGGTCGGCGGCCTCGTCCAGATCCCGTGCATCGAGCGCAACGGCATGGCCGCGGTCAAGGCGGTCACGGCGGCGCGGATGGCGATGCGGGGCGACGGGTCCCACAAGGTGTCCCTCGACAAGGTCATCAAGACCATGAAGGACACCGGCGCGGACATGTCGGTGAAGTACAAGGAGACGGCGCGGGGCGGGCTGGCGGTCAACATCATCGAGTGCTGAGGGGCGGCTCCCATCGCCGCATCTCACATCGTGACATGTGGCGACTGAAAACTGAGACGCCTGAGATCGTGGCGGTGCCAGCACATTTCGCACGTGAAAGACCGAGAGATGCCCGCACCAGCCACCGGATCAACCCCGGCACCCGTCAATCCGCGGTCCCGCGTCCTCATCGCCAGCCTCATCGGCACGACGATCGAGTTCTACGACTTCTACATCTACGCGACCGCCGCCGTCCTGGTCTTCCCCTCGCTCTTCTTCCCGAACAGCGACCCGACCACGGCACTGCTGTCGTCCTTCGCGGTCTTCGGCGCCGCGATGGTGGCCCGCCCGATCGGGGCCGTGTTCTTCGGGCACCTCGGTGACCGGCTCGGCCGCAAGAAGACGCTGGTGGTCTCGCTGCTCACCATGGGCATCGCCACGTTCCTGATCGGCGTACTCCCGACCTACGCGCAGGCCGGCTGGGTCGCCACCGCGCTGCTCGTGCTGATGCGGCTCGCGCAGGGCTTCGCCCTCGGCGGCGAGTGGAGCGGGGCCGCGCTGGTCGCGACCGAGAACGCGCCCCGCGGCAAGCGCGCCCTGTACGGGACCTTCCCGCAGCTGGGCGCCCCGCTCGGCTTCATCATCGGCAACGGCCTGTTCCTGGTCATCGGGGCGCTGCTGCCGTCCGCGGCCGGCGCCGACCCCACGCAGCCCTCCGAGGCCTTCACGAGCTGGGGCTGGCGCATCCCGTTCCTGTTCTCCGCGGTGATGGTCGCGATCGGCCTGTGGGTGCGCTCGCGGCTCGTGGAGTCGGCGGTGTTCGCCCAGACCCAGCAGGCCGGGAAGGTGCGGAAGCTGCCGCTGGCCACCGTGGTCCAGGGCCACTGGAAGCAGCTGATCCTGGGCACCTTCATCATGCTGGCGACGTACGTGCTCTTCTATCTGATGACCACGTTCTCGCTGAGCTACGGGCGCACCGCGAAGGACGCCGCCGTGCCGGGTCTGGGGTACAGCTACACCACGTTCGTGCTGATGATGATCTTCGGTGTGCTCTTCTTCGCCGTGTTCACCCTGGTCTCCGGCCCGCTCGCCGACAGGTACGGCCGCCGCGCCACCCTGATCTGGGTCACCGCCGCGATCGTGGTCTTCGGCCTGGTGTGGGTGCCGCTGATCGGCCTGGGCACGCTCGGTGTGGTGCTGTGGCTGGTCCTCGGTTTCACGCTGATGGGCATGACGTTCGGCCCGATGGGCGCGCTGCTGCCGGAGCTGTTCCCGACGAGCGTGCGCTACACCGGCTCCGGCATCTCGTACAACGTCAGTTCGATCCTCGGAGCGGCCGTCGCCCCGTTCATCGCGGTGGCGCTGTGGGAGACCGGTGACGGCTCGCCATGGCTGGTCGGCGTCTACCTCTCCGCGATGGCGGTGCTGACGCTGACCGCCCTCCTCCTCGGCAAGGAGACCAAGGACGTCTCCCTGGACGAGGGCGAGGGCGAGGACCAGGCCGTCTCCGCCGACGACGGCACCCGCGCCGCGGTCTCCTCCTCCGCCCCCTGATCCGGCCCGCGTACGGCGGCCGATTCCCGGGCATGACAACTACCGGGTCCTTCGGGCCCTTCGGCCCCGCCGGTATCCGAGGGAGTGGTCATGCTGCGCGGCATCGACGTCAGCGCTTACCAGTCCTCCACCTACGGCACGGACGGCCTCTCCTTCGTCTTCGTGAAGGCGACGGAGGGCCGTTCGTACGTCAACCCCAGGCTCGCCGCCCAGACGAAGCGGGCCCGCGACGCCGGACTCGTCGTCGGCTTCTACCACTTCCTGTGGCCGGGCGACCTCGCCGCCCAGGCCGAGTACTTCGTCTCCGAAGCCCCCGGCCGGGCCGGTGACATCCTCGCCGTCGACTGGGAGACGACGGGCGAGGGCACCCGTGCGAACAACGCGGAGAAGGACAGCTTCATCCGGAAGGTGAAGGCGCTGCGGCCGGACAACCGGGTGATCCTCTACGCGAACAGAGACTACTGGCTGAACGTGGACACCACCTCGTACGCGGGCGACGGTCTCTGGATCGCCGACTACGTGACGGCCGGCGAGCCCCGCATCCGGGCCACGTGGCGCTTCCACCAGTACACCGACGACCCGGTCGACACCAACGTGGCGGACTTCGCGAGCGAGGCGGCGCTGCGGAAGTGGGCCGACGGCGCGTAGGGCCTGTCCGGCGGACCGGGGCTAGCCCTTGAACTCCGCGGTACGCTCCGGCTCGGCCTCCGCCAGGGCATTGGTGACGTCCTCGACGCCCGAGCGCAGGCCGTACACCGGGGTGCCGGGCTGCTGGCGCCAGGACTCGTCGATGCCGCCGGCGTCGACGGTGTCGAAGCCGAGCTCGTCGATCAGCGACCTGACCCCGGCCTTGGCCGCCTCGTCGTCGCCGGCGACCGGGAGGGCCATGCGGTCCGGGGCGCCGGCCGGGCGCGGGCGCTCCAGGATGTCCTGGGCGTAGGTGCCGTTGAAGGCCTTGATCACCGGGTGGCCGAGGTGGCGTTCGGTCCAGCGGCTCTCGGTGAGGCCCTCGTCCTCGATGGCCGCGATCCGCCCGTCGCGCTGTCGCGGGTAGTAGTTGTTCGTGTCGATGACCGCCACGCCGTCGGCGGCGCCGTCGAGGACGCCGGACGGCAGGTCCGGGATCGCCTTCAGCGGGATGGTGACGACCACGACCTCGGCGTCCCGCGCCGCCTCCTCGACCGGCACCGGGGTGGCGCCGGTCTCCTCGGCCAGTGCGGTGAGCGTGTGCGGGCCGCGGGAGTTCGCGACCGAGACGTGGTGTCCGAGGGCGGTCAGCCGTCGGGTGAGGTTGCCGCCGATGTTGCCCGCGCCGATGATGCCGATCTTCATGATGCTGACTCGCCTGGCCCTTCGGAGGTCGTGTCGTGCGGAGCCGGCGGCTCGCGCCGGTGATCAGCTCCAACCTCCGGGCGTGGCGGGCTATTCCACGGAGAGGCGCCCTCCGGGGGTGACCGGACGGGCGCCCCTCACGGCGTCGTCACTTGTTGAGGTGCGTCCAGAACTCGTCGAACGACAGCAGCTTGTCCCCGTCGAGGTCACGGCCGGCGATGATCGCCTCGGCCACCGACTCGGTGACGTTCCAGTCGCCGCCCTGGGCCAGCGCGGTCTTGAACTCGGCGGCGGTGATGAACCCGTCCCCGTCCGTGTCGATCCGCTCGAACTGCTTGCGTGCTTCCTCGATGTCCGCCACCGATCCGCCCCTCATCTCGTGCATGGGTCATTCCGACCTTCTGACGCAGGTCAGATTAGCTGCCCGTCCGGGCACCCAGTGCGGCGACCACCCACCCGAACTCCTCCTCGTAGGCGGACGGAGGCTCCACGCCGTTCACGATCGCGGAGAGCTCCCGATAGCGGGCGAGGCGGACGTTCGTCACCGAGGTGAGGCGCTCCCGCACGACGGCCGGGTCGGCGTCGCCGATCAGCGCGCGCAGGATGCCGGCGGCCTGTGGCGAGTCCGGCGGGACGCCCTCCCTCAGCGCGTCGCCCGCGAGCCGCACCAGGCGGCTCACGAACCACAGGGAGGAGCCGGCGGGGACGTCCGGCCCCCGGTCGACCGCGTTGAACTCGATCATCCTGCGCATCGTCGCCCGGAACTCCGGGTCCTGGATCAGCTCGGCCAGCTCCACCCAGGCGTCCACCTGCTCGGGGGTGGGGTCGTCGGGCAGGTCGGCCGCGGCGAAGCGCAGGCGGGTGCGGATGTCGGGGTCCGCGGTGTCGACGCCCTCGAAGACCTCCGCCATGAAGTCCTCGATGATGCGTCGCCGTTCGGCGGCGGACAGTCGCGCCAGTTTGTTCATCAGGGTCATCTCCTCGGCGGTCGAGCCGCGTCGTGCCACGGTCGACAGCACCGCACGGGTCACCCGCAGTGAGCTGATCTGTGCGTCCAGGGCGCTCACGTGCGCCGCCGCGACCCGCGCGACCGTCGTCTCGCCGGACAGGACGCGGCGTACGGCGTCCAGGCCGAGGCCGAGTTCGCGCAGAGTGCGGATCAGCTCCAGGCGGGCGGCGGAGGCGGCGTCGTAGAGCCGGTAGCCGCCCGCGGAGCGGGTCACCGGGGGCAGGGCGCCCTCGTCGGACCAGTAGCGGATGGTGCGCACCGACAGTCCGGTGGTGCGCGCCAGTTCGCCGATGGTCATGAGACCGGTGCCGTCTTCGATCATGTCTGGGAGTGTGGGCCTTCCAGTGGGTGGAGACTCAAGGAGCGCGGTGTGGCGGAGAGCCTGCGGGACATTCTGGGCGCGGCTGCGCTGGGCGTCTTCCCGGTGGCGGACGGCGGGACCACCGTGGTGCCGCAGCACGGCGGCCGGGACGCCGGGGTGATCGCGTTCACGGCGCACTCGGTCGTCTTCACGGACGAGGACCCGCGGTGGGTGCGCGAGACGCTGGACGGACTCGGCTGCGACCCCCTGGCCGCCACGATGAACGCGCGGTTCCTGACCGCCTTCATGGAGCGCACGGGGCGGACGACCGACACGATCGACGTGCTGCTGACCGGCGCTCCGCTTCCGGGCCGCCCCGGGATCGCTCTGACGGAGATCGCCGGCCCCGGGCATCCCCGGGTGGCCTCGGCCCGCCGGCGACGCGACGACGTGCGGGTGTGGGCGGCGGACGGCGGGGTGCTCGTGCTGGGCCGAGGGGTCGCCGGGCGGCTGGAGGCCGCGGTGGAGGTGGCGGAGGGGGCACGGCACCGAGGGCTGGGGCGGCGCCTGGTGACGGCGGCGCGGCAGCTGGCCGGGGGTGAGGTGGTGTGGGCGCAGATCTCGGCGGGGAACGCCCGCAGTCTGCGGGCGTTCCAGGCGGCGGGTTACCGGCCGGTG
>NZ_RAIF01000031.1:816785-822177 GCF_003671715.1 Streptomyces sp. E2N166 | reverse complement strand
GGTCGGAGGCGCTGTTCCTCCGGCCGTGAGTCAGGGCCTGCCCCGGGCCGGGGCCGTCAGTGCCAGGGCTTGTAGTGCGGGTTGCTCTCGCACTCGCTCATGATCTCGGTCTTGGTCTGCCGGTCGACCGGGCAGACGCCGATGACGTACTGCCGCTGGATGCCGCCGGGGAAGGCGACCTCGACCTGGTCGGCCCACTTGTGGGTGTCGCCGATGGTCTTGTTGACGTCGATGCCGCCGGGGGCGTCGATGTAGTAGTTGTACCCGGACTTGTACCAGGTCTTGTAGAGGTCGTGGTCGTAGGTCGTCGAGACGTACGGCGAGGGCTGGTTGACCAGGACGTACTTTTCGACGTCGTACTGGCCGTTCTGGACGTCCTTGGCGTGGAAGCCCTCCTCGAAGACGACCTGCGGGCCCCGGCTGTCGCTGCGGTAGAGGGTGCCGCACGTGGTGCGCCAGACCGGCTCGGGCGTGATGCGGGCGACGTCGACGCCGGAGTCGGCGGCGGCCTTGAGCTTGTCGTCGAACTGGGGGCAGGCGGGGGCGGCCTTGGCGGGAGCCGTCGCCGGGTCCGCCGCTTGGGGGACGGTGGCGGCCGAGGTGGCGAGCACGGCGGAGAGGGACAGGACGGCGGCGGCGGCCCGTCGCCGCAGGCGTGTGGTGATCATGCGGGTACGATCCCGGCTCCGCGGCACCGGACCGCGGATCTTCACCCGTAGGCGGCGTGTCCGCCGAACGGGGTTGCTCCCAGCGGCAGATGGGACCTCAGCGGTCCACGACCCGCATCTCGAACCAGGTGGTCTTGCCGCGCGGCAGCAGATCGACGCCCCACCGGTCGGACAGCTTGTCGACGAGGAAGAGGCCGCGCCCGCTGATGTCCGTCTCCTGCACCGGCATCAGACACGGCAGCCCCCGGGAGGGGTCGCGGACCTCGACGCGGATCCAGCCGGGGCGACGGCGCATGTGAAGACCGAAGATACGGGCACCGGTGTGGCGTACGGCGTTGCCCACCAGCTCGGAGACGAGCAGGACGGTGTCCTCCGTGACCTTGGGGCCGAGTGCCCACTGGCGCAGGGCCACGACCTGGGCCAGCCGGCGGGCGGTGGCGGCGGACTCGGGGCGGGACGGTAACGGAACCTCGCGCTCCGTCGGGTTTCCGAACAGCTCCAGCGCCTTGAGCGCGCTCTCGTCCTCGACCGCCGGCGACCAGCGCGCCGCGGTCGCCCGTCCGGCTCCCCGCGGCTGTTCCGTACCCTCCAGCCCCGCCATGCCCCCATAATGGCCGCCCCCCGAGGGCTCCGTGGCCGTTCCCGGGGAATACGCCCCTGCCGAGCCCTGCCCCGGCAAGGGTCGATCAGCATATGCCGCGGGCAGTTCGGAGCCGGAAGCAGCCCCACTGACCTGCGTGGACGACTCGGCCGGAGACAAGCGGCGGACTCCCTCGACAAGACGCGCTTAATGGTGCGTTAAGGCTGCCATAAACCGCCCCATCGAGGGACCCGGAATCAGACACCGCGTCAACTGCGAGCGGTGCGGACCCACTTCATCGAGCGCACTCAGAGGAACTTCGCCTTCCCGGGGCCTTCCTCCACGAAGCTGCGCATCCCCCGCTCACGGTCCTCGGTGGCGAACAGACCCGCGAACCAGTTCCGCTCGACGGCGAGGCCGGTCTCGATGTCCGTCTCCAGACCCGTGTCGATCGCCTCCTTCGCCGCGCGCAGCGCGATGGCGGGCCCCTTCGCGAGCCGTGCCGCCCAGGCGTGCGCCTGCTCGTAGACCTCGGCGGCCGGCACCACGCGGTCCACCAGGCCGAGTGCCAGCGCCTCGTCGGCCTTCACCTGGCGGCCGGTGAAGATGAGGTCCTTGGCCTTGGAGGGGCCGACCAGCCGGGAGAGCCGCTGGGTGCCGCCCGCGCCGGGGATCAGGCCGAGCAGGATCTCGGGCTGGCCGAGCTTGGCGTTCTCCCCGGCGATGCGGAAGTCGGCGCAGAGCGCGAGTTCGCAGCCGCCGCCGAGGGCGTATCCGGTGACCGCCGCGACCACCGGCTTGGGGATGCGGGCCACCGCGGTGAAGGCGTCCTGCAGGCCGCGGGAGCGCTGGATCATCGCCGCGTGGTCCATCACCTGCATCTCCTTGATGTCCGCGCCCGCCGCGAACACCTTCTCGCCGCCGTAGATCACCACGGCGCGCACGTCATCGCGGCGGGTGGCCTCCTCGGCGAGTTCCTTGAGCCGGTCCTGGGTGGCGATGTCCAGCGCGTTCATCGGTGGACGGTCCAGACGCAGCGTGCCAATGCCTTCGGCGACTTCCAGATGTACGGTCATGCTCCGCAGGTTAGCGGGCGTTCACCGCCGTGGGGGTCGTGGGTGCGTGGTCGGCCCACGGCCGGTGGCGCGTTGCTCGCGCCCACGCGGCGGAGCCGCATGTCGCGACGGCACCCGCGCCCCCTTGGGGCGCGGGTGCACCGCCGGCCTACGCCTTCCACTTCTCCCAGGACATGTTCCAGCCGTTGAGGCCGTTGTCCGGGGCGATGGTCGCGTCGTTGGAGTTCTTCACCACGACCACGTCGCCGATGAGCGAGTTCTCGAAGAACCAGGCGGCCGGCGCCTTCTCGTCCCAGCCGCCGCGCACGTCGCGCAGGCCTATGCAGCCGTGGCTGGAGTTGCGGTTGCCGAAGGCGTCGCCGCCCCAGTAGTTGCCGTGGATGAAGGTGCCGGACGTGGACAGGCGCATGGCGTGCGGGACGTCCTTGATGTCGTACTCGCCGCCGTAGCCGACCGTCTCGCCGTTCATCCGGGTCACGGGGAGCCGCTCGGTGATGACCATCTGGCCGTTCCAGGTCTCGTAGCCGGGAGCGCCGGTGGTGACGGGGATGGTCTTGACGGTCTTGCCGTCCCGCACGACCTTCATCGTGAGCTTCTTGGCGTCGACGACGGAGACCTGGCTGCGGCCGACCGTGAAGGAGACGGTCTTGGCCTGTTCGCCGTAGACCCCGTCGCGGCCCTCGACGCCGTCGAGGTTGAGGTCGACGGTGACCTTGGTGCCGGCCTTCCAGTACTTCTCCGGGCGGAAGTCGAGGCGGTCGTTGCCGAACCAGTGGCCCGCGACCTCGACGGCCGGTTCGGTCTTGACGCGGATGGCCTTCTCGACGTCCTCGGGGTTGGTGATGCCCCGGGTGAAGCGGATCGAGAACGGCATGCCGACGCCGACCTTCGAGCCGTCCTCCGGCGTGAAGGTGCCGATGAAGGTGTTCTTCGGCGTCAGGGTGGTGAAGCGGGAGTCCTCGGCGGCGGTGCGGCCCTCGGAGTCCTTGGCGACCGCGTGCACGGTGTAGGTGGTGGCGGCGGCCAGGTGGGTGGACGGCGTCCAGGTGGCGCCGTCCGCGGATATCTTCCCGTCGACCTTCGTTCCCTCGGCGTCCTTGACCAGGACCTCCGTGAGCTTGCCCTTCGCGGCGGCGACCTTGAGGTCGCCGCTGGTGTCGACGGCCTTGGCCCCGTTCTTCGGGGCGATGCTGACCACGGCCTCGGACTGCTCGCTCTGTGCCGCGGTGGAGTCCTTGGCGTTCTTGCCGCCGTCGTCCCCGGCCCCGGCTCCCGATCCGGACCCTCCCCCGCCGCACGCGGTCAGCGTCAGCAGCACACCCAGTGCCAGCGCCGGCAGTGTCCTGCCGCGTCCCCTGCCGCTCCGCCCCCGGCGGACCGCCGGTGACGCCCCCGATATCGGACGCACGTTCAACTTGTCTCCCCTCGCCGGGCCTGGTCGGGCCCGCGCCCCGGTGCGCCCGCGCGCACCGGCGCATCGTAACCGCAGGCCAGGGGCGTAGGGGACAGAGGAATTGTCACTGTTCCGTACCGAGTTGGCGGCCGGGTGCCGGAATCACGCCGGCGCTACTTCACCGCACTGCCCGCTTTCCACTTCTCCCAGTTCATGTTCCAGCCACCGAGCCCGTTGTCGGGGGAGACCTTCTTGTCCTTGCTGTGGACCACCTCGACGACGTCACCGATCAGGCTGCGGTCGAAGAACCAGCCCGCCGGAGTGTCGGAACCGCCGCCCTTGACGTCGCGCAGACCCACGCAGCCGTGGCTGACGTTGGCCCGGCCGAAGGTGTCCTCCGGTGCCCAGTAGTTGCCGTGCAGGAAGGTGCCGGAGCTGGTCAGACGGATGGCGTGCGGGACGTCGGGGATGTCGTACTCGCCGCCGAAGCCGACCGTGCGGCTGTTCATGCGGGTGACGTCGAGCATCTCGGTGATCACCATCTTGCCGTTGTAGGTGGGGGTCGTCGGCGCCCCCGCCGTGATCGGCACGGTGGTCAGCAGTGTGCCGTCCCGGCGCACCTGCATGGTCCGCTTGGCCGCGTCGACGCGGGAGACCTGGCTGCGGCCGACGGTGAAGGAGAACGTCTTGTGCTGGAGTCCGTACACCCCCGGCGCGCCTTCGACGTCCCGCAGGTGCAGGTCGACGGTGACCTCGGTGCCGGGCTTCCAGTACTTCTCGGGGCGGAAGTCGAGGCGGTCCTTGCCGAACCAGTGGGGGCGGACCTCGGTGGCGGGCTTCGCGGTCACCGAGACGGCGCGTTCGACGGCGGCGCGGTCGGTGATCTCCCGGTTGAACTCCAGCGAAACGATCATGCCGGTGCCGACGACCGAGCGGTTCTCGGGAGCGACGTACCCGATGAAGCGCTCCTCGGGGACGTAGGTGGTGAAGGTGGTGTGCCGGGCCGAGCGGCGCCCCTGGCCGTCCAGGGCGACGGCGTCGACCGTGTACTTCGCGGCGAGCGCCAGCCGGTCGTCGTCGGGTTCCCAGCGCAGGCCGTCGTCGGAGATCCGGCCGGGTACCGGGGTCTCCTGCGCGTCCTGCGACTTGACGACCTTCACCGACTCCAGCCGCCCGCCGGGCACCCGCACCGACAGCTTCCTCTCCTCCGGCCGGACGGCCTTGCTGCCGTCGTCCGGGGTGATGCGGATGACCTCCTCGGCTGCGGGGGGTTTGCCGAACACCCCGCCGATGCCACCGCCGATGCCACCGCCGTCCGAGGTGCATCCGGCGGCCCCGGCCAGCAGTCCTGCCCATGTCAGTACGGTGGC
Organism: Streptomyces sp. E2N166; assembly: GCF_003671715.1. Lineage (GTDB taxonomy): Bacteria > Actinomycetota > Actinomycetes > Streptomycetales > Streptomycetaceae > Streptomyces > Streptomyces thinghirensis. The sequence goes on along the minus strand of NZ_RAIF01000031.1, from coordinate 817,090 downwards.
CAGAGCGGCCCCTGCGCGCCGTGCGCGCCCTTGTACGTGCCTCACATCCACCCGTAACGACCGGTCCGCCCTGGGGAAACGTGAGTGCGAGCCATGCGGTGGGCAGAACAGTGGGGAGGACGACGCGACGGGGAGCAGCGGTCGGGACACCGTGCGCCCTCTTCCCGTCTTCCGTCTCTGGCACGTCGTTCCACGAGCCGCAGGAGGCTGACAGGTGTCCAGCGCAGCCGAGCAGGAGGCGGTGGCCGGGAAGCAGGCCGCCGAGGACGGGCACCCCGCCGTCGCGGTGAACGGCGCGCGGCGGG
>NZ_RAIF01000031.1:793999-816576 GCF_003671715.1 Streptomyces sp. E2N166 | reverse complement strand
TGGCGGGGACGAACTTCGCGCTGTGGGCGGGCGGGGCGGAGGCGGTGGAGCTGTGCCTGTTCGACGAGCGGGGCCCCGGGGGCGGGGAGCGCCGGGTGCGGCTGACCGAGCTGACGCACGAGATCTGGCACGGCTTCGTGCCGGGCGTGGGCCCGGGGCAGCGCTACGGCTTCCGGGTGCACGGCCGCTGGGACCCGTGGACCGGCGCCCGCTGGAACCCGGCGAAGCTGCTGCTCGACCCGTACGCGCGCGCGGTGGACGGTGACTTCGTGCTGCCCGCCGAGGTGTACGGGCACGTCCGCGACTGGCCCCAGCAGCATGTGGCGGACACCGTGCGCGACGACCGCGACTCGGCGCCGTACGTCCCCAAGGGCGTCGTCGTCCACGACGGCGGCCCCGACGACGAGTGGACGTACGACCGGCGGCCGAAGACGCCGTGGGCGGACTCGGTCATCTACGAACTGCACGTGCGCGGCTTCACCAAGCTGCACCCCGGCATCCCCGAGGAGCTGCGCGGCACCTACGCGGGGCTGGCGCATCCTGCGGCGATCGAGCACCTGACGCGGCTGGGCGTGACGGCGGTGGAGCTGCTGCCGGTGCACCAGTTCGCGCACGAGAGCCATCTCCTCGACCGCGGCCTGAAGAACTACTGGGGCTACAACTCGATCGGCTACTTCGCCCCCCACGCGGCCTACGCGGCCTCCGGCACCACCGGTCAGCAGGTCGGCGAGTTCAAGCGGATGGTGCGCGCGCTGCACGAGGCGGGCATCGAGGTGATCCTCGACGTGGTCTACAACCACACGGCGGAGGCGGGCGAGCTGGGCCCGATGCTGTCCCTCAAGGGCATCGACAACCGCGGCTACTACCGCCTCCAGCCGGACGCCCGCCGATACGCCGACTACACCGGCTGCGGCAACACCCTGCACGTCGTCCAGCCGCACGTCCTGCGCCTGATCACCGACTCGCTGCGCTACTGGGTGACGGAGATGGGCGTGGACGGCTTCCGGTTCGACCTGGCGGCGGCGCTGGCCCGCTCGATGCACGACGTCGACATGCTCTCCCCGTTCCTCGCGGTGATCGCGCAGGACCCGGTGCTGCGGCGGGTGAAGCTGATCGCCGAGCCGTGGGACGTGGGCTCCGGCGGCTACCAGGTGGGCGCGTTCCCGCCCCTGTGGACCGAGTGGAACGACCGCTACCGCAACGCCGTGCGGGACTTCTGGCGGCACGCGCTGCCGGACGTCCGGGAGATGGGCTACCGCCTGTCGGGCTCCAGCGACCTGTACGCGTGGGGCGGGCGGCGGCCGTACGCGTCGGTCAACTTCGTCACCGCCCACGACGGCTTCACGCTCCGGGACATGGTGTCGTACGAGCGCAAGCACAACGAGGCCAACGGCGAGGGCAACCGCGACGGCACCGACGACAACCGGTCCTGGAACTGCGGCGCGGAGGGGGAGACGGACGACGAGGACGTAAGGGCGCTCCGGCGCCGCCAGCTCCGCAACCTGCTGACCACGCTGCTGCTGTCGACCGGCGTGCCGATGCTGGTCGCCGGCGACGAGCTGGGCCGGACCCAGGGCGGCAGCAACAACGCCTACTGCCAGGACAACGAGATCAGCTGGGTCGACTGGAGCCTGCTGGACGACCCGGAGTGGCGGCCCCTGTTCGAGCTGACCTCCCGGCTGATCGCGCTGCGCCACCGGCACCCGGTGCTGCGCCGCCGGGCGTTCTTCTCCGGCCGGGCGCACTCCGCGGACGGCCTGCGCGACCTGGCCTGGTTCACCGCCCGGGGCACCGAGATGACGGAGCGGGACTGGTACGCGCCCGCCGCCACCCTCGGCATGTACCTCTCCGGACGGGACATCCCGGGCCGCGACGAGCGCGGCGGCCCGATCGTCGACGACAGTTTCCTGGCCGTCCTGCACGCGGGCGACCGGCCGGTCTCCTTCGTACTGCCGGGGCCGCCCTGGGCGGAGCGGTACGAGGTGGTCGTCGACACCGGCCGGGAGCGGCAGACGGAGGCACCGGGCGGGACGCATCCGGCGGGGACGGAGATCACGGTGCCGGCGCGGGCGGTGCTGCTGCTGAAGGTGGGGTGAGTCGCCGCCCCCGCCTCCGTCCCCGTCCGCGTCCCCGGATGACGACGGCGGGGGCCGGTTCAGCCGAGGATGCCCCGGTCGTAGCCCACCGCCACCGCCGCCGCGCGGTCGTTGACGCCGAGTTTGGCGTAGAGGTGGGTGAGGTGGGTCTTCACGGTCGCCTCGCTGATGAACAGTTCACGGGCGATCTCCTTGTTGGAGGTGCCCCGCGCGACCAGGGCGAGGACCTCGCGCTCGCGGGCGGAGAGGGGTTCGCCGCCCGGCGCCCTCGGGGTGCGGACCGCGGAGACCAGGCGGGTGGCGACGGCCGGGGAGAGGACGGTCCGGCCCTGGGCCGCCGCACGGACCGCGGTGAACAGCTCGTCGCGGGGCGCGTCCTTGAGGAGGTAGCCGGTCGCGCCCGCCTCGATCGCGGGCAGGGTGTCGGAGTCGGTGTCGTACGTGGTGAGGACGAGGACCTTGGCTCGGGCACCGCGCCGGGCCAGTTCGCGGATGGCGTCCACGCCCGGGCCGCCCGGCATCCGCAGGTCCATGAGGACGACGTCCGGGTCGAGTGCGAAGGCCCGCTCCAGCGCCTCGACGCCGTTGGCGGCCTCGCCGAGGACGCGGAAGCCGGGCGCGGACTGGAACATGCCGCGCAGGCCGTCGCGCACGACGGGATGGTCGTCGACGATGAGGAGGGAGATCACGGCGTCATCGGTCATGGCGGACCAACGGTACGCGAGCCGAGACGGCCGTTCCCTGCCCGGGCTCCGCCTCGACGGTGAGCGCGCCGGCGATGCGCTCGGCGCGGGTCCGCATGCCGTTCAGGCCGAAGCCGCCGGCGGGGGTGCGGTGCCGCGCCGCGCGGCAGTCGAAGCCCGTGCCGTCGTCGCGGACGTCGAGGGTGACCTCGTCGCCCATGTAGGAGAGGGTGACGCCGACCCGGCCCGCGGCGGCGTGCCGGGCGGTGTTGGACAGGGCCTCCTGGGCGATGCGCAGGAGAGTGGCGGCCACCTCGTCGTGGAGCGGCTCGGCGGTGCCGGTGACGGTGAACCCCGCCGGTATCCCCGTACGTTCGCCCCACTCCGTCACCGTCTTCTTCAGCGCGTCCGGCAGTCCGTCGTCGGCCAGGGCGACCGGGGAGAGGTTGTGCACGGAGCGGCGGGCCTCGCCGAGGCTGTGCCGGGCCAGGGCGATGGCCCGGTCCGTGTGCTCGCGCCCGAGGACCGGGTCCGGGGTGACCGTCACGACCTGGAGCTGGGCGATGATGCCGGTCAGGCCCTGGGCCAGGGTGTCGTGGATCTCCGCGGCCAGCCGCCGGCGCTCGTCGGCGACCCCGGCCTCCCTGGCCTGGACGAGGAGTTGGGCGTGCAGGGCGGCGTTCTCGTCGAGGGCCTGCTGCAGGGCGGTGTTGGTGCGCTCCAGTTCGGCGATGGTCTCCAGCCGGGCCCGGCCGCGGGCCTCCTCCAGGTCGGCGAAGTGGCCGAAGAGGAGGACCAGCATGGCGTTGGCCACGAGGATGGCGCCGAAGAGCACCCACTCCAGCCGTCCGCTCGGCGGCAGCCCGCCCGACTGGGAGCCCGCCAGGGTCACGGCGGTGGCGAACAGGCCGGCCTTGCACAGCCCTCGTGGCAGCAGGCGCTCGACGCTGAAGTAGCCGATGACGGCGTAGAAGGCGAACAGCGGGTTCGCCCAGGTGAGCGCGAACCCGACCGCCCAGCGGATCGCGTAGTGCCAGGCACCCGCGGTGGACGGCCCGGGACGGGTGCGGGCCATCCTGGCCCAGCACAGGTGCAGGACGACGGCCACGCCGATCAGGGCGCCGCACGCCCAGCGCTCGGCCGTGGACATGCCGAGCGCGTCGGCGGTCGACCAGGCGATCAGGGTGCTCAGGAGCAACAGGCAGTACGGGCCCCAGCGTTCGAACAACGCCCATCGGTCGTCGAGCGCCGTCGTCTCCGTCATGGCGTCATTGTCCGCCACGCCCGCTCCCCCGCTCCTCGTGCTCACTCCCAGCGGAACCAGCGCGCGGCCGCCACCGTCAGCAGCACCGTCCAGACCGCCAGGACACCGAGGTGGGTCCAGCCCGGCCAGTCGCCGGCCGCGGCGTCGTTCAGGGCCTGCGCGGCGGCACCGAACGGGGTCCAGCCGACGACGTCGCCCAGTACGTCCGGCATGGCCTCCACCGGCAGCCACACACCCGCGCAGAACATCGCGGGGAAGAGCGCGGTCGACCCGATCGCGGTGGCGATCTTGGTCGTGCGGGCCAGGGCGGAGAGCAGGGCCCCCAGGGCGAGGGAGGCGAACAGGGCGAGCAGCAGTGCCAGGAGGTAGCCGAGCGGCTGCCGCGGCAGCGTCACGCCGAAGGCGAGCCGGCCGACCGCGAGGGCGGCCAGGGCCGAGAGCAGCGCGCCGGCGCCGAGCACCAGCATCTGCGCGGTCAGCAGGGCGGCGGGACGGACCGGCGTGGTCGACATCCGGCGCAGGATGCCGTTCTCCCGGTAGCCGGCGATCGTCGGCGGCATGCCCTGGAGCCCGCCGACGATCAGCCCGAGAAGTACGGCCACCGGCACGTAGGCGTCGACCGGCCGCAGACCGCCGAGGCTCGGGTCGGCCTCGCGGAAGGACGGGATGGAGCCCAAGATGGCCAGGAGCAGGGTGGGGAAGAGCATGATCCAGAAGACGCCGCCCGGCTCGCGCCCGAAGAGGCGGATCTCCGTCTTCAGTACGGCGGTGTTGAGGACGTCGGTGGTCATGCCGTGGCCTCCGTGAGGTCCAGGAAGGCGTCGTCCAGCGTGGCATCGGTGACGCGCAGCTGGTGGGCGGTGACGCGGGTGCGGGCGAGGAGCGTGATGACGGCGTTGACCGTCTCGTCGGTGCCGGACAGGGTGACGCGGCCGTCCTTGCGCTGGACCGAGGCGAGCCCCGGCAGCGCGTTCAGGTCGTCGTCGTCCAGCGGCGCCGACGGAGTGAAGCTGATGACGGTGGCGCCCGCCGACCGGCGGATCAGCCCGGCCGGGGTGTCCAGGGCCGCGACCCGCCCCTTGTCGATCACGGCGATCCGGTCGCAGAGGCGCTGCGCCTCCTCCATGAAGTGCGTGACCAGCAGGACGGTGACGCCGCCCGCGCGGACGTCCTCGATGAGCTGCCAGGTCTCGCGCCGGGCGCGCGGGTCGAGGCCGGTGGTCAGCTCGTCCAGCACCACGATCCGCGGGTCGCCGATCAGGGCGAGCGCGATGGACAGGCGCTGCTTCTGGCCGCCGGAGAGCTTGCCGAACCGGGAGTTCAGCTTCGGGGTGAGGCCGAGGCGTTCGGCGAGCGGACGCCAGTCGGCCGGCTCCGGGTAGAAGCCGGCGTACAGCTCCAGTGCCTCGCGGACGGTGAGCTTGGGCTGGAGTTCGCTCTGCTGGAGCTGGGCGCCGAGTACGCGGGTGACCTGCTTGTGGTCTGCGACGGGGTCGAGGCCGGTGACACGGACGCGGCCCGCGTCGGGGACGCGCAGGCCTTCGACGCACTCGACGGTGGTGGTCTTGCCGGCGCCGTTCGGGCCGAGGACGCCGAAGATCTCGCCCTCCTCGACGGCGAACGACACCCCGTCGACGGCGGGCCGGCCGCCGTAGGACTTGCGCAGTTCGGTGACTTCGATGACGGGCATGGCACCAGCGTCCCGGGGTGCGCGGGTCCGGCACATCGGCCGTCCCGCTCGAAGGCGCATCAGCCGATCGGCCGATGCCCCCGTACGACCCCGGTGAGCTCGAAAACTCGGTGGGCAGTGTCAGTGGTGAACCGTAGGCTCGCCGCTGATGTCCACTACACCCGCCTTGGCCAAGGCCTCCACCGAGGAACGGTCCACCGTGCGCGCCCTGCTGCGGCTGTGGCCCTATGTCCGGCCCGTGCGGGCGCGGTTGGCGACCGCCGCGTGTGTGGCGATCGTCGCCTCCTGCGTGGGGCTGGTGATCCCGCTCGTCCTGAAGTGGATGGTGGACGGGCCGGTCGCCGACCGTGATCCGGCCGGCGTGTGGCTCGGGGCGCTGTATCTGCTCCTCCTCGGGCTGGTGGAGGCGCTGCTGTTCGGGCTGCGGCGGTGGCTGGTGGCCCGGCCGCTGGCGGGTGTCGAGGCGGGGATGCGGGCGGATCTGTACCGGCATCTGCAACGGCTGCCGGTGGCCTTCCACGACCGGTGGGCTTCGGGGCAGTTGCTGTCGCGCGGGACGACGGACCTGATGCTGCTGCGCATGTTCCTCGCCTTCCCGCTGACGTTCCTGCTGGTCAACGGCGTGACGATCCTTGTCGGCGTGGGCATCATGCTGGTGCAGGACTGGACGCTGGGGCTGGTGATCCTCGGGCCCGCCATCCCCGTGATGATCACCTGCGCGGTCTTCGAGAAGAAGTACTCCGCGGTGGCGCGGCGTGCGCAGGACCAGGTCGGGGATCTGACGACCGTCGTCGAGGAGAGCGTCCTCGGTATCCGGATCATCAAGGGCTTCGGCCGGCACCGCAGCCAGGCACGGGCCTTCCACGAGCTGTCGCACACGTTGCGGGGGACCGAGCTGCGCAAGGCGCGGCTGCTGGCCGCCATCTGGGCGGTCATCGTGGCGCTGCCGGAGGTGGCGATCGGGGCGGCGCTGGTGGTGGGCACGGTGCAGGTGGCGGACGGGTCACTGTCGGCGGGGACGCTGGTGGCGTTCCTGTCCACGGCGCTGGCCCTGCGGTGGCCCGTCGAGTCGATCGGCTTCCTGCTGGCGATGAGCCAGGAGGCGGCGACGGCGACGGACCGGTACTTCGAGGTGATGGACGCGGAGGTGGAGGAACCGGGGGGCCCGGATGAGCCGGCGGCCGTGTCGGGAGGTGGGCCGCGCGGCCCGGCGGTGCGGGGTGCCGCTGCGCCCACCCGTGCCGCCCCAGCCGCACGACTGCCCGCGGCCGCGGCAGGCGGAGGCCTGCGGTTCGAGGGCGTTCGCTTCCGGTACCCCGACGCGCCCCCCGACTCCCCGCCCCTGCTCGACCGGGTCGACCTGCACATCCGCCCCGGCGAGTCCATGGCCCTGGTCGGGGCCACCGGCAGTGGCAAGACCACGCTGACCGCGCTCGTCCCCCGACTGCACGAGGTGACCGCCGGACGGATCACGCTGGACGGCGAGGACATCGCCGCCCTCCCCCGCGAGGAGCTGCGTTCCATGGTCGCCGTGGCCTTCGAGGAACCCACGCTGTTCTCGGCGACAGTCGGCGAGAACGTGCTGATGGGGGCCGGTGGGGACGCCGGCGAGGAGGAGCTGGGCCGGGCGCTCGCCGTCGCGCAGGCCGACTTCGCCCACGCCCTGCCCCAGGGCACCGGCACCCAGGTCGGCGAGCAGGGCCTCAGCCTCTCCGGCGGCCAGCGGCAGCGCCTCGCGCTCGCCCGGGCGGTGGTCGGCACGCCGAGGTTCCTGGTCCTGGACGACCCGCTGTCCGCGCTGGACGTGCACACGGAGGCCGCCGTGGAGGCCGCCCTGCGGCAGGTCCTCGCGGACACCACCGCCCTGATCGTGGCGCACCGCCCGTCCACGGTGCTGCTCGCCGACCGGGTGGCGCTGCTCTCGGGCGGCCGCATCTCCGCCGTCGGCACCCACCAGCAACTGCTGCGCACCAGCGCCGAGTACGCCCATCTGATGTCCGGGCCAGCCGCGCACGAGGGTCCCGAGGGGTCCCGGGAAGGGGACGGCCGATGACCGCGCCCACGGCCACCGCGCCGGAGAGGGAACAGCCCGAGGGCGAGCCGGCGCCCGAGAAGCCGGCCCTCGCGGCCGACGACCTCTTCGACCGGGACGTCCTGCCCAGTCCGCCGGGCGCGACCGCCGTGCTGCTGCGTTCCCTGCTGGCGCCCATGAGGGCCCGCGTCGCCCTCACCACCTTCCTCCTGCTGCTCCAGCAGGCGGCGGTGCAGGCGGGCCCGCTGCTGGTGGCGTACGCCATCGACCGCGCCGTCCCGGCGCTCCGGGACGACGACCACGGTCCGCTGGTCGCGGTGGGCGCCGGCTACCTGCTCTGCTCGCTGGCCGCGGGCGCGCTCCAGTACGCGTTCGTCGCCGCCGCGGCCCGCGTCAGCCAGGACGTGCTGCTGGACCTGCGGGGCCGGATCTTTGGGCACGCGCAGGCGCTGAGCGTCGACTTCCACGAGCGCTACACCTCGGGCCGGCTCATCTCCCGCTCGACCACGGACGTGGAGTCGCTGCGCGAACTGCTCGACGAGGGTCTGCAGGAGCTGGTGACGGTCGTCCTGTCCTTCGTCTACATCGCGGCGCTGCTGCTCTGGCTGGACCTCGGCCTGGGCGCGGTCGCGGTGGCGTCGTTCGTGCCGCTGTACGGGCTGATGCGGATGTACCAGCGGCGCGCGGGACGGGTGTACCGGCAGCGGTCCACGGCGATCGCGGCGGTGATCGTGAAGTTCGTGGAGACGATGAACGGCATCCGGCCGGTGCGCGCCTTCCGCCGCGAGGACGCCAACGACGCCGACTTCGCCGTACTGAACCGGCGCCACGAGCGGACCAACGGCGACGCGCTCCTGGAGATGGCCCGCTACGTCGTCGGTTCCCGGCTGGTCGCCAACACGGCCGTCGCGGGGATCGTGCTGTGGGGCGCCTACCGCGTCGCGGACGGCACGCTGGCCCTCGGCGTGCTGGCGGCGGCGGTGCTGTACCTGCGCCGGCTGTACGACCCGATCGACCGGCTCGGCATGTTCCTCAACTCCTACCAGTCGGCGGCGGCCTCGCTGGAGAAGATCGCCGGGCTCCTGGCCCAGACGCCGTCCGTGCCCGAGCCGGCCGCGCCGAAGGAACTGCCTGCGCCGGCGTCGGAGCACCCCGGGCGCGAGGTCGTCTTCGACGGGGTCCGCTTCGGCTACCGCACCGGCGGCGAGGTGCTGCCCCGCTTCGACCTGACGATCCCGGCCGGGCAGACGGTCGCCGTCGTGGGCTCGACCGGTGCGGGCAAGTCGACGCTGGCCAAGCTGCTCGCCCGGTTCTACGACCCCTCCGACGGCCGGGTGCTGCTGGACGGCACGGACCTGCGCGACCTCGCCGTGCCCGAACTGCGGCGCGGGGTGGTGATGGTGACGCAGGAGGCGTTCCTGTTCTCCGGCACGGTCGCCGAGAACATCGCCATCGGCCGCCCGGAGGCCACCCGGGAGGAGATCGAGGGAGCCGCGAAGGCGATCGGCGCCCACGACTTCATCGCCGCGCTGCCCGACGGCTACGACACCGACGTCCGCAAGCGGGGCGGCCGTATCTCCGCCGGGCAGCGGCAACTCGTGGCGTTCGCCCGGGCGTTGCTCGCCGATCCGGCGGTGCTGATCCTGGACGAGGCGACCAGCTCGCTGGACATCCCCGGTGAGCGGGCTGTGCAGCGGGCGATGACGACGGTCCTGAAGGGCCGTACGGCGGTCGTGATCGCGCACCGGCTGTCGACCGTGGAGATCGCCGACCGGGTGCTGGTGATGGAGCACGGAGGGATCGTGGAGGACGGCACGCCGACTGAACTGACCGCCGGGACGGGCAGGTTCGCGGACCTGCACCGTGCCTGGCGGGACAGTCTGGCGTGAGGGCGGGACGTCGGGGGAGCCGTACGGAGAACTGGCGGGGGAACCATCGATGATCGACGCGTACGAGGAGCCCGGCACGCCCGACCGCCGGGGCGGCTGGCGCTACTTGTGGTGGCTGGTCCGGCGGCAGTGGCCGCGGTGTCTGGCGGGGGCCGTGTTCGCCAGTGTGTGGATGGTGCTGCTGGCGGCGACGCCGTATCTGATGGCCCGGGCGATCGACCACGGGCTGGAGCGGGGCGACCTGGGCGCGCTGGCGGCCTGGACGGGCGCGCTGGTCGCCGTCGGGGCGTTCAACGCCTGGCTGGGCATCATGCGGCACCGCACGATGACGCGGGTGCGGATGGACGCCAACTTCCGCACGGTCAAGGTGGTCGTCGGGCACGCCACACGGCTCGGTGCGGCGCTGCGCCGGCAGGTGGGGGCCGGGGAGGTCGTCACCATCGGGGTCGGTGACGTGCAGACCATCAGCACGTCCCTGACGGCCGTGGGGCCGGGCGTCGGCGCGGTCGTCGCCTACGCGGCCGTCGGCGGGCTGATGCTGTCGGTGTCGACCGGGCTCGCCCTGGTGGTGCTGCTCGGGGTGCCGCTGCTCGGCGTGCTGCTGGGGCCGCTCATGGGCCGGTTGCAGGGCAGGGAGACCGAGTACCGGGAGCGGCAGTCGGTGCTGACCGCGCGGATCGGCGACCTCGCGGGCGGGCTGCGGGTGCTGAACGGGCTGGGTGGCAAGGGCCTGGTCTCGGACGCGTTCCGCCGGGATTCGGGGCGGCTGCGCGAGCAGGGCTACCGGGTCGGGGCGGTGACCAGCTGGATCCAGGCCCTGGGGGTGGGCCTGCCGATGCTGTTCCTGGCGGTGGTGACCTGGCTGGGTGCCCGGCTGGCCGCGCAGGGGCGGATCAGCGTGGGCGAACTGGTGGCGGTGTACGGCTATGTCGTGGCGCTGGGGTGGCCGGTGGCGTTCCTCATCGAGATGGCCCACCAGCTCAGCCGGGGTGTGGTGGCCGCCCGCCGCGTCGTCGACTTCCTGCGGCTGGAGCCCGAGGCGGACGACGGTACCCGCGCCGCCCCGGCGGAGCCCTCGGTCCTGTACGACCCGGCCTCCGGAGTCCGGGTACCGCCGGGCCGGCTGACCGCGCTGGCCGGGTCCCGGCCCGCCGACGCCGCCACCGTGATCGACCGCCTCGGCCGGTACGCGCCGTCGGACGCGACGTGGGGCGGGGTGCCACTGGCCGAGGTGCCGCTCGCCCAGGTGCGGGACCGCATCCTGGTCGCGGAGGCGGAGGCCGACCTCTTCGCCGGCACCCTGAGCGATGTGATCGGCGCTGCCGAAACGCCCGCGAGGGGCGATGCCGATGTGCGGCTCCGCCGTGTGGGCGCGACCGGCCGCAACGCACCCGCGGACGCCCGACGCACTGCCGGGGCATCCTCGCGGGCGCAGCTGAACGCCCTCCACGCGGCTGCCGCCGACGACATCGTCCGAGGCCTCCCCGACGGCCTGGACACCCCGGTCGCCGCCCAGGGCCGCACTCTCTCCGGCGGCCAGCGCCAGCGCGTCCGGCTGGCCCGGGCCCTGCTGGCCGATCCCGAGGTCCTGCTCGCCGTCGAGCCGACCTCCGCGCTCGACGCCCACACCGAGGCCACGGTGGCGGACCGGCTGCGGGACGCCCGCAAGGGCCGTACGACCGTGGTGGCCGGCACCTCCCCGCTGGTGCTGGACCGGGCCGACGTCGTGCACTACCTCGTCGACGGCAAGGTCATGGCCACCGGCGGCCACCGTGAACTGCTGGCCGCCGAGCCGGGATACCGGGCACTTGTCGCGCGGGACGCCGAAGAAGCCGAAGAAGCCGAAGAAGAGGAGCCGGCCCGATGACGACACCGGGACGGCTCCCCGTCGCCGAGCGCGCCGACGTCCGTCGGTCGGTGGCCCGACTGGTCCGCGCCGACCGACGGGCCTTCGCCCTGGTCCTCGGCCTGAACGCGCTGGCCGCCCTGGCCGGGCTCGCGGGCCCGTGGCTGCTGGGCCGGATCGTCGACGAGGTGCGGGCCGGGAGCGGCGTCGGCGCCGTGGACCGGATGGCGCTCGCCATCCTGCTGTGCTCGCTGGCGCAGCTGCTGCTGGCCCGCTGGGCGCGCTACGTGGGGCACCGTTTCGGGGAACGGACGCTCGCCCGGGTGCGGGAGCGTTTCGTGGACCGGGCGCTGGCCCTGCCGGCGTCCGTGGTCGAGCGGGCGGGCACCGGGGACCTGACGACCCGCGGCACCGCCGACGTGACCACGGTCGGCACGACCCTGCGCGACGCCGGACCCGAGCTGCTGATCAACGCCGTGCAGGCGCTGTTCCTCACCGGCGCGGTGTTCGTGCTCGACCCGCTGCTCGGCGCGGTCGGGGTGCTGGGGCTGACGCCGGTCTGGTTCGCGCTGCGCTGGTATCTGCGCCGGGCGCGGGCCGGTTATCTCGCCGAGGGCGCGGCCACCTCGGACGTCGCCGAGAGCCTCGCCGCCACGGTGGCCGGCGCCCGCACGGTCGAGGCGTTCGGGCTGACCGGCCGGCGCGTCGCGACGAACCGGGAGGCGCTGGAGGTCTCGCGGCGCACCCGGTTCCACACGCTGTACCTGCGCAGCGTGTTCTTCCCGGCGGTGGAGATCTCGTACGTCGTCCCCGTGGCGGGCGTGCTGCTGCTCGGCGGTGTCCTGCACGCGCGCGGGTCGGTGAGCCTGGGGGCGGTGGTGGCCTGCGCCGTGTACCTCCAGCAGCTGGCCGGGCCGCTCGACGAGGTGCTGATGCGGATCGAGCAGCTCCAGGCGGGCGGCGCCTCGTTCTCCCGCGTGGAGGGGCTGGCGCGCGCTCCGCAGGTGACGGCGGGCGACGCGCCGGTCCCGGCGGACGACCGTATCGACGTGGCCGGGGTGCGCTACGCCTACGACCGGGGCGGCGAGGTGCTGCGCGGGGTGGACCTGACCGTGCGGCCGGGTGAACGGCTGGCGGTCGTCGGACCGTCCGGTGCCGGCAAGACCACGCTGAGCCGGTTGCTGGCGGGCGTCGACGCGCCGACCGAGGGCTCGGTGACGGTGGGCGGGGTGCCCGTGGTCGGCCTCGGACCGGATCGGCTGCGCCGCCAGGTCGTGCTGGTCACCCAGGAGCACCACGTCTTCCTCGGCACGGTCCGCGACAATCTCCTCATCGCCGAACCGGGCGCCGCCGACGAGGAGTTGTGGTCCGCGCTCGCCGCCGTGGGCGCCGAGGAGTGGGTGCGGGCCCTGCCCGACGGCCTGGGCACCGAGGTGGGCACGGGCGGTCACCGGGCGGACGGGTCGCAGGCCCAGCAACTCGCCCTGGCCCGGGTGGTGCTGGCCGACCCGCACACGTTGATCCTGGACGAGGCGACGGCCCTGCTGGACCCGACGACGGCCCGGCACACCGAGCGCGCCCTGGCCGCCGTACTGGAGGGCCGTACGGTCATCGCCATCGCGCACCGTCTGCACACCGCGCACGACGCCGACCGGGTGGCCGTGATGGAGGACGGCCGGCTGACCGAACTCGGCCCGCACGACGAGCTGGTGGCGGCCGGCGGGGCGTACGCGGCGCTGTGGGGGTCCTGGCACGGGGAGCCGACGCCCGCGCCGTCGCCCGGACCGACTACTGACTGATCGGGCAGTCAGTACCACGCGAAAGCATCCCTTCCGTATATCGAACATGAACGCCCGGACAACGAACGATTTCCGGCCAACTTTCTGACGCGCTCCTGACAGAAGGCGCGTTCTCCTGCCACTCTTCCCACGGCCGCTCCACAGCGCCCCCACAGCTTTCCCACCAGCGCTGCGCGGCGGTCAGCTCCTAGCACGTGGTTTCTGCGTACCGAACCAGTACCGCCCGGCCGGCCCACCCGCCGGCCGGTCTCCCCTGGCCGCGCGACCCGCGGCCACGCAGAAGGAGTCAGTGTTGAGCAGCAGCACTCCCCACAGACGCACCTCCCACACCGCGTCCCGCACCACCCACCGCCGCGCCGCCGCCGTCGCCCTGGCCGGTGTCGCCGCGCTGATCGCCACGGCGGTCCAGTCCGGCGCCGCCACCGCGGCTCCCCGGCAGGCCCCCGTTCCGGGCGCCGAGTCCGTCAAGCTCACTCCGGCCCAGCGCGCCGAACTCATCCGTGACGCCGACGCCGCCAAGGCGCACACGGCCGGCGAACTCGGCCTGGGCGCCAAGGAGAAGCTGGTCGTCCGCGACGTGGTCAAGGACCGCGACGGCACCGAGCACACGCGCTACGAGCGCACCTACGACGGACTGCCCGTCCTCGGCGGCGACCTGGTCGTCACCACCGACGCCGGGAAGACCGAGCGGGTCGTGAAGGCCACGCCGAAGGCGATCAAGCCGGCCACCGTGACGCCGAAGATATCCGCCGGCAAGGCCGAGCAGCAGGCCGTGTCCGCCGCGAAGGCCGCCGGCGCCGAGCGGCCCGAGGCCGACCGCGCCCCGCGCAAGGTGATCTGGGCGGCGAACGGCACACCGGTCCTGGCGTACGAGACGGTCGTGGGCGGCCTCCAGGAGGACGGCACCCCGAACGAGCTGCACGTGGTCACCGACGCGGCCACCGGCGCCAAGCTCTACGAGTACCAGGCGATCCACAACGGCACCGGCAACACCATGTACAGCGGCACGGTGACGCTGGGCACCGCGCGGTCCGGGTCGTCGTACACGCTGACCGACAGCGCGCGCGGCAACCACAAGACGTACAACCTCAACCGGGGCACCTCCGGCACCGGCACGCTCTTCTCCGGCACCGACGACGTGTGGGGCAACGGCAGCCCGTCCAACGCGGAGACCGCCGCCGCCGACGCCCACTACGGGGCGGCGCTGACCTGGGACTACTACAAGAACGTCCAGGGCCGGTCCGGTATCCGCGGCGACGGTGTGGGCGCCTACTCCCGGGTCCACTACGGCAACAACTACGTCAACGCCTTCTGGTCGGACGGCTGCTTCTGCATGACGTACGGCGACGGCTCCGGCAACGCCAACCCGCTGACGTCCATCGACGTGGCCGCGCACGAGATGACGCACGGCGTCACCTCCAACACCGCGGGCCTGATCTACAGCGGCGAGTCCGGCGGGCTGAACGAGGCCACCTCGGACATCTTCGGTGCGGCCGTCGAGTTCCACGCCAACAACTCCGAGGACGTCGGTGACTACCTCATCGGCGAGGAGATCGACATCAACGGCGACGGCACCCCGCTGCGCTACATGGACAAGCCGAGCAAGGACGGCGCCTCCAAGGACTCGTGGTACTCGGGGATCGGCAGCATCGACGTCCACTACTCGTCCGGCCCGGCCAACCACTTCTTCTACCTGCTGAGCGAGGGCAGCGGCACCAAGACCATCAACGGTGTCACCTACGACTCGCCCACCTCGGACGGCCTCCCGGTCGCCGGCATCGGCCGCGAGAAGGCGGCGAAGATCTGGTTCCGCGCGCTGACCACGAAGTTCACGTCGACCACCAACTACGCGGCGGCGCGCACCGGCACCCTCGCGGCCACCGGTGAGCTGTACGGCACCGACAGCACCGAGTACAAGGCGGTGCAGGACGCCTGGGCGGGCATCAACGTCGGCGCCCGCTCGGGCGGCGGCGGGGGCGGCGGCACGTCCTTCGAGAACGCCGCCGACGTGGCCATCCCGGACAACGGCGCGGCGGTCACCTCGTCGGTCGCCGTGACGGGGCGGGCCGGCAACGCGCCGGCCAACCTCCAGGCCGCGGTGGACATCAAGCACACCTGGCGCGGTGACCTGGTGGTCGACCTGCTGGCCCCGGACGGGACCGCGTACCGCCTGAAGAACTCCAGTTCCTCCGACTCGGCGAACGACGTCAACCAGACGTACACGGTGAACGCCTCCTCGGAGACCGCCAACGGCACCTGGAAGCTGCGCGTCCAGGACGTGGCCTCCCGGGACACCGGGTACATCGACTCCTTCAAGCTCACCTTCCCGTAGCCCCCGCGCGGGGCTCCACGGTCAGGGCGCCGTCCCGGTGGTTCGACTCCCCGGGACGGCGCCCTCCCCATGGCCTGCCGGCGGCACCCGGAACGCCAGGTTCCAGGGTGTCGCCCTACTCTTGGTCCCCATGTCCTTCACGTACGACGACGTCGGCGCCACCCGCGAGCAGGGCCACTGCCCGCCCGGCTTCCGCCCCATGCACGTACGCACGCGCCTCGGGGAGGGTGAGCCGGTGTTCCAGCGTGCGGTCGAGGCCGTGCTCACCTGGGAGATGCACCGCGAGGTGGGTGTCGGCATCGACGCGAGCGCGGAGCGTGCCGCGCCCGGCGTCGACGTCACCGTCACCCTCGCCGGGATGATCAAGGCGCCGTGCCGGGTGGTCTGGACCCTGGACGAGCCCCGCCGGGCCGGCTGGGCCTACGGCACCCTGCCCGGCCACCCCGAGTCCGGCGAGGAGGCCTTCGTGGTGGACCGGACGGGCGACGGCACGGTCTGGCTGACCGTGACCGCCTTCAGCCGCCCCGCCAAGTGGTACGCCAAGGCCGGCGGACCGGCGGCCCGCGCCTTCCAGCACGCCTACGCCCGCCGCTGCGGCACCGTCCTGCGCCGGCTGAGCGGCGGCGACGAGGAGGACTGACCCGCGCTTCACGGCCGGTCCCACGTCGACTTCCGGACGGTGTCAGCTCATCCTCCGGACGGTCTCACCTCATCAGCAGCCCCGCCGCCTCCGCCAGCTCGTCCGACGGGACCGCGACCAGTCCCGCCTCCGCGCCGGACGCCAGCAGCCGGTGCGCGGGCAGGATGCGGACCGTGTAGCCGAAGGGCCCGGTGCGGTCCAGGGCGAGCGGGCCCTCGTACAGCCAGCGGCCCTCCAGGTCGGGGCCGCCCACCGGTTTCAGCGGCACGGTCGCCGCGTCGGTGATCCGGTCCTCGGAGTCGACCCGGCCGGAGACCGCCTGCACCTCCACGTCGTCCGGGGCGAGGTCGCCGAGGTCGACCCGGACCCGCAGCCCGAGCGTCGAGCCCAGCTCCGCCGTGGCGCTCGCGGCGGACGTCTCCACGTGGTCGACGCTCACCCCGGGCCAGGCCGCCCGCACCCGGGCCTTCCACTCGGCCAGCGAACGGGCGGAGTCCGGGTCCATCGCGCGGTGTGCCTCGGCCGCGGGGGCGTAGAGCCGCTCGACGTACTCGCGGACCATGCGGCCGGCCAGCACCTTCGGCCCGAGCAGGCTCAGGGTCCTGCGGACCATCTCGATCCACCGGTCGGGCAGCCCGCTCGCGCCGCGCTCGTAGAAGCGGGGGGTGATCCGCTGCTCCAGCAGGTCGTAGAGGGCGGCGGCCTCTATGGCGTCGCGCCGGTCCGGGTCGGTGCCCGCGCCGTCGGCGGTGGGGATCGCCCAGCCGAAGTCGGGCTGGTACCACTCGTCCCACCAGCCGTCCAGCACCGACAGGTTGAGGCAGCCGTTGAGCGCCGCCTTCATGCCGGACGTGCCGCACGCCTCCAGGGGGCGAAGGGGGTTGTTCAGCCAGATGTCGCAGCCCGGGTAGAGCTTCTGCGCCATCGCCATGCCGTAGTCGGGCAGGAACACGAGGCGGTGCCGCACCCGCGGGTCGTCCGCGAACCGCACCAGCTCCTGCACCAGCCGCTTGCCGCCCTCGTCCGCCGGGTGCGCCTTGCCGGCGACGACGATCTGGATAGGCCGCTCCGAGTGCAGCAGGAGGTCCATCAGCCGGTCGCGGTCGCGCAGCATCAGCGTCAGCCGCTTGTACGACGGGACGCGCCGCGCGAACCCGATGGTGAGCACGTCCGGGTCGAGGACGTCGTCGATCCAGCCCAGCTCGGCGGTGCCGGCGCCGCGCTGCCGCCAGGAGGCGCGCAGCCGCTCCCGCACCTCCTCGACGAGCTGCTCGCGCAGGGTGCGGCGCAGCTCCCAGATGTCCTGGTCGGCGATGTCGGCGACCGAGTCCCAGCGGTCCGAGCCGCCGACGGTCAGCGCGTCCTCGGCCCGCTGGACGCCGATCTGCCGGGCCCCGAGCCGGAACACCTCGGGGGCGACCCAGGTCGGGGCGTGCACGCCGTTGGTGACGGAGGTGATCGGCACCTCCTCGGCGTCGAAGCCGGGCCAGAGTCCGGAGAACATCTCCCGGCTGACCCCGCCGTGCAGCAGGGAGACGCCGTTGGCGCGCTGGGCCAGGCGCAGGCCCATCACGGCCATGTTGAACAGGTTGGGCTCGCCGCCGGGGTAGGTCTCCATGCCGAGCCGCAGGACGCGCTCGACGTCGATGCGCGGGAGTTCGGAGTCGGGGCCGAAGTGGCGGGCGACCAGCTCGCGGTCGAAGCGGTCGATGCCGGCCGGGACGGGGGTGTGGGTGGTGAAGACGGTGCCGGCCCGGACCGCCTCCAGTGCGGCACCGAACTCCAGCCCCCTCTCGCACAGTTCGGAGATGCGCTCCAGGCCCAGGAAGCCCGCGTGGCCCTCGTTGGTGTGGAACACCTCCGGCGCGGCGTGGCCGGTGAGCCGGCAGTACGTCCGTACCGCCCGGACACCTCCTATACCGAGCAGCATCTCCTGGAGGAGCCGGTGTTCGCTGCCGCCGCCGTAGAGCCGGTCGGTGACGCCGCGTTCGCCGAGGTCGTTCTCCTCGACGTCCGAGTCGAGCAGCAGCAGCGGCACCCGGCCGACCTGGGCCAGCCAGACACGGGCGCGCAGTTCCCGGCCGCCGGGCAGCGCGAGGGCGACGTGGGCGGGGGTGCCGTCGGTCTCCTTGAGGAGGGCGAGGGGCAGCTCGTGGGGGTCGAGGACGGGGTAGTGCTCCTGCTGCCAGCCGTCCCGGGAGAGGGACTGCCGGAAGTAGCCGTGCCGGTAGAGCAGGCCGACGCCGATGAGCGGCACGCCCAGGTCACTGGCCGCCTTCAGGTGGTCGCCGGCGAGGATGCCGAGGCCGCCGGAGTACTGGGGCAGGGCGGCGGTGATGCCGAACTCGGGTGAGAAGTAGGCGACGGCGGCGGGGAGTCGGTCGGACTGGGCCTGGTACCAGCGGTCGCCGGTCATGTAGTGGTCGAGGTCGTCGGCCACCGCGGTCAGCCGGCGCAGGAAGCGCCGGTCCTCCGCCAGCTCCGCGAGGCGCGCGGGCGGGACGGTGCCGAGCAGCCGTACCGGGTCGCGGCCGGAGGCGGCCCAGCACCCGGGGTCGACGGACTGGAAGAGGTCGCGGGTCTCCGGATGCCAGGACCAGCGCAGATTCCGGGCCAGATCACTGAGCGGCCGGAGGGGGTCGGGGAGAACGGGACGGACGGTAAGTCGACGAATCGCCTTCACCCCGACGACGTTACCGGCGTGATGTGTCCCTCGCTGGGGCCTTCGCCCTCAGACCTCCGATTCGGCCTGAACGGCGTCCTCCTCGATCGCCGGACGGGCTAATAACCACCGGCGTGTCGATCTCCGGGCGGGGAAGGTGTCCGGTCAGGTCGTCGCGAGTGTCGACATACGCATGAGTAAGTAACAAAGTGCCGGATTGCCCACCCGAAGAGTGTGGGAAGGCTCCTGCGGTACACCCCACACGCACCCCCGCAGGACCCACCTCCCCAGAGTCATCCGCCCACCCTCGTTGACGCGGACAGGAGCGGTCATGCCCGCCACGCACCACTCGTCAGCACCCCCCGCGGCGCCGCCGGAGGCGCCGTCCGGGGCACCCCCCGCGGACGGCACCACCGTCGTCGGACGCATCCCCGTCCTGGACGTCCGCCCGGCGGTCCGGCAGGGGCGCAGGCCCGCCAAGGCCGTCACCGGCGAGTCCTTCGAGATATCGGCCACCGTGTTCCGCGAGGGGCACGACGCGGTCGCCGCCAACGTCGTCCTCAGAGATCCGCGGGGCCGGCCGGGTCCGTGGACGCCGATGCGGGAGCTGGCCCCGGGCACCGACCGCTGGGGCGCCACCGTCAGCGCCGGTGAGCCGGGACTCTGGTCGTACACCGTGGAGGCGTGGGGCGATCCGGTGGCCACCTGGCGGCACCACGCGCGGATCAAGATCCCGGCGGGGATGGACACCGGCCTGGTCCTGGAGGAGGGCGCCCGGCTGTACGAGCGCGCCGCCGCCGACGTGCCCCGGGGCGAGGACCGACGGGAACTGCTCGCCGCCGTGGACGCGCTGCGGGACGAGACCCGGGCGGCCGCGTCGCGGCTGGCGGCGGCGTTGACACCGGAGGTGGACGCGGTACTGGCCCGGCATCCGCTGCGGGAGCTGGTCACCACCTCCGACCCGCTGCCCCTGCTCGTGGAGCGCGAACGCGCCCTGTACGGCGCCTGGTACGAGTTCTTCCCCCGCTCCGAGGGCACCCCCGAGCAGCCCCACGGCACCTTCCGCACCGCCGCCCGCAGACTGCCCGCCATCGCCGCGATGGGCTTCGACGTCGTCTACCTCCCGCCCGTCCACCCCATCGGCACCACCCACCGCAAGGGCCGCAACAACACCCTCTCCGCCACCCCCGACGACGTCGGCGTCCCCTGGGCCATCGGCTCCCCCGAGGGCGGCCACGACACCATCCACCCCCAGCTCGGCACGATCGACGACTTCGACCACTTCGTCGCCGAAGCCGCCCGCCAGGGCCTGGAGGTCGCCCTCGACTTCGCCCTCCAGTGCTCCCCCGACCACCCCTGGGTCCACAAACACCCCGACTGGTTCCACCACCGCCCCGACGGCACCATCGCCCACGCCGAGAACCCGCCCAAGAAGTACCAGGACATCTACCCCGTCGCCTTCGACGCCGACCTCGACGGACTCGTCGCCGAGACGGTCCGCGTGCTGCGCCACTGGATGGACCACGGGGTGCGGATCTTCCGCGTCGACAACCCCCACACCAAACCCGTCGTCTTCTGGGAACGCGTGATCGGCGACATCAACCGCGCCGACCCCGACGTGATCTTCCTGGCGGAGGCCTTCACCCGCCCCGCGATGATGCACACCCTGGCCCAGATCGGCTTCCAGCAGTCCTACACCTACTTCACCTGGCGCAACACCAAGCAGGAACTGACCGAGTACCTCACCGAACTCTCGGGGGACGCCGCCTCCTACATGCGGCCCAACTTCTTCGCCAACACCCCCGACATCCTGCACGCCTACCTCCAGCACGGCGGCCGCCCCGCCTTCGAGGTCCGCGCCGTCCTCGCCGCCACCCTCTCCCCCGCCTGGGGCATCTACAGCGGCTACGAACTCTGCGAGAACACCCCCCTGCGCGAAGGCAGCGAGGAATACCTCGACAGCGAGAAATACCAGCTCAAACCACGCGACTGGGCCACCGCCGCCCGCGAGGGCACCACCATCGCCCCCCTCATCACCCAGCTCAACACCATCCGGCGGGAGAGCCCGGCCCTCCGCCAACTGCGCGATCTGCACTTCCATCCCACGGACAAGGAGGAGGTGATCGCCTACTCGAAGCGGCAGGGGTCGAACACGGTTCTGGTGGTCGTGAACCTCGACCCCCACCACACCCAGGAGGCGACGGTCTCGTTGGACATGCCGCAACTCGGCCTGGACTGGCACGAGTCGGTGCCGGTGCGCGACGAGCTGACCGGCGAGACCTACCACTGGGGCAGGGCCAACTATGTGCGCCTGGAGCCGGGCGTCACGCCCGCGCACGTCTGCACGGTTCTGCGACCGTCCCACCCGCAGATCGGAGGGTCACCCACCACATGATCTTCAACGAGCCCGTGCCGGACACCTTCGAGGACACACCCGCCAAGGACCGGGACCCGGACTGGTTCAAACGAGCCGTCTTCTACGAGGTCCTCGTCCGTTCCTTCCAGGACAGCAACGGCGACGGCGTGGGCGACCTCAAGGGCCTCACCGCCAAGCTGGACTACCTGCAATGGCTGGGCGTGGACTGCCTCTGGCTCCCGCCCTTCTTCAAGTCACCGCTGCGCGACGGCGGATACGACGTCTCCGACTACACCGCCGTCCTGCCCGAGTTCGGCGACCTGGCCGACTTCGTCGAGTTCGCGGACGCCGCCCACCAGCGCGGCATGCGCGTGATCATCGACTTCGTCATGAACCACACCAGCGATCAGCACCCGTGGTTCCAGGAGTCCCGCAAGAACCCCGACGGCCCGTACGGCGACTACTACGTCTGGGCGGACGACGACAAGCAGTTCCAGGACGCGCGGATCATCTTCGTCGACACCGAGGCGTCGAACTGGACCTACGACCCGGTGCGCAAGCAGTACTACTGGCACCGTTTCTTCTCCCACCAGCCCGACCTGAACTACGAGAACCCGGCCGTGCAGGAGGAGATGATCTCCGCCCTGAAGTTCTGGCTGGACCTGGGCATCGACGGGTTCCGGCTGGACGCGGTGCCGTACCTCTACCAGGAGGAGGGCACCAACTGCGAGAACCTCCCGGCCACGCACGCCTTCCTGAAGCGGGTGCGGAAGGAGATCGACGCGCAGTATCCGGACACGGTGGTGCTGGCGGAGGCCAACCAGTGGCCGGAGGACGTCGTCGACTACTTCGGCGACTACGCCGCCGGCGGCGACGAGTGCCACATGGCGTTCCACTTCCCGGTCATGCCCCGGATCTTCATGGCCGTACGCCGCGAGTCCCGCTACCCCGTCTCCGAGATCCTCGCCAAGACCCCGGCCATCCCGTCCGGCTGCCAGTGGGGCATCTTCCTGCGCAACCACGACGAGCTGACCCTCGAAATGGTCACCGACGAGGAACGCGACTACATGTACGCGGAGTACGCCAAGGACCCGCGGATGCGCGCCAACATCGGCATCCGCCGCCGGCTCGCCCCGCTCCTCGACAACGACCGCAACCAGATCGAGCTGTTCACGGCCCTGCTGCTCTCCCTGCCCGGCTCGCCGATCCTGTACTACGGCGACGAGATCGGCATGGGCGACAACATCTGGCTCGGCGACCGCGACGCGGTCCGCACGCCGATGCAGTG
>NZ_RAIF01000031.1:759892-793926 GCF_003671715.1 Streptomyces sp. E2N166 | reverse complement strand
GAACCCGGCGGTACTGGCCTTCCTGCGGGAGTACGAGGACGACCTGGTGCTGTGCGTCCACAACTTCTCCCGCTTCGCGCAGCCCACCGAACTCGACCTGAGCGCCTTCGGTGGCCGCCATCCGGTCGAGCTGTTCGGTGGAGTCCGCTTCCCGGCGGTCGGCGAACTGCCGTACCTGCTGACCCTCGGGGGGCACGGCTTCTACTGGTTCCGGCTGCGCGGCGACGCTCTCTAGGGCCGGACCGGCCCGATCCCCGGGCGGGCGGTTTCTGCCTCCCCGCCCGGGGCACGCATCAGTAACACCCCGACGACCCGGGGAAAGGACGCGACGCCATGTCGGAAGCCGTCATACGCACCGTCACGAGCCCGCCAGGCCTCCTAGCGTCACTTGATCCGCTGCTGCGGGACTGGCTGCCGCGGCAACGCTGGTTCGCGGGCAAGGGCCGTCCGGTCACCGGATTCTCGCTGGTCGCGGCCACCGAGCTGCTCCCCTCCGACGCCCGTCTCGGCCTGTACCACGTGCTGGTCCGCGCCCACCACCAGCTCGCTCCGGCACCGGGCGCGGCCGAGCAGCCCGGCGACTGCTACCAGCTGCTCATAGGCGCGCGCGAGGCGCTGCCGCCCCGGCTGGCGCCCGCGCTCATCGGACGTGTGACCGAGGGCCCGCTGGCCGGCCGCACCGCCTACGACGCCCTGTACGACACCCGGCCCGCCGAGGTGCTCCTGGAGGCGCTGCGCACCGGGGCCCGCATCGGCGGGCTTCGTTTCGAGCGGGAACCGGACCAGGAGATACGCACCGGCCTGGTGCCCCGGCTGATGACCGCCGAACAGTCGAACTCGTCGGTCGTGTATGGAGATACGTTCATTCTCAAGTTGCTGCGCCGGATCGTGCCGGGTATCAACCCCGACCTGGAGCTGCCGCTGGCGCTGGCCCGCGAGGGCTGCCCCCGGGTGCCGGCTCCGGCCGGGTGGATGGTGGCCGACCTGGCCGGCCGGTCCTGGGTACTGGGCGTGCTCCAGCCGTATGTGCAGGGCGCGACCGACGGCTGGGAGCTGGCCCTGCGCGAGCTGGCCAAGGGGGAGGACTTCGCCGCCGAGGCCCGGGCGCTCGGACGGGCCACCGCCGAGGTGCACACCGCGCTGGCCCGTGCGCTGCCGACCGTCACCCTCGGCCACGGCCAGATGCGGCAGCTCGCCGACGGCATGATCCAGCGGCTGGAGGAGGCCGCCCACGCGGTGCCTCTGCTCCGGCCGTACGTGCCCGCGCTGCGCACGGCGTTCACGGCGCTGGGCGACCTGGCCGCCGAGGGCCGCACCTGGACCGCCCAGCGCGTCCACGGCGACCTGCACCTCGGCCAGTGCCTGCGCTCGCCCTCCGGCCGGTGGTCGCTGATCGACTTCGAGGGGGAGCCCGCCAAGCCCCTGGCCGAGCGGCGGCTGCCGCAGCCGCCGGTGCGGGACATCGCCGGGATGCTGCGCTCCTTCGACTACGCCGCGCACTCGGCCGACGCCGCGGTGCCGGGCTGGGCCGGTTCCTGCCGGGCCGCGTACTGCACCGGGTACGCGGAGGTCGCCGGCAGCGACCCACGCACCGACCCGGTGATGCTGCGCGCCCACGAGACGGACAAGGCGGTGTACGAGGTCCTGTACGAGGCCCGGCACCGTCCCGACTGGCTGGCGGTGCCCCTGTCCGCGGTGCGCCGCCTGTCCACACCCGAACCGGCATGACACCCCCCGATCCCACCTCGTCCAGGAGGCTCCACCCGTGACCCCCCGCCCCTCGTCCAGCGGTCCCGACCCGAAGAAGACGGCCGAGGAGAAGAGCGCCGCGAAGAAGGCGGCGCCGCCTCAGAAGGCGGTGGCCAAGAAGACGACCGCGAAGAAGACGACCGCCAAGAAGGCCGCCGCCAAGACGACGGCCGCCACCGAGACGACGGCCGCGAAGACAGCGGCCGCCGCGAAGAAGACCGTGGCCAAGAAGGCGGTCGGGAAGAAGGCGGTCGCGCAGAAGGCGGTCGGGAGGAAGAAGACCGCCGGGAAACCGGCCGCCGAGAAGGCCGTGAAGGCCGCCGTGCCGGTCGAGGTCGCCGTCTCCCCCTCCCTGGACGCCGTCGACCGGGAGCGGCTGCTCGCGGGTACGCACCACGACCCGCACTCCGTACTCGGCGCCCACTCCGTGCCCGGCGGGGTCGCCTTCCGCGCCTTCAGGCCGTACGCCCTGGCGGTGACCGTCCTCTCCGGTGAGCTGCGGGTCGAGCTGCACGACGACGGGGACGGGTTCTTCTCCGGACTGGTGCCGATCCAGGAGGTCCCCGTCCACCGGCTCCTGGTGGCGTACGAGGGGGCGGCCCAGGAGGTGGACGACCCGTACCGGTTCCGGCCCACGCTGGGCGACCTGGACCTGCACCTGATCGGCGAGGGACGGCACGAGCAGCTCTGGCAGGCGCTCGGCGCGCATCCGGCGACCCACGAGGGCGTCGCGGGCACCCGCTTCACGGTGTGGGCGCCGAACGCGCGCGGGGTCAGGGTGGCCGGCGGTTTCAACTTCTGGGACGGCACCGGTCACCCGATGCGGTCGCTGGGCGGCACCGGCGTCTGGGAGCTGTTCCTGCCCGGCGTCGGCGCGGGCGAGCTGTACAAGTTCGAGATCACCCGGCCCGACGGCTCGCGCACGTTCCGCGCGGACCCGCTGGCCCGGCGTACGGAGGTCCCGCCCGCCACCTCCTCCGTCGTGCACGCCTCGGACTACACGTGGGGCGACGAGGAGTGGCTGGCCCGGCGCGCGGAAGCGCCCGCACACGAGGCTCCGCTGTCGGTGTACGAGGTCCACCTGGCTTCCTGGCGGCCGGGGCTCACGTACCGCGAGCTGGCCGAGCAGCTCCCCGCGTACGTCGCGGACCTGGGCTTCACGCACGTCGAGCTGATGCCGGTCGCCGAGCACCCCTTCGGGGGCTCCTGGGGCTACCAGGTCACCGGCTTCTACGCGCCCACGGCCCGCCTCGGCGACCCCGACGACTTCAAGTACCTGGTGGACCGGCTGCACCAGGCCGGCATCGGCGTCCTGATGGACTGGGTGCCGGCGCACTTCCCGCGCGACGACTGGGCGCTGGCCGAGTTCGACGGGCGCCCCCTGTACGAGCATTCCGACCCGCTGCGGGCCGCGCACCCGGACTGGGGCACGCTGGAGTTCGACTTCGGGCGCCGGGAGGTGCGCAACTTCCTCGTCGCCAACGCCGTGTACTGGTGCGAGGAGTTCCACATCGACGGGCTGCGCGTCGACGCGGTCGCCTCGATGCTCTACCTGGACTACTCGCGCGAACCGGGCCAGTGGACGCCGAACGAGCACGGCGGCCGGGAGAACCTGGACGCGGTGGCGTTCCTCCAGGAGATGAACGCGACGGTGTACCGGCGGGTGCCGGGGGTCGTCACCGTCGCGGAGGAGTCGACGGCCTGGGACGGGGTCACACGGGCCACGCACCACAAGGGGCCGAGCGGGTTCGGCGGGCTCGGGTTCGGGCTGAAGTGGAACATGGGCTGGATGCACGACTCGCTCGAGTACATGAGTCATGAGCCGGTGCACCGCAAGTACCACCACGGCGAGATGACCTTCTCGATGGTGTACGCGTACAGCGAGAACTACGTGCTGCCGATATCCCACGACGAAGTGGTGCACGGCAAGAAGTCGCTGGTGTCGAAGATGCCCGGCGACTGGTGGCAGCAGCGCGCGAACGAGCGGGCGTACCTGGGCTTCATGTGGGCCCACCCCGGCAAACAGCTGCTCTTCATGGGGCAGGAGTTCGCGCAGGGCGCCGAGTGGTCCGAGGCGCACGGTCCCGACTGGTGGCTGCTCGACCCGGAGTACGGGGCGGCGGCGGACCACCGGGGCATGCGCGACCTGGTGCGGGACCTCAACACCGTCTACCGGGTCACGCCCGCGCTGTGGCAGCGCGACACCCACCCGTCGGGTTTCGCCTGGGTCGTCGGGGACGCCGCCGAGGACAACGTCCTCGCGTTCCTGCGGCTGGACGCCGACGGCACCCCGCTGCTCGCGGTGTCGAACTTCGCCCCGGTCGTCCGCCCCGACTACCGCCTCGGCGTCCCGGACGACGTTCCCGCCTGGCACGAGGTGCTCAACACCGACGCCGCGCGGTACGGCGGCGGCGACGTGGGCAACCCCGGCCCGGTCAAACCGGAGCCGCAGGGGTGGCACGGCCGGCCGGCGAGCGTCCGGCTGACCCTGCCGCCCCTGTCGACGGTGTGGCTCCGCCCGGCGTAGGCGGCGTGGGCTACGCGTCCACCAGCCCCTGCGGCAGCGGCCCGGTGTGCAGTACGCCGAGCCGCTGGGTGGCCCGGGTGAGGGCCACGTACAGGTCGCTCGTGCCGTACCGGCCGGGCTCGACGACCAGGACGGAGTCGAACTCCAGGCCCTTGGACTGGCGCGGGTCGAGCAGGACGACGCTCCGGGTGAGGTCCGGCTCGGCGCCGGCCGTCACGCCGTCCAGCCGGGCGGCGAGCGCGTGGTGCAGCTCGCGCGGGGCGATGACGGCGAGGCGGCCCTCCTCCGGGGTCAGTTCCCGGACGGCCTCGGCGACGGCGGCCGGGAGGTCGCCGGTGGCGCGGACCCAGGGCCGTACGCCCGTGGAGCGCACCGAACTCGGCGGTGCGAAGGCGGGGTCGTCGGCGCGGACGACGGCCGCCGCCACGTCCATGATCTCGGCCGGAGTGCGGTAGTTGACGCCCAGGCGGGTGTGCTCCCAGCGGTCCTCGACGTAGGGGGCGAGGATCTTCGACCAGGAGCCGACGCCGGCCGCCTCCGCGGTCTGCGCCGGGTCGCCGACCAGGGTCATCGAGCGGGTCGGGCAGCGGCGCATCAGCAGCCGCCACGCCATCGGGGACAGCTCCTGCGCCTCGTCCACGATGATGTGCCCGAACGCCCAGGTGCGGTCGGCCGCGGCGCGCTCGGCGGCACTGCGGTGGTCGTCCTCCTCGTGGCGCTCGGCGAACCGCTCGGCGTCGATGATGTCGTGCGCCGACAGCACCTCCGCGTCCTCCTCGTCCTTGTCCTCGAACTCGTAGGTCCGGGACGCGTACGACACGTCCAGCACGCCCTGCGCGTAGGCGATCTGCCGCTGCCGCTCGCGTTCGGCGCGGGAGCGGGCGATGCGGTCGTCCTCGCCGAGCAGCTCGGCCGCCTCGTCGAGGAGGGGCACGTCGGCGACGGTCCAGCGCCGGGTGACCGGACGGCGGACGGCGGCGGCGTCCCCGGCGGGGAGGAAGGCCTCGGGGGCGGCGAGGAAGTCGGCGACGAGGCGCTGGGGAGTCACCCGGGGCCAGAGCTGGTCGATGGCCGACCAGACCTCGGGGTTCTCGGCGAGTTCGTCGCGGATCTGGGTGATGTCGCTGGGATCGAGGAGGTTGGTGCCGTCGTAGGGGTCGGTGCCGATGCGTTCGGCGACCATGTCGGTGAGCGTGTTGAGGATGTGGCCCTCGAAGTGCTCGCGGGACGCGTTGTGCGGCAGCTTCGCGGCGCGGGTGCGCTCGCGGGCGACGTTGACCAGGTCGTCGTCGAGCATGAGGATCTCGCGGTCGTGCTCGATGGCGATGACCGGGTCGGGCAGCGCCTGGCGGTCGCGGACCACCTCGGCGAGGACGTCGGCCATGTCGGCGCGGCCCTTCACGGCCGCCGCCTCGGGCGTGTCCGTCGCCGTGGCCTTCACGCCGGGGAACAGCTCGCCGACGGTGGCGAGGAGCACGCCGGTCTCGCCCAGGGACGGCAGCACCTCGCCGATGTAGCCGAGGAAGGCCGGGTTGGGGCCGACGATGAGTACGGCGCGCTTGGCGAGCAGCTCGCGGTGCTCGTAGAGGAGGTAGGCGGCTCGGTGCAGGGCGACGGCGGTCTTGCCGGTGCCGGGGCCGCCCTCGACGACCAGGACGCCGCGGTGCGGGGCGCGGATGATGCGGTCCTGGTCGGCCTGGATGGTCTGCACGATGTCGCCCATGCGGCCGGTGCGCGCGGAGTTCAGCGCGGCGAGCAGCACGGCGTCGCCGGACGGGTCCTCGTGACCGGTGCGCGTCTCGTCGCCGAGGTCGAGGATCTCGTCGTGCAGGGCGGTGACCGTGCGGCCCTCGCTCGCGATGTGCCGGCGGCGGCGCAGACCCATCGGGGTGTGGCCGGTGGCCAGGTAGAAGGGGCGGGCGACGTCGGCCCGCCAGTCGATCAGGACCGGGGTGCGTTCGGCGTCGTCGGCGCGCAGGCCGATGCGGCCGATGTGGTGGCCGGCACCGGAGGTGAGGTCGATCCGGCCGAAGCAGAGGGAACCGTCCACCGCGTTGAGCGCGGCGAGCAGCCCGGAGCGCTCGGCGACCAGGATGTCCCGCTCCAGCCGGGCCTGCTGGGGGGTGTTGCCCTGCGCGAGCGCCTGGGTCACCGAGACCTCGGTGTCGCCGCGCAGCGCGTCCACGCGTGCGTACAGTCCGTCGATGAATTCCTGCTCGTGCCGCAATTCATCGTCCGGAAATTCGGTGTTTGACAATTCCACTCCCGCCCGGATATACTATGCTCACTGAACTTCTTCGTGACCTCATTTCCCTGAAGTCGCGAATCAACGAATATACGCAAAGAAATCCCCCGAGCGCAATTGCTCGGGGGATTTCTTCGTATCGGGCGCGGGTCAGATCACGTCGGACAGCTCCTCCAGCAGCCGCCGCTTGGGCCGGGAGCCCACCATCGACTTCACCGGCTCGCCGTCGCGGAACACCATGAACGTCGGCATCGACAGCACCTTGTACGCGTTCGTGGTCGCCGGATTCCGGTCGACGTTCAGCTGCACCACCCGGAGCCGGTCGCCCTCTTCCGCGGCCAGGGCGCTGAGCACCGGAGCCATCTGCCGGCACGGCGGGCACCAGTCCGCGGTGAACTCCACCAGGACCGGCAGCTCACTGCCCAGCACCTCCCCGGCGAACCCGGCGTCCGTCACCTCGGGCACCCCGTTGCTCTTCATGCGTGTCCTCCCAGTTCGCACTTGGGCTCCGGGCCCCCCGGAACCGCCGCCTCGGCTCGCGCCAGCTGCGCACCGACCTGCGCCCGCACCGACGTGAGCTGCTCGATCAGCTCGTCCAGCTCCGCCAGCTTGCGCCGGTAGACCACGAGGGAGGCCGGGCACGAGTCGCCCTCGGGGTGCCCGGCGCGCAGACACTCCACGAACGGGCGGGTCTCCTCCAGGTCGAACCCGAAGTCCTGGAGCGTCCTGATCTGCCGCAGCAGCTTCAGGTCTTCCTCGTCGTACGTCCGGTAGCCGTTGACGGCACGCCGCGCGGACAACAGGCCCCGCGACTCGTAGTACCGCAGCGTCCGCGTCGTGGTCCCGGCCCGTGCGGCCAGCTCGCCGATTCGCATGGAGACGAACGTAAGCCTTGACGCGGACGTCAAGGCAAGAAGCCCCGCGCCACAAGGCGCGGGGCTTCCCGGGGGGACCGGGCGGCTGAGCGACGGGGGGGAGCACCTCAGCCGCCCGGCGTGTGCGGGGGCGTCGCACCGGCCTGTCTCAGGCCCTGGCCAGCTCCTTCTCGCCGCCCTGCTCGGGCACCTCCGGCGTGCCGTCCGCGTCGTCGACGTCGTCGGCGCCGTGGTGGTCGTCCAGGAGGGTCTTCTCGTCGAACGGGGCGTGTCCGGCGAGCACCTCGTCCACCCGGGACTTGTCGATCTCCTTGGTCCAGGTGCCGATCAGGACCGTGGCGATGGCGTTGCCCGCGAAGTTGGTCAGGGCGCGGGCCTCACTCATGAAGCGGTCGATGCCGACGATGAGGCCGATGCCGTCCACCAGGGCGGGCTTGTGCGAGGACAGCCCGCCGGCCAGCGTCGCGAGCCCGGCACCGGAGACGCCGGCCGCGCCCTTCGAGGCCACCAGCAGGAAGAGCAGCAGCGGGATCTGCTCACCGATCGACATCGGCGTGCCCATGGCGTCGGCGATGTACAGCGAGGCCATGGTCATGTAGATCATGGTGCCGTCGAGGTTGAAGGAGTAGCCGGTCGGGACGGTGATGCCGACCACCGGCTTGCTGACGCCCATGTGCTCCATCTTCGCGATGAGGCGCGGCAGCGCCGACTCCGACGAGGAGGTGGACAGGATCAGCAGGAACTCGCGGCCCAGGTACTTGAAGAGCGAGAAGACGTTGACGCCGGCGATGATCCGCAGCAGCGCGCCCAGCACCAGGAAGACGAAGAGGAAGCAGGTGACGTAGAAGCCGAGCATCAGTACGGCCAGGCTCTTGAGCGCGTCGACGCCGGCCGAGCCGGTGACCGCGGCGATGGCGCCGAAGGCCCCGACCGGGGCGGCCCACATGATCATCGCCAGGACCCGGAAGACCAGCCGCTGGATGTGCTCGATGCCGCGCAGGACGGGCTGCCCGGCGGCGCCCATGGCCTGCAGGGCGAACCCGCAGAGCAGGGCGATCAGCAGGGTCTGGAGGACCTCGCCCGCGGTGAACGCGGAGACGATCGTGGTCGGGATGATGCCCATCAGGAACTCGACGGTGCCCTTGGCCTCCGCGTCGACCTGCGCCTGACCGGTCTCCTTGACCGCGTCGGTGACCGCGAGGCCCGTACCCGGGTCCAGGATGTTGCCGACGACCAGGCCGATGGCGAGCGCCACCAGGGACATCACCAGGAAGTAGACCAGGGCGATTCCACCGACCGCGCCGACCTTGGCGGCCTTGCGCACCGAGCCGATGCCCAGCACGATCGTGCAGAAGATGATCGGCGAGATCATCATCTTGATCAGGTTCACGAAGCCGGTGCCCAGTGGCTTCAGCTCGGTCGCGAAGTCCGGAAGGATCAGACCGACGGCGATACCGAGGGCGACCGCGATGATCACCGCGATATAGAGATAGTGCGTGCGATCCCGCTTGGCTTTGGGTGCGGTAGCTGCCGTAGCGGCTTTGCTGGTCACGGCGGCCCTCCTTGACGACGTCGTCGGCATCACCGGCGTGCGGCTCACGTCCGGGAGTTTGTTTCGGGGATGCGGTGACTATCTCCCGCGCTGTGAGCGCGGTCACCCTTGCGTTCATTTCGTTCACAATCAGGCCAGGAGGGAGACTGACGGCATGCACCTCCGCGCCCCCCGCCCCCGCAGCCTGGCCGGTCAGCTCTTCGCCATGCAGGCCGTGCTGATAGCGGTCGTGGTCGCCGGGTACGCGCTGTTCACCTACGTCAGCGACCGGCGGCAGGCGGAGGAGGCGGCCGGGCGCCAGGCCAGGTCGGTGGCGCTCGCGATCGCCGACTCGCCGTCCGTGCTGGAGGCGATCCGCACGCCCGACCCGACGGCGCGGCTCCAGCCGTACGCGGTGCGGGTCATGCGGGACACCGACGTGGACTTCGTGACGATCATGAATCCGGAGGGCATCCGCTGGACCCACCCGGACCCGAAGCAGATCGGCCGTCTCTTCCGCGGTCACATCGAGCGCGCGCAGCGGGGGGAGACGTTCACCGAGACCTACACGGGCACGCTGGGGCCGTCGGTGCGGGCGGTGACGCCCGTGGAGAACGCCGGGCGGGTGGTCGGCCTGGTCAGCGCCGGGATCAAGGTCGAGGAGATCAGCAAGCGGGCGCAGGAGCAGCTGACGGCCCTGCTCGGGGTGGCGGCCGGGGCGCTGCTGCTCGGTGCGGTCGGCACGTACGTGATCAACGCGCGGCTGCGCCGGCACACGCACGGTATGAACGCGGACGAGCTGAGCCGCATGCACGACTACCATCAGGCGGCGCTGCACGCGGTGCGGGAGGGTCTGCTGATGCTGGACGGGCAGTACCGTGTCGCGCTGATCAACGACGGCGGACGGGAGCTGCTCGGTGTGACCGGTGACGTGGTGGGCACCTCGGTCGCCGACCTGGGGCTGCCGGCGCAGCTGACGGGGGCGCTGCTGGCCTCGGAGCCGCGGGTGGACGAGGTGCATCTGGCGGCGGAGCGGGTGCTGGTGGTGAACACCTCGCCGGTCTCCGGCGGCGAGCACCGGGGCACGGTGGTGACCCTGCGCGACGTGACCGAGCTGCAGTCGCTCACGGGCGAGCTGGATTCCGAGCGCGGCTTCACCCAGGCGTTGCGCTCGCAGGCGCACGAGGCGGCCAACCGGCTGCACACGGTCGTCTCGCTGATCGAGCTGGGCCGCACCGAGGAGGCCGTGGACTTCGCGACGGCCGAACTGGAGCTGGCGCAGGCGCTCACCGACCAGGTGGTGGCGGCGGTCGGCGAACCCGTACTGGCCGCGCTGCTGCTGGGCAAGACGGCACAGGCCAACGAGCGGGGAGTGGAGCTGGTGGTGTCACAGGACAGCCGACTGGACGACGGGCTGCTGCCGCCGTCCCTGCCCGCCCGGGACCTGGTGACGATCCTGGGGAACCTGGTCGACAACGCGGTGGACGCGGCCCAGGGCGAGGTGCCCTCGCGGGTGACGGTGGCGGCGTACACCGAGACGACCGGCGGACGGCGGACGGCCGGGGACGAGGACGTCTCCGGCGCGGGCCCGGCGGCGGGCGGGTCCGAGCTGGTGCTGAGGGTGTCGGACACGGGTACCGGGGTCGATCCCGCCCATGCCGACCTGGTCTTCCAGCGGGGTTTCTCGACGAAGCCGGCCGGTGAGGGCGGCCGTGGCCTGGGGCTGGCGCTGGTCAGTCAGGCAGTGCAGCGGCACGGCGGCACCCTGACCGTGACGGAGGCCGAGGGCGGCGGCGCCCGTTTCGAGGCCCGGCTGCCGCTGGACGCCCCCGGGGGCCGCGCGCCGGCCCCGGACGCCCTGGCGGGCAGACCCGGGTTCGGGGGCGCCGTATGAGCTCCGCCCCGCAGCCGATCCGTGTCCTGGTCGTCGAGGACGACCCGGTCGCCGCCGACGCGCACGTGATGTACGTCGGCCGGGTGCCGGGGTTCACGGCCGTCGGCAAGGCGCTCACGGGAGCGGAGGCCCGGCGCGTGCTGGACCGTACGCCGGTGGATCTGCTCCTGCTCGACCTGCATCTCCCGGACGTGCACGGGCTGCAGCTGGCCCGTTCGCTGCGGGCGGCGGGGCATCACACCGACGTGATAGCGGTGACGTCGGCGCGGGACCTCACGGTCGTGCGGGAGGGGGTCTCGCTGGGCGTCGTGCAGTACGTGCTGAAGCCGTTCACCTTCGCCACCCTGCGGGACCGTCTGGTGCGGTACGCCGAGTTCCGGGGCGCCGCCGGGGAGGCGAGCGGTCAGGACGAGGTGGACCGGGCACTGGCCGCGCTGCGGGCTCCGGGCCCGGCCGCCCTGCCGAAAGGGCTGAGCGGGCCGACGCTGGAGCGGGTGACGGGCGCGCTGCGCGGCACCGAGAAAGGGCTCACGGCGGCCGGGGTGGCCGAGGCCGTGGGCATCTCCCGCATCACGGCCCGGCGTTACCTGGAGCATCTGGTGGACGCCGGGCGGGCGGGACGGAGCCCGCTGTACGGGCAGGTGGGGCGGCCGGAGTTGGTGTACCGGTGGGTCCGCGAGGCCGAGCGGGGCCGATGAACACAGGTTGTCCACCGCACACGCATTGACCTGACTAGACCAGTCCTCTTACGTTCGCCGAGCAGCCGTCCCGGCCACAGCGTCGTGCCCGTAGGAGGTCGTGCCCGTGCGTCCCACCGTCCGGTTCACCGCTCTGTTCACCCTCACCGCGCTCGCCTCCACCACCCTCGCCGCCTGCGGAAGCGGCTCCGGCGGTGACCCGGACACGGTGAAGGTCTCCTTCAAGCAGTCGACGGACAACTCCATCAAGGTGATGGACACCTATCTCGCCGACATCAAGAAGCAGTTCGAGAAGGCCAACCCGGGCAAGAAGGTCGAGCTCGTCCCCATCAAGGCCCCGGACTCGGAGTACTACACCAAGCTCCAGCAGATGCTCCGTTCCCCCAAGACCGCGCCGGACCTGGTCTACGAGGACACCTTCCTCATCAACTCCGACATCACCAGCGGGTACTTGAAGCCTCTCGACGAGTACCTGGCGAAGTGGAAGGACTGGGACCAGTTCATCGACACCGCGAAGGCGGCGGCGAAGGGCGAGGACGGCAAGACGTACGGCGTACCGGACGGGACGGACACCCGGGGTCTGTGGTTCAGCAAGGACGTCTTCGCCGAGGCCGGCCTGCCCGCCGACTGGCAGCCGAGGACCTGGGACGACGTGCTGGCCGCGGCCCGCGCCATCAAGGAGAAGGTGCCGGGCGTCGTCCCCCTCAACGTGTACACGGGCAAGCCGGCCGGTGAGGCGGCCACCATGCAGGGCTTCGAGATGCTGCTGTACGGCACGAACGACGGCACCACCGACCCGCTGTACGACAAGGGCAGCAAGAAGTGGATCGCGGCGGGGCAGGGGTTCGAGGACTCCCTCGCGTTCGTCGAGACGGTGTACAAGGAGAAGCTGGGCCCGGAGGTCTCCGACGCGCTCGACCCCAACTTCGGCACCAAGGTCCGCGGTGAGCTGCTGCCGCAGGGCAAGCTCGGCATCGCCCTGGACGGCTCCTGGCTGCCGCAGGACTGGCTGGAGGGCAGTGGGCACGAGTGGCCCGAGTGGTCGCGGGAGCTGGGGCTGGCGGCCATGCCGACGCAGAACGGCCAGGCTCCGGGCAAGGTGAGCATGTCCGGCGGCTGGACCTGGTCGATCCCGGCCAAGGCGGGCAACCCGGACCTGGCCTTCGAGTTCATCAAGACGATGCAGACCAGGGCCAACGCCCAGAAGTGGTACATCGCCAACTCCGGCATCGCGGTCCGCGAGGACGTCGCGGACGACCCCGCGTACGTCGACGCCCAGCCCGGCATCGAGTTCTTCACCGAACTCGTCGAGAGCACGCACTACCGGCCCGCCTACCCGGCGTACCCGAAGGTCTCCGTCGCCATCCAGGAGGCGATGGAGGGCGTGACGACCGGTGACATGTCGGTCGGGGAGGCGGCGCGCGGCTACGACGAGGCGCTCAAGGAGGCCACCGACAACCAGGTGGTCCGCAAGTGACCGCGGCCACGCCGCAGCACACGGGTCCGGGTCCGGGGCCGGAGGTCCGCAAGGCACCGCCGGGCCCGCCCGCACCGGACCCGGCACGTCGCGCGAGGTCCGCCACCACTCGCCGCGCCCTCTTCCGCGCCCTGCCCGTCTCCCCCGCCGTCATCCTGCTGCTGCTCTTCCTCGCCGGCCCGATCGCGTACTGCGTGGTCATCGCCTTCACCGACCTCCAGCTCACCGGGCAGGCCGAGGAGTCCTTCGTCGGCTTCGAGAACTTCCGGCGGGCGTTCCAGGACGAGGCGTTCCTCAACGCCGTGTGGCTGACCCTGGTGTTCACGGTGCTGTCGTCGCTGATCGGGCAGAACACCCTGGGGCTCGCGCTGGCCTCGCTGATGCAGCGGGCCTCGAAGCCGGTCCGTACGCTCACCGGCGGCATCGTTGTCACGGCATGGGTGCTGCCGGAGGTGGTGGCGGGCTTCCTGCTCTACGCCTTCTTCCGCCGCGAGGGCACCCTCAACGCCATCCTCGACTGGCTCCGTCTGCCGTCCCAGAACTGGCTGTTCACGCTGCCGATCCTGGCGGTGTCCTTCGCCAACGTGTGGCGGGGCACGGCGTTCTCGATGCTGGTGTACTCGGCCGCCCTGAACGAGATCCCGAAAGAGGTCACCGAGGCCGCCGAGGTGGACGGGGCGAGCGGCTGGCGCCGGATGTGGCACATCACGCTGCCGATGATCCGGCGCTCCATCGGCACCAACCTGATGCTGAACACCCTGCAGACCCTGTCGGTCTTCGGCCTGATCTGGGTGATGACGCGGGGCGGCCCGAGCGGCAAGAGCCAGACGCTGCCGCTGTTCATGTACGAGCAGGCCTTCCAGAACAGCCTGATCGGCTACGGCACGGCGGTGGCGCTACTGCTGTTGCTGATCGGCTCGCTGTTCTCGGTCGTGTACCTGCGCCTGCTGCGGACGGAGGTCTGACATGGCATCCACCTTCGCGTCCCGCCGCGCCCCCGCCTCCCGGCGCAACCGGCGCCGGCTGGCCGCCGACGCCGGACTGCTGGTGGCCGCCGCCGCGTTCGTGCTGCCGCTGGCCTGGGTGGTGCTGTCCGCCCTGGACCCGCGCGCGAGCCTGCGGGTGAAGATCCCCGACGGGCTGACGCTGGAGAACTTCGACGCGATCCTCACCCCGGAGATCACCTTCACCCCGCTGCTCAACAGCCTCGTCCTGTGCGGCGGCGCGACCCTGCTGACGGTGGTGTGCGCGGCGCTCGCGGCGTATCCGCTCTCCCGTTTCCGGTCCCGGCTGAACCGGCCGTTCCTGCTGACCATCCTGTTCGCGACCAGCCTTCCGATCACCGCGATCATGGTGCCGGTCTACGCCCTCTTCGTGCGGGTGAACATGATCGACACCATGCAGGGGACGATCTTCTTCTTCGCCGCCTCCCAGCTGCCCTTCGCCATCTGGCTGATGAAGAACTTCATGGACGGCGTGCCCAAGGAGCTGGAGGAGGCGGCCTGGACGGACGGGGCATCGTCGTTCCAGTCACTGCTGCGGATCGTGCTGCCGCTGATGGGACCGGGAGTGGCGGTGGTGACGGTGTTCTCGTTCGTGATGATGTGGGGGAACTTCTTCGTCCCCTTCATGCTGCTGCTCTCCCCGGACCAGATGCCCGCCTCGGTGAGCATCAACGACTTCTTCGGCAACCGGGGCATGGTGGCGTACGGGCAGCTGGCGGCGTTCTCGATCGTCTACTCGACGCCGGTCATCCTGCTGTACGTGCTGATCTCCCGGCGGCTGGGCGGGGGATTCGCGCTGGGCGGGGCGGTGAAGGGGTGAGCGGGACGGTGGTGGGGTGAGCGGGACGCGTCCGCTTGCGCCCGCAATACGCCTGTCATACCCCCGTAGGTTCGTACAATCCGTATCGCTGGCTGAACAGCCCGTAGTCAGCGCCGCACCGGACCCCTACGGTGTGGCCCGTGCGCCGACCCTCACCTCACCCGAACCAGTCGGGTCCCCCGTTCAACGCCCTCGCCGCCCGCCGGCTCCGTGCCGCCCTGAACATGGGCCCCGAGCACGTCGCCCACGGCATGCGGGTCTCGTACGGGCTGCCGTACGTCACCCCGGATCTCGTCATCGCCTGGGAGCGGGGCGTCGCCTCCCCCCGGAATCCCGAGCTGACCGCGCTCGCGGGGGTGCTGTGGTGCTCGCCCGGTGATCTGATCGGCCGGCCGCAGACCCTGCGCGAGCACCGCATCGCCCGTTCCCTGGCACCGGAGGACGTGGCGCGTGCCGTCGGCATCGCGCTCCCGGCGTACCTGCGGATGGAGGAGACGGACGGCTGGCGTGGCACCGACCGCCAGTCGGCCGCCCTCGCCGACGTGCTCGGCCTGGCGCTGCCCGACTTCGTGACCGTCACGGGACGCGAGGAGAAGCTCGCCGGCCTGCTGACGAGCGCCGTGACGACCCGCTGGCAGGGCTATGTGCGCCCGGTCGCCAAGGTGGCACCGCTGGACCGGCGGGTCCTGGAGAACGTCCTCCAGGTGCTGCACCAGGACTACCAGGGACACATGGCCGCCACCCTCAGCTGGGGCGGTGGCACCGATGACTCCCACGAGGCGGGCCGCGACTTCCTCGACCGGATCGTGGAGATCTTCTGGGCGGCGGTCGAGAAGCACCCCTGAACGGCGGCGTCCGGCGGCTAGAAGACCGACTCCGCCTCGTCCATCCGGTCCTTCGGCACCGTCTTCAGCTCGGTCACGGCCTCCGCCAGCGGCACCATGACGACGTCCGTGCCGCGCAGCGCCGTCATCCGGCCGAAGTCACCCCGGTGCGCGGCCTCCACCGCGTGCCAGCCGAAGCGGGTGGCGAGCACCCTGTCGTACGCGGTGGGCACGCCGCCGCGCTGGATGTGGCCGAGGATGACCGGCTTGGCCTCCTTGCCGAGCCTGCGCTCCAGCTCGTAGGCGAGTGCCGTGCCGATGCCCTGGAAGCGCTCGTGACCGAACTTGTCGATCGCGCCCTTGCCGTAGTCCATGGAGCCCTCGGCGGGGTGGGCGCCCTCGGCGACGCAGACGACGGCGAACTTCTTGCCGCGGGAGAACCGCTCCTCGACCATCTTGACCAGGTCGGCGGGGTCGAAGGGGCGCTCGGGCAGGCAGATGCCGTGGGCGCCGGCCGCCATGCCGGACTCCAGGGCGATCCAGCCCGCGTGCCGGCCCATGACCTCGACGACCATCACTCGCTGGTGGGACTCGGCGGTGGTCTTGAGGCGGTCCATCGCCTCGGTGGCCACGCCGACCGCCGTGTCGAAGCCGAAGGTGCGGTCGGTGGAGGAGATGTCGTTGTCGATGGTCTTGGGCACGCCGACCACCGGGAGGCCGGCGTCCGACAGCATCCGGGCGGCCGTCAGCGTGCCCTCGCCGCCGATCGGGATCAGGGCGTCGATGCCGAAGCTCTGGATCATGTCACCGGCGTTCTCGCAGGCCTCGCGGAGCCGGTCGCGCTCCAGCCGGGAGGAGCCGAGGATGGTGCCGCCACGCGCCAGGATGCCGCTGACCGCGTTCAGGTCGAGGGCGCGGTAACGGCCGTCCAGCAGGCCGGCGTAGCCGTCCTCGAAGCCGATGACCTCGTCGCCGTAGTTGTCGACCGCTCGGTGCACGACCGACCGGATCACTGCGTTCAGGCCGGGGCAGTCGCCGCCTGCGGTGAGAACTCCGATACGCATCGTGCTGTGTCTCCTGCTCGCTGTTGACACCGGTGAGCCGATCCAATTGTTTCACGGCCGGACCCCCGGCGGGCACTGACGGGCACCGGCGGGCGCCGACGGACACTGACGGGCGCCTTAGCCACCGCCGGAGGTATTGTCAAGAGGGTTCTGCTCACCCCGGTGGGTGATTTTGTGTGCAGGGGGGCAGCCGCCGCCGGACGAAACCATCAGACGAAACGGAGAGCACGCGTGACGCGCAGCGTGTACGTGACCGGCATCGACCGCGGCGACGGCCGCCAGGTGGTCGAACTGGGGGTCATGGAGCTCCTGACCCGGCAGGTCGACCGGGTCGGCGTGTTCCGTCCCCTGGTCCACGACGGGCCCGACCGGCTCTTCGAGCTGCTGCGCGCCCGCTACCGGCTCGCGCAGGACCCCGCGACCGTGTACGGCATGGACTACCAGGAGGCGTCCGCGCTCCAGGCCGAGCAGGGCACGGACGAACTGGTGTCCGCGCTGGTGGACCGGTTCCACCTGGCGGCCCGGGACTACGACGTGGTCCTCGTCCTCGGCACCGACTTCGCCGACACCCAGTTCCCGGACGAGCTGTCGCTCAACGCACGGCTCGCCAACGAGTTCGGCGCCTCGGTGCTGCCGGTCGTCGGCGGCCGCAAGCAGACCGCGGAGTCCGTACTGGCCGAGACCGTCAACGCCTTCCGCGCCTACGACGGGCTGGGCTGCGACGTCCTGGCCATGGTGACCAACCGGGTCGCCCGCGAGGACCGGGACCGGATCGCCGAGCGGCTCGCGAACCGGCTGCCGGTGCCGTGCTGGGTGGTACCCGACGAGCCCGCCCTGTCGGCGCCGACCGTCTCGCAGATCGCGCACGCCCTCGGTGCCGAGGTGGTCCTCGGCGACGATTCGGGGCTCGCCCGCGACGCGCTGGACTTCGTCTTCGGCGGGGCCATGCTGCCCAACCTGCTGAGCGCCCTGACCCCGGGCTGCCTGGTCATCACCCCCGGCGACCGCGCCGACCTGGTGATCGGCACGCTCGCCGCGCACAGCGCCGGCACCCCGCCGATAGCCGGCGTCCTGCTGACCCTGAACGAGGTGCCCGGCGACGGCATCCTCACCCTCGCCGCCCGCCTGGCCCCCGGTACGCCGGTGCTCTCGGTGACCGGCAACAGCTTCCCCACCGCCGAGCAGCTGTTCTCCCTGGAGGGCAAGCTCAACGCGGCCACCCCGCGCAAGGCGGAGACCGCCCTCGGCCTCTTCGAGCGGTACGTCGACACCGCCGACCTCAGCAAGCGGGTCTCCGCGCCGAGCAGCGACCGCGTCACGCCGATGATGTTCGAGCACACGCTGCTGGAGCAGGCCCGTTCCGACCTGCGCCGGGTCGTCCTCCCCGAGGGCACCGAGGAGCGGGTGCTGCACGCGGCCGAGGTGCTGCTGCGCCGGGGCGTGTGCGAGCTGACGCTGCTCGGCCCGGTCGAGCAGATCCGCAAGAAGGCCGCCGACCTGGGCATCGACCTGGCCAACGCGCAGTTGATCGACCCCGCGGTGTCCGAGCTGCGCGACACCTTCGCCGAGAAGTACGCCGCCCTGCGCGCCCACAAGGGCGTCACCGTGGAGCTGGCCTACGACGTGGTCTCCGACGTGAACTACTTCGGCACGCTGATGGTGCAGGAGGGCCTCGCCGACGGCATGGTCTCGGGGTCGGTGCACTCGACGGCGGCGACGATCCGTCCGGCGTTCGAGATCATCAAGACCAAGCCGGACGCCTCGATCGTCTCGTCGGTCTTCTTCATGTGCCTGGCCGACAAGGTCCTGGTCTACGGCGACTGCGCGGTCAACCCCGTCCCGGACGCCGAGCAGCTCGCCGACATCGCGACCCAGTCGGCGTCCACGGCGGCGCGGTTCGGGGTGGATCCGCGGATCGCGATGCTGTCGTACTCGACGGGCACGTCCGGTTCCGGCGCGGACGTCGACAAGGTGCGCGAGGCGACGGAGCTGGTCCGCTCGCGCCGCCCGGATCTCAGGATCGAGGGGCCGATCCAGTACGACGCCGCCGTCGAGCCGTCGGTGGCCGCGACGAAGCTGCCCGGCTCGGAGGTCGCCGGGCAGGCCAGCGTGCTGATCTTCCCGGACCTGAACACCGGCAACAACACGTACA
Source organism: Streptomyces sp. E2N166 (assembly GCF_003671715.1). Taxonomy (GTDB): domain Bacteria; phylum Actinomycetota; class Actinomycetes; order Streptomycetales; family Streptomycetaceae; genus Streptomyces; species Streptomyces thinghirensis. The sequence goes on along the minus strand of NZ_RAIF01000031.1, from coordinate 775,066 downwards.
AGGCCGTGCAGCGCTCGGCCGGCGCCATCGCGGTGGGCCCGGTGCTCCAGGGTCTGCGCAAGCCGGTCAACGACCTGTCCCGGGGCGCGCTCGTCCAGGACATCGTCAACACCGTCGCCATCACGGCGATCCAGGCCCAGCAGTCCCCCAGTGAGAAGGCGTCCGACCTGTGAGCCCGACCCCGTCCCGCGTCCTCGTCCTCAACTCCGGCTCGTCGTCGGTGAAGTACCAGCTGCTCGACATGCGCGGCGGCGACCGGCTGGCGGCGGGCCTCGTCGAACGGATCGGTGAGAAGAGCGCACGGCTCAAGCACACCCCGGTGGGCGGCGAGAGCCGGGAGTGGAGCGGGTCCGTTCCCGACCACGACGCGGCGCTGAAGGCCGTGGCGGCGGAGCTGGCCAAGGACGGCCTCGGCCTGGACTCGCCCGAGCTGGCCGCGATAGGGCACCGGGTGGTGCACGGCGGGAAGCGGTTCACCGAGCCGACCGTCGTGGACGACGCGGTGCTCGCCGAGATCGAACGGCTGATCCCGGTCGCCCCGCTGCACAACCCGGCGGGCCTCGCCGGCATCCGCACCGCGCAGGCGCTGCGCCCGGACCTGCCGCAGGTCGCCGTCTTCGACACCGCCTTCCACACGACCATGCCGGAGTCCGCGGCCCGCTACGCGATCGACGTCGAGACCGCCGACGCGCACCGCATCCGGCGCTACGGCTTCCACGGCACCTCGCACGCGTACGTCTCGCGGGAGACCGCGAAACTGCTGGGCCGGGCGCCCGAGGACGTGAACGTCATCGTGCTGCACCTGGGCAACGGGGCGTCCGCCTCGGCGGTGCGGGGCGGTCGCTGCGTGGACACCTCCATGGGGCTGACGCCCTTGGAAGGGCTCGTGATGGGTACGCGCTCGGGTGACATGGACCCGGCCGTCATCTTCCATTTGATGCGTGTTGGCGGAATGTCCGCCGACGAGATCGACACTCTTCTCAACAAGAGGAGCGGTCTGATCGGTCTCTGCGGTGACAACGACATGAGGGAGATCCGCCGCCGTGTGGACGCCGGCGACGAGCGGGCGCGCCTGGCCTTCGAGATCTACATTCACCGGCTGAAGAAGTACATCGGCGCCTATTACGCCGTTCTCGGACGGGTGGACGCCGTGGCCTTCACGGCCGGGGTCGGGGAGAACGCGGCGCCGGTGCGGGAGGCCGCGGTGGCGGGCCTGGAAGGGCTCGGCCTGGCGGTCGACGGCGAACTGAACGCCGTACGCGGGGACGGGGCGCGGCTGGTCTCGCCCGCGGACGCGCGGGTGGCGGTGGCCGTGGTGCCGACCGACGAGGAAATGGAGATCGCGACACAGACCTACGCTCTGGTCGAAAAGGAAAGGTGAGGGCACCCGAGGACGGTTGAATAATTCTCTTGTGAGCACCGAGGCGCCCATTTGTATCTTCCGCCAGACGGAATATTCCGCAGCGAAACAAACCGATAGGATCGCCCCATGCGCCGTTCGAAAATCGTCTGTACTCTCGGCCCCGCGGTCGACTCCCACGAGCAGCTGGTATCGCTGATCGAGGCCGGCATGAACGTGGCCCGCTTCAACTTCAGCCACGGCACCCATGCGGAGCACCAGGGGCGTTACGACCGTGTCCGGGCCGCCGCCAAGGAGACCGGCAGGGCCATCGGTGTCCTCGCCGACCTCCAGGGCCCGAAGATCCGCCTGGAGACCTTCGCGGAGGGCCCCGTCGAGCTGGTGCGCGGTGACGAGTTCACCATCACCACCGAGGACGTGCCGGGCGACCGGACGATCTGCGGCACGACGTACAAGGGCCTGCCCGGCGACGTCACCAAGGGCGACCAGGTGCTCATCAACGACGGCAACGTCGAGCTGAAGGTCACCGAGGTCGAGGGCCCGCGGGTGAGGACGATCGTCATCGAGGGCGGCGTCATCTCCGACCACAAGGGCATCAACCTGCCCGGCGCGGCCGTGAACGTGCCCGCGCTGAGCGAGAAGGACATCGAGGACCTCCGGTTCGCGCTGCGGATGGGCTGCGACCTGGTCGCCCTCTCCTTCGTCCGGGACGCCAAGGACGTCGCCGACGTGCACCGCGTGATGGACGAGGAGGGCCGCCGGGTCCCCGTCATCGCCAAGGTGGAGAAGCCGCAGGCGGTGGAGAACATGGAGGGCGTCGTCGCGGCCTTCGACGCCGTCATGGTCGCCCGTGGCGACCTGGCCGTCGAGTACCCGCTCGAGAAGGTCCCCATGGTGCAGAAGCGCCTGATCGAGCTGTGCCGGCGCAACGCCAAGCCGGTGATCGTGGCGACCCAGATGATGGAGTCGATGATCACCAACTCCCGTCCGACCCGCGCCGAGGCCTCCGACGTCGCCAACGCGATCCTGGACGGCGCGGACGCGGTCATGCTGTCGGCGGAGTCGTCGGTGGGCGCGTACCCGATCGAGACGGTCAAGACGATGTCGAAGATCGTCACCGCCGCCGAGCAGGAGCTGCTCTCCAAGGGCCTGCAGCCGCTGGTGCCGGGCAAGAAGCCGCGCACGCAGGGCGGTTCGGTGGCCCGCGCCGCCGCCGAGATCGCCGACTTCCTGGGCGGCAAGGGCCTGGTGGCCTTCACCCAGTCCGGTGACACCGCGCGCCGGCTGTCCCGCTACCGCGCGGCCCAGCCGATCCTCGCCTTCACCACCGACGAGTCCACCCGCAACCAGCTGGCGCTCAGCTGGGGCGTGGAGCCGCACGTGGTGCCGTTCGTGAACAGCACCGACGAGATGGTCGACCTGGTGGACCAGGAGACGATGCGCCTCGGCCGGTTCAACGACGGCGACATCGTCGTGATCACCGCCGGTTCGCCCCCCGGTGTGCCCGGCACCACCAACATGGTCCGCGTGCACCACCTGGGCGAGACCCGCCGCGCCTGACGGTCCCCGCACACGGCTTCCGCCGGCTTCCCGTACGGCGCCGAGGGGCGCCCCCTGCGCGCAGGGGGCGCCCCTCGGACTGTCGCGGCTCCCGGTCGGGCTCGTGGGCGCGCTCGGTCAGGTCGTGTACTGGTGCAGCCCCGGGATGTGGAGCGTGCCGCCGAACTGACCGGCCTGGACGACCGTCACCTTCGTGAAGTAGATGAGCGGGATGTCCAGCGGCGGCGGGTGCTCCGGGTCGAAGGTGATCGGGATCAGCCCGAGCAGGTTGCCCGAGATGCTCTCGGTGTACATCACCGTGTCGCCGTCGCGGATCGTGGACGTGGAGCCCTCGGCCGCCTGCACGTGGTACGTCTTGCCGGCCTGCTCGTCCTTCACCGTCTGGTGCAGGTCGCCGATGTCGGTGCCGTTGGATATGACGTACTTCAGCACCTTCTTGGTGGTGCCGTTGGCCGTCTTCACCTCGACGACGCCCTTGTAGGAGGCGCCCTTCAGCAGCAGGGAGCTGGCGTTGAGCTGCCAGGGGTCGTCGGGCAGCGGCACCGCGTTGTCGACGCCGCCCTCCTCGTCCGTGGCGACCGGGCAGTCGTCCACGTCCGTGCCGGCGCTCTCGGACGCGCTGGGCGTCGGGCTGGGCGAGGCGGTGGCCTCACCGGCCGCTTCCTTCGCCTCCCCGGCCGCCTCGTCCACCGACTCCTCGGTGTCCCCGGCCGCCTCGGACGCCTCGCCGGCCGCGTCCTCGACGGCGCCCTCCGCCGTGCCGGTGACCTTGTCGGCGGCCTTGTCGGTGTCCTTGTCGGTGTCCTTGCCCGTGGTGTCCTTCGCGGGGTCGGACGCGTCGTCGCCGGCGCCGTCCGACGCCGAGGCCGAGGGGGTCGGCGTGGGGCTCGGGCTCTCCTCGTCCTTCTCGCCACCGGTGAGGATGCCTCCGATGGCGTCGCCGATGCCCTCCAGCAGACCGCCGCCGGACTCGGACGGGGACGGCTCCGCGGCGCCCGTGCCGGCCGCCCCCTCGCCCTGCGGCTCCTTGCTCTGCGACTCCTGCGACGCGGAGGGGCTCGGGGCGGGGTCGGTCTTGTCGCCGGCGTCGCCCTTGTCACCCGTGTCGTCCGTTGCGCCCTTGTCGTCGGAACCTGAATCCGACGAAGAGGACTCACCGGTGTCCGCGCCCTTGCCGGATTCCGAGGGGCCGGGCTCCGTCTCGTCGACCTTGTCGCCGTCGGCCCCGTCGGTCGCCGAGGGCGACGGCGTGGGCGACTCGGACGGGCCCTTCTCGGCGTCCTCCAGGGCCGCCACGCAGTCCTTGTACTCGTCGGCCGTCAGGCTGTTCGAGGTCGGCTTCGCGGAGTCGTTGCCGTCGGCGAGGGCCAGCGTCGGTGTGAACCCCATGCCCATGAGGACTGCCGTGGGCATCGCCGCCAGGGCTATCGCCTTCCCGGCCGGCATGTGGAACCTGGTGAACAACGGCTTCTTGGGTGCCGCGTGGCGCGGCCCGGTTCTCGCACGGGACGACTCCACGTCAGTCCCGCGGGTCACCTCGTCAGCCGGCACTGTGCCTCCCGTTCGCCCCGTTGGCCGGGCTCGTTCCTGACAGATCGTTCGGCTCTTGCGCCCCGTCCCGCGGCTGCGGAATCGTGGCGTCGGGCACCGGGGTTCCGGGCGCGGTGGTGCTGGGTACGTCGGTGCCGGGGACCACGCCCTCCGGCGCGTCGCCCCTTCCCTTGCCCTCCACCGGCGGCTCGGCCCGCGGCGGCTCGCCCGGCACCCACGACACGGCCATCGCCCCGCCGATCAGCGAGAGCAGGAAGCCGATGAAGAAGCCGCCGAGGTTGGACACGGGGATGGAGACCAGCGCCAGCAGGATCGCCGCCACGCCCGCGAAGACCCGGACGTGCTTCTGGAACCACAGGCTGACGCCCAGGACGACCAGCAGCACGCCGATGATCAGGGACCCGGCACCCGCGGTGGTGGCCATCGCCAGCGTCAGGTGCCCGATCTGGAGATTCGCGTACGGGAAGTAGGCGATGGGGAGTCCGCCGAGCGCGACGAACAGGCCGGCCCAGAACGGCCGCGCGCCTCGCCAGGCACGGAACTGCAGCCTCCGGCGGGTGAACTGGCCGGCTGCGACAGGAGTCTCGGCGCTCATGGAAAACAGCTCCCTGGTACGGCTTTGCTGTGGTGGAGATGTGGGCCGCGAGTGAAGACGCGGCCGGAGAGTGGACGGGCGGGGGCGCCACCGGCTCCCCCGCCCGTCAGCGAGTGCTTAGTAGCACTCCTTGACACCCTTGGACAGCGACATCTTCAGACCGCTGAGCTTGAAGGTTCCGGCAGTGGTCGCCCACGCCGTCTGCTTCACGTTGGTCAGCGTGGCCGAGTCGGCCTGCTGCGCGAATCCGAACGGGTTCGCGGTGTCGCCCTTCTTGATGCCGGGACCCTTGCTGGCGTCCTTGGCGGCCACGCCGATGTCGATGCCGCGGAAGGTGGCATCGGCCTCGAGTTCCTCGACGTCGATGTACAGGTTCTGGGCCTCGACCGGCTTGGCGCCACCGCCGGCCTTCAACATGAGGCTGACCGAGCCGATCAGCGGGATGTCCGGGGTGACCACGGACTGGCACATGTTCTTGATCGACGCGGACTTGAACGCCGAGACGGCGACGGGGTGAGCCGTCTTCTTGCCGTCGAGCGTGTAGCCCGAGTCGATGGCCCCGTACTGGGAGAAGCCCGTACCGTCGAGCCGGTCCGCCGTCACCTTGAACGACTGACCGGAGACGCTGAACGACGCGGCCAGGGCACCCTGCCCCAGCGCGACGCCTATCGCAGCCGTGGCGGCCACGCTGGGCACCATCACCACAGCGAACCGCTTCCATCTGGTCCCGCCACGCACCTGGGACTCCATATTTCCTCCTTCTCGGACGTACATCTCCTGGCCTCGGCCCGCCCCGGGATCGGCGGCTCGGCCTGGCAGGGATGGGAGAAGTGCTACGTCCTCGGGAAGGAGAGCGCCCGTACTCGGCGGCGCGTACAACACGCCCGAATCACCGGCGATCACCCCCGAGCGACAACCACTGGTCGCGCCTGACACGCATCACGCACAACCCTGCTGGACAGGCTTCGCCGGGTGGACGAAGACCCCCCTGCCCAAGAGCCGGCTCCACTGCCGCCGGCTCTGCTCGGTGGGGACCCAGGAACCCCCGCGACCCGACTGGCTTTCGGGGTGCGGGAATGGACCGAGCGTCGCCGATCGTGGTGCATTCTCGCCGCCGACACAAGGGGGTTCGTTACTCACTAGTAACGGCCGGATAACCGCGGGACGACACACCGGCCCCGAACGGCGACGCTCGGTGCGTCACGGGGGCGGAACAAAACAATTGATCGCTGGACAGAATCCGACAGACCGACGCCGCTGACTTACTGGCAGTAACAGCGGCCGCGATTGCCAAGATTTGGCAAAGCGCGGCCGCACTGGCGTCCCGTCGACAGCTCTTTCACTCGGGCACCACCCGGACGAACGGTCGGTGACCGGTCGACGAAAGGTGCCCGGAGCGCCGCTAGTACAGGGCGCGGGCCAGCGCCCTGCGCGCCACGGCAACCCGCGGATCGTCGGCGCCGACCACCTCGAACAGCTCCAGCAGCCGCAGCCGTACGGCGTCCCGGTCGTCCCCGGCCGTGACGCGCACCGTGTCGATGAGGCGCCCGAAGGCGTCCTCCACGTGACCGCCCACCAGATCCAGGTCGGCGGCGGCGATCTGGGCCTGGGCGTCGCCCGGCCTGTCGGCCGCGTCCTGACGGACCCGCTGCGGGTCGGCGCTCTGCACGCGCTGGAGCAACTCGGCCTGGGCCAGGCCGAGTTTGGCCTCCGTGTTGCCCGGGTCCTCGCCGAGCACGTTCTTGTACGCCTGGACGGCTCCGGCCAGGTCGCCGGCGTCCAGCGCCTGCACGGCGGCCTCCAGGGCCGCGTCGTGCGGACCGGCCGGACGCTCGGGGGCGGCGGCGGGCTGCGCGCCCGGCTCCGCATCGGGGTCGACGGCGAGACCGGTCAGGCCGAAGCGCTCCTCGGCGACCTGCACCAACTGGTCCAGGGTCTGGCGGATCTGCGTCTCACCGGCGGCGCCCTGGAAGAGCGGCAGCGCCTGTCCGGCCACGACCGCGAACACGGCCGGGATGCCCTGGACACCGAACTGCTGCATCAGCATCTGGTTGGCATCGACGTCGATCTTGGCGAGGACGAACCGGCCGCTGTACTCGACGGCGAGGCGTTCGAGCACCGGGCTCAACTGCTTGCAGGGCTCGCACCACTCGGCCCAGAAGTCGATGACGACCGGGACCTCGGTGGACCGCTGCAGGACTTCACTCTCGAAGCCGGCCTCGTCGACGTCGATGACGAGATCGGCCGGGGAGACGGCTCCCGTCCCACCGTGCCGGGCCGCCTCGGCGCGCGCCTGCTCCGCCTTCGCCTTGGCCTCCTGGGCCTGCTTCACCGCGGCGAGGTCGACGACCCCGCTCATGGACATGTTCCGTGGCTGCATGGGTCTATCCTCCCCCGTACTCCGCGCGTGCGTGAAAAGCGGGTCGAAAGCCCGCCCTGAAGTGTTCCGCCGGCGCCGGGTCCCCACCCGCGCCCATGGTCGTCGCTGGGGCACGGGCGTGCGGGGCCCGTGCTTTCGCTACGACCCGTAGCGTAATGCCACGACGGGCCGCGGGAACACTCCCTCCCCGTGATCTCCCTCACGGTCACTCGCGGGTTACCCGCCGGTTAAGGTCGGGGAATGCAGAGCAGTACCCCCGCCGGCCGTACCGGGCGCCCTCGCAGCGCCGCGGCGGACACCGCGATCCTGGCCGCGACGCGGGCGGCCCTGGTCGACCTGGGCTGGTCGAAGCTCACCCTGGGAGACGTGGCGACGCGGGCCGGGGTTGCCAAGACGACGCTCTATCGCCGCTGGGCGGGCAAGAACGAGCTGGTGGTCGACGCGGTCGCCGAGCTGTTCGACGAGCTGCGGCTCCCCGACCGCGGCTCCCTGGCCGCCGACATCGAGGGCGTGGTGCTCCAGTTCGCGGCGATCCTGGCCCGCCCGGAGGCCAAGAGCGGCCTGATGGCGGTGGTCGCCGAGTCCACGCGGGACGACGCGCTGCGCGAGCGCATCCGCACGTCGATCGTGGAACGGCAGAAGCGACTGGTCCTGGAGGGCAGGGCACGCGCCCAGACACGCGGCGAACTGCCCCCCGAGACCGACCCGGCCGAGGCCGCCCGCACCGCGGACCTCATCTTCGACGTGGTGGCGGGCGCCGTGGTCCACCGCACCCTGGTGAGCGCGGAACCGGCGGACGGGGAGTGGGTGCGGGACCTGACGCAGGTGCTGCTGTGGGGGCTGGCCTCCCAGCCGGCCGAGTCGGACGGTGGGTGAGCTTCCAGCCGACCGGGCCGGAGCGCGGGTTTCCTTCCGACCGGCCGAGTCGAGAGGTGGGCGGGCACAGGCCGGGGCCCAGGGGCGGAGTCTCCTGGTGACGCCCGCACCGGCACCGTGCGCCTAGAACCCCGCCGGTTCCGTGTACACCCCCCACTCGTCCCGCAGCACGCCGCAGATCTCCCCCAGCGTCGCCTCCGCCCGCACCGCGTCCAGCATCGGCTCGATCATGTTCCCGCCGGAGCGCGCCGCGGCCAGCATGCCGTCCAGCGCGCCGCGCACGGCCGCGTCGTCTCGAGCGGCCTTGCGCTCGCCGAGCACCCGCACCTGCTCCCGCTCGACCTCGTGACTGACCCGCAGGATCTCCAGGTCACCGGTGACGGAACCCGTGTGGACGTTGACGCCGACGACCCTCTTGTCGTCCTTCTCCAGGGACTGCTGGTAGCGGAAGGCGGACTCGGCGATCTCGCCGGTGAACCAGCCGTCCTCGATGCCGCGCAGGATGCCGGAGGTGACCGGCCCGATCGGATGCCGTCCGTCGGGGTGGGCCCGCAGCCCCCGCTCCTTGATCTGCTCGAAGATCTTCTCGGCGTCCGCCTCGATCCGGTCCGTGAGCTGCTCGACGAACCAGGAACCGCCCAGCGGGTCGGCGACGTTGGCGACGCCCGTCTCCTCCATCAGCACCTGCTGGGTGCGCAGGGCGATCTCGGCGGCCTGCTCGCTGGGCAGGGCGAGGGTCTCGTCCAGGGCGTTGGTGTGCAGGGAGTTGGTGCCGCCGAGCACCGCCGCGAGGGCCTCCACCGCCGTACGGACCACGTTGTTGTAGGGCTGCTGGGCGGTGAGCGAGACGCCGGCGGTCTGCGTGTGGAAACGCAGCCACTGCGCCTTGTCGGACCGCGCGCCGTACACGTCCCGCATCCAGCGGGCCCAGATGCGACGGGCCGCCCGGAACTTGGCGATCTCCTCGAAGAAGTCGAGGTGCGCGTCGAAGAAGAAGGAGAGGCCGGGGGCGAAGACGTCGACGTCCAGTCCGCGGGACAGGCCCAGCTCCACGTACCCGAAGCCGTCCGCCAGCGTGTACGCCAGTTCCTGCGCGGCCGTCGAACCGGCCTCGCGGATGTGGTAGCCGGAGACGGAGAGCGGCTTGTAGTCGGGGATGCCGGCCGCGCAGTACTCCATCAGGTCGCCGATCAGGCGCAGGTGCGGCTCGGGCTGGAAGAGCCACTCCTTCTGGGCGATGTACTCCTTGAAGATGTCGGTCTGGAGCGTGCCGTTGAGCACGGACGCGTCCACGCCCTGCCGTTCCGCGGCGACCAGGTACATGCAGAAGACGGGCACGGCGGGCCCGCTGATCGTCATGGAGGTCGTCACGTCGCCGAGCGGGATGTCGTCGAACAGCACCTCCATGTCGGCGGCCGAGTCGATGGCCACCCCGCAGTGCCCGACCTCGCCGAGGGAGCGGGGGTCGTCGGAGTCGCGGCCCATCAGCGTCGGCATGTCGAAGGCGACCGAGAGCCCGCCTCCGCCGTTGCGGAGGATCATCTTGTAGCGCTCGTTGGTCTGCTCGGCGTTGCCGAACCCGGCGAACTGCCGGATGGTCCACGTCCGGCCCCGGTAGCCGGTCGGATGCAGGCCGCGGGTGAAGGGGTACTCCCCCGGCCAGCCGATCCGCTCGAAGCCCTCGTACTCGTCCCCGGGCCGGGGACCGTACACCGGCTCCACGGGATCGCCGGAGAGCGTGGTGAAGTCCGCGTCGCGCTTGCGCGCCGCGTCGTACCGGGCCTGCCAGCGAAGGCGGCCCTCCTCTATGGCGTGAGCGTCCATACCCTCGAATTTACTAGGACGTCCAAGTAAATGTCGATGGGGTACCGCCGTACGGGTGCCCGTACGGCGGTGAGAGGGCTTGACAGGGCCGGTCAGGACCTGGCAGCGCCTGGCAGCGCTTGTCTAGGCCTTGGCGACCGCGGGCGCCTCGGTCGCGGCGACCTTGGCCTCCAGCTCCTGGCTGACCCTGCGCTCCACGAAGAACGCGGCGGTCGGGATGGTCCCGGCCAGCAGCACCCACAGCTGCTTGCTGACCTTCCACTTCGCCTTGGCGCCCAGGTCGAAGGCGAAGACGAGGTAGACGACGTACAGCCAGCCGTGCGCGATGCTGACGATGCGGGTGAAGTCGGCGGCACCGTCCATGTCCAGCAGATACTTGGCGATCATGCCGAGGCAGAGCAGGATCAGCAGCACACCGGTGACGTACGCCATGACCCGGTAGCGGGTCAGCACGCTCTTTTTCATGCGTACGAGCGTAACCGCCCGATTCGCGCGATCTTCGGGCGGGCCCGGCGACTCGCTCAGGCCTCCTCGAAGTCCCCCGCGGCGACCCGCAGCGGCCTGAGCATGGCGAAGATCTCGCCGCACTCCTCGGCGTCGTACGCGCCCAGGCCGAAGTCCATCGCCATGAGGTCGCGGGTGGCCGCCTCGACCACCTCACGGCCCTTGTCGGTGATGGTGGCGAGCGTGCCGCGGCCGTCGTTCGGGTTGGGGCGCTTGTCCACCAGGCCCGACCTCACCAGCCGGTCGACGGTGTTCGTCACGGAGGTGGGGTGCACCATGAGGCGCTCACCGATCTTGGACATCGGCAGTTCGCCCGACTTGGAGAAGGTGAGCAGCACCAGCGCCTCGTAGCGCGCGAAGGTCAGTCCGTACGGCTTGACCACCGCGTCCACCTCGGCCAGCAGGATCTGATGCGCCCGCATGATCGAGGTGATGGCGGACATGGAGGGCACGCCGCCCCAGCGCTGCTTCCAGAGTTCGTCGGCACGGGCGATGGGATCGAAGGAGAGACTGAGGGGCTTCGGCACGGCAACAGACCATACCGGCCGGTCACATGCCGGTCAGCCCCGTCTCGCCTTTCGATACCACCGCCCGCCGCGCACGGCTACCCGGCGAGATGCCGCTCCACGGTGTCGACCTTCGACGTGAGGCCGTCCGTCACACCGGGGCGGATGTCCGCCTTGAGGACCAGGGAAACGCGCGGCGCCCGCGCCTCGACGGCGGCGACGGCCCGCCGGACGACGTCCATGACCTCGTCCCACTCGCCCTCGACGGACGTGAACATCGCGTCGGTGCGGTTCGGCAGCCCCGACTCGCGGACCACCCGGACGGCGTCGGCGACGTACTCCCCCACGTCCTCACCGACGCCGAGCGGCGTCACGGAGAAGGCGACGATCACGCGCCCACGATCCCTTCCTGGCGGGCGCGGGAGGCGATGACCGCGCTCTCGGCCTCACGCTTGAGCCTGCGCTCGGCGAAGAAGCCGCCGGTGGGCAGGACCGACATGACGAAGTAGAAGGCGGCGGTGCCGAAGGACCACTTGGCGCGGTTCCAGGCGTCCGCCCAGAAGATCACGTAGAGGACGAAGAGAACGCCGTGGACCATGCCCATCACGGGCACCGCGTTGAAGTCCGTGGTCCGCTTCAGGACGGAGCAGACCAGCAGCAGGAGGAACGAGATCGCCTCGGGGCCGGAGACCAGGCGGAGGCGGCGGAGGGCGGAGGCGGTCTTGAGGTCCACGGGTCACCTTCGGTGGGAGGGGGATCGGGCGAGGGGTCGATGCGTCGGGCACCGCCGGACAGGGCAGTTTGTGAACGTGCGCACAAGCGCGCGTCCATTGTGGCAAACCGCCGACGCGCCCGGGCGAGGGGGGCGGGAACCTGTTGGCGGGGCCGCCCGGCGGGCTACCTTCGCATTTGTGGCGATGTTCCGACTTCAAGACAGCAAGGTACTCGCCGTCGACATGACCGGGGACGCCGTGAAGGCGAAGAACGGCTCGATGGTCGCGTACGACGGTGAGATGGCCTTCAAGAAGCTGAGCGGCGGCGGTGAGGGGATCCGGGGCATGGTGACCCGGCGGATCACCGGCGAGCAGATGACGGTGATGGAGGTGAAGGGGCACGGGACCTGCTGGTTCGCGGACCGGGCCTCGGAGATCAACCTCGTGGGTCTCCAGGGCGACACGCTGTACGTCGAGTCCAGCAACTTCCTCGCGGCCGACGCCGGGCTGCGGACCGGCACCAGCTTCACGGGAACGCGCGGCGCCTCCCAGGGCAACGGGCTGTTCACCACGACCGTGGAGGGCCACGGGCAGGTGGCGATCATGTCGGACGGGCCGGCGGTGGTGCTGCGGGTCAGCACCCAGTACCCGCTGACGGTCGACCCGGGGGCGTACGTCGCGCACCAGGGGAACCTGCGGCAGTCCTTCCAGTCGGGTGTGACGTTCCGCACGCTGCTCGGGGAGGGCGGCGGCGAGGCCTTCCAGATCCGCTTCGAGGGCGACGGCCTGGTGTACGTGCAGCCGAGCGAGCGGAACACGATCGCGGGGGATGTGTGAGATGGCCTTCCAGGAGATCAACTCCAAGGTGGTGCAGGCGACCGTGGCGCCCGGGCAGCGGCTGTTCAGTCAGCGCGGCGCGATGCTCGCCTACCAGGGCGAGGTGTCCTTCACCCCCAACGTGCGGGGCGGCCAGGGCGGCGTCATGTCGATGATCGGCCGCCGGGTGGCGAACGAGGACACGCCGCTGATGACCGTCGAGGGCAGCGGCACCGTGCTCTTCGGGCACGGCGGCCACCATGTGCAGGTGATCGGTCTCGCCGGCGACATCCTGTACGTCGAGGCGGACCGCCTCCTCGCCTTCGAGGGCACCCTGGAGCAGGGCACCGTGTTCCTGGGCTCGCAGGGCGGCGTCATGGGCATGGTGCGCGGGCAGGTCAGCGGTCAGGGGCTGTTCACGACGACACTGAAGGGCCACGGCTCGGTGGCGGTGATGGCCCACGGGGGCGTCTTCGAGATCCCCATCACCCCGCAGCGCCCGGTGCGCGTCGACCCGCAGGCCTACGTCGCCCACCACGGCGAGGTACGCAACAGGCTGTCCACGGCGATGGGCTGGCGGGACATGGTGGGGCGCGGCTCCGGCGAGGCGTTCCAGCTGGAGCTGAGCGGCAGCGGCACGGTGTTCGTCCAGGCGTCCGAGGAGAAGCTGTGAGCACGGTCCACCACGACCCGGCGACGCTGCCGGCCGACGACAACGTCAACGCGTACACCTTCTGCGTGGAGCTCAGGGGGAGCCAGTGGTTCCTGCAGAAGGGGAAGATGATCGCCTACTACGGGACGCTCGAGTTCAACGGGATCGGGCACGGCCGGCTGGACCGTCTGATGCGCACGTCCTTCCATTCGCCTCTGCACGCGAGCGACTGGGTCGTGGCGGAGGGCTCGGGCAAGATGCTCCTCGCCGACCGGGCCTTCGATGTGAATTCGTATGACCTCGAAGACGGCAACCTGACCATTCGCTCGGGCAACTTGCTTGCTTTTCAGCCAAGTCTCGCCCTCAAGCAGTCGATCGTGCCGGGTTTTCTGACACTCATCGGAACCGGAAAGTTCGTGGCCGCGTCAAACGGTCCGGTGGTGTTCATGGAACCCCCGATCCGGGTCGATCCCCAGGCCCTGGTCGGCTGGGCCGACTGCCCGTCACCGTGCCATCACTACGACCACGGGTACATGACCGGCCTGATGGGCGGTCTACGTGCGATGACGGGGCTCGGCGGGGCCTCCGGGGAGGAGCACCAGTTCGAGTTCGTGGGGGCGGGGACGGTGCTGCTGCAGTCGAGCGAGGCGCTGATGGCGGAGCAGGCCACGGGGGCCACTCCGCAGCAGGCGGGGGTGCCCGGCGGTGGCGCGTCCGGAGCGGCCGGAGGCCGGTCCGGGGTACCGGGGCTTCCCGGACAGCTGGGGGACCTCCAGCGCCGCTTCGGGCTGTGAGCGGTAATCTGCGGAGTGTGACATCGAACGCGTGCGCACCGTCACCGTCACGGAAAACCCCTCACTAGTTCGCCTTTCAACCTTTTAGGTAGACTTCATTCATGGAGACCGAGACGGCCACCCGCTGGCTGACCGATACGGAGCAGTGTGCCTGGCGCACCCACCTGGAGGTCAACAGGCTGTTGACGCACCAGCTCGAGAAGGACCTGCAGCCGTTCGGCCTGACAATGAACGACTACGAGATCCTGGTGAACCTCTCCGAGTCGGAGGGCGACAGAATGCGGATGAGCGACCTGGCCACCGCCACGATGCAGTCCAAGAGCCGCCTCTCCCACCAGGTCACCCGCATGGAGAACGCGGATCTGGTCCGGCGGGAGAACTGCGAGTCCGACCGCCGCGGGCTCTACGCCGTCCTCACCGAGCACGGCCTGGAGACGATGCGGAAGGTCGCGCCGCACCACGTGGCGTCCGTTCGCAGGCACTTCATCGACCTGCTGGCCCCCGAGGCCCTGACCGAGCTCGACAAGGCGCTCAAACCGATCGCGGAGCACCTGCGGGGGCAGCGCGGACGCCCCTGATCATGCCCTCGACCACGCCCTCGCGGGCCGTGAAGGCGGCCTAGGCACCCGGCAGGCGGAGCTCGAACAGGGCGCCGCCTGCCGGTGCTTCGTGGACGGTGAGCGTGCCGCCGTGCCGCACGGCGACGTCACGGGCGATGGCCAGCCCCAGCCCCGCCCCGCCGTCGTCGCGACTGCGGGCGGCGTCGAGCCTGACGAACCTCTCGAAGATCCGCTCCCGGTCGGCCGCCGGCACACCCTCCCCGTCGTCGGCCACCGCGACCACGGCCGCGTCACCGTCCCGCCGGACGGACACCTCCACCGCCGAGCGGGCGTGCCGCTGCGCGTTGTCGAGCAGGTTGGCCAGCACCCGCCCCAGCTGCCCCCGCGACCCGGCCACCGTCACCCCGCCCGCGTCGTCGCCCTCGGCCCGCACGCTCACCCCGCTCCGGCCCCCGGCCTCCTCCCGCGCGAGCGCCGCGAGGT
>NZ_RAIF01000031.1:744476-759616 GCF_003671715.1 Streptomyces sp. E2N166 | reverse complement strand
CGCTGCAGCCGTACGGTGTCCTCCACGGCGCCGTCGAGGTCGAGCAGCTCCGGGTGGGCGGCGGCCACCTCCAGCTGGGTGCGCAGCGAGGCGATCGGGCTGCGCAGCTCGTGCGAGGCGTCGGCGACGAAGCGCCGCTGCCGCTCCACCGAGGACTCCAGGGCGGCCAGCGTCCGGTTGGTGGTCGAGGCGAGCCGGGCGACCTCGTCGTGCGTGTCCGGCACCGGGACGCGGCGCGCGAGGTCCTCGCTGGCGGTGATCGCGGCCATCTCCCGGCGGATGCCCGCCACGGGGCGCAGCGCGCGCCCGGTGACCAGCCAGGTCACCCAGCCGACGACGGCGAGCAGCAGCGGGAAGCCGATCAGCATGACGGTCAGCGCGGTGTTCACGGCGCCGTGTTCGGCGGAGAGCGGGGCGCCGGCGTAGACGGTGAGGTCGTCCCCGGCCCGGTTCTGCACGGGTACGGCGGCGAAGCGGTAGTCCTCCGTGTCGCCGTCGATCGTCGCGGAACCGTCGCTGACGGTGGTCCGCTCGCCGATCTCGCCGGGCTCCAGCGACTCGCCGGAGTCGTCATCGTCGTCCGAGTCGCCGTCGTCGTCGCCGGTGGGAGCGGGGGTGGGCTGCGGTTTCACCGCGTCGACACCGGTACCGCTGATCCGCTCCAGGTCCTCGCTGGCGGCGACCAGCCCGCCGTCCTCGTCGACCACCTGCACCGGACGGTCGTCCACGTCCAGCGACAGCTCGGCGTACGGCGTCCCGACGGCCAGCTCGGTGGCGACTTCCCGCGCGGAGCGCTCCGCCTGGGTGCCGGCCTCGCCGAGCAGGTTGGAGCGCAGGGACAGCAGGACGGCGGTGCCGGCCGCGACGAGGGCGACGGCGACCACGAGGGTGGCGCCGAACGTGGCCCGGGCCCGCACCGACCCGAGGAGCCGGCTCATCGCTCGACCTCCAGCCGGTAGCCGGCGCCGCGCACGGTGCGGATGAGACCGGCGCGCAGCTTGCGCCGCAGGGCGCTGACGTACACCTCGACGATGTTGGGGTCGCCCTCGTAGGCGAAGTCCCAGACGTGCTCCAGGATCTCCGCCTTGGACACGACCTGTCCGGCCCGCACCACGAGCTGCTCCAGGACGGCGAACTCCTTCGCGGTGAGGGTGACTTCGCGTTCGCCCAGGAAGACCCGGCGGGCGGCGGTGTCGACCTTCAGGTCGCCGTGGACATGCACGGGCGAGGCGCCCGCGCCCTGCGCCCGGCGCCGCAGCAGGGCCTTCACGCGGGCGACGAGGACGACGTACGAGAAGGGCTTGGTGAGGTAGTCGTCCGCGCCCGTGTCCAGGCCCTCCGCCTCGTCGTACTCGCCGTCCTTGGCGGTGAGCATGAGGATCGGCACGTCGTGGCCCGCGGCGCGCAGGGCGGCGCAGACCCGGTAGCCGTTGAGACCGGGCAGCATGATGTCGAGGATGACGAGGTCGTACGTGCCCTCGCCGGCCCGGTGCAGGCCCTCCAGGCCGTCGTGGACGACGTCCACGGCGTAGCCCTCGGCGGTGAGGCCCTTGGCGAGCGACACGGCGAGACGCTTCTCGTCCTCCACGATCAACAGGCGCATGGGTAGAGGGTCCCAAACGAAGCTGAAGATCCCTTCAGGCGGCTTCAGGCTGGCCTCAGCGTCGGTCGGTGACAGTGAAGGCGTCGAAATCACATCGACTCGAACGAACTCGTACGACCTGTATGTCCCGGGAGGAACCGCATGAAGCGCAACATCGTGATCGCCGTCGTCACCGCCGCCGCACTGATCGGAGGCGGTACGGCGACGGCTCTGGCTACCACGGGGGACGACGACCCGGGTACGACGCGCCAGACGGACGTCCGGGCCTCGGACGACGACGGCACGCGGGACGACGACGCCGATGACGCCGACGACCGGGGCGACTCCCCCGACCGCGACGACGACCGCGTGTCCTCCGCGAAGGTGACGGCGGCCGACGCCATCGCCTCCGCCCTGAAGAAGACGCCGGGCACCGCCGTCTCCGCCGAACTGGACGACGAGGACGGTGACGACGACGGTGAGCGCGCGGCCTGGGAGGTCGACGTCCTCGCCGGTGACGGGACCTGGCACAGCGTGCGGATCGACCCCGCCGACGGCAAGGTCCTCGGCTCGGAGACGGACGACGAGGACGACACCGACGAGGTGCGGGCCGCCTTGAAGGGCTCGTCCGTGGACGCCGCCGAGGCCGCGAAGGCGGCGGCCGGCCACGGCACCGTGACGTCCGTGGAACTGGACGACGACGGCCACTACGGCGACGGCAAGGCGGCCTGGGAGGTCGAGACGCGGTCCTCCGGCAAGGGCGAGCGGGACTGGCGGGTGGACCTGAAGACCGGCAAGGTCACGGCCGACCGCTCGCACGGCTCGGAGTCCGACGGCTCGGACGACTCCGGCTCGGACGACTCCGGCTCGGACGACTCCGGCTCGGACGACGACTGAGTCCCGGCCGCTCGACGGACCGGCCGTGGCGGCACCCCGGCACCAGCGCCGCCACCACGGCGACCGCGCCGGACACCGCGAAGCAGGCCGGCAGCGGCAGCCGTTCCACCAGCAGTCCCACCGCCGCGGCGCCGGCCGCGCCGCCGGCGTTCACGGCTGTGTTGCACCAGGCTCCCGCCCGGATCCGGAAGCCGGGCGCCGCACTCTCGTCGGCGATCAGGTAGGCCGTCGTCAGCGCCGGTGCCACGAACAGGCCCGCGCAGGCGACGGCCACGACGAGCGTGCCGACGCCGGACGCGAGGCCCGCGGCGACCAGGCAGACACCGAGGCCGGCCGCGAGGAACGGGAGCCGGGCGCGGGCGGACGAGCTCCAGGCGACGGCGCCGTTCAAAAGCCCGCCGACCGCACTGCCCGCCGACAGCGCCGCGAGCACCCAGGCGACGGTGGCGCCGCCGAGGCCCCGCTGACCCGCGAAGGCGACGACGAGGAGGTCGACGGCGCTCACCGAGATGCCGACGCCCGCGGCGACGGCGACGGGTTGCAGCAGGGCCCGCCCCTGCCCCGCTCCCCCTCGGCCGGACGGCGCGGAGTCGTCCTTCGCACGCTCCGCCGGACGCAGCACACCCGCCGCCGGTGACGTGACGAAGGCGAGGGTGCCCAGCGCCACCAGCACCGCGCTGAGCACGACGCCGACGGTCGGCGGGGCGACCCCGATCACGACGCCGACCAGGAGTGGGCCCGAGACGAAGAGCAGCTCCTCGGCGACGCCGTCCAGGCCGTAGGCGCGCTGCAGCATGGCCCGGTCGGGCAGCAGTTCGGCCCACACCGCGCGCATCGTGGGCCCGAGCGGGGGCGTGCAGGCGCCCGCGAACGCGGCGGTCACCGCGAGGACGGCCGCGGGTGTGCCCGGCTCCCGGCAGACCGCCGCCAGCGCGCAGAGCAGGGCGGCGTAGAGCAGGGCCATGGGGAGCAGGGCCCGGCGCGGTCCGTGCCGGTCGACGAGGGCCGCGCGGTAGGGGGAGAGGAAGACGCCCGTGGCACCGAAGATCGCCAGTACCGTGCCGGCCACGGCGTACGACCCGGTGGACCGGGTCAGGGAGAGCATCAGGGCGAGGGAGACCGTGCCGTACGACAGCCGGCCGACGAGAGCGGCGGCGAAGGTACGGCGGGCATGGGGGACACGGAGGACGGCGGCATACGAGGGCCGCGGAGCATGCGTGGACACGGAAGGTTCCTCAGAGGAAGGCGACGAGGGGACGCCGAAGCACGCGGCGGCCGGATGCGGCGGTCGCGTGCGGGGCGGGCCCTAGGCCAAGAGGAGGAACACGCGGGTCAACATACCGGCGCGGGGCTGTGGCCGCACCGGGTTTCCCGCTTGGGCGTCAGCCGGTCGTCAGCCCGGCCACCAGTTCGTCGGCCGCGCGGTACGGGTCCAGCCCGCCCGCCACGATGCGTTCCGCCAGCGCGCCCAGGCGGCGGTCGCCGTGCAGGTCGCCGATGCGTTCGCGCAGGGTGGTGACGGCGATCGTCTCGACCTCGCGGGCGGCGCGGGCGCGGCGGCGTTCGGCCAGGACGTCCCGTTCCTCCATCCACGCGCGGTGCTTCTCCAGGGCCTCGACGACCTCTTCGACGCCCTCGCCGCGCGCGGCGACCGTCTTGACGATGGGCGGGCGCCAGTCGCCGGGGCCGCGGGCCTCGCCGAGGCCCAGCATGTGGTTCAGCTCGCGGGCGGTCGCGTCCGCGCCGTCGCGGTCGGCCTTGTTGACGACGTAGACGTCGCCGATCTCCAGGATTCCGGCCTTGGCCGCCTGGATGCCGTCGCCCATGCCCGGGGCGAGGAGGACGACGGAGGTGTCGGCCTGGGAGGCGATCTCGACCTCCGACTGACCCACGCCCACCGTCTCGACCAGGATCACGTCGCAGCCCGCCGCGTCGAGGACGCGGATCGCCTGCGGGGCCGCCCAGGCGAGGCCGCCGAGGTGGCCGCGGGTCGCCATCGAGCGGATGTAGACGCCCGGGTCGGACGCGTGCTCCGACATCCGGACGCGATCGCCCAGCAGGGCGCCGCCGGAGAAGGGGGAGGACGGGTCGACGGCGAGCACGCCGACCCGCTTGCCCTGTTTGCGGTACGCCGTCACCAGCGCCGAGGTGGAGGTGGACTTGCCGACGCCCGGGGAGCCGGTCAGGCCGACCACGTACGCGTTCCCCGTGAGCGGCGCCAGGGCCGCCATGACCTCCCTGAGCTGCGGGGACGCCCCCTCCACCAGGGAGATCAGCCGGGCCACGGCCCGCGGCCGGCCTTCCCTGGCCTGGGCGACCAGCGAGGAGACGTCCTGCATCACAGCTCCGTTCAGCTTCGTTCGGTGTTGAAGGCGAGAAGGCGAGAAGGCGTACCGCGCGCTCAGGCCTTGGGTACCCGCACGATCAGCGCGTCACCCTGGCCGCCGCCGCCGCACAGCGCCGCCGCGCCGACCCCGCCGCCGCGCCGCTTCAGTTCAAGCGCCAGGTGCAGCACGAGCCTGGCGCCGGACATGCCGATGGGGTGGCCCAGGGCAATGGCGCCGCCGTTGACGTTCACCTTTTCGGTGGAGACGCCGAGGTCCTTCATTGACTGCACGGCGACGGCCGCGAAAGCCTCGTTGATCTCGATCAGGTCGAGGTCCTCTACCTCCAGGCCCTCCTTCTTCAGGGCGTGTCGGATGGCGTTGGACGGCTGCGACTGCAAAGAGTTGTCCGGCCCGGCGACGTTGCCGTGCGCGCCGATCTCCGCGATCCACTCCAGGCCCAGCTCCTGCGCCTTGGCCTTGCTCATGACGACCACGGCCGCGGCGCCGTCGGAGATCTGTGAGGCCGAGCCCGCGGTGATCGTGCCGTCCTTGGAGAACGCCGGGCGCAGCTTGCCCAGCGACTCGGCGGTGGTGTCGCCGCGGATGCCCTCGTCCTTGCTGAACAGCACCGGGTCGCCCTTGCGCTGCGGGATCTCGACCGGGGTGATCTCGGCCTCGTAGACGCCGTTCTTCTGGGCGGCGGCGGCGCGCTGGTGGGACAGGGCGGCGATCTCGTCCTGGACGCCGCGCTCGATGCCGAGGCGGGTGTTGTGCTTCTCGGTGGACTCGCCCATGGCGACGCCCTCGAAGGAGTCGGTCAGACCGTCGTACGCCATGGCGTCGATCATCTGGACCGCGCCGTACTTGTAGCCCTCGCGGGACTTCGGCAGCAGGTGCGGGGCGTTGGTCATGGACTCCTGGCCGCCGGCCACGACCACGTCGAATTCACCGGCGCGAATGAGCTGGTCGGCGAGCGCGATGGCGTCGAGACCGGAGAGGCAGACCTTGTTGACCGTGAGCGCCGGGACGTTCATGGGGATGCCGGCCTTGACGGCGGCCTGGCGGGCCGGGATCTGCCCCGCGCCTGCCTGGAGCACCTGGCCCATGATCACGTACTGGACCTGGTCGCCGCCGATCCCGGCGCGGTCGAGGGCGGCCTTGATCGCGAAGCCGCCGAGGTCCGCCCCGGAGAAGGACTTCAGCGAGCCGAGGAGCCGCCCCATCGGGGTGCGGGCACCCGCGACGATGACGGAGGTCGTGCCGTTCGTTCCAGAGGTTTCAGAGATTCCAGAAGACATGAGCTGCGATCCCCTTTTCCGGCCCGCACAGGCCGAGGAGTGAACGAGGGTTTACTCGAATGTACTGAGCGGTATCCCGCCCGTCACCCGGCGGTCGGTGTGATCGCGCGCACGTTGCGTAACCACCTCCGGAGCGCTGCACTGAATCCATGCTGACGCGAATCGACCACATCGGAATCGCCTGCCGCGACCTCGACACGACCGTCGAGTTCTACCGTGCCACCTATGGCTTCGAGGTGTTCCACACCGAGGTCAACGAGGAGCAGGGCGTGCGTGAGGCCATGCTCAAGATCAACGATACGTCGGACGGCGGGGCCTCGTACCTCCAGCTGCTGGAGCCGACCCGGGAGGACTCCGCGGTCGGGAAGTGGCTCGCCAAGAACGGCGAGGGCGTCCACCACATCGCCTTCGGTACGGCGGACGTGGACGCGGACGCCGCGGACATCCGGGACAAGGGCGTACGCGTTCTGTACGACGAGCCCCGGCGCGGTTCCATGGGGTCTCGGATCACCTTCCTGCACCCCAAGGACTGCCATGGCGTACTGACAGAACTGGTCACTTCGGCGGCCGTTGAGTCACCTGAGCACTGACTCTCGTACATATGGGCCGGTAGGGTTGGGTGCGGTCGCCGCTCAGTCCAGGGTGACCCGGTCCTGTCGTCTGTGGTGGCGGGACCGCCGGGGTCGTGTTTCGGGGGGCGAACGCCGGGGCAGAAGCGCATGCTCCGCCGTTGATCTGACACCATTCCCCGGGGGCCCCGTTCGGTGGACGGACGGAGCTCGTTCGGGAAGATTTGCGACCAGGGGACGGATGGGACCGCGCAGTGCGGGGCTACGAGAGCCAGGAGCGAGAGCCGGCGGCTGACGTCGACCACCTCTCTCGGTTCGAGGCCGAGATGAAGCGGCTGAAGACCGAGCGGGAAAAGGCGATCCAGCACGCCGAGGACCTCGGCTACCAGGTCGAGGTGCTGCGCGCCAAGTTGCACGAGGCGCGGCGCACCATCATGTCCCGGCCCGCCTTCGACGGCGGCGACATCGGGTACCAGGCCGAGCAGTTGCTGCGCAACGCGCAGACGCAGGCCGACCAGCTGCGCGCGGACGCCGAGCGGGAGCTGAGCCAGGCCCGCGCGCAGACACAGCGCATCCTCCAGGAGCACGCCGAGCAGGCCGCCCGGCTCCAGGCCGAGCTGCACCAGGAGGCGGTGACCCGCCGCCAGCAGCTGGACCAGGAGCTGGCCGAGCGCCGGCAGACCGTCGAGTCGCACGTCAACGAGAACGTGGCCTGGGCCGAGCAGCTGCGCGCCCGTACCGAGCAGCAGGCCCGCCGCCTGCTCGACGAGTCCCGTGCCGAGGCCGAGCAGTCCCTGGCCGCGGCCCGCGCGGAGGCGGAGCGGCTGACGTCCGAGGCCCGGCAGCGCCTGCGGGACGACGCCGAGAGCGCCCGCGGCGAGGCCGAGCAGATCCTGCGCCGCGCCCGCGCCGACGCCGAGCGGCTGCTGAACGCCGCCTCCACGCAGGCGCAGGAGGCCACCGACCACGCCGAGCAGCTGCGCAGCTCCACCGCCACCGAGTCGGAGTCGACCCGTCGCCAGGTCCAGGAGCTGAGCCGGGCCGCCGAGCAGCGGATGTCCGAGGCCGAGGAGGCGCTGCGCAAGGCGCAGGCCGAGGCCGAGAAGGTGGTCGCCGAGGCCAAGGAGTCCGCGGCCAAGGCGCTCGCGAGCGCCGAGCAGACCAACGAGCAGCGCACCCGCACCGCCAAGGAGCAGGTCGCCCGGCTGGTCGGCGAGGCCACCAAGGACGCCGAGTCCACCAAGAGCGAGGCCGAGCAGCTGGTCGCGGACGCCCGCGCCGAGGCCGAGAAGATCGTCGCCGAGGCGGCCGAGAAGGCCCGTACGCTCACCGCCGAGGAGTCGGCCACACAGCTGTCGAAGGCGGCCAAGACCGCCGAGGACGTGCTGAACAAGGCGTCGGAGGACGCCAAGCGGACCACGAAGGCCGCCACCGAGGAGGCCGAGCGGATCCGCACCGAGGCCGAGGCCGAGGCGGACCGGCTGCGCGCCGAGGCGCACGACATCGCCGCCGAGCTCAAGGGCGCGGCGAAGGACGACACCAAGGAGTACCGCGCCAAGACCGTCGAGCTGCAGGAGGAGGCGCGCCGGCTGCGCGGCGAGGCCGAGCAGCTGCGCGCCGACGCCGTCGCCGAGGGCGAGAAGATCCGCGCCGAGGCCCGCAAGGAGGCCGTGGCGCAGATCGAGGAGGCGGCGAAGACCGCCGAGGAGCTGCTCGCCAAGGCCAAGGCGGACGCCGACGAGCTGCGGCAGACCGCGACGACGGACGGCGAGAAGGTCCGGGCCGAGGCCATCGAGCGGGCGACGACCCTGCGCCGGCAGGCGGAAGAGACCTTGGAGCGCACCCGCGCCGAGGCGGAGCGGCACCGCTCCGAGGCCGCCGAGCGGGCCGAGGAGCTCCAGGCGGACGCCGAGCGGGCCGCCCGCGAGCTGCGCGAGGAGACCGAGCGCGCCGTCGAGGCCCGGCGGGTGGAGGCCGCCGAGGAGCTGACGCGGCTGCACACCGAGGCGGAGGAGCGCCGCACCGCCGCCGAGCAGGCGCTGACCGAGGCCCGTGAGGAGGGCGAGCGGATCCGCCGCGAGGCGGCCGAGGAGAGCGAGCGGCTGCGCACGGAGGCGGCGGAGCGGATCCGTACGCTCCAGCAGCAGGCCGAGACGGAGGCCGAGCGGCTGCGCACCGAGGCCGCCGCGGACGCCTCCGCCTCCCGCGCGGAGGGCGAGAACGTCGCCGTACGCCTGCGGTCGGAGGCCGCGGGCGAGGCGGAGCGGCTGAAGTCGGAGGCGCAGGAGAGCGCCGACCGGGTGCGGGCGGAGGCGCAGACCGCCGCCGAGCGCATCGCGGCCGAGGCCTCCGAGGCGCTGGCCGCCGCGCAGGAGGAGGCCGCCCGGCGCCGCCGCGAGGCCGAGGAACTGCTCGGCGACGCGCGGCAGGAGGCGGACCAGGAGCGCGAGCGGGCCCGCGAGCAGAGCGAGGAGCTGCTGGCCTCGGCGCGCAACCGCGTGGAGGAGGCGCAGGCCGAGGCGACCCGGCTGGTCGAGGAGGCCGACCGGCGCGCGACCGAGATGGTGTCGGCCGCCGAGCTCCACGCCCAGCAGGTACGGGACTCGGTCGCCGGGCTGCACGAGCAGGCCCAGGAGGAGATCACCGGACTGCGCAGCGCCGCCGAGCACGCGGCGGAGCGCACCCGGCGCGAGGCCGAGGAGGAGGCGGACCGGGTCCGCGCCGACGCCTACGCGGAGCGGGAGCGGGCGAGCGAGGACTCCGGACGGCTCAGGCGCGAGGCGCAGGAGGAGACGGAGGCCGCCAAGGCACTGGCCGAGCGGACGGTGTCCGAGGCCATCACGGAGGCCGAGCGGATCCGTACGGACGTCTCCGAGCACGCCCAGCGGGTGCGCACGGAGGCCTCCGACGCCATCGCCGAGGCCGAGCAGTCCGCGTCGCGTACCCGGGCGGACGCCCGCGAGGACGCCAACCGCATCCGCTCCGACGCGGCGACGCAGGCGGACACCCTGATCACCGAGGCGCGTTCCGAGGCGGAGCGGCTCACGACGGAGACCGCGGCCGAGACCGACCGGATCCGGACGGAGACGGTCGCGGAGGCGGAGCGCGTCCGCACCGAGGCGGCGAACGAGGCCGCGCGGGTCCGGACGGAGGCGGCCGACGAGGCGGAGCGGCTGCTGACCGAGACGGTCGCCGAGGCGGACCGGGTCAGGGCCGAGGCCAGTGCCCGGGCCGAGCAGCTGGTCTCGGACGCCACCGGCGAGGCCGAGCGGCTGCGGGCCGAGGCGGCCGAGACGGTCGGCTCCGCGCGGCAGCACGCCGAGCGGGTCCGCACCGAGGCGGAGCGCGTCCGGGCCGAGACGGCGGCGGAGGCCGAGCGGGTCACCGCGGCCGCCCGCGAGGAGGCCGAGCGCACCCTCGACGAGGCCCGCAAGGACGCCAACAAGCGGCGCTCCGAGGCGGCCGAGCAGGTCGACACGCTCATCACGGAGACCACGGCCGAGGCCGACAAGCTGCTCACCGAGGCCCAGCAGCAGGCCCAGAAGGCCACCGCGGAGGCCGAGTCGCAGGCCGACACGATGGTCGGCGCGGCTCGCACGGAGGCCGACCGGATCGTCGCGCAGGCGACGGTCGAGGGCAACACCCGGGTGGAGAAGGCCCGTACGGACGCGGACGAGCTGCTGGTCGGCGCCCGCCGGGACGCGACCGCCATAAGGGAGCGCGCGGAGGAGCTGCGCGAGCGGCTCACCTCCGAGATCGAGGAGTTGCACGAGCGGGCCCGCCGCGAGGCCGCCGAGACGATGAAGTCGGCCGGCGACCGCTGCGACGCGCTCATCAAGGCCGCCGAGGAGCAGCTCGCCAAGGCGGAGGCGAAGGCCAAGGAGCTGGTGTCGGAGGCCAACTCCGAGGCCGGCAAGGTGCGTATCGCCGCCGTCAAGAAGGCGGAGGGGCTGCTCAAGGAGGCCGAGCAGAAGAAGGTGTCCCTGGTCCGGGAGGCCGAGGAGCTCAAGGCCGAGGCGGTCCGCGAGGCCCGGCAGACGGTCGAGGAGGGCAAGCGCGAGCTGGAGACCCTGGTGCGGCGCCGCGAGGACATCAACACGGAGATCTCCCGGGTGCAGGACGTGCTGGAGGCGCTGGAGTCCTTCGAGGCGCCGACGGGCGGCGGCAAGGACAACGGGGTCAAGGCCGGTGCCACGGTGGGCGCCCCACGTTCGGGTGGCAAGTCGTCAGACGGCTAGCGCCCGGGGCGGATTCGATGATCTGCTGGAGACCTTTGGCCGGAGTCCTGACCAGACCCTTGACCAGAACTTTGGCAAGCCATCCGTGGGTCAGCCACTCAAAAGAGGTGTCATTCTCCGTATCAAACGTGCATCCGCTCGATGACACACCGCATTGGCGCCTAGGATTCCCTCTATCACCTCACCGGTCTCTTTCGACAGGAACCCCATGAGCGACACTTCCCCCTACGGCTTCGAGCTTGTGCGGCGTGGGTACGACCGCGCTCAGGTGGACGAACGTATCTCCAAGCTCGTCTCCGACCGTGACAGCGCTCTCGCCCGCATCACCGCTCTGGAAAAGCGCATCGAGGAGCTCCACCTCGAAACCCAGAACGCCCAGGCCCAGGTGAACGACGCCGAGCCGTCGTACGCCGGTCTCGGCGCCCGGGTCGAGAAGATCCTGCGTCTCGCCGAGGAAGAGGCGAAGGACCTGCGCGAGGAGGCCCGGCGCGCGGCCGAGCAGCACCGCGAGCTCGCCGAGTCGGCGGCCCAGCAGGTGCGCAACGACGCGGAGTCGTACGCCGCCGAGCGCAAGGCCAAGTCGGAGGACGAGGGCGTCCGGATCGTCGAGAAGGCCAAGAGCGACGCCTCGCAGCTGCGCTCCGAGGCGCAGAAGGACGCGCAGTCCAAGCGCGAGGAGGCGGACGCCCTCTTCGAGGAGACCCGCGCCAAGGCCGCGCAGGCCGCCGCCGACTTCGAGACGAACCTCGCCAAGCGCCGCGAGCAGTCCGAGCGCGACCTGGCCTCCCGTCAGGCCAAGGCCGAGAAGCGCCTCGCGGAGATCGAGCACCGCGCGGAGCAGCTTCGCCTGGAGGCGGAGAAGCTGCGCACGGACGCCGAGCGCCGTGCCCGCCAGACCGTGGAGACCGCGCAGCGCCAGGCCGAGGACATCGTGGCCGACGCCAACGCCAAGGCGGACCGGATCCGTTCGGAATCCGAGCGCGAGCTGGCGGCCCTCACCAACCGCCGCGACTCCATCAACGCGCAGCTGACCAACGTGCGCGAGATGCTGGCGACCCTCACGGGCGCCGCGGTGGCCGCCGCCGGTACGCCGGCCGAGGACGAGCCCGTCTCGCGCGGGGTGCCGGCCCAGCAGTCCCGCTGACCCGGGACGTACGCCGATCCAACAAGGGCATAACAAGTACGAAGCCTTCTGTCACCGGGGTGGCAGAGGGCTTCGTCACGTTTTAGCGTGGGCGCCATGATCGAGCTCGAGGGGCTGACCAAGCGGTACGGCGAGAAGGTGGCGGTCAACAATCTCTCCTTCACCGTCAGACCCGGCATCATCACCGGCTTCCTGGGTCCCAACGGCGCGGGCAAGTCGACCACCATGCGGATGGTGCTGGGCCTGGACCGTCCCACCGCCGGGGACGTGCGCATCGACGGCAAACACTACGACCAGCTCAAGGACCCGCTGACGTACATCGGCGCGCTGCTGGAGGCCAAGGCCTGGCACGGGGGGCGCAGCGCCTACAACCACCTGCTGTGCCTCGCGCAGAGCAACGGCATCCCGGCGAAGCGGGTGCGCGAGGTGCTGGACACGGTGGGGCTCTCGGCGGTCGCCCGGAAGAAGACGAAGGGTTTCTCCCTCGGCATGGGCCAGCGGCTCGGCATCGCCGGCGCGCTGCTCGGCGACCCGCGGATCCTGATGTTCGACGAGCCGGTCAACGGCCTCGACCCCGAGGGCATCCACTGGATCCGCAACCTGATGAAGACCCTGGCCTCCCAGGGCCGTACGGTCTTCGTCTCCTCCCACCTGATGAGCGAGATGGCGCTGACTGCGGACCATCTGGTGGTCATCGGCCAGGGCAGGCTGCTGGCGGACACCTCGATGGCCGAGTTCATCGCGGAGAACTCGCGCAGTTACGTCCGGATCCGCACTCCGCAGCGCGAGCGGCTGCTCGACGTACTGCACGGGGACGGCATCACGGTCGTGGAGACCGGGTCCGAGGTCCTGGAGGTGGACGGCGACAAGTCGGAGGCGATCGGTGAGCTGGCGGCACGGCACCAGATCGTGCTGCACGAGCTGAGCCCGCAGCGGGCCTCGCTGGAGGAGGCGTTCATGCAGCTGACCGCGGAGTCCGTGGAGTACCACGCGCACGACGGGCAGCCGCCCGGTCCGGTGCCTCCACACCAGCAGCAGCAAGGGCAGCAGCAGTGGGGCAGCGACTGGAGGAAGGGATGAGCATGGCGGCGACACAGGTCGTACGGTCCGAGTGGACCAAGATCCGGTCGGTCGCGTCCACCGTGTGGACGCTGGGCCTCGCCGTGGTCGTCACCATCGCCCTCGGCATGCTGATCTCGGCGCTGTCGAAGAGCGAGTTCGGCAACATGAGCGAGCGGGACCAGCTCACCTTCGACCCGACCTTCATCAGCTTCGCCGGAACGAGCCTCGGCCAGCTGGCGATGATCGTGTTCGGAGTGCTGGTGGTGGCGAACGAGTACAGCTCCGGCATGATCCGCACCTCGCTGGCCGCCGTGCCGCGGCGCGGCACCTTCCTGTTCAGCAAGATCGCGGTGGCCACCGCTCTCGCCCTCATCGTGAGCATGATCACCAGCTTCGCCACCTTCTTCCTGGGCCAGGCGATGCTCGGCGACCTGAAGGCGTCGATCGGCGATCCGGGCGTGCTGCGCGCGGTCATCGGCGGCGGCCTGTACATGACGCTCATCGCGATGTTCTCGATGGGCGTCGCCGCGATGCTGCGCTCGCCGATGCTGTCGCTGGGCATCCTGATGCCCTTCTTCTTCCTGATCTCCAACATCCTGGGCAACGTCCCGGCGACGGAGAAGGTCGGCCGGTTCCTGCCCGACCAGGCGGGCAGCAAGATCATGCAGGTGGTGGCGCCGATCGACGACGACGTCCCCTACGGCCCGTGGGGCGGCCTCGGGATCATGGCACTGTGGGTGATCGCGGCCCTCGTCGGCGGGTACTTTGTGCTGAAGAGGCGGGACGCCTGACGAGGATCGGGCAGACGCTGGAAGTGTTCCGTTCAAGCCCGGTTTTTGCCCGGGCTTGAACGGAACCGACGGCGCCTCGATATCCTCCTAACCCTTACGGGGGCGTGTGCCCTGCTGTCCTGAACCTTCCGATGGGTGCGGAGCATGATCGAGGCTGTCGGCCTGACCAAGCGCTACGGCGACAAGACCGCAGTGCACAACCTCTCCTTCCAAGTGCGGCCCGGCGCAGTCACCGGCTTCCTCGGGCCCAACGGCTCGGGCAAGTCGACGACGATGCGCATGATCCTCGGCCTGGACAACCCCACCGCCGGACACGTGACCATCGGCGGCCACCCCTATCGCAAGCTGCCCAACGCCGCCCGCCAGGTCGGCGCGCTCCTCGACGCCAAGGCGGTGCACGGCGGCCGCTCCGCCCGCAACCACCTGCTGAGCCTGGCCCAGCTGTCGGGCATCCCGGCCCGGCGCGTGGACGAGGTGCTCGGCGTGGTCGGCCTCCAGGACGTGGCCCGGCGGCGTTCCAAGGGCTTCTCCCTCGGCATGGGCCAGCGGCTCGGCATCGCCGCCGCGCTGCTCGGCGACCCCCAGGTGCTGCTGTTCGACGAGCCGGTCAACGGCCTCGACCCCGAGGGCATCCACTGGGTGCGCAACCTGATGAAGGCGCTCGCGGCGGAGGGCCGTACCGTCTTCGTCTCGTCGCACCTGATGAGCGAGATGGCACTGACCGCCGACCACCTGATCGTCATCGGGCGCGGCCAGCTGCTCTCCGACATGAGCGTGAAGGACTTCATCTCGGCCAACTCGGCCGACTTCGCGCGGGTGCGGACGCCGGACAGTGAGCCGCAGCTGCGCGAGAAGCTGACGTCCGCGCTGACCGAGGCGGGCGGGCACGTGATGTCCGAGCAGGACGGCGCGCTGCGGGTGACCGGGCTGGCGCTCCCCCGGATCAGCGACATCGCGCACGGCAGCGACGTACGTCTGTGGGAGCTGTCGCCGCACCAGGCCTCGCTGGAGGAGGCGTACATGCGGATGACGCAGGGCGCCGTCGACTACCGGTCGACCGCCGACCAGAAGGCCGGGCTCCAGCAGCCGCTGCCGCCCGGCGCGCAGCCGCCGATGCCGGTGCCGGGACAGGGCCAGCCCGGCTGGTACGCCCCGCCGCCGCCCCAGCAGGGCGGTCAGCCCTTCCCCGCGCCCCAGGGCGCGCCGGGCCAGGCCCCGGCGGGACCGTACGG
>NZ_RAIF01000031.1:737691-744152 GCF_003671715.1 Streptomyces sp. E2N166 | reverse complement strand
CCCTCGCCCACTTCCGCCCCCGCGCCCGTCACCGACCCGACCAAGCCCGAGGACGCCCGATGAGCACGCCCCAGCCCCCGACGCAGCAGGCCGCACCCGAGTGGCAGGCGGCGCCCGGGTCGCCGTACGCCACGTACACGTCGCCGATCCCGGTGGTGCGCACGCACCTCGGGCATGCGCTCGCCTCCGAGTGGACGAAGATCAAGTCGGTGCGCTCGACGATGTGGACACTGGGCGTGTTCGTCCTGCTGGTCGTCGGCATCGGCCTGCTGGCCGGCCTGGTCGTGGCGAGTTCCTCGTCCGACCTCTCCGGCTCGAACTCGCTGGAGCTGGGCTTCTTCGGACTGCTCCTCGGCAGTATCTGCGTCATCACGCTCGGCGTGATGACCACCGCGTCGGAGTACGGCACCGGCATGGTGCGGACCACGATGACCGCCTGCCCGAGCCGCGGCCGGGTCCTCGCGGCCAAGGGGATCGTGTTCTTCCTGGTGGCGTTCGTCGTGGCGCTGGTGTCCGCCGCGCTCGTCGCCCTCATGCACATGGCTCTCCTGGAGGGCAACGGGGCCGACAAGCCCACCGGAGGCGAGTGGCTGAAGGCCACGTTCGGTGTCTCGTGCTACGTCGCGCTGCTCGGGCTGCTCTCGCTCGCCATCGGTTCGATCATCCGGCACTCCGCGGGAGCCATCACGATCATGATCGGGACGCTGCTCGCCCCGCTGGTGGTCGCGCTGTTCATGTTCTCGGAGTCGCTGAAGGACGTGCAACAGGCCCTGCTCGAGTACTCGATCCCCAACCAGATGAGCATCTTCTACGCCAACTCACTCAGCGACTCCGGCCCGTCCGGCTGGGACCCGCTGTGGATCATGCTCGGCGTGACGGCCGCCGCGTTCGCCGGCGCGTTCGCGCTGCTGGAGAAGCGGGACGTGTAGGAGGGTTCAGAACTTCGGCGCGTTACGGGACCGCTGCACCCGCGTGGTGCGGCGGTCCTTCGCGTTCCAGCAGGACTTGTGCCAGTGCCGGCGGTCGTCGACGCCCGAGTGCGCCGGCCAGGCCACCACGTGCGGGACACCGTCCGGGATCAGCTGGTCGCAGCCCGGGCAGCGGTACGCCTTCCCCTGCGCGCTCGCGCCCGCCACGTGCCGTACGCTCCAGTGCTCGCCCTGCCAGCTCTCCGACGACTGCCAGCCGCCGTAGCGGCCGGTGCCTTCGTCCTCGGCGCTCCGGCCGGACGAACCGGCTCCCTTGGGTCGGTTGCGACGCGGGGACACAGGACACCTCACGGAGCTATACAGGGAATACGGGCGGCGTCCAGCCTACGCGGCACGGACAGGGGTACGCGTACGCCGCCAACCACCGCAACTCCCCCGTGCGGAGCTGCCGCGGGGGCCGTCGAGGAGCGTCGAAGGCCCTCCACGACGGCCGATTCAGCAGACAATCCGCAAATCTCTCCGCCCGGCCGTGTCCTCGGCACGTGTCAGACGGTTATGCCCTGTGGGGGAGCTCCGGGTCGGAGCCGAGGAAGCAGGAAGAGCAATGCGCGTAGGAAGTTTCGTGTTGGGCGCCCAGTTCCCGGGCCAGGGCCAGGGCGAGGCGCTGCACCGCGCGGTCCGCTCGGCCGAGGTCGCCGAGGAGGCCGGCCTCGACACCGTCTGGCTGGCCGAACACCACTTCGTGCCGTACGGCACGTGTCCGTCGGCCGTGACACTGGCCGCGCTGCTGCTGGGCCGCACCCGTCGCATCCGGGTCGGCACCGCGGTCAGCGTGCTGCCCACCGTCCACCCCGTGGCCCTCGGCGAGCAGGCCGCGCTGCTCCACGTCACGAGCGGCGGCCGGTTCTCGCTGGGCGTGGGCCGGGGCGGTCCGTGGGTGGACCTGGAGGTGTTCGGCGCGGGCCTGGAGGCGTACGAGGAGGGCTTTCCGGAGTCACTCGATCTGCTGGTTCGCTGGCTGCGCGAACCGGCCGTCGGCGCCTCGGGCGAACGCTTCCGCTTCCGCGAGGTGCCCGTCGTCCCGCGCCCCTCGGAGTCCCTCACGGAAGAATCGGGCCCCGAGGTCGTCGTGGCCTGCACGTCCCCGGCGAGCGTGCGCATGGCGGCCGAGCGGGGGTTGCCGATGCTGCTCGGAATGCACGTCGGCGACGAGGAGAAGGCCGAGATGGTCGCCCTGTGGCGGCAGCACGCACGGGCGGCCGGGCGGCCGGCGGCGGAGATCCACGGCGCGGCCCATGTCTCGGCCGGCGTCTGCCAGATCGCGGACCGGCGCGTCGACGCCGCGGAGACCCTGCTCAAGGCGATGCCCGGCTGGCTGCGTCAGGGCCTGGGCTCCCATGTCACGGTGGACGGCCGCGCCCGGCAGATGCGCGACCCGCACGCGTACACCGAACTGCTCTGCGGACTGCACCCGGTGGGCCCGCCCCGGCTGTGCGCGGACCGGCTCGCGGCGACCGGCGAGCGGACCGGCATCAACCGCTTCGCCCTGCTCGTCGAGGGGTCCGGAGACCTCGCGGCGACCGAGGAGAACGTACGGCGGCTCGGGGCCGAGGTCCTCCCCCAGCTCCGCTGAGGACGTGGGCGGGGAGCTTGCCGCTCCGGTACAGAACTGCACCTCCCGCGTACGGAACGGCAAGCGGACGACCGTGGCGTCAGCAGTCGCGGAACTCGGGCGACTGGTTCAGCACCTGGCTGCGTACCGAGGTGAAGCGGGTCAGCTTCTCGTCGACGGAGGAGTCCAACGGGAACACCGCCACCCGGTGGCAGTTCTGGAAGGCCAGCCGCACCCCGAAGTGCCGCTGCAGTGCACCGCGGATGGCGTCACTCGCCAGCGCACGCAGCAGCTGGCCGCGCGCCTGCTCGTCCGGCGGGGGCGTCTGGTTGTCGGCGAACGCTCCGCCGTCGACCTTCAGCTGTGCCACCAGGGAGCTGACCATCTCCCATGCGTAAGGCAGGGAAGTCCGGACGCAGTCGACGAAGGCTGCTTCGTCGACCTCGCCTCGCTCGGCCTGTTCGAGTAGGGCCGGTGAGACGTCGAGCGACATGGGTTCTCCTCTCGCACCCCCGACTGGCAGGGGTTGCCGGACAGTTAAAGGGAGGGCGATTTCGAACACGCTGAGTACACACCTCGCGACCTCCCGTTCAATACCGTAAGCAACCGATCGTGACCGCACCAGGAGAATGCCCATATGGGCACCATCCGTTAGGCGCACAATCGGCCAGTGCGCAAGACGGGGCCAATGGGAGAAGTGGGACAGCGCCCGGGGCCGCCGGGGCACGGGCGAATCGCGTCGGGCCGGGCGCGTCGAGTAGCGTTGCCGACCATGCGTCTCGTCATTGCCCGCTGCTCCGTCGACTACGCCGGGCGGCTCACCGCCCACCTGCCCTCGGCTCCCCGGCTGATCCTGGTCAAGGCTGACGGCAGCGTCTCGATCCACGCCGACGACCGGGCCTACAAGCCCCTCAACTGGATGTCGCCGCCCTGCGCCCTGAAGGAGGGCACGGGCGAGGAGGAGGGCGTCTGGACCGTCGTCAACAAGGCGGGCGAGAAGCTCATCATCACGATGGAGGAGATCCTCCACGACTCCTCGCACGAACTGGGCGTCGACCCGGGCCTGATCAAGGACGGCGTGGAAGCGCACCTCCAGGAGCTGCTCGCCGACCGTATCGAGACCCTCGGCGAGGGCTACACGCTGATCCGCCGCGAGTACATGACCGCCATCGGCCCCGTCGACATCCTGTGCCGGGACGCCGAGGGCCGGACCGTCGCGGTCGAGATCAAGCGGCGCGGCGAGATCGACGGCGTGGAGCAGCTCACGCGCTACCTGGAACTGTTGAACCGCGATCCCCATCTCGCCCCGGTGCGGGGCGTCTTCGCCGCCCAGGAGATCAAGCCGCAGGCCCGCGTGCTCGCCACGGACCGCGGCATCGGCTGCCAGGTGCTGGACTACAACGCCATGCGGGGCATCGAGGACGACAAGCTGCGGTTGTTCTGAGCGGGCGTCACCTGCGACGTACGAGAGGGCCGGGTCCGCGCTGGCGGACCCGGCCCTCCGTGCTGTTCCGTGCCTGTTCCGGGGAACGTCAGATGATCTGACCCGTCGCCGGGCCCGAGCCGCTCGGCGCCCCCGTGCCGGTGCCCGTGCCCGTGCCGCTGGTCGCGGTACTGCTCTGCGAGGCGGTCGCGGTGCTGTCGGCGGGGGAACTGGCGGCGGTGGGGGACGTGCCGGGGCCGGTGGCGCTGTTGGACGTCTCCGGGGTCGACGGCGGCGGCGTGTCCGTGTCGGTGGGTGCGGGCGTGGTGGGTTCATCGGTCGGCGGATCGGTCTCCGTCTCGGAGTCGCTGGGCTCCGGCGAGGAAGTGGGATCCGACGGCTCGTCGGACGTGGGCGGCTTGGACGGCGAGGACGGGTCGTCCGGCTCGTTCGAGTCGCCCGGGTCCGGTGAACTCGGGTCGTCGGGCTCGCCCGAGTCGCTCGGGCCGTCCGACGTGCTCGCCGACTCGCTCGGCGCCGGGTCGTCCGACGTGCCGACGGTGCCGTCCGGACCGGGGTCGGTGGGCCGGCCGGCGTCTGTCGGGTTCGTGCCGTCGTCGGACGGCCGGTCCGCGCCCAGGCTGCCGTCGTCGACGCCTTGGCTGGCCGACGGATTGACACCGACCTGGTCCGAGGGATCGCCGGCGTCGTTCTCCGACGTGGCTCCGAGGGTCACCACCGTGCCGAGCACGGCGACGAGCAGCGCGCCCGCTCCGGCGGCGACGAGGTTGCGCCGCGCGAAACCCTTGATGCCGACGCCCGCCTTGCGGGAGGGCCCGGTGGACGCCTCCCCGTCGGTGACCAGGGCCGGCGACCGCGGGGGCGGCTGGAGGGGCGGGAAGGGCGCGGGTACGCCCGCGGGCGGCGACGCCGACTCCTCGTTCCGGGCGTCGGGCACCTCCTCCCCCGCGGTCGGGCCGAGGCCGAGGACGCCGAATCCGGCAGCGGCCCCCGCCCCACCGAACGCGCCGGTGCCGGTACCCAGGCCGGGGGTGTCCCCGCTCCGGTCGGCGACCAGCGCGAGGGCACGGCGGCCCGCGACGGCGCCGCGCTTGTCGGAGAGCGCGCCGCGCAGCCCGATGGAGGCCTCCAGCTCGGCGCGGGCCCGGTCGAGGTGGCCCTCGCACAGCGCGAGGACGCCGAGTTCATGGTGGAAGTAGGCCTGTTCCGCGACGTCACCGGCGAGCCGGGAGGCCTCGGTGCCGGAGCGCAGCGCCCGTTCCCATGCGCTCCAGTGCAGCCCGGCGGCGAACGCCGGCGCCGCGGTGCGGGCCAGCTGGACGGCGGGGCTCTCCTCGTCGCCCGCGGGCGGGGTCGTCGCCGGCACCAGCACGGCCAGGGCGGTCAGCACGGCGTCGGCCTCGGCGCAGACCCGCTCCGGGGTGACCGAGGGGTGGCCGGCCCACCAGGCGTAGTGCTGGGCGGCGGCCAGCGCCCTCTCCCGTACGTCGTCGGCGTATCCGGCGCTCTCGAGCTGGGTGAGCACCCCGGCGGCGAGCCGGTAGCGGGAGCCGACCGGCGAGACCAGTCCGCAGTCGGTCAGCTCGCCGAGGGCGGCGTCCGCGTGGGTGTCGCCGACCAGGGCGGGCAGATGCGCCTGGTGCGGCACCTCGCCGCCGAGCGCGACGGCGAACTCCAGGGTGGCGCGGGCCGAGGCGCTGAGCCGGGAGGCGAGCAGCGGCGCGGGCGCGGCGGCCTCACCGAGGGACGGCAGGGGCACCTCGTCGGCCTCGGCGGCGTCGTAGGGCGTGTCGTCGGCCGGACGGGCGTCGGTGAAGACACCGAACTCGTCGACGGCGTCGGCACCGGCCCGCTGCCGGTCGCGCCGGCGCAGCAGGGCACCGGCCTGGACGAAGCGCAGCGGCAGGCCCTCGGACTCGAACCAGAGGTCGCCGGCCCAGTTGGCCTCCTCCTCGGTGAGGGTCCGGCCGGCGGCGCGCTCCAGCAGCTCCACGCCGTCCGAGCGGTCCAGGCCGGTGAGGAAGACCTCCTCGACGGCCGAGTCGGCGGAGGGCGCGGGCACGTCCGGGGTGGCGCCGATGAGGAAGGCGCACTCGGGGGTGGCGTCCAGCAGCTCGTCGAGGGCGGTGCCGCCGAACTCGACGTCGTCCAGGACGACGACCGCGCCGACATCCCTCAGATGGCCGAGCAGTTCCTCCCGGTCCGGGCGGTGCAGCGGCGCGCGGTGGACGGCGTGGAAGAGGTCGTACAGGAGGTCGTCGGCCGTGCGGCGGAAGCCGCTGAGCCGGACGACACCGTCGGGCGCCAGGCCCGCGCAGTCCTCGGCGACGACGTCGAGGAGGCTGGTGCGGCCGGAGCCGGCGGGGCCGGTGAGGCGGACGGAACGGCCGCGGGCGAGCAGCCGCACCAGGCGCTCGCGTTCGTCCTCGCGGGCCAGCAGGCCGAGCACGGTCCGTACCGGCCCCGGTGGGACGGG
>NZ_RAIF01000031.1:711562-737560 GCF_003671715.1 Streptomyces sp. E2N166 | reverse complement strand
CGGCCGCGGTGAGCTTCTCGGGCCGGGCGGGCCGCTCCGCGGGCGGGCAGACCTCGATCTCGCTGCCGTCGACGGGGTTGACGGTGAGCAGGAAGTCGCCGGACACCAGCTGCACCGTGCGGGCCAGCGCGGGCGCGTGCTGTCCGAAGTCGGTTGTGAGGGATTCCCTGGGCGGGCGTGGGCGCGGCGCCTGGTGGTCGCCGTCTTGGCCGTGCTCCTCGGGTCCCCGGTTGTTCGGGTCCATGGGTTCAAGCCCCCCAAAAGCGTCGTGTGCAGGGCCCCGGTCGGGACCACCCTCTCCCGGCCTTGCCGCACACCGCGCTGTCGCTTCTGGTCCGGGCCCGCCAGATGGGTTCGCAAGATGGCGGGCAGCCAGACCCTAAACCTTCGCTCAGTATCTCCGACAGTCCGGGGTACCGACCCGTCCGAGACGTCACAGTCTCGTGAGGATTGCGCGCGTCGGGCGTTTCGCCGAGCGGTGTCCGGGTCACCCCGGTCCACCGGGGCACACCGGCCCGTGGCGTCACACCCTGGGCAGGGTCTCCACGCCGATGCCGCCCTCGATGGCCAGGATCCGGTGCAGCCGTGTGGCCACCAGCAGGCGCTGCATCTGCGGCGGTACGTCGCGCAGCACCAGTCGCCGGCCGCAGCGGCCGGCCCGCCGGTGGGCCCCCATGATCACGCCGAGTCCGGTGGCGTCCCAGGAGTCCAGTTCGGACAGGTCCAGCACCAGGTCGCCGACTCCGTCGTCGACGGCCGAGTGCAGGACCGTACGGGCGTCCGCCGCGCTGCGGACGTCGAGGCGGCCCCCGACGACCAGCTCGACGTGGTCGCCCCTGATGTGCATATGCGCTCCCCGGCGTGCGTCTTTGTTTCGTCTCGTCGATTCTTCTGCGTGATCTCTCGGCGATATCAGGTGTTGCAACCTCTGACTGGCCGAAACGATCGGAGGTTGCCGCCTGTAAGCGAACCGATACCGATTTCACCCCGGCGTGTGACGTTTCCCGGGGCCGATGCGACCTCAGTGCTTGTAGAAGCCCTGCCCGCTCTTGCGGCCGATGTCACCGGCGTCCACCATCCGGCGCATCAGCTCCGGCGGGGCGAACTTCTCGTCCTGGGACTCGGTGTAGATGTTGCCGGTGGCGTGCAGCAGGATGTCGACGCCCGTCAGGTCGGCGGTGGCCAGCGGTCCCATGGCGTGGCCGAAGCCCAGCTTGCAGGCGAGGTCGATGTCCTCGGCGGTGGCGACGCCCGACTCGTACAGCTTCGCGGCCTCGACGACGAGGGCGGAGATGAGGCGGGTGGTCACGAAGCCGGCGACGTCGCGGTTGACGACGATGCAGGTCTTGCCGGTGGACTCGGCGAACTCCCGCGCGGTGGCGAGCGTTTCGTCGCTGGTCTTGTAGCCGCGCACCAGCTCGCACAGCTGCATCATCGGGACCGGCGAGAAGAAGTGGGCGCCGACGACCCGTTCGGGGCGTTCCGTCACGGCCGCGATCTTGGTGATCGGGATGGCGGAGGTGTTGGACGCGAGGATCGCCTCGTCCTTCACCAGCTTGTCGAGGGCGCGGAAGATCTCGTGCTTGACTTCCAGCTTCTCGAAGACGGCCTCGACGACGACGTCCGCGTCGGCGGCGGCCTCCAGGTCGGTGGTGGCGGTGATGCGCGCGAGGGCGGCCTCGGCGTCGTCGGCGGCGAGCTTCCCCTTCGCGACGAACTTGTCGTACGACGCCTTGATGCCGTCGGTGCCGCGCCGGAGCGCCTCGTCGGTGACGTCGCGCAGGACGACGTCCCAGCCCGCCTGGGCGGAGACCTGGGCGATTCCGGACCCCATGAGACCGGCTCCGATGACGGCGAGCTTCCGTGCCACTGTGCGACTCCCCTGATACGCGCTGTTTCTCTTCTCTCGGCCGGAGATTAGCGGGCGTGAGGGGCTGTGTGACCGGTTAGTAACGCGCGTCACGTCTCAGATGACGGACATCACACCGAGGGGTGCCATTCGGGTGTCAGCGCGGGCCTCGTACGGCGTAGTTGAGCACCTTCTCGCTCAACAGCTCCTCCATTTCGTCCAGCAGCAGCAGGACGTCGCGGGAGACCTCCGACGGCTTCCCGCCCGCGAGCATGCGCTGTCCGATGGCCGCGATGACCGTTCCGTGCAGCCAGTTGACCTGACCCGCCATCAGGGCGGGCGTCATGTCGTCGTCCGCGCTGCCGGTCTCCTCGCGCAGGGTCTGCTCCAGGTTCAGGAGCACCTCCTGGCCGATCGCCCACATCCTTGAGCGCAGGGCGGGCGAGTCCTGGATCACCCTCATGAACTTCGCGTAACCATCCATCAGGCCGACCCGGGGCGAGACCGTCTCGACCTCCTCGCGCAGTTCGCGGAGCACGGCCCGCGCCGCCGACTCGCCGTCACGGCGCCCGCGCACCCAGCGGGAGAGCCGGTCGATCACACCCTTGGAACGGTCGAGGAAGAGGTCCTCCTTGGCCGGGAAGTAGTTGTACACGGTGTTGACGGAGACGTTCGCGGCGTCCGCGACCTCCGCCACCGTCACGGCCTCGAAGCCGCGTTCCAGGAACAGGCCCGTGGCGACATCCGAGATGTACTGCCGGGTCTGCCGCTTCTTCCGTTCCCTGAGTCCCTCGGCCATCTCCGCATCCTAGCTTCGCCGGCCGCCACTCTCTGGTGCGGCTGAAAACTTGGAGTCGTTGCAAAATTCCAGTGGCTCTGTTTTTCTGGACCGCATGGCAATCATCAGTACGGCCGGTCTGGCCCGTACCTTCGCGACGAAGCGCGGCCCGGTCGAGGCGGTGCGCGGCATCGATCTGACCGTCCGCGAAGGCGAGATCCTCGGCTTCCTCGGCCCCAACGGCGCCGGCAAGACCACCACCCTCCGGATGCTCACGACGCTGCTCTCCCCCACCGGCGGCGCGGCCACCGTCGCCGGCCACGACCTGGCGACCGACCCGGCCGGAGTGCGCGCGGCGTGCGGGTACGTGGCGCAGTCGGGCGGCGTGGACGCGCGGATCACCGTGCGGGAGGAGCTGGTCACCCAGGGCCGCCTGTACCGCCTGTCCAGGGCGCGGGCCGTCGAGCGCGCCGGCGAGCTGGCCCACGACCTGGACCTGACCGAGCTGCTCGACCGCAGGTGCGGCGCGCTCTCCGGCGGTCAGCGGCGCCGGCTGGACATCGCGATGGCGCTCACGCACCGCCCCGAGGTGCTCTTCCTGGACGAGCCGACCACCGGCCTGGACCCGGGCAGCCGCGCCGACCTGTGGGACCTGGTCCGCCGGCTGCGCGACGAGCAGGGCACCACGGTCTTCCTGACCACCCACTACCTCGACGAGGCCGACGCCCTCTCCGACCGCCTGGTGGTCGTGGACCGGGGCGTGGTGGCCGCCGAGGGCACGCCGGCCGCCCTGAAGCTGGAGTACGGCGGCTCGCTCGACGCCTCCCTCCAGGACACCTTCCTGGCCGTCACCGGCCGCAGTGCCGCACTGGCCGACGCGGCCCCCGTCGCCGTATAGAACCCCGACGATCCGAGGACCGACCTCCGATGCTGCTCCACGACACCGGCCTCATCTACGGCCGCTACCTGCGCCAGTCCCTGCGCTCCCGTTTCGCGCTGCTCTTCGGCGTGCTGATGCCGCTGCTGTACCTGCTCTTCTTCGGCCCCCTGCTGACCGGTCTGCCGCTCGGCGGACAGGGCAGCTCCTGGCAGGTGCTCGTCCCCGGCCTGCTGCTCCAACTCGGGCTGTTCGGTGCCTCCTTCGCGGGCTTCTCGGTCATCATCGAGAACGGCCAGGGGGTGGTCGAGCGCATGCGCGTCACGCCCGTCAGCCGCCTGGCGCTGCTGCTGGGCCGGGTGCTGCGGGACGCCACGGTCTTCGCCTTCCAGGCAGTGCTGCTGGTGCTGGCGGCGGTCGTGATGGGCCTGCGCGCGCCCCTGCCCGGCGTGCTCATCGGCTTCGCGTTCGTCGCCCTGCTCACGGTCTCGCTGGCATCGCTGTCGTACGCGCTGGCGATGAAGGTCCGTACGCCGCAGGAGTTCGGGCCGGCCGTCAACGCGCTGACCATGCCGTCGATGCTGCTGTCCGGCCTGATGCTCCCGATGACGCTGGGGCCGGCGTGGCTGGACGTACTCTCGCACCTGATG
Source organism: Streptomyces sp. E2N166 (assembly GCF_003671715.1). Lineage (GTDB taxonomy): Bacteria > Actinomycetota > Actinomycetes > Streptomycetales > Streptomycetaceae > Streptomyces > Streptomyces thinghirensis. The sequence continues at coordinate 733,406 of NZ_RAIF01000031.1, read as the reverse complement.
CCGTTCCGCTATCTGGTCGACGCGGTACGGGACGCGTACGTCGGCAGCTACGCGACGCCGCACATGCTCTACGGCGTCGTGGTCGCCCTCGTCCTCACCGCGCTGGCCGTGACGGTGGGCACACGTGTGTTCCGTACCGCCGGAGCCTAACTACGCTGGCCCCATGGTCAACCTGACGCGCATCTACACCCGGACCGGCGACCAGGGCACCACCGCCCTCGGTGACATGAGCCGGGTCCCCAAGACCGACCTCCGCATCTCCGCGTACGCCGACGCCAACGAGGCGAACGCGGTGATCGGCACGGCGATCGCCCTCGGCGGCCTGCACGAGGAGGTCGTCAAGGTCCTCGTCCGCGTCCAGAACGACCTGTTCGACGTGGGCGCGGACCTGTCCACGCCGGTGGTTGAGAACCCGGAGTTCCCGCCCCTGCGGGTCGAGCAGTTCTACGTCGACAAGCTGGAGGCGGACTGCGACCGCTTCCTCGCCGAGGTGGAGAAGCTGCGCTCCTTCATCCTGCCCGGCGGCACGCCCGGCGCGGCCCTGCTGCACCAGGCGTGCACGGTGGTCCGGCGGGCCGAGCGCTCGACGTGGGCGGCGCTGGAGGCCCACGGCCAGTCGATGAACCCGCTCACCGCGACCTACCTGAACCGCCTCTCGGACCTGCTCTTCATCCTCGCCCGCGTGGCCAACAAGGAAGTCGGGGACGTGCTGTGGGTGCCGGGCGGGGAGCGCTAGACGCTCCGCCGGGTGTGCAGGGGACCGGTGCCGTCGTTCGTCTGCGGCTCCGTCGTGGCCGGTCGCGCCCAGGCGGCGGAGCCGCGGAGTCGCGTCAGTCCCGAGCCCCTACGGGGGCGTCCTTTGCGGCCTCGGTCGCCGACGTGTCCGCCGGGGCCTTCTTCGGCCAGATCGCGTAGGTCAGCGCGATCAGCCCGTGGATGCCGGCGGCGCGCCAGGCCGTCGCCTGCCAGCTCTCCAGGGAGCCGGTGCGGCTCGGGTCGTCGACGTACCACATGGCGATCTGGAGCAGTCCGGTCGCCACGGCGGCCGCGAGCAGCGTGCCGAGCCACACCTTGCCCTCGTGCCGGGCGCGGGCCATGCCGTAGCGCGGCGGGCCGACCGGTTTCGGGGCTTCGCCCAGCCGGTGGGCGGCGTGGCCGTCGAGCCACTTCACGGTGCGGTGGCCGTGTCCCACCGTGTAACCGATGTACAGGGCCGCCAGGCCGTGCTTCCAGCTCGGGTCGGCACCGTTCTTCAGGTCCAGCGCGGTGACGGCCAGCAGCACGACCTCGAGCAGCGGCTCGCACAGCAGCAGCGCCATGCCCGCGCGCGGCATCTTCAGCAGGTAGCGGACGGCCAGTCCGGCCGCCAGCAGTACCCAGAAGCCGATCTCGCAGACGATGATCAGGGTGACGATCACGGTTCGCTCCTCTCGATCGCCCTTCCAGGCTCTCCCGCCCGGGCGGTCGGGTCGTCGTCGCCGGTGACGAACCTCCGGTACATCGAAAGATGCAGTGCCGGACCGTTCCCCGGGATCAGGCGGGCGGGGCGCGGGGCGTGTTGGATGGTGGCATGGCCGTACGACTCCCCCGCCCGCGCCGCTTCGACGTGTACGCCGCGTCGGCCGGTCTGCTCGGCGGGCTGCTCCTGTGGGGCATCGGCCTGGGGGTGCGGCCCGCCGACGAACCGATCGTGCTGTTCGACGGCCGCTGGCCGCTGCTGGTCCCGCTCGCCGTCATCGCGGGCTGCGAGCTGCTGCGCCGGGCCGCGCCGCGCACCGGTCTGCTGATCGGCACGGCCGCGCTGATCGGGGACACGCTCACGCAGGGCAGCCTGGTCACGGTGATCATGTACACCGACCTGATGTACGCCGCCGTGCTGTACGGCCCGCCCGCCTCGGCCCGCCGCATCCCGTGGATCACCGGGCTGCTCACCGTGGCCGGGACCGTCGTGCCGTTCGCGCTGTGGCGGGTGCCCGAGGCGCTGCTGATCGGTGTCGCCGTCGGAGTCGTGTCGTTCGCGCCCGCCTCCACGGGCCTGATCGTGCGCAATCACCGCGAGGCCGCCGACGCCGCCCTGCTGCGCGCCGAGCAGACCGCGCTGCTGGCCGAGATGGACCGGGTCCAGGCGGTGACCGCGGAGCGTTCCCGGATGGCCCGCGAGCTGCACGACATGGTCGCCAACCACCTCTCCGCGATCGCCATCCACTCCACGGCCGCGCTCTCCCTGGACGACCCGGCCACCACCCGGCAGGCGCTCGGCGTCATCCGCGAGAACAGCGTCGAAGGACTGGCCGAGATGCGACGCCTGATCGGCATCCTGCGGGACACCGGCGAGGACACCGAACCGGCCGCCGCCCCCACCCTCGACGGGCTCGGCGCGCTGGCCGACGGCGCCCGCGCCAACGGCCTCGACGTCACCCTGGAGGCGGCACCGGGCGAGGGGCTGCCCGCGCCGGTCGAGCTGGCCGCGTACCGGATCGTGCAGGAGTCGCTCACCAACGCCCTCAAGCACGCCTCCCAGGGGACGGTACGGGTCGAGCTGACCCGGCACGACGACGTGCTGCGCGTCCTGGTGAGCAGCCCTTACGGCGACCGGGAGGGGCCGCGTGCCCCCGGCTCCGGTGCCGGTCTGGTCGGCATGCGGGAGCGGGCGGCGCTGCTGCACGGCACGTTCGAGGCCGGGCCGGTGGCGGACCCCCGCTCGACGGGCGGCAAGATCTGGACCGTACGCGCCATCCTGCCCCTGACCGAAGGAGACCTCGCATGATCCGCGTCCTCGTCGCCGAGGACCAGTCCGCCGTCCGCGCCGGACTGGTGCTGATCCTGGGCAGCGCCCCGGACATCGAGGTGGCCGGGGAGGCGGCGGACGGCGAGCAGGCGGTGGCGCTGGCCCGGGAGCTGCGGCCGGACGTGGTGCTGATGGACGTTCAGATGCCCAGGCTGGACGGGGTGTCGGCGACTCGGCGGGTGGTCGCCGAGCGGCTGGCCGACGTGCTCGTACTGACCACCTTCGACCTGGACGAGTACGTCTTCGGGGCGCTGCGGGCGGGGGCCGCCGGGTTCCTGCTGAAGAACACGGAGGCGAAGGACCTCCTCGCGGCCGTGCGCACGGTGGCGGGCGGCGAGGGGATCGTCGCACCGGCCGTCACCCGGCGGCTGATCGCCGAGTTCGCCGCGAAGCCGGTCCGGGAGCCGACCGCCGATCCGGCGGTGCTGGAGGACCTGACCCGGCGCGAGCGGGAGGTGCTGTCCTGTCTCGGCGAAGGGCTCTCCAACGCGGCGATCGCCGAGCGGCTGGACATGGCGGAGGCCACGGTGAAGACGCACGTCAGCCGCCTGCTGGGGAAGCTGGCGCTGCGCAGCCGGGTGCAGGCGGCGGTCCTCGCGCAGGAGTTGGGGATCTAGCTTCTCCCGTGCCCGAAACAGGGAGCACTGGTCCAGACCTATTGACCTATGGTCCAGACCTTTCTATTCTCGCGGCACTGCGAGCATGAGGCTCAGTCATGCCCACGACACAACCCCACATAAGGAGGCGCAGCATGCGCTTCAGACACAGAGTCGCGGCACTGGTCGCGACGCTGTCGCTCCCGCTGGCCGGCCTGGTCGGCCTCGCGAGTCCGGCCCAGGCCGCGACGAGTGCGACGGCCACCTTCGCCAAGACCTCGGACTGGGGCACCGGCTTCGGCGGCAAGTGGACGGTGAAGAACACCGGAACCACCACCATCAACTCCTGGAACGTCGAGTGGGACTTCCCCTCCGGCACCAAGGTCACCTCCGCCTGGGACGCCACGGTCACCAACTCCGGTGACCACTGGACCGCCAAGAACGTCGGCTGGAACGGCACCCTCGCCCCCGGGGCGTCGGTCTCCTTCGGCTTCAACGGCAGCGGCCCCGGCTCCCCGTCCAACTGCAAGCTCAACGGCGGCAGCTGCGACGGCACCTCCGTCCCCGGCGACGAGGCACCCACGGCGCCCGGGACACCCACCGCCTCCGGCATCACCGACACCTCGGTGAAACTGTCCTGGTCCGCGGCGACCGACGACAAGGGCATCAAGAACTACGACGTCCTGCGCGACGGCGCCAAGGTCGCCACGGTCACCGGCACCACCTACACCAACACGGGCCTGACCGCCGGCACCGACTACTCCTACACCGTCCAGGCCCGCGACACCGCCGACCAGACCGGCCCGGTCAGCGGCGCGGTGAAGGTCACCACCACCGGTGGCGGCGGCCCCGACCCGCAGCCGGGCGAAGAGGTCAAGCTCGGCTACTTCACCAACTGGGGCGTCTACGGGCGCAACTACCACGTGAAGAACCTGGTCACCTCCGGCTCCGCCGAGAAGATCACGCACATCAACTACGCCTTCGGCAACGTCCAGGGCGGCAAGTGCACCATCGGTGACGCCTACGCCGACTACGACAAGGCGTACACCGCCGACCAGTCCGTCGACGGCGTCGCCGACACCTGGGACCAGCCGCTGCGCGGCAACTTCAACCAGCTGCGCAAGCTGAAGGCCCAGTACCCGCACATCAAGGTGCTGTTCTCCTTCGGCGGCTGGACCTGGTCCGGCGGCTTCCCCGACGCGGTGAAGAACCCGGCCGCCTTCGCGAAGTCCTGCCACGACCTGGTCGAGGACCCGCGCTGGGCCGACGTCTTCGACGGCATCGACCTGGACTGGGAGTACCCCAACGCCTGCGGTCTCAGCTGTGACACGACCAGCGCGCCGAACGCCTTCAGCACGATGATGAAGGCCATGCGCGCCGAGTTCGGCGACGACCTGGTCACCGCGGCCGTCACCGCCGACGCCTCCGACGGCGGCAAGATCGAGGCCGCCGACTACGGCGCCGCCGCTCAGTACATCGACTGGTACAACGTGATGACGTACGACTTCTTCGGCGCCTGGGCGAAGAACGGCCCGACCGCTCCCCACTCGCCGCTGACCTCGTACGACGGCATCCCGCAGCAGGGCTTCAACTCCGCCGAGGCGATCGCGAAGTTCAAGGCGGCCGGCGTCCCGGCCGCCAAGCTGCTCCTCGGCATCGGTTTCTACGGCCGCGGCTGGACCGGCGTCACCCAGTCCGCGCCCGGCGGCACGGCGACCGGCCCGGCGACCGGCACGTACGAGGCGGGCATCGAGGACTACAAGGTCCTCAAGAACAGCTGCCCGGCCACCGGCACCGTCGCCGGCACCGCGTACGCGCACTGCGGCAGCAACTGGTGGTCGTACGACACCCCGGCCACCGTCAAGTCCAAGATGGACTGGGCCGAGCAGCAGAAGCTGGGCGGCGCCTTCTTCTGGGAGTTCAGCGGCGACACCGCGAACGGCGAGCTGGTGAGCGCCATCGACAGCGGGCTGAAGTAATCCCTACAGGTCTACGGGCCTGAGCGACATTGACGCTCCCCCGGACTTCGTCCGGGGGAGCCCCCACCCAGCGGGTGAATGTGGCTACGCCACATTCACTCGCTGTCCGGGTGGGGCTGCCTCGAGCCACGCGAGGAATCCGGTCAGCGCGTCTTCGCTCATCGCCAGTTCGAGCCGCGTGCCCCGATGGAGGCAGGCGAGCACGACGGCGTCGGAGAGCAGCGCCAGCTCCTCCTCGCCGTCCGGGACCCGGCGGCCGGCCACCTCGATCGCGGAACGTTCCAGCACGCGGCGCGGGCGGGGGGAGTACGAGAAGACGCGATACCACTCGACCCGGTCGCCGTTGTAACGGGCCACCCCGTAGGACCAGCCCTTGCCGGCTCCGTCGCCCTCCTTGGGGGCGTCCCAGCGCAGGGAGCAGTCGAAGGTGCCGCCCGATCGCTGGATCAGCCGGCGGCGCAGACCGAAGACGAAGAGCCCGATCACCACCAGGGCGACGACAATTCCGCACACAGTCAGAGCGAGGACCATCGACACCGACCTCCTCGTCTCCTAGGTAACGGAACGGAAAAAACACCCGGATCTGCCTCAGCCGCGGCCGGGTCCGGATCGCTCCGGTCCCAGCCGCGGCTGAGTGACGTCATAGCACAGCGCCGTGGATCAGCGCCCCGCCGCCGCGCGCAGTCGGACGTCCGCGCGACGCTCGGCGTGGGCGTCGCCCTCCGCCTTCGCGCGCTCGAGCTCCCGCTCCGCGCGCTGGACGTCGATCTCGTCCGACAGCTCCGCGATCTCGGCCAGCAGCGACAGCTTGTTGTCCGCGAACGAGATGAAACCGCCGTGCACCGCGGCGACGACCGTCCCACCGTCACTCGTACGAATGGTCACCGGGCCCGACTCCAGCACACCGAGCAGCGGCTGGTGACCGGGCATGACGCCGATGTCGCCGGACGTGGTGCGCGCGACGACCAGGGTGGCCTCGCCGGACCAGACCTCTCGGTCGGCCGCGACCAGCGCGACGTGCAGATCAGCAGCCAAGGTGGCTCCTCGGGTCACCACCCGGCCGGAGAGCCGGGTGTTGGTTACAAGTCTAATAGGCGTGACGGAGGGGGCGGGACGTGCCCGCCCCCTCCGGTGTGAGCCCTGGGGCTCACGATGAGCACGAGGCTCAGGAGACGCCGAGCTCCTTGGCGTTGTTCTTCAGGTCCTCGATGCCACCGCACATGAAGAACGCCTGCTCCGGGAAGTGGTCGTACTCGCCGTCGCAGATCGCGTTGAAGGCCGCGATCGACTCGTCCAGCGGGACGTCCGACCCGTCGACGCCGGTGAACTGCTTGGCGACGTGGGTGTTCTGGGACAGGAAGCGCTCCACGCGACGGGCACGGTGGACGACGAGCTTGTCCTCCTCGCCGAGCTCGTCGATACCGAGGATCGCGATGATGTCCTGCAGGTCCTTGTACTTCTGCAGGATGCTCTTCACGCGCATCGCGGCCTGGTAGTGGTCCGCCGCGATGTACCGCGGGTCGAGGATGCGGGACGTCGAGTCCAGCGGGTCCACGGCCGGGTAGATGCCCTTCTCGGAGATCGGACGGGAGAGAACCGTCGTCGCGTCGAGGTGGGCGAAGGTGGTGGCCGGGGCCGGGTCGGTCAGGTCGTCCGCGGGGACGTAGATCGCCTGCATCGAGGTGATCGAGTGACCACGGGTCGAGGTGATGCGCTCCTGGAGGAGACCCATCTCGTCGGCCAGGTTCGGCTGGTAGCCCACCGCGGAGGGCATGCGGCCGAGCAGGGTCGACACCTCGGAGCCCGCCTGGGTGAAGCGGAAGATGTTGTCGATGAAGAACAGCACGTCCTGCTTCTGGACGTCGCGGAAGTACTCGGCCATGGTCAGGCCGGCCAGCGCGACGCGCAGACGGGTGCCCGGCGGCTCGTCCATCTGACCGAAGACCAGCGCGGTCTTGTCGATGACGCCCGACTCGCTCATCTCGTCGATGAGGTCGTTGCCCTCACGGGTGCGCTCACCGACACCGGCGAACACGGAGACACCGTCGTGGTTGTTGGCGACGCGGTAGATCATCTCCTGGATGAGCACCGTCTTGCCGACGCCGGCGCCGCCGAACAGACCGATCTTGCCGCCCTTGACGTACGGGGTCAGCAGGTCGATGACCTTGACGCCGGTCTCGAACATCTCGGTCTTCGACTCGAGCTCGTCGAAGTTGGGCGCCTTGCGGTGGATCGGCCAGCGCTCACCGGTGTACTGCTCGTCGACGTTCAGCACCTCACCGAGGGTGTTGAACACCTTGCCCTTGGTGAAGTCGCCGACGGGGACGGAGATGGCCGTGCCCGTGTCGGTCACCGCGGCCTGGCGGACCAGACCGTCGGTGGGCTGCATCGAGATGGTGCGGACCAGGCCGTCACCCAGGTGCTGGGCGACCTCCAGGGTCAGCTTCTTCAGCTCGCCCGCCTTCGCCGGGTCGGCGACCTCGACGTGGAGGGCGTTGTAGATCTCCGGCATCGCGTCGACGGGGAACTCCACGTCGACGACCGGGCCGATGACCCGGGCGACGCGGCCCGTGGCCGTCGCGGTCTCAACAGTGGTGGTCATTAGTTGTCACTCCCCGCGTTCGCGTCGGCCAGGGCACTGGCGCCACCGACGATCTCGCTGATTTCCTGGGTGATTTCGGCCTGGCGGGCCGCGTTGGCAAGACGGGAGAGCGTGTTGATCAGCTCACCCGCGTTGTCGGTGGCCGACTTCATCGCGCGTCGCGTGGCGGCGTGCTTGGAGGCGGCCGACTGCAGCAGCGCGTTGTAGATGCGGCTCTCGACGTAGCGCGGCAGCAGGGCGTCGAGGACGTCCTCCGCCGACGGCTCGAAGTCGTACAGCGGAAGGATCTCGTCCTTCGTCGCCGACTCCGTCGCCACCTCGTCGAGACTCAGCGGCAGCAGCCGGGAATCGACCGCCGTCTGCGTCATCATCGAGACGAACTCGGTGTAGACGATGTGGAGCTCGTCCACGCCGCCCTCCGCCGTCTCCTTCTCGATGGCCTCGATCAGCGGCGCCGCGACCTTCTTGGCGTCCGCGTACGAGGGCTCGTCGGTGAAGCCCGCGAACGACTCCGCGACCTTGCGCTCGCGGAAGTTGTAGTGGGCGAGACCACGCCGGCCGACGATGTACGTGTCGACCTGCCTGCCCTCACGCTCGAGGCGCTCGGTCAGCTGCTCCGCCGCCTTGATGGCGTTGGAGTTGAAGGCGCCGGCCAGACCGCGGTCGCTCGTGAGGAGCAGGACCGCGGCACGGGTCGGGTTCTCCGCCTCCGTGGTCAGCGGGTGCTTGGTGTTCGAACCGGTACCGACCGCCGTGACCGCGCGGGTCAGTTCCTGCGCGTACGGCGTGGAGGCCGCCACCTTGCGCTGCGCCTTGACGACGCGCGAGGCGGCGATCATCTCCATCGCCTTGGTGATCTTCTTGGTCGCGGTGACGGATCGGATGCGACGCTTGTAGACCCGGAGCTGGGCTCCCATGAGTCAGGTCCCTTCCTTACGTCACTTGGCGGCGGACGGGGCGTCCTCGCCGAGCAGCCTGCCGTCCGAGGTCTCGAACTGCTTCTTGAATGCCGCGATCGCCTCGGCGATGGCCTGCAAGGTGTCGTCGGACATCTTGGCGCCCTCGCGGATGGAGGTCATGAGGCCCTGCTCCTGGCGGTGCAGGTACTCGAGAAGCTCCTTCTCGAAGCGGCGGATGTCGGCGACCGGCACCTCGTCCATCTTGCCGGTGGTGCCGGCCCAGACGGAGACGACCTGGTCCTCGGTGGACATCGGCTGGTACTGGTCCTGCTTCAGCAGCTCGACCATGCGCTGACCGCGCTCCAGCTGCGCCTTCGACGCGGCGTCCAGGTCGGAACCGAAGGCGGCGAACGCCTCCATCTCACGGAACTGGGCGAGGTCCACGCGCAGTCGGCCGGAGACCTGCCGCAGGGCCTTGTGCTGGGCGGAGCCACCGACGCGGGAGACCGAGATACCGACGTTCAGGGCCGGACGCTGACCGGCGTTGAACAGGTCGGACTCCAGGAAGCACTGGCCGTCGGTGATGGAGATGACGTTGGTCGGGATGAACGCCGACACGTCGTTGGCCTTGGTCTCGACGATCGGCAGACCCGTCATCGAACCGGCGCCCTCGGCGTCGGAGAGCTTCGCGCAGCGCTCCAGCAGACGGGAGTGCAGGTAGAAGACGTCACCGGGGTAGGCCTCGCGGCCCGGCGGGCGGCGCAGCAGCAGCGACACGGCGCGGTAGGCGTCGGCCTGCTTCGACAGGTCGTCGAAGATGATCAGGACGTGCTTGCCCTCGTACATCCACTGCTGGCCGATGGCCGAGCCGGTGTACGGCGCCAGGTACTTGAAGCCGGCCGGGTCGGACGCGGGGGCGGCCACGATGGTCGTGTACTCCAGCGCGCCGTTCTCCTCCAGCGCGCCGCGGACCGACGCGATCGTCGAGCCCTTCTGGCCGATGGCGACGTAGATGCAGCGGACCTGCTTGTTCGGGTCACCGGTGCGCCAGTTGTCACGCTGGTTGATGATCGTGTCGACGGCCAGCGCGGTCTTGCCGGTCTGGCGGTCGCCGATGACCAGCTGACGCTGACCACGGCCGATCGGCGTCATGGCGTCGACGGCCTTGTAGCCCGTCTCCATCGGCTCGTGCACCGACTTGCGCTGCATGACCGTGGGGGCCTGCAGTTCGAGGGCACGGCGGCCCTCCGTCTCGATCTCGCCGAGGCCGTCGATCGGGTTGCCGAGGGGGTCGACGACACGGCCGAGGTAGCCCTCGCCCACGGCGACCGACAGGACCTCGCCGGTGCGAGTGACCGGCTGGCCCTCCTCGATACCGCTGAACTCACCGAGGACGACGCAACCGATCTCGCGCTCCTCGAGGTTGAGGGCGAGGCCGAGGGTGCCGTCCTCGAACTTCAGCAGTTCGTTGGCCATGGCCGAGGGAAGACCCTCGACCTTCGCGATGCCGTCGCCGGCAAGGGTGACCGTACCGACTTCCTCGCGCGAGGCCGCGTCCGGCTTGTACGACTGGACGAAGTTCTCCAGCGCGTCCCGGATCTCCTCCGGCCGGATCGTGAGCTCCGCCATCTGAGTTCCCTGCTCTCCTTGTTGGGCCCGAAGTTTCACTTGGGGGGTATTCCACGAGTCGGGGACTCCCCCCAAAAAGAGGTGAATCCTCTGCACGGCCCAACCAGGGCCGTCGTAAGTACGTACTGCTTGCTGTGCTGTTGTCTCGGGGCCGTCAGCTCGCCATCCGGCGGCCGGCGTCCTCCAGGCGGTCCGCGATGGAGCCGTTGATGACCTCGTCACCGACCTGCACCCGGATCCCGCCGAGGACCTCGGGGTCCACGTCGAGGTTGAGGTGCATCGGGCGGCCGTAGACCTTCGCGAGGGCCGCGCCGAGGCGCTGCTTCTGCGTGTCGCTCAGCGGCACCGCCGAGGTGACGACGGCGACCATCCGGTCTCGCCGGTCGGCGGCGAGCCTGGACAGGGATTCGAGTCCCGACTCCAGGCTACGTCCCCGCGGCACGGTGACAAGGCGCGTCACCAGACGCTCGGTGGTCACGTCCGCCCGGCCGCCGAGCAGGCTGCGCAGCAGCTCGCCCTTGGCCGAGGTGGTGGCCGAGCGGTTGGTCAGCGCGGCGCGCAGCTCGGTGTTCGAGGAGACGATCCGGCCGAACCGGAACACCTCGTCCTCGACGTTGTCGAGCCGGCCCGCCTTCTGCGCGGCGGTGAGGTCGGCGGTGTCCGCCAGCTCCTCCAGCGCGTCCACCAGGTCGCGCGACTGCGACCACCGGGTGCGCACCATGCCGGCCACCAGGTCGGCGGCGGGACCGCTGACCTGGGTGCCGAGGAGGCGCTGGGCGAGCTCGGCCTTGGCCTCGCCGGCCTGCGCCGGGTCGGTGAGGACCCGACGCAGCGACACCTCGCGGTGGAGCAGCGCGGTGACGGCGGCCAGCTCGTCGGCGAGCGAGCCGGCGTCCACGGACGTGGAGTCCGTCAGCGCGTCGAGACGCTCACGTGCGGCGGCAAGGGCCTCGCGGCTCGCTCCGTTCATCGGGTCGCCTCGGCCTTCGTCGCCTTGTCGTCCAGCTCGTCCAGGAAGCGGTCGATGACGCGGCTCTGCCGGGCGTGGTCCTCGAGGGACTCACCGACGAGCTTGCCGGCCAGCTGAGTGGCCAGCTGTCCGACGTCCTGGCGCAGCGCGGACGCGGCGGCCTTGCGGTCGGCCTGAATCTGGGCGTGACCGGCGGCGATGATCTCCTCACGCTGCCGCTGGCCTTCCGCGCGCATCTCGGCGATGAGCGTGGCGCCCTGCTCCTGCGCCTCCTGGCGCAGGCGCGCGGCCTCGTGCCGGGCCTCGGCGAGCTGGGCCTTGTACTGCTCAAGGACGCTCTGGGCCTCGGTCTGCGCGGCCTCGGCCTTCTCGATACCGCCCTCGATGGCCTCGCGACGCTCTTCCAGAACCTTGTTGATGTTCGGGAGCAGCTTCTTGGCGAGGAAGCCGAAGACGATGACGAAGGCGATCAGGCCGATGACAAGCTCGGGGATCGGCGGAATGAGAGGGTTCTCACCCTCTGATGCCGCGATCGTGAGCAGCTGGCTCATGGGGGTGCCTTTCGTCTAGTCGGCTGGTCTGTGTCAGCGATCAGTAGCCGTAGACGAACGGCATGACCAGACCGATCAGGGCGAGCGCCTCACAGAAGGCGAAGCCGAGGATCTGGTTGGCACGGATCAGGCCGGCAGCCTCGGGCTGACGGGCCAGGGCCTGGGTGCCGTTACCGAAGATGATGCCGACGCCGACGCCGGGGCCGATCGCGGCGAGACCGTAACCGATGGAACCGAGGGAACCTTCGACGGCAGCAAGGGTCTGGGACATGCCAGTTCTTCCTTTTCCTTTACGGACCGGTGGGGGTTGGCCACCGGACGACTTGGTTGAGGGCGGGTTGAGGGCCGGCTCAGTGGTGCTCGGCCAGCGCGCCCTGGATGTAGGTGCACGTGAGCAGGACGAACACGTACGCCTGCAGGGCCTGGATGAACAGCTCGAACGCGGTCATCACGATGACCATCACGAACGAGACACCCGCGTAGGCGATACCGACGCCGTTCAGCAGGTACCAGCTGGCGATCGTGAACAGGAGCAGCAGTGTGTGCCCGGCGAACATGTTCGCGAACAGTCGCACGGCGTGGGTGAACGGCCGGATCAGCAGGTTCGAGAAGAGCTCGATCAGCATGGCCAGCGGAAGCACCGCGCCGAGCGACTTGTCGTAGCCGGTGACGTTCTTCCAGAAGCCGACGAAGCCGTGCCGCTTGAAGGTGAGCGAGACCCACAGAACGTAGACGATCAGGGCCAGGACCATCGGGTAGGCGATGATCGAGGTAACCGGGAACTGGGCGACCGGAATGATCGACCAGAGGTTCATCATCCATACGAAGAAGAACAGCGAGACCACGAGGGGGACATACTTCTCGCCCTCCTTCTTGCCGATGGTCTCGTAGACGACACCGCGCCGGATGAAGTCGTACCCCGCCTCGGCCGTCATCTGGAGCTTGCCCGGGACCACCTTCGGCTTGCGGAAGGCGGCCCAGAAGAAGCCGACGATGATGATCGAGCCGAGCAGCGCCAGCAGCATCGTCTTGTTGAAGTACAGGTTGCTGTCCCCATCGCCCAGAAGGGGCTGGAACAGGAACGAGTGCAGGCCCGGGGAGACCTCGGCGAAGCCGCAGCCGTCAAAGATGTGACAGTTGGTGTCGAAGGCGAGCACCTGTGTCGGGTCAGCACTCACCGCGGGCTCCTTCATCGTGGCGCATGGGTACGGCAACCTCGTTGTGTCGGCGCGGCGCGGGGCCGCAGTTCGGCACGGGACTGGTGTTACGGGTGTGGGGGCGGCTGTGGGGCATCTCGCCTCGCGATTGAGCAGGCGTCAGCTGGGATGCCCGCGCCCGCGATGCCGCAGTTGGCACCGGACGATAGCAGGACTTCACATGCCTCTTTATCCCGGCCCTACCCCTCACGACGAGTGGCCCGTCTTTTCGGGCTTTTCGCCCGAAGATTCGGGTTCGACGTAGAGAATCTTGGACTTCATGTGGGCGCGCGTCTGGGCGGCGATCCAGGCGAGGGTGCCGGCGACCAGGGTGAGCGCGAAGGCCCGGGAGTTGAACAGCGTCGTGTTCTTGAACGCGGCGACGAAAATGAACAGCAGAAGAATCTGTGCCGCGTAGAGCATCAGGCCCATCGCCTGGAAGAGGTGCGGAAGCGATTTGGCGGTGCGCTGCAGGATGTAGAGACCGAGCCCCATGAAGAGGATCACCACGAGCGTCCCCACCACGGCACCGATCGCCCCCTTGCCGCCGGCGACCACGGCGCTGACGACGGCGGCTACAGCGCCGACGGCAGCCGTGGGCACGGCAGCCTGAAGCAGGATCCGGACGTCATTGGACGGCATGGCGGCAACTCCGCTTTCACACACAGGGGGCAGGTGTCGTCATGGACGAGCGTAATCCCGGGCCGAACGGAGTCCTCACGCCCAAGAGACCGTCGCACTACGGCCCTTAAGGCTCTACCCGGGGGTTCTCGTGAACCGTATCACAAACTATTTGATGAGGTCTTTACCTGTGGGTGTGCTTACTGTCACACATGAGAGTGACAGTGCGCGTCTGAGCGATTACTGCACCCACTTGTCTGGTAATGGGGTACTTCGCTCCCCCACGAGTTGGCAATGCTCTAGTCAGATTCTTACCTTGCGCGCGAACGGGGGCCGATGGCGGTAGCCCCGTTGACGCCCGAGACACCCGCGGCGACCGGGACGCGCTCGTCCGTCTCGTCCGTCTCGTCCGCGACCACGGCGGGCTCGGCCCCGGCGGCCGCCGGGGCCCCGCGGCGGCGGTAGCGGGGCGGCACGAAGCGCTCGGCCCAGCGCGGGGCGCGGGGGGTGAAGCGCGGCAGCAGGAGCAGGACCAGGCCGATCGCGCTGAGGAAGACGACGCTCAGCACGATCCACATGGAAGCGGCGTTCACGGAGTAGGCGAGCGCGCCGAACGCGATCAGCGCCGAGAAGAAGTACATGATCAGCACCGCGCGGCTGTGCGAGTGGCCGATCTCCAGCAGCCGGTGGTGCAGGTGTCCCCGGTCCGCGGCGAACGGCGACTGGCCGCGCCAGGTGCGCCGGACGATCGCCAGGATCAGGTCGGCGGCCGGGATGGCGATGATGGTCAGCGGCATCAGCAGCGGGATGTAGACGGGCACCATCTGGTGCACGGTGTTGCGCTCGGACCCGGAGAACAGCCGCATCGCGTCCGGATCCACCTGCCCCGTCACCGAGATCGCGCCCGCCGCCAGCACCAGGCCGATCAGCATCGACCCCGAGTCGCCCATGAAGATCCGGGCGGGGTGCATGTTGTGCGGCAGGAAGCCCAGGCACATGCCCATGAGGATGGCCGCGAACAGCGAGGCGGGCGCCGCCGCCTCGATGCCGTACGAGTACCAGATCCGGTAGGCGTACATGAAGAACGCCGCCGCCGCGATGCACACCATGCCGGCCGCGAGACCGTCGAGGCCGTCCACGAAGTTGACCGCGTTGATGGTGATGACGACCAGCGCCACCGTCAGCAGGGTGCCCTGCCACTGGGTCAGCGCCACGTTGCCGACGCCCGGGAGGGGGATCCACAGGATCGTCAGGCCCTGCACCACCATCACGCCGGCGGCGATCATCTGCCCGCCCAGCTTGATCAGGGCGTCGATCTCGAACTTGTCGTCCAGGACGCCGATCAGCCAGATCAGGGCGGCTCCGGAGAGCAGGGCCCGCGGCTCGTTGGACTTCTCGAAGACCTCACTGAGATTGGTGAGGTGGTCGGCGACCAGCAGGCCCGCGCAGAGTCCGAAGAACATCGCGATCCCGCCGAGGCGCGGAGTGGGCTCCCGGTGCACGTCACGTGCCCGGATCTCCGGCATCGCCCCCGCCACGATCGCGAACTTACGCACCGGCCCTGTCAGCAGATACGTCACCGCGGCCGTGACGCAGAGCGTCAGCAGGTATTCACGCACGGGCTTCCCCACAGATCTCGCTGGCCATTCCCGGCCCACCACCCTAGCGATGCGCGCATATGGTTGGGGACTTCCGGGTAGCGACGATGGTTGCACGTGTGGCTGTGCACGCGGGCGCGCCTACCCCGCCTCAGTCCGGATACGGCGGAAATTCCGTGACCAGATCCCGCACGTCGTCCCGCGCCGCGGCGGCGTCCGTGCCGCCCCGGAGCACCTCCGCGAGCAGGGTGGCCACCGCCCGCATCTCCCGCTCCCCCATGCCCTGCGTCGTGAGCGCCGCTGTACCCAGGCGCAGCCCGCGGGCGTCGCCGTGCGGCAGCGCACAGCAGTCCAGGACGATCCCGGCCGCCGCGAGCCGGCCCCGCGCGGTCCTCCCGTCCACGCCCAGCGGGGCGGGGTCGGCGGTGATCAGGTGGGTGTCGGTGCCGCCGGTGGTGACGACCAGTCCCTCGGCGGCCAGGCGGGCGGCGAGGGTGCGGGCGTTGGCGATCACCTGATGGGCGTACGCGGCGAAGGCCGGGGTTGCCGCCTCGCCGAACGCGACCGCCTTGGCGGCGATGGTGTGCATCTGCGCGCCGCCCTGTGTGAACGGGAACACGGCCCGGTCGACCCGCTCGGCCAGTTCGCTCCCGCACAGGATCATGCCGCCGCGCGGCCCGCGCAGCACCTTGTGCGTGGTGGCGCAGACGACGTCGGCGTACGGCACCGGGCTGGGCGCCGCTCCCCCGGCGACCAGACCGATCGGGTGGGCGGCGTCCGCGACGAGGTAGGCGCCCACCTCGTCGGCGATGTCGCGGAAGGTCGCGTAGTCGGGGTGGCGGGGGTAGGCGATCGAGCCGCACACGATCGCCTTGGGGCGGTGGGCGCGGGCCAGGGTGCGCACCTGGTCGTAGTCGATCAGGCCGGTCTCCGCGTCCACGCCGTACCCGACGAAGTCGAACCAGCGGCCGGAGAAGTTCGCCGGTGAGCCGTGCGTGAGGTGGCCGCCGTACGGCAGGCCGAGGGCGAGGACGGTGTCGCCCGGGCGCAGCAGCGCGGCGTAGGCGGCCAGCACGGCGGAGGAGCCGGAGTGGGACTGCACGTTGGCGTGCTCGGCGCCGAAGAGGTCCTGGGCGCGCTCGACGGCGAGCCGCTCGGCGACGTCGACGATCTCGCAGCCGCCGTGGTGCCGGGCGCCCGGGTAGCCCTCGGCGTACTTGTTGGCCAGCGGGGAGCCGAGGGCGGCCAGCACCGCGGGGGACGTGAAGTTCTCGGCGGCGATCAGCTGGAGGGTCGTCGACTGCCGGCGGCTTTCGGCGAGCAGGATCTCGGCCAGCTGGGGGTCCTGGCGCAGCAGGACCCCCAGCGTGCTGTCATCGGCCTCAAGGACCTCGTGGGTGACCGACATGATGCGCTCCGGGCGTGCGTCGACGGTGACGTACGACCAATGTAGGCCCGGCACCGGCGGTGCGCTCGGCCGTCGCGCCCTTCACGTCCTCGTGGGTACCCCCGTGAGCGCCGTCACCACGGGATCCAGCGCCTGGTGTATCTCGTCCCCGATCGACCGGAAGAAGGGCAGCGGCGCCCCGTACGGGTCGTACACCTCGTCCGCCTCCGCCGTCGGCGCCAGCAGCCACCCGCGTAGAGCCGCCGCGGCACGCACCAGGGCGCGCGCCCGCGCGACCACACCCTCGTCCAGAGTGGGCAGGGTGGCCGGGTCGATGGCGTTCACCAGGCGGGTGAACTCCTTGAGGGTGAAGGTGCGCAGCCCCGCCGAGTGCCCCATGGAGATGACCTGGGCGCGGTGGTCCCGCGTCGCCGTCAGCACCAGGTCCGCGCGGATGACGTGCTCGTCCAGCAGCTCACGCCCGGTGAAGCCGGCCGCGTCCGCGCCGAAGTCCGCGAGGACCGTCTCCGCGTTGGTCTCCATGGGCGCGCCCTCGTGGCCCCAGGTGCCCGCGCTCTCCACGATGAGGCCGCCGCCCAGCACGCCGAGCCGCTCCGTCACGAAATGCCGGGTCAGCCGCTCGGTGAT
The DNA here is from genome assembly GCF_003671715.1 of Streptomyces sp. E2N166. Taxonomy (GTDB): domain Bacteria; phylum Actinomycetota; class Actinomycetes; order Streptomycetales; family Streptomycetaceae; genus Streptomyces; species Streptomyces thinghirensis. Next base: position 715,942 of record NZ_RAIF01000031.1, on the reverse strand, counting down.
GGGCGAGCGGCAGACGTTGCCGGTGCTGACGTGGAGGATGCGGAAGCTGTCGCGCGGAAGGCCGACGAACGTCGTCGTGATCTCCGCGGCGCGTTCCCCGTTGCCTATGCCACGCCCCGTCCCAGGGGCCGTCAATTCGCCACCTCGAGGTCGGGTACCACCTTGCGCAGCTCCTCGGCCGACAGCGCGCCCGCGCGCAGCAGCACGGGCACCTCGCGGGTCACGTCGACGATGGACGACGGGACGTTGCCGGGGGTGGGGCCGCCGTCGAGGTAGACGGAGACGGAGTCGCCGAGCATCTGCTGGGCGGCGTCGCAGTCCTCCGGCGCCGGGTGGCCGGTGAGGTTGGCGGAGGATACGGCCATGGGGCCGACCTCGGTGAGCAGCTCGATGGCGACGGGGTGCAGCGGCATGCGGACGGCGACCGTGCCTCGGGTGTCGCCGAGGTCCCACTGGAGGGACGGCTGGTGCTTGGCGACCAGCGTCAGCGCACCCGGCCAGAAGGCGTCGACCAGCTCCCAGGCCAGCTCGGAGAAGTCGGTGACCAGGCCGTGCAGGGTGTTCGGCGAGCCGATGAGGACGGGGGTGGGCATGTTGCGGCCCCGGCCCTTGGCGTCCAGCAGGTCGGCGACGGCCTCCCCGGTGAACGCGTCGGCGCCGATGCCGTACACGGTGTCCGTCGGCAGCACCACGAGCTCGCCACGGCGGACGGCGGACGCGGCCTCGCGCAGACCGGTCACACGGTCGGTCGCGTCGTTGGTGTCGTATCGCCGTGCCATTTAGCGGGCCTCCTCGTACACGTACAGCGGGGTTGAAGTCGGGGCGGTGCTCACGGCAGCGCCTTGCGGGCCGTCGCGAAGCGGGGGCGGTTGTTGAGGTCGGGGTGGTCGGCCGCGTCGGCCCAGCCCCGCTCCTCGGTGAAGATCCACGGCACCTGGCCGCCCTGGGTGTCGGCGTGCTCGACGACGACCACGCCGCCGGGGCGCAGCAGGCGGTGCGCGGTGCGTTCCAGGCCGCGGATCAGGTCGAGGCCGTCCTCGCCGGAGAACAGGGCCAGCTGGGGATCGTGGTCGCGGGCCTCGGGAGCGACGTACTCCCACTCGGTGAGCGGGATGTACGGCGGGTTGGAGACGACCAGGTCGACCTGGCCGTCGAGGTCCGGGAACGCCGTCAGGGCGTCGCCCTGACGCAGCTCGACCCTGGACCCCTCCATGTTCTTCCGCGTCCACACCAGGGCGTCCTCGGACAGCTCCACGGCGTACACGCGCGAGCGCGGCACCTCCTGGGCGAGGGCGAGCGCGATGGCGCCCGAGCCGGTGCACAGGTCGACGATGCAGGGCTCGACGACGTCCATGGCGCGCACGGCGTCTATGGCCCAGCCGACGACCGACTCGGTCTCGGGGCGGGGCACGAAGACGCCGGGGCCGACCTGGAGCTCCAGGTAGCGGAAGTAGGCGCGGCCGGTGATGTGCTGGAGCGGCTCGCGCGCCTCACGGCGGGCGACGACCTCCCAGTACCGGGCGTCGAAGTCCGCGTCCGGCACGGTGTGCAGCTCGCCCCGCTTGACGCCGTGCAGATACGCGGCGAGTTCCTCCGCGTCGGTGCGCGGCGAGGGCACGCCGGCGTCGGCCAGCCGCTGGGTGGCCTGGGCCACCTCCATGAGCAGCAGGTTCACGCTGGTCCTCCGGGGCTGAGCTGTGGTCCGGTGCGGGTGGTGCGGGGGGCGTTTACGCGGCGGCGAGCTTGGCCGCCGAGTCGGCGTCGACGCAGGCCTGGATCACCGGGTCGAGGTCGCCGTCCAGGACCTGGTCCAGGTTGTACGCCTTGAAGCCGACGCGGTGGTCCGAGATGCGGTTCTCCGGGAAGTTGTACGTACGGATCTTCTCGGAGCGGTCGACGGTGCGGACCTGGCTGCGCCGGGCGTCCGCGGCCTCCTTCTCCGCCTCCTCCTGCGCCGCCGCGAGCAGCCTGGAGCGCAGGATACGCATCGCCTGCTCCTTGTTCTGCAGCTGACTCTTCTCGTTCTGGCAGGAGGCGACGACTCCGGTGGGAATGTGCGTGATGCGCACGGCGGAGTCGGTGGTGTTGACGGACTGGCCGCCGGGGCCGGAGGACCGGTAGACGTCGATGCGCAGGTCGTTGGGGTTGATCTCGACGTCGATCTCCTCGGCCTCGGGCGTGACGAGCACGCCGGCCGCGGAGGTGTGGATACGGCCCTGGGACTCGGTCGCGGGCACCCGCTGCACGCGGTGCACCCCACCCTCGTACTTCAGCCGCGCCCAGACGCCCTGTCCCGGCTCGGTGGCGCCCTGGCCGCCCTTGGTCTTCACGGCGACCTGGACGTCCTTGTAGCCGCCCAGCTCGGACTCGGTGGAGTCGATGATCTCGGTCTTCCAGCCGACCCGCTCGGCGTAGCGCAGGTACATGCGCAGCAGGTCGCCGGCGAAGAGCGCCGACTCGTCGCCGCCCGCGCCCGCCTTGACCTCCAGGATGACGTCCTTGTCGTCGTTGGGGTCGCGCGGGACGAGCAGCAGGCGGAGCTTCTCGGTGAGCTCGTCGCGCTGCTTGTCCAGTTCCTTGACCTCGGCGGCGAAGTCCGGGTCGTCGGCGGCCAGCTCGCGCGCGGTCTCCATGTCGTCGCCCGTCTGCTTCCAGGAGCGGTACGTGGCGACGATCGGGGTGAGCTCGGCGTAACGCTTGTTCAGCTTGCGCGCGTTGGCCTGGTCGGAGTGGACCGACGGGTCGGCGAGCTTCTTCTCCAGGTCGGCGTGCTCGGCGACGAGTTCCTCGACGGCCTCGAACATCTTGGGCTCCTGCTACTGCTTGGGAAGGGGAAGGCGGGCGACCAAAAACGCCGGTCCCGGCGCTCCCCCGGCTGGGGGCGCGGCCGTGGACCGGCGGTTGGGGGCTCGCTACTTCTTGGAGCCGGCGGAAGCCTTGCCGAAGCGGGCCTCGAAGCGGGCCACGCGGCCACCGGTGTCGAGGATCTTCTGCTTGCCCGTGTAGAACGGGTGGCACTCGGAGCAGACCTCGGCCCGGATGGTGCCGGACTCGATGGTGCTGCGGGTGGTGAACGACGCGCCACAGGTGCAGCTGACCTGCGTCTCGACGTACTCGGGGTGGATGTCGCGCTTCAAGGTGTCTCCTACTGTTCCGGGAGGGCGCCGGGTCGCTGCCGCGGGATGCGGGAGCGTGAACCGGAGCCGACGTACCAGTCTGCCAGGACTGGGGTCCACTCCCAAAACCGGGGGCCGCCGTCATCTATTCCGCGGGGTTCACGACACCCTTGGCCCCGCCGGCCGCCGTTCCCTCGGTGGCGCTCTCCGGGATCGGCCTGTCGTTCTTCAGGGCCTTCCAGACCTGGTCCGCCTTGGCCTCCTCCAGCAGGACCCGGTTCGGGTCCGCCGGGTCGTAGACGACCGGCATGGTGACCATGTTCATGCTCGCCGGGCCGATGCCCTTGAGGCCGCCGGCGAAGGACATCAGGGAGTTCACCGAGCCCAGGTCGGAGTCGGTGGTGACGGTCTTGGTGGCCGTGTCGGCGACGTCGTACAGCTTCTTGGGGTTGCCGAGCAGGCCGATGTCCTTGACCTGGTCGACCAGGGCCTTGACGAAGGCCTGCTGGAGCTGGATGCGGCCGAGGTCGGAGCCGTCGCCGACGCCGTGCCGGGTGCGGACGAGGCCGAGGGCCTGCTCACCGTCGAGCGTGTGGGTGCCGGTCGGCAGGTCGAGGTGGCTGTCGGGGTCCTTGATCGCCTCGGTGGTGGTGATGTCGACGCCGCCGAGGTCGTCGATGAGCTTCTGGAAGCCGCTGAAGTCGACCTCCAGGTAGTGGTCCATGCGCAGGCCGCTGATGGACTCGACGGTCTTCACGGCGCAGGCGGCGCCACCGGTGGAGTAGGCGGAGTTGAACATGACGTCGTCGGCGGCGGGGTGCTCGCCGCCGTCGGTGTCGGTGCACTCGGGGCGGTCGATGAGGGTGTCTCGCGGGATGGAGACCACGCTGGCCTTCTGGTGACCCTTGTAGACGTGCACGACCATCGCCGTGTCGGAGCGGGCGGTGCCGTCGTCGGAGCCGCCGCCGAGCTTCTTGTTGCCGCCGGAGCGGGTGTCCGAGCCCAGGACGAGGATGTTCTGGGAGCCGTTGTCGGCCTTCTCCGGACGGTCGGTGCCGAGAGCCTGGTCGATGTCGAGGCTCGTGAGGTTGCCGTTGAGCTTGAAGAACAGGACCCCGGCTCCGGTGCCGCCCAGGACGACGATGCCCGCGGCGCTCCAGGCCGCGACGAGGACGGCCCTGCGCCGCTTGGCGCGGGGCCTGCGGCGGCGGCCCCTGCCCCGGCGGCGGGAGTCGGTGGTGCGGGACTCCCCGGGGCCGGGTAT
>NZ_RAIF01000031.1:707437-711422 GCF_003671715.1 Streptomyces sp. E2N166 | reverse complement strand
GGGATCAGGCGTGCTCTCGGCGGACATGTGCTCCTCGGGTGTTCGTCCGGTCGGTTACCCCTGCGCTCAGGGTCGGGTCGGTCGGCTCCGGCGGTTTCCACCGGTACCTCACCATCGTCCCTCCGTAGCCGAGACGGCGGAACTCGGGACAGGGTTGCACAACGGTCTGTGGCGGCCGGGTGGGGAAATGGTTACGGACCGTACTCGGTGTGGCCACGCTCGCGGGGCTGACCTGGGGATCCGCGGGCACTTCTGCGGGTACCCACGGACGGTGGCGGCACCGGCTCATGTGGGGAACGTCGCAACGTGCGGGGGCCGCCCCCTGGACGGAGGCGGCCCCTGGCGCGGAATCTGCCGGTCCCGGCGGGATCAGCCGAAGAGGTTGAACGCCCCCCAGCCGCCGCCGACCCTGTTGCGGGCCTTGAACGTCGCCGAACCCGTAACACCGGTGCCCTTGTACAGCCACAGCACCCCGGAGGTGTCCCGGGCCAGCAGGTCGGGCCTGCCGTCGCCGGTGACGTCACCGGCGGTGGCGAAGGCGTTGTACACGGACCAGCCGCCGCCGACCCTGCTCCGGCTGCCGAGCGCCGGGGAGGCCTTGCCGGTGCCCGGGTACAGCCACAGGACGCCGGAGCCGTCCCGCGCCAGCAGGTCGGACTTGCCGTCGCGGTTGTAGTCGCCCTTGCCGGTGATCGTGTACTTGGCCCAGCCGCCGCCGATCCGGACGCGGGTGCCGAACACTCCGTTGCCCTTGCCGGGGTAGAGCCACAGGACGCCGTACTTGTCCTTGGCGACCAGGTCGGGCAGGGCGTCACCGGACAGGTCGCCCGGGACGCGGATGTCCTTCATCGCGTTCCAGCCGCCGCCGACGCGGATCGACTCGTAGCGGTCGGAGCCGTTGAACGCGAAGGTGTACAGCACGCCGTCCGGGGTGCGGTACAGGTAGTCCTGGCGGAAGTCGCGGTCCAGGTCGGCCTGGCGGACCAGGCTCAGCCCGCTCCAGTCGCCCAGCTCGACGCGGCCGCCCAGGTAGGGCCACCGGTTGCCCAGCGAGTAGTACTCGTAGGCCTTGCCCCCGGGCGTGCGGACGAAGAGGTCCGCCAGACCGTCGAAGTCGAGATCGGTGTCGTCAACGCGGGCGTTGACCTCGCCGGCGTAGGTGCGGGTCTTGGCGTAGACCCCGTAGGCGCCCGACGCGACGCAGTCCGCGACGCCCCAGGACACGACGCCGGCGATCCGGCCGTTGACCACGAGCGGGCCGCCGGAGTCGCCGTTGCACGGGGAGACCGTGCCGGCGTCCTGACCGGAGGCCGGGTCGCCGGCGCACGCCATCTGGCCGGCCACGAAATCGGAGCCCCAGTACGAGGTGCAGGCGGTGTCCGACCGCATCGGCACGGTCGCCTTCTTCAGCGTCGGCGAGATGTCGTCGCTGGTGGAACTGGTGCGCCCCCAGCCGTACACGGTCGCCGGGGTGCCGTTGGCGTAGGAGGCGGTGTCGCTGCTCGACGTCGGCCGGAGCGTCTTGTACGGCAGCGCCTCGGTCAGCGTCAGCACCGCGAGGTCACCGCCCGCGGTGGTGCTCGGCCGGTACGTGGGGTTGACCCACTGGCGCCACACGCCGGCGACCCGGCCGCCGTGCAGGTCGTCGCCCTCGGGCAGCTTGGCCGTGCCGGCGAGGACGGCTCCGTTCTCCGACCAGTCCAGGCCGTACACGCAGTGCGCTGCGGTCAGGACCTTCGCCGGGGCCACGAGGGTGCCGCCGCAGAAGTAGCCGTCGTCGTCGGCGGTGTCCGCGGTGCCCTTGTCGTCGTAGTAGTGCAGCTGCACCATCCACGGCGCCTCGGAGATGGTCGCGTCCTTGCCGCCGATGATCTTCGGGTCGGCGGCGGTGGACGGGGCCTCGGCGCTCGGCGCGGGCTTCGGCTGCCCGGGAGCGGCGGCGGTGTCGCCCTTGAGCGCGGCCCCCGAGCCCTCGACGCGCTGCAGCAGCTCGGCCCGGGAGGCGGCCGGCTGCTCGGTGACCGTCGGCTGGGGCGGGACCGGTGTCGTGCCCGACGCCTGGGCGGGGGCGGCCGCGAGGACCGCGCCCGACAGGGCGAGTGCGGCGGTGGCCGCGGGAAGAGCCAGGCGGGCTCTTCGAGGAGTAGATGTCACTCAGGTCTCCTGTCGATGTGAATGCTCGCAGGAGAGAAGAGCCCGGCAGGCGCAGGCCGTGAAGGCAGCACGAATCGCCCGTGGGCGTATCCGAAAATACGTTCCCCCCCACTGCAGTGCGCTGATCCTACAAGGCGGAAGTCCCGCCCCGTCACCTGTGTGACGGGGCGGGACTTCGGACCGCGCCGGAGTGGGGCGGCTGCGACTCAGTCGCCGTTGCCGGGCGTCGGAGTCGTCTTCTGGATCTGCAGCAGGAACTCCGCGTTCGACTTGGTCTGCTTCATCTTGTCGAGGAGCAGCTCGATCGCCTGCTGCTGGTCGAGCGCGTGCAGCACCCGGCGAAGCTTCCAGGTGATGGCCAGCTCGTCGCTGCCGAGCAGGATCTCTTCCTTGCGGGTGCCGGACGCGTCGACGTCCACCGCCGGGAAGATGCGCTTGTCGGCGAGCTTCCGGTCGAGCTTGAGCTCGGCGTTGCCGGTGCCCTTGAACTCCTCGAAGATGACCTCGTCCATGCGGGACCCGGTGTCCACCAGGGCGGTGGCGAGGATGGTCAGCGAGCCGCCGTCCTCGATGTTGCGGGCCGCACCGAAGAAGCGCTTCGGCGGGTACAGGGCGGTCGAGTCGACACCACCGGACAGGATGCGGCCGGAGGCCGGGGCGGCGAGGTTGTACGCACGGCCCAGACGCGTGATCGAGTCGAGCAGGACGACCACGTCGTGGCCCAGCTCCACCAGGCGCTTGGCGCGCTCGATGGCGAGCTCCGCGACCGTGGTGTGGTCCTCGGCCGGACGGTCGAAGGTGGAGGAGATGACCTCACCCTTCACCGACCGCTGCATGTCGGTGACCTCTTCCGGACGCTCGTCGACCAGGACGACCATCAGGTGGCACTCGGGGTTGTTGTGCGTGATCGCGTTGGCGATCGCCTGCATGATCATGGTCTTGCCGGTCTTCGGCGGGGCCACGATCAGACCGCGCTGACCCTTGCCGATGGGCGCGACGAGGTCGATGATGCGGGTGGTGAGGACACCGGGGTCCGTCTCCAGGCGGAGGCGGTCCTGCGGGTACAGCGGCGTCAGCTTGTTGAACTCCGGCCGTCCGCGGCCGTGTTCGGGCGCCATGCCGTTGACGGAGTCCAGGCGCACCAGCGCGTTGAACTTCTCGCGGCGCTCGCCCTCCTTGGGCTGGCGCACGGCACCGGTGAGGTGGTCGCCCTTGCGCAGACCGTTCTTGCGGACCTGGGCGAGGGAGACGTACACGTCGTTCGGGCCGGGCAGGTAGCCGGAGGTCCGGATGAACGCGTAGTTGTCGAGGATGTCGAGGATGCCGGCGACCGGGATGAGGACGTCGTCCTCGTTGATCTGCGGCTCCTGCTGGATGTCGTCGCGCCCACGGCGGCCGCGGCGGTCCCGGTAGCGGCCGCGACGGCCGCGACGGCCGCCCTCGAAATCGTCGTCGTCCTGCTGCTGCTGACGGTCCTGGCCGCCGCCCTGCTGACGGCGCTGGCCGCCGCCCTGGTTCTGCTGGTCGTCGCCCTTGTTGCGGCGGTCGCGGTCACGTCCGCGGTCACCGCGGTCACGGTCGCGATCGCCTCGGTCACCGCGGTCACGGTCGCCGCGGTCACGGCGGTCACGGCGGCGGCCCTCGCCGCCCTCACCGTCGGAGCGGGCGTCGCCCTGGCCCTGCTGGTGGCCCTGCGACTGCTGCTGGGCGGAGGAGTCGGCCTTCGCCTCGCTCTTCGTCTCGGCGGCCACCGTCTCGGTGGCGGCGGACGGGCTGCCCGCGTCGGCGGTGGCCCGGCGACGACGGCGCTCGGAGGGGGCGTCGTCGGCGG
>NZ_RAIF01000031.1:682829-707181 GCF_003671715.1 Streptomyces sp. E2N166 | reverse complement strand
GCCGGGGATGTCGATCTGCTGCTGGGCGGCGGCCTTGTCGGCGGCCGTCTTGTCCGCCTTCTTCTCGGCCTTGCCGGCCTTCTCCGCCTTCTCGGCGGGGGCCTCGTCGCCCGTACGGGACCGGGAGGTGCTGCGGCGCTTCGGCTTGGTCTCGCCGGTGGCGTCCGTGGCGGGCGCGGCCTTGGCGGGGGCTCCGCCCGCGGCCTGCGCCTCCTTGATGACCTCGATCAGCTGGCTCTTGCGCATCCGCGCGGTGCCCCTGATGCCGAGGCCGGACGCGACCTGCTGCAGCTCGGCCAGCACCATGCCCTCGAGGCCGGTACCGCGGCGCCGCCGGGAGCCGGCACCGGTGGCAGGCGCGGAGGCGTCCGTGGAGGGCGCGGCAGCGGTCTCCTCGACACGTGCGCCCATCAGATCGGTGGTGTCGCTCACGAAGGGTCCTTCCCTGGAGCGGACGTCGGCCTGTCTGGCTCGGCGACCGGTTGTGCTGTCCGGCATCGGTCCTTGCTGTGCGAACCGAGCCGGGGCGGTGGTCCGCCTGAACGGCGGAAGAGATATCTGGTGATGGCGCTTCCCCTAGCCGTGGCACCCAGTGTCTGTGTCATGCGGCGTGGTCGCACCGGCTCCGAAACGTGCCCGGCGGGCCGCTCAGTGTCCGTGTCGGCCGTACTGATCACGTACGACGTCCACTACACAATGCGGCTTGGGGGGCTCCCGGAAGAATGTCTGTCCCGGACGGGGACACGAGGCACCTCGCCATGGTGGGGTCGGGTGCAGACTTGAGGTTAACACTACCGGATCCAACAAACATTCCCCCTCTCGAAATCCGGCAACCGTGCGCGTCTAAATGTCACTGGAGGTTGCCAGAGGCAGGACGCTCGCGCCCTGCTGGTCCAGGCTGAGCCGGTTGGCCGCCCATTCCGTCCCGGCCAGCGCCTCGACCTTGTCGGCCGTGTCGGCGTCGGCCAGGGCCATCACCGTGGGCCCGGCGCCCGAGATCACCGCGGGGATGCCGTCGCCGCGCAGCCGCTCCACCAGTGCCGCGCTCTCCGGCATGGCCGGAGCGCGGTACTCCTGGTGCAGGCGGTCCTCGGTGGCCGGCAGCAGCAGCTCGGGGCGCCTGGTGAGCGCCTCGACGAGCAGCGCGGCGCGGCCGGCGTTGGCGGCGGCGTCGACGTGCGGGACGCTGCGCGGGAGCAGACCGCGCGCGGTCTCCGTCAGTACCGGCTTTCCGGGCACGAAAACCACCGGAACGACGGAATCGGCGGGCTCCATCCTGATCGCCCGGGCGGCGCCGGAATCCATCCAGGACAGGGTGAAACCGCCCAGCAGACAGGCCGCCACGTTGTCGGGGTGACCCTCGATCTCGGTGGCGAGGTCGAGCAGCGCGGCGTCGTCGAGGCGGGCCTCCCCGCCTATGGTCACCGCGCGCGCGGCCACGATGCCGGCGCAGATGGCGGCGGAGGAGGAGCCGAGTCCGCGGCCGTGCGGGATGCGGTTGGCGCAGACGATCTCCAGACCGCGAGGCTGTCCGCCCAGGAGGTCGAAGGCGGTGCGCAGGGAGCGGACGAGGAGGTGCCTCTCGTCGCGCGGCAACGTCTCGCTGCCCTCACCCGCGATGTCGATGTGCAGCCCTGAGTCGGCCACCCGGACGACCACGTCGTCGTACAAACCCAGCGCGAGCCCGAGGGCGTCGAAGCCCGGACCGAGGTTGGCGCTGGTGGCGGGGACGCGCACCCGGACGGCGGCGGCGCGGAACGCTGGACCGGCCATCGCTTGATGACTCTCCTTGAGCTGCGTGACTGTCGAATGACATTCGATGACGTACGGAACCTCGGGTTCGCCACTGGCTGCCGGGCGACCGGCCGCTGCCTACCCAACGGCCGACGGCTCCCGGCCGCTTTCCGACCGTGGAGACGGCGCGGCACCGCGGCATATGCGGCGGGCGGGTTCGGTACAGCCTATCGAAGGAAGGTTCTGTGGCGACATAGGGCGCACAGGAGGCGCACGATGCGTGTCGCAAGCCCCCTGTGCACCCTCCCAAAGGTGACCTTCCCGGCTGGGCGCCGCTTACGCCTCTTCTCGCGCTGGGCGCGTTCCCGGGCCCAGCGCGGACCGGGCTCTCAGATCAGTCCGAGCCGCTCGGCCGCCGTCGCCGCGTCGACCGGGACGGTGACCGGCTGGGGGGCACCGGCGACGGCCCAGTCCGGGTCCTTGAGCCCGTTGCCGGTGACGGTGCACACGATCCGCTGCCCCGGGTCGACCTTGCCCTGCTCGGCGGCCTTCAGCAGACCGGCCACCGACGCGGCGGAGGCGGGCTCCACGAAGACACCCTCCTGGGAGGCCAACAGCCGGTAGGCGCGCAGGATCTCACGGTCCGTCACCTCGTCGATGGCACCGCCGGACTCGTCCCGCGCGGCGAGCGCGAAGTCCCACGAGGCGGGGTTGCCGATGCGGATGGCGGTGGCGATGGTCGACGGGTCCTTGACGACCTCGCCGCGCACGATCGGGGCGCTGCCGGAGGCCTGGAACCCCCACATGCGCGGCGCCTTCGTGCTGACCCCGTCGGCGGCGTACTCCCGGTACCCCTTCCAGTACGCGGTGATGTTGCCCGCGTTGCCCACCGGCAGGACGTGGATGTCGGGGGCGTCGCCGAGCATGTCCACGATCTCGAAGGCGGCCGTCTTCTGCCCTTCGATACGCACCGGGTTGACCGAATTGACCAACGCCACGGGGTAGTTGTCGCTCAGCGCGCGGGCGAGCGTGAGGCAGTCGTCGAAGTTGCCGTCGACCTGGAGGATCTTCGCGCCGTGCACGAGGGCCTGGCCCATCTTGCCGAGCGCGATCTTGCCCTGCGGCACGAGGACGGCGGAGACCATCCCGGCCCGCACGCCGTACGCGGCGGCGGAGGCGGACGTGTTGCCGGTGGACGCGCAGATGACGGCCTGCGCACCCTCCTCCTTCGCCTTGCTGATGGCCATGGTCATGCCGCGGTCCTTGAAGGACCCGGTCGGGTTGGCACCCTCCACCTTGAGGTGGACCTCGCAGCCCGTGCGCTCGGAGAGCACCTGCGCGGGCACGAGCGGCGTGCCGCCCTCACGGAGCGTCACGACGGGCGTGCTGTCGGAGACGGGCAGCCTGTCCCGGTACTCCTCGATGATTCCGCGCCACTGGTGGGTCATTGCTGGTTACTCTCCTTCAACCCGCATGATGCTGGCGACACCCCGCACGGTGTCGAGCTTGCGCAGCGCCTCGACCGTACCGCCGAGGGCGGCGTCGGACGCACGGTGGGTGACGACGACGAGGGAGGCCTCGCCGTCCTTGCCGGACTGCCGCACGGTGTCGATGGAGACACCGTGCTCCGCGAACACGGTCGCGACCTGGGCGAGCACGCCCGGTTTGTCGGCCACGTCGAGGCTGATGTGGTACCGCGTGACGACGTCGCCCATCGGGGAGACGGGAAGCGCGGCGTACGCGGACTCGCCGGGTCCGGTCGCGCCGCCGATCCGGTTGCGGCAGACGGCCACGAGGTCGCCGAGCACGGCGGACGCGGTCGGCGAGCCGCCGGCGCCGGGCCCGTAGAACATGAGCTGACCGGCGGCGTCGGACTCCACGAAGACGGCGTTGTAGGCCCCGCGCACGTTCGCCAGCGGGTGGCTGAGCGGGATCATCGCGGGGTGCACGCGCGCGGTGACCGACGCCCCGTCCGCGGCCCGCTCGCAGATGGCGAGGAGCTTGATGGTGCAGCCCATCTCCTTGGCGGAGGCGAAGTCGGCGGCGGTGACCTCGGTCATGCCCTCGCGGTAGACGTCGTCGAGGCGCACGCGCGTGTGGAAGGCGATCCCGGCGAGGATGGCGGCCTTGGCGGCGGCGTCGAAGCCCTCGACGTCGGCGGTCGGGTCGGCTTCCGCGTACCCGAGGGCGGTGGCCTCGTCGAGCGCCTCCTGGTACCCGGCGCCGGTCGTGTCCATGGCGTCGAGGATGAAGTTGGTCGTCCCGTTGACGATGCCGAGCACCCGGTTGACCTTGTCGCCGGCGAGGGACTCGCGCAGCGGCCGGATCAGCGGGATGGCGCCGGCGACGGCGGCCTCGTAGTACAGGTCCTTGCCATTGGCGTCCGCCGCGGCGTGCAGCGCGGCTCCGTCCTGGGCGAGGAGGGCCTTGTTGGCGGAGACGACGGAGGCGCCGTGCTCGAAGGCGGTGGTGATGAGGGTCCGGGCGGGCTCGATCCCGCCGATGACCTCGACCACGACGTCGATGTCCCCGCGTTTGACCAGGGCGGTGGCGTCGGTGGTGACGAGGTCGGGGTCGATGCCCTCCCGCACCCGGTCGGGCCGCCGCACGGCCACGCCCGCGAGCTCCACCGGGGCCCCGATCCGGGCGGCGAGGTCGTCGGCGTGCGTCGTCATGATGCGCGCCACCTCTGAGCCGACCACTCCACAGCCCAGCAGCGCCACCTTCAGCGGACGCGTACGCATCATCCGACCTCGTTTCCTCATACCGTCTACGGTTGGACCAGTCTCACGCACCGGACGGGATTTTCTGCCTTTCGTCCGGATCGTGAGACGTTTATTTCATTTTCGCAGGGGCGGAAGACGAAAGATCTTTCGTCCCCGCGGGCGGCCGCCACCTGGCCGCGGCCGCGTCCTCATCCGACGTCGAGACGCAGCAGGTCCTCCTCGGTCTCCCGCCGCACGATGACCCGCGCCTCGCCGTCCCGTACGGCGACGACGGGCGGACGCAGCACGTGGTTGTAGTTGCTGGCCATGGAACGGCAGTACGCCCCGGTCGCCGGTACGGCGATGAGGTCACCGGGCGCCAGGTCACCCGGCAGGAAGGCGTCCTTGACCACGATGTCCCCGCTCTCGCAGTGCTTGCCGACGACCCGCACGAGCATGGACTCGGCGTCGGAGGCGCGGGAGACGAGGGCGACGCTGTACTCGGCGTCGTACAGCGCGGTGCGGATGTTGTCGGACATGCCGCCGTCGACGGAGACGTACGTACGCAGCCCGTCGAGGGGCTTGACGGTGCCGACCTCGTAGAGCGTGAAGGCGGTGGGCCCGACGATGGCGCGGCCGGGCTCGACGGAGATACGAGGCGTCCGCAGCCGCGCGCCCTCGCACTCCCGCGTCACGATCTCGGTCAGCGCCTTGGCGATCTCGTGCGGCTCACAGGGGTCGTCGTCGCTCGTGTACGCGATCCCGAGCCCGCCGCCGAGGTCGATCTCGGGCAGCTCGACCCCGTGCTCGTCGCGGATGTCCTTGAGCAGAGCGACCACCCGGTGGGCGGCGACCTCGAAGCCGGACATGTCGAAGATCTGCGACCCGATGTGCGAGTGGATCCCGATCACCTCGAGCCCGTCCAGCTGGAGTGCCCGCCGCACGGCCTCCGCCGCCTGCCCGCCGGCCAGCGGGATCCCGAACTTCTGGTCCTCGTGGGCCGTCGCGATGAACTCGTGCGTGTGCGCCTCGACGCCCACGGTGATCCGGATCTGCACCCGCTGCCGGACCCCGAGGGACTGGGCGATGTGGGCGACCCGCACGATCTCCTGGAACGAGTCGAGCACGATCCGCCCGACCCCGGCGCGTACCGCCCGCTCGATCTCCTCCGGCGACTTGTTGTTGCCGTGGAAGGCGATGCGGTCGGCGGGCATTCCGGCGGAGAGCGCGGTGGCCAGCTCGCCCCCCGAGCACACGTCGAGGTTCAGCCCCTCCTCGTCCAGCCACCGCACGACCGCGCGCGACAGGAAGGCCTTGCCCGCGTAGAAGACGTCGGCATCCGTCCCGAAGGCGGTACGCCAGGCCCGCGCCCGGGCCCGGAAGTCGGCCTCGTCGAGTACGTACGCGGGGGTGCCGTACTCCTCGGCGAGCCGTGTGACGGCCATCCCGCCGACGGTGACGACTCCGTCGGCGTCCCGCTCGACGGTCTGGGCCCAGACCTTGGGGTCGAGGGCGTTGAGGTCTGCGGGCGGTGCGGAGTAGTGCCCCTCGGGGAAGACGTCGGCGTGACGGGGCCCGGCGGGGTGTGCGGAACGGCTCATGGCGTCTTCTGTGCTCTCTCAGAGGTGGTCGGGTGCGTCGATACCGAGGAGGGACAGGCCGCCGGCCAGCACCGCCCCGACGGCTTCGGCGAGGGCCAGCCGGGCGCGGTGGGCGGCCGAGGGTTTCTCCCCGCCACGCGGCAGCACCGTGGGCAGGAAGGGCAGCGCGGCGTCGCCGACGGTGACGAGATGCCGGGCCAGCCGGTCGGGGGCACGGTGCTCCGCCGCGGCGGCGAGGACGCGCGGGTGGTCGGCGAGGGCGACGAGGAGCTCCCGCGCCGTGCCGGACACCGGACCGGGTTCGGCGGCGAAGCCGAGGTCGGCGGCGTTGCGGGAGAGGGCGCGGGTGCGGGCGTGGGCGTAGCGCACGCGGAAGAGCGGATTGCTCTCACGCTGGACGAGGTGCTCGTCACCGGTCCGGGGCCGGTCGTGGGCGGCGGGGTGGAGCAGGGCCCAGCGACCGGCGTCACGACCGAGGCGGAGCGGGTCGGCGAGGGCCGGGGCGGGCCTGACGTTGACCGGCAGAGCCGCGGTCGCCGGACCGGCCGCGTCGACGCGCACGCCGAGGGAGGCGGTCCACCCGGGCTCGGGCGGGGCGGTGCAGCTGGTGCGGACGAGGGCGCCCTGGGAGCGCAGGATACGGGCGGCGGCCTCGGCGACGACGACGGCACGGAGCTCGTGGGGGCAGTGCAGCCGCACGATGCGGCCGCTTTCCCCGCCGGTGCCGTCGGCACGCCCGTGCCCGTGCCCGTACCGGGGCCCGTGGCGCAGGATCTGCGCGACCAGGTCGGCGGGCGCGGTGCCGCGGAGGCTGATGTTGAGGAACCCCGGCCCGGTGAGGACGACGTCCGTGATGCCGTCGGCGGCCACGAGGTACGGCCGCAGCACCTCGGCGACCCGGCGGGACGGCTGCCCGGCCGGCCGGGCGAGCTGGAGGGCGATGCCGGTGGCGTAGTCCCCGCACCCTCCGGGCCCCGGCGGAGCGACCACGGCCCGCGCCGGAACGGTCACGTTCAGCTCACCCGCGTCGACAGCGCGACGCACCGCGTGCAGCACGGTGCGGGAGAGCTCTACGGGGGTCACGGGTCAAGCGTATGGGAGGAGGGGGGCGGGTAGGCGAACCGGTTTGCGGCAGTCCCGGGATGTGGACGGAAACCGCGCGGACCCACCCATACGAAGCGGACCGCTCGTGAGGGCGTGTCTGGCACCGACGACCCGGGACGGCTAGGCCTGAGCAGGCGATTCACTCTCCCCGGCGAAGCCGAGGACGCCGCGACGAGAAGCCGAGGAGGACCCCGCCCCCTCGCTCCCCGCACCGGCTCCGCGGCCCCTCCGCTCGACCAACTGCCGTACGAGCCCGACGAGCTCGGCGGGTTCGAACGGCTTGGAGAGGAAGGCGTCGACCCCGGCGTCGAACCCGGCCTCGACCTCGTACTGCGTACAGGCACTGACGATGGCGACCGGAAGGTCCCGCGTACGCGGATCGGCACGCAGCCGGGCGGCGGTCCTGAGCCCGTCCAGCCGGGGCATCACCACGTCCAGCGTGACGGCGTCGGGCCGCACCTGATGGACGACATCAAGACACTCGGCACCATCGGCCGCGGTCACGACCTCGAAGCCCTCCAGCTCGAGATTGACCCTGATCAGCTGCCGGATGACCTTGTTGTCGTCCACAACAAGAACCCGGCCAGACGCCCTAGGCACAACTCGAGAGTAGGTCCGGACCGGCCACCGCGTCCGGGTTTTCCCCACTTCCACCCCGTGCGGGGGACGACGTCCCCTCGGCTGACGCCCCGGCAGGCGGCGCGACCCGCGAAAACCCGTTCATGACCACTCCGGGGGAGCTGGTAGTGTTCTACCCGTCGCCGCGAGCAACACCGAACGCGACTGACACGCCCCCGTAGCTCAGGGGATAGAGCAACGGCCTCCGGAGCCGTGTGCGCAGGTTCGAATCCTGCCGGGGGCACACTGTGTAAGTGTGCCCAAGACCCCGTCACCAGCGGAAACGCTGAGGCCGGGGTCTTCGCGTATGTGTCAGCGGTGTCGGCTCGCCGGGCCAGGGCGTTTCAGTCGTGCCAGATGGCCCTGATGTGGTCCGCCTGCGTCCTGTCGCGGAGCGTACGCCGCCGTCCTTCCAGCGGCCCGTGCCGATCGTGATCGGAGGGAAGAGGGGTGGCGGTGCGCAGGTGGCCGACATCGTGTGCGGCAGGTCGACGTCGCTGTCTGCGGTGAAGGCAGTCGGTTCGCCGGTGAGGGCGTCGACGACGAAGAGGCGTACGGGTTTCTGCGGCCAGGTGCGGGTCGGGAGTTGAGGGGCGATGGCTTCGAAGACCTCGGTCTCCTGGACGTCGCGCACCGTGAGGGCGGCCAGTCGGCCGATGCGTTCGACCACCGTCCTCGGGTCGCGTGAACCCAGTGCGGCCCACAGGTACTTGACCGTCATCGCGCAGGTGAAGTCCACGTCCAGCATGGTCCGTTTGCGTTCGACCCGCTCCGCGTACAGGCCGGCCGGGGCCGATCCGCCCGCCAGGTCCGGCGCCGGCAGTGAGCCTGCCGACGTGCCGGTGAGGACGTCGGCGCCCGCCAGGTCCACGCCGGCACGTCGGCCAGGCCTGCCAGTACGCCGATCTGCCACGCGTAGGCGGTCAGACCTCCTCCGCCCAGCGCCA
This sequence comes from Streptomyces sp. E2N166, assembly GCF_003671715.1. Lineage (GTDB taxonomy): Bacteria > Actinomycetota > Actinomycetes > Streptomycetales > Streptomycetaceae > Streptomyces > Streptomyces thinghirensis. The sequence continues at coordinate 698,472 of NZ_RAIF01000031.1, read as the reverse complement.
GCGCCGTGTCCGCCATGCCCGCCGTCCCCGCCCCTTCCCAGCAACACACAACGGGGACCACTCCCCGGTTGATCTCCCGGCGGGACGCCAGCAGGTGACCGGGGAGTGGTCCACGTTCGGGGGTGGGTCGGGCAGGGCTGTCATGTCACGCGCGGGCCAGGACCGTCCCCACGACTTGGCGCAGCATCGACTCCGGGTCCGGGGCCGGGCCCGGGGAGCGCCACGCCACGAAACCGTCGGGGCGGACGAGGACCGCGCCGCCGCGGGTCACTCCGTGGGCCTTGGCCCAGTCGGTGGCGTCGTCGTCCGGGGTCAGGTCGGCCTCCGGTGTTCCGCCCACGCGGTACGACTTCAGCGGGACCCGCATGTCGGCCGCCAGGTGCGTCGCCGCCTCGTGCCAGCCGGTGGGCTGCGCCGCGTCGCTGAGCAGGACCAGGGAGTCCTCGTAGAGGTCCAGGGTGGAGATGCGGGCGCCGCTGTCGTCGCTGCGGCGGAGCCAGAGGTGAGGGGCCCTGCTGCCGGGGGCGCCGGTGAGGTCCAGGCCCTCCGGGACGACCGGCGTTCCCGGGTCGGCGCCGACCACCGCGCCCTGGGGGTAGCGGTAGCCGAGGGCGACGTTGAGGATGCCGCGCTGCGGGCCTCCGCCGGGACCGCCACCCGGCCCGCCCGTGGGACCGCCCGCTTCGCCGCCCCCGGGGCCGCCCGCAGGACCACCCGCAGGGGGACCGCCGGGACCGCCAGCAGGAGGACCACCCGCAGGGCCACCGCCGGGACCGCCAGCAGGAGGACCGCCCGCAGGGCCACCGCCGGGACCGCCCGCAGGAGGACCACCCGCAGGGCCACCGCCGGGGCCGCCAGCAGGAGGACCGCCCGCAGGGCCACCGCCGGGACCGCCGGCCGGCCCCGCGCCCGCCATTCCCGGCGGTGGTGTGAAGCCCGGGTGGCTGTGTTCCACCGAGCGGCCCGCGGCTCGGGCGCTGGTGGCCTCCGCGACCGGGCGGCGTTCCGCGTCGTACGTGTCCAGGAGACCGTCGCCGGCCCAGCCCTCCAGGACCGCGGCGAGTTTCCAGGCGAGGTTGTGGGCGTCCTGGATGCCGGTGTTGGAGCCGAAGGCGCCGGTGGGGGACATCTCGTGGGCCGAGTCGCCGGCCAGGAGGACGCGGCCGGAGCGGTAGCTGCGGGCGACGCGCTGGGCCGCGTGCCAGGGGGCCCTGCCGGTGATCTCGACGTCGAGGTCGGGGTCGCCGATCGCGCGGCGGATATGGGCGGCGCAGCGCTCGTCGGTGAAGTCCTCGACGGTTTCGCCCTGTTCGGGGTGGAACGGGGCGTGGAAGACCCAGTTCTCGCGGTTGTCGACCGGGAGGAGGGCGCCGTCCGCGTCCTCGCTGGTCAGGTAGCAGACGATGAAGCGGCGGTCGCCGACGACGTCGGCGAGGCGGCGGGAGCGGAAGGTGATGCTGACGTTGTGGAAGAGGTCGCCCGGGCCGCTCTGACCGATGCCGAGTTGCTCGCGGACGGGGCTGCGGGGGCCGTCGGCCGCGACCAGGTAGTCCGCGCGGATGGTGGTGTGTTCGCCGGTCTCCCGGCTCTTCACGATCGCCGTGACGCCCTCGGCGTCGGACTCGAACGACAGCAGTTCGGTGCCGAAGCGCAGGTCGCCGCCGAGGTTCGTGGCGTGGGTGAGGAGTTCCGGCTCCAGGTCGTTCTGGGAGCACAGGCACCAGGAGCTGGGGCTGAAGCGGGCCAGTCCGCCCCCCGCGTCCATCTCCTTGAACAGCCACTCCCCCGCGTCGCCGACCAGGGTGGGCGTCTGGAAGATGCCGTGGTTCTCGGCCAGGGTGGCGGCGGCCTTCCTGATGTCCGGCTCGGTGCCGGACACGCGGAAGATCTCCATCGTGCGGACGTTGTTGCCGCGTCCGCGGGGGTGGATGGAGGTGCCGGCGTGGCGCTCCACCAGGGTGTGCCGGATGCCCAGCCGCCCCAGGAAGACCGAGGTCGACAGGCCCACCAGGGATCCGCCGACGATGAGGACCGGGACGCGGTGGACCCCGCCCCCGGGGGCGGCTCCGCCGGACCGATCGGCTCTTTCGTTCATTGTTCGTCCTCCGTTGTGACGGACGTTCGTCCGGTGTCGTGACGGACGTCGTCCTCCGTTGTGACGGACGTGGTCCTTCGTCGTGGCGCACGTCGTCCCTCGGTGGTGACGGACGTGCGCGCTCCGTACGTCGGACCCTCGTCGCGTGACTCGCCCCGCGGCAGGTGTGCGCCGGGAGTCTTCATGCATGCCCCCTGCGGCCCGCGGCGGCTCAGGCTTCACCCGCTTAACCCTCCTGGTTCGCGGTCCACGCGGGCACGGCTCACGATCGTGCTTACTGCGACCGCCGCACCACGCCGGAGCAATGGCGCACGCCGCGGCGATCGCCCCAGTCCACGAGGAAGTTCCCGGAGAAGAGGTGGGCCGGATGACGGTCTCTCCCGTCGTAGCGACGGATACCGTGTCGGCAGATGCCATGACCCCAGACGCCACGGCGGCATCGGCGGCCGCGGACGCGGTCGGCGTATCGGTATCCGCGTTCGACGGATCCCGCGTGCGGGTCGTCCTGATGCTGGACATCCACGACGGAATGCAGCAGGAGTTCCTGGACGCCTACGACGGCATCCGCGACCGGGTCGCCGCCGTTCAGGGACACGTGAGCGACCAGCTGTGCCAGTCGGTGGACAATCCCACCCAATGGCTCCTCACCAGTGAGTGGGAGAGCGCGGAGCCCTTCCTGGCCTGGGTCAACAGCGAAGAGCACCTGGACACCGTCGAGCCGTTGCAGGACTACGTCCGCGACACCCATTCCCTGCGCTACAGCGTGCTGCGGGAAACCGCCGGCGAGCAGCATCCCGCGGCAAGTGAGCCGCCGCGGGCCGCTCCCCGGATCGGGAGCAACGTCGTGCGGCACGCCCTGACCTTCACCGTGCGGTCCGGCAGTGAGGAGAAGGTCGCCCGGCTGCTGGCCGGCTACACGCCGCCCGACGCCCGAGTGGACGACTCCGGCCGGCTGCTCCGCACCTCGGTCTTCCTGCACGGCAACCGGGTCGTACGAGCCGTGGAGGTGCAGGGCGACCTGCAGACCGCCCTGCGCCACGTCGCCCGGCAGCCCGCGGTGCGGGCCGTCGAGGAGGCCCTCAACCCGTATCTGGAGCAGGAGCGCGACCTCCGCGACCCCCGGGACGCCCGGCGGTTCTTCACCCGGGCCGCCATGCCGGCCGTCCACCACGTGGCGTCCGCCGACGAGGCGGACGCGCGTCGCCCGCAACGCGTCGCGCTGCTCTATCCGGCCCGCCCCGGCGCCGGTCAGGAACTGGCCCGGCTGCTGGCCCGCCAGGACGCGGCCGCGGCGCACGCACCGGACAACCCGGTCCTCGGCGCCACCGTGTTCCACCGTGACGACCTGGTCGTACGGCTCGTCGACATGGACGGCGACCCGGACGACGCGCTCGCGTTCGTCCTGGGGCTGCACGGGCCCGCCGACGGGCCCGGGGCCACGGGAGGCGCCGGGGTCGCCGTGGCCGAGCGGCTGCTGGACACGGCCGCCCTCGGCGTCGACGGGCCCCTGACGGAGACCCGCACGCTGTCGCAGCTGCTCGCACGGGCCCGTATGACGCCGCTGACCGACCGGCGTTCGCCCGCCACCTGAACCACACGGTCGAACCACTCGGCCGAACCGCCCGACCCGATGACTCGGCTCGACCACACGGCCCGACCACTCGAACCGAGACCACTCGGTCGGACCGGGCGGCCGAGCACGCGTCCGAACCACGTACCCGAAACCACGCGGCCCACCACGCAACCGGCCGGGCCCGACGGCGCGCCCGCCGGACCGCGCGGCACTCCCGACCGCCCCGACTCCCCCACCACCTCCAGTGAGCCCGGAGTGAACGACATGACAGACCAGCAGGTACGCATCGTCTCCCTCGGCGACATCGCACCGAACCGCCGCCGCGGCGGAGACCTCCGCGCCCTACTCACGCCCACCACCGCCGGGTCGACCAGTGGCTTCATGGGCGTGGCCATCGTGCAGCCCGGCGACCGCATCGCCGAGCACTACCACCCGTACTCCGAGGAGTTCGTGTACGTCACCGAGGGCGGGCTGGAGGTGGACCTGGACGGGGTGCCGCACTCCCTCGCCACCGGGCAGGGACTGCTGATCCCGCAGGACGTGCGCCACCGCTTCCGCAACGTCGGTGACGTCGAGGCGCGCCTCGTCTTCCACCTGGGGCCGCTGGCCCCGCGGCCGGAGCTCGGCCACGTCGACACCGAGGACGCGGCGGGCAACGCCCTCCCGCACGAGCGGGAGCACGACCACGCGGGATGCGCCGGGCACGAGCGTCCCGCCACCGCGGCCGAGGCGGTGTCATGACCCGGCGTCGGGTGGCCGTCACGGGCATAGGCGTCGTCGCCCCGGGCGGGATCGGAGTGCCCCAGTTCTGGGGCCTGCTGTCCGACGGCCGTACGGCGACGCGCCGCATCTCCCTGTTCGACCCGGCCGGGCTGCGTTCGCAGATCGCCGCCGAGTGCGACTTCGATCCGTCCGAGCACGGGCTGGACCTCGCCACGGTCCAGCGGTGCGACCGGTACGTGCAGTTCGCGCTCGTCGCCGCCGCCGAGGCGGTGCGGGACGCGAACCTCGACATGGCGCGGGAGGACCCCTGGCGGGCCGGCGCCACACTCGGCACGGCGGTCGGCGGCACGACCCGGCTGGAGCACGACTACGTCCTCGTCAGCGAGCGCGGTTCGCGGTGGGACGTGGACGACCGGCGGGCCCAGCCGCACCTGGAGCGCGCCTTCACCCCGGCGACGCTGTCGTCGGCCGTGGCCGAGGAGTTCGGCGTGCACGGGCCGGTGCAGACGGTGTCCACCGGGTGCACGTCCGGCCTGGACGCGGTGGGCTACGCCTACCACGCCGTGGCCGAGGGACGCGTCGACGTGTGTCTGGCGGGCGCGGCGGACTCGCCGATATCGCCGATCACCATGGCCTGCTTCGACGCGATCAAGGCGACCTCGCCCAACAACGACGACCCCGCGCACGCCTCCCGCCCCTTCGACGCCGAACGCAACGGCTTCGTCATGGGCGAGGGCGCCGCGGTACTGGTCCTGGAGGACCTGGAGCACGCCCGGGCCCGCGGCGCGGACGTGTACTGCGAGATCTCCGGGTACGCCACCTTCGGCAACGCGTACCACATGACCGGGCTCACCAAGGAGGGCCTGGAGATGGCGCGGGCCATCGACACCGCGCTCGGCATGGCGGAGCTGGACGGGTCCGCCATCGACTACGTGAACGCCCACGGCTCCGGCACCCAGCAGAACGACCGGCACGAGACCGCGGCCGTCAAACGCTCGCTGGGCGAGCACGCCTACGCGACACCGATGAGCTCGATCAAGTCCATGGTCGGCCACTCGCTCGGTGCGATCGGCTCGATAGAGCTGGCCGCGTGCGTGCTGGCGATGGCCCACCAGGTGGTGCCGCCCACTGCCAACTACACGACCCCCGACCCCGAGTGCGACCTGGACTACGTGCCGCGCGAGGCACGGGAGCGGACGCTGCGGCACGTGCTGTCGGTGGGCAGCGGCTTCGGCGGCTTCCAGTCCGCCGTCGTACTGAGCGGTTCCGAAGGAGGGCTGCGATGAGCGGACCACAACGGGCCAGGCACCATCAGCAGGACGGACGCAGGCGTGCCGTCGTCACCGGACTGGGCGTGGTCTCCCCGCACGGGATCGGGGTCGAGACGTTCTGGAAGGCGGTCGCGGACGGCACCAGCAGCCTCGGTCCCGTCACCCGGGAGGGCTGCGAGGACATGCCGCTGCGGGTCGCGGGCGAGGTGCGCGGCTTCGACGCGGCCGAGACGGTCGAGGGGCGTTACCTCGTCCAGACCGACCGGTTCACGCACTTCGCCCTGAGCGCCACCCAACTGGCTCTGGACGACGCGCGTTTCGGCCGCGCCGACGTCGAGTCGCCGTTCTCGGTCGGCGTGGTCACCGCCGCGGGGTCGGGCGGCGGCGAGTTCGGGCAGCGGGAGCTGCAGAACCTGTGGGGCCAGGGGTCCAGGTATGTCGGCCCGTACCAGTCGATCGCCTGGTTCTACGCGGCCAGCACCGGCCAGATCTCCATCCGCAACGACTTCAAGGGCCCCTGCGGGGTCGTGGCCGCGGACGAGGCGGGCGGCCTGGACGCCCTGGCGCACGCCGCGCTGTCCGTACGGAACGGCACCGACACGGTGGTCTGCGGCGCGACGGAGGCACCGCTCGCCCCGTACTCGATCGTCTGCCAGCTGGGCTACCCGGAGCTGAGCCGGGCCACCGAGGCCGACCGCGCCTACCGCCCGTTCACCAGCGCGGCCTGCGGATTCGCGCCGGCCGAGGGCGGTGCCGTACTCGTGGTGGAGGAGGCGGAGGCGGCCCGGGACCGCGGCGCGGAGGTGCGGGCGACGGTGGCCGGGCACGCGGCGACCTTCACCGGCCCGTCCCGCTGGGCGGAGTCCCGGCAGGGGCTGGCCCACGCGATCGAGGGCGCGCTGGCCGAGGCGGGTTGCCGGCCCGAGGAGGTCGACGTGGTGTTCGCGGACGCCCTCGGCGTCCCGGAGGCCGACCGGGCCGAGGCGCTGGCCCTCGCCGACGCGCTCGGCGCGCACGCGCGGCGCGTGCCGGTGACCGCGCCCAAGACCGGCACCGGACGGGCGTACTGCGCGGCGCCGGTGCTGGACGTGGCGACGGCGGTGCTGGCCATGGAGCACGGGCTGATCCCACCCACCCCGCACGTGGTCGACGTGTGCCACGACCTGGACGTGGTGGCCGGCCGGGCCCGCCCCGCCGAGCCGCGCACGGCCCTGATCCTCGGCCGCGGCCTCATGGGCTCCAACTCGGCGCTCGTCCTGCGGCAGGGCGACGCCGCGCCGTCCGCGGACCGATGACCGATCCGACCGACACCGATCCCGACCGAGCGCCGCTTCCGGGCGAGCGCCGACCCGAGTCAAGGAGGACACCCATGACCGACCAACTGGACTACCAGGTGACCGTCGAGGAGCTGGCCGCGCTGATGAAGCGCACCGCCGGCGTGCACGTCGACCCGGTCACCCTCCGGCAGCAGGCCGACGACGGCTTCGACACCTTCGGCCTGGACTCCCTCGGCCTGCTGGGCATCGTGGCCGAGCTGGAGAAGCGGTACGGGCTGGGCCTGCCGGAGCAGGCCGAGCGCTGCAAGACGCCCGCGGATTTCCTCGCGCTGATCAACGGCGCCCTGAAGACGGGAGTGTGACGTGGCAGGCCACACCGACAACGAGATCACCATCGCCGCGCCGATGGAGCTGGTCTGGGACATGACCAACGACATCGACAACTGGCCCCGGCTGTTCAGCGAGTACGCCTCCGTGGACGTGCTCGACCGCGACGGCGACCGCGTCACGTTCCGGCTCACCATGCACCCGGACGCGGACGGCAAGGTGTGGAGCTGGGTCTCCGAGCGCGTCGCCGATCCGACGGCCCGCACCGTGCGCGCCCACCGGGTGGAGACCGGCCCCTTCCAGTACATGAACATCGTCTGGGAGTACACCGAGACCGCCGACGGCACGCGGATGCGCTGGATTCAGGACTTCGCGATGAAGCCGGACGCGCCCGTGGACGACGCCTGGATGACGGACAACATCAACCGCAACTCGCGTACGCAGATGGCCCTGATCCGGGACCGGATCGAGCAGGCGGCGGGCGAGCGGCGGACCGCCTCGGTGCTCGCCGACTGACACCGCGAACCGAACGGCACCGGCGAACCGAGCGACACCGGCGATCCGGACGGCGCCGGTGAACGGCACCGCCCAGCCGAACGACACCGACGGAGGGCATCTCCCCATGCACCACACCCTGATCGTCGCCCGGATGGCACCGGGCGCGGCGCCGGACATCGCGAAGGTGTTCGCCGAGTCCGACAGCGGCGAGCTGCCGCACCTGGTGGGCGTCAACCGGCGCAGTCTCTTCGAGTTCGGCGACGGCGTGTACCTGCACCTCATCGAGAGCGACGAGGACCCGGCACCCACCATCGGCAGCCTGACCGGGCACCCGGAGTTCCGCCAGGTCAGCGAGCGGCTCGAACCGTACGTCTCGGCGTACGACCCGGCGACCTGGCGCGGTCCGAAGGACGCGATGGCGCGCTGCTTCTACCGCTGGGAGCGGAGCTCCGTCGGCTGACGGCCCTCGTCTCCCCCACCGCGTCGGGGTCGCCCGTTTTCCGTCGGGCGACCCCGACGCACGTGTGCGCGCACGACGGGACGACCGTGGCTCGCGGACCTTCCAGGACACCGAAGGGTTGTACCGCCGGAACCAAACGTCCTTGTGAGAAGCCCCACTTGGGGTCCTGTGACGTTCTCGCACGTCCTTCCGCTTTGATCTTGGGGGCACAAAAGCACACAGGAGTCCACTGTGCGCGCCCCGCCGACCAGCAGAGAGGACGCACGCCGTGGGCCGATCCACAGCCCGCCGGTCCAGCCGAAGGGCCCAGCCGAACGGTGCCGGGCGCAGGTCCCGCGCCCGGAGACGGAAACGCCGCGGTCCCGCCCGCACCGTCGTGGCCGGCCTGACCTTCGGAGCCGTACTGCTCGCGGCGGGCGCCGCCGTCGCGTACTGGCGGGACACCCGGCCCCCGGTGACGGACGACCAGGCGGCCGATGTCGCCGACGCCCTGGACGCCGCCGAGCGCACGGCCTCCCCGGACGCCACCGGCGGGACACCGTCCGGGTCACCGAGCCCCTCCGCGTCGCCGTCGGCGAAGACCTCCCCCTCGCCTTCGTCCTCGCCCTCGCCCTCCCCCTCCACCATCGCCATTCCCGCCACCGGCCCCGGCGCCTTCGTCACCGCCGAGGCCGACGGCACGACCGTGGGCACCGGCAGCCGCGTACGCCGGTACAAGGTCCTGGTCGAGAAGGGCATCGACATCCGGCCGGGTGCCGCCGCGGCCGAGATATCCGACGTGCTCGCCGACCGCCGCGGCTGGACCACGGACGGGACCAACTCCTTCCGGCTGGTCAGCTCGGGCTCGTACGACTTCGTGGTGAAGATCGCCACGCCGGGCACCGTCGACGAGATCTGCGGTGCCGCGGGCCTGCTCACCCGGGGCGAGGTGAACTGCGCGGTCGGCACGGACGTCGTGGTGAACCTCAAGCGCTGGGTACTGGGCTCGCCGCAGTTCGACGGTCCGATCGGCGACTACCGGGCGCTGATCATCAACCACGAGGTGGGTCACCGCATCGGCCACGGTCACGAGACCTGCCCCGGTCCCGGGCTGCCGGCCCCGGCGATGATGCAGCAGATCAAGGGCCTCAAGGGGTGCGTCGCCAACGCCTGGCCCTACGACCGCGAGGGCGAGTACCTGGGCGGGCCCTCGGTCTCCTGAGCACCCGGCCGAGGTTTCCCGGGCACTCGGTCGAGGTGTCTCGGGCACTCGGTCGTACGCCCGGCGGGGGCGTTCGGCGGAGGGTTCACGGGACAGCGCGTGAGGCGAGGGGTGATGATCGGCCCATGACCACCACTCCGCGTTTCGACCCCCGCGCCCTGCTGGCGGAGAGCCGGCTGGGCGTGCTCGCGACGATCAAGTCGGACGGCCGCCCGCAGCTCTCCCCCGTCATGCCCGCCTACGACCCGGAGGCCGACGTCATCCGCGTCTCCACCCGCGAGGGACTGGCCAAGACGGCGAACCTGCGCCGGGACCCGCGGGCCGCTTTGGAGGTGACCGCCCCGGACGGCAGGTCCTGGGCCACCGCCGAGGGCGTCGTGACCCTCACCGGGCCGGGCGTCGACCCGCGAGGACCGGAGGTGGAGGCGCTGGTGGAGTACTACCGCGCCGCCGCCGGGGAGCACCCGGACTGGGACGAGTACCGGATGACGATGGTGTCCGACCGCCGGGTGCTGCTCACGATGACGGTGGAGCGCGTGTACGGGGCCGACATCGGCTGACACGTCACCGGAAACGGCCGAAGGGACGCGGCCGGCGGGCCGCAAGATTTGTGCCGCAGCGGTGATAGATCCGCCCGCCGTTTCCGTACCTCCTGGCGAACGAGTACGAGTCGAGTACGTCGAGTGCGAGTCGCTCGCGTCGCCCCTGGAGGCATCATGCGCCTGTCCCGCAGCAGGATCGGAGTCGTCGTCCTGTTCGGTGCGATGACCCTGACCCTCACCGCGCTGGCCTTCCCGGCCATGCTCGGACTGGACAAGGCCGACGGGAACCAGGACCGGGTCGTCGCCAGCACCAAGTTCGGGCCGCTCACCGAGGCCGACCGTGACTTCGTGGTCAAGGTGCGGGCCGCCGGGCTGTGGGAGTACCCGCTGGGCGAGATCGTGATGGAGCGCGGTACGTCGAAGGCGATGAAGACGGCCGGCGAGCACCTGGTCGTCGGCCACGCCGGTCTGGACGCGATGTGCCGCGAGATCTCCCCCGAGCTGGGCATCACGCTGCCCAACCGGGCCTCCCCGCAGCAGGAGGACTTCGTGGCGACGGTGAAGTCCAAGAGCGGCAAGGAGTTCGACTCGTCGGCGGTCAACATCATGCGGGTGACCCACGGTCAGATCTTCCCGGCGATCGCCAAGATCCGGGCCACCACGAAGAACACGCTGGTGCGCCAGCTGGCCGACCTGGCCAACGACACGGTCCTGGACCACATCACGGTGCTGGAGAAGACCGGGCTGGTCGAGTACGACCAGGTCACCTTCCAGCAGACCGGACCGGCGAAACTGCCGAGGGAGAAAGTCACCCCGCCCCCGCCGCAGCCGGGCGAGCGGGTGCTGGTGCTCAAGCCGCGGCCCGACCTGAACGTGAACACGGCCTCCCCGACGCCCACCCCCGCGCCGGCGGCCCCGTGACCGCCCGAGCTGTCAGGCGTCCCGGGCCGCGGTGACGTCCGCGGCCCAGCCGAGCGGATGCGGCTGAGGGTCGTCCGGCGCCGGGGCGAGGGGTTCGCCGCCCGCCTCGCTGAAGGCGGTGAGCGCCTCCACCAGCGCCGCCCGCTGGCCCGGCGCGAGCCGTTCGACGATCGCGGCGACCTCGGCGCGGCGCCGGGCGCTGACGTTCGCGACGGTGCGCCGGCCCTCGTCGGTGAGCTGGAGCAGGGTTTCGCGCCGGTTGTCGGGGTTGGTCTGCCGGTCGGCGAGCCCGGCCGAGATCAGCCGGTCGACCATGCGCATCGCCGTCGACGGGGCGACCTGGAGGTGGTCGGCGAGCGCGACGAGCTTGGTCGCGCCTCTCGTGGAGAGCACCATCAGCATCCGGAACTGGGGCAGCGTCACCCTTTCCTCCACCTCGGCGAGCGACCGCGCGGAGACGGCCACCAGCAGTCGCGACGCGGCCAGCACGGCCTTGGTGACCGCGTCGACATCATCCAGGCCCCCGACGGGCATCTCACGCTCCGGCATGTGTCCTTTTTACCGCGCCGGTGTCCCTGCTCACTCACCTGACCAGTCGGCGGAACGGCGTGGCCGGAGGGGCCGCGCCGCGACCGGACCGGCCCAAAAGGAGCATCGGGTACTGCCCGTCCACCTTTTCCCTGTGCAAAGGTGGGGGTGGAGTCCCGAGTCAGGAGGGTGGGCATGGCACGCACGGACACGACACCCAGTCGGCCCCGGCCGCCCGTCGGCTGGCGGCGCGCCGCGGCACGGCTGCCGATCCTCCTCTTCCGCGGTGGGCTCGGCCCCCTGTTCGGCAAGCGGCTGCTTCTGCTGCACCACACCGGCCGGATCAGCGGCCGGGACCGCCGGGTCGTCCTCGAAGTGGTCGCCTACGAATCCGGCGGGCCGCACGGACGGAGCTGGACGGTCGCCTCCGGCTTCGGTCCGAAGGCGGACTGGTACCGGAACCTCCGTCAGCAGCCCAAGACGGTCATCCAGTTCGGCAACCGCCACCACGCCGTCACCGCCCACTTCCTGCCCGCCGAGGAGGGCGCCGGGATCATGGCGGAGTACGCCCGGCGGCACCCGGGAACCGCCCGGCGTCTTTGCGCGTTCATGGGATTGGCGGTGGACGGCGGCGAGGCGTCGTTCCGTGAGGCCGGACGGGCCATTCCGTTCGTGCGGCTGGTCGCGGCCGACGGAGACCGCCGATCATGACCATCGGGCCCCGGGTTCGACGGCGGGCGGAAGAGGGCGGCCGGAGCCCCTGGCGATCTCCTTTTGCACTGTGCAATGATCCGACGGGGGGCCGGCCTGCGGCCGCCTGCCGTACGGCGCCCAGGAGTGACACCGAAACGGTGCTGCGGCACAGGACGGCACACCGACCGTCGGCGGGCTCCCCTCCCGCTCCCACTCCCGCCCGGCCGCCGTACGGGCCCAAGAAGAGAGGAAGAGCGGGATCATGACCGCTTCCGGGCCGGGCAGCGGCGCGACGCCGGAACAGCCCGACCAGCCGGGTCGGCCCGACCAGCCGGGTCAGCCCGACCAGCCGGGTCAGCCCGACCGGACCGGCGATACGCCGTCCGTGCCGGAGTACGTCTGGCGGCAGTTCCTGGAGGACGACGAGCGCGCCATCCGCGCCTCCGCCCTCATCAGGGAACCCGCCGCACGCGACCGGACACCCGATTGGCGCCCCCGGCCCCCGGACGGCAGGGACATGGGCGCCGACACGGGCACGGGCGCCGGCACGGGCACGGACGACTCGCCCGCGGCCCGTCCCTCCGGCGTGGTCGGCGAGCTGTGGCACCCGGAGGATCCGTGGACCGGCCCGGCCTGGCGTTCGCTGGACGGCCGCGCCCGGCTCCGGCGGGTCGGCCGGGTGATCGGCACGGCCGCCGCGGTCGCCCTCGCCCTGACCGCGTGGTCGCAGCTGTCCACCGGCCCCGGCACCCCGGGCGGCGGACCGGCCGACACGATCGGGCAGCACCTGGAGGAGAGCCCCGTCCTGCCCACCGCCGCCTCTCTCGCACCGACGGCCTCGGGCGACGCGAGCCCCGCGGTCTACGAACCCGCCCCGTCCACCGTTCCGCGGGCGTCCTCCTCCTGGGCCGTCAACTGAGCGTCACCGTGCTCCGCTCGCGCCGGGCCGGCGTCAGGCGCTGCGCTTGCGCGGTGGCGTCTTCTTGGCGGTGCTCTTGGCGGTGCTTCTGGCGGGCGCGCTCTTGCCGGTCGTCTTCTTGGCGGCGTTCTTGGCCGCGGTCCTCTTCCCGGGCCGCGCGGACTCCGCCGTCGACTTCCCGGCGGCGGAGGCCGTCGACTTCTTCGCCTCCGTCTCCTTCGCCGCCGTCCTCTTCCCCTCCGTCTTCTCCCCCTGCGGCCCCTTCGCCGCCGACTTCTTCGCTTCCGCCTTCTTCGCCGCCGTCTTCCTCGCCGCCGTCGAGGTCGACTTCTTGCCGCCGCTCTCCTTGGGGGTCCGCCGGGACGGCGTGCGCTGCGGCAAGGTCCTGACCTCGGCATCCTCGGCCGGCCCGGCGCCTTCCCCGCGCCGTGACTCCCGCGCCGCCCGCACGCTGCTCTCCAGCGCGGCCATCAGGTCCAGCACCTTCCCGGGCGCGGCCTCCTCGCGGGCCTCCGGGGGCGTCTCACCGGCGGCCTTCGCGGCGATGACCTGCTCCAGCGCCTCGCGGTACTCGTCGTGCAGGTCGTCCAGGTCGATCTCGCCGAGCGTGTCCATCAGGGCGTCCGCGAGGTCCAGTTCCTGGTCGCGGACGGTGACACCCGCGTCCGGAGCGACGCCCTCGGGGGCGCGCACCTCGTCCGGCCACAGCAGGCCGTGCATCGCGATGGCGTCGCCGACGACCCGGAGCATGCCGAGGCGCTCACGGCCCCGCAGGGCGAACTTGGCGATGGCGACCCGGTTGCTGCGCCCCAGCGCCTCGCGCAGCAGCGTGTACGGCTTGGCGGCGGGCGCGCCGCTCGCCGCGAGGTAGTACGCGGAGCCCATCTGCAGCGGGTCGATGCGCTCCTCGGGCACGAAGGCCACGATCTCGATCGTCCGTGCGGTCGGGATCGGCAGGTGGGACAGGTCCTCGTCGGTGATCGGGATCATCGAGCCGTCGGCGTCCTCGTAGGCCTTGCCGATCTCGTCCTGGGCGACCTCGCGGTCCTCCAGCTCGCAGACCTTGCGGTAGCGGATGCGGCCACCGTCCTCCGTGTGGATCTGGCGGAAGGACACCGCGTGGCTCTCGGTCGCGTTCACCAGCTTGACGGGGATGCTGACCAGGCCGAAGGAGATGGCGCCGTTCCAGATGGATCGCACGTGCAGCACCCTTTCCGCTCGGCCGACCCGCCGCGTGACCGTCGGGCGGTTTGTACGTGTTTCATGAGATTCTCATGGTATGGCGCCTATCACAGAGGTGGAGGGGCGACGGGTCGCCCTCAGCAACCTGGACAAGGTGCTGTATCCCGCGACCGGCCTCACCAAGGGCGAACTGCTGCACTACTACGCGACGGCCGCCGAGGTGCTGCTGCCGCACCTGCGGGACCGTCCGGTGTCCTTCCTGCGCTATCCGGACGGCCCGGACGGCCAGGTGTTCTTCACCAAGAACGTGCCGCCGGGTACGCCCGACTGGGTCACCACGGCCGAGGTGCCCCGGTCGGAGGGGCCGGCGCGGATGGTGCTGGTGCAGGACCTGGCGTCCGTGATGTGGGCGGCGAACCTGGTGACCGAGTTCCACACGCACCAGTGGACCGCGGACGATCCCGACGAGGCAGACCGGCTGGTGTTCGACCTCGACCCCGGACCGCCCGCGACCGTCGTGCACTGCTGCGAGGTCGCGCTGTGGTTGCGGGAGCGGCTGGCGGCGGACGGGATCGAGGCGTACGCCAAGACGTCCGGGGCGAAGGGGCTCCATCTGCTGGCGGGGGTGCGGGGGTCGCCGTCGGAGCGGGTGTCGGAGTACGCGAAGACGCTGGCGATGGAGGCGGAGCGGGCCCTGCCGCGGCTGGTGGTGCACCGGATGACGCGCAGTCTGCGGCCGGGGAAGGTGTTCGTCGACTGGAGCCAGAACGCGGCCCGCAAGACCACGGCCGCTCCCTACACGATGCGGGCCCGGTCCGTACCGGCCGTCTCCACGCCGGTGACCTGGGACGAGGTGGCCGGGTGCCGGCGGGCGGAGCAGTTCGTCTTCCGGGCACAGGACGTCGGTCCGCGGGTGCGGGACCACGGCGACCTGCTGGCGCCGCTGTTCGAGCGGCGGCGGGCGGCGGCCCTGCCCTGACGCGCGACGGCCCTCAGACGCGGGTCCAGGTGGCGCGGTCCCGGGCCATGGCGTGCAGGGCTTCCACGTCCGCCGGTTTCAGCATCCCGCCCGGGCGGGCCAGGTCCGGCAGCTCCGCGCCCGTGAGCACGCGGACCGAGCGCGGCGGGGCGGTGACGGTCACGTTCGCCGGATCGACGAGGACGAGGACGGGATGCACCTCGGCCGTCAGGGCGTAGGAGGCCCGGCCGGCGTCGGCGCGGACCCGGCGCAGCAGGGGAAGCGGTTCGCGGCGGCCCAGCGCCACCAGGGGGTCGGTGATGTGCACCCGCTGCCCGCGGGCGGGCAGCACGTGGAGGGCGAAGAGACCGCCGGGGCCGATCACCAGGTGGTGGACGCGGTCGCCGCCGGGCAGCGGGACGGAGTGCAGGGTGTGCCAGCCGGCGCCGTCGAGGCGGTCGAGGGCCGCCCCCGC
>NZ_RAIF01000031.1:657618-682604 GCF_003671715.1 Streptomyces sp. E2N166 | reverse complement strand
CGGTTGGGGGCGAGGTCGTCGTCCGGGTGGAGGGCGAGCCGGGCCAGCTCGGCGGGGGTCGGGACCGAGGGCGGGCCGACCGTGACCGGGCCGGTGAGGAAGGGACCAAGCGCTTCGAGGACCTCGTCCTCGCGGTCGTCGCTCAGCACGTTCACCCGGGCCGCCTCACGGTCGTACCAGGCGACGCTGCCGCCGTCCGGGAGGCAGACGTACAGCCGTTCCTGACCGTGCCGCCAGGTCGGTATGACGCGCAGTCCGTTCATGCACCATCACCCCACGACCATGGGAACAGGCGGGGTGCTGCGGGGGCAAGAACCCGGTTACCTTTGGGAGGAGTCGGGCAGGCCCTCGGGCGGGATGGGGAGGCACCGTTGCGCACCCGCGGGAAGGGATCGGACGTTCCGGCTCCGGGCAGGCCGTGGGACGAGGTCGTGCCGGGCCTGTGGATGGGCGGGCACGAGTTCCAAGGGCCGGACGGCAGGCGGGAGTCAGCCGTCGTCCGGGACGAGTTCGATCTGGTGCAGACCCTGCTGCGGCTGCCCGGACACGGGCCGGACGAAGGCGTCGAGCACCATGTGTGGCCGATCCCCGACGGCCCCCTCGACGGGACGCAGCTCGCGGGTGTGATCCGGCTGGCGGAGGCCGCGGGTGTGGCGCTGGACGAGGGCCGCAAGGTCCTCGTCCGCTGTTACCACGGGTACAACCGCTCCGGTCTCGTCGTCGCCCACACGCTGATGCGCCGGGGCGGCACCGCCGAGGAGGCGGTCCGGCTGATCCGGTCCCGGCGCTCACCGTGGGCGCTGCACAACGACCTGTTCGTGGAGTACCTGCGGGCCGGCCTGGTCACCGCGCGGCTGCTGGAGGAGCTCGCCGAGTAGCCCGGCACGCCTCCACGCGCACAAAATGGACTTCCGTCCGAATAGGGTGTACCGGATCACCGATGCCGATCACCTGACGACCGAAACCAGGAGTGCAGTGCTCCCGAGCCGCCGCGGGCACCCCGCCCGCGTCCCCGCCGCCCGCGCGCTGCTCCTGGCGACCGCGGCGGCCGGGGCGCTGACCGCCTGCGGCGACTCGGGCGGCCTGCGGAGCGCGGGGGCCACGCCTGCCGCGCAGAGCCCGGCCCGGCTCTGGCCCGACCTGACACCGGCATCGAGTCCGGCCTACGACATCGGCGAGGTGGACAACGAGGTCGTCAAGGGCGTCGCCGTGCCCGGCGGCGACATCCGCCAGGCCGACCCGGTGGCCGCCGTACGGGCCGAGATCACCGCGCACCCGGACGACTACGAAGGCGACGAGGCGCCGTACCGCGAGACGGCCCGCCGGATGGCGGACTGCCGCTCGGACGGCTCGGACGGCTCGGACGGCTCGGACGGCTCGGACGGCTCGGACGGTGAGCGCGGCCGGTGCCCGGTGCTCAGGCCGTACTACCGCGACCTGACCGGCGACGGGCGCCCCGAGATGACCCTGGGCTTCCGGCTGCTGCCCGAGAAGCTGACCGCCGTGCGCGTCTACACGGTCGAGAAGGACCGGCTCGTGCGGGTCATGTCCTACGACGACGCGGTGAGCGCGGTCGAGCTGGCCGGGCGGACAGTGATCGTCCGGTCGCCCTCGGAGGTCGCGGGCTACGAGTACCGGCTCCAGTGGACGTGGGACCCCGACCAGCGGGCCATGCTCCTCACGAGCGACGAGATGCTGCGCACGGACGACGGCGGAAAGCACAGGAAGCGTCCGTCCGCCTCACCGTCCCCGTCGGCGTCCCGGTCTTCGTCGGTGTCCCCGTCCCCGTCGGCGAGCGCCCGGTGAGGCTCGCCCTCCCCCGGTGGACCGGCCCGCTCGCGGTGAAGGCAGCCGTCTTCATCACCGTGATGTGCTGCGCCCTCGCCGCCCTGCTCGGCGTCCTGGTGCACGTCTCGGTCACCAACCAGACCGTGGGCCAGGCCCGCGACGTCGCCCTGTCCCGGCTGGGGGAGGCGACGGAGGCGTACGAGGCCGGGGGCCCGCTGCGGCGGGGCGCCGGCGTCGATCCGCCGGGGCTGCCGGAGCGGCTGCGGGAGCTGGCCGCCTCGGGCCGGCGCGGCACCATGGTCGCCGAGCACGACGGGCGCCCCACGATGTGGGCGGCGGGCCCCGCCGACGGCGGCCGGGCGCTCGCGGTGCGGGTCGACCACTCCCAGGGTGAGCGCACCATCGACGGCCTGGACAACGCGATCGTGTGGTCGTCGGCGCTGGCGATCGGGGCGACGCTGCTGGTGGGCGCGTTCGCGGTGACGCGGGTGACGCGCCGGCTGCACACGACGGCGCGGGTGGCACGGCGGATCAGCGCGGGCGACCTGGACGCGCGGGTCGGCGATCCCCGTGCGCAGGATCCGACGCGCCCGCAGGACGAGGTGGCCTCGGTCGCCGCCGCGCTGGACTCCATGGCGTCGTCGCTGCAGGGCAAGCTGCTCGCCGAGCAGCGGTTCACCGCGGACGTGGCGCACGAACTGCGCACCCCGCTCACCGGCCTGCACGCGGCGGCGGAGCTGCTGCCGCCGGGCCGCCCGACCGAGCTGGTGCGGGACCGGGTGGCCGCCCTGCGCACGCTCACCGAGGATCTGCTGGAGATCTCCCGGCTGGAGAGCGGACGGGAGCGGCTGGAGGTGGACCCGGAGGCGCTGGGCGCGCTGGCCGGGCGGGTCGTCCGGGGCGCCGGCACCGACACTCGGGTCGTCCTCGTACGGGACACGCGGGTGGAGACCGACCGGCGGCGCCTGGAGCGGGTGCTCGGCAACCTGGTCGCGAACGCGCACCGGCACGGGCGGGCGCCGGTGGTGCTGACCGTCGACGGGCCGGTGATCACCGTACGGGACCACGGGGACGGCTATCCGGAGTACCTCCTGGCCCACGGACCGCAGCGGTTCCGCACCGAGGGCGGGACGAAGGGGCACGGCCTCGGGCTGACGATCGCCCTGGGGCAGGCGGAGGTGCTCGGCGCGCGGCTGGAGTTCACGAACCCGCCGGACGGCGGGGCGCTGGCGACCCTGACCCTGCCTCAGCAGCCCTGACGGACCCCGGGCGGCCGAGCGGTTCCCCGATGGCTCAGTGCGGCGGGCGGTCCGAACCGGGCGCTCCTAATGTGGCGGTTAGTCACCTGAAGACCCGTTCGCTCCCGGGAGGTACTCCCATGTCCCTGCTCTCCGCACACTCGAGGCGCTCACCACTCCTGCGCGGCCTCGCCACCGCCGTCGCCGCCGGCGCGCTCGCCACGGCCGTCGCCGTCACGCCCGCCGTCGCGAACGACGAATGGGGCGGCGGGGACTCCGGTACCGGCAGCACAGCCGCCGGCCAGTCCGGAGGCAACGGGGGCGGGAACGGCGGCGACGAGTGGGGCGGCGGGAACGGCGGCCGCCAGGAGCAGGGCAGCTACCGGGGCGTCGTCACCGCCGACCGGCTCGCCCTGCGCACCTCACCGGCGCGCGGCGGAGAGGTCATCCGGTACGCCCGCCGGGGCGAGACCGTCCACATCTACTGCAAGACCCCCGGCGACAAGGTGCAGGGCAACCCCCTCTGGTACCTCCTCACGGACGGCACCTGGGCCTGGGGCCCGGCCCGCTACATCGACAACATCGGCCCCGCGCCGCGCTGGTGCTGATGCGGACGACTCACACACCACATTATTTAGGTAAGTTCCGGACATGACCAAGGCCGGAACCGGAACCGGAATCACCGTGGCACAGGCGGACGCGCCCGCTCCCGTCACCCGTCTCCCCCGGCGCCGTGGCATCGAACTCACGCTGATCCTCATGGCCGTCCTGCTGTCGGTGTTCGGCTACTGCAACGTCGGTCTCGCCCAGCACGGCACCCTCCCGCCCGGCGCCGCCGGTTACGGCGCCGGGCTCGGCGTGCTCGCGCTCCTCGCCCATCTGGCGGTACGGCTGCGCGCCCCTTGGGCCGACCCGCTCCTGCTGCCCATCGGGGTGCTGCTCAACGGCCTCGGCCTGGTCCTGATCTACCGGCTCGACCTGGAGACGCCGGGCGACCGGGCGGCCCCCACCCAGTTGGTGTGGTCGACGCTGGGTGTCGGACTGTTCATCGTGGTCGTCCTGCTCCTGCGCGACCACCGCGTGCTCCAGCGCTACGCGTACGTCTGTGTCGCCGCCGCACTGGTCCTGCTCACCGTGCCGATCTTCTTCCCGGCCGTGAACGGCGCCCGCATCTGGATCCGGATCGAGGGCTTCTCCATCCAGCCCGGTGAGTTCGCGAAGGTGCTGCTCGCGGTGTTCTTCGCCGCGTACCTGGCCGCGAACCGCAGCGCGCTGGCGTACGCGGGCCGCCGGGTGTGGCGGCTCCAGCTCCCCACCGGCCGCGTCCTCGGCCCGATCGTGGCGGTGTGGCTGGTCAGCGTCGGCGTCCTGGTCCTGGAGCGCGACCTGGGCACCTCGCTGCTGTTCTTCGGCCTGTTCGTGGTCCTGCTCTACGTCGCCACCGGCCGCACCGGCTGGATCGCCGTCGGCCTGCTGCTGGCCTCGCTGGGCGCGGTCGCCGTCGGCTGGCTGGAGCCGCACGTGCACAGCAGGGTGGAGGACTGGCTGCATCCCTTCGCGTCGATCGAGGCGGGCCAGGGGCCCAACCAGCTGGCCCAGTCGCTGTTCGCCTTCGCGGCGGGCGGGGTGACCGGCACGGGCCTCGGGCTCGGCCACTCCGTCCTGATCGGATTCGCCGTCAAGTCCGACTTCATCCTGGCGACCGCCGGCGAGGAGCTGGGCTTCCTCGGTCTGACCGCGATCTTCCTGCTGTACGCGCTGCTGGTGGAGCGCGGCTACCGGGCGGGGCTCGGCGCGCGCGACCCCTTCGGCCGGCTGCTCGCGGTCGGCCTCTCCTCGATCGTGGCGCTCCAGGTGTTCGTCATCGCGGGCGGGGTGACCGGGCTGATTCCGCTGACCGGCATGGCGATGCCGTTCCTGGCCCAGGGCGGCTCCTCGGTCGTCACCAACTGGGCCATCGTCGCGCTGCTGATCCGGGTCAGCCACGCGGCCCGCAGCCAGGCCGGACAGGCCGGTCCGGCCGACGGGCGGGTGGCGCGGTGAGAGCCGAGCGACTCCGGTGACCCGGCACATCCGGCACGCCGCCGCCTTCTGCGCCCTGCTGCTGGTCGCCCTGCTGGTGAACGCCGCCCGGGTGCAGATCGTCCAGGCCCCGGAGTACGACGACAACCCGGCCAACCGCCGCCCGGACATCGCCCGCTACCAGCAGCCGCGCGGCGACATCCTGGTCGGCGGCGAGCCGGTCACCGGCTCCCGGGACACCGGCGAGCATCTGCGTTTCGAACGGACGTACCAGGCGGGTCCGTTGTACGCGCCGATCACCGGTTTCGCCTCGCAGGCGTACGGGACGACCCTGCTGGAGCACGCCGAGGACGGACTGCTGTCCGGCGCGGACCCGATGCTCGCGCCACTTCCCCTCTGGAACGACGTCACGGGTGCCCAGAACCCGGGCGGGGACGTGGTGACGACGATCAACGGGGACGCGCAGCGGGCGGCGTTCGAGGGGCTCGGCCGGCACAAAGGGGCGGTGGCGGCCGTCGAACCGTCGACCGGCCGGATCCTGGCACTGGTCTCCACGCCGTCGTACGACCCCCAGCTGCTCTCCGGGAACAGCACTGCCGCCACCCGGACGTGGGACCGGCTGAACGGCGACCCGGACAAGCCGATGCTGAACCGGGCGGTGCGCCGGACCTACCCGCCGGGTTCCACCTTCAAGGTGGTCACCACGGCGGCGGCACTGGACGCGGGCGTGATCCGGGACCTCGACGCGCCGACCCGCTCACCCGACCCGTACACCCTCCCCGGCACCCGGACCCGGCTGACGAACGCGGCCGACGGCTGCCGGGACGCCTCGCTGCGGGAGGCGTTCGAGTGGTCCTGCAACACGGTGTTCGCCAAGCTCGGCGCGGACGTGGGCGTGCGGGACATGGCGGCCACGGCGGAGGCCTTCGGCTTCAACGACGCCGGGCTGCGCATCCCGTTCGCCGTCTCGCGCAGCAGCTTCGACACCTCGGTGGACCGGGCGCAGCTCGGGCTGTCATCGATCGGGCAGTACAACACGCGGGCGACTCCGCTGCAGATGGCGATGGTGGCGGCGGCGGTGGCCAACGGCGGCCAGGTGCGCTCGCCGTACCTGGTGGAACGGACGATGCGAGCGGGCGGCAGCCTGGTTGCGACCGCCGGTTCGCGGCCCACCCGGGAGGCGATGCGCCCCTCGACGGCGGCGCGGCTCAAGGAGCTGATGACCGGCGTGGTGGAGAAGGGCACCGGCGCGAACGCCGCGATCCGCGGCGCCACCGTCGGCGGCAAGACCGGCACCGCCCAGCACGGCGTCGGCAACTCGGGCACCCCGTACGCGTGGTTCGTCTCATGGGCGCAGGGCGACGGCGACCTGGAGCCGAAGGTCGCGGTCGCGGTGGTGGTGGAGGGTTCGGCGGCGGACCGCGAGGACATCAGCGGGGGCGGCATGGCGGCGCCGGTCGCGCGGGCGGTGATGGAGGCGGTGCTCAACTCCTGAGACGGGGGTAGAAGGCCCCGCTGGACTCACCGAGGTTGAAGGACTTCGTGGACGCGCTCGACCCGGTGAACGCCGCGGCGGACGCCGCCGAGGGGTTCGGGTGGCGGCTCCAGGACGACTCGGGCAACGCGACGGACGTGCCCTTCTTCGGCGACGACTGGCTCATCGTCAACCTGACGGTGTGGCGCGACGCGGGCGCCCTGACGGCGTTCATGCACCAGGGGCGGCACCGAGAGACGCTGGCGCGGCGCAGGGAGTGGTTCGAGCGCCTCGCGGATGCGGTCACCACCCTGTGGTGGGTCCCGGCGGGGCACCGGCCGACGGTGGCGGGCGACGTGCCGGAGGGGCTCGACTGCTCGGTGTAGGGACCTGAGCGCCTCTCACTTCTTTACTCGCGGTCAACAAGTCGTGCGCAGGGGATTGACGAGCTTACTGACAAGCAGTCTCATAAGACGAAGCGAATGAGAGTAACCGCGGGTAACTCGAACCGTACGACGAGGTGGGACAGCCATGACGACCCTGACGGAAGCCGACGCGCTCGAGGGCCTGCGCGACGCGCTCGGGCTGCTCAAGGACCGGGAGCAGGTGGCCGAACGGCTGCTCGACTCTTCCGCCAAGCACTCCTTCGACCCGGACAAGGAGCTGGACTGGGACGCGCCCTTCGAGGACGGCAAGTGGTTCTGGCCGCCGGAGCTGGTGTCGCTGTACGACACCCCGATGTGGAAGCGGATGAGCGAGGAGCAGCGCGTCGTGCTCTCCCAGCACGAGGCCGCCGCGCTCGCCTCCCTCGGCATCTGGTTCGAGCTGATCCTCATGCAGCTGCTGGTGCGGCACATCTACGACAAGGCGGCGACGAGCGCGCACGTGCGCTACGCGCTGACCGAGATCGAGGACGAGTGCCGGCACTCGAAGATGTTCGCCCGGCTGATATCCCGCGGCGAGACGCCGTGGTACCCGGTGAGCCCGGTCCACCAGCACCTGGGGCGCCTGTTCAAGACGATCTCCACCACGCCCGGCTCGTTCACCGCCACGCTGCTCGGCGAGGAGGTGCTGGACTGGATGCAGCGCCTGACCTTCCCCGACGAGCGGGTCCAGCCGCTGATCCGGGGCGTCACGCGCATCCACGTCGTGGAGGAGGCCCGCCACGTGCGCTACGCCCGTGAGGAGCTGCGCCGCCAGATGGTGACGGCGCCGAAGTGGTCGCAGGAGTTCACCCGGATCACCTCCGGCGAGTTCGCCCGCGTCTTCTCCATCGCCTTCGTCAACCCCGAGGTCTACACGAACGTCGGCCTGGACAAGCGCGAGGCCCTGGCGCAGGTCAAGGCCAGCGGGCACCGCAAGGAGATCATGCAGACCGGCGCGAAGCGCCTCACCGACTTCCTGGACGACATCGGTGTGCTGCGCGGGGTCGGACGGAAGCTGTGGAGGTCGTCGGGGCTGCTGGCGTAGTCGGGCCGGGCCGGTCCGCTCACGTGGGAGGTCGCGGGGGTGTGCGGGTTACGCTGCGTTTCATGACCCCGCAGGCCTCCACCCCCGCCTACCGCCGGCTCAGCGTCGAGGAGCGCCGCGTCCAGTTGCTCGACGCGGCGCTCGCCCTCTTCGCGCACCGGCCGCCGGAGGAGGTCTCCCTGGACGACGTCGCGGAGCAGGCCGGGGTCTCGCGGCCGCTGGTGTACCGGTACTTCCCCGGCGGCAAGCAGCAGCTGTACGAGGCCGCGCTCAGGTCCGCCGCCGACGAGCTGCGGCTCTGCTTCGACGAGCCCCGCGAGGGCCCGCTGCTGGCCCGGCTCTCCCGCGCCCTGGACCGTTATCTCACCTTCGTCGACCAGCACGACACCGGCTTCAGCGCCCTGCTGCGCGGCGGCAGCGTGGCGGAGACCTCCCGGACCTCCTCCATCGTGGACGGCGTGCGCCGGGCCGCCGCCGACCACATCATGAGCCACCTGGACGTCGCCGAGCCCGGCCCGCGACTGCGGATGACCGTCCGGATGTGGATCACCGCGGTGGAGGCGGCCTCGCTGATCTGGCTGGACGAGGGCAAGCAGCCGCCCGTCGACGACCTGCGGGACTGGCTCGTGGAGCAGTTCCTCGCCGTGCTGACCGTCACCGCCCGCCGCGACCCGCAGACCGCGACGCTGGTCGAGGCGCTGGCGGCGGACATCTGACACCGGTGCGCGGATCACTGACACTGGTGCCGTGAAGAGCGAAGACACCCCCTTCGAGGGCGGCCCGATGGACGGGCGGGTGCTGCCCGTGCTGGTCGGCATGACCGGGCACCCGCCGAAGACGTACCGCATCCCCGTACCGGACCCGGACGGCGGCCCGCCCACCGTGCTCGTGTACCGCAGGGTGCCCAGGGACGCCCGCGGCGGGCTGCGCTTCGCCCGCTGGAAGTACGAGTACGCCCCCGAGGGGGCGAAGGGCGCGGGCCGGAAGGGCTCCGGCCGGAAGTGGCCCTGGTCCAAACCGGACGCCGAACCGGACGCCAGGCCGGACCGCGCCGATCCAGACGCCACGCCGGGTGGCAAGCCGGACGACGCCCACGGGTGACCCCGTTGCGCCGAACCGCGCACACTCGGCGCGCGGGCCCCGGGAACACGTCACATGCTCGCCGTGCGGAGCGGACCCGCCGCCCCGCGACGGAGGTGATGGTGTGTCAGGAAGGCTTCTGCGTCTGGTGTGCACGGTGGCGGTCGCGGCCGGGATCGTCCTGGCGCCCGTGCCCGCCGCGGCCGAACCCGAGCCCGGCAGCGACGGCGACCGGACCGTGGCCGAACTGCTGACGGACCTTCAGCGGCTGTACCGGGAGGCGGAGAAGGCCACCGAGACCTTCAACGGGACCGAGGAGCGGCTGAAGGAGCAGCGGGCCGAGGTGAAGCGGCTGGACGCCGAGCTGGCCCGGACCCGGCTTTCCCTGCACGACAGCCGCGGCGCGGCCGGCCGGCTGGCCCGGCAGCAGTACCGCGACAGCGGCCACCTCTCCCCCTATCTGCGGCTGCTGCTGGCCCGCGACCCGCGGCACGCCCTCGACCAGGGGCACGTGCTCGGGCAGCTGGCCCGGGAGCGGGCCGACACGGTGGACCGCCTGACCGGCGTCGAGAAGAAGGCCGGCGAGCTGGCGGGGCGGGCGCGCGAGGCCCTGGACCAGCAAGCCGTCCTCGCGAAGCGGCAGGAGGAGGAGCGGGACGACGTGCGCGAGCGGCTGCAAGCTGTCGAGGAACTCCTCGCCTCGCTCACCCCGGAGCAGCTGGCCGCGCTGGCGGAGTTCGAGAAGAGCGGGATCGCCGAGGAGCAGGAGCGGTTCATGGCGTCCGGCGCGCTCGGCGACGACGCCAGGCCCTCCGCCGAGGGCGACCGCGCGGTGCGCTTCGTGGTGGAGCAGCTCGGGAAGCCGTACGAGTGGGGCGCGGAGGGCCCCGCCTCGTACGACTGCTCGGGCCTGACCTCCGTGGCCTGGGACCGGGCCGGAACACCGATCCCGAGGACCAGCCAGGAGCAGTGGGCGCGGCTGGAGCACGTCCCGCTGGGCGAGCTGCGCCCCGGTGACCTGGTCGTGTACTTCCCCGAGGCCACCCATGTGGCGATGTACCTCGGCGACGGAATGGTCGTCCAGGCACCGCGCCCCGGCGCCGAGGTCAAGGTGTCACCGATCGCGGCCAACCCGGTGCTGGGCGCCGTACGGCCCGACCCCGGAGGGGAGCCGCTGCGGCGGTACACGCCGCCGAGGCTCCCCGAGGGGGCGACGGACGGGTCCGACGAGGGGTACGCCGCCGACTACGCGCCCGACGCGCCCGAGACCTCCATCAGGTAGCCCTCGGTCTTCGCCGGGTCGTAGAAGAAGTTCTCGAAGTCGGCCGGGTCGTTGAAACCGTTGGCGAAGCGGTCGGCGACGGGCTGGAGCTGCCCGGCGGCGCCGATCAGGTTGAGGATGTGCTCCGGCGGCGGGGCGAGCATGGCGTTCGTCCACTTGGTGACGTGCTGGGCGGTCTCCCAGTAGCGGTCGAAGGTCTGCTGCATCCAGGCCTCGTCGAACTCCTTCTCCCCCTGCTCCAGGATGGAGGCGAGGTAGGAGGCGGCGCACTTGGAGGCGGAGTTGGAGCCCTGGCCGGTGATCGGGTCGTTGGCGACGACCACGTCGGCCACGCCGAGGACCAGGCCGCCGCTGGGCAGGCGGCCGATCGGGTTGCGGACGGTGGGGGCGTAGCGGCCGGCGAGCGTGCCGCCGGCGTCGGTCAGTTCGACCTTGGTGGCCCGCGCGTACTCCCAGGGGAGGAACTTCTCCATGAGTTCCAGGGTCAGGGAGAGGTGCTCCGAGGGGTCCTTGACGTCCTTGAAGGCGTCCAGCGGGCCGCCGGGTATGCCCTCCCAGAACAGGATGTCGGCGCGGCCCGAGGTCGTGAACGTCGGCATGATGAACATCTCGCCGACGCCGGGGACCAGGTTGCAGCGGACGGCCTCCATGTCCGGGTGCTCCGGACGCGGGCCCATGCCGTGCACGTAGGCCACCGCGAGCGCGCGCTGCGGTTCGCTGTACGGGGAGCGGGAGGCGTCGCGGCCGAACATCTGCACCAGCTCGCCCTTGCCCGCCGAGACGAGGACGAGGTCGTAGGCGCGGGAGAAGTAGTCCAGGTCGCCGACGGCCGCGCCGTGGATGACCAGCTGGCCGCCGCGCTGGGCGAAGGTCTCCATCCAGCCGGCCATCTTCACCCGCTGGTCGACCGACTGCGCGATGCCGTCGAGGTGCCCCACCCAGTCGATCGCGCGCTGCGAGGGGCCCGGGTCGAAGGAGCCGGGGGCAGCCACCGAGACGCCGAGTCCCTCGATCTTCGGGGCCTGGGACTCCCAGAAGTTCAGCTGGAGGTCGCGCTCGTGCTGGAGTGCCGTGTGGAACATGCACTGCGTCGACATGACCCGGCCCGTGCGGATCTCGTCCGCGGTCCGGTTGGACATCAGGGTGACCTCGTAGCCGTGCGACTGGAGGCCGAGGGCGAGCTGGAGACCGGACTGGCCGGCTCCGACGACGAGTATCTTCCGCATGCGGGGGACGCTCCTAAAGGGACTACTACTCGGGGGTTTCGTCGAGCGCGTGGCCCACGAGGGACAAGAGGGTCTCGATGGCCGAGATCCGGCGGCGCGCATCCATGATCATTACAGGTATGTGCGCGGGGATCGTCAACGCCTCCCGCACGTCCTCCGCCTCGAACAGCTCGCTGCCGTCGAAGTGGTTCACGGCGACGACGTACGGCAGTCCGCAGCTCTCGAAGTAGTCCAGCGCCGGGAAGCAGTCCTTCAGGCGTCGGGTGTCCGCCAGCACGACGGCGCCGATCGCGCCGCGCACCAGGTCGTCCCACATGAACCAGAACCGCTGCTGGCCCGGTGTGCCGAACAGGTAGAGCACCAGGTCGTCGTCGAGCGTGATGCGGCCGAAGTCCATGGCCACGGTGGTGGTGAGCTTGCCCGGGGTGGCGGTGAGGTCGTCGGTCTCCTCGCTCGCCTCGGTCATCAGCGCCTCGGTCTGCAGGGGCGTGATCTCCGAGACGGCGGTGACCAGCGTGGTCTTGCCTACGCCGAATCCTCCCGCCACCACGATCTTCGTGGCTATGGGCGCGCGGGCGCGGTCCGTCTGCCAGGGCTGCATGGGCTCGTCGGGGTCGACGAGCGGGGAGACGCCGTAGGCGGCGGCGTCAGAGACGACGGAGTCCACTGAGCACCCTTTCGAGCAGAGCGCGGTCCGGGCGGCCCGTGCCGTGGCCGGTCCCGGTGCCGTACACACGGATCTTTCCCTGGTCCGCCAGGTCGCTGAGGAGCACGCGGACCACGCCGAGCGGCATCTTCAGCAGCGCGGCGATCTCGGCCACCGTACGCATACGGCGGCACAGTTCGACGATGGCCCGCATCTCCGGCATCACGCGGGAGGTGAGGCTGCCGTTCGTCAGTTCCTTGCGCTCCTCGGCGGCTTCCAGCGCGGCGGTGCCGGCCGTGGCGCCGACGAACGTCTCGACGAGCAGGACGTGGCCGAAGCGGGTGCGGCCGCCGGTGAGCGAGTAGGGGCGTACGCGGGCCGGCTTGCGGTCGGCGCCGCGTACGGGGAGGTTCTTCGGGGCTTTCCTGGGGCTGCTGCTCATCGGGTACTCCCCGCGGAGGTCGACTCGGACTCCAGGGATTTCCGCAGCTCGCTGCGGAGTTCAGGGGTCAGGACGTGGCCGGCGCGGCCGACGAAGAGCGCCATGTGGTAGGCGATGACGCTCATGTCGGCGTCCGCGGAGCCGTGCACGCCGAGCAGCGAGCCGTCGCTGATCGACATCACGAACAGACTGCCCTCGTCCATGGCGACCATCGTGTGCTTCACGTTGCCGAAGTCCATCAGCCTGGCAGCCCCGATGGTGAGGCTGCCGACGCCGGAGACGACGGTGGCGAGGTCGGCGGCGGAGCCGCGCGGGCCGGTGCGGCGCACGGCCTGGACCTCGCGGGCCGCGTCGTTGCGGTGCTGGTCGGAGGAGAGCAGCAGCAGGCCGTCGGAGGAGACCACCGCGACCGAGAGGATGCCGGGCACCTCCTCGACGAGGTTGGTCAGCAGCCAGTGCAGATTGCGGGCTTCACTGCTGAGTCCGAAGGTACTGGGCGCGGTCAACTACTTGCCTCCTCGACAGTGCCCCCCGTGGCTTCTTCGGTTGTCCCTGCTGCGGCGGCCGGCGCCTCGTTCCGACCGGTCCGGTCGGCGATCTCCGCCTCGACGTCGCGGCGACCGGCCTCCGCCCCCCGGCGGAATCCTCCGAGGCGACGGCGGAGCGCGTCCGCGTCGACGGAACCCGCGGTGCGCGGCCGTGGAGCCGCCGCGGGTGTGCTGAGCTTCGGGGTCCGCTTGGGCAGGCCCTTCTCGGTGACGGGCTCGGTGGTCTCGGCCGGCCCGGAGGTCTCGGGGCTCTCGGTTGTCCCAGTGGTCCCGGTGGCCCCGATGCTCCCGGCGCCCTCGGCCCGCGCGGTGCCCTCGTCCGGGGTGCGGTCGTGGGCGTCGGGGCCGATGGCGTAGGGGCCGGCCGAGCGCTGTCCGGGAAGCCCGGGCGCGGTGGGCTCCTGCGGGGCCGGCTCCGGCGCGGACTCCTCCGGGGCCGGGGCCGGGGCCGGTGCCTGTGCCTGTGCCGGCAGCAGGAGGGCCATCGTGGCGTCGTCGGGGAGGTCGCGGCCCGGGCGGGACGACTCGGTGGCCTCCGCATCCGGGGCGGACGCCGGGGCGAACTCCGGGTCCGGCCCCGGGCCGTCTTCCCGTGCCTGCTCGGTCTCCGTCTTCGTCTCCGGCGCCGGATCGTTGGCCGGTGCGGGGGCCGGTGCGGATGCGGCGGCCGGTGCGGGGGCCAGGGCCGGTTCCGCCCCCGGGGCCTTCTCCCCGCCCCCCGCCTCGTCGGCCTCCGCGCGTCGTACGGCCTGTTCCGCGGAGGCGACCAGCGGGTCCACGCCCTCTCGCGTGCCCTTCTCCGCGCGGCCGTGCAGGACGTTGGAGTTGGCCTCCGCGTCGGCGCCCGGCAGGGAGAAGGATCCCGTGCCGTCCGGCACGGGCACGCTCGGGGCGAGTGCGGCCGGTGGGGCCGCCGCGAGCAGGGTGTTCGGGAGGACCACGACGGCCGCGACACCGCCCTGCTTCTGCTCCCGCAGGCGCACGCGCGCCCCGTGCCGGTGGGCGAGCCGTGCCACGACGTACAGGCCGAGCCCGAGACCGTCCTCGCCCTCCTGGTCGTAGGGCGCCTCCGGGTCGAAGTCGGTGAGGCGGGCGTTGAGCCGCTGGAGACGCTCGGTGGCCATGCCGATGCCCTCGTCCTGGACGGAGAGCATCACCTCACCGTTCTCCAGCAGCCAGCCGGAGACCTCGACGGGCAGGTCCGGCGGCGAGAAGGAGGTGGCGTTCTCCATCAGCTCCGCGAGCAGGTGGGAGAGGTCGTCGGCAGCGAACCCGGCCACGTGCGCGTGCGGCGGCAGCGCGGCGATGCGGACGCGCTCGTACCGCTCGATCTCACTGACCGCGGCCCGGACCACGTCGACCAGCGGCACCGGTCCGGCGCTGTGCTGGACGTGCTCGGTACCGGCGAGGACGAGGAGGTTCTCGCTGTGCCGGCGCATGACGGTGGCGAAGTGGTCGAGCTTGAACAGGGTGGAGAGGCGGTCCGGGTCCTGCTCGCGCTCCTCCAGGCTCTCGATGACCGCGAGTTGCCGCTCGACCAGGCCGAGGGTGCGCAGTGCGAGGTTCACGAAGGTGGAGCCGATGCTCTTGCGCACCACCTCCAGCTGGGCGGCGGACTCGGCGAGTTCGGCGCGCAGTCCCTCGCGGGCGTCGGCCATCTTCTGCCGCTGGCCGACGAGGTGCTTGCGGTCGGCCTCCAGCGTGTTGACGCGCTCGGCGAGCGTGGCGGCGTGCGTGTGCAGGGCGTTGACGGAGCGGACGACCTGGGCGAACTCGTCGTTGCGGCCGGTGAAGGCGACGGGCTCTTCGGCCGTCGGGTCCTCCGCGCCGGCCAGCCGGGCCGAGCCGCGGCGCAGCACCGAGAGCGGGCGCGTCAGGGTGCGGGCCATGGCGGTGGCGATGCCGACGGCCAGCAGGATCAGGGCGCCGAGGGCGGCGATCCGGATCTCCAGCGCGGTGACGTCGTCGTCGCGCAGCTTCTCCAGGGCCGCGGTGCGCTTCTCGTAGAGCGCGGACTCGGCGCCCCGCATGGCGTCGACGCGGGCGGAGAGCGCGGCGTCCAGCCTCTTCGTGCTGGTGCCGAGGTCGTCGTCGGAGAGCGTTGGTTCGTCCGTGAGACCGGCGAGGTACTTGTCGGCGGAGTTGACCTCCGGGCCGGCGACCGTGGCGTCGAAGCTGCCGCGTGCCTCCTTGGGCGCGCCCTCGCGGAAGTCGGCGAGGGCGGCGTCCGAGCGCACCCGGGCCTGCTGCGCGGCGGCGGCGAGTTCGTCGCGCTGCTTGGCGTCGGCGTCCGAGGACGTGGTCGCCTCGGTCGGCAGGCCCGTGATCGGGTCGATGACGGTCTCGGTGCTGCTCGGCACGTTCAGGGCCGCGAGCAGCAGGCCGCGGGTGGCGGCGGCCTGCTGGACGGCCGTGTCCAGCTCGGCCAGGGCGTACGCGCCGGCGCCCGCGCGGGGTGGCATCCGCTCGGCCAGTTCCTCGGCGAGGGCGTGGAGTTCGGCGATCGCCTCCGAGTACGCGTCGTGCGCCTGGAGAGCGGTGCTCTTGCCGGTGAGCGCCGCTCGGCGCAGCGCCGCCACGGCGTCGAGGTCCTCGCGCAGGGAGGCCGGCGTGTCGGTGTCGGCGCGCAGCTCCTCCACCTGCCGGTCGACGCGGGCGCTGCGCTGCTCGGAGGGCGCCTTGGACTCGGGGCGGCCGGCGGCGATGTACGGGGTGACCTCGTCCCGCTCGTCGGCGAGGGAGTGGGCGAGGGTCAGCGCGCCCTGGGTCTGCTCGGCGAGCGTCACCAGTTCCTGGGAGTCGTGCAGTTGACCGGAGGCGGCCACGACCGACGGGGCTCCGGCCCCGGCGACGGCGGCGGCCACCACCGCCACCGCGGCGATGAGGCGGTTGCGTACGTGGGTCGGACGGCCCTTGCCGACGGGGGCCTCCGGCGGCGCCGGGGTGGAGGTGCCGGGGGTGCGCTCCGCGCTCCCCACGGGGGCCGTCTGCTTGCCTGTGCGACGAGGCCGCGTCTTCTGCACCGGTGCTCGCATTCCTGACTCGTGTACCCGTGGGCCCGGGTGGCGCTCCGTCAACTGGCCGGTCGGCGCGTGCACCCTCCGCCACGCTCTGGGCTGCTCCTCGGCCGCCGACTGCGCATCGGACGGGGAGACCGCGTGAGCAGGGCAGGCACCCCACCGGATCCCGACCCTCCCAGTGCCGGTGGGCGGTGGGCGCGCATCATCCGACCCGCCACCCGAAGGAGTGAACCCCGGACGGGAGTTGAGGAGCAAGTTCCCCCGGCTCGTACGACGCGCTTGCGCGGCGCGCCGGTTGGACGTCTGCGACGGGCGGTGGCACTATGTGCCGCCACGCGTTGCCGGAGTGCCGAATTCCACCCCAAATCAGGCGCCTGACCTGCGCCCCTGCGTCGTTCCCGGGGAAGTTGCCAGCCTTTTGCGGATGCCGTGAAGAGGTCGTGCAGACTGGCTGGATGCGCACGGAACTGGTCTCGGAACCCGGCCTCACCGACCACCCCAACGAGGACTTCGCGAGTGTCGGACTTCCGGCCTCGGGACAGGGTGGTTCGCTCGTCGTACTGGACGGCGTGACACCGCCCCGGAGTACGACCGGGTGTCTGCATTCCGTGCCCTGGTTCACCGCGCGCCTCGGTGGCGCTCTGACCGAACTGACCGTTTCACTCCCGGAAATCCCCCTCGCCGAGGCCCTGTCCCGCGCCATCGCTCGTACCTCGGCGGCACACGCGGAAACCTGTGACCTTTCTCACCCGCGAACTCCGCAGGCGACCGTGGTCCTGGCCCGCTGGTCCCCCGCCGCCGTCGAGTACCTGGTCCTGTCGGACTCGGCCCTGCTGGTGGAGGCCCCCGACGGCACGGTCACGGCGGTCCTGGACGACCGGCTGGCCCGGCTGCCCCGTTCGGCCCTCGCCACGGACGCGCTGGTCGACGCCAACCTCCGTAACAAGGAGGGCGGCTTCTTCACGGCCGCGGCCGACCCGGCGGTGTCGGCGCGGGCGGTGACGGGCGTGCTGCCGCGCGGCGAGGTACGGACGCTGGCGGCGCTGACGGACGGGGCGGCACGGTGGGTGGAGAGGTTCGGGGAGGGCGACTGGGCGGACTGCCTCGCGCTGGTACGGAAGCAGGGCGCCCAGGCGCTGGTCGACCGGGTGCGGGAGCTGGAACGGGCGGACGCGGCGGGGGCTCGGGCGTTCCTCGGGCGCGGCAAGGCGCACGACGACGCGACGGTGGTCTACGCGGAGCTGTGAAAGCCGGGGGCCCCGGCCCTACTTCTCCATCCCCCGGTTCAGTTGCCGCAGCAGCCGGGCCAGTTCCGTGACCTCGCGCGGGTCCCAGTCGGCGAGCCGGCCGGCGTACCGTGCGCGACGCGCCTCCCGTACCCGGCTGACGCGCGACTTGCCTTCCGGGGTCAGGGTGATCAGCCAGGCGCGGCCGTCGGCGGGATCGGGTTGCCGGGCGACGAGGCCGAGTTCCTCCAGCGCGCGCAGCTGACGGGACATCGTCGCCTTGCCGACGCCGATGTAGGCGGCCAGCTCCGTGGCCCGCTGCCCGCCGCACTCGCCGAGCCGGACGAGAAGGCCGTACGCGGACGACTCCAGGTCGGGGTGGACCTCGCGGGCCATCTCGCCCTGGTTCGCCCGCGCCCGCCGGAGCAGGACCGTCAACTCCCGCTCCAGCGCCAGGAACTCCGGTTGGTTCACACCACTGCCGGACGCTTCGAATTCGCCTCCGCGACCGTCGCGGTTCCCGTCTTCGCGCACGTCAGCCCCTGCCTCGATTTTCCCGGTCCTGAAAGTTTCCGCCACGGGCCGGCATCACCGCAGCTTGGCAAGTATTTCGCAGGCTTAGACCAACGGCAGCTTCCGGTCCCTCTTCCCACCCCCCGTTCTACGTGCGTAGCGTTCTTCCCGAACCCCCTGTATGGCATGCCCACGCCACCCACGGGTTCTCCCCACTCGCGCATCCCCCACCGAGCACCACCGAGCCATCGGAGGCACGTCATGCTCGTGCACGGATCCGGATCGGCCCGCGGGCGGCGCTTCGCCGTCACCGGGATCCTGCTCGCCGCGTTCTCCCTGGCGGCCACCCTCCCCGCCCAAGCGTCGTCGGCCGCCGACATCCCACCGCGCGGTTCCGCCCACATGGGCATGGGCGTGCTGGAGCACGACGGGCGCCACGGCACCCCCGTCCCGGGCGACGCCACCCAGACGGAGGGCGTCGACGTCTCCAGCCACCAGGGCAACGTCGCCTGGTCGACCCTGTGGAACAGCGGGGTCAGGTGGGCCTACGTCAAGGCCACCGAGGGGACGTACTACACCAACCCCTACTTCGCCCAGCAGTACAACGGCTCGTACAACGTCGGCATGATCCGCGGCGCCTACCACTTCGCCACCCCGGACACGACGAGCGGCGCCGCGCAGGCCAACTACTTCGTCGACCACGGCGGCGGCTGGTCCCGCGACGGCAAGACGCTGCCGGGCGCGCTGGACATCGAGTGGAACCCGTACGGGGCCACCTGCTACGGCAAGACGCAGAGCCAGATGGTCACCTGGATCCGCGACTTCCTGAACACCTACAAGGCGCGCACCGGCCGCGACGCCGTGATCTACACGGCCACCAGCTGGTGGACCCAGTGCACCGGCAACTACGGCGGCTTCGCGGCGAACAACCCGCTGTGGATCGCCCGGTACGCGTCGACCGTGGGCACGCTGCCGGCCGGCTGGGGCTACTACACGATGTGGCAGTACACCTCGTCCGGGCCGACGGTCGGGGACCACAACAAGTTCAACGGGGCCCTGGACCGCGTCCGGGCGCTCGCGAACGGCTGACGCACACGCGCGTACGACGAGGGCCCGGACTCACAGGAGTCCGGGCCCTCCCCTTTACTCATCCGGTCACGTGGCCCGTCACGCCGCGACCGGAACCTCCGGCTCCGCACCGCTGGTCGCCGGTGCGAGCGCCAGTTCCAGGACCTGTCGGACGTCGGTGACGGCGTGGACGTCGAGCTTGTCCAGTACCTCCGCCGGGACGTCGTCCAGGTCGGGTTCGTTGCGCTTGGGGATGATCACCGTGGCGACGCCCGCCCGGTGCGCCGCGAGCAGCTTCTGCTTGACCCCGCCGATCGGCAGCACGCGGCCGGTCAGCGAGACCTCGCCGGTCATCGCCACGTCCGTACGGACCAGCCGCCCGGAGAGCAGCGAGGCCAGCGCCGTGGTCATCGTGATGCCGGCACTCGGGCCGTCCTTGGGGACCGCACCCGCCGGGAAGTGGATGTGCACGCCCCGGTCCTTCAGGTCGGCCACCGGCAGCTCCAGCTCGGCGCCGCGGCTGCGCAGGAAGCTCAGCGCGATCTGCGCCGACTCCTTCATCACGTCGCCCAGCTGACCGGTCAGGGTCAGACCCGACGCGCCCGTCTCCGGATCGGCCAGCGACGCCTCGACGTACAGGACGTCGCCGCCCGCGCCGGTCACCGCGAGGCCCGTGGCCACGCCGGGTACCGAGGTGCGCCGCTCGGCCGGGTCCTGGGCGGACTCGGGCACGTGGTGCGGCCGGCCGATCAGGGCGCGCAGGTCGCCGTCGGTGACGGTGAAGGGCAGCTTCCGTTCGCCCAGTTCGTGCTGGGCCGCCACCTTGCGCAGCAGCCGGGCGATCGACCGCTCCAGGGTGCGCACGCCCGCCTCGCGGGTGTACTCGCCGGCCAGCTTGCGCAGCGCGCCCTCGTCGACCGTGACCTCGTCCGGGTCCAGGCCGGCCCGCTCCAGCTGGCGCGGGAGCAGGTGGTCGCGGGCGATGACGATCTTCTCGTCCTCGGTGTAGCCGTCGAGGCGGACCAGCTCCATGCGGTCGAGCAGGGCCTCCGGGATGGCTTCCAGGACGTTGGCCGTGGCGAGGAACACGACGTCGGACAGATCGAGCTCGACCTCCAGGTAGTGGTCCCGGAAGGTGTGGTTCTGGGCCGGGTCGAGCACTTCGAGCAGCGCGGCGGCCGGGTCGCCCCGGAAGTCGGAGCCCACCTTGTCGATCTCGTCGAGGAGCACGACCGGGTTCATGGACCCGGCCTCCTTGACGGCGCGCACGATGCGTCCGGGCAGCGCGCCGACGTAGGTACGCCGGTGGCCGCGGATCTCGGCCTCGTCGCGGACGCCGCCGAGGGCGACGCGGACGAACTTGCGGCCCATCGCGTGGGCGACGGACTCGCCGAGGCTGGTCTTGCCGACGCCGGGCGGGCCCACCAGGGCCAGTACGGCACCGCCGCGCCGGCCCCCGACGACGCCGAGGCCCCGGTCGCCGCGCCGCTTGCGCACCGCCAGGTACTCGGTGATCCGCTCCTTGACGTCCCCCAGGCCCGCGTGTTCGTCGTCGAGGACGGCCCGGGCGCCCTGGATGTCGTAGGCGTCCTCGGTGCGGACGTTCCACGGCAGTTCGAGGACGGTGTCGAGCCAGGTGCGGATCCAGGAGCCCTCGGGCGACTGGTCGGAGGACCGCTCCAGCTTGTCGACCTCCTTGAGGGCGGCCTCGCGCACCTTCTCGGGCAGGTCGGCGGCCTCGACGCGGGCGCGGTAGTCGTCGGACTCCTCAGCAGGGTCCTTGCCCGCCTCGCCGTTCAGCTCGCGCAGCTCCTTGCGCACGGCTTCGAGCTGGCGGCGCAGCAGAAACTCCCGCTGCTGCTTGTCGACGCCCTCCTGGACGTCCTTGGCGATGGTCTCGGCGACGTCCTGCTCGGCGAGGTGGTCGCGCAGCTGCTGGGTGGCGAGCTTGAGGCGGGCGACCGCGTCGGCGGTCTCCAGCAGCTCGACCTTCTGCTCGGTGGTGAGGAAGGGCGAGTAGCCGGAGTTGTCGGCGAGCGCGGAGACGTCGTCGATGGCCTGGACACGGTCCACGACCTGCCAGGCGCCGCGCTTGCGCAGCCAGGCGGTGGCCAGCGCCTTGTACTCCTTCACCAGCTCGGCGACCTGGCCGGGCAGCGGCTCGGGCACGGTGTCGTCGACGCGCGTGCCCTCGACCCACAGCGCGGCGCCGGGGCCGGTGGTGCCGGCGCCGATCTTCACGCGGCCGACGCCTCGGAGCAGGGCGCCCGGGTCGCCGTCGGCCAGCCTGCCGACCTGCTCGACCGTGCCGAGGACGCCGGTCCTGGCGTAGGTGCCGTCGACGCGCGGGACAAGGAGGACCCGGGGCTTGCCGGGCTCGGACCTGGCGGCGGCCTGGGCGGCCTCCACCGCGGCGCGCACCTCGGCGTCGCTCAGATCCAGGGGGACGACCATTCCGGGCAGGACCACTTCGTCGTCGAGCGGCAGCACGGGCAGGGTGAGCGGTGTGAAGGCTTCGGACTCAGTAGCCATGATCTCCCCTTCGGCAGTCAAGTTGAGTTACATCGACTCAATGAAAGGGAGTCCCTGATTGTTCCCACACGCGAGTTCGCTCTGAGCGATCAAGGGCCCGGGGTGCCGCTGCCACGTATGCGGGAGCGCGGCCGGACGCTCCGGCATTCCCTGCCAGGATGGTCCGATGCCCACCACTTCCCACGACTCCTACGACATCCCCGAGGTGCTGGACCGTCGCGAGGGCCCGCACGGCGAGGTCGTCCTGCGCCGGCACGGGGCGCTGCTGCAGATCATCGCGAACGGCTGCTTCCTGATGGACACCTCCGACGGGCGTTCGGAGCGACGGCTGGTCGACGCGGCGGCCGACGCGCTCACCGCGTCCGGCGGGCGGAACGCGCCCCACCTCCTCATCGGGGGACTCGGCGTCGGCTTCTCGCTCGCACACGCGGCAGCCGACCCCCGCTGGGGCCGGATCGCGGTCGTCGAGCGCGAGCGCGCCATCATCGACTGGCACCGGGGCGGACCGCTGGCCGCGCTGTCCGCGGGAGCGCTGGCCGATCCGCGCACGAAGATCGTCGAAGCGGATCTCCTGGAATACGTCAATGAGACATCCGCCACGTACGACGCGCTCTGCCTCGACATCGACAACGGCCCCGGCTGGACCGTCACCGAGGGCAACGACGGGCTGTACGCGCCGGCCGGACTGGCGGGCTGCGCACGGCTGTTGAGGCCCGGCGGGGTGCTCGCCGTATGGTCTGCGCAGCCCTCTCCGGAATTCGAAGAAACCTTGCGTAATGCCGGGTTCCAGCAGGTGCGTACCGAAGAGATCCCCGTTGCCCGGGGCGTTCCGGACGTCGTCCACCTCGGCGTCGGGCCTGGATAGCAAAGGCGCGGTGACTCCCCGTACGCTGCTGCTCTGACGCCGATCATTCAAGCGTCAAGCGCAGCCATGGGATCACCCCACGGATTCCGGAAAGCACACTTCAGGGGCGGGCGATGGAGCAGACACAGACCTCCCACAACGGCGCGGCGACGGCTACTCCGGGCGCGCAGCGCCGGGTGCTGGTGGTCGAGGACGACCAGACGATCGTGGACGCCATCGCGACCCGCCTGCGCGCCGAGGGGTTCCTGGTGCAAACGGCGGGCGACGGTCCGTCCGCTGTCGACACGGCCGAGGCATGGCAGCCCGACCTGCTGATCCTCGACATCATGCTGCCGGGCTTCGACGGCCTGGAGGTCTGCCGGCGCGTGCAGGCCCAGCGGCCGGTGCCGGTGATGATGCTCACCGCGCGCGACGACGAGACGGACATGCTCGTCGGTCTCGGCGTGGGCGCCGACGACTACATGACCAAGCCGTTCTCGATGCGCGAGCTGGCCGCCCGCGTGCACGTGCTGCTGCGCCGGGTGGAACGGGCCGTCGTGGCCGCCTCCACGCCGCGCAGCGGCATCCTGCGCCTGGGCGAACTGGAGATCGACCACGCGCAGCGCCGGGTGCGAGTGCGCAGCGAGGACGTCCACCTCACCCCCACCGAGTTCGACCTGCTGGTCTGCCTGGCGAACACCCCGCGCGCGGTGCTCTCCCGTGAGCAGCTGCTGGCCGAGGTGTGGGACTGGGCGGACGCCTCCGGCACCCGGACCGTGGACAGCCACATCAAGGCGCTGCGCCGCAAGATCGGGGCCGAGCGCATCCGCACGGTGCACGGCGTGGGCTACGCGCTGGAGACACCGACGCCATGAGCCGAGGGCGGGAGGCCGCACGGAGGAGCCCCGGCCCCCGGAGCACCGGGGAACCCTGGGGCGGCGTACGCCCGTTCTCGATCAAGACCAAGCTGGGCGCGCTGGTCGTCACGTCGGTGCTGATCACCACCGGTCTCTCGGTGATAGCCGTGCACACCAAGACGGAGCTGCGCTTCATCACGGTCTTCTCGATGATCGCCACGCTGCTGATCACTCAGTTCGTCGCACACGGGCTGACCGCCCCGCTGGACGAGATGAACGCCGTGGCCCGGTCCATCTCGCACGGCGACTACACGCGCCGGGTGCGCGAGAACCGCCGCGACGAGCTGGGCGACCTGGCCGTCACCATCAACCGCATGGCCGACGACCTGGAGGCCCAGGACCTCCAGCGCAAGGAGCTGGTGGCGAACGTCTCGCACGAGCTGCGCACCCCCATCGCGGGCCTGCGCGCGGTGCTGGAGAACATCGTCGACGGGGTCACCGAGGCCGACCCGGAGACCATGCGCACGGCGCTCGGGCAGACGGAGCGGCTCGGCCGGCTGGTGGAGACGCTGCTGGACCTCTCCCGCCTGGACAACGGCGTCATACCGCTGCGCAAGCGGCGCTTCGAGGTGTGGCCGTACCTGTCCGGCGTGCTGAAGGAGGCCAACATGGTCGCTTCGGCGCGCGCGGGCCTCGCGTCCGGCTCCGGCAGCCACACCCGCACCGACGTGCACCTGGCCCTCGACGTCTTCCCGCCGGAGCTGACCGCGCACGCCGACCCCGAGCGCATCCACCAGGTCGTCGCCAACCTCATCGACAACGCGGTCAAGCACAGCCCGCCGCACGGCCGGGTGACGGTCCGGGCGCGGAGCGGGGAGCTGCCGGAGTCGCTGGAGCTGGAGGTTCTCGACGAGGGCCCCGGCATTCCGCGCTCGGAGTGGCGCCGGGTGTTCGAGCGGTTCAACCGGGGTTCGGTGTCCCGGCCGCACGGTCCGGGCAGCGACGGCGGCACCGGGCTCGGCCTGGCGATCGCACGCTGGGCGGTGGATCTGCACGGCGGCCGGATCGGTGTGGCCGAATCCGAGCGGGGCTGCCGGATTCTCATCACCCTTCCGGGCCTGCCGTCGGCACCGAGTTGACGTAGGGTTCGAAGCGGAGCCTCAAGATCCACTGGCGTCCGCCCTGACGGACACGTGTGATCAGGCACAGACCCGCGTTCTCTCGGCGCCGGGTCCCGGTCTTCCCTTGCCGCGCGCAGCAGAACCTCGCTTGTTTCCCGCCATTTCCAGCGCCGAAACGCGGTCTGCGATGTGACTTACACGACGATGAACGGGCCCGGTCTGACCTTCCGGGTCCGGGAGGCGTAGCCTTGATTCCCGCTGTCCACCATCTTGTGAAGCGGAAGAGGGCGGTTCTCGCCGTGTCGCCACAGTCCCCCAGTAACTCGA
Organism: Streptomyces sp. E2N166; assembly: GCF_003671715.1. Classification (GTDB taxonomy): domain Bacteria; phylum Actinomycetota; class Actinomycetes; order Streptomycetales; family Streptomycetaceae; genus Streptomyces; species Streptomyces thinghirensis. Next base: position 657,880 of record NZ_RAIF01000031.1, on the reverse strand, counting down.
GCATCTCGACCGACACCGACCAAGCCGGCAACGCGGGAAAGAACCCCGCCGCCGCGTTCGGTGCCAACGAGTGGCTCGTCGACGAGATCTATCAGCAGTACCTCCAGGATCCGAATTCCGTTGACCGAGCCTGGTGGGACTTCTTCGCCGACTACAAGCCAGGAGCGGCCGCGGCCCAGTCCGCCTCCGGCGCCGCGAGCACGGACTCCGGCAGCGCGCCCCAGGCCGCCCCCGCGCCCCAGGCGCAGCAGCCGCAGGCTCC
>NZ_RAIF01000031.1:653399-657336 GCF_003671715.1 Streptomyces sp. E2N166 | reverse complement strand
GGCTCCGGCTCCGGCTCCGGCCAAGCCCGCCGCCAAGCCGCAGGCGAAGACCGCCGCGCCCGCCAAGGACGCCGCCGCCGAGGGTCCCGCGGGCCCCGAGATGGTGACGCTGCGCGGCCCCGCCGCCGCGGTCGCGAAGAACATGAACGCCTCGCTGGAGCTGCCCACGGCCACGTCCGTGCGCGCGGTCCCGGTGAAGCTGCTGTTCGACAACCGCATCGTCATCAACAACCACCTCAAGCGCGCCCGGGGCGGGAAGATCTCCTTCACGCACCTGATCGGGTACGCGATGGTGCAGGCCATCAAGGCCATGCCGTCGATGAACTACGCGTTCGGCGAGAAGGACGGCAAGCCGACGCTCATCAAGCCGGCGCACGTCAACCTCGGCCTCGCCATCGACCTGGTCAAGCCCAACGGCGACCGCCAGCTCGTCGTCGCGGCGATCAAGAAGGCCGAGACGCTGAACTTCTTCGAGTTCTGGCAGGCCTACGAGGACATCGTCCGCCGCGCCCGCGACGGCAAGCTGACGATGGACGACTTCTCCGGCGTCACGGTCTCCCTGACCAACCCCGGCGGCCTCGGCACCGTCCACTCGGTGCCGCGCCTGATGCCCGGCCAGGCCGTCATCATGGGCGTCGGCTCGATGGACTACCCGGCGGAGTTCCAGGGCACCAGCCAGGACACCCTGAACAAGCTCGGCATCTCGAAGGTCATGACGCTCACGTCGACCTACGACCACCGGGTCATCCAGGGCGCCGCCTCCGGCGAGTTCCTGCGCCAGGTCGCCAACCTGCTCCTCGGCGAGAACGGCTTCTACGACGAGATCTTCGAGGCGCTGCGCATCCCCTACGAGCCGGTCCGCTGGCTCAAGGACATCGACGCCTCGCACGACGACGACGTCACCAAGGCCGCCCGCGTCTTCGAGCTGATCCACTCCTACCGGGTCCGCGGCCACGTCATGGCCGACACCGACCCGCTGGAGTACCAGCAGCGCAAGCACCCCGACCTGGACATCACCGAGCACGGGCTCACCCTGTGGGACCTGGAGCGCGAGTTCGCGGTCGGTGGCTTCGCCGGCAAGTCCCTGATGAAGCTGCGCGACATCCTCGGCGTGCTGCGCGACTCGTACTGCCGCACCACCGGCGTCGAGTTCATGCACATCCAGGACCCGAAGCAGCGCAAGTGGATCCAGGACCGCATCGAACGCTCGCACACCAAGCCGGAGCGCGAGGAGCAGCTGCGCATCCTGCGCCGCCTGAACGCGGCCGAGGCGTTCGAGACGTTCCTGCAGACCAAGTACGTCGGCCAGAAGCGCTTCTCCCTGGAGGGTGGCGAGTCCGTCATCCCGCTGCTCGACGCGGTCATCGACTCGGCGGCCGAGTCCCGCCTGGACGAGGTCGTCGTCGGCATGGCCCACCGCGGCCGGCTGAACGTGCTGGCCAACGTCGTCGGCAAGTCGTACGCGCAGATCTTCCGCGAGTTCGAGGGCAACCTCGACCCGAAGTCGATGCACGGCTCCGGTGACGTGAAGTACCACCTGGGCGCCGAGGGCACCTTCACGGGCCTGGACGGCGAGCAGATCAAGGTCAGCCTGGTCGCGAACCCATCCCACCTGGAGGCCGTCGACCCGATCGTCGAGGGCGTCGCCCGCGCCAAGCAGGACATCATCAACAAGGGCGGCACGGACTTCACCGTCCTGCCGGTGGCGATCCACGGCGACGCGGCCTTCGCGGGCCAGGGCGTGGTCGCCGAGACCCTGAACATGTCGCAGCTGCGCGGCTACCGCACCGGCGGCACGGTCCACGTCGTCATCAACAACCAGGTCGGCTTCACCGCCGCCCCGGAGTCGTCGCGTTCCTCGATGTACGCCACCGACGTGGCCCGCATGATCGAGGCCCCGATCTTCCACGTGAACGGCGACGACCCGGAGGCCTGCGTCCGCGTGGCGCGGCTGGCCTTCGAGTTCCGCCAGGCGTTCAACAAGGACGTGGTGATCGACCTCATCTGCTACCGCCGCCGCGGTCACAACGAGACCGACAACCCGGCCTTCACCCAGCCGCTGATGTACGACCTGATCGACAAGAAGCGCTCGGTGCGCAAGCTGTACACCGAGTCCCTCATCGGTCGCGGCGACATCACGCTGGAAGAGGCCGAGCAGGCGCTCCAGGACTACCAGGGCCAGCTGGAGAAGGTCTTCACCGAGGTCCGCGAGGCCGCTTCCCAGCCGTCCGCCGCGGAGCCCTCGGACCCGCAGGCCGAGTTCCCGGTCTCCGTGAACACCGCGGTCACCGCCGAGACCGTCAAGCGGATCGCCGAGTCCCAGGTCAACATCCCCGACCACGTCACCGTGCACCCCCGGCTGCTGCCGCAGCTCCAGCGCCGGGCGGCCATGGTCGAGGACGGCACGATCGACTGGGGCATGGGCGAGACCCTCGCCGTCGGCTCGCTGCTCCTTGAGGGCGTCCCGGTCCGGCTGTCCGGCCAGGACTCGCAGCGCGGCACCTTCGGCCAGCGGCACGCGGTGCTCATCAACCGCGAGACCGGCGACGAGTTCACGCCGCTGCTGTACCTGTCCGAGGACCAGGCCCGGTACAACGTCTACAACTCCCTGCTCTCCGAGTACGCGGTGATGGGCTTCGAGTACGGCTACTCGCTGGCCCGCCCCGACGCGCTGGTGATGTGGGAGGCGCAGTTCGGCGACTTCGTCAACGGCGCGCAGACGGTGGTGGACGAGTTCATCTCGTCGGCCGAGCAGAAGTGGAACCAGACGAGCGGCGTGACGCTCCTGCTCCCGCACGGCTACGAGGGCCAGGGCCCGGACCACTCCTCGGCCCGCCCGGAGCGCTTCCTCCAGCTCTGCGCGCAGAACAACATGACGGTCGCGATGCCGACCCTGCCGTCGAACTACTTCCACCTCCTGCGGTGGCAGGTGCACAACCCGCACCACAAGCCGCTGGTCGTCTTCACCCCGAAGTCGATGCTGCGCCTCAAGGCCGCGGCGTCGAAGGCGGAGGAGTTCACGACGGGCCAGTTCCGCCCGGTCATCGGCGACGACTCGGTCGACGCGGCCGCGGTCAAGAAGGTCGTCTTCTGCGCCGGCAAGGTCTACTACGACCTCGACGCCGAGCGGAAGAAGCGCGGCATCACGGACACGGCCATCATCCGCATCGAGCGCCTGTACCCGCTGCCGGGTGCCGAGCTCCAGGCGGAGATCGCCAAGTACCCGAACGCCGAGAAGTACCTGTGGACCCAGGAGGAGCCGGCGAACCAGGGTGCCTGGCCGTTCATCGCGCTCAACCTGATCGACCACCTGGACCTGGCGGTCGGCGCCGACGTCCCGCACGGCGAGCGCCTGCGTCGCATCTCGCGTCCGCACGGCTCGTCCCCGGCCGTCGGCTCCGCCAAGCGGCACCAGGCCGAGCAGGAGCAGCTGGTGCGTGAGGTGTTCGAGGCCTGAGTTCGAAGAACCGGCCTGACGTGACCTGACGGCCACGGCGAAGGGCCCGGTCCGCGTTCCGACGAACGCGTACCGGGCCCTTCGCCGTGTCGTCGACGTCCGATGCCCACGTCCTATCCTGGGACCAGCGGTTCCACGGAGCCGACCTTGCCCGACTTATCGTTCGACCCATCGTTCGACCCATCCGACGGAGAGCACGTTGTACTTCACCGACCGCGGCATCGAGGAACTGGAGAAGCGGCGCGGCGAGGAGGAGGTCACCTTCGAGTGGCTCGCCGAGCAGCTGCGGACCTTCGTCGACCTGAACCCGGACTTCGAGGTTCCGGTGGAGCGGCTGGCGACGTGGCTGGCGCGGCTGGACGACGAGGACGACGAGGACGAGTAGCTCCACCGGGGGCTCGCCGCCGCGGCCCCGAGCCTGTCACGGACGCCGTGCCCGCCCGTACGCCACGCCCAGCGCGCCGTGCGCGACCAGCAGCG
>NZ_RAIF01000031.1:648375-653056 GCF_003671715.1 Streptomyces sp. E2N166 | reverse complement strand
GCGTCGGCCTCGGGGTCCGGCTTCGTCAGCCGGTCCAGCGACTGGACGTCCAGGACGGGGTCGAGGCCGAGACGTGCGGCGAAGGTCCGCATGGCCTCGTCCTCGCCGGCCGGGGTGCCGTCCGCGAGCCACACGTAGCCGACGGGGCGGCGGAATCCGGACGCGAGGGTGTAGCCCGCCCGGTCGGCGTCCCACCACAGGGCGAGTACGGGCCACGGGGCGCCGACGGCGAGGGCCGCGGCCCAGCCGGTGAGCACGCGGTCGACCGGTTCGTCGCCGTGCCGCCAGGGCGTGCCGCGCGGGACGAGCACGCTCCACTCCTCCCCGGCCCGGACCAGCGGCATGCGTTCGCCCAGGAGCGGGGCGACGGCGGCGACGGAGTCCGGCTCCGCGCGGCACAGCAGCAGGGCACCGGCAGCGGCATCGGACACGGACTCTTCCGTCGACATGCTCTCAAGCTAGGGCAATTCATTACCTTCGGCCGATCGTAGATCACCAGAACGGGTGCCTTGACTTTCCATGCCCGCGATATATCGTGAATTGCGGAGGACGCGATATGGCGCGTTCGGTCGAGGAGGTCTCACCATGTCCGAGTGGTCCGTCGCGGAGCCCAGGAAACTCACCTTCGACGAGTCCGTGAGCGAGCTCCACGTACGCATCGTCAATGGAACAGTGAACGTCGTGGGCACGGACGAGGGTTCCGCCCGCCTGGAAGTCTCCGAGGTCGAGGGGCCGCCCCTGGTCGTGACCCACCAGGACGGCGTTCTCACGGTGGCCTACGAGGACCTGCCCTGGAAGGGCTTCCTCAAGTGGCTCGACCGCAAGGGCTGGCGCCGCAGCGCGGTGGTCTCCCTGGCCGTGCCGACCGGCACCCGGGTGGAGGTGGGCGTGGTCAGCGCCGCGGCCGTGGTCTCCGGGCTCGACGGGCGCGCCGAGGTGAAGGGCGTCTCCGGCGACACCACACTGGTGGGCCTCGCGGGCCCGGTCCGCGCCGACACCGTCTCGGGGAACGTGGAGGCGCAGGCCCTCACCGGAGACCTGCGCTTCAACTCCGTCTCCGGCGACCTGACGGTGGTCGAGGCGGGCTCCTCCGTCCGGGCCGACTCGGTGAGCGGTTCGATGATCGTCGACCTGGACACCGCCGGCGGGCCCACCGACATCAGTCTGACCAGCGTCTCGGGCGAGATCGCCATCCGGCTGCCCCAGCCTGCCGACGCGGAGGTGGAGGCGAACACGGCCAGCGGCACCGTCTCCAGCGCCTTCGAGGACCTCCGGGTGGGCGGCCAGTGGGGCGCCAAGCGGATCACCGGCCGGCTCGGCGCGGGCAACGGCCGCCTGAAGGCCACGACGGTCTCCGGCTCGATCGCCCTGCTGCGCCGTCCGGCGGCGGAGGACACACCGTGGGAGCGGGAGCCGCGGGGCACCGGCCCGTCGGACCACGCACAGGACGACTCGGGGGACAATTCCGCTTCCGGCCGGGATCACGGCGCCGCCGGCGCCCCGGCCGACGGCACGACCGACAAGAAGGTGCTCTGACATGTCCCCCGTCTTCGCCCACGGCCGCCTCCGCCTCTACCTCCTCAAGCTCCTGGACGAGGCCCCGCGCCACGGCTACGAGGTGATCCGGCTCCTCGAGGAGCGCTTCCAGGGCCTGTACGCGCCGTCGGCGGGCACCGTGTACCCCCGCTTGGCCAAGCTGGAGGCCGAGGGCCTGGTCACCCACACCACCGAAGGCGGCCGCAAGGTGTACGCCATCACGGACGCCGGCCGCGCCGAGCTGTCCGACCGCAGTGGTGAACTGGCCGACCTGGAGCTGGAGATCCGGGAGTCGGTGGCCGAGCTCGCCGCCGAGATCCGGGCCGACGTGCGCGGTGCCGCGGGCGATCTGCGCCGGGAGATGCGGGCCGCGGCCGGCGCGGCCCACCGGGGCGCCGGCTCGGGAGCGCACGACGAGGGGGGCGGCTCCGCGGACACCGACGACAAGGAGGCCTGGCGCGCCGCCAAGGAGGAGATGCGGCGCGTCAAGCAGGAGTGGAAGGAGCAGGCGCGCCGCGCGAAGGACGAGAGTCGCCGCGCCCGGGACGAGGCCCAGCGGGCCCGGCGCCAGGCCAAGGAGGCCCAGGAGCGGGCCCGGGCGCAGGCACAGGAGGAGGTGCAGCGCATCGCCCAGCGGGTCCAGGAACAGGTGCAGGACCACTTCGCGCGGGGCGACTGGCCGACGGGTCTGCGCGAGGGCCTGAGCGAACTGGCCAAGGAGGTCGGCGACTTCGGGAAGGACTTCGGAAAGGAGTTCGGCGCGGACTGGGGCTTCGGCCGCACCGACGCCGACAAGTCCACCCACCGGCCCGAGTACTCCGCCACCCCCGAGGACTTTCCGGCCGGTTACGCTCCGGCCTGGGCCCACGAGGACGCCGCGGAGGCCACCGGTGATCCGGCTCGCGACCTCGACCGGCTGCTCGACCGCTTCCGGGACGACATCCGTGACGCGGCCCGGGACCACGGCGTCACCGCCGACCAGTTCCGCGACGCCCGCCTCCAGCTGTCGACCGCGGCGGCGCACATCGGGGCGATACTGCGGACGCCGAAGGCCTGAGCCCTCGGGCGCGACACCCCCGGCCCGCCGCCGAAACGCCTGGCCCGGGGGGAGGCAGCACACGTCAGGCGCAGGCCTCACCGGCGCCGCCGCCCAGCACCCTGGTCAGCGACTCGTGGGTCACCCCGTGGTCGGCGAGCACCTCGGCGGGCACACCGGGCCGGACGGTCAGGGCGAGCAGGACGTGCTCGTCCCCGATACTCCGGTCGCGCCGGGCCACGGCGGCCCGCAGAGCCTGCTCCAACACCTCCTTGGCACCCTTGCTGAAGCTGCGGTGCTGTCCGGACCACCAACGCCTGCCCGTCCGTTCGCCGGACATCGCACCGACGCCATGGGCCTCCTCCACCCGGGCGACGATCTCGGAGACGTCGATCCCCAGCCCGGCGAGGGCATCGGTCTCGGCCCGCGTCAGCCCGGCCCGGCGCCGCGCCTCCGCCAGGGCCTGCCGTATCGCGTCCTCGCGTTCGCCGGCCCCGAGCGCCGACAGCGCGAAGGAGGCGCGGCTGCCCTCACGGTCCAGCAGGGCGAGCAGCAGGTGCTCGGCGTCGACGGTCTGCGCCCGCGCCCCTTCGGCGTGCTCGACCGCCCCCTGCACCACGGCCCGGGCATCCTTCGTGAATCGCTCGAACATCAATGCCTCCCGTACTTCTTGTGCACGGCCTGCCTGCTGACTCCGAGTTCCGTAGCGATCTCCTGCCACGACCACCCCTGATTGCGCGCGCTGCGCACCTGCACCGCCTCCAGCTGCTCCAGCAGCATCCGCAATGCGGCGACGGCCCGCAGCCCGACCCGAGGGTCGCGATCACCGGCACGCGCGGCGAGATCGGTTGCTTCACTCATGGTGTCAACATAGGTTGACACCCCGGAGCGTGTCAACAATAGTTGACACGCTCCGGGGTGTCGGAGGCGCGGAGAACGCGTCAGGAACCGCTGAGCACGATCTTGCCGAACTGCCCTCCGGAGGCCATCCGCTCGAAGCCCTCGCGGGCCCGGTCCATCGGAAGCACCTCGTCGATGACGGGACGCACACCGGTCGCGGCACAGAAGGAGAGCAGGTCCTCCAACTCGTCCTTGGTGCCCATCGTGGAGCCGACGATCTTGAGCTCCAGGAAGAAGACCCGGGTCAGCTCGGCGTGGGAGGGCCGGTCGCCACTGGTGGCGCCGGAGATGACGAGCGTGCCCCCCGGACGCAGCGACTTCACCGAGTGGGACCAGGTCGCGGCGCCCACGGTCTCGATGACGGCGTCGACCCGCTGCGGCAGCCGCGCGCCCGGCTCGACGGCCTCCACGGCGCCCAGTTCCAGGGCGCGCTTCCGCTTGGCCTCGTCCCGGCTCGTGGCGAAGACCCGCAGCCCCGCCGCCCTGCCGAGCACGATCGCTGCGGTGGCGACTCCGCCGCCGGCGCCCTGTACGAGCACCGAGTCACCGGGACGCACCCCGGCGTTGGTGAACAGCATGCGGTACGCCGTCAGCCAGGCGGTCGGCAGACAGGCCGCCTCCTCGAAGGAGAGCTCCTTCGGCTTGGGCAGGATGTTCCAGGTCGGCACGGCGACTTGCTCGGCGAACGTCCCCTGGTAGCGCTCCGTGAGGATCGAGCGGGGCTCCTTCGGGCCGACGCCGTGACCGGTCTGACCGATCACGGAGTGCAGGACGACCTCGTTGCCGTCCTCGTCGACACCGGCGGCGTCACAGCCGAGGATCATCGGCAGCCGGTCCTCCGGGAGGCCGACGCCGCGCAGGGACCACAGGTCGTGGTGGTTGAGGGAGGCGGCCCTGACATCGACGACACTCCAGCCGGGCCGGGCCTCGGGAGCGGGACGCTCTCCCAACTCCAGGCCGGACAGCGGCTGGTCGCGGTCGATTCGGGCGGCGTAGACAGCGAACATGACCTTGACGATAGGTTCCCGACCCGCCAACCGGAACCACGACGCCCTGTGACACACGCCCTCTTGTCACCGCCCCGCCCCGCGCCACTGCGGGCAGTCGTGCCGCGCCACTGCGGGCAGTCGTGCGCCGGGGCGGCACGGACGGGCACAGCGGCACTCCGCAGCGCCGGGCCACGCCACCCGCCCCCGCCCGGCACCGACG
>NZ_RAIF01000031.1:634703-648166 GCF_003671715.1 Streptomyces sp. E2N166 | reverse complement strand
GAAAAGCGAACGGCCCCGTCCACCGAGGACGAGGCCGTACACCACACACCGCAGCACACCGTCACCGGCGCGGTGATCACACCGTCACCGGCGCGCGACCCCTTCCGCCCGAGCCGCCGCCGCCACCGCGGCCGTAACGGCCGGCGCGACGCGCTCGTCGAAGGGCGACGGGATGACGTAGTCCGCGGCGAGGTCGTCCCCCACCACGGAGGCCAGCGCCTCCGCCGCCGCGAGCTTCATGCCCTCGGTGATCCGGGACGCCCGCACCTGCAGCGCGCCCGCGAAGATGCCCGGGAACGCCAGCACGTTGTTGATCTGGTTCGGGAAGTCCGAGCGCCCCGTCGCGACGACCGCCGCGTACTTGTGGGCGACCTCCGGGTGCACCTCTGGATTCGGGTTGGCCATCGCGAAGACGAAGGCACCCTTCGCCATCGAGGCGACCGCCGGCTCCGGCACCGTACCTCCGGAGACGCCGATGAAGACGTCGGCGCCGGACAGGGCGGCCTCCAGGGAGCCGGACAGCCCCGCCTTGTTGGTGAAGGAGGCCACTTCCCGCTTGACCGGGGTCAGGTCGTCCCGGTCGGCGGAGACGACGCCCTTGCGGTCGGCGACCGCGACGTCCCCGATACCGGCCTCGACCAGCATCTTGGCGATGGCGACACCGGCCGCGCCCGCGCCCGAGATCACCGCCCGCAGCTCACCCAGCGTCCGCCCGCTCAGCCGCGCCGCGTTCCGCAGCGCCGCCAGCGTCACGACCGCCGTGCCGTGCTGGTCGTCGTGGAAGACCGGGATGTCGAGCCGCTCCTGGAGCTTGCGCTCGATCTCGAAGCACCGCGGCGCCGAGATGTCCTCCAGGTTCACGCCGCCGAAGGAGGGCGCGAGCCGCACCACCGTCTCGACGATCTCGTCGGCGTCCGTGCAGTCGAGCGCGATCGGGACCGCGTCCACACCGCCGAACTGCTTGAACAGGATCGCCTTCCCCTCCATCACCGGAAGGGAGGCTTCGGGCCCGATGTCCCCGAGGCCCAGAACGGCCGTACCGTCCGTCACGACCGCCACGACCGACGACTTCCAGGTGTAGTCGTGGACGAGGTCGGGCTGCTCGGCGATCGCGCTGCACACTTTCGCGACGCCGGGCGTGTACGCCAGGGACAGGTCGTCCTTGTCGCGGACCGGCACGGTGGCCTGCACGGCCATCTTGCCGCCGCGGTGCAGCGCGAACGCGGGGTCGAAGGAGTCGAGGGGCTCGGCGCCCGCCTCCTGCTCCGTACTGGCGTCGCTGTCGCTGCGAGGATTGACGATCTCCGCTGCCACTTTGTCTTACCCCTTAAGAGTTCATGGTTTGAGGGTTTGTCCACTCCTGGTGAGGAATGGGCGGGCACCGCGCAGGAAGATGACCGTTGGGACCATGTGGGCCCTGCGCGACGGGCGCGCCGCACACGCGCCCTGAGCCCCTGATGAGGGGTGTAAAGAACCTTCTTACCCGACGGACACCCACCGCGACGAGTCCGATAAGGGCAAGCTCACATGTCGGACCTCGGACGCCGCATGCCGGTGACATGGCTCATACCCAGGGATCCGGACAACTTCCCCTCAGCCCTTGACAGCCCCGGAGAACGAGCCTTCAGCGGCTGCGCACGCCGCCGAACCGTGCCCGTATCTCGAGGAATGCCGAAGATCCTTCGGCCGGAAGGGCAGATTCCCGTAAAGGTTCGGTCGTGATGTACCGACCTGGTGCGGTTCGGGGGGTCACCCGTTATCCGATTTTGACATGACGTCCCCCCTGAATGGCCGAGTCCGAATGGCAAGATGCCGTAATCACACGAGGTCGCGACACTCGAAGGCGTGTGCTCTCGTCGACCCACCGCGCCTGCCGGTCCCCCGGCCGGCGTCCCGTCTCACCGGAACTCCACCGTCCCCATCGGCATCTCCTTTCATCCGCCGGAGGAACCACCATGACCGCAAGCTCCACCCGTCGTACGACCGCCGCGCACTCCCGGCTAGCAGCGGTCGGTGCGATCGCGGTCGCAGGCGCCCTGCTGCTCACCGGATGCGGCGACCAGACCGAGAACAGCGACTCCGGCGGCAGCGACAACCAGTCCGCGGCGGGCGCCCCGCTGGCCGACAAGCTGCCCCAGTCCGTCCGCGACAAGGGCGTCATCAAGGTCGGCTCCGACATCGCCTACGCCCCCGTCGAGTTCAAGGACAAGTCCGGCGAGACGGTCGGCATCGACCCCGACCTCGCGGACGCCATGGGCAAGCAGCTCGGGGTGAAGTTCGAGTTCGAGAACGGCACCTTCGACACGCTGATCACCGGTCTGCGCTCCAAGCGGTACGACATCGCCATGTCCGCGATGACCGACACGAAGGACCGCCAGGAGGGCATCGACTCCGACACCGGCAAGAAGGTCGGCCAGGGCGTCGACTTCGTGGACTACTTCACCGCCGGTGTCTCGATCTACACCAAGAAGGGTGACGACCAGGGCATCAAGGCCTGGTCCGACCTGTGCGGCAAGAAGCTCGTGCTGCAGCGCGGCACGGTCTCGGAGGACCTCGCCAAGGCCGAGAACGAGAAGTGCCCGGCCGGCAAGAAGATCTCCATGGAGGCCTTCGACAACGACCAGCAGGCCCAGACCCGCCTGCGCGCGGGCGGCGCCGACGCCGGTTCCTCCGACTTCCCGGTCGCCGCGTACGCGGTGAAGACCTCGGGCGGCGGCAAGGACTTCCAGATCGTCGGCGAGCAGGTCGAGGCCGCGCCGTACGGCATCGCGGTCGCCAAGGACAACGAGCAGCTGCGGGACGCCCTGAAGGCGGCGCTGGACGCGGTCATCGCCAACGGCGAGTACAAGAAGATCATGGACAAGTGGGGCGTGGCGGAAGGCGCCGTCACGGAGGCCACCATCAACGGCGGCAAGTGACCGCGCGGCGGGCACTGAAAGGCAACATCCGTGACTGTTGACATCGACAAGACGGCGGGCGGCCCGGCCGACACCCCGCCGGCCGGACCGGAGGCCATCAAGGCCATCCCGGTCCGGCACTACGGGCGGTACGTATCCGCGGTCGTCGCGATCGCGCTGCTGGCCGCCGTCGTCTACGCGTTCTCCCAGGGCAAGATCAACTGGGGTGCGATCCCGGACTACTTCTTCGACGACCGTGTCCTGACCGGCATGGGCAAGACGCTCCTGATCACCGTCCTGGCGATGCTGATCGGCGTCGTCGGCGGCATCCTGCTCGCCGTGATGCGGCTGTCGAAGAACCCGGTGACCTCGTCCATCGCGTGGTTCTACATCTGGTTCTTCCGCGGCACGCCCGTCCTGGTGCAGCTGGTCGTCTGGTTCAACCTCGGCCTGGTCTTCGAGTACATCAACCTCGGCCCGTTCTACCGCGACGAGTGGTCGGACTTCATGACGCCGTTCCTGACGGCGCTGCTCGGCCTCGGTCTGAACGAGGCCGCGTACATGGCGGAGATCTGCCGCGCCGGTCTGCTCGCGGTCGACGAGGGCCAGACCGAGGCGGCGCACGCGCTCGGCATGAGCCACACCAAGACGCTGCGCCGGATCGTGGTGCCGCAGGCGATGCGCGTGATCGTGCCGCCGACGGGCAACGAGGTCATCAACATGCTGAAGACGACCTCACTGGTGTCGGTCGTCCAGTACGCCGAGTTGTTCAGGGTCGCCCAGGACATCGGCCAGACCTCCGGCGCCCCGGCCGAGATGCTGTTCCTGGCCGCGGCCTGGTATCTGCTGCTGACCTCGGTCTTCAGCGTCGGCCAGTACTACCTGGAGCGCTACTACGCGCGCGGCTCCAGCCGCAGCCTGCCGGCCACCCCGATGCAGAAGATCAGGGCGAACCTGCTGTCCCTGTCGAACCGCTCCAGCACGACGGGAGGTGCGGCATGACCGCCATGGTCAAGGCCGAGGGCGTCCACAAGTCCTTCGGCGCCGTCGAGGTCCTCAAGGGCATCGACCTGGAGGTGAAGCAGGGTGAGGTGTTCTGCCTCATCGGCCCCTCGGGCTCGGGCAAGTCGACCTTCCTGCGCTGCATCAACCACCTGGAGAAGATCAACGCCGGGCGGCTGTACGTCGACGGCCAGTTGGTCGGCTACCGCCAGAAGGGCGACAAGCTCTACGAGCTGAAGGACAGCGAGGTCGCGGTCAAGCGCCGGGACATCGGCATGGTCTTCCAGCGCTTCAACCTGTTTCCGCACATGACGGCGCTGGAGAACGTCATGGAGGCGCCGGTCCAGGTCAAGGGCGTGAGCAAGGCCCAGGCCAGGGACCGCGCGCGCCAGCTCCTGGAGCGCGTGGGCCTGGGCGACAAGGCCGGCAACTACCCCTCGCAGCTCTCCGGCGGCCAGCAGCAGCGGGTCGCCATCGCACGGGCCCTCGCCATGGATCCGAAGCTGATGCTGTTCGACGAGCCGACCTCGGCTCTCGACCCCGAGCTGGTCGGCGACGTCCTCGACGTCATGCGCGACCTCGCCGAGTCCGGTATGACGATGGTCGTCGTCACCCACGAGATGGGCTTCGCCCGCGAGGTCGGCGACAGCCTGGTCTTCATGGACGACGGCGTGGTGGTCGAGTCGGGCAACCCGCGCGACGTCCTGACCGACCCGCAGCACGAGCGGACGAAGGCGTTCCTGTCCAAGGTCCTCTGACAGGGGTGGTCGCGGGGAGGGGCGGTGCGGGTGTCCCGCACCGCCCCTCCCCGCGTCCGTCCCTACTTCAGCGCCAGCAGCAAGGTGTCCGACGGCGAGCACCACACCGGCCGCACCTCGCCGAAGCCCTTCTCGCGCAGCACGCGCGCGTGCCACTCCGCCGAGGGCATGTCGCCGTCGGCGTGCTCGCCGTAGATCTCGAAGCGGCGGGCAGTGGGTCCGGCGAGGACCGGGTCCTTGGCGGCAAGCTGCCACCATTCGGCCCAGTCGAGCGCGCCGTCGCGCTTGGCGGCCTCCATCTGCGCGTGCCGCTGGGCGCGCTCGGCCGCGTTGATCCGCGGCGTCGTCTCGTCGATCATGTGGTCCGCGTTCATGAAGACACCGCCGTCGCGGACCAGATCCGCGACCCGGCCGTAGAGGGCCGCGAGGGGTTCGGCGTGGAGCCAGTGCAGGGCCGTGGCGGTCAGGACGGCGTCGTAGGAGTCGTACGGCAGCCGCGCCGTCCAGTCGGGGTCCTTGAGGTCGGCGGCGACCAGGGAGACCCGTTCGTCGCCCGCGAAGGTGCCCTCGGCGATGGCGAGGAGCGCCGGGTCGAGGTCCACGCCGGTGCTGGTGGCCTCCGGGAACCGGGCGAGCAGCCGGGCCGTGATGGTCCCGGTGCCGCAGGCGAGGTCGAGCACGCGCGGCGCGCGGCCGACCAGGGCCTCGACCATGTCCAGCATGGTCCGGAAGCGTTCCTCGCGGTCCGGCATGTACCACTCCTGCTGCCGGTCCCAGCTGACCTGCCAGGCGTGCCAGTCGGCGGCGGGCGTGGTGGTAGTGGTGGTCTCCGCGTCCGTCATCGAGCCCCTCCATCGCATGCGTACGTAATACCCTGGAACCACGATCAGCTGTTACCTGATCGCAGGCACGACCATAGAGCCCCTTCGTAAGGACTACAAGTGGAACTGGCCTATTACTCGGATTACGCCGTACGCCTCGTCAACACCGAGGAACCGGCCCGGGGACAGGACTCACTGACCTCGGTGGAGGCCGTCCGCGAGCTCTTCGGCGCCAACCAGTCGGCGGGCCGGCGCGCCACGGACGCCGACGTGACCCGGTTCCGTTCGGTCCGGGGACGGTTGCGCGCGGTCTTCGAGGCGGCCGACGGCGGCGACGAGACCCTCGCCGTGGACCTCCTGAACTCGCTCCTGCTGGAGTTCCCGGTGAGCCCGCAGATCTCCGGCCACGACGTCCGGGACGACGACGGCACCCCGCTGTGGCACATGCACCTGGCGGACCACCCGTCCAACGCGACCGCCGGTTTCGCCGCCATCGCGGCGATGGGGCTGGCCTTCCACCTCACCGAGTACGGCGTGGACCGTCTGGGCCTGTGCGAGGCGGCCCCCTGCCGCAACGCCTACCTGGACACCTCCACCAACCGCTCCCGGCGCTACTGCTCGGACCGCTGCGCCACCCGCGCCAACGTGGCGGCCTACCGCGCCCGCAAGCGCCTGGAGGCGGACCGGTCGGCCAGCACCGGCCTGAGCGCCGACAGCGCCCAGCGGACCACGGCGAAGGGCGAGCGCTGACCGGGCCGGAGCGGCCGGTACCGCAGCCGCGCCCTGCCGAGCACGAGCTCCTGGGGGACGGCCCCGTAGTCGGTGCTGTCCCCGCCGGCGAACGCGTTGTCCCCGAGCACCCACCAGCCGGCCCCGCGCCGCTCGACGGCCCGCTTGACCACGAGCAGGTCCTGCTGGAAGGGGTGTCGCAGGACGACCACGTCACCGGGCCTGACCCTGGCTCCCCAGTGCACCAGGAGTACGTCCCCGTGGTGCAGCGTGGGCACCATCGAGGGCCCGGTCACCTCGGCCGGCCCGAAGGGCAACGCCCCTCTCGCGCGTTCGGTCTCCTGCGACAGCTGCTCCGGCATGACCCGGCACCTCCCCGGTCTTTCCTCCACCAGTCTCAGTCTCACCCCGGACTTTTGTCCTAAGCCCACGGGGGCACTCGCGAAAACGGGCCTCCCAGGGAGTAATGTCCCCCCTGAGAAGACGATCACGAGGAAGGAACGCTCCATGCTTTCCCGCCTGTTTGCCCCCAAGGTCACGGTCAGCGCCCACTGCGACCTGCCCTGCGGCGTGTACGACCCGGCCCAGGCCCGCATCGAGGCGGAGTCGGTGAAGGCCGTCCAGGAAAAGATGGCCGGCAACGACGACCCGCACTTCCAGGCCCGCGCCACGGTCATCAAGGAGCAGCGCGCCGAGCTCGCGAAGCACCACGTGTCCGTGCTGTGGAGCGACTACTTCAAGCCCCCGCACTTCGAGAAGTACCCGGAGCTGCACCAGCTGGTCAACGACACCCTGAAGGCCCTGTCGGCCGCCAAGGGCTCGACCGACCCGGCGACCGGCCAGAAGGCCCTGGACTACATCGCCCAGATCGACAAGATCTTCTGGGAGACCAAGAAGGCCTGACGCCCGGTCAGCGCTCGGGAGCCGGCGATCGGTGCACCATCGCAGGCCCAAGAAACAGCCCCGAGGGGCCCGGCCGCCATCGCGGCCGGGCCCCTTCGGCATTCCCGTGGCCGGCGGGCCGGACCACCGCACGTTCCCAGCGTGGAGCGGGTGCCGGCTCAGCGCTTTCTGCTGTACGTCCGGACCACGACGCCGTTGCCGAAGGCCCGCACCGACTCCTGGACGAACTCCGAGACCTGGAATCCGGAGCCGAACATCGGCATGCCCGTGCCCAGCACCACCGGGTAGGTCTTGATCACCAGCTCGTCGATCTCGTCGATCAGCTCGCCGGCGACGACCGATCCACCGCACAGGTAGATGCCGAAGGCACTGTCCTCCGCCTTCAGTTCGCGGACCCTGCCGACCAGGTCCGCCGGAATGATCTCGACGTTCGGGTCGGGCGACTCCGTGAGCGTGCGCGAGGCGACATACTCACGCAGATGGGCGTACGGGCTGGTGATGCCCTCCTTCAGGGCCAGGTCGTAGCTGCTCCTGCCCTGGACGATCGTGTCGAACCGCTTGTTCGGCAGGTCGTCGATCCCGAGGTGCCGGCGACCGGGGGTCGGCAGCGTCTCCGGATACTCCGACTTCAGGAACTCGAAGAACTCCTCGTCGACGAACGGCACCATGAAGGACGCGTCGCCGTCCGGGCCGCCGATGAAGCCGTCGATCGAGCAGGCGATGAAGTACGTGAGCTTGCGCAAACCGGTCTCCTTCGTTTCAACCACTCCAGTTATAGTACTCCAGTCGTAGTGGTTCAAGTGGGTTTTCGATTCGCGGAGGCGGCGCGGCCGTCAGGCGGTCGCCGGCGGCCGCGGCTCGCGCCACATCGGCCACATCCGCGGGCCGTCCGGCAGATCGAGGGCGCGGCCGGTGAACTCGAAGCCGAGGCGTTCGTACAGGCCCCGGCCACGGGCGCTGCTGGCCTCCAGGTAGGCGGGCAGCCCCTCGCGGTCGCAGCGGTCGAGGACCGACGCGATGAGCGCGGTGCCCAGGCCCTCGCCCTGCCGTCCGGGGGTGACGCCGATCATCCACAGATACTCGTGGGCCCGGCCGGAGGGGTGGATACCGTCCGTCAGCCGGGCTATCAGTTCGACGCGTTCGTTCTCCGGGTCGACGGCCTCCCGCACCTGGACGGGGCCGTCGTCGGCACCTTCTCGGTGGTCCTCGCCGGACTCGTCGCCGGTGTGCCCGTCCGCCGGCACGGGAAGCCACAGTGCGCAGGCCGCGCCGTCCTCGGTGAGATCGATACGCCCGTCGGCGAGCACGGCGTCGGTGAAGGCGGCCATGAGCCGGTGGTGGGTCCGGCGGCGGTACTCCTCATCGGGAAACACCCAGCTGCTCACCGGATCGTCCTGGAAGGCCTCGTCCAGCAGTCGCACGACCAGCTCCCGGTCGCCCTCCCCCGCCGTCCGGATCACCACACCCATGTCCCGCCCGCCCTTTCGACCCAACACCGTCCGTGCGTACGGAGGTTGAGCCTAGCCGCTGGGTTCCTCGACCGATGGGCGGCGCTCCCCGGCCGTGTGCCGGAAAGGAAAGGGGGCGGGCCCCGCACACCGTGGGGAAGTGCGGGGCCCGCCGGACCGGAGCCCTCGGCGGTGCGGCCGTACGTCGGTCAGGTCCGTACGGCCCGGCACGGGCTCCGGGGTCCTGCTTCGCGGCCACCGGTCACTGAGCGGTGGCCGCCGGTCGCCGCGCGGCCGCCGATGCGGCCCGGGTGACCGTCAGGTGCTGCGCCGGGTCACGAACTCGGCCAGCGCGAGGAGGCCGCCCGCCGCCTCCGGGTCGGGCACGGCGCGGGCCAGTTCCTGCATGGCCCTCGCCATCCGGTCGGCCGCCTGGGCCTGCGCCCAGTCCCGGCCGCCCGCCCGCTCCACGGCCAGTGCGGTGCGCTCCAGATCCTCCTTGCCCTCGTCGTACGGCGCCGCGTACAACTCGGCGAGCTCGGCGGCGGCCGGGGTGCCGGAGGTCAGGGCGGCGACCACCGGCAGCGACTTCTTGCGGGCGGCCAGGTCCGCACCGGCCGGCTTGCCGGTACGGCTCGGGTCTCCCCATATGCCGATGACGTCGTCGATGAGCTGGAAGGCGAGGCCCGCCTCGCGGCCGAAGGCGTCCAGTGCCTCGACGTCCTCGGCGGCGGCCCCCGCGTACAGCGCGCCGAGGGCGCAGGCGCACCCCAGCAGGGCGCCCGTCTTGGCCTCGGCCATGGCGAGCGTCTCGTCGAGGGTGACCTCGCCCGGGGCGCGCCGCTCCATCGCCGTGTCCGCGTGCTGCCCCTCGCACAGTTCGACGACGCAGTCGGCGAGCCGGGCGGCCGCCGCCGCGGACGCCGGGTGCGGGTCGGCGGCGAGCAGCCCCAGAGCGAGCGCCTGGAGGGCGTCCCCCGCGAGGATCGCGTCGGCGTCGCCGAACACGGTCCACGCGGTCGGCCGGTGGCGCCGGGTGGCGTCACGGTCCATCACGTCGTCGTGCAGCAGAGTGAAGTTGTGGATCAGTTCCACCGCCGCCGCGGCCCGCGCCGCCGCCGTCCGGGCCCCGGACCCGCCGAGCGCGGCGGCCGAGGCGAGGACGAGCGCGGGGCGGATCGCCTTGCCCGAGCTGCCCGCCGCGGGCGTGCCGTCCGCGTGCTGCCAGCCGAAGTGGTAGAGCGCGATCCGGCGCATCGAGGCGGGCAGTGACGCGATGGCGGACCGCAGTTCGGGATCGACCGACGCCCGGGACTCGCGCAGGAGCACCGCCGCCTCGTGTCCGTCGACCCCCGCCGGCCCCTGCCCGCCGGGCGACGTCCCCGGCTCCTTCTCCCGCTGTGTGCCGATGGGCCCGTGCCTTTCCAGCGTTCCGGTGGGGCGACGCGTGTCGGCGGCGCCGTACCGAGCCTCCGTCATGAACTCACCTCCCCCATACGCCCGCCTCCGTACCCCCGGGGTGTACCCGCCCGGGAGGGCGGGAACACGGCGTTCGGGAGACTGGCGTCACTGCCAGCGGCCGATCTCGACGTTCTCCAGTACGCCGAGCGCGTCCGGTACGAGGACGGCGGCCGAGTAGTAGGCCGTGACCAGGTACTTGATGATGGCCTGCTCGTTGATGCCCATGAAGCGCGCCGACAGACTCGGCTCGATCTCGTCCGGGATGCCGGTGGCGCGCAGGCCGATGACGCCCTGGTCCTGCTCGCCGGTACGCATCGCGATGATCGAGGACGTACGGGCTTCGGTGACCGGGATCTTGTTGCACGGGTAGATCGGCACACCGCGCCAGGTCGGAATGCGGTTGCCCGCGATGTCGATGGTCTCGGGGACGAGTCCGCGCCTGTTGAGCTCGCGTCCGATCGCGGCGATCGCACGCGGGTGGGCGAGGAGCAGCTTGGTGCCGCGTCGGCGGCTGAGCAGCTCGTCCAGGTCGTCCGGACCGGGCACGCCGTCGTGCGGCTGGATCCGCTGGTCGTACTCGCAGTTGTGCAGCAGGCCGAACTCGCGGTTGTTGACGAGCTCGTGCTCCTGACGCTCCTTCAGTGCCTCGACGGTCAGCCGCAGCTGCTGCTCGGTCTGGTTCATCGGCTGGTTGTAGAGGTCGGCCACGCGCGAGTGGATGCGCAGCACGGTCTGGGCGACGCTCAGTTCGTACTCACGGGGCCGGGCCTCGTAGTCGACGAAGGTGTGCGGGATGTCCGGCTCGCCGCTGTGGCCGGCGGAGAGGTCGATGGCCTTCTCGCCCTGCTTGTTGGTGCGCTGCTCGGGGATCGAGCGACGCTCCTCGAGGTGCGTGCGCAGGGATTCGGCGCGCTCCGCGACCTGCTCCACCTCCTGGCGGGGCAGCACGAGCACCGTGCAGGCGGTGACCGTGCGGGCGGTGTACTCCCAGATGGCGTCCCCGTCGAGCAGCGCCTGGTCGCCGAAGTAGGACCCGTCGGCCAGGACGCCGAGCACCGCGTCGTCGCCGTAGGGGCCGGTGCCGACCTTCTCCACCTTGCCGTGTGCCAGCAGGTAGACCTCGTCGGCCTGGCCGCCGAACGAGGCGATCACCTCGCCGGGGCCGAATTCGCGCTGCTCACAGCGTTGCGCGAGTTCCGCGAGCACCTCCTCGTCCTCGTACGACCGCAGGGCCGGCAGCTCGCCCAGTTCGGCGGGGATGACCTCGACCCGGTCGCCGGTCTTGACGAACGTCACCCGGCCGTCGCCGACGGCGAAGGTCATGCGCCGGTTCACCCGGTACGTGCCGCCCTGGATGTCCACCCACGGGAGCGTGCGCAGCAGCCAGCGGGAGCTGATCTCCTGCATCTGAGGAACGGACTTGGTCGTGGTGGCCAGGTTCCGCGCGGCCGCCGTGCCGAGGCTCTGCTGCGGCCTGGTCTGCTCGGTGCGGACCTCTTCGCCTACCGACATAAGGAATTGCCCTCCAGGTCATGCCGGACGGCTACGCCCGGCATCGATGTGCGCGACCCAGCCTTCCTCACGGAGCGTGCCGGTGCTATTACCCGAAAGAGCGGGAATGGATCACCTCCGGCCGGGGCACACATGGGTGCTTCTTCGGCCTCTCGGCGTCTTGTCCCGCCCCGTTCAGCGCTGTTGACCGGGACAAGATTGTCCGGATCGGATCGCACACGGACCGAACAAGTACTAGGGAGCGCTCCGTTTCGGTACAAGCACCGTAGAGGCGGTCGCGTCGGGCGGTCGTCGCGCAGCGTGAAGGAGCCGGCCATGGCCTCACCCATGTCCGCGAGCAGTTTTCTCAAGGCACTGAAGGCGGAGGGCCTCACCGTCGTCCAGGTCGGCGACTGGCGGGACCACAACCGCAACCACAAGGGCCCCTGGGGGCCGGTGCACGGCGTGATGATCCACCACACGGTCACCAAGGGCAGCGCGCGGACCGTCGAGATCTGCCGGAAGGGTTACGAAGGCCTGCCGGGACCGCTGTGCCACGGGGTCATCACCAAAAACGGCAGGGTCCACCTGGTCGGGTACGGCCGGGCCAACCACGCCGGGCTCGGCGACGACGACGTCCTGCGCGCGGTGATCGCGGAAAAAGGGCTGCCCCGGGACAACGAGTCGAACACGGACGGTAACCGGCACTTCTACGGCTTCGAGTGCGAGAACCTGGGCGACGGCGACGATCCCTGGCCGGCGGCACAGCTGGAGGCGATCGAACGGGCCGCCGCCGCGGTCTGCCGGCACCACGGGTGGAACGAACGATCCGTCATCGGCCACCTCGAATGGCAGCCGGGGAAGGTGGACCCGCGCGGATTCACCATGGCGTCGATGCGTGGGCGGATCCGGGACCGGCTGAAGTGATGTGTCCGCCGCGCGCGGCGGCGTGACAATGGCGGAGTGACCGGCACCGACACCCGCGACCTCGCCGCCCTGGGCCCCCGCCTGCCCTCTCCCCTGCAGGAGGTCGCCGACGAGCGGTTCGAGCGTCGCGGTGTCCGCTTGCTGCTGAAGCGGGACGATCTCGTCCACCCGGAGCTGGTCGGCAACAAATGGCGCAAACTCGCACCGAATCTCGCCATGGCCGACGGTCGTACCGTCGTCACGTTCGGCGGTGCCTACTCCAACCACCTGCGCGCCACGGCCGCCGCCGGCCGGCTGCTCGGACTGTCCACGGTGGGCGTGGTGCGCGGTCAGGAACTGGCGGGCCGGCCGCTCAACGCCTCGCTGGCCCGGTGCGCGGCCGACGGCATGCGGCTGCACTTCGTCGACCGCTCGACGTACCGCCGCAAGACCGAGCCGGAGACCCTGGCCGCCCTGCTGGGCGCCGTGGACGCCGAGGACGCGGTCGTCGTCCCCGAGGGCGGCAGCAACGCTGAGGCCGTACGCGGCTGCCGGGCCCTCGGCGAGGAACTGGGCGAGCACGCCGACGTGGTCGCGCTCGCCTGCGGCACCGGCGGCACGCTCGCCGGGCTGGCCGCCGGCCTCCCGCCGGGCCGCCGGTCGCTCGGGATACCCGTCCTCAAGGGCGGCTTCCTGGCCGACGACGTACGGCGGCTCCAGACCCGGGCCTTCGGCGGGCTCCGCGGCGCCTGGAGCCTCGACGACCGCTTCCACTGCGGCGGCTACGCCCGCACCACTCCCGAGCTCGACTCCTTCGCCGAGGACTTCGAACACCGCCACGGCCTCCCCGTGGAACGCGTCTACGTCGCCAAGATGCTCCACGCCCTGCTCACCCTCACCGAGGAGGGCGCCTTCCCGCGGGGCACGGCCCTGACGGCGGTCATCACCGGCCGCCCCTTCCCCTGAACGGCCCCCGCCGGGCGTCACGGGCGCCGCACGCCCGGTACGGCCTCACCCGCACACGCCGGACGGCCCCGGGCCCCCGTG
>NZ_RAIF01000031.1:623316-634482 GCF_003671715.1 Streptomyces sp. E2N166 | reverse complement strand
CGTCCGCCCCCGTGCTCGCGTCCGCCGCCACACGCGCGTGTGACGCCTCATGCCGCCTCCCGCCTCCCACCTACGCCGTCTCCCGGTATGCCGCCGCCTCCTCCAGGTCCAGCCGGCGCAGCAGCGTCCGGAGCATCTCGTCGTCGATGTAGCGGCCGTCCCGGAGCCGGACGAAGACCTCGCGCTCCGCGCCGATCATCTCCCTGGACAGCCGCCGGTAGGTGTCGTCGACGGTTTCCCCGGTGACCGGGTTGACCTGCCCGAGCCGTTCCCAGACGGCGTTGCGGCGCCGTTCCAGGACCGTGCGGAGGCGGTCGGCGAGCGGGGCCGGCAGGGCGTCGCGCTCGTCGGCGAGAAGGTCGTCCAGACGCTGCTCCGCGGCCCGGGAAGCCTGCGCCTGGGCGTTGGCCTCCGCGAGCGTCTCGGCCTGTACGTCGCGCGCGGGGAACTTCAGCAGGCGGATCAGCGGCGGCAGGGTGACGCCCTGGACGACCAGCGTGCCGATGACCGTGGTGAAGGTGAGGAACAGGATGAGGTTGCGCTCGGGGAAGGGCTCGCCGCCGTGCACGGTGAGCGGGATGGAGAAGGCGATCGCGAGCGAGACCACGCCCCGCATCCCGGCCCAGCTGATCACGAACGGCCCCCTCCAGGAGAGGTCGCCCTCACGCGCGCGTACGCGTGGCGACAGCCGCGGCAGGAAGGTCGCCGGATACACCCACACGAACCTCGCCACGGCGACCACCAGGAAGACGGCGACCGCGTACCAGGCGGCGTCGGCACCCTCGTACTCCCCGAGGCCCTTGAGGACGACGGGCAGCTGGAGTCCGATCAGGGCGAACACGGCCGACTCCAGGACGAAGGCGACCATCTTCCACACCGCCTCCTCCTGGAGACGGGTGGCGAAATCGACCTCCCACGCGCGGTGGCCGAGATAGAGCGCGACGACCACCACCGCGAGCACCCCGGAGGCGTGCACCTGCTCGGCGACGGCGTAGGCCGCGAACGGGATCAGCAGGGAGAGCGTGTTCTTGAGGAGCGCCTCCTTCAGGTGCGTGCGCAACCAGTGGAGCGGCACCATCAGCACCAGCCCGACGCCGACGCCACCGATGGCCGCGATCAGGAACTCCGCGATCCCGCCGGCCCATGTGGCGCCCTCGCCGACCGCCGCCGCGAGCGCCACCCTGAAGGCGGTGATCGCGGTGGCGTCGTTCACCAGGGACTCGCCCTGGAGGATCGTGGTGATCCGGGAGGGCAGCCCCACGCGGCGCGCCACCGCCGTGGCCGCGACGGCGTCCGGCGGCGCCACCACCGCGCCGAGCACCAGGGCCGCGGTCAGCGGCAGGCCGGGCACGATCAGGTACGCGGCGCAGCCGACGACGAACGTGGCGAAGAGTACGTAGCCCACGGACAGCAGCGCCACGGGCCGCAGCTGTGCCCGCAGGTCGAGGTAGGAGCTGTCGGTGGCCGCCGTGTGGAGCAGCGGAGGCAGCAGGAGGGGCAGGACGATGTGCGGGTCGAGGGTGTAGTCGGGCACTCCGGGGACGTAGCTCACCGCCAGACCCACCGCGACCAGCAGCAGCGGTGGCGGCACCGGCACGCGCCGCCCCGCCGCGGCGATCGCGGCGCTGCCCGCCACCAGCAACAGCAGCGGCATCACGTCCATGGTCCTCGCCCGCCCTCTTTTCCCGCGCGGTCATCCGCACACCCGTCGTAACCTGGCAATCATGAAACAGTGCACGCACGCCGACGCGCTGCCGCACCCGGAACCGGAGCCGAGCGGCGAGACCTGCCCGGAGTGTCTGGCCGAGGGCACGGACCCGGTGCAGTTGAGGCTGTGCCTCGTCTGCGGTCACGTGGGCTGCTGCGACTCCTCGCCGAGGAGGCACGCGACGGCCCATCACGAGGCGACCGGCCACCCTGTGATGCGGACCTTCGAGCCGGGTGAGAGCTGGCGCTGGTGCTTCGTAGACCACGTACTCGTGTGACCTGTCCCGGGGACGGTTCGACCCTCTGACGCCTGGGTACGTCAACCCGGCGCGCGCTCTTCCGATTTGGGCCCGCCGAACCCCTAGCCACTGTGCGTGTTCATGTGTTTACTATGAGTGACAGCAAGGGGTTGGGGTCTCGGGGACAGGAAACTCTGGAGCGCGATAACGTCACCGCTGAACCACGTAGCGCGTTACCCGAGGGGCGGCCCTCGACCCTGTAACGCTTGTACCACCTTGGAGGTGAGGGTGTCCCAGATCGCAGGCGAGCCCGCGACCCAGGACTTCGTCGAAGTCCGGCTGCCGGCCGCGGGTGCCTACCTGTCGGTGCTGCGTACGGCGACGGCCGGCCTCGCAGCCCGTTTGGACTTCACCCTCGACGAGATCGAGGACTTGCGGATCGCGGTCGACGAGGCCTGCGCGATCCTGCTTCAGCAGGCCGTGCCCGGCTCGGTGCTCAGTTGTGTCTTCCGTCTCGTCGACGACTCGCTGGAGGTCACCGTCTCGGCGCCGACCACGGACGGCCACGCCCCCTCGCGGGACACCTTCGCCTGGACCGTGCTGTCCGCCCTCGCGGGTAAGGTCTCCTCCGCCGTGGACGAGGACAAAACCGTTTCGATCAGCCTCTACAAACAGCGCGGCGCGGGACCCGGGCCGACGTGAGGAACGGGGACGGGCCGGTGCGGGACGAAGAGCGCGGCACACGGGAGCTGCCGGCCGAGGGCGCACGTTCTGAGAACGACGCCCGGCGCACGGCGGACGGCATCGACGGCATCCCCGAGCAGGCCCGGCCGCATCCGGAGGACGAGGCCTCCCCCGAGGCCGTCGTCCCGGACGACGGACAGCGGACCGGGGAGACCCCCGTCCGGCCCGTCCGAGCGGAGGCGAGGGCTCGGGAAAGGGCAACGGGCGGAACGATGAGCGAGCACGAGCGACACTCCGAGGACGGCGTGCCGGGCGCACGGGGCACGCGGCACGACCCGCAGGACCGCAGCGGGGCACGTCTCCTGTTCGCCGAGCTGCGCACGCTGGAGAAGGACAGCCCGGCGTACGCGGAACTGCGCAACCGGCTGGTCCGCATGCACCTGCCGCTCGTCGAGCACCTCGCGCGCCGCTTCCGCAACCGCGGCGAGCCCCTGGACGACCTCACCCAGGTCGCCACCATCGGACTGATCAAGTCGGTCGACCGCTTCGACCCGGACCGCGGGGTGGAGTTCTCCACCTACGCGACCCCGACGGTCGTCGGCGAGATCAAGCGGCACTTCCGGGACAAGGGCTGGGCGGTGCGCGTCCCGCGGCGCCTGCAGGAGCTTCGGCTGGCCCTGACGACGGCCACGGCGGAACTCTCGCAGTTGCACGGGCGCTCGCCCACGGTCCACGAGCTCGCCGAGAAGCTGGCGATCTCGGAGGAGGAGGTCCTGGAGGGCCTGGAGTCGGCCAACGCGTACTCCACGCTCTCCCTGGACGTCCCGGACACCGACGACGAGTCCCCGGCGGTCGCGGACACCCTGGGCGCCGAGGACGAGGCCCTGGAGGGCGTCGAGTACCGGGAGTCGCTCAAGCCGCTGCTGGAGGACCTGCCGCCGCGGGAGAAACGGATCCTGCTGCTGCGCTTCTTCGGCAACATGACCCAGTCGCAGATCGCGCAGGAGGTCGGGATCTCGCAGATGCACGTGTCGCGGCTGCTGGCCCGCACACTGGCGCAGCTGCGGGAGAAGCTGCTGGTCGAGGAGTAGCGCCACCGGTCGTTGGCCGTCGGCGGAGGCATCCGGACGGCCACTGCTCCTCGGCTACTTCTCGGCGCCGCCGGGTCCCCGGATGCCGAGGGCCTGGGTGGTCGTGGGGTTCACGAGCAGCACCAGCGCCGTGACGGCCACGACGCCGAGCACGATGCCCGCCGGGATGGCCACGCTGTCGGCCTGCAACAGGTTGTAGGCCACCGGCAGCGCCATGATCTGCGTGATGACGGCGGGCCCCCGGCTCCAGCCCCGCCGGCCGATCAGCCCGCGGGCGGCGAGGAGCGGCAGCAGGGCGAGGGCGATCAGGGTGACGCCGCCGGTGATGGCCGAGGTCCGGTCGTCGGGGTGGCCGGTGAGACCTCCCACTAGCATCCAGGCGCCGCCGACGACGAGCGCCAGCCCCTCCAGTGCGGCCAGCGCGGCCGCGGCGGTCAGCCGGCCGGGACGGGGGCCCGCCTCTTCGGCGGCTTCGGGGGTGGGGTTCTGCTCACTGCTCACCCCTGAAGGGTAGCCCTCGGCGCACTGGGCCCCATGGGCGCGTCCGGCGGACCGTGTGCTCCGTGCGCCCTCGGCGATCTCCGCCTCGGTCTGGGCCGGGTACCACTGAGTAGGTACCCTGCAGACCATGCGTGCACTTCTCGTGGTCAATCCGGCGGCAACCACCACGAGTGCGCGTACGCGCGACGTGCTGATCCACGCACTCGCGAGCGAGATGAAGCTGGAGGCGGTCACCACCGAGTACCGCGGCCACGCGCGCGACCTCGGCCGGCAGGCGGCACAGAGCGACGACATCGACCTGGTGGTGGCCCTCGGCGGCGACGGCACGGTCAACGAGGTCGTCAACGGTCTGCTGCACGACGGCCCCTGCCCCGAGAAGCTGCCCCGTCTCGCGGTGGTCCCGGGCGGTTCCACCAACGTCTTCGCCCGCGCCCTCGGCCTGCCCAACCACGCGGTGGAGGCCACCGGCGCCCTGCTGGACGCACTGCGCGAGGGCAGTGAGCGGACCGTCGGGCTGGGCCTGGCCTCGGGTACGCCGGGCACGGAGGACGAGGCGGTCCCGGCCCGCTGGTTCACCTTCAACGCCGGGCTGGGCTTCGACGCCGGCGTGGTCGGCCGGGTCGAGCAGCACCGTGAGCGCGGCAGGAAGTCGACGCACGCCCTCTACGTCCGCCAGGTGATGCGCGCGCTCGTCGGCGAGCCGCACCGCCGCAACGGGACGATCACCCTGGAACGGGCGGGTGAGGACCCGGTCACCGATCTGGTGCTGTCCATAGTCTCGAACACGTGCCCGTGGACGTTTCTCGGCAATCGCCCGATCTACGCGTCACCTAAAGCCTCGTTCGATACCGGGCTCGACGTCTTCGGCCTCAGCCGCCTGTCGACGGCCGCGGTTGCCCGGTATGGCACCCAGTTGCTCACTTCGTCCCCTGAGCGCGGACCCCGGGGCCGGCATGCCGTCTCCCTGCACGACATGACCGAGTTCACCTTGCATTCGAAGGTGCCACTCCCCCTCCAGATGGACGGTGACCACCTGGGGCTGCGGACCAGCGTGACGTTCACAGGCGTTCGCCGTGCACTGCGTGTGATTGTGTGAGCAGAAGGGGCGAAAGTCCTTTCACTCGAACGTTTAGGCCAGGGTCCACCCCATAGAAGTACGGCTGTGACCTAGTCGACACCGAAGAATCAAAAAAAACTTTCCGGAAGGGGTTGTATCCGCCGCCGAGGTTTGCGAGTCTCTTCTTGGCGATCGGAACGGCCCGCAACACCGGCCTTCACAGATCATCGGAACCCCTCTTCAAACCACAGGACCACGCCAGGGCAACCTGACGGTAGGCCCTTCCCTTGTTGAGGGATTCGTGAAAGCGTTCACATTCACAAGCATCCCAGCATGTAATACCAAGGAGAGGTAGCAGCCATGGACTGGCGTCACCGCGCCGTTTGCCGCGAGGAAGACCCCGAGCTCTTCTTCCCCATCGGCAACACCGGTCCCGCGCTGCTGCAGATCGAGGAAGCCAAGGCCGTCTGCCGTCGCTGCCCTGTCATGGAGCAGTGCCTGCAGTGGGCGCTCGAGTCCGGCCAGGACTCCGGCGTCTGGGGTGGTCTCAGCGAGGACGAGCGCCGCGCAATGAAGCGCCGTGCCGCCCGCAACCGGGCTCGTCAGGCCTCCGCCTGACCATCCACCCCTGCTGACAGCCTGAGCTTGGCGGCGCGTACAGCGAGTACGCAACCCCCGCTCCCGAGCCGCAGCGCGCAGTACCCCCGATGCGCATCGGACGATGGATCGCACGAGCACTGGCCTCGGACCCTCACGGGTCCGAGGCTTTTTGCTGCCCGGCTCCGCTCGCTACTTGTCCACGGGCACCGGGATGTCCAGGATCACCCGGGTGCCGCGGTCCGGGGCCGGCACCATGTCGAAGGCCCCGCCCAACTCGCCCTCCACCAGGGTGCGGACGATCTGCAGGCCGAGGTTGCCGGAGCGGTGCGGATCGAAGTTGTCGGGCAGACCGACGCCGTCGTCCTGGACGGTGACCAGGAGCCGGGCCTCCTTCGTCGTACCGCCTCGGACCGCGGAGACCTCGACCGTGCCGGTGTCGCCGTCGCGGAAACCGTGCTCCAGGGCGTTCTGCAGAACCTCGGTCAGCACCATCGACAAGGGGGTCGCGACCTCGGCGTCCAGAATGCCGAAGCGACCGGTGCGCCGGCCGGTGACCTTGCCCGGCGAGATCTCCGCCACCATCGCCAGCACGCGGTCGGCGATCTCGTCGAACTCCACGCGCTCGTCCAGGTTCTGGGAGAGGGTCTCGTGCACGATCGCGATCGAGCCGACCCGGCGCACGGCCTCCTCCAGCGCCTCGCGCCCCCGGTCGGACTCGATGCGCCGGGCCTGGAGGCGCAGCAGGGCAGCCACCGTCTGGAGGTTGTTCTTCACCCGGTGGTGGATCTCCCGGATCGTGGCGTCCTTGGTGATCAACTCACGCTCGCGACGGCGCAGTTCCGTGACGTCGCGCAGGAGCACCAGCGAACCGATACGCGTGCCCTTCGGCTTGAGCGGGATGGCACGGAACTGGATCACCCCGTCGTGCGCCTCGATCTCGAACTCGCGCGGCGCCCAGCCGCTGGCCACCTTGGCGAGTGCCTCGTCAACCGGGCCGCGGGAGGGGGCGAGTTCGGCGGTGGTCCGTCCGAGGTGATGGCCGACCAGGTCGGCGGCGAGGCCCATGTGGTGGTAGGCCGACAGCGCGTTCGGGGACGCGTACTGGACGATACCGTCCGCGTCGAGCCGGATCAGGCCGTCGCCGACGCGGGGCGAGGCGTCCATGTCGACCTGCTGGTTCTCGAACGGGAAGGCGCCGGCCGCGATCATCTGCGCGAGGTCCGAGGCGCTCTGCAGATACGTGAGTTCCAGGCGGCTCGGGGTGCGCACGGTGAGGAGGTTGGTGTTGCGGGCGATGACGCCCAGGACGCGCCCCTGACGGCGTACGGGGATGGACTCGACGCGGACCGGGACCTCCTCGCGCCACTCCGGGTCGCCCTCGCGCACGATCCGGCCCTCGTCCAGGGCGATGTCCAGCATGGGGCGCCGGCCTCGCGGGACCAGGTGGCCGACCATGTCGTCCTGGTACGAGGTCGGTCCGGTGTTGGGCCGCATCTGGGCGACGGAGACATAGCGGGCGCCGTCGCGGGTGGGAACCCACAGGACCAGGTCGGCGAAGGAGAGGTCGGAGAGGAGCTGCCACTCCGAGACCAGCAGGTGGAGCCACTCGAGGTCGGAGTCGTCGAGCGCTGTGTGCTGGCGTACGAGTTCGTTCATGGAGGGCACGTGGCTGAGCGTACCTGGCGGTTCGGACAGCGATCGAAACCAGCCGGATTCCGCCGTCCCCGCTCCCGGATCCCGTCCCGGACCGCCCTGGAAACACCCGCGGGCCGCGGCGCCTGAGAGGGACCCTCAACCCTCCCGGCACCGCAGCCCGGAGCAACAACGGCCGTGGGGTGTGCGGTCCCGGTCGGCCGAAGGATGAGGACCCGGAGCAGTCAGGGCAGAGAGCACCGGTTCCTCGGTCCGCCCTCCTGTGCGGGGAAGGCGGAAGCCTGACGATCACCTTGCGTGAGTGTCACGGCGAGTGTCTCAGTCGCCATTGTGGACTAGACCACTCATCGTGTCCATGCGACGGACGGTGTTCGCAGTTGTCGCGTTCCGTCGACTACTCGGACATCCGAGCGCCCGGCCAAAGCCTAACCCCGTTGGCTCACACACGGGGCCAGACGGCCAGGGCAATTTCCGCGAGTGCCTCCAGCTCCACCCGGCTCGCGCCGTCGCGCGCCTGCTGCGACATGCCCTGGATCATGGCACCGGTGTGCCGGGCGAGGGCGGCCGCGTCGGTGTCCGGCGGCAGCACGCCCGCGACCACGTCGGCGTCGATCCGGTCCTCGATCGCGGCGATGTTGCCGTTGCGCCGCTCCCGCAGGGACTCCTCGACCTCGGCGGTCGAACAGTTGGCGGCCGCGTGGATGACGAGGCAGCCGTGCGGCCGGCCGGGAGCCGTGTACTCGACGGCGGCCTCGCGCAGCATCCGCTCCACCCCCGCGCGGGCGGTCGGCTCCTCGGCGAGGGCGCGGCCGCCGAACGAGCCGTACCGCACGCCGTACTCCTGGACGACCTCCTCGAAGAGCGAGCGCTTGTCGCCGAAGGCGGCATACAGGCTCGGGGCGCCGATATCCATGACCCGCGTGAGATCCGAGACCGACGTGGCCTCGTAACCGTGCTCCCAGAAGGCCATCAGCGCCTTCTCCAGGGCCGTCGCCCGGTCGAAGGAGCGGGGGCGGCCCCGCCGCCCCCTGGCCGCGACCTTCGGAGTCGACGCCTCCGCTTGCCCGCTCTTCTCACCGCTCACCATGGAGTGCATTTTATAGCGGGCACTAGAGAAATGTCGCCGGGCTGCTGTACGGTCTTTTCTGTAGCGACCACTAGGAAAATGCGAAGGGGGCGCCGACATGGGCGTGCGGGGCGTACTTGCGGGCAGGACGGCTCTCGTCACCGGGGCGAGCAGGGGCATCGGGCGGGGAATCGCGGAGCGGCTGGGCCACGACGGCGCACGCATCGCGGTGCACTACGGCAGGAACGAGGCGGCGGCGAAGGAGACGGTCGCCGCGATCGAGGCGGCGGGCGGCTCGGCGTTCGCGATCGGGGCCGACCTTGGCGCCCCCGGGGCCGCCGAGGCCCTGTGGGAGGAGTTCGACCGGCACGCCGACGGCGTGGACATCCTGGTGAACAACGCCGGGATCGGCACCACGCGCCCCATCGGGGAGATAGGGGAGGCGGAGTACGACGCGGTCTTCACCGTCAACGTGAAGGCACCGTTCTTCATCCTCAAGCACGGCATGGACCGCCTGCGGGACGGCGGCCGGGTCATCAACATCTCCTCGGGGCTGTCCCGCACCGCGGTGATGCCGGACTACATGGCGTACTCGATGACGAAGGGCGCGCTGGACGTGTTCTCGCGTGATCTCTCCAAGGTGCTGGGCACCCGCGGCATCACGGTGAACTCGGTGGCGCCCGGCATCATCGAGACGGACAACACGGCCGGGCTGCTGCACGGGAGCCCGGACGGCTGGGACCGGGCGGCGGCGCTCTCCGCGCTGGGCGGGGTGGGGGCGCCGGCCGAGGTGGCCGACGTGGTCGCTTTCCTCGCCTCGCACGGGGGCCGGTGGGTCACGGGAAGCTGGGTGGACGCGACGGGAGGTTCGCTGACCTGACACCGCCATCCACCTGACCGTTTCGACGCGCTCACCGGGCCCAGCTCTGTTAGATTGGTCTAAACCACACAGGGCCCCACACAGCCAGTCCCGGACCCCGGGCGAGTCCTCTCTTCGAAACGGCAGGCAAGCGTGGAAGTTGTCATCGTTCCGGACGCCAAGGCAGGCGGCGAGCTGATAGCCGAAGCCATGGCACAGCTGCTCCGACGCAAGCCCGACGCCCTGCTCGGGGTGGCCACCGGCTCGACGCCGCTGCCCGTGTACGAGGCACTGGCGGCCAAGGTGCGCTCGGGCGTCGTGGACACCTCGCGGGCGCGGATCGCCCAGCTCGACGAGTACGTGGGTCTCCCCGCCGAGCACCCCGAGTCGTACCGCTCGGTGCTGCGACGCGAGGTGCTCGAACCGCTGGGGATCGGCATGGACGCGTTCATGGGCCCCGACGGCACGGCCGCGGACGTGCAGGGGGCGTGCGAGGCGTACGACGAGGCGCTGGGCGGGACCGGCGGGGTCGACCTCCAGCTGCTGGGCATCGGCACCGACGGGCACATCGGTTTCAACGAGCCGTGCTCCTCGCTCGCCTCGCGGACCCGGATCAAGACGCTCACCGAGCAGACCCGCGTCGACAACGCGCGTTTCTTCGACGGTGACATCGAGCAGGTGCCGCACCACGTGATCACGCAGGGAATCGGCACCATCCTGGAGGCCCGGCACGTGGTGCTCCTCGCCACCGGTGAGGGCAAGGCGGACGCGGTCGCCGCGAGCGTCGAGGGCCCGGTCGCGGCCGTGTGCCCGGCCTCCGCACTCCAACTGCACCCGCACGCCACGGTGGTCGTCGACGAGGCCGCCGCCTCCAAGCTGAAGCTCGCCGACTACTTCCGGCACACCTACACCCACAAGCCCGACTGGCAGGGAATCTGAGCCCGGATCCGAGCCCGCCCCGGCCCTGACCGGCCGGACACGGACAGCCGCCGCAGGCGAAGGGCGCCGATCCCCTCCACGGGGTTCGGCGCCTTCTCCGTACCGGCGAGCGAAGCACGGTGTTCCTACGGCGGCCCCACGCACATCGCCGGACGGGCCCGTCCGGCATACCCGTCACGTGCGCCACCGCGAACCAGAGGCGCCGGCCCCCACCAGGAGGGCCGGCGCCTTCGTCGTACCGTCTGGAGCCCGGCCGTCCGAACGCCCCGACCTCCGAGCCGGCCAAGCGGAGCCCGGCGAAGCGGTGTACCCGCTACACGCCCGCGATCGCCTCCGCCGCCGCCCGGCCGCAGACTCGGGCCGCGCCGTGGGTGGCCAGGTGGAGGGCGCCCCGGGGCTCGGCGCGGGGGACGCCCATCTCGACCACGATCGTGTCGGGACGCGCCGCCAGCAAGGTGTCGAGGGCCGCCGCCATCCAGGGGTGCCGGTGCTCGTCGCGGACGACGGCCACGACACGGCGCGGGCCGGCCGCGGCCAGCACCTCGTGCCCGGCTTCGGGTCCGGTGAAGCTGCCGGTCTCCGTGCCGGGAAGCAGGCGGAAGAGCTCGGCGGCGATGCCCCAGGGGGTCTCGTCGCCGACCGCGATGTTCGCGACGGGGGTGAGGGCGGCCACGTACGGCGGTTCGGTGAGGGGGGCGAAGTCGTCGGCCACGGTGACGCGCAGGGCGCGGCGGGCCGCGCGCAGGCCCACGTCGCCGGCCTCGGACTCC
>NZ_RAIF01000031.1:600942-623124 GCF_003671715.1 Streptomyces sp. E2N166 | reverse complement strand
CCTCGGGCAGCTCGCCCGAGCGGACCGCCTCGACCAGGGCATCGGACAGCCGCCGCACGGTGCCCTCGTCGGACAGCCCGCCGCCCACGCAGATCGCGTCGGCACCGGCCGCGATGGCCAGGACGCTGCCGCGTTCGATGCCGTACGTGCCCGCGATGGCCCGCATCTCCATGCCGTCGGTGACGATCAGGCCGTCGTAGCCCAGCTCGCCGCGGAGCAGGTCGGTCAGGATGCGGCGGGACAACGTTGCCGGGTACTCCGGGTCCAGGGCCGGGACCAGGATGTGGGCGCTCATCACCGCGCGGCTGCCGGCGGCGATGGCCGCGCGGAACGGGACCAGGTCGCGTTCCGCCAGCACCGCGGCGTCCACGTCGATGAGCGGCATGGCGTGGTGCGAGTCGACGCCCGTGTCGCCGTGGCCCGGGAAGTGCTTGGTGCAGGCGGCCACGCCCGCCGACTGCATGCCGGTGACGTAGGCGGCGGTGTGCCGGGCGACCAGGTCGGTGCCGGCGCCGAAGGAGCGCACGCCGATGACCGGGTTGTCCGGATTGGAGTTGACGTCGGCGGACGGGGCCCAGTTGAGGTTGACGCCGCAGGCGGCGAGTCGGCGGCCCAGTTCCGCGGCCACCTCCCGGGTGAGCCCGACGTCGTCCACCGCGCCGAGGGCGAGGTTGCCGGGGAAGGAGGAACCGGTGCGCACCTCCAGGCGGGTGACGTCGCCGCTCTCCTCGTCGATGGCGACCAGCACGTCCTCGCGCTCGGCGCGCAGCTGCGCGGTCAGGGCGGCCACCTGCTCGGCCGAGGCGATGTTGCGCCCGAACAGACCGACGGAGGCCAGCCCCTCGCCGAGGCGGCGCAGCAGCCAGTCGGGGGCGGTGGTGCCGGTGAATCCGGGCTGGAGGACGGTGAGCGCGTCGCGCGTGAGGGTGTCGGTGGCCCTGGCGATGGTGGTCATCGGTCGCGTTATCCCTTCACGGCGCCGGCGGTCAGGCCGCTGACGGCCTTGCGCTGGAGGTAGACGAAGAGGATCAGGATCGGGACGGCGAAGAGGGAGGAGGCGGCCATGGTCGCACCCCAGTCGTCGCCGAAGACGGTCTGGAAACTGGTCAGCCACACCGGCAGCGTCTGGGCCTCGGCGTCCTTGTTCAGGACCAGGACCAGGGCGAACTCGTTCCAGGCGGTGATGAAGCCGAACAGCGAGGTCGACATCAGGCCCGGCGCGAGCAGCGGCAGGATGACCCGGCGGAACGCCTGGCTGCGGGTGCAGCCGTCGACCATCGCCGACTCCTCCAGCTCCTTCGGCACGGCGGCGACGAAGCCGCGCAGCGTCAGGATGGTGAAGGGCAGGATCATCATCATGTAGAAGAGCGTGAGCGGCACGAGGCTGTTCAGCATCGACGCGTCGCGCACGATCATGTACATCGCGATGATCATGACTTCCCAGGGGGCCATCTGGGCGAGCATGAAACCGATGACGAAACCGCGCCGCCCCTTGAACCGCATCCGCGCCAGGGCGAAGGAGCCGGCCAGCGCGATGATCAGTGAGAAGACGACGGCGAGGACGGTGACAGTCAGCGAATTGGTGACGAACGACCAGAAGTGGTCGGCTTCGGTCGCCGTCTTGAAGTGATCGAAGGTGAAGTCGGTCGGGAACCAGACCGGGTCCTCCGTGATGATGTCGCCGGCCGGCTTGAAGGCCGTGGAGAACATCCAGTACACGGGGAAGACGAAGCCGATGAACAGGACGACGGCCGTGGCGTTGGGCCACAGGCGGCCGAAGAGCGAGCGCTTCACAGCTCGTCCTCCCCTTGCTTGAGCACGATCCTGAGGTAGTAGGCGGTCAGACCGAGCATGATCAGGATGGTCAGCACGGCAATGGCCGCGCCCATGCCGTAGTGCTGGTTGCCGACACCCTCGACGTAGGCGTAGACGGGCAGGATCTCGGTGAGCCGGTCGGGTCCGCCCTGGTTGAAGGTGTAGACCTGCACGAACGCCTTGAAGACCCAGATGATCTCCAGGAATGTCGTGGCGTAGAGGAACGGCCGCAGGAACGGCATGGTGACCGCGGTGAAGCTCCGCCAGGTGCCGGCGCCGTCCAGCGACGCCGCCTCGTAGAGCTCCTTCGGGATGGTGGTCGTCGCCGCGTAGAGGTTGATCGCGACGAACGGGATGGATCCCCAGACGATCAGCAGGGTGACGACGAAGAAGGTCGACATCTGGCTGCTGGTCCAGCTGTAGTCGGCCATGGAGTGCCAGCCGAGCTTGTCCAGGACCCAGTTGACGACGCCGAAGCGCTGGGCGAACAGCCACTTGTAGACGGTGGTGGCGGCCACGATCGGCATGGCCCAGGCCAGTACCAGACCGAGCAGCAGGGTGAACCGCATCCGCTTGCCGAGGCGGGCGAGCAGCAGGCCGACCAGGGTGCCCAGGATCATGATCAGGGCGACGTTGACCGCCGCGAACAGGATCGAGCGGAGGGTGACCCGCCAGAAGTGCTCGCTGGTGAGGGTCTCCTTGTAGTTGTCGACGCCGTTCCACTCTGTGACGTGCTGGATCAGCTGCGTCATGTTGAGGTTCTGGAAGGACAGCAGGAGGTCCTTCAGCAGCGGCCAGCCGAGCAGCAGCACGGTGGCCGCGCAGGCGGGCAGCAGCAACAGGTACGGGGCGAGCGCGCCGACGCGCGACGCGGCT
This sequence comes from Streptomyces sp. E2N166, assembly GCF_003671715.1. Taxonomy (GTDB): domain Bacteria; phylum Actinomycetota; class Actinomycetes; order Streptomycetales; family Streptomycetaceae; genus Streptomyces; species Streptomyces thinghirensis. The sequence goes on along the minus strand of NZ_RAIF01000031.1, from coordinate 620,433 downwards.
CTCTGCTTCGGCCCGCCGCTGCCCTCGTCGTCCGCCTTGCGGACGTTCGCCGGGCCGGAGGGCGGCCGTTCGGTCTGCACGGTCATGCTCGCGATCTCTCTTCTCGGCCTACGAGAGGGCCTGCGTACGTCGACTCGCGTACGGTCGCCGGGGCGGGAGCCGTCGTCCGGCCACCCCGCCCCGGCTCACCCGGTGCTACTGCTGCTGCGACAGGCGCTTGTTGAACTCTTCCTCGACCTGCTTGGCCGCCTCGGCCGGGGACTTCCCCTTCAGCACGGCGGTCAGGTAGGTCTTGATCGGGTTCGGCGCGTTCTCGACCGCGGCCCACTCCGGGATCAGCGGCGTGGTGCCACCGGAGGCGACGGCCGGCGAGCCGGCCTCGGCGGCGGGGTTGCCCTCCAGGTTGCCGATCAGCGACTCCTTGTTCGGAGTGACGCCGTTGGCCTTGGCCAGCTGGCCCTCGAACTTGTCGGACAGCGCGATCTTCAGGAACTCCTTGGCGAGTTCCTGCTTCTTGCTGCCCGCGGCGACGGCGAGGTTGGAGCCGCCGAGGAAGACGCCCTCGGGCTTGGCGGCGGTCTCACCCGGGATGGTGAAGTAGCCGATGTCCTTCTCGATCTTCGGGTTGGCCTTGATCGCGGTGGCCGCTTCCCAGCCCATGCCGATGAAGGAGCCGACGTTGCCCTTGGCGAAGACCTCACCCTGCTGCGGGGTGGCCTCGTCCTTGTCCTGGGGCGCCTTGGAGAGGGACTGGAACTTCTTGTAGGTCTCCGTCGCGGCCGCGATCTTCGGGTCGTCGAGGTTGGAGACGTACTTGTCGCCGTCCTTCTTGACCAGCTCGGCGCCCTCGCCGATCGCCAGACCGACGAAGTGGTACCAGTTCTGGCCCGGCAGGTAGATCGGCTCGGCGTCGGTCTTCTCACCGATCGTCTTGAGGGCGTCGTAGAACTCGTCGCGGGTCTTGGGCGTTTCCGTGATGCCCGCGTCCGCCCACACCTTCTTGTTGTAGACGACCACGCGGTTGACCACGAACCACGGCGCCGCGTACTGCTTGCCCTCGAAGACGGAGGACTCGTTGATGGACTCGGTCCAGTCCTTGCCGATCTCGGCCTTGAGGTCGGTCAGGTCCGCGAGACCGCCGGTCTTGGCGTACGCCGGGGTCTGGGTGTTGCCGACCTCGAAGACGTCGGGGGGGTTCTCCTCGGAGAGCGCGGTGGTCAGCTTCTGCTGAATACCGTTCCACGTCTGGATCTCGAACTTGACCTTGGCCTTGGTCTTCGCCTCGAACTCCTTGGCGAGGTCCGCCTGCCAGTCGTCGGGCGAGGAACCGTCCATCACCCACACGGTGAGCGTCTCGCCGGCGTAACCGTCCGCCCCGGCCTTCTTGCCGTCGTCGCCGCTGTCGCCCCCGCACGCCGCGACCGAGACCATCATGCCCGCGATACCGATCGCGGCTATCAGCTTGCGCTTCACGCCAACCCTCCTCAGGGATGCCACACAACCCCCCTGCCTCCCCGCGGTTGCTCGTCGACGCGGACCGCCCATGGGGCCGGGACCTGGACCAATGGTGTAGACCAGTACGGGGAGCTTGGCCCAGACCAATAGGGCTGTCAAGGGTGTTCAACCGGCCTCTTCGCGTCCGTGATGCGACCGAGATATGCAGGGACCTTTCATTGCGCAAGCGACAGATCGGACGGACCGGCACCGGGTGTACCACCGCCCGCCGAATCGCGTGCCGGTACCGTTCCGAACGCGCGTACCAGCGACGCCGGTCGGCGCTGTGGACTAGACCAACGAGGGCCCCGGAGGTATACAGAAGGGATCACGGAGCGTGCGGGGCCAACCCGGCACGGAGCCGTGCCACGATGTGAGCCGTGGCCGACAGGGATAGCGGTCGCTTCGGCACCCGGAGCCGGGAAGGCAGAGCATGAGCACCGACGTCAGCAGTGCGGAGAACGAGGGTGGGGCGACCGTCCGTACCGCGCGCGTGCCCAAGTACTACCGTCTGAAGAAGCATCTGCTCGACATGACCCGGACACAGGCGCCGGGTACGCCGGTCCCGCCGGAGCGCACGCTCGCCGCGGAGTTCGACACCTCGCGCACCACCGTGCGTCAGGCCCTTCAGGAGCTGGTCGTCGAGGGCCGCCTGGAGCGCATCCAGGGCAAGGGCACCTTCGTCGCCAAGCCCAAGGTGTCGCAGGCGCTGCAACTCACCTCCTACACCGAGGACATGCGGGCGCAGGGTCTCGAACCCACATCGCAGCTGCTGGACATCGGCTACATCACCGCCGACGACCGGCTCGCCGGCCTGCTGGACATCACGGCCGGCGGGCGGGTGCTGCGCATCGAGCGGCTGCGCATGGCCAACGGCGAGCCCATGGCCATCGAGACCACCCACCTGTCGGCCAAGCGCTTCCCGGCACTGCGCCGCTCCCTGGTGAAGTACACGTCCCTCTACACCGCGCTCGCCGAGGTGTACGACGTCCATCTCGCCGAGGCCGAGGAGACCATCGAGACCTCCCTGGCCACCCCGCGCGAGGCCGGCCTGCTCGGCACCGACGTCGGCCTGCCCATGCTGATGCTCTCCCGGCACTCGCAGGACCGGACGGGCCAGCCGGTGGAGTGGGTGCGCTCGGTGTACCGGGGCGACCGCTACAAGTTCGTGGCCCGGCTGAAGCGGCCCCAGGACTGACGCCGGCCGCGGGGCGTTTCAGGCAAACCCCCGCACGCGTGACCGCGAAGTCGGCAGTTCAGGACCGATATACGGACGAGGTCTTCCGCTGTCTCGACACCGTCACCTACATTTCGTGCGCACTGCACGAGGTGATCAGCGAGGGGACGGAGCCACCGCATGTCACAAGCCCCAGAAGTGAACAGAGGGCCGACGGTGACGCCGGTGCGCGTCGTCATCGGCCTCTGCCTTGCCGCACCGTTCGTCGCCATGCTGTGGGTCGGCTCGTACGCGAAGACGGACCCGGCCTTCATAGGCATCCCGTTCTTCTACTGGTACCAGATGGCGTGGGTGATCATCTCCACGGTGCTCACGGTGATCGCCTACAAGCTGTGGCAGCGTGACCAGCGCGCCCGCCGGGAAGGCGGGGCCAAGTGAACGACGGCGTGAACGGCGTCGCACTCGCCGTCTTCATCTTCTTCTTCGTCCTCGTCACCGCGATGGGCTTCCTGGCCGCCCGATGGCGCCGGGCCGCGAACGACCAGAGCCTCGACGAGTGGGGCCTCGGCGGCCGCTCGTTCGGCACCTGGGTCACCTGGTTCCTGCTGGGCGGCGACCTGTACACCGCGTACACCTTCGTGGCCGTACCGGCGGCGATCTACGCGGCGGGCGCGGCCGGCTTCTTCGCGGTGCCGTACACGATCCTGGTCTACCCGCTGATCTTCACCTTCCTGCCGCGGCTGTGGTCGGTCTCCCACAAGCACGGGTACGTGACTACCTCGGACTTCGTGCGCGGCCGCTTCGGCTCGAAGGGGCTGTCGCTGGCGGTCGCCGTCACCGGCATCCTGGCGACGATGCCGTACATCGCGCTCCAGCTGGTCGGCATCCAGGCCGTCCTCGACGTGATGGGCGTCGGCGGCGGTGAGGACACCAACTGGTTCATCAAGGACCTGCCGCTGCTGATCGCCTTCGGTGTGCTGGCGGCGTACACCTACTCGTCGGGGCTGCGGGCGCCCGCGCTGATCGCGTTCGTGAAGGACACGCTGATCTACATCGTGATCGCGGTGGCGATCATCTACATCCCGATCAAGCTCGGCGGGTTCGACGACATCTTCGCCGCGGCGGGCGACAAGTTCAGCGAGTCGGGCAAGGGCGGCCTGGTGCCGGACTACGGCGGCCAGTGGACGTACGCCACCCTGGCGCTCGGATCGGCGCTCGCGCTCTTCATGTACCCGCACTCGATCACCGCGACGCTGTCCTCGCGCAGCCGTGAGGTGATCCGGCGCAACACCACGATCCTGCCGCTGTACTCGCTGATGCTCGGCCTGCTCGCACTGCTGGGCTTCATGGCGATCGCGGCGGGGGTGAAGGTGGAGAACGGGCAGCTGGCGATCCCGCAGCTGTTCGAGAACATGTTCCCGGACTGGTTCGCCGGCGTGGCCTTCGCGGCGATCGGCATCGGCGCCCTGGTCCCGGCGGCGATCATGTCGATCGCGGCCGCGAACCTCTTCACCCGCAACATCTACAAGGACTTCATCAAGCCGGACGCCACCCCGGCGCAGGAGACGAAGGTCTCCAAGCTGACGTCCCTGCTGGTGAAGGTGGGCGCGCTGGTCTTCGTCCTGGGCATGGACAAGACGGTCGCGATCAACTTCCAGCTGCTCGGCGGCATCTGGATCCTGCAGACCTTCCCGGCGCTGGTCGGCGGCCTGTTCACCCGCTGGTTCCACCGCTGGGCGCTGCTCGGCGGCTGGGCGGTCGGCATGGTCTACGGCACGGTCGCCGCGTACGGTGTCGCCTCGCCGACGCAGAAGCACTTCGGCGGCTCCTCCGAGGAGATACCGGGCATCGGCGAGATCGGCTACATCGGCCTCACCGCCTTCGTGCTGAACGTCGTGGTCACCGTGGTCCTGACCTTCGTCATGCGGGCCCTCAAGGCCCCCGACGGCGTCGACGAGACCAAGCCCGGCGACTACACGGCGGACGCGGGCGACCCCGGCGTCGAGGTGGAACTGCCGCCGGCCACGGCGGGCACCTCGCACTGATCCCCGACGCATGCGGCGGGCCGTCGGAGAAATCCGGCGGCCCGTTGTCGTACCCGTGCGGCACACTCGGCGCCATGGACTTCGCGATCCGGCAGGCGGCGACGGACGAGTACGGCGCCCTCGGTGAGATCACCGCGCAGGCCTATCTGCGCGACGGCCTCCTCGACTTCGGGGAGAGCGACGCGTACCTCGGCGAGCTGAGGAACGTCGCCAAGCGCGCGGCGGCCGCCGAGGTGCTGGTCGCCGCGGCGGACGGCCGGGTGCTCGGCGGCGTGGCCTTCGTGCCGTCCGGCGGCCCCATGGCCGACATCGCCCGGCCCGGCGAGGCCGAGATACGCATGCTCGCCGTCGCCCGCGAGGCACGCGGACGCGGGGTGGGCGAGGCCCTCGTACGGACCTGCGTCGACCGGTCCCGGGCCGTCGACGGCTGCGTACGCGTCGTGCTGTCCACCCAGCGCGCCATGCGCACCGCCCACCGCCTCTACGAACGAATGGGCTTCACTCGCACGCCCGACCGCGACTGGAACCCGCTGCCGGAGCTCGACGACATCACGCTCCTCACCTATGAACTGACGCTCTGACACCAGCGCCACCCCTCGACAACACCTCCGCGACACAACATCTGGGGGTGCTCGCCGAACCCGGCACAAGATGTATGCTCGTGCTCGCTGTCGCCGCAGGGGAATCCGGTGCGAATCCGGAACTGTCCCGCAACGGTGTACTTGTGTGTATCCGCGCGTCTCCGCACGTGTGCACACGCATGTCCAGTCCGAGGACCTGCCGACAGTGCGCCCGTACCGTCCCGGTCCGGGTGCCTGACGTCCGGGCCTCGTGGAGTGGGCCGGTGGACGCGACGCCGCGTGCGCTCGTGAGCTGCCCCTGCCCTCCCCCAGGCCCCGTGCCGAGCGAGGGAGTGCCCCCACGTGACCATCGCGCCAGCCGACCCGGTTTCAGCGACCCCGGCGACGACTTCAGCGACCCCGGTGACCGAGGAGCCCGACGGGCCCGGTCCCGCGTTGCTGCGGACCCTGACCGAGCTGACCACCGACCTCCCCGGCGCCGACCCGGGCCGGGTCGCCGCCGCCGCACTGCGCGGCCGCTCCGCCCGTGCGGACGAGTCCGAGCTGCGGGAGCTCGCCACGGAGGCGGCGGCCGGGCTCATCTCGGAGGACCCGGTCTACTCCAGACTGGCCGCCCGGCTGCTGACCATCGGCATCCGCGCCGAGGCCGCCTCCCAGGGCGTCACCTCGTTCACCGGGTCGGTCGCCACCGGTCACCGCGAGGGCCTGATCGCCGACCGCACCGCCGAGTTCGTACGGCTGCACGCGGACCGGCTGGACGCGCTGATCGACCCGGCCGCCGACGACCGCTTCGGCTACTTCGGGCTGCGCACGCTGCACAGCCGCTACCTGCTCCGGCACCCGATCACCCGCAAGGTCGTCGAGACCCCCCAGCACTTCATGCTGCGGGTGGCCGCCGGACTCGCAAAGGACGACACCACGCGTGCGGTCGACGAGGTGGCCGCGCTGTACGGACTGATGAGCCGCCTCGACTACCTGCCCTCCTCCCCCACCCTGTTCAACTCCGGCACCCGGCACGCCCAGATGTCGTCCTGCTATCTCCTGGACTCCCCCAAGGACGAGCTGGACTCCATCTACGACCGTCTCCACCAGGTCGCCAACCTCTCCAAGCACGCCGGCGGCATCGGCATCGCCTACTCCCGCGTCCGCGCCCGGGGTTCGCTGATCCGCGGCACCAACGGGCACTCCAACGGCATCGTCCCGTTCCTGAAGACGCTGGACGCCTCGGTCGCCGCCGTGAACCAGGGCGGCCGGCGCAAGGGCGCGGCGGCGGTCTACCTGGAGACCTGGCACGCGGACGTCGAGGAGTTCCTGGAGCTGCGGGACAACACCGGCGAGGACGCCCGCCGCACGCACAACCTGAACCTCGCCCACTGGGTGCCGGACGAGTTCATGCGCCGGGTGGACGCCGACGGACAGTGGTCGCTGTTCTCGCCCGCCGACGTGCCCGAACTGGTCGACCTGTGGGGTGAGGAGTTCGACGCGGCGTACCGCGGGGCCGAGGCGGCGGGGCTCGCCCGCAAGACCCTCCCCGCCCGTGAGCTGTACGGCCGCATGATGCGCACCCTCGCGCAGACCGGCAACGGCTGGATGACCTTCAAGGACACCGCCAACCGCACCGCCAACCAGACCGCCGAGCCCGGTCACGTCGTCCACTCCTCCAACCTCTGCACGGAGATCCTGGAGGTCACGGACGACGGGGAGACGGCGGTCTGCAACCTGGGCTCGGTCAACCTCGGCGCGTTGGTCGACGTGGCCGAGGGCGACATCGACTGGGAGCGCCTGGACGCCACCGTCCGCACCGCCGTCACCTTCCTGGACCGGGTCGTCGACATCAACTTCTACCCGACCGGGCAGGCGGGCCGCTCCAACGCCCGCTGGCGCCCGGTGGGCCTGGGCGCGATGGGACTCCAGGACGTCTTCTTCCAGTTGCGCCTGCCCTTCGACTCGCCCGAGGCGAAGGCCCTGTCCACCCGCATCGCCGAGCGCGTCATGCTCGCCGCGTACGAGACCTCCGCCGATCTCGCCGAGCGCGACGGCCCGCTGCCGGCCTGGGAGAAGACCCGGACCGCCCGGGGTGTGCTGCACCCCGACCACTACGGCGTCGAGCCCACCTGGCCGGAACGCTGGGCGGCGCTGCGCGGGCGCATGGCCACGACCGGCCTGCGCAACTCCCTGCTCCTCGCCATCGCGCCGACCGCCACCATCGCCTCGATCGCGGGCGTCTACGAGTGCATCGAGCCGCAGGTGTCCAACCTGTTCAAGCGCGAGACGCTCTCCGGTGAGTTCCTCCAGGTCAACTCGTACCTGGTGGACGACCTCAAGCGGCTCGGCGTCTGGGACGCCCGCACCCGCGAGGCGCTGCGCGAGGCCAACGGCTCGGTGCAGGGCTTCACCTGGATCCCCGAGGAAGTCCGCGCGCTGTACCGCACCGCCTGGGAGATCCCGCAGCGCGGCCTGATCGACATGGCCGCCGCCCGCACCCCGTACCTCGACCAGGCCCAGTCGCTGAACCTGTTCCTGGAGACGCCGACCATCGGGAAGCTCTCCTCGATGTACGCGTACGCCTGGAAGCAGGGCCTGAAGACCACGTACTACCTGCGCTCCCGCCCGGCGACCCGCATCGCTCGCGCCGCCGCCCGAGCCACCGTCCCCGTGCAGGCCGGCCCGGACCCCGAAGCGGTCGCCTGCTCCCTGGAAAACCCCGAGTCCTGCGAGGCCTGCCAGTAATGACCACCGAGACCCCCGCGACCCCCACCACCAAGAACCTGCTCGACCCGGGCTTCGAGCTGACGCTGCGCCCCATGCGCTACCCGGACTTCTACGAGCGCTACCGGGACGCCATCAAGAACACCTGGCACGTCGAGGAGGTCGACCTCCACTCGGACGTCGCCGACCTCGCGAAACTCAGCCCCATGGAGCAGCACCTGATCGGCCGGCTGGTGGCCTTCTTCGCCACGGGTGACTCGATCGTCGCGAACAACCTGGTGCTCACGCTCTACAAGCACATCAACTCCCCCGAGGCGCGGCTCTACCTGTCCCGCCAGCTCTTCGAGGAGGCCGTCCACGTCCAGTTCTATCTGACGCTGCTGGACACCTACCTGCCCGACCCGGACGACCGCGCCGCCGCCTTCGCGGCCGTGGAGAACATCCCCTCCATCCGCGAGAAGGCCGGATTCTGCTTCAAGTGGATGGACTCGGTCGAGTCGATCGACCGCCTGGAGACCAAGGCCGACCGCCGCCGTTTCCTGCTCAACCTCATCTGCTTCGCCGCGTGCATCGAGGGCCTGTTCTTCTACGGCGCCTTCGCCTACGTCTACTGGTTCCGCAGCCGGGGCCTGCTGCACGGCCTGGCCACCGGCACCAACTGGGTGTTCCGGGACGAGACGATGCACATGTCCTTCGCCTTCGACGTCGTCGACACCGTGCGCAAGGAGGAGCCGGAGCTGTTCGACGACGCGCTCCAGCAGGAGGTCACCGACATGCTGCGGGAGGCCGTCGAGGCCGAGCTGCAGTTCGCGCGCGACCTGTGTGGCGACGGCCTCCCGGGCATGAACACCGACTCGATGCGGCAGTACCTGGAGTGCGTGGCCGATCAGCGCCTGACGCGTCTCGGTTTCGCCCCGGTGTACGGCTCCGAGAACCCCTTCTCCTTCATGGAGCTGCAGGGCGTTCAGGAGCTGACCAACTTCTTCGAGCGGCGTCCCTCGGCGTACCAGGTGGCGGTGGAGGGCACCGTCGACCTGTCCGAGGACTTCTGAGTCTCCTTCCCCGCTCCCTGGTCCTCCCGGGCCTCCCGGACCTCCCCGAGCTGACGGTCGATGCGCCTCTCGCGCACGATGCCGATCACCGAGGGGAGGACCATGAGGACCAGGAGTCCGAAGGTCACGAGCATTCCGATCAGGGCTTCTGTCTGGTTTCCGGTCATGACACCAGTGTCGCGCCGGACACTCCTTACTGAGAGTGGCAGGACTGCCGTAATACCTCGATTTCCTGCCACTTCCGAGGCACACTGGGGGCATGCTGAAGAACGTGGCCGCCGTGCTGCTGGACGGCGCGCATCCCTTCGAACTCGGTGTGGTCTGCGAGGTCTTCGGCACCGACCGGAGCGACGAGGGCCTGCCGGGGTACGACTTCGCGGTGGTCTCCGCGGAGGGCCCGGAGCTGAGCACCCATGTCGGCGGGCTCTCCGTCTCCACGCCGTACGGGCTGGACCGGCTGGAGGAGGCCGACCTGATCGCCGTCCCGGCGGGGAGCGACTACGCCCGCCGGGAATATCCGCCGGAGCTGCTGGACGCCCTGCGGCGGGCGGTGGACCGGGGCACGCGGGTGCTGAGCGTGTGCTCCGGCGTGTTCGTGCTCGGCGCCGCCGGGCTGCTGGACGGGCGGCGGTGCGCGGTGCACTGGCACCACGCGGCCGAGCTCGCCCGGCAGTACCCGCGGGTCGCCGTCGCCCCCGACGTGCTCTACGTGGACGAGGATCCGGTGATCACGAGCGCCGGCACCGCCGCCGGCATCGACGCCTGTCTGCACATCGTCCGCAAGGAACAGGGACCGGAGGTCGCCAACCGGATCGCCCGGCGCATGGTCGTACCGCCGCACCGGGACGGAGGTCAGGCGCAGTACATAGAACGGCCGCTGCCGCGCACCTCCTGCGACACCGTCGGCGAGGTGCTGGCCTGGATGGAACAGCACCTCGACGAGGAGGTCACCGTCGAGCAGCTCGCGGCCCGGGCGCACATGTCCCCGCGCACCTTCGCCCGCCGCTTCCAGCAGGAGACGGGGACGACTCCCTACCGCTGGGTCCTGCGCCAGCGTGTGCTGCTGGCCCAGCGGCTGCTGGAGGCGACGGACGAGACGATGGACACGATCGCGTGGCGCACCGGCTTCGGTACGGCGGCGGCGCTGCGGCACCAGTTCGTCAGGGTCCTGGGCACCACCCCGCACGCCTACCGGCGCGCTTTCCGGGGCCCGGAGGTCGTCGCCTGAGCCGCCACGTCACCGCGCGGCTCACCGTGCGACGGGCCTGACCAGCAGGTCGTGCGGCCGCAGGGTGATGCCGACACGGACCGCGTCGTTCGAGCCCGCCACCTGCTCGAAGCGGTACTTCGTGGCGAGCGCGGCCGTGATCAGCGTCAGCTGCGCCATGGAGAAGTGGTCGCTGGGGCACTTGCGCTTGCCCGCGCTGAACGGCTTCATGGCGTACTTCGGCACATCCGCCGCACGGTCCGGAATCCACCGGTCCGGGTCGAACTCCAGGTTGTCCGCGTACGACTTCGCATCGCGCTGGATTGCGTACGGACTGTAGATGATGTCCGACCCGGCCGGAATGCGATAGCCACCGAGTTCGGTCTCGACCACCGCGCGCCGCGTCAGAATCCACACGGCGGGACGCAAACGCATGGCCTCCACGATGACATTGCCGGTGTGCGTGAGCCCCCGGACATCCTCGAATGCCACAGGACGTCCGCCGGTGACCGCTACGACTTCGTCGCGTATGCGGTCGGCATGTTCCGGGTGTTCGGCAAGTGCCTGCAGCAACCACATGATCGTGGAGGCGATGGTTTCACTGCCGGGGGTGAGTATCGCGACGACCTGGTCGTGGATCTCCTGTTCCCCGATGGGGTCGCCATTGTCGTCCTTCGCCTCCAGCAATGCCGTCAGCAAATCGTCCGGCTTTTGACCGGATGCGCGGCGCTCGGCGATGATCTCGTCGACCAGGAGGTGCAGATCGGCCAGCGCGTTGTTGAATTCGCGGTTGGCCGGAAGCGGCAGCCGGTAGAGCGGTCCGAGCGGGACCACCATGCGCCGGTACATGCCCCGGAAGACGGTGGCGAGCGCGACGCACAGCCGCTCGGCCCGCTCGTCCATGTACTGTCCACGCAGCAGGCAGCGGGCCGCGACGCGCACGGCGACGCGGAAGGACTCGGAGGTGGCGTCGACGGTCCGCCCCGGCTGCCAGCGCTCGGTGAGCGCGTGCGCCTCCTCCTCCATGATCGGCCCGTAGGCGGGGATCGCGTCGAGCTTGAACGCCGGCTGGATGGTGCGTCGCTGCCGGCGGTGGAGCGGGCCGTTGGCCGTCGCCACGCCCTCCTTGCCGAGCAGGCCCTCCAGCGACTCCCACAGCGGGCCGGCTATGTGGTAGTCGGGGCTCAGGGCCAGGGCGCCGGTGAGCTCCGGGGCGGTGACCGCGTAGACGGTCTTCGGGCCGAGCTTGATGCGCACGATGTCACCGTGGTCGCGCAGCTGGGACATGAAGGCCAGCGGGTCGCGGGCCAGCCTCCAGCCGTGGCCGAGGAGCGGGACACCGCCACCCGCGACGGGCGGCTCGCGCAGCTCCGGTGTCGTTTCGGGCCGGGTTTCGGGGTTGACGGACTCGACGGTCATTTCTCACCTGCCGCTTCGTTGTTGACGTACGGGGGCGTGGACCGGTCGTCCCAGCTGTCGACCATGTACCGGCCGGACTCGTGGTGGAACCAGTAGACGGAACTGAACCAGTTCCGCATATTGCCGACGTTGGCCCGTACGGCGCCACTCAGTTCCTTTCCGCGTACGGTGCCGTTGTCGAGTTCGTCGGCGAACCGTAACGCGTCCTCTTCCACGGCGAGGAAATCGGTGATGCATTCCTCGACGCGTCGCCTTACTTCTCCGATGGCTTCTTCCAGGGTCAGCCCGTGATGTGTGATGAGACTGATTCCGAGGTTGTGGACCTCGTCGCCCGCTATTTCCTTGGGCAGTGAGCACAGGTCGTTGTACCAGGCGGCGAATTCCTGGCTGAGCAGGGCCGCCCGGCGATATGCCGGGTGTTTCCGAACGGCGTCCGGCAGTTCGCACTCCGCGCTCGGCTCCAGCAGGTCGGTCCAGATCCAGTGCGCGAAGGTGAGCCGGCGCAGTTCGAGGTACTCCTCGACGCCGGGCACGATGCCATGGGTGCGGTTGTGGAATTCCCGGTCGTAGGCGTCGATCACCGCGTGGAAGTGCCGGGCGAACCGTGCGTTCCACGTCGCCGGCGGCGGCAGGAAGGCGTAGAGCCGCCGCACACTGTCGGCGAACCCGGCGACCAGCGTGTCCTCGTGGTGCAGATGGTCCCTGGGTGAGTCGAGTGCCGCGTGCAGTTGGTTCCGCAGCCGCCGCCAGGCGGTCGGACGGCCGTGGACGATGTCCCGGTCGTGCCGGTCGTCCCAGACGAAGAACCACGCGCTGTAGTCAGCTATCGCCTGCATGACCTCGTCGGGGGCGCCCAGGTAGTAGCCCGCCATGAGGTCGGTGTAGCACAGGCCGTCGGCATATTCCTCGACCTTGTCCGCCGGCATGAGCCGTTTTTCGAGCAGCCAGGTACGGGTCTTCTCCTGGAGCTTCGGCCAATACGGGTGGAGCTGCCGGGGAAATGCCGCCTCGATCACCGGAAGGCGCAGCGATGGCGGTACTGCGATCGCGGTCGGTGTCGCTGTGGTGCCGTGTGAGAAAGCATGCACGAACAAACCCCTCTCAGCCGCCGGTGGCGCGCCCCTCTCGCTGAGCGCGGCGTGCGCCGTTGCGTATCCCCGCACTTCCTATTCAGCACCACAACTGACCGTTCTGGGAACGGATTTGCTCCATTCACTACCCCACGGTGCCGGAATTCTCCTGGTGTGTGGCAGGTTCCGGCAGACGAACGGCGCCCGCTCGGGTGAGACCCGAACGGGCGCCGTGCGCACGGAGGATGGGTGACGGGTGACGCGGTGTCAGTCGTTCGCGACCACGGGGTAGCGCGGCTCGTTCTCGGCCATCTGCCGCAGCGCGTCCTTGCGTTCGCGCTTGGAGAGCCGGTCGATGTAGAGGTACCCGTACAGGTGGTCCGTCTCGTGCTGCAAACACCGTGCGAAGTACCCGGTGCCGCGCACCTTGATCGGGTTGCCCTTCTCGTCCTGCCCGGTCACCTCGGCGTAGTCGGGGCGGGCGAGCGGCGCGTAGGCGGTCGGCACGGACAGGCAGCCCTCGTTGCTGTCGTCCAGGCTGCGCCGGTCGGCGGGCAGTTCGACGAGGACCGGGTTGCAGACCACGCCGACGTGCCGGACGCCCTCGTCGTCGGGGCAGTCGTAGACGAAGACCTTCTTGCCGACGCCGATCTGGTTGGCGGCCAGGCCCACACCCTCGGCGGTGCGCTGGCTGGCGAACATGTCCGCGACCAGCTGCTGGAACTCCTCACCGAAGTCGGTGACGTCCGCGCACTCCTTGTGCAGCACCGGGTTGCCGACCACCGTGATCGGACGCGAGGTGCCGCGCTCACGCCAGGCAGCCTCGCGCTCCTCGCAGTCCTCTGTGTCGACGACGAACCCCTCGTCGTCCACGGGGAGCACGCCCGCGTGCTGCTGATCGGTGTCCTGCTGGGCCATGACCGACGTATGCCTTCCTGGATGAAACAGGGGGTTGATGCCTGATACAGGGTACGGGGAGTGCGCCCCCGAAGGGGCGCGGGACCGTGTCGGTACGCGGCTCCGCCGCGCGGGCCCGACCAGCCACGACGCACGACGAAGAACGACCTCAGCAGACCTCTTCCAGATCCCGCCAGTCCCGGGAATCCGGACTGTCCGCCACCCACCCGTCCAGCAACCCCCGTACCAGCGCGGCCGGCGCGGCCACCCCGCACTCCCGCTCCGGCACCCACAGCTGCCCGTCGGTGCGGTGGCCGAGTGGCCCCGGGTGGCCGGGTTCGCTGTGGTCGTGCGGGTCGAGGTGCTCGCCCTCGCCCTCGTCGGAGGGCATCCGTGACTCCGAGCACATCCGGCACAGCAGCCGGACCGACGACGACCAGTCCTCGGCGGCGAAACCGGCGTCCGCGGCGAGCTGCTCCAGGGCGTCCCGGTCGGACTCGGTGGCGGCCTCCAGGAGGACCACCCAGGTGGGGACGGGCGACGGGGCCCACAGCTCGATCTCGTCGAAGACGGGATAGGCGTGCCCGGCGGTGGTGGTCCGCTCCCCGTGCGGCACCCCGTCGTGCAGGACGACCTCGCCCCAGCGGCGGCCGGAGGACGGCAGCGGGATGGACAGCACCTCGATGCGGGCGGGGTCCAGCCGCCGCCCCCACACGACCTCGGCCTCCCCCTCCGGGGACAGCCGTACGGCCGCGCTGCCGAGGTCCATGCCGAGCGGCTCACCGGCGTCCGTCGCGTCCCCCGGGGTGCGCAGTCCGTAGGCCTGCCAGGCCCTGCGGGCCAGCGGCCAGTCCTGGAGGGCGGTCGCGGCGATGCCGACGTTCCACCAGTCGGGTGCGCCGATGTCCCGGTCGAGCAGCGCGACCGCCCTCAGCCCCGCCGCCCTGGCCTGCTCCCAGTCGTGCCGGAACTTGTGCAGCAGGGCGAGGTTGAACCACGACTCCGACAGCCAGGGTTCCAGGTCGGCGGCGCGCGTCAGCAGAGCGCCCGCGTCCTCATAGCGACCGTCGCCGATCAGCGTGAACGCGCGGTCGGTGGCCTGCCGCCAGGAGGCGGAGGGCCGGTGCCGTCCCTTGCCGAAGATCCTCACGATTCCCGCCTGCCAGTTCCGTTCTGTGGGCTGGCTGTGCCTTCCCGCGCCCCCGGACACCTTCTCCTTCGCATCCAACCACGTACGGCTGGAAGGGCGCTCATTACCCATGGGTTACCCAGCCGCGGGCGAGGTAAGACTGCCGCGTGCGAGCACCCGGGCCAGGGCTTCCACGACGTCGGGAGCGTAGTCGCCCGCGGTGGCCAGGCGCAGCTCCTCCAGTGCCGTGAGGCCGCCGCCCGGCCCGGCGTCCCTCGCCTTCTCCTCGTAGGCGTTCACGGCCCGTACGATCCGCGCGGCGACCGGCTGCTCCCGGCAGGGGTCGGCCTGCCGCTCCACCACCACCGCGACGGCCGCGTCGACCCCGGTCTGGCGGACGACGGCCCCGCCGAGCAGGGCGATCCGCCGCTGCTCGGCGGCGGACAGACCGGCGGTGGCCCCGGCCGGGACCGGGTCGACCAGGCTCAGCTGGCCGATGTCGTGCATGAGGGCCGCGTACTCCAGCACGGTCAGCTCGGCCCCGGACAGCCCCAGGTCCCGCCCGACGGCACCGCTGAGTTCGGCGACGCGGCGGGCGTGCCCGGCCGGGGTGTACCCGGCGATCTCGGTGGCGCGGGCCAGGGAGGCGATGGTCTGCCGGTAGGTGGCCCGGACGGCCGCGTACCGCCGGTAGGAGAGCTGGGTGAGCAGCAGCGGCACGCAGAAGACGGGGAGCGCCCACAGTCCCGCGACGGTCACCGCGAGCGCCATCACCGCCCCGGTCGCGCACACCGCGGACGTGATCCCGACCATGCCGCGCAGTTCCTCGCGCAGCAGCGGACCGAAGGGCCACCCGGTGCGGGCGTGCGCGGGTGCCGCGGCCAGCACGGCGTCGCACAGCGCGGTCAGGGCGAGCAGCGCGATCAGCAGCAGCGCGTAGGCGGGGCCGCTCCAGTCGCGGAAGGCGCCCTGGTTCGACAGCGGCTGAAAGCACACGGCGGCGAAGGCGACGGTGAGCACTCGCCGCGCGAGATGGTCCAGCACGGGCCCGCCGCCGCGCGCGATGTACGGCACGCTGCCGAGCAGCGAGGCGGCGAGCACGACGGTGACGGTCTGGGCGACGCCGTGGTGCGTGGGCTGCCCGGCGACGTCCCCGAGGAGCGCGTACGCCAGCGCCCCGGCGGCCCCGAGCGGCGCGGCCTCCCGGGCCTCGGTCCCGGCCCTCCGGATGATCTCACCGAGGGCGACGAGGACGCCGAAGGCGAGCGCGACGGGCCGCTCGGCCAGCCCCGACCACAGCACGGCGGCGAGACAGACGAGCGCGAGGAGCCCCGCGCCGACGGGGACCAGGAGAAGGACGACCGGGGACCGGGACGTGGACCGGGGCCCGGCCTGGAGCGGGGACCAGGGCTGGGGCTGGTATTGGGGCCGAGAACGGTACTGGGCCTGGGACCGAGACTCGGGCTGGGGCTGGGGCTGGGACCGAGACTGGGGCTGGGGCTCGGGCGCAGGCGCGGGCGCGCTCTCGGGCTGGGCCTGGGACTCGGGCTCGGGCTGGGTCTGGGGCTGGGACTCGGGCGCAGGTGCGGGCGCGCGCTCGGGCTGGACCTGGGCCTGGGCCTGGGCCTGGGAATCGAACTGGGGTTGGGGCGACGTCATGACGCTCCCCTTCCGACGCTGTCCCGCGCACCCTCGCCCCGGCCCGGGATCACGTCGGCGGGAACGACCGGCGTACCGTCCGCCGTCACCGCCGGACGCCAGCCGTGGCGTCCCAGGGACCGGACCAGCGCTCGGACGATCCGTGGGTCGAACTGCGCCCCGGCGCACCGCTGGAGCTCCTCCACCGCCGCCGCGACCGGACGGGCCCTGCTGTAGGACCGCGTGGACGTCATCGCGTCGAAGGCGTCGGCGACGGCCACCACCCGGGCCGACTCCGGGATCCGGTCGCCGACCAGCCCGTAGGGGTAGCCGCTGCCGTCCAGCCGTTCGTGGTGGTGGAGGACGGCGGCCCGCGCCTCGCCCAGGAAGCGGATGCCACGCACCATCTCGTGCCCGTACTCGGGATGCAGTTCGATCACCCGGCGCTCCTCGGGCGTCAACGGCCCGTCCTTGCGCAGCAGCCGCGTGGGCACGCCGAGTTTGCCGACGTCGTGCAGGATCCCGGCGAAGCGGAGGGTCTCGACGCGCTCGTCGTCCATGCCCAGCTCGCGGGCGATCATCATCGAGGCCTGGCCGACCCGCTCGCTGTGTCCGCGCGTGTAGCCGTCCTTGATGTCGACGGCCTGGACCAGCGCGCGGATGGTCGCCTGGTGCGCGGCCCGCTCCCGGTGGTACTGGGCGAACGCCCACCACGCCACGCACATCGGCAACAGCACGAGCAGCGCGGCGACGGGACCGTACGGGCTGCGCCACAGGACGGCCATCATCAGCCCGGCGAGCCCGTGCACGGCGATCGGCGCGAGCGATCCGGAGAACAGCCCCCGCCAGGCCCGCCCGGCCGGCACACGGTCGGCGAACACCCGGATGCCGCCGTCCAGCAGGGTCAGCACCAGGCAGAACGCCAGTACCGCGGCCCCGGCCGGCACGAGCACGTACGGGAAGTCGGGCGCGACGACCGCGTCCCGCCCGCCGCACCCCCAGTGGACTCGCGAGGCGGCCCACACGGCGAGCGTCAGCTGCGCGGCCCGCCAGACGCGTCGCAGGGCGAAGGGCCGCTGCGCCACCGGGGAGAGCAGGGCCCCGGGCAGCGCCGCGAGCGCGGCGGCGGGCGGCGGCAGCAGGAAGGCCCCGGCGAGCAGCACGGGATAACAGGTCCCGACGAGACGGGAGCGGGCGACCACTTCGGAGCCCGCGTACAGCCCGGCGAGGAGCAGCACGGCCCACCAGGGCGTATGCACCTGGGGCAGGGGGCTCAGGCAGACCAGGGCGGCGAGGACGACACCGGCGACGTACGCGTGTGCCCGCGCCGGTACCGCGTCCATGTGCCCCTCCCCCGGCCATGCCTGTCAGGCTCCGGAGCCTAGGACCGCGGCAGGGGGAAGGCGGACACATAACCCGCGGATTAGCACGTACGGGTGACGTGACGCGTCACGGGCAGGTCCGGTCGGGACCGGCCCGGGAGGCTCAGGACTCCTGCGGAGCCGGCGGCGCGGCCGTGACGTCGTGCTCGGGCACGGACTGCCCGGAACGGATCAGATCGATCCGGCCCATGACCTTGGAACGCAGGTCACCCGGCACGTCGTCCTGTCCGCAGCACCGCTTGACCAGCTTCTTGACGGCCTGCTCCAGCCCGTACTTCTCCAGGCAGGGCGAGCACTCCTCGAAGTGGTGCTCGAACTTCACGCAGTCCGAGTCCGGCATCTCTTTGTCGAGGAACTCGTAGAGATGATCGAGGATTTCGCTGCAATCCGTCTCGTGCGGCTCTCCGCAGCTCATGACCCCGAGCCTTTCGCTTCGTTCGACTCTCCGGCGCCGGCCGGGACCAGGCCGCGGTCGCGGGCGTAGTCCTCCAGCATGCCGCGCAGCTGACGGCGTCCACGGTGCAGCCGGGACATCACCGTACCGATGGGTGTCCCCATGATGTCGGCGATCTCCTTGTAGGCAAAGCCCTCTACATCCGCCAGATACACGGCGATGCGGAACTCCTCGGGGATCGCCTGGAGCGCCTGCTTCACGTCCGAGTCGGGCAGGTGGTCGAGCGCCTGCGACTCGGCGGAGCGCAGACCCGTCGACATGTGCGACTCGGCGCGCGCCAGCTGCCAGTCCTCGATCTCCTCGGCCGCACTGCGCTGGGGTTCGCGCTGCTTCTTGCGGTACGAGTTGATGAAGGTGTTGGTGAGGATGCGGTACAGCCACGCCTTGAGGTTGGTGCCCTCGCGGAACTGGTGGAAGGACGCGTACGCCTTGGCGTAGGTCTCCTGCACCAGGTCCTCGGCATCGGCCGGATTACGCGTCATGCGCAGCGCGGCCGAGTACATCTGGTCGAGGAACTCGAGCGCGTCCCGCTCGAAGCGCGCGCTGCGCTCCGCGGTCGACTCCGCGCCCGCGCCCCGGCCCTCGGGCTGCTCCGCCTGGCCGTGTTCGGTCCCTGCGTCGGTCCCAGTGACCGGACCCACCTCCTCCAGTGTTGTCGTGAGACCGAGACCGGTCTCACTCGAATCGGAGGATAGACGACGATCCGGTCCGCCCGCCGCCCGAATAGGGGCGGTCTTGGCGGCGTGCAGCACGGTCCAGTCCAGGTCGGCGCGGCTGCTGCGACTCGGGCAGAAGGCTGAACCCATGCGGCGGACTTCCTCTCCTACGGCGTCGGTGCTGATTCTCAGCAACGTATGTCCGCCACAACAGCGGGCGCACGCCGGTCATTCCCGGGCGTTCACCCGAGTGAGCCGACCCACTTCGCGACCCCCTCGGTGATCATTTCCAGGGCCTGTTCCTGCGTGGTCTCCGCCCGCTTGGGCACGGCGAAGCCGTGGTCGCCGTGCGGGACCTCGATCAGGTCGTACGCCCCTTCGGGGAACTCCCGGGGCCTGCCGAACGGGTCGTTGCCACCCTGTACGACAAGGGTGGGCACGCCGGTCCCGAGCAACTCGTCGGCGCGGGACTTCTCCGGCTTGCCGGGCGGGTGCAGCGGGAAGCCGAGGGCGAGGACGGCGTGGGCGCCCACTTCGGTGGCGGTGCGGCACGCGACCCGGGCACCGGCGCTCCGGCCGCC
>NZ_RAIF01000031.1:594891-600795 GCF_003671715.1 Streptomyces sp. E2N166 | reverse complement strand
GGCCACCCGCCACGGCTGCTCGACGAGGGCGACGCTCACACCGTGCGCGGGCAGTGCGGCCGCCAGCGCCCGCAGGTCGCGCGCCTCGATGCCGCCGCCGGCGCCGTGGCTGACGGCGAGGACGAGGCGGGGCTTCTTCGCCGGGCGCCAGGTGACGCGGGCGGGGCCCGCTTCGATGTCGATGCTCTCGGTGGTGTCGCTGGTCACATCAGAAGAGTGTGCCCTCTTCCGGAGCCTCAAGCTCCTTGAGCAGCTCCGGTCCGTTGTTGCGGACGCTGCTCACGGCCGTGGAGACGGGGAACGCCCGCATCAGTCCGGCGGGCGGCGGCGCCAGCAGCGAGGTCAGCTCGTCGGGGTCGGTGCGCGCCGGGTCGAGCCAGTCGTCCCAGCGGTCCGGGGTCAGCATCAGCGGCATCCGCGGGTGGATGTCGGCCAGGGCGTGCGGGCCGTCGGCCGGGGCGACGGCGAGCTGCGTGGTCTCCGCCTCGGTGGTGATCACCGAGCAGGTCACCCACCAGGACTGCGGGTGGTCGTCCGGCAGCGTCTTGTCCCGCCAGAACTCGTACAGCCCCGCCATGGCGAACACGGACCCGTCGGCAGGGGTCACGAAGTACGGCTGCTTGCGGGGCCGCTTCTTGCGCCCCTCGACCTCCAGGTCGCGCTCCTGCTTGCCGGTGACCCACTCGTAGTAGCCGTCGGCGGGCAGGATGCAGCGCCGGGTGGTGAACGCACGACGGAAGGACGGCTTCTCGTGGACGGTCTCCGCGCGCGCGTTGATCATCCGGGCGCCGCCCTCGGGCGTCTTGGACCAGGAGGGGACGAGGCCCCACTTGAGCTTGCGCAGCTGGCGAACCGGCTTCGGGTCCTCGACGTCTTTCAGGGGACGGTCCAGGACGGCGTATACCTCCTTCGTGGGAGCCACGTTGTAGTCGGGCTCCAGAGTCTCCTCCGGCTCCCACTTCTCGATCTCGAAGATTCCCGCGAGATCCTCGGGTCGACGACTCGCCGCATACCGTCCGCACATACGTGCCACACTGCCAGACCCCGCGCTCATACGAGGAGCCCTCACCGAACATGGACCACCTCGCTACGGCCTCGCTCACCTCTCTCTGGGACGAGGTCTCCGGCACCCAGCCCGATCCCGACCTGTGGGTGGTGATCGCGACCCTGGTCGCCGCGCTCGCCGTCGTCGTGCCGCACGGGCCGTGGCGGATAGCTCGCAACGCCATCACCATCGCCCACGAGGGCGGCCACGGGCTCGTGGCCCTGCTCACCGGGCGCACCCTGACCGGCATCACGCTGCACTCGGACACCAGCGGCCTGACCGTCAGCCGGGGCAAGCCGCACGGGCTCGGGATGATCCTGACCGCGGTCTCCGGCTACACCGCTCCCCCGCTGCTCGGCCTCGGCGGCGCCGCGCTGCTGGCCACGGGGCGCATCACCCTGCTGCTGTGGCTGGCGACGGCGCTGCTCGTCGCCCTGCTGGTGATGGTCCGCAACGCGTACGGGGTACTGACGGTGGTGGTCACCGGCGCCACGTTCGTCCTGGTGCCCTGGCTTGCCGGGCCGCAGGTGCAGGCGGCGTTCGCGTACGCGGTGGTGTGGTTCCTGCTGCTCGGCGGGGTGCGGCCGGCGTTCGAGCTGCAGGCCAAGCGGGCGCGGGGCGGCGCCGGGGACTCGGACGCGGACCAGCTGGCCCGCCTGACCCACGCGCCGGCGGGGGTGTGGTTCTTCCTGTTCCACGCGGTGTCGCTGTGCTCACTGATCGGCGGGGTGCGCTGGCTGCTGGAGCTGTGAGCCGGGGCGCGTCCGGCCCCGCGCTCCCGCATATATGCACGGCAATTGCACAGTCGAATTGCACTGTCGCGCTTTCGGTCAGGTTTCGCCGCTTTTGATCAAGATCTCCGATCGTCCTCAGCCATTAAAGTGGGGCCCATGACCGTGAACCCCACGCACACCGCCCTCTGGCCCGCCCCGCACGCGAGCGGGGCCGTCGACGCGACCGTCCACGTGCCCGGGTCCAAGTCGGTCACCAACCGCGCCCTGGTGCTGGCCGCGCTCGCCTCCGAGCCCGGCTGGCTGCGCCGCCCGCTGCGCTCCCGCGACACCCTGCTGATGGCCGGCGCCCTGCGCGCGATGGGGGTCGAGATCGAGGAGGGTGTCGGCCCGGACGGCACCGGTGAGTTCTGGCGGGTCATCCCGGCCGGTCTGCGCGGCCCGGCCACGGTCGACGTCGGCAACGCCGGCACGGTCATGCGCTTCCTTCCGCCGGTCGCCACGCTCGCCGACGGCGCCATCCGCTTCGACGGCGACCCGCGTTCGTACGAGCGCCCGCTGCACGGCGTGATCGACGCGCTGCGCGTCCTGGGTGCCCGCGTCGACGACGACGCGCGCGGCGCGCTGCCGATGACCGTGCACGGCGGCGGCGCCCTGGAGGGCGGCCCGGTCGAGATCGACGCGTCGTCGTCCTCGCAGTTCGTCAGCGCCCTGCTGCTGTCCGGCCCGCGCTTCAACCAGGGTGTCGAGGTCCGCCACACCGGGTCCGCGCTGCCGTCCATGCCGCACATCCGCATGACCGTCGACATGCTGCGCTCGATCGGCGCCCAGGTCGACACCCCGGAGTCCGGCGGCGAGCCGAACGTCTGGCGGGTCACGCCGGGCGCGCTGCTCGGCCGCGACCTGACGATCGAGCCGGACCTGTCCAACGCCCAGCCGTTCCTGGCGGCGGCGCTGGTGACCGGCGGCAAGGTCGTGGTCCCCGACTGGCCGTCCCGCACCACCCAGCCCGGCGACCGGCTCCGCGAGATCTTCACCGAGATGGGCGGTTCCTGCGAACTGACCGACTACGGGCTCGTCTTCACCGGATCGGGTGCCGTGCACGGCATCGACGTCGACCTCGGCGAGGTCGGCGAGCTGACCCCGGGCATCGCGGCCGTCGCCGCCCTCGCGGACTCCCCGTCCACGCTGCGCGGAGTGGCGCACCTGCGCCTGCACGAGACGGACCGCCTGGCCGCGCTCACCAAGGAGATCAACGAACTCGGCGGTGATGTCACCGAGACCGCCGACGGCCTGCACATCCGCCCGCGCCGGCTGCACGGCGGGGTCTTCCACACCTACGAGGACCACCGCATGGCCACCGCCGGCGCGATCCTCGGCCTCGCGGTGGAGGGGGTGCAGATCGAGAACGTGGCGACGACCGCGAAGACCCTGCCCGAATTCCCCGACCTGTGGACCGGGATGCTCGGGGCGTAGGGACGGTTCGCCATGCGCCGCTACGGCAAGCACACCGACGAGGACGACATCCGCTCCCGCCCCAACCGCAAGGGCAACCGGCCGCGCACCCACACCCGGCCCAAACACGAGGACGCCGCCGAGGGCCTGGTCCTCACCGTGGACCGCGGTCGGCTGACCTGCCTCGTCGAGGACCGGGTCGTGATGGCGATGAAGGCCCGCGAACTGGGCCGCAAGGCCGCGATCGTCGGTGACCGGGTGGCGCTGGTCGGTGACATGTCCGGCAAGAAGGACACCCTCGCCCGCATCGTCCGCATCGAGGAGCGCACCTCCGTCCTGCGCCGCACGGCGGACGACGACGACCCCTACGAGCGGGTGGTCGTCGCCAACGCCGACCAGCTCGCCATCGTCACCGCCCTCGCCGACCCCGAGCCGCGTCCCCGCCTGATCGACCGCTGCCTGGTCGCGGCGTTCGACGGCGGCCTCACCCCGCTGCTGGTCATGACCAAGTCGGACCTCGCGCCGCCGGACGAACTCCTCGAGCTGTACGGGGCGTTGGACATCCCCTACGTCGTCACCAGTCGCGAGGGTCTGGAGAACGGCGCCGCGGCCGACCTGGTACGGGAACATCTGGACGGCAAGATCACGGCCTTCGTCGGGCACTCAGGCGTCGGCAAGACGACACTCGTCAACACGCTGGTGCCGGAGGACCGCCGCCGCGTTACGGGCCACGTCAACGCGGTGACGGGCCGCGGCCGGCACACGACGACCTCGGCGCTCGCCCTGCCGCTGTCCTCCGAGGCGGGCGGCTGGGTCGTCGACACCCCGGGCGTACGGTCGTTCGGTCTGGCGCACATCGACCCGTCGCGGGTGATCAACGCCTTCCCCGACCTGGTACCCGGCACGGAGGGCTGCCCGCGCGCGTGCGGTCACGACGAGCCCGACTGCGCGCTGGACACGTGGGTCGCCGAAGGACACGCGGACCCGGCGCGGCTGTACTCGCTGCGCCGGCTGCTGTCGACGCGGGAGCGGACGGAAGGCGACTGACCTCCGCGTTGTTTGCCGTGCCGTGGTACCGGTAAGTGCATAATCGCACCAAGCCGGATCCAAGCCTGAGCAAAGCCGGACGAAGCGACCACACGAAGAGACCAGGCGACGCAGCGGTCACGGTACGGGACTACGGGAGGACAAGACATGGCGTGGCTGCTGGTCATAGTGGCCGGGGTGCTCGAAACCGGCTTCGCCGTCTGCCTGAAGCTGTCGCACGGCTTCACCCGCCTCTGGCCCACCATTGCCTTCTGCGTCTTCGCGCTGGGCAGTTTCGGCCTGCTGACCCTCGCCCTGAAGAAGCTCGACGTCGGTCCGGCGTACGCGGTCTGGACCGGCATCGGTGCGGCGGGCACCGCCATCTACGGCATGGTCTTCCTCGGCGATCTGGTGTCGACCCTGAAGATCGTCTCGATCAGCTTCGTCATCATCGGCGTGATCGGGCTCCAGTTGTCGGGCTCGGCGCACTGACGCGTTGGCCGCTAGGCCGTCAACTGGCACGGCAGGGCGGTGCGTACGAGTTCCGCCACCCCGCCTTCGGCGGGCGGAGCCGCGACGCAGGACAGGGCGAGACGCACGGCCAGTTCGCAGGAGCGGGCCAGCTCGGTGGTGTCCGGCGGCGGGAGCGGGCCGGCGCCCTTCAGGGCCGCCACGGCACGGTCGCGGACGAGGGCGACGAAGTCCCCGGGCGAGGGCAGTGGGCCGTCGGCCCGTCGCTGGGCCGGCACCGCGGAGGCCGACGGCACCGCAGTCAGGGTCGGGGCGGGCAGCCGCTCGCTCCAGCAGCCGGTGAGCATGGCCCGTACCAGCGCGTTCTCGCGGGCGGTGGACGTGGTCCACTCCGCGGTGGCGGTGAGCCGTTCACGAAGGTCGGCGGGACCACGGGGGCCACCGGCGAGCGCACGCTCCACGCCGGCCAGATACCCGTCCGCCTCCCTGCGGACGAGCGCCCTGGCGAGGCCCTCCTTGCTCCCGAACTCGTTGTACAGGGTCTGCCGGGACACCCCGGCCGCCGCCGCCACGTCCACCATCCGCACAGCGGACCACGGCCGACGCGCCAGCGCCGTGTAGGCGGCATCGAGCAGGGACTCCCGGGCTGCAGGCACCATCGCCTCCCTCGGGCCGAGCGACTTGGTGCCCAGATTTGACGGGTATGGGGGCACTGTCAAGAGCCCTCGCACGGGCAGCCGCTTCCCCCGCCGCAGCCGCGGGCAGGCGCTTTCCGACACAGCCGCGGGCAGTCGTGCCGCTGGGGCGGCACGGGTGGGCGCAACGGCACCCTGCAACGCCGGGCAGCGCACCGGCCTCCGCCCAAGGCCCGGCAGACCCGCACCCCGTCAACACCGGACCGCGCACCCACCTCCGCCGACGACGGCGCACCCGCACCCCGTCAACACCGGGCCGCGCACCCACCTCCGCCTACGCCGGCGGACCCGCACCCCGTCAACACCGGGCCACGCACCCACCTCCGCCGACGACGGCGGACCCGCACCCCGCCACGCCGGACCACACACCCACCTCCGCCCCACACCGAACAGACCAGCACCCCGCCAATACCGGGTCGCACACCCACCCGTCGCCACCACCCGCCCCCGGATCCCGCTTTGCCCCGCCAAGCCCTTGGTA
>NZ_RAIF01000031.1:577074-594655 GCF_003671715.1 Streptomyces sp. E2N166 | reverse complement strand
CTACCTCGACGACCTCCGCCTCGCCCACGTCCTCGCGGACGCCGCCGACGCCGCGACGATGGAACGCTTCAAGGCCCTTGACCTGAAGGTCGAGACCAAGCCGGACATGACCCCGGTGAGCGAGGCGGACAAGGCCGCCGAGGAACTCATCCGCGGCCACCTCGCCCGCGCCCGCCCCCGCGACGCGGTCCTCGGCGAGGAGTACGGCGTCGAGGGCACCGGCCCCCGCCGCTGGATCATCGACCCGATCGACGGCACCAAGAACTACGTGCGCGGCGTCCCCGTCTGGGCCACCCTCATCTCCCTCATGGAGGCGGGCGAGGGCGGCTACCAGCCCGTCGTCGGCCTCGCCTCCGCCCCGGCCCTCGGCCGCCGCTGGTGGGCGGTGAAGGACCACGGCGCCTTCACCGGCCGCAGCCTGACCTCGGCCTCCCGGCTCCAGGTCTCCCAGGTCTCCGCCCTCTCCGACGCCTCCTTCGCGTACTCCTCGCTCAGCGGCTGGGAGGAGCAGGGGCGGCTCGACGGTTTCCTCGACCTGACCCGCGAGGTGTGGCGCACGCGCGCGTACGGCGACTTCTGGCCGTACATGATGGTCGCCGAGGGCTCGGTCGACATCTGCGCCGAACCCGAGCTCTCCCTCTGGGACATGGCCGCCCCCGCGATCATCGTCACGGAGGCAGGCGGCACCTTCACCGGCCTCGACGGCCGCCACGGTCCGAACAGCGGCAACGCGGCGGCGTCGAACGGGCGGCTCCACGACGAGCTTCTCGGGTACCTCAACCAGCGCTACTGAGCGCCTTTCCGACGCCCCCTACGCGCCCCTGCCCGCCCTCTTGTTGACCCGTGCTTTACCTGCCACTCTGAGAGCCCCCCACTTGTGAATTTGTGAATCCATGAACTAACTCATGGATCACCGGCAGGAGGTGGCTCCACCCATGCTCGTCCGCGAAGCCATGAGCACGGTAGTCCTCACCATCGGCCCCGCCCACACCCTCCGCCAGGCCGCCGCACTGATGTCCGCGCGCCGCGTCGGCGCGGCCGTGGTGCACGACCCCGACGCCGGCGGCATCGGCATCCTCACCGAACGCGACGTCCTCGTCTCCGTCGGCATGGGCCAGGACCCGGACACCGAACGCGTCCACGCCCACACCACCACCGACGTCGTCTTCGCCACGCCCTCCTGGACCGTGGAGGAGGCGGCCCGGGCGATGGTGCACGGCGGCTTCCGCCACCTCATCGTCCTCGACCGCGGCGAGCCCGCGGGCATCGTCTCGGTCCGCGACATCATCCGCTGCTGGACGCCGGAACGCTCGCGCCCCGAGGCACCGGCGGTGATCGCCTGACGACAGCTCGCCGGCGACGCGGCTGGGGGCACTCCCGGCGACACCCCAGGCCGCACTCCCGGACTCACTCCGGCTGACACGACGAACGGGCCGGACCCCCGTACCCGGGGATCCGGCCCGCCGCTACGACAAGCGGTCCAGTGCTGGACGTCAGCCGCGCAGGGCCTGGACCGCGGCCTCCAGCCGCTTGCCGAAGTCACCGTCGGCCTGACGGAAGTTGTTGATCGCGCGCTCGATGATGTCGTCACGCGAGACGTCGGAGAGGGCGCCGGCCATGTTGTCGATCAGCCGCTCCTTCTCCTCTTCCGTCATCAGCCGGTAGAGGTTGCCCGCCTGGACGAAGTCGTTGTCCTCGGCGTGCGACGGAGTCGCGGTCTCGCCGGTGACACCGGAGACGGCGACCGGCTGCCACAGGGGCTTGTCCGTCTGGAACGGACCGCCGAAGCTGTTCGGCTCGTAGTTCTTCGCACCCTTGTGGCGGCCGTCGTACAGGTAGCCGTCACGGGAGTTGGTGCGCGCCTCGGTGGCGTGCGGACGGTTCACCGGCAGGTGGTCGGCGTTGATGCCGACGCGGTAGCGGTGCGCGTCGCCGTAGCCGAACAGGCGGCCCTGGAGCATCTTGTCCGGGGACGGGCCGATGCCGGGCACGAAGTGCGCCGGGGAGAAGATCGACTGCTCGACCTCGGCGAAGATGTTCTCCGGGTTGCGGTTGAGCTCCAGCTTGCCGAACTCGATGACCGGGTAGTCCGCGTGCGGCCACACCTTGGTCAGGTCGAACGGGTTGAAGCGGTACTTCGCGGCCTCGGCGACGGGCATGATCTGCACGCCGACGGTCCAGGACGGGAAGTCGCCGCGCTCGATCGCCTGACGCAGGTCGCGCTGGTGGGAGTCGGGGTCCTCACCCGCGAGCTTGTCGGCCTCGGCCTGCGTGAGGCACTTGATGCCCTGGTCGGTCTTGAAGTGGTACTTGACCCAGAAGGCCTCGCCGGCCTCGTTGTTCCACTGGAAGGTGTGCGAGCCGAAGCCGTCCATGTGGCGGTACGACGCCGGAATGCCCCGGTCACCGAACAGCCAGGTCACCTGGTGCGTCGACTCCGGCGACAGGCTCCAGAAGTCCCAGACGTTGTCCATCTCCGTCGAGCCCGTGTACGGGTCGCGCTTCTGGGTGTGGATGAAGTCCGGGAACTTGATGGCGTCCCTGATGAAGAACACCGGGGTGTTGTTGCCGACGAGGTCGTAGTTGCCCTCTTCGGTGTAGAACTTCAGCGCGAAGCCGCGCGGGTCACGGACGGCGTCCGCCGCGCCCAGGTTGCCGGCCACGGTGGAGAAGCGGAGGAAGGTCTCCGTCTCCTTGCCGACCTCGGACAGGAACTTCGCCCGGGTGTACTTGGTGACATCGGCGGTGACCGTGAAGGTGCCGTAGGCGCCGGCGCCACGGGCGTGCACGACACGCTCCGGGATGCGCTCACGGTTGAAGTGAGCCAGCTTCTCCAGCAGGAGCTGGTCCTGGACGAGCACGGGGCCGCCGATGCCCGCGGTCTCACTGTTCTGGTTGTCGGCTACCGGAGCCCCGGCCTCCGTAGTGAGCGGTCCCTGAGTCACGTACGCCTCCTGCGCCAATCCTGCAAAACCTGTCCCTTGGCTAATGCCGTTACCGATCCTACAATGGACAATGTCTAAGTCAAGTAAGACTCCAAAGTCACACACGTTCGGGACCTGGTCCCCCTTGCTGCTAGGCTGGTCTACATGAGTGACCTACTGGAACGGCTGCGTGGACGCGGCTGGCGCATGACCGCCCAGCGGCGCGTCGTGGCCGAGGTCCTCGACGGCGAACACGTCCACCTGACGGCCGACGAGGTGCACGCCAGGGCCGTGGGCAGGCTCCCGGAGATCTCCCGGGCGACCGTCTACAACACCCTGGGCGAGCTCGTATCGCTCGGTGAGGTGCTGGAAGTCGCGACGGACAAGCGCGCCAAGCGCTACGACCCGAACGCGCACCAGCCGCACCACCACCTGGTCTGCGCCCAGTGCGGCGCGATCCGCGACGTCCACCCGATCGGCAACCCGCTGGCCGACCTCCCCGACTCGGAGCGCTTCGGCTTCACCGTCTCGGACGTCGAGGTGACGTACCGCGGCACCTGCCCGAACTGCGCGGCGGCGTAAGCCCCCTCCCCTCGTACGAGAGCCCCGGCACCGACAGGCGCCGGGGCTCTTTCACGTGGGCGCCAACGCACCGAGGGCCGGAACCCTTTCGGATTCCGGCCCTCGGCCTTCAGTAGCGGGGACAGGATTTGAACCTGCGACCTCTGGGTTATGAGCCCAGCGAGCTACCGAGCTGCTCCACCCCGCGTCGATGAATGGAACATTACGTCAAGCCCACGACGAGAAGCAAATCGCTTCCACCGACGCTGCGTGCGGGCATTCGCGCCGCGACGCCTCCACCGCTGCGGGCAGTCGTGCCGCTGGGGCGGCACGGGTGGGCGCGGCGGCACCCGGGCAGCGCCGGACCACGCGACCCACCCGTCCCCCCAGCAACAACGCCGGCGCCCTCAAAGACACCCCAGCCCAGCGCAACGGCACGCGTCACGCCGACAACTCCTGCCGCAACGCGTCCCGCAGCCGAGCCGCCCGCTCCCCCACCTCCCGCGGTCCCAGGGACACCGCCCGGTCCGCCCACCGCTGCCCCTCGGCCAGTTCCCCGCGCCGCGCGCAGACCAGCGCCAGCCGCAGCGCCGCCCGTCCGTGCCCGGCGTCCGCCGCCCGGCGCCACCACACGACGGCCTCCGGCTCGCTGCCCTCCCGGGCCAGCAGCAGCCCGAGATTGAACGCGCCGTTGCGCGACCCGGCCTCGGCCGCCTCCCGGTACCAACGCGCCGCCTCCACCACGTCACCGCGGGCCGCGGCCAGCATCCCGACCCGCACCTGGGCCCGCCGGTGCCCCTGGGAGGCCGCCCGCTCGTACCACTCCTCGCACTCGGACTTCTCCTGTGCCGTCTCCCCCAGCTCGTGTGCGGGCGCTGGCGGCCGGCGTGCGTCGAGCAGCGCCGCCAGTCGGTACGCGGCCTCCGCGCTGCCACCCCCCGCCGCGCACCGCAGGAACCGTTCGGCCTCGCGCTCGTCGCCGTCGCGCAGGCGCGCCATCCCGACCTGCAGCGCCGCCTCGGTGTGTCCGGCGGCGGCAGCTCGCTCGTACCAGCGCAGTGCCGCCCGGTCCTCGCTCCGTCCGGCGTGCAGGATCCCGAGGTTGAAGGCGGCGTCGACGCTGCCCGCCTCGGCGGCCTTCGAGAACCACGGCTCGGCACCGGTCTCGTCCCCGCCACGCAGCAGCAGGATGGCCAGCGCGTTGGAGGCCTCCCGGTGTCCTGCGTACGCGGCCCGCCGGTACCACTGCTCGGCCTGCGTGGTGCGCCCCTGCTCGGCACAGAGGAGCCCGAGGTTGTACGCCCCGTTGTCGTCCCCGGCGTCCATGGCCGCCCGGTACCAGCGCTCGGCGGTCTGGGTCTCGCCGCGCTCGGCGTGCAGCGCGCCCAGCGCGTTGGCGGCGTTGCCGTCACCGTCCTGCGCGGCCCGCAGCCACCACACGGCGGCGCTCTCGCTGTCCCCGGCGTCCCGCAGAAGGAAGCCGAGCGCGCAGGCGGCGCGCGCCTCGCCGTCCTTGGCGGACGTCAGGTACCAGCGGCCGGCCTCCTTGAGTTCTCCCCGCTTCTCCAGGATCGTCCCGAGGTGCAGTGCGGCCCGCCGGTGGCCGCGCGCGGCGGCCTGCCGGTACCACTGCTCGGTCTCCTCGGCCGCGGGGGCCGTTGCCCCGTCGTCGCCGGCCCGGCCCTGCCCGGCGCGCCGGTCCAGCGTCCGGGCCAGCCGGTACGCGGCCTCCCGGTGCCCGCGGTCGGCCGCGGCCCGCATCCACCGCTCGGCGCCGGCGTCGTCACCGCGGTGCTCCAGCAGGTCGGCCAGCGCGTAGGCGCCCAGCACATGGCCCTGCTCGGCCGACTGGCACAGCCAGTACTCGGCGGCGGGCTCGTCGCCGCGCTCGCGGAAGTGCCGCCCCAGCGCGTGGGCGGCCGCGGCGGACCCGGCGACGGCGGCGATCCGCCACCATCCGGCGGCCTCGTCGGCGTATCCGCGCTGGTGCAGCAGGACGCCCAGGTTGTTGGCGGCGGCCCGGTCACCGGCCGCGGTGGCGGCACGCAGATGAGACTCGGCTCCGTCGAAGTCGCCGCGGCGCAGCAGCATCGCGCCGAGGACGCTCATCGCCTCCGCCTCGCCGGCCTCGACGGCGAGCCGCAGGCGCACTTCCTCGGCAGCCTCGTCGGCGGCCTCCTGTGCCTCGTCCGCGGCTTCCTCCTGACCGGACGGCTGCGCAAAACGCCCTGTCCCGAACAGATTTGCCATGTCCCCCATAACGTCCATCGTCGCACCACCTGCAACCTGGGTACATCCGGTATACCGCAGCCAGTGAGGTCACTTCAGCGTTTTGTCGACATGCCCACAGGGAGACAAGTCAAACACAGATCCCCCCAACTCCCCTTGGCGGCGCGGCCGTAGCCCTCACCGGCACATGCGTTCGCACATCACAAAGGCCCGGATCCCTTTCGGAATCCGGGCCTTCATGGTCGTTCGCACGTAGCTCACGACTTCAGTAGCGGGGACAGGATTTGAACCTGCGACCTCTGGGTTATGAGCCCAGCGAGCTACCGAGCTGCTCCACCCCGCGCCGTTGTGTTCACAACCCTAGCACGGCGCGGGATGGGCTTTGACCAGCTCTAACGCTCAGCTCGAAGCAACGGGGTCAGCCGCCGCCCTGGCCCGAGCCGGAATCTCCGGCGGGGTCCGGACTCGGACTGGCCTTGCCGTCCTCGCCCTTGTCCCCGTTCTTGTCGTCCCCGTTCTTGCCGCCGCTCTCGTCGGCCTGGGCCTGCGCGTCCTCGGCGCGTTGCAGAGCCTCCTCCAGATCCTTCTGCGCCTCCGCGTACGCGGCGAGGTCCTTCTGTTCCAGCGCCTTCTGGCCGGCGTCGAAGGCCTTCTGCGCGTCGCTGAGCGCTTCCCGGACCGTCGGGTTGCCGGAGGTCGGCGGTGGCTCGGTGGTGTCCTCGCCCTCGTCCGGTGGTGGCTGGGTCGAGCCTTCCTCCGCCTCCCCGAAGACCTTGGCGAGGGCCTCGTCGAGCGTGTTCTCGAAGGCGGTGTTGCCCCCGTAGCTCACCAGGACCTTGCGCAGCAGCGGGTACTTGAGGTCACCACCGCGCACGTAGACCGGCTCGACGTACAACAGGCCCCCGTCGAGCGGCACCGTCAGCAGGTTGCCGTACTCGACCTCGGAGTCGCCGCCTCTCAGCAGCCTGATGGTCTCGGCGATGTCCTGCTCGGAGTTCAACTGGCTCTGGACCTGTTTCGGCCCGTTGACCGTCGTACTGGTCGGCAGTTTCAGGATCCTGATCTTGCCGTAGCCCTCTGTCCCGGCCTCGGCGTCGACCGCCATGAACGCACTGAGGTTGTCACGTCCGTTGGGCGTGAACGTCGTCGTGAGCGAGAACGCCTGTTGCTTCTGATCAGGCATCTTCATGCTCAGGTAGTACGGCGGTACCGCGTCGCCCGACTTGTTGGTCGGGTCGTCCGGCACCTGCCAGACCTCGCTGCCGCTGAGGAACGTGTTGGCGTCCTTCACGTGGTAGCGCGTGAGCAACTCGCGCTGGACCTTGAACAGGTCCTGCGGGTAGCGCATATGCGCCATCAGCGCGTCGGAGATCTCGCTCTTGTCCTGCACCGTGTTCGGGAACGCCTTCATCCAGGTCTTGAGGACCGGGTCCTTGGTGTCCCACTGGTAGAGCTTGACGTCACCGGTGTACGCGTCGACGGTCGCCTTCACGGAGTTGCGGATGTAGTTGACCTGGTTCTGCTGGGCCACCACCGCGCGCTGGTTGTTGGCCGCGGTCAGCGAGTCCGCGGTCGTGTCACCGAGCGTCGTACGCGAGGCGTACGGATAGCCGTTCGTCGTCGTGTACGCGTCGACGATCCACTGGATACGGCCGTCCACCACCGCGGGATAGGCGTCGCCGTCGATGGTCAGCCACGGGGCGACCGCCTCGACGCGCTCCTTGGGTGTGCGGTTGTACAGGATCCGCGAGCCCTCGCCGATCGCACCGGAGTAGAGGATCTGCGGCTCGCTGAACGCTGCCGCGTACGCCGCCCGGTTGATCGGGGTGGACAGGTCCACCCCGCCGTCGCCCTTGTAGCTGAACGTCTTCTCGCCGTTGTCGTCGGAGTAGTCGATCTCCTTCTGGGGACCGCCGACGATCGAGTACGTGGTGGTCTTCTCGCCGTAGTAGATCCGCTGCTCGTACGTCCCGAGGTCGCCCTTGGACGGCAGGTCGGACTCGGTGAAGACCGGACGGCCCTCGGAGTCGACCTCGGTGCCCTTGGCCGCGACCACTCCGTAGCCGTGGGTGTAGCGGAAGTGGTTGTTGATCCAGTTCTTCTTCGGGATGCCGGCCAGGTTCAGCTCGCGCAGACCGATGACCGTGTCCTGGTCCTTGCCGTCCTTGCTGTATCGGTCGACGTCCAGGTTGTTCGGGAACGCGTAGTAGTTCCTCATCTGCTGGAGTTGCTGGAACGTCGGCGAGATGACGTTCGGGTCCATGATCCGGATGGACGCGGCGGCGTCCACGTCGTCACGGAGCTTGGTCTGGTCCTTGGTCTGGCTCACGCCCGGGTACTCGCTGACCTGGGTGCCCTCGATGCCGTAGGCGTCGCGCGTCGCCTTGAGGTTCTTCTCGACGTACGGCGCTTCCTTGGCCTGCTCGTTCGGCTGGACCTGGAACTTCTGGACCAGCGCCGGGTACAGACCGCCGATGAGGATCGCGGAGAGCACCATCAGACCGAAGCCGATCACGGGCAGCTGCCAGGTGCGCCGCCAGATGGTGGCGAAGAACAGCAGCGCGCAGATGACGGCGATGCAGAACAGGATCGTCTTGGCCGGCAGGTAGGCGTTGGCGTCGACGTACCTCAGACCGGTCCAGCTGTCGGTCGCCTTGAAGTCGCTGGACTTCACCGCCAGCCCGTACCGGTCGAGCCAGTAGGCGACCGCCTTGAGGGCGACGAAGACGCCGATGAGCACCGACAGGTGCCCGGTGGCCGCGGCCGTGGCGCGCGCGCCCGGGCTGGTGACGCGGAGCCCGCCGTACAGGTAGTGGGTGAGCGCGGCGGCGATCACCGAGATGATCACGGCGGCGAAGCCGAAGCCGAGCAGGAACCGGTACCAGGGCAGGTCGAAGGCGTAGAAGGAGACGTCCAGCTTGAACTGGGGGTCCTTCTGCCCGAAGGGCACTCCGTTGACCCACATCAGCCAGGTCCGCCACTGACCGGACGCCGAGGCGCCGGCGATCAGGCCGACCAGGGCCGTGATGCCGAGCAGCAGCCACTTCTTGTACGGGGCGATGCCCATGCGGTACCGGTCGAGGTTCTGCTGCTCCATCGACATGGCGCTCAGCGGCGGCCGCAGCCGGTGGGCCAGCCAGATGTTGAACCCGACGGCGAGTGCCATCAGCAGACCGAAGACGAAGAAAAGTCCGATCTTGGTCCACAGGGTCGTCGTGAACACCGACGAGTAGTGGACCGACCGATACCAGAGCCAGTCCGTCCAGAATCCCGCGAACATGGTGAACGCCATGGCAAGCACGGCAAGGACACCAAGTGTCATCAGCAGGGTTCGGACACGCCGGGACGGGCGGCCCACTCTGATCCGCGGCCCCGTCGGGGGGCCTCCGCCGCGGTCCGGCATCTGGAAAGCCAAGGTGCGCACCTCGAAGTTCGCTGTTGATCCGTCAGGCCCCCGGGTTCGCGGGCCCCCCGTGCGCCCTCGTGACCGTGGGCCCACACCTATGCAACTTACTCATCGTTTACTCGGTTCCCGATTCGGGCCAGTAACGAGGCAGGATTGTGACTATGTCCAACACCCCCATGGCAGCGAGCCCCCTCACCCGGGCCGTACTCGAGATCGACGAGTACGTCTCCGGCCTCGGCTGGGACCAGCCCGCACGCCTCTTTGCACTTGTCGACACCGCACGGCTGAGGGCCGATCAGCCCTCGCTCGCGAACCGGCTCGGTCTGCAGGACGAGCCGGAGAGCTCCGGCCTGACCCCGATCGAGCAGGATGAGATTCCAACGGACCAGCCGCTCGACGAGTTCCTGGGCACGATCGCCTGGCCCGACGCGGTCGTCGGCTGCGCGCTCGCAGTGGAACGCCTGATGCTGCCGCCGTCCGCCGAGACTCAGGTCCCCGAGGGCCTGAACGAGACGAAACTGGCGCAGTGGGTGGCGGAGCACCCCGACCGCCAGGAGGTCCGCATGACGGTCGCGGTCCTGCGCGACGGTGCCCGCGACTCGGCCCTGCGCCTGCGGGAGAAGGACGCCGCCACGGAGGTCCTCACGGGCTCCGACCTGGTGCCGGGGCTGGCCCACGCCCTGACGGCGACCTTCGAGGAGTAGCCCCGAGGGGCTCTACGCGGCTGCTCGGTCACATCACCCGGTCGGGCACTTCGGCAGGCTGGCGGTCTTCCCGGAGCGGATGTCCTTCAGTGCGCCGAGGGCGTCGTCCATGGTGCCCACCTTCACGAGGGTGAGCCCGTCGGGGATGTCCTCGGCGGCGGCCGCGCAGTTGTCGGCGGGTGTCAGGAAGTAGCGGGCGCCCTTGTCGCGTGCGCCGATCGTCTTCATCCCGATGCCGCCGATCGGGCCGACCTTGCCGTTGTCGTCGATCGTCCCGGTGCCCGCGACGAACTTGCCGCCGGTCAGGTCGCCCGGAGTGAGCTTGTCGTAGATGCCGAGGGCGAACATCAGACCGGCGCTGGGGCCGCCGACGTCGGCCAGCTTGATGTCGATGGAGAACGGGAGGGTGTGATCGGTCCCCGCGGAGATCCCGACGATGGCGCGCTTCTCACCGGCGTCGTCGGAGGGCGCGGTTGTGATCTTGACCTTCTGTGTCTCGGTGGGCGTCCGGCCCTCCTTCTCCGCGGCGGTCTGCTCCTTGGCGGGCACGATCGTGAAGACGACGTCCTGTCCGGGTTCGCGCTCGGTCACCAGCTCGGCGACGTCGGCGGGCTTCTTGACGGTCGTACCGTCCACCGCCTTGATCACGTCTCCGGCGTGCAGCCGGCCCTCGGCCGGGGAGTCCTTGACGACCGTGGAGACCACCACCCAGGACTTCACCGGGATGTCGAGTGCCTTCAAAGCTGCGACCTTGGCGCTCTCCTGGGACTGGCTGAACTCCTCGGCGTTCTCCTGAGTGGCCTCTTCCTCGGTCTTGCCGTCCGGGTAGAGGGTCTCGTGCGGCACCACGCGGTTGTCGTGCGCCAGCCAGCCGTAGACCGCCTCGACGAGGTTCATCCTGTACTCGGCGCTGGTGACCCGGACGGTGGTCATGTTCAGGTGGCCGCTCGCCTCATAGGTCTTGTGCCCGTCGATCTGCAGCACCGGCTCGCCGTCGTGATCCCCAAGGGTGTTCACCGTCGGCCCCGGGGACATCTCCGAGTACGGCACGGGGATGAACACACCCGCGCACAGGAGCGCGATCAGCATCAGGGTGGAGGCGAGCATCGTCGCGGTGCGGCGTGGCATGGCACGACAGTACGGGACAGAGCTGTCAGAACACCGTCAGGGCTGCGCCGTCCGGTCAGGCCCCGGTGCGGGGCCTCTCCATGGCCTCGCGGAAGCGGGCGTACCCGTCCAGCTCGGGCCCGTCGCTCCGTGCCTTACGAGTCCGATTGGCCCAACTGCCCCACAGACCCGCGCCGACAGCCGCCACAAGCGGAATCAGCAACCAGGCAAGCGCTGCCATGCCGACCTCCCAACCCCATGAGCGTCCGCGACTGACTGATCAGCAGATTAACCATCCGCCGTGACAACGCTCACGCCGGGGGGTCGGTTACGCAACCGGAGCCGCGCGTGGTGACGCAAGGGTGTTCGCGACGCCTTCAGCAGGCGCCCACCCATTCCTCGGACCCGTCGGAGAAGGTCTGGTGCTTCCAGATGGGCACTTCGTGCTTCAGGTCGTCGATCAGCTTCCGGCAGGCGTCGAAGGCCTCGCCCCTGTGCGGGCAGGACACGGCGACGACCACGGCGAGATCCCCGACCTCCAGGTCACCCACACGGTGTACCGCCGCGAGCGCGCGTACGGGGTACTCCGCGACGACCTTCTCGGCGATCCGCCGCATCTCGGCCTCGGCGCTGGGGTGGCAGGAGTACCCGAGCCGGTCGACGTCGGTTCCGCCGTCGTGGTTGCGCACCGTCCCGACGAACAGCGCGGTCCCGCCGGCCGCGTCGTCCCCGACGGCCCGGAAGACCTCGTCCACGGAGAGGGGCGTCTCCCGGATGCCGATCAGCTTCACGGGGTCCGGCGCGGCCAGCTCACCGGGGTGATCGTTCGTGGTTGCCATACGCCCATCGTGCCCCACGGCACGGACGGCGCGGAATAGCGCTTTCGCCCGGCACGCGCGCGTACCGCTTTGGAGCCTCCTACAGGGACCCGTGGCCGGCCGGTACGGGGCGGGAGTCCGGGTGGACGCGAGGGCGCCCCGCGTCAGATCCTGCGCCGCGCCTTCCGGGCCCGGCGCACCACCGCGGCCGCGCCCAGCAGCGCCACCGTCGCGCCCGCGGCTCCCGCCGCAGTCGCGTCCTTGCGTCCGAGGCGCCGCCCGGCGACCGTGTGCCGCCCGGCGACCTCCTCCAGAAGCTCGGCGAGCACCTCCTCGTTGGTGTACTTCGGGCGCCATCCGGCGTCGTGCAGCCGGCTGCCGCTCACCACCCACGGGTACATCGTGTACGCCAGGTCCCCGGCCGGGGACGGCGTCAGCCCGATCCGGTGCAGCCGGGCCGCCGCGCCGAGCGCGACCGCCGACGGCAGCTCCATCCGCCGGATACCGCTGAGCTCCTCGACCTCCTCCTGCTCCAGCCACCCGTCGCAGCCGACGGCCAGTTCTCCGTCGGCCTTCTCCAGAACGGCGTACTCCAGGGCGCTGCACAGATCGTCGACGTGGCAGAACTGCCAGGCCGGCCGCGACCCGGCCACCACCAGCAGTCTGGGCGACTCGAAGTACCTGGTCAGCGCGGTGTCCATGCCTCCGATCAGCACTGCGGGCCGGACCACGGTCACGTTGAGTCCGGGGTGTGCGCGGGGGGCGCGCCGGGCGAGCCGTTCGATCTCCAGCAGATCCCCGACCCCCGTGGCCTCGGCCGTGGCGCGCAGCTCGGCGTCCTCGGACAGCGGCAGCTCGTTCTCCGGGAGGGCGCCGTAGACCATCGCGGAGGTGCAGAGCACGACGCGGTGCACGCCGGCCGCCGCGGCGGCGGTCAGGACGGTCTGCGTCCCCCGGACGTTGTAAGCCGTCCGGGCGGCCGCGTCGGTCTCCAGATCGAGGTCGAGCGCCAGGTGTACCACGACGTCCGCACCACGCAGTTTCTCGGCGATGGCCGGGTCCCGTACGTCCAGGATCTGCCACTGTGCCGCCGCGCACTCACCACGCCTTTCGTCGATGGCCACGACCTGTCTGACCTCGTCGGACGCGGCGAGCCGCTCGGTGAGCAGCGCCCCTACGCCGGACGCGGCACCGGTGACCGCGACGACGGGTCCGCGCGCGCCGGAGCGGGCGGAACTGGTTGACTGGTTTCGCGCTGCGCGAACCTGCGGATCTGGGGAACTCACCGGGCGTCTCCAGCGGTTGTCTTCAGTACGGGCGCGAGCGACGCGTACGTACCAGGTGGCATCCATCCTGCCGCAGGCCGTCAGTCGGCGAAGCACCGAGGCCCGAACCGCCCCGGGTGTCTACGCTGGGTGGTGAAGTCGGGCAGCCGTGCCGCCGGAAAGAACCGGCGGCCCTACCAGCCGAGGAACCCCGTGAGTGACACCCCATTCGGATTCGGCCTTCCGCCGGAGGAGCCGGACGACGGCGACGAAGGCAAGAAGAAGGACCAGCAGGGCGGTGGTGGTCAGGGACCGGCCAACCCGTTCGGATTCGGGACGCCCGGAGCCGGAGGCTTCGGCGGCCCCGGTGCGGACAACCCGTTCGCTGCCATGTTCGGTTCCATGAACCCCAACGACCTGGGCGCCGCGTTCCAGCAGCTGGGCCAGATGCTCTCCTACGAGGGCGGCCCGGTGAACTGGGACATGGCCAAGCAGATCGCCCGCCAGACGGTCTCCCAGGGCACGCCGGACGGCACCAAGGACGCCAGCGTCGGCCCCGCCGAGCGCAATGCCGTCCAGGAGGCCGTCCGCCTGGCCGACCTGTGGCTGGACGACGCGACCGCCCTGCCCTCCGGTGCGGGTACCGCGGTGGCCTGGAGCCGAGCGGAATGGGTCGAGGCGACCCTGCCCGCCTGGCGGGAGCTCGTCGACCCGGTCGCCGAGCGTGTCGGCACCGCCATGGGCGACGTCCTGCCCGAGGAGATGCAGGCCATGGCCGGCCCGCTGATCGGCATGATGCGGTCCATGGGCGGAGCCATGTTCGGCACGCAGATCGGCCAGGCCGTCGGCGTGCTCGCCGGCGAGGTCGTCGGCTCGACCGACGTGGGCCTGCCGCTCGGCCCGGCCGGCAAGGCCGCGCTGCTCCCGGTGAACATCGAGGCGTTCGGCAAGGACCTCGGCGTGTCGCAGGAGGAGGTGCGGCTGTACCTCGCCCTGCGCGAGGCCGCCCACCAGCGCCTCTTCGCGCACGTGCCGTGGCTGCGCTCGCACCTGTTCGGCGCGGTCGACGGCTACGCGCGCGGGATCAAGGTCGACACGGCCAAGCTGGAGGACGTGGTCGGCCAGTTCGACCCGCAGAACCCCGAGCAGCTGCAGGAGGCTCTCCAGCAAGGCATGTTCCAGCCGGAGGACACCCCGGAGCAGAAGGCGGCCCTGGCCCGCCTGGAGACGGCTCTGGCGCTCGTCGAGGGCTGGGTGGACGCGGTGGTGCACGCCGCCGCCAAGCCGCGTCTGTCGTCCGCAGACGCGCTGCGCGAGACGCTGCGCCGCCGTCGCGCCTCGGGCGGACCGGCGGAGCAGACCTTCGCCACGCTGATCGGCCTGGAGCTGCGCCCGCGCCGCCTGCGCGACGCCTCCCGTCTGTGGGCGTCCCTGACGGACGCGCGCGGTGTCGACGGCCGGGACGGCCTGTGGGCTCACCCGGACATGCTGCCGACCGCGACCGACCTGGACGACCCGGACGGCTTCGTCCACCGTGAGCAGCTGGACTTCTCCGAGCTGGACAAGATGCTCGGCGAGGCGGCCGGCAAGCCCGACCTGAAGAAGAAGGACGAGAAGGGCCGGGACGACGCCGACGGCAAGGGCGACGGCACCGAGTGAGCCTGCACGACGACGCGGTCCTGGTCCTGAAGGCGTACGAGGGCCAGGACGAGCTGCGCCAGGTCTACCTGGACCACCTCGCGAGGCACCCGGACGGCATGTGGAAAGCCTGCGGGGACGGGCACATCACGGCGAGCGCCCTGGTGATCGACCCGTCGCGCGGGCGGGTCCTGCTGACCCTCCACAAGAAGCTGCGCATGTGGCTGCAGATGGGCGGCCACTGCGAGCCGGTCGACGAGACGCTGGCGCGGGCCGCGCTGCGCGAGGGGACCGAGGAGTCCGGCATCGCCGGTCTGGCCCTGGTCCCCGGCGGCCCGGTGCGGCTGGACCGTCACCACACGCCCTGCGCCTGGCACCTGGACGTCCAGTACGCGGCGGTGGCTCCGGAAGGGGCCTTGGAGGCGATCAGTGACGAGTCCCTCGACCTGCGCTGGTTCCCGTACGCCGAGGTCGCGGACGTGGCCGACGAGTCGGTCGTACGCCTGCTGGAGGCGACCCGCGCCCGCCTCTGAACCGGGTAAGGGGTGACCGCCCTTGCGATCACCCCTTACGAGCCGTGCGACACGGCGCCGCGCGCTCAGCTCCAGACGTTGCCCTGGTTCTGGCCGCGAGCGCCCTGCTGGCCCATGCCGTACTGCGCGGCGACCCCCTGCCCGAGCTGGGCGTTCTGCGGAGGCAGCAGTTCGCTGGGCTGGACGAGCGCGAAGCCGCTGCCCATGAAGCTGAGCTCCCAGCCCTCACCGGTGCTGCCACGGCGCCGCCACACCCCGGAGGAGTGCGTCTGGGCCTGCATCTGCACGCGCAGACCGGTGGACCAGGCGACGATCGCGTCGGCGTCGCAGTTGACGTACTTGTCGGGCGTCACCTGCATCAGCAGCGGGGCGCCCGAGGTCATCAGGGCGACCTTGCCCCGGCCGGTGATGTTGAGCTGGTACTTGCCCGAGCCGGAGATGCCGTACAGGCTGTCGACCGCGATGACCTCGTGGTGCAGGGACGAGTCCATCGCCAGCACGTAGCTGCTGTCGACGGTGAGGCCCTCCTGGTCGACCTCCATCACGTGGATGCACTGGGCGAGGTTGGCGAGGAAGACCGTGCCCTGCCCGTGGCAGCGCATCAGGTCCAGGCCCTCACCGGTGTGCGCACGCGCGCGTGACTGGTTGTTGCTCTGGTACTCGGCGTCGAACTCGACGAGTCCCTGGTAGGCGACCATCGTGCCCTTGCGGGCGAGCACGTCGTCGTGGCCCTCCAGGGCCACGCGCAGCATGTGCTTGTTCTGCAGGCTCCAGGCTTCCTGGGTCTGCTGGTCGTTGTAGGCGAAAAGCGGGCTCTGCATGATGTTCTGGCTCCCCCTCAGCGCCGGACCCGGAGGCGGTCGGTGCTGTCCTCGCTGGGCTGGACGACGACGATGCCCTGACCTGAGAAGGCCATCTGGTAGGCCTCGCCGCTGCCGCGGCCGATCAGCGACTGCGCCTTGAAGCTGCGCTTGCCCTTCACCTTGAGGTTCGGGGACCAGGCGACGAGCGCGTCCGGGTCGACGTACGTCTCGTCCTCGCCACCGCCGCAGTCGACCACGATCGGCTTGCCCCGGGAGGTGAGCGCGACCCACCCCTGACCGGAGATCTTGGTGTTCCACAGCCCCTGTCCGGCGAACTTCGCCAGGCCCTTGACCCGCTCCACGCCCCACGTGAGCTGGGCGTCGAAGGCGAGCAGGTTGGTGGCGTTGACGGAGATCCCGTCGCCGTTGAGGTTGATGACGACGACGTTCGCACCGTAGTCGGCGAGGTAGAGCAGTCCGTCGCCGGAGCACTTCATCAGGGGCGCGCCCTCGCCGGTCATCCAGTCCTTCGCGATCTGGCGGACGGCAGGCGGATTGGGCTCGTACTGGACGAAGCCCTCGTAGGCGACCATCGAGCCCACGCGCGCGAGGAGGTCGTTCCCGGTCTGCATGGCGACCTTCAGCATGTGGTTGCCGTGGTTCTCCATGCGTGCGGTGACCGGTGCGGGGGCGTAGCCCGCGAGCGGCTGGTTCATGTCGGGCTCTCCCTCAGATCTCGTACGGCTGGACGATGACGAAGTTGCCGGGCGCCGCCCGGAACTGCAGGTTGACGCTCTCGCCCGTGTCGCCCGCGTAGGAGTTCCGGCGCATCCGCACCTGGCTGGAGACGACCACCTGGGCGGCTGCCGACCAGGCGACGACGGCGTTGCAGTCGGCGAACGTGGTGGGCGTGACCGGGAGCACCACGGGCACGCCGTGCGTCTTGACGACGATCGTGCCGGTGCCCTGGAACTGCATCGTGAACAGCGCGCCCCCGGGAATGCCGTGTCCCTCGATGCGGCGGACCTCGTACTGGAGGCTCTCGTCGAAGGCGAGGACGTTCTCCGCGGAGACGCAGATGGCGTCGCCCTGGAGCTCGATGGGGTGCAGCATCGCGGAGTTGTCGGCGAGGAACACCTGCCCCTTGCCGGTGCAGCGCATGAGCTGCATCTCCTGGCCGGTGGCGTTGCCCACGACCCGGCCGGCGAACCCGGCGCCCTTGTAGCTGAAGTCGACCTTGCCCTGGTAGAGCACCATGCTGCCCTGCCGGGCAAGGACGGGGTGGCCTTCCGCACCGAGGTCGACGCGGACCAGCTTCTTGTTCTGCTGGGTCCAGCGCTGTCCGGTCGCCGTCTCCTTGAACTGCTGGAGCGCGGCCATCACCCCGGCGCCCTGCGGCGCGCCCTGGGGCATGCCCTGCGGGGCCTGCTGGCCGTAGCCGGGGGGCGGAGCGGGCTGTCCGTAACCCTGCGGCGGGGCCGGCTGGCCGTAACCGGGTGGCGGAGCCGGGGCCTGGGGGGCCTGCGGCTGGCCGTAGCCGGGCGGCGGCGGGGCACTCTGACCGGGGACCTGACCGTACGGCGGCTGCTGCCC
>NZ_RAIF01000031.1:543677-576630 GCF_003671715.1 Streptomyces sp. E2N166 | reverse complement strand
CGCCTCCTCCTCGGCGACCTCGCCGCCGAAGTTCCTCAGCAGTGCGTCCAGCCCGCCGTCGAAACCCTGGCCGACGGCGGCGAAACGCCACACGTCCTTCAGATAGAAGTCGCCCAGCATCACCGCGCGCTCGGTGGAGAACTCCGAGCCGCTGAACGGATAACGGGCCACCTCCTCGCCGCCCGCGACGATCCGGATGTAGCCGGGGCCGACCTGCGACATCTGTCCGGCACCGTCGATCGTCGCCGTGAAGGACAGCTTCTGCACCTGCGGCGGGATCCTGTCGAGAGTGACCCGGAAGGACTCCGTGTCACCCGCCTGCGCACCCAGGAGCTGGATGGACTCCTCGGGGGTCTTCGGTTGATTGAAGAATACGAAGTACCGGTCGTCCGACAGCCGCTCGTCGGCGTCGAGACCGAAGCAGCTGATGTCGAAGCTCAGTCCGGGGCCGGAGATCTGCACGCCTACGTACAGATCCGTGCCCGCGGTGAGGTCACTGATCCTGGCCTTGTGGCCGCGTTGGAATTCCCTGGCCATGCGTTACGACCGTCCCCCATCCGAATGCGAGTGCGTCGCGCCAGGCTAACGGCAATCCCGGACACGGGAGGAAGTCGGTACCGAGCCGGTACAGAACCCGTGCGCGGCCGTGTCGAACGCCCCGCCTGGGCACTCTCAAGGGCGCACGCTATTCGCTGCGAGCGCCGGGTACGTGGGGCAGCCGGTCGGCGGCGGCCACGCCCTCGAGGTAGCCACGGGCGCGCTCGGTCCTCGGATACGCCTCCAGCAGCCGCCAGAACCGTGGCCCGTGCCCGGGGACGAGCAGGTGCGCCAGTTCGTGCAGAAGGACGTAGTCGACGACGTATTCGGGCATGCCCTGGAGACGGTGCGACAGCCGGATGCTTCCCTCGGACGGGGTGCACGAGCCCCAGCGCGTGTTCTGGTTGGTGACCCAGCGGACCGAGGTGGGCCGGGCCCGGCCGTCGAAGTACTGACCCGACAGGCGCTCCGCGCGCTCGGCCAGCTCCGCGTCGCCGAGGACCCGCTTGCTCTCCTGGGCGGCCAGCTTGTCCAGCATGACGCTTACCCAACGTTGCTCCTCCGCTTCGGACATCCGGGCGGGGATCAGCACGACGGTGCGGTCGCCCTCGCGGTACGCGGAGACCGTCCGGCGTCGCCGGGTGCTTCTGCGGACCTCGATCGCGTTCGCCCCCGAGCCGTTCGGCGGCGGATTCGTCGGTGTGCGCTGGGGTGCCCCGGCGCGGTGCAGTGGGTCGGCGGACACGCCACGACGTTACCCGCTGCACACGGGGAAGTCCCGGCTCCGCGATGGTTCGGTGCCGATCCGCCACCCTCCTTGAGGTGGACGACTGATTTGTACGACGAATACCCACCGCCTGTGGACAACTTTCGACGCCCCGCCGCCCATCCGGGCATGCTGGCACTCGCCGGCGGATCCGCGACCGTCCGCGGAAGCGGTACGCGACCGACCACCGCCGGACACACGGGGAAGACCGTCGAAGACCTACGGGGGACCTGGCATGCATCCGATGGTGAAGCCCGCGCTCAGGCGCGGCTGGCGCGATCTGAACACCGTGCAGTTCGGGATGACGCCGGCGCACGCGCTGACGCTCGGCCCGGTGGACACGGCGACGGGAAGCTTCCTTGAGCTGC
The DNA here is from genome assembly GCF_003671715.1 of Streptomyces sp. E2N166. Lineage (GTDB taxonomy): Bacteria > Actinomycetota > Actinomycetes > Streptomycetales > Streptomycetaceae > Streptomyces > Streptomyces thinghirensis. Next base: position 574,959 of record NZ_RAIF01000031.1, on the reverse strand, counting down.
TCAACGGCACCCGCGGGCCGACGCTCCTGCGCGAGGAGGGGCGACGCATGGACCTGCCGGACGGACACGTCGACCGGGTGGTGGAAGGGCTGGCCCGGGCCGGACTCCTCGACGACTCGCGGGGCGGCGGGCCGGACGCCGACGCCCTGCGGGGAAAGAAGGAGGTCCTCGACCGGCTCCGGCCCGACCTCGCCTCACTCTCCCTGACCACCTCCGAACCGGGGGATGCCATGAGACACCTGGCCGCCCGGCGCGCGCTGCGGGTTCGCGTGAGAGGTGCGGGGCGGGTGGGCGCGGTGCTCGCCGGTCTGTTGTCGGGAGCGGGCGTCGGCGAGATCGACGTGCTCGACGGCGGACGCGTCGAGCCGTGGGACGTCGCCCCGGGCGGGCTGCCCGCCGAGTCCGTAGGCGACCGCCGCGACGAGACGGCCCGCCGCGTGGTCCGCCGGGCCGCCCCCGGCCGGCCACCGCGCCGCGGTCCCACGACGCCGCCCGAGGGGAGCACCCCGGGCTTCTCCCTGGTGATCGTCGCGCCACGCGACGACGTCGCGGTGCACACACCCGACCCTGCCGCCGCGGAATCCCTCATGACCTCCGGTACGCCCCACCTGTACGCCGGCGTCGTGGAGGGAACCGGCGTCGTCGGCCCCCTCGTCCTTCCCGGCGAGACGGGGTGTGCGGGCTGTCTCCACGCGGACCGCACCGACCGGGACCCGGCCTGGCCCCGCCTGGTGGCGCAGTGGCGCTCGGGTCGACAGCGCCAGGTACGAGCCTGCGACCTCACCCTCGCCACGACCGTCGCCGGGCTCGCGGCGGCCCACGCGCTCGCGTTCCTGGACGGCCGGACGCCTTCGAGCGCCGGTGCGCGCTGGGAGATCTCGCTACCCGGTCTGCGGTGGCACACGCGGCCGGTCGAGGCGCATCCCGCGTGCCCGTGCGGAGCCGCAGGAAAAGGTAAGCAGGAACACACACCCGGGGATGGGGAGCGGCGCGAGACAATGGCTGGGCAAGGGCCGTCGGCGGAAGCACGCCATGAGGCAGAACCGCCGCGGCCGGCTGGGACTTGGAGGGCGCATGTCTGATCTTCCGCGCAAGGCGGTCACCAGGACCGCCAAGCTCGCCGCGCTCCCGCTCGGCTTCGCCGGGCGGGCGACCTGGGGGCTCGGCAAGCGAATCGTGGGCGAGTCCGCGGAGATCGTCGGCCAGCAGCTGCAGCAGCGCACCGCCGAGCAGCTGTTCAAGGTGCTGGGCGAGCTCAAGGGCGGGGCGATGAAGTTCGGGCAGGCCCTGTCCGTCTTCGAGTCGGCACTGCCCGAGGAGGTCGCCGGCCCCTATCGGGCGGCACTGACCAAGTTGCAGGAGGCCGCACCGCCGATGCCGACGCGTACGGTGCACTCCGTGCTCGCGGAGCGGCTCGGCGAGGACTGGCACGACCTGTTCCTCGAGTTCGAGGACAAGCCCGCCGCGGCCGCCTCGATCGGCCAGGTGCACCGGGCGGTGTGGCACGACGGCCGCGAGGTGGCGGTCAAGGTGCAGTACCCGGGCGCCGGCGAGGCCCTGCTGTCCGACTTGAACCAGCTCAGCCGCTTCGCCCGCCTGCTCGGCCCGCTGGTCCCCGGCATGGACATCAAGCCGCTGATCACGGAGCTGAAGGATCGGGTCTCCGAGGAACTGGACTACGACCTGGAGGCGCAGGCGCAGCGGGCTCACGCCGAGGAGTTCGCGGACGACCCGGACATCGTGGTGCCGGACGTCGTCCACCAGTGTGACCAGGTGCTGGTCACCGAGTGGATCGACGGCATCCCGCTGTCGGAGATCATCTCGGACGGCACACCGCAGCAGCGCGACCGGGCCGGCCAGCTCCTGGCCCACTTCCTCTTCTCGGGCCCGGCGCGCACCGGCCTTCTGCACGCCGACCCGCACCCCGGCAACTTCCGTCTGCTGCCCGGCGGGCCGGACGGCGAGGACGACTGGCGCCTGGGCGTCCTGGACTTCGGCACGGTCGACCGCCTCCCGGGCGGCCTGCCCGAGCCCATCGGGGCGGCCCTGCGGATGACGCTGGACGGCGAGGCGGACGCCGTCTACGAGATGCTCTGCGCGGAGGGTTTCGTCAAGGAGTCGATAGAGCTCGACCCCGACGCCGTCCTCGACTACCTACTGCCGATCATCGAACCGGCCCGGGTCGACGAATTCACCTTCACCCGTGGCTGGATGCGGAGCCAGGCGGCCCGCATCGGCGACCCCCGCTCCCCCGCCTACCAGCTGGCCAAGCAGCTCAACCTGCCGCCGGCCTACCTGCTGATTCACCGCGTGACCTTGAGCACCATCGGCGTGCTGTGCCAGCTGGGAGCGACGGTGCGGCTGCGCGAGGAGCTGGAGGAGTGGCTGGCGGGGTTCGTCCCCCAGGAGGAAGGCGAGCAGGGGGACGGCGCGTACGAGGCGGAGGGCAAGTACGAGGCGGAGGGAACGGCGGCGGAGGCATGAGCCGCCGGGGCTGAACGCCCCGTGGGGGCAGGTCCGTTCGAACGGACCTGCCCCCACGGGGAGAGCGTCGCCTCCCGGGCCGGGAGGCTACCTCTTCGGGTGTGCTCGGTTACTGCATGACCGCCATGGCGAGCGCCCGACGGGCACGCCGCGAGGCGCGCTCGGCCCGGCGCTGCATCCGGCGAGCGGTCGCCAGGCGCAGGGCCCGGCGTTCCCGCTCCGCCTCAAGCAGGCGGTCGTGCATATGCGCACGAGCCAGGGCTTCTGGGATGAGTTGCATTTCACGGGTCCTGTTCTGACGCGAGTCCTTCGCGTCACTGGTGGTGAAGTCTTCAGGCGCGGAGCCTGCGATGTCGTTGGTGGACGGCTTCATCGGGGCCTGCTTCTTGGGGTCGTACGTGAGGGGGCGGTCGATCGTTCCTGCGATGTTCATGCCGAGACCGGGTTCTTGCGCGGGCGGCCACGGGGCCGCTTCCGGGCTACGACGACTCCCTGCACGAACAGCTCGCCACCCCAGACGCCCCAGGGCTCACGCCGCTCCTTGGCACCGGCGAGGCAGGCCTCGATCAGCGGGCAGGTGCGGCACAGGGACTTGGCGTACTCGACGTCCGCCGGCGACTCGGCGAAGAAGACCTCCGGGTCGTAGGAACGGCAGGGGACGGGCACGCCGAGGTTCTCGATGGCGTCGTCGAGCGCGGTGAGCGCGGTGAGCGGGGTCAAGGTGGAGTCCTCCGTGGGGACGGGCTTGGGGATCGTCTCGGAAGGCGGTACGGACGGGGCGTGCGCTTCGAGTTGCACGGGTGGTCTTCCTCGTCTGGTCGTTCCGGCCGGTCGGCCGGGTGGCGGCTTGGTACCGGGTTCTTTTCTTGTCCCGAGGCTCCTTCGTGCTGCCGTCCCCGTTCGAGGACAAACAGAAGGGCCGCGGATCCCGGGTGGGGTTCCGCGGCCCTGAAGGCGCCGGCCTGATCGCCGATCAGGCTGGATCACTCCAGGGTTCTGGCCCACGGAAGGCCCACATCTGGTGGTGCTGCGTCGTCTGCTTCCGGAATCCGGCACCGGTCGCGGTAAAGGCATAGGCCTGCGCCTGCGCCTCTACTGCTGCTTCCAGTGCCTTGGTCGGTCGCTCATTGCGCTCACGGACGGGAAGGCCCGCGGGGGCAACGGAGGCGGAGGCCGGACGCACGGCACGAATGCCGGACAGACCGGTGCCCGGGTTGGAAACGCCGAGCATGCACAGGGAGACGGCCGAGCGATCGGTCAGTTTGGCGGTGGAGCTGACGATGGAGCTGGTGTTGATGCTGATCACTGGGCTCGCCTCCTCTCGGCGTCTCGGGGGACTGGGACGAACCAGTCCGCGGATATGCAAGTACAACACGGGTTCAGGGCCTCCGGGAAGGCCGCTGTTCCCGTGACCAAGAACCTATGGGGATTCCTGGGGCATGCGCAAACTATTTTTTCGACGAGTTTGTATCAGCCGTCCTCGTCAAGCCCCACTCCGTCCTGGCCTGCGCAGATGGCCAGGACGTCGGCCCCGTAGCGGTTGAGCTTGCGCGCTCCGACTCCCGGGATGCGTGCCAGTTCGCGCTCGTCGTCCGGGACGGACTCGGCGATCGCCATCAGCGTCTTGTCGGTGAAGACGCAGAACGCGGGCTGCCCGCTGCGCCCCGCCTGGACCGCACGCCACTCGCGCAGCCGCTCGTAGACACCCTCGTCCATGTCGGACGGGCAGCCCTCGCAACGCATCAGCTTCATCTCACCCGCGTCGGTGAGCGTGCGACCGCAGACGCGGCAGCGGGCCGGGGTCCGCTGGGTCCGTCTCGGGACGGCGGGCGCGGCGCCGCCGCGCCCGGAGCCACGCTCCACGCCGCCGGGCCCGCCCGCGGCCGCACGCCCGCCTGCCGTCCCCGAGCCGGGGCGCAGGCCCTTCAGGAAGCGGCTGGGTCGGCGGCTGGGCCGTCCGCCGGGTGAGCGGGCGAGCGCCCAGGACAGGTGCAGGCGTTCGCGCGCACGGGTGACGCCGACGTAGAGGAGGCGGCGTTCCTCCTCGATCTGCTCGTCGGTCTTTGCGTAGGTGATCGGCATCATGCCCTCGGCGACGCCCACCAGGAAGACGACGTCCCACTCGAGGCCCTTGGCGGAGTGCAGGGAGGCGAGAGTGACGCCCTGCACCGTCGGAGCGTGCTGGGCGCCCGCCCGCTCGTCGAGTTCGGTCACCAGGTCGCTCAGCGTGGCGCCCGCTCTCGCGGCGGCGAAGTCCTGGGCGAGGTTGACGAGGGCGGCCAATGACTCCCAGCGCTCGCGGACGGCGCCCGACCCGGCCGGGGGCTGCGGCGTCCATCCCTCTCCGGACAGCACCGCACGCACCTGGGATGGCAGGTCGACGGCGTCGTCGAGAAGGGAGTCGTTGCCGCCGAAGCGCGCCGCGGCCCGCAGGGAGCTGCCGGCCTTGCGCACTTCGGGGCGGTCGAAGAAGCGCTCCGCGCCGCGCAGCTGGTAGGGGACCCCGGCGTCGGCGAGGGCCTGCTCGTAGGTCTCCGACTGGGAGTTCGTACGGAACAGGACCGCGATCTCGGCGGGCGGAACGCCCGAGTCGATGAGCTCGCGGATGCGCCGGGCGGCGCCCTCGGCCTCCGCCGGTTCGTCGGTGTACTCGGTGTAGACGGGCTCGGCGCCCGCGGGACGCTGGGAGACCAGCTCCAGACGGTGGTCGGCGGCGCGGCCCCGGGCCTGGGCGAGCAGCCCGTTGGCGAGGTGGACCACCTGGGGGGTGGATCGGTAGTCGCGGACCAGCTTGACGACGGTGGCGCCGGGGTGGCGGCCGCGGAAGTCGAGCAGATGGTCGGGGGTTGCTCCCGTGAACGAATAGATCGTCTGGCTGGCGTCGCCGACCACGCACAGGTCGTCGCGGTCGCCGAGCCACAGCTCCAGCAGGCGCTGCTGGAGAGGGCTCACGTCCTGGTACTCGTCGACCACGAAGTGCTGGTACTGGGCGCGGACCTGTTCGGCGACGTCGTGTCGGTCCTGGAGGACGGCCACCGTCAGCAGCAGCACGTCCTCGAAGTCGATGACGCCACGCCCGCGCTTGAGGTCCTCGTAGGCGGAGTAGAGCTGGGCGATCTCGGCCGGGTCGCGGGGCGACTCACGGCCGGCCTTGGCCGCCGCGAGGGCGTAGTCGGCGGGGACGGTCTGGGTGACCTTGGACCACTCGATCTCGGCGGTGGCATCGCGCAGCTCGCCCCGGTCGAGGCGGATGCGGCAGGCGGCGGCCGCGTCGGCGACGAGCTGGATCTTGCGGTCGACGAGCCTGGGCAGGGAGCCGCCGATCGCTTTCGGCCAGAAGTACTGGAGCTGGCGCAGCGCCGCCGAGTGGAACGTGCGGGCCTGGACGCCCGCGGCACCGAGCTGGCGCAGTCGGCCGCGCATCTCCCCGGCGGCACGGTTGGTGAAGGTGACCGCGAGCACGCTGGAGGGCTGGAGGATCCCGGCGCGTACGCCGTAGGCGATGCGGTGGGTGATCGCCCGGGTCTTGCCGGTACCGGCGCCCGCCAGCACGCACACCGGACCACGCAGGGCGGTCGCCACCTCGCGCTGCTCGGGGTCGAGCCCTTCGAGCACCGCGTCGGCCGAGTCCGGTACCTGCGGGAAGAGGGTGGAGTGCGTTGCTGCTGTCACACCGCCATGCTGCCAGGTCGCGGGAGACGGGTGAGTCGGTTGTCCACAGGCACGCACCGATAGTCGTACCAATGCGACAGGCGTCACGCGCCGGAACGGCATCCGGAGTGGTCGCGGGAATGGTGGCGCCTCCGCAGACGTTCTCTTCCTGCGACCTCATCCCCGAGCCGCCGAAGGAGCGCGATAGACATGCCGGGCACTGTGACGATGTACAGCACCACGTGGTGCGGCTACTGCCGTCGGCTGAAGAGCCAGATGGACCGCGAGGGCATCGCGTACACCGAGATCAACATCGAGCACGACCCGGAGTCCGCCGCGTTCGTGGAGAAGGCGAATGGCGGAAACCAGACGGTGCCGACCGTGCTCTTCCCGGACGGCTCGACGCTGACGAACCCGTCGCTGGCGCAGGTGAAGCAGAAGGTCGGCGCGTAAGGGGCGGTACCGCGAAACGTTCAAGACGTGCAGAGGGGTGGCCCTCCCCGGGCGGGGGAGGGCCACCCCTCTGCACGTCGTCATTCGTCGTCCTGCCTCAGAAAGCGCCGCGCGTCGGCAGCGGCTTGCCATACCAGATCTCGATGAGGCGGGCCGCGATCGAGATGCCGTAGGGCGGGAGCACCTCACCCGACTCGAAGGCGGCGCCCAGCTCGTCGCGGGAGAACCAGCGGGCCTCGTGGATCTCGTCGCCGTCGACGTTGATGTCGGTGGAGGTGGCGCGGGCCATGAAGCCCAGCATCAGGCTGGACGGGAAGGGCCAGGGCTGGCTGGCGACGTACTCGACGGGACCGACGACGATGCCTGCCTCCTCGTAGACCTCGCGGCGGACCGACTGCTCGATGGACTCGCCGGGCTCCACGAAGCCGGCGAGTGTGGAGAAACGGCCCTCGGGCCAGTGGACCTGGCGGCCGAGCAGGATGCGGTCCTCCCCGTCCGTGACCGCCATGATCACCGCGGGGTCGGTGCGCGGGTAGTGCTCGGCACCGCAGGCGGGGCAGCGGCGGATGTGACCGGCGGCGGCGATGACGGTGCGCTCGCCGCAGCGGGAGCAGAACCGGTGCAGTCGCTGCCAGTTCTCCAGGGCGACCGCGTGGGCCATCAGGCCCGCGTCGCGGGGTGACAGGAGCAGACCGGCCTCGCGCAGGCCCGCCGCGCGCGCGGACTGGTCCATGCGGCCGGGCAGGGAGTCCTTCTGGAGGGCGAAGTAGCTGACACCGTCCTCGTCGGTGCCCAGGAAGTAGCGGTGCGCCTCGGTGAGCGGGGCCTCGAAGGAGGGGGTCATGACGACTTCGGTACGCCCGTCGGGCGTCTCGTCGATGAGGACCTGACCGCCGGAGACCACGAAGCAGCGCGTCGAGGGGTGGCTCCACGCCGCCGCGAGCCAGGCCTCGTCGAGGCGGTGGTGGGCGGCGCGGTCGACGCCGCTCGGGGCGGTGAGCGAGATGGGACGGTCGGCGGTGTGGTCGGTCCAGGTGGTCACGGGTGCTTCCAACTCCCCCGGTGAGCGGTTCGGTTCGGCAGACGGATCGGCGGGTCGTAGGGCGGGTGGCGACCGGGTCCGGGAGGGCTCGGCGGTCCGGGCGGGCTTTACAGTGTGCCGCGCGCGTGATGCCGGTCCGGACCCGGACCGTGCGGGGCGCTCAGGGCGCGTGGCGCCAGTACTCCGCCAGGTCGCTCCACAGGTGGGCGGAGGTTTCCACGCCCTTGAGGAGCAGGTCCAGCTCGACCTTCTCGTCGGGGGCGTGCCAGCCGTCGGACGGGACGGAGATGCCCAGGAAGAGAACGGGCGCCCCGAGGACCTCCTGGAGGTCGGCGGCCGGTCCGGAGCCGCCCTCCCGGGTGAAGCGGACCGGTTTCTCGAACGCCCGGCCCATGGCGCGGACCACCGACTGCAGCGCCGGGTGGTCCAGCGGCGTCAGGCACGGGCGGGTGGCTCCGCTGAAGGTGATCTCGCTGCGGATCCCGGCGGGCACCTGCTCGGCGGCCCAGGCGCGGACTGCCTTCTCCACGTGGTCGGGGTCCTGGCCCGCGACCAGCCGGAAGGAGAGCTTCACCATGGCGGACGACGGGATGATCGTCTTGCTGCCCGGGCCCTGGTAGCCGCCGCCGATGCCGTTGACCTCGGCGGTGGGGCGGGCCCAGATTCGCTCCAGGGTGGTGTGCCCGGCCTCGCCGTGGGCGGCGTACGACTTGGCCGTGCGCAGCCACTGCGGCTCGTCGAAGGGCAGTTCGGCGAAGAGGTCACGTTCTTGGTCGGTGAGCTCGATCACGCCGTCGTAGAAGCCCGGGATCGCCACGCGCGCGTGCTCGTCGTGCAGGGCGGCGACGAGCCGGGCGACGGCGGTGGCCGGGTTGGGGACCGCGCCGCCGAAGGATCCGGAATGGATGTCCTGGTCGGGTCCGTGCAGCCGGATCTCGCACTCGGCGAGACCGCGCATGCCGGTGCAGACGGTGGGGGTGTCCTCGGACCACATGCCGGTGTCGGAGACGATCACCGCGTCGGCGACGAGCCGCTCGGCGCGCTCCTCCACCAGGGCGCGGAAGTGCGGGGAACCGGACTCCTCCTCGCCCTCGATCAGCAGCTTGAGGTTCACCGCGGGGGCGGTGCGGCCGGTGGCGGCGAGGTGGGCGCGGACGCCGAGTGTGTGGAAGAACACCTGACCCTTGTCGTCGGCCGCCCCGCGCGCGTAGAGGCGGTTTCCGCGGATGACGGGCTCGAAGGGCTCGCTGTTCCAGCCGTCCTCGCGAGCGGCGGGCTGCACGTCGTGGTGGCCGTAGACGACGATGGTCGGTGCCTCCGGGTCGCCGGAGGCCCACTCGGCGAAGACGGCCGGAGCGCCCGGCGTCGGCCAGACCTCGGCGGTCGGGAAGCCGGTCTCCTTCAGCTTGGCGGCGAGCCAGTCGGCGCTGCGGCGCACATCGGTCGCGTGGTCGGGCTGGGCCGACACGGACGGTATGCGCAGCCACTCGCCGAGGTCGTCGAGGAAGGCGGCGCGGTGGTGCTCGATGTACGTACGGACAGCGCTGTCCGGGGTCTCGCTCATGCTCACGAGCCTATCGGCCCGCACCGACACCCTGATCGTGCGGTTCGTCACCGACCGGGTCGGTCAGCAGCAGGTTCTCCAGCGCGGCGCGGTCCGGCAGTCCGTCGGGCCGTACGACCTCGCCGGTGCGTACGTACAGGAAGGCGGCCGTCACCGACTCCAGCGGTACGTGCTGCTGCTCGGCCCAGGCCAGGCGGTAGAGCGCGAGCTGGAGCGGGTCCGCGGTGCCGGCACGGCTCGTCTTCCAGTCGACGATCTCGTACGTCGCAGTCTCGCCGTCGCCCTCCTTGTAGACGGCGTCGATGCGGCCGCGTACGACTCGGCCGGCGAGGGAGAGCTGGAACGGCGCCTCGACGCGGTGAGGGGTGCGCCGGGCGTACTCGGTGCGTTCGAAGGCGTCCTTGAGGAACTCCAGGTCGTGTTCGTCGGCGATCTCCGCGTCGCCGCCGGGCAGCTCCTCCGGTTCCAGCAGGGGGAGTGTCAGCGGTTCGAAGCGGGCCTCGACCCAGGCGTGGAAACGGGTGCCGCGGCGGGCGGCGGGCTGGGGCGGCCGGGGCATGGGGCGAGCCAGTTCCTGCGCGAAGCCGTCCGGGTCGGCGGCCAGGCTGAGCAGCTGGGAGGCGGTCAGCGACGCCGGAAGACGTACCTCGGTGACGCTTTCGCGGGCGCGCAGGAGCTCGCCGGTGAGGGCGTCGAGGTCGCGGTCCCAGGAGGCGACGGTGCGGACCTCCTCCGGCGTGAGGCGGGCGGGACCGGTCTGTCCGGTCCGCGGTGCCTCGGAGTGGGGGCGGGGCGGTTCGGTGGCGCCGGGCTGTCCCGGAGGAGGCGCCTGGTGGGGGATGGTGGGGCTGCTGTCCGGCGCGGTCGCGGTGGGGGCCGGCGGGGCGGCGGGCCGGTCCGTGGTCCAGGAGTCCCAGTCGGCGGGGTCCGCCGGCCGGCCGTGGTCGCCGAGGACCTCCTCCTCCTGAAGTACCTCGTCGTCCCCGGGCGGCGGCCAGTCCGGGTCGTCGTAGGTGTCCGGGTCGTGCGCTGCCGCGGGATGGCCCTCCTCGTGGGATGCCAGGTGGGCGAGGACCGTCTCGGCGGCGGCCCGACGGCGGGCGAGCGCCGCGTCGTCCAGCGGCAGGGGCCAGGCCTGTTCGGCGTTCGCCCGGTGCAGAGCCGGGTTCTCCTCGTCCTCGGCGGGTTCGTCCGCCCAGACCTCGATCTCGCCATACCCGGCGGCGCAGTGCTCGTACAGGGCCGTGAGGAAGTCGGACGGGCCGCGGGGTTTCTTCTGGCTCGGGCCCCACCAGTGGCCGGAGCCCAGCAGCAGGGAGCGGGGGCGGGTGAAGGTGACGTAGCCGAGGCGGAGTTCCTCGGTGTACTGGTGTTCCTTCATGGACTCGTGGAAGGTCTTCAGGCCCCTGGAGTCCCAGGACCCGACCTCGGGCAGGGTGTCGGCGTCCCCACGCAGGTCGTGCGGGAGCACCTTGCCCTGGGCGGTCCACTTCTCGCGGCCCTGGCCGCTGGGGAAGGTCCCGGTGACCAGGCCGGGTACGGCGACGACGTCCCATTCCAGGCCCTTGGACTTGTGCGCGGTGAGCACCTTGACGGTGTTCTCGCCGCCGGGCAGGGCGTTGTCGAGGCCCTTCTCGTACTGGGCGGCCGTGCGCAGGAAACCGAGGAAGGCGAGCAGGGTGGCCTCGCCGTCGCTCGCGGCGAAGGACGCGGCGACGTCCAGGAAGTTCGACAGGGTCTCGCGGCGGCGGGCGGCCAGGGCGTGCGGGGACGCCGACAGCTCGACCTCCAGCCCCGTGACGGCGAGCACGCGATGCAGTACGTCCATGAGCGGGTCGGACAGGGCTCGGCGCAGGTCGCGCAGTTCGGTGGCCAGCCGCGCGAACCGCACGCGCGCGTCCGGCGAGAAGGGCAGCCCGTCGTCGTCCCCGGAACCGTCCAGCGGGGTTTCCAGGAAGGTGTCGAGGGCGTCCGCGAGCGATATCACCTCGGACGGGTCGACGCCTTCGACGGCCTCGGCGAGCCGCTGGTCGGGATCGTCGTCGCCCTCCACGCGCTCGTGGCTCACCAGCAGCCGGGCGCGACGGCCCAGGAGGGCGAGGTCGCGCGGGCCGATACGCCAGCGCGGGCCGGTGAGCAGGCGGACCAGGGAGGCGTTGGCGCCGGGGTCCTGGAGGACTTCGCAGACGGCGACCAGGTCGGCCACCTCGGGCAGGTGCAGCAGTCCGGAGAGGCCCACGACCTCGACGGGGACGTCGCGGGCCACCAGGGCGCCCTGGATGTCGGCGAAGTCGGTCGCCGTACGGCACAGGACGGCGATCTCGCCGGGCGCCCCGCCGGTGCGCACGAGGTGGGCGACGGAGTCGGCGATCCAGTCGATCTCCTCGGCGTGCGTGCGCAGCAGGGCACAGCGGACCATGCCGTCGCGTTCGGCGCCCGGGGCGGGGCGCAGAGCCTCCACGCCCGCGTGCATGGCGCGCAGGGGCTCGGCGAGGCCGTTGGCGAGGTCGAGGAGTCGGCCGCCGCTGCGGCGGTTCTCGCTGAGTGCCTGGCGGGTGGCGCGGCGCCCGTCGGCGTGCGCGAAGTGCTCCGGGAAGTCGTCGAGGTTGGCGACGGAGGCGCCGCGCCAGCCGTAGATCGCCTGGCAGGGGTCGCCGACGGCGGTCACGGGGTGGCCGGTGCCGCCCCCGAACAGGCCCGCCAGGAGGATGCGCTGGGCAACCGACGTGTCCTGGTACTCGTCGAGCAGCACGACCCGGAACTCGTCGCGCAGGACGCGGCCCACCTCCGGAAGCCCGGCGAGCTGTGCGGACAGGGCGATCTGGTCGCCGAAGTCGAGCAGATCCCGTTCCCGCTTGGCGGCCCGGTAGCGGATCACCAGGTCGGCCAGTTCACGGCGCGTGGCGGCGGCCTCGGGAACCTTGCGCAGATCGGCGTTGCTGAGCCTGACTGACTCCAGGGCGTCCAGGAGGCCAGCGTCCCAGGTGCGCAGTTCCTCCGGGCGTACGAGGTGTTCGGAGAGTTCGGCGTCCAGGGCGAGGAGGTCGCTGACCAGGTCGGCGAAGGAGCGGGTGAGCGCCGGGTAGGGGCCGGGAGCCTCGCGCAGGACCCGCGCGGCGAGTTGGTAGCGGGTGGCGTCGGCGAGCAGGCGTGAGGTCGGCTCCAGACCGAGGCGCAGGCCGTGATCGGTCAGGAGGCGGCCCGCGAAGGCGTGGTACGTCGAGATCACCGGCTCGCCCGGTGGGTTGTCCGGGTCGATCACGTCCGGGTCGGTGACGCCGGCCCTGATCAGCGCCTTGCGGACGCGTTCGGCGAGTTCGCCGGCCGCCTTGTTGGTGAAGGTGAGACCGAGGACCTGTTCCGGGGCGACCTGGCCGGTGCCGACCAGCCACACCACCCGCGCGGCCATCACCGTCGTCTTGCCCGACCCCGCTCCGGCCACGATCACCTGCGGGGCGGGCGGCGCGACGATGCAGGCCGTCTGCTCCGGGGTGAAGGGGATGCCGAGGAGCTCCTTGAGCTGCTCGGGATCGGTGAGATGGGCGGGCACGTCAGAGAGGCTAGCGGCGAGCACTGACAGCGGGCGCGGGATCACCCCCGGGGCGAAGAGAAGCGCAGGTCAGCGCCTGTGGTGCGTCTTGTCACACCGGGCCGCCCGCTCCCTTGGACCGCTCACTCCACGACGTGCCGTCCCTCGGGCCGTGCGCTGCACGACGCGCGGAAGGCGCAGTGGGTGCAGTGCTGGCCCGTGGTCGGGGCGAACCGTTCGTCGAGGACCTTGCCCGCGGCGGTGGCGAGCAGATCCCCGACCCACTCGCCCGCCGGACCCTCCAGGGCGCCCTGAGCCTGCACCTTGGGCAGGGCCTCCCCACCGTCACGCTTGGGCGCACCCTGACGCAGCTGCACCAGCTCGGCGCCCCCCGGTCGGGGGCGGGCGCCCTCGAAGGCCTCGTCGAGGGCGCCTTCGCGGACGGCGAGCTGGTAGACGGCGAGCTGGGGGTGGTGGGCCACTTCGGCCGACGTGGGCGCGTGTTTGCCGGTCTTGAAGTCGACGACGTAGGCGCGGCCGTCACCGTCGGCCTCGACGCGGTCCATCTGGCCGCGGATGCGCACCTCGTAGTCGCCCGCCTCCAGAGTCACGTCGAAGTCGTGCTCGCTCGCCACCGGCGTGCGCCCGGCTCGATCCATGACATGCCACTTGAGGAAGCGTTCGAGCGCCACGCGCGCGTTGGCCTTCTCCTGCGCCGACTTCCACGGCGCGTCGAAAGCCAGCGCGTTCCACACGGAGTCCAGGCGTTCCATGAGCACGGCGAGGTCGGCCGGGGTGTGTCCGGAGGCCACCTCGTCGGCGAGGACGTGCACCACGTTGCCGAAGCCCTGGGCCGCGGTCGCGGGCGCGTCGGCCTTCACCTCACGGCCGAGGAACCACTGGAGGGCGCAGGTGTTGGCCAACTGGTCGAGGGCACTGCCCGAGAGCGTGACGGGCTGGTCCCGGTCGCGCAGCGGCACCTTGCTCTCGGTCGAGTCCCACATGCCCCACCAGCGGTACGGGTGGGCGGACGGCACCAAGGGGCGGCCGTCCTCGTCGGCAAGGGCGGCGAGGCGGGCCAGCCGGCGGGCGGCGGCCTCCCTGAGAGGTTCGGAGACGCGGGGATCCACCGTGGTGGCGCGCAGCTCGGCGACGAGCGCCCCGACGGCGAGGGGCCGGCGCGGACGGCCCGTGACGTCGGCGGGCTCGACGCCGAGCTCCGTCAGGAACCGGGAGGGCTGGTCGCCGTCGTCGGCCGGGGCCTTCACGGCGGTCACCACGAGCCGTTCACGCGCGCGAGTGGCGGCCACGTAGAACAAGCGGCGTTCCTCGGCGAGCAGCGCGCCGGGCGTGAGCGGTTCGGCGAGTCCGTCGCGGCCGATCCGGTCGGCCTCCAGCAGGGAGCCGCGGCGGCGCAGGTCCGGCCACAGGCCCTCCTGGACGCCCGCGACGACGACCAGGCGCCACTCCAGCCCCTTCGAGCGGTGCGCGGTCATCAGGCGGACGGCGTCGGGGCGTACGGCACGCCGCGTGAGGGTGTCGGCGGCGATGTCCTCGGCGTCGATCTCCTCCAGGAAGTTCAGGGCGCCCCGGCCGCCGGTGCGCTCCTCCGCGCGGGCCGCCGTCGCGAAGAGGGCGCACACGGCGTCGAGATCGCGGTCGGCGTTGCGTCCGGCGGCACCACCGCGCCGGGCGGAGCGTTCCAGGCGGGTGGGCCACGGCGTGCCGTCCCACAGGTCCCACAGCGCCTCCTCGGCGCTGCCGCCGCCCGCCAGGCGTTCGCGCGCCTTGCGGAGCAGCGCGCCGAGTCGCTGGGCGCCACGCGCGTACGCGGGGTCGTGCACCGCCAGCCGCTCCGGCTCGGCCAGCGCCCGCGCCAGCAGCTCGTCCGAGGGCGGCGGCAGCGGGTTGCCCGCGGCGCGCTCCTCCTCGCGCAGGGCGCGGCCGAGGCGGCGCAGGTCGGCGGCGTCCATGGCGGCGAGGGGGGAGGTGAGCAGGGTGAGGGCGGTCTCCGTGGGGAGCCAGCACGGATCCTCCGCGCGGTGGGTGCGTTCACCGGGCAGAGGCTTCGACGCCGGGCCGGCGTCGGCGACCGGCTTGGCTTGGGCGTCCGACTCCGCCTCGGCGTCCAGCTCCCCGACGGCTTCGGCGACCGGCCCCGTTTCGGCGTCCGACTCGGCTTCGGCGTCGGCGTCCGATTCCGCGTCAGCGCCCAGCTCCGCGTCGGCTTCGGCGATCGGCCCGGCTTCGGCGTCCGACTCGGCGTCGGATCCGGCTTCAGGCCCGGCTCCGGCTCCGGCTTGAACCCCGGCTCCGGACCCGGCGTGGGCATGGGCATGGGCGTCAGGATCCGGTGCAGCGTCAGGCGCAGTCGCGGCCTTCGCCGCCGTCTCCGTCGCCGCCTCGGGTACTACCTGCGCCGCCATCTCGGCGTCGGGCCCGGCCGCCCCCGCGTCATCGGGGCCTGGCCCGCTCCGGGCGCTCACCGCCTCGCCGGCCGTCCCGCTCCCCGTCTCCGCGGTGTCCCCGAGGTCCGTCCCGGGCCGCTCCCCCGCCTCCGCCACCGCCACCGCCCGCAAGGCCGTCAGCAACGGCGCCACCGCCGGCTCGTGGCGTAGCGGAAGGTCGTTGCCGTCGATGTCCAGGGGCACACCGGCCGCGGTGAGGGCGCGGCGGACCGTGGGGATGGTGCGTGAGCCGGCGCGCACCAGGACGGCCATGTCGCCCCAGGGAACGCCGTCCTCCAGGTGGGCCCGGCGCAGGATGTCGGCGATGTTGTCCAGCTCGGTGCCGGACGTCGGGTACGTGTACACCTCGACGCGCCCCCCGTCCCGCTCCGGGGCGAGTTCGCGGTGGGCGCGCACCTTCCCGGCGGGAAGACGGGTCATCGGCATGCGCTGGGTCAGCAGCCGGGTGGCGGCCAGCACCGCGGCCCCGGACCGTCGCGAGGTCCGCAGCACCTCGACCGGCGCCGGGCGGCCGTCCGCGCGCGGGAAGGCGCTCGGGAAGTCGAGGATGCCGTTCACGTCCGCGCCGCGGAAGGCGTAGATCGACTGGTCGGGGTCGCCGAAGGCGACGAGGGTGCGCCCGCCGCCGGCGAGAGCCTGCAGCAGCCGTACCTGCGCGGGGTCGGTGTCCTGGTACTCGTCGACGTAGACCGCGTCGTACCGCGCGGCCAGTTGCGCGGCGACCTCGGGGCGGCGCGCGAGGAGCACCGCGCGGTGGACGAGTTCCGCGTAGTCGAGCACGCCCTGCATGTCGAGCACGTCGAGGTACTCGGCGAGGAAGACCGAGGCGGCCCGCCAGTCGGGGCGTCCGATGCGCCGGGCGAAGGCACCGAGGGCGTCCGGGCCGAGGCCCAGTTCGCGGGTGCGGGCGAGGACCGCGCGGACCTCGTCGGCGAAGCCGCGGGTGGTCAGGCAGGCGCGCAGTTCGTCGGGCCAGCGCACGTGGGTCAGGCCGAGCCGTTCCAGGTCGACCTGGCCGGCGAGCAGCTCGCGTACCGCCACGTCCTGTTCCGGGCCGGACAGCAGCCGCAGCGGCTCCACGAACAGATCGCTGTCCTGGTGGGCGCGGACCAAGGCGTAGCCGAAGGAGTGAAAGGTCGTCGCCCGGGGAGCACGCGCGGCGCCCATACGCAGTGCCATCCGGTCGCGCAGCTCGACGGCCGCCTTGCGGCTGAAGGTCAGCACCAGGACCCGTTCCGGGTCGCCGCCCCGGGCGATCCGGTCCGCCACGGACTCGACGAGCGTGGTGGTCTTGCCGGTGCCCGGCCCCGCGAGGACGAGCAACGGGCCGCCCCCGTGGTCAACCACGGCGCGTTGTGCGGCGTCCAGACGAGGGGGGTCCGTTCTCGCCGGCGGGGTACGCACCAGTCGGTAAGCGCCACGGCTCCCCCGTCGCACCTGGGGGTGCGACGGGTGTCTGGTGGAGGAGGAGCTCACGTGGTTCGCCGGTCCTGGTGGGTGTACTGGTGGGCCGTCCGCGCTGCGGGCACGGCGGTGGCCGCGGGATGAGGGGGACGCGTGCGGCCGACGCTACGCCGACGGATGAGGCGGAAGCAGGGCTTCCTCTTCTTCCCTCGGGCCTCTCGGAACTCTTGGGTCACTCGTGGCGCCCGCGTCCCCCGCTCCACGAACGTACGTCATGCCACGGTCGTGGCCGAAACGCACCTTTTCCCTCATACGGATCACAGGTCACACGTCGGCCGTTCCGATGGCGGAAGCTGTCAGGTGTGAACTTGTGCGCGTTCGCCGCCGTCCCACCGCGCCCGCTTCAGGTCAAGGCGCGGCAGGTGGCCCTCCGCGGCTCTGCTCGCCTCCTTCAGGGGCGTGCCCTCCTCCCGGTAGCGGTCGAGCGCCTCCAGTTCCTGCCCCGCGAGCAGGGCCCCGTCCGCGCGGACGACACGCCACCAGGGAACGCCTCCCCCGTAGAGGGACATCACCCGTCCGACCTGACGGGGACCCCCCTCCTCCAGATACTCGGCGATGTCCCCGTACGTCATGACACGGCCCGACGGAATCAGTTCGGTCACTTCGAGGACCCGCTCGGCGTACTCGGGCAGCGCGTCCGCGTACTCCGGGCGGGGCTCCTCCGGAAGGCTCTGCTCGCTCATCCGCCCCATCCTGCCCCACCCCACCGACAACGCGACGCACTCCCGACGGTGCGCGTCCCTCGCGCGGATGCGGCGCTTCGGGCAGACTGTGCGGCCCGCACGGGCACCCTGATGCCTGCCGAGGCCGACGCGGCATGCCACCATCGTGCGGGCGGTGACCAGTGATACGAGAGCAAGAAGAGGCGATGAAGCAGCAGGGTGCGCACCCCGAGGACGCCGAGGGCACCTCCGGCTCTTCATCGCGCCCGGACACCGCGGACGGAAATGGGGAGAAGACCGGCCGGCGGGCGGTCGAGGGCAGGACGGCGACGGCCGCCGACCCCGACGACGTCGCGCACATCGACGAGGTGGAGGGCGACGAACCGCTGCTCCCCGCGCGCGTGCACCGTCCGTCCGACCTGATGCGGCTCCTGGTGGGCGTGCTCGCCGTCGTCGTACTGCTCGCCGTCGCCGCCTTCGCGCACGGCACCACCTCGGGCCTCGAACAGGACATCAACAAGGGCACCGGGCAGGCACCGGACCTGCTGATCAAGATCGCTGGACTGGCCTCCAGCATCGCGATCCTCCTGGTGCCGGTCGCATTCGCGATCGAGCGGCTGATCAAGCGGGACGGACTGCGGATCGCCGACGGCGTGCTGGCGGCTGTCCTCGCGCACGGAGTGACCCTCGCCACCGACCTGTGGGTCGCCAAGGCCGCGCCCGGCTCCATCCAGGACGCGCTCACCCAGCCCTCGCCGGGCGACGTCCACGCTCTCACCGACCCCGTGCACGGCTACCTGGCGCCGGTCATCGCGTACATGACGGCCGTCGGCATGTCCCGCAGACCCCGCTGGCGCGCCGTGCTGTGGATCGTGCTGCTACTCGACGCGTTCTCGATGCTGGTCACCGGCTACACGACACCGTTCTCGATCATTCTGACGGTCCTCATCGGCTGGACCGTGGCCTACGGAACGCTGTACGCGGTCGGCTCCCCCAATGTGCGCCCCACCGGGCGGACGCTGATGGCGGGCCTGCGTCACGTCGGCTTCCGCCCGGTGACCGCCGCCCGCGAGGAAATGCCTGCGGACACCGCGGAGACCGGTGACCGCGGCCGCCGCTACTTCGTCACACTGGAGGACGGCCGGCCACTGGACGTGACGGTGGTGGACCGGGAGCAGCAGGCGCAGGGCTTCTACTACCGCGCGTGGCGCAATCTGACGCTGCGCGGCTTCGCCACCCGCAGCAGCCTCCCGTCGCTGCGGCAGGCCCTGGAGCAGGAGGCACTGCTCGCCTACGCGGCGATCGGGGCCGGCGCCAACGCCCCCAAGCTGATCGCGACGTCCGAGCTGGGCCCCGACGCCGTGATGCTCGTCTACGAGCACACCGGCGGGCGCACCCTCGACTCGCTGTCGGACGAGGAGATCACCGACGACCTGCTGCGCGGCACCTGGGAGCAGGTGCGGGCCCTGCAGTCCCGGCGCATCGCGCACCGCAGGCTGGTGGGCGACGCGATCCTGGTGGACCGTTCCGGCACGGTGATCCTCACCGATCTGCGCATCGGCGAGATCGCCGCCGGTGACCTGCTGCTGCGCATGGACATCTCCCAGCTCCTGGTGACGCTCGGCCTGCGGGTGGGTGCCGAACGCGCGGTCGCCTCGGCGGTGGCCGTACTCGGCCCCGACGCCGTGGCGGACTGTCTGCCGATGCTCCAGCCCATCGCGCTCAGCCGCTCCACGCGCGCGACCCTGCGCAGACTGGCCCGGGAACGCGCCCAGCGCGAGCGGGACGCGGTCCTGGAGTCGTCCCGGCATGCCAAGCCGGCCCGCTCGGAGGCGGCCGCCGACGACGACACGAGCGCCCCAACCGAGCGTCCCGACAAGCCCGGCAAGCCCGACAAGAAGGTCGTGCGCGCCGAGCAGCGGGCGGAGAAGCGAGCCGTCGACGAGGCGCTGGAGGAGGCGCGCGAGGAGGACCTGCTCACGCAGATCCGTCACGCGGTGCTGCGGATCAGGCCGCAGGCTCCCGTCGAGCCGGCCCGCCTGGAGCGGGTGCGACCGCGCACACTGATCAGCTTCATCGCAGGTGCGATCGGTGCCTACTTCCTGCTGACGCAGCTCACCCACATCGAGTTCGGGCCGCTGATCTCCAACGCCCAGTGGGGGTGGGTGGCCGCGGCGGTGCTGTTCTCGGCGGCGAGCTATATCGCGGCGGCGATGGCCCTGCTGGGCTTCGTACCCGAGAAAGTGCCGTTCCTGCGGACCGTGGCCGCGCAGGTCGCCGGGTCGTTCGTGAAGATCGTCGCCCCCGCGGCGGTCGGCGGCGTCGCCCTGAACACCCGCTTCCTGCAGCGCGCCGGAGTACGGCCCGGGCTCGCGGTGGCGAGCGTCGGCGCCTCGCAGCTGTTCGGGCTCGGCTGTCACATCCTGATGCTGCTGGCCTTCGGCTATCTGACGGGCACCGAGAAGACGCCGTCGCTGTCGCCGTCCAGGACAGTCATCGCGGGTCTGCTGACGGTGGCGGTGCTCGTGCTCGTGGTGACGTCGGTGCCGTTCCTGCGCAAGTTCGTCGTCACGCGCGTGCGGTCGCTCTTCGCCGGTGTCGTACCGCGCATGCTGGATGTCCTGCAGCGGCCGCAGAAGCTGGTCACCGGCATCGGCGGCATGCTGCTGCTCACCGCCTGCTTCGTGATGTGCCTGGACGCCTCGATCCGGGCCTTCGGCGACGAGACGACGTCGATCAGCCTGGCGAGCGTCGCGGTCGTCTTCCTCGCGGGCAACGCGCTGGGGTCCGCGGCGCCCACCCCGGGCGGTGTGGGCGCGGTGGAGGCGACGCTGACGGTCGGTCTGATCGCCGTCGGCCTGCCCAAGGAGGTCGCCGCCCCCGCGGTGCTGCTGTACCGGCTGCTCACGCTGTGGCTGCCGGTACTGCCGGGCTGGCTGGTCTTCAACCACCTGACCCGGAAGGAGGCGCTGTAACGGCCTCGTACACCGCGGAACGGCCTCGCACGCCGAGGTGATCCGTAGGCGTCGGCCCACCCGCTACGTCCCGGCCTGCCCGCCCCGTACCTCGTACGGCTCCTGCCCCGAGCGCACGGACCCGCGCGCCCGCACGATGGACGCATGCCGAACTCCTTCCGGCTGCGCGCCGCCGCCCTGACCGCCGCCACCGCCGTAGCCATGTCCGCTCTGCTGGCGGGCTGCAGTGACGACTCCGGGGGCGACGCGGACCTGACGGCCCAGAAGCTCGGCTGGAAGGAGTGCCCGGCCCCCTCCGAGGCCCAGGGCGGCGGCGCCGCTCCATCCCCGCTGCCGGACGGCGCCGAGTGGCAGTGCGCCGCCATGAAGGCACCACTCGACTGGGCCGACCCCAAGGGCGACACGATCGACCTCGCTCTGATCCGGGCGGAGGCCAGCGGTGAGGCGGACCGCCGGATCGGCTCACTCGTCTTCAACTTCGGCGGCCCGGGCGGATCGGGCGTCACCACGCTGCCCGCCTTCGGCGAGGACTACGCGAAACTGCGCACCCGCTACGACCTGGTCAGCTTCGACCCGCGCGGTGTCGGCCGCAGCGCCCCGGTGGAGTGCCTGGACGACAAGCAGCTCGACGCCTACTTCCAGCAGGACGCCACTCCCGACGACGCGGCGGAGCGCACCGATTTGCTGGACAACACCGAGGACTTCAACGCGGCCTGCGAGACGAACTCGAAGAGGATCCTGCCGCACGTGCGCACCACCGACGCGGCCCGCGACATGGACCTGATGCGCCAGGTTCTCGGCGACGACGAGCTGCACTACTTCGGCATCTCCTACGGCACCGAACTCGGCGGCGTCTACGCCCACCTGTTCCCCAGGAAGGTGGGCCGCGCCGTCTTCGACGCCGTCGTCGACCCGACGCAGACCCCGGAACAGGGCTCGCTCGCGCAGGCGAAGGGCTTCCAGCTCGCGCTCGACAACTTCGCCGAGGACTGCGTGTCGAAGGTCGAGGAGTGCCCCGTCGGCACCAGCGCGCAGGACGTCAAGGACCGTATCGCCCGGCTGCTGAGGGACCTCGACCGCAAACCGATCCCCGGCGTCTTCCCTCGTGAACTCACCCAGACCGCCGCGACCGGAGGCATCGCGCAGGCGCTGTACTCGAAGGACTTCTGGGAGTACCTGACCGACGGCCTGGAGCAGGCGTACGACGGTGACGGCAGGGTCCTCATGGTGCTGTCGGACGCGTTGAACGGGCGAAACGAAAACGGCGAGTACAGCAACATCACCGCCGCCAACGTCGCCATCAACTGCGCCGACGACAAGCCGAGGTACGACCCCGCGTACGTGCAACGCAAGCTTCCGGAGTTCCGGAAGGCCTCCGCGCTGTTCGGCGACTACCTTGCCTGGTCCATGCTCAGCTGCACCGACTGGCCGGTGCCCGGTGCCGCCGACCACCCCGACGTGAGCGCGCCCGGAGCGGCGCCGATCCTGGTGATCGGCAACACCGGCGATCCGGCGACTCCCTACGAGGGCGCGGGGAAGATGGTGGACGCGCTGGGGAAGGGCGTGGGCGTGGAACTGACCTACAAGGGTCAGGGGCACGGCGCCTACGACAGCAAGAACAAGTGCGTACAGGACGCGGTGCACGGCTATCTGCTGGACGGGAAGGTGCCGGCGGCCGGGACCGTCTGCTCCTGATCACCGAAAACGTCCCCAAGAACGCAATAGCATGAGTAAAGTGGCAGGTCAGAGCGTTATCCACAGGGTCCAGCGGGCTCTGCGCGCGCCGCCTACCATGGCATGACCGCCATCCGCCGCACGGCGCGGACGGCTTGCCAGGGGGGAGAGCACATGGCGCGTCTCGTACGGTGGACGGCCCTGACGGCCGCCGCCGCGCTGTTGGCGGCGGGCTGCAGCGGCGGCTCGTCAGGTGGCGACCAGGATGACGGGGGGACAGAGGGGACGAGCAGCGCACGGCCGTCCGCGGCCGCACCGTCCGGGGTGCCCGATTCGCTGGCCTCCCAGACGCTCGACTGGGGCCGCTGCAAGGGCACCGCCGACTCCCCCGCGCCGGGCGGCGACTGGCTGTGCGCCAAGCTGGAGGCGCCGCTGGACTGGGCCGAGCCGGACGGCGAGACGATCGACCTCGCGCTGATCCGGGCCAAGGCCACCGGCGACGAGCGCATCGGCTCCCTGCTGTTCAATTTCGGGGGCCCCGGCGGCTCCGGCGTCTCCATGATGCCGTCCTACGCCGACAGCGTCTCCTCCCTGCACGAGCGGTACGACCTCGTGAGCTGGGACCCGCGCGGGGTGGCCGCCAGCGAGGGGATCCGCTGCCGCACCGACGAGGCGATCGAGGACGCCGAGTCGGTGGACTCCACGCCGGACACCACGGCCGAGGAACAGGCGTATCTGAAGGACGCCGCCGACTTCGGCGCGGGCTGCCGGAAGGCCGCCGGCAAGCTGATGGCGCACGTCTCGACCACGGACACCGCCCGCGACATGGACCTGATGCGGCACGTGCTGGGCGACGAGAAGATGCACTACTTCGGCATCTCGTACGGCACCGAACTCGGCGGTGTCTACGCCCACCTGTTCCCGGCGCGCGTGGGGCGCGTGATCCTCGACGCGGTCGTGGACCCGGGCGCCGACACGATGGGCCACGCCGAGAACCAGGCCAGGGGCTTCCAGCGCGCGCTGGACGACTATCTGAAGTCCACCGGGCAGGACCCGAAGCAGGGTTCGCGGGAGATCGCCGACCTGCTGGAGCGTCTCGACGCGGAACCGCTGCCGACGTCGTCGCAGGGGCGGAAGCTCACGCAGACACTCGCCCTCACCGGAATCGTGCTGCCGCTCTACCGCAAGGACGGATGGCCGGCCCTGACCAGCGCGCTCGCGGCGGCCGAGGAGGGCGACGGCTCGGAGCTGCTGGCGCTCGCCGACGGCTACAACGAGCGGGACCCCTCGGGGCGCTACGGCACGACGACCCACTCCCAACGAGTCATATCGTGCCTGGACGACAAGCAGCGGCCGACCGTCGAGGAGACCAAGAAGCTGCTGCCGAGGTTCGAGAAGGTCTCGCCCGTGTTCGGGGCGTTCCTCGGCTGGGACACGGCCGGGTGGTGCCACGACTGGCCGGTGGCCGGTCAGCACGAGACCCCGGAGGTGAGCGCGCCCGGCGCGGCTCCGATCCTGGTGGTCGGCAACACCGGCGACCCGGCGACGCCCTACGAGGGTGCCCGCAGGATGGCGGACGAGCTGGGCGAGGACGTCGGTGTGGTGCTCACGTGGAAGGGCGAGGGCCACGGGGCCTACGGGAGTGGGAGCGACTGTGTCGACTCCGCGGTGGACGGCTATCTGCTGAAGGGAACGGTGCCGAAGGACGGCAAGGTCTGCTCATGACGGCGGCGGGGGCTTCGGGCACCCGCGGTGCACGAAACCCCCGCCGTCCGGAGAACGGGTTCGGGGACCGGTCAGTAGACCGGCTTGGCCGGCTCGATCTGGTTGACCCAGCCGATCACGCCGCCGCCCACGTGGACGGCGTCCGAGAAGCCGGCGGACTTGAGGACCGCCAGTACTTCCGCACTACGGACACCCGTCTTGCAGTTCAAGACAATCTTCTTGTCCTGCGGGAGGCTCTCCAGGGCCGAGCCCATGAGGAACTCGTTCTTGGGGATCAGCCGGGCGCCCGGAATGGAGACGATCTCGAACTCGTTCGGCTCGCGGACGTCGATGAGCTCGATGTTCTCGCCGTCGTCGATCCACTCCTTGAGCTGCTTGGGAGTGATCGTGGAGTCGGCGGCCGCCGCCTGGGCCTCCTCGGACACGACGCCGCAGAAGGCCTCGTAGTCGATGAGCTCGGTGACGGTCGGGTTCTCACCGCAGACCGCGCAGTCGGGGTCCTTGCGGACCTTGACCTGGCGGTACTGCATCTCCAGGGCGTCGTAGATCATCAGGCGGCCGACCAGCGGCTCGCCGATGCCCGCGAGGAGCTTGATGGCCTCGTTGGTCTGGATGGAGCCGATGGACGCGCACAGCACGCCCAGGACGCCGCCCTCGGCGCAGGAGGGGACCATGCCGGGGGGCGGGGGCTCCGGGTACAGGCAGCGGTAGCAGGGGCCGTGCTCGGACCAGAAGACGGAGGCCTGGCCGTCGAAGCGGTAGATCGAACCCCAGACGTAGGGCTTGTTCAGCAGCACGCAGGCGTCGTTGACCAGGTAGCGGGTCGCGAAGTTGTCCGTACCGTCGACGATCAGGTCGTACTGGCTGAAGATGTCCATCACGTTGTCGGCCTCGAGCCGCTCCTGGTGAAGGACCACGTCCACGTACGGGTTGATGCCCTTGATGGTGTCGCGGGCGGACTCGGCCTTGGACCGGCCGATGTCGGCCTGGCTGTGGATGACCTGCCGCTGCAGGTTCGACTCGTCGACCTCGTCGAACTCCACGATGCCGAGCGTGCCGACACCGGCCGCCGCCAGATACATCAGGGTCGGCGAGCCGAGGCCGCCCGCGCCCACGGCGAGCACCTTGGCGTTCTTCAGCCGCTTCTGCCCGTCCATCCCCACGTCGGGGATGATCAGGTGGCGGGAGTACCTGCGGACCTCGTCTACGGTGAGCTCGGGGGCCGGCTCGACCAGGGGTGGCAGCGACACGGGGACTCCGTTGGTCGGTCAGTGATTACGGTTGTTCTGCCAGTAACACTGCCACGGCCTTTTTCATTCCGAGACACCCGTCCCGACTCGCGAGACGATTTCGTCCCAGTAGCCGGGCATCGTCTCCCAGGGGTCGATCCTGCCGCCCCGGTCAGTGCGGTCGGTGAAGTAGATCGTCGCGGCGCCCTGCCAGCGGGCGATGCGCAGCGCCTCCTCCAGATGCCCGCGCGGGACGCCGTGCACGAAGTGGCAGAAGCGCTCGGGCGGATAGTCGGCGCTCCACTCCGCCGCCTGGGACCAGCGGTAGTCGCTCCAGGCGCCCGCGAAGGTCACGAGCTGGTCGGCGTTCTCGGCATAACCGGGGTAGGGGTGAGTGCCGTGGCCGAGGACGATGTGGGCACCGTCACGGATCACTCGGAGGGTGGTGACGGTGCGGCGGACCTCGGGGAGCGCGGCCCGTCCGGACGGGCAGCGGTCGAGGAGGAAGCCGTCGACCTGGTACCAGTCGAGGTGTCGGTGCGCGTCGGAGATCAGCGCGCCGAAGCTCCGGGCCCCGTACGCGGCGTCGAGGTGGCCGAGGACGCGGACGCCCGCGTTGCGCAGGCGTCCGACGGCGTCCAGGCAGCGTGGGTCGGGGTGCGCGCCGGGGCCGTCGGCGACGTTGAGGACGACCCAGTGCAGAGGGGTGCCCGGGCAGGTGAGGCCGGACCACTCGCCGGGCGCGACGAGCGGGTGCGCCAGACCCGGGACTCCCAGGCCGGTGCGGACGTCGGTGCTCGCGGTGCCCGCTTTGGTGCTGGTCAGATACGGCATGCCGCCTCCATCCAGATGTCTGCGAGGGACTCTTCGAGGCCGATCCGGGGCCGCCAGCCGAGCCGGTCGCGTGCGGTGCGCACATCGGCCTGCTGCCAACTGCCGCAGCCGTCCGGGTAGGGGTAGGCGACCGGGGCCGCGTGCTCCGCGTCGGCACGGTCGCCGCGGTTCCCGAGGGGCTCCGGTCGGTGATGGCCGAGAGCGTCGGTGCGGTGGTGGCCCAGGGAGTCGACGCGGTGGCCCATGGTTTCGGTACGTGGGTGGCCGATGGTGGGCCGCGGTGCGCCGGGCGGTCCGTCGAGTTCGTGCAGGGCACCGCCGTATCCGGCCACGCGGGCGAGGGTGGCGGCGGCGTCGCGCAGGCGGACGGCGCGGCCGGAGCCGATGTTGATGACGCCCTGGGCGGCGGACAGCGAGGCGGCGTGGACGGCGCGGGCGACGTCGCGGACGTCGATGAAGTCACGCTGGGCACCGAGGCCGCCGAGGCGGAGTTCACCGTCGCCGGACTGCATCGCGCGGCGCATGGCCTCGGCGAGGCGGCCCAGCGGGGAGCCGGCGGGGGTACCGGGACCGGCGGGCGAGAAGACACGCAGGACGACGGCGTCCAGGCCGGAGCCGAGGACCAGTTCGGTCGCGGCGAGCTTGCTGACGCCGTAGGGGCCGCCGGGGCGGGGCACGGCGTCCTCCGCGGTGGAGGAGCCGGGCTGGCTGGGGCCGTACTCCGCACTGCAGCCGACCTGCACCAGGCGGGCGCCGCAGCCGCTGCGGCGCAGGGCCTCGCAGACGGTGGCGACGGCGACGGTGTTGTGCCGGGTGAGTTCGCGGGCGCCGCCCCGGGTGGCGCCGGCGCAGTTGACGACGACGCCGGGATGGACCGCGTCGAGGAAGCGGGTGAGGGCGCCGGGGCTTCCGGTGGCGAGGTCGAAGCGGACGTCGGCGTCGTCACCGCGGCCGAGGGCGGTGAGCTGGACGGCCGGGTCGGCGAGCAGACGGTCGGCGACGAAGCGGCCGATGTAGCCGTTGGCTCCGATCAGCAGGACTCTCATCGGGCTGCTCCCGGTGCCGAGGCGTCGGGTCGGGAGGTGGTCATCTGGGGGCTCCTTCGGAGGGTGATGCGGACGTGTGGGGGGTTGTCCGGGGGCGCGCGGTCACCGCGGCTGCTCCATCGATGCGTGGGCCGAGGCCCTGGTCAGGCGGCGGGTCGCATGCGCCAGGAGGGTCAGCGCGCCGACGCCGCAGGCCGCCGTCGGGACACCGGCCGGACCGCAGGCGGCGACCAGGGCCTCCACGGGGGCGGCGAGGAAGCCGCAGCCGGGGAGGCGACCGGCGAAGAGCGTGGCCAGGGCCGCCGCCTCGACGGTGGCCGCGGCGGTGAGGACGCGCGTGGGGGCGTGTGTGCAGCCGTGCACGGTGAGCAGGCGGGCGAGCATGAGAAGGGCGCCCAGCGTGAGTGCCTGGGGATGGGCGGCGGGCTCCGCGAGGACCGCGCCGGTCAGCGCGACCAGGGCCGTCAGGGCGCACATGAACAGGGCGACCGTGCCGAGCAGCAGGGGGCGTACGGAGGCGGAGAAGTCGGCCAGGCCACGGCTGGCTGCCAGTTTGCGGCGGGCACCCACGGCGAAGAGGTGGGCACTTGCGGCCGCGGGCGCACAGGCCAGGGCGAGAGCCAGTACGGGGGCGACGGCGACGGGCCACGGGCCCTCGGCGGTGCCGCCGGGCAGGCCGTCCGGACCGCCGGCGAGAGCGGCGCGGAGCAGTCCGTCGCCGAGGAGGGCGTAGCCGACGAGCCAGCAGGTCCAGGTGCCGGTGGTACGCGTCGCGGCCCTCAGCGGCCCTCGGCGCAGTGCCGCGCGCAGGGCGAGAGTGACCACGAGGGCGCCGACGACGGCCGCGATCAGGCGCGGTCGGCCTTCGGTCAGACGCAGGCCGGCCACGGCGGCGGCGCACAGCGCGCCGGGCAGCAGCGCGAGGACGATCCAGGCGGTGCGCACCCGGGGAGCCGGTGGGTTCGCGGGGCGCGGGGGTGTGTCGCCGTCGCGCGGGACCCGGGCGTACATCTCTTCCGCGAGAGAGAAGACGTCCCGGTGGCGGAAGCGTGCGGCGGTCCGGTCGGTGACGCCGTGCGCCTCCAGGCCCGCCGCGATCTCCAGCGGGTCCACGGCACGTTCACACAGATCGCGGTGACGGTGCATCAGCGCCTTCACCGGGTCCGCGGCGGCACGGCGCGCAGCGGACGCCGACTCCCTGCCGACGGCTACCGCTCCGCCGCCGGCCGCTCCGCGGCGGGCGCCCGCAGTGCCACCGTCGTCCGCTCCGCCTTGGGCGACCGCTCCGCCTTGGGCGACCGGGCTGCCCTGGGCGGCCCCTCCACCTCGGGCGACCGGGCTGCCCTGGGCGACCGCATGCTCCCCGGCAGCCCCTCCGCCCCGGGCGACCGGATCGGTCAGGGATTCCCGCGAGGGGGAGTCCCAGGCGCCCGGGCTGCCCGGGGTTCCGGGCCGGTCGAGTTCACCGAGGCCGCTCATCGGACCCCCTCGGTCGCGGAGGCCGGGGAGGTGGCCCGGACGGGGGCGTCCGTGGCCCAGCCGGGGCCGCCCCGGGCCACGACACCGGCCGTGGGGTCGGTCCAGCGGCCGGGGACGTGGGCCTCGGCGGTGACGGCGAACGGCAGAGGTTCGCCGGTGTCGTCGAAAACGACGCGGCGGACCGGGGTACTCGAGAGGATCTCCAGGTAAATGCCGTGAAATGCCGCGACGTTCTGCTCGACGGTGAACAGTTCCAGTGCGCGGGCGCGCGCTGCGGCGCCCAGTCGCTCACGGCGCTCGGGGTCGCGCAGAAGGGCGACGCACGCCTCGGCGAGCGCCCGCGGATTGCGCGGCGGCACGACGAGGCCGGTGCCGCCGATCGCCTCGACGACCGCGCCGACGTCCGTGGAAACCGTCGCGCGTCCACAGAACATGGCCTCGACCAGCCCGGACGGGAACCCCTCGACGACGCTGGAGAGGACCACCAGGGCGCCCGCGCCGTAAGCGTCGGCGCGGGACGGCAGTTCCGGTCCCCCGGTCTCCTCGAAGGACACCGGGTTGCGTCCGACGGCGTGCGGGCCGTCGGCCTCGTCGGGGAAGAGCTGCGCGGCCAGGCCCTTGCAGTGGGCGAGATAGGCCGCGCCCTCGGGGCCGGCGGGGCTGCCGACGATCCGGAGCCGCGCCCGGGGCTCCGCCTTGCGGATCTCCGCGAAGGCGTGCAGCAGCGACACCAGGTCCTTGGCGGGCTCGACGCGGCCGACCCAGACGAGGGTGTGCGGGTCGGCGTACCCCGGCGACTCCCCCGTCTCGGCGAAGGGAGTCGCGTCCATACCCGGGTGGACGGTGCGGAGCTTGGCACGGTCGGCCCCGCAGCGTTCCTGCCAGCGGCGGGCGTGCGTGTTGCCGGGTGTGATCACGGCCGCACGCCGGTAGGTCTCGGCGGCCAGCCGGCCGTGGAAGGCGGCCAGCAGGGACCGTATCGCGGGCGGGGCGTCGGGTTCGGTGAGGTAGTGCGTCCGCAGCCGCACCCCGTATTCGGTCACCAGCAGGGGCACGTCGCGGAAGTGCCGGGCGAGCAGGCCCGGAAGCGCCGCCGTGCCGCCGGAGGCCGCGTGGCACAGGTCCACCGCGCCAAGGCCGTCGTCCTCGTACCAGTCGAGCGACAGGGGGCGCAGGGCGTGTTCGAGACGCGCGGCGACGGCGAGCAGGTCGGGGACGCGTGCCTCACGTGCGGAGCGGTGGGCGCGGGGCGCGCGACAGGCGCGTTCCAGGGCGCGTACGGCGGTCTCCGAGCGGAGGGCGGCGGGCAGTCCGCCATTGTCGCGGGCGAGTTCGGCGAGGCCGTACAGCGCGTTGGCGAAACGGTCCGCCTCAAGGGCCGACTCCCCCTCCGACGCGCCTCCCGACGCCCTCTCCAAGTAAGCGGCTGAGTTGCCGGGGGCCGTCCTGCACAGGACCGCGGCCAGTTCGCCGTAACACTCCGCGAAGCGCCGCCGCGCGCGCCGCCCGTGGGCCATCCCGTCGTCCTCGAAGTCCCACAGCGACGCGGTGCGGACCCGGCTGACCTGCGGCGGCAGCGGAACCCACCCCTCGGCCTCCTGGCGCTCGCTGCGGCTGAGCGCGTAGACGTCGAACTCATGCTGCTCGAGCCCGCGCACGAGCCGATCGCACCAGAGCCCCGCCTCACCGCTCACATACGGATAGCCACCCTCCGTAAGCAGTCCGATGCGCACGCGCGCACCCCCGATCTCCCGTTTGGGGAGCCGTCGTTGGCCCGGCGGCTCGCAGCGGGACGAAGGTATGCGGACAAGGCGGTGGCGCGATGGACGGTTGTCCATCGCGCCACCAGAAGGGGTGAACGGGCGTGACTTTCCCACGCGGGGCGCGTTCGGTCGCGCTAAGAGATCACACAGTCACCACAAGTGATGCGGCGGCCACGGCTCGCGATCAGTTGTTCGGGTAGGCCCAGGGGTTCGGACGGCAGTCGATTCCGTCGTGGTCGACGAACTTGGTCTGCTGCTGCATGACCGGGGCGAGTTCGCCGTCCTTGTCGCAGGTGACGTGGTTGAAGCCGATGCGGTGGCCGATCTCGTGGTTGATCAGCATCTGCCGGTACCCGTGGATGTCGTCGCCGTACGGCTCCGCGCCCTGCGCCCACCGGTAGGCGTTGATCATCACGCGCTCGGTGGCGGCCGAGTCACAGGACACGTTGTCCTCGGTGGTGTCCAGGCCCGACTTGGCGCACCAGTCGGCGGTGGTGCCGGGGCTGGCCAGCGTGATCACGAAGTCGGGCTGCCCGGAGTGGATGCGCTCGAAGGAGCGGGCGCCGTTGTGGGCCCAGCTCCGGTCGTCGTTGAGCGTCCGGTGCACGGCCTCGGCGAAGAGTTCCCCGTCGAGGCCGAGCCCCTGTTCCACGTCCACGCGGTAGGTGTACTTCTGCCCCGTCCCCGGCCCCTTGTCGATGCCGGGGATCGCGTCGAACTTCCCCGAACCGTCGAGCTCGGCGCCGAGCGGGTACCTCTTCTCGATCTTGTGCTCGTACGTCAGCGGTGCCGCGGACTCGGGGGTGGAGGGCGTCGGCCGTCCGTCCGCCCGCGACGCGGAGTCGTGGACGTCGCGGGCCTGGTCGGTGGCGGACTGCGAGCGCGCCTCGTCGCCGTCCACCCCGTCGGCGACCTGGCCGGCCACGACGACCGCCAGCACGGTGGTGACGGCGGCCGCGGCGATGCCGGTGAAGGTCCTGCCCTTGCCGCCCTTGACCGGCGCGGGTTCACCGGTCGGCGGCGCGTCGTCGTCGGCGTCCGTGACACCGGCGTCCCCGCCCCCGGTGCTCCAGTCGGTGACGGACGCGTACGGATCGGCGGGCTGCGGGGAGACGGGGGCAGGGCGTGGGGCGCGGGGCACGAAGACGTCGTCGTCCCCGCCGAAGGCGTCCAGGTACTCCTGCCGCGGTCCCCCCGGAGCGGCCTGCCGCTGCCGTGGGAAGGGCGGGCCGGGCCGGCC
>NZ_RAIF01000031.1:535558-543415 GCF_003671715.1 Streptomyces sp. E2N166 | reverse complement strand
CCGGGTCCGGCACCGGCCCGCCCGTTCACGTCGCCCCAGCCACCGCCGGGTTCACGCTGCTCGGGATGGCCACCACGGACCCGCGGCACGCCACGCGCCGGGGTACCGTCCGGGACACCTGGGACACCACGAGCGGGCGTACCGTCCGCCACCCGCGGAAAACCGTGCGCCGGCGTGCCGTCCCCCACCCTGGGGAACCCACGCGCCGCCGTGCCGTCCGAACCCACCGGAAATCCACGCCCGGGCGTCCCACCGGAAACCGAAGAAAACCCACGCGCGGGCGTCCCGTCCGAAACCGGAGGAAGCCCACGCCCGGGCGCCCCGTCCGAAACCGAGGAAAACCTATGCGCCGGCCTCCCGTCCGAGACCGCGGGGGACCCGTGCGCAGGCGTCCCGTCCGGAAGCCGTTGGCCCGGACTCGCGGACCCCTGGGGGGATGTTCCGTTCGTCGGCGGCGTCTGCTCCTCCGCCGGAGGCCCCGGCGCCCGGCGGCGGCCCAGCAGGCCGGCGGGCCGGCCCTCGCGTGCTGCGGCGGTGCCCTCGGCGTCGGCCCCGGGGGCGGGGGCGGGCCCGCGGCGGCTGTGGCGTCCCACTTCGCGCCTCAGCCTCCTGTGGTCTGGTTGGCGGGCTCGTCGTCGACGGCCGCGTCGATCCTCTCGCCGACCGCCGATTCCCCGGTGCCCGCGAGGAGTTCGCGGAACGCCGTGGCCACGGTCTCCGGGTATTCCATCATCGCCACGTGCCCCGCGTCCGGCAGGGTCAGCAGCCGGGAGTCACGGAAGGCGCGGGCGGCCCGCTGTGCCATGCGGTAGCCGACGAGTTGGTCCCGTCCACCGTAGACCAGCAGCGTCGGTGCGAGAACCCGTTCGGCCTGTCGCCACAGCCCTTGCTGGCCGCCCACCGTGTACGCGTTCACGATCCCGCGGGCGGAACGCGCCATCGCGTCCCAGAAGTACGGCAGTCGCAGTCGCCGTTCCATCTCCTCCACCGCGTTGCGGAAGCTCTCCGGCGACACGCGCCCCGGGTCTCCGTAGCAGAGCGCCGTCACGCCGCGGACCCGCTGCTCCGCGGTCCACTCGCGGGTGAGCCGGGTGAACAGCGAAACCACCCCCGGCAACGCCAGCAGCCCCGTCGGCACGGCGCTGCGCTGCACGCGGATCTCCGGCAGCGCGGGCGACACGAGGGTCAGCGTCCGCACCAGGTCGGGCCGCACCGCGGCGACGCGGGTGACGACGGCGCCGCCGAGCGAGTTGCCGAAGAGATGCACGGGGCCGCGCCCGGCCGCGTCGAGGTGGCGCACGACCGCGCGCGCGTGGCCCGTGATCGAGTAGTCGCCGTCGTCCGGTGGCGGGGAGTCGCCGAAGCCCGGCAGGTCGACGGCCTCGCCGTTGACGACGCCGTCCAGCAGCGGCATCAGCGCCGACCAGTTCTGCGAGGAACCGCCGAGGCCGTGGACGTAGAGCGCGGGCGGCAGCCCCTCGCGGGCCGGCGGTCTCGAACGCACCGTCAAGGTGATACCGGGCAGGTGGACCGACCTGAGCCGCTCGCCGGCCGCGACCTTGACGGCTGCGA
Organism: Streptomyces sp. E2N166; assembly: GCF_003671715.1. GTDB lineage: Bacteria > Actinomycetota > Actinomycetes > Streptomycetales > Streptomycetaceae > Streptomyces > Streptomyces thinghirensis. The sequence goes on along the minus strand of NZ_RAIF01000031.1, from coordinate 541,843 downwards.
CCTTCGGCAGCACGTTGGCGGGCGGCACGGACGGCGGCTCGATCGAAGGCATGCGGCAATGTTACGAGACGATCACGCAGTAGTTCATGTGTTCGCCATCACAAGCAGGGGTGCGACGGCGCGGCAGCCGGGTACTGATGGCGGCAGCGCACGGAACGGGCACGGACGTCGGCGACGCATGGCGTCCGGATCGGGTGTCTCCTAGGCTCGTGGAGTGGGCACCCGCGTGTGGCCCCTGCATCTTCAGGGACGTTCGTAGGAAGGGAGCCCAGCATGACCGTCGACCCGACCGACCCCGAGACCTTCGACGACGAGTCACAGGAAGCGGAGGAGTTCGACGTCGAGGCACCGGACGCCGACGCCGCCGAGCAGCAGGCGGACATCGCTCCGGAGCGCGACGACCCGTTGACCGATGTGGATCCGGCCCGCGCCAACGAGGCCGACCTGGCGGAACAGGCCCGGGTCGTCTCCCACGACGAGGACGACTACCGCTGAGACGCGGCCGCGGGCGACCGAAGACGCGGTGCCGGAGGCGGCGGAGAAACCCGCCGAGCAGGAAGGGGGCCGATTTCTGCCCGGCCTGAACGCTTTTGAAACCTGTTGTGCGGCTATCGCCACCGTCCGGTCCGTGAAATTCTGCGCTCGCACCGCACACACCACGGTTACCGAAAAGTACGATGGCGACGCGGCGCACACCGCGCGAGGACGACTATGGGAGGCGGCGTGACAGCCATCGAGCAGACAGAGGCGGTACGCCCACGGGGCACACGCCTTCCCCGCCGAGCCCGACGCAACCAGCTGCTGGGCGCCGCACAGGAAGTGTTCGTGGCCCAGGGCTACCACGCGGCCGCGATGGACGACATCGCCGAACGCGCCGGCGTCAGCAAGCCGGTGCTCTACCAGCACTTCCCGGGCAAACTCGACCTCTACCTCGCCCTGCTGGACCAGCACTGCGAGTCCCTGATCCAGTCCGTACGGAGCGCGCTCGCGTCGACCACCGACAACAAGCAGCGCGTCCGGGCGACGATGGACGCCTACTTCGCGTACGTCGAGGACGACGGCGGCGCCTTCCGCCTGGTCTTCGAGTCGGACCTGACCAACGAGCCCGCCGTGCGCGAGCGCGTCGACAAGGTCACGAACGAATGCGCCGAGGCGATCTGCGACGTCATCGCGGAGGACACCGGCCTCTCGCGCGCCGAGTCGATGCTGCTGGCCTCCGGTCTGGGCGGTCTCGCCCAGGTGGTGGCCCGCTCCTGGCTGCACAGCGACCGCAGCGTGCCGCGCGACCAGGCGGTCCAGTTGCTGACCTCGCTGGCCTGGCGGGGCATCGCCGGCTTCCCGCTGCACGGCAGCGAGCAGCACTGAGCAGCACCGACCCTCCCGGCGTGGCGGGCGGCGGCTCACGTACGGCGACCCTGTTCCCGTCGGCTGTTCGCTCCTGGCGTTCTCCGGCGCAGCGTGTACGTCCCCTCACCGGGCTAATGTGTCCTGGGTACGGCGCGGAAGATCGCGCACTTCACTGACCGTCGGAGGGACATAGCCGTGGAGGTCAAGATCGGCGTGCAGCACGCGCCCCGCGAGATCGTTCTGGAGAGCGGTCAGAGTGCCGAGGAGGTCGAGCGTGTGGTGGCCGAGGCACTCGCCGGCAAGTCGGCGCTGCTGAGCCTCGTGGACGAACACGGCCGCAAGGTCCTGGTGCCGGCCGACCGTCTGGCCTACGTCGAGATCGGCGAGCAGGCCCCTCGCAAGGTGGGCTTCGGCGCGCTGTAGTCGGCTGACGCGGAACGACGCACGCAGAACGGGAGGGGCCCGGCGGTGACTCACCGCCGGGCCCCTCCCGTTCCCCCTGTCCCTCCCGTCGTCTGCTGTCTGCTCCCGTCACCTCGTTCACGGACGGAGCACAGTTCACCCACAGGGGGAGGATTGTATTCCGCAGGTCAGGGGTAAGACGGCTGTGACCGTTTGGGGCAGGCCGGCTGCGTGGGAGGGACCCCGACATGCTCTTGGAAGCGCTCAGCGCCGCGATCCTCGGCTTCGCCCTGGCATGGGCCGCCGCCCACCGTCTGCCACACCGCCTGCCGGCCCGCGTCCTGGTCCTGCCGACGGGGATCGCCGGGGCCCTCTTCGGGGCCTTCGTCACGCACACCGCGCTAGGCGCCGGCGGACTCCTGCTGGTTCTCCTGGGCTCGGCGACCCTCTCCGCGGCCTCGCTGTCGCTGCTCCTGCGCCCCGCGGGCAGACTCCGCCGCCGATCGGCGACCGCCTGACAGGCCGTCGCCGTACCGGGCCGCGCCCGCGCTGACAGCGGCCGGACGGCCAGACGGTCAGGCGGCCAGACCCAGCGCCGCCATCCGCTTGGTGTGCGCCTCGGTGATCCGGGAGAACATCCTGCCGACCTCGGCGAGGTCGAAGCCGTCCGCGACGCCGCCGACCAGCATCGTCGACAGCGCGTCCCGGTCGGCCACCACCCGCTGGGACTGCGAGAGGGCCTCTCCCATCAGCCGCCGTGCCCACAGCGCGAGCCGCCCGCCCACCCGCGGGTCCGCGTCGATCGCCGCGCGCACCTTCTCCACGGCGAACCCCGCGTGCCCGGTGTCGTCGAGCACCGCCAGCACCAGCTCGCGGGTGTCGGAGTCGAGGCGGGCCGCGACCTCACGGTAGAAGTCACTGGCGATGGAGTCGCCGACGTAGGCCTTGACGAGCCCCTCCAGCCAGTCCGACGGGTCCGTCTGCTTGTGGAAGCCGTCGTACGCGGCCACGAACGGTTCCATCGCCTCCGTCGGCTCCTCGCCGATCTCGGCGAGCCGGTCCCGCAGCCGCTCGAAGTGGTGGAACTCCGCCGACGCCATCTTCGCCAGCTCCGCCTTGTCCGCGAGCGTGGGCGCCAGCTTGGCGTCCTCCGCGAGCCGCTCGAACGCCGCCAGCTCGCCGTACGCGAGTGCGCCGAGCAGGTCCACGACCGCGGCACGGTACTGCGGATCGGCGGCCGCCGTCGCCCAGTCCTGGGCGGCGACTCCGGTGGCTCCGGTGGCTCCGGTGGCTCCGGTGGTTTCGGCGGGGGCGTCAGCGGCGTTGCCAGGCTTGTCAGAGCTCGTCATGCAGCGCACAATAGCCCGCCCGTGGCCTGCGGGAAGGCCCCCGGTCGGCCATGGTCATTCAGTGTGACGACGACTACGTGACCAAATCGGCCATCGCGTGTGCGCGAATCCGGGGTATGGTGGTAATGCGCCTGCCGAGTATGTGACGTACGGGTACGTGACATCGTCGTCGGGCCGCACGCATGAGGATGCCCGGTCGGTGGCCCGATCGGCTCCGACCCGACAGCCCTCCCTGCTGTACGCACACTGCGTACGGAATCCGGAGGGGGACCCTCAGTGGTACGAGCGCTGGAGCGTCGACAGAGGTCCCGTGTCCTACGGCTCATTCCGTAAGGCAGCCGACGTCCCCGACACGGTCCGGCAAGACCCGCGCGCTCGCCTCGCACCACGCACACAGAAGAGGCAGCACCCTGACTACGACGTTCCGATCCCTCGGGATCCTCCCCGAGACCGCCGAAGCCCTCGAGGCCGTCGGCATCATCACTCCCTTCCCCATCCAGGAGATGACGCTCCCCGTAGCCCTTACGGGCAAGGACGTCATCGGCCAGGCCAAGACCGGCACCGGCAAGACGCTGGGCTTCGGCCTTCCGCTCCTCGATCGCGTGACCGTCCCCGCCGACGTCGAGTCGGGCCGCGCGGCACCCGAGGCGCTGACCGACGCCCCGCAGGCCCTCGTCGTCGTTCCGACGCGCGAGCTGTGCCAGCAGGTCACCAACGACCTCCTGACCGCGGGCAAGGTGCGTAACGTGCGCGTCCTCGCGATCTACGGCGGCCGGGCCTACGAGCCGCAGGTCGAGGCCCTGAAGAAGGGCGTCGACGTGATCGTCGGCACCCCGGGCCGCCTGCTGGACCTGGCGGGCCAGAAGAAGCTGAGCCTGAAGCACATCAAGAGCCTGGTCCTCGACGAGGCCGACGAGATGCTCGACCTGGGCTTCCTGCCCGATGTCGAGAAGATCATCAACATGCTGCCGGCCCGGCGCCAGACCATGCTGTTCTCGGCCACCATGCCGGGCGCGGTCATCTCGCTGGCCCGCCGTTACATGTCGCAGCCCACGCACATCTCCGCCACCTCGCCGGACGACGCGGGCGCGACGGTCGCCAACACGAAGCAGTTCATCTATCGCGCGCACAACATGGACAAGCCCGAGCTGGTGGCGCGCATACTGCAGGCCGACGGCCGGGGACTGGCCATGGTCTTCTGCCGCACCAAGCGCACGGCGGCCGACCTGGCCGACCAGCTCAAGCAGCGCGGTTTCGCCTCCGGCGCGGTCCACGGCGACCTCGGCCAGGGCGCCCGCGAGCAGGCCCTGCGCGCCTTCCGCAACGGCAAGGTGGACGTGCTCGTCTGCACCGACGTCGCCGCTCGCGGCATCGACGTCGAGGGCGTGACGCACGTCATCAACTACCAGTCGCCGGAAGAGGAGAAGACGTACCTGCACCGCATCGGCCGCACCGGCCGCGCGGGCGCGAAGGGTACGGCGATCACGCTGGTCGACTGGGACGACATCCCGCGCTGGCAGCTGATCAACAAGGCGCTGGACCTGGGCTTCAGCGACCCGCCGGAGACGTACTCCACCTCTCCGCACCTGTACACCGACCTCGGCATCCCCGAGGGCACCAAGGGCCTCCTGCCGCGCTCGGAGCGCACGCGCGCCGGGCTCGACGCGGAGGAGCTGGAGGACCTGGGCGAGCCGGGCGGGCGCGCTCGTGGCGACCGGGGTGACCGAGGCGGCCGAGGCGGCCGGGGCGGCGGCCGGGACGAGTCACGTTCCGCCGACCACGAGCGTTCGTCCCGTACGACGCCGCGTCGGCGGCGCCGGATGCGCGGCGGTGCTCCGGTGGACGCGGACGCCTCCGCGACCACCGCACCCGAGGTCGTGAGCGGCGGTGCGGACAGCGCCGCCGACGTGGACACGGACGCCGCGCCCCGCACACTGCGCCGTCGGCGCCGTACGCGCAGTGGAGAGTCGCGCCGGCCCGTGACGTCCGAGACGACCGGCGCCCCTGCCGCGCAGGTCACGGAGGGCACCGCGCTCGCGACCGCCGAGGTCGTGGAGGCCGTGGAAACGCCGGAGGCCCCGGCGAAGTCGCGTCGCCGCCGCACCCGCAAGTCGGCCGAGGCGCCGGAGACCACCCCGGTGGTCGAGCCGGCGGTCGCCGACGCCCCGGTGATCGAGGCCCCGGTGCCCCCGATGGCCGAGGCTCCCGTGGAGAAGCCACGCCGCCGCACCCGCAAGGCCACGGCCGCCGAGACGGCGGTCGACACGGCCGAGGGAGCGACCGAGCCCGCGTCCGAACCGACGGAGACGAAGCCGCGCCGCACCCGCAAGACGGCCGCCGCGGCATCGACCGCGACTGACACCGCGGACACCGCGGCTGCCAAGCCCCGCCGCACCCGCAAGGCCGCAGCCGCCGAGCCCACGGAGGTCACCGAGGCCGAGCAGGCCCCGGAGGCCGCCGAGGCCAAGCCGCGCCGTACCCGGAAGACGGCCGCCGCCAAGGCGGAAGCCGCCGTCGACACCGCCGAAGGCACGGAGACCAAGCCGCGCCGCCGCACCCGCAAGGCCGCCGAGCCCGTCAAGGCCACCGAGGGCGCCGCCGACATCCCGGCCCAGACGGCCCAGGAGCCGGAAGCGGCCGAGGCCAAGCCCCGGCGCACCCGGAAGACGGCCGCCGCCAAGGCCGAGGCCGCCGTCGACACCGCCGAAGGCACGGAGACCAAGCCGCGCCGCCGCACCCGCAAGGCCGCGGAGACCGCGGAGACCGCGGAGGTCACCGAAACGGCCGCGCAGGCCCCGGAGGCCGCCGAGGCCAAGCCCCGGCGCACCCGGAAGACGGCCGCCGCCAAGGCCGAGGCCGCCGTCGACACCGCCGAGGCCGCGGAGACCAAGCCGCGCCGCCGCACCCGCAAGGCCACCGACTCCGTCGCGGCCACCGAGGCCGCCGCCGGGATTCCGGCCCAGGCCTCGCAGGAGCCGGAGGCGGCGCCGCGTCGTCGGACCCGTAAGGCGGCTGCCGTCGAGGCGCCCGCCGAGGCCACCGACACGGCCGATGCGAAGCCGAAGGCTCGCCGCACCCGCAAGGTGGCCGCAGCCGCCACGCAACCCGCGGAGTCCGGCGAAAGCTGATCAACGACGCTCACCCGACCGCCGGCCCGGTCCCGCCACCCACGCGGGGCCGGGCCGGC
>NZ_RAIF01000031.1:519203-535254 GCF_003671715.1 Streptomyces sp. E2N166 | reverse complement strand
CGTATTCACCCCGCCCTCCGACGCCCGCGCGTACCGGCTGCGTACCGCGCGTGGTGAGTTCGCCGTCGTGGACTCACCCGTGGCCGCTGGGGTCGAGGCGAAGGGGACGGTGCTGATGCTGCCCGGGTTCACGGGAAGCAAAGAGGACTTCACGCTGTTGCACGAGCCGCTCGGGGCGCGCGGATACCGTACGGTCGCCGTGGACGGGCGGGGCCAGTACGAGTCCGACGGGCCCGAGCACGACGAAGCCGGCTACGCGCAGGCCGAGCTGGCCCGGGACGTACTCGCACAGGTCGCCGCTCTCGGGACGCGCGCGCATCTCCTCGGGCACTCCCTCGGCGGCCAGATCGCACGGGCCGCCGTGCTGCTCGACCACGCCCCTTTCGTCTCCCTCACGCTGATGTCCTCGGGCCCGGCACGGATCTCCGACTCCCAGCAGCAGCGCGTGAAACTCCTCCGGGACGCGCTCGACACCATGACGATGGCCGAGGTCTGGAAAGTGATCCAGGTGATGGGGCCGCCCGAGGAGGTCGGCGCCCCGGCACCCGCGCACGGCCCGGACGAACCGGAACGGCTGCGCGCCCGCTGGCTGGGCACCAGGCCCGCTCAGCTCCTCGCCACGGGGCGGCAGCTGTGCACGGAGCCGGACCGCGTCGGCGAGCTCGCCGCCGCGCCGCTGCCGTTCCACGTGCTGTCGGGCGCCTACGACGACACCTGGCCCGTGCCCCTCCTCGACGAGATGGCCGTACGGCTGGGCGCGCACCGGACCGTGATCGCCGGTGCCGAGCACTCCCCCAACACCGACCGGCCCGAGCCGACCGCACGCGCCCTCGCCGACTTCTGGGACGGCGTCCCCACCCAGCGACGGCCGGAACGCTAGTACCGCGGCGCTCAATACGCGCGCTCAGCACTGCCCGCTCAGTACCGCGCGCTCAACACTGCCCGCTCAGTACCGCGCGCTCAGTACTGCGCCTGCAAGTGCTCCCAGAAGCCGTCCCGCAGTGCCCTGCGCAGGTCGGCCTGGCCGCGGAGCGAGTACTGGAGCAGTCCCTCGGCCTCCACCAGCAGGTCCTGGTCCACCGAGCCGGGGAGGTAGGGGTGGCCGGGGAGCAGTTCCACCAGCGACTCGCGGCCGCGTGCCGCCAGCCACTTCGCGGCGATCTGCGCACCCACGAAGCGGACGTCCTCGCGGGCCGGCCGGGCCGCTCCCGTCGCCTCGAAGGCGTGGGCCGTGCGCCGGGAGACGTACGGCTTGAAGAAGTCCAGGTCGAAGGTGCGCTGGCTGTCGACCTCCCAGAGCAGCGGGTCGGCCTGGTTGCGGCCCTCGGGCGCCTCGATGCCCCACAGGTGGACGCGGGCGCCGTACCCCTGGGCGGCCTCGACCGCCGAGACCAGGTCCTCGTCGCCGCCGAGGAGGGCCGCGTCGCTGATGGCGCGGTGCCGGGCGAGGGACTCCAGGTCGGAGCGGATGAGGGAGTCGACGCCCTTCTGCTGGTTGTTGGCGTTGAGGTTGCCCAGGCGGACCTTGACGTCGGGCAGCTCGGCGATGGACTGCTGCTCGGCGGTGTGGATGCGGCGCCGGGCGCCGTCGTACCAGTAGACCCGCAGCAGCCTGCTGTCCGCGAAGATGGTGCGCGCCTTGTCGATGAGCGCCTCGATCAGTCCCTCGGCGTCCAGATCGAAGGCCCGGCGGTCCTCGGTCCCGGTCACCAGGCGTCCCGCCGCCGCGTAGAGGTACCCGGCGTCGACGAAGATCGCGTGGGTCGAGGGTGTCTTGGCCACCTCGGCGAGCATGCGCAGCAGCAGCTCGTTGGTGCGATCGATGCGGGCGTTCAGGGACGCGAGGTCGTCGTTCATCGCCTCCATTGTCCCGGCGGTCACGCTGCGAACACAACCGGTCCCGGTCAGTCTTGTACCGGACACCCGGCCCGCCCGGGACAAGCGACTTACCAGTCAGTAATTAGCAGTTCGAAAAATTTCCTTAGCGTAGGGAATGTTTGTATTACGCAGCCCGTTGACTCACTACGTAAGCCCGGGCACCGACGACCCGGGAGCCACACCAGTAGTTCTCCTCAGGAGGATGACCAGATCAAGGGAGAGGCCATGCGCTTTGAAGTCATGCGACTCGACGACGTCGACGGAACCCCCGTGGACACGACCGTCGTGGACGCCGCCTCCGTGAATCGCATCGTTCAGCAGGCCGCCGCCATCGGGCAGCGCCTGTGGATCCGCCCCGCCGACGCCTCGGCCTTGTAGCGCGGACCCGCCCACACATCCAGGGCCCCCGCACGGACTCTTCCGTGCGGGGGCCCTGTGCGTGGTCGCTTCCGGGCCCCCCGCCCGGGCCACCGCCCGCTCACGCGCCCTGGATCACCTGCGTGACGCCGTTGATGATCTGCTGCACCGCGATCGCGGAGAGCATCATGCCGGCGAGGCGGGTCACCAGGACCACGCCCCCGTCCTTGATGACCCGGATGATCAGCAGCGAGTACCGCATCACCAGCCACAGCACCACGTGGATCGCGAGGATCGCCGCCCACACCGACGCCTGCGCGGTCGCGCTGTCGGCCTTCTGCACGGCCAGGATGACCGAGACGATCGCCCCGGGGCCGGCGAGCAGCGGCATGCCCAGCGGTACGAGCGCGACGTTGACGTCCTTGGTCTGCTTCGGCTCGTCGGTCTTGCCGGTGAGCAGGTCGAGCGCGATCAGCAGGAGGAGCAGCCCGCCCGCGATCATCAGGGCGGGCACGGACACGTGCAGGTAGTCCAGGATCTGGTGCCCCAGCAGACCGAACACGGTGATCACGCCACCGGCGACGCAGACGGCCTGGAAGGCCATCCGCCTCTGCACCTTGGCGGGCCGGCCGGAGGTCAGCGCGAGGAAGATCGGGGTGATCCCGGGGGGATCCATGATGACGAAAAGGGTCAGGAAGAGGGAGCCGAAGACGGCGACGTCGAACATGGGTGAGCTACTGGCCTTGCGGGAGAGGGAAGGGTGGGCGTGCGGGAGGGGGTTCGGGCCCCGCTCAGACCCCGCCGGCCCCGGGCACGGGGAACGCCCCGAAGGCCCGCCGCGTGATCTCCCCGTAGACCTCGGGGTCCGTCGTGTACTCGCCGAGCACGCAGGTCTTGCGGCTGCCGTGGTAGTCGCTGGAGCCGGTCACCAGGAGTCCCAGTTCCCTCGCCGTCCCGCGCAGCCGCGTCCTCGTCTCCGCGTCGTGGTCCATGTGGTCGACCTCGATGCCGTCGAGGCCGGCCGCGGCCAGCTCCGCGATCGTGGTCTCCGGCACCGTACGGCCCCGCTTGGCGGCGGCCGGGTGCGCGAACACGGCGACCCCGCCCGCGCCCTTGATCAGACGGAGGGCCTCGAAGGGGTCGGTCTCGTGCTTCTCCACGAAGGCCCGGCCGCCGTCGGCCAGCCAGTCCCGGGTGAAGGCGTCGCCCACGGTCGGCACGACGCCGAGGTCGACGAGGGCGGTGGCCACGTGCGGCCGCCCGACCGAACCGTCGCCGGCGATGCGCGCGACCTGTTCCCAGGTGACGGGCACGCCCAGCGCGTTCAGCTTGGCGACCATGCCCTTCGCCCGCGGTACCCGGTCGTCCCGGACCAGCTCGCGCTCGGCGAGCAGGGCGGGCTCCTCGGGGTCGAAGAGGTAGGCCAGCATGTGCATGCTGACGCCGCCGGCCCGGCAGGAGAGTTCGGCGCCGGTGACGAGCGTGAGCCCCTCGGGGAGCGCGGCGACGGCCTCGGCGTGGCCGCGGGTGGTGTCGTGGTCGGTCAGCGCGATGACGTCCAGCCCGGTCGCGGCGGCCTTGCGCACCAGCTGGGCCGGGGTGTCCGTGCCGTCGGACGCGGTGGAGTGGGTGTGCAGATCGATACGCACGACGCTGACTCCAAGCGGTGACGGGACGGAAGGGGACGCTCAAGGATAACCGGAACTCCAGCCGCCGCTGTCACACTCGCAGCGACCCTGCGCCCCCTACGCCTACCACCGGCGCCCCTACGCCCACGACCGGAACCCACCACCGGCGTCCGGCGCCCCAGCACCCGACATCCGGCACCCGACACCCGGCACCTACGGCTGGATCAACCGCGGCGACAGCGCTCCGCACGGCACCAGGTCCACCTCGGCGCCCGCGTCCCGCAGATCGGTCAGCACCAGTTCCTCGTACATGAGCAGCCCCGAGCGCTCGGGCCACACGACGGCCCACAGCCACACCCCGAGGGCCTCCCCGGCGAAGACGGCGCGGTCGCCGGGGGCACCGGAGACATGCCAGAGCGGAGTCGGACGGCCGACGGCCAGGACCTTCGCCTGGGGCGGCTTCTCGACGTCCATGTACGGGCCCGGGTCCGGGGCGTCGATGCCCGCGTACCGCGCGCCGAGACCCACGCCGAGTTCCTCGGCGACCAGGATCAGCTCACCGAGGCCGCCGAGAGGTCCGGGACCGGAGCAGGCCACGGCGGTCGCCCGGCCACCACTGCGGTCGTCGCCCGCACAGGCCACGCCGGTGAACAGCCAGCCGACCGGCAGTGGCCACGGCATCCACACCGGTACCTGCGTACGGTGCACCACGACGCCGAGCGCCTCGACGCTGGGCGGAAGCACGGGCTGCAGCGGGTGCACGGTGCCATGCAGGTCGCACTGCCAGGAATCGGCGAAGAGACCGGGAGCCCTGACCCGGCCACCACACTTCGGGCAACTGGGTTCGCCCCTCATAGAGCCCCACGGTCCTACCCTCGCTCCCCCACGTCAAGGACGATCACCCATCCGGGCGGAACGGCTGGCCAGCGGGAACTAGATGTAGCTTGCATTAATTAGCTACGCTAACTTACTATATGCATACGCCAACCATCTGAACCCATCCGAACCCTCCGACCGATCCCCTTCCTGTCGGCATTGGAGCAATGCATGGACCCCTTCGACGCGGGTGCGGGCGGCATCCTGCGACAGCCCAAGGCCGTGTGGGCGACCGCCGGTGCGTCCGTCGTGGCCTTCATGGGCATCGGGCTCGTCGACCCGATCCTGCCGTCCATCGCCAAGGGCCTGGACGCGAGCGCCGGCCAGGTCTCCCTCCTGTTCACCTCGTACTTCCTCATCACCGCCCTCGCGATGCTGGTGACCGGCTTCGTCTCCAGCCGCATCGGCGGGCGCGGGACCCTGCTGCTGGGCCTGGCCTTCGTCGTGGTCTTCGCGGGCCTGGCGGGTACCGCCGACACGGTCGGGCAGCTCGTCGGCTACCGGGCCGGCTGGGGCCTCGGGAACGCGCTGTTCGTCTCGACGGCCCTCGCGGTCATCGTCGGCGCGGCGGCCGGCGGCAGCGCCGCGGCGATCCTGCTCTATGAGTCCGCCCTCGGCCTCGGCATGGCCTGCGGCCCCCTGCTGGGCGCGCTGCTCGGCGACGCCAGCTGGCGCTACCCCTTCTTCGGCACGGCGTTCCTGATGGCGATCGGCTTCCTGTGCGTCACGGTGTTCCTGAAGGAACAGCCGAAGCCGACCCGCAAGACGTCGCTGCTCGACCCGCTCAAGGCGCTGGGCCACGGCGGACTCGCGTCCGCCGCCGTGTCGGCGTTCTTCTACAACTACACGTTCTTCACGGTGCTGGCCTTCACGCCGTTCGTGCTGAACATGACGCCGTACAAGTCCGGCGCCGTGTTCTTCGCGTGGGGCGTGCTGCTCGCCGTCTTCTCGGTCCTCGTGGCGCCGCGCGCGCAGAAGCGGTTCGGCTCGCTGAAGGTGCTCGGCGGCTCGCTGGCGCTGCTCGCGGCCGACGTACTGGTCCTCGGCTACGGGAACCACACCACCGCGATCGTCTGCACGATCCTGTCCGGCGCCTTCATCGGCGTGAACAACACCGTCTACACCGAGCTGGCCCTCGGGGTGTCGGACGCGCCGCGTCCGGTGGCGAGCGCGGGCTACAACTTCGTGCGCTGGTTCGCGGCGGCGGCCGCCCCCTTCTTCGCGCCGAGGATCGAGGAGTGGACCGACATCCACACCCCCTTCGTCGTGGCGGCGGTCACCGCGGTGCTGGGCGCGGTCGTGGTCCTCGTACGGCGCCGCGCGCTCACCCGCGACGCGGAGGAACTGGAGCCGAGGCACGCGACCGAGGACGGGGTCGCGGTCTTCGCCGACTGAGGGCCGGACGACAGGCCAACCGACGGACGAGGGCTGGTGAGTTCCGTCACTCCAGCGGGACGGACCTGCGGGACGGATCGCGCAGGTCCGTCCCGTGCGTCAGCCAGCGTTCCTGGAGGGCCGGAGCACCGTGCACGCGCTTCCAGGCGGCCTCGTTCGCGGTCATCGGCAGCAGCGGCAGGAACCGTACGGGATCCAGCGGGGCGTCCAGCTCCAGATCCTCGACCAGGCCGCCCGGCTCGGCGACCAGGACCGACGTGAACGGCGCCCCGGGCCACAGCGTCTCCCCGACGTCCAGGGACGCACCGGGCGCCACGATCACACCCTCGACCTGCGGGGACGCGGCCAGCACGGCGAGCGGTCGGAGCACCTTGTCGGTGTCGGCGAGACCGGCGCGGACGGAGAGGACCAGCTCGGCGCGGGGGCCCTTGACCGGGTCGGCGAGCACGGCCGCGGGGTCCGCCATGGGCTGCGACGACATACCGAGGGTGGCATAGCGGACGATGTCGCCCTCCTGGCCGCCGCCGGGAAAGCGCAGCACCTCGATACGGTCGGTACCGAGGAAGGTGACCGCCGCGCGTGCGTCCGGCTCGCCCAGCGAACTGCGCAACCGGGCCTCGACCAGAGGAAGAACATCAGCCATGCGGCGAGCATAGAACTCGCGGTGAAGCGGCAAAGCGGCGCCTTGACACGCCGGGTGACTGGTACTCTGGCCCAGTCGTCGGGGCAGCACGCAGCGCGTCGCGATCAAGCACCCGACGCTATGAAGACTCCCCTACGGGGAACCCCTCCAAACAACGGGGGGATGGATCGTCCCTCACGAGGGACCGGCCGGAGGAGGTGGGGCTGGCATGGACCGAAGTCGACCGTGCAGTACCACCCGCTCTTCCGGCCGCTGACACAGCCGCTCCGGTTACTTCCGCCGCCGCTTTCTGCCCGCGTGCCCGCACAGGGAAGAGCACTTCGTCTCGTTTTGCCTGATCCGGTCCATCGATCCGGATCAGCAGCTGAACCAGCAGCTGAATCAGCAGCGAAGTCGGCCACCGCGACGGTGCGGTGCACCCCGCTTTGTGGACGTGCCGAACGCACGTAGTCAGGACGTCCTCATTCCGGGTGGTTCCACCCGCCACCGGCCTCGTTCGCTGCCCGTCGCGAAGGAGCCTGCCATGTCGATGATCCGTGACCTGCGCGCCGCGGTCCGCCCGTCCCGCGTCTCTCTGCGCAAGGACAGCGGCGCCTACGACACCACCCGCGACCCGGCGACCACGACCGCCGTCGTCGACTGCGCCGTCTACCGCGACGGCGCGCGCGTCGAGACGGACACGCCGCTGAGCCCGCACCGGGCGATGCGCCAGGTGCGCCGCGACGGCGGGTTCGTGTGGATCGGCCTGCACGAGCCCACCGAGGACGAGTTCGCCGGTATCGCCCGGGAGTTCGGACTGCACCCGCTGGCCGTGGAGGACGCCGTCCAGGCCCACCAGCGGCCCAAGCTGGAGCGTTACGACGACTCCCTGTTCACGGTCTTCAAGACCGTCCACTACGTCGACCACGACGAGCTCACCGCCAACAGCGAGGTCGTCGAGACCGGCGAGGTCATGTGCTTCACCGGGCGGGACTTCTTCATCACCGTCCGGCACGGCGGGCAGGGCTCGCTGCGCACGCTGCGGCACCGGCTGCAGGAGGACCCCGAGCTGCTGCTCAAGGGCCCCTCGGCGGTGCTGCACGCCATCGCCGACCACGTCGTCGACGGCTACATCGCGGTCGCCGACGCGGTGCAGGACGACATCGACGAGGTCGAGACGGAGGTGTTCTCGCCGGGCCGCAAGGGCACGCCGCGCGGCACGGACGCCGGGCGGATCTATCAACTCAAGCGCGAGGTACTGGAGTTCAAGCGGGCGGTCTCGCCGCTGCTGCGCCCCATGCAGCTGCTCAGTGAGCGGCCGATGCGGCTGATCGACCCGGAGATCCAGAAGTACTTCCGGGACGTCGCCGACCACGTGGCGCGGGTGCAGGAGCAGGTCATCGGCTTCGACGAGCTGCTGAACTCCATCCTCCAGGCCAACCTCGCCCAGGCGTCCGTCGCGCAGAACGAGGACATGCGCAAGATCACCTCGTGGGCGGCGATCATCGCCGTACCGACGATGGTGTGCGGGGTGTACGGCATGAACTTCGACTACATGCCGGAGACGCACTGGAAGTATGGCTACCCGCTGGTGCTGTCGATCACGGTCGGCCTCTGTCTGGGCATCCACCGCACGCTCAAGCGCAACGGCTGGCTCTGACGGGGGCCGAAGAGGGCTGGATAGGCTGACCGCATGACAAGCGAGCTGCTCGACCAGGCCCTCGTCGAGGAGGCCACGAAGAAGTCCGGCCTCGTCTGGGTCGGCGGGCCCGGTGGGCCCGCGCGTGCGCTGTGGCACGTCTGGCACGAGGGCGCGGCCTGCGTCATCGGCGACGGACCCGGCGAGCAGCCGCTGCCGGGTCTGGCCGACGGGGCCTCGGCCGAGGTGACCGTGCGCAGCAAGGACAAGGGGGGCCGGCTGGTCTCCTGGACGGCACGGGTCGTGGAGCTGCCGGCCGGCTCCGAGGCCTGGCAGGCGGCGGTCGCCGACCTCAAGGGCAAGCGCCTGAACGCCCCGGACGGCGAGGCGATGACCGACCGCTGGGCCCGTGAGTGCCGGGTGCTGCGCCTGGAGCCGACGGGGGTCACGGCGCCGCTGCCCGACGGTTCGCTGGCAGAGGCACCGCTGCCGAGCCCGGCGACGACGCGTGAGCCGGCCCCGGCGGGGCTGCCGCGCCTGCTGCTGAAGCGCCGGAAGAAGCGTTAGCGCGTACCGGGACGCCGGCGGCGTCCCGGAATATGGCCTGTCTGACACATCCCGTCGTCCGCACGCGGGGCAGGCGGTTCGTCAGACAGGCTCTGGCTAGGAGGTCGGCAGCTGCTTGCCGTAGTCCAGCGTGTCGTCCTGCGCCGGCTCCTCGAGCGCGAAGTCCTTGTTCCAGTCCGAGAGGCTGAGCGTGCCCGCGCTGCCCGCCCGCACCAGGCGCAGCGGGTACGGCGTGCCCTCCAGCGAGACGTCCAGCGAGCCGCCGGCACCCTGGTCGCCGGTGATCCGGATGGTGCGCACGCCCGCCTGCTCGTGGCGGCCGTCCGTCTCCACCGTGCCGTGCAGGGTCAGCAGGCCACCGATGAGGACGTCCTTGTCGGTGAAGCCGCTGAACTTCTTGTACACGGGGTCGCTCTGCGGCACCTTCACGTACTTGTCGGCCAGCTTCTCGGCGGCCGCGGCGTCCCCGCCGTCATGGCTCCAGAATTCGGCGTCGGCCTTGAGGAAGAGCTGCTCGCCGACGCGCAGCAGCCCGAACGTCGTCCCCTCGGCGGCGACCGACCCGGTCCCCCCGTCGGGCTTCAGCCGCATGTCCAGGGTGTAGGTGTTCCCGCCGGCGGCCACGGTCCCGTGCAGGCGTACCGCTTCGGCGGACTCGGCCGCCGTGCGGGCCTTGGCCTGGATCTTTTCGGCGGAGAGCTTCCCGACGCCGTTGGTGCCCGCGTCCGGGTCCTCACTACTGCATCCCGTCAGCCCCGCTCCCGTCACCGCCAGGGCGCACACCGCGCCCATCAGAGCGGCCCTGCGGATTCGGCGCCGGGGAGTCGCAGACACAGATGGGGCTGCCTTTCTGGCATGGGCGGACAGGGGCTGGCAAGGAGCCGACCGGGGTCCGGACAGGCCCTGGCGGCGTACCGCAGCGTACCGGGGCCGTGGACGGCGAACGGAGCCAGTCCGTCCGGACCGGCCACCGGAGCGGAGCCGTTCGGGACGGGCTAGCCTGAAGCCCGTCCGAGCGGGCAATTCGGAAAAGGAACACCGTACGAATCAGCTCTCACATACTCCGACGCACGCCCACGAAGCTTGAGAAAAGGAGCCGCGGCCATGGCAGCGGGCGCCCCCCGGATCTTCGTCTCCCATCTCTCCGGCATCGCCGTCTTCGACCCGGCCGGCGACCAGGTGGGACGCGTGCGCGATCTGGTCGTCATGCTCCGCGTCGCCCGCAAACCACCGCGGGTGCTCGGCCTGGTCGTCGAACTCACCACCCGCCGCCGCATCTTCCTGCCCATGACCCGGGTCACCGGCATCGAGTCCGGCCAGGTCATCACCACCGGCGTGGTCAACGTCCGGCGCTTCGAGCAGCGGCCCACCGAGCGCCTCGTCTTCGGCGAGCTGCTCGACCGGCGGGTCACCCTCACCGAGACGGGTGAGGAGGTCACCGTCCTGGACCTGTCGGTGCAGCAGCTGCCCGCCCGCCGGGACTGGGAGATCGACAAGGTCTTCGTCCGCAAGGGGAGGAAGAGCGGCGCCTTCCGGCGCAACAAGGGCGAGACGCTGACCGTCGAGTGGTCCGGCGTCACCGGCTTCTCCGTGGAGGAGCAGGGGCAGGGCGCCGAGAACCTCCTCGCCACCTTCGAGCAGCTGCGCCCCGCCGACCTCGCCAACGTCCTGCACCACCTGTCCGCCAAGCGCCGCGCGGAGGTCGCCGCCGCCCTCGACGACGACCGCCTGGCCGACGTACTGGAGGAACTGCCGGAGGACGACCAGATCGAGATCCTCGGCAAGCTCAAGGAGGAGCGCGCCGCGGACGTACTGGAGGCGATGGACCCCGACGACGCGGCCGACCTGCTCGGTGAGCTGCCCGAGGAGGACAAGGAGCGGCTGCTGAGCCTGATGCAGCCCGACGACGCGGCCGACATGCGGCGTCTGATGGCCTACGAGGAGCACACGGCGGGCGGTCTGATGACGACCGAGCCGATCGTGCTGCGGCCCGACGCGACCGTCGCGGACGCCCTGGCCCACATCCGCAACCCCGACCTGTCCCCGGCGCACGCGGCCCAGGTCTACGTCTGCCGGCCGCCCGAGGAGACCCCGACCGGCAAGTACCTGGGCACGGTCCACTTCCAGCGCCTGCTGCGCGACCCCCCGTACACGCTGGTCGGCTCGATCATCGACGACGACCTGCAACCCCTGGATCCGGACGCCGCGCTGCCCGTGGTCGCCGGGTTCTTCGCCGCGTACGACATGGTGGCGGCGCCCGTCGTCGACGATTCCGGGTCGCTGCTGGGCGCGGTCACCGTGGACGACGTACTGGACCACATGCTGCCCGACGACTGGCGGGAGACCGAGTACCACCTGGAGGAGACGGCGGGGGAGGTGAGCGCCGATGGTGCCTGAGCGCGAGACCCCGCCCCGTGAGCGTGCCGCGTCGGGAGCCACCGCTGCCTCCCGTACCCGGGCCCGCCTGGACCAGCCCCGCGCGCCGCGCCGCAGGCTGCTGCCCGAGTGGGACCCGGAGTCCTTCGGCCGACTGTCGGAGCGCGTCGCGCGGTTCCTGGGCACCGGGCGGTTCATCGTCTGGATGACCTTCGTCATCATCCTGTGGGTGGTGTGGAACGTGTCCGCGCCGAGCGGCCTGCGCTTCGACGAGTATCCGTTCATCTTCCTGACGCTGATGCTGTCCCTCCAGGCCTCCTACGCGGCCCCGCTGATCCTGCTCGCGCAGAACCGGCAGGACGACCGGGACCGGGTCAACCTGGAGCAGGACCGCAAGCAGAACGAGCGGTCGATCGCCGACACCGAGTACCTGACCCGCGAGATCGCGGCCCTGCGCATCGGCCTGGGCGAGGTCGCGACGAGGGACTGGATCCGCTCCGAGCTGCAGGACGTGCTCAAGGACCTGGAGGAGCGGCAGAACGGCCACCACCCCGACCGCGGGGTATTCCCGGCGGATCGGTCCCGGGGGCGTGACGTACACGACCGCTGACGGGGCTTTCCGTGCCCGGTGGGCGGCGCCGTACCATCGACCCTATGGCTACGGAAGACGCGGTGCGTGAAGCACTGGCGACGGTGAACGACCCCGAGATCAACCGGCCCATCACCGAGCTGGGGATGGTCAAGTCGGTGGAGATCGGGGCGGACGGAGCGGTCGCGGTCGCCGTGTACCTGACGGTCTCCGGCTGCCCCATGCGGGAAACCATCACGCAGCGCGTGACGGACGCGGTGTCGCGGGTCGAGGGCGTCACGCGCGTCGACGTCGAGCTGGACGTGATGAGCGACGAGCAGCGCAAGGAGCTGGCGAACGCCCTGCGCGGCGGCCAGACCGAGCGCGAGGTGCCCTTCGCCAAGCCGGGCAGCCTGACCCGGGTGTACGCGGTCGCCTCCGGCAAGGGCGGCGTCGGCAAGTCCTCGGTGACGGTGAACCTGGCGGCGTCGATGGCGGCGGACGGCCTGAAGGTCGGTGTCGTCGACGCCGACATCTACGGCCACTCCGTGCCGCGCATGCTCGGCGCCGACGGGCGGCCCACCCAGGTCGAGAACATGATCATGCCGCCTTCGGCCAACGGGGTGAAGGTCATCTCGATCGGCATGTTCACCCCGGGCAACGCGCCGGTCGTCTGGCGCGGCCCGATGCTGCACCGCGCGCTCCAGCAGTTCCTGGCGGACGTGTACTGGGGCGACCTGGACGTCCTGCTGCTCGACCTGCCGCCCGGCACCGGCGACATCGCGATCTCCGTCGCGCAGCTCGTGCCGAACGCCGAGATCCTGGTCGTGACGACCCCTCAGCAGGCGGCCGCCGAGGTGGCGGAGCGGGCGGGCGCCATCGCCGTCCAGACCCACCAGAAGATCGTCGGCGTGGTCGAGAACATGTCCGGGCTGCCCTGCCCGCACTGCGGCGAGATGGTCGACGTCTTCGGCACCGGCGGCGGCCAGTCGGTCGCCGACGGCCTGACCCGCACCACGGGCGCGTCGGTGCCGGTCCTCGGCTCCATCCCGATCGACGTCCGCCTGCGCGAGGGCGGCGACGAGGGCAAGCCCGTCGTCCTGACCGACCCGGACTCCCCGGCGGGCGCGGCCCTGCGCTCGATCGCCGGGAAGCTGGGCGGGCGCCAGCGCGGCCTCTCGGGGCTGTCGCTGGGCATCACGCCGAAGAACAAGTTCTGACGCTCCGTACGGGACTGTCGTACGGGACCGGGGCGCTGTCCGCAGGGACGGCGCCCCTTCTCGTACGCCCGGGCGCCCGCGCGTACGACGGCTAGGCGTACGCGGCGATGTCCTTGACCACGGAGAAGGCCAGCCCGTACGCGCTCATGCCCCTGCCGTAGGCGCCCAGGTGGACGCCCTGCTCGGTGGAACCGGCGAGCACCCAGCCGAACTCGGACTCCCGGTAGTGGAACCGCGTCGGCACGCCGTCCACGGGGAGGGACAGCGTCGACCAGTCCGCTCCGCCGAGATCGTCCGCGAGGACCCACGCGGTCTCCGTCTGCTGCTCCAGCCAGTCGTCGCGCAGCGAGTGGTCCATCTGGCCCGGCCAGGTGAAGGACAGCAGCCCCACCCCGGCGAGCCACGCCGCCGACGACACCGAGGTGGCCTCCAGCAGACCCGTGCCGTCGGCGCTTCGCCGGTCGGGGTTGGCCGCGACGGTCACGACGACCGCGAACTTCTCCTTGGCGTCCTGCTCGTCGCCCGCCACGTGTTCGTTGCGCACCGACGGTTCGTCACCGTGCCCGATCGAGCCGTGCTCCACCGCCCCGTCGGCCGCCGTACCGACCTGCATCAGCCAACGCCGCCCCGTGAAGGCCTCGTCGAGGCCGTACCACGGGAAGGGCGCACGCAGGTAGCCGTCGATCGTCCGCCGGACGGAGGGGACCTCTTGTCCATCCTCCGTGCCCGGCGTCTGCGCGACCGCCTGACTCGTCGTCTCCATGTGCCCGGACGCCTCCTCGCTCTCGTCGGACCGGAACGGCCCGCCCCCCTTCGGGCGCACTCGTCCGGTCCGCACAACAACTCGGGCAGCATAGCCACACCACTGGCGGCAACCGGGAAATCGCCCGGCGCGTGGGTCGCTCGGGCGTCGCCTTCAGGCCCTGTACGCCCCGTCCGGAGTGTGAGACGCGTCACGTACGGCGAGGGAGTCGGCTCCCGCGACGTACCGCGGCCCGCGGGACGGACTCAGGTGGCGTCCGCGTCGAAGGGCGGGCGGGCGTCGATGGCCGGAGTCTCGGGCTTCTTGGACATGTCGACGCGACCGCCGGTGGAGCCGGACGCGGAAGAACCGGACGCCGACTCCGGCTCACGGCCGTGGACGGCGTCGGTGACCTCGGCCATCTCCTTCTTCAGGTCGAAGCCGTTGCGGATCTCCTTCAGCCCCAGCTCGTCGTTGTCCAGCTGCTTGCGGATGAACGTCTTGGGGTTGAGGTCCTCGAACTCGAAGTCCTTGAACTCGGGGCCCAGCTCCTGCCGGATGTCCTGCTTGGCGCTGTCCGAGAACTCCCGGATCTTCCGGATGGTGCGGGTCACGTCCTGGATGACCTTGGGGAGCTTGTCCGGACCGAAGACGAGCACGGCGAGGACGACGAGCGTCACCAGTTCTAGTGCGCCTATGTCATTGAACACCTGAAGCTCCTTGGGATGTCCGGGCCGCCACCACGGTACCCGCCGACCCCGTCCGACCGGTACCGTCCCGTGAGCCCCGAGTGCGTGTATGCGGACGCTTTCCGAATTGTTTGCCTTCCTGGCCCCTTGTGGGGGCCTGCGCGGCCGCTCAGTCCCCGCCGGAGGAGCCGAGCACCAGGGAGACGTTCGTCTCCTCGCCGTCGCGCTCCAGCGTCAGTTCCAGGCGGTCGCCGGGGCGGTGCGCGCGGGTCGCGACGATGAGTTCCTCGCCGGAGTGCACGCGCCTGCCGTCGACGGCGGTGATCACGTCCCCCGGCTCGATGCCGGCCTCCGCCCCGGGGCCGCCCGTGGTGACCGCGGGTCCGCCGTCGCTGCCCTTGGCTCCGACGCGGGCACCGTCGCCCGAGTAGTTCATGTCGAGGGTGATGCCGATGACGGGGTGGGTGGCCTTGCCGGTGTTGATCAGCTCCTCGGCTACGCGCTTGCCCTGGTTGATGGGAATGGCGAAGCCGAGCCCTATGGAGCCGGCCTGACCGCCGTCCGAATCGGCGCCGCCGCCGTCGGCGGACCGGATGGCGGAGTTGATGCCGATGGCCCTGCCCTGGGCGTCCAGGAGGGGGCCGCCGGAGTTGCCGGGGTTGATGGGCGCGTCGGTCTGCAGGGCGTCGACGTACGAGACGTCGCTGCCGTCGCCCTCCTCGCCGCCCGCCGTGATGGGCCGCTCCTTGGCGCTGATGATGCCGGAGGTGACCGTGCCGGCCAGGTCGAAGGGGGCGCCGATGGCGACGACGGGGTCGCCGACCCGGACGTTGTCGGAGTTGCCGAGGGGCAGGGGACTGAGGCCGCTGACGCCCTTCACCCTCACCACGGCGAGGTCGTAGCCGCTGTCGCGGCCGACGACCGTGGCCTCGGCGGTGTCGCCGCTGTTGAAGGTGACGGTTATCTCGCCGCCGGATCCCGCGGGCTCCACGACGTGGTTGTTGGTCAGGATGTGGCCCCGGTCGTCGAGTACGAAGCCGGTGCCGGTGCCTGCCGCGTCGCCGCCGCTCACGTGCAGGGTCACCACGCTGGGCAGGGCACGGGCGGCGATCCCGGCGACACTGCCCGGCGCCCGGTCGGCCGCTTCCTTGCCGGCCTGCGGCAGCTCCACCGTCCCCACGCCGCCGTTCCGCTCCAGGTACGTGCCCAGGGCGCCGCCGATGCCGCCGGAGACCAGGGCGATCAGCAGCGCGCCGCCGACGATCACCTTTCCGGCCCGCTTACGCCGCTGCTCCCGCGTCGGCGCGCCCGCGCCGTTCTGCTGAAGGGGGGCGACGGCGGCCGAGGCCGCCCAGGGGTCGTAACGCCCCCAGGGGTCGACGCCTCCCGGGCCGTCACCGCCCGGCCCGATGGGCGCCGGCGCTTCCGGCGACCCCGCCGCGGGATGAGGCACCGCCGCTGCCGTCGTGCCCCGCGCCGGTGTCACCGGCGGGG
>NZ_RAIF01000031.1:501629-519048 GCF_003671715.1 Streptomyces sp. E2N166 | reverse complement strand
CGGGCACGGCACCCGGAGGCGGCGCGTCCGCCGTGGCCGGCGCGGACATCGCCCCCGGAGGCGGAGCCTGCGGCGGCACCGCGATCGCGCCGGTCGCGGGAAGCCCCGCCGCCACCGTGCCGTGCGCCGGCGTCGCGGCCGACGGATGCTGCACCGGCGGAGCGGGGGCCCAGGGGCCCGGCTCGCCGTACGGCGGGGTGCTGTACGGGTCGGGGTCGTGCAGCGGCTTGGGACGCTCGCCGACAGGCGCGACGGTCAGGCCGTCACCGTCGCCGTCGTCGACACGGCCGGAATCAGCGCCCGCACCCGCGTGCGGACCCGCACCGGCGCCCGCGCCCCCGTACGGGTCGGCGTACGTGGGTACGCCCGTCTCGGTCACCGGCCGGTCGAGTTCGTAGTCCCCTTCGTCGGCCACGCGGATCGGCACCGGGCGTTCCAGTTCGAAGTCGCCCCCGCCGGACCCGCCGGACCCGCCGGCCACGTCACCACCGTTGCCGGTGGTGTGGGCCGGGCGAGGGCGTTCCAGTTCGAAGTCGCCGTCGGTCGCGTCCTCGGACGAGCGGGGACGACTCCACCACTTCGCCTTCGTGGGCTTCCCCTCGTTCATGTTCTCCCCCGCAGCTGGCCGCAGATCGTCGGCTCCAAGGGCTCTGGTGCCACCCGAGATTCAATCAGGTTCCCGGGCCGGCGCGCAGATTCCGGTCAGGGAGCCGGACGGTGGGAGGCGGCGGGGGACGGGACCGGGTCGGGGACGGGCGCGGCGAACAGCCCTGGCGGCCTGACTTCGGGGACTGTCGACCAGGAGGACAGTGCCAGCGGCGGAACGGCTTCGAACGGACGTATCAGCGGGGACACGGCGGCGGCACCGGCCGTGACCGGCGTCGTCAGCTCACGCGCGGCCTGCTGCCGCGGATCGGCGCCGGTGGGGGCGGGCAGCCCGGGCAGCAGCGGCGCGGACATCGTGGTCGGGGCGACCGGGGTGTCGCCGAGCACCCGCTGCCCCTGGACCTGCCCGAGCAGCGGACCGCGGCGGCGCTGGTTCTCTGAGCCAGTGACCGCTCCCGCGCCCTGGGTGCGCATCGGCGTCACGTTGCTGCCGCTGCCGGAGCCGCGGGCCTCCGCCGTGGTGTCCGGCGTGCCGACGGTTACACCGCCCAGCGCGATCGCGGCCAGCGACACCGCGCCGGCGGCCGCGCAGGCGAACCGCAGGCCGCGCGAGGACGACCGCTCGGACTCGTGCCGGCTCACGTCGTGGATCCGGAAGCCCCTCCCCGGCGAGGCGGGCGACAGCACGGCGGAGTGCGGCCGTGCTGGCACGTAGTCGAACTCGAACCGCTCGCCGCGCTTCGTTCCGAAGACCCCGTCGAGGCCACCGGCGAATCCTCCGCCGCCCAGCGGCGAGCCGCCGCCGTCCGTGTCACCGCCCCCGGGAAGCCCCTGGAGACGGGCCAGGAAGCTCTCGGACGGGGCCGGCGGTGCCGCTTTCGCGAAGACGTTCTTCAGGCGGCGCTGCGCGTCCACCTCCGCCTTGCACTTCGGGCAGGTGGCCACGTGCGCCAGTACACGCTCACGCGTGTCGTGACCGAGCTCTCCGTCCACCAGGGCGGAGAGTCGGTCTCCCAGATGCTGCTCTGCGAGGTGTCCCTCGGATTCCGGCCGTGATCCACTCACGTGCTCGTGCCCCCTCCTCCCAGTGCGGGAACACGGGCCGCGAACGAGCGACGCTCGGCACGCGCCTTGGGAGACCGGTGCGCGAGTGCCTTGCGCAGCTGGGAGCGGCCGCGGTGGATCCGGGAGCGGACCGTACCGAGCTTGACGCCGAGGGTCGCTGCGATCTCCTCGTACGACAGCCCCTCGATGTCGCACAGGACCACGGCGGCGCGGAACTCGGGCGCGAGGGTGTCCAGCGCCTGCTGGACGTCCGCGTCGAAGTGGGCGTCGTGGAAGACCTGCTGCGGGTTGGGCTCCTTGCTGGGCAGCCGCTCGGCCGCGTCGTCGCCGAGCGCGTCGAAGCGGATGCGCTGCTTGCGGCGGACCATGTCCAGGAAGAGATTGGTGGTGATGCGGTGCAGCCAGCCCTCGAAGGTGCCCGGCGTGTAGGTCGACAGCGACCTGAAGACGCGGACGAAGACCTCCTGGGTGAGGTCCTCGGCGTCGTGCTGGTTGCCGGTGAGGCGGTAGGCGAGGCGGTAGACCCGGCCGCTGTGGGTGCTGACGATCTCCTCCCAGGTGGGCGGAGTCCACGCCTGCCCGTCCGCGTCGCTGGAGAAGGTCGCGGTGTGGGCGTGTCCCGTGGTGGGACCGTTCGCGTGGCTGTGGTCAGCAGCGGTGTCGTTCACGGATTTCGGCCTGCTTGCAGATCCGAGGAAGCGCCGCAGCACTCCTCCCCGATCCGCGGGTGCGGCCGCACCTCCCCTGTCGGCTCTGGTGGTGTCCAGTGGAGCCCCTACCATAGCCACCTCGCCCGTTAGCTCCGGATAAGCGGTTTTACGAGAATTTGATCTGGGTCGGCACGGCTCGTACGGCTGCGTCAGCACTTGCTGGGCACCCTGGTCCATCCGCCACCCCCGTCGAAGCCCCGGCCGCTCGGTCGTCTCTTTGCTCTCCCCTTTAAACGACCGGTCCCATCTGCGGGTTCCCGACGCCAACGGATACAGTCACGCCGAGGCAACGACGGGGACAGGAGAGGGTCATTACCGGCAACCGGCAGACGAGCTGGGCGTTCGCCGACGCCTATGTCGCCGAGGACGACGCGCTGCTCTGGGCACGCGACCGGGCCCGGGAGGCGGGCCTGCGTTCGGTGACTCCGGGCACGGGCTCCGCGCTGGGATTGCTCGCCGCCGCCGTGGACGCCAAGGCCGTCGCGGAGATCGGCACCGGCTGCGGCGTCTCCGGGATCCATCTGCTGCACGGCATGCGGCCGGACGGGGTACTGACCACGGTCGACCCGGAGCCGGAGCACCAGCAGTTCGCCCGCCAGGCCTTCCGGGCCGCGGGCTTCGCCAGCAACCGGGCCCGCTTCATTCCGGGCCGCGCCCTGGACGTCCTGCCCCGGCTCGCGGACGCCGGTTACGACCTGGTCTTCTGCGACGGCGACCGCCTGGAGTACCTGGACTACCTCGCTGAATCGTTGCGCCTGCTGCGCTCCGGAGGTCTCGTCGCCTTCGAGGGCGTCTTCGGCGCCGGCCGGACGATCGACTCCGGACCGCAGCCCACCGAGGTGCTGCGGCTGCGGGAAGTACTGCGCGCGGTGCGCGAGAGCCAGGAGCTGGTGCCCTCGCTGCTGCCGGTGGGCGACGGACTGCTGTGTGCCGTCAAACGGTGAACGACCGGCCCGAGGGCCCATGGGAAAAACCCGTGATCTCACGTGAAAAAAGAAAAACAATCACCCCGGCACCGTGTCCGGTACCGGGGCGACTGAACGGATATGGTCGCTCGCTCGTCAGCCGACGACCTTCTTGAGGGCGTCGCCGAGCGCGTCGGCCTCGTCGGGGGTCAGCTCGACGACGAGTCGACCGCCGCCTTCGAGCGGAACGCGCATGACGATGCCCCGCCCCTCCTTGGTCACCTCGAGCGGGCCATCGCCCGTCCGCGGCTTCATGGCCGCCATGCTCGTTCCCCTTCCTGATACCAGCTCACCGTCACCGCCGACGGCCCGTGAGGGCACGCGCAGTCCGGCATGGACGCGCGACACCGGCATCGAACACATTGCTTCCCAGCCATTATCCCGCATCCCAGGACCCGATGACCAACATCGGTCGGCATCGCTTGGGCAACGCGCGCGAGCAAAACCACTCAATTCGGCGATGTGACTGCGATACTGCGCGCCCCCGACCACTTCCGCCGAATGGATACGGACCGGAATTCTTTGACGCAGGTCACATCTCCCGAGCGATCCGTTGCCGGTGATCTCCGTCATGCTGTGTCCCGGACACAGACGTCCGACCCACACGTACGACCCACACGTACGACGACGCGGAGGGGAACCCATGGCCGACACCGTGCTCTACGAGGTGAGCGACGGGCTCGCGACGATCACGCTGAACCGCCCCGAGGCGATGAACGCGCTGAACATCGAGACCAAGGTCGCGCTCAGGGAGGCGGTGCGCTCCGCGGCGGGGGACGACGCCGTACGGGCGGTCCTGCTGACCGCGGCCGGGGAGCGGGCGTTCTGCGTGGGCCAGGACCTCAAGGAGCACATCGGGCTGCTGGCCTCCGACCGGGAAACGGGCTCGGGCCAGACCATGAGCACGGTCAGCGAGCACTACAACCCGATCGTGCGGGCGCTCACCGAGGCCGGGAAGCCGGTGGTCGCCGCCGTGAACGGCGTGGCGGCCGGGGCGGGCTTCGGCTTCGCGCTCGCGGCGGACTACCGGATCGTCGCGGACACGGCGGCCTTCAACACGTCCTTCGCCGGGGTCGCGCTCACCGCCGACTCGGGCGTCTCCTGGACGCTGCCGCGGGTCGTCGGCCCCGGACGCGCCGCCGACCTGCTGTTCTTCCCGCGCAGCATCGGCGCCCGGGAGGCGTACGAACTGGGCATCGCCAACCGGGTCGTACCCGCCGCCGACCTGCGCGCCGAGGCCGAGCAGACGGCGCGGGCACTGGCGGAGGGGCCGACGGTGGCGTACGCGGCGCTGAAGGAGGCGGTGGCGTACGGACTGACGCACTCGCTCTCCGAGACGCTGGACAAGGAGGACGAACTGCAGTCCCGGGCGGGTTCCTCGGAGGACCACGCGATCGCGGTGCGGGCGTTCGTCAACAAGGAGAAGCCGCGCTACCTGGGCAAGTGAGCCAGTGCTCGTCGGCCGCGGTGGCCGTCCCCGGGGGCTGCCGTCCGCGGCCCCCGCTCCGGCCTGGACGGCCTCGTCCTCAGACTCCCCCGGAGGGGGTGCCGGACAGGCTCTCGCGCGCCACGCAGGATTCCAGGTGGTCGTCGACCAGTCCGCACGCCTGCATCAGCGCGTAGGCCGTCGTCGGGCCGACGAAGCGCAGGCCCCGCTTCTTCAGGGCCTTGGACAGCGCAGTGGACTCCGGTGTGACGGCCGGGACGTCGGCGAGGGTCTTCGGTACCGGGCGCCCGTCCGGGTCCGGGGCGTGCGACCAGATCAGCTCGTCCAGCTCACCGGGGGCCCACTCGGCCAGCACCCGGGCGTTGGCGAGGGTCGCGTCGATCTTGGCTCGGTTCCGGATGATGCCCGCGTCGGCGAGCAGGCGTTCGCGGTCCTCATCGGTGAAGGCCGCCACCTCGGCGATCTCGAAGCCGGCGAAGGCGGCGCGGAAGCCGGGACGGCGGCGCAGGATGGTGATCCAGGACAGGCCGGACTGGAAGGCCTCCAGGCTGAGGCGTTCGTACAGGGCGTCGTCGCCGTGTACCGGGCGGCCCCATTCCTCGTCGTGGTACGTCACGTAGTCCGCGGTGGACAGGGCCCAGGGGCAGCGCGGCGCGCCGTCCGGTCCGGCGACGGCCTCCCCGGCGCTCACCGCTGCTCCTCCTGGGCCGGCTTCTCCATGGAGACGTGCTGGTGGGCGCCGGCGGCCCGGGCGCCGGCCAGCGCGGACTCCAGGTCGGCGATGCGGGCGTCGCGCTCGGCCAGCTCGGCGCCGAGGCGGCCGAGGGCGTCGTCGACGTCCGCCATGCGGTAGCCGCGGGCGGCGAGCGGGAAGCGGAGGCGTTCCACGTCCGCGCGGCCCACCGGGCGGTCCGGGGGCAGGGAGTCCCGCAGTCGCTCGGGGGCGGCGTCGGGCAACGGCCCGCTGTCGCCGCCGCTCACCACGGCGAGCGTCACCGCGGCGACCACGACGGCCAGCGCGACGACGAGGAAGAGGAACATGACCATCGCTGAGGCCCCCATGGTCGGGTCGAGCGCGGCGATCGCGTGGGTTCGAGGATTCGACGGATCGCGTGGCTGCTTGGATCGGAGTCGGAACCAGGTTCCGAGTCGGAGTCGGTTGTGTCGGGTCCGATCGTGCCATGCGAGTCTGACAGTCGGGGCCGCAGGCGGTCGAAGGCCGCCCCGAGGTCGATTCGGCGGAACGTGAGAACGGTATGGACGAGGAGATGTCACAGGGGATGCTCAGGCTGGGCAGGCGTGAATTCACGGCGCACGAGCCGGTGATCATGGCGATCGTGAACCGGACCCCGGACTCCTTCTACGACCAGGGGGCGACCTTCCGCGACGAGCCCGCCCTCGCGCGTGTGGAGCAGGCGGTGGCCGAGGGCGCCGCGATCATCGACATCGGCGGAGTGAAGGCCGGGCCCGGGGACGAGGTGTCGGCCGAGGAGGAGGCGCGGCGGACGGTGGGGTTCGTCGCGGAGGTGCGGCGGCGGTTCCCGGACGTCGTGATCAGCGTGGACACCTGGCGGCACGAGGTGGGCGAGGCCGTGTGCGAGGTGGGGGCCGACGTGCTGAACGACGCGTGGGGCGGCGTCGACCCGAAGCTCGCGGAGGTCGCCGCGCGGTACGGGGTGGGGCTGGTGTGCACACACGCCGGCGGCGCCGAGCCGCGGACCCGGCCGCACCGGGTGACGTACGACGACGTCATGGCCGACATCCTGAAGGTGACGCTGGGGCTGGCCGAGCGGGCGGTGGCGCTGGGGGTGCCGCGGGAGTCGGTGCTGATCGATCCCGGCCACGACTTCGGGAAGAACACCCGGCACAGCCTGGAGGCGACGCGGCGGCTCGGGGAGATGGTGGACACGGGGTGGCCGGTGCTGGTGTCCCTGTCCAACAAGGACTTCGTCGGGGAGACGCTGGACCGGCCCGTGAAGGAGCGGGTGCTGGGGACGCTGGCGACGACGGCGGTGTCGGCGTGGCTGGGGGCGCGGGTGTACCGGGTGCACGAGGTGGCGGAGACGCGGCAGGTGCTGGACATGGTCGCGACCATCGCGGGACACCGGGAGCCCGCCGTCGCCAGGCGGGGACTGGCCTAGGCACCGGCTCGGGCGCCAGGGGGCTTCGCCCCCTGGCGCTGCCGGCCCGTGCCTACCGCCCCGCCTCCTTGGAGACCAGGGCGACCGCCTCGTCCACGTCGTCCGTGACGTGGAAGAGCAGGAGGTCCTTCTCCGCGGCCTTGCCCTGGGCGACCAGGGTGCCGCGGAGCCAGTCGACCAGGCCGCCCCAGTACTCGGAGCCGAACAGGACGATGGGGAAGCGGGTCACCTTCTGGGTCTGCACCAGGGTGAGTGCCTCGAAGAGTTCGTCGAGGGTGCCGAGGCCGCCGGGCAGGACCACGAAACCCTGCGCGTACTTCACGAACATCATCTTGCGGACGAAGAAGTACCGGAAGTTCAGGCCGATGTCGACGTACGGGTTGAGTCCCTGCTCGAAGGGCAGCTCGATGCCGAGGCCGACCGACGTGCCCTGCGCCTCCAGGGCGCCCTTGTTGGCCGCTTCCATGGCGCCGGGCCCGCCGCCGGTGATGACCGCGAAGCCGGCCTCCACCAGGCCGCGGCCGAGCCGCACGCCCGCCTCGTACTCCGGTGAGTCCGCCGCCGTACGGGCGGAGCCGAAGACACTGATCGCGGGCGGCAGTTCGGCGAGGGTGCCGAAGCCCTCGATGAACTCCGACTGGATGCGCAGGACGCGCCAGGGGTCGGTGTGGACCCAGTCGGTCGGGGCACGTTCGTCCAGCAGGCGCTGGTCCGTGGTGCTCTTCTGCACCTGACCCCGCCGCCGGAGGACAGGGCCCAGGCGCTGCTCCTCCGGTGGCCGCCTCTTGCCCTCGGGGTTGCCGGTAGCCATGCGCGCTCCCTCCAGTTGCAGGTTCTTCCACCTCAGCGTAGATCTACGCGGGTTACGTACGAGGGACCTGAGCATGTCCGTCACGCAGCGGCGTAAACCCGGTGTGGATCACGCGGTCAGCCAGGACCGCAGGCGCTCCTCCCCCGCGAGGATCTTCGCCGTCTCGACCCGCTCGTCGCGCTTGTGCGCCAAGTGCGGGTTGCCCGGGCCGTAGTTGACCGCGGGGACGCCCAGTGCGGAGAAGCGCGACACATCCGTCCAGCCGTACTTGGGCCGCGGGGTGCCGCCCACCGCCTCGATGAAGGCCGCCGCGGCCGGGTGGGAGAGCCCCGGCAGGGCCGCGCCGCTGTGGTCGTCGACCACGAACTCCGCCACCCCGCAGTCCGCGAAGACCTCCCGCACGTGGGCGAGGGCCTCCTCGGGGGTGCGGTCCGGGGCGTAGCGGAAGTTGACCGTGACCACGCACTCGTCGGGGATGACGTTGCCCGCGACCCCGCCCGTGACGCCGACCGCGTTCAGGCCCTCGCGGTACTCCAGGCCGTCGATGACCGGGTAGCGGGGCTCGTAGGCCGCCAGGCGCGCGAGGATCGGGGCGGCGGCGTGGATGGCGTTGGAGCCCATCCAGGAGCGCGCTGAGTGCGCCCGCTCCCCCGTCGTCCTCAGCAGCACCCGCAGCGTGCCCTGGCAACCGCCCTCCACCTGGCCGTCCGACGGTTCGAGAAGCACCGCGAAGTCGCCCTCCAGCCACTCGGGGTGGGCCTCGGCGACGTGCTTGAGGCCGTTCAGCTCGGCGGCGACCTCCTCGTTGTCGTAGAAGACGAAGGTCAGGTCGCGGTTGGGGGCCGGGACGGTCGCCGCGATGCGCAGCTGGACCGCGACGCCCGCCTTCATGTCGCAGGTGCCGCAGCCCCACAGGACGCCGTCCTCGTCGAGCCGGGACGGGACGTTGCCGGCGATCGGGACGGTGTCGATGTGGCCGGCCAGGATCACGCGCTCCGCCCGGCCCAATTCCGTACGGGCCACCACGTTGTTGCCGTACCGCTCGACCGACAGGTGCGGCAGGGCGCGCAGGGCGCTCTCGATCGCGTCCGCGAGCGGCTCCTCGGTGCCGCTCTCGGAGGGGAAGTCGACGAGCCGCGCGGTGAGCTCCGCGGCGTCCAGCGTGAGGTCAAGCGGGGTATCGGCCATGGCCCCGACCCTAACGCCCCTGCTCTTTCAGGCACTGTCCGTACCCGGCGGACACCACTCCCTACCCTCCAGTACCTTGTACGCGTGCTTCAGCCGTCGCCATCCCGCAAACGCCATGGCCGCCTTCTGCGTTCCGGCGCGGCCTTCGTGGTCCTGCTCGCGGTCGCCGGGTACCTCACGGTGCAGTACGTCACCGGGGGCGCCCCGGGCTGCGAGGTCGTCTCGGCCGAGGACGACCGGACGGCCTACGAGTTCACGCCGGAGCAGGCGGTGAACGCGGCGACGATCACCGCCGTGGGCACCGCGCGCGACCTGCCGGAGCGGGCGGTGACGATCGCGCTGGCGACCGCGCTGCAGGAGTCGGCGCTGCGCAACATCGACTACGGCGACCGCGACTCGCTCGGTCTGTTCCAGCAGCGCCCCTCCCAGGGCTGGGGCACCCCGAAGGAGATCATGGACCCGGCCTACTCGGCGGCCAAGTTCTACGACGAGCTGGTCGAGGTGCCCGGCTACACCCGCCTCCCGCTGACCGTCGCCGCCCAGCGCGTGCAGCGCAGCGGCTTCCCGGAGGCCTACGCCAAGCACGAGACGGACGCCAGGCTGCTCGCCGCCGCGCTGACCGGACGGTCCGCGGCGACGCTGACCTGCGAGGGACGCCCCGGTGCGGCCCGGGCCCAGGGTCCGGACGCGGTTCGCGCGGCGCTCGTACGGGACTTCGGGCAGGACGTGCTCCGGTCGGCCGGAGCAGCCGTGGACGGCGCCTCCGCGACGCCCACCGCCTCGCCCGCACGGGGCACGGGCGGCGCGGGCGCCACGGGCGGCTCCGACGGCCGTACCGTGACGCTGCCCGTGACCGGCTCGGGTGCGCAGGAGCGCCTCGGTCAGCGCGGCTGGCAGCTGGCGCACTGGGCGGTGGCCAACGCCACCTCGCTGCGCATCGAACGGGTCTCCTACGCGGGCCGGGAGTGGACCGCGGGAAGCACCGACAACAAGTGGCGTCCGGCGGAGCCGGGCGGCACCGGCGGCGCCGAGCGGGCCGCGGGAGCCGTCCGCATCACCTCCGCGCGGTAGCGCTCGCCCGTACGGGCCGTCACTCCTGGGAGTTACCCGCACCGGCGTCGGGTCGACGCGGTGCGCGGGTTTTCCGGTCATCACTCGCGCATCCTCCGGAGCCCGGGAACAACAAGGGCTGTAAGGATTCGGCAGACTTTCCGACCGGCGCCCTTTTGCCCGTTTTTCTGTGCACCTGATAATGCGACACATTACCAACTCTTTACTTTGTGCCGCCGCAACCTTCGTGGCCTTCGAGCGGTAGTCACTGCGTCCGAGCCCGGTCGATCACTCGCCGGGCACGGTCGGATTACTCATCACTGACTTCCGTCGAAGGAGCATCATGTCCCTCCCCCTGACCCGCCGGATCGCCCGTGCCGCGCTGCTCGTCGCTGCGGGAGCGGCTGCCGGGGTCGGTGCGGCCGGCTCCGCCAGCGCGGCTCCCGAACTGCCCGCCACCCCGAACCTCGGGGGACTGACCGCCCTGGACGGGGCGAACGTCGGCAACACCGTGGACGCCGCGGCACAGAACGTCACCGAGACCGCCGGCGACACCGGCGGCAAGGCCGTCAAGAAGACCGTGCCGGCCGCGGGCAAGACCGGCGGCTCGGTCGTCAAGAAGACCACCCCGGTGGCCCAGAAGACCGCCGGGGACGCGGCGGGCTCCGCCGGGGAGATCGTCGGGGACACCGCGGGGACCGCCACCGAGGGCGGGCTGCCGACGGACGCGCTGGGCAAGGGCGGGCTGCCGGCCACCGGTTCGCTGCCGGTGCAGGGGCTGCCGCTCGGCTGACGGCTGCCGCACCCCCGCTCGTACGGCGCCGGGGCCCAGGATTCGCTTCCTGGGTCCCGGCGTTTCGCGTGCCTAATCGACGCGGCGGGCGTGCGCCGGCCGGCAGACGTGCGCCGACCGGTGCCCGACACCGGTCAGGCCCGTCAGGCCGTCAGGCGCTCCACCGCCGCGCGGACGCGCTCGTCCGTGGCCGTGAGGGCTACGCGGACGAAGTTCGCGCCGGCCGGGCCGTAGAAGTCGCCGGGAGCCGCCAGGATGCCGCGCTCGGCCAGGTGGGCCACCGTGTCCCAGCATGACTCGTCGCGGGTGGCCCAGAGATAGAGGCTGGCCTCGCTGTGCTCGATGCGGAAGCCGTGGCCGAGGAGCGCCTCGCGCAGGGCCGTGCGGCGGGCCGCGTAGCGCTCGCGCTGGACGCGGACGTGCTCGTCGTCGCCGAGGGCCGCCACCACGGCCGCCTGGGTCGGCGCGGACGTCATCATGCCGCCGTGCTTGCGGATCTCCAGGAGGGGCCCCAGGACGGCCGGGTCGCCCGCCAGGAAGGCCGCGCGGTAGCCGGCGAGGTTGGAGCGCTTGGAGAGCGAGTGGACGGCCACCAGGCCGTCGTAGGAGCCGCCGTTGACGTCCGGGTGCAGGACGGAGACCGGGTCGGCCTCCCACCCCAGCTCCAGGTAGCACTCGTCGGAGACGACGAGGATGCCGTGCCCACGGGCCCAGGCCACGACGCGGGTCAGGTCGGCCCGCGACAGGACCCTGCCGGTGGGGTTGGACGGGGAGTTGAGCCAGAGGAGCTTCAGGCCCGTCGGGTCCAGCTCCGTCGGATCGTCGTACGCCTCGTACTCCGCGCGGGCCAGGCGCGCGCCGACCTCGTACGTCGGGTAGGCCAGGCGCGGGAACGCCACCCGGTCGCCGGGGCCGAGGCCCAGCTGGGTGGGGAGCCAGGCGACGAGTTCCTTGGAACCGACGACGGGCAGGACGTGGCGGTGGGTGACGTCGCGGGCGCCGAGGCGGCGCCCGACCCAGCCGGTGATCGCGTCGCGCAGTGCCGGGGTGCCCCAGACGGTCGGGTAGCCCGGGGAGTCCGCCGCGTCGATCAGGGCTTTCCGGATCAGCTCGGGGACCGGGTCGACCGGGGTGCCGACGGAGAGGTCGACGATGCCGTCCGGATGCGCGGCGGCCGTCTTCTTGTACGGCCCCAGCCTGTCCCAGGGGAAGGCCGGAAGGCGGTCGGAGACTGCGGACACGGTTACTGGCTCACTTTCTTCGGTGCGGCCGGTGCTGCCTGTGCGGTTCCAGGGCGAAACGCCTCGGTCCCGTACGGCACCGATCGGGGGCGATCAGCCGTACGGGACCGAGGCGGCGCGGCGCGGGCCGCTCCTACTGGTTCTGCGGCGGCAGCGCGGCGACGAAGGGATGGTCGCGCTCGATCAGCCCCAGCTTGCTGGCGCCGCCGGGCGAGCCGAGCTCGTCGAAGAACTCGACGTTCGCCTTGTAGTAGTCCTTCCACTCCTCCGGAGTGTCGTCCTCGTAGAAGATCGCCTCGACCGGGCAGACCGGCTCACAGGCACCACAGTCGACGCATTCGTCCGGGTGGATGTACAAGGACCGCTGGCCCTCGTAGATGCAGTCGACCGGGCACTCCTCGATGCACGCCTTGTCCTTCACGTCGACACAAGGCTGCGCGATGACGTAGGTCACGCTGTCGTTCCTCCTCGATTGGGCGCTGGCGGGCCTCCTCAGGCTCCGCCGCCTGGCGCGCGGGAGCGCGGCGTCGTCGATGCCCGCCCCTAGTATCTCCGTTCTTGGGCATGATCCGAACAGGAGGGGTGAACCGACCCGTGGAAATCTCTGCCGCAGGGCGCCTTGAGGTCCGTATCACCGTTGCTGACGTGGGCAAACGAGTCTCCGTGCGGCGCTTGAGCGAACCGGGTGTCGCGGGTGAGAAGTTCACCGACACGGTGGGTGTTCTCACATCATGGGACAACGGTGTGCTGCGGATCACACGGAAGAATGGCGAGTCGGTCCGTGTCCCGGAGTCCGCGCTGGTCGCGGGCAAGGTCGTGCCGTCGGCGCCGGCGCGGCGGCGCGGTCCCGCCGCCTCGTACGAGGAGCTGGCGCGAGTGGCCGCGCGGGCCTGGCGGCCGGTGGAGAGCGAGCGGCTCGGTGAGTGGGAGCTTCGGGCGGCCGCCGGGTTCACACGGCGGGCCAACTCCGTGCTCCCCCTCGGCGATCCGGGGCTGCCGCTGGACGAGGCGCTGACCGCCGTACGACGCTGGTACGCCGAACGGGGTCTGCCCGCGTACGTCCAGACCGCCACCGGGGCCGAGGGCACGCAGGAGCCGCTGTGCGCGGAGCTGGAGCGGCGGGGCTGGGTACGGGAGGTGACGGCCGAGGTGTGGACCGGCGGGGTGGCGCAGGTCGCCGACCTGTCGGAGGGGACCGGCGTGGTCCTGTCCCGGGAGGCGGACGAGGCGTGGCTGGCGCGATACCAGCGCAAGGGCGTGAGCGAGGTGGCCCTGCGGGTCCTGGGCCGGGGGTCCCCCCGCGCGAGCGAGGCCGAGCGTGGGGGAGGACCGTCCGTGTGGTTCGCGACGGTGCCCGGTGCGGACGCGGCAGCCCCGGCGGCGATCGGGCGGTGTGTCGTGGACGGCCGGTGGGTCTCCTTCGGGGCCGTCGAGGTCGACCCCGCGCAGCGGCGCCGGGGGCTGGCGACCGCCGTGATGGCCGCGCTGGCCCGGCGGGCGCTCGAGGAGGGCGCGTCGGCGGCGTGGCTCCAGGTCGAGACGGACAACGCGGGGGCGCGGGCGCTGTACGCCGGGATGGGCTTCGCGGCGCATCACGCGTATCACCACTACCGGGAGCCCGCGAGCGCCGGGACGGACCGGTAACCGATCGCCGTGGAAGGGCACGAGCAAGCTATGCGTCACCCACGTTCTCCGCATCCCCCGTCGCCGGATCGCTCCGCCGAGCTGCGACGGCGGTTCGCCGAAGAGGCACGCTCCGAGCGGCCCGACCTGGCCACGCTGTGCCTGCTGGTGGGCGCGGAGGCGGACGGGTCGCTGGACGAGGCGGGGCTGGACGCCGCGCAGATGGAGCTCGACCGGCTGGCCGGACAGCTGCCGTTCCGGCCGGGGTCGCCGTCGGCCTGGGCGGCGGCGCTGCGGGACCTGCTCGGCGAGCGGTACGGCTTCCACGGGGTCGCCGCGGACTACCAGCGGCTTGAGTCGTCGTTGCTGCACGAGGTGCTGCGGCGCTGGCGCGGGCTGCCGATCATGCTGTCGGTGGTGTGGCTGGAGGTGGCCCGGCGGGCGGGGGCGCCGGTGTACGGGGTCGCGCTGCCGGGGCACTTCGTGGTCGGGTTCGGGGCGGAGTCCGGACCGGAGGAGGGACGGGTGCTCGCCGATCCGTTCGACGGGGGCCGGCTGCTCAGCGGGAACGACGCGGAGGTGCTGGTGGCGGGGGTGACGGGGGCCGCCCTGCGTCCGTCGATGCTGGAGCCCGCGGCGCCGTTGGAGGTGGTGTCGCGCATCCTGAACAACATCCGGGCGTGGGCGGCGGCCCGGCCCGAACGGTCGGATGTCGGGCTGTGGGCACTCGATCTGGCGTTGCTGCTGCCCGCGCATGCGGCGCGGCTGCGGTACGAGCGGGCCCGGTTGCTGGTGCAGCGGGGGGAGTTCTCGGCGGGGGCCGGGGAGTTGGAGGCGTACGCGGAGGTTGTGGGAGCGGTGGACGAGGCGGTCGCGGAGCAGGTCCGGGGGGAGGCGCGGACGGCTCGCGCCATGCTCAACTGAGGCCGCGAGGGGGCGTCCGGCGAGTGCCGGGCGCCCCCTCGTGGAGTGGCGTCGTCAGCTGGGGTCGGTCTCGATGACCGCCACGCGGTCGGTCTCGCTCTTCAGGGCCTGGCGCAGGGCGCCGTAGACGTCCTCGGGGGTGACGGGCGTCTTCTCACCGTTGGCGCGGGTGATGAGCACGCCGTCGAACGTCCCGCCGTACAGTTCCTTCAGGGCGTTGAGGTCGGGCTTGTCGACGAGTTTGCCGTTGACTGCCGTGACCCGGAGGAACTTCCACAGCGACTTCTCCGGGCTCATCAGGATGGAGTGCGCGGCGTCGGTCCGCACGGTCACCTTCGCCGACATCGCCGGCTCGGCGAACTCCTTCATGATCCGGTCGACCTCGGCCTTGGAGACCGTGGGCTGCTGGGTGGTCGTCGGCACGTTCACCGGGGTGGCGGTGCCCGTCTCCACCTGGGCGCGGTACGCCTCCTGCACGGCCTCGGTCGATTTGGCGACGTCGATGCCCTTGCCGGCCTTGCCGTACACGGGGACGGCCTTGCCGGACTCGAACTTCACGGTGCCCTCGGTCACCGATCCGGCCCCGCCGGCGGCGTCCTCCAGAGCGGCGTGCAGCTTCTCCTCGTCGACGGGCATGACGGGGTCGACGACACGCTGCTGGCCGAGGAGGGAGCCGAACACGGACATCGGGTTGTAGTCGCTCTTCGCCGCCGCGCTGGCCGTGGCCTGCGTGTCCAGCTGGAGCCCCGCCTGGTCCGGCTTCAGGGAGACCGTCTCGCCGCCGACCGTGAGCTTGAGCGGCTTGCTCGCGCGGGCGGAGAGGACGTCGTCCAGCTTCTCGACGGCGTCGTCGCGCGTGCCGCCGCCGATGTCGACGCCGAGCACGGTGGTGCCCTTCGGCACGTCGGAACGGTTCATGAGCAGGCCGGCGCCGTAGGTGACACCGGCGACGAAGACCAGGCCGCCGACGAGCAGCGGGAGCTTCCCGCGGCCCTTCTTCTTGGCCGGCTTGGCGGAGCCGGCCGGGGGCGCGGAGACCGGCTCGGGCAGCTTCGGGGGCGTGTGCGGCAGCGGTCCGTCGGCGGACGCGCCCTGGAACGGCGCGTTCCGGTCGGTCGGCACGACGGGGATGCCGCTGGTGACGGTGTTCCCGGAGACGTTGTCCGGGTTGCCGTAGCCGGGAGCGCCCGGCCCGGGGGCCGGCTTCTGCGGGGTGAGGATCGCGGTGTCGTCGCTGAGCCCGCCGCCGGGGCCGAGACGGGTGGCGTCGGCGCCGGGGCCGGGGCCGGGGCCCTGCAGCCTGCCCGGGCCAGCGGGACCACCCGGCCCACCGGGACCGCCAGGACCGCCAGGACCACCCGGGCCGGGATCGCCAGGACCACCGGGACCACCCGGACCGCCCAGGCCGTTCGGTGCGGGCCCGCGCTGTCCGCTGGGCGCGCCGGGGCCGCCGGGCGTCCTGGGCCGGCCCAGATCGCCGAGATCGCCGACCGGGGGCGGCGTCAGCCGGCTGTCGCCGGTGACCGGGCCGCTCGTCGCGCCCGCGGGTCCCTGGGTGTCACCGTACGGGGACTGCCCGTTCGGGCCGTTCTGCCCGCTGCGGGGGCCGGGTCCCTGGTCGCCCTGCCCGTTCTCCGAGAAGTACGGCAGGTCGTCGCGGCGCGGTTCGGCGCCGCCGTCGGAGCCCGGGCGGGTGCCGTTGCCGTTGCCGTTGCCCAGCGGTCCGGCAGCCAGCGCCTCGGTCACGTCGAAGGAGCCGGTGCCGCCACCGTGTCCGGGCGCCACGGGTCCGCCCGTCGCCCCGGAGAGACCGGCACCGCCCGGGGCGCCGGGCCGGGACCCGCCCAGCACGTTCATGGAGCCGACGACGCCACCGGGACGGCCACTCCCGCCGCCCGGCCGCGCACCGGCACCGGAAGCACCGGCACCCGGTCCCGCGGCACCCGCGGGGCCTGCGGGGCCTGCGGAGGGCGTGCCCGGCGTACCGGCCGCCGCACCGGAACCCCCGGGCAGACCGGCGCCGTTGGCGGAGCCGCCGCCCTGAGCGCCCTTGGCCGGGCCGGACTTGCGCGGCGCGAACCAGTCGCTGGCCGGCTTGTCCTCCGTCGGCCGGGCGGGCTGCCCCGGCTCGGCGGGGTCCTCGACGGCGCCCGCGGGCTCCGCGGCGCTCGGTGCCGGTGCGGGCCGCTCGGCCGACGTCTCCGTGTCACCGGCGGCGCCCTCGGCGTCCGCGACGGGCTTGCGCACGACGACCGGCGGGATGGGCCGCGATCCCGGGATGTTGATCCGGATTCGGGTCGTCAGCGTCGTCTCGGTCTTGCGCTCCTCCGGCCGCGAGGCCGAACGGCCCGCGTCCGCACCGGCGTCGGAAGCCGTGGGTGTCCCGTAGGGCGGGGTGCCCGACGGGTATGCGGCTCCGCCGCGCCCGTGGGGCCCGGAGGACGAACTGTCAGTTTCACGACTCAAGGCAGGTTCTCCCGGTTGGCTCCGCCGCCCGGCACACCAGAAAGCGGGCGGCTCGGCGGCGCGCACCACCATACTGGCCACCTCTCGCGCGTATCCCGTGACCGCCGGGGAAACCCACACCGGACTCGCACGCCCGCACCGCGGCGAAGTAGTACGTCACTTGCCAAGTCGGACGGCGCCGCCGTCCGGTTGCCGCACCGGCGTGAGGGTGGCGCACATCACAGCGACGGCGATCCCGCCGAGCAGGAAGAGGTACGAGCCGCTGCCGGCCGCGAAGAGGAAGTCGCCCTCGGGACGGCTGGTCGTGAGCAGGACCACGGCGAGCGCCCAGCCCGCGGCGGGCGCGACGGCCCCGCCCCGGCGGCCCACGGCCCGGCCCGCTCCGACGC
>NZ_RAIF01000031.1:499698-501598 GCF_003671715.1 Streptomyces sp. E2N166 | reverse complement strand
CCCGCCACCCCGACCAGGGCACCGAGCACGAAGAGCCCCAGATAGAGGGCGGCCCGCCCGAGCGAGGGCGCGCGCAGCGGCTGGGCCAGGGCGGAGGTCGTCGGCTCGGTACGCCCGCTCACGATGCCGCCTCGATCCCCGCGGTCCTCGCGGTCCCGTCGATCCCGGTGGTCCCGTCGGTCCCGTCGATCCCGGCGAAGAGGTCGCTCTCGCGTCCGTCGCCGTCCCCGGACCGCTCGCCGCGCACCAGCTCGTAGTACTCGGTGGTGAAGACCGGCTGGGCCAGTTCGTTGGAGAGGACGAAGTACGGCTCGGCGACGGTGATCTGCGTGACGTGCGCGCGCATGGCCGCGGTCTTGGCGGCGTTCGCGCCGCCGTCGCCGCGGATCTCGGTGGTGATCCGCTCGTCGCCGACGACGCCCGGTACGTCCTCGACGCCGGCCGCCTTCTCGAAGGGCAGGCCGGGCAGGTCGTCGCGGAGGCGGGCGAAGGCGTCCTCGGCGACGGTGCGGGGGACGCGGTTCCAGTAGACCTTGTCGACCGGGCACCCCGCCTCGGCGGCCAGCTCGACGGCGCGCATGGCGATGCGGTGGGCCTGGATGTGGTCGGGGTGGCCGTAGCCGCCGTCGGGGTCGTAGGTGACGAGCACCTGTGGACGCACCTCGCGGATCACCTCGACGAGGAGTCCGGCGGCCCGGTCGACGTCCGCCTGCCACAGGCAGCCGGGGTCGTCGTTGTCGGGCAGCCCCATCATCCCGGAGTCGGCGAACCGTCCCGGCCCGCCGAGCAGCCGGAAGTCCTCGACGCCGAGCGCGCGCATCGCCGCCGCCAGCTCGCCCCTGCGGTGCCCGCCCAGGGCGGGTCCGGTCAGGTGCCCGAGCTCGGGCGGGATGACCTCGCCCCGCTCGCCGAGGGTGCACGTCACCAGCGTCACGTGGGCGCCTTCGGCGGCATACCTGGCCATGGTGACGCCGTTGTTGATCGACTCGTCGTCCGGGTGCGCGTGCACCAGCAGCAGACGCCGGGCGGGGAGTTCCGTCATGGCCTCCACCCTATGAGGCCGCGCGCTCGTCCTCGTACCGAGGGAGGCCGTCCGTGGGGACGGCCCGCTCAGAAGTTGATGCTCCCGATCATCCCCGCGAGGTTCGTCGTCAGCTCACTGATCGTGGGCGCGACGGTCGACGAAGCCAGGTAGAAGCCGAGGAGCATGCACACGACCGCGTGCCCCGCCTTCAACCCTGACTTCTTGACCAGCAGGAAGACGATGATCGCCAGCAGCACAACCGCCGAAATCGAGAGTGCCACGGCGGCTCACCTCCAATAAGCCCAGGGACATGGGGAGGGTCGGACGCGGTCGGACGCGGTCCCACCTTGGGGCAGATAAATCCACGCAGCGGGTACCTGGTTGATACCCACTATGCGCTAGTGATCATAACTATCCGTGCGCGCGCATCTCTCGGCGCACGGCCGCACAAGGGGGCGCATGGCCAATATGGTCAAGGCATGACGACCGAGTCCGACTCCTTCCCCAAACGGCACGCCCGCACCCAGCGGTTCACGCTCGGCGCGCCGCGTTCGTTCACCGTGGCACCCGACGGGTCCCGGGTCGCCTTCCTGCGCTCCGGCTCCGGCACGGACCGGGCCAATTCGCTGTGGATCCTCGATACCGAGGAGGGCGGCGAACGCGTCGCCGCCGACCCGCGCGCCCTCCTGGGCGGCGCCGAGGAGCATCTGTCGCCAGAGGAGCGGGCCCGGCGTGAGCGCAGCCGCGAGGGCGGCGCCGGCATCGTCGGCTACGCCACCGACGCGGCCGTCGAACTGGCCTCTTTCGCCTTGTCAGGGCGGCTCTTCGCGGCCGAGCTGCGGGCCGGGACGGCGCGCGAACTGCCCACCCCCGGAC
>NZ_RAIF01000031.1:415769-499688 GCF_003671715.1 Streptomyces sp. E2N166 | reverse complement strand
CAGGCACATCGCCTACGTCGCCCGGGGCGCCCTGCGGGTCGTGGGTGCCGAGGGAGACGGGGACAGGGCGCTGGCCGAGGCGGACACGGAGGGCGTCACCCACGGGCTCGCCGAGTTCGTCGCCGCCGAGGAGATGGGGCGCAGCCGGGGCTTCTGGTGGGGGCCCGGGTCGGACCGGCTGCTGGTGGCACGCGTGGACGACACGCCGGTCAGCCGGTGGTGGATCTCCGACCCGGCCCATCCCGAGCGTGATCCACACCAGGTGCGGTACCCGGCGGCGGGCACCGCCAACGCGGACGTACGGCTGTTCGTGATCGGGCTGGACGGGGGGCGCACGGAGGTCCTCTGGGACCGGGCGCGGTATCCGTATCTGGCGCGAGTGCACTGGTCAGCGGCGGGTGCGCCACTCCTCCTCGTACAGGCGCGCGACCAGCGCAGCCAGTTGTTCCTGGCCGTGGACACCGAGTCCGGGGCGACCCGGATGGTGCACGCCGACGAAGATCCAGTTTGGCTGGAACTCTTCCCCGGCGTGCCCTGCTGGAGCCCTTCCGGGCAGCTCGTGCGGATCGCCGACGAGGGCGGCGCACGCGTGTTGGCGGTTGGTGAACGACCGCTCACGGGTGCCCAGTTGCATCTGCGGGCGGTGCTGGACGTCTCCGGCGACGACGTGCTGGTTTCCGCGTCGGCCGGCGAGGAGGCGGCCGAGCCGGAGACGGGCGAAGTGCACGTGTACCGGGTGAACGAACTCGGCGTGGAGCGAGTCTCGCAGGAGCCCGGCGTGCACTCGGCGGTGCGCGCCGCAGGCGTGACCGTTCTCGTCTCCGCGACGCTCGGCCGGCCGGGGACGCGGGCGCGGGTTCTGCGGGACGGGAAGCCGATGGCGACCGTCGCCTCTTACGCCGAAGACCCCGGTTTGTCCCCGCGCGTGACGCTCACGCAAGGGGGCGCACGCCGTGTCCCGTGCGCCGTGCTTATGCCAAGGGACTACCACGGTGACACCCCCCTCCCCGTACTCCTGGACCCGTACGGTGGCCCGCACGGTCAGCGCGTGGTGGCCGCGCACAACGCCCACCTCACGTCGCAGTGGTTCGCCGACCAGGGCTTCGCGGTCGTCGTCGCCGACGGGCGGGGCACTCCGGGGCGCTCCCCCGCCTGGGAGAAGGCCATCAAGGACGACGTGGCCGCGGTCGTGCTCCAGGACCAGGTGGACGCGCTCCAGGCCCTCGCCGCGGACTTCCCGCTCGACCTGAACCGCGTCGCCATCCGCGGCTGGTCCTTCGGGGGCTACCTGGCCGCCCTGGCGGCCCTGCGCCGCCCGGACGTCTTCCATGCCGCCGTCGTGGGCGCCCCGGTCACCGATCTGCGGCTGTACGACACCCACTACGAGGAGCGCTACATCGGCCACCCGGGCGAGCAACCGGAGGTCTACCGCCGCAACTCGGTGATCGACGACTCGGGCCTGGTCGACGCCGCCGAGCCGCGGCGCCCCATGATGATCATCCACGGTCTCGCGGACGACAACGTGGCGGTCGCCCACTCCCTGCGGCTGTCCTCGGCCCTGCTGGCCGCGGGCCGCCCGCACGAGGTGCTCCCGCTGTCCGGCGTCACGCACATGACCCCGCAGGAGTCGGTCGCCGAGAACCTGCTGCTGCTCCAGGTCGACTTCCTCAAGCGGTCACTGGCATAGCGTCGCACGAAGGCACCAACCGCTTTAACACGAAGGCAACTTCGCCGAAGCGGCACCGATATACGGACGCGCGACGCTGATCAGCGTACGGCCGTGCGGGTGCCGTGAGCGGGCCGGGGAGCGCCATGTCACCCCGGCCCGCTGCCGTGCCCACCACCGTCTCCATCCGCCTCATGGGGCACCACTTGCCTCTCCTCCGCGAAGTGGCAGGCCGAGTCGTGGGCCGCGGGACCGGTGGCATGCCGGAACTCGGCGGGGACGGCGAGCGCCGGTACCTCCAG
Organism: Streptomyces sp. E2N166; assembly: GCF_003671715.1. Lineage (GTDB taxonomy): Bacteria > Actinomycetota > Actinomycetes > Streptomycetales > Streptomycetaceae > Streptomyces > Streptomyces thinghirensis. The sequence continues at coordinate 497,720 of NZ_RAIF01000031.1, read as the reverse complement.
GGCGCAGCGCTCGCGCGCCTTCCAGCAGCGGGTGCGGAAGCGGCAGCCGGACGGGATGTTGGTCGGGGACGGCACGTCGCCGGCCAGGATGATGCGTTCGCGGTACTCCCGGGCCTCCGGGTCGGGCACCGGCACGGCGGACAGCAGCGCCTGGGTGTAGGGGTGCGTGGGATGGTCGTAGATCTCGGCGTCGCGGCCGGTCTCCACGATCCGGCCGAGGTACATCACGCCGACCCGGTCCGAGATGTGCCGGACGATGGACAGGTCGTGGGCGATGAAGATGTAGGACAGGTCGAACTCGTCCTGGAGCCGGCCCATCAGGTTGATCACCTGCGCCTGGACGGACACGTCGAGGGCCGAGACCGGCTCGTCCGCGACGATGATCTCCGGGCGCAGCGCCAGCCCCCGCGCGATGCCGATGCGCTGGCGCTGGCCGCCGGAGAACTGGTGCGGGTAGCGGTTGATGTACTCGGGGTTGAGGCCGACGACGTCCAGCAGCTGCTGCACCCTCTCCCGCCGGTCGCCCTTGGGCGCCACCTCCGGGTGGATGTCGTACGCCTCCCCGATGATGTCGCCCACCGTCATGCGGGGGTTGAGGGAGGTGTAGGGGTCCTGGAAGACCATCTGGATGTTGCGGCGTACGGACTTGAGGGCCTTGCCCGACAGCTTGGTGATGTCCTCGCCCTTGTAGCGGATCTCGCCGGCCGTCGGCCTCTCCAGGTTGACCAGCATCTTGGCGACCGTGGACTTGCCGCAGCCGGACTCGCCGACGATGCCCAGGGTCTCGCTGCGGTCGAGGTGGAAGTCGACGCCGTCGACCGCCTTGACCGCGCCGACCTGCTTCTTGAAGAGGATGCCGGTGGTGAGCGGGTAGTGCTTGACGAGACCGCGGACTTCGAGGATCGGCTCAGTCATGCAGGCACTCCCTCCAGAAGTGGCAGGCGCTGCCCCGCTCCGCGTCGGACTCCGTCACGTCGTACAGCGGCGGTACGTCGGTGCGGCAGACGTCCTGGGCCATCGGACAGCGGGGGTGGAAGGCGCAGCCGGGCGGGATGCGGGTGAGGTTGGGCGGCAGGCCCTTGATGGCGTAGAGCTCCTGGCCCTTCTGGTCCAGGCGCGGGATCGACTCGAGCAGGCCGCGGGTGTACGGGTGGGCGGGTGCCTTGTAGATGTCGTGGACCGGCGCCGTCTCCACGATCCGGCCCGCGTACATGACGGCGATCTTGTCGGCCACGTCGGCGACCACGCCCAGGTCGTGGGTGATGAGGATCAGGCCCATGTGCAGCTCGCGCTGGAGTTCCGCGAGCAGGTCCATGACCTGGGCCTGGACGGTGACGTCGAGGGCGGTGGTCGGCTCGTCGGCGATGATCAGCTTCGGCTCCAGGGCCATCGCCATGGCGATCATGATGCGCTGGCGCATGCCGCCGGAGAACTGGTGCGGGTACTGCCGCACCCGCTCCTTCGCGGCCGGGATGCGTACGCGGTCCATCAGCTCGACGGCCTTGGCGTGGGCGTCCTTGCGCGACATGCCGCGGTGCACGGTGAACATCTCGGCGAGCTGGGCGCCGACGGTGAGGACGGGGTTCAACGACGACAGCGCGTCCTGGAAGATCATCGCCATCTCGGCGCCGCGGACCTTCCGGCGTTCCTCCTCCTTCAGCTTCAGCAGGTCCCGTCCCTCGAAGAGCACCTCGCCCGCGGTGATCCGGCCCGGGGGCACGTCGAGGATGCCCATGACCGTCTGGGCGGTGACGGACTTGCCGGAGCCGGACTCGCCGAGGACGGCCAGGGTCTCGCCCGCGTCGACGCCGTAGCTGACTCCGTTGACGGCCTTGGCGACGCCGTCCCGGGTGTGGAACTCCACGTGCAGGTCGCGCACTTCCAGCAGCATGCGGCGGCTCACCTCAGCTTCGGGTCGAGGGCGTCGCGCACCGCGTCGCCGAGCATGATGAACGCGAGGACGGTGATGGCGAGGGCTCCGGAGGGCCACAGCAGGGCGTGCGGGGCGTTGCGGACGTAGGGGGCGGCGGCGGAGATGTCGATGCCCCAGGAGACGCTGGGCGGCTTGAGGCCGACGCCGAGGAAGGACAGGGTCGCCTCCAGGGAGATGTAGGTGCCGAGCGCGATGGTCGCCACGACGATGACCGGCGCGATCGCGTTGGGCGCGATATGGCGCAGCAGGAGCCGGGAGTTCGAGGCGCCCAGCGCGCGGGCGGCCTGGACGTAGTCGTTCTGCTTGGCGGTGATGACGGAGCCCCGGGCGATGCGGGAGATCTGCGGCCAGCCGAGCAGCACGATGAAGCCGATGACCGGCCAGACGGTGTTGCTGGTGATGACGGAGAGCAGGACCAGTCCGCCGAGGACCACCGGGATCGCGAAGAAGACGTCGGTGATGCGGGACAGGACCGCGTCCCCCGCCCCACCGAAGAATCCGGCGAGCCCGCCCAGCACGCTGCCGAGGACCGCGACCCCCAGCGTGGCGAGGACGCCGACCGCCACCGACGTACGGGCGCCGTAGACGGTGCGGGTGTAGACGTCGCAGCCCTGGCCGTTGAAGCCGAAGGGGTGGCCGGACTGGGAGCCCTCCTGGGCCTTGGCCAGGTCGCACTTGAGGGGGCTGCCGGAGGCGATCAGGGACGGCCAGATGGAGATGACGATCAGGAAGAGGATCACCAGGGCCGAGATGATGAAGACCGGGTTGCGGCGCAGGTCGTGCCAGGCGTCGGACCAGAGGCTGCGGGGCTTGTCCTGGGGGCCGGTGCCCTCCGGGCCCCCAGGAGTCTTCTCCAGGGTGACCGCCTCGCTCGCGCCGAGGTCCATCTGTCCGCCCATGCCGGTGCCGGCGATCGCGCGCTCCGGCTCGTACGGCTGCTGCTCAGGCATAGCGGATCCTCGGGTCGAGTACGGCGTACAGGAGGTCGACGACGAGGTTGGCGACGAGGAAGACGAGGACCAGGACGGTGACGAAGCCGACGACGGTCTGCGTGTTCTGCCGGAGGATGCCCTGGTAGAGCTGGTAGCCGACGCCGTGGATGTTGAAGATCCGCTCGGTGACGATGGCGCCGCCCATCAGGGCGCCGATGTCGGTGCCGATGAAGGTGACGACGGGGATCAGGGAGTTGCGCAGCAGGTGCCGGGTGATGACCCGGTGGCGGGGCAGGCCCTTGGCGATGGCGGTGCGGACGTAGTCGGAGCGCCGGTTCTCCGCGATGGAGGTACGGGTCAGCCGGGTGACGTACGCCAGGGAGACCGAGGCGAGGACCAGGCCGGGGACGATCAGCTCGCGGAAGGGGGCCTCGGAGGAGACGGCCGGGTCGATCCAGCCCCACTTGACGCCGAGCAGGAGCTGGAGGAGGAGGCCGGTGACGAAGGTGGGGACGGAGATGACGACCAGCGTGAGCAGCAGGACGCCGGTGTCGACGGGCCGCCCGCGGCGCAGGCCCGTGACGACGCCGAGGACGATACCGACGACGATCTCGAAGAGGATGGCGATGATGGTGAGCCGGATGGTGACCGGGAACGCCGTGCCCATCAGCTCGGTGACCGGCTGACCGTTGAAGGCGGTGCCGAAGTCGCCGGTGAAGACGTTGCCCATGTAGGTCAGGTACTGCTGCCACACGGGCTGGTCGAGACCGAACTCGTGCCGCAGCTGCGCGGCCGTCGCCGGATCGCACTCCCGGTCGCCGCACAGGCCGGCGATGGGGTCGCCCATCACGTTGACCATCAGGAAGATCAGCAGCGTGGCCCCGATGAAGACCGGGATCATCTGGAGCAGCCGCCGGACGACGTAGCGTCCCATGGCGCCCCCTCAGCCGACCTTGATCTCGTTGTAGACCGGGACGCTGAACGGGTTGAGCTGCACGTTGGACAGCCGGTCCGAGTAGCCCGCGCTGCCGTTCTGGTACCAGAGCGGGATGGCGCCCATCTCGTCCCGCAGGACCTCCTCGGCCTGCTGGAAGAGGCCGACGGCCTTGGGGGTGTCGGTCTCGGCGTTGGCCTTGTCGACGAGGTCGTCGAACTTCTGGCTGGACCACTTGCCGTCGTTCGAGGAGGCGTTGGTGTAGTAGAGCGGCTGGAGGAAGTTCTGGATGAGGGGGTAGTCCATCTGCCAGCCGGCGCGGAAGGGGCCGCTCATCTTCCGGTCGGTGATCTGGTTGCGGAAGTCGGCGAAGGTGCCGACCGGGTTGCCCGCGCAGGCGCGGTCGTTGTCCAGGGCGTTGTTGATGGAGTTGCAGACCGCGTCGACCCACTGCCCGTGGGATCCGGTGTCGGCGTTGTACGTGATCTTGACCTGGCCGCCGGGCAGTCCGCCGCCCTCGCTGATCAGCTTCTTGGCCTCGTCCGGCTTGTACTCGCAGGCCTCGCCGCACAGGCCGGCCTGGTAGCCGCCGTCCTCGCCGAGGACGGGTGAGGTCCAGTCGGTGGCCGGGGTGCGGGTCTGCTGGAAGATCGTGTCCGTGATCTGCTTGCGGTCGATCGCCATGGACAGGCCCTTGCGGACCTTCTCGGAGCCGGGCTTGCTCCAGTCGTTGTCGTAGAACGGGAACGCGAGCGTCTGGATGATGCCGGCCGGGGTGTTGATGTACCGGTCACCGAGGTCGTTCTTCACGTTCTTGAGCTGGGCGGCGGGGACGTCGTCGACGAGGTCGAGGTTGCCGGCCATCAGGTCGGTGTAGGCCGTGTTGTTGTCGGTGTAGACCTTGAGGTCGACGCCGCCGTTCTGCGCCTTGTCGGGGCCCGGGTACTCCTCCCACGTGCGCAGGGACATCTGGGAGCCGCGCGCGTAGTTGTCCACCATGTACGGGCCGTTGCCGACCGGCTTCTGCACCCAGGCGTCGTGGTCGTCGAAGAAGGCGCGGGGCAGGGGCGCGAAGGCCGGGTAGCCGAGGGTGTCGGGGAAGGTCGAGAACTTCTGGCTGAGCTTGACGGTGAAGGTGCGGGGGCCGGTCACCTTCAGCCCGGAGAGTGTGTCGGCGCTCTGCCCGCCGCTCTCCGGGTGGGTCTTGTCGTAGCCGTCGATGTACGCGAAGAAGTAGGCGTTGCGCTGGTTGTTCTTCAGGCTCGCGCCGTAGTTCCAGGCGTCCACGAAGGACTGGGCGGTGACCTTCTCGCCGTTGCTGAAGGTCCAGCCGTCCTTGACCGTGATCGTGAAGTTCTGCGAGTCGGAGGTCTCGATCTTCTCGGCGAGCATGTTCTGCGCCTCGCCGGTCTCGGGGTCGTACTTCTTCAGCCCCCGGAAGATCATGTCGAGGACCTTGCCGCCCTGCACCTCATTGGTGTTGGCCGGCTCCAGCGGGTTCTGCGGGTCGCCCCAGGAGGAGCTGAGGACCGCGCTCGTGTCTCCGCCGCTGCCGCCCCCGCCTCCGCAGGCGGTCGCCGCGAGGGCCGCCGCCGCCGCGCATGCGGCCCATCTGGCGTGCCTGGCTCCGCGCATGGAGTGCCTCCTCGTGCCCTGACTCGTTCGACTCGTTCGACTCGTTCGCTGACTCGTCCGCTGATCCATTACCGGCCAGCATCAGGGCAAAAGGGGCACATCGCACACGCATACCTCCTTTTGGAGGAACCCAACAGTCGACCGGCGATGCCTGACGGGGTGTCGGGGCGATGTCGGGGTGAGCCCATGTATGCCGCGGCGAAGATTCCTGAATCCCGGCGCAATGGATCCTCACCATCCGATGCGGAACCGTTGGATTACGAACCCCTCGTGTACACATTCCGACGACTCGGCGTCCGCATAACGAACGCCTTGCCCGATTAGTCCATTTGGCCCGCTATAAGGCACGGATCGATCACGGCACGCTACACGCGTAGCTATGGTTCACCCAAGGAGAGGTAAAGAAAGTAAAGAGAAAGCCAAGCCGAGCGGGATTTTATTGACCTTGAACGAATTGCGTTGAAAAAGTCCGGCGTAGCCCGTAGGGGGACGCCCTGCGGAGTCATCAGCCCCTCCCTTGGGCCAGGAGCACCATGACCCCCCCAACTCCATCAGCGGCTGCCCCGCTCGAGGTGACCGACGAGAGCGTCGTCAAGTCGCCCACGCCCACCACCAATCAGGGCAGCGAGAGCCGTTCACCGGGCCGACTGGCCTGGAAGCGCTTCAAGCGCGACCGCGCGGGTGTCATATCCGCGTGCATCGTGCTCTTCTTCTTCGTGATCGCGCTCGCCGCGCCGCTCATAGCCAAGCTGTACGGCAAGGACCCTTACACCACGTACGCGAGCCAGCGCCCCGAACTGCTCGACGCCTTCTCGTACCCGGCCGGTCCCAACGGCGGCATGAGCTCGGAGTTCTGGTTCGGCATCGAGCCGCAGCTCGGCCGGGACGTCTTCACCTTCCTCCTGTACGGCATCCGGACCTCGCTGGGCATCGCGGTGGCCGCCACCCTGCTCACCGCGCTCCTCGGTATCGTGATCGGCATCACGGCGGGCTATCTTGGCGGCAAGACGGACTACTTCGTCGGCCGGGTCATCGACATCCTGCTGTCGTTCCCGTCCACGCTGTTCTTCATCGCCTTCATGCCGGTCATCTACGGCCTCTTCGTCGCCCCCGACGAGAACATCCCGACCTGGCTCCGTGCCATCTCCCTGATCATCGTGCTGGCCGGCTTCGGCTGGGCCTCCCTCGCCCGACTGCTGCGCGGCCAGGTACTCGGCCTGCGCGAGCGGGAGTTCGTGGAGGCCGCCAAGGTCACGGGAGCGTCGCCGCGGCGGATCGTCTTCAAGGAGCTGCTGCCCAACCTGTGGACGCCGATCATCATCCAGTCCACGCTGATGCTCCCGGCCTTCGTGACCGCTGAGGCGGGTCTGGCCTTCCTCGGCGTCGGCATGATCGACCCGACCCCGGACTGGGGCGTCATGATCCAGCGCGGCGCCCAGTTCTACACCGAGGACATCACCTTCATGCTCTTCCCGGGCCTGTCGATGGTGCTCTTCGTCCTCGCCTTCAACCTGCTCGGCGACTCGGTGCGCGACGCACTCGACCCGAAGTCCAAGCGCTGACCCGTTACTCCCTCCGGTCCGTACACAGGAGTCCGGCCGGCCATCTCCGTCCCGCATGACCACCCTTGGGGTTCACCATGGCTTTCTCCCGCAGAAACTTCCTCATAGCGACCGGTGTCGTCGCGGCCTCGTCCTCGGTCCTGACCGCCTGCGGCGGTGAAGACAAGGGCGGCTCGGCCAAGAACGACGCTCCCAAGGTCAGCGGCACCAAGACCGTGGACATCCCGGTCGGCACCAAGGCCGATTCGACCGGTCCGGCCCCCGAGGTCAAGGGTGCGGTGAAGGGCGGGACGGTCTACTCGCTCGACCAGTTCGACATGGACCACATGGACCCGGGTCAGATCTACGTGTCGACCGAGGGCGCCATCACGGTGCCGATCATGCGCGGTCTGACCGGCTACAAGATCGACGACAAGGGCGCCACCACCCTCGTCGGCGACGCCGCCACCGACGCCGGCACGATGAAGGACGGCGGCAAGACCTGGTCCTTCACCGTGAAGGAGGGGCTGAAGTGGGAGGACGGCTCCGAGGTCACGATGGACGACGTCCGTCACACCTTCGAGCGCCTCTACGCCTCGTTCATCACCGAGGGTCCGATCTACGTCCAGTCGTGGCTCGAGGGTGCCGACAAGTACGAAGGCCCGTACGACGACAAGCACCTCGACTCGATCGAGATCGACGGCCGGACCATCACCTTCCGCCTCAACGAGGCGCGCGGTGACTTCAACTACACCGTCGCCATGCGCGGTTACTCCTTGGTGCCGAAGAAGCACGACACCAAGGAGAAGTACGACAAGCGCCCGTTCTCCTGCGGTCCGTACAAGATCGAGAGCCGCAGCGTCGGCAAGTCCCTGACCTACGTGCGCAACGAGCACTGGGACCCGAAGACGGACCCGATCCGCAACGCGTACCCGGACAAGTTCCACTTCCAGTTCGGCTTCCAGCAGCTGGCCGCGACCGACCGCTTCATCGCGGACTCGGGCAACGACAAGTACGCGATGGCGATCTTCAACGAGGTCGCTCCCGAGCGCATCGCCCAGGTGCTCACCAACGCCGAGCTGAAGAAGCGCGTCCTCACCCAGGTCGACACGGTCACCTACTACTGGCCGATCAACACCACGCGCATCACGGACCTCAAGGTCCGTCAGGCCATCAACTACGCCTGGCCGCACCAGCAGCTCCAGACGATCAAGGGCGGCGCCTCCGTCAGCGAGATCGCCACCACGATCATGAGCCCCGTGACTCCCGGCTACGAGCAGTTCGACCTGTACGGCACGACCAAGAAGCCCGGCGGCGACCCGGCCAAGGCCAAGGCGCTGCTGAAGGAGGCCGGCAAGGTCGGCCAGAAGCTGGTGATCGCCTACCAGCAGTCGGACAACTCGGTCAAGCAGGCCGTCGCGATCAAGAACGCCCTGGAAGAGGCCGGCTTCAAGGTCGTCAACAAGCAGGTCGACAAGTCGACCTTCTACACCCAGATCGGCGACATCGAGAACGGCTACGACCTGTTCGCCGCCGGCTGGAGCCCGGACTGGCCGAACGGCTACTCCGTCTTCTTCCCCTGCTGGCACGGCAAGAACATCGGCGACGGCCGCAACAACTACGCCCAGCTGAACGACACGGGCGTCAACAAGGCGATCGACGCGGCCTCCAAGATCGCGGACCCGGAGGAGGCCAAGAAGGCCTGGGGCGCCATCGACCGTCAGATCATGGAACTGGCGCCGGTCGTTCCGGACTACCACTCCATCCGCAACTGGATGTACGGATCCAAGATCGGCAACGTCGTGTACGACGCCGGCAACACCTGCATCGCGCTCTGCAAGCTCTACGCGATGAAGTAAGCGCGCACGACTCCAGGGGGGCGGCCACCACCCTTATGGCCGCCCCCTGCGGCCCACCCCCCTCTTACCCCCGGCGACGGCGCCCCGTCCGGAAAGTCACGCCCCATGCTCCGCTTCCTAGTCCGCCGAGTCTCCGGTGCGATGGTCATCCTGCTGATCATCAGCGCCGTCACCTTCTGGCTCTTCTACGCCATCCCGCGTGACCCTGCCATGATGTCCTGCGGCAAGAACTGCACGCCGGAGAATCTGGAACAGATCCGGAAGAACCTGGGCATCGACGAGTCGATCCTGATGCAGTACTGGCACTGGCTCGTCGGCGTCTTCGCCGGACGGGACTACGCCGGATACGGCTACTGCGACGCGCCGTGCCTCGGCTACTCCTTCGCCAACCGCGAGCCCGTCTTCGGCACGATCATGGACCGGCTGCCGCTGACCCTCTCGCTCGCCTTCGGCGCGGCCGTCGTCTTCCTGATCATCGGCGTCGGCGCGGGCATGCTCGCCGCGCTGAAGCAGGGCAAGTTCCTGGACAAGTTCGCCAGCTCCGTGTCGCTGCTCGGCTCCTCGCTGCAGATCTACTTCGTCGGCTACATCGCGATGTTCTTCCTGGTCTCGGAACTCGGCGTCCTCAGCCAGCCGTCGTACACGCCGCTCACCGAGAACCCGGCCGCCTGGATGTCCGGACTGTTGCTGCCATGGCTGGTGCTGGCGATCATCTTCACCGCCAACTACACCCGTATGACGCGCTCCCAGATGGTGGAACAGCTCAGCGAGGACTACGTGCGCACCGCACGGGCCAAGGGCCTGTCCAAGCGCAACGTCTTCTTCCGCTTCGCCTGGCGCGGTGCGATGGGCCCGATCGTCACGCTCTTCGGCATCGACCTCGGTGTGCTGATCGGCGGCGCCATCATCACCGAGACGACCTTCAGCCTCCAGGGCATCGGCCGACTCGCGATCCAGTCCGTGAACCAGAGCGACCTGCCCATGCTGCTCGGTGTCACCGTGCTGGCGGCCGGCGCGATCGTGCTCTTCAACATCGTCGTCGACGCGGTCTACGCCCTCATCGACCCGCGGATCCGGCTCGCCTGACCTCCGCCCGTAGCCCCCTACCCCGCATCACCTCCTGGAGCGTCCCCGTGACGAGCACCGAACAGCAGCCCTTCCTCTCCGTCAGGGACCTGAAGGTCCACTTCTCCACCGAGGACGGCATCGTCAAGGCCGTCGACGGGCTCTCCTTCGACCTCGCCAAGGGCAAGACGCTCGGCATCGTGGGCGAGTCGGGCTCGGGCAAGTCGGTCACCAACCTGACGATCCTGGGCCTGCACGACCGGGACCGCACCGCGATCGACGGCGAGATCGTCCTCGACGACAAGGACCTGCTCACCGCCACCGAGCGGGAGCTGGAGCGGCTGCGCGGCAACAAGATGGCGATGATCTTCCAGGACGCGCTGGCCTCGCTGTCGCCGTACCACACCGTCGGCAAGCAGATCAGCGAGACGTACCGCAAGCACACCGGCGCCTCCAAGAAGGAGGCCCGGGACCGGGCGATCGAGATGCTGCGCCGGGTGGGCATCCCGCAGCCGGACGTCCGGGTGGACGACTATCCGCACCAGTTCTCCGGCGGTATGCGCCAGCGCGCGATGATCGCCATGGCGCTGGTCTGCGACCCCGAGCTGCTCATCGCGGACGAGCCGACCACGGCCCTCGACGTGACGGTCCAGGCGCAGATCATGGACCTGCTCAAGGACCTCCAGCAGGAGTTCGGCACGGCCATCGTCTTCATCACCCACGACCTCGGTGTCATCGCCGACATCGCGGACGACGTCCTGGTGATGTACGGCGGCCGGTGCGTGGAGCGCGGCACCAAGGAGGAGGTGCTGCGCGACCCGCAGCACCCGTACACGCTGGGTCTGATGAGCTCCATGCCCAGCCTGGACGGACCGGTCGACGTGCCGCTGGCGCCGATCCCGGGCTCGCCGCCCTCGCTGCTCAACCCGCCCACCGGCTGCCGGTTCCACCCGCGGTGCGCCTTCGTCGAGAAGGTCGAAGGCGGGCTGTGCTCCTCGGAGCAGCCCGCGCTAGAGGTGGTCAAGGGCCGTGGCTCCGCCTGCCACCTTCCCCCGGCCCAGCGCTCGGAGCTGTTTGCCGACTTCGCCGGTTCCCGGCTCAACTGACGTAAAAGAGACAGGACTTCACCATCATGAGCAACGCGGAAACGCTCCTGGACGTCAGCGGCCTTACCAAGCACTTCCCGATCAAGGGCGGCTTCCCCATCTCGCGTACGGTCGGAGCCGTGCGGGCGGTGGACGGCCTGGACTTCCAGGTGCGCGAGGGCGAGAGCCTGGGCCTGGTCGGCGAGTCCGGGTGCGGCAAGTCGACGACCGGCCGGCTGATCACCCGCCTGCTGGAGCCCACGGGCGGCAAGGTCGTGTACCGGGGCCAGGACATCACGCACGCGGGGCGCAAGGCGCTCGCGCCGATCCGGTCCGAGATCCAGATGATCTTCCAGGACCCGTACGCGTCCCTGAACCCGCGCCAGACGGTCGGCAAGATCATCGCCGGTCCTATGGAGATCAACGACATCAACCCGGCCGGAGGGCGCGAGAACCGGGTGCGTGAGCTGCTGGAGATCGTGGGTCTCAGCCCCGAGCACTTCAACCGGTTCCCGCACGAGTTCTCCGGTGGTCAGCGCCAGCGCATCGGGGTCGCCCGCGCCCTGGCCCTGGAGCCGAAACTGATCGTGGCCGACGAGCCGGTCTCCGCGCTCGACGTGTCCATCCAGGCCCAGGTGGTGAACCTGCTGCAGAAGGTGCAGCAGGAGCTGGGCATCGCCTTCGTCTTCATCGCCCACGACCTCGCCGTCGTACGGCACTTCTCGCAGCGCGTCGCGGTCATGTACCTCGGCAAGATCATGGAGATCGCCGACCGCGACGACCTGTACGACAACCCGCGCCACCCCTACACGCGCGCCCTGCTGTCCGCCGTGCCCGAGGCCACGGTGGAGGACACGCCCCGCGAGCGCATCCGGCTCGTCGGCGACGTGCCCTCGCCGATCAACCCGCCCTCGGGTTGCCGCTTCCGCACCCGCTGCTGGAAGGCGACGGAGAAGTGCGCGTCCGAGGCGCCGCCGCTCGTGCAGGTGGAGGGCAACAAGGCCGGACACCTGACCGCGTGCCACTACCCCGAGACGGATGACGTACCCTCGCCCCGTCTCACCAAGAGCCCCCGGGCGGCTGCCTGACAACACCCCTTTTCTGTCGGCACCGCTCGCGGAACGGACTTCTACGGCCCATTGACCCGAGCCCGGAACGTCCGCTCCAGGGAAACCGAGGGCCCGCGCCTCCCCAGGCGCGGGCCCTCGGTCTGTTCGCGGTGTGGCCGGGTCAGCCCTTGTCCGGTCCCTCCAGCGCGGCCAGCGCCGGGTCGAGGACGATGTCCTCCTCGCGGGCCGCGATCGTCGGCTCCTCCGGGAAGTGGCAGGCCGTCAGGTGACCGTCGCGGTTGCCGTCGATCCGGACCAGTGGAGGCACCTCGCTCGCGCACTTGTCCTGCGCCTTCCAGCAGCGGGTGCGGAAGCGGCAGCCGGAGGGCGGCATGATCGGCGAGGGCACATCGCCGGCGAGGCGGATCCGCTCACGCTCCTCCGGCTCGTCCACCATCGACACCTCGGGAACCGCCGACAGCAGGGCGTGGGTGTAGGGGTGCCGCGGCCTGGCGTAGATGGAGTCCCGGTCGCCGACCTCGACCACCCTGCCGAGGTACATGACGGCGACTCGCTTCGAGAAGTGCCGGACCACGGCCAGGTCGTGGGCGATGAACAGGAAGGCGATGCCCAGCTCCTGCTGCACCTTCTGCAGGAGATTCACAACCTGCGCCTGGATCGACACGTCCAGCGCGGAGACCGGCTCGTCCGCGACGATGAGCTTCGGGTTGAGCGCGAGGGCGCGGGCCACGCCGATGCGCTGGCGCTGGCCGCCGGAGAACTCGTGCGGGAAGCGGTTGAAGTGCTCCGGGTTGAGGCCCACGAGTTCGAGCAGCTCGCGGACCCTCTTGTCCCGGCCGCCCGCCGGGTTGATTCCGTTGACCTCCATCGGCGACTTGATGATCGTGCCGACGGTCTGCCGGGGGTTCAACGAGGAGTACGGATCCTGGAAGATCATCTGGATCTCGGAGCGGACGGACGCCAGTTGCCTCCGTGAGGCATGGCTGATGTCCTGACCCGCGTACTCGATCTTCCCGGCCGTCGGTTCCAGGAGCCGGGTGATGAGCCGGCCCGTGGTGGACTTGCCGCAACCGGACTCGCCCACCAGGCCGACGCTCTCACCGGCGCCGACGGTCAGATCGACGTCGTCCACGGCCTGGACGGCGCCGACCCTTCGTTTGATCGGGAACCCGCCGTAGATCGGGAAGTGCTTGGTCAGACCCTCGACCTTCAGCAGCGTCTCGGCCGACGCCGTGGAGGAGCCCTGCTGTGCGGGAAGGGTGAGTTTGTCGCTCATGTCTCGGTCTCCCTAGCGCAGCCGGGGCTGGATCTTGTCGATGAAGAAGGTCTGCTTCTGCTCCGCCGTCAGGTGGCAGGCGGCGGCCCGTCCCTCGCCGAGCGGCGGACGCTCGGTGCTGCACCGGTCACCCGGCACCTCGCCCGTGAACGCGCACCGCGGGTGGAAGGGGCATCCGGACGGCGGGTTCAGCAGGCTGGGCGGCGTGCCGGGGATCGGGGTGAGCGCCTGGTCGATGCTGCCGCCGAGCCGCGGCATCGAGCTGAGCAGCCCCCACGTGTACGGATGGCGTGGCCTGCGCAGCACCTCGGCGGTGCTGCCGCGCTCCACGGCCCGGCCCGCGTACATCACCAGCAGGTCGTCGGCCATCTCGGAGATGACTCCGAGGTCGTGGGTAATGAAGACGATGGCCGAGCCGAACTCCTGCTGGAGGTCCTTGAGCAGATCGAGGATCTGGGCCTGGACGGTCACGTCCAGGGCGGTGGTCGGCTCGTCGGCGATCAGCAGGTCGGGGTCGCAGACCAGCGCCATGGCGATCATCGCGCGCTGACGCATACCGCCGGAGAACTGGTGGGGGTAGTCGTCCACCCGGGACTTGGGCTGCGGGATGCCGACCTTGGTCAGCATCTCGATCGCCCGCGCCCGCGCCTCCTTCTTGGACGCGCCGGTGTGTTTCATGAAGGGCTCGGCGATCTGCCGGCCCACCGTGTAGTACGGCGAGAGCGCGGTCAGCGGGTCCTGGAAGATCATGGCGACCTTGTTGCCGCGGAGCTTCTCCATCTCCTTCTCGGTCGCGGTGACGAGTTCCTTCCCGTCGAGGACGATCTCGCCCTCCACGGTGGTGTTCTTGGGGTTGTGCAGGCCGAGGACGGTGAGGTTGGTGACGGACTTGCCGGAACCCGACTCTCCCACGATGCCGAGAGTCCGGCCGCGCGCGACGTCGAAGGACAGGCCGTCGACCGCCTTGACGATGCCGTCCTCGGTGGAGAACCGCACCCGGAGGTCGCTTACCGAGAGGAAGGACTCCGGCCCGGTCGGGGCCGTCTCGCCTTCGGTCTTGGTCAGAGTGCTCACGGTGTTTCTCCTAGCTGAGCCGCACGCGCGGATCGATGTAGGCGTAGGCGAGGTCCACGAGGATGTTCAGGAGCAGGATGAAGAAGGCTCCGAACAGCATGACGCCCATCGTCACCGGCAGGTCCTTGGTGAGCGACGAGTCGACCGCGAGGCGACCGATGCCGGCCAGGTCGAACGTGAACTCCGTGACCACCGCGCCGGACAGCAACGCGCTGAGGTCCATGCCGAGAATGGTGACGATCGGGATGAGCGAACCACGCCAGGCGTAGCGGAAGAAGACGTACCGCTGTTTCATGCCCTTGGCCCGTGCGGTGCGGACGTGCTCCTCCTGGAGCTGCTCGATCATGGTCGAGCGGGACATACGGGTGTACTGGGCGGTGAAGATCGTGGCCATCACCAGCCAGGGGATGAGCAGACCGATCGCCCAGGTGACCGGGTTCTCGGTGAACGGCTTGTAACTCGGGTTCTCCATGATCCCGGACTGGTAGACGAGAATGCCGAGCACGATCGGACCGAGGAAGTAGATCTGGAACGAGCTGAGGACGATCGAGGCACCGCTGACGAGCTTGTCGGCGGCCGTGCCGCGCTTCCAGGCGGCGAGCAGGCCCGAGCCGAGGCCCAGGATCAGGAAGATGACCAGACCGCCGACCGTCAGCGAGAGCGTCAGCGGGAACCGGTCCATGATCGAGTCCCAGACGAACTCACCGGAGTCGAACGACATGCCCAGACACGGCGCGGAGCAGTGTCCCTGGGCGAAGTCCCGCCCGGCGACGATGCCCGTCATGAACTCCCAGAACTGGGCGGTGATGGGCTTGTCGAGACCGAGGTTCTCGCGGATCACCGCGATGTTCTCGGGTGAGCAGTTCTTGCCGCAGGACAGCTCGGCGAAGTCCTGAGGGATCGTATAGAACAGGAAGAAGGTGAACGCGCCGATCAGGAACATGATCACGACGGCGCCGATCAACCTGCGAACGAGGAACTGAAGCATGGCAGGTGGATGCTCTCTTCGGACGCGGCGGCAGGGAGGGATTGCCGTCCGCGGGGGTGCGCTCCGCCTGGCGCGCACCCCCGCGGTCAGCCGGGCTGGAGGGCTACGGCTGCTTCAGGAACAGGTCGTTGATGTCGATGTAGCTCGACTCGTTGCTGTACCTGGCGCCACCGATGTTCGATCCGTAGAGCTGGATCTGCTTCGAGTAGTAGACCGGGGCGGCCGGGTTGATCTCCTCCACGATGCGGTGGTGGGCCTGCTCCCAGGTCTTGGCGGCCTCCTCCGGCTGCTGCGTCAGGGCCTTCTTGATCATCTCGTTGACCTGCGGGTCGTCGATGTGCGAGTAGTTGGACCCACCGTCGGCGACGAGTTCACCGTCGTAGACCGGCGTGATGACCGTGGACGCCGAGGGCCAGTCCTGGCCCCAGCCGGTCATGTAGAGGTCGTACGGGTTCTTCAGCTTGCCGACCTGCTCGTAGAAGCTGGCCCGGTCGATCTCCTTGGCCTGGACGTCGAAGCCGATCTTGTTGAGCGCGTCCTTGATGATGAGCATCTGGGCCTGGCCGCGCGGGGTGTTGGAGTAGGCGTAGGTGAGCTTGGTGCCCTCCTCGACTCCCGCCTCCTTCAGCAGCTTCTTGGCCATTTCCGGGTCGCCGTTCGGCTTCTTGAGCTTGCCGAACGGGTCGTACTTCGGGTCGAAGTTCGGCAGAGTCGGGGCGAGCAGACCGCCGGCGACCTCACCGCCGTAACGACCGCCGTCCGCCTGGACCATGGACTGGTTCGGGATCGCGTAGGTGATCGCGTCCCGGATCTTCTTGTCCTTCATGCGGTCGAGGTTGAAGGTCAGCTGCCAGACGTAGGGCTGGTACCCCTGGATGGTCCGCTTCTTCGCCGAGGCGTCGCCGATGACGGCCGACATCTGGGCCGGGTCGACCGAGTCCGTGAACTGGATGGCGTTCTTGGCCTCGCCCTGGTCGGCCATCAGACGCTTGGTCTGGCTGGCCTGGTCGATGGTGCTGGTGAAGTTGTAACCGTCGACGTACTGGTGGCGCACCGAGTCCGTCTTCGGGTCCCACTGGTCGTTCTTGACCAGCTTCATCGACTTGCCGGGCTTGTACTCGGCGATCTTGTAGGGGCCGAGGGCCGCCGGGGCGTCGTCGTACTTCTCCTTCGTGTCCCGCTTCTCGGGCACGATGGCGTACCCGGCCATGGCGAGGGCCTGCGGAAGGTCCTGGCGCGGCTGGGAGAAGTGGAAGACGACCGTCTTGTCGTCCGGTGTCTCCAGCACCGAGTCCGGCAGGTGCTTGCCCTTGTACGGCCCGTCCGGCAGTGCCTTGCGGTAGTCGTTGCCGGAGAGCCAGGACTGGACGAAGGTCGGACCGTCGAAGATCACCTTCGAGTACAGGCGCTCGATGGTGTGGCGGACGTCCTTCGAGGTGATGGGGTTGCCCTGGTCGTCCTTGATGCCGTCCTTGAGCTTGAACGTCCAGGTCTTGCCGCCGTCCGAGGACTGACCCGAGTCGGTGGCGATGTCACCGACGACGGTGAGGTTGCCCTCCTCGTCCTCCTGGAAGTTCGTCAGGCCGCGGTGCACCAGGTTGGCGAACTGACCGGCGTCGCTGACGTAGATCTGCCCCGGGTCCATGTGGGTCAGGTCCGACTGCATGTAGACGTTGATGAAGCCGCCGGGCTTGGCGCCGGGGACCTCTTCGGCCGGGCCGTTGGACGCCGCGGCGTCACCGTAGGCGACCGGGTCCTGCTGCTTGGCGGCGTCCTTCTGGCCCTTGGCGTCGCTCTTGCCCTTGCTGCCGCCGTCACTGTCGCCGGAGCACCCTGCCAGCACCAGCGTGCCGGCCATGATGGCCACGGCTATGGCGCGTGTGGTGCTCGTGGTGCGCTTTCTGATGGGCTTCATGATGCCGATCCACCTGCCTGTCGATAGTTGTCCACGAGTGCTGCCTGACGGTCCGGAAAGCCCGGCACGGGGGCGGCAGCTCCCCCACCCACCAATGGACGATTACCGTCCGGTCTTGGGGTCGAACGCGTCCCGGACGGAGTCTCCGAGAAGGTTGAAGGAGAGAACGAAAACGACCAGTGCCACGCCCGGGAAGAACATGAACATCGGGTCCTGCTCGTACACGTCGGCACCGATGGCGAACATGCGGCCCCAGTCGGGGGTCGGTTCGACGAAGCCGACACCGATGTACGAGAGGAAGGCGATGGACAGGATCGTGCTCGGAAGGATGTACGTGGCCTGCACCAGGATCGGTGTCACGATGTTGGGCAGGATCTCCTTGCGCACGATCCGCCACGGAGAGGCACCGGACACCTTGGCCGCCTCCACGAACTCACGCTCGCGGAGCGTCAGTACGGAGCTGCGTACAAGACGAGCCAATCCCATCCAGCCGAGGAACCACATCACCAGGGTGATGGCCACGGCCCGCAGATAGGTGGGGGTCTCGTCCTGGGGGGAGACGAACATCGCGGTCACGACGGGCATGAAGGCGATGAAGAACAGCTGTTGCGGGAAGGCCAGGAAGAAGTCGGTGATCCGGCCCAGCCAGTAGTCGACCCGGCCACCGAAGAAGCCGCTGACCATCCCGATGATCACGCCGGTGACGACACAGAGCAGCGTGACGACCACGGCCATGTACAGCGAGGTTCGCATGCCGTACAGCAGCATGGTGAACACGTCGCGCCCCAGCTTGGGCTCGACACCGAACCAGAAGTCACCGGACATGCCCCCGAAGGAACCGGTCGGCATGGCGAAGTCGTCCAGCAGGAAGGGGTACTCCGGTTCCTGGGCGTACAGGGTGTACGGATCCTTCCCGTACAGCTTGGCGATGAGCGGCGCCAGCGCCGATACGAGGAAGTAGAGAATCACCACGCACGCGGAGACGACGCCGGTCCGGTCACGCTTGAAGCGCAGCCACATCAGCTGCCCGGGAGACCGGCCTTCGTGGCTCTTCGTCTCCACGGCCTTGACGCGATCCGGCGCGTCGTCGGCGGCGGCCGACGTTCCGCTGCCCTCGATGTCGATTGGACTTGTCACAGTTCGCCCATTTCACAGGTGTGGGTGTGCCGAACCGACGAACGGCGCAGGGTGTGCGCGATCGCGGAACGGATCATGAAGAAGCGTCGAGTGGTCCCGTGGAATGCGGGAAACCCGCAGCCGGACGCGCGTAGCCGGATGCCCGGACGTCAGCGGCCGACCCGCTCCTCAGAGTCGATCGCCGTCCGACGGGGCGAAGTTGGGGGCGACGGACCGTGTGACCCACTTGGTGTTCGTGACACCGCGCATGGGGCTCCTCCTCATGACTCCACGTGTTCACCGACAGGAGGGGGCACATATCTGCCTTCCGACACCCCTGACGGAAGGACAGACACCCCCTGGTGCTCGTGAGTCGGCGCTGTCCCCACAGCGCGAGACCCATTGACCCGAGCGCTACGCGGCTAACTATCTGCCATGACCAGAAGGACCGACCACCGTCTTTAAATCTCAATTCAGTCACAGCTGACAGGGAGATCTTCCAAAATCTGGACAAACTGTTCGGGACGAGAAGGCCGCGAAACGGACTTGTTACATGGCTATCGGGCGTCGATCTCCGTGTTTCGGACACCGAGGGCCGCCGGAAGGGTGCCGGAAGGGTGCCGGGGCCCCGGAAAACCGGTTGAAAAAAGCCCGGGTGCCCCCATGATGGGGGCACCCGGGCTCCGCCGCGTGCCGACCGCGCGCCGGCGGCGGGTGGATCAGTTGTGCTTGGCGCGGCTCGCGGCGCGGGCGCGCTCGCGGGCATCCAGGTTGACCTTGCGGATGCGAACGGCCTCCGGGGTCACCTCGACGCACTCGTCGTCGCGGCAGAACTCCAGCGACTGCTCCAGCGAGAGCTTGCGCGGCGGGACGATCGCCTCGAACGAGTCGGCCGAGGACGACCGCATGTTGGTGAGCTTCTTCTCCTTGGTGATGTTCACGTCCATGTCGTCGGCGCGCGAGTTCTCGCCGACGATCATGCCCTCGTACACCTCGGTGCCGGGCTCCGTGAAGAGCACGCCGCGCTCCTGGAGGTTCGTCATCGCGAACGCGGTGACGGCACCGGAGCGGTCGGCGACCAGCGAGCCGTTGTTACGGGTCGTGAGGTTGCCGAACCAGGGCTCGTGGCCCTCGTGGATGGAGTGCGCGATGCCGGTGCCGCGGGTCTGGGTCAGGAACTCCGTGCGGAAGCCGATCAGACCGCGGGAGGGGACCACGAACTCCATGCGGACCCAGCCGGAGCCGTGGTTGGACATGTTGTCCATCCGGCCCTTGCGCACGCCCATGAGCTGCGTGACCGCGCCCATGTGCTCCTCGGGCACGTCGATCGTCATGCGCTCGACGGGCTCGTACGTCTTGCCCTCGACGTCCTTGGTGACGACCTGCGGCTTGCCGATGGTCAGCTCGAAGCCCTCACGGCGCATCTGCTCGACCAGGATGGCCAGCGCCAGCTCACCGCGGCCCTGCACCTCCCAGGCGTCCGGGCGCTCGGTGTCCAGGACACGGAGCGAGACGTTGCCGATCAGCTCACGGTCCAGGCGGTCCTTGACCTGGCGGGCGGTGACCTTGCGGTCCTTGACGGCCGCCTTGTTGTCCGCGCCCTTGCCGGTGGCACCGCGGCCGACCAGCGGCGAGGTGTTGGTGCCGATGGTCATGGAGATCGCGGGCTCGTCCACCGTGATCAGCGGCAGCGGGACCGGGTTCTCCTGGTCGGCCAGGGTCTCGCCGATCATGATGTCCGGGATACCGGCGACGGCGCAGATGTCACCGGGCGCGGCCTTCTCGGCGGGCTTGCGGGTGAGCGCCTCGGTCATCATCAGCTCGGAGATCCGCACGTTCTGCACGGACCCGTCGCGCTTCATCCAGGCGACCGTCTGGCCCTTCTTCAGCTCGCCCTGGTGGACGCGCAGCAGGGCGATACGGCCGAGGAAGTTGTCCGCGTCCAGGTTGGTCACGTGCGCCTGGAGCGGGGCGTCCTCGTCGTAGGTCGGGGCCGGGATGTAGTCCAGGATCGTCGAGAAGAACGGCTCCAGGCTGGTGGAGTCGGACGGGACCGTGCCGTCGTCGGGCTTGGTGAGGGAGGCGACGCCGTCGCGGCCACACGCGTAGACGATCGGGAACTCGATCTGCTCCTCGTCGGCGTCCAGGTCGAGGAAGAGGTCGTACGTCTCGTTGACGACCTCGTCGATCCGGGCGTCCGGGCGGTCCGTCTTGTTGATGCAGAGGATGATCGGCAGCCGCTGGCTGAGCGCCTTGCGCAGCACGAAGCGGGTCTGCGGCAGCGGACCCTCGGAGGCGTCCACGAGCAGGACGACGCCGTCGACCATCGACAGACCGCGCTCGACCTCACCGCCGAAGTCGGCGTGGCCGGGGGTGTCGATGATGTTGATGGTGATGACGTCGCCGCCATCCTTCGGGTGGTACTTCACCGCCGTGTTCTTGGCGAGGATCGTGATGCCCTTCTCACGCTCCAGGTCGTTCGAGTCCATCATGCGGTCGTCGACGCCTTCGAGCTGGTGCGCGGCGAAGGCGCCGGCCTGCTTCAGCATTCCGTCGACGATGGTGGTCTTGCCGTGGTCGACGTGGGCGACGATGGCGACGTTGCGGATGTCGTGGCGCGTGGCCATATGAGGCGTACTCCCGGAGGGTGTGAGGACGGCCCTCGCGTACGTCCGTGTCACGCGGGCCTGCCGGGCGATACATGCCACGGCCTCACCCAATGGTACGGGGCCCCGGGGACTGGGGCTTCCCGGGTGCTGTACACCCGGGCCGCGGCGCCCGGTCAGGACGAGGGAGCGGCCGACGGCCGGGAGCCGTGGGCGCCCTTCTTGAGGAAGCCCATGTCCTCGTAGACGGGGGTCTCGAAGCCGAAGGCGCCCACGTTGGCCAGGTTCTTCCGGGCCGCCACGAGCTGGGGGCGCTGGTAGAGGGGGATGGAGCCGGCCGCCGCCCAGATCCGTGAGTCGGCCTTGCGGAGCAGGTCCCGGGCCTCCTTCTGGTCCAGCGTCGCCATGGCCTGGTCGAAGAGCTGGTCGACCTGGTCGGTGCCGACCCGGGTGTAGTTCTGCGCGACGTTCAGGGAGCCGTCGGCGGCCGGGACGGGCTTGGCGTAGATGGGGCGGGCGTCGGTGGCGGGGAAGGCGGAGGCGGGCCAGGAGTAGAGCGCCAGGTCGTACTCGCCGGAGGCGACGTGGTCCTTGAAGTAGCTCTCGTCCGGCACCTTGGTGATGTCGGTGCCGATGCCGATCTTCTCCAGCATGTCCGAGATGCGGTCGGCCACGGTGCGCAGGGCCTCGGCGCCGGGGCCGGAGGGGAGGACGAAGCGCAGGGTGAGCGCCTTGCCGTCCTTGGCGAGCGGGCCCGTCGCGGAGCCGGCGGGGGCGGCGGTGCCCTTGGGGGCGTAGGCGCCGGGGGCGCCGCCCTGCGCGGTGTTCTTGCCGCTGCTGTCCTCCCCCTCCTTCTTCTTCCCCTGCTCTCCGTTCTCCTTGTCGTCCGTGTTCTTGTCGTCCGTGTTCGTGTCGTCCGTGCTCTCGTCGTCCGTGCTCTGGTCGTCCTCGCCGACGATGTACGTCCCGTCGTCGCCGCCCTCGGACTTCTTCTCGTCCTTGTCGTCCTTGTCCTTCTCGCCCTTGGCGCCGGCCGCCTTCTCGCCGTCCTCGGACTCCTTCACGGGCCCGCCGGGCACCCACCCGGCGTCCGCCAGCAGGGCCCGGGCCTCCTTGGCGTTCTGGTCGCCGAGGGCGCCGCTGCCGTCGGCGTAGGCGGCCTGGCCGGACAGCGCCAGGTGGCTGCCCACGGGCTCGGCGGGCAGGCCCAGCGGACCCAGCACCGCCTTGGCGAGCTTCTCGCGGTCCAGGGCGCGGGCCACGGCCCGCCGGACGCGTTCGTCGGCGAGGGGGCCGTCGGCGCCGTTCAGGGCGAGCTGGGTGTAGGCGGGCTCCAGTGATTTGCGGACCTCGAAGCCGCTCAGGGCCCGCTGCCGGCGTTCGAGCTTCGCCCGGGCCTCGCGCCGCTCCTCGCGGGCCAGGATCTCCTCCTCGGCGGCCTCCTCGTCGGAGCCGTTGGCGACCGCCCACGAGCGCAGTGCCTGCGCGGCGGACCTGCCCTGCGGGCCGGGGCGCGGCGAGCCGCCCGAACCCGCGGCCGGGGTGCCGTCCGGGCCCATGAGCGGGGTGCCGGTGGCGGCGTCCCGGGGGGCGGCGGCCAGGCCGGCCTGCTCGGCGGTGTCCGGGTCGATCTCGGCCAGGTCGAGCTTGCCCGCGACCAGCTCGGAGACCCGCTCGTCGCGGGGTACGGCGCGCAGCACGATCTTGTCCAGCTTGGCCGTCTCCCCCCACCAGCGCGGGTTGCCGGTGAGGACGACCTCGTCGTCCTTGGTGTCGACCTCCTTGACGGCGAAGGGGCCGGCGGTGACCTTGAGCTTGCGCCGCGCGCCGTCGTTGAAGGCGTCCGGGGTGCCCATGACGTCCTTCGGGTACAGCGGCGTGAACAGCGACTTCCAGTCCGCGTAGGGCCGGCTGAAGGTGACCTTGACCTCCAGGTCGCCGGCGCCGCGCTGGATCTTCTCGATGCGGTCGTAGCCCGCGTTGCGCGCGGTCCAGTAGGCGCTGTCCTTGCCGGACAGGGCGCGCCACTGGGCGGCGAAGTCGGCGGCGCCGACCTCCCGGCCGTCGCTCCACACGGCCTGCTGGTTGAGCTTGTAGACGACGACCTGCTTGGGCTCGGTCTCGACGACCTCGGCCGATTCCAGGTAGTCGGGATTGCGCACCGGGCGGCCGGTCTCGTCCATCCGGTACATCGAGGGCAGCACGGCCTGCGCGACGCGGGTGGCGGTGGCGTCGGCGTCCGACTGGAAGGTGTTCAGCGTGTCCGGTACGGAGTCCACGGCCCAGCGCAGGGTGCCGCCGTCGGAGATCCGGGCGCGGCTCGCCGAGGCGATGTCCTGGTCGGCGAGCGGCTTGCCAGACGGGTCCTCGGAGCTGCAGCCGGCCAGCGCGGGGACCGCGAGCACGCCCGCGGTGAGGAAGGCGACCGAGCGCGTCACCGCGCGCGGTCCGACGCCGACGTGGGACATCTCTGCTACCTCCGGTAGGCCGCGGGCCTGGTGATCACTTGTGGCGGCATTTGCGTTGTACGCGGGTGTTGAATGCGTTATATGCAGTATTGGAGTTGATCATTTGTATCCCGGGCAGGGATGCCGCCACTGAAGAGGAAACGGTTCGGCGACACTGGGAGACACGGCGACGACGGTGCGTAACCTCACTCGTGCGGCGCAACACCACCCGTGATGCACCGACACGCCCCGGCCAATCGCTGCACGTCCCTTCCCAGCGGCAGGTGTGACGCGCGACACTCGCAGGCGCATGAACGTCGCCACCCAGGGCCGGCCCCGTGCCGTGCCCTACGGAAGTGAGGTCACGTCATGTCCGTGCACGACGACCTGTCATCGCTCCAACGCAGTCTCGACGACCTGTCCCGGTCGGTGGCCCGGCTGGAACAGCAGCTGGGCGGCGGCGGCCTCGAGATACGCCGCGTCCGCACCGACGCCGACCATCTGCGCGAGAGCTTCGCGCTGCTGCGGGCGGCGGCAGCCGCACCGGACGCGCCCAAGCGTCCGGACCTCGTCCCGATCCCCGACACGCCGTACGACGGCTCGCTGTGGACGGACTCGGACGACGAGGGCCTCGGCGCCCGCGACCGCCGCGCCCCCTGAACCCGACCCGACCGACCGGAGTCGCCCAGTGGCCACTGGCACGGAACCTCCAGCCACCGAACCCCATCCCCGAGGCGGCGGCGTCCACACCCCGACGCGCGCCGCCATCCGCGCCCCGCACCTGCGCACCGACCGCTGGTGGCTGGCACCCGCCGCCACCGCCGCGGGTCTGCTCGCCTTCGTCGTCTACTCGACCTGGCGGGCCTTCGCCAACGCGGACTACTACGCGGCCCCGTACGTCTCGCCGTTCTACTCCCCCTGTCTGGCGGAGAACTGCGAGCCGATGCGCTCCGGGCCCAACTGGGAGATCCTCGGCAGCTGGTGGGGCATTTCCCCCGCGATCATCATCCTGATCTTCCCGCTCGGCTTCCGCCTCACCTGCTACTACTACCGCAAGGCCTACTACCGGGGCTTCTGGGCGTCCCCGCCGGCCTGCGCGGTGGCCGAGCCGCACAAGAAGTACACCGGCGAGACCCGCTTCCCGCTCGTCCTGCAGAACATCCACCGGTACTTCTTCTACGCCGCGCTCCTGGTCGCGCTCATCCTCACCTACGACACCGTGCTCGCCTTCCGCGACGAGCACTACGACTGGGGCCACATGGGCCTGGGCACCCTGGTGTTCCTGGCCAACATCGTGCTGATCTGGGCGTACACCCTCTCCTGCCACTCCTGCCGGCACATCGTCGGCGGCAAGCTCAAGCACTTCTCCCGGCACCCCGTGCGCTACCGGATGTGGCAGTGGGTCGGGAAGCTCAACGCCCGCCACATGCAGCTGGCCTGGGCGTCACTGGTGAGCGTCGCGCTCGCCGACTTCTACGTGTATCTCGTCGCGTCCGGTGCCTTCGACGATCCGAGGTTGTTCTGATGTCCGTGGTCGACCGGCAGCAATGGGACGTCGTCGTGGTGGGCGCGGGCGGCGCCGGACTGCGCGCCGCCATCGAGGCCCGCGAGCGGGGCGCCCGTACGGCCGTGATCTGCAAGTCGCTGTTCGGCAAGGCGCACACCGTGATGGCCGAGGGCGGCATCGCCGCCGCCATGGGCAACGCGAACTCCGGCGACAACTGGCAGGTCCACTTCCGCGACACCATGCGCGGCGGCAAGTTCCTCAACCAGTGGCGGATGGCCGAACTGCACGCCCAGGAGGCGCCGCAGCGGGTGTGGGAACTGGAGACCTGGGGCGCGCTGTTCGACCGTACGAAGGACGGCCGGATCTCGCAGCGCAACTTCGGCGGCCACGAGTACCCGCGCCTCGCGCACGTCGGCGACCGTACCGGCCTGGAGCTGATCCGCACCCTCCAGCAGAAGATCGTCTCGCTCCAGCAGGAGGACTTCGCGGAGACCGGCGACTACGAGTCCCGCCTGAAGGTCTTCCAGGAGTGCACGGTCACCCGCGTGCTCAAGGAGGGTGAGCGCAGCGAGGTGGGGGGCCGCCCGGCCGAAGGCCGGGGGAGGGTCTCGGGCGTCTTCGGCTACGAGCGCGAGACCGGCCGGTTCTTCGTCCTGGAGGCGCCCTCGGTGGTGATCGCCACGGGCGGCATCGGCAAGTCCTTCAAGGTGACGTCGAACTCGTGGGAGTACACGGGCGACGGCCACGCGCTGGCGCTGCTGGCCGGGGCGCCGCTGCTGAACATGGAGTTCGTGCAGTTCCACCCGACGGGCATGGTCTGGCCGCCGTCGGTGAAGGGCATCCTCGTCACCGAGTCGGTGCGCGGCGACGGCGGGGTGCTCAGGAACTCCGAGGGCAAACGGTTCATGTTCGACTACGTCCCCGACGTCTTCAAGGACAAGTACGCGGTGACGGAGGAGGAGGGCGACCGCTGGTACGACGACCCCGACCACAACCGGCGCCCCCCGGAGCTGCTTCCCCGGGACGAGGTCGCGCGCGCGATCAACTCCGAGGTGAAGGAGGGCCGGGGCTCACCGCACGGCGGTGTCTTCCTCGACGTCTCGACCCGGATGCCGGCCGAGGTGATCAAGCGGCGGCTGCCCTCGATGTACCACCAGTTCAAGGAGCTGGCCGACGTCGACATCACGGCGGAGCCGATGGAGGTCGGGCCCACCTGCCACTACGTGATGGGCGGCATCGCCGTCGACTCCGACACCGCCGCCGCGCGCGGGGTGCCGGGGCTGTTCGCGGCCGGTGAGGTGGCCGGCGGCATGCACGGCTCCAACCGGCTCGGCGGCAACTCGCTCTCCGACCTGCTGGTGTTCGGGCGCCGGGCGGGCTGGCACGCCGCCGAGTACGCGGCGGGGCGGGCGTCCGGAGCGCGGCCCCGGGTGGACGACGCCCAGGTCGACGCCGCCGCCGCGGAGGCGCTGCGGCCGTTCTCCGCCGAGGCCGAGGCGCCCGAGCCGTCCGACGGCCCGCCGGAGAACCCGTACACCCTCCACCAGGAGCTCCAGCAGACGATGAACGACCTGGTCGGCATCATCCGCCGCGAACCGGAGATGAAGCAGGCCCTGGAGAAGCTCGCGGAGCTGCGGGTACGGGCCCGCCGGGCCGGAGTCGAGGGGCACCGCCAGTTCAACCCGGGCTGGCACCTCGCCCTGGACCTGCGCAACATGCTGCTGGTCAGCGAGTGCGTGGCGCGGGCCGCGCTGGAACGCACCGAGTCGCGCGGCGGGCACACCCGCGAGGACCATCCGTCGATGGACCGCCGGTGGCGCCCGGCCAACCTGCTGTGCTCCCTGGCCGACCCGAGCGGCGGTCCGGCGGCGACGGATCCCGAGCGCGGCCAGATCACTCTGGAGCGGCGGACCACCGAGCCCGTCCGACCCGACCTGCTCGCCCTCTTCGAGAAGGACGAGCTGGCCAAGTACCTCGCCGAGGAGGAGTTGTCCTGATGAGCGGCTACGAGGCCCGCTTCAAGGTGTGGCGGGGCGACGTCGAGGGCGGCGGCCTGGAGGACTTCAGGGTCGAGGTGAACGAGGGCGAGGTGGTCCTCGACATCATCCACCGCCTCCAGGCCACCCAGGCCCCCGACCTCGCCGTGCGCTGGAACTGCAAGGCGGGCAAGTGCGGTTCGTGCTCGGCGGAGATCAACGGACGGCCGCGGCTGCTGTGCATGACCCGCATGTCCGTCTTCACCCCCGAGGAGACGATCACCGTCACGCCGCTGCGCGCCTTCCCGGTCGTCCGCGACCTGGTGACGGACGTCGGCTTCAACTACACCAAGGCCCGCGAGGTCCCGTCCTTCGTCCCGCCCGCCGACCTCGGGCCGGGCGAGTACCGGATGATGCAGGAGGACGTGGACCGGTCGCAGGAGTTCCGCAAGTGCATCGAGTGCTTCCTGTGCCAGGACACCTGCCATGTCGTCCGTGACCACGAGGAGAACAAGCCGGCTTTCGCGGGCCCGCGTTTCCTCATGCGCGTCGCCGAACTGGACATGCACCCGCTGGACTCGGCCGGCGACACCGGCCTGGACCGCGGACGCACGGCCCAGGACGAGCACGGCCTCGGCTACTGCAACATCACCAAGTGCTGCACGGAGGTCTGCCCAGAGGGCATCAAGATCACCGACAACGCGCTGATCCCGCTGAAGGAACGGGCGGTGGACCGCAAGTACGACCCGCTGGTGTGGCTGGGGTCGAAGATCGGGCGCCGGACCTAGCAGGCCGTACGGCCTCGGCGCTGCTCAGCGGACCCAGCCCTCGCGGTACTCGTCCCAGTTCGTCTCCGTCGCCGCGAAGTCGATGTACGGGGCGACACCGAAGAGCTTCCGGTCGGCGTCCGTCCGGGACAGACCGAGGCGGACGCCCCGGACGGCGGCCTCGACGGTCTCGGCGTGGCCCCAGTGGTCGAAGTTGCTCTCGTAGTAGAAGGGCAGGCCCATCAGCAGATGTGTGGTGGGCGGGGTGACCTCCAGGGCGAGGGAGGTCTGCTGGGCCACGTAGCCGCCGTAGGTGCCCTCCAGCGGCTGCGCGGTGTCGTAGGTCATCACGGCGATCTGGTCGACGCGGCGGGCGACCTGGCCGAAGAACTTCTGCGACCACCACTTGGGGTTCTCGGTGAAGACGCCGAAGACGGAGTGGAGGGCCGGGAGCGGGTCGATCTGGTGGGCGGCCACCGAGAGCCGCGCGTCCTGGGCACGGGTGACGGCGCGCAGGTCGTCCAGGAGGGAGAGGTAGTCCCGGTCGCCGGAGCGCACGGGCTCCAGGTCGAGGTGGACGCCGTCGTAGCCCGCGTCCAGGACCTGGCGGGCGGAGTCGACGACGGCGGCGCGGGTGTCGGCCTTCGCCAGCCGCATGCCCCCGGCGCCCTCGGTGACCAGGACGTCGCCGAGGAAGGCCTGGACACGGACGCCGGGCAGCTCGCGGTGCACGGCGTCGATCAGCCAACGGGCCTTGGGATAGCGCGCCTCGGGCAGGGTGCCGTCGTGCTCCAGCGGGCCGGTGTGAACGTACAGGTCGCGGATGCCGGTGTTCTCGATGCGGCGGGCGAAGGCGGCGAGGTCGGCGTCGTCCTTGCGGCCGTCGACCCAGGCGTGGCCGAGCCACATCGCGTCGCGGTTCCTGGTGTGGGTGCCGTCGGCGGGGTCGCCCATGTAGTTGACGCGGAGGGCCGCCGCGGCGGTGAGGAGGGGCACGAGCAGGACCAGCAGGACGGCGAGGGTGACGCGGCGCAGGCGGCGGAGCCGCCTCTTCCTGTTCGGGTTCCCGTCCGCACCGGCCGTGCGGCTCTCGTCGTCGGACTCGGGTGGTCCCTGTGGGGTGTCCTCGCCGCCGTCGGCTTTCGGTTCCGTGTGCTCCACGTCGTTCCCCTCCCTGTGGCCCGTCCCCGGTCGCGGTGGCCGGTACACGCGCATACGCTCCGAACGTGCTGCCAGCGTGGACGACTCGAACCGGTGTTCCGGTTGCGGTCGGGAGCGGGGCGCGATGATCTCCGCCGACCTGGTGCCGCCCCTGATCACAGCCGGGGCGGCGCTGCTCCTGGCCGGATACGGCCGCGTGCGCCGCACCCGGCGCGCCCGGAACCGTACGACACCGGGCCGGGTCAGAACAGGCTCAGCAGGGCCTCCGCCGGGTCCGTGAGCTGGGTGTCGGCGCCCGGGAGGGGCAGCTCGAACCACACCGTCTTGCCGCGCGGCGTACGGCGTGAGCCCCAGGCCGCGCTGAGCAGGCCGACCAGCTGCAGGCCCCGGCCGCCCTCGTCGGTGTCGCGGGCGCGGCGCCGGCGGGGCTGGACCAGGCCGGAGTCCCAGACCTCGCAGACCAGGGTGCGGTCGAGGAGGAGGCGGAGTCTGATCTCGCCCTCGCCGTATCGGAGGGCGTTGGTGACCAGCTCGCTCACGAGCAGCTCCGTCGTGTCGACCAGCGACTCCATGTCCCAGTCGAGCAGCTTGGCACGGGACAGCTCGCGGGCCCGGCCCACGCTGCGCGGTTCGCGCGGCAGGGTCCAGTCGCCGACGGACTCGCTGGGCAGGCCCTGGACGCGGGCCATCAGCAGGGCGATGTCGTCCTCGCCGTGGTGGCTGTCGAGGGTGTTGAGGACCTGGTCGCAGACGTCCTCAAGGGGGCGCGCCGGGTCCGTGAGTGCCCCCACGAAGGCCTGGAGCCCCTCGTCGAGGGGGTGATCGCGGCTTTCGACCAGTCCATCCGTGTAGAGCGCGAGCAGGGAGCCTTCGGGCAGTTCGACCTCCACCTCCTCGAAGGGCTCGCCCCCGACACCGAGCGGCAGTCCCGGCGGCACGTCCAGCATCAGCGCGGACTCGCCGGGCTCGACCAGGACGGGCGGCAGGTGGCCCGCGTTGGCGAAGGTGCAGCGCCTGGTCACCGAGTCGTAGACGGCGTAGACGCAGGTCGCCAGGTAGACCTCGGAGAGGTCCGCCTCGCGGGGACGGCGGGCGGCCCGGGTCGCCTGCTGGACGCCGCCCGGGGCGCCGAGACCGCGCGCGATCTCGTCCAGCTGCGAGAGCACCTCGGCCGGTTCGATGTCGAGCTGCGCCAGCGTCCTTACCGCCGTGCGGAGTTCACCCATCGCGACGGCGGCGCGCAGACCGCGCCCCATGACGTCGCCGACCACCAACGCGGTGCGGTGACCGGGGAGTTCGATCACGTCGAACCAGTCGCCGCCGACCTCGCTGGGCCGGCCGGTGGCCGCGTTGCCGGGCAGGTAGCGGCAGGCGATGTCGAGGCCGGACGCCTCGGGGTCGCCGGGCGGGAGCAGGGAGCGTTGCAGTATCAGCGCGCGTTCGTGTTCGCGCCGGTAGAGGCGGGCGTTGTCGATGCAGACGGCGGCCCGCGCGGCCAGTTCCACGGCGAGGTCGCGGTCGCGGTCCCCGAACGGCTCGCTGCCCTTCGTCCGGGCGAACCGGGCGAGTCCCACGACCGTGTCGTGGGCGACCATCGGCACGGCGAGCGTGGACTGCACGAGGCCGCCGGCCTCGGCCGGGACGATGCGCGGGCGGGCGGTTCGCAGGGCGTCGGCGCAGGGCGAGTTGAACCCGTAGTGGTGGACGGCGCCGAGCTCGACCTGCTCGCCGGTGCCGTGGAACGGCGCGTCGGAGACGGCGCTGGAGAAGGCGACGCGGCGCAGCTCCGCGCTGCCGTCGGCGAGGCCGGGCGGGGTCTCGTCGCCCACCAGCAGCCCCTGGTAGAGGTCGACGGTGGCCAGGTCGCAGAAGCCGGGGACGACGACGTCGAGGAGTTCTCGGGCGGTGGTCTCCAGGTCGAGGGAGTTGCCGATGCGGGCGCCCGCCTCGTTGAGCAGGGCGAGGTTGCGGCGGGCGGCGGCGGCCTCACGGGCGGCCTCGCGGCGGGCGGTGATGTCGGTTCCCAGCCAGGCCACGCCGATGGGCCGGCCGGAACCGCTGTGCACGCGGTAGAGGTTGACGGACCAGTGGCGGCGTCCCTCGGTGCCCGGCACGAAGCCCGTGACGTGCATGTCGGTGATGGAATCGCCGGTCTCCAGCACCCGGCGCAGGGTGGCGGAGACCCGGTCGCCCTCGGCGCGCGGCAGGTAGTCGTGGACGCCCTTGCCGCGGTGGTCGTCGGGCGTGCCGCCGAAGACGGAGGCGAACCGCTGGTTGGCGCGGCGCACCCGGAGGTCGGGGTCGATCAGCAGGAAGCCGAACGGAGACTGGCCGAATATGGCCTGCGAGGCGGCGAGGTCGGTCTCGATGCTGCGCAGGACGCGGACGTCGACGACGATGCAGACGGCGGCCTTCTCCCCGTCCTGCGTGCGCGTCGGCATGACGTACACCTCGGCGAGCCCGCGCTGCCCGCGTCCGCGCTGTGCGCCGCCGGCCTCGGCGTCCGGCACCCGGAAGGGGACCACACCGGTCCACTCCCGTCCGTCGAGGATCTCGGCCATCTTGCGCTGGCCGCGTTCCCGCAGATCGGGATCGATGAAGGCCTCAATGGGGTCGGTGCCCACGGCGTGCTCGGCCGGAATGCCGAGCAGTTGCTCCGCGCGCAGGCTCCACTGGTCGACGAGTCCGTCGGCGCCGATGGAGAAGGACGCGACCTTGATGTAGTCGTAGATGGAGCCGGGCGGGCTGCTCTGCCACACCGCGTCACCGAACGGCACACCGTCCGACGGGCCCTCGGACCCCGTGGCCCTCGCTGGTATCTCGCTCACGCGAACCGTCCCCTCCAGCTCACCGCGTCCGGCACCGGTCACCGGGGGCGGCTGCCCGCAGTATCCAGCACTACGGCGCCGCACAACACGGTGTTCACGATCACAGCACGGTCCCGATGGTTTTCGGTCCGGACCGTGACAACACTTCCAGTCTTCTAACCAGCGGACACGGCATCGAATCACGTAGTTCCACAACTGCCACTGGCCTGAACCAGTTGGCCCGTGGGGCCGGGCCCGGCGCGGGGGCGTTTCGGCACGGTTCCGGGCGTCGTGAAACGGTGTGACACCCGGTCATTCCGGCACCGTGAGTTCGAACCACACCGTCTTGCCCACCTCTCCGGGCCGCGTCCCCCAGCGGTGTGCGGAGGAGGCGACCAGTTGCAGGCCCCGGCCGTCCTCGTCCCCGGGGCGGGCGACGCGCTCGCGGGGCGGGTCCGGAAGCGGGTCGGAGACCTCCACCAGCAGCATGCCGTCCGGTCCGGCGGGGTGGCGTACCAGGCGGACGCCGATGGGGCCGGTGGCGTGCCGCAGGGCGTTGGTGACCAGCTCGCTGACCAGCAGGGCGGCGATGTCGCCGACGCTGTCGAGGTCCCAGCCGTGCAGGGTGCGGCGGACGAGGGAACGGGCGGTCCGCACGGCGTCCGGCGCCGCGGGAAAGACCCATTCGGCACAGCCGCCTTCGCTGTCGATCACGCCGATCACTTCCCCGGCCGGCGACCCCCCACCCATGTCCGGATTCGTGGGGTTAATGGGCACATACCCGATATCCGGGCCCCGGTACCGTCCGGGAGGGCGCACTGTGGCACCGACAGCGCGTGGGGCGCTCAGGCCGGTGCGCTCACACGCCCCGCGCGTCCGTCGCCGCCATACCGAGGTGGGCGAGTGCCCGCTCGACGGCCGGCACGTCCTGGTCGAGCCAGGGCACGTCCCAGATCTCGGCGGGGGCGAGCCAGCGCAGCGCGTCGTGGTCCTCAAGGGGTTCGGGGCAGGCGGATCCGGGGAGCAGCCGCGCGGTCCACACGTGCAGGACGAAGGGCGTTCGCAGGGGCCACCGCCCCGGTACCCGCTCACCGGGCTCGGCCGTCACGCCCAGCTCCTCGCGCAGTTCGCGCACGAGCGCCGCCTCGGGCGTCTCGCCCGCCTCGACCTTGCCGCCGGGCAGCTCCCACCGTCCGGCCAACTCCGCCGGTGCGCTGCGGCGCGCGGCGAGCAGCCGTCCGCCGTCGACCAGGGCGGCGCCCACCACGATCCGTTCCGTCATGCGCCGGAGCCTACGGCCCGTCCTGCCGGCGCGGTCAGCCCGCCGCGCCCGTGGCGTTCGGGCCGAGCTTCTCGACCCAGTAGAGCTGCTGGTGGCCGCGACCGTCGAGGGTGTCCGCGATCTTCTGGGCCTCGGCCCGGGTCGCGTACCTGCCCACGCGGTAGCGGTTGCCATTGTCGTCCTGCCGGAAGACCAGCCAGGGAAGAGTGACCGTGCCGTCGTTCATCGCGCCCCTCCACTTCCCGTCCGCGGCCCGCGCCGCGCCCCGCCCGCCAAGGAAACCGCAATCCGCATATGCCCGAGCCTACGCCTAACCTTCACGCAGCGAATACGGCTTTTCACAAAGAGGTACGCAACCAGTCAGAACGCAGGGGGCGCACGCCACGAAACGCGCCGTCCGCGCGCGCCGACGCCTCCGGTCGGAGGCATACCGGGGGCCTCCCGGACGACCTGCGAGAACGACCGGATTCCGGCACCACGCGGACGGCGCCACGGAGTACGGACAACAGTGCGAGCGAGGAAGAGGGGCGCGGGAGGCGCACGAGAGGCGTGCGCCATCTCACACCACCGGCAGGCGCGTGAACTCCCCCGGCGCCGCCGCTACCTGACGGGCAGGTGGTACGCCACCCGGTAGCGGTCGGCCGGAACGACCACGTCGGCGGTCTCCACCGCCCGGCCCGAGGCGTAGAACGTGCGCTGGATGACCAGGACCACGTGCCCCGGAACACCCCCGAGGGCGAGCAGCTCCTCGGCGAGGCCGGGGCGGGCGCCGACCTCCTCGGTGACGTTGTCGACGACCACGTCGATGGCGGCCATCCGCTCCACGACACCCATGCCGCCGAGCGGGCCCTCCTCGGGCAGCATCACCGGCGTCCGGCCGATGAGGTCCAGCGGCTCCCAGGAGGTGGAGAGCATCATGGCCTCGCCGGCCTCCCGGAAGACGTACCGGGTGCACATCACCCGGTCCCCGGGCTTGATACCGAGCCGTTCGGCGACGGCGCCGCTCGCCTCGGCCTGCTCGCTGCGCGACTCCCAGGTGCCGCGCGCCCCGGCGTCGGCCTGCTCCTGCCGGAAGGGCGTGGCACCGCCGGCCGGCCGGTACCCGGAGCGGGCGATGCGCCGGGGCACGGGCCGCTCGCGCACATACGTCCCGGAACCGGAGCGGCCCTCGACCAGCCCCTCGGCCATCAGCACCTTGCGCGCCTCGAGGGCGACGGTGTCCGAGACGCCGTATTCCTCGCGGATCCGCGCCTGGGACGGGAGGCGGGTGTGGGGCGGCAGCAGGCCGTCGGCGATCTTCTTGCGGAGATCACCCGCGACACGCAGATACGCCGGCTGCTCACCGAATGTCACTGGCCGCTCCCATCAGGTTGTACAGACAGCAACAGCGTGGCAACCGTAGGTTGTACCAGGCAAGCAAAGGCCAGAGAATCACTCGATGTGATGACTTGTATCGCCGGAGGGCTTTACGCAGGCACTTTCTCCCCGCTATAGCCGCCGTCACACCTCCCTGCCGGGGCTCTCTTCCCCGCCGTCACCGCTCTCCTCGTACACCGGCGGCGTGGTATCCAGCCCCAGAGCCTTGCGGGCGGTGACCGTCGAGTCGGCCTCGATGAGCGCGAAGCCCTTGTCGAGGTGCAGGTAGTACGTGTCGACGTCGGCCGCCTCGGCCGCCAGATCCCACTCCTCCCGCGCCGTCTCCAGGTCCTCGACCAGATCGGCGACCGGCCGCTCGGCGTCGTCGGGCCAGCTGTGTCCCCGCAGCATCCCGGTCTCCCGCACGAGCGCCTGCGACATCCGCCCCGCCCACACCTGGTACCCGGCGAGGTCCTCCTCGACGGTCTCCGCCACCGGCATCTCGTCCATGGCCCGGTTGAGGAAGCCCTCGGCCACCAGGTAGGTGTGCTGGCCCGAGTCGAGCCTGGTGCCGTCCCTGCGCAGCGAGCCGGTCAGCGTGCCCCCCTCGTCCGTGTTCCCGAACAGGCAGGTGATCTCGCGGTCACCCGTGCGCCAGCTCTGCGAGGTCGGGGTCAGGTAGTACACGTCGACGTCGGCCGGCAGGGCCCACCGGTCCATGGCGTACGTGTCCTGGAGGGCGTAGCACCGCTCGTCGGCGGCCCGGGTGATCTCCCCGTCGCCCGGGAAGGCGCCGCCCGGCAGCTCGAAGGCGGCGAACACCTCGCCGTCGTGCTCCTCCTCGCAGGGCACCTCGTCGACGTCGTACGTCACCCCCTGCAGGGATCCGCTGGGGGTGGTGAAGCACTGGCCCTTCTCGAGCGAGTAGGCGGTGCCCTCGCCGCGCGCGGCGTCCCGGAAACCCTCCCAGAAGTCCCCGGCGGCGCCCGTGGAGAGCGACACCACCCACAGTGCCAGCCCCACGGAGGACAGCACGGAACCGGCCACGGCGAACCCCTTGCCCCGCTCGCCCCGCCGCCTGATCTGGGCCAGCGCGATCAGCCCCAGCACGAGCCCGACCGCCGGCACGAAGCACAGGACGCCGAGCACGAACGCGGCGATGGCCACACCGTTGACGGGAGGCTGCCGGGGATACGCCCCGTAGGGCTGACCCCAGCCGCCGGGATACGGCTGCTGCGGCGGGTAGGGCCCCGGCGGGTACTGACCCGGTGAGTGCGGCCCCGGCGGGTACTGCCCCTGGTTGTAGGGCCCTTGAGGGCCGGGCGGCGGCGGTATGGACACGTGTACCGTGCTCCTGTTTCGGGCGGTGACGCGAAGGCGCCGCGGGGCTGGGGGCGGCCGGTCCCGACGGACGGCCGGCCGATCACTGAGCGCATGGTAAGCACGCGACGGGGCGGGGGCGGTATGCGGGTCACGAACGCGACGATCCGGGCGGTGAACGGCCTCACCGCCCGCTGGGCGGCCACCACGAGCGGCGGCACCGTGTTCTCCGCGGTGGGTGTGTGGCCGCTGCTCGCCCTCCTCGCGGACGGCGCGGCGGGCGCGGCCCGGGCGGAGTTGGAGGAGGCGGTGGGTGTCTCCGCCGGCCGGGCGTCCCGAGCGGCCCGCGAACTGCTGGCCGGACTCGGCACCGTGGGCGGCCTGGAAACGGCCCTGGGGCTGTGGACCGGACGCACACTGGAACTGCGCGAGGAGTGGGCGGCGGGGCTGCCCACCGAGGCGCACGGCGTGCTCACGGGTGACGTGGAGACCGACGGGACGGCGCTCGACGCGTGGGCGGTACGGCGCACGGGTGGGCTGATCGAGCGAATGCCGGTGGCGGTCGCACCGGGCACCGATCTGGTGCTGGCGAGCGCGCTGGCGCTGCGCACCCGGTGGCTGCGGCCCTTCGAAGAGTCCTGCGTCGTACCGGAGAGCGGCCCGTGGGAGGGGCGCGAACTGCTGGGCCTGCGCCGGGAGAGCGTGCTGCTGGACCGGATCGGCGTGGCGGACACGCCCGAGGGCCACGTCACCGAGCTGAAGGTGCTGGGCGGCACCGCGGTCGACGTCCATCTGCTGCTCGGCGAAGAGAGCATGACGCCCGGGCAGGTCCTGGGAGCGGGGCTCGGCGTCCTCGCGCGCGCCCATCAGGTGACACCGGGCTCCCGACTGCCGTACGGCGAGGCGGGCCCCGGACTCCATGTCGGGCGGGAGCACACGAGCAGGCCCGAGCCGCCTGCGCTCGACGTGACGACGACGGCGTACGACGTGACGGCCGGCCACGACCTGCTGGAACGCCCCGAGTTGTTCGGTCTCGCGACGGCCGCGCGGGAGGCCCCCGGTCACTTCCCCGGCATCGGCTCGCGTCTTCCCCTGTACGTCGAGGCGGCCCGGCAGTCCGCCGTGGCCAGGTTCGGCGCCCGGGGTTTCGAGGCGGCTGCGGTCACGGCGATCGGCGCGGCCGGCTGTGCCCTGCCTCGGCCGCTCTGGCTGCGCACCACCGTCCGGGCCGCGTTCGACCGCCCCTTCGGCTTCCTCGCCGTGCACCGGCACACGCGTCTCGCCCTCGTGGCGGGCTGGGTCGTCGACCCGGAGCCGCACCGCG
Organism: Streptomyces sp. E2N166; assembly: GCF_003671715.1. GTDB lineage: Bacteria > Actinomycetota > Actinomycetes > Streptomycetales > Streptomycetaceae > Streptomyces > Streptomyces thinghirensis. The sequence goes on along the minus strand of NZ_RAIF01000031.1, from coordinate 460,744 downwards.
AGGGCGAGGTTCTTCACTGAGGCGTCGTCAGACTGACGGACTTGTCAGAACTGCAGGGCCCAGGCATCGATACGCCCGGTGTCCCAGGACGCGTTGTCGCTGACCCGCAGCTTCCACGTGCCGTTCGCGGTCTCCGAGGAGGCGTTCACGGTGTACGTGGTGTTGATGTCGTTCGCGCTGCCGCCGGTGCCGTAGGACTTCAGCGTGTACGCCGTGCCGTCCGGGGCGACCAGCTGGACCTGGAGGTCACCGATGTAGCTGTGGACGATGTTCACGTCCACGGAGAGCGCCGAGGGGGCGTTGCCCGAGACGCCGGTGACGGTCACCGGGGACTCGACGGTGGCGTTGTCCCGGATGGTGTAGTCGCCGGTGTTCTCGAAGCGGTCGCCGGTCGGCGGGGGCGTGGTGTCGCCGTCGCCGACGTACAGCAGGCGGTTGGGCGAGCCGCTGCCCGGGTTCGAGACGACGCCACTGGTGGCGGTGGACGTCAGCGCGGAGGCGACCTGTGAGGGGGTGGCCGTGGGGTTGTCGGCCAGGTACAGCGCGGCCGCCCCGGCGACGTGCGGGCTCGCCATGGACGTACCGGAGATGGTGTTGGTGGCCGAGTCGCCGCTGTTCCAGGCCGAGGTGATCGACGAGCCGGGCGCGAACAGGTCCAGGACCGAGCCGTAGTTGGAGTAGCTCGCGCGGGCGTCGCTCGACGTGGTGGCGCCGACCGTGATCGCCTCCGTCACCCGGGCCGGCGACTTGGTGGAGGCGTTGGTGGACTCGTTGCCGGCCGCGACGGCGAAGGTGACGCCGGAGGCGATGGCGTTGCGCACGGCCGTGTCGAGGGCGCTGTCGGCGCCGCCGCCGAGGGACATGTTGGCGACGGCCGGCTTGACCGCGTTGCGGGCGACCCAGTCGATGCCGGCGACGACCTGCGCGGTGGTGCCGGAGCCGGAGTTGTCGAGCACCCGGACGCCGACGATCTTCGCCTGCTTGGCGACGCCGTAGGCGCCGCCGCCGACGGTGCCGGCGACGTGGGTGCCGTGGCCGTGGCCGTCCTGGGCGGTGTTGTCGTTGTCGATGGCGTCGTAGCCGTAGGAGGCGCGGCCGCCGAAGTCGTTGTGGGAGATGCGGACGCCGGTGTCGATGACGTACGCCGTCACGCCCTGTCCGGCGCTGTCCGGATAGGTGTACGAGCTGTCCAGCGGGCGGTTCCGCTGGTCGATGCGGTCCAGGCCCCAGGACGGCGGGTTGGGCTGGGTGCCGGTGGCGTGGAAGGTGCGGTTCTGGACGACGGAGGCGACGGCCGGGTCGGCGGCGAGACGTTTCGCCTCGGTCTCGGACGCCTCGACCGCGTAGCCGTTGAGGGCCTTGGTGTACGTGCGCTCGATGTCGGCGCCGTACTTCTTCGCCAGCGCGCGGCCCTCGGCGGAGCCGGACCTCGCCTCGTCCGCCTTCAGGGTCACGATGTAGCTGCCGGCGACCGCGTTGGCCGCGTCCTCGTACTGGATGCGGCCCTCCGCCGCGGTGGCGGGGAGCGCGGAGACGAGGCTCGCGGCGAGGGCCGCGGTGGCCGCGGCGCTGACGGCGGCCAGTCTTCGCCGGGTGGTGCGGTGGGGGTGGTGACGCAGCACTGCCATGTGAGGGGTCCTCCTCAGTCGGTGGTGCGTGGTGGGGTTCGTGCACGCCGAGCAGGCCGCCCTCGGCGACGACCATGGGTCATGGTCATGTCAATCCGGGACGACTTTGGTGCGTCAGCCGAAAGATTGAGGCTTCCAGAGGAATTACACAAGGGTGCGGCACGGATGTGCGGACCCCCGTGCCGTTTGAGCGACTCGCATTCCGATCCGCTTCCTGAACCGCCGTTCAGCCGTCCGTCCGTGGGACCGGACCCCCCACGTGCGCTACGCGACCGGTGGCGAGCCGGTGCGTACGTGCGCGCGCACCCCTTGCAGGCCGAACAGGACGAGCAGCTCGACCGCGCCGCCGTCGGCACTGCCCAGCCAGTGCGGCAGGGACGTGTCGAACTCGGCGGCCTCACCGGGCGCCAGCGTCAGGTCGCGCTCGCCGACCACCAGCCGCAGCCGGCCGCTCAGCACGTAGAGCCATTCGAAGCCCTCGTGCGTCTGCGGGGTCGGTTCGAGAGGGCGGGGGCGGCTCGGGATGATCATTTTGAAGGCCTGGGTCCCGCCCGGCCGCCGGGACAGCGGCACGAAGACCATCCCGAACCGCCGGATCGGCTTCAGGTGGATGCGGGGGTCGCCCGTGCGCGGGGCACCGACGAGGTCGTCCAGCGGAACGTCGTAGATCCGGGCGAGCGGCAGCAGCAGCTCCAGGGTCGCCCGGCGCTGCCCGCTCTCCAGCCGGGACAGCGTGCTCTCCGACACCCCGGTGGCCGCCGAGAGGTCGGCGAGGGTGACGCCGCGGTCGCGCCGCAGCGCACGCAGCCGCGGGCCCACCGCGCCGAGTACGTCTTCCGTTCCGCCGTCCATCGGGCCACCTTGCCACAACGGCAAGTTTCCGTGCCGGTTCGCGCGGCGTCCGGTGAGACTGGCCGCATTCCGACGGGCAATCCCGACAGGCATTGCTCGCAGGACATCCCGACAGACGAAGGAGCTTCGATGAGCGCCACCGATGCGGTCACGTTCTGGGACGGCGTCTACGCCGGCCGGCCGTCGGCCACCGACCCGCGGCCCAACGGCCGTCTCGTCGAGACGGTCACCGGCCTGCGCCCCGGCGACGCACTGGACCTCGGATGCGGCGACGGCGGCGACTCGCTGTGGCTCGCCCGCCGGGGGTGGCGGGTCACCGCCGTCGACATCTCGACCGTGGCGGCCGAGCGGCTCTCCGGCCACGCCCGCTCACTCGGCCTCGGCGACCTGGTCGCCGCCGAGCAGCACGACCTGCGCGCGTCCTTCCCCGGGGGCCGGTTCGATCTGGTCTCCGCGCACTACCTCCACACCCCCTTCGACCTGGACCGGGCTGCGGTCCTGCGTACGGCCGCACACGCGCTGCGCCCGGGCGGGCGGCTGCTGGTGGTCGACCACGGCTCCACCGCGCCGTGGTCGTGGAACCAGGATCCCGACGTCCGGTACCCGACTCCGCGGGAGGTCGCGGCGGGCATCGGCCTGGACCCGGCGACGTGGACCGTCGAGCGGGCCGACGCGCCCCGCCGGATCGCGACCGGCCCGGGCGGACGCACCGCCGAGGTCGTCGACCACGTCCTGCTCGTCCGACGCACCGCCTGACCGGCCGGCCGGCCCGAGACCCACTCCCCGGTGCCGAGACCCACTCCCCGGTGCCCGATGCCCGACGAAGGAGGCCACCATGCCCACCTCAGCCCGCCGCAGGGACACCCCTCCGCCCCGGACCGGAAGCAGCGAGGCCCAGGTTCTGCGCGGATTCCTCGACTACCTACGGATCTCGATGACCGCGAAGGTCGAGGGCGCTCCCGAGCCGCGGGTCCGCACGGCCCAGGTCCCCTCGGGCACGAACCTGCTCGGCCTGCTCAACCACCTGACCCGCGTCGAGCGTGCGATCTTCCTGGGCGAGCAGGTCACCGACTGGCAGGCGACCTTTCACGCCGCACCGGAGGACGGTGTCGCCGACGTCGTCGCCCGCTACCGGGAGACCGTCGAGCGTGCGAACGCGGTCCTCGACGGGTGCCCGGACCTCGGCGAGCCGGTCCCCCGGCCGCGGCCGGGCCGTCCCGCGCCCAGTGCCCGCTGGGCCCTCACCCACATGATCGAGGAGACCGGCCGCCACGCCGGTCACGCGGACATCCTCCGCGAGCTGATCGACGGCACGACAGGGCGCTGACTCCGCCCGGACTCGCGGTTGACGACGCGTCAGAGCAGGTCGGCCGAAGCACGCCGGGGCCTCCCCTCCGTGGGTGTGTGCCGTGTCACGCACCCAAAGGCCGCCCAAGTTGCCTGCATCACAGCGGAAATGTCCCTTTAGCGTCCATGCTCGGAACGGATGCCGACGCCCGAGGCAGAGCGCAGCGGCGTTCTCCCGGACGTTCCCGGTTCTTCCCGGGTGCGAAGTGCCAAGTACCCCGTCCCCAGGCACTCCTGACGTCCTCCTCCGTTCCCCGCAGAAAGGCGCGAACCGTGGCCGCTTACCTGTGCCCTCCCGCCGTGATACACGGCGAGCACACCGTGGAGACCGATCAGATCGTGGCGGAAGTACGCGGCCGGCACCCGCACGCGTCGTGGGCGCCCCGGATCGACGGCATCGCGGCCAGTACGGGCATCGAGACCCGCGGGTGGATGCTGCCGCTGGAGACCGCCGTCGCACCCGGCGACGGGAGCGGCCTGATGGCCGGCGGCAGCGGGGCGGCCCGAGAGGCGCTGGCCCGCGACGGGTTCACCGAGCAGGACGTCGACCGCGCGGTCGCCGCCCTGGAGTCGATACCCGCGCCGCAGACCGTCCAGGAGCGCACCGCGCCGGCCTGGGAGGCCGTGCAGGCCTACGGGGAGCGCGCGGCGCGCGGGGCCCTGCAGATCGCCGGGCTGGACGCCTCGGACGTCGACTGTCTGATAACCAGTCACTCCACCACGCCGGCGCTGCCGGGCCTGGACGTCGCACTGGCCAACAGGCTTCCGCTCCGCAACGACGTGATGCTGCTGCCGGCCACGCAGTGGGCCTGCGTGGCCGGGACCCGCTCCCTGGCGTTGGCTGCCGATCTCGTGGCCGCGGACCCCGACCGGGTGGTCCTGGTCGTGATCGCGGAGGCGCTCAGCACGACCTACCAGCCCGCGGACGACACTCTGGAGTCCCTGATCGTCCGCCTGCTGTTCGCGGACACCGCGGTCGCCGCGGTGGTCACGGGCCGCCAGAGGCCCGAGTCGGTGCTGCGGCTGGACACCGCCTGGCACCACACCCTGCCGGGGACCCAGGACCTGCACCGCCTGGACACCCGGTCGGACGGCACCCACTTCGTGATGGACCGGCGCGGGCCGCGCGCCGTTCAGGAGACGGTCACCGCGATGTGGGAGTGGCTGCGTCTGCGCTACCGGGACGACCCCGACTCCTGGCACCCCGACGTCCTGCTCGCGCACCCCGGCGGAACCCGGGTGCTGGAGTACATGGAGCAGACGATGCCCGACGCGTGGCCGTCGGGGCTGCTGGACTACAGCCGGGACAGCTACACCAGCGGCAACCGCGGAGGCGCCGCCGTCTTCGACATCATGCGCAGGGCACACGACGCCGGGCAGAAGCCGGGCGACCGTGCCGTCCTGTACGCGGCGGCCCCGGGCCTCACGGCCACCGCCCTGGAAGGCGAGTGGCTGTAGCACGCCGACCCCACGGCCGCGTCACCTCGCGACCTTCGCCCAGACCACCTTGCCGTTGTCCGTCCAGCGCACCCCCCACCCGGTGGTGAGGCGGTGCACCACGTGCAAGCCGCGACCACGGTCGTCGAGGAGCCCGCACGGGCCCAGTCTCGGCCTGCCGTTGCCGGTGTCCTCCACCTCGCACAGCAGGTCGTGACCGGCCCTGATCAGCCGCACCGTGATGGGCCCGCCGGCGAAGCGGACCGCGTTGGTGACCAGCTCGCTGACCAGGAGCAGCACTCTGTCCCGGGCGTCGTCCCTGCTGCGCCATTGCCGCAGCAACGCGGAGACCAGCGTGCGGGCCCGGGCGGCCGCGTCGCCGCGGGCTGGCAGCCGCCAGGCCGCGGTGTCCCCCTTGCGGTACCCGATCATGCGTGCCAGCAGCAGGGTCACGTCATCACGCCGGCGCACGGGCGCCAACCCGGAGACCACGTGCCGAGCAGCCGCCTGCAGGCCGTCCCAGGGGTGCACCGCGGCCACGGCGTCCGCCAGCCTGCCGATGCCCTCGTCGATCGATATGGCGGGATCCTCCACCAGGCCGTCGGTGTAGAGGGCGAGCAGGGAGCCCGGGGGGACGGCGAACGTGTGCACGTCGAACGGCTCCCGCAAGGCGAACTCGGCGCCCAGGCCGGGGTGGGGGCGGACCGCGAGCGGGCCGGAGCGCCCGTCCGGGGGCACCAGTACCGGGGGGAGGTGGCCGGCGCTGGCCAGCGCCACGTGGTGGCTGACCGGATCGTAGACGGCGATGCAGCAGGTCGACCCGAGCGCGCTGTAGCCGGCCGCCAGCCCGGACTCCGCGTCGTCCAACAGCGACACGGTCTCGTCCAGGTGCTCCAGCACCTCGTCGGGCGCCAGCCCCGCGGACAGCAGAGCGCGGGCCTCCATGCTCAGCTGGCCCATGGTCGCCGCGGCTCCCAGACCGTGCCCGACGACGTCACCGACCACCAGCGCGGTACGGCCGTCCGGCAGCGGAAAGCTGTTCACCCAGTCACCGCCGACGCCCGCGCTGTCGGGGGTGGCGGGCTGGCAGACGCTGGCGGTCTCGATGGTGTCGCCGCCGGCCCGCGGCAGCAGGCGGCGCTGCAACGCCAGCACCTGCGTGTGCTCACGCTGGTGCTGACGGGCCAGGTCGACGTGATGGGCGGTCCTGGCCACCAGTTCCTGCAGGTCGAGCAGCTCGCTGTCGTAAAAGGGACGGTCCGCCCGCCGCCAGACCTCCGCCACACCCAGCACGACGGGCGGCGTGCCCTCCAGGACCAGCGGTACGCACGCCACACCCGCCGACCGCTCACCGGGCACCAGGGCACGCACCAGCCTCGGACTGCCGAGTACCCGCTCGATCGCCTCCCGGTCGGGTATGACGATGGCCTGGGCGGCGTCGTCACGCCGTATCGCTTGGGACAGCAGGCGGCTCGCGTCGCGGGGAAGATCATCGCCCGGAGTCAGATATCCCTCGGGCCACGCGCGGTCCGGCACCAGGGCCGCCCGCCGCAGCCGGATGCGCCCCGGCGCCTGATCGGTGACCCCCTCGCCCGTCCACACGGCGAAGTCGAGGTCGATGGCGGCCACGTCTCCCCAGGCCAGCAGGGACTCCGCCAGCGACTGCGCGGTCTCCCCGATGTCCAGCGAGGTGCCGATCGCGGTCTCGGCGGCGTACAGGTGCAGCCTTCTGGCCATGGCGATCAGGGAGACGGTCAGGCCCTCATGGGGCTCCGCGGCGGGCAGGATGCTCATCGAGACCACCAGCTCCGACCCGTCTCCGCGCCGCAGGCGCTGGACCCGGGCGACGTGCGCGTCACCGGTCTCGAGAACCTGCCGCAACCGTCGCGTGACCGTCGGTACGTCCCCGGGCGGCAGAAGATCGACGACCGGGCTCCCGGTCACGGCGTCCAGCCCCGCGAAGACGGGGGCGTCCAGATTGCTGCGGGTGATCCGGAGATCCCGGTCCAGGTTGACCACGCCGAGGATCTGCTCCTGACGGCGGGCAGCCGGGTCGGCGGGCAGGGGCGGGCGGGCGGTGCGGTCACCCTGCGAGTCGGCCGGACCGGCGGCCGCTGCCGCTCCGCCGCGCGGGATGTACTTCCCCAGGGCACTGCTGACCAGTTCGAACGGCGACGAGGACGAGGGGGAGGGTGTGGAGTCCATGCGGCTCTCTCAGCTCGCTCACCGACCCCGGCAGCGCCGGGGACGTACCAGAAGCCGTGCGACGGGACCCCGAGCTTCCTGACCGCACACCTCATTCAATAACACCCGGACCCGCTTCGCCCACACCAGCGGAAAGCGCGGTGAACCCGGACAATGAGGGAATACGACTCTCATCGGCACCCAGCCTCGCCCGTCGTCCTGGGGTTCAGCGCTGCGGCCTCGGCTCCCCCGCTTAAGGATCAGTGTCTCGTCTCAGGCGGCGGCGACCGCAGCGGCCGCGGCCCGGGCCTCGCGGTCGTCCGGACCCTCGTGCGCGGCCACCGGGGCGCCGTGACGGCCCGGGCGAGGACCACCGGCGGCCTTTCCCTACCGGGTCGAGCTGCCGGCCCGGCAGGGCGCGCCGACCGGGTGAGCCGGCCGCACCCCGGCCGCCGCATCCGTCGGCTCGGACGTCCTTGGCCGGCTCGGACGTCCTTGGCCCGGGCGCGGTCGCCGCACAGCTCCGACCTCCCGTCCGCGACACCCCCGGGGGGGCTGATCGTGGACGAGGGGTCAGCTCCAGACCCGGCGTTCCCGGCTGCGGGGGTCGTCGACCTGGGTCCACTCGGTGTCGATGCGCATGGTGGCCCGGCGGTCGGTGTCGTACGGGTCCCAGCCGGGGTCGCCGGTCCGGGCGAACCGGATCCAGGTCTCGTGGACGCGGGTGGCGAGGTCCGCGGGGGCCTTGCCGGGGCCGAGCAGGGCGGCCGGACCGTTGAGTTCGGGCCGGTCCGCGAGGTCGAAGACGAAGGGCAGTTCGACCGCGTGGGCGGCGCCGAGTTCACCGTCCAGGGCGTGGGAGCGCCAGGCGAACTCGTAGGCGAAGGTGGCGGACCGCGGGTGGGCGGCATGGGCGCCGGCCAGAGCGCGGCTGCCCGCGCCGAACAGGGCGTCGGTCATGATGGCGGAGCGCAGTTCGGCCAAGGACGCCTCGGGGCGGGACTCGCGGTAGGCCTCGACGAGACGCGCCGGATCCGGGTGCGAGCGGGCGGCGGCCTCGTCGACGTCGGCGGCGGTCGAGGTGGCGTACTTGCCCACCGGGACCAGGTACAGGTTGCCCTCTTCGGTGTTGGTGCCGACGAGCAGGTCGACGTCGGCGGCGAGGCCGGCGGCGACGGATGCGGCGGGCTGGGTGTCGAGGACCAGGCTGAAGGGGCTGAGACCGATCAGCGGGTCGCCGTGGGTCTCGGTCCGCAGGTCGATGCCCGCGAGCTTGGATGCCGCCTCGACGAGCTGCTCGTCGGGGATGCCGGCGAAGGCGTCGACGTGGGGCTCGATGCCCAGGGCCTCGGCCGCGGCCTCGGTGACGCGGGCGGCCTGCTCGGGTGTGAACGCGCCCAGACCGCTGCCGCTCTGCACGATCGCCCGGCGGAACAGGCCGGCGGCCTCGGGGGTGGCGAGGACGCCGCCGACGGTGGTCGCCCCGGCCGACTGACCGAAGAGGGTGACGTTGCGCGGGTCGCCGCCGAAGGCGGAGATGTTCTCCCGCACCCAGCGCAGCGCGGCGACGACGTCGAGCAGGCCGCGGTTGGCGGGCGCCCCGGGGATGTCGAGGAACCCTGCGATACCGAGCCGGTGGTTGAGGGTGACGAGGACGACACCGTCACGGGCGAACGCGGAGCCGTCGTACAGGGTGGACCGCGTGGATCCGGCGACGAAACCGCCGCCGTGGACGAAGACCATGACCGGACGTCCGTCACCGCCGGCGGCGGGCGTGAAGACGTTGACGGTGAGGTAGTCCTCGCCGCGGCTCCAGCCGGTGCCGAAGTAGGGGGTCATGTCGACGTCGCCGAGCTTGCGTTCGGACTGCGGGGCGTTGGGCCCCGGCACGGTGGCGTCCCGTACGCCGTCCCACGGCTCGTGCGGCTGCGGCGGGGCGAACCGGCCGGCGCCGCGGGGCGGAGCGGCGTAGGGGATGTTCAGGAACGTGAGGGTGTTGGTGCTGCCCTGGCGCAGGCCGCGCACGGCGCCCCGCGCGGTGGCCACGACGGTGTCGGGGTGGCGGTTCATCTCTCGTGTCCTTCCGCGGGCCTTCAGGCCGGCTCGGTGTACTTGGCGAAGGGCGCCCAGCCCTTGATGGCGAACTTGCTCCCCTCGCGGACGACTTCGGCGGCGCCGTGGCCGCCGAGGTGCGCGGGGAAGACGAGGGCGTTGCTGTCGACCGCCGAGCCCAGGAGCTTGCGGCGGGTGGCGCGGGCCTCGGCGGGGTCCTCGCAGAAGCAGCTGTTGGCGTCGGGCTCGACGATCTGGATCGGGCTGTGCATCAGGTCGCCGACGAACAGGGCCCGGTCGGAGCCGGACTCCAGCCTCAGCACGGACGATCCGGGGGTGTGGCCGGGGGCGAGGTCGAGGCGCAGGCTGCCGTCGATTCGGTGGCTGCCCTCCCACAGCAGGGTGAGGCCGGCCTCGTGCACGGGGGCGACGCTGTCCTCGAAGACGTTCTGGTTGCCTCGGCCGAGCAGGGTCTTGACCTCGTTGGCGGGGTTCCAGTAGTCGAAGTCCGCCTTGGCCATGAGGTAGGTGGCGTTGGGGAACGTCGGTACCCAGGTCCGGCCGTCGAGGTAGGTGTTCCAGCCGACGTGGTCGACGTGCAGGTGGGTGTTGATCACGATGTCGACGTCCTCGGGGCGGACCCCGGCGCGGGCGAGATTGCCCAGGAAGTCGGTTTCCAGGCGGTTCCACACCGGCGCGTACGGCCGGTCCTTGTGGTTGCCGACGCCGGTGTCGACCAGGATGGTCCTGCCCTCGCTGCGCAGGACCCAGGTCTGGATCGCCGAGTTGACGATCCGGGTCTCGGCGTTCAGGAAGTCCGGAACCAGCAAGGAGCGGTGCGTGTCCCACGCCTCCGCCGGGCTCTCCGGGACGAACGCCTCGGGCGTCAGGTCCACGGGGCCGTAGTACTCCCGGACTCGGGTCACGGTGACCTCGCCCAGGGTGATGGTGTCCATGGTTCGCTCCAGGTCAGTCGGTTCCGCGTGCTCGGGCCGCGGACGCGGGCGTGATGCGGTGAGCGGTGCTCTTGGCGGGGGCGGCGGTGCCGCGTCCGGCGGCAGAAGGTCGGATGCCGGGGGCAGGCCGTCTGGTCCTCGCCGGTGAGGACAGGGCCGTCCGCTTGACGGGTCCGTTCCGTGAACGACCCCGTTCCCCTGTTCCGCAATGGTGCGCCGCAGGTGACGGACCGCGGTATGCGTCATGTGACTGCACATGGACGCCCCGGTCGGCGACGTCCGCCGCACGGACAGCAGACGGCGCCACTCCGGTGACGGTCGGCCGCGGCGCACACGCCGCGGGCCGTCCACGGACGTTCGGAACGTACTGGCGGGCATCTCGCCGGCCGCGCGGAATTGTCGCTGCCCGTTCCTCCTTGCACTCCAGTGGAATGGGGCGCTTCTCCCCTTCCTCGTGCAGCAGCCTCGCGTCAGTCTCTGGAGCATCCGTGGAAAATGCTGGAAGCGCTCAAGCGGGCCGGAGCCCGGCGGTAGACCCCGGTCCGACCGTGGTGGGCCGGGAAACCGAGACCGCGGAAATCATGAAGCGGACGGCCGCCGACCGGTCCCACGGCGAAGTGCTGATCGTCGAGGGCGACCCCGGTGCCGGCAAGAGCGTCCTGCTCGACCTCGCCGTGCGGCGCACGCGCAGGACCGGCCATCGGGTGCTGCGAGCGGTCGGCAGCGAGTCCGAGGCACATCTCGCGTACGCCGGTCTGCACCAGCTGCTCCGCCCGGCCCTCGGCGAGTTGGACGGCCTGCCCGCGCGGCAGCGTTCCTCGCTCCAGGGCGCGCTGGGACTGGCCGAAAACGCCGAGGCCCCCGATGCCATGCTCGTCGGCCTGGCGGTGCTGACCCTGGTGTCGGATCTCGCGGAACCGGCACCGCTGCTCGTGGTGGTCGACGACGCCCAGTGGATCGACCGCGCGTCGCTGGACGTTCTCTCGTTCGTGGCCCGGCGCATGGCCAGCGAGCCCGTGACACTGCTGGTGGGCGTGCGTGCCGCGGACGTGCTGCCCGGGTTCGACAAGGGGTACGAGCGCCTGGAGATAGGTCCCCTGAGCGGCGATGCGGCGAACCGGTTGCTCGATGAGCAGCCGACGCGGCCCGCCGGCCGCACCCGGGTCCGGATCCTGCAGGAGGCGGCGGGCAATCCGCTGGCCCTGGTCGAGCTCGCCCGCGCCGCCGCGAGCGGACAGCCGGGGGGCAGCGGAGTGGAGGGACCGCTGCCCGTCACCGACCGGCTGGAAGGGATCTTCGCGCGGCACGTGAAGCACCTGCCGGAAGCCACCCGCCGCGCCTTGCTGCTGCTCGCCGCCACCGACGCGGCGGACGCGCCGGTGGCCGCGCGGGGTCTGCCCGAGGCGGACGACACTACGTGGGTGCCCGCCGAACGGGCCGGACTCGTACGACAGGACAGCGCCGGGATCTCCTTCCGTCACCCGCTCGTCCGCTCGGCGGTGTACCACGCCGCGTCCTTCGAGGAACGCAGGCGCGCACATCTCGCTCTCGCCCAGCTGCTGGACGAGGAGCCCGACCGCCGCGCCTGGCACCTCGCCGCCGCGACCGTGCGGCCCGACGAGCGGGTGTCGGCGGCCCTCCTGGAGACAGCCGGCCGGGCCAGGCGCCGGGGCGGCCACGCGGCCGCTGCCGCCGCTCTGGAGCGCGCCGCGCAGCTCAGCCCGCGCCGCGCGGACCAGGCTCGGCTGCTGGCCGAGGCCGCGGAGATGGCCGTCCTCACCGGTCAGCTCGGCTGGGTGGAACACCTGGCCGACGAGGTCCGAAAGCGCAGTGACGACCCGGCACTGATCAGCCGGGCCGCGCTGGCGACGGGGCAACTCATGACCATGGGTCCGCACCACACGGCCGCCTTCACGCTGCTGGCACGCATCGCCGACGAGGCGGCGGACGCCCGTTCGCCGCGCCTGCCGGACGCGCTCGCCGCGGCAGCGGTGGTCCGCTACTACTCGGGCGAGGAGGTCCAGCGGCAGCGGATCGAGACCCTCCTCCCCCACATGCCGGACTCCGCCACCGGTGGCGGACTGCGTGCCTGGGTACTGGCCGTCTCCGATCCCACCGGCGCGGGAGCGCCCCTCGCCCCGGCGCTGCCGCAGCTCATCACCGAGGCCAAGGACGACGCCGGATCCCTGACCGCGCTCGCCATCGTGGCGTGGCTCCTCGACCAGACCTCCCTCGCCGTCGGCACCTTCGACGAGGCGTTCGGCCGTTGGCAGGCCCTTGGCCCGCTACCGGCCGGGCTGGGCTGCGCCGCCGGCTGGGCCTATCTGGAGCAGGGCCGCTGGGCCGAGGCCCGCTCGGTGGCCGCCGAGATCGCGGCGGTGGCCTCGCAGGCCGGACTGGACCACGCCGAGGCATGCGCACGAGCGCTCGAGGCGACAGCACTGGCGTTGCTCGGTGAGCCGGCCGACGCACGCAGGAACGCCGAGCAGGCGCTGGCCCTCGTCGATCCGCTGGAAAGCCGCTCCGTCGCGGTCTGCGCCCGGCGCGCGCTGGGGCTGGCGGCGGTGGCCGACGGTGACTACGACACCGCGTACGCACAGTTCCGCTCCGCCTTCACCGAGGGCGGCGACCCGGTCCACTACCACGTCTCCTACACCGTCCTGGCCGAACTCTGCGCGGCGGCCGTCCGCCGAGGACGGCGCGAACACGCGGCGGAACTGCTGGAGCGCTCGGTGCGGCGCCTGGGCACCGGCATGTCGGCTCGTGTCTCCCTCCTGGTCGAGCGAGGCCGCGCCCTGCTCGCCGAACCGGAGCATGCCGAACGGCACTTCCAGGCGGCGCTGGCGGACGAAGCGGGCGAGCAGTGGCCCTTCGAGCGGGCACAGACCCGGCTGGACTACGGAGAGTGGCTGCGCCGACAGCGACGTATCGCGGAGGCCCGCCCGCTGCTGACCGGAGCACTCGACACGTTCCGGCGGCTCGGCGCCCGACCGTGGATCGCACGCGCCAAGGCAGAACTGCGAGCCGCCGGCATCGAGGCGGACAGCGTCGCCCCCAGCGCGATCACCGAACTCAGCCCTCAGCAGCAGCAGATCACCCGGCTCGCGGCCCGCGGCCTGACCAACCGTGAGATCGGGGAAAAACTGTTCCTCTCCCCGCGTACGGTCGGCTCCCACCTCTACCGGGTCTTCCCCAAACTGGGCATCACCGCGCGCTCCCAGCTGCGCGACGTGGTCGACGGCACCCTGCCGGGCGGGGAGGCGGTTGGGGCTTGCCGGCGTTGAGCGAGGCCGAGATCCAGGCCGCGCGGCGTGAGCTGCGGGCCGGCGCCCCTCCAGTGCGTGCACACCTGGCTCAGACATCTCCGACCTGCACGCGGGCGCCGCGGTTTCGACCAGTCGTCGCGGTCCGACGGTGACTGCACTGCACGAAGCGGCACCCCGGCGGCCCGGCCCCGGTTACTCACGTCCATGGCCGATGCCTGACGCCGTCGTGCGACCGAACGCCCCGCCCGGGGGCTTTCCTCGGGCGAGGCGTCACCGCGTCCGTCGGTCAGCGATCCGCGGCGCTGCCCCGGACGACGCAGGAACGGCTGTTCTCCCAGCCCCACCCGTCACCGTCAGGATCGGAAGCGCCGCCGTTCGCGCAGTACGGGTAACCGTTGGGAGCGATGCCGCCGGGGACGACGCAGGAACGGCTGTTCTCCCAGCCCCACCCATCGCCATCGGGGTCGGAGGCGCCGCCGTTGACGCAGTACGGGTAACCGTTGGGCGCGGTACCGCCCGTGCTGCCGTCGTCGCCACCGCCGTACACGGTGGCGGTCTTGGACGTGGCTGCGATGCCGTCGCTGCCGTTGAAGAAGCGGTCGCCCCAGCCGGTCGGCGAGTTCGGGTCGAAGCCGTTGACCATGTCGAGGTACTCGACGCCGCTGCCGTTGCCGCTCCAGGACCAGCCGATGTAGCCGACACCGAGAGACTGGGCCGTCGCCATGATGGCGTCCTCGTCGGGGTTGCCGTCGCTGTGCTGGTCGCCGAACTCCCCCACGACGATGGGCAGTCCGCCGCCGACGAAGGCGTTGAGATAGTCCTGAACCTCGGTCGCGGTGTCGTAGACGCCGTACATGTGGATCGAGAAGACGGTGTTGCGGTCGGGGTCGGAGGCGAAGACGGAAGCCGCGTTGGAGCGCATCGTGCCGGACCAGTCCTGGCCCCAGTTGGGTGCGTCGACCATCAGGGCGTGATCGATGCCGGCGCCGCGGAGCTTGGTGATGGCCGCCTTGGTCGCGTCGGTCCACGCCGTGTAGTCGGTGTTGCCGAAGGGCTCGTTGCCGATGTTGACGACGACGTAGTCCTCCTGGCCCTCCAGCGCGCTCTTCACGCTGATCCAGTAGTCGGCCGCCTGGTCCAGGCTGGTCGCCGCGCCATCCTCGCCGTACCCCGTGGTGTCGTGCACCTCCAGCACGCAGATGACCTTGTTGGCCTTGCACTGGTCGATGAGCGCGGAGACCTCGGAGGCACTCGTCCTCGTCCATCGGCCGCCGCTGCTCAGCACGACGCGGACGGTGTTGGCGCCCTTGGCCGCGATGTCGGCGATGGAGCTGGTGCGCTCGGGGTACCAGGTGTAGGCGTGGTTGACCCCGCGCATGACGAACGCGTTGCCGTTGCCCTCGACGACACGTCCGTTGCTGACGTGGATACCGCCTTCAGCGGCCTGCGCCGTGCCGACGGAAGGGCCGGCGAGTGAGAGCAGCAGTCCGAGAACGGCGGTGAACGCCATCCCCGCGGTCGTGATCAGCGTGCTTCTTGGCCTTCGCATGTGTCTCCTCGGACAGGTCGGAGGGGGGTGCCGTCGCTTGTCCCGGGCCCACCGGGCGCCCCTTGCCGACGCTTGCCTGACAACGATGTCAGGCGATGAACAGCCGCCACCCGGGGCACGCTTCGTAAGCGCAGGGAGTTGCGAGGCAGGCACCGGGCGAGCGGTGTGACGGGTCGGCGAGGCGGCCGGACAGGACTGCGGACCGCTCAGCGCAACACCATGAGGCACCGGATGTTCCATCCATGTCAATAGACCGTTCCGAATTCGCCTCAGCGAGCTGAGCACCCTTCGGAACTAAACCGCTAAACCCGCCGTACAGTGCCAGTGAGCACACCTGGTGCGGCGACTGCCAGCAGGAAAGCGCGCTGTGTGATGGATTGACAGCCGAAGTAGACGCCTCTACGTTCCCCTCCTGTTAACCGGTACATGCGAGCCATCCTGCGAACGAGAGAGCCGCCGAATTCGTCCGTGAAACTTCGCACGTGAAAGGGCGCGGCATGACGCCGCGCCCCTCACCGTCCGTACCCCTGCCCCCTCTACGCAGGAGGCGCGGCGGTCGACGCTCTCGGTACCAGGGTCGGCGTCGCGACGGGTTGGGACGTCACGTCGTGGCCCGCCAGCACCTCGAACAGCACCCGCGCGACCTGCGCTCCGAAGCTGTGCACGTCGTGACTCATCGCCGACAGTGTCGGATGCGTCAGCCGGCACAGCTGGGAGTCGTCCCACGCGAGCAGCGACAGTTCGTCCGGCACGGAGACGCCCATCTCCGCGGCGACACCGAGCCCCGCGACCGCCATGATGTCGTTGTCGTAGAGGATGGCCGTGGGCCGCTCGGCGGACAGCAGCAGGGAGCGGGTGGCGCGGGCGCCGTCCTCGCCCGAGAAACCCGTCTCGACGTGCGGCCCGCGCTCGATGCCGAGTTCGGTCATGGTCTGTTCGAACGCGGTCGTCCGGATGGCGCTGTGCCCCAGCCCCCGGGGGCCGCCCACGTGTGCGATGCGCCGGTGCCCCAGCACCGCCAGGTAGCGCACCGCTTCGGTGACTGCCGCGGCGTCGTCGGTCCAGACCGACGGGAACCCGCCGGTGAGCGAGGGGTGGCCGACCGCCACGGCGGGGAGGCCGATCTGCCGCAGCGGCGCGATCCGCGGATCCTCGTGATGGAAGTCGACCAGGATCGAGCCCCCTATCTGGCGTTCCCGCCACCAGCGTTCCTGCAGCCCGATCTCCTCCTCCAGCGAGTCGACGAGGCGCAGTAGCAGCGAGCAGTCGCGCTCGGCCAGCACACTCTCGATGCCGGAGACGAACTCCATGTAGAAGGGCTCCAGGCCCAGCAGCCGGGCGGGCCGGCAGATCGCCAGCCCCACGGTGTCGACGGACTGGCGCGACAGGCTGCGGGCCGAGGAGTTCGGCGCCCAGCCCAGTTGACGGGCCGCCGCGAAGATCCGCTCGCGGGTGGCGTCGGAGACGCCCGGCTTGTCGTTGAAGGCCAGGGACACGGCACCCTTGGACACGCCCGCGGCCGCGGCGACGTCCTTGATGGTGACGCGTACGGACGGTGCGCTCACGCCGGTTCCACGCAGAACAGTGCCGCTCGCACGGCGTTGGCCCCCGTCTCGGCCGCGCCGGTGACCCGCAGCCGGAGCTGTTCCCCGGGGAGCAGGGTGCGCAGTCCGGTGTCGCAGACCGCGTCGGGTCCGAGCCGGTCGGCCTGCAGGAGGAGATCGCGTACGAGGGTGTGTGCGGTTACCACGACTTCGACAGTACCCGTCCCGGCACCCATCGGAGACTCAACGGCCACGTCATAGTCCGGAAGCGGGTAGGCGAACTCCCGGTCCGTGACCGCCAGGTGCACACTGCGCAGTTCCTCACTGTCGGCGACAAGGAACTCCTTGGCGCTACGCGGAGCGGGTGCCAGGTCCTGCGGCACGGACTGCCGGTGCACCGAACGAGCGGGGACGGTCACGTCGAGCACGTCCTCGGCCACCCCGGTGCCGTCCGCCCGCAGCCGACGCAGGGCCACGCGCGCCTGCCAGGGCTCGGCGGACTGGTTGACGACGGCGAGCACCGGGCCGTCGTCGCCCTCCCCGGGCCGCAGCGTGAGCAGCCGGTCCGCGTAGACACGGCGCAATTCGTGGTAGAGGGGCTTGAGCCGGCCGTCACCGTCGATGGCCGACCAGGAGCTGACCGGCCAGCAGTCGTTGATCTGCCAGACGACCGTGCCCGCGCACACCGGCCAGTGCGAGCGCCAGTGCTCGATCCCGGTGGCGATCGCCCGGGCCTGCACGACCTGAGTGAGGTAGTGCCAGCGGTCGAAGTCGTCCTCGGGCAGCACGAAGTGACGTGCCACGCCCCGGTTCAGCTTGCCGTTGCCGTCCTCGGCCTTCTGGTGGTGCAGCATGCCGGGCGAATCGGGCGCGAGCCGCTCGCCGGGCAGCGCGCGGCGCAGGGTCGCCATCGCGGGCGGCGCCTGCCACCCGAACTCCGACACGAACCGGGGCACCGAGTCGCGGTACTCGGTGTAGTCCCGGCGGTTCCAGACCTCCCAGGAGTGGTGGGTGCCGTGGGCCGGGTCGTTGGGGTGATGGTCCCAGGAGCCCGACCAGGGGCTGCCGGCGGCGTAGGGCCGGGTGGGGTCGAGTTCGGCGACGATCCGCGGGAGCAGGTCCAGGTAGTAGCCGCCGCCCCAGGAGTCGCCCCGCAGTTCTGGTTCCCAGTCCCAGTCGCGGAAGCCCCACAGGTTCTCGTTGTTGCCGTTCCACAGCACGAGCGACGGGTGCGGCATCAGTCGGACAACGTTGTCGCGCGCCTCGGCCTCGACCTCCCCGCGCAGCGGCTGCTCCTCCGGGTAGGCCGCGCAGGCGAAGAGGAAGTCCTGCCAGACCATGAGGCCCAGCTCGTCGCAGGCGTCGTAGAAGGCGTCGTCCTCATAGATGCCGCCGCCCCAGATCCGCACCAGGTCCACGCCAGCGCCGGCCGTCTGACGCAACCGGGCGCGGTAGCGCTCCGGTGTGATCCGGGACGGGAACACGTCGTCGGGGATCCAGTTGACCCCGCGCGCGAAGATCCGTTCTCCGTTGACGACGAGGGTGAATCCGGTGCCGTGCTCGTCCGCCGAACGGTCCAGCTCCACGGTCCGGAAGCCGACGCGCCGGTGCCAGACGTCGAGGGGTCGTTCTTCGGAACCGCCACCGTCCTCGATCAGCGCGAGTTCCAGGTCGTACAGGGGCTGGTCGCCGTAGCCGCGAGGCCACCACAGGGACACGTCGGGCACCTCCAGCGTCAGCACGGCGTGGGTCCCCTCCACGGCACCGCGCGCCTCGGCGAGGCCGTCCCCGACGGTGGCACGCACGGCGAGCGAGCGGGCCGTCCCCTGCGCGGTGCGCTCGACCTCGACGCGCACCTCGACGCGGCCCGTGGCGTCGTCGACCGTCACCAGCGGGCGTACGTCGGCCAGCCGGGCCGTCGACCAGCGCTCCAGCCGGACCGGGCGCCAGATGCCGGCCGTCACCAGGGTCGGCCCCCAGTCCCAGCCGAAACTGCACGCCATCTTGCGGATGTACTGGAACGGCTCCGGGTAGACGTTGGGCCGCTCACCCGTCAGTGCCCGCACCGAGGCCGCCTCGTCGTAGGCGGAGGCGAACTCCACCGCCAGGAGCCCGTGGCGACCGGTGACGTCGAAACGGTGGCGCCGGTGCATGTTTCGGGTGCGGCCCAGTTCGCGCCCGCCCAGGGTGATGGTCGCGGCGGTGTCCAGGCCGTCGAAGACCAGGTCCGTCCGTTCGTACTCCTCCTCCCCGGCAGTGTCGGTGGCCCGCAGGTCGCGGACGTAGGTCCAGGCACGCCTGCCGACCCAGGCCACGTCGGTCTCGTTGGCGCCGAGGAAGGGGTCCGGGATCAGGCCGGCCGTGAGCAGATCGGTGTGGACACAGCCGGGGACCTGGGCGGGCAGCAGGTTCTCGCGATGGCGGAGGCTCCAGCCCTCGGCGAGCGGGACGACTTCCTTCATGTACGGCTCCTTCGGCGGGACGGACCCCGTGTCGTATGCAACGCGGCTCAACCTAACCCCACACAAGTGAACCGGTCTAGCCCTCTTTGCCTGACAGGACCTCCCTCGCGCACCCAGTCAATACAGGGGCTCTACGGCCGAAGCCCTCACCTAGTGTAACGATTGAGTATCGCGAAGGATTGGGAAGCTTTACCGGTTCACGGCCGACTGACATAGTCACCGTCAACCACCACCGGAGCCCGAGCCGTAATCCTTGGAAAGGAGCTGGGCACATGGGGAAGAGGACGCTGAGCGTCGCACTGCTCGCCACCGCGATGCTGACCGTTGCGGGGTGCAGCGGAGGGGGCGGCGCGGACGCCGGCGAGACCGCGGCCGCGCCGGTGAACCCGGACGGCGTCTCGGGGGACATCACCGTGCTCACCAATCGCACCGACCTCGTCGAGGACGGGACGATGAAGAAGTACGCCACCGAGTTCAACGAGACCTACCCCGACGTGAAGGTCGAGTTCGAGGGCCTCACCGACTACGAGGGGGAGGTGAAGATCCGTATGAACACGGAGGACTACGGCGACGTCCTGCTGATTCCGTCGGCGGTCGCCAAGGGCGACTACCCCAAGTTCTTCGCGCCGCTCGGCGAGACCTCGTCGATGAAGCCCATCTACCGCTTCACCGACAAGACCGACGTCGACGGCAAGACCTACGGCATCGCCACCTTCGGAACCGCCAACGGCCTGGTCTACAACAAGGCGCTGTGGAAGAAGGCCGGGATCGCCGACTGGCCGACGACGACCGAACAGTTCCTCGACGACCTCAAAGCGGTCAAGGACAAGACCGGGGCGACCCCGTACTACACCAACTTCAAGGACGGCTGGCCGCTCGAAAGCCCCTGGACCAACAGTGTCGGCTCCGTCAGCTGCGACACCCAGGGCCACGACAAGCTCGCCGACATGGACAAGCCGTGGGCCGAGGGCAACGACCTCAACGCCCTCGACACCCTGCTCCACGACATCGTCCACGAGAAGCTGTCGGAGAAGGACCCGGCCACCACCAACTGGGAGAGCTCCAAGACCCTCCTGGCCAAGGGCAAGGTGGGCAGCATGGTGCTCGGCTCCTGGGCCATCAACCAGATGCGGGACGCGGCCGAGAAGGCCGGCCAGAATCCCGACGACATCGGCTTCATGCCCCTCCCGTCCCAGAAGGACGGCGAGTTCTGCTCCACTCTGGTCTCCGACTACCAGCAGGCCGTCAACATCCACTCCGGCCACAAGGAAGCCGCACGGGCGTGGATCGACTGGTTCACCGAGAAGTCCGGGTACGCGGCCAAGGAGGGCGCCGTCTCCGCCCTGAAGTCCCAGGGGATGCCGGAGACCCTCAAGAGCTATGTTGACAACGATGTCAAGATGATCGAGCGCTCCGCGGCCCGGACGGCCGAGGTGGACGCCATCGACAACGCCTCCGAGATCGGACTCAACAAGCCGGACTACCGCAAGAAGCTCATCGACATCGCCCGCGGCGCCACCGACGGGTCGCTCCAGGGCTATTTCGACGAGCTGAACAAGCGCTGGTCCGAGGCCAGGCAGACCGTCGGTTCCTGACCCGGCACCCGCCTGAACCCAGCACCCGCCGGGTCCTCTCCCCACCGCCCCGGTGAACGGGACCCGGCACCCAGTGCCCTCAGCGGACGACGAAAGGCCCTGGCTCCGCAATGACCCGAACCCGAACCGTCTCGACCGCGTCACCGCCCGCCCCGGCCGCCGAGCCGGGCCCATCCGGCAAGCAAGGCTCCCGGCACCGCGCGCGGGCCGGCGCCTCGTGGCGCGACCGGCCGATGCGCAGGATCACGCCGTGGCTGTTCCTGCTGGCCCCCCTCGCCCTGCTGATCACGTTCACCTACGTGCCGGTGGGCAACATGATCTACTACAGCTTCACCGACTGGGACGGCGTCAGCCCCGACCGCGACTACGTCGGCACGGAGAACTACACCGAGATCTTCACCCGTCCCGAACTCTTCCGGGTGTTCGCGGTGAGCTTCTACTACCTGGCGGCGTCCGTCGTACAGATCGTCATCGCCCTGTACTTCGCCGCCGTCCTCAGCTTCGACCTGCGCTTCAGGAATCTCTTCAAGGGCATCCTGTTCTTCCCGTACCTGATCAACGGCGTCGCGATCGGCTTCGTCTTCCTGTACTTCTTCCAGGACGGCGGCACACTCGACTCGGTCCTGTCCTGGTTCGGCGTCGGCACCGACCACGCCTGGCTGGGCACTCCGGAGTCGGCCAACACGTCCATGGCCGGCGTGTCCGTCTGGCGCTTCACCGGCCTGAACTTCGTGCTGTTCCTCGGCGCCATCCAGTCGATCCCGGGCGAACTCTACGAGGCCGCCCAGCTGGACGGCGCGAGCCGCTGGCAGCAGTTCATGCACATCATCGCGCCGAGCATCCGGCCGGTGCTGAGCCTGAGCGTCATCCTGGCGATCTCCGGCTCCCTCTCCGTCTTCGAGATCCCGTACATCATGACCGGCGGTGCGACGGAGACCTCGACGTTCGTCATCCAGACGGTGAAGTTCGCCTTCCAGTTCAACAAGACCGGCCTGGCCTCGGCCTGCGCGGTGGTACTGCTGGCGATCATCCTGGTGATCACCTGGATCCAGCGCCGCCTCGTACCCGACGAGAAGGTGGATCTCGTATGACCCTCACCGCCCCCGCCCGCCCGCAGGGAAAGGCACGCCGTCGTCCGCGCATCGGCACCGCCCTGACGTACCTGTCCCTGGTCGTCGCCTCCCTCGTGGTGCTGCTGCCGCTCGTCGTGATCTTCCTGACCTCGCTCAAGTCCTACGGGGAGGTTTCCGACGGCCAGGGCGCCCTGGCCCTGCCGGACGACTGGCTCAACTTCTCCAACTACGCCACGGCCTTCAACGACGGCCACATGCTGCAGGCGTTCGGCAACACGGCCTTCATCCTGCTGTTCTCCATCACCGGCACCGTGATCATCGGCTCGATGACCGCGTACGCCATCGACCGCTTCGATTTCCGCTTCAAGAAGCTCGTCATGGCCCTGTTCCTGATCGCCACGCTGGTGCCGGCCGTGACGACACAGGTCGCCACCTTCCAGGTCGTCAACAGCTTCGGGCTGTTCAACACCCGGTGGGCCCCGGTCCTCCTGTACATGGGCACCGACATCGTGGCCATCTACATCTTCCTGCAGTTCATCCGCGGCATCCCCAGGTCTCTCGACGAGGCCGCGCGGCTCGACGGTGCCAACTCCTTCACCATCTACCGGAAGATCATCTTCCCGCTGCTGAAGCCGGCTGTCGCCACCGTCGTCATCATCAAGGGCATCACCACGTACAACGACTTCTACATCCCGTTCCTCTACATGCCCCAAGAGGATCTCGGGACCATGTCAACGGCCCTGTTCCGGTTCAAGGGGCCTTTCGGGGCGCACTGGGAGTACATCTCCGCCGGAGC
This sequence comes from Streptomyces sp. E2N166, assembly GCF_003671715.1. Lineage (GTDB taxonomy): Bacteria > Actinomycetota > Actinomycetes > Streptomycetales > Streptomycetaceae > Streptomyces > Streptomyces thinghirensis. The sequence continues at coordinate 438,003 of NZ_RAIF01000031.1, read as the reverse complement.
CGTCCTCGTCATCGTGCCGACCCTCGTGGTCTTCCTTTTCCTCCAGCGCTACATCTACAACGGCTTCGCCCAAGGGGCCACGAAATAGCCGTTCCACCGACGCGCCGTATGCGCGGCCGAGGGCCTGACCCCGCGGAGCCGGACCCGTCAAGGGGCCCGCCTCATCGTCGACGGATGCCTCGCCGCGACCGGACTCACCTTCACGACACCCGCACTCGCGGTGTGTCAAACGAGTAGGAAAAGCGCCACGGGCCCGCGTTCCCGCCCTCCGGGCTGGAGCCCTCACGCGACGCACGTCCGAAACCCAGCACTGTCGCCCTCATCCGTCCTGGCGCAATCCCAGCGAGGGAAGAACAAAGGGCCCGACTCCGAAGAGTCGGGCCCGCTCTGACCTGCGTATTTGCTGGATCAGCGAGGTGAGGACACGTGACCCACTACACGTTGAAGCGGAATGTCTGCGGACTGATCCTGACCTGCGGCGGAGCCCCACACGGGGCCCTGACCTGGGATTCCTCGTTGACATGCGTTGGCTCCCGACGGCCGTTTACGGGTGTCCTGCGGACTGGCTGCGGACTGGCCGGGGGTGCCGAGGCAGAGAAATCCATGGCACACGGGCGGGGCCTGCAAGGAGACTGCGCAGGTGAGCGACTCCCACCCCTGCCCGTGCTGCGGGCACCGCGTGCTGGACGCGATGCCCGGCTCGTACGAGATCTGCCCCGTCTGCTTCTGGGAGGACGACGGGGTCCAGTTCCGCTGGCCCACCATGGCCGGCGGGGCAAACAAGGTCTCCCTGATCGAGGCCCAGCGCAACTACCAGGACTTCGGCGCCTGCGACCAGCACGGCCTTCGGTACGTCCGCCCGCCGGCCGAGGACGAACCGCGCGACCCCGCCTGGCGCCCCATCGACCTGACGCGCGACTCCTTCGAGGACTGGGCGGCCGAGGACCGCGCCCCGTGGCCCGCCGACCGCTCGGTGCTCTGCTGGTGGCTGCCCACTTTCTGGCGCCGGGACCACTCCGCGTCATGACCTCCCACATCGAGACACTCATCCAGCAGCTCGACGGCAAGGCCGACGAGTCCTACGACGCCCGTGCGGAGCTGATCTGGATCGGCGCCGACGCCATACCCGCCGTCATCGACGGCCTGCCTTCCCTCGGCGGCTTCGGTCAGCTGACCGCCATCGAGGTCTTCGAGGAGGTAGGCGATCCCCGTTGCGGCCCCGCTCTCATCGGCCTGCTGGACAGCGACAACCCGACCGTCCGCGAATGGGTGGCCATGGGTCTGGCGAGCCTGGAGATCGACGGGGCCATCGAGCCCCTGCGCCGCGCCTACCGCGCCTGCTTGGAACGGGCGACCCCACCGGACTGGACCGAGTCCGTCGGCATCCGCTGGGCCCTGACCGAACTCGGCGCACGCACCCCCGTGGTCCCACCGCTCACCGCGCGCCTACGAGCCACCGCTGAGGACGACGCCCCGGGCTGGCCCTCGGCCCACTTCGCCGAGATCATCAATGACCTGGCCGACCACGCCCAAGTGATCCTCTACTCCCAGTTCTGGCGGGTGGACGCCGGCCGCACGTACGGCGTTTCCGGCCCCGGCCTGGACTGGGAACTCGACTGGACCGCGCCCTGGGAGCACCTGGTCGATGAGTCCCGCACCTGGTCCCTACTGGAAGCCTCCGAAGCCCCCGCCGGCGACAACATCTTCGTCGCCCCCACCTGGATCGACCGTACCGACCTGCACCCGGAGAGATGACCGATGCCGTCCCAGCACCCCGAGGAGATCGGCTACGGCCATGTGGTCAAGAGCTACGTGACGAGGACGTACGGGGGCCTCCCGCGCTACCTCGTACTGAACGGCGGGCGGTACCTGAGCCCCCGGTGGTGGCACACCACACGCTTCACCCGACACCTACTCGACGACGCCGCCGCGATCAACGACGAGGAACTGGAAGCCCTCCTCGGCTACGAATGGCGCTCGCGCCTCACCGCCGCCTGGCTGATCGGCGTCGACCGCCGCGAACGATTCCGGACACGCATCGGCGACCTGCTCCTGGCCAGCGAGGTCTGCTACTCCGGCAGCGCCTACTGCTTCGCCCTGGCCCGCCTCGGCACCCACGCCGACGCCGAGATCCTCACCGCCTACCTCGACCACTACCTCCCCCGCACCGACCTCCACTACGATCAGCCCGCCGCCCTGGGCACCCTCCTCCGCCTCGACGCCCGCCTCGGAACCCACCACGCCGACCGCTTCACGGAGCCCGACGGCCTCTGGGACGAGTGGGTCAAGGGCGTGGGACGCCTCGGCTACCCCAACCACACCCCCGCCGAACAGCGCCGCTGGACGGACCTCCACTGCGAGTTCGCCAACGGGTGGACCCGGCCGTAGCAGCCGCCTGACTGCGGCTACGTGAAGTCCGCGTACGCCATGTGTCGGCCGCACGTGCGGCACATGAAGAGGTAGCCCGTGGGCTGACTGTCCTTGTCCAGAGCACCCAGATAGCTCTCCATCGCCTCGGCAGACCACCCCCACGCGCCAACCTCGCTGCGCAGCGCCTGCAGGGCATCCGGGAACATGGCCAGCTCGGCCATCCCGACCGCCCCCAGGAACGCCGCACCATCACCGCAGTGGAAGAACCACTGCGGGTCCTGCCAGGAGGAGAAGCCCGGCGTACATACATCGACGGACATCACGACCTCAAGCGGGACATCGTCACCGATCGGGTCACCGATGAAGTGCGCGTCGTACTTCGCAGCTGCGCTGCCATCCGCGATGCACCACGGGCACAGCAGGTTGGAAAGTTCCTCGACCGCGTACACCGGGCCCGTGTAAATGAACCCCCGCACTCTCCCGCAGCAAAGGCACGTCGTGCTGGACTCAACGACCGCCCCGGTCGCCAAGGGGTCGGGGTGGTAGGGAAAACCGGGCAACTCCTCGGACATGCCGGTCACGCTACCTGCGCACAAGAAGGCCGTGCCGGACTGCACCCGCCCTCGGTCCGATGGCGGTCACGGCCGCAGCAGCCGAGCCTGCGGGTCATAGCAAACGAGCCCCATCGATGCCGCGAGATCGGCTGCGTAGGCCGAAGCCTCCTCGGCCATGCTGTATCGCATCGGGAAGTAGATGAACGGCCCGGACGCCTCGCCGATCAACGGCCCCGTCGACCAGGGGGAGGTGTCCTCCTTGTCCTCCGTGAGATCCACCCATCGCGCCAAGAGCCCAGCAACGTACTCCGCGATACGCGGTGACGGCGGAAACTCTTCCTCCGTGTCGATGTAGCGGTCGTACAACTGAGTGAGGACCTCGCCCGCGATCACATCGTCAGCGGGCTTGTTGCCTTCCCACACCGCCAGGTCGTAGCTCATGGCCGAACTGTGCCACGCCCTACTGACAGCACCGCTTTAGCGTCGATCAGCAGGCCAGCCGCACCAGACGTCCGAGGGCGCTGTTACGTTCCGTCCCATGACCGCATCAGACGATCTACTCCGCAGGATCGAGCAGGAGCCTTCCCTTGCTACCGCGCTCGCCTGGCCTGGCGATTTCGACGTCGAGCGCCGGGATCCCATCGAGCAACTTGCTCTTCCTACCAGGATCCCCCTACACCCGATAGCCGGCTGCGGCGCCGGCGGCACGTACTACCTGTGCGGGGAGGAGACCGAGGAGAGGCCCGTCCTGTACGCCGAATCGGAGGGCCAGGCCACATTGATCGGCGCCGACCTCGTCGAGGCGATCACGCTCATCGCCGTACTGCCCTTCTGGCGCGACCTGGCGAAGGGCTTCGCGATCAGCGAGCTCGGTTCGGACCTTCGGGCCGACCACCCGGGCTTCGACGCCGAGCGCGACCGCCCTCTGCACGCCCTCGGGCTTGCCTCCCTCACCGAGGAGGAGGCTGCCGCTCGCCTGCTGGCTGTGGCCGCGCGCACGGCCCCGGACTACATACCTCGCGTACCGGACGACGATCACCTGCCGTACGAGCTTCTGTTTCCGAGCAGCCCGGCATAGCGAAGCCAGCGCTTGACGTCAGTACCGGGCGATGACCTGTCGCAGGTCCGTGCCCAGGAGGTCCTCCAGCGCCTGGACGCTGGCCGGCGATAGCGGCAGCTCGCATTCTGGGTCTGTGGTGACGAGGCTGTACCTGGCGAAACCCGCAGCCTCGACGTAGTCGAGGGCGTTCAAGTCCGTCTGGGCAGAGCAACAGGGCATCGTCACGGCAAGCGCGTCGAAATAGCCGTCCGGAAGGGCCGCTGTGTCCATCGCGTCGCCCCACCAGTTTCGATGTCGGAGCCGCATACGGGGCACCGGAGACCACACCAGTTCTCCCCGGGATCGATGAAGGCTGTGCAGGGGATGTCCCAGACGTCGTAACCGCCCAACGCCTCAGGAACCAGTTGTCGTAGCCGGGCTTGCGCAGCCTCGCTCGCAGCGGGCGCAGGCGAAAAGTGCGGGTCCTTGGATATAAGGTGGAGCAGCGTGATGCTCACGCTGCCGACCAGCCGTCCAGCGAGACCTCCAAGCCATCATTCAGGTATTGGTGGAGGGCGCTGGCGGTGGTGTCGACGAAGGCTTCGGGGATGGCGTTGGCGTCTACCCAGCGGACCTGGGAGTGCTTGCGGGGTTCGCGGTTCTCGGGTTCGCCGGTCCATTCGTGGGCGGCGAAGACGACGGTGAGGAAGCCGTTGGGGGCTTCGACGCCCCAGGCGCCGTGGATGATGTGGGCGACCTTGAGGGACTCGGGCCTCACGATGAGGCCCGTCTCCTCGTAGAGCTCGCGGACTGCGGTCTCCGTGATGGGTTCGCCCGGCTCGCTCTTGCCGACGGGGAGGTCCCACATGCCCTGGGCGAACTTGGCGTTCTCGCTACGTTGGAGGAGGACCACGCGGTTGGTGGCCTTGTCATGGACGATGACGGCGGCGACCAGCAGGGTCATGGATTCGAGCGCCGGCTTCAGGGCCTTCGGCTGATCGTCGGTCTGCTGGGCCACGGTGTTCCCTTCGTCGGACGGGTTGTTGGGCATGTTAGGCGAGGGCCTCGCGGGCGCGGCGGGCGAGATCGGCGGCGCCCGGCACTTTGCGGCGCTGGTAGACCGCGAGCGTGGAGCGGATTGAGGTGATCGCCTTCCGGGTCCGATCGGAGGTCATGCCGTCCATCAGGACCAGGGCCTGGGTCCAGGCGGCGACGGCCTCGTCGGCGCGGGCCTGGGCGGCGAGGCTGTCGCCGAGGTCGGCGTGGGTGAGGGCGTGGACGCGCTTGTACTTCTCGGGGTCCCAGCGGGTGAGGGCGTCGCGGTGCTGTTGTTCGGTGCCGATGTGGTCGGCGAGGTCGGTCAGGGTGCGGGCGGTGTGGCTGGCCACGGTGCCGACGGCGGGGCCGCTGACGCGGGAGTAGCTGGGCTGGGTGCCGTCGTCGCGGAGGAGGGCGTCCTCGGCGGCGAGCAGCGCGCGTGCGGCCGACGGGTTCTCGTCGGTTGCGGCGTAGGCGCGGGCGTGAGTGATGTGGAGGAGAGCTTCGGTCTGGCCGTCGACGTGGCCGAGACCCGTGCGTAGGGCGCCTTCGACGAGGTCTACGCAGTGGTGGGGCTGCTTGAGGCTCAGGGCTTGGTGGGCGAGGGCGCGCATCATCCAGGCGGCGTGGCCGTGGGGGTCGGCTTCGCAGGCGAGCTTGTAGCCGACCTGGTAGTAGCGCTGGGCGGCGCCTTCCTGGCCGAGGTCGTGGTGCTTCCACCCTGCGAGGTAGGCGAGTTCGGCGACGGCACCGAAGGCGGCCCGGCGTAAGGCTTCGCTGGGGAAGCGTCCGCGGAGCATCGGGGCGGCGGTGTCGGCGAGGTACGCGGTGACGGTGGTCAGGCCGTGCCCGCCGCCGAGGCGCTCGTCGGCGGCGCTGAAGGCCGTGGTGATCTGGCGTACGACGTCCACGTCCTCCGTGCCGACCAGGGACGTGCCGGTGCGGGCGCGGAGCATGCGGGCGGTGGCCGCGTGGTCGTAACCGAGCGGCATGGCGACGCCGGCGGTGGTGAAGGCCGCGATGGCGAGGAAGCGACGGCGCTCGACGTCGGCACGGCCCAGGTCGGTAGCCGCGAGGACGGGGTCGGATTCCGCCGGCTCTTCGTCATCACCGGCCTGGAAGCCGATCTCGGTACGGGTGACCGTGCGCCCCGCTCGGCGGGACAGTGCCTCGGCCAGGTATTGACCTACCCGGCCCGACGGGGTGCGGGTGCCGTTCACCCAGTGCGAGATGGCCGACTTGTTGGTCTGGAGGATCTCGCCGTTCTCGGCGGCGATGCGCCGCACGTCTCGGGCGAGGGCCTCGTAGGTACAGTCGACCGCCGCGATGACGTCGCGCAGACGGGAGTTGGGGTCTCTCTGCGCCGCCACGATCGCCTCCGCTCTGGAGCTGTAAACCGCGTATACCGCTTCAACTGCCTTCCACCGTACCCACTCAGCGTGACCAACGGTTCACTTATCAGCAGCCACCCGGAACGGCACGACCGTGATCCAGGCTCCCCCCTTGGTTCGGGCGGCACCCCGAAGTTCTGTACGCCCACACCAGGCTCGGGCATTCCTGTGCCCGAACCCGGCCAATCAGAGACGGAGACACGGTGACCACCATCGACACCACGGCCATCACGGTCGAGCTGCCCGAGGCGTTCGACCCGCGCTGGAGCCGCCTACCCGGCATCCAGGTCGACGGCCGGCGCATCACCATCGACCCGGCCGAGTACTTCTTCCGCTTCGAGTCGAGCACGTGGCTCGTCGCCGACTGGGAGCTGGTCAAGTCCCAGCTCCTGGAGCTGGACGAGACGACCGAGAGCGCGGTCGAGCAACTCGCGCTCGACTTCATCAAGCACCACGGTGAGTCCACCTCCGACGCGGCCCGCGTCCTGGCCACCGCGTACGAGGTGTACGCCTACCTCTTCCGCGACGAGCACCTGGCCGGCCTCGGCCTCCCGCAGATCACCGCCGAGCACCTGCGGATGCTCCGCGAGGCGGCCACTCTCATGGCGCTCAACAAGGTCGAGCTCGACGGGCACATCTCCAACGTCGGCCCGTGCTGGTTCTTCCCCGCCGCCACGTCCGTCGTCTTCGACCTGGACGACGAGATGGGCGGGATGCTCGACGAGGTCTACCACGGCGGCTGGTTCAACGAGCACCGCCGGATCGAGTCCATCAAGGCCCACGCCGCGCTCGGCGGCCGGCTCGTGCACGGCTGCCAGTCCGTGCCGGACCAGTCCGGCGGCGTGATCGCGCCCTACGGTGCCTCGATGGCGAACTTCCGCGACGACCTCGCCGCGTTCAAGGCGGGCTGGATCGAGCAGGTCTACGCCCACCGCGTGAACCCCGCCGCGTAACCCACCCGATCAGGCTCCGGGGCGGACGGGCATCTGTCGCCCGCCCCGGACGCTACCACCCATCCCCGGAGCACTCCCGTGACCACGAACCCCAGCGCCGAACTCCTCGACAACCTGCTCACCGTGGCCGGCCAGACCACCGCCGTACGGGAGGAGGTACGCGTGTGGTCGATGTCCGGCGTCGAGCGCGTGGCCTTCCCGGACGGCTCCACCGCCATCTTCAAGTACGCCAAGAAGCCGTTCGACTGCGAGGACCAGGCCCTCCGCCTGGCCCACACCCTCGGAGTTCCCGTCCCCCAGGTCCACGCCTCCGCCGTCCTGGACGGCTGGCTCGGCATGCTCCTGGCGGACCTCGGACCGTTCGTCCGCGAGGCCGACGACCTCGACGGCGTCGCCGCGGCCGTACTTCTGCACGGCACCCGTACGGCTCCGCCCTTGCCCGTCCTCGGCCAGGAGCGCCTGCGCGCACTTCCGGCCCGGGCGCTGGAACACCTCGAACGGCTGCGCAAGGCCGACCGGTGGCAGGACGCCGACGACGTCGAGGACGCGCTCGACCGGATCGCCCAGGCCGCCGAGGCCCGCTCGGCCGGAGCGACGCTGGAACCGTTCGGCTGGGTCCACTCCGAATTCCACCCCACCAGCCTCCACATCGGCGAGCGCGGCTGGCGGCTGCTCGACTTCGCCCGCGCCTTTACCGGGCCCGGCCTGCTCGACCTCGCCAGCTGGCACGGCAGCATCGAGCCCCCGCACCCCGTGCGCCTGCGCGTCCTCTTGGAGCAGTACGTCACTGCCGGCGGCGCCCCCGACGCCCTCACCCCGCGCGGTGGGCTCACCGCCGAGAACTGGGCCCTGGGCTGGCACCGCATGTGGGCCGTCGAGTGGTTCATGGAGCAGTCCATCCGTTGGATCAACGACCCGGCCACCGATCCCGCCTACACGAAGGCCGTCCGCCGCCACCTCACCGACGTCCTCCACCTCCTGGAGATCTGACGTGCTCGCCCAGGCATCCCCATGGCACGCCCACGCCGTTCAGCGCACCGCCGCTGGACTCGCCGAACCTCTCTCTGTACCCGCCCGGATGGAGTGGACCACGAGACCCGGCCAAGGGTCTGGAGCGGAGACCCTCGGGCCTGACCTGCGCGGCAAGCGGCTCCTGGAACTCGGCTGCGGCCCCGGCCACAACGCCGCCCACCTCGCCATCCGACACGGTGCCCACGTCACCGGCGTCGACCTGGTCGGCCTCCAGGTCCGCCGCGCCCGCTCCCACTACGGACGGCTGAACAACCTCACCTTCGTGGCCGGCCACGCGCTGCACTACCTGCAAGCCTCCGACGAGCAGTTCGATGCGGTCTACTCCGTCTTCGGCGCCGTCGGCCTTGTCGCCCCCGAGCTCCTGCTGCCGGCCATCGCCCAGCGCCTCATGCCCGGCCGGGTGCTCGCCTTCTCCGTTCCGCACCCGCAGCGCGGCGGCCGCAGCCCCTCCGGTGACGACCGGCCCCGCCGCGACTTCGTCACCCTTCCCGACCGCACCCGGCTCCCCATCGCCCGCTGGGAGTTCGACACCGTCCGCTGGGAGAAGCACCTTAGCCAGGCGGGCTTCTGGCTCACCTCAGCCCAGGAGTTCCACGACCCCCGCATGGGCCACTGGCCCACCACCCTGCTGATCCGCGCCCGCAAGCTCTGACAGCCGCGTTCATCCAGCCCATGGAGGACCGATGCGCCCGCCCTACCTGCTCCTCGACATCGACGGCGTCCTCATACCTTTCCCCAACGCGGACGGCTCGACCCCGGCCACCCACGCCCGCCACGACGTCGTCCCCACCGGCCGGAGCGCCGACAACCCGGTCACCGTCTGGCTTGACCCTGCCCACGGCCCCATGCTCATGGACGTGATCCGCACCGGCCTGGTCACCCCCGTCTGGTGCACCAGCTGGCGGCAGGACGCCACCACCCTCATCGGCCCGCTCCTGGGCCTCCCGGACCTGCCGCACGTCGACCTGCCGCGTCCGCAGATCACCACCAGCCACCCCAACGGCTACCTCTGGAAGCGCGACCACGTCGACGCCTGGCGGGCTGACGTACCCGTCGTCTGGATCGACGACGACTTCACCGGTCTTGACCTCGCCTGGGCGGCGGAGCGCACCGCCAAGGGAACGCCAACGCTCCTCATTCAGCCCGACCCGCACCTCGGTCTACAGCCCAAGCACCTGACCGAAGTCACGAGGTGGGTCGCGCAGTTACGCACAGCCCGCGCCGCCTGACGACTGATGCGCTCGCTGCTCGTGGCAACGAGGGCATGGGTGGCTGTGGGCCCTGCCTGTATGGGAGCCGTTCAGATTCTGAACGGGATGGCAGCGAACTTGGTCGCACGGCTGAGTACGCTCAGCGTGTTTTGGGCGTCGCTCTTATGGCCCAGGTGGGGGCTGAGCGGCCGGGAGGAAGCCCAACTGGTCGAGTAGCGTGCCGAAGAGGTCTTCTGCGAAGGTCTCGTGTGAGCGCAGCAGCTCTTCGATTCTGTCTGTCTGTGGCGTGACCGGGATGCCGGCGGTTGCGGCCCAGGCAACGGCGCCCGCGGCGTCGGTGGGGATATCCGCTTCGAGCTCCGCGCGCTTATGTCTGACGGCATCGTGGAACTCTGGCGTGTCCAGCCAAAGGAGTTGATCATCGAGGTCTACGGGCTCGTTGACCAGGAGCCTGGCGGCGGTGTCCAGGTTGAGCCATGCCTGCCAGCGCTGTCCGATGGTGCCCAGCCCGGTCACGAGGGCGAGGGAACTGTCGGAGATGTCGGCGACGCAGGCCGGTGCCCTGCTCCACTCAGTCAGGGCGGGCAGGTCCGCGTCATCCCACGTCCCGTAATCGAATTGGAGTGTCTGCCAGCCGCCCGGCCGTGACTCCCATGTGTGCACGGTGGCCTTGACCTCTTCGTCGAGTCTGTCGAACACGGGAGCGTCCAGCAGAGGGTAGTTACTGCGAGCAAAGACAAGGTGGCCCGAGAACCCCACGACAGTTCCTCCTTCGAGATGTTGGGCGCACCCTATGGGCTGCCGCTGACAACGCCGGCATGGTCAGCATCTGCGCGCGGCCCGTCCAGCTCATCTGCTGCGACGGCGATATCGATGAAGGATGCGGCGATGGCAAAGAACGCGAGGAAGTGACGCCCAGGGAGAGAAGGCTCTGGCAGCCGGAGGCGATGCTGCCAAGACCAAGCCGATCGCTACTCTCTTCGCATGACCGCGAACGGAGATCGCCACTTCCCCGCCGCGCTTGCCGCCGCCATGGCAGTCCGGGTCGAGTGCATTGGCGAGGACGGTGTCGACTTCGAACCCTACGAGTCCTTTCTGACCGCCGATGAGACCACCGAGTGGTTCCGCGCGTGGACAGGCAACGGCGAGCTGAACGGCGACGATTTCCGCGTATTCGGCCAGGACGGCAGCGGCGGGAACGCGGCGTTCTGGCTGATTCGCCAAGGTCAGGGACTGGCAGAGCAGCCCGTTGTCTTTCTGGGCTCCGAAGGAGAGACCGGCGTCGTCGCTCGCGACCTGGGCGCCTTCCTGTGGCTGCTGGCTGACGGCTTCGGCCCGTGGGAAGCAGCCGCCTCATACGAGCCCGAGCCCGATTGGGCTCCCCAGATCAATCGCGACCTGGCGGCCATCGCGGAGCAATTCGCTCCGGACCGCCGCGCGTCGGCAGCGGCAATCATCGCGCAGGCCACACGAGAGTTTCCCGACTTCGACGACACCATCGTGAAGCTCTGCCGTTGAACCCGACCCGATGCCCCCACCACGACGTGTGGCGAGGGCATCTGACCGGGGTCAGCGGTGTCGACTGCGCTCTTCGGGACTCGTAGCCGCTGGTGGGCCGGATGGTGTGGCGTGGCGGGCCTGGACGATGTTCCGCTGGTGGTGCTTCGGCTGCGAGCTGCTTGCGTACGCCGGTTCAGCTGACTGGCGATGCGCCAGTTGAGGACTCGGCGGGGTGCTCGGCGCTGGCGAGTTCTCGCTGGGCGCCCACTTCGGTCAGGAGGCGTCGGGGGTTGTGGCCGACGGTCTCCCATGACGCTGAACATCTACACCCACCTGTGGCCCGACTCCGAGGAGCGGACCCGGGCGGCGGTCGACAAGGCGTACGCGGACCAGTCCACTGACGCCCGGCCACAGGTCGGCGAAGCGGCGTAGCTGCTCCCCCACGCGCTGACCGAAGTCAGCACGCTGCGGACTCTGTGCGGACCGCAAAGGCCGCCCGACCCGCTCCGCCGCAGGTCAGACGGCCTTTCGCCGAACGTATTAGACGTTGAAGCGGAACTCCACCACGTCCCCGTCCTGCATCACGTAGTCCTTGCCCTCCATGCGCGCCTTGCCCTTGGCGCGGGCCTCGGCGACCGAGCCGGTGGTCACCAGGTCGTCGAACGAGATGACCTCGGCCTTGATGAAGCCCTTCTGGAAGTCGGTGTGGATGACACCGGCGGCCTCGGGGGCGGTGGCGCCCTTGTTGATGGTCCAGGCGCGGGATTCCTTGGGGCCGGCGGTCAGGTAGGTCTGCAGGCCGAGGGTGCGGAAGCCGACGTGGGCGAGGGTGGCGAGGCCGGGTTCCTCCTGGCCGACGGACTGGAGGAGCTCCAAGGCCTCGTCCTCGTCCAGCTCGGCGAGGTCCGCCTCCAGCTTGGCGTTGAGGAAGATCGCCTCGGCGGGGGCGACCAGGGCGCGCTGCTCGTTCTTGAAGTCCTCGTCGGTCAGCTCGTCCTCGTCGACGTTGAAGACGTAGAGGAAGGGCTTGGTGGTGAGGAGGTGCAGGTCGTGGAGGAGCTCGGCGCGCTCGCTGCCCTGGAGGATGCCGTGGGCGAAGAGCGTGTCGCCCTTCTCCAGGATCTCCTTGGCCTCCTCGACCGCCTTCACCTTGGGCGCCACGTCCTTCTTGATCCGGGACTCCTTCTGGAGGCGCGGGAGGACCTTCTCGATGGTCTGGAGGTCGGCGAGGATCAGCTCGGTGTTGATCGTCTCGATGTCGTCCTTGGGCGAGACCTTGCCGTCGACGTGGACGACGTTCTCGTCCTTGAAGGCGCGGATGACCTGGCAGATCGCGTCGGACTCGCGGATGTTGGCGAGGAACTTGTTGCCCAGGCCCTCGCCCTCGCTCGCGCCCCGCACGATGCCCGCGATGTCGACGAAGTCGACCGTCGCCGGGAGAACCTTGTCCGAGGAGAAGATCTCGGCCAGTTTGGTCAGGCGGGGGTCCGGCACGCCCACGACGCCGACGTTGGGCTCGATCGTGGCGAACGGGTAGTTGGCCGCCAGCACGTCGTTCTTGGTCAGGGCGTTGAACAGGGTCGACTTGCCGACATTGGGCAGACCGACGATTCCGATCGTGAGCGACACGTTGCGACTTCCCGTACGTGAGGATGCGGAGGGGTGGGGCGGGCCAGGCAGGGCCGATCCACCAGTCTACGGGGTGGCCGGTACCGGACCCGCGCGGCGTCGAACGCTTGGCCGGGCTCGGACCGACGGCGTGTCTGTCGGGCTATTCGGCACATAAACCGACCTAAGTTGGTCCAGTGGAGCAACACAGGACGCGACCTGCGCAGTACGGACCGCGACGGGGCCGGGCGCCGCTGCCCCCGCAGGGGCGGGGAGCGGGCGGCGCCGCGGTCGGGCGGGCCGTCGCGCGCCCGGTCGGACCGGGTGCGGGCGGCGCTCCGCGCAGGCCGGCCACGGGACGGCCGCCGGTGCGCTCCGGTGCGCCGGTGGCGCGGTCCGGTCCGCCGGTGGTGCGGGCGCTGCGTGCCCTGCGCGGGATGCCCAACCCGCGGCTGACCGGGCTGGGCAGCGGCCTGTTCTGCGCGGCGGTGATGCTGGTGCTCGGCTTCCTCGACCAGTTGCTCTTCGGCGCGTCCCTGACGGTGTACGGCGTGCTGTTCCTGCCGGTGTGCCTGCTCACCGCGCTCTGGGTGCGCAGGGGCGATCTGCTGACCGCCCCCGTCGTCGTGCCGATCGCCTTCGCCGTGGGCCTGGTGACCGTCGCCGAGAGCGGCAACGGGGTAGGGGCGCGGCTGATGGGGCTCGTCACCGCCCTGGCCACCGAGGCGGGCTGGCTGTACGGCGGGACGCTGGTCGCGGCGTCGACCGTGATCGTCCGGAGGATCCGGCTGCTGCGGCGCCGGCGGGCCGCCGTCCGGGAGCGTACGGCCGCGTGACGGCAGGTTCGGCCCGTGACCGGGGCTCAGCCGAGACCGGCAGGTTCACCCCGTGGCCGGAACTCAGCCGAGCCCCGCGGGTTCAGCCCGCGGCCGGGACTCAGCCCGCGACCGACAGCTTCAACCCACCACCGAGAGTCAGCCCGAGACCGGCAGGCTCAGCCCGAAGCCGACAGCTTCAGCCCACGACCGGGGCTCAGCCCGAGACCGGCAGGCTCAGCCCGCGACCGACAGCTTCACCCGCGCGACAGAAGCTCAGCCCCGCGACCCACGGCCTCAGCCCACGACCGGCCGGCCGTCTCCCTCCGCCGCCCGCATCGCCGCCCCCACGATCCCCGCGTTGTTCTGGAGCTGCGCGGGGACGATCTCGGCCTGGACGCCCTCGATGTAGTGCAGGAACTTGTGCGCCTTGCGGCTGACCCCGCCGCCGATGACGAACAGTTCGGGTGAGAACAGCATCTCGACGTGGGCGAGATAGCGCTGCACCCGGTGGGCCCAGTGCTCCCAGGACAGGTCGTGGTCCTCCTTGGCCTTGCTGGAGGCGCGCTTCTCCGCGTCGTGGCCGTCCAGCTCCAGGTGGCCCAGCTCGCTGTTCGGGACGAGGACGCCGTCGGTGAAGACGGCGCTGCCGATGCCGGTGCCGAAGGTGAGCAGGACGACCGTGCCCTTCCGGTCGCGGCCGGCGCCGAAGCGCATCTCGGCGACGCCCGCCGCGTCCGCGTCGTTGACGACCGTCACGTCGAGCCCGCCGAGCCGCTCGCTGAACAGGGCCCGCGCGTCGGTGTCGACCCAGCTCTTGTCGACGTTGGCCGCCGTGCGGACCATCGCGCCGCCCGTGACCACGCCCGGGAAGGTGAGTCCGACCGGTCCGGTCCAGCCGAAGTGCTCGACGACCTGCTTCACCCCGTCGGCCACGCCGTCGGGGGTCGCCGGTTGCGGGGTCAGTACCTTGCAGCGCTCCTGGGCCAGGTCGCCCCTGTCGAGGTCCACAGGGGCGCCCTTGATCCCGGATCCGCCGATGTCCACGCCGAAGATCTGCATGGCACCACGTTACGACGGACGACTGACGGTCACGCCCCGGCCGTACCCGAGCCGCCCCGATCCGCCACCAGGGACGCCGCCTCCTCGCGCAGGTCGCGGCGGAGCTCCTTGGGCAGCGAGAAGATGATCGACTCCTCGGCGGCCTTGACGATCTCCACGTCCTCGAAGCCGCGCTGCGACAGCCACTCCAGGACCTGCTCGACCAGCACGTCCGGGACGGAGGCGCCGGAGGTGACGCCGACCGTGGTGACGCCCTCCAGCCAGGACTCGTCGATCTCGTCGGCGAAGTCCACCAGGTACGCCTCCCGGGAGCCGGCCTGCTTGGCGACCTCGACGAGCCGCTTGGAGTTGGAGGAGTTGCGCGAGCCGACCACGATCACCAGCTCGGCCTCGGCGCCCATCTGCTTCACGGCGAGCTGGCGGTTCTGCGTGGCGTAGCAGATGTCGTCGCTCGGCGGGGAGATGAGCTGCGGGAACTTGTCCTTGAGCGCGTCGACGGTCTCCATGGTCTCGTCGACGGAGAGGGTGGTCTGGGAGAGCCAGACGACCTTGGACGGGTCGCGGACCTCGACCTTCGCGACGTCCTCGGGGCCGTCGACGAGCTGGATGTGGTCGGGGGCCTCGCCGGAGGTGCCGATGACCTCCTCGTGGCCCTCGTGGCCGATCAGGAGGATGTCGTAGTCGTCGCTCGCGAAGCGGACGGCTTCCTTGTGGACCTTGGTGACGAGCGGGCAGGTGGCGTCGATGGTGGCGAGCTTGCCGCGTTCGGCCTCCTCGTGGACGACGGGGGCCACGCCGTGCGCGGAGAACATGACGATGTTCCCCTCGGGGACCTCCTCCGTCTGCTCGACGAAGATGGCGCCCTTCTTCTCCAGGGTCTGGACGACGTACTTGTTGTGGACGATCTCGTGCCGGACGTAGACGGGAGCTCCGTACTGCTCCAGGGCTTTCTCGACGGCGATCACGGCGCGGTCCACACCCGCGCAGTAGCCACGGGGGGCGGCGAGCAGGACACGGCGGCCAGGCGAAGCAGTCATGGCACCCATCGTAAGGCCGCGTTCGGCGGGTCAAAGATCGCGTGGGTACGACGTCGCCCGGGAGACTGACGGGGACGTTGAAGGGGACGCTGACGGGAACGTTCCGAGGCACAGTCCGATGCGCTGGCGGAGGCACGATGTCCGAGACCGGTACGGCGGCCCAGGGGGCCGGTGGGGAACACCAACTGAAGCGCAGCCTGAGCTTCAGGGACCTGGTCGTCTACGGGCTCCTGTTCATCGCGCCGATGGCGCCGGTCGGCGTGTTCGGCACGCTGGACGCCAAGTCGCACGGCGCGGTGGCTCTGGTGTACGTCGTCGCCACGATCGCGATGGCGTTCACCGCGTTCAGCTACGCGCAGATGGTGCGGGTGGTCCCCCAGGCGGGGTCGGTTTTCGCGTACGCGCGCGCGGGGCTCGGCAACGGGGCCGGTTTCGTCGCCGGCTGGATGGCGATGCTGGACTACGTCCTCATCCCGGCGGTGGCGTATCTCTTCTCCGGCATCGCGATGGAGGCGCTGGTTCCGGAGGTGTCGCGGTGGGTGTGGACGGCGATCGCGGTGGTCGTCACGACGCTGCTGAACCTGTGGGGGGTGCGCGCGGCGGCCCGGGTGGGTTTCCTGGTGCTCGCCATGGAGATCGTGGTGCTGCTGGTGTTCGTGGTGGCGGCGATCGTCGTCCTCGCGCGCGACGGGGCCGAGCGCGGCTGGCTGTCGCCGCTGAGCGGGGACGGCACGCAGGGGGCGTTCGCACTGTCGGCGGTGGTCGGCGCGGTGTCGGTCGCGGTGCTGTCGTACCTGGGTTTCGACGCGATCGCGACCTTCGCGGAGGAGGTCACCGGCGGCTCGGCGAAGGTCGCGCGTGCGCTGCTGTTCTGCCTGGCGCTGGCGGGCGTGCTGTTCGTGGCTCAGACGTATCTGGTGGCGCTGCTGGAGCCGGTGTCCTCCGCCCGGCTCGCGGCGGAGCCGGAACGGCAGGGCTCGGCGTTCTACGACGCCGTGGACGCGTCGGTCGGAACGTGGCTGCACGACCTGGTGGCGGTGAGCAAGGCGATCGGCGCGGCGTTCGCGGCGCTGGCCGGGCAGGCGGCGGCCGGGCGGCTGCTGTTCGCGATGGGCCGCGACCGGCGGCTGCCGAAGGTGCTGTCGCGGACGGACTCCGGGGTGCCGCGCGTGGCGCTGCTGGTCTCCGCCGTGATCACCATGGTGGCGGCGGTGTGGGCGGCGCGCCGGGACGACGGTCTCGACCATCTGGTCTCGGTGGTCGACGTCGGCGCGCTGACCGCGTTCACGCTGCTCCACGCGAGCGTGGTGGGCTGGTTCGTCGTCCGGCGCCTCGGTGACACGGTGAGCTGGTGGCGCCACGCGCTGATTCCGGCGCTGGGTGCGGCGATCACCATCGCGGTGATCGTGGAGGCGTCGCGGACCGCGCAGGTGGTCGGGGCGATCTGGCTGGTGGTGGGGTTGGTGGTCCTGGCGGTGCAGGCGCGCGGGAGGCGCTCGGTGGGAGCGTGAGGCGGGTGGGCCGGACCCGGCGACGGGCGCCGCGTGGCGGGTGGGTTGTCACACCCGGCCGTTACGCTCGGGCGCATGGCTGTTAACTCGACTCCCGAAGCCCCGCTGCCCGTGGGTGAGGTGTCCCGGCTGATCGGGGGCTGGATCGACCGGCTCGGCGCGGTGTGGGTCGAGGGTCAGATCACGCAGTTGTCGCGGCGGCCGGGTGCGGGTGTCGTGTTCCTGACGCTGCGCGACCCGTCGTACGACATCTCCGTGAGCCTGACCTGCTACCGGCAGGTCTTCGACGCGGTGGCGGACGTGGTGGGCGAGGGCGCGCGCGTCGTCGTGCACGCCAAGCCGGAGTGGTACGCGCCGCGCGGGCAGCTGTCGCTGCGGGCCGCCGAGATCAAGCCGGTGGGTGTCGGGGAGCTGCTCGCGCGCCTGGAGCAGCTGAAGAAGGCACTCGCGCGCGAGGGACTGTTCGCGCCGGAGCGGAAGAAGCCGCTGCCGTTCCTGCCGCAGCTGATCGGCCTGGTGTGCGGGCGGGCGTCGGCGGCCGAGCGGGACGTCCTGGAGAACGCCCGGCACCGCTGGCCCGCCGTCCGCTTCGAGGTGCGCAACGTCCCCGTGCAGGGCGTGCACGCCGTGCCGCAGGTGGTGCAGGCGGTGAAGGAGCTGGACGCGATGGACGACGTGGACGTGATCGTCGTCGCGCGGGGTGGCGGCAGCGTGGAGGATCTGCTGCCGTTCTCCGACGAGCAGCTGGTCCGGGCGGTCGCCGCCTGCCGTACGCCGGTCGTCTCGGCGATCGGCCACGAGCCGGACAATCCGCTCCTCGACCATGTCGCCGACCTGCGCGCCTCCACGCCGACCGACGCCGCGAAGAAGGTCGTGCCGGACGTCGGCGAGGAGTACGAGCGGGTGCGCCAGCTCCGGGACCGCGCGCGCCGCTGCGTGGCCGCCTACGTCGACCGCGAGGAGCGCGGGCTGGCCCACGCGCTGGCCCGGCCGTCGATACAGGATCCGCATCGGATGATCGACGAGCGGGCCGAGCAGGTGACGGCCCTGCTGGAGCGGGGCCGCCGCACGCTGCGGCACCACCTCGACCGGGCCGACTCCGAGCTGACGCACACGCACGCGCGCGTGGTGGCCCTCTCCCCCGCCGCGACCCTGAAGCGCGGGTACGCCGTGCTGCAGCGGGCCGACGGCCACGCCGTCCGTGACCCGGGTGAGGTGGAGCCGGGTGAGACGCTGCGCGCACGCGTCTCCGAGGGCGATTTCTCCGTACGAGTCGACGCATAGGGTGGGTGGATGACCAGCGAGGTGGAGCAGCCGACGGCCGTGTCCGAGGCGCTCGGGTACGAGCAGGCGAGGGACGAGCTGATCGAGGTCGTACGGCGGCTGGAGGCCGGCGGTACGACGCTGGAGGAGTCCCTCGCCCTGTGGGAGCGGGGCGAGGAGCTGGCGAAGGTCTGCCGCCGCTGGCTGGACGGCGCCCGGGCCCGCCTCGACGCGGCGCTGGCCGAGGAGGCCGGGGCGGAGGACGAGGACGGCTAGCTAGGGGGCGTTCGGATCAGCGGGCTCCGGGCAATGGTGTCTTGTGCCCGACCCGAGCGGGTCCGGTGCGTGGGGCTGCGAGGCGGAGGAGGGCGACAGGGCGGAGCCCTGGCAACCAACGGCAACGCCGCAGATGTGCGTGCCAGCCCCCGCGACCCCGGCAAGTTCCAATCGTCACCCCCTGGCCCCGCCCGCGCGGGGACGGGCGGGCTACTTCCCGCTGTCCTCGGCCAGGGTGTGCGCGACGAGCGCGTTGGCGTGTCCGTGGCCCAGTCCGTGCTCGGTCTTCAGCCAGGCGACGAGCTCCATGTGCTTGGTGAGCGGCGAGGAGCGGATCAGCTCCTTCCACTCCGCGACCGGGCGGCCGTACTTCCTCTCTATCGACGGGAAGTAGGAGGCGGGGCCCTTCACGGTGGCGGTCATGTCCGTTGTGCTCCCTGGGTGCGAGTGGTCGTGGTGCGAGTGGCGTGTACTGCTCTGTACGACCGTGAGTTACGGGAGAAGTGATCGCCCAGCCGGTGTGATCCGCGTCACCGAACCTTCAGGGCGGTGAAACGGGACCACGACGTGTCCGGTCCGGAGTCGCCCGCGACGCCGGTGCCGAGGACGAAGCCGGCCGCTTCCTCCGCCGGGTTCCTCCAGTCCGCTCGCAGGGTCAGCCGGTGGCTGCCGTCGACGGCCGCGCGTACCGCCTCCGGTGTCACGGAGAGGCTCACGCTGTGGGTGGTCGCGGGTTCGAGTCGGCGGCCGGGGCCGGTACGGGCACGTCCCGGCCCGCGCCCGGTGAGGTGGGCCGTGTCGCGGCCGATCCACCACGCCTGAGCGCCGCGGCACCCGGGCCCTCTTCACTCCAGCGGCCGTGTGAAGCGGATCACCGCGTTCGCGTTTTGGTTGAAGCTTGAACTTCCTTGCCGTAGCGTCGTACGCGTCAACGGCTCCCCCGTCGATCGCGCGGAGCGCCGACGCACACCCCAAGGAAGATCACGTATGTCTCTCGTTCTTGACCCCGCCGCCCAGGACCTGTTGTTCCGCGAGGCCCGCACCGCGAACACCTTCACCGACGAGCCGGTGACCGACGAGCAGGTGCAGGCGATCTACGACCTGGTCAAGTACGGCCCGACCGCCTTCAACCAGTCGCCTCTGCGCATCACTCTGGTTCGCTCCCCCGAGGCCCGCGAGCGTCTCGTCCGGCACATGGCCGAGGGCAACCAGCCCAAGACCGCGGCCGCCCCGCTGGTCGCGATCCTGTCGGCGGACAACGAGTTCCACGAGGAGCTGCCCGAGCTCTTCCCGCACTTCCCGCAGGCCAAGGACGCCTTCTTCAGCGAGCGCCCGGTGCGCGAGGGTGCCGCCACGCTGAACGCCGCCCTTCAGGCCGCGTACTTCATCGTCGGCGTCCGCGCCGCGGGTCTCGCCGCCGGCCCGATGACCGGCCTCGACTTCGAGGGTGTCCGCAAGGAGTTCCTGGACGACGACCACACCCCGCTGATGGTCGTCAACATCGGCCGTCCGGGCCCGGACGCCTGGTTCCCGCGCTCCCCGCGCCTGGCGTACGACCAGGTCGTCACCACGGTCTGAGCCGCGCCACCCCGATGACGTGACGAAGCCCCCGGCGCCTCGCCGGGGGCTTCGTCACGTCGTCCGCATGCGGCGGACGCTCACGTCAGCTTCAGCGCCGCCGCCATCCTGCCCAGCTGGTCGAACGAGCCCGTGCCCGCCACAACCGTCGTCGCGCCCTTCATCCCGTCCGCGTCGTGCAGCACCAGCGCGTCGTACCGGCCGCCCGTGTACCGGGTCCACGTCCGGCCGCCGATCTCCTGAGTCGCCTCGGTCTCCCGTGCTCCCTGGCTGGCGTCGTCGATGAACGTGGACGGCTTCTGCGTGGACTGCTCGACCGCCACGTACTCGCCGTCCGGTGCGCGGAAGCCCAGGTGCCATGCCTCGAACTCGTCACCCCGGAAGCGGACGGAGGTCGGCTTCCAGTCCTTGGAGAGGCCCTCCGGCGCCGCCACCGGATACGACGCCGCACGCTGCGCGGTGAGCAGCTCGACCCGGTAGTCCACCCGCTTGACGGGAGGCTCGCCGTCGTCGTGCGGAATGAAGATCCAGATCACGCCCGCCGCGAGCACGATGAGCCCGAGGGAGAGGATCATGTCCCGGGCCGACTTCTGCTTGCCTTGCATACCTGCCACGCCCCCTATCGTCGCAGGTGCCTGAGCCGCTCATACGTGGGGTCCCCTGCTCATTTTGTCGGACTGACGATAGAGTGCGGCTCATACCCTCATCCGGCCGTCGTCGTATCAGAAAGGTGCGCTCCGATGACCGAGCATCATCTGCCGTCCGAACTGGACGTCCCCTCAGAGGCCCCCGACCGCAACCTCGCCATGGAACTCGTGCGGGTCACCGAAGCCGCGGCGATGGCCGCCGGCCGGTGGGTCGGGCGCGGCGACAAGAACGGCGCCGACGGCGCCGCGGTGCGCGCCATGCGGACCCTCGTCCACACCGTCTCGATGAACGGCGTCGTCGTCATCGGCGAGGGCGAGAAGGACGAGGCCCCGATGCTCTTCAACGGGGAGCGGGTCGGCGACGGGACCGGGGCCGAGGTCGACATCGCCGTCGACCCGATCGACGGCACCACGCTGACCGCCAACGGCATGACCAACGCCATCGCGGTGCTGGCCGCCGCCGAGCGGGGCTCCATGTTCGACCCGTCCGCGGTCTTCTACATGGACAAGCTGGTCACCGGGCCGGAGGCCGCCGACTTCGTCGACATCAACGCGCCCGTGTCCGTGAACATCCGCCGGATCGCCAAGGCCAAGCGGCGCACCCCCGAGGACGTCACCGTCGTCATCCTCGACCGGCCCCGGCACCAGAGCCTCATCAAGGAGGTCCGGGAGACCGGCGCCCGCATCAAGCTGATCTCCGACGGCGACGTGGCCGGCTCCATCCTGGCGCTGCGCGAGGGCACCGGCATCGACCTGCTGCTCGGCGTCGGCGGCACGCCGGAGGGCATCATCTCGGCCTGTGCCGTGAAGTGCCTGGGCGGCACCATCCAGGGCAAGCTGTGGCCGAAGGACAACGAGGAGCGGCAGCGCGCGATCGACGCCGGGCACGACCTGGACCGCGTGCTGACCACGGACGACCTGGTCGCCGGGGACAACGTCTTCTTCGTCGCCACCGGCATCACCGACGGTGAGCTGCTGCGGGGAGTGCGGTACCGGTCCGAGACCGCCACGACCGACTCGATCGTGATGCGGTCCAAGTCGGGCACGGTGCGGCGGATCGACTCCGAGCACCGGCTGAGCAAGCTGCGGGCGTACAGCGCGGTGGACTTCGACCGGGCGAAGTGACTCCGTCGGTTTCGCGGGGCGCCTTCTGAAGCGGGGGTGCGGGTGCTTGCGGCGGGCGCCGGTGCGTCGTGACTCCTCGCGCCCACACGGCGGAGCCGCAGATCGGACACAGCCCCGCGACCCTTGGTCGGCTGCGGCTCGCGGCGTCGGAAAGTGCGGCCCGTGCCCCGTCCCGCCGGCGTGAGTCACCCCGGCGTCGAAAGGGCGCCCCCTGCGCGGAGGGG
>NZ_RAIF01000031.1:397838-415544 GCF_003671715.1 Streptomyces sp. E2N166 | reverse complement strand
GGCGCCGGGCCAGGACCACGCGGCGTTCGGCGGCGGTGAGGCCGCCCCAGACGCCGTAGGGCTCGGGCTGCAGGAGGGCGTGCTCGCGGCACTCGACCATGACCGGACAGCGCGCGCAGACGCGCTTGGCCGCCTCCTCGCGGGAAAGGCGGGCGGCGGTGGGTTCCTTGGAGGGTGCGAAGAACAGTCCGGCCTCGTCGCGCCGGCACACCGCCTCGGTGTGCCAGGGAGCGTCTTGGTCCCTGTCCCGCACGGGCACCCGCTGGGCCGGAACGGCGGCTACCTGCAGGGACGAATGCGGCGGTTGCAGCACGGTCTACTCCTGACGACGGCTTCGCGAGCGAGAGACGATGCGTCAAGGCTTACCCGTTGTACGCACGCCTATGCACTGGGTTTCCAACCGCCGCCGGGGCCGCGCTACAAGTGCTTGCGCAAACCCTTGTCGACCTTGCGGTGCACCCGGTCGAGGATGTCCGCGACGACCCTGCCGCGCTTGGGACGCGCCTCGACGCTGCCCAGCACCGCCCAGCCGTCCACATAGATGACGGGGGCCTCCGTCTCGGCCGAGTCGAGTGTGTGGACCTCGAAGTTGCCGAGCACGCCGCCGCCCGCGCCGCGCAGCGACACGTTCTCCGGGACGCGCACCTCGACGCTGCCGAAGACCGCGAACGCCTTGATCACGACCTGCTGGTGCTCGAAGACCGCCTCGCTGAGGTCTATCTCGACGCTGCCGAACACCGCGTACGCGTGGATACGGCGGCTCGCCCGCCAGCGGCCCTTGCGGACCGCGCTGCTGAACACCGCCACCAGGTTCTCGTCGGCTTCGGCCGGGATGGCACCGGCGGTGGGGCGGTTGGGGACCGGAGCGACGCCCGGGCCCCGCCCGGTGTGCGCGGCGGGCAGGTCCTGCACGAAGACGTCCAGCTCACCGACCGTCCTGGCGGCCAGCACGCCCTCGACGCGCTCGGCGTGCTCCTCGGCGGTGAGCCGTCCCTCGGCGAGGGCCTCGCGCAGCATGTCGGTGACGCGGTCACGGTCGGCGTCCGAGGCGCGCATCCCGGAGACGTGCGCTGCGGTGCCGTGCGGTGCCGCGTCGTGCGGTTGGGCGTGCTTCTGAAGGTCCACGGCTGCAGCGTACCGAAACGCGATAGATCGCGACTACCCCTGCGGGCAACCTTGTCCCGACTTCGCGCGCGGCACTGTGCGCACCTCTGCGCGCGGCCTACTGAGCCTTACCTCACAAGCTCGTCGCCGGCGGCAGGTTTTACGCTGGTGGACGCTGCCAATGGAGGCGAGCCGTCGTTGCTGAGGAATCCAGCCGCGCGTGATGCCGAGTGAGGAATGGGCGAGATGCCTGAGTTCGCGTACACCGATCTGCTCCCCCAGGGAGAGGACACCACTCCGTACCGGCTGGTGACCTCCGAGGGTGTCTCCACCTTCGAGGCCGACGGGCGGACCTTCCTCAAGGTGGAGCCCGAGGCGCTGCGCAAGCTGGCCGAGGAGGCCATCCACGACATCCAGCACTACCTGCGCCCGGCCCACCTGGCGCAGCTGCGCCGGATCATCGACGACCCCGAGGCGTCGGGCAACGACAAGTTCGTGGCGCTGGACCTGCTGAAGAACGCGAACATCGCGGCCGCCGGCGTGCTGCCGATGTGCCAGGACACCGGCACGGCGATCGTCATGGGCAAGCGCGGCCAGAACGTGCTGACGGCGGGCGGCGACGAGGAGGCCCTGAGCCGGGGTGTTTACGACGCGTACAAGAACCTGAACCTGCGCTACTCGCAGATGGCTCCGCTCACCATGTGGGAGGAGAAGAACACCGGGTCCAACCTCCCCGCCCAGATCGAGCTGTACGCGACCGACGGCGGCGCCTACAAGTTCCTCTTCATGGCCAAGGGCGGCGGCTCGGCCAACAAGTCGTTCCTCTACCAGGAGACGAAGGCCGTCCTGAACGAGGCCTCCATGATGAAGTTCCTGGAGGAGAAGATCCGCTCGCTCGGCACGGCCGCCTGCCCGCCGTACCACCTGGCGATCGTGGTCGGCGGCACGTCCGCCGAGTACGCGCTGAAGACCGCGAAGTACGCCTCCGCGCACTACCTGGACGAGATCCCCGCCGAGGGTTCCGAGCTCGGGCACGGCTTCCGGGACCAGGACCTGGAGGAGAAGGTCTTCGAGCTGACCCAGAAGATCGGCATCGGCGCGCAGTTCGGCGGCAAGTACTTCTGCCACGACGTGCGCGTGGTGCGCCTGCCCCGGCACGGCGCGTCCTGCCCGGTCGCCATCGCCGTGTCCTGCTCGGCGGACCGCCAGGCGGTCGCGAAGATCACCGCCGAGGGCGTCTTCCTGGAGCAGTTGGAGACCGACCCGGCGCGGTTCCTGCCCGAGACGACGGACGAGCACCTCGACGAGGCCGGCGACGTCGTCAAGGTCGACCTCAACCAGCCGATGGACGACATCCTCGCCGAGCTGACCAAGCACCCCGTCAAGACCCGGCTCTCCCTGACCGGCCCGCTGGTCGTGGCCCGCGACATCGCGCACGCCAAGATCAAGGAGCGGCTGGACGCGGGCGAGGAGATGCCGCAGTACCTCAAGGACCACCCGGTGTACTACGCCGGTCCGGCGAAGACGCCCGAGGGGTACGCCTCCGGGTCCTTCGGCCCCACGACCGCCGGACGCATGGACTCCTACGTCGAGCAGTTCCAGGCGGCGGGCGGCTCCAAGGTGATGCTGGCCAAGGGCAACCGCAGCAAGCAGGTCACCGACGCGTGCGACGCGCACGGCGGCTTCTACCTCGGCTCCATCGGCGGACCGGCGGCGCGCCTCGCGCAGGACTGCATCAAGAAGGTCGAGGTCGTCGAGTACGAGGAGCTCGGCATGGAGGCGGTCTGGAAGATCGAGGTCGAGGACTTCCCGGCGTTCATCGTGGTGGACGACAAGGGCAACGACTTCTTCCAGGATCCGGCGCCGGCGCCGACGTTCACGAGCATTCCGGTGCGGGGGCCCGGGCTCGCCTGAGCCCGGCCGGTGACGGTTCACCTCCACGGGGAACAGTGGTCGCATCCAGGACGCTGTGACACGTGGAGGTGATCGTCGATGGCCGACGAGCAGGACAGGACCGAGTACCGCACCGAGCACGACTCCATGGGTGAGGTGCGGGTTCCCGCCCACGCCAAGTGGCGTGCCCAGACGCAGCGGGCCGTGGAGAACTTCCCGGTGTCCGGGCAGCGCATCGAGCGCGCGCACATCGAGGCACTCGCCCGGATCAAGGGCGCGGCCGCCAAGGTCAACGCCGAGCTGGGCGTCCTGGACAAGGACGTCGCCGGCGCGATCCGGGCGGCGGCCGGGGAGGTCGCCGAGGGGAAGTGGGACGAGCACTTTCCCGTGGACGTGTTCCAGACGGGGTCGGGGACCTCGTCCAACATGAACACCAACGAGGTCGTCGCCACCCTCGCCTCCGAGCGGCTCGGCCGGGACGTGCACCCCAACGACCACGTCAACGCCTCCCAGTCGTCCAACGACGTCTTCCCGTCCTCCATCCACATCGCCGCGACCGCCGCCGTCACCCGTGACCTGATCCCGGCCCTCGACCACCTCGCCGGCGCCCTGGAGCGCAAGGCCGGGGAGTTCGCCGACGTGGTGAAGTCCGGGCGTACGCACCTCATGGACGCCACGCCGGTCACGCTGGGGCAGGAGTTCGGCGGGTACGCCGCCCAGGTGCGGTACGGCATCGAGCGGCTTCAGGCGTCCCTCCCCCGCCTCGCCGAGCTGCCGCTGGGCGGCACCGCGGTCGGCACCGGCATCAACACCCCGCCCGGCTTCTCCGCCGCCGTCATCGAGGAGGTGGCCCGCGCGACGGGGCTGCCGCTGACCGAGGCGCGCGACCACTTCGAGGCGCAGGGTGCCCGGGACGGCATCGTCGAGACGAGTGGGCAGCTGCGGACCATCGCCGTCGGCCTGACGAAGATCGCCAACGACCTGCGGTGGATGGCGTCCGGGCCGCGGACGGGGCTGGCGGAGATCTCCCTGCCCGACCTCCAGCCGGGGTCGTCCATCATGCCCGGCAAGGTCAACCCGGTGATCCCGGAGGCGGTCCTCATGGTCGCCGCCCAGGTCACCGGCAACGACGCGACGGTCGCCGCCGCCGGAGCGGCCGGCAACTTCGAGCTGAACGTCATGCTGCCGGTCATCGCCAAGAACGTGCTGGAGTCGATCCGGCTGCTCGCGAACGTCTCGCGGCTGCTCGCGGACCGCACCGTCGACGGCGTCGTCGCACACCGGGACCGGGCCCGCGAGTACGCCGAGTCGTCCCCCTCCGTCGTCACGCCGCTCAACAAGTACATCGGGTACGAGGAGGCCGCCAAGGTCGCCAAGAGGGCGCTGGCCGAGCGGAAGACGATCCGTCAGGTCGTCCTGGAGGGCGGCTACGTCGAGCGCGGCGACCTCACGAACGAGCAGCTGGACGAGGCACTGGACGTGCTGCGGATGACCCGCCCGTGACCGGACGGCCGGCGTGAGCGCCCGCGGACGCTCGTGGGCGTGGCCGCTCGTCCGCGATCACCGGCGCGTCAGGTGGCAAGGGCACCTAATATCTGTCCATGGCAGACGGTGAAGCGGTGAGCGCGGCGACGGAAGCGGGGGCCGAGGACGGCGGTCCGGCGGCCCCGGCGGGGTACTGGGCACCCGGCAGCCAGATCCTGTGGCGGTACCGGGAGAACGGCGGCCCGCACGTCCACATCGTGCGCCCCGTCACCGTCGTACGGGACGACGCCGATCTGCTCGCCGTGTGGCTGGCCCCCGGCACCGACTGCGTGAAGCCGGTACTCGCCGACGGCACGCCCGTGCACCTGGAACCGCTGGTCTCGCGCTACACCAAACCGCGCACCGTGCAGCGCGACCGGTGGTTCGGCACGGGTGTGCTGAAGCTGGCCCGGCCCGGCGAGCCCTGGTCGGTGTGGCTGTTCTGGGATCCGGACTGGCGGTTCAAGAACTGGTACGTGAACCTGGAGGAGCCGCTGACCCGTTGGGAGGGCGGGGTGGACTCCGAGGACCACTTCCTCGACATCTCCGTCCACCCGGACCGCACCTGGCACTGGCGGGACGAGGACGAGTTCGCCCAGGCCCAGCGGGACCGGCTGATGGACGCCCGGCTCGCCGAGCGGGTGCGCAAGGCGGGGCGTGCCGCGGTGGCGGAGATCCGCGCCTGGGGCTCCCCGTTCGCGGACGGCTGGGAACACTGGCGCCCGGATCCGTCCTGGCCGGTACCGTCGCTGCCCGGGGACTGGGACCGCACGCCCGCGCACGTGTCCTCGTGAGACCCTTGATACGCCCCCGGGCAGGAAACGTAGGATCGTCCTCCGCAAGGGAGCGCGGCACCAACCGGCGGAGCGTGCGCTGTGCTTGACCGATCGTCACCGAGGGGCGGCAGGACGTGAGCGAGAGGTACGACGGCGACACGGATACGGGCCGCAGACGGCCCGCCGGTGACAAAGGAACAGCCTCTGACCACGCGGCGATCCCGTTCCCGGGGCATGCATTCCGGGTATCGGGATTTCTGCGGGACGAACTGCACGCGCCGCGCGCAGTCCCGGACGGATGGATTCGACACGCGTGACGGAGCACCCGACCTCCTTCGACCGCCCCCCGACGGGCGGCGACCCCGCGGATCCCCGCGGGGCGCTGCTGCATACCCCCGTGCCGCCACGCGCCCCCGGGGCCGCGTTACCGGCACAGGGGCGCACCGGAGAGACGCCGCCCAACGCGGGCACGGACTCCTCCGGCGCCTTCGAGCACTCGCAGCCCGGCGCCGAGCAGGCCGCCGAGCCCGACACGCACCGCCCGCGGCCCACGTCCGACGGCGTCCCGGCCCAGCCCGGCGGCGCGCAGACCGGGGCGGGAACCGTCCCCGGAGCCGTACCCGGTTCCGCGACACCGGCGGGGGCGGAGCGCCGTGGCGCGCCGCTGGAACCGGACCGCCGTACCGGGCAGCCCACCGCGCCGGGACAGCCCACGCCCATGCGGCGGGACGGTGACCGGCTGCGGTTCGTGGGAGCCGCGACCCGGCGGATCGCCCGGGGCATGGACCTCGACGAGATCGTGATGGGGCTGTGCCGGGCCACCGTGCCGACGTTCGCGGACGCGATCCTCGTCTATCTGCGCGAGCCGTTGCCGGTCGGCGACGAGCGGCCCACGGGCCCCCTCGTGCTGCGGTTGCGCCGCACCGACCGGATACCGGCCGAGCGGGACACCGAGAGCGGCTTCACGCCCGCGGCCCAGCCCGAGCCCTCGGAGCTGGACACGGTCGGCTCCGAGCTGTGCGAGGTGCGGCCGGGCAGCGCGCTCGCCGAGGTGCTGCGCGGCGTGCGACCGGTCTTCACGGACACGCCCGCCGCCCGCGCCGCCCTGCCCGAACTGCTCGGTGACGGCCGGGACTTCGCCGTACCCGACGGCCGGCGGGCGATCCTCGCGCCACTGCGCGGCCGGCGCCGGGTGATCGGGGCCGCCCTGTTCCTGCGCGGCCCGGAGCGCGTCGCCTTCGAGGCCGACGACCTGCTGGTCGCCGCCCAGCTCGCCACGCACAGCGCCCTCGGCATCGACAAGGCGGTGCTGTACGGGCGTGAGGCGTACATCGCCGACGAGTTGCAGCGCACCATGCTCCCGGAGAACCTGCCGCGCTGCACCGGCGTCCGGCTGGCCTCCCGCTACCTGCCGGCCGCCGAGACGGCGCGGGTCGGCGGCGACTGGTACGACGCCATCCCGCTGCCCGGCAGCCGGGTCGCGCTGGTCGTCGGTGACGTCATGGGCCACTCCATGACGTCGGCGGCCATCATGGGCCAGCTGCGGACCACCGCGCAGACCCTGGCCGGGCTCGACCTGCCCCCGCAGGAGGTGCTGCACCACCTCGACGAGCAGGCACAGCGTCTGGGCACCGACCGCATGGCGACCTGCCTGTACGCCGTGTACGACCCGGTATCGCACCGCATCACCGTCGCCAACGCCGGACACCCGCCGCCCGTCCTGCTGCACCTGGGCGGCCACGCCGAGGTCCTGCGGGTGCCCGCGGGCGCCCCCATCGGGGTCGGCGGCGTGGACTTCGAGGCCGTAGAGCTGGACGCCCCAGCCGGCGCGACCCTCCTCCTCTACACGGACGGGCTGGTCGAGTCCCGGCTGCGGGACGTGTGGACCGGCATAGAGCAGCTGCGGGAGCGCCTCGCGGCGACCGCGCAGCTCACCGGTCCGGACCATCCGCCGCCTCTGGAAGCCCTGTGCGACGAGGTGCTGGACATGCTCGGCCCCGGCGACCGGGACGACGACATCGCGCTGCTCGCCGCCCGCTTCGACGGCATCGCGCCCAGCGACGTGGCGTACTGGTTCCTGGAGCCCGATGACACCGCCCCCGGCCGGGCCCGGCGCCTGGCCCGGCGCGCCCTCGCCCGCTGGGGCATGGAGGACCTCACCGACTCCGTCGAGCTGCTGGTCAGTGAGGTCGTGACCAACGCCGTGCGGTACGCCACCAAGCCGGTCACACTGCGGCTGCTGCGCACGGACGTGCTGCGCTGCGAGGTCGGCGACGACGTGCCGCAGCTGCCTCGGCTGCGGCAGGCACGGGCGACCGACGAGGGCGGACGCGGGCTGTACCTGGTGAACCGGCTGGCCCGGCGCTGGGGAGCGACGCGGCTGAGCACCGGGAAGGTGGTCTGGTTCGAGCTGAACCGGGGGTGAGGCAGCCTCGCGCGAAGGGCGCCCGGTAGTGGTCACCGGGCGCCCTTCGCGCGTTCCTACAGTCGGTTATCGCTCCTGCCGGTCCCCGTCCGGGAAGAGCGGGTTCTCCGGCTCCGTGGCCTCCCCGCCGGTCGGCGGTGGTTCGGTCGACGGGCTGTTGGACGGGGACTGAGTCGGCTCCTCGGTCGTCGGCTCGTCGGTCGTCGGCTCGTCGGACGGGGGCGCCTCGGTCGTCGGCTCGTCGGTCGTCGGCTCCTCGGTCGTCGGCTCCTCGGACGGCGACTGGGTCGGCGACTCGGGGGCCGACGGCGACCTGCTCGGCTTCACCGCGGCGCCCTGCTTGGTCTCCAGGTCGAACTCGGTGACCTCGCCCATGACGCCGAAGGTGTACGCCGCCCAGATCTCCGCGGGGAAGCCACCACCGTTCACTCGGTAGTCGACGCCGCCCGCCTTGTACATCGGGACCTGGGCGAACGTCTTCGAGTCCTCACCGAACAGGCCGACTGAGGTGACCAGCCCGGGCGTGAAACCGGTGAACCAGGCCGACTTGTTGTTGTCGGACGTACCCGTCTTGCCGGCGACCTGCTGGCCGTCGCGCAGCGGATTCTCCCGCACGGACTTCTTGGCCGTTCCGTCGTTGACCACGCCGGTGAGTACGGAGGTCACCGTGTCGGCGGCCTCGCGGCTGATGACCCGCTCGCCGATCGGGTCGGGGAACTCGACCTTGCGGGAGTTGTGCTCGACCGACTTCACGACGGCCGGGGTGACCTTCTTGCCGTGGTTGTCGAAGGTGGCGTAGACGCCGGCCATCTCCAGCGGGCTCGCGCCCATACTGCCGAGGGTCTGCGCGGGCACGGGGTCCATGCCCTCGGTCTCCATGCCCAGCTCGCCCGCGACCTTCACGACCTCGGGCATGCCGACGTCGATGCCCATCTGCGCGAAGACGGAGTTGACGGACTTGTTCATCGCCTCCTGGACGTCGATGTCGCCGTAGTCGACGTCGTCCTCGTTCGGGGGCGCGAAACCGACCTCCTGGTCGCCGTCCATCACGGGGCGCTTGCTCGTGCCGTCGTACATCGTGTTGGCCGTGATCGGCACGCCGTCCTGGGTCTCGGCGTCCTGGTCGACGGCCGCGGCGAGGATCACCGGCTTGAAGGTGGAGGCGGGCTGGTAGTCGTCGCGGGTGGCGTTGTTCCGGAAGTGCTTCACGTAGTCCACGCCGCCGTACATCGCCACGACACCGCCCGTCTTCGGGTCCACGGAGACGGCACCGGCCTGGACGTCGGCGTCGACCTCACGCTTCTCGGGATCCAGCTTGCTGGTGAGTTGGGTCGTGACCGACTTCTCCAGCGCGGCCTGCTTCTTCTTGTCGATGTTGAGCGTGACCGTCCAGCCGCCGGCGTCCACCAGAGCGTCGGCCTGCTTCATGTCCTCGGCGGTGCCCTGGCCGACGAGCTGCTTCTTGAGCGCGGTGTTGGCAGCCTCGACCAGGTACCCGGTCTGGCCCTCCATCCCGGGAGCGGGCTTGGGCACCTCGGGGACCGGGAACTCCATGTTCTGGCGGTCGGCCTGGCCCAGCCACTTCTGCTCGACCATGTTGTCCAGGACGTAGTTCCAGCGCTGCTGGACCAGCTTCTTGCCGGTGTCGCTGGCGATTGCCCAGTCGTACTGGTTCGGCGCCTGGAGCAGCGCGGCGAGGTAGGCGCCCTGTTCGACCGTCAGGTCCTCGGCGTCGACGCGGTAGTAGGCCTGGGCGGCGGCCTGGATACCGTAGGCGCCGCGGCCGTAGTAGCTGGTGTTGATGTACCCGGCGAGGATGTAGTCCTTGGACTTCTCCCGGTCCAGCTTCAGGGAGATGACCAGTTCCTTCAGCTTGCGCGTGACGGTCTGGTCCTGGGTCAGATAGTAGTTCTTGACGTATTGCTGGGTGATCGTCGATCCGCCCTGCGCGCCCTTGCCGGAGAGGGTGTTCAGCAGGCCGCGCGCGGTGCCCTTGAGGTCGACGCCGGAGTCCTTGTAGAAGGTCTTGTTCTCGGCGGCGACGAAGGTGTGCTGGACGTCCTTGGGGACCTTGGCCAGGTCGACGATCTCGCGGTTGTAGCCCTTGCGGGCCATGATCGAGCCGTCACTGTATTTGTAGACGTTGCCCTGCGAGTCGGCGTCGTCGTTGCCCGCGGCGGGGATGTCGATCACCAGGTAGAGCACGATGAAGGCGCCCATGCCGAGCAGGCAGAGGCCGAAGAAGGTCCCGAGGATCTTCTTCCAGGTGAACAGCCTGCGTATGCCGCTCTTACCGCTCCCGCCCGCTCCCGCGGAACGGCGGCGTCTGGGCGCCGCGCGGCGGCCACCGCGCTGTCGCGCTTTTCTCTCTTCCGCTCGTCCCATGGGTCCGATCCGCTCCGCTTCGTTCATCTGTGACCACGTCTCGTTCACGTGTCACACAGGTTCGTCGCTCAGGTCAGCTCAGAAAGCTAACACCGGGAGATATGACAAACGGCTGCCGATCCGGCCTTGTACGGACGTGAGAATCAGCACCCGCTCCTGTGGAACCGACGTACGAGGGGGGTTCAAGGTTGCGATGCGCGGGTAAAGTGATATCACTTAGCTAGACCGACGATAGACGCTGAGCGTGCGCGAGCGCGCCCGGCCGGAACGGGGGACCACCCATGTCCACACACGACACCAACGGCACTTCGCAGGTCAGCGCGGACGTACCCGAGATGCCCGCGCCACGGGTGCGCGAGATGCAGGCGCACAGCATCGGTGGTGGCCTCGCGCTACTGCTGGGGCTGGTCGGGCTGCTCGCCGGCGCCGGCCTGATCGCCACCGCGACGGCTACCGCGGCGGCCGGAGCGAAGGCCGCGCTGATCGTCGCGGGCATCGTGGTCGCCCTGGCCGCGTTCCTCGCGATGTGCGGACTGAACATGGTGGCGCCGGGCGAGGCCCGAGTGGTCCAGCTCTTCGGGCGCTACCGGGGCACGATCCGGCAGGACGGGCTGCGCTGGGTGAACCCCCTCACCTCGCGCACCAAGATCTCGACGCGGGTGCGCAACCACGAGACGGCCGTCCTGAAGGTGAACGACGCCTACGGCAACCCCATCGAGCTGGCCGCCGTCGTGGTGTGGCGGGTGGAGGACACCGCGCAGGCCACCTTCGAGGTGGACGACTACATCGAGTTCGTCTCCACCCAGACCGAGGCGGCCGTGCGGCACATCGCCATCGAGTACCCCTACGACGCCCACGACGAGGACGGCCTCTCGCTGCGCGGCAACGCCGAGGAGATCACCGAGAAGCTCGCCGTCGAGCTGCACGCGCGCGTGGAGGCGGCCGGGGTGCAGATCATCGAGTCCCGCTTCACGCACCTCGCGTACGCCCCGGAGATCGCCTCGGCGATGCTCCAGCGGCAGCAGGCCGGCGCGGTGGTCGCGGCCCGGCGCCAGATCGTGGACGGCGCGGTCGGCATGGTCGAGGCGGCGCTCGCCCGGATCAGCGAGCAGGGCATCGTGGAGATGGACGACGAGCGCAAGGCGGCGATGGTGTCCAACCTGATGGTCGTACTCTGCGGGGACCGCGCCGCCCAGCCGGTCCTGAACACGGGGACGCTCTACCAGTGACGACCCCGTCCGAGGGTTCCCCGTCCCAGGGCTCCGGGTCCGAGGGCTCCCCCTCCCAGGGCTCCCCGTCCGAGGACCCGGCCCCGAAGCGTCGGCCGCAGCAGCAGCGCAAGCAGGTGCTGCTGCGGCTGGACCCGCAGGTGTACGAGGCGCTGGCCCGCTGGGCGGGCGACGAGCTGCGCTCGGCCAACGCCCAGATCGAGTTCCTGCTCCGCAGGGCACTGGCGGAGGCGGGCCGGCTGCCCGGGGACGCGGGACCGCTGCCGCGCCGAGGGCGCCCGCCCAGGGGTCCGGGGCCGGGACCCGGGCCCACGCCACCGTCGTGACGAAGCCGGGCAGGCCGCGCCACCGCGCCATGCGGAGGCGCGGCCTCCGTCGTCACGGAACCGTGACAATCGCCCCCGACCTGCGGTCCCGTACGCCCCGCCACCATCTCCGCACCGGGCGTATACATTGCGCGTATACACCGTGTGTAGAGTGCTCCGCATGTCCATCGGTCACACCCTCCTGGGACTCCTGGAGTCCGGGCCGCGCCACGGTTACGACCTGAAGCGCGCCTTCGACGAGAAGTTCGGTCACGACCGGCCGCTGCACTACGGCCAGGTCTATTCGACGATGTCCCGCCTGCTGAAGAACGGCCTCGTCGTCGTCGACGGCATCGAGGCGGGCGGGGGCCCCGAGCGCAAGCGGTACGCGATCACCGACGCGGGGATCACCGACGTACAGCAGTGGCTCGCCACGCCCGAGAAGCCCGAGCCGTATCTCCAGTCGACGCTCTACACCAAGGTCGTCCTCGCGCTGCTCACCCACCGCGAAGCCGCCGACATCCTCGACACGCAGCGCTCGGAGCATCTGCGCGGCATGCGGATCCTCACCGACCGCAAGCGCAAGGGCGACCTCGCCGACCAGCTCATCTGCGACCACGCCCTGTTCCATCTGGAGGCCGACCTGCGGTGGCTGGAGCTGACCGCGGCACGCCTCGACAAGCTCCGTGAGGCGGTGGCCCGATGACTCCTCCCGCAGGTTCGCTGCTCTCGGCCGAGCAGCTGCGCAAGGCCTACGGCCCGACCCTCGCCCTCGACGGCGCGGAGTTCTCCATCCACCCCGGCGAGGTCGTCGCCGTGATGGGCCCCTCCGGGTCCGGCAAGTCGACGCTGCTCCACTGCCTGGCCGGCATCGTGCCGCCCGACTCGGGGACGATCACGTACAACGGGCGTGAGCTGTCCGCCATGAACGACTCCCAGCGCAGTGCGCTGCGCCGCTCGGACTTCGGGTTCGTGTTCCAGTTCGGGCAGCTCGTGCCGGAGCTGACCTGCGTCGAGAACGTCGCCCTTCCGCTGCGGCTCAACGGCACCTCCCGCAAGGAGGCCGAGCGGGCCGCGCTGACCTGGATGGAGCGCCTGGAGGTCGACGACCTGCGCAAGAAGCGGCCCGGCGAGGTCTCCGGCGGTCAGGGCCAGCGGGTCGCGGTGGCGCGGTCGCTGGTGACCGACCCCCGTGTCCTCTTCGCCGACGAACCGACCGGCGCACTGGACTCCCTCAACGGCGAGCGCGTGATGGAACTCCTCACGGACGCCGCCCGCTCCACCAACGCCGCCGTCGTCCTTGTCACGCACGAGGCACGGGTGGCCGCCTACTCCGACCGCGAGGTCGTCGTACGGGACGGCAAGTCCCGGGACATGGAGCGGGTCGTATGAGCGTGCGGCAGTGGGCCCGGGACCTGGCCATGGGCGTCCGCTTCGCCTTCACCGGCGGGCGCGAGGGCTGGACCCGGGCCGTGCTGACGGCCGTCGGTGTCGGACTCGGCGTGGCGCTGCTCCTGCTGACGACGGCGATCCCGAACGCGCTGGCCGTCCGGCACGACCGGGAGGCGGCCCGTACCGACATCACCTTCTCCTCCGAGCAGTTGCCGAAGGCCGACGACACCCTCGTGGTCGCCGACGTCGGCTCGGACTTCCGCGACGACAGTGTCCGCGGCCGGGCCCTGGACCCCGAGGGGCCGCGGGCGCCGCTGCCGCCGGGGGTGGAGAAGTTCCCCGCGGTCGGGGAGATGGTGGTCTCCCCCGCGCTGAAGAAGCTGCTGGAGTCGGACTCCGGCGCGTTGCTGCGCGAGCGGCTGCCGGACCGGATCGTCGGCACCATCGGGGAGAGCGGGCTGATCGGCTCGGCCGAACTCGCCTTCTACCGGGGCGCCGACGACCTCGCGTCGCACATCGACGGGGGCTCGATCGCCCGTATCGACCGGTTCGGCGATCCGGATCCGTCGTCCGAGCGGTCCGACCCGGTCCTGCTCCTGCTGATCCTCGTCGTCTTCGTGGTGCTGCTGACACCGGTCGCGGTGTTCATCGCCGCGGCCGTGCGGTTCGGCGGCGAGCGGCGGGACCGGCGGCTCGCCGCGCTGCGGCTGGTGGGCTCGGACGGTGGTATGACCCGGCGGATCGCCGCGGGCGAGGCGATGGCGGGCGCCGTGCTGGGGCTGGTCTTCGGCGCCGTGTTCTTCATGATCGGACGCCGGCTCGCGGGCACCGCCGAGGTCTTCCGCATCAGTGTGTTCCCGAGCTACCTCAACCCGTCGCCGCTGCTGGCCCTGCTGGTCGGGGTCGCGGTGCCGGCGGCGGCGGTGCTGGTGACGCTGTTCGCGCTGCGCGGGGTGGTCATCGAACCGCTCGGCGTGGTCCGCGCGGGCCGGCCGGCACGGCGCCGCCTGTGGTGGCGGCTGCTGCTGCCGCTGGCCGGTCTGGCCATGCTCTACCCGATGATCGGCAACGGGCGGGACAACGGCGACTTCAACCAGTACCTGGTGACCGGAGGCGTCGTCCTGCTCCTGGTTGGCGTGACCGCGCTGCTGCCGTGGATCGTGGAGACCGTCGTCGCCCGGCTCGGCTCGGGCGGCGTGGCCTGGCAGCTGGCCGTGCGCAGGCTGCAGATGAGCAGCGGTACGGCGGCCCGCATGGTCAACGGGATCGCGGTGGCCGTCGCGGGGGCGATCGCGCTGCAGATGCTGTTCGTCGGCGTGGACGACGACTACACCAGGTCCACCGGGCAGGACCTCGCGCAGGCACAGATGGAGGTCGTCCTGCCGAGCGACCTGCTGGTGGCCACGGCGGCCGACAAGCTCCGGGACACCGAGGGCGTGAAGGCGGTCTACGGCTACTCCGAGGGCTATCTCGGCGACCGCCCCAAGGACCCGGAGCACGGCACGACGGTGACCGTGGGCGACTGCGCGTCGCTGCGGGCGATGGCCCGCATCGACTCCTGCACCGACGGGGACCTGTTCGCCGTCCACGGCGCCGAGTGGGACGGCGATGAGGACATGACGAAGCTGGCCGCGCCGGGCCGGAAGTTCTACGTGGACCCCTCGTACGAGGGTGGCCCGAAGAGCAAGGAGATCCCCTGGGCGGTGCCGCAGGGCGTGAAGGCGGCGAAGCCGCGCAAGGGGCTGCTGGCCGGGACCGACCGGGGCGGCTTCCTGTTCACCCCGAAGGCGATGCCGGACGCGCTCGCGCCGGCCCTGACCGGCCATGCCTTCCTCAAGCTGGACGAGTCGGTGGCGGACGTGCACGACCGGGTACGGACGGCAGCGGCGGGCATCGATCCGCTGGCGGACACCGTGACCTGGGCGGAAACGGAGCGGACCGGCCGGTTCGACGCCATCCGCACCGGTCTGTTCGTCGGGGCGGCGTGCGTACTGGCGCTGATCGGGGTAAGTCTGCTGGTCTCGCAGCTGGAGCAGTTGCGCGAGCGGAAGAAGCTGCTGTCGGCCCTGGTCGCCTTCGGCACCCGGCGGCGCACGCTCAGCCTGTCGGTGCTGTGGCAGACGGCGATTCCCATCGCGCTCGGCCTGTTGCTGGCCACGGTGGTGGGCCTGACCCTGGGCACGGTACTGCTGAAGATGACGAACACCCCGGTCGGCGTCGACTGGGCCGGCGTCCTGACCATGACCGGCATCGGCGCCGGGGTCGTCCTGGCGGTGACCCTGTTCAGCCTGCCACCGCTGCTGCGGCTGATGCGGCCGGAGGGACTGCGCACGGAGTAGGTTCCCGGCGCGTCCGGGCCGAGGGCACGCGGGACCGAGGGCACGCCGGGGGCGGCGTGCCCTCAGCCGTGCACCGTCCGTACCGGCAGGTCCTCCATCGCCTCGCGAAGGGCCGCGGCCAGTTCCTCGTACTCCGCGGAGCGCGCCGCACCCGTGCGCATGGCGAGGGCGATGCGGCGGGTGGGGGCCGGGTCGGCGAAGGAACCGGTGAGGAGCTGGCTGGAGCGCGACGTCTCCACCCGGACCGCCGTACGCGGCAGCAGCGTCACGCCCAGGCCGCCCGCCACCAGCTGCACCAGCGTCGACAGACCGGCGGCCGTCGTCGTCGCCGGGACGCCCGCGCGGCCCGCCTCACGGCAGATGTCGAGTGCCTGGTCGCGCAGGCAGTGCCCCTCGTCGAGCAGCAGCAGCTTCAGCTCGCGCAGCACCGCCCGCTCGATGCCCTCCCGGCCGCCGAGCCGGTGGTCGAGGGGGGTGACGAGCACGAAGTCCTCGTCGAAGAGCGGGAGCTCCGTCACCCCGGGGACGCCGAGCGGTACCGCCAGCAGGAGCAGGTCGAGGCGGCCGGACGTGAGACCGTCCAGCAGGCTCGCCGTCTGCTCCTCGTGGACCTGGAGGTCCAGGTCCGGATAGCGGTCGTGGACCAGCCGCAGCACCGTCGGCAGCAGATACGGCGCCACCGTCGGGATGACCCCGAGCCGCAGCACCCCGGTGAACGGCGCCCGCACCGCCTCCGCCTCCTCCAGCAGCGCGCCGACCTCCGCCAGTACCGCCTTCGTCCGTACCGCGAGCCGTTCCCCGGCGGGCGAGAGCAGTACCTTGCGCGTCGTACGCTCCAGGAGGGTGACACCCAGTGTCTCCTCCAGGGCGGAAACGGCGCCGGAGAGCGCGGGCTGGCTCATGCCGATAGCGGCGGCGGCATCGCGGAAGTGCAGATGCTCGGCGACCGCTTCGAAAGCCCGCAGCTGGGCGAGGCTGGGCTGCCTCTTCTTACCGGACACTAATAGCCACCTCCGATCAACTCGACCGAGTGTAGCTATTTCACTAATCAATGCACCCTGTGCCAACATCAATAACGTCCAACCCATGGGAAACACTCGCAAAATGGGTGTTTCTTCGCTGCATTTTTGGAGAGCGCGTGCTCACTGTCGGTGACAAGTTCCCCGAGTTCGATCTGACCGCCTGCGTCTCGCTGGAGAAGGGCAAGGAGTTCCAGCAGATCAACCACAAGACCTACGAGGGTCAGTGGAAGGTCGTCTTCGCATGGCCCAAGGACTTCACCTTCGTGTGCCCGACCGAGATCGCCGCCTTCGGCAAGCTGAACGACGAGTTCGCCGACCGTGACGCCCAGGTCCTCGGCTTCTCCGGCGACTCCGAGTTCGTGCACCACGCCTGGCGCAAGGACCACCCGGACCTGACCGACCTGCCGTTCCCGATGATGGCGGACTCCCGCCACGAGCTGATGCGCGACCTCGGCATCGAGGGCGAGGACGGCTTCGCCAAGCGCGCCGTGTTCATCGTGGACCAGAACAACGAGATCCAGTTCACCATGGTGACCGCCGGCTCGGTCGGCCGGAACCCCAAGGAGGTCCTGCGGGTCCTCGACGCCCTGCAGACCGACGAGCTCTGCCCGTGCAACTGGAGCAAGGGCGACGAGACCCTCGACCCCGTCGCGCTGCTTTCGGGAGAGTGAGCTGACATGTCCCTCGATTCCCTGAAGTCCGCCGTTCCGGACTACGCCAAGGACCTGAAGCTCAACCTGGGTTCGGTCATCGGCAACTCCGACCTCCCGGCGCAGCAGCTGTGGGGCACCGTGCTGGCGACCGCCATCGCCTCGCGCTCCCCCATCGTGCTGCGTGAGCTGGAGCCGGAGGCGAAGGCGAACCTCACGCCCGAGGCGTACTCGGCCGCCAAGTCGGCCGCCGCCGTCATGGCGATGAACAACGTCTTCTACCGCACCCGGCACCTGCTGTCGGACCACGAGTACGGCACCCTGCGCGCCGGCCTGCGGATGAACGTCATCGGCAACCCGGGCGTCGACAAGGTCGACTTCGAGCTGTGGTCCTTCGCGGTTTCCGCCATCAACGGCTGCGGCATGTGCCTGGACTCGCACGAGCAGGTGCTCCGCAAGGCCGGTGTGGACCGCGAGACGATCCAGGAGGCGTTCAAGATCGCCGCCGTGGTCGAGGCCGTCGGCGTCACGCTGGACGCCGAGGCGGTTCTCGCCGGCCAGTAGTCCCGCGACGCGGAAACGACACGGGCCCCGCTCACCGACTCGGTGAGCGGGGCCCGCCGCGTGTCGCTACGCCGGAGAGGTGTCCGACGGCGGCGGCT
>NZ_RAIF01000031.1:361934-397681 GCF_003671715.1 Streptomyces sp. E2N166 | reverse complement strand
CGCCGCCGGGGAGGCGTCCGTCGGGGAGGCGTCCGTCGGTGTCGCGCCGCGCGGTTTCGGGGACTGCCGGGCGGTGGCCTCACGGGAGTACGCCCGCAGATAGCCCACGACGGTGTTCGTCACCGCCACCAGCGGTACGGCGACCACCGCGCCGCCGATGCCGGCCACCATGCCGCCCGTGGCCACCGCCAGCACCACCGCCAGCGGATGGACCCGCACCGCGCGGCCCAGGATGAACGGCTGCAGGATGTGTCCCTCGATCTGCTGCACCACCAGCACCACGGCGAGCGTCATGACCGCCGCGAACATGCCCTGCGTCACCAGCGCCACCACGACCGCGAGCGCGCCCGACATCACCGCGCCGACGAGCGGGATGAAGGCGAACAGGAAGATGAACACGGCCAGCGGGACGGCCATCGGCACGTCCAGGAAGTAGATGCCGAGGCCGATGAAGATGGCGTCGATCAGCGCCACGATCACCGTGCCGCGCACATACGCCGTCAGCGTCCGCCACGCGCGCGGGCCGGCACCGGCCACGCCCGGCCGGGCCGCCGCCGGCACCAGCTTCAGCGTCCACTGCCAGATGCGCTTGCCGTCGTAGAGCAGGAAGAGCGTCGAGAAGGCGGCCAGCAGGATGCCCGTAAGCGCCTCGACGACGACCGTGACGCCCTCCAGACCGGCGGACGTTATCTGGTCGGTGTTGGCGCCGACCGCCTCACGCAGGTTCTTGGCGATCTCGTTGATCTGCTTGTCGGTGACGTGGAAGGGGCTGTTCAGGAGCCAGTTGCGCAGCTCGTCGATGCCGTCCTGGACCTGGTCGGAGAGGTTGTCGATGTTCTCCATGACCTGCCAGGTGACGAACCAGCCGATCAGCCCCATCACCACGAACCCGAGGATGGCGGTCAGGGCGGTGGCCGGCCCCCGCGGCACCCCGTGCCGGCGCAGCCACGCCACGGTCGGCTGGAGCAGCGCCGTGATCAGCAGTGCGGCCACGAACGCCAGCACCACGAGCTGTACGGCGCTGATGACCCGCATCAGCACCCATACGGTGCCCGCGAGGACCAGCAGCCGCCACCCCGCCTCCGCGGCGACGCGCACCCCCCAGGGCACGGCCTGTGCCGGGTCGGGGCGGGTCTGGACCACGAGCGGGTGATGCGCGGAGGTGTGCTCCCCAGGCGGGTCTTCCGGTGACGGCGGCGCCGCGTGGCCGGCGGCGGTAGCCGGTGCGTCGTCGTCGGCGTCGGCCCGCTCGGCCGCTTCGCGTCGCTGGTCCAACCGCCTGCTCATCCGCGTCAGTCCGGCGCCGAGCCGACCGAGCCACCCTGGCACTCGAGACATGATCCGTCCTCTTCCCCCGTCTTTCCCCACCACTCCCCCCTGGAGTCGTTTCGGTCCGACCGTACATGGCGGGAACGCGAAAGCCCCTCACCGTAGGACGGTGAGGGGCTGCGCGAGGTTGAGCGGTGTTCCGGCCGCGCCGGGCGGGCTCAGTACCAGTGGTTGGCCTGCCAGAAGGACCACGCGTCACACGGGCTGCCGTAGCGGCTGTCCATGTAGTTGAGGCCCCACTTGATCTGGGTGGCCGGGTTGGTCCGCCAGTCGGCGCCCGCGGAGGAGTACTTACCCGCCGGCAGCGCCTGGAAGAGACCGTAGGCGCCCGAGGAGGGGTTGACCGCCTTGTAGTTCCAGCTGGACTCGTGGTCCACGATGTTGCTGAAGCACTGCCACTGGCCGCTGGGCACCATCTGACGGGCCATCGCCTGGATCTGGCTGATGCTGTAGGAGCTCTGGACGGCGAAGCTGGTGGACTCGCGCTTGGCGTCGCGGCTGGCCGCTTCCTGCTTCGCCTCACGCTCCTTGGCCTCCTCGGCCGCCTTGGCTTCCTTCTTGGCCTGCTCCTGCTTGGCCACGGCGGTCTCGGCGGCTGCCTTGCGGGCCGCCTCCTCGGCGTCCTTCTTGGCGCTCGCGTCCGCGGCGATGGCCTGTACGTCGGCCTGCTGCGTCAGGGACGCGGTCTGCACCTGCGCCTGCTCGCCCATGGGGATGTCCGCGAGCAGCGTCGTGCCTGCTGCTGTCGCCTCCGCGTCGTTGTTCTGCGCGGTGCTGCCCGAGGCAACGCCGACGACGCTTCCGACTGCGGTGACCGCCGTGGCCGAGGCCACTGCGAATCCCCGGACCGAGATCCGGCTCACACGGTTTCCTTCCAGCATCGCCCGCTTCGGTGACCCTCGCGGACGCAATCGTGCCCCTGGCACTGGCCTCCCCAACTACGGGTCACGGGAGGCACGGGCCCGGTGGACAACTCCCCCGAGGGGAGCGCCGCGTGGTGCTCGGGCGGCATACGACGCTGCTATGGAGTTGGACTGGTGCGTCTGTGGTGCCGTACCGCTGGGGGTACAGGTGTGTCGTATGCGGGGCCTGACAGGAGTGAGACTCTGCCGTAACCCGGCGGGGTGAGGCAATTCTGTGTTGCGTGTGAAAGCTCACATCCCGTTTGGCCCAGGGGATTCCCGGAAACCCCCACACGCGAAGACGCCGCCCGGCTAGGCTCTTGGCCTTTCCGGACGGCGCCGACTCTCGGGTAACCGGCCCTTCACGGGTCGGAGTTCGCGGAAGTGTCAGATGTGTCCGTCCTCCAGCATTTCGGTCACAAGTGCCGCGATCTGGGACCTTTCGGAGCGCGTCAGGGTGACGTGCGCGAAGAGCGGATGGCCCTTCAGCTTCTCGACGACGGCGACGACTCCGTCGTACCGCCCGACCCGGAGGTTGTCCCGCTGCGCCACGTCATGGGTCAGTACGACCCGTGAATTGGCCCCGACGCGGGACAGCACGGTCAGCAGGACGTTCCGCTCCAGGGACTGCGCCTCGTCCACGATGACGAACGCGTCGTGCAGCGAGCGCCCCCGGATGTGGGTGAGCGGCAGCACTTCCAGCATCCCGCGCGCGGTCACCTCCTCGATGACCTCCCGGCTGGTGACGGCCGACAGCGTGTCGAAGACCGCCTGCGCCCAGGGGCTCATCTTCTCGGCCTCGGAGCCGGGCAGATAGCCGAGCTCCTGCCCGCCCACCGCGTACAGCGGGCGGAAGACCATCACCTTCTGGTGCTGCCGGCGCTCCAGCACGGCCTCCAGGCCCGCGCACAGCGCCAGCGCCGACTTGCCGGTGCCGGCCCGGCCGCCCATCGACACGATGCCGACGTCCGGGTCGAGGAGCAGGTCGAGCGCGATCCGCTGCTCGGCGCTGCGGCCCTTGATGCCGAACGCCTCCCGGTCGCCGCGGACCAGGCGGACGTTGCCGTCGGGCGTGACCCGGCCGAGGGCCTTGCCGCGCTCCGACTGGATGGTCAGGCCCGTGTGCACCGGCAGTTCGGCGGCCTCGGGGACGTAGACCCGGCCCTCCTCGAAGAGCACGTCCACCTGTTCACCCGGCAGGGTGAGTTCGGACATCCCGGTCCAGCCGGAGGCGTCCGTGATGGCCAGCTCGGCGCGGTACTCCTCGGCGAGCAGGCCGACGGAGGACGCCTTGATCCGCAGCGGGAGGTCCTTGGACACGACGGTGACGTCGTATCCCTCCGCCTGCAGGTTGCGGGCCACCGCGAGGATGCGGGAGTCGTTGTCCCCCAGGCGATAGCCGGTGGGCAGCACGCTGGGGTCCGAGTGGTTGAGCTCGACACGCACGGTGCCGCCGAGATCCCCGATCGGAATGGGGGCGTCGAGGCGACCGTGCCGCACCCGGAACTCGTCGAGCAGGCGCAGGGCCTGCCGGGCGAAGTAGCCGAGCTCGGGATGGTGCCGCTTGGCCTCCAACTCCGTCACCACGACGATCGGGAGCACGACCTCGTGCTCGTCGAAGCGGTTCAGAGCGTTCGGGTCGGCCAGCAGGACGCTGGTGTCGAGAACGTAGGTGCGCCGATCAGGCTTGTGGCGCTTTGTGCTGGTCACCACGGAAGGACGTACCCCCTCGGAAGAGGTCGGGGAGCGACGGAGTGGACGCTGGGCCGGGAGGGCGGGAACGAGCCGGCCGGTGAAGGGCCTGCCTGACGATTCCCGTCGTCCGCCCGGACGCCGCGAGGCAGACGGAAACCGTCAGGCAGGTCCGTAAGACCGCCATGCACTGGCGCGGGCCGCGAATCGGCCCTCCGCCGTGTCTTCCGTGCCGTGACCGCACGGTGGGGCTGGTGCAAAGGGCCTCCCGGGCGGACGGCTCCGCGCCGTCCGCTGAGATACGACACCCGTGGTTCGGGCGTCGACCTGCTTGGCTTATGCCCTCGAACAAGCGCCGCCATGCCACGACGCAGGACGGCGCACCGGTGAACTCCTCATTACGGGCGTCCCGCCGGGAGATCGGCGGCGCGAGGCACGAGACCCGGGAGGGGGAGGGAAGCCGGC
The DNA here is from genome assembly GCF_003671715.1 of Streptomyces sp. E2N166. Classification (GTDB taxonomy): domain Bacteria; phylum Actinomycetota; class Actinomycetes; order Streptomycetales; family Streptomycetaceae; genus Streptomyces; species Streptomyces thinghirensis. The sequence continues at coordinate 393,293 of NZ_RAIF01000031.1, read as the reverse complement.
CGGTGAGGAGAAGAGACGTGCGGCCGGGAGGGCAGAAAAAACGGGCCGGTCCGTGGGGGGGAGACGGACCGGCCCGAGGGGGGGTTTCCACCATAACCCTTTGTAAGTGATGCCGCGCGCATCGGCGTGCCACAACTACTCTCCGAAGTTGCCCGGCGACGCCCGGATGGCCCCGGAAGCGATCATTCCGCCCTGAATCATGGCCAAAACACGGCTGATTCACGGGTGAGCAGGGGACCCGAAGCGGCTGAAGGGACAGGATGGGCAATCCGAAGCGGTCCCGATGGCCCCCGCAGCCCAGGCGGGGGATCACCCCCGCTTCCCTCCACCGGGTGAATCCACCGGCGAACGCACGCTTGACCGGGCACCGCGCAGCCCCCTCCACTGCGCGGTGCCACACGCGCAGCTTTGCTCACGCGAATTACCTGCTCCGAACTTACGCGATCGGGAACGCCGAATTCGACGCAAGGCGGACATCAATGAATAACGATGTGGGAACCCTGTGAGGATCGAAGGGTGATTCCGCACCCCGTCACCAGACGTACCGATATTTGCGAAGGTACGCCGCATACGCCCCGAATATGCTCCCCCTCCGGGCACCAACCAGGCCGTGACCTGTCCTACCCCTCTCCTAACGTCACCTCATGACGAAGACCGTGGGGATCACTTGGGGCGCGGCGAGCGCACGGCGGCTGGACCGGCAGTTCCTGGCCATGTCTGCCCGAACGGGCACACCGGTCGCCGACGTGGCCGGCACGATGCTCGGCGTCCATGCCCAAGTACTGTCGGCGGCCGAACTGTCGGTCGGCCTGCGGACCGACGGCGTCACCCGGACGGACGTACGGATGTCCCTGTGGCCGACCGGGTCAACCTCCGCACCGCCGCCCTCGCTCGTGAAGACGCACGGTCCGCGCGGGACGGTGCACCTGCTCCCGGCCCGGGACCTGCCGATGTGGTGCGCCGCACTGCCCGCGATCGCCGACGGCCCGGGTTCCTTCCCGTCCGGCGTACGGCTCACGCGGGAGCAGGCGGAGCAGGTCGTCTCGGCGATCGGCGACGCCCTCGACGGCTCCTTCCTGACCATCGACGAACTCGGCGAGGAGGTCGTCGCCCGCACCGGCCCCTGGGCCGGCGACCTCGTGATGCCGGCGTTCCAGACCATGTGGCCGCGCTGGCGGCAGGCGCTGCACCGGGCGGGCCAGTCCGGCGCACTCTCCTTCGGACCGAACCGCGGCCGCAAGGTGACGTACACCCGTCCGCCCCACTTCGCCCCGATGCGGTCGGAAGAGGCGTTGCGGCTCCTCGTACGCCGCTACCTGCACGCGTACGGCCCGGCCGCACCGCGGCACTTCGCCCGGTGGCTGGCGGCGCCGCCCGGCTGGGCCAGGGCCCTGTACGACCAGCTGGCCGCCGCGGGCGAGATCGAGCAGGTCGACTTCGAGGGAACGCCGGCGTGGGTGGCGACGGGCGACACCGTCTTCCCCGGCGGCCCCGAGCAGGAAGATCTCCTGCGTGGGGTGCGGCTGCTGCCGTACTTCGACGCGTATCTCATCGCCGCACAGCCGAGGGAGCTGCTCTTCCCCGGAGCCGCGTACCGGCGTGCGCTGGCGGGCGGGCAGGCGGGCAACTTCCCCGTGCTGCTCGTGGACGGCGTCGTGGCGGGCGTCTGGCACCAGCGGCGCCGGGGGCGGCGTACGACGGTCACGGTCGAACCGCTGGGCCGCCTCACGTCCCGGCAGCAACGGGAGCTGGCGGCGCAGGCGGCACGGGTCGGGGAGGTACTGGAGGCCGAGGCCGAGTTGGTGGTGGGCGAGGTGACGGTGGGCGCGCACGCGTGAGCGTTTCGGCGTCCGCCGTGACTCAGGGGTGCGGCTTGCGACCTAGGAGTGCGCCGCGGCCCAGGGGCGCGGCGTGACCTGGGCGCGTGGCGTGACCTGGGCGCGTGGCGTGACCTGGGCGCGTGGCGTGACCTGGGGGCGCGGCGTGGTCAGGGGCGCGGCTTGCACGCGTCGAAGAGGTGACGCGTGCTGTGGGCGACGAAGGGGCCGTCGGCCTCGATGCGCTCGTGCAGATCGCGCAGTCGGTCCCGGTAACCGTCGACGGTGAAGCCGGGGACCATCCACACCACCTTGCGCAGGAAGTGAACGACGGCACCGACGTCGTGGAACTCCATCCGCAGCCGCTCCGCCCGCAGGTCTACGACCTCCAGACCGGCGGCCTCGGCGTCGGCACGCTCTCGTTCGGGGTGACGGTGGTTCCGGCTCTCCTCCGGCTGGGGCCCGAGGAAGTACTCGACGAGCTCGAAGACGCTGCCGGGCCCGACGTGCTGGGCGAAGTACGTACCCCCGGGCGCGAGCACACGCGCGACCTCACCCCAGTGCGGCTCGACGGGATGCCGGCTCACGACCAGGTCGAAGGCTCCGTCCGCGAAGGGCAGGGGCGCGTCGTCGGGCGAGGCGACCACGGGGACGCCGCGGGGGCGGAGCCGTGCGGTGGCCTTGGCGACGTTGGGGGGCCAGCCCTCGGTGGCGACGACGAGACGGGGACGGCGCGGGGCAGCGGTTTCGAGGGCGTGATCCAGTACCTCCCCTCCCCCGGTCTGCACCTCCAGTACGGCGTTGGCCTCGGCCAGCCGGCCCGCCATGGACCGCGCGTACCCCCAGGACGGCCGCGCCTCGGTGGCCCTGCCCTCGAACCAGGAGAAGTCCCACCCTTCGGTGGGCACGGAGGCGCCTTCGGCCACGAGCTCGTCGAAGGCACGGGTGTTGGGCTGAGCCATGAGGAAATGAGTCCGATCAGCGTAGGGGGGCGGGGCGGTGTGGGCCATGAAACGGCGGCGGTGCGCCCGGCTAGGCGACCAAGGACCGGACCTCCTCGGCGGCGAACCGCACGAATCCCTCCGGATCGGGTTCGTCACCGGTCGGCTGGAGAATCACGGTGTCGGCCCCCGCCTCGGCCAGCTTCTCCACAGCCCTGGCGACGGTCCCCGCATCCCCGGCGACACCGAGCTCCGGCACCGATCCGACGCCTTCGGCGACCAGCTCGGCCCGCAACCGCTCGCCGGCGCCGGGCCCCGTGGCGGCCAGGAGATACACGACGACCTTGTGCGCCTCCGCCCGCCCGGCCGCCGCGCGCCCTTCGTCGATGAGCCGCCGCGCCCGACGCACCCCGTCGGGCGGCGTGGCCGCGGTGAGCACGGTCCCGTCGGCGGCCTCCCCCGCAAGCCGCAACGAGCGGGGCCCGGTGGCACCGGCGAGCACCTCGACCCCCTCCCCCGGCGGCCAGTCGAGCGCCACGTCGTCAAGCCGTACGTAACGTCCTTCGGTCGTCAGCCGCTCCCCACCCAACAGCGCCCGCAGCGCCAGGAGATGCTCCCTCAACAGCGTGACGGGCGACTCGACCCGCGCCCCGACCTGCCCCATCCAGTCCTGCACCCCGTGCCCGACGCCGAGGATCGCGCGGCCGGGGAACATCCGGTGCAGCGTGGCGGCCTCCATCGCGGTGACGGCCACGTTCCGCAAAGGCACGGGCAGCAGCCCGACGCCGACCCGCACCCTCTCGGTCCAGGCGAGCGCGGCGGCGGCCGCGGAGATCCCACCCTCGCGGAAGCAGTCCTCCCACAGCCACAGCTCCTCGAGCCCGGCCTCATCGGCGACGCGCGCCACGGCACGCAGCCGCTCGGGGGCGAGCTGGGGGCGGAATACGGCGCCGAGTCCGGTCATGGGGGCCTTCCTACCTTCGGCCGGGGCCGCCGGACAACAGCTTTACGAGTCGGCACCCAGGGGCTTCTCGAACCTCACCGTCTCGACGACCTGCCGCAGGATCGCCCGGTACTCCTCCCGACGGGCCGTGGCCGTGGTACTCAACGTGAGAACGGCCAGGCGCTTGCAGTCCGGGTGCGGGAGGTGGGCGTGAATCTGGAGGAGGGGTTGCTGAGGCAGCCCGCTGTCGGCGTCAGGCCGATGCGTGGTCTCACTGAGAACCGCCGGCCCACAAGGGAGTTCCTGGAAGACGATGTCCGTATGCCCGTCGCCCGCCGTGACCGCACGGGCCGCCGTGACGGCGCGTGGGGCGACGTTCGTGTCACGCCAGGAGATCGTGAAGAGGGAAAGCAGGGGCAGCGCGCCGCTACTTGCCCGACCCCCGACGTCATCGCGGTGCAGGCCGATCGAGCAGTGGACGGTACCGAAGTCGCACAGGGTTGCGAGCAGTTGCTGTCCCGACGCAAGCTGCGCAACTAGCTGCTGACGAACCATTTCGCCGGGCGCGGCGTTGAGTAGTGGAGCGACGGCCGCGCGCATCCTTTCGGCGTCCGTCGAATCGGGCTCGGCGAGCAGGGCGTCCAGCGGCAGAGCCATGAAGCCAGCTGGTTCGGCGAACCACAACTCTGCCTGCGCGTCGTTTACGGAGTCGTGCATGACGATCTCAAGGCTACTCACAGAATCTCCATGCGACTCAAAATGGCACGGGGACAGACACCCGCTTGTTGGCCGCGTTCGATGTCATCAGGACCAGCACCCCAGTCAATGAACCGCCGACTGCTCTGCTCGTCCATCCGCTGTTCGATGACGTGCAGGCGTCGAGGCGCAAGCCCCTTCCGAGTGGGCACGGCAATTACGCCCACGAACCGCACGTCGCCCGCGAACCAGATCTCTTCGATTTGCGCCTTCAGGCGCAGCTTGGCACGAGGCGCCATTCGCCGAGACCACCACTCCAAGCGAAGATGCTGAGTGAAAACCACTGGCAATAGTTGACCCGGACGACCCGGAATGGGCAACTCGAACCAGCCATAGTGCCTAGTGAGCACCTCTGGCCGATCGCTGAGCCCGTACGGAACGCCATGCAGGACTTGCCATGGGTAGGTGCGCAAGATGCGCCGTATCCACAGCGCTGCGGGAAAGTATCGCAATTGCGTCAAAGCGCGATATGGACCGTAAAGAAAGTATGGAAGGAACACCCACACAACCCAGTCGTCCAGGTAGAGCGACACCCCAAGCAATGCGACCCAGCCACCGACCCAGCCGATGAATCCGATAACGTTCATCGCCATATGACTGGCCCAGGCTCGACGTGTAGGTGCGTGTTCCCAAGCGGTCGCACAGTCGACGGGGTTCACGAGTCCTTCCCTTCCTGGCTAACGGCAGAAGACGTATCGTGCGATGTCAACGAGGCCACCGCTGTCGAGGATGAGGCGTGAACCGTCGATGCCGGCGACAGTGCCGTCCTTGATGCCGTCGTCCTCTGCGTCTACGGCTTTGTTGTACAGTCCGAACCCGCCTGTGCCGACACCGGTCAGGACCGAAGTTCCGGCGATCGCCTTAGCCGCTCTACCGGGATCACTGAAACCGCGCACGGCTCGAGCAATCATAGAGTTCTCAAGATTGGCGATCGCCCCTGCCTCATCGATAGCCTTCGAACCATAGGTACCTGCCTTCTGCCAGAAATCAAGCACCTGGCTACTCCTCCGAATAGCTCGCGTCGCCTCGAACGATCCCTTAGAAACCGCCGCTACGCCTGGTAGCGCACCTGCGGCATCCGCTCCCAGGGAGACGACGTTGCTCCAGAAGTTGGCATCGAGTTCTCCCTTGGTGATGCCGTCCCACAAAGACGCTCGCACTTCCGGGTCGGTGAGTCGCAACGCAAGCGCGGTCCCACTGATGCCAGAAGCCGTAAGCATCAAAGCGGCAGTTGCCGCGAGACTCCACCCCAGCGGCCCCGCGAGGAGAAGCGCCGCCATCCCGATGAGCCCGGCCGTGAAGCTGAGGATGTCCGGCAGGTTGTCGCCCAGCCAGTCCAGTACCTCGTCGAACCAACCCGGCTCATGCGGCACCAGCTTCTTCGTGGCGTCGCGGATCTTGCCCGCCCGGTAGCCGGCCTTCTCCTCGTGCTCTTCGGCGAGCCTCTTCGCCTTGCCGATGATCTTCTTCAGCTCGGCCTGAACATCGTCCAGATCCGCGTTCGCGCGCGTCAACGCCTTCTGCGCGGCGTCGTGATCGGCGCCGTCCTTCTTGAGGTCGGGATCGTCGCCGGCCTTGTTCGCGCGGCCCTGTGCGCGGTCGACCGCGGCCTGGGCTTCCTTCGCGTCCTCTTCGAGCTTCTTGGCCCGCCGCTGGAAGTCGTCGAGTTCACCCTCCCAGCGGTCCAGTTGTCTGGCCGCCTTGCGGATGGAGTGCGCCGCGTTCTTGAGGTTCAGCGGCAGCGGGCCACCGTCGAGCTGCTCGCGGAAGGCGACCGCGGCGTCGCCCTTCCAGTAGCTGCCGTCCAGGAGCTTGGTGACCAGGTCGTGGGTCTCCTGAAGAACCTTGGCGCAACCGCTGAGCTTCTTCTGCAGGCCCCGCACCGTCTCGGTGTCGCCCGGTACGGGGTTGAAGCCGAGGTGCGGATAGGCGGGATTCGGGATTGGCGGGGCGGACTTGAGCCCCTGCGGCTTGCCGAGGTCGGCTCGGGACTGCGGGTCGAGCGCGGCACCGTACTGGTCGTTTCCGGCGGTGACGGTCACTTCTTACCGCCGCTCTTGTCCTCGCGCGACTTCCGCACCGCTTCCTCGAGCGCCTTGTCGACTTCGAGGTAGCTGTCCTTGCTCTTGCCGATGATGTCGGCCAGGTCCTCGGTCTGCTTGCCGATCTCCTCGGAGCCGTACTTCCAGTCCTCCTGGAAGGCCTCACACGCCGAGTCGAGATCGTCCGTGCCGAGGCCGGTGATCGTGGCGCCCGACAGTGCCTTTCGGACGCCTCTGAGGGAGGTCGACGACTCCCTCAGCGACTTCATGAACCGCCCGAGTTCGTCGCCGTCAACGGCAAGCCGCTCCGCCATGTGTCCGTCCCCTCTCCGGTCCACCTGCACCGATGAGAGGAACGACGACATCCGGTTTTCGTGGCGTACGTGCGGCCGTTGCCCCTCTTCAGGGGCTCACTTACGCACTGGGGGCTGGTGCCGCCGGTCAGCGGTTGACGGCCTGGATCTCCTGGACGACGACGTCCTGAGTAGCACCGAACGTGCCGTCGGGGAGGTCGCCACCAGCCCCTCCGCTGCCGGTCCAGTGGATCTGCCAGGTGACGGTGGCCTGAAGCGGATACGAACCGTCACCGGAGGAGCGCAGGTAAGTCACGCCGCAGGGCGGGGTCTCCTCTGCCTTGCCCTTGGCGTAGGCCTCGCCGATACGGCCATTGTTGATCTCGCACACACCGGATGCGGGGTGCGTCTCGGCGTCCTCGGTGCCCGGCTCGATCTTCAGTGAGACCGGTTCCGCGGTGGCCGTCGCTTCGATTCCGATCGCCTCCACGGACGCGGTGACCGAGACCGGCTTGAACTCGGCACCGTCCAGCCACGCCCACGTCGGAAGGTTCACCTTGGTGGCCTCCGCGGGCGCCAACGTCACCTCGGTGCCAGGAACGCGGATTTCCGCGTAGGCAAGCTCTGCGAGGACCTCGGGGGTGACGGCGTTCTCGACGTTGGCCGGCGGAGCGTCGCCCGTGTCCACCCAGAAATAGTCCTCGTCACAGGAGTCCCAACCCGGCGGGTAGCTCTTGTTGACGTATGAGGCCCACCAATAGCCCTTGCCGGTCTTGTCCTTGTTGAAGCTCTTCTCCTCGTCACGGGCGTTGTACTTCTCCCGCTGCTCGGCGTCCCACTCGTACCCTGTGGAGCCGGCTTCCCAAATCGGTTCCAGATGCTCTTGCAACTGCTTCGGCGTGTATTTGGGCGCATACCAGCAGGGTGGCGGGCTCCACGATGTGGAGGACGCCAACGCCCCGGCCGAGTCACCGCCACCGTTCTTCGAACGGTCGAAGACGACGCCGCCGACGGTGACCCCGACGGTACCGTCGGGGTCAGTCTCCGCACGCTGTTCCGTGCTTGAGTTCTGCGTGTTGCCGTCCAGGATGTCGTCCGCGTGAGCTGTGCCAGGGAGCGCCAAGAACGACAGACACATGCCGGCGAACACCGTGACCGATAGCTCTCTCATCACATGCGTCAGGGCTGGCACTTTTCGCTCCCACTCTGCGAGACGATCTTCTGGATGGCCCACACACCTTCCCTCGTCTTCTTCAGGGACGTGTGGTAAATGACGTAGCTCTTGGCAGTTACCTCGGTTTTTCTGACCTTGTTGGTCTTGAGGTACTTAACATACGCCTTGCCTTGATCTTCACAATAAGTAAAAGAAGCTGTGCCGTCCTCGTCGACCGACACTTCAGGAGCGTAGAAGCGGTAGCTTCCCGTGACGCCAGCCTTTTGGTCAACGTAGTTCTGAATGAATTTCTGCGTACCGGCTGCTGCCTCGCCCTCGTAGTAGTAGAGGTAGGCCTTGTCGAGTGCGTCCTGGTTGACGATTGCCAGGTCCACGGCCTTGATGGACTGCTCGCTGTCGGCGAGCACCGCGTCCTTCTCCTTGTCACCGGTCTTGGGCCACTCGAAGGTGTAGGAGAGATCGGAGGGCAGCTCGATCTTGGGTCGGTCGTTCTCCGACGGCCCGGACGCGGTCGACGATGCTGACGGGGCGGAGCCGCCCGTGTCCGCCCCCGCGATCTTGTCCTCGTCGCTGGAGGGGCTGTCGTCGCTTCCGCATGCGGACAGCGTCAAGGCCGCAGCGGCGGTCAGCGTGAGCGCTGCGAGCAGGGTGGGGCGGCGGCGATTCACGGTCGGCTCCTGGGTGGGACGGGGCTTCTCTTGAGCGAAGCAACGCTATCCACCAGGATGGAGTGGCACCAGAGTGAGACCCGTCTCCCCACCGGGTCCCATGCGCCCAAATCAGCCGTACGTGTGGCTTCTTGGGTGACAACGGTTGCATAACGCGACAGCATCGGCCCCTGGGGCGGCCACCCCGCTCGCTTCGGCGCGTTTCACGCAGGAAGCAGCAAAGAGGCCTGCAGTGGTGCGCACTGGCGGAGAGGGGTATCGGCATGGGTCGGCGCCGGCGGGACGGGCGAGGAGCGTTGCTCGTGGAGGGGGGCGCCGGGGCCGGGAGCGTCCGTGTTCCGCTGGAGATCGCCGGCTCCTACCGTGCTCGCACCAAGGGGCTGTTGGGGCGGGACTCCATAGACGGGGCGATCCTGCTGTCCCCTGCCAACAGCGTGCACACTTTGCGGATGCGGATGCCCATCGACGTCGCCTATCTCGACCGGCGGTTCGTCGTCATCGCCGTGCGCACCATGCGGGCAGGCAGGCTCGGGCTGCCCCGGTTGCGTTCCCGCCATGTGCTGGAGGCTGAGGCCGGGGCGATGACCAGGTGGGGAGTGAAGGCGGGAGTGCAGGTCGCGGTCGTGGAAGGTTAGGGGCAGGTGACCCGGCGGCCGTTCGGCTTCCTTGCGCGTCAGTCGGAAACGATGTCGAGGATCGCCGTACCGACCTCTCCTGTCGCTGCCTGGATCACCACGGCTCCGGGCTGGACGCTCGGCCTGGCGCCGTCGCCCAGTCCACCGCAGGAGTTGCCGCTGCCGTTGCTGCGGAGAACTGTGATGCAGCCTTGTCCCGGGCCACGAGCGCTGCCCCTGGACTGGCCGTGGCCCGACTTCACCGTGTAGGCGACCTCGTTCGGGCCGACCTTGGTCACCTTGAGCGTCGCCGCCGCGCCGGAGGGACCCTTGAAACGTACGGTGACCGGCTCGGACACCAGGATCTGGCAATCACCGTCCGCGCATGCGCCGATGTCTCGTCCGTCCGCTGCCGACAGCGAGGGGTGACTGGCGCCGGTGTGGTCGGCGGAGGAACCGGGTGGGGGTGAAGGGCGGTGCGTCGCGCTGGGCTTCGCTCCTTCGTCACCGCTTGACGGCGTCCCGGCCGGTTCGGCGGAGTTGTCGCAGCCGGTTGTCGTCGCCAACGCAAGCAGCGCCGACAGTACGAGACCCGTGCCTGTCCGAACCCTCGTGCCTGGTGATCGCTTCCTGGGCCCCGGTTTCACTGCCATGGTGCGCTCCCCCTCTCCGCTTCTCAGCGCCTCGCTCCAGCTCTCGCCGACCAGCCTTCCCTCGCGACTCGGACACGACCCCGGTCGGCACGAGGAGCCCGGAGAGCGCCGACATTCAGCGCCTTACGCTGAGCGCTTCCTTGCCCAGCCTCAGTCTCCGGAGCAGGCTCGGACGACGCCGGCCAGCGGAGTCGGGCAATCACCCTTCTCGGGCGAAGTGTCGCTCCGAGGCGGTCAGCCTTCCGTGCGCGGGAACGTGACCTCGACCCTGCGGTTCTTCTTGCGGCCGGCCTCCGTCGAGTTGTCGGAGATGGGGTACTGCTCGCCGTAGCCGCGGACCTCGTACGTGATGCCGGGGTCGTTCAGGGTCTGCGACAGGACGTCGTGTACGGCGTTGGCGCGCTGCTTGGAGAGTACGTCGCCGTGGGCGGAGGAGCCGAGGTTGTCGGTGAAGCCGAAGACGCGGACCCTTGTGGCGTTCTGGGTCTTGATCTCCTCGGCGATGCCTGTGATCCGGGACTTCGCCTCGGAGCCGAGCTTCGCGCTGTCCTTTCCGAACAGCACCTCTGCCTGGAGCGCGAGCGTCACGCTCGTGTTGGTGTCCTCCCGGCGTTCGTCGCCGCTCTGCTCCTCCACGACCGACTTGATGTCCAGCACCTTCGCCTGCGCGAGCGTGGCACCGTCCGGGATCTTCAGGTCCGGGTCGTTGGAGTCCACTTCGATGGGGGCGGAGGCGGAGGGCTCGCTGCCTGGAGGGTCGTTGGGGTCGTCTTCGGCGTGGACGGTCGTCGTGCCGTACAAGGTCGAGGCGAGCAAGAGGGTGGCCGTGGTCAGGGCACGAGTGAGGCGCGAGGTCGAGGTCATGGTGGCCTCACCCGGAGATGGAGATGGTCGCGCTGGCGAAAGTCGGTAGTTGGAATGCGACCTCGGAGGTGCTCGTGGGCGGGGCGGGAAACTGCATGAAGACAGGAATAGAAGCGCCTGCCTTGATCCTCGGCATGTTCGTAGTGGTGAGGGGCCGCCCATCCGTGTCACGAAGCACGTAGTAGCGCTTCTTTCCTGTGGCATCTACGAGTGTGGCTCCACCCAGCGACGTCCCGTGCCTGATGATCTCCGTCTCATCGCCCGCGGTGCGTACGGAGAGACGCGCCGGCTCGTCGCCGTCATTCTTCAACTCACCACTGATGGTGACAAACCCGCCAACGTCTCTTTGAGCCGAAGTGAGCTTAAGGATTAGGCCGTCCTCCCCCTTGAGCTCAGCCAAAGGCTCGTCCGACCCTTCCTGGGCGCTTGGATCAGAGCCACTATCTCTGGAGGCAGCCGCCGAGGTCTCCGGCTTCCCATCCTCGCCGTCGCCCCCGCTGCAGCCAGCCAGACTCAGGATCAGGCCAGCACCGACGGCCACGGCGATCACCCCTTTGCGGGCCATAGCGAACCGAATGTTCATGCCCCCTGCCTTCCTCATCCTCGTCATTCGCTTGTCAGTCGGCCAGATGGACGTCGAACAGTTCCTCGGGCTTCGGCAGGTCGCCCGGGTTCTCTGGATCCAGGTCCCATTGCTCTTCCCCGCAAGTGAGTTGAGGCAATGCATCACCCTCTGCAGCTTCCGAGGGCAGCTCAAACGTGCACTCTGCCTCGATCACGGCAGTCGCGGAAGCTCGTGACCTCTTGTCCTCTGTGCCCGGCACGATGGAATCCCCCACGGGCCTGTCCGTCTCCACCTCAACAGCGAATCCCAGCAGGCCTTCTGGGTTGCAACTCAACACACGAGCGTCGTTTCGCGCCGCAAGCTGCTCGCCGCGCCAGCACGAAGGGCCGAGACCCGCCACATCCCCTTCGAAAATGCTCTGCCACCTGGTCGGATCCCCGATGTCGTTGACCCACACCTCAGCGAGTTGGTCTCGCGTGTCCTGGGCCGCTGCGAGGGCGGCCGCGTCTGCGGCTGTTTGGGCACCGTTCCGATTTGCAGAGGCCTGGCCGACCGCAAAGTAGGCGAACGCGAGAAAGAGCAGGCCCCCCACCACCGTGATGTAGATGGGGAACGCCTGCCCTGTGTCGTCGTACCTCAGACGGCACATCAGCCGCCAGTGACCTCGTCGATCTTGTTCACGATGGCGTCGTAGATCGACTGCCCGATATCCGTCCCCGTGATCGCCAGCACGATTGCCACCACCACCGCGATGATCCCCAGGTACTCCACAGCCGTCTGGCCCTTGTCGTTGCGGGCGGTGGCGCGGGAGTGCAGGTGGGCGGTGGTGGTGTGAAGCCAGTTGGTCATGGTGTTCCCCTCCAGGGTGGACGATGCCGCGTTCGTCGTGCGGAACGTGCGGCGGGAGGGCCCTCGGGTCCGAGGTCCCCGGGGGTCCGTCATGGGCCCCGTCACGTGCTGTGAGTCGGTCCAGCGAGGTCACCCTTGGCGCAGCCGTTCGGTGGGGGTCGCGGGGGTGGGTGGCGGCGGTCTTCTGGTTGGCCGTGCCGGATGCCGCGTCGTCCACGATCTCCACCTCCTTTGCGCTCAGTTGGGACCTCGACCTGTCGGGAGTACCAGCCAATGACTCTCCCACAGGTGATTGCAAGTGCGAAAGGCGTTGCGCGAAAATCGCCTGATTGGTCTGCCGGTCAACGCTTGTTGATGTCGTCTCTTCGTGTGCAGTCGCACTCTGACCGTTTACGCCGCCCTCCTGTCGCGGCCGCTTGATCGGCATGACGTCCTCCTCCCCTACTCGCCCGTGATCGTGCCGAAGTCCGTGCCCGACCCGAGGATCAGGCCGGCGCCGAGGAGGATCATCGTGGCCGGGACCATGAAGGTGGTGATCATCATCGTGGCCTTCGGGACCGCTCGGGCGGCCTTGCGGCGGGCGTTCTGGGCGTCCGTGCGGCGCATGTCCTTGGCCAGGGCGACCAGGGTGTCGACGATGGGTGCGCCCAGTTCCTCGCCCTGCTGCAGTGCCGTCACGAACATCGCCACCTGTTCCGAGTCGTTGCGCCGGCGCAGCTCCGCGAAGGCCTCTCGGCGGCTCATGCCCAGGTCCATCTGGCGCAGGGTGATGCGGAGTTCGTCGGCCCACGGGCCCTCGTAGCGGATCGCCACCCGGTCCAGGGCCTGTCGGAATCCCAGCCCGGCGCTGACCACGACCGCCAGTACGTCCAGGAAGTCGGGGAGCGTGCGCTCGATCTCGTCCTTGCGGATGCGGATCGCCGACCAGATGCCGACCTCCGTCCAGAACGCGCCGAAGGCCAGCAGCAGCCCGGCGACCACGAACTGGCCGCGCAGGAGGAAGACCAGGAAGCCGACCGCGCCCAGGAAGCCGTAGACCGCGCGGCGGGCGGCGTAGCGGTCGATGGTCAGGCCGCCGGGGTTGCCGGCCAGGTCGATCCGGCGGCGGTACCTGGCCACCAGGGCGGGGCCCATCAGGCGCAGCACGGCGGGGGCGTAGCGCATGCCCATGCGGTCGATGAGCGAGTCCACCGCGCCGGTGCGGGTGGAGCCGACCTCCAGGGCGAGGGCGAGGTCGTGGGGCAGTTTGGCGTCGGCCCGGTACATGCGGATGCCGGCGAAGACGCCGCAGACGCTCAGGCCCATGAGCAGGGCGAGGAGTAGTCCCGGTCCCATGTCTGTCAGCTCCCTCTCAGACGTCGATGCGGGACAGGCGGCGGATGAGGATGAAGCCGACCGCGTAGAGCGCGAACGCCACGATCACCGCGGTCTGGCCGGCCGGGGAGCCCGTCATGCGCTCCAGGGCGCCGTCCTTCACCCCGTTCATCAGGAACAACGAGCCGACACCCAGCACGGGGACGGCGTACGACGTCATGCTGACCTGGGACAGCTGGGTGCGGACCTCGCGTCGGGTCTCCTTGCGCTCCTCCAGCGTGTCCGTGAGGTTGCGCAGCGCGCTGACCACCTGGCCGCCCGCGCGGTTGGAGAGGACCAGGGTGGTGACCAGGACGACCAGTTCGCGGGAGGGGAGGCGGTCGGCGAGTTCGCCGAGGGCGTCGTCCATCGAGGCGCCGACGGCCAGTTGGTCGGCCACCTTGCCAAGCTCCTCACCGGCCGGGGCGTCCAGTTCCTCCGCCGCCATGCCGATGGCGGTGCGCAGGGCGAGGCCCGCCTGGGTGGCGTTGGCGAGGATGCGGGCGAGTTCGGGGAGCTGGTTGATGAACCTCTCGATGCGCTTCTGACGTTGCCAGTTGAGGAACTGGACCGCCACGCCGATGCCGAGCAGGCCGGCGAGGGGGCCGAAGAAGGGGGCCAGTGCGGCCTGACCGATCAGCCAGAGGCCCGCGACCGTGGCGAGCATGTAGACGAAGAACTCGCCGGGCGTGACGTCCAGGCCGGTCGCCGCCAGGCGCAGTTCGAGTCTGCGGCCGAGCTTCGTGCGGCGCAGGCGGCGGTCCAGGGTGCGGAAGCGGCGCGGACGTCCGGCGGAAGGGGGCCGGCCGGTGGCGGAGAGGCGGTCGACCAGGGCCGCGCGCTGTGCCTTGCCGGCGGCGTAGGAGTGCAGGCCCATGACCGCCAGGGCGCAGGTCAGCACCGTGATACCGGTGGTGAGCGTGACGAGCGTTTCCAGTTCCATCGGGCGGTTCCTACCTGGGTTCCATGGTTTCTGGCGGGGCGGCCGGTGTCCGGCTTTCATGGTTCTGGCGGGGCGGCGGCTGCTCCCGGCTTCCGCCCCCGGTCATCTGGCCTCCCGGGTCGCGAGTTGTTCCGCGGTGTGGGCCACGCCGAAGGCCTGCGGGACCGGCTGGCTCGCCATGTAGAGGCGTTCGGCGGTACGGCGTGGGAGGGGGTAGTACTCGAAGGCGCCAAAGATGCGGCCGTCCGCGGTCATGGGCTGGGCGTTGAAGCGGGCGACCGTGGCCAGGCGGTACGGTTCGCCGCCGTGGCTGGCCAGCAGGGCGATCTCGGTGATGCGGCGGGCGCCGTCGGCGAAGCGGGTGAGCTGGACGATGACGTCGACGGAGCTGTTGATCTGGTCGTGCAGGGCGACGAACGGGATCTCCACGTCCGACATGGAGGCCAGGGTCTGGAGGCGCATCAGGGCGTCCTCCGCGCTGTTGGCGTGGACCGTGGCGAGGGAGCCGTCGTGGCCGGTCGACATGGCCTGGAGCATGTCGAGGGACTCGCCGCCGCGGACCTCGCCGACGACGATGCGGTCGGGGCGCATGCGGAGGGAGTTGCGGACGAGGTCGCGGATGGTGACGCGGCCCTGGCCCTCGACGTTCGGCGGGCGGGACTCCAGGCGGATGACGTGCGCCTGCTGGAGCTGGAGTTCCGCCGAGTCCTCGATGGTGATGATGCGTTCGGTCTCCGGGATGAGGCCGGAGAGGGCGTTGAGAAGGGTGGTCTTTCCGGTGCCGGTCGCCCCCGAGACGATGATGTTGAAGCGGGCCTGCACCAGGCCGGCGAGCAGGTACAGCATGTGCTCGTCGAGCGAGCCGAGGCCGATCAGCTCATGGAGGGTGAAGGAGCGCGGGAAGCGGCGGATGGTGAGGGTGGCGCCGGTCAGTGAGAGGGGCGGGATGATGACGTTGACGCGTTCGCCGGAGGGGAGGCGGGCGTCGACCATCGGGTTCGACTCGTCGACGCGGCGGTTGACCGTGGAGACGATGCGCTCGATGGTCTGCATCAGCTGGTCGTTGGAGGCGAAGCGCAGGGGGAGTTGTTCGACTCGGCCGCCGCGTTCGACGAAGATGGCGTCCGGGCCGTTGACCATGATCTCCGTGATGGACGCGTCTTCGAGCAATGGTTCCAGGATGCCCAGGCCGAGGGCCTCGTCCACCACCCGGCGGATCAGCTGGGAGCGTTCGACCGTCGACAGGACCGGGCCCTCGCGGCTGATGATGTGCCCGAGCACCCGTTCGAGGCGGGCCCGGCGTTCTGCCATCGCCAGGGAGCTCATCTCGGCGAGGTCGATCTCCTCCAGGAGCTTGGCCCGGTAGGAGGCGACCAGGTGTCCGTCCTCGCCCCGGCTGCCGTGCTCCTCGGGGGAGTGGATGCGTGCGCGCAGGCTCATGCGTCCTCGGCTCCTCGGTCAGTGGTCCAGCGGCATGGTGGCCGTCCGGGTGGCGGGGTCGAAGTCCCAGCCGGGGAGGATCGAGGGGATCTCGACGGTCGCGGTGACCGTCACCTCGTCGCCGCCGTAGGACGGTGGGCAGTCGGTGCCGTCCGCGAGCCAGCTGCTGACCGCCGCCGCGCACGCCTCCCCCGCGCTCTCCTGGAGCGAGGCGCTGCGGGCGCCGGCGCGGGCCGCCGTACCGGCCTGCTGGGCGGTGTACGCGATCAGGCCCAGCTGTACGGCGGCCATGGCGACGATGATCAGGATCGGGAGGAATCCCAGGTACTCGATGGCCACCTGGCCACGGTCCCGCCCGACGGCCACCTGGCCACGGTCCCTCCCGCGGGCGTTCGTGGAACTCGGCGAGTTGGCGGAGTACGGCATCTCAGTCGGTCTCCTCCTCGACGGCTCCCGCGTGGCCGTGCACGGTGAACGGGAAGCTGACCGTGCCCGGGAAGAGGATGGGCACCTCGATGCGCACGTCGGCTGTGACATAGCCGCCCGCGGTGTCGCAGCTCACCTCGGCGCCCCCCTCCCACGCGCCGGGCAGCTTGTCCCGGCCCGCCTCCTGGCAGGCACCCTGCCGCGCCCCCCGGTCCGCCGCCGTCGCCGCCCGTACCGCCTCGTCCGCAGCATTACCCGCGAGCGTGTACGTGTATCCCACGAGTACGAGCTGCCACAGCACCACCAGCGTCGCGATGATCACCGGGGTCATGCCGAGGAACTCGATGGTGACCTGGCCCGCGTCCCCTCCGGCGGGCCGGACGTTCCGGAGCCGGGGCCGGAGCCGGCGCCGTAAGGCGTTCATCCCGCACCGTCCTTCCGCCGCCGGAAGCTCGCCGACCCCCGGTCGCCGCCGCGGAACCGGCCGCCGCCCTTGCGGTGGTCCGCCTCGGCGGCCCTGACCAGCCCCAGTTCGCCCGCGAGGGCCCACAGGGCCTGCTTCACCGTGCCCCTGCTGTCCAGTTCGTGGACGCGGCCGGCGTCCACGGCGCCCTGGAGCTCCTTGAAGTTGGCGGGGACGGTGGTGCCCGCTACCGCCGTGCCGGTGATCTTCTGGATCAGCGGGGGCTGGATCTCCGTGGCCCGGGTGTGCCGGTTGACGACCACGGTGGTCTCCTCCGCCTTGCGGATCTGCAGCCGGTCCCACATCCGCACCGCCCGCTTGGCGCCCCGCACGGCGACCACGTCGGGGGTGGTGACCAGCAGCGCCGAGTCGGCCATCTCCACGGCCGCGGCGCCGGCCCCGCCGAGCTGGGCGCCGCAGTCGAGGACGACGACCTCGTAGCGGGCGCGCAGGGCGCTGACGATCTGGCGGGTGGCGCGGTCGGTGACCTCCTCGCCGCGCTCTCCCTCGCCGGGGGCGAGCAGCAGGGCGAGGCCCGTGTCGTGGCGGAAGACGGCGTCGGCCAGGACACGCGGGGAGATGTCCGTGATGGTGGCGAGGTCGACGACGGAGCGGCGGAACTGGACGTCCAGGTAGGAGGCGACGTCGCCGGCCTGGAGGTCCATGTCGACGAGGGCCGTGGGGCGGCCCGACGCCTGTGCCGCCAGGGCCAGTTGGATGGCGGTCATGGTCGCGCCCACGCCGCCCTTCGCGCCGCTCACGGTGACGACGGTGCCGCCCGCTCCGGTGAACACGTCGACGGCGCTGCCGAGGTGCCGGCGTACGCCCACCGACCACTGGGCCACCGCCTGGACGCGGCTGGCCAGTTCCTCGTAGCCGAGCGGGAGGGCGACCAGGCCGCGGGCGCCGTAGTCCATGGCGGCCTGGAAGAGGCCGGGGCCGGGGTCGGAGGTGACGAGGATGACGCCGACGGCGGGGAAGCGGAGGGCGACCTCTCGGATCAGCTCCAGGGCGGGGACCGGACCGATGCGTTCGTGGACGATCACGACCTCGGGCAGTTCGTCGACCGACTCGGCGGCGAGGCGGGCGAGGGTGTCGACGAGCTGGGTGGAGTCGGTCACCGGGGCGACCGGTTCGGCGTCCGGAAGCTGGCTGAGCAGGGTCGTGATGGACCGTACGGCGTCCGGGTCGCCGACTGCCGGGAGGATCCTCGTGGGCATACGGGCTCTCACTTGTCCTTCGCGAGTTCGTACGTCCGGTCCTTGTCGGGGACCGTGGTGTCGCCGCCGGGCGCCACCAGCGCGAGCCGGACCCGCTGGGCGAACGACTCGGCGTAGGTGATGCGCTGGGCGTCGATGGTGGACAGTGCGAAGGTGATGGGGACGGCGTCGGTGGGCTCCCGGTCCCGGCTGTTCTCGTCGGGCTTCAGCGAGGTGAGGTCGCCCACGTCGATGACCCTGGCGTTCGTGACGATGATCTTGGATTGCGCGGGGTCGCCCTCCCGCTCCCCCTCGAAGGTGGCGTACACGTTGACGCTGGAGCCGGGTGTGATCTTGCCGGCGACGCCGGTCGCCGCGTCGATCATGATGGCGACCTCCTGCTGCCCCGGTCGCAGGGCGGGCTGGTCGACGATCATGTCGCTCTGCAGCAACGAGCCCTTCTTCAGCGTCGTCACGGCGATCTTGCCCCGGACCTGGCCGAGGTCGGTGACGGCGTTCTCCGACAGCCAGCGCTCGGGCATCTCGATCTTCTCGAACTGCCCCGCGCCGAGGGGCGTGTAGGGCTGCACGTCGGTCTTGAGCCGGTACGCGGTGACCTCGGGTCCGACCTTGGACTTCACGTCGTTGACGACGGAGAGCACGCCGGCGAAGGCACCGAGGGCGCAGAGGACCGACAGGATCAGCAGGATGATGCCGCGGCGCTGACGGGAGTTCATGTGCCGTGCAACCTCATTGGGGGAATCGGTCGAACCGGATCGGATGGCGGGCGGGCCGAGCGAGGGGAGCTGCGCGCTACGGCCTACCCGGTGAGGGCCCGTCTCTCACGGCGGCGGCCGAGAGCGGCGTCCCGGCGGGCGCCGGGCAACGCCGGCGCCGTGTCGTGCACCGGTGGTGTCGCGGAGCAGAACACGCACCGGTCGCCGATGACGTCGATGCCGCACCAGTGGCAGGTGCTCTGCCGCACCGACGTGACCAACTGGTAGAGGACCGAGAGGTCGGGCAGGTAGGCGCAGAACTCGGTCACCTTCCCGGTGCCCCACCAGCCGGGGGACTCGGCCGGCAGCGGCATCTCCCGCAACCCCTGCACCCGCCAGGACGGGGCGAGCGTGCCGGCGACCCAGTCGGACGGCAGCCGGCCCTTGGCGACCAGCAGCCAGGTGCCGAACTCGGGTCCGTCGAGGGCTGCCTCGGGGCCGATCCGCACCAGTTGCGGCACCGGATGCGCCACGACGCCGAACTGGCTGCCCGGCATCCAGGACCTGGCGTGCGACTTCAGGCCGACGGGGACGTGGTCGAGCCGGGCGACGGAACCGAGGAGCGCGCCGGCGTGGATGTAGTGGGTCAGGAGTCGGCCGGCCGAGGCGAGGACGCCGGGGCTGAGGTCGCAGGAGGCCAGCTGCCGCAGCTGACGGGCCAGCACGGCGAGTCCGAGCGGGGGCAGGGGCGGCCGGAACAGGGCGATGCGGTCGGTCTCCAGCAGGGCGCGGACGGTGTGCAGCCGTCGTTCCACGCTCTTCGGGAGGGCTTGCGAGCACACCACGATCACGTGCCCGTGCTGGTCGACCAGCGACTGCAGCTCGGCCAGCACGTGCTCCAGCGGACGCCGTTCGAGGTCCTGGAGCACGACCGCGGGCAGCGTCCGTTCGTCCTGCGGCGGCAGTGCCATGTCGGCACTGGTCACGGCAATGGCAGTTGGCACGCGCGGCTCCCCGTCTCCCCATGCCCGTCGGTCTGCCGGTGTCACTGCGGCACACCCGGATGACTTCACTGCGTGACTACCTGAGCACTGTATCCACGCGTCTGTGACCGGAGAACAGCGTTTCTGTAGCTGTGGAACAACTTGTGTTGCACAAGGTGCGGCAAATCGGGGCAGGTTGAGCATTTTCCGGCGGGCGACCGAGCGGTGAACGGGCGAGCAGGGGTGGCCACCCCGGCGGGCGCCAAGTCCGGCGAGCGACCGTGAACTTGGTCCGTACCTACCCCTTGACACCCACAATTGGTCTGGACCACCTTTACCTCAATGCCCCCACTCCCCCACCGGAGGCCTCAATGGAGCCCGTGCACAGACGGTTCGGCGGACGGACGAAGTTCTGGGCGGGAGCCGTCACCGCCGCGCTCGCCCTCTCGGTCACGGCCGTCGGCCAGGCGTCCGCCGCGGACGTCAACAACGCGAAGAACGCCGGCTTCGAGGCCGGTCTGAGCAACTGGTCCTGCTCGGCGAACAGCGGTACGAGCGTCTCCTCCCCGGCGCACGGCGGCTCGGCCGCGCTCAAGGCGTCACCGAGCGGGCAGGACAACGCCCGGTGTTCCCAGACGGTGAAGGTGAAGCCCGGCTCGACGTACACGCTGAGCGCGTGGGTCCAGGGCGGGTACGCGTACCTGGGCGTGACGGGCACGGGTACGACGGACGTGTCGGCCTGGACCCCGGACTCGGCCTCCTGGAAGCAGCTGTCGACGAAGTTCACGACGGGCTCCTCGACGACCTCGGTGACCGTGTACACGCACGGCTGGTACGGGCAGTCGGCCTACTACGCCGACGACCTGTCCGTCTTCGGCCCCGACGGGGGCGGCGGCGACGGTGAGCCGGAGCCCACGGTCCCGTCGGCACCGGCGGGCCTGAGCGTCTCCGGTACGACGTCCTCCTCGGCATCGCTCACCTGGAACGCGGTGCCGGGCGCCACCGGCTACAACATCTACCGCGACGGTGCGAAGGTGACGGCGGTCACCGGCACGTCGGCGACGATCACCGGCCTCGCGGCCTCCACGTCGTACTCCATGCAGGTCACGGCGACGAACGCGGCCGGTGAGTCGGCGAGGTCGGCCGCGGTGACGGCCCGGACGACGGAGCAGGGCGGCGGCGGGGGCGGCGACCTGCCCAAGCACGCGGTGACCGGCTACTGGCAGAACTTCGACAACGGGGCGACGGTCCAGAAGATCTCGGACGTCTCCGCCCAGTACGACATCATCGCGGTCTCCTTCGCGGACGCGACGACGACGCCGGGCGCGGTCACCTTCAACCTCGACTCGGCCGGGCTCGGCGGCTACACGGTCGACCAGTTCAAGGCGGACGTCCGGGCGAAGCAGGCCGCCGGGAAGAAGGTCATCATCTCGGTGGGCGGCGAGAAGGGCACCGTCTCGGTGAACGACTCGGCCTCCGCGACGAACTTCGCCAACTCGGTCTGGTCCGTGATGCAGGAGTACGGCTTCGACGGCGTCGACATCGACCTGGAGAACGGTCTCAACCCGACCTACATGACGCAGGCCCTGCGCGCCCTGTCGGCGAAGGCGGGCCCGGACATGATCCTGACGATGGCGCCGCAGACGATCGACATGCAGTCGACGTCGGGCTCGTACTTCCGCACGGCGCTGAACGTGAAGGACATCCTCACCGTCGTCAACATGCAGTACTACAACAGCGGCACGATGCTGGGCTGCGACGGCAAGGTGTACGCGCAGGGCACGGTCGACTTCCTCACCGCCCTGGCATGCATCCAGCTGGAGAACGGCCTCGACCCGTCCCAGGTCGGCCTGGGCCTGCCGGCCTCCACCCGTGCGGCGGGCGGCGGCTACGTCTCCCCGTCCGTGGTGAACAACGCCCTCGACTGCCTGACGAAGGCCGTCAACTGCGGTTCCTTCAAGCCGTCCAGGACGTACCCCGACCTGCGGGGCGCGATGACCTGGTCCACTAACTGGGACGCGACGGCGGGCAACGGATGGTCGAACGCGGTGGGGGCGCACGTGCACGCGCTGCCGTAAGCGGTCCGCCCCGGAGAGGCGGGAGAGCCTCGGAGCCCCTCGGGGTCTCCGGGGCTCTCTTCGTGCCGGGCGGCCCGCGCGGCCGGCGCGCCGCGTCGAGCTGCCCCGGGGGC
This sequence comes from Streptomyces sp. E2N166, assembly GCF_003671715.1. Lineage (GTDB taxonomy): Bacteria > Actinomycetota > Actinomycetes > Streptomycetales > Streptomycetaceae > Streptomyces > Streptomyces thinghirensis. The sequence continues at coordinate 371,400 of NZ_RAIF01000031.1, read as the reverse complement.
CGTAGAGGGACGATCTGCCCGAGTACGTTGAAGGTCTGCCGAAGTCTTCAACGTACTCGGGCAGATCGGATCGACGGCCCTGCGAAAAAACCGGGTGGTCCGGTTTCCCGGCGGTGAGCGCTACGACGCCGCGGCCGTCTCGGCGATCCGGTCGGCCCGGTCCGGGGCCAGGTCGAGCGACGCCAGCACGGCCGGCATGGCGATGCTGGGCATGAGGTGGTGCTGCAGGACCGAAAGGCGCTCCGCGAGGTCCTCGTAGTCGCTCAGGGTCTGCGACATCATCTGCAGTCCGGCGAAGGCCCCGACGTAGAGGTCGGCCGTGGCCCGGGGGTTCACGTGCGGCAGCAACTCCCCCTGCCGGGCGGCGGCGTCGAGAAAGCGCTGGTTGGCCTCGCTCCACCGCAGGAACGGGCCGCGCCGGTCGAGACCGTGGGCCTGGTGGTCGAGTGTGAGGCGCACGCTCGCCCGTACCAGGGGGTCGGTACGGAGCCGGTAGGCGAGCAGCATGCCCACGTCGACCAGTTCCTGAAGCTTGGTCGACTGGGTCGGCACGGCCTGTCCGGGCTCCTGCTCACTGAGCACGCCCGCCGCCAGGTCCTCCTTGGACTGGAAGTGGAAGTAGAGGGCGCCCTTGGTCACCCCCGCCGTCTTCAGAATCTCGGTGATCGTCGCGGCCTGATAGCCCTGCTTCTCGAAGACGGACGCCGCCGCCTCCAGGATCGTGCGGCGCGTACGGATCGCCCTGTCCTGCTTTGCCACGTTCTGGTGCCTTCCTGCTTACCGGGGCATGCCGTTCTCATGTCCCCTTGTACTTGCTTCCCCTCAACCATGGAAACAAAACCGCTTGGTATGTATCTTATGCAGCGTCTGCGATCGAACGCAGCCGTCGAACGACATGCTTTTCTGGGGGAGAATCATGACGACAGCAGCTTTTCCGGACATAAGTACAGACCAGTCGGAGGCCGGTTCGGCCGACGCACCGAGTGTCACCGCCGCACCGGCCCTCGCAACGGCCGCCAAACCGACCGCCGGCCCGGCGGCCAACCCGGTGACCATGGAGCTGGTCCACCGCACCAGCGAGCGGGACGCCTTCCCGACCGCCTGGACGCACATCGACGAGAACCGGTTTCTCGTCAACGCCCGCTGGCCCCACGACCACCCGTTCTTCGCGCCGGCACAGGACCGGCGGCACGACCCGCTGCTCATCGTGGAGACCATGCGGCAGACGACCATGCTGATCACCCACGCCGGCCTGGGCGTCCCCGTCGGACACCACTTCCTGCTCTCCGCACTGGGGTTCACCGGTCACCCGGAACACATGGCCGCGGGTGACGCTCCCATCGACATCGACGTGGAGGTCACCTGCTCCGACGTCCACCACCGCGCCGGTCACGTGGCCCGCATGCGCAGCGAGCTCGTGCTGCGCCGCGCCGGGCAGGTCATCGGCAGCGGCTGGGGCCAGATCAACTGCACCAGCCCGCAGGTCTACCGCCGCCTGCGCGGCAGCCGCACCGACGCCGGCTCCTGCAAGCCGCACACCCCTTCGCTGCCGCCGCACCAGGTGGGCCGCACCGACACCGCCGACGTCCTGCTCTCGCCCTCGCCGCAGCAGAACGTGTGGCGACTGCGCGTCGACACCGGCCACGGCACGCTCTTCCAGCGTCCCAACGACCACATACCCGGCATGCTGCTTCTGGAGGCGGCCCGGCAGGCAGCCCGTGCTCTGGTCTCCCCGGAGCCGTTCGCGCCGTTGAACGGCGACATAGCGTTCAGCCGGTACGCCGAGTTCGGCAGCCCCTGCTGGATCCAGGCGCACGAGCTGCCGGGTGCGGAGCCGGGGAAGAGGGCGGTCCAGGTCACCGGGCACCAGGACGACCGCCTCGTGTTCCGCTCCACCATCACCGCGGACGCGCCGGGCGGCCGGGCGTGAGAGGGTCCGAGGAGCGGGGGGCCGGTCCCGTGATCCTGGTGACCGGAGCGACCGGGACGGTGGGCCGGGAGGTCGCCCGCCTGCTCGCCGGCAGGTTCCCGTTGCGCATCCTGGCGCGGCGGCCGGAGCGGGTGCGGATCACCGGGGAGCGGGTCCGGGTCGTCGCCGGCGACTACGCGGACCGCGCCTCCCTCGACCGGGCCCTCAAAGGGGTGCGGGCCGCCTTCCTGGTGACCAACAGCCCGGTGGAGCCGGACGACGAACGGTTCGCCGCCGCCGCTCGCGCGGCCGGTGTGCGCCACCTGGTGAAGCTGTCCGCACACGCGGTCGCCGACCCGGGGGCGGACGACTTCGTCACCCGCCGCCAGCGCGACAACGAGGCGGCCGTGCGCGCCAGCGGGCTTGCCTGGACCTTCCTGCGGCCGCGTCGGTTCATGTCCAACACGCTGTCGTGGGCCGGGAGCATCCGGTCCGAAGGGGTCGTCCGCGCGCTGTACGGGTCCTCGCCCAACGCCACCGTCGATCCGCGCGACATCGCCGAGGTGGCGGTCCGGGCCCTGACCGAACCGGGGCACGAGGGCAGGTCGTACGCCCTGTCGGGTCCGGAGCCGGTCAGCGCCGCCCAGCAGACCGCAGAGCTCTCGGAGGTGCTCGGCAGGCCGCTGCGGTTCGAGGAGCTGTCGCCCCGGCAGGCGCGGGAACAGCTGCTGCGCCGCTATCCGCGGCCCGTGGCGGACGCCCTGCTGGACAGTGCCGTACGTCAGCTCACCGGTGCCAAGGCGACCGTCGGCAACACGGTCCTGGAGGTCACGGGCCGCCCCGCGCGCTCGTACCGCACCTGGGCGCGCGACCACGCGGCGGACTTCGCGGCCTGACGCACCGGTGCGACGAGGGCCTTGCCGGATTGTTCGGCAAGGCCCTCGTCCATGGCGGCGCAGGGACGTCAGGGACGCAGCAGTACGGGCAGCCGCTGAGGTCCGTTGGAGAAGAAGGACGTCAGGGGTTCCGGCCGGTGGTCCGGTTCGGCGAGGGCGAGGTCCGGGAAGCGCCCGAACAACTGGGAGAGGGCGATGACGGCCTCCATGCGGGCCAGGGGGGCGCCGAGGCAGTGGTGGACCCCGTGCCCGAAGGCCACGTGGTCGCGGCGGGCCGCCCGGGTCACGTCGTACCGGTCCGCGTCCGGGCCGTGGACGTCCGGGTCGCGGCCCGCTCCGGCGAGGGAGACGAGGATGGGTTCGCCCGCGCGGATCACCACGTCGTCGAGGGGGATGTCCTCGACGGCGTAGCGCAGCGGGATGTGGGCGCCCGGCGGCTCGTGGCGGAGGGTCTCCTCCACCGCGTCCTCCCAGGAGGAAGGGCCGGAGCGTACGAGTGCCAGCTGGTCGGGGCGGGCGAGCAGGGCGTGCACGCCGTTGACGATGAGGTTGACCGTGGTCTCGTACCCGGCGGAGATCATGAGGAGGAGGGTGTCCACCAGCTCCTGCTGGGTGAGCCCGCTCCCTTCCCTGTCGTCGCGCGCGGCGATGAGTCCGCTGGTGAGGTCGTCGCCGGGCGCGGCCCGCTTGACCTCTATCAGGTCGTTCAGGGCGGCGTAGAGCTCCCGCCCGTTCACCTCCGCCTCCGCCGGGGTCAGGGAGCTGAGGAACGTGTTGTCGATGAGCCGGCGCAGCCGGTCGCGGGAGTCGTCGGGGATGCCGAAGAGTTCGCAGATCACCTGGACGGGCAAGGGCTCGGCGAACTCGGCCCGCAGGTTCACCGGCCGGCCGGCGGGAGTCCGGGCGAGCCTGTCGAGGAGGTCGCCGGTGATGGCCTCGACGCGGGGCCGCAGCGCTGCCGTGCGGTGGGCGGTGAACGCCTTCGACACCAGCTTGCGCAGCCGGGTGTGGTCGGCGCCGTAGGCGGTGATCATGCTGCGTACGGAGACCCAGATGGCCAGCGGCCAGGTCCGGGGGACTTCCCCGTTGATCCAGGCCGGCCAGTGCCGTTCGGCGTCCTTCGAAACCCGAGGATCGGTCATCAGCCGCTTGACCAGCTCGGCGCTGGTGACGGACCAGGCCGTTACTCCTCCCGGCAGGCTCACCGGCACGACCGGTCCCCGCTCACGGATCCGTGCGATCTCCGCTTGGATGTCCTGCCCGGACGGGTCGATGACGAAGGGGCAGCGCTGGGATTCCACGGACTGTCTCCAAGAGTTCTCGGTAAGGGGGTTACGCGGACTGGGGACGGAGCGGGACATGGATGTCGACGCGCGTGCCGGTGCCGGGAGTGCCCCGGACGGTGATCCGTCCGCCGATCTCCGCGAGCCGCTCGCTCATCGCGCCGAGGCCGTGGCCGGGACGCCCGGGCGGCAGCGGGTGCGCGGGGTCGAAACCGGCCCCGTCGTCCTCGACCCGGACGTACATCCACCGCCGGGTCACGCGCGAGGCGACCGTCACCCGGTCGGCCCCGGCGTGCGTGAAGGCGTTGCGCAGACATTCCCGTACGACGAGGAAGACCTCGAACCGCCATGCGTCCGGGACGAGTCGCTCGTCGCCGCCGGTGGCGACGGACACGGTGACGGAGGCCGGTGCGGCCTGGGCGGAGAACCGCCGCACGGCCTGCTCCAGCGGCGGTACGGCCGTCTGCTTCCGCAGACTTTCGACGAGGCCTCTGGTGTGGCCGGCCGCCTCGCGCAGTGCGGCGCCGACGGCCGCCAGATGCCCGTCCGGGTCCGCCGCTCCCGCGGCGTGCGACTCCAGCCGCCGCAAGGCCAGTTCCAGACTGGTGCCCAGCTCGTCGTGGAGGTCGCGGGCGATCCGGCGCCGTTCGTGCCAGAGCCGGTCGGGGTGGCGGTCCGCGGACCGGACGGGAGCGGTGTCCGCCCGTATCACGCGGCCGAGCGTACGGGTGAGGCCGGCCGCGCGGGCCGGCGCGGTTCCGCTGCCGTCGTCGCCCTCCAGGACGTGCAGCACCGCACACTCCATGAGCAGGGAGGAGACGGCGGCCGTCTCGGGGCAGTCGGGACCGGCGCCGACGGCGGGGCCGGTCCGGCGGCTCGGGGCCCCGGCACCCGGATCGGGCGTGCCGGGCGGGGCGTCACCGGCCGGCCGGTCCTGTGCCCGCGCGGCCTCCCGCAGAACGCGTCGTGCGTACGCGAGCAGTACGGGACCACGGGTGGCCGCGTCGGCGCCGCGGTCGTGCAGCAACGCGGGCAGCGCCGCCTCGAAGCGGCGCAGGACGGCGGCCGATTCGGCCGGCGGCAGCACGTACTGCGCGGTGCCGCGGGAGGCGGGCCGGGCGAGCGCGCCGGGCCGCGACGGGGCCCGGCGGGGCCGGGCCCGGTCCCTGCTGCCGGAGAAGCCGGCCGCGGACCGGGCCAGGCCGTCCTGCAGCGCCACGGCGAAACCCTCGCCGACGACGGCTTCCAGAAGCCCGGCACCTGACTGACCGGTGAGGCGGGGTGGGGCGTCCACGGTTCTCCTCGAATGAGTGTGCCCACGGCAACCGTGTGGACAAGGAGCGGGATCGGCTGAGGTGCCGCGCCGATGTGGTCACCAGACGGTAACAAACCGGATATCCCGTTTGTCAAGGAGTTGCGGGCCTCAGAACCACGCCGTGTGAGGGCCGCATGACGCCCCGTACCGGTACCCCCGGTCTCCGTTCAGAACCGGAGGGCAGGGTTCGCCAGCCGCGGCGGGGCGTGGTCCGGCAGGCTCCGGGCGGGGACCGCCAGGGAGTCGACGCCCGCGGGATCGAGGCGGGCGAGCGCCTCCGGTGTAGCCAGCCGGGGAAGCAGCAACTGCCAGAACCCGGTCAGCGAATACCGGGACAGCCACTCCGAGTTGCGCCTCCCCAGGACCTCGAAGCCGGTGGTGGCCGCGACGATGGTGGCGGCCATGTCGGCACGTGGCACCCCCGACACGAGGCTCCCTTCGCCGGCCGCCTCCGTCAGCAACTGCTGGACGCAGTCCTGCCACTGCCGGCGGAGGTCCACCTCACCGTTGCGCGTGCTGTCACCGCTGAGCCGGAAACCGGCCCGCGTGACGGTGTCCCGGCGCAGCAGGTCGGCCAGGGCGTGCGATGTGTCCGTGAGGGCCTGCAACGCGGTGGCCTTCCTGCGGTAGACCCCGCGGGAGGCGGCGCGCAGCGCGTGGGAGGCCTCGGCCTCCACCGCCGCCGCGACGGCGGCCTTGTTCTCGAAGTGGAAGTGCAGCGCTCCCGTGCTCACTCCGGCACCTGCCGCGATCAGCGCCAGTCTGGCCTGGGCATAGCCGTACTGCTCGAACACGGCGGCCGCCGACCGGATCAACGCGTGGCGGGTGCGCTCGGCCCGTTCCTGCTTGGTCAACGGAGCCTCCTCTCGGCGGTGAGGAGCCAGGCGGCAAGGCCCGGACGGGCAGCGGCGGGAGTCGGCGGCTCCAGCACTCGGGGATGAGGCTGCATCATGCACCTATGAAACCAACTTTCTGGTTTGATTTCCAGCGGCGATGCACGGCTTGGCGGGAAATCGCGTCGGCGTCCCGCGACAGGAGGGCGAGCTCGGCGGTGGCGGTTCATGACAGTGATCTTCGCAGCTCAAACGGCTAATCACGCGGAGATGGAGGGGAGTTGACCACCCGGTGACCTGTCACGTGATGCCATGACCAAGCCTTTGGCAGAGCTTTGACAAACCGTCGAAGCGGTTTGTACTCTCTTGAGGAACGGTCGGCTCGCGGCGTGTGCGCCGCACGAACGTGCAGGAGCAGCAGATGAATCAGCAGACCGCCCATCTACTCGAAAGCCGCATACCGGCCCAGCAGTCCGCCCGGCGCGCCTCCTCACCGCCCGGCCGCACGACCGAGGCCCGTGCGGCGCTGCGCGTCCTGGTCGTGGAGAACGAGGCACGTGCCGCCGAGTCCCTGGTCATGGGCCTGCGCAGGCACGGATACCAGGCGGAGAGCGTGGACACGGGCGCCAAGGCCCTCCGGGCCCACACCGAAGCCGACCTGCTGCTCCTCGACCTGGACCTGCCCGATCTGGACGGTCTGGAGGTCTGCCGTGGCATCAGGTCCGCCTCGGACACCCCGATCATCGCCATCACCGCCCGCGACACCGAGCTGGACCGGGTGCTGGGTCTGCAGGCCGGATCCGACGACTACATGGTAAAGCCCTACGGCTTCCGGGAGTTGATGGCCCGCATCGAGGCCGTCATGCGACGCGTACGGCCTCGGCCGCCCGTCGCGCACGTCATCACCAGCGGGCCACTGTGCATCGACGCGCGCACGCGCCAGGTGCGGATCGACGGCGGGCCCGTCGAGGTCACGCGCAAGGAGTTCGACCTGCTGTACCTGCTCGCGTCCCAGCCCGAGACGGTCATCTCGCGCAAGCAGCTCATGACCCAGGTCTGGGACGACTCCTGGTCGCGGCCCGGCCGCACCATCGACACCCACGTCAGCAGCCTCCGCAGCAAGCTGGGTTCGAGCAGCTGGATCATCACCGTCCGCGGCGTCGGTTTCCGCTTCGGGCACGCCTGACGCACGCACCGCGTGCCGGTCTTCCGGCGCAACGGATTCCGGGTCGCCCGGCCCGGCTGCCCGTGCGCAGCGCGCCCGCTGTCCGTCAGACGCCCCTCACCAGTCAGGAGAAGAGAGCCATCGTGCGCAAGGTGCTCATCGCCAATCGTGGCGAAATCGCTGTCCGTGTGGCCCGGGCCTGCCGGGACGCCGGGATCGCGAGCGTGGCCGTCTACGCGGACCCGGACCGGGACGCTCTGCATGTCCGCGCCGCTGATGAGGCGTTCGCCCTGGGAGGTGACACCCCCGCCACCAGCTACCTGGACATCGCCAAGGTCCTCAACGCCGCACGCGAGTCCGGCGCGGACGCCATCCACCCCGGCTACGGATTCCTCTCCGAGAACGCGGAATTCGCCCAGGCGGTCCTCGACGCCGGCCTGATCTGGATCGGCCCGCCCCCACACGCCATCCGCGACCTCGGCGACAAGGTCGCCGCCCGCCACATCGCCCAGCGCGCCGGCGCCCCCCTGGTCGCCGGCACCCCCGACCCCGTCTCCGGCGCGGAAGAGGTCGTCGCCTTCGCGAAGGAACACGGCCTGCCCATCGCCATCAAAGCCGCCTTCGGCGGCGGCGGACGCGGCCTCAAAGTCGCCCGCACCCTCGAAGAAGTCCCCGAACTCTACGACTCCGCCGTCCGCGAGGCGGTCGCCGCCTTCGGCCGCGGCGAATGCTTCGTCGAGCGCTACCTCGACAAACCCCGCCACGTGGAAACCCAGTGCCTCGCCGACACCCACGGCAACGTGGTCGTCGTCTCCACCCGCGACTGCTCCCTCCAGCGCCGCCACCAGAAACTGGTCGAAGAAGCCCCCGCCCCGTTCCTGACCCAGGCCCAGGTCGACGAGCTGTACACCGCCTCCAAAGCCATCCTCAAGGAAGCCGGCTACGTCGGCGCCGGCACCGTCGAATTCCTCGTCGGCACCGACGGCACCATCTCCTTCCTCGAAGTCAACACCCGCCTCCAGGTCGAACACCCCGTCACCGAAGAAGTCGCCGGCATCGACCTCGTCCGCGAAATGTTCCGCATCGCCGACGGCGAAGAACTCGGCTACGACGACCCCGCCCTGCGCGGCCACTCCTTCGAGTTCCGCATCAACGGCGAAGACCCCGGCCGCGGCTTCCTCCCCGCCCCCGGCACCGTCACCCTCTTCGACCCACCCACCGGCCCCGGCATCCGCCTCGACGCCGGCGTCGAAACCGGCAGCGTCATCGGCCCCGCCTGGGACTCCCTGCTCGCCAAACTCATCGTCACCGGCCGCACCCGCGCCGAAGCCCTCCAACGCGCCTCCCGCGCCCTGGAGGAATTCACCGTCGAAGGCATGGCCACCGCGATTCCGTTTCATCGCAGGGTGGTCCAGGACCCGGCCTTCGCGCCGGAACTGACCGGTTACATCAACCCGTTCAGGGTGCACACCCGGTGGATCGAGACAGAGTTCGTCAATGACATCAAGCCGTTCGCGGCTCCCGCGGGCACCGAGGCGGACGACGAGATCGGCCGGGAGACGGTCGTCGTCGAGGTCGGCGGCAAGCGCCTGGAGGTCTCCCTCCCCTCCAGCCTGGGCATGTCGCTGGCCCGCACCGGCCTGGCGGCCGGCGCCAAGCCCAAACGCCGCGCGGCGAAGAAGTCCGGCCCCGCCGCCTCCGGCGACACCCTCGCCTCCCCCATGCAGGGCACCATCGTCAAGATCGCGGTCGAGGAAGGCCAGGAAGTCCAGGAAGGCGACCTGATCGTCGTCCTGGAAGCCATGAAGATGGAACAGCCCCTCAACGCCCACAAGTCCGGCACCATCAAGGGCCTGGGCGCCGAAATCGGCGCCTCCGTCACCTCCGGCGCCCCCATCTGCGAGATCAAGGACTGACGACGGCCCCGTACGATGACGGCCGAAGGCCCCGCCCATCCGGGCGGGGCCTTCGGCCGTGGCCGCCGCACCGGGGCGGTGCGGCGGCCCGGCACTACGCACCACGGCCTCGCCCGCCCGGCCCCGGGCCGCGCCCGCCGAGGGTCCGG
>NZ_RAIF01000031.1:350617-361924 GCF_003671715.1 Streptomyces sp. E2N166 | reverse complement strand
CGTGGTAGTACGTGCGGCCCCCGCGGGAGCGGCGGCGCCACTGCTGCTCGCTGGCGTGGCGGTAGACGCTGCCGGTGGCGATGCCCCACAGCTGCGCGACGTCGCCCGCGGTGACCCAGCGCACGCTCTCCGCCGCGGACGGCGTGGCGGCCACGGGGACGGTCGTGGACCGACGGCCCTGAGCGAGCCGGCGGCTCAGCTGGAGCCACTCGTGGCCAAGCCAGCGGTGGGACTGATCGGTGTCGCAGGTGATCTCCGCGGGCAGTTGCGGCCGGCTCGGCCGCACGGTGGCCGTCAGCCCACCACGGCAGTCCGGCTCGACACAGGTTCCGATCGTCACCCGGCGCAGCGGCTCCGGGTCGATGACCCGGCGTGCCCTGCGCACCAGCCGCGCCACCTCCTCCGAGACGTCCCCCGCGGCATCGTGCGCCATGAGCCAGTCGGCGTGCCGGACGAGGAAGTCGGCGAGTTCTCCCACCATGACCGACGACCGGTGCGCCGTCCCCCGCGGGAGGCGGATGCGCCGGCCGTCGACGACCACGGCCGCCCACGACCGCAGGACGCCGACGACGGCCGCGCGCGCCTCGGCCGCGGCGGTGTTGAACGGCATCCCGGGCAGTGGTCCGCCGGTCGTCCTCTCGCGGGGCTGATCGGACCCGCCGAGGAGCAGCCCGCACTCCTCGTACAGGCCGGGCAGTTTCCTCAGCTCCGCGACGAAGCGGTGGCCGCACGAGGAACACAGACGCGTTCCCCGCTCGGCGAGGCGGCGGGACCGGCCGCCCGTCGCCTCCTGACGGCGGCAACCCGTGCCCTCGCACGCCGTCAGCACCGTGACTGTTCGAATCGTTCCCTGACTCATCAGTTCCCCCATCTCATCGAACTGCCAGCCAAGCTATTTCGGTCAATGAGTCAGGGACAAGGCGAGGGCCTCCTATTTGTGAGTCCTGTGTAGTCGATTTCGGCTACGGCTGGCCAATCTGTGCCGTACCTGCCGATGCGAGACCGTTTTATCTTTCTCTGTAGGTGCCCTGACGGAACGTGACAGAGATCTGAATCTTCGCGGGTTGACTCCCGAACCGGAAACGAAGAAGCTTCTCCATAGCCTCCGCTGAACTGTGACGAATTCCGGTCCGGCGGTTACGCCACTCCCTTTCGACCACTTCTCCGGTCGTCCTCGGCTTCGGCCTTCACCTGTTTCGCAGCCTTCTTCCGGCTGCCTTGTCGCGCAATTTCGACCACACCCAAGGAGACGTACATGGACGCTGCGGTCATCATCGCGGGCGCCGGTCCGGCCGGGCTCATGCTCGCCGGTGAACTTCGGCTCGCGGGAGTGGAGGTCATCGTCCTGGAGCGGCTGGCGGAGCGGACCGGGGAGTCCCGCGGGCTGGGCTTCACCGCGCGCACCATGGAGGTCTTCGACCAGCGTGGTCTGCTGCCCCGGTTCGGGGAGATCGAGACCAGCAACCAGGGGCACTTCGGCGGCCTGCCGGTGGACTTCGGCGTGCTGGAGGGCGCGTGGCAGGCGGCCAAGACCGTCCCCCAGTCCGTCACCGAGACGAAGCTGGAGGAGTGGGCCACCGACCTGGGCGCCGACATCCGCCGCAGCCATGAGCTGCTGTCCCTGACGGACCACGGCGACAGCGTCGAGGTCGAGGTGCGCGGTCCCCAGGGCGTCCACACTCTGCAGGCCGCCTACCTGGTGGGCTGTGACGGCGGGCGGAGCACCATCCGCAAGGCCGCCGGTTTCGACTTCCCCGGGACCGCCTCCACGCTGGAGATGTTCCTCGCCGACGTGAAGGGGCTGGACCTCGAACCCCGCATGATCGGGGAGACGCTGCCCGGCGGCATGGTCATGGTCGGCCCGCTGCCCGGCGGCATCACCCGCCTCATCGTCTGCGAGCGCGGCACCCCGCCGCAGCGGCGCACCGAGCCGCCCACGTTCGAGGAGGTGGCAGCCGCCTGGCAGCGCCTCACCGGCACGGACATCTCACACGGCGAACCGGTGTGGGTCAGTGCCTTCGGCGACGCCACCCGGCAGGTCACCGAGTACCGGCGCGGCCGCGTCATCCTGGCGGGCGACTCCGCGCACATCCACCTGCCGGCCGGCGGGCAGGGCATGAACACCAGCATCCAGGACGCGGTGAACCTCGGCTGGAAGCTGGCCGCCGCCGTCAACGGCTGGGCGTCCGCCGACCTGCTGGACACGTACCACGGCGAGCGCCACCCGGTCGGCAAGCGCCTGCTGATGAACACCCGCGCCCAGGGACTGCTCTTCCTCAGCGGCCCCGAGGTGCAGCCGCTGCGCGACGTGCTCGGTGAACTCATCGCCTACCGGGACGTGAGCCGGCACCTGGCGGGCATGGTCAGCGGCCTGGAGATCACGTACGACGTCGGCACGGGCCGCCACCCTCTGCTGGGCAAGCGCATGCCGCACCTCGAACTGGTCGGTGAGACCCGCAAGACCAGCAGCACCGAGCTGCTGCACGCCGGCCGGGGCGTCCTGCTCGACCTGGAGGACAACCCCACCCTGCGTGAGCGGGCGGCGGCGTGGGCCGGACGCGTGGACATCGTGACCGCCGCCCCGCACGGGGTCGCCGAGGACGGCCCGCTGCACGGCACCTCCGCGGTCCTGGTCCGCCCCGACGGCTACGTCGCCTGGGCCGCGCCCGGCAGCCACCACGACCTGTCGATGGCCCTGGAGCGCTGGTTCGGCGCCCCGTCCACCCACCGCACGGTGTGACGGCGCCCGGCGCGGGTCCGTTCACGGCACACCAAGCGCGAGACACACGCCGCACGGCGCAGGGCGCACCAGCCGCGAGGCGCACGACCGACCACCGCGTCACCACGCCGGGCGCACGACCGACCGCACCCGGCACACAGCCGACCGCGCCGGGCCTACGACCGACCGCCCCGTGCGGCGCCCGCCGGGTTCCCCCGTCGCGGCGCCCCCGCGGTGCGGAAGCAAGGCCCGAGGGGGCCACTCGACCGACCAGGAGCCACGTATGACCACACACGTCGTCCTGCCCAACGTGCCCCGGCCCGGCCCGGCCGAGGAGAGTCGGGCCATCGAGCGCGCCGCGCTGCGGGTGTTCGCCCGCGAAGGGTGCACCCGGGCGCGGCTGGACACCGTCGCCGCGGAGGCCGGTGTCGCCGAGAGCACCCTGCTGGAGCACTACCCGGACCGGGAGCGGCTGCTCCTGTCGGTCGTCCTGAACAGCGCCGCGTCCGTCGCCGCCGCGCTGGCGGACATCGCGGAACGCCGGCTGAGCACCCGTACCGACCTGGAGGCCGACCTCATCGCCTTCGGCCGGGCCTGGCAGCGGCCGCTCACCGAGTTTCCCGAGCACTTCGCCCTGGTACGGCAGCTCAACGCGGAGATCGCCCGGCTGCCCGCCAACGTGCTGGAGGTGTGGCGCAGCGCCGGGCCGCAGCGCGCCGAGCAGGCGCTGGCCCGGGGCCTGGCGAAGGTCGCCGAGCGGGGGCTCCTCGACATCGAGGACCCCTGCCGCGCGGCCGGTCACTTCGTCCTGCTCGTGGCGACCCCGGTCGCCCAGCGGTCGTTCCACGGCGCGCTCCCGCTCACCGACGAGGAGACCGACGAACTGGTCACCCAGGGCGTGCGCGACTTCCTGCGCCTGTACCGGTCCACCGCGGCCGGCTGATTCCGTCCGGCCGCTCCCATCCGCCCTCCGGAAGAGAGAAACGCATGCACAGCACCCTGATCGTGGCCCGTATGGACGCCGAGTCGAGCGTCGACGTGGCCAAGCTCTTCGGCGAGTTCGACGCGACCGAGATGCCGCACCGCATGGGCACCCGTCGCCGCCAGTTGTTCGCCTACCGCGGCCTGTACTTCCACTTGCAGGACTTCGACTCGGACAACGGCGGACAGCTCATCGAGGAGGCCAAGTCCGACCCGCGCTTCGTCGGGATCAGCGAGGACCTCAAGCCCTTCATCCAGGCCTACGACCCGGCGACCTGGCGGTCCCCGGCCGACGCGATGGCCACCCGCTTCTACAACTGGACGGCGTCCTCGTGAAGCCGTCGACCGACATCATGGGAGGCACCCTCTAGTGGAGCGCCGGGTAGTAATCACGGGAATCGGCGTGCTGGCACCGGGCGGTGTCGGCACCAAGAACTTCTGGAGCCTGCTGAGCGAGGGCCGCACGGCCACCCGGGGAATCACCTTCTTCGATCCCTCCTCGTTCCGTTCCCAGGTCGCGGCCGAGGCCGACTTCGACCCCGAACTGCACGGCCTGGGACCGCAGGAGATCCGGCGGATGGACCGCGCCGCGCAGTTCGGTGTCGTCACCGCGCGCGAGGCGCTGGCCGACAGCGGGCTGGACCTGGCGGGCTTCGACCCGCACCGCACCGGAGTGACCATCGGCAGCGCGGTCGGCGCGACCATGGGGCTCGACGACGAGTACCGCGTGGTCAGTGACGGCGGCCGGCTCGACCTGGTCGACTACGCCTACGCCCCGAGGCACTTGTACAACCACTTCGTGCCCAGCTCGTTCTCGGCCGAGGTCGCGTGGGCGGTCGGCGCGGAGGGCCCCAACACGGTGGTCTCCACCGGCTGCACGTCCGGGCTCGACTCGGTGGGCCACGCCGTGGAGCTGATCCGCGAGGGCAGCACCGACGTGATGATCGCCGGAGCCACGGACACGCCGATCTCCCCGATCACGATGGCCTGCTTCGACGCGATCAAGGCGACGACGCCGCGCAACGACGACCCCGAGCACGCCTCGCGGCCGTTCGACGGCACCCGCAACGGGTTCGTGCTCGGCGAGGGCTCCGCGGTCTTCGTACTGGAGGAGCTGTCCGCCGCCCGGCGGCGCGGTGCCCACATCTACGCCGAGATCGCCGGCTACGCCTCGCGCTGCAACGCGTTCCACATGACCGGCCTGCGCCCGGACGGCCGGGAGATGGCCGAGGCGATCCGGGTGGCGCTGGACGAGGCGCGGATGAACCCCGAGGACATCGACTACATCAACGCGCACGGCTCGGGCACCAAGCAGAACGACCGGCACGAGACCGCCGCGTTCAAGCTGAGCCTCGGCGAACACGCCTACCGCACCCCGGTCAGCTCCATCAAGTCCATGGTGGGGCACTCGCTGGGCGCGATCGGCTCGATCGAGATCGCCGCGTCCGTGCTGGCGATGGAGAACAACGTGGTGCCGCCCACCGCGAACCTGCACACCCCCGACCCCGAGTGCGACCTCGACTACGTGCCGCTCACCGCCCGTGAGCACACCACCGAAGCGGTGCTGACGGTCGGCAGCGGATTCGGCGGGTTCCAGAGCGCGATGGTGCTGGCCCGTCCCGAAAGGAGCGCCGCATGAGCGCGCGTACCCCCCGGACCGTCGTCACCGGCATCGGTGTCGCCACCCCCAACGGGCTCGGCGTGGACGACTTCTGGGCCGCCACCCGTATCGGCAAGAACGCCATCGGCCGGATCACCCGCTTCGATCCGAGTCAGTACCCGGCCACGCTGGCGGGCGAGATCCAGGGGTTCGTCGCCGAGGACCACCTGCCGAACCGGCTGATCCCGCAGACCGACCGGATGACCCGGCTGGCCCTGGTGGCCGCCGACTGCGCCTTCGAGGACGCCGGCGTCAGGCCCGGCGACATCCCCGAGTTCGACATGGGCGTGGTCACCGCCAGCACCTCCGGCGGCTTCGAGTTCGGCCAGAACGAGCTGAAGAAGCTGTGGAGCCAGGGCAGCCAGTACGTCAGCGCGTACCAGTCCTTCGCCTGGTTCTACGCGGTCAACAGCGGCCAGATCTCCATACGCAACGGGATGCGCGGACCGAGCGGCGTGGTCGTCAGCGACCAGGCCGGCGGTCTGGACGCCGTCGCGCAGGCCCGGCGGCAGATCCGCAAGGGCAGCAAGCTGATCTTCTCGGGCGGCTTCGACGCCTCCATCTGCCCGTGGGGCTGGGTGGCACAGCTCGCCAACGGCCGCCTCAGCACCCGTACCGAGCCGGAGCGGGCCTACCTGCCCTTCGACGCCGACGCCTGCGGTTACGTGCCCGGCGAGGGCGGGGCGCTGCTCATCCTGGAGGACGCCGAGGCCGCCCGCCGGCGCGGGGCACGCAACGTCTACGGCGAGATCTCCGGGTACGGCGCGACGTTCGACCCGAAGCCCGGCTCGGGCCGGGAGCCCGGTCTGCGGCGGGCGATCGAACTGGCCCTGGCCGACGCGGACGTCGCGCCCGGCCAGATCGACGTGGTGTTCGCCGACGCCGCCGGCACCCCCGGTCTGGACCGCGAGGAGGCCGAGGCCGTCACCGCCGTCTTCGGCGCCGGCCGGGTCCCGGTCACCGCGCCGAAGACGATGATCGGGCGGCTCTACTCCGGCGCCGCGCCGGTGGACGTGGTCGCCGCGGTGCTGTCCATGCGCGAGGGCCTGATCCCGCCGACCACGAACGTGACCCTGTCGCCCGAGTACGACATCGACCTGGTCACCGGCCAGCCGCGTACCGCGTCGGTACGCACCGCGCTCGTCCTCGCCCGGGGCTACGGCGGCTTCAACTCCGCCGTCGTCGTCGGGGCCGTCGACTAGGGCCTGTCCGGCGGACCACGCCGCAGACGCGGGAGCCGGCACGCCCATCCGCGGCGTTGTCGTCGGTTGGCAACTCCCCCACCCTCGACGGCGCTCGCGCGGGGCCCCATCGCGTTGCCGCCACCGGCCGCCACGGCCGCACACACCGCTGCACCCACCACACCCATGAAGGGGAACCACATGTCCGACAAGGAATTCACCCTCGAAGTTCTCCGGCGCATCCTGCTGGAGGGCGCCGGAGCGGACGAGGGCGTCGACCTCGACGGCGACATCCTCGACACCGACTTCGAGGAGCTGGGCTACGAGTCGCTGGCCCTGCTGGAGACCGCCGGCCGGATCGAGCGCGAGTACGGCATCGCCCTGGACGACGACGTCTTCACCGACAACCCCACCCCGCGCGGCCTGATAGCCGCCGTCAACGCGCAGATGCGGGAGTCCCTCGCGGCTTGATCCGGCCGCGGCACCCACCCCCCACACCCTGCGGCCGCCGTGCCGGGCACGGCGGCCGCCGCCCGTACCGCCCACCCTCTTTGGAGAGAACAGATGTCGCAGCAGGACCAGCGCGTCGCCCTCGTCACCGGTGCCACCAGCGGAATCGGCCTCGCCGTCGCGCGTCTCCTGGCGAGCCAGGGACACCGGGTCTTCATCGGCGCGCGCAACGCGGAGAACGTGGTGTCCACCGTCAAGCAACTGCGTGAGGAGGGCCTGGAGGTCGACGGCGCCACCCTGGACGTGCGCTCCGCCGAGAACGCGCGCGACTTCGTTCAGGCCGCCGTGGACCGTTACGGCGCCGTCGACGTCCTGGTGAACAACGCCGGCCGCAGCGGCGGCGGCGTCACCGCCGACATCGACGACGAGCTGTGGCACGACGTCGTCGACACCAACCTCAACAGCGTGTTCCGCATGACGAAGGAGGTGCTGAACACCGGCGGCATGCGCCACAGGAGCCGCGGCCGGATCATCAACATCGCCTCCACCGCCGGCAAACAGGGCGTCGTCCTCGGTGCCCCGTACTCGGCCTCCAAGCACGGCGTGGTCGGCTTCACCAAGGCCCTCGGCAACGAGCTGGCGCCCACCGGCATCACCGTCAACGCGGTGTGCCCGGGCTACGTGGAGACCCCCATGGCCCAGCGGGTCCGCCAGGGCTACGCGGCCGCCTACGACGCCTCCGAGGAAGCGATCCTCGAGAAGTTCCAGGCCAAGATCCCGCTCGGCCGCTACTCCACGCCGGAGGAGGTGGCCGGACTCGTCGGCTACCTGGCCTCCGACACCGCCGCATCCATCACCTCGCAGGCGCTCAACGTCTGCGGCGGCCTCGGCAACTTCTGAACCGGACCGACGCGACCCGAAGGACTCGAACCCCATGACCAAAGAGGTCGAGCACGAGATCACCGTCCACGCCCCCGCGGGCGAGGTCTACCGCCTGATCGCCGAGGTGGAGAACTGGCCGCGGATCTTCCCGCCCACGGTGTACGTCGACCACGTCGAGCGGGGCGCCGGCGAGGAGCGCATCCGCATCTGGGCCACCGCCAACGGTGAGGTCAAGAACTGGACCTCGCGCCGCACCCTCGACCCCGAGGCGCTGCGCATCACCTTCCGCCAGGAGGTCTCCGCGCCGCCGGTCGCCTCCATGGGCGGCACCTGGATCATCGAGCCGCTCTCCGCCGACGAGTCGCGGATCCGGCTGCTGCACGACTACCGGGCGATCGACGACGACCCCGAGGGCCTGAAGTGGATCGACGAGGCCGTCGACCGCAACTCCCGCTCGGAGCTGGCCGCGCTCAAGTCCAACGTCGAACTGGCCCGTGCCAGCGAGGAGGTGACCTTCTCCTTCGAGGACACGATCCAGGTGAACGGCTCCGCCAAGGACGTCTACGACTTCATCAACGAGGCGGACCGCTGGGAGGAGCGCCTGCCGCACGTGGCCACCGTGCGGCTGGACGAGGTCTCCCCCGGGCTCCAGATCCTGGAGATGGACACCCGCGCCAAGGACGGCTCCACGCACACCACCAAGTCGTACCGGGTCTGCTTCCCCCACCACAGGATCGCGTACAAGCAGGTCACCCTGCCCGCGCTGATGACCCTGCACACGGGCTACTGGACCTTCACGGAGAACGAGGACGGCGTCGCCGCCTCCTCGCAGCACACCGTCGTGCTCAACACCGCGAACATCACCCGGATCCTGGGCCCCGAGGCCGGCGTCGCCGAGGCCAGGGAATACGTGCGCAACGCCCTGAGCACCAACAGCCGGGCCACCCTCGGTCACGCCAAGCGCCACGCCGAGCAGCAGCGCTGACCATGGCACGCGACTACAGGGAAACCCAGGTGGTCGTGGTCGGTGCCGGGCCGGTCGGGCTGATGCTCGCCGGCGAGCTGCGGCTGGGCGGCGCGGACGTGGTCGTCGTGGAGCGGCTGTCCGCCCCCACCACCGAGTCGCGGGCGTCCACCCTGCACGCCCGCACCATGGAGATCCTCGACAGCCGCGGCCTGCTCGACGAGCTGGGCCCGGTGCCGAACGACGTCATGGGGCACTTCGGCGGCGTCCCCCTCGACCTCACCCTCCCCGGCCCGTACCCGGGCCAGTGGAAGGTCCCGCAGGTCCGCACAGAGGAACTGCTCGCGGACTGGGCCACCGGCCTGGGCGCGGTCGTCCTGCGGGGCCACGAGCTCCGTGGGCTGACCGTGACCCCGGACCACGCCGAGGCGGAGGTGCACGGCCCGGACGGACCGGTGCGGCTGCGCGCCAAGTGCGTGGTCGGCTGCGACGGCGAGCACAGCACCGTCCGCCGCCTCGGCGGCTTCGACTTCCCCGGCACCGACGCGACCCGGGAGCTGATCCGGGCCGACGTGGCCGGCATCGACATCCCGAACCGGCGCTTCCAGCGGCTGGAGCGCGGCCTGGCCATCGCCGCACGCCGTCCCGACGGAGTGACGCGCGTGATGCTGCACGAGTACGGGCGGACCGCCCGGCCGCGCGCGGCGGGTCCCGGGCCCGCGGCCGAACCGACGTTCGCGGAACTCGCCGAGTCCTGGCGGCGCGTCACCGGCGAGGACATCGGCGACGGCACCCCGCTCTGGGTCAACGCCTTCGGCGACGTCTCACGGCAGGCCGCGCACTACCGCGACCACCGGCTGTTCCTGGCGGGCGACGCCGCCCACGCCCAGATGCCGATCGGCGGCCAGGCCCTCAACCTGGGGCTGCAGGACGCCGTCAACCTCGGCTGGAAACTGGCGGCCCAGGTCGGCGAGCGCGGCCCGGAAGGCCTGCTCGACAGCTACCACACCGAACGGCACGCGGTCGGTGGGCGGACCCTGGGCAACATCGCGGCCCAGGCCCTGCTGCTGCTCGGCGGCGCGGAGGTCGAATCGGCCCGGGACGTCCTCGCGGAGCTGCTTCCGCACGAGGACGTACGCGTCCACCTCGCCGGCATGGTCTCGGGCCTGGACGTCCGCTACGACGTGGGACCGGGCAGCCACCCGCTGCTCGGTGCCCGTCTCCCCCACACGGAGCTGGCCGGCGACCGCGGACGGACCAGCACCCCGGCGCTGCTGCGTTCCGGCCGCGGCCTGCTGCTCGCACTGTCCGGCGACGAGTCCCGGCGCGCGGGGCTGCGCGCCACGGCCGCCCCCTGGGCGGCCCTGGTGGACACGGTGTCCGCCGATGTCCCGGTCCCGGCCGGCCGGGGCCCGTTGGGAGACACCGAGGCCGTCCTCGTACGCCCGGACGGGCACGTCGCGTGGACCGGATCCGACGGCGAGACGGATCTCGCGACCGCCCTGCACCGATGGTTCGGGGCCCCGTCGATCACCCCCGCGGCAGCCGGCTCGGCGTCCGTCACGGCTCGTACCACGGCCGCCGCACCGGCGGGGACCGGCACGGTCCCGGCCACGTCCCACACGTCAACGAAGCGGAGAGAACACGACATGGGCAGGCTCACCGGAAAGACAGCGCTCGTCACAGGATCGAGCCGGGGCATCGGCCGGGCGACCGCCGTGCGCCTCGCGCGGGAGGGCGCACTCGTCGCCGTCCACTACTCCTCGAACGAGGACGCCGCCGACGAGGTCGTCGCCACCATCGAGAAGGACGGCGGCCGGGCCTTCGCGGTCGGCGCGGAACTGGGTGTCGCCGGCGACGTCCACGAGCTGTTCCTGGGCCTGGAGCAGGGCCTCAAGGAGCGCACCGGGACGACCGACCTCGACATCCTGGTCAACAACGCCGGTGTGATGGGCGGAGTGGCCCCCGAGGACACCACGCCCGAGCAGTTCGACCGCCTGGTCGCGGTCAACGCCAAGGCACCGTTCTTCATCATCCAGCGCGCCCTGAAGATCATGCCGAACGGCGGGCGCGTCATCAACATCTCCTCCGGCCTCACCCGCTTCGCGAACCCGCAGGAGATCGCGTACGCGATGACCAAGGGCGCCGTGGAGATGCTCGCCCTGCACTACGCCAAGGCGCTGGGCCCGCGGGGCATCACGGTCAACAGCGTGGCCCCGGGCATCACCCGCAACGGCAACCCGGCCTTCGACATCCCGGAGGTCGTGGAGCAGATGGCGGCTCTGTCCACGTTCAACCGCGTCGGCGAACCCCAGGACGTCGGCGACGTGGTGGCGTTCCTCGCCACCGACGACGCCCGCTGGATCACCGGCGCCTTCATCGACGCCAGCGGCGGCACGCTGCTCGGCTGACAGACGTCGGCGCGCTCTCACTCCCCCGTCGCGCGCCGGCCCGGCCGGCCGCGAGCCCC
>NZ_RAIF01000031.1:330114-350368 GCF_003671715.1 Streptomyces sp. E2N166 | reverse complement strand
GACGCTTCCGACCAGCCCCTCGCACCACGGTCAGGCGACGGCCGGCGCGACCTGGAGCCCCGCGCTGTGGGGTCTGCTGTTCGTCCTCGCCGGGAACATGCTCATCGACGCCCTGGAAGTCTCCGTCGCGATCGTGGCCCTGCCCGCCGTCGGCGAGGACCTCGGCATCGCTCCGCACCGGCTGCACTGGGTGGTGACCGGCTTCGCGGTCGGGTTCGGCGCCCTGATGCTGTTCGGCACCCGCGTGGTCGCCCTGCTCGGCCGCCGTCCCGTCTACCTGGCGGCCCTGCTCGTCTTCGCCGCGGCATCGCTGGCGTCGGCCTTCGCGGACAGTCTCGTCCCGCTCGTCGCCACCCGCCTGGTGAAAGGCTTCTGCGCCGCGCTCACCGCCCCCACCGGTCTCGCCATCATCGCCTCCGTCTTCCCCGAAGGACGCGCCCGCGGCCGCGCCGTGTCGGTCTACACCCTCTTCGGCGCGAGCGGCTTCTCCGCCGGTCTGCTGCTGTCCGGCCTGCTCACGGAAGTCGGCTGGCGCTGGACCTTCGCGTTCCCCGCCCCGGTGGCGCTGCTGCTGTTCCTGTGCGGACTGCGGCTGATCCCGCGCGACACCCCGGACCCGGACCGGCCGCGCCGCTACGACGCGGCGGGGGCGCTCACGCTGACCGGCGGCACCCTGTTCCTGGTGCACGCCGTCACCTCCGTCCCGGCGACCGGCTGGGCCGATCCCCGCACCATCGCGGCGTTCCTGGGGGCGGCCGTCCTGCTGCCCGCCTTCGTACGGATCGAACTGACCGCCCGCGCGCCGCTGATCCGGCTCGACCTCCCGGCCGGCCGGCCGCTGGTCCGCTCCGCCCTCGGCGCGGCCGCCCTCAACGGTTCGTATCTGGGGATGCTGCTGGTGAGCACGGTCCACCTCCAGCGGGCGGGCGGCTGGTCCCCGCTGCAGACCGGACTGGCCCTGCTGCCCGCGAGCCTCCCGCTCGCCCTGTCCGCCCTGCACTCCGGACGTCTCGTCAGCCGCTTCACCGCCGCCCGGCTGATCGCGGTCGGCGCGGTCTTCCCGCCGCTCGGCTACGTCCTCCTGCTGCGCCTGGACACCCCGGTGCGCTACGCGGTCGACGTCCTGCCCTCGATGCTGCTGGTCGGTGCCGGCTTCGTGCTCTCCTTCACCGCCCTGCACATGCAGGCGACCTCGGCCGTCCCGGGCGGCCGGCAGGCCGAGGCGAGTGGCCTCTACCAGACCGGCGTCCAGATGGGCGCCGTACTGATGCTCGCCCTGGTGGCGGCCGTGCAGCCGGCCGGCCACCGCGCCGCCCTGCTGCTGGTCACCGCCGTCGGCGTGCTCGGCCTGCTGATCGCCCTCGGCGGCGTACTCCCTGACCGCAACCGAACTCTGGAGGAGAGATGAGGCACCTGAGCGCCCGGGCCGACTGGGGCTGGGACGACTGGGACCCGGAACCCGAACCCGGCCCGCCCGTCGAGGTGAGGGCCCCCGACGCGGCCGAACTGGCCGTCGCGCCCCCCGACGAACGCACCCGCATCATCGACCGGTACGTCCGCGAGGAGCTCGGCCGCGCGCTGGGCATGGCCCCCGAGCTCATCGACACCACCGGCCGCCCCATGCGTAGCCTCGGTGTCGGCTCGATCACGGGCATGGAACTGCAGCACCGCATGGAGGCCGCCCTGGGCCTGGAGGTGAACCTGCAGCGGCTGCTGCTCGCCAACAGCGCGGCGGAGCTGATCGACTGCCTCGCCGGGCAGTTGGGCGCCGACGGCCACTCCCACCCGCTCTCCGGTGCCGCGCACACCGGCCCGGCACGGCCCCGGCACGCCGGTGCAGCGGTCACGGCATGACCGCCCCGGCCGCGGTTCTCGCCTCGCCCGCGGTGGCGCCCGGTCGGCTCGATCTGTGGCTGCTCAGGGCCCCGAAGGCCGATCGCGCGGCCTCGCTCGACCTGTCCGAACTGGACGGCCACGAACGCAACCGCGCGGCGTCGTTCGTGCGTCCCGCCGACGGACTGCTCTACGCGGCCGCGCACATCGCCCTGCGCCGGCTGCTCGGCTCGTATCTCGGGGTCGCCGCCCAGGACGTGCCCTTCGTCCGGGAGCCCTGCCCCGGATGCGGCAAACCGCACGGCAGGCCGGCCGTCGCCGCACCCGACCCTCCCCTGCACTTCTCCCTGTCGCACAGCGGCGGACTGGCCCTCGTCGCCGTCGCGCACACCACGGTGGGCGCGGACCTGGAGAAGCTGCCGGGCGCCGAGACCGTCGCGATCTGCGCCGAGGCGCTGCACCCCGGCGAGCGGGCCGAGTTGGCGCGCGTGCCGCGGACGGAGCGGGCGGAGCTGTTCAGCAGGCTCTGGACCCGCAAGGAGGCCTACCTCAAGGGACTGGGCACCGGCCTGAGCCGCTCCCCGTCGGCGGACTACCTCGGCTCCGATCCGGCCCGCCGGCCGGCGGGCTGGACGATCACCGACATCCCCAGCGGGCCCCGGCACTCCGCCGCCGTCGCGCTGAAGGGCGACGCCCCGGCCCGGACCTCGGTCCGCCGGCTGCCCATGGACTGGCTGTACGCCGACGACGTCAAGGGCCTCTTCGACGAGCTGGTGCGCTCGCGCCCGTCCCGTACGGCAGCCCCTCACCGAAGGAGAGACGCACCGTCATGACCAGGACCGCCTTCGTCTTCCCGGGCCAGGGCTCCCAGCGCGTCGGCATGGGGCGCCACCTCGTCGAGCGCTGGCCCGACCTCGTGGACCGCTACTACCGGCCGGCCGACGACCTGCTCGGCCTCCCGCTGTCCCGGCTGTGCTGGGAGGGCCCCGAGGCCTGCCTCCAGGACACCCCGGTCACCCAGCCCGCGGTGTTTCTGACCAGCCTGGTCACGCTCGACGTGCTCGGCCGGCACGGCGTGCGGCCGGACGTCGTGGCCGGGCACAGCCTGGGTGAGTACGCGGCGCTCGTCTGCGCGGGCGCCCTGGACTGGCAGGACGCGCTGACGCTGGTCCGCCTGCGCGGCGAGCTGATGGCCACCGTCAACGACCGGGCGCCGGGCAGCATGGCGGCCGTCATCGGTCTCGCGCCCTCGATCCTGGAGGGCATCTGCGCCGACATCGCCGCGGCCACCGGGCTGGCCGTGGACGTGGCCAACGACAACGACCCCGCGCAGCTGGTGGTCTCCGGCCGCACCGAGGCCGTGACCGAGGTGATGCGGCAGGCGCGGCTGGCCGGCGCCCGCCGTGTCGTGGACCTCAACGTCCCGGTCTCGTTCCACAGCGCCCTCATGGACGGGATCGCGGCGGACTTCGCCGAAGCCCTCGAGGAGACGGCCTTCCGCGCCCCCTCGGTCCCCGTCCTCTCGGCGGCCACCGCGGGGCCGGTCACCACCGCGGCCGAGGCCGCGGCAGTCCTGCGCCGCCAGCTCACCGGGCGGGTGCGGTGGACCGACACGGTACGCAACCTGACGGCGGCCGGCGTGGACCGGTTCGTCGAAGTGGGGCCCGGCCGGGTCCTCGGCGGCCTGTGCCGTCGTATCGCACCCCAGGCGCGGGTTCGCACCACGGACGACGCCCGGCGGCTCGACCAGGCGCTCGGCGCGGTCACCGCGGCCGTCGTCTGACCCATCACCGACATCGAAGTGGGGGACCATCATGACCGCACAACCGTTGCAGGACCGCCTCGACGAACTGAGCGCCGTCAAGGAGGCGGCGCGTGAGGGGGTCGACCCGGCCGCCACCGAGCGGCAGCACGCCAAGGGCAAACTCACCGCCCACGAGCGCATCGAACTGCTCCTGGACAAGGGCTCGTTCAACGAGATCGAGCCGCTGCGCCGGCATCGCGCGACCGGCTTCGGCCTGGAGGCGAAGAAGCCGTACAGCGACGGTGTGATCACCGGCTGGGGCACGGTGCACGGCCGCACGGTCTTCGTGTACGCGCACGACTTCCGGGTCTTCGGCGGCGCGCTGGGCGAGGCCCACGCGGAGAAGATCCACAAGGTGATGGACCTGGCCGAGGCCGCCGGTGCGCCGCTGGTGTCGCTGAACGACGGCGCCGGGGCGCGCATCCAGGAGGGTGTCACCGCGCTCGCCGGGTACGGCGGCATCTTCCAGCGCAACACCCGTTCCTCCGGCGTCATCCCGCAGATCAGCGTGATGCTTGGCCCGTGCGCGGGCGGCGCCGCCTACTCGCCCGCGCTGACCGACTTCGTGTTCATGGTCCGCGAGACCTCGCAGATGTTCATCACCGGCCCGGACGTGGTCAAGGCGGTGACCGGTGAGGAGATCACCCAGAACGGGCTCGGCGGCGCCGATGTGCACGCCGCCACGTCCGGCGTCGCGCACCTCGCCTACGACGACGAGGAGAGCTGCCTGGAGGACGTGCGCTTCCTGCTCTCGCTGCTGCCGTCCAACAACCGCGAACTCGCGCCGGTCGAGCGCGGCGACGACCCCGCCGACCGCCCCACCGACGCGCTGCTGGACCTGGTCCCGGCGGATCCGGGCCAGTCGTACGACATCCGGGCGGTGATCGAGGAGGTCGTCGACAACGGCGAGCACTTCGAGATCCACCCGGCCTGGGCGACGAACATCGTCTGCACCCTGGCGCGCCTCGACGGGCACGTCGTCGGTGTCGTCGCCAACCAGCCCGCCGCCATGGCCGGCGTGCTGGACATCGAGGCGTCCGAGAAGGCCGCCCGCTTCGTGCAGCTCTGCGACGCCTTCAACATCCCGCTGGTGACGCTGGTGGACGTGCCGGGCTTCCTGCCCGGCGTCGACCAGGAGCACAACGGGATCATCCGGCGCGGGGCGAAGCTGCTGTACGCCTACTGCAACGCGACCGTGCCGCGGATCTCGCTGGTGCTGCGCAAGGCGTACGGCGGCGCGTACATCGTCATGGACTCCCGCTCGATCGGCGCCGACCTGGCGCTGGCCTGGCCCACCAACGAGATCGCGGTCATGGGCGCGGAAGGCGCGGCGAACGTCATCTTCCGCCGTGAGATCAACGCCGCCGACGACCCGGACGCGGTGCGTCAGCAGCGCATCAAGGAGTACAAGTCCGAGCTGATGCACCCGTACTACGCGGCCGAGCGAGGGCTGATCGACGACGTGATCGATCCCCGTGACACGCGGACGGTCCTGATCAAGTCCCTGGCCATGCTCCGCGCCAAGCACGCCGACCTGCCCTCGCGCAAGCACGGCAACCCCCCGCAGTGACCCCTCCCCCTCCCGCACCGTCCCACCACACGAGGAATGCATCCATGTCGCAGCAGAACACCGTCCTGGTGACCGCTTCCACCGGCAATGTCGGACCGCACGC
Organism: Streptomyces sp. E2N166; assembly: GCF_003671715.1. Taxonomy (GTDB): domain Bacteria; phylum Actinomycetota; class Actinomycetes; order Streptomycetales; family Streptomycetaceae; genus Streptomyces; species Streptomyces thinghirensis. The sequence continues at coordinate 345,058 of NZ_RAIF01000031.1, read as the reverse complement.
GGTCGCGCAGTTGCTGGAGGCCGGCGCCACCGTGCGCGCCCTGGTTCTGAAGGACGACCCGAACGTCGGCCGGCTGCCGGAGGGCACCGAGATCTTCCACGGTGACCTCACCGAACCGGACACCCTGGACGCGGCCCTCGACGGCGTCGACGGCGTGTTCCTGATGTGGCCGTTCTTCACCACGGACGTGAGCACCGCGCCGGCCGTCATCGAGAAGATCGCTGCGCGTCCCCGCCGGGTGGCCTTCGTCTCCTCGGTCGGCGTCCACATCGGCCTGGAGCGGGTGGACAACAACTGCCACGCCTACATCGAGGAGTTGCTGGAACCGACGGACGTCGACTGGACGTTCCTGCGCACCACCGGCTTCCAGGCCAACGCCCTGGGCTTCGCCGAGCAGATCCGTGCCTCGGGCGTGGTCCGCTTCCCGTACGGAGCGGCCGTGCGCACCTCGGTGCACGAGGCCGACCTCGCGGCCGTCGGGGTCACCGCGCTGCTCACCGGGGCGCACGCGCGGCAGAAGTACCTGGTCACCGGCGCCGAGGAGCTGTCCCAGCGGGAGCAGGCGCGGATCATCGGCGAGGTCATCGGCCGTGAGGTGGACTGGGAGGACGTCGAGCACGACGCGGCGCGGGCGGCGATGGTGGCCTCCGGCTGGCCGCCGGCGTACGCGGACGGTGCCCTGGACTACTTCGCGACGATCACCGAGAAGCCGGAGCTGGGTTCGACGGTGGTACAGGACGTGACCGGCCGGCCCGCCCGGACCTTCCGCTCCTGGGCGCGGGAGCACGCCGACGCCTTCCGGTGACCGCACCGGCCCCCGCCACCGTTCCGCCGAAGAGCGGCGGGACGCAGCACCGACGGACGAGGAACGACGGAGTGTCCCATGGCATCTGAGCGCGAACCCGGGGCCGCGAAGGTGGGCTTCGTGACCTTCGGCGTCCTGCGGGTGGACGGTCCGGAGACCGCCTCGGCCCTGGTCGGGGTCCTGGCCGAGGAAGTGACCCGCTGGGTGCGGCACGCCAGGGGATTCGTCTCCTCGCGCGTGCACGTCAGCACCGACGGCACCACGGTGATCAACCGGGGCGAGTGGACGGACGAGGAGGCGTATCGCACCTCGTTCCGCGAGAACCCCTCGGGCGGGGTGCTGCACGCCCTGGGCACCCGGCCCGGCGTGCTCGCGGCGACCGTCTTCAGTGGCGCCCCGGCCGCCGCCCCGCTCGAAGGGCCCGAGCCCGACGCACAGCCCGGCGTGGTGTGTGTGGCCACCCGGCACCTGGGCGGCCCCGCGTCGGCCGACGCGGTGCTCGACCTGCTGGCGAACAGCGGCGAGTGGAAGCGGCACCACCCCGGCTTCATCTCGGCCACGCCCTACGTCGACAAGGAGGGCGCGACCTTCGTGAACTACCCGATGTGGGTGAACGAGGTCGCCTACCAGGCGTGGATGGCCGATCCCCGGATCTCCGAGGGACAGGAGGAGTTGGCGCGCCTGGAAGTGGCCCCGCCCGAGTACGTGCTGTGCAGGGTGGCGGTCCAGGTCGACGCCGCGTGAGGGTGCGGCGCGCGGCTGCCGGGGAGTTGACGTCCGCCTCACCTCCTCCTGACGCTCCGACATGAATTCACCGGCATTTGTAGAACTTCACCGAGATCTGAATCTGCGGGCCTTGAAGTTCCGCACCCGGTCGAAGAAGCTAGTTATTAGATTCCGCTGATGTGTCTTGTCTGCTGCAAAGGGGAGTCAGTAATGGATACGTCCGTCCCGGACCAATTCATTCGTGTGGAAAAAGGCTCTCCGAACGCCGAGGAACTGGCAGCCCTCACCACGGTCGTGGTCGCCCTGGCCGTGGCGCGCGCCGGGCAGAGCAGTGATACCGCGCGGGGTGAGCAGCACACCGCCGGCTGGCGCCGCCCGGAGCGGCAGTCCGGATTCCGTGGACCGCGCACATGGCGTGAGAATCCCCCGGTCACCGAAGACCACTGAATTCCCGGCGTTCGGGGAATTCCTCGACATCCGGTAAACGAAGCTCCATCGCATGTGAAAGGTTCACTATGACCGAGAATCCCATCAAGCTCGCCGTCATCATCGGCAGTGTGCGCGGCGGACGCTTCGGTCCGACCGTGGCGAACTGGTTCGTGGAGCAGGCGAAGAAGCACGGCGACTTCACCGTCGACCTCATCGACCTGGCCGAGTTCCCGCTGCCCGTGCAGATGCCGGCGTTCGGCGAGGACCCCGACCCCGAGACGAACGCGATCCAGGAGCGGCTGAGCGCCCGGCTCCACGAGGCGGACGCCTTCGCCGTCGTCACGCCCGAGTACAACCACACCTTCCCGTCGTCCCTGAAGAACGCCATCGACTGGTTCTTCGACGAGTGGATGGCCAAGCCGGTCGGCCTGATCTCGTACGGCGGCATGGGCGGCGGCCTGCGCGCGTCCGAGCACCTGCGGCAGGTCTTCGCGGAGGTCCACGCCACGACCGTGCGCGACATGCTCAGTTTCCACAACGCCTGGTCGGACTTCGAGCAGGAGGGCCGGCCGGCCAGCCCGGCGGGCAGCGAGGACGCCGCCGGGAACCTGCTCAACCAGCTCGCCTGGTGGGCCGAGGGTCTGCGCGAGGCCCGCGACAAGCGCCCGTACAAGCGCTGAGGCGACCGGCTCCGCGCGGGACCGCACCGGTCCCGCGCCGACCCGCCCGGGCGTCGGCACACCGGCCGGCGCCCGGTCCTTCTGTCCACCTGCCCCTTCCTTCCCTCCACCCCCTCCTTCCCGCTCTCCTGCCGAGCCACTACTTCGGTGTCATTCCTGGGAGTTCTCCGTATGAAGAGAAGGTTCACGTCCTTCCGTCGCGCCCGGATCGGCATAGCCCTGGGCGCGCTGCTGACGACGGCCCTGACCGTCCCCGCGGCCGCCCATGCCTCCCCGGCCTCCCCGGCCGAGGCCAGGGCGCCGCGCACCGCCGTGGCAGCCGCCGCCGAGGAGTCCGCCGGCGTCCGCACCGTGGACGTCAGCTCCACCGCGACCACCCTGGACGCCCCGAGCACCATCCCCGGTGGAACCGTCCGGTTCCGGACCACGACCACCGACACGGCGTCCGGCTGGATCGGTCTCGCGCGTCCGCGCCCGGGGGTGACCTGGGAGGAGTTCCGCACCACCCTGATGAAGATCATCAACGCCAACGGCCCGGACATCATCGAAGGCAGCGAGGAGATGCTGTCCACCGCCGACCTGCTCGGCGGCACGGTCATCTACCCGGATCAGCCGGCCGCGTTCACCCAGCGGCTGAGCCCCGGCCGCTACTTCCTCTTCGACTACAAGCACATCCGTGACGCGCAGCCCCGCTACCGCACCCTCGACGTCTCGGGGTGGGCCCCCGGTTCGGCGCCGCCCGCGCACGCGGTCGTCACCGCCAAGCTCGTCGACGGCGCCCCGCGGTACGAGGTGACCGGCACGGTGAAGGCCGGCCGGCCGCTGGTCTTCAGGAACTCCATGCCCGTCGGCCAGCCCGCGGAGGCGATCTTCTTCCCGGTGCCGGACGGCGTGACGGAGGAGGAACTCGTCGCCTGGTTCGACAAGTTCGGCGACAGCGGCCAGTTCCCGGAGGACCCCGGTCCGCTCGGTGAAGGCCCCGGTGGACTGCCGATGTCCGCGGGTGTCTCCTCGGTGCTCCAGCTGCCGCTGCAGCCCGGCCGGTACGTGATCATCGACTGGCTCAGCGACGCCCAGGACGGCCGCATGCTCCTCAAGAAGGGGCACTACGAAATCATCCAGGTCGGCTGAGTACGCGGCGGAAGCCGGGCACGGGGCGCGTGGGCACACCAGCCACGCCGGGCCGGTCCGCTCGCCTCGTGCCGTACAGCCGCCGCACCACGGGAGCTCTGCCCATGACTTCGGCGAACACCCCCGAACCGGGCTTCGTCACCTTCGGTGTGCTGCGCACCGACTCCCCGGAGGCCGCCCGCCGACTGGTCGGTCTGATCACCGGCGAGGTCGACCGGTGGGTCCGGCACACCGACGGCTTCCTCTCCGCGCGGACCCACGTGAGCCTCGACGGCACCACCGTGGTCCAGTCGGGCCGCTGGGCCGACGAGAGGCGCTACCGCGACTCCTTCGTGCGCCACCCCGAAGGCCGGGTACTGCACACGCTCGGCGAGCGGCCCGAGGTGCGCGCCGCGAGCGTGTTCGACGGTTTTCCCGCCGCCGGTGTGCCGGGACCCGCGGCCGGCCGCGCGCCCGGTCTGGTGGGTTTCGCGGTCCGCCGCCTCGCCGGGCCGGAGTCCGCCCGCGCCGTCCTCGGCCTGCTCGCCCGCAGCGGCCGGTGGAAGAGGACGTCACCCGGGTTCATCTCGGCGAGCCCGTACATCGGGCCGGACGGCACGACGTTCGTGAACTGCCCGATGTGGGTGGACCGCGACGCCTACGACTCCTACATGAAGCATCCGGACATCGCCGAGGGCCTGGAGGAGGTGGCCCGGCTGGAAGTGGCACCGCCCGAGTTCCTGCTCTGCACCGTGGCCGCCGACATCGGGGCGCCGGCACGGGACCGCTGAGCCGCGACGGCGGCGAAGGGCCAGGACAAGGGAAGACGGATGACCGAAACGACCACGCAGAGGAACCACAGCACCGGGTCCCTGAGCCGGGGCAGAACCTCCCCGATCGACCAGGTCCAGCTGTTCGAGAGGAAGTACGACCCGCTGACCCGGGACATCATCGGGGCGCTGCCCCTCGACCGGTCCTGGCGCTGCCTGGAGCTGGGCGCGGGCGGTGGCTCGATGGCCGGCTGGCTGGCCGGGCGGGCGGACCGGGGCAGCGTCCTGGCCCTGGACGTCGACACCTCCCACCTCACCACCGTGCACGCCGAGCCGCCGGCCAACCTCACGATCCGGCAGGCGGACGTCGCCGACGCCGACTTCGCGCCCGGCTCGTTCGACCTCGTCCTCGCCAGGGCGGTGTTCGAGCACCTCGCCGAACCCGCGGCCGTCCTGGAACGTGCGGTCCAGTGGCTGGCCCCCGGCGGCTGGCTGGTGGTGGAGGACTTCTACTACCTGCCGCCCGAGGACTCCACCAGCGAGGTCGGCCGCACGCTCATCGAGGGCTACCTCCGGCGCATGCGCGCGCAGGGGGCGGACCTGTGGTGGGGCCGCCGGCTGCCCGCCTCCCTCGCCTCGGCGGGGCTGACGTCCGTGGCGTCCCGCCTCACTCCCGCGGGCCCCGGCCAGTCCGCCGTCGACGACGAGCTGATCGCCCTGCGGATGCGCCAGGAAGGGCATGTCCTCGTCGACAACGGGGTGGTCACCGCGGAACAGCTCGCGGACTTCGTCGGATCGCTCGGTGACCCCCGGGTGCGGGACACGACGACCCTGCTGGTCTCCGCCTGGGGGCAGCGCCCCACCGCCTGACGGCGGGACGGACGCCCCGCCCCGTCCTATTCCGACCGCGCATCGCCGAACCAGGAGTCGCACATGAAAGCCCCCACGAGCGCCGGCCGCGGCGCCGTACTGCCCGTCCTTCTGCTCGCCTCGACCCTCACGGTCATGGCGGGGGCCGTCATCGCGCCCGTCCTGGAGGTGATACGCGACGATCTCGGCCTCAGCGGCACCGCGGCCGGCATGATCCTCACGGCCCACGGGCTGTCCATCGCCGTCACCAGCCCCGTCGTCGGCTGGCTGATCGACCGCTGGGGCGTACGGGTGCCGCTGGCCGGCGGACTGCTGCTGTACGGCGCGGCCGGCGGCGCGGGGGCTTTCCTCAGCTCCTATCCGGCGCTGATCGCCACCCGTATCGCCTTCGGTGTCGGCGCGGCCGCCGTCTTCGCCGGCACCACCGTGGCCCTCCTCTCGTACTACCAGGGCGCGCAGCGCGACACCGTGATGGGCTGGCGGTCCACCGCCATCAGCCTCGGCGGCGTCATCTGGCCGCTGCTGGCCGGCGCGATCGGCGGGCTGTCCTGGCACGCTCCCTTCGCCATCTACCTCATCGGCGTCCCGCTCGGCCTGCTCACGCTGCTGGCCCTGCCCCGCACCGATCCGGCCCCGGCCACGGACGGCACCGGCGACGGCGGTGAGCGCATCCTGCCCTTGCTGATGCGCCGCCCGGCACTGCTCGGCTACTACGGCCTGCTGATCGTGGCGTCGCTCCTGCTGTACGGCCTGGCCGTGTTCAACCCGTTCCGGCTGGCCGAGATCGGCATCGAGAAGCCCTTCCTCGTGGCGCTGATCAGCACGACGGCGTCGGTGGCCATGAGCCTCGTCGGCCTCTGGTACGCCAAGCTGCGCGCCGCCCTCGGCTACGGTCCGCTGCTGCGGATCACGGCCGTGTGCTGGACGCTGGCCTTCGCCCTGCTCGGCCTGACCGGTCACGCCGCGCTGGTGGTGATCGGCAACGGGCTGTTCGGCCTGGGCATGGGCATCCTCATGCCGGCCGTGACCGTCCTGATCGGTGACACGGCGCCGCCCGCACTGCGCGGCCAGGCCACCGCCCTGTCCGGAACCGCCTCCTTCGCCGGGCAGTTCTGCTCCCCGCTGATCCTCGGCCCCCTCGTCGACAGCACGTCCGTGAAGACCGGGTTCCTGGCGTGCGCCGGAGTGGCCGCCGTCCTGCTGCTGGCCCTGCTGCCGGTACGCATCACCGACCCGGCGCCCGCGCCCCAGGACCAAGGAGAGCCGGAACAGGCCGTCGCCTGAGCCCGCGCCCCAGGAGGAACCATGAAGATCCTGTTCATCCCGGGCGGCAGCCCGGCCACCGTCTTCGGCCTCGTCCCGCTCGCACAGGCCCTGCGCGGCGCGGGGCACGAGGTGCTGATGGCGTCGACCGAGGACATGATGCCGGTCGTCACCGGAACCGGCGTCCCCGGCATCGCGGTCACCCCGCACGACATCTGGCACTACATCACCAAGGACCGCGAGGGGAATCCCAAGGAGATCCCCGACGACCTGCCCCGCCAGGGGCCGTTCGTCGGCCGGTGGTTCGCCCAGATGGGCGCCGACGGCCTGCCGGTGCTGCTCGACATCACGCGCGGCTGGCGGCCCGACCTCGTCGTCGGCGGATCCATGTCGTACGCCGCCCCGCTGCTCGCCGCCCACCTCGGCATCCCGTACGTACGCCAGGCCTGGGACACCGACGACTCCAACGCGCAGGACCGGGGCGCTGAGCGTGAACTCCAGCCGGAACTGCGCGCCCTCGGCCTCAGCCGGCTCCCCGAACCGGATCTGCGCATCGAGATCTGCCCGCCCAGCCTCACCCCGCCCGAGGCGCCGCCCGCCCGGCTGATGCGCTGGCTCCCCGGCAACCTCCAGCGCGGCCTGGAGCCCTGGATGTTCACCCGCGGCGACCGCCGCCGGGTGTGCGTCACGGCGGGCAGCCGGGCCACCCCGGAGCGCACGTTCGCCTTCCTGCGGGGCCTGGTCGAGAACATCGCCCCGCTCGACGCGGAGATCGTCGTCCCGGCCCCCGACGCTCTCGCCGCCGACCTGCGCGCCGAGCTCGACGGGGTGCGCACCGGGTGGATCCCGCTCGACGTCCTGGCGCCGACGTGCGACCTCGTGGTCCACCACGCGGGCGGCGCCACCACCATGACCACGATGAACGCGGGCGTGCCCCACCTGATCATTCCGGAGGCCGTGGTCTTCGACGCGCCCGCGCGGCGCATCGCGGACTTCGGCGCGGCCCTGGTGCTGTCGCCGGCCGAGGCCACCCCCGAGCGGGTCGCCGAGGCGTGCGGGCGGCTGTTGTCCGACCCGTCGTTCAGGGAACGCGCCCTGGAGCTGTCCCGGGAGATCGCCACGATGCCGCTGCCCGCGGAGATGGTCGGCCCGCTGGAGAAGCTCGCCGCGCGGGGCCGCGGCTGAGCCGAGCTCCCCCTCGCCCCCCGGGCCCTGTCCGGCCACCCGGCCGGACAGGGCCTTCTGTCTGCCCGCCCGCCCCGCCCCTCTCATCCAGGAGACAGACGTGATCAATCTCTTCCAGCCGCAAGTGGGCAAGGAAGAACTCGACGCCGTCGCCGAGGTGTTCGACAGCCACTGGCTCGGACACGGCCCCCGTACCAAGGCGTTCGAGGCCGACTTCGCGGAGCACATCGGCGTCGACGCCGAGCAGGTCGTCTTCATCAACTCGGGCACGGCCGGCCTCTTCCTCGCCCTGGAGGCGCTGGACCTGGCCGAGGGCGACGAGGTGGTCCTGCCGTCGCTCAGCTTCGTCGCCGCGGCCAACGCCATCGGTTCCACCGGAGCCCGCCCGGTCTTCTGCGACGTCGACGCCCGCACGCTCAACCCCACCGCGGAGGACGTGGAGCGGTCGCTCACCCCGCGGACCAAGGCGGTGATCGTGCTGCACTACGGCGGTTACCCCGGCGACATCGTCCGCATCGCGCGACTGTGCCGGGAGCGGGGCGTCGCGCTCGTCGAGGACGCGGCGTGCTCTGTGGCGTCGCGCGTCGGCGGCCGGGCCGTCGGTTCCTTCGGGGACCTCGCGATGTGGAGCTTCGACGCCATGAAGGTCATGGTCACCGGCGACGGCGGCATGCTGTACGTGCGGGACCGGGAGCTGGCGGCGCGGGCCCGGCGCCTCGCCTACCACGGGCTGGCCCAGCCCAGTGGCTTCGGCCACGCCAAGGTCTCGCACCGCTGGTGGGAGCTGGACGTCCCGGAGATCGGCCGGCGCGTCATCGGCAACGACCTGACGGCCGCGATCGGCTCCGTGCAGCTGCGCCGGCTGCCGGAACTGGTCGCCCGCCGCAGGGAGATCGTCGAACTCTACGACCGGGAGCTGGCCGGCCTCGACGGGGTCAGGACGCCGCCGCCACTGCCCGAGGGGCACGAGTCCAGCTACTACTTCTACTGGGTCCAGATGAGCCCGGAGATCCGCGACGAGGTCGCCTCCGAACTGTACGCGGCCGGCGTCTACACCACCTTCCGCTACGCACCGCTGCACAAGGTGCCCGCGTACCGCGCCCAGGACGAGGTGCTGCCCGCGTCGGACAAGGCCTCCGGCGAGACCCTCTGCCTGCCCCTGCACCCGGGGCTCGCCGACGAGGACGTACGAACCGTGGCCGCCGCTCTGCGCGAAGCCGTCCAAGCACGTCACAAGTAACCACCACGCGAGGAGAAGTCCCCATGAAGGCTCTGGTGCTGTCGGGCGGGGCGGGAACCCGGCTCCGACCTTTCAGCTATTCCATGCCCAAGCAGCTCGTTCCCATCGCCAACAAGCCCGTCCTGGCGCACGTCCTGCAGAACATCAAGAACCTCGGTGTGCGGGAGATCGGCGTCATCGTCGGCGACTGGGCGCCCGAGATCGCCGACGTCATGGGTGACGGCGCCCAGTGCGGCACCCGGGTCACCTACATCCGCCAGGACCACCCCCGGGGACTGGCGCACTGCGTGGAGATCGCCCGCGACTTCCTCGGCGACGACGACTTCCTGATGTACCTGGGCGACAACATGCTGCCCGACGGCATCACCTCCATCGCCGAGGAGTTCACGGCCAACCGGCCCACCGCGCAGGTCGTCGTGCACAAGGTGCCCGACCCGCGCGCCTTCGGCGTGGTCGAGCTGGACGCCGACGGCAAAGTCGAGCGTCTGGTGGAGAAACCGCAGCAGCCGCGCAGCGACCTGGCGCTGATCGGGGTGTACTTCTTCACCCCGGCCATCCACGAGGCGGTCGCCGCGATCGAGCCGAGCGCCCGTGGCGAGCTGGAGATCACCGACGCCATCCAGTGGCTCGTCGCGAACGGAGCCGACGTCCGCGCCAGCGAGTACGACGGCTACTGGAAGGACACCGGCAACGTCGACGACGTGCTGGAGTGCAACCGGCACCTGCTCGACCGGCTCGACGCCCACCTCGCCGGGGACGTCGACGACGCCAGCGAGGTGGACGACCAGGTCGTCATCGGGGCCGGCGCGCGCATCGTGCGCTCCCGCATCCAGGGCCCGGTGATCGTCGGCGAGAACACGGTCGTCGAGGACTGCGAGATCGGCCCGTACACCTCCATCGGCCGCGACTGCGTGCTGCGGGCCAGCGCCGTGTCCGACTCCATCGTGCTCGACCGGGCGCGGATCTCCCGCGTCCAGGGCCTGCGCAGCTCCCTCATCGGCCGGGACGCCACGGTCGGTACGGGTGACTGGACGGCACCGCACCACCGGCTGGTCGTGGGCGACTTCACCCGGGTCGAGGTGGCCGCATGAGGCTCCTGGTCACCGGGGGCGCGGGGTTCATCGGCTCGCACTTCGTGCGCACCCTGCTGGACGGCGGCTACGCGGGCCACGAGCGGACGCGGGTCACCGTGCTGGACAAGCTCACCTACGCCGGCAACCGGGCCAACCTGCCCGCCGCCCACTCCCGGCTGGAGTTCGTGCGGGGCGACATCTGCGACCTGCCGCTGCTCATGTCCCTGCTGCCGGGTCACGACGCGGTGGTGCACTTCGCCGCCGAGTCGCACGTCGACCGGTCCGTGGAGTCCGCCGCGGAGTTCGTCAGGACCAACGTCGGGGGCACGCAGACCCTGCTGGACGCGTGCCTGGCCACCGGTGTGGGGCGCGTCGTCCACGTCTCCACCGACGAGGTGTACGGCTCGATCGCCGAGGGGTCCTGGACCGAGGAGTGGCCGCTCGCGCCCAACTCGCCGTACGCCGCCTCCAAGGCCGCGTCCGACCTGATGGCCCGCGCCTACTGGCGCACCCACGGGCTCGACGTGTCCATCACCCGCTGCTCCAACAACTACGGCCCGTACCAGCACCCGGAGAAGCTCATCCCGCTGTTCGTGACGAACCTGCTGGAGGGCGTGCCCGTGCCGCTGTACGGGGACGGGCGCAACATCCGCGAGTGGCTCCACGTCGACGACCACTGCCGGGCCGTCGCCCTCGTGCTGGACAAGGGGCGTGCGGGCCAGGTCTACAACGTCGGCGGCGGCAACGAGCAGACCAACCTCCACATCACCGAGCGGCTGCTGGACCTGTGCTTCGCCGATCCCTCCATGGTGCGCAGGGTCGCCGACCGCAAGGGTCACGACCTGCGGTACTCGCTCGACGAGACCCGGATCAGGGAGGAGCTGGGGTACGCCCCGCGGATCCCCTTCGAGCAGGGGCTCGCCGACACCGTCGCCTGGTACCGCGACAACACCGACTGGTGGAAGCCCGTCAAGCACCCCGGCGACGACGCCGGAACCGGAAGCCGAGAAGGGAAGCGGTCATGAGCGACCACAAGGCCCTGGTCCTCGATGCGGCCAGGAAGTACCACGAGGACCAGCGCGACAGGGAACCCTTCGTCCCCGGGGTCACCGAGATCTGGCCCTCCGGCGCCGTGCTGGAGGAGGAGGACCGGCTGGCGCTGGTCGAGGCGGCTCTGGAGATGCGGATCGCGGCCGGGCCCAGCTCCCGGAAGTTCGAGTCGCGCTTCGCCCGCCGGCTGAAGCGCCGCAAGGCGCACCTGACCAACTCGGGCTCGTCGGCGAACCTGCTCGCCATGACGGCGTTCACCTCGCACCTGCTCCAGGAGCGCCGGCTGAAGCCTGGCGACGAGGTGATCACGGTGGCCGCGGGCTTCCCGACCACCGTCAACCCGATCCTCCAGAACGGGCTCGTCCCGGTCTTCGTCGACGTCGAGCTGGGCACGTACAACACCACGGCCGACCGGGTCGCGCAGGCCATCGGGCCGAAGACCCGCGCCATCATGATCGCGCACGCGCTGGGCAACCCCTTCGAGGCCGCCGAGATCGCCCAGCTCGCCGAGGAGCACGACCTGTTCCTCATCGAGGACAACTGCGACGCGGTCGGCTCCACCTACGACGGACAGCTCACCGGCACCTTCGGTGACATCACCACCGTCAGCTTCTACCCCGCCCACCACCTGGCCATGGGCGAGGGCGGATGCGTGCTGACCTCGAACCTGGCGCTGGCCCGGATCGTGGAGTCCCTGCGCGACTGGGGCCGCGACTGCTGGTGCGAGCCGGGCGAGAGCAACAAGTGCCTCAAGCGGTTCGACTACCAGATGGGCACCCTCCCCGCCGGGTACGACCACAAGTACATCTTCTCCCACGTCGGTTACAACCTGAAGGCCACCGACATCCAGGCTGCTCTGGGACTGACCCAGCTGGACAAGCTGGACCGGTTCATCGACGCCCGCAAGCGGAACTGGCGCCGGCTGCGGGACGGCCTGGACGGGCTGCCGCACCTGATCCTCCCGGAGCCGACCCGGCGCAGCGACCCGAGCTGGTTCGGTTTCGCCCTCACCGTGGACCCCGAGGCGCCGTTCCGGCGGGCCGAGCTGGTGGACTTCCTGGAGGGCCGCAAGATCGGCACCCGCCGGCTCTTCGCCGGCAACCTCACCCGGCACCCCGCCTACATCGACCAGCCGCACCGTGTCGTCGGCGACCTCGGCAACAGCGACGTCATCACCGAGCAGACCTTCTGGGTGGGCATCTACCCCGGGCTGACCGACGAGATGACCGACTACATCGTCTCCTCCGTCAAGGAGTTCGTGGCCGCCCGCGGCTGACCCCCGGGCGGTGTCCGCCCGCCCGATCGACCAGGAGCCCGAGCAACCAGGAGTACGTCATGCCGTCCACCGTCGCCCGGCCCCCGGCCGGGCCGCGCACCCTGCGACCCCGGTCCGACACCTCGGTCGCCGCCCGGATGGCCCGGTCGGCCGCCCGGACCACCGGCGCCCGACTGCGCACCGAGGACTTCCCCCAGTGGCTCGAAGGGCGCCGTGCGGCCCACCGCTTCCGGGTCGACCGCATTCCGTTCGGCGAGCTGGCGGGCTGGTCGTTCGAGGCGGCCACCGGGAACCTCGTGCACCGCAGCGGCCGGTTCTTCACCGTCGAGGGCCTGCACGTCACCGCCGACACCGGTCCCTTCCGGGAGTGGTACCAGCCCATCATCAAGCAGCCCGAAGTCGGCATCCTCGGCATCCTCGCCAAGGAGTTCGACGGGGTGCTGCACTTCCTGATGCAGGCCAAGATGGAGCCCGGCAACCGCAATCTGCTGCAGCTCTCCCCCACCGTCCAGGCCACCCGGAGCAACTACACCAAGGTCCACCGGGGCGCGGACGTGAAGTACATCGAGTACTTCACCCGGCCGGGCCGCGGCCGGGTCCTCGCGGACGTGCTGCAGTCCGAGCACGGTTCCTGGTTCTTCCGCAAGAGCAACCGGAACATGATCGTGGAAGCCGTCGGCGAAGTGCCCCTCCACGACGACTTCTGCTGGTTGACCCTGGGCCAGATAGGCGAGCTCCTGCACCTCGACAACGTCGTGAACATGGACTCCCGGACCGTGCTCGCCTGCGCCCCGTTCCCCGACGGCGACCACGGCGCTCTGCACGCGGACACCGACCTGCTGTCGTGGTTCACCGCCGAGCGCTCCCGGCACGACGTACGCGCCGAACGCGTGCCCCTCGACCGGCTGCCCGGCTGGAAGCGGAGCGAGTGGACGATCGACCACGAGGAGGACCGGTACTTCCGGGTCGTGGCGGTCGCCGTCCAGGCCGGCAGCCGGGAGGTCGCGGGCTGGACCCAGCCGCTGTTCGAGCCACTGGGCCTGGGCGTCACGGCCTTCCTCACCCGGCGCATCGGCGGTGTGCCCCACGTCCTGGTGCACGCCCGGGTCGAGGGCGGTTTCCTCGACACCGTGGAACTGGGCCCCACCGTCCAGTACACGCCGGACAACTACGCCCACGTGGCGGTGGAGGACCGGCCGCCCTTCCTCGACCTGGTGCTGGACGCGGACCCCTCCCGTATCCGGTACGAGGCCGTGCACTCGGAGGAGGGCGGCCGGTTCCTCAACGCCGAAAGCCGCTACCTCATCGTCGACGCCGACGAGGTCCAGGCCCCGCTCGACCCGCCACCCGGCTACCGCTGGGCGACCCCCGGCCAGCTCACCTCGCTCGTCCGGCACGGCCATTACCTCAATGTGCAGGCGCGCACGCTGCTGGCCTGCCTCAACGCGACCGGGGTGCGCGTCTGATGGCACCGGTACGCATCGGGGTCCTCGGCTGCGCCGACATCGCACGGCGCCGCATGCTCCCCGCCATGGCGGCCGCGGACGGTCTGGAGGTCGCCGCGGTCGCCAGCCGGGACGCCGGGCGGGCCCGGGAGCTGGCGGGGCGGTTCGCCGCCCGGCCGGTGCACGGATACGCCGCGCTGCTGGAACGCGACGACGTCGACGCGGTGTACGTGCCGTTGCCGGCGGCTCTGCACGCCGAGTGGACCGAGGCCGCGCTGCGGGCGGGCAAGCACGTCCTGGCCGAGAAGCCGCTGACCACCGACCCGGAGGCCACGGCCCGGCTCGTCGAGCTGGCGGGGCGCTCGGGCCTGGCCCTGATGGAGAACGTCATGTTCGTCCATCACTCCCAGCACGAGGCGGTGCGCACGCTGGTCGCCGAGGGGGCGGTCGGTGAACCGAGGGCCTTCCACGCCATGTTCGCGATCCCGAGGCTGCCCGACGACGACATCCGGCACCGTGCCGACCTGGGCGGCGGCGCCCTGTGGGACACCGGCGTCTACCCGGTGCGCGCGGCGCTCCACTTCCTGGGCGACGGGCTCCGGGTCGTCGGTGCCACCCTGAGCAGCGGGCCCGGCCGTACCGTCGACACGGCGGGGACCGCGCTGCTGGCCGGCCCCGAGGGGGTCGGTGCCCAGCTCACCTTCGGCCTCGACCACGCCTACCGTTCGACGTACGAGATCTGGGGCAGCGAGGGGCGGATCACCGTCGACCGCGCCTTCACCCCGCCCGCCGACTTCGTACCGCGCGTCCGCCTGGAGCACCGCACCGGCACCCGGGAGATCCCGCTGCCCGCCGACGACCAGGTGGCCCGTACGGTCACCGCGTTCGTCGAGGCCGTACGCGCCGGAGCCGCGCCGGATCCCGTGATCCTGCGGCAGGCCGCGCTGGTGCGGGCGGTGCGCGAGCACGCCGCGGCCTGAGCGCTGCCGCCCCTGCCCCGTACGCCCCCGACGGGCGGCCGG
>NZ_RAIF01000031.1:314393-330078 GCF_003671715.1 Streptomyces sp. E2N166 | reverse complement strand
GCCTGCCGGTCACGTCCCGGGCCATGTCCAAGAGGAGCCAACCGAGGTGTACAGCCAGACCACTCCACCGCGTGCCGACGAGCGGGCACGGACCAAGCCGATCCGCCGGTCGGACCGGGTGATCATCAGGTTCGCGGGGGACTCGGGTGACGGGATGCAGCTCACCGGTGACCGTTTCACCTCGGAGACCGCGTCGTTCGGCAACGACACCTGGACCGTCACAGGAGCACACCATGTCTTCGACCGCTGACCAGGTCGCGTCACTGCGCGCCCAGCTGAGGGTGCTCACCGACCGCCTGGAGATCAAGGACCTCTTCGACCGGTACATCGTCGCCCTCGACCGCGCCGACGAGGCGGAGTTCGACGACGCCTGGTACCGGACCGTCTTCACGCGGGACGTGCGGTTCACCTTCCCCATCGGTGTCCACAAGGGCGTGGAGGGTTTCGCGGAGTTCCAGCGGGCGGCGAAGGCCCGCTGGGCGCGGACCCACCACCTGTGCGCGAACCACCTCGTGGAACTGGACGGCGACCAGGCCCGGCTGCGGGTCCACCAGGTGGCGACGCATCTGCACCTTCCCGAGGGCGAAGCCGGGGAGGCGGGTGCGGACCCCTTCGTCGTCAGCGGGTACTACGACGTCCACGCCGTGCGTACCCCCGTCGGCTGGCAGTTCGACGACGTGTCGTTCCACGTCGTGTCGGCCGTCGGCAGGCGGCTGCCGTCGATGGCCGGCCTCCCGTTCTGAGATGTGAGTTGGGCGGCGAGGAAGGACGAGGGAGGGGAGACGGATGAACGGCGCTGTCCCGATCCGCCGGCTCGTCCGGCGGCGCATCACACGGTGCCTGCTCGTGGTCAGACCGAGGCGGTGGCCTGCGACGGCACGCCCTCGAAGGCTCCTGCGGCCGCGGCCGTCGCGGTGAACGCGCCGGCGAGTTCCGTGAGGCGCGCGACCCCTGCGGCACCCAGGTGTTCGTACGGGGCCCGGTCCAGCCTGTCGGTCTCGGCCTCCAGGTCCTGACGCAGGCGCACGCCCGCGTCGGTGAGATGCCCCCGGCCGTCCATCAGTCCCCGGGCGCGCAGCCGCTCCTCGGCGCCGGTCCAGTCCTCCTCGGTCCAGCCGTGGCGGGCCATGACGAACTCCTTCGGCAGGCCGTCGCTGCTCGCGGTGTGCGAGACCAGGGCGTCCAGGCCGAGGAGTCCGGCCGTCGTGAGCGCGGCGACATGCCCGTCCCCGCGGTACTCCCGCAGCAGGGTGGCGGCGTGCCACAGCGCCAGGTGCGGCTTGTCCGGTACGGGGTGGTCGGCGTGGGCCGAGTACATCGGGCGGCCGCGGCGCCCGCACGCCTCGCCGGCCCGGAGGGCGAGCTCCGCGGCCTCCGCCATCTCGGTGGACGCGACGGCCTCGTCACCCAGGCACCGGCGCAGCAGCGCGTCGACGGCGCGCAGGCGCAGGTCCAGAACGGTGGCGGGTTCGACCCGGCGCCAGAGAGCCGGGAGGTGACGTGCGATCAGCTCGTGCTTGAGCCCGTTGAACGAGGCGGTGACCGGCCCCGCCCCCACCGCGCCCCAGGGAGCGGCTCGGCACGCGAGGTAGACGGCGATCGGGTCCTCGACGCCGTACGCGGCCAGTTCCGCCCCGAGGTCGGGGGCGAAGTAGACGGTCGCGTGCACCGAGTTGAGCGCGTCCAGGCAACGCGGTCCCGCGCCGGCGGGCAGTGAGGTCATGTCCATGCGTGGACGCTACTGAGCGGCACGTCATGGGAGGGAAGGATCCTGTTGAAGAAAGATGAAATGAACGTCCGAAGACAGTCAGACCGGACGGGCCCGGTCGTGGAGACGACGTCCCGCCACGTCCGCGAGATCGTCGTGGAAGCGAACGGCATCGCTCTGTCCGGTCTGCTGGCCGAACCGGACACGCCCGTGCCCCGGGCCGTGGTGGTCGCCGTGCACGGCGGCGGCATGCGCGCCGGATACTTCGACAGCCGGGCACGCCCCGGGCTGTCCCTGCTGGAACTGGGCGCCCGGCACGGATACACCGTGCTGGCCCTGGACCGGCCCGGTTACGGTCTGTCCGCCGAGCGGCTGCCCGAGGGACAGTCGCTCTCCGACCAGGCGGACACCCTGCACGCCGCCCTCGCGTCCTTCGCCCGCGACCACGAGGTGGGCGCCGGGTTCTTCCTCGTGGCCCACTCCAACGGGGGGAAGCTGGCGTTCAGCACCGTGGCCCGGGACGGCGGCACCGGCTTCCTCGGGCTGGACGTCTCCGGCCTCGGCACCCGGTACGCCGTCGACCTGCCGCAATTGCCCGGCGCGGGCGTGCCCGGGGACTGGCGCCGGCACTGGGGAGCGTTGCGGCTCTACCCGCCGGGCGCCTTCGCGCTGGGCCGGGCGCTGGTCGTGCCGGTGCCACGGCTGGAGGCCGAGGAGTTGCCGCGGTGGCCCGGGATGTACCCGTCCATCGCCGCCAGGGTGCACCTGCCGGTCCGGCTCACCTTCGCCGAGCAGGAGCGGTGGTGGTGCCACGACGACGAGGCGGTGGCGGAAATGACGGGCCGGCTGGCCACGCGGCGGGTGACGGTCGCCCGGCAGCCCCATGCCGGGCACAACATCAGCCTGGGCTGGGCGGCCCGTACGTACCATCTGCGGGCGCTCGCGTTCCTGGAGGAGTGTCTTCTGGCCAGGGACGCGGCGGGTACGCCGCCCGTCCGGTCCCGCGAAGGAAGTCCGAGACGAATGACCCCCCACCAGCTTGACTTCAACCTTGGTTGAGGTCGGAGAGTCGAGACCATGGAAGCCAACACCGCCCAAGCCCACCGCACCGTCGAGTTCGTGCTCGACCTCATCTGCGTCCACTCGTATCTCGCGTTCACCCGCTTCACCCGGGCGGCCCGGCGCTTCCGGGAGTCGGGAGGGGAGCTGGAGGTCGTGTTCCGGCCCTTCCAGATCGCGCCGGAGGCGCCGGCGACCGGACGTCCGCTGTTCGAGGTCCACAAGGCCGCCTTCGGGGAGGAGACGGCCCGTGCGATCACGGCGGACAAGTCGTTCGGTGCCGAGGACGGACTGGACATCGACTTCGAGCGCGCCATCCACACCAACACCTTCGACGCGCACCGGCTGCTCGCGGCCGCCGCTGCCCAGGGGTCGGGCGAGGCCATGGCCGAGCGTCTGTTCCGCGCCTACATGACGGACGGGCTGAACATCGGTGACCCCGGCACCCTCGACCGGCTCGCCGCCGAGCTCGGTGTCGAACCGGCCAAGGACGGTGGTGCCGGTGACGGCGCGGCGGTGCGCGAGGGGATCAACAGCATGCGCCGGCTCGGCGTGACCTCGGTGCCGCTGCTCTTCTTCAAGGATGGGCCCACCCTGTCCGGCGCGCAGCCGGAGGACGCCTACCTCAAGGCCCTCCGCACGCCCCCGGCTCCCGTACGCGGCTGACGTCGTTGCCCTTGCGGGTGTGCCCGGTTCGCGCCGGGCACACCCGATTTCCGTTTTCTGCCCCTTCCCGCCCGTTTCCGCCGTTCCCGCCCGCGAAAGAGACGAAAGGTCGTTCCCCGTGGATCCCGCACCGATCGGCCCCGGCGCCGTACACCTCGACGAGTTCGCCATGGCACCTCCGGTCCTGCTCGCCGGTGACGACGACGAGGAGAGTGCCGACGCGCACATCGTCCGCGGCATCGACTGACGGCGCGTGGGCGCACGGGGCAGCACCAGGAGCACGAGGAGCCGGGAAGTGAGCACGCTGAGACGGATGTTCGAGGCCCTGACCGTACGCAACTTCCGGCTCTTCGCGGCCGGACAGCTGCTGTCCGTCACCTGCACCTGGATGATGTTCATCGCCCAGGACTGGCTGGTGCTCTCCATGTCCGGCGACTCGGCCACCGCCCTGGGCCTGGTGACGGCGCTCCAGTTCACGCCGATGCTCCTGCTCACGCTGTACGGCGGCCGGCTCGCCGACCGGCACGACAAACGCCGGCTGCTGGTGGCGGCCAACCTCGCCGCGGGTGTACTGGCCCTCCTGCTGGCCGTGCTGACCTTCACCGGCGGCCTGCGGCTGTGGCACATCTGGGTGTTCGCGGCAGCGCTGGGCACCGTGAACGCGGTGGAGGCGCCCGCCCGGATGGCGTTCGTCAGCGAGATGGTCGGCGCGGCCCTGCTGCCCAACGCCTCGGCGTTGAGCGCCGCGTACTTCAACGCCGCCCGGGTCGTCGGACCCGCCCTCGCCGGTCTGCTGATCAGCCGGTTCGACGCCGGGCCGGTGATCGCGCTCAACGCGGTCAGCTACCTCGCCGGCGTGTGCGCCCTGCTGCTGATGAACCCGGCCGAACTGGTACGGCCCGCCGAACGCCCCGGCCGCTCCGGTGTCCTGGACGGCCTGCGGTATCTGCGCGGCCGTTCGGATCTGATGCTGCCCTTGGCGCTCGTGGGCGTGATCGGCATGTTCGGCTTCAACTTCCAGCTGACTCTGCCGCTGATGGCGAAGACCGTCTTCCACGCGGACTCCGCCTCGTTCGGGCTGCTGGCCAGCGCGCTGGCCGCGGGTTCGCTGCTCGCCGCGTTCGCCACGACCGGCCGGCGGAGCCGGCCGTCCGCCGTCCTGGTCATCGGGGCCGCCGTCGCCTTCGGGGCGCTGGAGACGCTTTCCGGGCTGGCCCCGACGTTCACCGCGGCGCTGGTGCTGCTGGCCGCCACGGGCTTCGCGACGATCTACTTCGCGCAGGCCGCCAACCACCGGGTGCAACTGGGCACCGATCCGCGCTACCGGGGCCGGGTGATGGCCCTCTACACGCTGACCCTCCAGGGCTCGACCCCGCTGGGGGCCCTCCTGACCGGCTGGCTCAGCGAGCACTGGGGAGCGCGGGCCGGCCTGTGCGCCGGGGGCGTGGTGTCCCTGGCCGCGGGGCTGCTCGCTCTGTGGGCGCACCGGCGCCGGCGCCGTCCGGCCGGGGACACGGCCGGGGCGGCCACCGGCGCCAAGGCCGGCCTCTAGAAGAACTCCCCCCACGGCTGGTCCCAGATCTCCTTCAGGCACAGCACCAGGAACAGCAGGCCCGCGACCGCGAGCATCGTGTTGCTCAGCCAGCCGTTGCGCCACTCGCGAGGTGTGCGGGAGGAGTTGAGGAGCCAGATCAGGGTCAGGGCGAGGAAGGGCATGAACGCCGCGCCCAGGACGCCGTAGATGATGACCAGGCGGAAGGGCTCGCCCTGGAAGAGCAGGACGATGGGCGGGAAGGTGAGCCACAGCAGGTAGGCGCGGAAGGGCCAGGAGCGTTCGTGCTCGCCGGAGGCGATCTCCTTGCCCTTGCCCGCGGTCCTGTCGCGCTGCCGGGCCACGAAGTCCGCGAACATCAGGCTCACTCCGTGCCACACGCCGATGAGCGAGGTGAAGGACGTGGCGAAGAAGCCGATCAGGAAGAACTTGGCCGTCGCCGTGCCGTACTCGTCCGCCAGGATGTCGCCGAGCTGCACCAGGCCCTTGCCGCCGCCGGAGAGCGCGATGTTCGCGGCGTGCAGCATCTCCGCGCCGACGAACAGCATGGCGACGACGAAGACACCGGTCGTGATGTACGCGACCCGGTTGTCCAGCCGCATGACCTTCATCCAGCCGGTGTTGGCCCAGCCCTTGGCGTTGACCCAGTAGCCGTACGCGGCGAGCGTGATCGTGCCGCCGACGCCGCCGATCAGGCCGAGGGTGTTGAGGACGGAGTCCTCACCGTCCGGGATGACCGGGAGGAGGCCGGCGAAGGCGTTCCCCAGGTTGGGCGTGACCCGGATCGCCAGGTAGACCGTCACCACGAACATGACGCCCACCATGACCGTCATGACCTTCTCGAAGACGGCGTACTTGTTGAACCAGACGAAGACCAGGCCGACCACGCCGCAGGCCACGCCCCACCATTCGAGGTCCATCACGCCGGGGAACAGGGCCTGCAGCGGCAGGGCGCTGGACGACATCGCCGCCGCGCCGTACGAGAAGCCCCAGATCACGACGTAGACCGCGAAGAAGTACGTGGTCCAGCGGCCGAGGCTCGCCCAGCCGTCGAAGAGGGTGCGGCCGGTGGACAGGTGCCAGCGGCCCGCCGCCTCGGCGAGGGAGATCTTGACGAGACAGCCGAGGACCGCCGCCCACAGCAGGGTGTAGCCGAAGTTGCTGCCCGCGATCAGGGTGGCCACGAGGTCCCCGGCGCCGACCCCGGTCGCCGCGACGACGATGCCGGGGCCGATGTAGCGCCAACTGGATTTACGAGGTGCCGAGTCGGGGGCGTGTGGTGCCCCGGCGTCGCTGGTGTTGCCCGTGGTGTCCGCCATGCGGGCCAACAAAGCTCATGGCGGCCGGTGGGACAAGAGGGCGTGCGGGGATCTTCACGCGATGCGCCTACTCGTCACCGTCCGCCGCGCGCTTCGCGTCGGCCTTGGCCTCGGGCTCCGCGTCGGCCTTGGCCTCGGGCTCCGCGCCCGCCTTGTCCTCGGGCTCCGCTTCGTCCCGCGGCTCGCCGTCCTCGAAGTACGCGTCCAGGACCTCGTCCAGGGCCGACTCCCACTCCGGGAAGCGGCTCCGCGACGACGCCTCGATCTCGATCGGGTACCAGCGGCGGTCCGGCGTGTGCACCGTGACGGTGAACCGTTTGCCGAAGCGACCCGTCTCCGTCTCGACGGCCCCGACCTCGTCCCAGCGGAACTCGCAGCTCTGGTCGTCGAGGGAGAGACGTACGCCCTTGTGGTCGGCGACGATCCTGGCACGGCGGTCGGCGGCCTCGAAGACGGGGCCGCCGGGGTCCGGGACCTCTTCCTCCTCCGGCTCCCCGGCCCGTTCGGCGGGTTCGGGAGCCGCGGTCCCGTCCGCGACGCGAACGTCCTCGGGCTCCTCCCCCGCCTCCTTCGCCGATCTCACGTCCTCCGGCTCACCGGTCACCGGCGCGGTGAGCCCGGGGACGAATGCCGGGTCGAATCCGGCGCCTTCCAGGGGCTGGCTGGTCGATCCTCTGCGCTGCTCCACAGCGGGCAGTATGGTCGACGATCCTGTGTCGGACACAGCCAGCCCCAACTTTCGTTATCAGACGCCTACACGAGACGCCTACACGAACAGGCTCAGCACCGCCGCCACCACGAACCCGGCGACCGACAGCACGCTCTCCAGCACGGTCCACGTCTTCAGCGTGTCCCGTTCGCTGATGCCGAAGTACTTGGCGACCATCCAGAAGCCGCCGTCGTTGACGTGCGAGGCGAAGATGGAGCCCGCCGAGATGGCCATGATGACCAGGGCGACGAACGCCTGGGAGTGGTCGCCCTCGGCGAGCAGCGGTGCCACGATGCCCGCCGTCGTCACGATGGCCACCGTCGCCGAGCCCTGGGCGACCCGCAGCACCAGGGAGATCAGGTAGGAGAGGACGATCACCGGCAGGCCGACGTCGTTGAAGGTGTCGGAGAGGGCCTGGGCGACGCCGCTGGCCTTGAGGACGGCACCGAAGACACCGCCCGCGCCGACCACCAGCAGGATGTTGCCGACCGGCTTCAGCGAGGCCGTCGAGACGGTCTCCAGGGACTTGCGGGACCAGCCGCGCCGGATGCCGAGCAGGTAGTAGGCGAGGAACAGGGCGATGGTCAGGGCCACGAACGGGTTGCCGAAGAACTCGATCACCGAGCGGAGGGTGGACTCGTCCAGGGCGATGGAGGAGAAGGTCGCGGCGAGGATGAGGACCAGCGGGGTGCCGATGATGCCGAGGACCGTGCCAAGCGCGACGGGGCTCTCGTGCGGCGCGACGCCGGCCTTGCTCTGCTCGTCGATGACGGCCTGCCTGGCCTCCTCGGCCGCCTCGACCATGTCCTGCGGCACGGGCACGAAGATGCGGCGGCCGATCCAGGCGGAGAACACCCAGGCGGCGAGCACGGCCGGGATGCCGCAGACGATGCCCATGAGGATCACCCAGCCGAGGTCCACCTTCAGCAGTCCGGCGGCGGCCACCGGGCCGGGGTGCGGCGGCAGGAAGGCGTGGGTCATCGACAGGCCGGCGAGCAGCGGCAGGCAGTAGAGCAGGATCGACTTGCCGGAGCGCTTGGCGGCCGCGTAGACGATGGGCGCCAGGACGAAGATGCCGACGTCGAAGAAGACCGGGACACCGAAGATCAGGCCGGTCAGGCCCATGGCGAGCGGGGCGCGCTTCTCACCGAAGAGGCCCAGGAGCCGGGAGGCCAGCACCTGGGCGCCGCCGCTGACCTCGAGGATCGCGCCGAGCATGGTGCCCAGGCCGATGATGATGGCGACATGGCCGAGGATGCCGCCCATGCCGGACTCGATGGTGGAGACGGCGTCGGACTTCTGGACGGTGCCGAAGAGTTCGGTGACCGACAGGCCCGCGAGCAGGCCGACGGCTATGGAGACGGCGAGCAGCGCGACGAACGGCTGCAGCCGCACCTTGATGATCAGGAAGAGCAGCAGCACGATGCCGATCGTGGCGACGGTCAGCAGGCCCGCCGTGCCGTCGATCAGGTGGAGCAGGCCACCGGTGTGGGGCGGTGTCTCCGCCGGGGCGGAGGCGGCGAGCTGGAGGGACACAGGGGACATACGGGGGTCCTCGCGGTAAACACATACAGCTTTCGAGCAGGGCGGGGCGCGGCACGGCGCCCCGGGGGTGAGGGGCACCGGGCCGTGCGACAGTCAGACGGAAGGGAAGACGGAGGCGAGGCTCAGCCGAGGACGGCCAGCGCGTCGATCTCGATGAGGAGCCCGGCGGGCAGACCGACGTAGACGGTCGTGCGCGCGGCAGGCGGCTGGGTGAGGCCCTGCTCCTCGAAGTAGGCGTTGTAGATCTCGTTCATCTCGGCGAAGTGGTCCACGTCCGTGAGGTAGACGCGGATCATCATCACGTCGTCCCAGGAGGCGCCGCCCTCTTCGAGGATCGCCTTGACGTTGGCGAGGGTCTGGAGGGTCTGCTCGCGCAGGGTCGGGCCGGCCGGGGTGGGGGCCTTGCCCTCCTCGTGCGGGAGGAAGCCGACCTGGCCTGCGACCTGGAGGATGTTGCCCTTCCTGACGCCGTGGGAGAACTTCGCCGGCGGGGTGGTGTGGGTCGCGGGGGTGAGCGCGGTCTTGTCGGTCATACCGTGTCCTTCTCGGGGCGGTGCTCGGGGTGGTGCACAGGATCTGTGTGCCGCACGGGGGTCCTGCCGGAGTACTCGCCGCTGATGGCGTCCGCCGTACGGCGGACCAGCGGGAGCAGGGTGAGGAGTTCGTCGGCGGTGACGACGACGTTGGGCGCGGAGACCGACATCGCGGCCGTCACCCGGCCGTCGGCGCCCCGGATGGGCGCGGCGACGCAGTTGATGGACTCCTCGTGGCCACCGAGGTCGGTGGCCCAGCCCTGTACGCGCACCTTGGCCAGCTCCTTGAGGAAGCCGTCGGCGTTCGGTGTCGAACGGGACGTGTACATGGGGTAGTCGAGCTTCTCGACGACGGCTCGGCGCTCGTTCTCGGGAAGGTCGGCGAGCAGCAGCTTGGCCACCGCCGCGACGGTGATGGCGACGGGCTTGCCGATCCGCGAGTACATGCGGACCGGGTAGCGGCTCTCCACCTTGTCGATGTAGAGGACCTCGTTCTCCTCGTACACGGCGAGGTGGACGGTGTGTCCGCACTGCTCGTTGAGGCGTACGAGGTGGGGGTGGGCGATCTCGCGGACGTCGAGGTTCTCCATCGCCTCCTGGGCCAGCGCGATCAGCCGGGCGCCGAGGCGGTAGCGCTGGTCGGACTGGCGGTAGACGAAGCCGTGCTCGTGCAGCGTCCGCAGGAGGCGCAGGGCCGTGGACTTGTGGACGCCGAGGCGGTCGGCGACCCGGCCCAGGTCGGCGGGGCCCTCGGCGAGCAGCGGCAGGATGCTCAGCGCGCGGTCGACGGTCTGGCTCATGGGGTACCTACCTCCTCGTCGGCCCGTTCGCCGGTCTGTGTCCAGCCGGGGCCGAGTCGCAGTCTCCCCCACGCGTCGTCGTCCAGGGCGGCCAGGCGGTCGGCGTGGTCGCGGGCCGGGGGTGTGGCGAGGTCGCCCGGGACGGTGAGGGCGGCGGCGGCCATCAGGTGGCCGTGCCGCAGGCGCTCGCGGACGGGCAGGTCCCGCAGGGTGGCGGAGAGGAACCCGGCGGCGAAGGCGTCGCCCGCGCCGACGGCGGCCACGACGTCGACGGTGAGGGCGGGGACGGAGGTGACGTGCGGCCCGTGGAAGGCGGTGGCGCCGGTCGCGCCCTGCTTGACGACGAGCAGCTCGGGCTCGGGCAGCGCGGCGCGCACGGCCTCGGCGCCGCCCAGTCCCCAGGCCTCGTCCTCGCCGACGAACACGATGTCGGCGCCGCGGGCCAGCTCCAGCAGCACCCGCGAGCCGTCGTCGTGCCCGCGCCACAGCCCGGGGCGGTGGTTGACGTCGAAGGAGACGAGGGGCCGGCCGGGGCGGCGGGCGGTCAGTTCGCGCATCAGGGCGAGGCAGTCGGCGGAGAGCGCGGGCGTGATGCCGGAGAGGTGCAGGACGCGTCCGGAGCGGATCGCGTCGAGGTCCAGGTTGCGCGCCGACATCGCGGAGGCCGCGGAGCCCGCCCGGTAGTAGGCGACCTCGTGCGCGTCGGTGGCGCGGTCGCCGGCGGTGCGGAAGTAGACGCCGGTCGGGCGGTCGGGGTCGCGGCGCACCGCGGAGACGTCCACGCCGTAGGCGCCGATCGCCTCGACGAGGTGGTCGCCGAAACCGTCGGCGCCGACCCGGCCGACCCAGCGGACGGAGTGCCCGGCGGCGGCCAGTACGCAGGCCACGTTGGACTCGGCGCCGCCGATGGCCCGGTCGAAGGAGGGTACGTCGGCGAGTCGCCCGGGCGCGGAGGGAAGGAAGGTGACCATGGACTCGCCGAGCGCGACGACGTCCACGACGCCGGGGGCGGTGCTGGTGGGTCCGGTGGCGGTCACGATGGTGGGGGCTCCTCGTCTCTCTCGCGGGCCTCGGCGGATCCGTTGACCCCGCGTTGGCCGAGATGTTAGACAGCAGTAAGCGATATACGCAACGATTGTTGCACTGCTTGCAACGCATCAGATCAGGGAGGCTCCATGGCCCTCGACACCGGCACCGAAGCCCTCGCCCGTCTGGCCGAGGAGCGCGTCGACCACCGTTTCAAGGGCCTCCCGCCGGACGCCGACGGCCTGACCGTCGCCGAGCTGACCCGTCAGGGCCGCAACCTCTTCACCGGCGGTTTCACCACCCCCGTGCTGGCCCTGTCCGCCGAGCGCCTGGAGCACAACCTGCGGCTCATGGAGACGTACGCCACCCGGCACGGCCTCGCCTTCGCACCGCACGGCAAGACCTCCATGGCCCCGCAGCTCTTCCACCGCCAGATCGAGCACGGCGCCTGGGGCATCACCCTCGCCGTGCCGCACCAGGTACGGGTGGCGCGGGCCTTCGGCATCCAGCGTGTCTTCCTGGCCAACGAGCTGGTCGACGCCGCCGCCCTGCGCTGGATCTCCTCCGAGCTGGACGCCGATCCGGACTTCCGCTTCGTCTGCTACGCCGACTCCGTGCGCGGCGTCGGGCTGATGGACGCGGCACTGTCGGACGCGGGCGCCTCCCGCCCGGTGGACGTCGTGGTGGAGCTGGCCGCCGGTGAGGGTGCCCGGACCGGCGTCCGCACGGAGGCCGAGTGCGCGGCGGTCGCCGACGCGGTGGCCGGCGCGCGGACGCTGCGGCTGGCCGGTGTCGCCGGGTACGAGGGCGAGGTGCCGGACGCCGACCCCGAGAAGGTGCACGCCTGGCTGCGGCGGCTGGTCGCACTCGCCGTCGACTTCGACAAGGCCGGACGGTTCGACGGCTTGGCGGACATCATGGTGAGCGCGGGCGGCAGCGCCTGGTTCGACGCGGTCGCCGACGTGTTCGCCGAGGTCCCCGACCTGTCCCTGCCGGTGCTGAAGCTGCTGCGTTCGGGCGCCTACGTCTCCCACGACGACGGCCACTACCGCGAGCTGACCCCCTTCAACCGCGTCCCCGAGGAGGGCGCCCTGGAGCCCGCCTTCCGCCTGTGGAGCCAGGTCGTCTCCCGCCCCTCCCCCGAGCAGGCGTTCACCAACGCGGGCAAGCGGGACGCGGCGTACGACCTCCACCTGCCCTTCGCCCAGGTCGTCCGCCGCGACGGTGCCGAGCGTGTGGCCACCGGCGTCGAGGTGACCGGCCTGTCCGACCAGCACGCCTGGCTGCGCACGACCGCGGAAGCTGACCTGGAGGTGGGCGACTGGCTCGGCACGGGCCTGTCCCACCCGTGCACGTCCTTCGACAAGTGGCAGCTCATCCCCCTCGCGCAGGCGGACGGAACGGTCGTCGACTACATCCGCACGTTCTTCTGAGACGCCTGGGAAAGGGAGCAGGACATGGAAGAGCTGGTCATCAGGGACGCGGACGTCGTCGACGGCTCCGGCGGCGACTCCTACCGCGCGGACGTCGTGGTCGACGGCGGCCGGATCGTCTCGATCGTCAAGGAGGCGGCGGCCGCCGGCTGCCAGCGCCCCGAGGCGCGCCGTGAGCTGGACGCCGACGGCCTGGTCCTGGCCCCCGGCTTCATCGACATGCACGCCCACAGCGACCTGGCGCTGCTGCGGGACCCCGACCACAGCGCCAAGGCCGCCCAGGGCGTCACCCTGGAGGTCGTCGGCCAGGACGGACTGTCGTACGCGCCGGTCGACGACCGCACCCTCGGCGAGGTGCGCCGCGCCATCGCCGGGTGGAACGGCCCCGGCGACGACATCGACTTCGACTGGCGGTCGGTCGGCGAGTACCTGGACCGGCTCGACGGGGGCATCGCGGTCAACGCCGCGTACCTGATCCCGCAGGGCACGGTGCGCGCACTCGCGGTCGGCTGGGACGACCGGGAGGCGACCGAGGCCGAGCTGGAGCACATGCGCCGCCTGGTGGCCGAGGGCATGGAGCAGGGCGCGGTCGGCATGTCGTCCGGTCTGACGTACACGCCCGGCATGTACGCCGAGGACGCCGAGCTGACCGAGCTGTGCCGGGTGGTGGCGTCGTACGGCGGCTACTACTGCCCGCACCACCGCTCGTACGGCGCCGGGGCCCTCCAGGCGTACGAGGAGATGGTGGCGCTGACCCGCGAGGCGGCGTGCCCCCTCCACCTCGCCCACGCCACCATGAACTTCGGCGTGAACAAGGGCAGGGCGCCCGAGCTGCTGACGCTGCTCGACGACGCGCTGGCCACCGGGGCCGACATCACCCTCGACACGTACCCCTACACCCCCGGCTGCACCACCCTCGTGGCCCTGCTGCCGAGCTGGGCGAGCGAGGGCGGCCCGGAGCAGATCATGAAGCGGCTGTCGGACGACGACACCGCCGAACGCATCCGCCACCACATCGAGGAGATCGGCTCCGACGGCTGCCACGGCGTGCCCATGGAGTGGGACACGATCGAGATCTCCGGCACGGGCGACCCGGCGCTCGGCGAGTACGTCGGCCGTACGGTCATGGAGTCGGCGCGGCTGCGCGGCGAGACCCCGTGGACGACCGCCCGCCGCCTCCTCCTGACCGACCGGCTGGCCCCGGCCATCCTCCAGCACGTCGGCCACGAGGAGAACGTCCGCGCGATCATGCGGCACCGGGTCCACACCGGCGGTTCGGACGGCATCCTCCAGGGCGCCAAGCCGCACCCGCGCGCCTACGGCACCTTCCCGCACTACCTGGGCCACTACGTGCGCGAGCTGGGCGTGCTGTCGCTGGAGGAGTGCGTCGCCCACCTCACCTCGCGCCCGGCGGCCCGGCTGCGGCTGCCGGACCGGGGCCTGGTCCGCGAGGGGTACCGGGCCGACCTGGTGCTCTTCGACCCGGCGACGGTCGCGGCGGGCAGCACGTACGAGACGCCGCGAGTACTGCCGACGGGCATCCCGTACGTGCTGGTCGACGGGCGGTTCGTGATGGAGGACGGGCGGCGGACGGACGTACTGGCGGGGCGGTCCGTACGGCGGACTCCCCGCTAGCGGCCCGCACGGCTGGAGGAAATCCACCCAAACCACACGTCCCACGTGGCGGACAACACGACCCATGAGGCGCAACCGGGTCGTAAGCTCACGGACATGCAGGTGATCCAGTCGACCAAGCTCGCCAACGTCTGTTACGAGATCCGGGGCCCGGTGCTCGAGGAGGCGATGCGGCTGGAAGCGGCCGGGCACCGCATCCTGAAGCTGAACACCGGCAACCCGGCCGCCTTCGGTTTCGAGTGCCCGCCGGAGATCCTGGAGGACATCCTCCGCAACGTCTCGACGGCCCACGGCTACGGCGACGCCAAGGGGCTGCTGGCCGCGCGCCGGGCGGTCGTCATGCACAACCAGACCCTCGGCATCGAGACGGACGTGGAGCACGTCTTCATCGGCAACGGCGTCTCCGAGCTGATCGTGATGGCGATGCAGGGACTGCTGGACGACGGCGACGAGGTCCTCGTCCCGGCGCCCGACTACCCCCTGTGGACGGCCGCCGTCTCACTCTCCGGCGGTACGGCGGTGCACTACCGCTGCGACGAGCAGTCCGACTGGATGCCGGACCTCGCGGACGTCGAGCGGAAGATCACCGACCGCACCAAGGCGCTCGTGATCATCAACCCGAACAACCCGACGGGCGCGGTCTACGACGAGGCGATGGTGCGCGCGCTGACCGACATCGCCCGCCGGCACAACCTGCTGGTCTGCTCCGACGAGATCTACGACAAGATCCTGTACGACGAGGTCACGCACACCCCGACCGCCGCGGTCGCCCCGGACCTGCTCACCCTCACCTTCAACGGCATGTCGAAGGCGTACCGGGTGGCCGGCTACCGGGTCGGCTGGATGTCGATCTCCGGCCCGCGCGCGCACGCCGAGTCCTACATCGAGGGCCTGACGGTCCTGGCGAACATGCGACTGTGCGCCAACATGCCGGGCCAGCACGGCGTGGTCGCGGCGCTCAGCGGGCGGCAGACCATCAACGAGCTGGTACTGCCGGGCGGGCGGCTGCGGGAGCAGCGGGACGCCGCCCACGAGGCGCTGACCAGCATCCCGGGTGTGACCTGCGTGAAGCCGAAGGGCGCGCTGTATCTCTTCCCGCGCCTCGATCCCAAGGTCTTCAAGATCAAGGACGACCGGCGGATGGTCCTGGACCTGCTGCGCCAGGAGAAGATCATGGTCGTCCAGGGCACCGGCTTCAACTGGCCCGAGCCCGACCACTTCCGGGTGGTGACCCTGCCGAACGCCGGAGACCTGCGCGAGGCGGTGGACCGCATCGGGAACTTCCTGGACGGCTACAGCCAGCCCTGACCCAAGCCGACCCCTGAGCCTGAGCCAAATCCCGATCTCTCTCAACTTTAGATTGAATCCAATGTAGGATGGTTTCCTGAAGCACTCAGGAGGCCATCCCATGTACGAACCGATCCGCGCCAAGTCGGTCCACAGCACGATGGCCGGCAGCACCTCGGACTTCCCCCACCGGTCCCGTGAGGAAGAGCTGGACATCCAGCTCGCGGGTCACCTCGCCGCCCTGCTCGCCGTCACGGACGAGCTGCGCGCCCTGGCCCCCTCCACCGGTCTGGACACCGCGGCCGACCGGCTCGCCGAGCAGGTGGCCCGGCTGCGGGGAGGGCAGACGCCGGTCCGCGTGCCGGTGGCCGCCGCCCGCCCCGAGCCGCATCTGGCGGCCCTGCACCGGCGGG
>NZ_RAIF01000031.1:260650-314268 GCF_003671715.1 Streptomyces sp. E2N166 | reverse complement strand
ACGGCGGTCGCCATCCTGACCGCCGAGCGCATGGACGCGCACGCCGCGGCCCTCGAACCGCGCGAGTTCGCGTCCCACTGAGCCCTCCGGGCTCCCCCCGACGGCCCCGGCCCGCGCGCACCCGCAGCGACGCGCGGGCCGGGTGCCATTCACTGCGTTGGCCTTGACGGGATCGCGACGGCGCCGTGGGGCTGGCCGCGGTCGGGCGACTGCGCGTGGTGGGTGGCTGATCGCGCAGTTCCCCGCGCCCCTTCAAGGCGCGTGCTCACCGGGGCGTCGACATGCCGAAGGGCCGGGTCCTCCGCACGCCGTTGTGCGGGGACCCGGCCCGAGTGGGACCACCCCGTGCTCCGGGGTACTGCTGAGCTACTGGAGCGCGGGGAGACCCCCTCGCGGCCGGCCTTCGTGACGACTTCGCGGGTCAGGGCTAGTCGGACCGGACGCGGAGCTGGGGCGGGACGGTCAGCCCAGGCGCTGCACCAGCGCCCGGTACTGGTCCCACAGCTCGGCGGGCGTGTGGTCGCCGAAGGTGTTGAGGTGCTCGGGGACGAGCGCCGCCTCCTCGCGCCACACCTCCTTGTCGACGCTGAGCAGGAACTCCAGGTCGGTGTCGGCGAGGTCGAGGCCGTCGGTGTCGAGGGACTCCTTGGTCGGCAGCACGCCGATCGGGGTCTCGACTCCGTCCGCCTTGCCCTCCAGGCGCTCCACGATCCACTTCAGGACGCGGCCGTTCTCACCGAAGCCCGGCCAGACGAACCTGCCCTCGTCGTCCTTGCGGAACCAGTTGACGTAGTAGATCTTGGGCAGCTTGGACTGGTCCTTGTCCTTGGCCACGTCGACCCAGTGACCCATGTAGTCGCCCATGTTGTAGCCGCAGAACGGCAGCATGGCGAAGGGGTCGCGGCGCAGCTCGCCGACCTTGCCCTCGGCGGCGGCGGTCTTCTCGGAGGCCACGTTGGCGCCGAGGAAGACGCCGTGGTTCCAGTCGAAGGACTCGGTGACGAGGGGGACGGCGGTCGCCCGGCGGCCACCGAAGAGGATCGCCGAGATCGGCACGCCCTTGGGGTCCTCCCACTCCGGCGCGATGATCGGGCACTGCGCGGCGGGCGTGGTGAAGCGGGCGTTGGGGTGCGCGGCCGGGGTGCCGGACTCGGGGGTCCAGTCGTTGCCCTTCCAGTCCGTCAGGTGGGCGGGCGTCTCCTCGGTCATGCCCTCCCACCACACGTCGCCGTCGTCGGTGAGGGCGACGTTGGTGAAGACGGAGTTGCCCCACAGGGTCTTCATCGCGTTGGCGTTGGTGTGCTCACCGGTGCCGGGCGCGACGCCGAAGAAACCGGCCTCGGGGTTGATGGCGTACAGGCGGCCGTCCTCGCCGAAGCGCATCCAGGCGATGTCGTCGCCGATGGTCTCCACGGTCCAGCCGGAGATCGTGGGCTCCAGCATGGCGAGGTTGGTCTTGCCGCAGGCCGACGGGAAGGCGGCGGCGACGTACTTGGGCTCGCCGGTGGGCGGGGTCAGCTTCAGCACGAGCATGTGCTCGGCGAGCCAGCCCTCGTCGCGGGCCATGACGGAGGCGATGCGCAGGGCGTAGCACTTCTTGCCGAGCAGGGCGTTGCCGCCGTAGCCGGAGCCGTAGGACCAGATCTCGCGGTCCTCGGGGAAGTGCGAGATGTACTTGGTGCTGTTGCACGGCCACGGAACGTCCTCCTGGCCCTGCTCCAGCGGGGCGCCGAGGGTGTGCACGGCTTTGACGAAGAAGCCGTCGTCGCCCAGCTCGTCCAGGACCGGCTGTCCCATGCGGGTCATGGTGCGCATGGAGACGGCGACGTACGCGGAGTCGGTGATCTCGACGCCCAGCGCGGAGAGCGGGGAGCCGAGCGGGCCCATGCAGAAGGGCACGACGTACATGGTCCGGCCGCGCATGGAGCCGCGGAACAGGCCGCCCTCACCTTTTTCACCGGTGAAGATCTCCCGCATCTCGGCGGGGTCCTTCCAGTGGTTGGTCGGGCCGGCGTCCTCCTCCTCGGCGGAGCAGATGAAGGTCCGGTCCTCGACGCGCGCGACGTCGGAGGGGTCGGAGGCCGCGTAGTACGAGTTGGGGCGCTTGATCGGGTCGAGCCTGCGGAAGGTGCCCTTCTCGACGAGCTCCCCGCACAGGCGCTCGTACTCGGCCTCGGATCCGTCGCACCAGACCACTTCGTCCGGCTGGGTCAGTTCGGCGATCTCGTTCACCCACGAGATCAGCTCCTGGTGGTTGGTGGGGACGGGGGGAGCAGCGATGTCGCGCGCCACGATTGCTCCTAAATGAGGGGTTTTTTGTTTGGAGGCCCCGTGGGGGCTGCGACCCGGATGCGTGACGTTGACCTCTCGGGCGCTCATCCGGTGTCGACCGCACTCATTTGATCATCCGACGTGAGCGCCCATCTGTCCAGAGGGCCTCACACCTGAGCGGCGTGAGGATCGCCACGTGCCCATATCGGGGATTTACGGGGGTGTGCGGCCGGGTACCCCCGTGAGACGATGACCACTCACCGCCCAGGCCCGTCCGTACTGATGCGTAACTTACGGTCCCGTAGGTACGATGCCCCCATGACTGCGTCCGCCTCCGACGCCCCCAGGGACTCGCCCGCCGACGGCCGCGGTCCCGTGGCGCTCTCCCTGCCGCATCCGGTCAAGCCGAAGCTGCGCGGCTGGCTGCACCTCGGCATGTTTCCGGCCGTCCTCGTCGCGGGTCTGGTGCTCACCGCCCTCGCCGAGTCGACCGAAGCACGCGTCGCCTGCGGGATCTACGTCCTGACGGCCTGCCTGCTGTTCGGCGTCAGCGCGCTCTACCACCGGGGCGACTGGAGCCCGCGGATGGACGGCGTACTGCGCCGTCTCGACCACGCCAACATCTTCCTGATCATCGCGGGCACCTACACCCCGCTCACGATGCTCCTGCTGCCGGATTCCGAGGGCCAGTGGCTGCTGTGGGGCATCTGGGCCGCCGCGGCGGCGGGCATACTCTTCCGCGTCTTCTGGGTCGGCGCCCCGCGCTGGCTCTACACCCCCTGCTACCTCGCCATGGGCTGGGCGGCCGTGTTCTACCTCCCCGAGTTCATGCGGGCCGGCGGCGTCGCCGTACTCGTCCTGGTGATCACGGGCGGCCTGCTCTACAGCGCGGGCGGCGTGATCTACGGCCTCAAGCGCCCCAACCCGTCACCGCGCTGGTTCGGCTTCCACGAGGTCTTCCACTCCTTCACGCTGGCGGCCTTCGTCGCGCACTACGTGGGGATCTCGCTGGTCGCGTACTAGTAGGGCCTGTCCGGCGGATGAGGCCGCGGGAAAGGGACGGCGCCTCATCGGCGCAGGTGAGCGGGGGCTGGTGCGTCACCCGGCGGCTTGGCGCCGCCCCATGGCCGACAATGACCCCATGACGGCCGCACGCTCCCGCTCTCCCCGCTCCCCCGCCGACGGCCCCCGGTCGCCCGGTCTGCGGGAGCGGAAGAAGACCAGGACCCGCGAGGCCATCCGTGCCGCGGCCTACGCGCTGATCCGGGAGCAGGGGTACGAAGCGACGACGACGGAGCAGATCGCCGACCGCGCCGAAGTGTCGCCGTCGACTCTCTTCCGCTACTTCCCGGCCAAGGAGGACATCGTCCTCACGGACGAGTACGACCCGGTCATGGCGGCGGAGCTGGCCGCCCGGCCCGCCGACGAGCCGTGGCCGGCCTCCCTGCGGCACGTCGTGCGCAAGGCCGTCGAACACGGCGCCGGCGAGGAAGCCGAGCTGACCCGGCTGAGGGCACGGCTGCTGGCGGAGGTGCCGGCGGTGCGCTCGCGGATGCTGGCGAGCATGTCGGACACCGGCCGCCTGCTCGGCCGCGCCATCGCCGACCGCACCGGCCTCGCCCCCGAGGGCCTGGAGGTGCGGGTCCTCTCCATGTCCCTGGTCGGCGGCCTGCTGGAGGTCTCGCGGTACTGGGCCGAGCACGACCACGAGGAGAACCTGGCCGACCTGGTCGAACGCGCTCTGGACGTCCTTGAGCACGGTCTGCCGACTGCCGGAAAAAGCTGAGGCCACGCCCCTGCCCCATGGCATCCTGACCGGGTGAACGGTCCCGAGATCCACGTCGAGTTCGCCCCCGAGCTGCACCTGTTCGTGCCGCGCGCCCGTCCCACCGGCGCCGCCCGCGCGGCCACCGACGGCGTCTCCACGCTCGGCCATGTCGTCGAGTCCCTCGGCGTCCCGCTGACCGAGGTCGGCACGCTCCTCGTGGACGGCCGCGAGGTGCCGCCCGGACACGTCCCCAGGGGCGGCGAGTCGGTGAGCGTACGGCCCGTGGAACGTCCCCAGCGGGTCCCGGGCGCTCCCCTGCGCTTCCTGCTCGACGTGCACCTCGGCACCCTCGCCCGCCGGCTGCGGCTGCTCGGCGTGGACACGGCGTACGAGTCGACGGACCTCGGCGACCCGGCGCTCGCCGCCCTGTCGGCGGCCGAGAAGCGGGTCATGCTCAGCCGCGACCGCGGCCTGCTGCGCCGCCGCGAACTGTGGGCCGGCGCCTACGTCTACAGCACCCGCCCCGACGAGCAGCTCCAGGAGGTCCTGGACCGGTTCCGGCCCGAGCTGCGCCCGTGGACCAGATGCACCGCCTGCAACGGACTGCTGGGACAGGCCACCAAGGAGGAGGTGGCCGACCAGCTCAAGGGCGGTACCGAGCGGTCGTACGACGCCTTCGCGCAGTGTCGCGCGTGCGGGCGCGCGTACTGGAAGGGCGCGCACCACGAGCAGTTGGAGGCCATCGTGGACGCGGCGGTGCGCCGGGGTACTCAGGGTGGTTGAGTACGGCGGTTGAGTATCCGCGCCGGTCCCCCCGGGGCGGCCGGCGCGGTGGGATGGGCGGTATGAGTTCCCCGTCACCACGCTCCGCGGCGCGGACCGCCCCCGCGCCCTGGCCCGCCACCGGACCGCGGTCTCCCGCCCGCGCCCTGACCGTGTGCTCCGTGGCCGGGCTGGTCCTGCTCCTGCCGACCGTCCTCGTCGCGTGGCTCGCCGTGCTCGCCTCCGAAAGCGGCGCCGACTGTCTGATGTACGGCGAGCGGTGCCCCACCGTGCCGGGCGCGGCGCTGTGGGCCTGTTTCTGGGCGGCGGCCGGACTGGGCGTACTGGCGCTGGCCTGGCCCCGCACCCGGTGGCCGGCCGCCAGGTGCTGGGCCGTCGTCCTGCAGTGGGGTGCCCAGCTCACGCTGGGCGCCCTGATCCTCAGCGGCGCCTGACGTCCCCCTTGCCGCAGGCGGTGCCGTCCCCGTCCGGGTCCAGGCGCAGCGGGTCGTCCTGGCCGTTGACCTCCAGGCGGCCGTAGTCGTTGCGCTCCAGCCAGTCGCAGCGTTCGGCCGTCGTCTTCCTCACCTCGTCCGGGAAGGCGGTCGGCACGCAGACGTTGGCGGAGCCGTAGTGCCGGTCGCAGCCGGAGACGGTGGGGCCGACCGGGTGCGACTCGCGCTTCTTGCCGGGGCCCGCGACCTTGCCGGAGGGGGCGTCGGCGAAGGAGTGGACGTGCGCGGAGGCGTCCTTGGTGCTGAGCGCCTGCGGGCCGTCGAGGTGCACCCACTTCGCCACCGACGGCACGCCGTTGGCGTCGACCGCGAAGAGCATGTACCAGCCGGGCGGGGCCAGGTTCGGGTTGCTCGTCACGTTCAGGTCGACGTTGTCGCCGTCCACCGACAGCGGCAGGTCCACGAACCGCTGGTTCGGGTCCGAGGAGTGCGTCACGGCGGCCGGGCGGATCAGCTCCGCCTTGGCGATGGGCCGGTCGACGGTGATCCGCTGGGTGTCGCCGTAGTTCCACTCGGTGTCGATGACCGAGGTGATCGCCGGACGCTCGCCCCTGAGCAGGTAGGGCGGGGTGTAGATCGACACGTCGTGGTTCCAGGAGCCGTTGCCCGGGTTGTCGCCGGTCGTCATCACGCGCCCGTCGGGCAGCAGGAAGGCCGAGGAGTGGTAGCCGCGCGCCTCCGGGTCCACGGCCACCGGGTCGAAGGTCTCCGTCTCCGGGTCGAAGATCGACGTCTCGAAGACCGGGTTGGCCCGGTTGTGCAGGGCGCCGCCGGTCTCCAGCACCGTGCCGTCGGGCAGCAGGACGGTGGAGACGTACATCTTGCCCTGGTCGCCGGTCTGCGGGACCGGGCCGTTGCCGAGGTCGACGGTGCCCTGCGGGAGCGGGGGCCCGGCCACGTACGCCGGGTTGGGCTGCTTGAGGTCGATGATGTCGGTCAGCCGGTTGGCGTCCGGGTTGGAGTCGATGTTGCCGCCGCCGATGGTCAGCACCTTCTGGTCCTGCGCCGGGGGCAGCAGCACACTGGCGGACTGATCGCGTTCGTCCTTGTCCTGGAGGCCCGGCACCTGGGTGATGCTGTTGGCGTCGTAGTCGTAGATCGCCGAGCCGGTGCCCGGGATGTTGTTGCCGAAGACGTGGCTGCCGGAGTAGAACAGCCGCCCGTCCTGCATGAGGATCATCGACGGGTACAGGCCCCAGTAGGACCAGGTCTGGTTGACCTGCCAGGTCGGCAGCCACTTCTGCTGCTCGTCGGACCACAGGTCGGCCGTCACCGACCCGGTGGAGTCCTCGCGCAGGCCGCCGAAGGAGATGACGTCGCCGTTGCCGAGGATCGTCGCCGACGGGTACCAGTGGCCGTCGTTCATGTCGTTGGTCTTGACGTAGGTCTCGGTCTCCGGGTCGAAGATGTACGAGTCCTTGTAGCCCTGGTAGCCGATCGTGCCGTCCGCCGACGGATAGCCCTTGTTGCCGCTCATGACGAGGACACGGCCGTCCTTGAGCTGGACGTGCCCGGCGCAGAACATGTCCTTGGGCGTCGGGATCGTCTTGTACTCGCCGGTTCCCGGGTCGTAGACGGCCGACGTGAAGGTGCCCGCCTCGAACATCTCGGGGTCGTTGCCGGAACCCGCGATCAGCAGCACCTTTCCGTTGTGGAGGACGACGGAGTGCATGGAGCGGACCGGGTTCTGGGTGGGCAGCACGTCCCAGCGGCCGTTCGCGCACTCCTCGGCGGTGCCCGTGCACTCCGGGTCCGGGACCGGGTCGGCGACCTGCTCCATCGTGTAGTCGTCGGTGGTCGCCGAGCCGGTGCCGTAGACGGAGACGCCCCAGCTGATCCGGTCGGTGCCGGCCGGGACCTCGGGGGTGCGCACGCTCGCCTGTGTCCAGTCGGCCGCCATGTCGAGCGTCTTGAGGTCGGTCCAGTACTGCCAGCCGGCGGCGGGGTCGTGCCGGAAGAGCGTGAGCGAGGTGTCCGGAGTCGTCGACTTGTACCAGAGGGACAGGTCGTACTGCTTGCCCTCCGTCACCACCGGCGCGCACTCGGTGGACTCGGTGATCAGGGCCTTGCGGTCGCCGTCGGCCCGGCGGGTCAGCTCGACCTTCATGGCCCTGGTGCCGGAATGGGCGTCGGCGACCGTCTCGAAGGTGAAGTCGTTGTCGCCCCAGCCGGACTTCGACCAGCAGTACGGCATGTCGCCGGTGCCGGCGGTCTCGAAGCCGGGGTTGCTGATCAGGTTGGCGGCGGAGGCGGGCTGCGGCGCGGTGAGGAGGAGGCCGCCGGTGAGGGCGGACACCGCCAGGAGGGCGGAGGTTCTCCGTCGGGGGGCCCGGCGAGGGCTCCTTCGCGGTCCACTTCTCATGCCTCACTCCTTGCTGTGCGGGCCGTACGGCGTCGGCGCGGGAGGTACACGAGCGCCTCCGTCCCTGCGAAGCGCAGGACGAAGGTGATGACGAGGGCCAGGGCGGTGGCCGGCAGCACGGTCAGCCCGAACTCCCC
The DNA here is from genome assembly GCF_003671715.1 of Streptomyces sp. E2N166. GTDB lineage: Bacteria > Actinomycetota > Actinomycetes > Streptomycetales > Streptomycetaceae > Streptomyces > Streptomyces thinghirensis. The sequence continues at coordinate 306,453 of NZ_RAIF01000031.1, read as the reverse complement.
GACGAGCAGGGCGATCAGCGGGATGCGCAGCACCAGGTCGGCGTTGGCGATCAGCCCGAACCGCAGGGTCCGGTCGGCCCAGTGCCGGTGCCGGCGCCGGTCGCGGAAGAGCAGCCGCTCCAGGAGCAGGAAGTTCCAGGCCACGCCGAACTGGTTGGCGACGATCTCCGCGGGCAGGTAGTGCACGCCCGCCTCGGTCAGCGCCCACAGCGCGGCCAGGTTCGGCACGAAGCCGCTCAGGCCGATCAGCCCGAAGGCGACCATGCGGGCCAGTGGCGAGGTGGTGCGCAGTCCGGCCAGGTGGCGCAGGAAGCGCAGCCCCTCCTGAGCCGTGGACTTGGACTCCCCGGCGAACCGCTCCTCGAAGACGAACGGCACCTCGGCGACCGCCTGGGGGCGGCTGCGGACGGCCAGTTCGAGGAGGATCTTGTAGCCGAGCGGCTTGAGCACCTCGGCGGTGACCTCGCTGCGGCGGATGGCGAAGAAGCCGCTCATCGGGTCGCTGATGCCGTGCAGCCGGCGCGGGAAGAGCGCCTTGGTCAGCCAGGTCGCCGCGCGCGAGACGGCGAGCCGGTAGCTGCCCGCCAGCCCGGCGCGGCTGCCGCCCTTGATGTAGCGGGAGGCGACGACGAGTCCGGCGTTCGCCCGCTCGCCGGTGGCGACCAGCTCCGGCACCAGGGAGGGCGGGTGCTGGCAGTCGCCGTCCATGACGACGATCCAGTCCGACCCGGCCGCCTTCATGCCCTCGACGACCGCGCCGCCGAGCCCGCCGGCCGGCTCGTCCCGGTGCAGGACGGTGACCGGGAAGGGGCAGTCGGGCGCCGCCTCGCGGATCACGTCCGGGGTGTCGTCGGTGGAGTCGTCCACGAAGACGACCTCGCAGGGCAGCCGGGCGGGTACGGACTCGGTGATCAGGTGCAGCAACCGCCGTACGTTCCCCGACTCGTTGAACGTCGGTACGACGATGGTGACGGCACCCGGCTCGGGCACCTCCGAGGCGCCTACGGCCGGACGTCCCAGCTCGTCGGGGACGGTGGACTCGTGGCTCATCGGGCGGCTCCGGAGGGCTGGATGCGGCGGATCTCGATGCGGTCCGCACCGGTGCCGAAGACGGCGACCGGGGCCGAATGGTTCATGGCGGCCTTGACGTTGGGCAGGTCGACCGCGTCGCGCCGCACCGTCGGGGAGGCGACCACGTAGTCGATGTCGCGCCAGCCGCCCGGCATCGTCTTGGTCACCGCCGGGTCGAGGTCCGCCTTGTAGAACCAGATGACCCCGAGGCCGGGTTCGTATCCGGCGTGCACGAGGTCCAGCCAGAGCGCGTCGTCGACGAGGACCCGGGTGTCTTCCGGGTCCGGCACCTCGGTCGCCAGCCAGTCGGCGGCTGCCTCGTAGGGAGCGTTGGCGTCGGCCGTGACCGCGGTGCGGCCGCCGTCGTACCAGCGGGGTACGACGTAGGCGCCGGCGGCCAGCACCAGGACGCCGGCGAGCGCGTACCGGCCGATGGTGAGTCCTCGTTTCTCGGCCTCGGTGCGCCATCTGCGCAGTACGGCGTGGGCGACGCTCGCCGCGCCCCCGGCCAGGACCAGGGCGAGGAAGGGCAGGGCCTGGATGACGTACATCGCGGGCAGGTAGCCGGTGGGGCGCAGGGCGAGGCCGGCGAGGATCGCGACCGTCAGGGCCGGTCCGGCGAGCGCCCGCGCGGTGACCGACCAGCGCCGGGTGGCCAGCAGGAGCAGCGCCCCGGCGAGGCCGCCGAGCGGCAGGACGCGGTCGTAGTAGAGCCAGGACTGCAGGACGCCCCACGAGCCGGAACCCTCGTCGAGGATGAAACCGGAGCCGGGGCGGGTCAGCTGGTACTCGATGCCCTCCCACAGGGATACGTGCCCGCTGCCCGGCAGCAGCTCGCCCTTGAGCAGGGCGAAGAGCGGATACGAGAACCCGATGAGCGCGCAGGCCGTGACGGCGCCGGTCAGCGCGAACTTTCGGGTGTCCCGGTGGCTGTGCCGCCACATGGTGACCAGCAGGGCGGGCAGGACGACGAGCATCGTCTCCTTGGTGAGCACGGCCGTGGCGGCGGCGATGCCCGCGCCGAAGTGGTGCCAGAGGTGGCGGCTCGGGGAGGCGGCGAGCGCGAAGGCCAGCAGCGTCCACATCACCGCGAGGTTGTCGAGGAAGATCTCCCGCTGGAGGACGACGGACAGCGGGGAGAGGCCGAAGAGGGCCAGGGCGAGCCCGGCCGCCCAGCGCGGCAGGGAGAGGCGGCGGGCGATGACGTAGACGAGGACGGCGGAGACGGCGCTGACGCTCAGCATCACGCCGCGCATGGCGCCGACCGTCATCGACTCGGGGCTGAGCAGCGCGGGGATCCAGGTCAGCACGGCTATCTGGATCCAGCCGAGCGGCGGGTGGTCGTACCAGTAGGTGTAGTGGGCCAGGCCCTCGCCCTGCTGGACGGCCCAGGCCTGGGCGAGGTAGGTGCCCTCGTCGTCGCTGAGGGTCGGGTAGTCGGAGATGTTCCAGCCCTGCACGAGCATGATCGCCACGAGGAGCCCGCCGCACAGCAGCAGGTCGGGGCGCGAGGAGCGCAGGCGGCCCGGCGGCGCCTTCGGTTCGGGGGCCGGTCCGGTGTCGTGGGCAGGCCGGCGCTGCGCGGGGACCTTGGTGCCGGTCGCCGCGGGGAGGGTGGAGGTCACGCGGGAACGTCCTCTCGTTCCACGGGCGCGAGGTGCGCGCCCACGTGGCTGGTCAGCTCCCAGTCGTTGCGGCCGCGCTGCTCACGCCATACGGCGCGGACGGCGGCCCCGGCGAGGAGTACCTGGTAGAAGGGGCCGCCGACGATCAGCTTCAGGTAGTGCGTGAAGCGGACCCGCAGGCCGTACTGCTTGCCGAAGTCGTGCAGCCCGACGACCTCGAAGACGAAGGTGACCAGGGCGGTGACGGCCGGCAGGAAGGTGACGAAGGCGATGCCGACGGGCACGTCCAGGAAGAGGGCGATGGCCGCGTTGAGCGGGATGATGACGCCGGTGAAGGCTTGCAGGAAGGGCGTCATCAGGGTGTAGCGAGCCAGCAACCGCTGGGTGAAGGTGGGCAGTTGCTTCCAGTCCTTCTTCCGGTACACCTGGAGGAAGCCCTGGTTCCAGCGGGTGCGCTGCTTGAGCAGGGAGACCAGCGAGCCAGGGGTCTCCTCCCGGGTCACCATGTCGGAGTCGTAGGCGACGACGACCTTCTTGCCGATGCTGGAGAGCCGGACGCCGAGGTCGCAGTCCTCGGCGAGGCAGTTCGGGTCCCAGCCGTCGGCCGCCCGCAGCACGTCGGTGCGGACGAACACGGTGTTGCCGCCGAGCGGGATGAACCCCTTCTGCGCGTGCAGGTGCAGCCGGGAGCGGAACCAGAAGAAGTACTCCAGGCAGTTGCGCAGGCTGTACCAGCTGGAGTGGAAGTTGATCAGCTGGACCCCGCCCTGCACGACATCGGCGCCGGTGGTGCGGAAGGCGTGGTCGACGTGGGCGAGCAGTTCGGGATGGACCTGGTCCTCGGCGTCGAAGACCCCGACGACGTCACCGCGGCAGTGCGGCAGCGCCGTGTTCATGGCCTTCGGCTTGTTCTTCTTCTCGTGGGTGTCGACGACGACCCGGACGCGCGGATCGCGGCCGGCGGCCCTCTCGGCGACGGCGGTGGTCTCCGGATCGTCGTGTCCGACGATCACGATGATCTCGAAGTCGGTGTGGGACGAGGTCAGCAGCCGCTGGATGGTGTGGTCGAGCACGGCCTGCTCGTGCCGCGCGGGCAGGAGCAGCGAGAACGACACGTGCTCGTCGCCGTCGGGCCGGCTGAACCGGGTGGAGGCGAGTACCTCCGGCGTACGCCAGGCGTGCATCTGCCACCAGAGTGTGAACGCCGCCATCCAGAAAAGTGCCAGTGAAACGGCAGCGATGAAGACGGACGTAAGCAAGAAAGATCCCCCCAGATCTTTGAACTCCCCCTACGCGGCGGAGCACCCGAATCGGGCGCCCGCTCCGCCGCGTCACGGTGAAGAGATTAGGGGCAACCTGTGAAACCCATAAGGTGTTTGGGTGAAGAGCGTGTTTCCTCACAATGAGGACCGGGTCTGAACAATTCGCCCGCCGGTCGCGTTCCGGATGCTTCCGTTTATGTCGTTTTAGCTGCTCAAGGCAGCATGCAGCGCGGCACGCAGCCGCTCCGGGTCGGTCGTCGGCGCGTCACAAGTGAAGTTCCGGCAGACGTAGGCGGCCGGTGCACCGTCCACCAGGGGCCGGTCGGCGAGCAGGGGGAACTCGTCGCTCCCCTCGGCGCCGAAGGCGACGACCGCTCCGGGCGCCGTCCCCAGAAGCGCCGTACGGTGCAGGCCCTTCGTGGCACTGTCGTCCAGCCCCGGCCCGACGACGGCGACTTCGCGGGGCCCGTCGAGCAGCGCCTCGGCGGCGGCCAGCCCCCAGCCGACGAAGCGCGGGACCCGCGGGCCGAGCGCCTTCACCACGCCGAGGGCGTGCTCGGCGGCGGTGCGGTGCGGCTCGGAGCCGGTGTGCGCGGCGTAGGACAGCAGGGCGCCCGCGGCCGCGGTCCAGCCGGACGGGGTGGCGTTGTCGGTGGGGTCCTGGGGGCGGCGGATCAGTTGCTCGGCGTCGGCCGCGGTGTCGTAGAGGGAGCCGGACTCGTCGGTGAAGCGGGTGAGGACGTGGTCGAGCAGCAGCCCGGCGAAGTCCAGCCAGACGCCCTCCCCGGTGACCGACGCGAGCGAGAGGAAGCCCTCCGCCACGTCGGCGTAGTCCTCCAGCACCCCCGCGTTGGCGCCCGCCCGGCCGTCCTTGCTGGTGCGGAAGAGCCGGGCCTGCTCGTCGAGGTGCAGTCGCACGAGCAGGTCGGCGGCGGCGACGGCGGCCTCCACCAGGTCGGGGCGCTCGAAGTAGGCGCCCGTCTCGGCGAGCGCGGCGATCGCGAGGCCGTTCCAGGCGGCGACCACCTTGTCGTCCCGGGCCGGGGCGGGGCGCCCGTCCCGCGCGGCCAGCAGCCGCTCCCTGACCGAGGCAATCCGCTCGGCGTCGAACAGACCCTCCTGCTGCGGAAGTTGCAGCACCGAGGACCCGTGCTCGAAGGTGCCCTCCTCGGTCACCCCGAAGTACTGCGCGGCGAGCGCGGCGTCGTCGGCCCCGAGGACCTCGGTGAGCTGGGCGGGCGTCCACACGTAGTACGCGCCCTCGACGTGCCGGCCCGTGCCGTCGTCGCTGTCCGCGTCCAGCGCGGAGGCGAAACCGCCCTCCGCGGTGCGCAGTTCACGCACCATGAAGTCGGCGGTCTCCAGGGCGACGCGGCGGGCGAGGTCCGAGCCCGTGGCGCGCCACAGGTGAGCGTAGACACGGCACAGCAGGGCGTTGTCGTAGAGCATCTTCTCGAAGTGGGGCACCACCCACTCGCGGTCGACGGAGTACCGGGCGAAGCCGCCGCCCAGCTGGTCGTAGATACCGCCGCGCGCCATCCGCTCGCAGGTGTCGCGCGCCATCTCCAGGGCGCCGCCGGCGCCGGTGCGGGCGTGGTGGCGCAGCAGGAACTCGACCACCATGGACGGCGGGAACTTCGGTGCCCCGCCGAACCCGCCGCGCTGCGGGTCGTACTCCCGGGTCAGCCCGAGCAGCGCCTGTCCGAGCTCCGCCTCCCCGGGCGGCCGCGCGTCGCCGTAGGAGATCTCCCGTCCGGCGAGGTCCCGCACGATCTTCCCCGCGACCTCGGTGACCTCGTCCCGGCGCTCGGCCCAGGCCTGCCCGACGCCCTGGAGCACCTGGCGGAAGGAGGGCATGCCGTGCCGGGGCTCGGGCGGGTAGTAGGTGCCGAAGTAGAAGGGCTCGGCGTCCGGTGTGAGGAACACGGTCATGGGCCAGCCGCCCTGCCCGGTCGCCGCCTGCACGGCCTCCATGTAGACGGCGTCGACGTCGGGACGCTCCTCGCGGTCGACCTTGACGCTCACGAAGTGGGAGTTGAGGAAGTCGGCCGTGGGGCCGTCCTCGAAGGACTCGTGCGCCATCACGTGGCACCAGTGGCACGCGGAGTAGCCGACGCTCAGCAGGACGGGTACGTCGCGGCGCCGGGCCTCTTCGAAGGCGGCGTCCTCCCATGGCCACCAGTCGACCGGGTTCTCCGCGTGCTGGAGGAGGTACGGGGACGTCGCCTGCGCAAGTCGGTTCGGCATACCTCCATCCTCGCGCACGCGCCGCCGCCCCGCCGATACGCCACGGGGGGGGACGCGCGGATGGGGCCTTCGTCCGCCTTCCCGCACCCGTGGAAGTGGTCTCCGGGCGTGCGCCCACGCACTGTTCGGGGCCGGCGCGCTCCCCGCGCCGCCTTCCGGTCCTCGTGTCCTCGCCCGGCCGGTGGCAGTCCGGGCGCCTTCGGCGCCGGAACCTCCGTGGCGGTGCCACCCGGCGTCACAGGTGCTGGAGGAGGACGTGCAGCGCGGGATTGTCGTTGTTCTTCCGCCAGACCAGGTTCAGCTCGACCGAGGCGGGCGCGGCCAGATCCACGGGCCGGAAGACCACGCCCGGGAAACGCGCCTGCGCGGCCGTCTCGGGAACGAGCGCGACGCCCCAGCCCGCGTTGACCATCGCCAGGATGCTGTGCACCTGCGTGAGGTAGTGGGTGAACTCGGGCATGACGCCCGCAGCGCGGAAGACGCTGATCAGCAGCTCGTGGAAGTAGCGCGCCTCGACGGGCGCGTACATCAGCAGCTCCTGGCCGTCGAAGTCGGTGATGTGCAGACCCGCGCTCTGTTCGGCCAGCCGGTGGCCGACCGGCAGGGCGGCGAGGAGGGCCTCCCGGGCGGCCGGACGGGAGACGAGCTCGGCGCCGGTGGCGGCGGCGGGGCGAACCATGCCCAGGTCGAGGGCGCCTTCGGCGATGGCCTCCAACTGGTCCCGGGTGACCATCTCACGCAGCACGATGTCCGCGTCCGGGACGGCGCCGCGTGCCGTTTCGAGGAGCCGGCCGAGACTCGAGTAGGCGCTCGCGGCGGTGAAGCCCACGGCCACCACCCCGGCCTGGCCGGCGGAGACCTGGCGGACGGCGAGGGCCGCGTCGTGCGCCTGGCGCAGGATGCGGCGGGCCTCGTTGAAGAAGGTGCGCCCGGCCGGGGTCAGCCGGACCGAACGCGTCGTGCGGTCGAGGAGCTCCACCCGCAGTTCGCTCTCCAGCAGCTGGATCTGGCGGCTCAGCGGCGGCTGGGTCATCCGGAGGCGCTCGGCGGCTCGCGTGAAGTGCAGCTCCTCGGCCACGGCGACGAAACTGGTCAACTGCGCGAGGGTGAACATTCATGCTCTCCGAGTATCACTGGATCCAAAACAGATGTTGGACGTGGATCAGAAACGACCATAACTTCGTCGGAACGCCGACGGCGAGACCCGTTTGGACACCGCGACCGACACCGCGCACCCTCCCGCCGGTGATCCGCGGGGTGCCCGGAGCGGACCGCCGTCACCGAGCCCGGCCTTCCTCGGCCGGGCGGGTTTTCGCGTGGCTTCTGCCACCTTCCAGGGGGGGAGCCACGTCCGACCGGCCCTCCGTCCACACCTGGAGCATCGCAGCCATGTCCTCCTTCTCCCCCGTCGAACTCGGCCACCGGATCGGCTCCGGCTTGCTGTCGTTCCCCGTGACGCACTTCGCGGACGATCTCTCCTTCGACGAGGACGCCTACCGCGCGAACATCACCCGTCTCGGGAAATACCAGGTCGGGGGCCTCTTCGCCGCCGGCGGAACCGGTGAGTTCTTCTCACTCACTCCCGGCGAGGTCGAGCAGGTCACCGCCGCCGCCGTGCAGAGCGCCCCCGAGGGCACCCCGATCCTCGCGCCCGCCGGCTACGGCACCCGCACCGCCTGCGAGTTCGCCGCCGCCGCCGAGCGGGCGGGCGCCGACGGGATCCTGCTCTTCCCCCCTTACCTCACCGAGGCGTCCCAGGAGGGACTGGCCGCCCACCTCGAGGCCGTCTGCCGCGCCACCTCCCTCGGCGTCGTCGTGTACGGGCGGGCCAACGCCGTGTACGGCGCCGACACCCTCGCGCGCGTCGCCGAGGCGTGCCCCAACCTGATCGGCTACAAGGACGGCGTCGGCGACGTCGAGGCCATGACGCGGATCCACACCCGCCTCGGCGACCGGCTCACCTACATCGGCGGGCTGCCGACCGCCGAGATGTTCGCACTGCCGTACCTCGAACTCGGCGTCACCACCTACTCCTCCGCCGTCTTCAACTTCGTACCCGAATTCGCCCTCTCCTTCTACGACGCCGTGCGCGAGCACCGCCGCGAGGACGTCGCGCGGATGCTGAACGACTTCGTGCTGCCGTACACGGAGATCCGCAACCGGCGGCCCGGCTACGCGGTGAGCATCGTCAAGGCGGGCATGACGGCCGTCGGCCACGGGGCCGGCCCCGTGCGCCCGCCGCTCACCGACCTCACCGCGCAGGAGCTCGCCGAACTCTCCGCGCTGATCGAGCGGCTGCCCGGCCTCTCCGCCTGACCGCGTCCCACCCCCTCCCCCCCCTCGTTCCCCAGGCCCGTACGCTCCGTACGAAAGGACCGCATGCCTTCGCCGGCCCCTGAAGAGACCCCGATACCGAACCACAGGGCACGCCGGCGCTGCAGCAGGAGATGTTCGGCGCCGCCGCTCTCGTGGTGCGCTGCCGCGACCTCGGACAGGTCGCCGACGTACTGCGGGCCCTGGAGGGGCAGCTCACCGCGACCGTACACACCGCCGAACACGATCTGGACGCCGCACACGCGCTGCTGCCCGTCCTCGAGCGGGGCGCCGGCCGCGTGTTGTTCAACGGCTGGCCGACCGGGGTCGAGGTGGGCCACGCCATGGTGCACGGCGGCCCCTTCCCCGCCACGTCCGACGGCCGCAGTACCTCGGTCGGCTCCCTCGCCGTCGAGCGCTACCTGCGCCCGGTGGCGTACCAGGACCTGCCCGCCGAGCTGTTGCCCCGTCCGCCGGCGGACGGCAACCCCGAAGGTCTGTGGCGCCGCGTCGACGGCGTACCGGGCCTGCACTGAGCCCACGTGAAAGCGGAGAGAGACATGGCAGTCACAGACCACGGGCCGACGGTCGCCTCGGTGCGCGTCGTCCCGGTCGCGGGCCGGGACAGCATGCTGCTCAACCTGAGCGGCGCGCACGGCCCCTACTTCACCCGCAACCTGGTGATCATCACCGACTCGGACGGCAGGACGGGGCTCGGTGAGGTACCCGGCGGCGAGGCGATCCGCCGCACGCTGGAGGCGGCCGCCGAGCTCGTCGTCGGCCGGCCGGTGGCCCGGCTGCGCTCCCTCGTCGCGCGGGTGCGGGCGCGGTTCGCGGACCGCGACGCCGGGGGGCGCGGGGCGCAGACCTTCGACCTGCGCGTGGCCGTGCACGCCGCCACGGCCATCGAGTCGGCGCTGCTGGACCTGCACGGCAAGTACCTGGGCGTGCCGGTCGCCGAGCTGCTCGGTGAAGGGCAGCAGCGCACCGAGGTCCCGGTGCTGGGCTACCTCTTCTACATCGGTGACCGCGAGCGCACCGACCTCGGCTACCTCGGCCCGGGGGACGAGCGCGACACCGCAGACCCGGCCGACGCCTGGCTGCGGCTGCGGCACGAGGAGGCGCTCACCCCGGAGGCCGTCGTGCGGCTGGCGGAGGCCGCGCACGCGAGGTACGGCTTCCGCGACTTCAAGCTCAAGGGCGGGGTGCTGCCCGCCGAGGAGGAGGCGGCGGCGGTCACCGCGCTCGCGCGGCGCTTCCCCGAGGCACGCGTCACCCTCGACCCCAACGGGGCATGGCGGCTGGCGGAGGCCGTCCGGGTCGGCCGCGGCCTGCGGGACGTCCTGGCCTACGCGGAGGACCCGTGCGGCGCCGAGGACGGCTACTCCGGCCGCGAGACCATGGCCGAGTTCCGGCGGGCCACCGGCCTGCCCACCGCCACCAACATGATCGCCACGGACTGGCGACAACTCGCCCACGCGCTGCGCACGGACGCCGTGGACATCCCGCTCGCCGATCCGCACTTCTGGACGATGAGCGGCTCGGTGCGGGTGGCGCAGCTGTGCCAGGCCTGGGGGCTCACCTGGGGCTCGCACTCGAACAACCACTTCGACGTGTCGCTGGCGATGTTCACTCACGTCGCCGCCGCGGCACCCGGCGAGATCACGGCGATCGACACGCACTGGATCTGGCAGGACGGCCAGCACCTCACCCGCGATCCGCTCACCATCAGTGACGGGCTGCTGCGCGTCCCCGAGGCCCCCGGCCTCGGCGTCGAGCTGGACGAGGAGCAGGTCGCGGCCGCCCACGAGCTGTACGAGCGCGAAGGACTCGGCGCCCGCGACGACGCGGTGGCGATGCGCCACCTCGTACCCGGCTGGTCCTTCGATCCCAAGCGCCCGGCTCTCGACCGGGACTGAGCTTTCCGCGGGGCCGGCAGCCACCGGCCCCGCGCTGTCCTCGGCCCGGCAGGCGAGCCGCTCACGGCCTGCCGAGTCATCCATGCCCGACAGGAGGCAACGATGCCTACTGCACCATCGGATCTCATATCCCCGCTGCCCTGGAACACGCTGGCGGCCGAGGCGCCGACCACCACCTGGGACCTGCCGCCCTGGGCGCTGCTGCTGCTGGTGGCGGGCGGGGTCGCACTGCTGCTCCTCCTCGTCATCAAAGTGAAGCTGCACGCCTTCCTCGCCCTGCTCGTGGTGAGCATCGGCTTCGCCGCCGCCGCCGGAATCAGCCTCGACGAACTGCCCGGCGTACTCAAGCAGGGTATGGGCGACACCCTGGGCGAGATCGCCGTCATCGTCGCCCTCGGCGCGATGCTGGGCCGGGTCATGCAGGAGTCCGGCGCCGTGCAGGTGCTCTCCGGGAGACTCCTCGCGGCCTTCGGGGAGAAGCGGGCCCCGCTCGCCGTGGGGCTCACCGCGCTCCTGGTGGGCGTGCCGGTCTTCTTCGACGTCGGCTTCATCCTGCTGATTCCGCTGATCTACGCGGTCGCGGAACGCTCGGGCCGCTCACTGATCAGCGTGGCGCTGCCCGCCGTCGGCGGCCTGGCCATCATGCATGCGGTGCTGCCGCCGCACCCGGGTCCCGTCGCCGCCGCCGGGCTGCTCGGCGCCAGCCTGGGCTGGGTGACCGTCATGGGACTGATCTGCGGCCTTCCGGCCTGGTTCATCGGCTCCTATCTCTTCGGCACCAGGATCGGCGACCGGCTGCACGTCCCGGTCCCCGAGCACGCGCGCGGGCTCTCGTCGGAGAAGGGCGCCGGGGAGAGGGAGAGCCTCTCCGCGGGGGACGGCGCGCAGGGACCGGAGGCGAGGGACACGCCGGGGTCACAGCCCTCGCTGGGCGTCACCGTCCTCGTGATCCTCCTGCCGGTGCTGCTGATCATGCTGCACACCTTCGCCGGCCTGGTCTTCGACGAGGGCGCTCTGCGCACGGCGCTCGAGTTCATCGGCTCCCCGGTCATCGCCCTGACGGTCGCCACACTTCTGTCGATCTGGGTACTCGGGGTGCGGGGCGGCATCAGCATGGAGCGCATCGACAAGGCGGCCTCGGCGTCGCTGGGCCCGGTGGCGCTGGTGCTGCTGGTGACCGGCGCGGGCGGTGTCTTCGGTGCCGTCCTGGAGCGGTCGAACGCCGGGGACGCCCTTGCGGACCTGATGGGTTCGACGGCGCTGCCGGCCGTGGTGCTCGCGTTCCTCTTCGCCACGGTCCTGCGGGTGGCGCTCGGTTCGAAGACGGTCGCGATCGTGACCACGGCGCCGATCGTCGCGCCGCTCATACGCGAGTCGGACCTCTCCCAGCCGGAGATCGCGCTCGTCGTCGTGGCGGTGGCGGCGGGCGGCACGGTGCTGTCACACGTCAACGACTCCGGCTTCTGGCTCTTCAACCGGTACATGGGCATCGACATCCGTACGACGCTGAAGACCTGGACGCTGATGGAGACGTTCCTGGGACTGACCGCTTTCGCCATCGCCGCCGTCCTCAGCGGTGTCCTGGCCCTGGTCTGAGGGCTCCGGCCCGGCCGTCGCCCTCTCGTCCGTGCCCGGCACGGCGGGCCGGTCCAGTCAGGCGCCCGGCCCGTCACCAGCCCGCATCCGTCAGCCGGACCGGCGTGTCGGGGCGTCGGCCCGCCGGTCGCCCTGCTCCTGTCGGTGGCCCTGGCCCCGCCGGCCGGCCTCGGCCCGCCGGTCACCCTTGCTCTCGCCCTCGGTCTCGAAGGTGCGCAGCAGATCCGCCGCGACGCTCACGGCGATCGTCGCGGGTTCCTTGCCGGTGATGTCGGCCAGCCCGATCGGGGTCCTGATCCGGTCGATGGCGGCCTCGTCATGACCGCCCTCGGTGGCCAGACGCCTACGGAACCGCACCCACTTGGCCGCCGACCCGATCAGCCCGATGGAACCGAGGTGAGTGGTACGCAGGGCGGCGTCGCACAGCGCGGCGTCCTCGGCATGGTCATGGGTCATGATCAGGATGTGGGTGCCGTACGGCAACCGGGCCAGCACCTCCTCGGGCAGCAGCGGCGTGTGGTGCACGTGCACCTGCGCCACCGCGTCCGCCAGCACGTCGAGCCGCTCCTCGGTGAGCATGTCGGCGCGGTTGTCGACCAGGTGCAGGTCGAGGTCCTGGCGGGCCAGGACGCGCGCCAGTTCGAGCCCGACGTGCCCGACACCGAAGACGGCCACAGCCCGTACCACCGGCAGCGGTTCCAGCAGTACCGAGACCGTGCCGCCGCAGCACTGCACGCCGTGCTTGTTGGTCACCTTGTCGTTCAGGGCGAAGTCGATCAGCTCCGGTCCCGGCGTGGCAGCGGCGATCATCTCCCGGGCCCGGTCGATCGCGACGGCCTCGACGTTGCCGCCGCCGATGGAGCCCCACGTCCCGGTCCGCGCCACGACGAGTTTCGCACCGGCGTCGCGCGGGGCGTGGCCGCGCACGGTCGCGACGGTCACCAGCACGCCGGCCTCCCGGCGTGCCCGCAACCGCGCGACCGCGGCGACCCATGTCATGTCAGGCACCGCTCAGCACTTCCGCGTCGGTCCTGACTCCGCCGTCGACGTGCCCGTTTCCGGCGTGACCGTCGGCGGCGGACCCGTCACGGGCCCGGCCGTTCCGCGAGTCGCCGCCCTGGCGGGCCGACTCGATCGCCCAGTACACCGCCTCCGGCGTCGCCGGCGAGGCCAACTCGACACCGACCCCACTCGGCCCGAAGGCGGCGGCGGCCTGCCGCAACGCCTCCCGCACCGAGAACGCCAGCATCAGCGGAGGCTCGCCCACCGCCTTGGACCCGTACACCGCGCCCTCTTCGGTGGCGTTCTCCAGCAGCGTGACGTTGAACTCCTCGGGCATCTCCGAGAAGCTCGGCAGCTTGTACGTGCTCGCCGCCTGGGTCTGCAGCCGGCCGCGGTGGGGACCGTCACCGGTGTCCCAGCGCAGGTCCTCGAGTGTCAGCCAGCCCGCGCCCTGCACGAAACCGCCCTCGACCTGGCCGATGTCGATCAGCGGGGAGAGGCTGTCGCCGACGTCGTGCACGATGTCCACCCGCCGCAGGCGGTACGCGCCGGTGAAGCCGTCCACCTCGACCTCGGCGGCGGCCGCGCCGATGGCGAAGTACTTGAACGGCGAGCCCCGGAAGCTCTTCGCGTCCCAGTGCAGCCCCTCGGTCCGGTAGTAACCGGCCGCCGACAGCTGGACCCGCTGGAAGTACGCGGTGCGCACGAGGTCGTCCCAGGCCAGCTCCTTGTCGCTGCCCAGGGTGCGCGCGACGCCCTCGACGATGCGCACGTCCGAGGCGTTCGACCCCAGCCGGCTCGCCGCCACCCGCAGCAGCCGCTCGCGCAGCTGCTCACAGGCGTTCTTGATCGCCCCACCGTTGAGGTCCGTACCGGAACTGGCCGCGGTGGCCGAGGTGTTGGGCACCTTGTCGGTCCGCGTCGGGGCGAGGCGCACCTTGTGCAGCGGGATACCCAGCGTGGTCGCGGCCACCTGCATCATCTTGGTGTGCAGGCCCTGGCCCATCTCGGTGCCGCCGTGGTTGATCAGGACGGAGCCGTCCTTGTAGATCAGCACCAGCGCGCCGCCCTGGTTGAAGGCGGTGAGGTTGAACGAGATGCCGAACTTGACGCCGGTGATCGCGAGGGCCCTCTTGGTGTGCGGATGCGCGGCGTTGAAGGCGGCGATCTCGCGCTCGCGGTCGGCGACGCCGCCGCTGTCCAGGACCTGCCGCCAGACGGCGGAGATCCGCTCGGGCTGCGTGACCGGCTGCCCGTACGGTGTCGTCTGGCCCTGGCCCGGCCGGTAGAAGTTGCGTTCCCGCAGCTCCCTGGGGTCCAGGCCGAGCCGCGGCGCGCAGCGGCCCAGGATGTCCTCGATCACCAGCATGCCCTGCGGTCCGCCGAAGCCGCGGAAGGCGGTGTTGGAGACCGTGTTGGTCCTGGCGATGCGACCGGCGACGCGCGCGTTGGGGATCCAGTAGGTGTTGTCGATGTGACACAGCGCGCGGGCCAGCACCGGCTCGGACAGGTCCAGGCTCCAGCCGCCGTCCGCGGTCAGCGTGGCGTCCAGGGCCTGGATACGGCCCTCGGCGTCGAAGCCGATCCTCCAGGTGGCGTGGAACCCGTGCCGCTTGCCGGACATGGTCAGGTCCTGGGTCCGGTTGAGCCGGAAGCGGACCGGCCGCCCGGTCAGCTTGGCGCCGAGGGCGGCGACGGCCGCGAAGCCGTGCGGCTGCATCTCCTTGCCGCCGAAGCCGCCGCCCATCCGCAGGCACTGCACGGTCACCTCGTGGGAGGGCACACCGAGTACGTGGGAGACGATCTCCTGGGTCTCCGACGGGTGCTGGGTGCTGCTCTGGACGAAGACCTGCCCGTTCTCGTCGATCTGTGCGAGCGCCGCGTGCGTCTCCAGGTAGAAGTGCTCCTGACCGGAGAACTGGAACTCGCCGGTGAGCACGTGAGCGGAGTCGGCGAAGCCCGCGTCGGTGTCGCCGTGCGTCATGACGGGCCGGGCGCCGTGGTAGCTGCCCGCCGCGATGGCGTCCTGCAGCGTGATCAGGGAAGGCAGCTCCTCCAGCTCCACCTCCACGGCCGCCGCACCGAGCCGGGCCGCCTCCAGGGTCTCGCCGAGCACCCAGGCGACCGCGTGGCCGTGGAACATGACCTCGTCGGGGAAGAGCGGTTCGTCGTGCTTCATGCCGGCGTCGTTGACGCCGGGCACGTCGGCCCCGGTCAGCACACGCACCACGCCCGGCACGGCGAGCGCGGGCCCGGTACGCAGCGCCGTGACCCGGCCGCGGGCCTTCATGACCTGGACCGGGTACGCGTGCAGCACGTCCTTGGTGCGCTGGACCAGGTCGTCGGTGTACAGCGCGGTGCCGGTGACGTGCTGGACGGCACTCTCGTGCGGCATCGAGACGCCGACGACGGGCTTTTCGGGACGCTCGGACAACTGGCTCATGACGGCACCGCCTCGGTGGTCTGTGCGTACAGCTTCAGCAGGCTCTGGCCGAGCATCGCGGAGCGGTAGGCGGCACTGGCGCGGTGATCGCTCATCGGTGTGCCCTCGGCCCGCAGCACGTCGGCCGCGGCCTCGACGGTCTCCGCCGCCCACGGCTCGCCCTCCAGGGCCGCCTCGGTGGCGAGCGCGCGGACCGGAGTGGCGGCCACGCCGCCCAGACCGATGCGAGCCCTGCGGACGACCCCTGACTCGATGTCCAGCGCGAAGGCGACCGCCACGCTGGAGATGTCGTCGAAGCGCCGCTTGGCGATCTTGTGGAAAGCCGCGACCGGCGACAGCGGCAGCGGGAGGCGCACCGCGCGGATCAGCTCGCCGGGGCGGCGCACGCTGCGCCGGTAGCCGGTGAAGTAGTCCGCGAGCGGGACCTCACGCTCGCCGTCGGCGCCGGCGAGTACCACCGACGCCTCCAGCGCGAGCAGCACCGGCGGACTGTCGCCGATGGGTGAGCCGGTCCCCAGGTTGCCGCCCAGGGTCGCGCCGTTGCGGATGAGCCGGGACGCGAACCGCGGGAACAACTCCCCCAGCAGCGGGACCGTTCCGTCGAGGCGGCGCTCGATCTCGGTGAGCGTCAGCGCCGCCCCGATCTCTATGTGGTCGGACTCCACCCGCAGCCCCCGCAGTTCGGGCAGCCGGTCGATGGCGACGACGCAATCCGCGCGGCGGGAACGGATGTTCACCTCGACGCCCCAGTCGGTGCTTCCGGCGACCACCACCGCGTCGGGCCGCTCGCGCAGCAACCGCAAAGTCTCGGCCAGGGTGCCCTTCCGCAGGAACTCGCTGTCGCCCTGGTGGTATTCGGTGGCGACCGGCGCGGGCGGGGACTGCTCACGGCGCTGCGCCAGCGGGTCCTCGCCGGTGGGCGTGCCGACGGCGAAGGCCGCGTCGCGGATCGGTCGGTAACCGGTGCAGCGGCACAGGTTGCCGCTGAGGGCGTGCAGATCGAAGCCGTTCGGGCCGTGCTCGGCGTCGGTGCCGACGGAGTCGCCGGTGCCGACGGCCGCGTTGGCACCCGCGTGCGGGCAGCGGTCGGGCCGGTAGTACTCGGCGGCCATGCTGCAGACGAAGCCCGGCGTGCAGTAGCCGCACTGGGAGCCGCCGCGGACCGCCATCTCCTCCTGCACCGGGTGCAGGATGGGTGGCGTGCCCGGCTCGCCGACGGTGGCGAGACCTTCGGAGGTGACGACCTCCTGGCCGTCGAGCGCCGCGACCGGAACCAGGCAGGCGTTGACCGGCACCCAGTCGGTGGGCTTGTTCACCCCGGGGCGGGCCACGAGGACCGAGCAGGCGCCGCATTCGCCCTCGGCACAACCCTCCTTGGTGCCGGTGAGGCCGCGGTCGCGCAGGAAGTCCAGCACCGTGGTGTGAGGTGCGGCCGGTGCGATCGGTGTCTCTTCACCGTTGACCGTGATCCGTGCCGCTACCATGACAGACCTTCATTTCGGCTCGGGACGGGTCGGTTCATCGTGTTCGCCAATTTCAGGCAGCTTTCTGTGTTCGAACGCGTCACGCGGGAGAAGTGAGCGCGAATCGGCACGCGGCAGGCGCATGCCGTGAAGTGGTGAAGGGGAAACCCGAAACGTGCCGCTTATGGGCACAGCAGAACGGCGTGGTCAGCAGCCGTGCGCGACCCGACCCGAAACCCACACCGTGCGGCGGGCGAGGCGACCCAGATCGGAGTTGGCGTACATCCGGCGGTCGCCTCCAATCGATGGTCATGGGTGTACTTGCGTCGCAAATTAGTGGCCGCGGTCACCGGGGTCAAGAGGGGAACTCGTCGACTGTTCCGGGCCCGTGCGGTGGGGCGGGAGGCCCTGGAGGCCGCCCCCTCCCCAGGGTCTCCCCATCGCAGGACACTTGACCGAGGCACAACTGGGGAAGGACCCGGGGACGGGCCGGGAGACCCCCAGCGAGGTCTGGGAACACCCGGGTGACACCGATGCCGCCGGAGGGGGCGCGACATGCGGGACAGTCATCGGTCGGAGGCCGAGCGGCTACTGAGGCGGGCCGTGGAGGAGGAGGTACGGCGCTCGGGCGGGCGCACGGACGGGAACGTGCTGCTGTCCCGGGCGCGCGGATCGCTGGACGCGATGGCGGGCACGGCCGCCGAGGAGTACGAGGCCTACACCCGCGCCCTCGACGAGTCGGCGGCCGGCCAGCTCACCTTCCGGCAGCGCTACGCCCGCGAGGGCGCCGGCACTCCCCTGCTGGTGGCCGCCGTGGCGGCGGTCGCCGCCGTGGTGGCCGACATGGCGCTCGGCACCGGCACGGGCACGGCGGTGGGCGCGGGAGTGGCCGTCGGGGTCGTCGGCGCCGCGGCGACCGTGGTGAAGGTCGTCGGCTCGCACGTACCGGCCGCCCACCACCGCGCCGGGGCCGTCGGCCAGCCCGGCGGGCCCGAGCAGTTGCGGTTGCAGTGGCTGACGGCACTGGAGGTACGCGGTATCCGGCCGTTCCTGGACCAGCAGCGGATGCTCGCCGCGTCCACCGGGCCGAAGAAGACCGGGCCGAAGCTGCGGGGTGCCGACAAGAGCGCCGCGGCCCGGGGACGCAGCGCGCTGGAACAGTCGTTCGCGCAGCTCCCGGAGCCGGAGGGCACCTTCGCGGGCCGGCGGCAGGAGATGGCGCGGCTGCGGCAGTGGGTGCAGGCGGCCCGCGCGAGCACGGAGACGAAGCCGACCGTGGTCGTGCTGCACGGGGTGCCCGGCAGCGGCCGTACGACGCTCGCGGTGCGGGCCGCCCATGAACTGCGGGACCACTTCCGCGGGGCGTGCGTGGTCGACCTGCGCGGGGACGGCCCCGCGTCGGGCGACGAGGCGCCGCTGAGCACGCGGGACGCCCTGCTGCATCTGCTGAACCGGCTCGGCGCGCCCCGCGAGCAACTGCTGTTCCGCGAGCGGTCCTCGGCGGACCAGCAGGTCAAACGGCTCAGCGAGCTGTACCACCAGCACCTGACGGGCGTCCCGGTGGCCGTCGTCCTGGACGACGCCTCGGACGCCGAGCAGGTGCGCACGCTGGTGCCGGAGCGGTCGGACAGCCTGGTGCTGGTCACCGCGCGGGAGGCACTCCGGCTGCCGCCCGATCTGCCCGCCCGGGTGTACGACCTCCCGGTCGAGGCACTGGACGCGGCGGGCGCGGAGGAGTTGCTGGGGGCGGCCGCCCAGGACGCGTCGGGGCCCTACGACGCCGAGTCCACCGACGGGATCCGGCAGCTGTGCGGCGGCCTGCCGCTGGCGCTGCGGGTGGCGGGGTCGTCGCTGGGACCGCGCTCCGCCCGCGCCCTGGCGACCGACCTGGGCGCCTACGGGCCGGTGGAGCCGGTCGAGCGGGCGCTGTGGCTGCGCTACACCGACCAGCCGGAGCCGGCCCGGCGGCTGCTGCGCCGGCTGGCGCTGGCCGGCCGCACCTCGCTGGGTGCCGCTGCCGCCGCCGCGCTGCTGGCCACGGACGAGACCGAGGCGACGCGGCAACTGGCGGCGCTGTCGCGCGCGGGTCTGCTCGACCACGTCCGGGGCAGCCGCTACCGGCTGCACGACGTGGTGCGCGCCTTCGCCCGGGCCCGGCTCGCCGACGAGGAGGAGCCGGCCGAGCGGACGGCGGCACAGGAACGGCTGATCGCCAACTACGCCGAGCTGGCCGACTCCGTACTGCGCCTGGTCGACGGCAACATGTCGACCCGCTCGAACCAGTTCGGCAGCTACGGCTTCACGTCCCTGGACGAGGCACTGCGCTGGCTGGACGACGAGTCGAGCTTCATCACGGCGGCGCTCAGACACGCGGAGGGCGTCGACCAGGGCGCGGTGCTGAACCTGCTGGGCGCGCTGTGCGACTACTGCCTGCTGCGCGGCGACCTCTACCGGCTGGGTGAGATCAGCGAGCTGGCGCAGTCCGTGGACCAGGGGCTGCTGGTGCGTTCGGTGCAGTGGCGCACCGGTATCGCGGCCCGGCAGCTCGGTGAGCTGGACAAGGCGCGGGCGACGCTCACCTCCGTGGTCGACCTGTACATGGAGGCCCACCACGACGCGGGGGCGGCCCGCGCACTGTGCTCGCTGGGCATCACGCTGCACCACCAGGGCAACCTGACCGAGGCGGCGGCGAAACTGCGGGAGGCGCTGGACCTCCAGGCCTCGCCCGAGCTGGACACGGACCGGGCGTGGACACTGCACGCGCTGGCGGCGGTGCAGCGGGACCGGGCCCGGCTGGCGGAGGCGCTGGACCTGCTCACGGAGTCACTGGTGCTGCACCGCGCGGGCGAGTCGGTGCACGGCCAGGCGTGGGCCCACTTCCAGCTCGGCCAGCTGCACCTGCGCATGGGCGACGTACCGCGCGCGGAGGCGGACCTGCGCGCGGCCCTGGAGCTGTACGGCCGCACCCAGGACGCGCGTGGCGAGGCCTGGGCGCTGACCCAGCTGGCACGGGCCCGTCTGGTGGACGGCGACGCCTCCGAGGCGGTCGAGGAGCTGCGGCGGGCGGCGGCCCGGCACCGGGAGAACGAGGACGCGCGCGGCGAGGCGTGGACGGTCTACTACGTCGGCCAGGCGCTGGAGGAGACCGGCGCCCTGGACCAGTCGGTCCGCGAGCTGGAACGCTCCCGCACGATGTTCTCCCGGATGCGCGACGTGTACGGCCTGGCCTGCGCCCGGCACCACTCGGCGCGGGTCACCCGCGACCAGCGCGCCGCCCAGACCGGCTCGCTCCGCAACTCCGGCTTCGCCCGGCAGCTCCTGGTCGACGCCCGCGCGGACTTCCAGCGCATCGGCGTCGGCCACGGCGAGGCGTGGACCTGCCTGGAGCTGGCGGTCGTGGACGCGGGCAACGCCCGTACGCCGCAGGCGCTGGCGCTCTGCGACGAGGCGGCGGCACTCTTCGCGGCGTACGGCGACCGGCGGGGCGACGACTGGGCCCGCTTCCTGCGCTGCACCCTCCTGCCGTACGCCGCTCCGGGCGGCGTGGAGGTCGGCACGGCGGTGGCGCAGGAGGAACTCGCCCAACTTTCCCGCGCCCGCCACCCGGCCCGGGACGCCAAGCTGGACGACTACATCGGGGCGTACCAGCTCCTCCTGGAACGCGGCGTCCAACTGGAATCCGGCTGGCAGGCCTGGCACCTGGGCATGGTCCCCAACCGCCAGGCCCGGGAGGTGATGGGGGTGGCGGTGACAGCCGCCTAACCGCGGGCAGCCGCGCCGCGCCCCCACCCCCAGCTGCGGGCAGGAGTGGGCGCGGCGGCACCCCACAACGCCGGGTCGCGTCGCCCACCCGGCGTTCAGACCCGCGCCGGGCACCGGGAGGCCGGGTCAGCCCTTCTGCGGCCCCACCCGGCCGGCGGCCTCCGCCTCCGCCTCCGCGTCCGGCGCCTCCTTGAAGTCCACCTTCCCCATGTGCCGGCTCATGGACCGCATCAGCCCCCACACCGCCAGGGCCATCACCGCGAAGACGATGAACCCGAGGACACCGGGCGTGACCTTGTCCTCGTCGAGTTCGGCGAGAGTGACGAGGTGCGTCATTGCCATGCTTGCGCTTGCACTCATGTCAGGCATTGTCCCGGATGCCCGCGAAGAGGTCGTCCTCGGGGAGGGAGGTGTCCACGAGGGACTTCGCGAGCTCGTACTCCTCGGTGGGCCAGACCTCCTTCTGGATGTCCATCGGCACCCGGAACCAGCCCCCGTCGGGGTCGATCTGCGTGGCGTGCGCGATCAGCGCCTTGTCCCGGACCTCGAAGAAGTCGGCGCAGGGCACGTGCGTGGTCAGCGTGCGCTCCTTGCGCTCGAACTCCGACCAGCGCTTGAGCCAGTCCCCATAGGGCGACTCCAGGCCGCGCTCCAGCAGCGCGCTGTGCAGCGCCTCGGTGCGCGGGCGGTTGAAGCCCTGGTTGTAGTACACCTTCTGCGGCTGGTACGCCGTCCCGTACTCGCTCTCCGGGTACTTCTCGGTGTCGGCCGCGCCCTCGAAGGCCACCATCGTGATCTTGTGGGTCATGATGTGGTCGGGGTGCGGGTAGCCGCCGTTCTCGTCGTAGGTGGTGATCACCTGGGGGCGGAAGGAGCGGATCCTCCGCACCAGCTCACCGGCGGCCTTGTCGACGTCCTCCAGGGCGAAGCAGCCCTCCGGCAGCGGCGGCAGCGGGTCGCCCTCGGGCAGGCCGGAGTCGACGAAGCCGAGCCACTCCTGCCCCACGCCCAGGATCTCCCGGGCCTCGTCCATCTCCTTCCTGCGCACCTCGTGGATGTTCTCCTCGATGTACGCGTCGCCCTGGAGCTTGGGGTTGAGGATGGAGCCGCGCTCCCCGCCGGTGCAGGTCACCACCAGCACGTCCACCCCCTCGGACACGTACTTCGCCATGGTGGCCGCGCCCTTGCTCGACTCGTCGTCGGGGTGGGCGTGCACGGCCATCAATCGCAGCTGGTCAGTCAAGACTCAATCCTCGGTCAGTCGGCGCCCGTGTGCGTCGGCGCAATCGGCGGCTTCTATAGTGACCGAATCGGGAGCCGAATAATTCCGGAGCCCGGGACGACCGGGTGCCGGGGCCCCTTTCGGGACACGCCCGTTCCGCTCCTGCCGAGAGGACGATCATGAGTACGGCGAGCACGCAGACGCCCGAGAGCCGGTACGGCCGCTCCTCGGACGAACGGGCCGACCGCACGCTCAAGATCGTCGGCGCCGTGCTCGGTGCCGTCCTGCTCGCCGTGATCGGCTGGTTCGGCTACCACTACGTCGGACAGAACAAGATCAGCGGTGAGTTGATCGGGTTCGAGCTCGCCGAGGACTCGGTGCAGGTACACCTGGAGGTCCGCAAGGACGCCGGTGTCGCCGGCTACTGCACGGTGCGCTCCCAGGCGGAGGACGGCGACGAGGTGGGCCGGGCCGACTTCCGCTTCGACGGGGACTCCACACGCATCGACGAGGTCGTCACCCTGCGCACCAAGGCCCCCGGCACGACGGCCGAGCTGCTCGGCTGCCACGCGGACTGATCCCGCAGAGCCGGTCGGCGCGAATACATGGGCGCTGACCTGCGGCGACATGAATCTGGTGGCTTATGTCCTCCCCCTTTGGCCACTGAATTGTTAGGCTCGTGGTTTCGCCCTTCCGTGAAGGAACATCCTTCTGGGTAGGGCGTTGATTTGTATTCCCAGTACCAACGAGGAGCACCCGTGACCCAGACCAGCGAGAACGTCACCTGGCTGACCCAGGAGGCGTACAACAAGCTCAAGGAGGAGCTTGAATACCTTACTGGTCCTGCGCGCACCGAGATCTCTGCCAAGATCGCCGCGGCCCGTGAGGAGGGGGACCTGCGCGAGAACGGCGGGTACCACGCGGCGAAGGAGGAGCAGGGCAAGCAGGAGCTCCGCGTGCGCCAGCTGACCCAGCTGCTGGAGAGCGCCAAGGTCGGTGAGGCTCCGGCCGCGGACGGCGCGGTGGCGCCCGGCATGGTCGTCACGATCGCCTTCGACGGTGACGAGGACGACACGCTGACCTTCCTGCTCGCCTCGCGCGAGTACGCGAGCTCGGACATCGAGACCTACTCGCCGCAGTCCCCACTGGGCTCGGGCGTCATGGGCCACAAGGTCGGCGAGGACGCGCAGTACGAGCTGCCCAACGGCAAGCCGGCGTCCGTGAAGATCCTCAAGGCCGAGCCCTACAACGGCTGACCAGGCTCCCTCCCCCGGCCGGTGGCACACCCGGCCGTCTGTCGTTGACGAGCCCCCGGCGTCCCGGTGACGCCGGGGGCTCGTCGTCATGTGGCGGCCGAGCGGTACTTGCGCACCGCCAGGGTCCGGAAGACCGCGATGATCAGAACGGACCAGATCACCGAGGCCCAGACGGGATGCTGCATGGGCCAGGCGTCGGACTGCGCGACGCCCGCGTTGCCGAACAGTTCCCGGCAGGCCTGCACCGTGGCGCTGAACGGGTTCCACTCGGCGATGTGCCGGAGCCAGGGGGTCATCTGGCTGGAGTCCACGAAGGCGTTCGAAACGAACGTCACCGGGAACAGCCAGATGATGCCTCCCGAGGTCGCCGCCTCCGGGGTTCGCACGGACAGGCCGATCAGCGCGCCGATCCAGGTGAAGGCGTAGCCCAGGAGAAGCAGCAGGGCGAAGCCGGCCAGGATCTGTCCGAGGTTGGTCGGCTCCGCGGAGCCGGTGCGCCAGCCGACGATCAGCGCGACGATCGCGAGGACGAGCAGCGTGATGGCCGTCTGCACGAGATCGGCGACGGTGCGGCCGGTCAGCACCGCGCCACGGGCCATCGGCAGGGAGCGGAAGCGGTCGACGAGGCCCTTCTGCATGTCGTCGGCGATGCCGGCCGCCGATCCCGCGGTGGCGAACGTGACGGTCTGCGCGAAGATGCCCGCCATCAGGAAGTTCTTGTAGACGTCCGGGTCGGTGGTGTTCCCGATCTTCATCGAGCCACCGAAGACGTAGGTGAACAGGACCACGAACATCACCGGCTGGATGACCCCGAAGAGGACCATCTCGGGAATCCTGGTCATCCGGATCAGGTTCCTGCGGGCGATGACCAGGGAGTCCCGGACGGACTGGCCGAGGGGGTTGGTGGGCGCCGCGGTCCGAGCGGCGTCGGTGGTGGCGCTCACTTGGCGGTCTCCTTCTTGGCCTGGTGGCCGGCGTCCTCGTCCTCGCGGCCGGCGTCGGCCGCGAGGCCGTTCTCCTTCGCCTCGGCCACATGGCCGGTGAGGGAGAGGAAGACGTCGTCGAGGGTGGGGCGGCGCAGGCCGATGTCGTCGATCTCGATACCGCGGGTGTCGAGTTCCCGGATGACCTCGGCGAGCAGCTTGGCGCCGCCGGTGACGGGGACGGTGAGCTTGCGGGTGTGCTCCTCGACGGTGGTCGAGCCCTTGCCGAACCCGCCGAGCACCTCGGCGGCCGTCGCCATGTGCTCGCGCTCGTGGACCACGACCTCGACGCGCTCTCCGCCGGTGCGGGCCTTGAGCTGGTCGGAGGTGCCGCGGGCGATGACGCGGCCGTGGTCGACGACCGCGATGTCGTGCGCGAGGTGGTCGGCCTCCTCCAGGTACTGCGTGGTCAGCAGCAGGGTCGTACCGCCGGCGACCAGCTGCTTGATGACCTCCCACAGCTCCTGGCGGTTGCGTGGGTCGAGGCCGGTCGTCGGCTCGTCCATGAACATGACGGGCGGGGAGACGACCAGGGCGGCCGCCAGGTCGAGCCGGCGGCGCATGCCTCCCGAGTAGGTCTTCGTCGGGCGGTCGGCGGCGTCCGCGAGGTGGAACTGTTCGAGCAGCTCGCCGGCCCGGGCCTTCGCGGCCTTGGCCTTCATCTGGTAGAGCTGGCCGACCATCTGGAGGTTCTCCCGGCCGGTCAGGTATTCATCGACGGCGGCGAACTGGCCGGAGAGGCCGATCGACCGCCGTACCTCGTTGGGCTGTCTGAGCACGTCGATGCCCGCGACGACCGCCTTGCCGCTGTCGGGTCGCAGCAGGGTCGTCAGGCAGCGGACGGCGGTCGTCTTGCCCGCGCCGTTCGGCCCGAGCAGGCCCAGGACCGTGCCTTCGGGAACGTCGAGGTCGACGCCGTCCAGAGCCCTTACGTCACCGAAGGTTTTCACCAGGCCTTCGGCATAGATGGCGCCTGGCATATGAGTCTCCACGTCGTCGGGGATTCTTCGGGAAGCCTAGATTTGTACGTTCCGCTCTGCGTAGCGAGCGATTTACGACACACCATAACGCGATGTATCGCGTCTTACAACGGAATTTCTCGAACGTGTGCCCCAGGTCGACGACGGGTCAGCCGATGACGGGATAGCCCGCCTCCCGCAGCGCCCGGCCGACCTCGGCGCAGTGCTCCGGGCCCTTCGTCTCCAGGTGCAGTTCGACCTCCGCCTCCGTGAGCCCGAGCCGTGGATCGGTCCGGACGTGGCTCACATCGAGGACGTTAGCGTCGACCACTGACAACACCCCGAGAAGCGTGGCGAGGGCGCCGGGCCGGTCCGTCAGACGCAGCCGGACCGCCAGGTAGCGGCCCTGCGCGGCCATGCCGTGCCGCAGCACGCCCTGCATCAGCACCGGGTCCACGTTGCCGCCGGACAGCACCGCCACCACCGGTCCCTCGAAGGCACCCGGCTCACTCAGCAACGCCGCCACCGGAGACGCCCCGGCCGGCTCCACGACCAGCTTGGCCCGCTCCAGGCAGAGCAGCAGCGCGGTGGACAGCTCGTCCTCGGAGACCGTACGGACCTCGTCCACCAGCTCGCCGACGATTCCGAACGGCACGTCACCGGGCCGCCCCACCTTGATGCCGTCGGCCATCGTCACCGGATGCTCGACGGCCACCGGGCGCCCCGCCGCCAGCGACGGCGGATACGCCGCCGCACCCTCCGCCTGGACGCCCACGATCCGCACGTCCGGCCGCAGCGCCTTCAACGCGACCGCGATCCCGGCCGCCAGCCCGCCCCCGCCGATGCCGACCACGACGGTCCGCACCTCGGGGCACTGCTCCAGGATCTCCAGTCCGACCGTGCCCTGGCCCGCGATGACGTCCGGGTGGTCGAAGGGGTGAATGAACACCGCGCCGGTCCGCTCCGCGTACTCCTGCGCGGCGGCCAGCGTCTCGTCGACCACCTGACCGTGCAGCCGCACCTCGGCGCCGTAGTCCCGGGTCGCGCTGATCTTCGGCAGCGGGGCGCCCTTCGGCATGAACACCGTCGAGCGCACCCCGAGCAGTGACGACGCCAGCGCCACCCCCTGCGCGTGGTTGCCCGCGCTCGCGGCGACCACACCGGCGGCCCGCTGCTCGGGCAGCAGTCCGGCGATACGGACGTAGGCGCCGCGCAGCTTGAACGAGCCCGTCCGCTGGAGGTTCTCGCACTTGAGGTGCACCGGCGCGCCGACCAGCTGGGACAGGTGCCTGCTGCCCTCCATCGCCGTCACCCGCGCCACACCCGAGAGCATCTTCTGGGCACCGCGCACGTCGTCGAGGGTGACGGGTCCGACAAGGGAGGCCGTGCTGTAGCTCATGCCTCCAGCATCGCAGTTCACGGGCGCCGGGGACCGTTGTGACCAACCTCCGAGACCCGCTTTGCGCAGCGCCGGTACGCCTCGCCGCCCGGCCGCGTACCCTGTCCCCCAATTAGCAGCCCTCCACGAAGTGAGCCCCCGGCCATGCCCACAACGCCTGAAATGTCGATGGACATGACGACCGCCGGTGACACCGGTCTTCTCGAGACGCTCCAGCACGAGGTGGCACTCTTCGCCCGTCGTGCCGAACAGACCCGGCTCGGCGGGGTCGGGCAGGTGCGCAACTCCATGGACCGCGCCGCATACCTGCTGCTCAACCGCCTCGACAAAGAGGGCCCGATGGGCGTCAAGGCGCTCGCCGCGAGCATGGGGATCGACTCCTCGACGGTCACCCGGCAGGTGGCACCGCTCGTGGACACCGGACTCGTCAAGCGGACCTCGCACCCCGAGGACGGGCGCGCGGTCGTGCTCCAGTTGTCCCCGCGCGGCGTGTCGCGGCTGGAAGAGGTCCGGTCCTCCCGGCGTCAGCTCATGGCCGAACTGACCCACGACTGGGCGCCGGAGGAGCGGGAGGCGTTCTGCGCGCTCCTCGCGCGCTTCAACGGCGCCCTGTCCGCCCGTATGGCCCCGACGGGCGTGGCGGGCCCGGAGTCGTCGTCGGCCTCCTGAACCACCCTCCACCGCCTTTCCGCGGCGGTTCGCACCGAACTCTTGACCGGCGGGCCACCCCTGGCCTGATATGAGACCCAGGGGTCGTCGTACGAGACTCAGGGGCCGTCGCCCTCTGGGCGGGAGGCGCGGTGCGAGAACGGCAGGCATTCCACAGTGCCCGCCGGGCCCGGGAGTTCGAGGCGTTCGTCGCGGGCGCGGCAGGGCGGCTGCTGCATGCCGCCACCCTGCTCACGGCCGAGCCACCGGGCGACAACCCGCGCGCGCGGCGCCTGCTGGCCCTGTCCCTCGCCCATACATACGCGTGCTGGGACCGACTGCGCGGGGAGGACCCGTACGACCGGGCCCGCCGGCACCTGGCCACCCGCTTCGCCCACGAGGCCTGGCACCGGTACGGCGGCGGCATCGGCCGGGCCCGCCGGCACGCCGCCGGCCCTTTGCGCGGGCTCACCCCGCGGGAACGCCTGATCCTGGTGCTCAGGCTCTACGAGGGCGTCGCCGAGGAACAGGCGGCCGCCCTGCTCGGCCTGCCCGCGGAACGCGTACGGACGATCTGCGACCGCGCGACGGCCACCCTGCTGCACCCGCCCGCGCCACCGGCCCGCCCGGTGGCGGCGGAAGCGAAGGCGGCGACGCCTTGAAGGACGCGGCGCTCGATACGACGGCCGCCGGGACGACGGGCACGCGCGCGTGCGGCACGGGCACATCCACGTGGTGCACGGCCACGCGGGCGTGGAGGACCCGGAGGCGCCGGTGAACCGCCCCCAGCGAGAGGCCGCCGCACGGCGGATCATGGAACAGTCGCCGCCCCGGGTGCCGCCCGAGCTGTGCGCGGACGCGGTGCGCCGCGGCGGCCGCATGCTGCGGCGCAGGACCGCCGCCCGCCGCCTGATGTGGCTGGTGCTGTGCGCCGCCGCCGTGGCGTTCACCGTGTGGGCGCTGACCGTCCAGCCCTGGGTGGAGCCGCCGTCGGAGACGACCCCACCCGTGACGGGCTGGGAGGGCTGGTGAGCCCGCCCTGCTCGCCGGGACTGCCGGACTAGCCGAGGGCCTGCTGGAGGTCCGCGAGCAGGTCGTCGACGTTCTCGATACCGACCGACAGACGCACCAGGTCGGCGGGCACCTCCAGGGCCGAACCGGCGGCGGACGCGTGCGTCATCCGGCCGGGGTGCTCGATCAGCGACTCGACGCCGCCCAGGGACTCACCCAGCGTGAACACCTTCGCGCGGTTGCAGACCTCGACCGCCGCCTCCTCGCCGCCCTCGACGCGGAACGACACCATGCCGCCGAACGCCTTCATCTGCTTGGCGGCGACCTCGTGCCCCGGGTGCTCCGGCAGCCCCGGGTACAGGACGCTCGTCACGCGCGCGTGCCGGGAGAGCATCTCGGCGACCTTGGTGGCGTTCTCGCTGTGCCGGTCCATGCGTACCGCGAGCGTCTTGGTGCCGCGCAGCACCAGCCAGGAGTCGAAGGGCCCGGCGACGGCGCCCATGGCGTTCTGGTGGAACGCCAGTTCCTCCCCCAGTTCCCGGTCACCCACGATCAGCGCGCCGCCGACGACGTCCGAGTGGCCGCCCATGTACTTGGTCAGGGAGTGCACGACGACGTCCGCGCCGAGCGCCAGCGGCTGCTGGAGGTACGGCGTGGCGAAGGTGTTGTCGACGACGAGCCGGGCGCCGGCGTCCCGGGCGACCTGGGCCACGGCGGCGATGTCGGTGATGCCGAGCAGGGGGTTGGAGGGCGTCTCCACCCAGACGGCCTTGGTCTTCGGCGTCAGCGCGGCCCGCACGGCGGCGGGGTCGCTCGAGTCGGCCACGGACCATTCCACGCCCCACCGGGTGGCGACCTTGGCGAAGAGCCGGAAGGTACCGCCGTACGCGTCGTTGGGGATCACCACGTGGTCGCCGGGACGCAGCAGCGTACGCAACAGGCAGTCCTCGGCCGCCAGTCCGGACGCGAACGCGAGGCCGCGACGGCCGCCCTCCAGGGCGGCCAGGTTCTCCTCCAGGGCCGTACGGGTCGGGTTCGCGCTGCGGCTGTACTCGTATCCGCCGCGCAGCCCGCCGACGCCGTCCTGCTTGTAGGTCGACACCTGATAGATCGGCGGTACGACCGCGCCCGTCTGGGGATCGGCGGTGTTTCCCGCGTGAATCGCTAGCGTCTCGAAGTGCTGACTGATGTGCCTGTCGCTCATGGGCACCGAGGGTAGCGGCGTGGACGACTCCGCGCGTTTTCCACAGGGCGGGGGACAGGTTGGCCAATTGTCGGCGCAGTCTGGTTCGCTTGAGACATGGAGATTCTCTGGGTCCTGATGGCACTGGCCATGCTGGCTGTGGTGCTGCTCCCCGTTCTGCGGCGCCGACGGAGCGCGGTCGGTCTGGTACCCGCCGGCCACCCGGACGCGGCGGACCCCGCCAACTACGGCTTCGCGCGCGAGGAGGAGCTGGACATCCGCATGCCCGGCCCCGACCAGGACCTGCTGGACGTCCTGGACCTGGTGCAGCGCACGCAGGACTACCGGGGCGCCCAGCAGCTCCTCGCCGGTACGGAGGCGGAGGGTGAGCGGCGCTGGCAGCGCGTGCAGGCCTTCGCGGGCGCCGCGTCGCTGGAGCTGCGGCAGCGGCCCGGTGGCGTCGGCGAGACGCCGGGCGGGCAGTGGCTGCGGGTGTGGCGGGCCGAGGCCCCCAAGGACGCGGGCGGCGCGGCGGTGCACGCCGAGTTCCTGGTGCAGCAGGCGTGGCGGACGGCGACGCCGGGCACGGACGACTTCCGGATCATCATGGAGGAGGCGAAGGCGGCCTGCGGTGAGGCGGCGCTGCTCGCCCCCGGTGACCCGATCCCGTACATCGTCGAGCTCTCGGTCGCCCGCGGGCTCGCCTACCCGCGCGAGGACTTCGAGCAGCTCTGGCTGAAGATCCTCGACCGCGCCCCGGCCCACATGGGCGCGCACCTGGCCGCCCTGCACTACTGGTGCGAAAAGTGGCACGGCTCCCGCGACCTGGCGTACTCCTTCGCGGAGGCGGCGGCGGCCCGCGCCCCGAAGGGCTCGCTCCTCGCGGCGATGCCGCTCTTCGCGGTCTTCGAGCATCTCCCCGAGGTCAACCTGGTCAGGGGCTTCTACCAGAGCGAGATCGTCACCAAGGCGGTCCACGGCGCCCTGCACGCGGTCCACTCGGCCCGCCCGGGCGACCCGATGCAGGCGCATGTCCGCCATCTGCTGGTCTTCTTCCTGGTCCGCGGCGAGCGCTGGGCCGAGGCGATGAACCAGCTGATACTCATCGACGGCCACGTCGGCGCCCTGCCCTGGACCCTCTCCCCCGACCCGGCGGCGGAGTTCGCGGTCTACCGCGCGCTGGCGGTCGCGGGCTACGAGGCGAACGGCGGCAGCCCGGCCACACTCCCCCACTGACGGTTCCGCGACAGGCGGCCCGGCACAAACGCCGACCGGGCCGCCTCCCGGTACCCGTCAGCCCTCGGCGCGGGCGGGCAGCCGCCACCCCGGGCGCGGGAAGTGGCAGGTGTAGCCCTCCGGGTAACGCTGCAGGTAGTCCTGATGCTCGGGCTCGGCCTCCCAGAAGGGGCCGACCGGCTCCACCTCGGTGACGACCTTGCCCGGCCAGAGCCCGGAGGCGTCCACGTCCGCGATCGTGTCCTCGGCGATCCGCTTCTGCTCGTCGTCCACGTAGTAGATCGCCGAGCGGTAGCTGAGGCCGATGTCGTTGCCCTGGCGGTTCCTGGTGCTCGGGTCGTGGATCTGGAAGAAGAACTCCAGCAGCGCGCGGAAGTCGGTCTTCTCGGGGTCGAAGAGGATCTCGATGGCCTCCGCGTGCGTGCCGTGGTTGCGATACGTCGCGTTCGGCACGTCTCCCCCGGTGTATCCCACCCGGGTCGCCGTCACTCCCGGCAGCCGGCGGATCAGCTCCTCCATCCCCCAGAAGCACCCACCCGCGAGCACGGCCCTCTGCGTCTGCGCAGCCATTGCGCCCTCCAATATCCGTCAGTCTGGTCATTCGGGCTGGTCATTCGCGCTACTCGGCGCGCACATCACCGACGTTCCACGCCCACTCCGTCAACGCGCGAGGCTTCCGAGCGATTCCGTGCCCGTCCGGGGCTGCCCCGCGGGCAGCGACGGTCCGCTGCGGGCCGACGCCTTCGACCGCCAGGCCACGATCCCGTCAGTCCGGTCGGCGCAGCCCCCCGATGAGGTGGGCGACCAGGCGTCGGGCGTCGTAGCGCGGGTCGTTCTCCGCGCCGATGCAGAGGTTGCCGACGCCGCGCATGAGTTCCAGGGCGGACAGGTCGGACCGGATCTCGCCGGAGGCGGTCGCGGCGTCGAGGAGGCGGGTGCACACGGGCACGAGGCGGTCGAGGAAGTACGCGTGCAGCGTCTCGAAGCCGGCGTTGTCGGACTGCAGTACGGCGGCGAGTCCGTGCTTGGTGACCAGGAAGTCGACGAAGAGGTCGATCCACCGTCCGAGTGCGGCGTACGGGGTCGGGCTGCTCGCCAGCAGGGCCGGACCGGCCTCGGCGCAGGCCTCCACCTGGTGCCGGTAGACGCCGATGATGAGGTCCGCCCGCGTCGGGAAATGGCGGTAGATCGTGGCGGTCCCGACACCGGCCCTGGCCGCGATGTCGCGTACCGGCGCCTCGACGCCCGACTCGACGAAGACCGCGGCGGCCGCGTCGAGCAGGGTTTTCTGGTTGCGCCGGGCGTCCGCCCGTTTGGGCCGGGCCGTCTGCTCCGTGCCCTCGTCGCCGTCCTGTTCCTGCACCACGTCGGTTTCCTCCGCCATCCGGGATTGCTAAACGGGACACCGTTCCGTATCGTCAAACGGGACGGCGTTCCATTTCGCCGCCATGATGTCAGAGCGCGAGAGCCGCACCAAGCCCGCCTCGCCCACCTTGGCATGGACTTGTCATGCCTGCTCGCGCCCATCACCCCGCGTCACTTCACCTGTAACGAAGGAAAACCTCATGCTCTACCGCACCTTGGGCCGCACCGGCGTCCAGGTCAGCTCTCTCGCGCTCGGCGCCATGAACTTCGGCAGCATCGGGCGCACCACCCAGGACGAGGCCACCGCCATCGTCGACGCCGCCCTGGAGGGCGGGGTCAACGTCATCGACACCGCCGACATGTACGGCCGGGGCGAATCGGAGGAGATGGTCGGCAAGGCCGTCGCCGGCCGCCGCGACGACATCGTGCTGGCCACGAAGGCGAGCATGCCCATGGGCGAGGAGCGCAACCACCGGGGCGCCTCCCGCCGCTGGCTGGTCACCGAGCTGGACAACAGCCTGCGCCGCCTCGGCGTCGACCACGTCGACCTCTACCAGATCCACCGGTGGGACCCGGCCACCAGCGACGAGGAGACACTGGCGGCCCTGACCGACCTCCAGCGCGCGGGAAAGATCCGCTACTTCGGCTCCTCGACCTTCCCCGCGTACCGCATCGTCCAGGCCCAGTGGGCCGCCCGCGAGCACCGCCTGAGCCGGTACGTCACCGAGCAGCCCAGCTACTCCATCCTCCAGCGCGGGATCGAGAGCCACGTGCTGCCCGTGGCCGAGGAGTACGGGCTCGGCGTGCTGGTGTGGAGCCCGCTGGCGTCGGGATGGCTGTCGGGGGCGGTGCGGGCGGGCCGGGAGATCGCCACCCACCGGTCGGCGTTCATGCCGGAGCGCTTCGACACCTCGCTGCCGGCCAACCGGGCCCGCCTCGACGCCGTCGAGCGGCTGGCCCGGGTCGCCGACGAGGCCGGCCTGACCATGATCCAGCTGGCGCTCGGCTTCGTGACCGCACATCCGGCCGTGACCAGCGCGCTCATCGGCCCCCGCACCCTGGATCACCTGCACGCGCAGCTCGCCGCCGCCGACACCGTGCTCTCCGCCGATGTCCTCGACGCCGTCGACGCGATCGTGGCTCCCGGGACCGACCTGGCCGCGCAGGAGAAGTTCGACACTCCGCCCGCGCTGCTGGACGCGTCGCTGCGGCGCCGCTGACGCGCACGCCGGCCGGCGCCGGGCTCACGAGGGGCGCGCGTCTGCCGTCACCGTCCCGCGTCCCGCCCGCTCCGTCAGGAACTCCTGCCACGTCCGCCGGCCCACCCGCGCCCCCTCCAGCGTGAGGTTCGCCCCCGCGCGGTAGGCGCGGCCCGCCTTGCCGGGGATGCGTACCGGCAGTGCCGGGCGACGGCGCCGGGAGTGCAGGGCGAGGTACGGGCGGGCCAGGGCGGCCAGGTCGTGGACCTCTGGCCCGGTCATGTCGGGGACCCGGCCGGCGGGTGCCGCGAGGGCCAGTTCGGCCAGGCGCGCGGCGACCTCGCGGGAGTCGACCGGCTGGAGGCGCAGGCCGCCCGGGACGGGCAGGACCGGCAGCTTGGTCATCTTCTCGATCATCGTCAGGGTCAGCTCGTGGAACTGGGCCGCCCGCAGCACCGTCCACCCGATGCCCGAGTCGGCGATCACCCGCTCCGAGTCCAGCTTGGTGCGCGGCCACGCCAGCGGCACACCGTCCGCGCCCACGACCGAGATGTACACGAGGTGCCGTACGTCCGCGTGCGAGGCGGCGCGCACCAGCGTGCGGGTCGCCTCGTCGT
The DNA here is from genome assembly GCF_003671715.1 of Streptomyces sp. E2N166. Lineage (GTDB taxonomy): Bacteria > Actinomycetota > Actinomycetes > Streptomycetales > Streptomycetaceae > Streptomyces > Streptomyces thinghirensis. The sequence goes on along the minus strand of NZ_RAIF01000031.1, from coordinate 272,672 downwards.
CGCCCTTCGGGCCGCCCGCCAGGTGCAGGACGGTGTGCACGCCGTCGACCGCGGCCTCGACGCCCTCACCGGTGAGGAGGTCGCCGGTGACGTAGGTGACGCCGTCCTCGGCCGGGCGGGGACGCCGGGTGAGGATCCGTATCTCACGGCCCGCCGCCCGCAGCAACGGGACGACGTGGCCGCCGAGGGTGCCCGTGCCGCCGGTGACCAGGAGGGGGGTGGTGGGGGACGAGGGGTACGTCATGACTGCTCCCGGGGGCCCTGGCGCCCGGACGGACAGGTCGACAGATGTCTGGTTCCTGCCCCGTCCGGGCGTCCGCCGTGTGTGTCTACGGCGGTATGACCCGGGGCGGCGCGGCCGTGTGACAGGGACGGGAAAAACCCCCAAGGAAATCCCGGAGGCAATCCCGGAGGCAATTCCCGAGCATGTTGCCGGCCCGTCAGATCGTCGCCGTGTCGATCACGAAGCGGTACCGCACGTCGCTCGCCAGGACCCGCTCGTACGCCTCGTTGACCTCGGAGGCGGCGATCAGCTCGATCTCGGCGCCGATGCCGTGCTCGGCGCAGAAGTCCAGCATCTCCTGGGTCTCCCGGATGCCGCCGATCATGGACCCGGCGAGGGTCTTGCCGCCGCCGAGCAGCGCGAACAGGTTGAGGGAGACCGGCTCCTCGGGGGCACCGACGTTGGCCAGGGCGCCCTCCGTCTTCAGCAGCCCCAGGTAGGCGCCGAGGTCGAGCGGGGCGGAGACCGTCGAGACGATCAGGTCGAAGGTGCCGGCCAGTTCCTCGAAGGTGGCCGGGTCGCTGGTCGCGTAGTAGTGGTCGGCGCCCAGCTTCAGGCCGTCGTCCTTCTTGCGCAGGGACTGCGAGAGCACCGTCACCTCGGCGCCCAGGGCGTGCGCGAGCTTGACGGCCATGTGGCCGAGGCCGCCCATGCCGACGACGGCGACCTTCTTGCCGGGGCCGGCGTTCCAGCGCCGGAGCGGGGAGTACGTGGTGATGCCGGCGCACAGCAGCGGCGCCGCCTCGTCCAGCGCGATGCCCTCGGGGATGCCGAGGACGAAGTTCTCGTCGACGACGACCTTCTCGGAGTAGCCGCCGTAGGTCGGCTCGCCGTCCTTGCCGACGCCGTTGTAGGTCATCACGCTGCCGCCGGTGCAGTACTGCTCCAGGCCGGCCTCGCAGTTCTCGCACTCTCGGCAGGAGTCGACCATGCAGCCGACGCCCACCCGGTCGCCGACGGCGAACTTGGTGACGCCGGGGCCGACCTCGGAGACGACGCCCGCGATCTCGTGGCCGGGGACCATCGGGAAGATCGCCTCGCCCCAGCCCTCGCGGACCTGGTGGATGTCGGAGTGGCAGATGCCGGCGAACTTGATGTCGATCAGGACGTCGTGCTCGCGCACCTCGCGCCGCTCGATGGTGGTCCGCTCCAGCGGAGCCTTGGCGGCGGGTGCGGCGTATGCGGCGACAGTGGTCATGCCGGGTTCTCCGGATTCCTCGTGACTGGTCTTCTGCTGGATGCCTCCAGCCTGCCGCCCCGGCGGACATCCACCCAGACCACGGCTTTGCCTACGACCAGCGTGCGTACCACTGACGGGGACAGGCTCACGGGCGTACGACCGGGAATACGACCGGCAATACTGGAGGGCATGGATGGACAGCTGGACCGGCGTGCCGAACTGAGCGAGTTCCTGCGCACCCGGCGCGCCCGGCTGAAGCCGGAGGACGTCGGGCTGCCGTCGTACGGGCGGCACCGCCGGGTGCCGGGGCTGCGGCGGGAGGAGCTGGCGCAGCTGGCCGGGGTGTCCGTGGCGTACTACACGCGCCTGGAGCAGGGCAACGGACGGAACGTGTCGGCGGAGGTCCTCGACGCGATCGCCCGCGCGCTCAGGCTGTCCGACGCCGAGCAGGCGCACCTGACGCACCTGGCGAAACCGCAGCAGCAGCGCAGGCGGGCGGCGGCGTCAAGGGCGCAGCAGCCGGTGCGCGTGGCCCTGCTCCAGCTGCTGGAGTCGATCGACACGGTCCCGGCGTACGTGACCGGCCGGCGGTCGGAGATCCTCGCCTGGAACCGGATGGCGGCGGCCCTCTTCGGCGACTGGGGCAAGCTGCCCGCCCAGGAGCGGAACTGGGCGCGGCTGGTCTTCCTGAACCCGGACTACCGGGATCTGTTCGTGGACTGGGACCAGAAGGCGCACGACATGGTCAGCTTCCTGCGCATGGACGCGGGCCGGCACCCGGACGACCCGCGGCTGTCCGCCCTGGTCGGCGAGTTGTCCGTGAAGAGCGAGGAGTTCCGGCGCCTGTGGGCCACGCACGACGTCAAGGAGAAGTCCTACGGCGTCAAGCGGATGCGGCATCCGCTGGTGGGTGAGATGACCCTGTCCTTCGAGACGTTCCGCCTGGTCGACGACGACGAGCAGGCGTTCATCACGTACCACGCCGAGCCGGGCTCACCGTCGGCGGAGGCGCTGCGGCTGCTGGCGAGCTGGGGGACGGACGCGGCGGCTTCGCTGCGGACGTGATCCGGCCGGAGCCGTCGGGCTCCGGCCAGGTCGTTCACGTGGCGCGGCCTGCTTGCGGCAGTCCGCGGCCTACTTCCCGTCGTACGCGGCCTACTTCCCGTAGTACGCGTCGTAGATCGTGATCACCGACTCGTTCTTCTTCTTGTCGACGATCTTGGCGCGGAAGGAGAGGGACTTCCCCTTCGCCGGGTTCTTGACGCTGATCTTGCCCTTCTTCACGGTGGCCTTCTTCCAGGTCTTGCCGTGGTCGTACGACACGTGCACCGCGAGGGACTTGAGGTTGCGGCCGGCGGCCGCGCCCTCGACGGTGACCGGGACGGTGGCCTGCTTGCCCGCCGTGACCTTGCTGTCCAGGCCGGTGACCGCGGCGAAGCGGGCGGTGGAGGCGGGCAGCTCGGTACGGTCGGCCGTCTTCTTGGAGCGGAACGTCCAGCTCGCGTCGATGCGGCTGGAGGCCGCGGCGACCTTGGCGGAACGCCTGACCGACGTCGTCAGCCGGTACCGGGCGTCACCGGAGGGGACCTTGAACTCGCCCTCGCCGAACAGCGGGTCCTTGTGGGAGCCGACCTTGGTGCCGCCCCGGTAGAGCGTGGTGGCGACCGAGGTGAAGGCCGAGTAGCCGGCGTGGCCCTCGCCGTCGGCGAACAGCGGGACCGTGCCGGTGATGGTGTCACCGTCGCGGTGGAGGCCGAAGTCGGCGTTGAGGCGCGGGCCGAAGACGGCGGTGTTGAACGTCGCCGAGTAGCTCTTGCCCGCCTTGTAGCGCTGCGGGTCGCCGAGGAGGTAGCCGGCCTCGACGGCCGGGAAGCCGTCGGCGTCCCGGCCGCCGTACTGCTCGAAGCCGAGCTCCCACGTCACGCCGTTCCCGGTGGACAGGTGCAGGGTGCGGGTGCCGGGCAGGGGCTGCTCGATGCCGATCGAGGAGCCGCCGGCGCCGCCGGGCAGCCGGCCGGTCGCGGAGACGGCGCCCTTCTTGCCGCTCGCGGAGGCGCCGAGGCCGGCCTTGAGGGTGGCCAGTTCGCCCGCCTTGTAGTGCCGGGTGTAGCCGGTGGCGAGCTGCTCGACCGGGCCGCCGGCGACGGTGTCGTACTGCTCCTTGGCGCCCTTTGTCCAGTGGCCGTCCCACTGCTGGCTGAGCGAGCCGTCGGTGATCCGCGGGCCGAGGTGCTTGGTGCGCAGGCCCTCGTAGGAGTCCAGCCACCAGCCGTAGCTGTAGCTGTTGCCGCCCGCCTCCACCGTGAAGTCCGCGGAGGCGAACTCGGACTTCGCCGCCTTGGCCGGCACGGTGATGTCCACCGGCTTCGCGGTGCGCGCGTCCAGGGTGACGGTGGTCTTCTTCGTGACGTTCAGCCTCGGCTGCGCGATCCAGTCGGCGCCCTTCCACTTCTCCGGGTCGTCGCTCACGCGGATCGAGGAGTTGAGGACGTAGGCGCCCTTGGGCACCCGCACGGTGACGGTGCCGTCGGCCTCGTACGGTGTGAACCAGGTGTCCGTGGCGAGGCCGGAGACGCCGGTCAGGTCGGTCTCGTAGTTCGCGGTGGGCCTGCCGTCGCGGCCGAGAGCCTTCAGCGTGACGTCGTACGACTCCACCTCGCGCTCCACGGCGGCGGCCGTACGGACGCTCTGTCCGCCGCCGGTCGCCGTGACGTACGCCGAGTAGGCGCCGTCCACCGTGCCGCCGAGCCTGGTGTCGGCGGTGAGGGCCACGGAGGCCTTGCCGCCCGCCGGGACGGTGACCGAGGTGGCGCCCAGCTTGAAGAACCCGGCGGGGGCCGCCTTGCCCCCCGGGCCGGTGGCGGTCGACGTCAGCTTCAGGGTGACGGCCTTGGTGCCGAGGTTGCGGTAGGTCAGCCGCTTGGTGACCGGCTTGTCGTCGGCGTGCGGCCACTGCTGGGTGCCGAAGGTGGCCGACACCGGGTCGGCGATCACGGTCTGCCTGACCGCCTTGTCGACCTGGACGCGACCCGAACCCTGCTGGAAGGGGGTGTACTTGCCGCCCTTCGCCGATCCCGTCAGCGCGCCCTTCAGCTCGGCATACGTCCAGTCGGGGTGCTGCTGCTTGAGGAGGGCCGCGGCGCCCGCGACGTGCGGGGTCGCCATCGACGTACCGGAGATGGTGACGTATCCGGCGGGCTTCTCGCCCTCCTCGCGGGCGATGAGGCTGCCCTTGGCGGAGGCGGCGGTGATGTCGACGCCGGGCGCGGTCACGTCGGGCTTGACCGCGCCGTCGAGGCCGGGGCCGGTGCTGGAGAAGGAGGCGAGCTTGTCCCCGTCGTCGACCGCGCCGACGGTCAGGGCGGCGGCGGCGCTGCCCGGGGAGCCGACGGTGCGGTCGCCGAACTCGCCGTCGTTGCCGGCGGCGATGGCGAAGAGGATGCCCTTCTCCTCGGAGAGCCTGTTGACCTCGGCTTCCAGCGGGTCGATCTCCGGGGTGTCGCCGCCTCCCAGGCTGAGGTTGATGACGTCGGCGCCCTGCGCGGCCGCCCACTCCATGCCGGCGAGGATGCCGGAGTCGTCGCCGAAGCCCTCGTCGCTGAGCACCTTGCCGTTGAGCAGCTTGGCGCCGGGGGCCACGCCCTTGTAGGTGGCGCCGGCCTTCGCGCCGGTGCCGGCGGCGATGGAGGCGACGTGGGTGCCGTGGCCGTACTTGTCGGAGGCGTCGGGTGAGACGGAGAAGTTCTCGGACGCGACGACCTGGTTCTTCAGGTCGGGATGGGTGGTGTCGACGCCGGTGTCCAGTACGGCGATCTTGACGCCCTTGCCGTCGTAGCCGGCGGCCCATGCCTTGGGGGCGCCGATCTGCGGGACGGACTTGCCGAGGCTGGCCGTGCGGACGCCGTCGAGCCAGACGCGTGCGATGCCGGAGGCGGTCTTCTCGCCGTCGGTCACCGCGTCCCACAGCTCGGGCGCGTTCTCGTGCGGGGTCTGTACGGCGTCGGCGTTCAGGGCGGTGAGGGCGCGGCGGAGGGTGCCCGCGTCGCGGACGTCGGCCTTGGTGGCCCGCGCACCGCCCCGGTAGCCGACGATGACCTTCAGGCCGTTCCTCTGGGCCTTGCGGGTGGTGGCCTTGTTCAGCTCGGTGATGTCGAAGAGGCGCTGGTCCAGTCTGCCGGTGGCGACCAGGCGGGCGGCATCGGCCGGGACGACGAGGGTGTGCCCGCCGGCTCTGCGGATCTGGACGGGTATGTGCTCGCGGCCCTCGGCCCGCTCCAGGCCGACGACGCGGCCCTTGGCGTCGACGGCGACCCGGTCGCCGGTGATCAGCGTGACACGGTGCCTCGCCGTGCCGGAGGCGGCCCGCGCGGCCCCGTCCCGTGCGGTCTCAGCCCGCGCCGAGGCCGCCGTGCGGTCAGCGTCCGTCGTCCGTGCCCCGTCCGCCGCCGCCGGGCTGGTCATGCCCGCCGCGAGGGCCACGGCCGCCGCCGTGGCGACGGTGGCCGCGCCGGCCTTCTTCACTTGTCTGCGCAACGTTCCCCCTTGCGGAAGTACCGGGAGAATTCCCCGTTCACCCGGCCGGGGGTGGTCCAGCACACCTGTGCTCCCCCCGGAACTCGGAGTATGGCGAGGGGAGATCGGCCGCTCAAGAGCGCGAAGGGCGGTGGCGGGGACGGTCGGGAAACCGCCTGCCGACTGTTACGCGTTCGCCGTCCGGTGTTACGCGTCCGCGCGAACTCCGTTACACGTCAGTCGGGTTGGGCGTCGGATACGTGTCAGCGGGGTCGCACGACGGACGCGTGCCAGCGGGGTCGCACGACGGACGCCCGCCGCCCCGGCGAGGGGCGACGGGCGCCGGGTGAAGCGAAGTGGCCGTGGGCCGGGGCGTGTTCGGCGTCAGACCGCCGAACCCGCCTTCCACTGGGCCCAGTCCATGTTCCAGCCGTTGAGGCCGTTGTCCGGAGCGATGGTCTTGTCGCCGGTGTTCTGGACGACGACCACGTCACCGATGATCGAGTTGTTGTAGAACCACGCGCCCGGCGTGTTCGGGTCGTCGGCGCCCTGGGTGTCGGCGAGACCGACGCAGCCGTGGCTGGTGTTGGCGCTGCCGAAGATGCCCTTGCTCCAGTAGTTGCCGTGGATGAAGGTGCCGGAGGTGCTCAGGCGCATGGCGTGGGGCACGTCCTTGATGTCGTACTCGCCCTTGCCGTCGTCATCGGTGAAGCCGACCGTCGAGCCGTCCATCCGGGTCTCCTTGAACTTCTCGGAGATCACCATCTGGCCTTCGTAGGTCTTGTTCTCGGGGGAGCCGGCGGAGATCGGGATCGTCTTGACGGTCTTGCCGTCCTGCGTGATCTTCATCTGCTTGGTCTTCGCGTCGACGTACGAGACCTGGTTGCGGCCGATCTTGAAGGTGACCGTCTTCTGCTGGACGCCGTAGACGCCCTCGGCGCCCTCGACCCCGTCGAGCGCCAGCTTGAGGGTGACGGTCGACCCCTCCTGCCAGTAGTTCTCCGGGCGGCAGTCCATGCGCTGGGTGCTGAACCAGTGGCAGGCGACCTCCTGGCCGCTGCTGGTGTTGACCGTGATGCCCTTCTGGACGGCGGCCTTGTCGGTGATCTCCTTGTCGAAGTTGATCGACACCGGCATGCCGACGCCGACGGTCTTGCCGTCGTCCGGGGTGAAGGTGCCGATGAAGCTGTTCTTCTGGGAGACCGTGGTGAACGACGCGTTCTCGTGGGCGGCGCGGCCCTCGGAGTCCTTCGCGGTCGCCGTCAGCTTGTAGGTGGTGGCCCGCTCCAGCTGACCGCTGGGCTTCCAGCTGGTCTTGTCGGCGGATATCTCGCCGCTGACCTCCGTGCCGTCGGAGGCGGTCATCTTCACCTCGGTGAGCGTGCCCTTGCTCACGGTGACGCCGGCGGAGTTGTTGATGGAGGCGTTGTCCGAGTTGTCCTTGGGCGTGATCTTGATCTGGGCCTCGGACGACTTCTTGGCCGCAGCCTCGTCGGCCTCGGCCTGCGAGGTCCTGCCGTCCCCGCTTCCGGAGGTGTCGGCGTCGCTACTGGAACATGCCGAGAGCACCAGCACACCGCCGAGCAGTGCGGACGCGGCCGCCAGACCCTTGCGCCGCTTACCGTCCGTCATCACACGCTTCTCCATCGTTGCCGAGTCCGGAAACCCCGAGATTCCCCGTCAAGAACTTCAACGCTACGACCGGTTCGTCCCGTTCCACATCGCTCGCGGGTGTGGGGCATGCCACGTTTGCCGCGGAGGCGGGGGCGGCGCGGGGGTCGGCCAGTGCGCCCCTTGAGACGACGAAACCCCGGACGACGGTTGCCGCCCGGGGTCACGTTTTCCCCACACTGCGTCAGCCGACCGTCATTTCATCGTCTTCCGGGTCGTTCTCGTCGCCATCTTCCTCGTCCAGGTCCCACTCGGGCGAATCGGGGTCGTAGTCGATCTGCTCGCTGCTCCAGGAGGCCTGCTGGAGCTCGACTCCGGGCACCGCGCTGACCAGGTCGAACGGGTCCACGAGGTGAGCCAGGGCCTCCGCGGTGTCCTCCGTCACGGCACGCTCGGCGTGCGCCCTTTCCGCGTCGGACAGGTCGGCGTCCTCGGCCAGCGCCTGCAGCGCGGCCCCGGTGACGGCCTCGTCGTCGTCGACCTCGAGAACGAGCTCGACGCGAATACGCACAAAACGTGATGTCTCTGGAGTACTCATGCCCGGAGCGTAAGGCCGACCGCTCCCGTGACTTTCCTGTGACCCGCGGCTTTCACTAACATCTGCCCACACGGCCAATTCGCCAGCGCCACAAGGGGATCGATATTCCGTGTCATCCGCTCGCCGACCGTTGCTGACCGCCGCCGCCGCAGGCGGCCTGCTGTGCGCCATGTGGTTCGTCCCGTCCGCCAACGCGACACCCGACACACCGGTGCTCAAGTCCGTCTCCGCGAGCCCGTCTCCGCAGGTCACCGAGCAGGCCAGAGTCGCTTCCACGGGCACGGCGGCCACCGGTGAGGGCACGGCCCGCCTGGCCGACACCGGCAGCTTCGACAGCACGCCGTACGTCGTCGGCGGCGCCCTCTGCCTCGGACTCGGCGCCGGGTTCGTCGGGTATTCGGTGCGCCGGGAACGCCTTGATTTTTGACAGCGCTTGACGTTCTTTTGGCTTTTTTGACCGTACGGGGGCGGCAGACTCTTCGGAGACAGCACGGAGGGGCCCCGTCCTCCCGACAGGGCCCCTCCGACTTCGCCGGCCCGGCCGGCTAGCGCAGCGGCCCGGTGACCGTCTCCGCGGCCGTGACCAGGTGCCCGGCGCGCACGAACGCCTCCGCCGCCGCGAGATCGGGCGCCAGGAACCGGTCCGGTCCGGGACCCTCGACACCGGCCGCCCGTACGGCGTCGATGACGGCCTGCGAGGCCGGGGCCGGGGTGAGGCCCTCGCGGAGCTGGATCGCGCGCGTGGCGGCGTACAGCTCGACGGCGATCACGCGGGTGAGGTTGTCGACGGCCGTGCGCAGCTTGCGCGCCGCCGACCAGCCCATGGAGACGTGGTCCTCCTGCATCGCGGAGGACGGGATCGAGTCCGCCGAGGCCGGTACGGCGAGCCGCTTCAGCTCGCTGACCAGGGCGGCCTGCGTGTACTGGGCGATCATCAGACCGGAGTCGACACCGGCGTCGTCGGCGAGGAACGGCGGCAGGCCGTGGCTGCGGTTCTTGTCGAGGAGCCGGTCGGTGCGCCGCTCGGCGATGGAGCCGAGGTCCGCGACGGCGACGGCGAGGAAGTCGAGGACGTAGGCGACCGGAGCGCCGTGGAAGTTGCCGTTGGACTCCACGCGGCCGTCGGGCAGGACGACCGGGTTGTCCACGGCAGCGGCCAGCTCGCGCTCGGCGACGAGACCCGCGTGGGCCATCGTGTCGCGTCCGGCACCGGCGACCTGGGGGGCGCAGCGCACCGAGTAGGCGTCCTGGACGCGGGGGGCGTCGTCCTGGTGATGCCCGGTCAGGCCGGAGCCCTTGAGCACGGCGGCCATGTTGGCGGCGCTGGCGGCCTGCCCGGGGTGCGGGCGGATGGCGTGCAGCTCGGGAGCGAGCACGCGGTCGGTGCCGAGCAGGGCCTCCATGGTCAGCGCGGCGGTGATGTCGGCGGACTTGTAGAGGGTGTCGAGGTCGGCGAGGGCCATGACCAGCATGCCGAGCATGCCGTCGGTGCCGTTGAGGAGGGCGAGGCCTTCCTTCTCGCGCAGCTCGACGGGGGCGATCCCGTGCTCGGCGAGCAGCTCACCGGCCGGCCGTACGGTGCCGTCGGGGCCCTCGGCGTCACCCTCGCCCATGAGGGTGAGCGCGCAGTGCGAGAGCGGGGCGAGGTCGCCGGAGCAGCCGAGGGAGCCGTACTCGTGCACGACCGGGGTGATTCCGGCGTTGAGCACATCGGCCATGGTCTGCGCGACCTCGGGGCGGACGCCGGTGTGCCCGGAGCAGACGGTCTTCAGCCGCAGGAACATCAGCGCGCGGACCACCTCGCGCTCGACGCGCGGGCCCATCCCGGCGGCGTGCGAGCGGACGATGTTGCGCTGCAGCTGGGCCCGCAGGTCCGGGCTGATGTGCCGGGTCGCCAGGGCGCCGAAACCGGTGCTCACGCCGTACACGGGGTCCGGCTTGGCGGCCAGCGCGTCCACGATCCCGCGGGCGGCGGACATGGCCGCCACCGCTTCGCCGGAGAGTTCGACCCGGGCGCCGTCCCGCGCCACGGCGAGAACGTCGGACGCGGTGACCCCGGACGCCCGCCCGTCGCCCACCACCACACCTTCAAGGCCGCGCTTCGCGCCTTCCCCGTTCACCACAGTGTGCATATCCATATTCAGGAGCGTACGCAGTGAATTCGATGATGTCACGAGGGGGTACGTCACGGATGCGCGCCGCCTGCACCCCTTACCGGACCGGCGTCACGGCGAGTGCCGCCCACGGAACCGCCGGCGTTCCCCGTCCTCCTCCCGGGACGGCTCGTCCGCGAGCCGTACGACGGGGTCGTCGGGTCCCTCGCGACCGGCGACGACCGGCCCGGCGGACCGTTCGGCCTTGGCCCGGTACTGGGCGGCGTCGGCGAGCCGGAAGAGTCTGCGGGCGGAGCGCACGGGGCCGACGGGGTCCTCCGTGGACGCGACCCCGCAGGCCACGCCGTCCCCCAGCTCCAGCTCGGCCGCGCGGCGGCACAGCTCCTCGGCCGCCTTGACCACCTCGTCGGCGGGCGGCCCGACCGCGAGCAGACAGAACTCGTCCCCGCCGAGCCGCGCGGCGAGCGCCCCCGGCAGCATCGCCCCGCACAGCGACAGCACCGACCCGAAACGCTCCAGGAGCCGGTCGCCGACGGCGTGCCCGTGCGTGTCGTTGACCCGCTTGAGGCCGTTCAGATCGCATACGACGAGACTGACGACGACGTCCTTGCCGCGGTGCCGTTCGACGGCCTCGTCCAGCGCCGTGTCGACGGCCCGGCGGTTGGCCAGCCCGGTGAGCGCGTCGGTGTACGCGAGGCGACGGACCTCCTCCAGCCGCTCGGTCTGGGCGATCCCGGCGGCGACGACCGAGGCCAGCACGGTGGCGAAGTCGGCGTCGGGCCGCTCGAAGACCCGCTCCCCCACCGGACGGGCCACGTACAGCTCGCCCCAGGCGCGGCCGTGCAGGACGATCGGCGCGACCACGCAGCAGCCGCGCCCCCGGCGGCGCAGGGCGGCGACGCGCTGGTGGACGTAGCCGGGACGCCCGGCGGCGGGCCCCTCGGCCGTCTCGACCCAGGCGTCGGGCTCACCGCCGCCGGCCCAGCGCTCGTGCAGGAACTCGGTGATCTCCGCGAACTGGTGCACCGGATAGGACTCGTCCTCGGGGAACTCCTCCTCGCCCTCGGCCCGCCGGCCGACGTTCACGAGGACCCGGAGCCGGCCCAGCTCGCGCTCCCACACCGACAGCGCGGCGAAGCTGCCGCCCAGCGCCAGACAGGCGCCGAGGGCCGCGGCCCGCCACGCCTCACGCGAGCTGTGCGCGGCGGCCATGCCCTGCGCAAGTGCCACCACGGCCGCGAGCCGCCTGTCGTCACCCATCACTCCAGGCTAGGGAGATTTATGACGAAACGGCATTCAAACAGGGCGAACGGGGGCGTGCACGGCGTCGCCGTCCAGCACCGGGCGGTCCGCCGGACACCCACCCGCGCGGCGGGGCCGGCTCACTCCCCGGGCCACCGCGGCGCCCGCTTCTCGTTGAACGCCGCCACCCCCTCGGCCCGGTCCCCCGAGAACGCCACCGCCCGCCACGCCGCGTCCTCGACCTCCAGCCCGGCCCGCAGATCCAGTCCGTGCCCGAGCCGCAGCGCCCGCTTGGCCGCCCGCAGTCCCAGGGGGGAGTTCGCGGCCATCCGGGAGGCGAGGTCCAGCGCCTCCTCCCGGTCCCGGCCCTCGTCCACCAACTGGTCCACGAGCCCCAGCTCGCGCGCCTCCTCGGCCGCCACCCGCCGCGCCGTGAACACCAGCTCGGCGGCGCGCGCCGCCCCCACCCGCCGCGGCAGCAG
>NZ_RAIF01000031.1:259740-260610 GCF_003671715.1 Streptomyces sp. E2N166 | reverse complement strand
GGGCAGCCCCACCACCGCCGTGGGGTCGGCCACGATCACGTCGCACGACAGCGCCAGCTCGAACCCGCCGCCCAGCGCGAACCCGTGCACGGCCGCGATCGCCGGCACCGGCAGCTCCAGCACCGCGGTGTACGCCCCCCGCGTCACCGGCCGCTGCCGCAGCAGGTCGGCGTCGGAGAAGGAGTTGCGCTCCTTCAGATCGGCCCCGACGCAGAACGCGCGCTCGTGGGTCGAGGTCAGCACCACCACCCGTACGCTCCGGTCCTCGCCCAGCGCCGCGCACGCCGCGCCGACGGACCGGGCCATCGCGGTCGAGACGGCGTTCATGGCCTTCGGCCGGTCGAGCGCGAGCTCCGCGACATGCCCGTCCCCGTGCCGCCGCACCAGGACGAACTCTCCGAACCGCTCCTCGCTCATGACACCCTCCGGTTAACGCGTGTTAACAAGTCGACCACCCGATCATCGCAGGCGGACCCCCGCGGCGAAAGGGCGGACGCGCCCGCTCGCCGCCCCGTCCCGCTTACCCGTTCGGGTGACATCCGGCCGACCGGCGTGTCCCCGCCCACGGCAGCCCGTAGCGTCGCTCCGCCACGGCGCAGGGGGGTCCGTGCGCACCGGGGAGGGATCATGACGACGAGCGGCACGACCGGCACACCGGCGAAACCGCGGCACCCGCGGGGAAACCGTGGCCGGCACCGCAGGCCCCGCCCCCGCAAGGCGGCACTCACCGTCGGCGGCCTCGCCCTGGCGGCCGGCGCCCTGAGCCTCGTACGCCTGCTGCCCGGGCCCGGCGGCGGCGACGTGGGCGGGTACGGCGCCGAGGCCGGGCCGCGCGTGGAGACGGGCGGGGGCCAGGGCACGGCGCCGTAC
>NZ_RAIF01000031.1:247185-259547 GCF_003671715.1 Streptomyces sp. E2N166 | reverse complement strand
CGACGGCGGCGGCTGACGCACGGCCCGCGTCGCTGCGCGGGCCACCCGGGGCTCCCGGGTGGACGGACGGGCACCGGGCGGGCCCTGCGACTCCCGCCGTCCCCCCGGCGCGCCGCAGGCCCTACGACTCCCCGCCGTCCCCCCGCCGCGTGAGCAGCCACGGCTCCACCACGCCGAGACCACGCACCGGCCGCTGCCACATCGGCTGGAGCGCGAAGCGGTACGCCGGCGGCTCCTCGCCCTCCTTCTCCGCCGCGGCGGCCTCCTCGGCGGCCGCGGCCTCCGAGGCCGGGGCGTCGCGCGTACGGATCAGCTCCTCCGCGAGGGCGGCATCGACGAGGACGGCGTCCCGGGGAGCTATCGAGGTGAGCCGGGAGGCCAGGTTGACGGTCGTACCGAAGACGTCGCCCATCCGGGTGGTCACCGTGCCGAAGGCGATGCCGACGCGCAGTTCCGGCATGGTCTCGTCGTTCGCCATCGTCTCGATGAGACGCAGCGCGATCTCGGCGGCCGTACCGGCGTCGTCCGCGGCGTAGAGCACCTCGTCGCCGAGGGTCTTGATCAGCCGTCCGCCGCGTGCGGCCACCAGGTCGGCGCAGGTGGTCTCGAAGGCCTCGACCAGCTCGCCGAGCTCCTCCTCCTCCATCCGGCGGGTCAGCCGGGTGAACCCGACCAGGTCCGCGAAGCCGACCGCGAGACGCCGGTCCACCATCTCCTCGTCGTCACCGGCCTGGACGACCCGGCCGGCCGATGCGGCGAGCTGGCGCCGCCAGACGTAGACGAGGAACTCCTGCAGCTCGGGCAGGAGCAGCTCGACGATGGGATACGTCACCTCGGTGCGTGTCATCCCGGGCTCCGGAGGCTCGGTCAGACCCTCCAGGAAGGAGTCGATCTGCCACTCGGCCAACCGGGCGGTGGTCTGCCCCGTGGACCGCGCCACCTGCACGGCCATGGCCTCGCTGAGCAGCCCCGCCTCCACCAGACCGGCCAGGCGCCGCAGGGCGAGGACGTCCGCCTCGGTGAGCGCCTTGGCCTGGCCGATGTCGGCGAAGCCCATGGCCCGCCAGAAGCGGGAGGCCAGCTCCATGGAGACGCCCGCGCTGCGGGCGGCCTGGAAGGGCGTGTAGCGGCGCTCGGCGCCCAGAATGAGCCCTTCGAGGCGCAGCGCGAGCGGGTCCTCGCCGGAGTCGGCGGACTCCGGGTCGGGCTCGGGGTCCACCCGGCCGCCCCCGTCCGCGCCGGAGCCCGTGTCGTCGACGGTCACGCCTGCTGCCCTTCCGATCTGCTGCGGTCAGGTTCGACCGGCCCCAACTTTACGTCAGGTGTGCCCCAGCTCACTCCCGGCGAGCTCACGGCCGCGGCCCGCCGCACGGGTGGGCGCGTTCAAGCCAACCGCAAGTGCACGATGTCCCCCGCCCCCACCGGCTCCTGCACCCCCGCCTCGGTGGCCAGCACGAGCCTCCCGTCCCCGTCCACGGCCACCGCCTCCCCCACGAGGGACCGCTCCCCCGGAAGCTCCGCCCGCACCACCCGGCCGAGTGTCGCGCACCCCGCCGCGTACGTCTCCTGGAGCCCGCTGACCGCCGGGTCGCCCTCGGCCGCCCGCCACCGCCCGTACCAGTCCTCGAGCGAGCGCAGTATTCCCCGCAGCAGCGGATCCCGGTCGGTGTTCGCGGCCCCGGCCAGCGCCAGGGACCCGGCGCGCGGCACCGGGAGTTCGTCGGCCCGGAGGGTGACGTTGATGCCCACACCGATGACGACCCCGTCGTCCCCGGCCCGCTCGGCGAGGATGCCGCCCGCCTTGCGCTCCTCGTCGCCGACCGTCACCAGCAGGTCGTTGGGCCACTTCAGGGCCGTATCGACACCCGCCGCCCGGGAGAGCCCGGTCGCCACCGCGACGCCGGTGAGCAGCGGCAGCCAGCCCCAGCGGGTCACCGGCACCTCGGTGGGCCGCAGCAGTACGGAGAAGAAGAGCCCGGAGCGGGCCGGCGCCGTCCACTGCCGGTCCAGCCGGCCACGCGCGGCGGTCTGCTCCTCGGCGACGAGGACGGCCCCTTCGTCCAGGTCCCCCTCGGCGGCACGGGCCACGAGGTCGGAGTTGGTGGAGCCGGTGCGCTGCACCACGTCCACCTGCCGCCACAGCCCTCCCTCCCGCACCAGCCCCCGGCGCAGGGCCGTGGTGTTGAGGGGCGGCCGGTCCAGGTCGGACCACCGGTTGTTCGGGGAGCCAGAGGCATCTCGGGGCGTCATGCAACCCACACTAGGTGTGGGAAACACCGCACTGCCGATCGGAAGGCCCCCTACTACTCTACGGATGAGTAACCGTCCCCCCTTTTGAGCAGGCAGGGAGCCGCATCCCGATGTCCGAGCCGGAAGAGCAGCAGCCCGACATCCACACGACCGCGGGCAAGCTCGCGGATCTCAGGCGCCGTATCGAGGAAGCGACGCACGCCGGTTCGGAACGCGCCGTCGAGAAGCAGCACGCCAAGGGCAAGCTGACGGCCCGTGAGCGCATCGACCTCCTCCTCGACGAGGGGTCCTTCGTCGAGCTGGACGAGTTCGCCCGGCACCGCTCGACCAACTTCGGCCTCGACGCCAACCGCCCCTACGGTGACGGCGTCGTCACCGGCTACGGCACCGTCGACGGCCGCCCCGTCGCGGTCTTCTCCCAGGACTTCACCGTCTTCGGCGGCGCGTTGGGCGAGGTCTACGGCCAGAAGATCGTCAAGGTCATGGACTTCGCGCTGAAGACGGGCTGCCCGGTCATCGGCATCAACGACTCCGGCGGTGCCCGCATCCAGGAGGGCGTGGCCTCCCTCGGCGCCTACGGCGAGATCTTCCGCCGCAACACCCACGCCTCCGGCGTCATCCCGCAGATCAGCCTGGTCGTCGGCCCGTGCGCGGGCGGCGCGGTCTACTCCCCCGCGATCACCGACTTCACGGTCATGGTCGACCAGACCAGCCACATGTTCATCACCGGCCCCGACGTCATCAAGACCGTCACCGGCGAGGACGTCGGCTTCGAGGAGCTGGGCGGCGCCCGCACCCACAACTCCACCTCCGGCGTGGCCCACCACATGGCCGGCGACGAGAAGGACGCCATCGAGTACGTCAAGCAGCTGCTGTCGTACCTGCCGTCCAACAACCTCTCCGACCCGCCCGCCTTCCCGGAGGAGGCCGACCTCACGGTCACGGACGAGGACGCCGAGCTGGACGTGATCGTCCCGGACTCGGCGAACCAGCCGTACGACATGCACACCGTCATCGAGCACGTCCTCGACGACGCCGAGTTCTTCGAGACGCAGCCGCTGTTCGCGCCGAACATCCTCACGGGCTTCGGCCGCGTCGAGGGCCGCCCGGTCGGCATCGTCGCCAACCAGCCGATGCAGTTCGCCGGCTGCCTGGACATCACCGCGTCCGAGAAGGCCGCCCGCTTCGTCCGCACCTGCGACGCCTTCAACGTCCCGGTCATCACCTTCGTGGACGTCCCCGGTTTCCTCCCGGGCGTCGACCAGGAGCACGACGGCATCATCCGCCGCGGCGCCAAGCTGATCTTCGCCTACGCCGAGGCCACCGTCCCCCTGATCACGGTCATCACCCGCAAGGCCTTCGGCGGTGCCTACGACGTCATGGGCTCCAAGCACCTGGGCGCCGACCTGAACCTCGCCTGGCCCACCGCCCAGATCGCCGTCATGGGCGCCCAGGGCGCGGTCAACATCCTGCACCGCCGCACCATCACCGAGGCGGGTGACGACGCCGAGGCCACCCGCGCCCGCCTGATCCAGGAGTACGAGGACGCCCTCCTCAACCCCTACACGGCGGCCGAACGCGGCTACGTCGACGCGGTGATCATGCCGTCCGACACCCGCCGCCACATCGTCCGCGGCCTGCGTCAGCTGCGTACGAAGCGGGAATCCCTCCCCCCGAAGAAGCACGGCAACATCCCCCTCTAAGGAGCCGCTGTGACGATCAAGGTCGTACGGGGCAACCCCACCCCCGAGGAGCTGGCCGCCGCCCTGGCGGTGGTCCGCGCCCGCGCCGCGGCGGCAGCCGCCGAGCCGTCCGGCGCCGAGACCCCGCACGACGCGTGGTCCGACCCGTCCCGCATCGCGTCCCACCGGCTCCCTCACCCGGGCCCGGCGTCCTGGGGACGCACGTACTGGCCGGTCTGAGCCGCGGCCGGCCCAGGGGGCGCGGGGCTGTGCCGATATGCGGCTCCGCCGCGCCGGCGCACGGCACCACAACGGCATCACGACCCCGCGCCCCAAATAAGTACCCGTACTCAAGCGCCGCCCCCGGCCAAGCCCCACGCTGGTGGCATGCTCTGGTCCGACCCCGAGAACGAGCCGCCCAAGGAACTGCGCGACATGCAGGACATGCTGCGGCGGCTCAGCGTTTTCCTGGCGGCGGCAATGGTTCTCGCGATGATCGTGATCGGCCTGGGGTGAACCGCCCCGCCCGGTTGACTAACCTGATCCCATGACTGCTCAGCGCCGCAGGCGACTCGTCCTCGCCTCCCAGTCCCCGGCCCGGCTCGGCCTGCTCCGCCAGGCCGGGCTCGCCCCCGAGGTGCTCGTGAGCGGCGTCGACGAGGACGCCGTCACCGCGCCCAGCCCCGCCGAGCTGGCCCTCGCCCTCGCCGAGGCGAAGGCGTCCGTCGTGGCCGCGAAGCCCGAGGTGCACGGCGCCCTGGTGATCGGCTGCGACTCGGTGCTCGACCTGGACGGCCAGGCGCTCGGCAAGCCGGCGGACGCCGAGGAGGCCACCGCCCGCTGGAAGGCGATGCGCGGCCGGGCGGGCACGCTGCAGACCGGCCACTGCGTCTGGGACACCGCCTCCGGCCGCCACGTCTCGGCCACCGCATCCACCGTGGTCCGCTTCGGCGAGCCGACCGACGAGGAGGTCGCGGCCTACGTGGCCTCCGGCGAGCCCCTGTACGTCGCCGGGGCGTTCACCCTGGACGGCCGCTCGGCCCCGTTCATCGAGGGCATCGAGGGCGACCACGGGAACGTGATCGGCATCAGCCTGCCCCTCGTCCGCCGACTGCTGGCCGAACTCGGGGTCGGCATCACGGAGTTGTGGGCGCCGGCGGAGGGCTGACCGGGGAGGAGCCGTCGCCGCCCTTGCCCTCCTCGGGCCGCTGCCCGGCCGCGGGTTCCTGGCGAGCGTCGTAGGTCATCAGCAGCAGCACGATGAGGGCGAGGGCGAGGATCATGAAGAGGAAGGCGTGCCAGCCGACCAGTCCCCAGGTGAAGGCACCCAGCACCCCGTGCACCACGGCCGCGCTGATCAGCAGGACCCGGCCGAGCCCGGCGGGCGCCCGGTCGCGCAACGCCACGAGCAGGGCCACCAGCCCGCACAGTGCGAAGTAGAGCCCGAAGACGACACCGCCGATCTTCGAGGACACGGACATCATGTCCGGGTCGAGACCGGCCAGGGACATGTCCTGCCGGTCGACGACGACCCCGAGGAACCAGTTCAGCGCCGCGACGCCGACCGCCTCCGCGAAGAGCACGACCGCCACGATCCACGCCACCGGTCTGCGCACCGTCACCGGTCCCCACCCACTTTCGACCGCTGCCGCACAGGACAGCTGTTACTCCAAGTACGTTCGAGACACCGGGAACGTTACTAACGGGTAAACCTCGCGACAAGGGGTCCGCCGCGAGCAAAGAATCATTGGGCCATTCGTAGGGACTCCACAAAGAAACCGAGTGGCCCGCAGCACCCTCTTACAGAGACCTTGCCCACATCGGGGGGCTAGGGTTTCCCCGAGGAGTCCTGCGTATCGCGGTACGACAAGGGATTTCGCGGGTCGAGCGAGCCTCGAGTCACACTCCGTGTGGGCAAGCTCACCATTGGGGACGGGTCGTAGTGCCGTGTCGGCAGTCCCTAAACTCGGCTTGTTTCAAGGAGGGAGCCTCAATCGTGCGCAAGGTGCTCATCGCCAATCGTGGCGAAATCGCTGTCCGTGTGGCCCGGGCCTGCCGGGACGCCGGGATCGCGAGCGTGGCCGTCTACGCGGACCCGGACCGGGACGCTCTGCATGTCCGCGCCGCTGATGAGGCGTTCGCCCTGGGAGGTGACACCCCCGCCACCAGCTACCTGGACATCGCCAAGGTCCTCAACGCCGCACGCGAGTCCGGCGCGGACGCCATCCACCCCGGCTACGGATTCCTCTCCGAGAACGCGGAATTCGCCCAGGCGGTCCTCGACGCCGGCCTGATCTGGATCGGCCCGCCCCCACACGCCATCCGCGACCTCGGCGACAAGGTCGCCGCCCGCCACATCGCCCAGCGCGCCGGCGCCCCCCTGGTCGCCGGCACCCCCGACCCCGTCTCCGGCGCGGAAGAGGTCGTCGCCTTCGCGAAGGAACACGGCCTGCCCATCGCCATCAAAGCCGCCTTCGGCGGCGGCGGACGCGGCCTCAAAGTCGCCCGCACCCTCGAAGAAGTCCCCGAACTCTACGACTCCGCCGTCCGCGAGGCGGTCGCCGCCTTCGGCCGCGGCGAATGCTTCGTCGAGCGCTACCTCGACAAACCCCGCCACGTGGAAACCCAGTGCCTCGCCGACACCCACGGCAACGTGGTCGTCGTCTCCACCCGCGACTGCTCCCTCCAGCGCCGCCACCAGAAACTGGTCGAAGAAGCCCCCGCCCCGTTCCTGACCCAGGCCCAGGTCGACGAGCTGTACACCGCCTCCAAAGCCATCCTCAAGGAAGCCGGCTACGTCGGCGCCGGCACCGTCGAATTCCTCGTCGGCACCGACGGCACCATCTCCTTCCTCGAAGTCAACACCCGCCTCCAGGTCGAACACCCCGTCACCGAAGAAGTCGCCGGCATCGACCTCGTCCGCGAAATGTTCCGCATCGCCGACGGCGAAGAACTCGGCTACGACGACCCCGCCCTGCGCGGCCACTCCTTCGAGTTCCGCATCAACGGCGAAGACCCCGGCCGCGGCTTCCTCCCCGCCCCCGGCACCGTCACCCTCTTCGACCCACCCACCGGCCCCGGCATCCGCCTCGACGCCGGCGTCGAAACCGGCAGCGTCATCGGCCCCGCCTGGGACTCCCTGCTCGCCAAACTCATCGTCACCGGCCGCACCCGCGCCGAAGCCCTCCAACGCGCCTCCCGCGCCCTGGAGGAATTCACCGTCGAAGGCATGGCCACCGCGATTCCGTTTCATCGCAAGGTGGTCCAGGACCCGGCCTTCGCCCCCGAACTGACCGGCTCCACGGACCCCTTCACGGTCCACACCCGGTGGATCGAGACGGAGTTCGTCAACGACATCAAGCCCTTCACCGCCCCCGCGGGCACCGAGGCGGACGACGAGATCGGCCGGGAGACGGTCGTCGTCGAGGTCGGCGGCAAGCGCCTGGAGGTCTCCCTCCCCTCCAGCCTGGGCATGTCGCTGGCCCGCACCGGCCTGGCGGCCGGCGCCAAGCCCAAACGCCGCGCGGCGAAGAAGTCCGGCCCCGCCGCCTCCGGCGACACCCTCGCCTCCCCCATGCAGGGCACCATCGTCAAGATCGCGGTCGAGGAAGGCCAGGAAGTCCAGGAAGGCGACCTGATCGTCGTCCTGGAAGCCATGAAGATGGAACAGCCCCTCAACGCCCACAAGGCCGGCACCATCAAGGGCCTGGGCGCCGAAATCGGCGCCTCCGTCACCTCCGGCGCCCCCATCTGCGAGATCAAGGACTGAGCCGGCGCACGCAACGTCCGGGGCGCCCGGTGGACCACGACGGTCCGCCGGGCGCCCCGCCGTTGGTGCCGGGGACGCGACGGACCGTGCGGTGGCTCAGCGTCGGCGCAGATCCGCGACGCGCGCCCGTTCCGCCCCGGCGTTCTGCTCACCCAGGGCCGTGGCCGAGCGCAGGCCCGCCGCCGCGCCCGGGACCTGACGGCGTGGCCCCGGAAGCGGCACGTCCCGACGCTGCTGACGCGCCGGGACGGCATCATTTCCGGAGGCCCCCGGTCCCCCCGGGCCGGTCGTCGTCGCACCCCCCGACGCGCCGGTCACGGCGATCTGCACGCCCTGGTCGGCCAGGGCCTGGAGCTCGGTGGCGGCCCGGTCGTCGTGGGCGGGCGGCTCGTCCGTGACCAGGCGGGTGATGACGTCCGTGGGCACGGTCTGGAACATGGTGTCCGTGCCCAGCTTGGAGTGGTCGGCGAGGACCACGACCTCGGCGGCCGCCTGCACCAGCGCGCGGTCGACGGAAGCCGACAGCATGTTGGACGTGGACAGGCCCCGCTCGGCCGTCAGCCCGTTTCCGGACAGGAACGCCTTGGAGACCCGCAACCCTTGCAGGGACTGCTCGGCACCCGACCCGACGAGGGCGTAGTTGGACCCGCGGAGGGTGCCACCGGTCATCACGACCTCGACCCGGTTGGCATGGGCGAGGGCCTGGGCCACCAGCAGCGAGTTGGTGACGACGGTCAGCCCGGGCACCCGCGCGAGCCGGCGCGCCAGCTCCTGCGTCGTGGTGCCCGCCCCCACCACGATGGCCTCGCCTTCTTCGACGAAGCCCGCGGCGAGGTCGGCGATGGCCGTCTTCTCGGCGGTCGCGAGATGGGACTTCTGCGGGAAGCCGGACTCTCGCGTGAACCCGCCCGGCAATACCGCACCGCCGTGCCGGCGGTCGAGGAGTCCTTCTGCCTCCAGTGCGCGCACGTCCCGCCGTACGGTCACTTCGGAGGTCTGGACGACGCGGGCGAGCTCACGGAGCGATACGGCCCCGTTCGCTCGCACCATTTCGAGGATCAATTGGCGACGTTCTGCAGCGAACACGAAACTGACAGTAACCCCAACGACCGTCTGCTTTCAGCAGTATGCGCCGAATAACAGAAGTTGTTCGCACGCCAGAGCCGGAAGTGGTATACGGGCCTACCCGGGCCGCCTATGCCGCCCGCAAGCTCCGCAACTCCCTGTGACCAGCGGGGAGTCGGTTCCGGCCGTCGGCCCGATCCGAACGACGCCCCTAGCCCTCTCCGCCGGCCTTCCGCGTGTGCAGCTGCCGCGCCACCTCCGCGATCGACCCCGAAAGGGAGGGATACACGGTGAAGGCGTTCGCGATCTGTTCGACCGTCAGGTTGTTGTCGACCGCGATCGAGATGGGATGGATGAGCTCCGAGGCGCGCGGCGCCACCACCACACCACCCACGACGATCTCGGTACCCGGCCGGCAGAAGATCTTGACGAACCCGTCCCGGATGCCCTGCATCTTGGCGCGCGGGTTCCGCAGCAGCGGCAGCTTCACCACGCGGGCGTCGATCTTGCCGGCGTCGACGTCGGCCTGCGAGTACCCGACGGTGGCGATCTCGGGGTCGGTGAAGACGTTGGACGAGACGGTCTTCAGGTTCAGCGGGGTGACCGCGTCCCCGAGGAAGTGGTACATGGCGATGCGCCCCTGCATGGCGGCGACCGAGGCGAGCGCGAAGACGCCGGTCACGTCACCGGCGGCGTACACACCGGGAGCAGAGGTCCGGGAGACCCGGTCGGTCCGGATGTGCCCGGAGTCCTTGAGCTTGACCCCGGCCTCCTCCAACCCCATCCCGTCGGTGTTGGGAATGGCGCCGACGGCCACAAGGCAGTGCGACCCGGTGATGACGCGCCCGTCGGCGAGCGTCACCTCCACGCGGTCCCCGACACGCTTGGCGGACTGGGCCCGGGACCGCGACATGACGTTCATGCCGCGGCGCCGGAAGACGTCCTCCAGCACGGCGGCGGCGTCCGGGTCCTCGCCGGGCAGCACCCGGTCCCGCGACGACACGAGCGTGACCCGGGACCCCAGCGCCTGATAGGCACCGGCGAACTCGGCACCGGTCACACCCGAGCCCACCACGATGAGTTCCTCGGGCAGCTCGTCGAGGTCGTACACCTGGGTCCAGTTCAGAATGCGCTCCCCGTCGGGTCGCGCGTCCGGGAGTTCCCTCGGATGCCCACCGGTCGCGATCAGCACCGCGTCCGCGGTGAGCGTCTCCTCGCTCCCGTCGGCGGCGCGCACCACGACCTTCCGCGACCCGTCGAGCGCCTGCATGCCCTCCAGCCGCCCGCGCCCGCGCATGACCCGGGCACCGGCGCGCGTCACGGAGGCGGTGATGTCGTGCGACTGGGCGAGGGCCAGCCGCTTCACACGCCGGTTGACCTTGCCCAGATCCACGCCGACCACCCGGGCGGCCTGCTCCATGGGAGGGGTGTCGTCGGCGACGATGATCCCCAGTTCTTCATACGACGAATCGAAGGTGGTCATCACCTCGGCCGTCGCGATGAGGGTCTTGGACGGAACGCAGTCGGTCAGCACCGACGCCCCGCCCAGACCGTCGCAGTCGACGACGGTCACCTCCGCGCCGAGCTGCGCGGCCACCAGCGCCGCTTCGTATCCGCCGGGTCCGCCGCCAATGATCACGATCCGAGTCACGTACTCCATTGTCCCGCACCCTTCAATGTGGGGCCGCCCGGGGGCACGTCTGTTACAAGAGCGACTCCCGGGAGCCCTGCCGTACCCTCTCCCCCATGTCGCTCTACGCCGCTTATGCCGGCAACCTCGACGCGCGGTTGATGACCCGCCGCGCCCCGCACTCGCCGCTGCGCGCCACCGGCTGGCTGAACGGGTGGCGGCTGACCTTCGGGGGCGAGCACATGGGCTGGGAGGGCGCACTAGCGACCCTCGTCGAGGACCCGATCTCCCAGGTCTTCGTGGCTCTCTACGACATCGCGCCGATGGACGAGGACTCGATGGACCGCTGGGAGGGCGTGGGTCTGGACATATACCGCCGCACCCGCGTCCGCGTCCACACGCTGGAGGGCGAGGAGAACGCCTGGACGTACGTCCTGAACGCCTACGAGGGCGGTCTGCCCTCCGCCCGCTACCTGGGCGAGGTGGCGGACGCCGCGGAATCGGCCGGCGCGCCGCACGACTACGTCATGGAACTCCGCAAGCGCCCCTGCTGAGCCACCGGCCTCGTCAAAATCAACAAAACAACAATCGCAATCCCGTGAGCTCTGTCATCTACGCGCGTAGGCGTAAACCGGCTACCCTCTTCGGCGTGAACGCATCTCTTCTTCCGGACGACATCCAGGGCGCCTCCCCAGTAGACCCGAGGGCCGCCGCCGACGCCGCCGCGGCCCGCCTGCGCGAACTCACCGGCGCCGAGACCCACGACGTCGCCCTCGTGATGGGCTCCGGCTGGGCACCGGCCGTGGACGCCCTGGGCGCCCCCGAGGCCGATCTCCAGGTCACCGACCTGCCGGGCTTCCCGAAGCCCGCAGTGGAGGGACACGGCGGCAAGATCCGCTCGTACTCCATCGGCGACAAGCGAGCGCTGGTCTTCCTGGGCCGCACCCACTACTACGAGGGCCACGGCGTGGCCGCCGTCTCCCACGGCGTCCGCACGGCCGTCGCCGCCGGTGCCAAGACGATCATCCTGACCAACGGCTGCGGCGGCCTGCGTGAGGGCATGCGCCCCGGCCAGCCCGTCCTGATCAGCGACCACATCAACCTCACCGCCACCTCCCCCATCGTCGGCGCCAACTTCGTCGACCTCACCGACCTCTACTCCCCCCGCCTGCGCGCCCTGTGCAAGGAGGTCGACCCCACGCTGGAGGAGGGCGTCTACGCCCAGTTCCCCGGCCCGCACTACGAGACGCCGGCCGAGATCCGCATGGCCCGCGTCATCGGGGCCGACCTGGTGGGCATGTCGACGGTCCTGGAGGCGATCGCCGCCCGCGAGGCCGGCGCGGAGGTCCTGGGCATCTCCCTGGTGACCAACCTCGCGGCGGGCATGACGGGCGAGCCCCTCAACCACGAGGAGGTCCTCCAGGCGGGCCGCGACTCCGCCACGCGGATGGGTTCGCTGCTGACGCGGGTGCTCGGGCGGCTGTAGCCCGGACGGGCGCGTGCGGTGGGGCGGCGCTCGCTCGGCACCCGGCGTGGGTGCCGCCCCAGCGGCACAACTGCCCGCAGCTACGTGGGGCGGGGGAGGCCGGTAGCCGCGCACGGCGCGAAGGGGACGTGTCGGGGGGGTCCGCCCGCAGCGGTTGGCGCGTCCACGCCGGCACTTCCGTGGCCGACCGATTCCGCGCCGTTCCGAGGACGGACACCTCCCGGCGCGGCCCCGGCCCACGACGAAACGACCCGCGCCACGCGCACCCCCACCCAACCCGCACAGGTCGCCGCAGGCATCGCACCCCGCACAGACCACGACCACACACGAGAGGCTGACCCGACGTGCACGACGACCTCCTCGCACGGGCCACGGCATGGCTGGCCGAGGACCCCGACGCGGACACCCGCGCGGAACTCGCCGAGCTCATCGACGCCGAGGACCACGCCGAGCTCACCGCACGTTTCTCCGGCACCCTCC
>NZ_RAIF01000031.1:245336-246928 GCF_003671715.1 Streptomyces sp. E2N166 | reverse complement strand
CCCGCGACAACGGCTACAAGGTCTACCTCGGCGACGGCTCCCAGATCGTGCCCCCCGCCGACGCCGAGATCGCCGCGGAGATCGACGCCGTACGCTCCCTGGACGACGTCCCCCGCCCGGAGACCGGCTGGCAGACCCTCGACGACTCCGTCCTCGACGCCTACCTCGCCCGCACGGACGCCGTCCTCTCCCCGGACTCCCCCCGCACCGCCCGGACCGTCTACACCGCGATGCACGGCGTCGGCAAGGACACCCTCCTCGCCGCCTTCGCCCGCGCGGGCTTCCCGGAGCCCGTGCTCGTCGCCGAGCAGGCCGAGCCCGACCCGGACTTCCCCACCGTCGCCTTCCCCAACCCGGAAGAGCCCGGCGCGATGGACCTCGCCTTCGCGAAGGCCCGCGAGACCGGCCCCGACCTGATCATCGCCAACGACCCGGACGCCGACCGCTGCGCCGTGGCGGTCCACGACGGCACCGACTGGCGCATGCTCCGCGGCGACGAGGTCGGCGCCCTCCTCGCCGCCCACCTGGTCACCCGCGGAGCGCACGGCACGTTCGCGGAGTCGATCGTCTCCTCCTCCCTCCTCGGCCGCATCGCCGAGAAGGCGAACCTCCCGTACGAGGAGACGCTCACCGGCTTCAAGTGGATCGCCCGCGTCGAGGGCCTGCGCTACGGCTACGAGGAGGCCCTCGGCTACTGCGTCGACCCCGAGGGCGTACGCGACAAGGACGGCATCACCGCGGCCCTCCTGATCACGGAACTCGCCTCCACCCTCAAGGCGTCCACCTCCGGCAGCGGCTCCGCCGCGGGCGGCCGCACCCTCCTCGACCTCCTCGACGACCTCGCCGTGGAGCACGGCCTGCACGCCACCGACCAGCTCTCGGTCCGCGTCGAAGACCTCTCCCTCATCGCCGCCGCGATGCACCGCCTGCGCGAACAGCCCCCGACCCGCCTCGCGGGCCTCGCCGTCACGAAGGCCGAGGACCTCACCCGGGGCACGGACACGCTGCCGCCCACGGACGGTCTGCGCTACACCCTCGACGGCGCCCGGGTGATCGTCCGCCCGAGCGGTACGGAGCCCAAGCTGAAGTGCTATCTGGAGGTGGTCGTCCCGGTCACGGCGCACGCCGCCCTCCCCGAGGCCCACGCGAGGGCCACGGACCTGCTGACGGCACTCAAGCGGGACCTGTCGGCGGCAGCGGGCATCTGACCCCGAGCCCGGACAACCGAAGACCTGGAGATCCGAACACCCGAAGACCTGAAGACCCGATCGGGTCCGAAACGCCGAACCCCGATGGGGTGCCCCCCACCCGGGGGCACCCCATCGGGTGATTTCCCCACGCTCGTTGACCCGCCGTCCCCTCCCGAAGCCACCCCCCGGGCAACGGTGGACCGGAAAACGCACCGCCGGTACCCGCACACGCCGCCGGTACGCGCACCTCCGAGCCACCAGGGAGCCGCCGCCGTGTCCTCGACCGCCCCCAAGACCGCCCCGAGCGGACACATCCCCGGCACCCGGCGCCCGCGGCCCCCCGCGACCCGCACTCCACCCCCGCGGAGCAACGCCCGCGGCCACGCCCGGCGCGTCCTGCGC
>NZ_RAIF01000031.1:238606-245326 GCF_003671715.1 Streptomyces sp. E2N166 | reverse complement strand
CCGTACGCCTCACGGGCCTGCTCGTGCTCGTGATCTGGGCCCCCCGCCGGCACCAGGACCTCTGGGTGAACCTCGCCGCGCAGTGGGACTCCGACTGGTACCTCGCGATCGCCGACCACGGCTACGACGACGAACTCGGCACCGCCCACAACTCCAACAACCTGGCGTTCTTCCCTCTCTACCCGGTCCTGGTGAAGGCGGTGGCGGTACTCACGCCGGGCACGCGCGCTTCCACGGGCCTCGGCCTCGCGGTCGTCGCCTCACTCATCGCGGCGTGGGGCATCTTCGCGGTGGGCGACCACCTGCACGGCCGCCGCGCCGGCGTGCTCCTCACCACGCTGTGGGCGGCGTTCCCGGTCGGCGCGGTGCAGTGGATGGGCTACACGGAGTCGCTGTTCACGGCGTGCGCGGCATGGTCGCTGTACGCGGTGCTCACGGGTCGCTGGCTGTGTGCGGCGGCCTTCGCCACGCTCGCCGGGCTGACCCGCCCGACCGGCATCGCGGTGGCGGCGGCGGTCACCCTGACGGCGCTGCTGCATCTCGTCCGCCGCCGGGCCCTCGTCCCGCGCGTCCTCGCGGCCGCGCTCCTCGCGCCGCTCGGCTGGTGCGCGTACCTCGGCTGGGTGGGTCTGCGTCTGGGCCGCTGGGACGGGTACTTCGCCGTACAGCGGCTCTGGCACAACGAGCTGGACGGCGGCCTGCGGACCCTGCACCAGATCCGGTGGCTGCTGTGGCGCGACCCCACCCCACAGCTGTTCCTGGTGATGGTGACGCTCACGCTGATCGCGTCGGTGGTCCTCTTCGGCCTGTCGGTGTGGGACCGCCAGCCCGCCGCTCTGCTGGTCTTCACGGGCGTCATGCTGGCGATCGTCCTGGGCAGTGGCGGCGTGTACTTCTCCCGGGCCCGCTTCCTGCTCCCGGCCTTCCCCCTGCTCCTGCCGCTGGCCCTGCACCTGTCCCGCGCCTCCCGGCGCCACCGCGCCCTGGTGCTGACGGCGGCGGTACTGGGCTCCGCGTACTGCGGGGCGTACATGCTCCTGATCTGGTCGGCCGCGCCCTGACAGACCCGGCGCCCGACCCGGCACAAGGCCCGAACCGGACCGCCGGCCCGCCGGACCGTCCGCCGACCCGCCACCCCGCCAGACCGCCGGCCCGCCAGACCGCCAGACCGTCAGCCCACCCCCAGCAGGACCGCCAGCAGCACCGCCCCCGCCACCGCCGGCGCGACGATCTCGTACGCCCAGCGCACCGTCACCTCGCCCTGCGACGTGTTGGCCGGCTTGCGCGCCTCCAGCGTCTCGCGCAGCTCGTCCATGACCTTGTCGGTCTCCGCCCGCACCGGCCCGTCCGCCGCCGCGGCGGCCCCGGCACCGGCCCGCACACCGCCGCCACCGAGACCGCCGAGCACGCCACCGCGCCCCCGGCCACCCCCGGAGGCCCGCCGCGTCTCCTGCCGGGCGGCCTTCTTGCGGCCGCGCAGCGAGACGGGGATGGACCACAGCTGGTACTTGTCGCCGGACTCCGTGAAGACCTCGTTGGAGTAACCGGACCGGAACGAGGCGACCTGTCCCCAGGGCAGCACGATCACGCGGAAGGGATTGCGCACCCGCAGCCGGTCGTCGTTCGCGAAGACGGCCGGCCGCACGGTGTAGGCGGCGATGAGCGGCACCAGGAACAGCAGCGCGGCGAGCGCCATCCAGGGAGTGCGGCCCTCGCCCGCGACCAGGGCGTCGATGCCGAGCCACAGGGCGAGCGCGAGCAGCAGAACGCCGCCGGCGAGGCCCGCGGGCGAGCGGTAGATCCGGTCCTTGGACACGGGTACCGACGGCTGCGGCGATGGTGACTGGGGCTCCGGGGTCGTCATGGTGCCGATTGTGCCCGACGGCCCCGATGACGCTCATAGGCGGTGCCGGACCGCAGAATGAGCGCACGGGACTGTACAGCCGCTACGCGCGTAGATATGCTCGCCTGGTGACCATGCCCACCACTGCATCCGCTGTTCCCGCACACGGACTCGCCGACGTCACCGCGTCCGACAGCACGCTGCGCCGCTTCCTGCACGGGCTGCCCGGCGTCGACACGGTCGGCCTGGAGGCGCGCGCCGCCTCGCTCGGCACCCGTTCCATCAAGACCACCGCGAAGGCGTACGCCATCGACCTCGCCATCTCGATGGTCGACCTGACGACGCTGGAAGGCGCGGACACCCCGGGCAAGGTCCGGGCTCTCGGCGCGAAGGCGGTCCGTCCCGACCCGACCGACCGCGCGACCCCCGCCACGGCGGCCGTCTGCGTCTACCCCGACATGGTGCCCGCCGCCAAGGCGGCCGTCGCCGGCTCCGGCGTGAAGGTCGCCTCCGTCGCCACCGCGTTCCCGGCCGGCCGCGCCTCGCTCGCCGTGAAGCTGGCCGACGTGCGCGAGGCCGTGACGGCTGGCGCGGACGAGGTCGACATGGTCATCGACCGCGGCGCGTTCCTCGCGGGGAACTACATGAAGGTGTACGACGAGATCGTCGCCGTACGGGAAGCCTGCGGCACGTCCGCCCGGCTGAAGGTCATCTTCGAGACCGGCGAGCTGTCGACGTACGACAACATCCGCCGCGCGAGCTGGCTCGGCATGCTGGCGGGCGCCGACTTCATCAAGACGTCCACCGGCAAGGTCGCGGTGAACGCCACGCCCGCCAACACCCTCCTCATGCTGGAGGCGGTCCGCGACTTCCGCGCGCAGACCGGCGTGCAGGTCGGCGTGAAGCCGGCTGGCGGCATCCGTACCACCAAGGACGCGATCAAGTTCCTCGTCCTGGTCAACGAGACCGCGGGCGGGGACTGGCTGGACAACCACTGGTTCCGCTTCGGCGCCTCCTCGCTCCTGAACGACCTGCTGATGCAGCGTCAGAAGCTGGCCACGGGCCGTTACAGCGGCCCCGACTACGTGACGGTGGACTGATCACCATGGCATCTGCACCCGCATCCGCTCCCGGATCCGCATTCGAGTACGCCCCGGCGCCCGAGTCCCGCGCCGTCGTCGACATCGCCGCGTCCTACGGCCTGTTCATCGACGGCGAGTTCACGGAGGCCGCCGACGGCAAGGTCTTCAAGACGGTCTCCCCGTCCACCGAGGAGGTCCTCTCCGAGGTCGCCGAGGCGGGCGAGGCGGACGTCGACCGCGCCGTCGCGGCCGCCCGCAAGGCCTTCGAGAAGTGGTCGGCGCTCCCCGGCTCGGAGCGCGCGAAGTACCTCTTCCGCATCGCCCGCGTCATCCAGGAACGCAGCCGCGAACTCGCCGTCCTCGAGACCCTCGACAACGGCAAGCCGATCAGGGAGACCCGTGACGCGGACCTCCCCCTGGTCGCGGCGCACTTCTTCTACTACGCGGGCTGGGCCGACAAGCTCGACCACGCCGGCTACGGCGCGAACCCGAAGCCGCTCGGCGTGGCCGGCCAGGTCATCCCCTGGAACTTCCCGCTCCTGATGCTGGCGTGGAAGATCGCCCCGGCGCTCGCGACCGGCAACACGGTCGTCCTCAAGCCGGCCGAGACGACTCCCCTCTCCGCCCTGTTCTTCGCGGACATCTGCCGCCAGGCGGGCCTGCCCAGGGGCGTCGTCAACATCATCACCGGTGACGGCCGCGCCGGCGCCGCGCTGGTCGCCCACCCCGACGTGAACAAGGTCGCCTTCACCGGCTCCACGGCCGTCGGCAAGCAGATCGCGCGCACGGTCGCGGGCACCCGCAAGAAGCTGACGCTCGAACTCGGCGGCAAGGGCGCCAACATCGTCTTCGACGACGCACCGATCGACCAGGCCGTCGAGGGCATCGTCAGCGGCATCTTCTTCAACCAGGGCCAGGTCTGCTGCGCGGGCTCCCGGCTGCTGGTCCAGGAGTCGATCCACGACGAGCTGCTGGACTCCCTCAAGCGCAGGCTCTCCACGCTCCGCCTGGGCGACCCGCTGGACAAGAACACCGACATCGGCGCGATCAACTCCGCCGAGCAGCTGGCCCGGATCACCGCGCTGGCCGACCGGGGCGAGGCGGAGGGCGCCGAGCGCTGGTCCCCGGCCTGCGAACTGCCTTCGTCCGGTTACTGGTTCGCCCCGACGCTCTTCACGAACGTCACCCAGGCGCACACCGTCGCCCGCGACGAGATCTTCGGCCCGGTCCTGTCGGTGCTGACCTTCCGTACGCCCGACGAGGCGGTCGCCAAGGCCAACAACACCCCGTACGGCCTCTCCGCGGGCATCTGGACGGAGAAGGGCTCGCGCATCCTGGCGGTCGCGAACAAGCTCCGCGCGGGTGTGATCTGGTCCAACACGTTCAACAAGTTCGATCCGACCTCGCCGTTCGGCGGCTACAA
The DNA here is from genome assembly GCF_003671715.1 of Streptomyces sp. E2N166. Classification (GTDB taxonomy): domain Bacteria; phylum Actinomycetota; class Actinomycetes; order Streptomycetales; family Streptomycetaceae; genus Streptomyces; species Streptomyces thinghirensis. The sequence goes on along the minus strand of NZ_RAIF01000031.1, from coordinate 240,978 downwards.
GGAGTCGGGCTTCGGCCGCGAGGGCGGCCGCCACGGCCTGGAGGCGTACCTCGATGTCTGACCAGAACCGTCTCAGCGTCTTCAAGACCTACAAGCTGTACGTCGGCGGGAAGTTCCCGCGTTCCGAGAGCGGCCGGGTGTACGAGGTGACAGACGCGAAGGGCAAGTGGCTGGCGAACGCCCCGCTCTCCTCCCGCAAGGACGCCCGTGACGCGGTGGTCGCCGCGCGCAAGGCGTTCGGCGGCTGGTCCGGCGCGACGGCGTACAACCGCGGCCAGATCCTCTACCGGATCGCCGAGATGCTGGAGGGCCGCCGGGACCAGTACGTCGCGGAGGTCGCCGACGCCGAGGGCCTGTCGAAGTCCAAGGCGGGCCTCCAGGTGGACGCGGCGATCGACCGCTGGGTGTGGTACGCGGGCTGGACCGACAAGATCGCCCAGGTGGTCGGCGGCGGCAACCCGGTCGCGGGCCCCTTCTTCAACCTGTCCTCTCCCGAGCCGACGGGCGTGGTCGCCGTCCTCGCCCCCCAGGAGTCGTCCTTCCTGGGCCTGGTCTCGGTCGTGGCGCCGGTGATCGCGACCGGCAACACCGCGGTCGTCGTCGCGAGCGAGAAGGCCCCCCTCCCGGCCCTCTCCCTCAGCGAGGTGCTGGCCACCTCCGACCTCCCCGGCGGTGTGGTCAACATCCTGTCCGGCCGTACGGCGGAGATCGCGGCCCCTCTCGCCTCGCACCAGGACGTCAACGCGATCGACCTCGCGGGCGCCGACGAGACGCTGGCGAAGGAGCTGGAGATCGCCGCGGCGGACAACCTCAAGCGCGTCCTCCGTCCACAGCCTGTGGACGGAGGAGGCTGGTCGACGACTCCCGGCACCGACCGGATGACGGCGTTCCTGGAGACCAAGACGGTCTGGCACCCGACGGGTGCGCTGGGCGCGTCCGGCTCGTCGTACTGAGGCACCGGAGCCACGGGGCCACCGGAGGCCCTGGAGCCCGCCGCACCGAGTACACCCACGAGCGAGCCGCGTCTTCCCTCCGTCCGGGGAAGGCGCGGCTCTTCGTATGTCCCGTACGCCAGGGGCGCGGACGGCGTCAGCGCAGCAGCTCCGTCACCTGCCCCACCACCGGCACGCCGCCGAGGGACTGGGCCTGCGCGACCGGACCGGTCAGCGCCGTCGAGGTGAGCGGCTGGAAGTCGGCGACCTTCGTGCCGACGCCGTTGTCCAGCGGGTCGACGCCGGTGCCGGCCAGCGGGTTGGGCTTGAGGTCCGCGACCGGGCCGGTCACGTAACCGACCATGCCGGTCACCGCCTGGAGGCCCGCCTGCGGATCGATGTCGCCCAGTGAGGTGGGACGGGTCTGCGCCAGGCCGGCGAGTGTCTCGCCGCCCTCCGCGGAGGCCGAGACCGCGCCTGCGCCCAGGGCCACCCCCGCGGTCGCGAGGACGACCAGGGCGCGCTGGACGGTCGGGGTGCGGGAGGACGCGTGTCGGGCCATCGGTGAGTCACCTCGTGCTTCGGAGTACTTCGCGAGTACCTCGGAGAGTAATCGGGTCGACGCGAAGCGTAGTTGAGATGTGACGCGGGCTTCAAAGTCGACCCGCGGGGTCGTACGGCGGCCGTTCGATGCCTCAGACTGGTGTCCCGTGAGCTCCCATCCGCCCATACCGACGCGAGTCGTGCTGCTCTGCGGCCCTTCCGGCTCCGGCAAGTCCCTCCTCGCCGCCCGCTCCGGCCTCCCGGTGCTGCGGCTCGACGACTTCTACAAGGAGGGCACCGACCCGACGCTGCCGCTGGTGCCCCAGAGCTCCGACATCGACTGGGACCACCCCGGATCGTGGGACGCGGACACGGCCGTCGCGGCCATCACGGAGCTGTGCCGCACCGGCCGTACGCGTGTACCCCTCTACGACCTCGCGCTCAGCGCCCGGACCGGCGAGGAGACGATCGACATCGGGCGGACGCCGCTGTTCCTCGCGGAGGGCATCTTCGCCGCCGAGATCGTGGCACGCTGCCGGGAACTGGGCGTTCTCGCCGACGCGCTGTGCCTGAGCCGGGGCCCGCTGACGACCTTCCGCCGCCGTTTCCTGCGGGATCTGCGGGAGGGCCGCAAGTCCGTGCCGTTCCTGATGCGCCGCGGCTGGCGGCTGATGCGGCAGGAGCGGTCGGTCATCGCCCGTCAGACGGCCCTGGGCGCCCACGCCTGCGACCGGGACGAGGCGATGGGCCGCCTGACCGCCGCGGCGGCGGGCCGGTGCGCCACGGCGCGTACGGCCGCGTAACGCGCGCCCGCACAGAGAACCCGCACACAGAGAAGCGGGACTGGACGGACCCCCCGGCCCTCCAGTCCCGCTCTCCTCGTGCTCCCCCGTGTCC
>NZ_RAIF01000031.1:234284-238341 GCF_003671715.1 Streptomyces sp. E2N166 | reverse complement strand
CTTCCCCCGTGTCCCCCGTTGTTCCCCCGTGGTGCTTCCCCGTGAGTAAGAGCCCGGCGTCCTCCCCCTGATACACCCCGGCTCCTACTTTTTTTCGCGGTCCCCCCGGCCCGCCGTCCTTCAGGCGACCAACTCGCCGAAGGCGTCCTCCCGGTCACGGCCGAAGCTGAGGACCTCGTCCTCGCGCAGCCGGCGGAGCGACCGCCAGATGCTGGACTTCACCGTGCCCACACTGATGTCGAGGATGTCCGCGATCTCCGGGTCCGTGCGGCCCTCGTAGTAGCGCAGGACCAGCATGGTGCGCTGGAGTTCGGGCAGCCGGGCCAGCGCCTGCCACAGGACCGTGCGCAGTTCGGTGCCGCGCATCGCGTCCGTGTCGCCGGCCGTCTCCGGCAGCTCCTCGGTCGGGTACTCGTTGAGCTTGCGGCGCCGCCAGGCGCTGATGTGCAGGTTGGTCATGGTGCGGCGGAGGTATCCGCCGACCGCCGCCTTGTCACTGATCCGCTCCCACGCCCGGTACGTCGAGAACAGCGCGCTCTGCAGCAGGTCCTCGGCCTCGAAGCGGTCGCCGGTGAGGTGGTAGGCGGTGGCGTACAGGGAGGCGCGGCGCTCCCGGACGTAGGCGGTGAACTCCGCCTCCGACAGCGAGGCGCGCTCCCCCGAGCCCTCCCCGTACGTCGTTCCCCCCCGCACCGGCCCCCCGTGCGTCTCCCCCTGACGCGCGTCGACCACCGCGACGTAGGCGGTGTGCTGGCGCCCGGTGCCGCGAGCGCACCCCCGCCCGCTCACGGCACCGGACTTCTCGGAACCCCGGTGTACGTGCACGTCGTGCAGACGCGTGACCACTGCGCTGGTGCTGGTGCCCTTCAGCGTGTTCATCTCGCGCCCCCCGTCGTGGACTTCCGGTGTTCGGCCTGCTGTGCTGCGACTTGCCGTACTGCTTGTACTGCCTGTACCGCGACTCGCTGTGTTGCCTGTGACGAAAAGCTTGCCGCGGCGACTTCATGGCCGTGTCCGCCGACTGTCACAGAGCTGTCACAGGGGTCCGTCACGGTCGCACCACCGTTCCTTCACAGGGTCCGGCGGCGTGGCGGGGCCCCATCCGGACCCACAGGTCGAACCGCACCCCCTTCATGGGCCAGAATGAGCCCGTGCCTTCCCTGTTGCTGATCGAGGACGACGACGCCATCCGTACGGCCCTGGAGCTCTCCCTGACCCGCCAGGGCCACCGGGTGGCCACCGCTGCCAGCGGTGAGGACGGTCTGAAGCTGTTGCGCGAGCAGCGGCCGGACCTGATCGTGCTGGACGTGATGCTGCCCGGCATCGACGGTTTCGAGGTGTGCCGTCGCATCCGGCGCACCGACCAGCTGCCGATCATCCTGCTGACCGCGCGCAACGACGACATCGACGTGGTCGTCGGTCTCGAGTCGGGCGCCGACGACTACGTCGTCAAACCCGTCCAGGGCCGGGTGCTGGACGCCCGTATCCGGGCCGTGCTGCGGCGCGGGGAGCGGGAGTCGACCGACTCGGCGAGCTTCGGCGGCCTGGTCATCGACCGGTCGGCGATGACCGTGACGAAGAACGGCGAGGATCTCCAGCTCACGCCGACCGAGCTGCGGCTGCTGCTCGAACTGAGCCGGCGGCCGGGGCAGGCGCTGTCCCGGCAGCAACTGCTGCGGCTGGTGTGGGAGCACGACTACCTCGGTGACTCCCGGCTGGTGGACGCCTGCGTGCAGCGGCTGCGCGCCAAGGTCGAGGACGTGCCGTCGTCCCCGACCCTGATCCGTACCGTGCGGGGTGTCGGCTACCGGCTGGATCCGCCTCAGTGACACAGGAACACCAGGGGGGTTCACGCGGCTGGGTCGCGGCTCGCAAGGGAGTCTGGTCCTGGCTGCGCTTCACCAGCCTGCGCCTGCGGCTGGTCCTCGTCTTCGGTCTCGTCGCACTCACCGCCGCCGTGTCCGCGTCCGGCATCGCCTACTGGCTGAACCGGGAGGCGGTGCTCACCCGCGCCCAGGACGCGGTGCTGCGCGACTTCGAGCGGGAGATGCAGAACCGGGCGGGCGCGCTGCCCGAGCGCCCCACCCAGGACGAGTTGCAGCACGCCGCCGGGCAGATGGCCAACAGCAGCCAGCGGTTCAGCGTGCTGCTGGTCGCCGAGAACCCCGCGGGCGAGACCGTGTACGGCGGTTCCGGCCGCCTGGGCGGCTTCGCGCTCTCCGACGTGCCCGAGTCGCTGCGCACGGCGGTGAACAAGGAGCAGAAGGTCACCCCGGCCAACAAGCACCCGTACCACCTGTACTGGCAGCGGACGACCGACGACGGCACCCCCTACCTGGTGGCCGGCACGAAGGTGATCGGCGGCGGAGCCACCGGCTACATGCTCAAGTCGCTGGAACCGGAGGCCGAGGACCTGAACTCGCTCGCCTGGTCGCTGGGGATCGCCACCGCACTCGCCCTGCTCGGCTCCGCGCTGCTCGCGCAGGCGCTGGCGACGACCGTGCTGAAGCCGGTGCACCGGCTCGGGGTCGCGGCGCGGCGCCTCGGCGAGGGCAGGCTGGACACCCGGCTGCGGGTGTCCGGCACCGACGAACTGGCCGATCTGTCCCGGACGTTCAACAGCGCCGCCGAGGCGCTGGAGAAGCGGGTCGCGGACATGGCGGGCCGGGAGCAGGCCTCGCGGCGCTTCGTGGCGGACATGAGCCATGAGCTGCGCACGCCGCTGACCGCGATCACCGCCGTCACGGAGGTGCTGGAGGAGGAGCTGGAGTTCGAGGGCGGCGGCTTCGACCCGATGATCGAGCCCGCGGTGCGGCTCGTGGTCAGCGAGACACGGCGGCTGAACGACCTGGTGGAGAACCTGATGGAGGTCACCCGCTTCGACGCGGGCACCGCCCGGCTGGTCCTGGACGACGTCGACGTCGCCGACCAGATCACCGCCTGCATCGACGCCCGCGCCTGGCTGGACGCCGTCGACCTGGACGCCGAGCGCGGCATCCACGCCCGTCTCGACCCGCGCCGCCTGGACGTGATCCTGGCCAACCTGATCGGCAACGCGCTCAAGCACGGCGGGTCGCCGGTGCGGGTGTCGGTCGCGCGGGCGGACGACGAGGTGGTCATCCGGGTGCGGGACAACGGGCCCGGCATCCCCGAGGACGTCCTGCCGCACGTCTTCGACCGCTTCTACAAGGCGAGCGCCTCCCGACCGCGCTCCGAGGGCAGTGGGCTCGGCCTGTCCATCGCCCTGGAGAACGCGCACATCCACGGCGGTGGGATCACCGCCGAGAACTCCCCCGAGGGTGGTGCGGTGTTCACGCTGCGGCTGCCGCAGGACCCGCCGGCGGACGAGGACGCCGGGGGTACTTCGGGTGACGGGAGCACGGGCAAGGACGCGAAGGGACAGGTCTGATGACCGTACGCCGTCTGTCGGCACTGCCCGGGCTGGCCGTGCTGGCCGCGCTGCTCGCCGGGTGCGGCATCCGGGCCACGGAGGTGCCCACGGACTACGGTCCCGCCCCCTCGCGGGTGCGCTGCTCGCTCGCCGAGCCGGACGTGTCGACGCAGGCCGCGCCCGGCGTACCGGTGCAGGTCTTCCTGCTGTGCGGCTCGTCGCTGGTGGCCGTGGACCGGACGGTGCGGGTGCCGGACGGCGTGGACTCCGGGCGGCGGGTACTGATGGCCCAGGGGCTGCTGAACGAGCTGGCGGCGCCGCCGTCGGCCGCGGAGAAGGAGGCCGGGTACACCACGGACGTACGCCGCGGCGTCACCGTGACCGGCCCGCGCCCCGGCGACCCGAAGGACACACTGCGCCTCGACACCGCCCCCGACGACCTCACGTCGTACGCGCTCGCCCAGGTCGTCTGCACCCTCTCCGACTCGGCCGCGGGCGAGGGCGACGGCTCCGTCGTCCTGGCCGGCCCCGGCGACCGGTCCGCACGCCGCCACGTCTGCACGGACGAGGTCCGCGCCCGGCCGGGCAGCAACGAACCGCCGGCGGGCGAGGTCACGGACGGCTGACGGCCCCGGCGGCCGGCAGGGGCGGGGCTGGCGCGCAGGC
>NZ_RAIF01000031.1:194233-234160 GCF_003671715.1 Streptomyces sp. E2N166 | reverse complement strand
AAGCCTCACCCTTGCGGAGGAGGGGCCGGAACCGAGTGCGGCGGCGGCCGCGTCTAGGGATGCGTGCAGCGTCATGGGTTCCTCGGCGGCAGCGCCGCGCTCCGCATCCGTGTGACAGGAAGTGTCCTCCTGGTCGCACATCTCGCGTTTGTCGCCTGGTACACGCTGCGGCCGCTGGACGTCCCCTGGGTGCTGCCGCCCAACCTGCGGCCGCTCGACGGGGTCCGTGCCGACCTGGCGCTCGGCTGGCCCGCGGCGGCCCGGACCATCGGCGGGTCGCTCGCCCTGCTGGCGCCGCTGGGCGTGCTGCTGCCGATGGCGGGCGGCCGGCTGACCGTCTCGCCGCTGGCCTCGCTGTTGCGCACCATGGCGGCGGCGGCCCTGCTGTCACTGGGCATCGAACTGCTCCAGACCGGGGTGCCCGGTCAGGTCGTCGACGTCGACTCGCTGCTCCTGAACACGGCGGGCGTGGCCCTGGCTCACCTCGCCCTCGTACCCGCGGGCCGGGCCCGGCTCCGTCGCAGGCCCGAGCAGGGGCACCGGGAGGACGTCCCCCGGGATGAGCCCGCTCAGGGTCGGACCCCGACGATTCCCAGGGTCGGTATCGCCCCGTAGAGCGACGCTTTGTTCCGTTCGTCTCCGTAGCGTGGAAGGCAGATGAAGGGGAAGCCGATCGGCAGCCCCCACCACACGCTCACGAAGGAGCCGCGATGTCCCGCCTCGCCCGCCCCACCAACGGCCGCATGATCGGCGGAGTGTGCGCCGCGCTGGCCCGGCGCTTCGGCACCTCGACCAGCACGATGCGGGTGATCTTCGTGGTCTCCTGCCTGCTGCCCGGCCCGCAGTTCCTGCTCTACCTCGCCCTGTGGCTCCTGCTGCCGTCCGAGGAGAAGGCCGCCCGTACCGCCTGGTGACGGGCCCGTGACAGCGGCCCGGCGCCCGCACCTCCCCTCTGGTACACCGATGGGGCGCACCCGGAACACCGGGTGCGCCCCGTCGGCGCGTGGGGAGAGGCGGGGAGGCGGGACTCAGCCGCCGATCGGGAGGCCGTTGACCGGCAGGCCCTGGGTGGGCAGGCCCTTGGCGGGCAGTCCGCCGAGCAGACCGGCGACCGGCTTGGTCGGGCCTTCGGAGAGCTGCTGTTCGACTACCTGCTCGACCACCGGCTGGGCAGCGGTCAGACCCACGCCGGAGACGTGGCGGCCCTGCTCCAGGATGTTGCCCGCGCCGGGCACCACCTGGGAGACGGTCTCCGCGGGGAGCGTGCGGGCGACCGAGTCCACCGTCTGGGCGGTGTCCGGCAGCGCCGGGGCCGCGGTGGCCGCGCCCGCGCCGGCGGCGGCGAATGCGGCACCGAGGGCGGCGACGCCGAGGGTCTTGGCAGCAGACTGCTTCATGAAATGCGTCCTCGAAATGGGATGACGGGGATGTGAGCGGTCCTTGAACGTAAACACGCCACGCCCCTCCCGGCAAACATCGAAATGCGGACGGATTGTGAAAGCCCGCCCGCATTTCCGTATTACCGTCGACTCCCGCTCAGCCCTCGACCTGCGAAGAACCGCTGGTGGAAGCCGCCTGCTGGAACAGCCATTCGGATTTCAGCTCCGCATATCCGGGCTTGATCACGTCATTGATCATGGCCAGTCGTTCATCGAAAGGAATGAACGCTGATTTCATCGCATTGACGGAGAACCACTGCATGTCTTCGAGCGTGTAACCGAACGCGTCGACAAGGTGCTCGAATTCCCGGCTCATGCCTGTGTGCGACATCAGCCGGTTGTCCGTGTTGACGGTGGCACGGAAGTGCAGCCGGCGCAGCAGCCCGATCGGGTGCTCGGCATACGAGTCCGCGGCACCGGTCTGGAGGTTGGAGCTGGGGCACAGCTCCAGCGGGATGCGCTTGTCCCGGACGTACGAGGCGAGCCGCCCGAGCTTTACCGTGCCGTCCTCGTGGACCTGGATGTCGTCGATGATGCGCACGCCGTGCCCGAGCCGGTCGGCACCGCACCACTGGAGGGCCTGCCAGATGGACGGCAGCCCGAAGGCCTCGCCGGCGTGGATCGTGAAGTGGTTGTTCTCGCGCTTGAGGTACTCGAAGGCGTCCAGGTGCCGGGTGGGCGGGTACCCGGCCTCGGCGCCCGCGATGTCGAATCCGACGACGCCGAGGTCGCGGTAGCGGTTGGCCAGCTCGGCGATCTCCAGGGCGCGGGCGGCGTGCCGCATGGCGGTGAGCAGGGCGCCGACGCGGATGCGGTGGCCGTTGTCCCGCGCACGCCGCTCGCCCTCCCGGAAGCCCTCGTTGACGGCCTCGACGACCTCTTCGAGGCTGAGCCCGCCCTCCAGGTGCTGTTCGGGGGCGTACCGCACCTCGGCGTAGACGACGCCGTCCTCGGCGAGGTCCTCGGCGCACTCGGCGGCGACGCGGACCAGGGCGTCGCGTGTCTGCATGACGCCGACGGTGTGCGAGAAGGTCTCCAGGTACCGCTCCAGCGACCCGGAGTCGGCGGCCCGGTGGAACCAGGCGCCGAGCCGGTCGGCGTCGGTCTCGGGGAGTGCCGAGTAGCCGGTCGCGCGGGCGAGTTCGACGACCGTGCCGGGACGCAGCCCGCCGTCGAGATGGTCGTGCAGCAGAACCTTCGGCGCCCGGCGGATCTGGTCCGGCGTCGGAGTCTTCGCGGTGGTCTTCGCGGTGCTCTGGCTCGTCATTTCCGCACTCTAACTCCTACGCGCGTAGAACGTGAGGTGAACGCACGGACACGGAATGCGGACCGGATACGGGGCCGCGGTGTACGTACTCGTCGATATGTAACGGTGACTGCGATGACGGGTGGCGTACACCCGGTCTTCTGAGAATGTTCTGCCATGGCACAGCAAGCGACGCCGGTCCGCCAGGCCCGGCTGGGGCGAACGCTCGGTCCGCAGGGGACGGCGGTGAGCGGAGTGGTGCTGCTGCTCCCCGGCGGCGACGAGGTGTCCAGCCGCAAGCCGTCTCCGTTGCTGGCGGCCGCGTCCGTACGCGCGTTGGGGCGTCGGCTCGCCCGCGCGGGACGGGACGAGGGCCTGGCCGCACACGTCGTGCACTACCGCTACCGGGGGTGGAACGGCGCCGAGGCCCGCCTCGCCCGGGACGCCGACTGGGCCGCCGACGAGGCCGTACGGCTCTACGGCGACGTGCCCGTCTGCCTGGTCGGCATCGACATGGGCGGGCGCGCCGCACTGCGCGCCGCCGGACACGAGGCCGTCAACTCGGCACTGGCGATCGCCCCTTGGCTGCCCGACGAGGACGTGGCCGCCCCACCCGAACCGGTGAAGCAGCTCGCCGGGCGCCGGGTACTGATCGTGCACGGCACGAACGACGAGCGCAGCGACCCCGAGCTGTCGTTCCGGCTGGCCTCCCGGGCGAAGAAGGCGAACCGCGCGGTGTGCCGGTTCGAAGTGCACTCCGACGGCCACGGCTTGCGGCACTACCGGGAGGAGGTCGCCGCGCTCACCGAGGACTTCGTGATGGGCGTGCTGTTCGGGCACTCGTTCTCGCGGCCCGTGGAGGACGCGCTGGCCGCTCCCCCGCCGCTGGGGCTGCGGATGCCGTTGGCGGTGGGGTTCGGGAAGTCGTTGCGGCGGTAGGGACAGGTGGCGGCGAGGCTCCCCGTACCGGCGGTGGGGAGCCCGGGTCCGGTCGGTCCGCGGGGCCAGGACGGGTGCGGGCGGGTCGGGGTCAGGACAGGTGCGGGCCAGCCAGGGTCAGGACAGGTGCGGGCCGGCCAGGGTCAGGACAGGTGCGGGCCGGACAGAGTCAGGACGGGAGCAGGTGGCCGCGCCTCGACAGCAGGAACTTCTTGAACGCGGCCACCGGGGGCGTGTCCGTACGCCCCGCCAGCCAGGCCACGCCGATCTCGCGGGCCGCACGCGGGGCCGTCACCGTCAGTTCGACCACGCCGGGGCGGGGCACGGCGGGCGGCGGCAGCAGGGCGACCCCGAGGCCCGCCGCGACCAGGCCGCGCAGCGTCTCCGCCTCCTCCCCCTCGAAGGCCACCCTGGGCCGGAAACCGGCCTCCTTGCACAGGTCGTCGGTGATGCGGCGCAGGCCGTAGCCGGGCTCCAGGGTCACGAACGCCTCGTCGGCGGCCTCGGCGAGGCGGATGCGCCTGCGGCCGGCCAGGGAGTGGTCGGCCGGGACCACCAGGCGCAGCTTCTGCTCGTCGAGGCGGCGGGCGACCAGGTCGGGGGCGTCCGGGACCGGGGAGGTCAGGCAAAGGTCGAGTTCGCCGGCGCGCAGACGTTCAAGCATGGCCTCGCCGTAGTTCTGGACGAGGCTGAAGCGGACGCGGGGGTGGTCGGCGCGGAAGGCGTGCAGCAGGCCCGGGACGGTTTCGGCGCCCATGGTGTGCAGAAAGCCGAAGGCGACCTTGCCGGTGGCCGGGTCGGCGTCCGCGCGGACCTCGTCGGCGGCGCGCTCGACCTCGGCGAGGGCGCGTTCGACGGAGCCGAGGAAGGTGCGTCCGGCGACGGTCAGCGCGAGGGTGCGGCCGCGGCGGACGAACAGGTCGACGCCGAGGTCCGCTTCGAGGCGGACGAGGGCGCGGGAGAGGGTCGACTGGGGGACGTTCATCTCCTGGGCGGCCCGGGTGACGTGCTCGGTGCGGGCGACGCCGGCGAAGTGCGCGAGGCGGGGCGCGAGCAGCGCGACGATGTCTTCTGTGTCACCGGAAGGTGACAGGCGGGCCTGTGAGCTTTGCTGATGCACCATGGGAACGATTATGGCCATTCCATGCATTGGACGGATGAGTGACGCTCTCCGTACCTTCGCAGCATGACTCCCGCCGATACCGGGGCGTCCACCACCGTGGACGCCGCTGCATCCGTCTCTTCCTCCGACGCCCCCGACGCCCGCGACTCGCGCATGGCCCCCGGCGGCCCCGGCTACCGCCGGATGAGCCTCGCCCTGTTCCTGGCGGGAGTCGCGACCTTCGCGCTCCTCTACTCCACCCAGGCCCTGCTGCCGCTCATCTCGGGCGACATGGGCGTCACCGCGAGCGACGCGAGCTGGACGGTGGCCGCCGCGACCGGCGGCCTCGCGGTGTTCGTGCTGCCGATGAGCGCGCTGTCGGAGCGCTTCGGACGGCGTACGGTCATGACGGCGTCGCTGGCGGTCGCGGTGACCGTCGGACTGCTGGTCCCCTTCGCCCCGTCGCTGCCGGCGCTGGTCGCGCTGCGCGCGGTGCAGGGCGCGGCGCTGGCCGGACTGCCGGCGTCGGCGACGGCGTACCTGGCGGAGGAGGTCACCCCGCGCGCGCTGGTCACCGCGATCGGCCTGTTCGTGGCGGGCAACAGCGTGGGCGGGATGAGCGGCCGGGTCATCACCGGCTGGGTGGCCCAGGAGTGGGGCTGGCGGATCGCCGTCGGCGTGATCGGGGTCCTGGCGGTGGCGTGCGCGGTGGCCTTCCGGCTGCTGCTGCCGGCGCCGAAGCACTTCACGCCGGGCTCGCTGCGCCCGCGCGTCCTGGCCCGTACGGTCCGGGACCACCTCGCCAACCCGCTGCTGCGCCGCCTGTACGCGATCGGCGCCCTGTTCATGACGGTCTTCGGCGGCGTCTACACGGTGATCGGCTACCGCCTGGCGGAGGCCCCGTTCTCGCTTCCGCAGGGCCTGATCGGCTCGATCTTCCTGGTCTACCTGGTGGGCACGGTCTCGGCGTCGACGGCGGGCCGGCTGGTGGGCCGCCTCGGCCGCCGCGGGGCGCTGTACCTGGGCGGCGGCACGACGGCGGCGGGCCTGCTGCTGTCCCTCGCCCCTTCCCTGCCGCTGGTCCTGCTGGGCCTGGTGCTGATCACGGCTGGCTTCTTCGCCGGGCACGCGGTGGCGTCCTCGGCGGTCGGCAAGACGGCCACGAACGGCCGCGCCCAGGCCTCGGCGCTGTACCAGTCCGCCTACTACGTCGGCTCCAGCGCGGGCAGCACGGTCGGCGCGGTGGCCTTCCACTCCGGCGGCTGGGCCGGCACGGTCGGCGTCGGGCTGCTGGCGGTGGCCGGTGTCGTGGCGATCACGGTGCTCGGCTCCCTGGCGGCGCGCCGGCAGGTCGCGAACACGCCGGTGCGGGTCTTCGGCCTCACTCGCTGACCTGCGCCTTTCCTGACTGCACAGGCCATTGTCAGTCCCCTGCGGTAGCTTCCGAAGTGCGAGGCGCGAAGACGCGCACGAAGGACGCCACAGGGGTGGGTGGACGATGACCAACGGCACCGTGACGACGGAGCTGGACTCCGCGCTGGACAAGCACCGGGTCGAGCTGACGGGGTACTGCTACCGGATGCTCGGTTCCTCCTTCGAGGCCGAGGACGCGGTCCAGGACACCCTGGTCCGCGCCTGGCGGAGCTACGACAAGTTCGAGGGGCGCTCCAGCCTCCGTTCCTGGCTCTACCGCATCGCGACCAACGTCTGCCTGGACATGCTGTCCGCGGGCAACAAGCGGGCCCGCCCGATGGACCTGACGGACTCCACGCCGCTCGCCCAGGCCGCCCTGTCCCCCCGCCCGGACCACACCTGGCTGGAGCCGATGCCGGACGCCCGCGTACTGCCCTCGACCGCCGACCCGGCCGAGGCCGCGGTCGCCAAGGAGTCCGTGCGGCTCGCCTTCATGGCCGCCCTGCAGCAGCTGCCGCCCAAGCAGCGGGCGGTGCTGATCCTGCGCGAGGTGCTGGCCTGGAAGGCGAGCGAGGTCGCCGAGCTGCTCGGCACGACGGTCGCCTCCGTCAACAGCGCCCTGCAGCGCGCCCGCGCGACCCTCGCCGAGCGGGCGGACCAGGGGGACGGCGCGGCGGTCTCCGACCCCCTGGACGAGGAGCAGCAGAAGCTCCTGGACCGCTACGTCGCGGCCTTCGAGGGCTACGACATGACGGCGCTGACGGCGCTGCTGCACGAGGACGCCGTCATGACGATGCCGCCGTTCGACCTGTGGCTGTCGGGTTCGGCGGACATCACCGGCTTCATGACCACCCTCGGCGCCGCGTGCGCGAAGTCGCGGCTGGTACCGGTCGAGGCCAACGGGCTGCCGGCCTTCGCGCACTACAAGCCGGACGAGGAGGCGGGCGGCTTCGCGCCGTGGGCGGTCCAGGTGCTGGAGATCTCAGACGGCCGCATCACCGGGTTCCACTGCTTCCTGGACACCAAGCGGTGGTTCCCGCTGTTCGGCCTGCCGCTCCGTCTCGAAGCGGAGACCGACGAGGTCCAGTAGTCCGCGCAGGGCGGGGTCGGGGTCGCGCAGCCGGATCCGACCCCCGGCCCGCCGGGCGGTGAGCTCCAGGCGGGCCAGCAGGTCGACGACGGCGAGCCCCGGCGGTCCCAGCCCGCCGACGTCGCAGACGACCACCTCGGCCCGGGTGGTTTCCAGCAGCGCGCGCACCTCGTCGCAGAGCCGGGGCGTCTCCCCTTGGGAGACAGGCCCCGGCAGCACGAGTACGGCGGGTGTCACGGCGTCCACGTGCGGTAGACCCGGCGCGGGCAGGGAACTCATCGGTGCCCGCCATCAGAGATCACATTGACGTGCGTGCGCCCTCCCCCGGAGGGTTTGCTGCATGCCCCACGTATCCCGTCCCCGCGCCATGCCGTCCCAGGCTCGTCCGCTCGGCGGGGAGGTGCCGTGCAGGGGGTGCTGACCGGCTTCGCGGTCATCGCGGTCGTCATCGCCGTCGGGTACGTGCTGGGACTGCGGGGCCACCTCGGTCCCCAGGGCCGCGAGGTGCTGACCAAGCTGGCCTTCCACGTGGCCTCGCCGGCCCTGCTGTTCACCACGCTCGCGACGGCCGACCTGTCGATGGTCTTCTCCAGCCGGCTCCTGGTCACGGCGCTGTCCACGGCCGCCGTGGCCGGGGTCTTCGTCGCGGTGGGGGCCGTACGGGGCTGGGGCGTGGGGCGCACGACGATCGGCGCTCTCTGCTCCGGCTACGTCAACTCCGGCAACCTCGGCATCCCGATCGCCGTGTACGTCCTGGGCGACGCGTCTCTGGTGGCGCCGGTGCTGCTGTTCCAGCTGGTGCTGGTGACACCGGTGGCGGTGACGGTCCTGGACCTGTCGGGAGAGGGCGGCAAGGGCCCGCTGTGGCGGGTGCTGCTGACGCCGCTGCGCAATCCGATAGCGCTGGGCTCACTCGCCGGGGTCGCGGTCGCCGCGAGCGGTCTGCGCGTACCCGACCCGGTCATGGACCCCGTGACCCTGATCGGCAACATGTCGGTCCCGGCGGTCCTGCTGGCCTTCGGCATCGGCCTGTGCGGCTCCACGATGCCCCTGCGGGGTGCGGAGCGGCAGCCGGTGCTGCTCGCGGTGGCGTTGAAGGCGGTCGGCCAGCCTGCGGTGGCCTGGGCGCTGGCGTCCGGGGTGTTCGGACTGCGCGGAGCGCAACTCCTCGACGTGGTGGTGACGTCGGCGCTGCCGGCGGCACAGAACCTGTACACGTACGCGTCGACCTACGGGGTGGGCGAGCGGCTGGCGCGGGACGCGATCCTGGTGTCGACGGTGGTTTCTGTGCCGGTGTTGGTGGGTGTGGCGACGGTGCTGGGGTGAGTCAGGCCTCGGGGAACCCGCCGGTGTCGATGGTCAGGTCGAAGGGGGCGGGGAGTACGAGGGGATCGCCGAACTTGGCGGCGCCCAGCACCCGGTAGACGTCACCCTTCGGTTCACCGTAGAGCGTCGCGGTGGGCCCGCCGGGGGCCCAGCGGTCGACGAGGAGGTACAGCGGGATACCGGCTGTGGCGTAGGCGGCCGGCTTGCTGACGCGGTCGTGGCGGGCGTTGGACTTCGAGGTCACCTCGACGACGAGTTCCGCGAGGGCGGCGGGGATGTGGGTGTCGGACTCGGTGTGATCGGGCAACTGCGCCACAACGATGTCCGGGATCAGCATCCCCAGGCGGGACGGAACGGCGATCGCCAGTGTCTGGAAGATCTCCCAGTCCTCCGGGATCGCCGAGTACAGACGACGCTGGATGCGCGCAGCGATCACGTTGTGAGGCAGTCCCGGAGCTGGTGACACGGTGATGATCCCCTCGATGATCTCCACCTTGCTGCCCTCGGGCCATTCCATCTCCTCCCAGAACCGGACGAGGTCGTCCCAGTTCTGGTCGGGCTCCTGGCTCACGGTGAGTGCGCTCATGGCGGTTCTCCCATCGGTGCGTCACCGATCCCAGCATGCCGAACGGGACCGGCAGAGGTCTACCGATCCCGTTCACCCGGACGGGGTAAGTGCAGGTCAGGCGATACGTTCCAGCACCACCGGCGACGCCGTGAACGCCGTGCCCGTCGGGGCGACGTCGTACGAGTCCGCCACCGCCGCGAGGGCGTACTCGAAGCGGTCCGGGGTGTCGGTGTGGAGGGTCAGGAGGGGCTGGCCCTCGGTGACCGTGTCGCCGGGCCTGGCGTGGAGTTCGACGCCCGCCGCGGCCTGCACCGGGTCCTCCTTGCGGGCACGGCCCGCGCCCAGGCGCCAGGCGGCGACACCGATGGCGTAGGCGTCGAGGCGGGTCAGGACGCCGGAGGCGCCCGCCTTGATCACGTGCTGCTCCTTCGACGTGGGCAGGGCCGCGTCCGGGTCGCCGCCCTGGGCCGCGATCATGCGGCGCCAGACGTCCATCGCGGAGCCGTCGGCGAGGGCCTTCGCCGGGTCGGCGTCGGGCAGGCCCGCCGCGTCGAGCATCTCGCGGGCCAGGGCGAGGGTCAGCTCGACCACGTCGGACGGACCGCCGCCGGCCAGGACCTCGACCGACTCGCGGACCTCCAGGGCGTTGCCCGCGGTCAGGCCGAGGGGCGTCGCCATGTCCGTGAGGAGCGCGACCGTCCGCACGCCGTGGTCGGTGCCGAGGCCGACCATCGTCGAGGCCAGCTCTCGGGCGTCCTCGATGGTCTTCATGAAGGCGCCCGAGCCCACCTTCACGTCCAGGACCAGGGAGCCGGTGCCCTCGGCGATCTTCTTGGACATGATGGAGGAGGCGATGAGCGGGATCGCCTCGACCGTGCCGGTGACGTCCCGGAGGGCGTACAGCTTCTTGTCGGCGGGGGCGAGGCCGTCGCCCGCCGCGCAGATCACCGCGCCGGTGCCCTCCAGGACGTTCAGCATCTCCTCGTTGGAGAGGAGGGCGCGCCAGCCGGGGATGGACTCCAGCTTGTCCAGGGTGCCGCCGGTGTGGCCGAGGCCCCGGCCGGAGAGCTGGGGGACGGCCGCGCCGCAGGCCGCCACCAGGGGCGCCAGCGGCAGGGTGATCTTGTCGCCGACGCCGCCCGTGGAGTGCTTGTCGGCGGTCGGGCGGGAGAGCGACGAGAAGTCCATGCGCTCGCCGGAGGCGATCATCGCGGCGGTCCAGCGGGCGATCTCGCCGCGGTTCATGCCGTTGAGCAGGATGGCCATCGCGAGCGACGACATCTGCTCGTCGGCCACCTCGCCGCGCGTGTAGGCGTCGATGACCCAGTCGATCTGCTCGGCACTGAGTTCGCCGCGGTCCCGCTTGGTGCGGATGACGGAGATGACGTCCATGGCCATGGAGGCTCGCTTCCTTACGTGGTGAGGTGGTCGGGGCCGAAGGCCTGCGGGAGCATCTCCGAGAGGGGGACGATTCCCGCCGGGGTCTCCAGCAGCAGTTCCGGGCCGCCGAACTCGTACAGCAGCTGCCGGCAGCGGCCGCACGGCACGAGGATCTCGCCGTGGCCGTCGACGCAGACGAAGTGCGTCAGCCGGCCGCCGCCGGTGAGCTGGAGCTGGGAGACGAGCCCGCACTCGGCGCACAGGCCGATGCCGTAGCTGGCGTTCTCCACGTTGCAGCCGGTGACGGTGCGGCCGTCGTCGACCAGGGCGGCGGCGCCGACGGCGTACCCGGAGTAGGGGGCGTAGGCCTGGGCCATCGCCTCGCGGGCCGCCGTGCGCAGCGCGCCCCAGTCGACGTCGGTCATTTGCCCTGTCCCTTCCGGTACTGCATGCCGTTCGCCTTCGGCATCCGCAGGCGCTGTGCGGACAGCGCGAGGACCACGAGGGTGACGACGTACGGCGTGGCGGAGACGACCTGGTTGGGGACGTCGTCGGTGGTGGCGTACCAGGCGAAGACCAGGGCACCGACGACCACGGTGATCGCGGCCTTGACGTACTTCTTGCGGACCGCCAGCCAGATGGCCCCGGCGACCAGCAGCAGCGCGCCGAGCAGCAGCAGGGCGTGCACGTTGGCCGAGCCGCCGCGCAGGTTGAGGCTGTCGGTGTAGCCGAAGAGGCCGGCGCCGATGGCGAGGCCGCCCGGCATCCAGTTGCCGAAGATCATCGCGGCGAGGCCGATGTAGCCGCGGCCGCTGGTCTGGCCCTCCAGGTAGAAGGGGTTGGCCACGATGGAGAGGAAGACGCCGCCGAGACCGGCCAGGCCGCCGGAGATGATCACGGCGAGGTACTTGTACTTGTACACGTTGACGCCGAGGGACTCGGCCGCGATCGGGTTCTCGCCGCAGGAGCGCAGGCGGAGGCCGAACGGGGTGCGCCACAGGATGTACCAGCTGGCGGGGATCAGGGCGACGGCGATCAGGGTGAGCCAGGAGACGTCGGTGACCAGGCCGCCGAGCAGGCCCGCGATGTCCGAGACGAAGAACCAGTGCTGGTCGTTGAGACTCTCCAGGGCGTCGGAGAGCCCCGGCACCGAGAAGTGGCCCAGCGAGTCGACCGGCGGGGACTGCTTGGCGGAGCCGCCCTGGTGGCCCTCGAAGGCGAGCGGGGCGAGGTAGCGGGTGGCGCCGAGGGCGAGGATGTTGATGGCCACGCCGGAGACGATGTGGTTGACGTTGAAGGTGATCGTCACGATCGCGTGCAGCAGGCCGCCGAGCGCGCCGCCGACGATGCCCATCAGGACACCGGTCCACGGGCCCCACTGGAAGCCGGCCCAGGCACCGAACCAGGTGCCCAGGATCAGCATGCCCTCGAGGCCGATGTTGATGACGCCCGCGCGTTCGGCCCACAGACCGCCGAGACCGGCGAGGCCGATCGGCACGGCGAGCTGGAGCGCGGTGGACATCTGGCTGACGTTGGTGATGCCGTTGGCGCCGGTGATGAGGCGGACGATGGAGGTCAGTGCCAGGGCACCGGCGATGATCAGCAACAGGACGGGCAGCGAGATCCGGCGGCCGGCCGGCGCCCCGTGCTCCAGCGTGGGCTGGTTGAGGTCGGTTGCGGTGGTCATCGGCCAGCCACCTCCTTCTTGGTGTTGTCGGTGGCGCCGAGGACGTGACCGGCGGCCAGCTCCGCGCCGACGCGGCGCTGCTGGCGGCGCAGGCCCCACTCGCGGACGGCCTCGTAGGAGACGACGACGGAGAGGACGATCAGGCCCTGCATGATGACCGCGATCTCCTTGTCGTAGCCGTGGAAGTCCAGCTCGGGCGAGGCCTTGTCGAGCCAGGCCCACAGCAGGGCGGCGAAGGCGATGCCGACCGGGCTGTTGCGGCCGAGCAGGGCGATGCCGATACCGAGGAAGCCGATGCCGGTGGGGAAGTTGAGGCTGTAGGTGTGGGTGTCGCCGAGCAGGATGGGCAGGCCCGCGAGACCGGCGAGGCCGCCGGAGAGGAGCATCGCGGTGAGCACCATGCGCTTGGGGTTGACTCCGCTGGCCGCGGCGGCGGACTCGGAGGCACCGGAGGCGCGCAGGTCGAAGCCGAAGCGGGTGCGGTTGAGGACGACCCAGTAGCCGATGCCGAGCAGCAGGGCGAGGATCACCAGGCCGTAGATCTCGCCGGCCGCGCCCATGTCGATGCCGGGGACCCAGCCGGACTCGTGCATCTCGCCGGTGGTGTTGTTGTTGCCGATCTTGACGCCGAAGACGTCCGGCAGCCACAGGTAGCCGATGACGGAGGTGGCGATGGCGTTCAGCATGATCGTCGCGACGACCTCGCTGACGCCGCGGGTCACCTTGAGGACACCGGCGATGCCGGACCAGAAGGCGCCGGTGAGCACGGCGGTCAGGAGGAGGAGCGGGATCTGGAGGGCGGCCGGGAGGTTGGCGTGGGCGCCGACGATCGCGGCCATCATGGCGGCCAGCTGGTACTGGCCGTCGACGCCGATGTTGAACAGGTTCATCCGGAAGCCGACGGCCACCGCCAGGGCCGCGATGTAGTACATCGACGCCTGGTTGATGATCAGGACCTGGATGTCGGAGAATCCGGCCTGCTCGAACATCAGGGCGAACGGTTCGACCGGGTTCTTGCCCGAGGCGATCAGGACGATCGCGCTCAGCACGAAGGCCACGGCGAGCGCGATGACCGGACCGGCCACCGCGAGGAGCACGCGCTCCTTGTCGAACTTCTTCATCAGCGGGCCTCGTCTTCCGGAGCCTCGGGGGACTGAGACTTGGGAGACTCACGGACCTCGGGGGTCTCGTCGGTCTCGTCGTGTTCCAGGTGGCCGGTCGCGGCGCCGGTCATCGCCGAGCCCAGCTCCTCGGGGGTGATGGCGGCCGGGTCGGCGTCCGCGACCAGCCTGCCGTCGTAGATCACCCGCAGGGTGTCGGACAGGCCGATCAGCTCGTCCAGGTCGGCGGAGATCAGCAGGACGGCGAGTCCCTCGCGGCGCGCCTCGCGGATGTGGTCCCAGATCGCGGCCTGCGCGCCGACGTCCACGCCCCGGGTGGGGTGGGCGGCGATCAGGAAGCGCGGCTTGTGGCTCATCTCCCGGCCGACGATCAGCTTCTGCTGGTTGCCGCCGGACAGGGAGGCGGCGGTGACGTCGATGCCGGGGGTGCGGACGTCGTACGTCTCGACGATGCGCCGGGTGTCCTCCTGGGAGCCCTTCGGGTTCAGCCAGACGCCCTTGCTGTTGGGCTTCTCGGTCACGTGGCCGAGGATGCGGTTCTCCCAGAGGGAGGACTCCAGGAGCAGGCCGTGGCGGTGGCGGTCCTCGGGGATGTAGCCGACGCCCTGCTCGCGGCGCTTGCGGGTGGGCAGCGCGGTGATGTCCTCGTCGAGGAAGCGGATGGTGCCGGAGTCGGCGTGGCGCAGGCCGATGAGCGCGTCGACCAGTTCGGTCTGGCCGTTGCCCTCGACACCGGCGATGCCCAGCACCTCGCCGGCGTGGATGGTGAAGGAGATGTCGTCCAGCAGTGCCTTGCCGCCGGGGGCCGCGAGGCGCAGCGTGTCGACGGTGAGGACGGGACGGTCGGTGACCGTGGACTCGGCGGTCTCCGGGGTGGGCAGCTCGCTGCCGACCATCAGCTCGGCGAGCTGACGCGGGGTCGTCTCGGCGGGAACGGCGGTACCGACCGTGGTTCCGCGGCGGATGACGGTGATCTCGTCGGCGACGGAGAGCACCTCGCCCAGCTTGTGCGAGATGAAGATGACCGACAGGCCCTCGGCCTTGAGCTCGCGCAGGTTGTCGAAGAGCGCGTCGACCTCCTGCGGGACCAGGACAGCGGTCGGCTCGTCCAGGATCAGCGTGCGGGCGCCGCGGTAGAGGACCTTGAGGATCTCCACGCGCTGGCGGGCGGCGACGCCGAGCTCCTCGACCAGGACGTCGGGGCGCACGCCGAGGCCGTACCGCTCGGAGATCTCCTTGATCTTCCGGCGGGCCTTGGCGCCGATGCCGTACAGCTTCTCGCTGCCGAGCACCACGTTCTCGAGGACCGTGAGGTTGTCGGCGAGCATGAAGTGCTGGTGGACCATGCCGATGCCGCGGGCGATGGCGTCGGCGGGCGAGGAGAAGGCCACCTGCTCGCCGTCGATCGCGACGGTGCCCTCGTCCGGCTTCTGCATGCCGTAGAGGATCTTCATCAGCGTCGACTTGCCGGCGCCGTTCTCGCCGACGAGGGCGTGGACGGTGCCCTTGTGGACGGTCAGGTGGATGTCGTGGTTGGCCACGACACCCGGGAATCGCTTGGTGATCCCGGCGAGTTCGACGGCGGTCACCGATTCGTTGACCGCCGCTCCGGCCGGAGGGCTGCTGGACGCGTTGATGGCGCACTCTCCTGGGGACGGGGGCCGTCTACGCGCGTAGCGCCCCTACGGCATCTAAAGCGGCGGCGGCACATCGACACGACGGGGTACGAGGAGGACTTGGAGGCGTCCTCCTCGTACCCCGTCGAGCGGTGCGACCACCGCGGTTACACGCTGTTCGAGGTGTTGCTCGGGTCAGCTGCTCCTGACCTTGATCTCGCCGCTGATGATCTTCTCCTTGGCCGTCTTGATGGCTGCCTGGAGCTCGGCGTTGTCCGCGAACTTCGGGTTGGAGTCCGAAAGGCCGACCTCACCGGACTTCAGATCGCCCCTGACGATACCGGTCTCGGGCTTGCCGTCCTCGACCGACTTCGCGAGGTTGTACACCGCCTTGGCGACGTCCTTCGTGGCCGAAGTCAGGATGTGGTCCTTGTACTTCGCGAGGGCTTCCTGCTTGTACTGGTCGGAGTCCACGCCGATCGCCCAGATCTTGTTGGCGGCGGCGGCCTCGATGACACCCTGACCGGAGAGACCGGCCGCCGCGTAGACGACGTCGGCCTTCTTCTCGATCTGGCCCTCGGCGGCGGTCTTGCCCTTGTCGGGGCTGGAGAAGCCGCCCTCCTCCGCGGTCTGCGTCAGGTACTGCGAGATCACCTTGATCTTCGGATCGGTGTCCTTGACGCCCTGCTCGTAGCCGGCCTGGAACTTGTGGATCAGCGGGATGTCCACGCCGCCCACGAAGCCGACCGTGTTGGTCTTGGTGCTCTTGGCGGCGGCGACACCGGCGAGGTAGGAGGCCTGCTCCTCGTTGAAGACCAGGTCGGCCACGTTCTTCGCCTCGATCGTGGCGTCGTCCACGATGCCGAAGGTGGTGTCCGGGTACTTCTCGGCGGCGCTCTTCAGCGCGGCGGCGTACGCGTAGCCGACGCCGACGACCGGGTTGTAGCCCTGCTTGGCCAGGGAGACCAGGCGCTGCTCCTTGTCGGCGTTGGTCTCGCCGTCGGTGGGCTCGATGTCGGCCGTCTCGTAGCCGAACTCCTTCTTCGCCTGCTCGAGACCCGCGTACGCGGCGTCGTTGAAGGACTGGTCGCCCTTGCCGCCGACGTCGTAGGCGATGGCGAGGCCCTTGTCCCCCTTGGACTCCGACGACCCGGAGGAGGTCGAGGTACCACCGCAGGCGGAGAGGGCGAGGGCCAGGGAGGCGGTCGCTGCGCCTGCGACCGTGATCCGGGAAATCCGGCGCATGTCTGGTGCTCCTGTCGTACAAGCGCCGGGGACGGTTCGGGTACGGCGCTGGCTTCGCCGCAGATTAACGCGCGTAGACCTGCCTGAAAACCCCTTCTGTCCTTCTTGTTATCCGCCCGTGAGCAAGGCGCGGCGTGCGGGTGCCCGAGGCTTGCCGGACGCGAACGGAGGGTGGCGGAGGGTGACGTCCGGCGGCCGGTGCGCGGCTGTGCGCTGCCCGGGGCTGTGCGTGGCTGTGCCCCTGTGCGGGGCACGACGAAGCGGGCGGACGCCGTGAGCGCCCGCCCGCTTCGGTTCGGTTCCGTGTCTCGCCGGTCTACTCGGTCTTGACCTTGATGGAGCCGTCGATGATGCCCGCCTTGGCCTTGGCCACGGCGTCCGTCAGGCCCGGGACCTCGGCGTACTTCGGGTTGGCGTCGGACAGGCCCACACCGTCGGACTCGAGGTCGAAGGTCTGGGTACCGGTCAGCGGCTTGCCGTCCTCGACCGACTTGGCCAGGGCGAACACCGCGCCGTCGATGTCCTTGAGGGCGGAGGTCAGGATGTGGTCCTTGTACGCCGCGAGCGCTTCCTGCTTGTACTGGTCGGAGTCGACGCCGATCGCCCAGACCTCCGCCTTGGCGGCGGCCTCGATCACGCCCTGGCCGGAGAGGCCGGCCGCCTGGTAGACGACGTCGGCCTTCTTCTCGATCTGGCCCTCGGCTGCGGCGCGGCCCTTGTCCGGGCTGGAGAAGCCGCCCTCCTCGGCCGTCTGGGTCAGGTACTGCGAGATGACCTTGACCTTGGGGTTCGTGTCCGTGACGCCCTGCTTGTAGCCGGCCTCGAACTTGTGGATCAGCGGTACGTCCACGCCGCCCACGAAGCCGACCGTGTTGGTCTTGGTGGCCTTGGCCGCCGCGACGCCCGCGAGGTAGGAGGCCTCGTTCTCGGCGAAGACGAGGGACGCGACGTTCTCGCCCTCGACCACGGAGTCCACGATGCCGAAGGTGGTGTCCGGGTACTTCGAGGCGATGGCCTTCATCGCCGGGCCGTAGGCGAAGCCGACGCCGATGACCGGGTTGTAGCCCTGCTTGGCGAGCGAGGCGAGGCGCTGCTCCTTGTCGGCGTCGGTCTCGCCCTCGGTGGGCTCGATGTCGGCCGTCTTGTAGCCGAACTCCTTCTGGGCCCGCTCCAGCCCCGCGTAGGCGGCGTCGTTGAAGGACTGGTCGCCCTTGCCGCCGATGTCGTAGGCGATGGCGAGGCCCTTGTCGTCCTTCGCGCCCTCGTCGCCGCTGTCGCTTTCGCCGCTGGTGCCGCCGCAGGCCGTGGCGGCGAGTGCGAGCGACGCGACCCCCACCGCGGCACGGGTCAGTCTCGATATCCGACGCATCTGAAGTTCCCCATTCTCCAAAGCCCCGCAGCGGGCGCTCGGTTCGGCGCACAGTAACGCGCGTAGAAACTCCTGGGAACGGGGTTACGCGGGGCCGTTACCCATTCGTGCCGCAGGGTGTTCGGGGCATGCCGCGCGGTCTCGTGCGCTTGTGCATCAGGCTGCCCCCGACCCGCCGCGGCCGCAACCGCGGCGGGCAGGCGGACTCCGGGGCTGGACCGCTATCGAGGTCTTGGCCAGTGCTCCGCCCTTCCGGGCGGAGGCGAAGGCCATCCCGTCGGGGCGGCTCGGGCGCCGCAGCCCACCGCGCGGCGAAGCAGGAAGCCACGAAATCCGACCCGGAGTCCGTGCCGCGTAGCGGTACAGCACCAGGCGGAAGGCCAGAATCTCCCTCCTTCAGGAGAGGGAGCATGTCAAACGGCCTCGATCAGCGCCGCCGCGGTGAACATCTCCACGCCGACGGTGATGGCGTGCTCGTCCACGTCGAAGTCGCCCTGGTGCAGGTCACGGACCGTGCGCTCGCCGGGCGGGCGGACGCCGAGGCGGGCCATGGCGCCGGGCACGTGCTCCAGGTACCAGGAGAAGTCCTCGCCGCCGAGACTCTGCTCGGTGGTCTCGACGGAGTCCGTGCCGCGCCGGGCGACCATGGCGGCCTGGAGCAGTTCGGTGCTGGTGACCTCGTTGACGACGGGGGGCACCCCGCGGACGTAGGTGATCTCGGACTTGGCCCGGTACAGGTTGGCGATCTCGTCGATGGCGCCGACCACGAGGTCGGGCGCCTGCCGCCAGGCGTCGAGGTCCAGGCAGCGCACGGTCCCGGCGAGTTCGGCGTGCTGCGGGATGACGTTCGGGGCGTGGCCGGAATCGATCCGTCCCCAGGTCAGGGCGAGCCCGCTGCGGCTGTCCACGCGCCGGGCGACGAGCGAGGGCACGTCGGTGACCACGCGGGCGGCGGCCGTGACCAGGTCGGTGGTGAGGTGCGGGCGGGCGGTGTGTCCGCCGGGGCCGTTCAGGGCGACCTCCAGCCGGTCGCAGGCGGAGGTGATGGGACCCACCCGCAGACCGATCCGCCCGGCGTCCACCCGGGGGTCGCAGTGCACGGCCAGGATGCGGCGCACCCCGTCGAGCGCGCCGCCCTCGATGGCGTCGGCCGCGCCGCCGGGCAGCACCTCCTCCGCCGGCTGGAAGACCAGCCGCACGGGCCGGGGCAGCAGGCCCTGCTCGTGCAGGGCGGCGAGCACGAGCCCGGTGCCGAGGACGACGGTGGTGTGCACGTCGTGGCCGCAGGCGTGGGCGCGGTCCGGCACGCGGGAGCGGTACGGGCAGTCGCCCTTGGTGTCCGGGATGGGCAGCGCGTCGATGTCGGCCCGCAGGGCGAGCATGCGCGGCCCGCCGGCCCACTGACCCGAGTCGGTGCCGGTGCCGATGTCGCAGACGAGCCCGGTTCCGACGGGAAGCACACGAGGCTTGAGGCCGGCCCGCTCCAGCCGTTCCTTGATCGCGGCGGTGGTGCGGAACTCCTGGTTGCCCAGCTCGGGGTGCATGTGCAAGTCGCGGCGGAAGGCTACGAGCTCTGCGCGGAGCGCCTCCGGCAAGGTACCGGGGAGCAGCGCTTCCCCTGACGGATCGGCCTCGGTCTCTCGGGACATCAGTTGCTTCACCCTTTGAAGGGTAGGACGCCGGGGCGGTCAACTGACCCACGATCAACAAAAGTTCAGCCCGTTAGGGGAAGAAAAGTTGGCCGCACGGCGCATGGCTCTCAACGGGGGTGGGTACACTCACCCGTCTTTGGCCTCGGCACCCGACTCCGTTTTCCTTGCTCCCCCACGGATACCACGGTACGGCCGAGCCACGCCGGGGGTGCGCAACCGGCGTGCCCGGGACCGCCTACCCGGCGCCCGCGACCGCCGACAGCCGGTGCACGTCCCGTGCCGAGCCCGTCACGCCGCTCAGGAAGCCCCGGGCGCGTGGTGAGGCGTGCTGGGTGAGCCAGGCGGGGTCGATGTCGCAGACGGCGACGCGGACCTCGGTGCCGGCCAGGGCCAGCGGGAGGGTGTGGACGACGGTGGACGGAAAGCTGAGGACGGTGCGGCCGATCGGGCCCCGCCGGGCGATCAGCTCCAGGGGCAGGTCGGGGCGGACGATCTCCAGGCCCGTCTCCACGGCCAGCCGGTGGAGCTTTTCGGCGCTCTCCCGGCGGTGGGCGAAGTAGCGGGCCGCGCCGTGGGTCCTCGCCAGGCCCCGCACGGCCCCCACGTAGCGGTCGGCGTCCACGACGCCGGTCTCCACCAGGGATGTACCGACCATGTCGGCGCCCTTGGTGATGCGGGGCGGGCCGAAGCGGGAGCGGGTCCAGGCGAAGTCGTTCGCGGTGACGGTCACGCCGTCCGGGGTGTCCCCGATGGGCATGGAGGAGAAGACCGAGACCTGGCGGTCCGGGGTCGGCGTCAGACGGTGCCGGGCGGACCTGGAGACGGGGGCGAAGAGCAGGTCGCGGGGGCCGGGGCGGCTGCCCTTGCGGTGCCAGCGCACCAGGCGTTCGCCGTGGGCCAGCTGGGTGACGAACTCCATCGTGGCCGTGCCGTCGTCGACGACGACCAGGTCGTGGGCGCGGGTGATGGTGAGGAGCAGTTGTACGTAGCGGGAGAAGGGGTCGCCCATGACGACCCGGTCCGCGTGGCGCAGGGCGGTCGTCAGTCCGCCCACCGTGCGGAAGGGGGCCGTGGCGCCGCCGCGCGCCTCCTCCCAGCGGATCTCGTGGCCCTCCTTGCGGGCCAGTTCCGCCATGCGGCGCAGCTGACCGCGGGTCATCGGGTCCACGGGTGAGAGGACCACGAGGGTGAGCTCCGCGCCGGGCGCGCACGTGTGCGCCCACTCCAGCACGTTCAGCAGTTGTACCGGGCTCTCGACGAAGGCGAGAGTGTGGGGGCCGGCATTCCCGGCGCGGGGGCTCATCGGCGTACGACCGTCCCGTGGTGAGGGCGTGGTGGGGGTGTCAGACGGTGACGGGCTCGCCCGCGGCGGCGGCGATCTCCGCCTCGGCGACGACACCGGGGACGCGGCGCAGCTTCTTCATCGGGCCGAGCTCCGAGTCGTAGACCTTCTTGACCCCGTCGCCGAGGGAGGCCTCGATGGTGCGGATGTCGCGGACCAGGCGGGTCAGGCCCTGCGGCTCGACGGAGGCGGCCTGGTCGGAGCCCCACATGGCGCGGTCGAGGGTGATGTGGCGCTCGACGAAGGCGGCGCCGAGGGCGACGGCGGCCAGGGTGGTCTGCAGGCCGGTCTCGTGGCCGGAGTAGCCGATCGGGACGTTCGGGAACTCCTGCTGGAGGGTGTTGATGACGCGGAGGTTCAGCTCCTCGGCCTGCGCCGGGTACGTCGACGTGGCGTGGCACATGAGGATGTTGTCCGAGCCGAGGACCTCGACCGCGTGGCGGATCTGCTTCGGGGTCGACATGCCGGTGGAGAGGATGACCGTGCGGCCCGTCGCGCGCAGGGCGCGCAGCAGTTCGTCGTCGGTCAGCGAGGCGGAGGCGACCTTGTGGGCGGGGACGTCGAACTTCTCGAGGAAGGCGACGGCCTCGGTGTCCCACGGGGAGGCGAACCAGTCGATGTTCTTGGTCTTGCAGTAGTCGTCGATCTGGCGGTACTCGTCCTCGCCGAACTCGACGCGGTGGCGGTAGTCGATGTACGTCATCCGGCCCCAGGGGGTGTCGCGCTCGATGTCCCACTGGTCGCGCGGGGTGCAGATCTCGGGGGTGCGCTTCTGGAACTTGACCGCGTCGCAGCCGGCCTCGGCGGCGGCGTCGATCAGCTTGAACGCGTTCTCCAGCTCACCGTTGTGGTTGATGCCGATCTCGCCGGTGATGTAGACGGGGCGGCCGGGGCCGGCCTCGCGGGAACCGAAGGCGCGGATGCGGGAGTTGGTGCTCATGGCAGGGGTTCCTTACTTGGACTGGGTGATCGTGGGGGATTCGAGGGAGTCGGGTGAGTCGAGGGAGTCGAGCGAGGGGCCGAGGAGCCAGCTCGCGATCTCCCGGACGGCTCCGTCACCGCCGGGGACGGTGGTGACCGCGCGGGCCGCGCCGCGTACGGCGTCGTGGGCGCTCGCGACCGCCACGGGCCAGCCGACGAGGGCGAAGCACGGGAGGTCGTTGACGTCGTTGCCGACGTAGAGCACGCGTTCGGGCGCGATGCCCTGCTCCTCGCACCACTGCTTGAGTGCGAGGTCCTTGCGGTCGATGCCGTGCAGCACCGGGAGCTTGAGCTTCCGGGCGCGGGCGGCGACGACCGGGTTCACTTCCGTGGACAGGATCAGCATCGTCAGGCCGCTGCGGCGCAGGGCGGCGATGCCGAGTCCGTCGCCACGGTGGACGGAGACGAACTCCCGTCCGTCGGAGTCGATCAGCACCCGGTCGTCGGTCTGGGTGCCGTCGAAGTCGAGGACGACCGCGTCGATGTCGGAGGCGGTCGGGAGCGCGCCGGGCCGGGCGGCGTCGAAGAAGGGCGCCAGGGCGCGGGCCCGGGCCAGGTCGTGCGGGTCGTCGATCTCCAGGACGCGGGCCGGGTCGGTGCGGACCAGTTCGGTGCGGCCGAAGAAGCGGTGCTGGTGCTTGCGGAAGCCGGGCGCGGCCATGGCGTAGGCGGCGCCGGTCTCCAGGAGGTCCTGGGGCCGGTCCTGGCGGCGGGGGCGGTAGGACTTGTCGTGGTTGACGCCGTAGCCGCCCGCTTCCCCCTCGCCCTCGTCGGCGCCGTCCCGCCAGACGAAGCCGTGGAACGGTGCCACGGTCACGGCGGTGTCGGCGCCGCCCTCGGCGACCGCGCCGGCCACCCCGTCGATGTCCTCGCGGACGATGAAGGGGCTGGTGCACTGCACGAGCAGCACCACGTCGACGGGCGCGCCGTGCAGGGCCTCGTGAGCGTCCATCGCGTGCAGTACGGCCGCCTCGGAGGTGGCCGTGTCCCCGGCGATGGCGGCGGGCCGCAGTACGACCTCGGCGCCGGCCTCGCGGGCCGCGGCCGCGATGGTCTGGTCGTCGGTGGAGACCACGACGTCCGTCACCAGCCGGGTGGCCCGGCACTCGCGCACCGCGCGGGCCACCAGGGGGACGCCGCCGACGGGGGCGAGGTTCTTCGCGGGCACTCC
The DNA here is from genome assembly GCF_003671715.1 of Streptomyces sp. E2N166. Classification (GTDB taxonomy): domain Bacteria; phylum Actinomycetota; class Actinomycetes; order Streptomycetales; family Streptomycetaceae; genus Streptomyces; species Streptomyces thinghirensis. The sequence continues at coordinate 211,473 of NZ_RAIF01000031.1, read as the reverse complement.
CTTGGAACCGCCGCGCGCGGGGATCACCGCGAGCACCCGGCGCACCGAAGCGCCCTGGCCCGCTTGCGGGTTGGACATGGGTTCTGCTCCTTGCGCAGGGGACGCGGGGGTCTCGGGTATCGGTGCGCTCACAGCTCCCCCATCCGCCGGATGACCGGAGCCACCCGCTGGACGCCGTGCCGGTAGGCGCCGCGTGCCGCCCGGCGCACCACCTGCCGGACCGGACCGGGCGCCTTGTCCGCGGCCGGCGCGCCGGGCAGCGGGGTGCCGTCGGGGCCCAGGTGGTGGCGGGCGAGGATGCCGGGCAGGTAGCCGGGGGCGGTGACCGGTGTGTAGTACGGGGCGAGCGGGGGCAGGCCGCCGGGCCGGCCGAGCAGCTCCGTGATGCGCCCCCGGGCCTCGTCGAAGGCGGTTTCGTAGCCGCCGTCCGCCGCCACCCCCTGCCGGGCGACCCACTCGGGGTCGGGTACGGGGCGGTGGGCCTCGTCGAGCTGGTCCCAGGAGGCGAGACAGCCGGAGCCGACGAAGTGGTGGTTGCCGAGCGCCTCACGCACGCCCAGGTCGGACAGTACGGCCGTGGGGATGCGGCGGTGCAGGGATTCCAGGGCCGCCGTGGAGCTGATGGTGACCAGCAGGTCGGTGCGGTCGAGGACGTCGCCCATGTGCCCGTAGACCAGGCGGAAGTTGGGCGGCGGGTCGGCCCGCTGCACCAGCTTCTGGTAGGGCAGCTCCTCGATGTGCGTGGTGTGCTCGCCGGGCTTGGAGCGCAGCTTGAGCAGCACCTCGCGCTCGGGGTGCCGGCGGGCGTGCCGGATCAGCCGTTCGAGGAGGTACGTACGGTCCTTGCGGTTGTCCGGCACGGAGGGCTGGGCGGCGAAGACGACCGTGTAGGGGCGTTCCCGCCCGTCGGGCTCGCCCGGGTAGGCGGCTCCGCCCAGGAAGGGCAGGGCGACCTCGGTCACCGCCGAGGCGTCGGCGCCGACCCCTTCGTACACGTCACGGAAACGGTCCGCGTCCTGACGGGAGTTGGCGAGGACGAGGTCGGCGCCGTGGCGCAGCAGCAGGCCGTCGGCGAGCTTCTCGTAGACGACGCCGACGTAGCCGGTGACGAGCACGGGGCGGTCGGCGCGGTCCTCCCAGACCCGCCCCAGGCCGTGCAGCATCGCCTGGACGCCGCCGCCGACCAGGGCGAGGACGAGGACGTCGTAGGACTCCTCGCCCGTCGCGTCGCCCATGGCGCGCAGGAACTCGACGGCGGTCACCTCGCGGAGCGAGTCCGCGGTGACGCCGACTTCCCGCAGCTGGCGGGCGGTGGGGGTGGCTCGGCCGCGCAGGAGGTAGCCGTCGAGGTGGATGTCCGTGTTCTCGGGGGCCCCGGGGGATATGCGGGTCGCGGTGAGCGCGCCCCATTTCCACCGGGTGTCGGAATCCGCCAGGACGGCGACTCGCAGGGCCTTCTTTGCACTTGCTGGCACGTCGTAGACGCTAGGAAGCCATTTCTAGGAACGGCCCAACCGGAATCCAACAAACGGTGAACAGCACATCGCCGAATGGGGATCCGGGCCGCCCCGCGTCCGTAAAAATGTTCGCTTCACTGCTTCGCCACGCCACGTTCACCCGGTGTCAAGGCGCAGGTAAAGCCGAATGCCGGGCCGCCGCATAACGTCGTTCACGTGCCCAAGCTCTCCGTCATCGTGCCGTTCTACAACGTGCGGCAATACACACCAGACACCCTGCGGAGTCTCAGCGCCAACGCGCGGGACGACTTCGAGTTCATTCTCGTCGACGACTGCTCGACCGACGGGACCGTGGATCTCCTCGCGCGCGCCGAGCGTGAGCTGCCGGGGGCGGTGCTGGTCATACACGAGCGCAACGGTGGCCTGGCGACCGCCCGCAACACCGGCATCGACCGGGCGCGCGGCGAGTACGTCACCTTCCTCGACGGCGACGACTGGCTGGCGCCCGGCCACTGCGCCCGGCTGGTGGAGACGATCGAGCGGCTGGGCGTCGACTTCGTGCGCACCGACCACGTGCAGTGCACGGGACGGAACCGCACGCTGCACCGGGTGCCGCACGGCCGGCGCAACGTGGCGCTGCGTCCGCGCGACGCGATCCTGCCCGCCCACCGGACCACCTCCGTCGACTACGCCTACGCGTGGGCGGGCGTCTACCACCGCCGGCTGGCCGAACGGGGCCTGCTGCACTTCACCGACGGACTGCGCACGGCCGAGGACCGGCCGTGGATCTGGAAGCTGCACCGGGAGGCGGAGTCCTTCGCGGTGACCGGACTGCTCGGTGTCTTCTACCGGCGCGGGGTGGCGTCCTCGCTCACCCAGATCGGTGACGTCCGCCAGCTCGACTTCATCCGCGCCTTCGACGAGGTGCTCGCGGGCGCGGCCGGGGACGCGGACGCCGCGCGGCTGGTGCCGAAGGCGGTGCGCACGTACTGCGCGATCATCTCCCACCATCTCGGTTCCGTCGAAAGGTTCGAGCCTGCCGTGGCCCGGATACTGAAGGCGAGGAGCGCGGCGGCGCTGCGGCGGATGCCGCAGGACGCGCTCGACGAGGTGCTCGGCTCGATGGACGCCGAGCGGGCCACGCGGCTGCGCCGGCTGCGCCGGCGCGCGACCGCGGGTCAGCCGGAAGCGGGGGCGGCGGCGTGACCACACAGATCTTCCTGGCGTCGACGCTGTACGGCACGGCCACGCTCGCCGCGGCCCTGGACACCGGCTGCTTCGAACCGGCCGACCGGCGGATCCTGCTGGTCTCCAACAACGCGGCGACGCCCGAGACGGCCCCGTCCGTGGACGAGATGCCCGGGTTCGAGCGGTTGCGGGGCCGGTTCGACGACGTGGTGTCGTGGAACGAGGCGATCCGCCCCTTCCACCCCGGCGGCTGGTCGCCTCGGCTGGAGGACGTGCCGATGTGGGAGCGGCACCTGCGGCTGGCCTGGGGGCTGGGCGACGACGACGTGGCGCTGGCCGTGGAGTCGATCCAGGCGCACCCGGCGCTCGGGGTGTCGCAGATCTTCACCGACGCGCCCCTGACCGTCTACGCGGACGGCCTGATGAGCTACGGGCCCACCCGCACCAAGCTCGCCCCGCTGGTCGGCACGCGCGTGGAGCGGCTGCTCCACCTGGACCTGGTGCCGGGGCTCGCGCCGCTGCTGCTGACCGAGTTCGGCGTGGAGCCGGAGATCGTGCCGTCCCCGGCGTTCACCAAGGTGCTGGCCGAACTGGCGGACACCGGCGTCGGCCTGGCGGACACCGGCGCCGGTCTGCCGGACGTGGAGCGGCCCGCGGTGCTGCTCGGCCAGTACCTGTCGGCGCTGGGCATCCTCTCCGCCGAGGAGGAGGAGAACCTGCACGTGCGGATGCTGACCGGCGCCGCCGGCCTCGGGCACACGCGCGTGGTGTTCAAGGCGCACCCCACGGCTCCGGCCCGTTTCACCCGTGTCCTGGAGCAGGAGGCCGAGCGGCTCGGCGTCGACCTCACCGTGGTGGAGACACCGGTCCTCGCCGAGGTGCTGTTCCAGCGGACGCGTCCGGCGCTGGTCGTCGGCTGCTTCTCCACGGCCCTGCTCACCGCGTCCGCGCTGTACGGCCTGCCGGTCGCCCGCGTCGGCACCGAGACGCTGCTGGACCGGCTGACGCCGTACGAGAACAGCAACCGTGTCCCGGCCACCATCGTGGACGCGCTCCTTCCGGACCTGTCCGACGCAGCCGCCGTCACCGAGGGGCGGCAGGGCACGGACATCGGCGCGCTCGCCGCGCTGGTGCGGACCGTGGGGTTCGCGATGCAGCCGAAGGTACTGCCGGAGCTGCGGCCGGCGGCCGAGAAGTACCTGCGCGAGCACCTGGACGCGCGCACCTGGCGGTATTTCAAGAAGCGCCGGCTCACCTCCCTGGGGCTGCCGGGCGGCATTCCGGCGCGGCTCGGGTTCCTGCCGCACAACTCCACGGCGCGGAAGGTGGTGCGCCGGGCGCGGGCCGTCCGGCGCTCGATGGGGCGGTGAGGCCGGACGGTGGGCACCGGCCGCCCGCCGGGGGGAGAGTGTTCACCCACCGTCCGCCGGACAGCCACCCGCGACCCGTCGTGCTGGGGCACATTCGGCCTCCGATCGGAGAACGGTGGAACGCATGACGAAGCCCCTGGCGGGATTGTTCAAGGCACGGCAGAAAGAAGCCGCCAGGCCGGCGCTGTACGCCCGGGGCATGCGACTGTGCGGTGAGCACCTCGCGGTGCGGGGCGCCGGGACCACTCCCCCGCAGGCCAGGCTCACCCAGGCCATCGGCGCCCTGGCGGCCTCCCTCGACAGCCCCGCGGCCGACCACTTCGACGCCCTGCTCCAGGTCGGCGAGCGCGCCCTGGAGGCCGGCGGGGACAGCGGGCTCGGCCTGGCGCTGGGCGTCGCCGAGACGTCGGCCCGGATCCGGGAGCGGTCCAAGGGGGCGTGGCGGCTGCGCGGCCTGGCCCTGGACGGTCTCGGCCGCGGTGACGAGGCGCTGGAGTGCTACGAGCGGTACGTCACGCTGCTGCCGAACGGCGATGCGGCGCCCGAGGTCGCCCGCAGGATGGACACCCTGCGGCGCCGGCGGGCCTGCCTCGACGCGGCCGTCGCGCTCTTCCCCGAGGCCGGCTCCGAACTGCGCGACCTGCTCGGACAGCCCCATGCGACCACCGCGGCCGTCTCGCCGCGGTTCGCCGCGTACGTACGGGCGCGGGTCGCCGAGCACGGCCTGGGCGACCCCGGCGTACGGCGCCTCCTGGAGCTGTACGGCACGTACCGCCGGCTCGTCGAACGGGCCGGGATGCCGGACCCGTTGCTCGGCGGCGGCACCCCGATCGGCGTCGGCGGTCTGCGGGGCCTGGTCGCGGGGCGGACGGTGTGCCTGGTCGCGAACGCCGGTGACGTCGCCGGGAGCACGCTGGGCGCCGAGATCGACCGCTACGACCTGGTGGTGCGCTGCGACGCGTTCCGCGTCCGGGCCGAGGGCACCGGCGAGCGCACCGATCTGCACGCCGTCTCGCTGCGGGGCGACGCCCCGTGGGAGGGGCCCGCCTGGACGCGGCCGGCCGGTGTCCGGCTGGTGTTCGGCGACCCGGCCGCCGCCTGGCGCCGCGCCACCCGGGAACGGCTCGTTCCCGGCGCGCAGGACCACGTCGGGGACGCCTCCCTGCGCCGGCCCCTGGTCGACCCGGCCCTGCTGGGCGAGGACGGCTGGGGGACGGCGGCGACCACGGCCTTCACCGTTCTCAGGCTCCTGGACTTCCTGGACGCGAGCCCCCGCCTGGACCTCATCGGCTTCACCCTGCCCGGCCGGCTGCGGCCCAGGGAGGCCGAGTGGGTCATGGACCGCGCGACGCACGTCGACGACAGCAAGATGAGGATCGCCCTGCGATGACCCACTCCTCCGCCTCCTCCGCGGACGACCGGAGCACCGTCACCGGCAGACGCCGGATCGCCTTCGCCGTCCACACCGACGAGGACGGCCTGCCCGGCCTCCCCGCCCTGATACGCAGCCTGGCGCTGACCAACCCGGGCGTGTGCGAGGACTTCGTGGTCCTGCACCGCGGTCTGCCCGACGCCTCGTTCGACCCGCTGCGCCGACTGCACCCGCGCGTCGTCACGCGCCGGGCCGAGGGCCGTGGGGACGTCTTCCGGCTGGCGGACTACGACACCGTCGTCGCCCTGGATCCCGCCATGGTGGTCCTGGGCGACATCGGTGAGCTGCTGCGGATGCGCCACGGGGTGGGCGCCGTCGCCCAGTTGGTGTGCGCCGGGGAGGCCGGGGAGCGGCGCGTCGTACTGCCGGACGGTCTCCTCGTCGTCCAGCGCGCCGACGTGGACGACGCCCTGGCGGCCCGGCTCTCCGGCGTCACCGAGGACCTCGGGCCGGTGCTCGACGGCGTGCTGGCCCCGCTCGACGCGCGGTACGACTTCCTCGCCCGCCGCCTCCACGACGACCTGCCGGTGCCCGCGCACGTCACCGTCCTGCGCTTCACCGGTCCGCTCGACGCGCCCGGATACGGCCCGGCCGTCGAGGCGCGCCGCCGCTTCGAGATGAGCGACGAGGAGTTCCGGGCCGCCTACTGCGCCCTGCCCGGACGCAAGCATCCCGACCTGCTGGCGCACTGCGCGCCGCCCCTGCTGGCGGCCCGCCCCTCCCTGGACCTCGCCCGTACGGTCGCCGACGTGTACCGCGGGCAGGGACGCTACGACGAGGCCGTCGAGGCCCTCGCCCCGGTCGTCGCGGACCGGCTGGACGCGCCGCGCTGCCACGAGACGCTCGGCCTGTGCCTGATGGCGCTCTCGCGCTACGACGAGGCCGAGGGGCATCTGCTGCTCGCGGCGGCGTCCCCCGACGTCGCCCCGCGCGCCTTCGCGCAGCTCGCCCGCCTGTCCTGGCTGTGCGGGCGGGAGGAGGACGCGCACGCCTACGCCCGCGAGGGCCTGGACGCCGACCCCACCGACGCCGGCTGCCACAGCTGGTACACGCGCACCCGCCCGGAGGTCCCGGAGCCGCGGCAGCCGGGCGACGCCGCCGGGGACCAGCTGGCGCACGTGGCCCTGTTCGCCGAGGGCAACGAGAACGCGGGGGACAAGGTCCTGCCCGAGGCCGTGCGCATGTGCTTCGGCCCGGACACCGGCCCGCGCCGCTGGTACCCGCAGCCCGTGCACCGGCTGGTCGACGAGGCCGCGCTGGAGCAGCTGAACGCGCGGCGCGGGGTGATCGTGGGCGGCGGCGGGCTCTTCCTCCCGGACACCTCCCCCAACGGCAACAGCCACTGGCAGTGGAACGTGCCGGACGACCTCCTGGCCCGCGTCACCGCGCCGCTGGCGGTGTTCGCGGTCGGCTACAACGTGTTCGACGGGCAGCTCTACCGCCGGGGCCGGTTCGCCGAGAGCCTGCGGGTCCTGGTCGAACGGTCGGCGTTCTTCGGGCTGCGCAACCACGGTTCGATCGACCGGGTCCGCGAGCTGCTCCCCGCCGGTCTGCGCGACCGGGTGCGCTACCAGCCCTGCCCGACCACGGTGGCCCGGCACCTCGACCCCGGCCTGCTCGCTCCGCCGGAGCGGTCCGACACCGTCCTGGTCAACTGCGCGTACGACCGCGCGGGCCTGCGGTTCGGGCACGACTACGGCCACTTCCTCGCCCAGATGGCCACCGCGCTGCGCGGTCTGCGGGAGCGGGCGGACGTGCGGTACGCGGCCCACATGCCGGCCGACGAGAAGTTCGTGCACGACCTGCGCCGGGAGCACGGCCTCGCGCTGCCCGTCGAGCAGCTCTACGACCTGTCGAACGACGGGATCCGGGATCTGTACCGCCGGTCGCGGCTGGTGATCGGGATGCGCGGGCACGCCGGGATGATCCCCTTCGGCTGCGGGACCCCGATCCTCAGCCTGGTCTCCCACCCGAAGCTCGCCTACTTCCTGTCCGACATCGGGCGCCGGGACTGGGGGCTGTCCGTGCACGACCGCGGGCTGGGCCCCCGGCTCGCGGAGCGGGCCTCGGCGATCCTCGACGACCACGCGGCGGCGGTGGCGGACGTGCACACCGCGCAGGAATTCCTGTGGAAGACCACTCGGTCGAACATCGAGGAACTGCAAAATACCTTCGGATCGGCCTGAGACACCAAGAATTCACCTCCCCTGCGAATGGAGTTCGCTTCTCCGCGCCTTCTTCGACACCGCCGAATCCGGGAGCGTGGCTAGCCTGTTCCAATCCCCGACCTTCTAGCGTGAGAGGCCCGTGTGCCGAAACTGTCCGTCGTCGTCCCCATGCACAATGTGGAAGCATTCGCCGAGAGCACGCTGAGAAGTCTCGCCAACAACGCGGGCCCCGACTTCGAGTTCCTGCTCGTCGACGACTGCTCCACGGATTCCACCTCTTGGGCGGTGGACCGCTGGGCGGAGGGACGTTCCGACGCCAGGGTGATCCGGCACGAGAAGAACATGGGCATCGCCCAGGCGCGCAACAGCGGAATCGACGCGGCCCGCGGCGACTTCGTCACCTTCCTCGACGGCGACGACTGGTACGGGCCCGGGTATCTCACCGAGCTGGTCTCCTGGATGGAGGAGTTGGGCTGCGACTTCGCCCGCACCGACCACGTCCAGGCCACCGGCACCGAGCGGGTGGTCCGGCGGCCCCCGGCCCCCGTGCGCAACACCGTGATGGACCCACGCGACGGGATAGCGCCTCCCCACATGGAGACGATGGTCGACTACCCCTTCGTCTGGGCGGGGATCTACCGCCGGCACCTCTTCGACGACGGCGGGATGCGCTTCGCGACCGAACTGCGCACGGCCGAGGACCGGCTGTGGATCTGGCGCCTGCACCTGAAGGCCGAGTCGTACGCGTCCGTCGGTCTGCACGGGGTGTTCTACCGGCGGGGCGTCGCCACCTCGCTCACCCAGATCAAGGACTCCCGCCAGCTGGACTTCATCCCGGCCTACGACATGCTCCTGGCGGACCTGCTGAAGGACCCGGAGGCCGAGCGCTTCCTCCCCAAGGCCGTACGGACGTACTGCGCCATGATCGCCTTCCACATCGGCAAGGTGAACGAGTACGAGGCATCGGCGGCCCAGCGGCTGCGGCGCGAAGCGCGGGACGCTCTGCACCGGATGCCCCAGCACGTGCTGGACGAGACCCTCCGGACCATCGACAGCACTCGGAGCAGGTTGCTCAGCCGCCTGCGTGACGGGCGGAAGGCTGCGTGACCATGCCCCTCAAGACCCAGATCTTCCAGGTCTCCACCCTGTACGGAGCGGCCACCCTCGCCGCGGCGCTCGACGCGGGCCTGTTCGGGCCGCGCGACGGGGCCCGGCGCATCCTGCTGGTCTCCAACAACGCCGCCATACCCGAGACCGCGCTGCGCCTCGACGAGATGCACGGCTACGAGCGAATAACCGGCCGGTTCGACTCCGTGGTCGGCTGGAACGAGGCGATCCGCCCGCACCACCCCAGCTCCTGGGGTCCGCGCGGGAACGACGTGCCGCTGTGGCAGAAGGCGTTCCGTCTCGCCTGGGGCATCGGCGAGCGGGACATGATCGAGCTCGCCGTCGAGTCGATCCAGGTCAATCCGGCCCGCGCGCTGGCGGCGATCTTCTCCGAGAGCACCGTCCACGTGTACGCCGACGGCCTGATGAGCTACGGTCCGACCCGCGAGAAGCTGCCGCTGACCATCGCGCGCCGCATTCGACGGCTGCTCCACCTCGACCTGATACCGGGTCTGCGGCCGATGCTGCTGTCCGAGTACGGCGTCCCGCCCGAGGTCGTCCCGGACGGGGCGTTCCGCGCGGTGCTCGACGAGATCTCCCACGACGCGGCGGACGACCCGCGACTGGCGCCCGTGCTGCGGGAGCAGCCGACCGCCGTACTGCTCGGCCAGTATCTGGCGGCGATCAACATCCTGGGCGCGGAGGAGGAAGAGGACCTCCACGTCCGCATGCTCACCGGGGCCGCGCGCGCCGGGCACCGGTCCGTCGTCTTCAAGCCCCACCCGACCGCGCCCGCCGGCTACACGGCCGCGCTGAGCAAGGCGGCGGCGGACGCGGGCGTGCGGCTCACCGTGCTGGACGCGCCCCTGCTGGCCGAGACGCTGTACCACCACTGCGCGCCCGAACTCGTCGTCGGCTGCTTCTCCACGGCGATGGTGACCGCCTCCGCCTACTACGACGTGCCCATCGCCCGGGTGGGGACGGCGCTGGTGATGGAGCGGCTCAAGCCGTACCCGAACAGCAACCGCGTGCCCCTGGCCGTCGTCGACCACCTGGTGCCCGACCTGGAGCGCGGTCGGACGCCCGCACTCGTCGGCACGGTCCCCGAGACGCTGTCACCGCTGGTCCGGGCGATCGGTTTCTGCATGCAGCCCAAGACGTACGCGGATCTGCGCGAGCCGACGGAGACCTGGCTGCGCGCCAACCTGGCCACCGGCCCCGGCTACTACTTCCCCGAGCTGCGGCTGACCGAGCTGGGCCTGCCCGGCAGCCGTCCGCAACTGCGCGCGAAGCTCCAGGTGCGGCGGGCCCGGCGCGTGGTGCGCAGGGCGGTGCGGCGCGGCGCCGGGAAGAAGTGACCGGGCGCCCCGGGCCCCGACCGTGACGGAGCCCACTTCCGCCGAGTGGCCGAAGGGGGCTCCGGTGTCGCACGCGCCGCCCGGCTCAGCCCAGCCAGCGGCCCAGCCGCAGCCGCGTCCACAGCAGGGCGGCGGCGAAGGACAGCACGACCGTGGCGACCGTCAGTCCCACGAGCCCGCCCACGGCGGCCGGCCAGCCCGCGTCCGCCGACACCACGTGCGGGGCGACGGCCTCCAGGAACAGCAGGTGGACCAGGTAGGCGCCGAAGGAGGCCCCGGCGAGCCTGCCCAGCAGCGGGCGGAACCTCTCGGGCACCCTGATCCGGCCGAGGGCCATCAGCAGGGCCCCCGCCAACAGCGCCACCACGACCGACGCGTAGGGGCTCGGGAAGTGCACCCGGTGCTCGTACACGGCCACCGCCCCCCACGCGCACAGCCCGCCGGCCAGCCAGAGCAGGCGCCGCCCGCGGCCCGCGACCGCGGAGCCCGGCAGCGACAGCAGTACGGCGCCGGCGACCGCGTACACGATCTGGTAGACGCCGAACTGCCAGGCGAAGGGGGGTACACGGACGTCGAGCAGCCGCCCGAGGTCGCCCAGGAGGGTCGGGGCCAGCGCCAGGCCGAGAAGGGCCGCGCCCGCGCCCCAGGGGCGCTTGCCCGCACGGACCAGAACGGCCACGGACAGCAGCAGGATCACCGGGACGTAGGCGTACAGGTACCAGAGGTGGAAGGCGGGCCGTACGGAGCCGAACACGGCGTCCCACGCGAGCTCTCGCGTGGGGTCGGTGTTGGCGTCCCGTGCCCAGTCCCACACCAGGTAGGCGGCGGTCCAGACGGCCATCGGCACGACGATGCGGGTCAGCCGCTTGCGGATCTGCCCGTCGTCCCGGGGCGGCGCCCCGCTCAGCACGACCCAGCCGGCGATCGCGAAGAACAGCGGCACGGCGCACCGGCTCAGCGCGTCCCCGGCGAGCGCGACCCAGTACACGGGTCCGCCTCCGGAGGGGTCGCGGCCCACGGCCTTCATGAGTTCGCCCGCCGCGTGGCAGACGATGACCCCGATCGAGGCCAGGACCCGGACGAGGTCGATGTCGTACCGGTGCTCGCCCCGGGGACGCGGGGCCGGTGTCCCCGCGTCGGCGGGGACGGCTTCGCGCACGGGCTCGGCGGCGGTCATGGGCTCGGCGGCGATGGGTGGTCACTCCCGGGTAGGACGCGCGGGCCCGCCGGTGTCCGGCAGGGCTCGGGGATCGATGCAGGCTATGAGAGCGCCGCGAGCCGCGGGAACCCGTCCCGGATGAACTTCGGCCACGTGTGCGTGACCTTCCGGTGAACAGAGAGGGCGGCCATCGTTCCGCCATGCGGCGTTCGGCAGAAGTTCCTCTCCCGGCCCGTTCGACAACTCCGCTTCCGGCCGGGCACCTCCCTAGTCTTGCCCCACCCACCCCACAGGCGTTCCACGTACCCGCACGTTCACCCTCCGTGACGGATTGAGGTCGTTGACCCATGCGATCGTCGTCCTGGACGACTACGGCGACCCCGGCTGGCCCGGCGTCAAGGAGGCCCTGGACGACCACCTGGAGGACGGCACCCGCCTGACGTACCTGGGCAAGGCGGCCCACTCGGCGTACCTGCGGGCTACCTGAGCGCGGACGAGCGACCGGCACGGTCGAAGTCGAGGAGCGGGAGCCGTTGCCCCCCGGGTGGCTGCGGACGGTGCCGACCCGGGCACGTTAAGCGATTCGTGCGATTTTCCGGCCACCATATCGTGCGCGCTGACTCCTTTTCGTGCGTCGAGGGGGCATCCTCCCCTCATGGCCACTGCGCAAGAGACGCACGAGTACCCCGGTGAGCTGAACGACGTCCCCGGCTGGTTCTGGCCGCTCGACCAGGTGCTGTTCTCCTGGTTCCTGGAGCGGCAGGAGCGGCGGGGCACCGACGGCGATCTGCTCGAACTGGGCGCCTACCTGGGCAAGAGCGCGATCCTGCTGGGGCACCATCTGCGGGACGGCGAGACGCTCACCGTCTGCGACCTGTTCGAGACCGAGCCGCCGGACGCGGCCAACCGGGCGGAGGCGGCCAAATCGTACTCCACGCTCACCCGGCAGGCCTTCGAGCGGAACTACCTCTCCTTCCACGAGACATTGCCGGCGATCATCCAGGCACCCAGCTCCGCGGTCACCGACGCGGTCGCGCCCGGCAGCTGCCGCTTCGCCCACATCGACGCCTCGCACCTGTACGAGCACGTCCAGGGCGACATCGGTGCGGCCCGGGACCTGCTGCTGCCGGACGGCATCGTCGTCCTCGACGACTTCCGCAGCGAGCACACCCCCGGGGTGGCCGTGGCCTCCTGGGAGGCCGTGCTCAACCGCGGGCTGCGGCCCGTCTGCCTGAGCAGCCAGAAGCTGTACGGCACCTGGGGCGACCCCGAGCCGGTCCAGGAGGAGCTGCTCGCCGCCCTGCGCGGGCGCGACGACGTCGCCGTGACCGTGGAGCAGGCGGCCGGGCACCGGCTGGTCCGGGCCCGCGCCAAGGGCAAGCGGATGCGGCCTCCCTCGCTGCCCTCCTCGCGGCACCCGGCGCCCGCGGCGGCACCGCGCCCTGATGCCGGGCCGGTGCCGGGGCCGCCGCAGCAGCCGCGTCCGGCGGGCGGCGCGGCGTGTACGACACGGCCGCCGGCTCCGCGTGACCGCGCCCGCCGTCTCGCCCTGGACCTGCTGCCGCCGGTCGTCACCCGTGCGGTGCGCGGGTACCGGGCGGCGCAGCGGGCGAAGGCGTCCGGCGCGGCTCAGTCGAGGCGGTAGGCCGCCCCGATCCCCGCGATCACCAGCGCCAGCCCCTCCTCGAAGTGCCGCTCGTAGTCCGTGAAGATCTCCGCGCCCGCCGCGGCCGTCAGGGGGAAACCGGCCATCAGGCGGGCGCGTTCGTCCATGTCGTAGCCCTCCCTGCGCTCGCCGGGCAGGGGCTGCACGCCCTGTTCCTCGGTGACGAAGCCGAGGGTGAAGAGGTACGCCGTCGTGGTCGCCCGCACCGCCTGCGCCAGGGTGAGGCCGACGCCGGTGAACAGGCGCAGGTTCTCCTCCATCTGCCCGGCGTGCTCCGCGCCGGTGAAGCGGGAGCCACTGAACACCTTGGCGCCGTCGCGGTAGCCGAGCAGGGCGACCCGCAGGCCGCGGTTGGCCTTGAGCAGCCGCTCCCGCCAGGTGTCCGCCGGGTCGAGGGAGCTCCCGGCGATCATCCGCCGGTACATCTCGGTGGCCATCTCGTCGAGCAGGGCCTGCTTGTCCTTGAAGTGCCAGTACAGAGCCGGCGCCTTGACGTCCAGCTCCCTGGCGATGGTGCGCAGGGTCAGGCCGTCCAGACCGACCTCGTTCAGCAGTTTCAGCGCCGTGTCCGCGACCCGTCGGCGGTCGAGGGGTGTGCGTCGTTCCGTACCCACGCTTGACAGCTTAACGGCGTTAAGTCCATTCTCGGACCCAGGTGGCACTTAACAACGTTAAGGAGAGCGGTCATGGGAACGGATACGGACGTTCTGGTCGTCGGCGCGGGCCCCACCGGTCTCGCTCTCGGCGCCGACCTGGCCCGGCGCGGGGTGGACGCGCTGGTCGTGGAGCGCGCCGAGGGGCTGTTCCCCGGCTCGCGGGGCAAGGGCATCCAGCCCCGCACAATGGAGGTCTTCGACGACCTCGGCGTCCTCGGCGCGATCCGCGCGGCGGGCGGGGGCTACCCGGTCGGCATGGTCTGGCAGAACGGTGAGCGGCTCGGCGAGCACCCGATGTCCGACCCGGCGGAAGCGAGCGAGGACTCGCCGTACAACGAGCCGTGGATGGTGCCGCAGTGGCGCACGCAGGAGATCCTGCTGGCCCGGCTGGAGGAGCTGGGCGGCTCGGTCGCCTTCGGCCGGGAGGTCACCGTCGTCACCCAGGACGCGGACGGCGTGACCGCGTACCTCACCTCCGGCAGCACCCTGCGCGCCCGCTACCTGGTCGCGGCCGACGGCGGCCGGTCGGCGGTGCGCCGCGCGCTGGGCGTCGGCATGACCGGCGAGACCGTCGACCCGAGCCCGATGCTGGTCGCGGACGTCCGGATCACCGGCCTGGACCGCGACCACTGGCACGTCTTCCCGCCCGCCGACGGCAGCCCCGCCTTCCTCGCCGTCTGCCCGCTGGCCGGCACCGAGGACTTCCAGGTGGTCGCCCAGTTCCCCGAGGGCACGGCGGTGGACCTCACCCCGGACGGCATCCGCAAGGTCGTCGCGGAGCGCTCGCACCTCGCCCCCGAGGACGTGACCGAGGTGCGCTGGGCCTCGGACTTCCGGCCGCGCGCGGCCCTGGCCGACCGTTTCCGCGCGGGCCGGGTCTTCCTCGCCGGGGACGCCGCGCACGTGCACTCGCCTGCGGGCGGCCAGGGCCTGAACACGAGCGTCCAGGACGCCTACAACCTGGGCTGGAAGCTGAGCGCGGTGCTGACGGGCGGGGCTCCGGCCACGCTCCTGGACAGCTACGAGGAGGAGCGGCGCCCCATCGCCGTCGGGGTGCTCGGCCTGTCGACCGGCGTCCACCGGGGCGAGGTGCGGCGCGGTGGGGCGACGCGGCAGCTGGGGCTGGGGTACCGGGACTCGTCCCTGACTGCGGAGACCCGGGCGGCGGTCGCGGAGGGTGCGGTGCGGGCCGGGGACCGGGCGCCGGACGGCACGGTGGGCGGCGTACGGCTCTTCGACGCCTTCCGGGGGCCGCACTGGACGCTGGTGGCGCTGGGCGTCGACGTTCCCGACGGGGCCGTGGGGGCGGCGGTGCGGGTGGTGCGCGGGACGGCCCAGGGTGCGTACGGGGCGGGGGTGTTCCTGGTGCGGCCGGACGGGTATGTGGGGTGGGCCGGGGACACGCCGGACGGCCTCGGCGGGTACCTGGAACGGTTCGGGCTGCCCGGCTGACGGCCCGAGCCGACTTCGTCAGTCCTCGCCGTCGAGGAGGCTGCCGACGGAGAGGTCCAGACGGACGCCGGCGGATTCAGGGATGGGGAAGCTTTCGCCACGCTTGTGACGGACGGACGGACGGACGGGGTCGGGGTACTTGCCGTGGGCCGGCTTGGCGCAGAGAAGGACCTCGTCGTGGTGGCGGTCCACGACGAGGTACACGGGAATGCCGGCGTGAGCGTAGACGCCGACCTTGCTGACCGTGTCCTGAGACCAGTTGGCTCAGAAGGCATCCGAGGGCACGTACGTCCCCCAGACCTCCCGCAGCGCGTTGCACACCTCGCCCACCGTCGCCCGGGCCCGAAGGGCGTCCTTCATCGGGTACAGGACGTTGTCCTCGCCCTCGGCCGCCTTCTTCAGGGCCGCCAGTGCCGTGTCCACCGCCTGCTGGTCGCGCTCCGCGCGCAGCCTCGCGAGGCGCGCGGCCTGCTGGGCCTCGATGGCCGGGTCGACGCGGAGGGGCTCGTACGGCTCCTCCTCGTCGAGCTGGAAACGGTTGACGCCGACCACGACCCGCTCGCCCGAGTCGGTCTCCTGGGCGATGCGGTAGGCCGAGCGCTCGATCTCGCTCTTCTGGAAGCCGTGCTCGATGGCGTTGACCGCGCCGCCGAGGTCCTCGACCTTCCGCATCAGCTCCAGGGCCGCCGTCTCGACGTCGTCGGTCATCTTCTCGACGACGTAGGAGCCGGCGAAGGGGTCGACGGTCGCCGTCACGTCCGTCTCGTAGGCGAGGACCTGCTGCGTGCGCAGGGCCAGGCGCGCGGACTTGTCGGTCGGCAGCGCGATGGCCTCGTCGAAGGAGTTGGTGTGCAGGGACTGCGTGCCGCCGAGGACGGCGCCCAGGCCCTGTACGGCGACGCGGACGAGGTTGACCTCGGGCTGCTGGGCGGTCAGCTGCACGCCTGCGGTCTGCGTGTGGAAGCGGAGCATCAGGGACTTGGGGTTCTTGGCGCCGAACTCCTCGCGCATCACCCGCGCCCAGATCCGGCGGGCCGCCCGGAACTTGGCGACCTCCTCCAGGATCGTCGTACGGGCCACGAAGAAGAAGGAGAGTCGCGGGGCGAAGTCGTCGACGTCCATGCCGGCCGCGACCGCCGTACGCACGTACTCGATGCCGTCCGCGAGGGTGAACGCGATCTCCTGCGCGGGCGAGGCCCCGGCCTCGGCCATGTGGTAGCCGGAGATCGAGATGGTGTTCCACTTCGGGATCTCGGCCTTGCAGTACTTGAAGATGTCCGCGATCAGCCGCAGCGACGGCTTGGGCGGGAAGATGTACGTCCCGCGCGCGATGTACTCCTTCAGCACGTCGTTCTGGATCGTGCCGGTGAGCTGGTCGGCGCCTACGCCCTGCTCCTCGGCGACGAGTTGGTAGAGCAGGAGCAGCAGGGAGGCGGGGGCGTTGATGGTCATCGACGTCGAGACCTTGTCCAGCGGAATCCCGCCGAACAGCACCCGCATGTCGTCGATCGAGTCGATCGCCACGCCGACCTTGCCGACCTCACCGCTCGCGATCGGCGCGTCGGAGTCGTGGCCCATCTGGGTGGGCAGGTCGAAGGCGACCGACAGGCCCATCGTGCCGTTGGCGATCAGCTGCTTGTAGCGGGCGTTGGACTCCGTCGCCGTGCCGAAACCGGCGTACTGGCGCATCGTCCACGGCCGGCCGGTGTACATCGACGGGTACACGCCTCGGGTGAAGGGGTACTTCCCGGGCTCGCCGAGCTTCTCGGCCGGGTCCCAGTCCGCCTGGGTGTCGGGCCCGTAGACCGGTTCGATGGGCAGTCCGGACTCAGACTCGCGCGCCATGGTGTGTTGCCTCCCGCTGAGCACATGTTCGAACTGCTCGAACTACCCGTCAGATACTCGCCAGTACAGACCGACCTTCGACGGACTGTATCGGCGTGCGCGCCACCCGGTGCAGGGGCGCACGCTGGGACCTTGCTCACAGCCTCGGTGCGGTCCCGGTCACAACGATGCCGTGCCGTTCATTCCGCGTCATCCGCGGGGAACATCTCAGGGGACGTCCGTGCGGGACGGTGAGACGGCGGGGGGCCGTGATGCGTATGACGGGCACGGGGAGCATGGGGAGGGCGGTCGCCGTCGCCCTGGGGGCCGCGCTGGCGGCGGGCGGCTGCACCGTGCAGGGCACGAGCGCCGACGGCGCGGGGCGCGCGCCGGTGCACATAGA
>NZ_RAIF01000031.1:192618-194223 GCF_003671715.1 Streptomyces sp. E2N166 | reverse complement strand
AGCCGAAGGAGCCGACGAAGCCGAAGGAACCGAGGAAGCCCCGGACGCCGAAGAGCGCGTCGGGCGGCAACCCGCCGTCGAGTGCGCCGACCGCCCGTGCCGAACCCCTGGCGCTGTGGCTGCCGGGCGACACCGGCCGGGACGTCCGTGAGCTCCAGGCCCGGCTGCGCCAGGTCGAGTGGCTCGTCGACGGGCCGACCGGGACGTACGACGACCCGACCGAGCGCGCGGTGAGCGGTTTCCAGGGCAAGCGCGGGCTGCCCAGGACGGGCCGGACCGACACCGTCACCTGGCAGCGGCTGCTGGGGATGACGCGGGAGCCGGGCAAGTGGGAGCTGTACCTGATGGGCGGGCAGCCGGCCGCCGCGCCCGACGCGCGCTGTCTGACCGGCCGGGTGCTGTGCGTCAGCAAGTCGAGCCGGACGCTGCGCTGGATGATCGACGGACGGACCGTGTCGACGATGCCGGTGCGCTTCGGCTCGCAGTACACGCCGACCCGGGAAGGCGTGTTCCAGGTCTACTGGAAGTCCCGCCACCACGTCTCGACGCTCTACGACTCGGCCATGCCCTACGCGATGTTCTTCAGCGGCGGCCAGGCCGTGCACTACTCCGACGACTTCGCCGTGCGCGGTTACGCGGGTGCCTCGCACGGCTGCGTCAACGTACGGGACGAGGCGGCGATCGCGGATCTGTACGCACAGGTGAGGAACGGCGACAAGGTCGTCGTGCACCGGTGAGGCGGTGGAACCCCGCCGGGGGCGAATGGGGCGCGGGCGGGACCGGGGGAACGTGTCCCGCCCGCGCCGAGGTGCACGAGCCGTAGGTACGGGGGGAACCCCGGCTCGGTGCGAAAGCCGATGACCAGTCGGCTCACTCATTACTGCGCCACGGCGGCCGAAAGTGTCACACCCGGGGTCAGGAAATTCCTGCGGTCCCCGAAAAGCGCAGGTCAAGGGGTAGATCAGCGACGGTGGACGACGTGTGCGGCGGGTACGTCGGCCGCTGCCGCGGCAGGGGCGCGTAGGCCGAGGGGGCGTGCGGGTCGTGGTGCTGTCCGGCGGGCGGGGCTATGTGGTGGCCGTCGTCGTCATCGCCCTTGCCGCCGCCGTCGCCCCGGCCCTTCTCTCCGCCTTCACCGCCCTTGCCCCCCTTTCCGCCTTTGCCGCCTTTGCCGTTCTTGTCATCCTTGTCGCCGGAATCCCTCCCGGTCTCCCGGTCCCGGTTCCTCTCTCCGGACTCGTCGGATTCCCTGCCGCCTTCCCGGCCACCGCCGCGGTCCTGGGCGGCGCCGTCGGTCCCGGCGAGGAGGTTCCTGCAGTACTTCACGACCCGGGACGACCCCCCGGCCGCCTCCTTCAGGGCACGCCGACGGGCGCCGTCGAGTCCCTTGCCGGCGCGTACGTCGCGGCAGGAGGCGGCAAGGCCCGGCCGCCCGCCGCCGGATGCCCGGGCGTCGGCGTCCTTGTCGGTGTCCTCGTCCGCGCCGCCGTCCGCGTCGTCCCGTGCGCTGTCCCGCTCCGGCGCGCCGGACGTGCGGCTGCCCGGCCCCGGCCCGCCCTGCACGCCGTCCAGCGGCGAGGGCGAGGCGAGCGGCCGGTCGGGTGA
>NZ_RAIF01000031.1:190782-192608 GCF_003671715.1 Streptomyces sp. E2N166 | reverse complement strand
CGGTTCCCGCGGCCACCGCCGCCCCGCCGATCATGCCGACGGTCAGCGCGGCGGCCAGCCCGAGGCGCAGCGGACGGTGCCGGCGAGGGCGTCGGGCGCCGTCGCCGCGCGGGCCGATACGGACCAGTCCGGCATCGGAGGGCGGCGTCGCGGTGCCGTGCCCGAGGGCGGCCGACGTCCCCTCCGGAGCGTCGGCCCGCTCGGCGCGCACCTTACGGAAGGCGGCCAGCGCGGCCGCCTCGCCGGGGAGTTCCCCGCTGGTCGGCACGGGTGGGGCGGCGAGGGCGCCCAGTGCCCCGGCTAGTCGTTCGGCACGGTCGCGGGCGGCGGGGTCGACAGCCTCCAGTGACTCTCCGCGCAGCAAGATCTCCGCCGTTTCGCGGTCCAGCCACCTGTCCTGCTCGTCGGCCATCACATGTCCTTCTGCGTCCGCGCACGCGTATGCGTCACACTCGCGGACGTCACCGCACGGCCGCGCGGTTCTCGCTGGGGCGGCAGGGCGTCCAGCCCGCCGCCCGATTCCGGATCGCCGCCGAGCAGCTCGGCCAGGCGCTTCAGACCGCGGTGCGCCGCCGTGCGGACGGCACCGGGCCGTTTGCCCAGCGTCTCGGCGGCGCTCTTGGCGTCCAGGCCCACCACCACGCGCAGGACGACGGCCTCGGCCTGATCCTGGGGCAGGCGGGCGATGAGGGAGAGAGTGCTGCCGGTGGCCAGGGCCTCCATGGCCTCGCCCGCGGTGTCCGACTCGGCGGGCTTGCCGGACAGCTCGGTCTCGTCGCCGCCGATCGCGGGGCGGCGACCGCGCATGCGGATGTGGTCCAGGGCGCGGTTGCGGGCGATGCGGGCGGCCCAGCCGCGGAACCGGTCGGCGTCGCCGTCGAACCGTTCCAGGTCACGGGCGATCTGCAGCCAGGCCTCGGACGCCACGTCCTCGGCGTCCGGATCGCCGACCAGTGTCCGCACGTATCCCAGCAGTCGCGGATGCACGGCGCGGTACACGGTCCGGAACGCGGTCTCGTCACCGCCCTGTGCCGCACGCACCGCGGCGGTCAGCTCCGCGTCGTCCCCCAGCACCGAGAAGCCTTTCTGCGCCTGAACCGGCGCCGTTCTCGCGGACGTGGTCCTCACCGTCGTGGTGTCTCCATTGATGGCTGCGGTGGCCTACCGCAGCCCCGTCGCGGGAGCGAGGCCCCCGCTGGTCGGCGCGAATGGCACGTTACGTCTTGAAACCGCCGCTCGTCCATGTCCCCATCCCATTGCCGTACAAGATGCAACTAAGCCGTGACGCGATGAGGTGTGACAGAAAACGCAGTCCCGGCGCTGTAGGGGGTACGGGCCGCCGCGCGGCCCGTGCCGCGCGACGGCCGGGGCCTCTCCTGTGGGGGGTGGCGGCCCCGGCCGTCGCCTTGGCCGCCGCGATCGCCCCTGGTGCGAGGCTACTTGGCCTTGCCGGGAGCCCGGCCCGCCGGCTCCGCCCGTTCCGCGCTCCCGCCCTCACCGCTGCCGTTGTCTCTGCCGCTGCCGCCGCCGTTCGGGTTGCCGTTCGCCGGTCCCGGCCGGGCCGGGCCGACGGCTCCGCCCGGCTTGTTCCCGTCGGTCGCGGCGCTCGGCCGGGCCTGTCGGGGGTGCTGCTCGGCACAGTGGACCGCGACGTGCTCCTCGCCGCCCGCCGCCGTGACCAGCCGCTGCCAGGCCGTGGCCTCCAGTGCCTTGCCGCTGCCTTCGAGCCGCTCGTAGGCGCGGCAGTGGGCCTCGGTGTCCCGGGCGGCGGCCGGACGGTCCGGCCGTGCCGAGACGCCGGGGGACGTGGCGGCGGGGCTCGGGGC
>NZ_RAIF01000031.1:174527-190719 GCF_003671715.1 Streptomyces sp. E2N166 | reverse complement strand
GACTCCCCCCGCAACGCCGCGGCGAGCAGCCCTTCCGTCCCGGGGGTGTCGCGGCGGGCGGCCCGGGGACCGGTGCGGTCGCCGTTGTCGGCGCCTTCACCGTGCCGTGCACCCATGTCCGCCTCCGTTCCCGCTCGGTCCGCCGGGCCGCCGCCGTCCGTGCCCGTCATGTCGAATCCCCCAGCGTCCCGGGCGCGTCTTCCGTCACACCGTCGACGCCCAGCTGCCGTGCCAGCCGCTTCAGCCCCCGGTACGTCGCCGTGCGCACCGCGCCCGGCCGCTTGCCGAGGACACGCGCGGCACAGGGCCCGTCGAGGCCGACGACGACCCGCAGCAGCACGGCCTCGGCCTGGTCGCGCGGCAGTCCCGAGACCAGGGCCAGGGCCGCCTCTGTGGACAGCGTCTCCAGGGCCTGGTCGTGCGTGGAGTGCGGGCCGGGCAGGTCCAGGACGTCCTGTTCCAGCGCCGTCGGTCTGGGCCGTACCTTCTGGCGGCGCAGGTGGTCCAGTGCCCGGTGCCGGGCGATCGTGGCCGTCCAGCCCCGGAAGCCGGCCCCGTCACCCTTGAAGCGTCGCAGGTCGCGGGCTATCTCCAGCCACGCGTCCGCCGCGACGTCCTCGGCGTCGTCCCCGACGAGTCCGCGCAGGTAGCCCAGCAGGCCGGGCTGCACCAGCCGGTAGACGACCGCGAAGGCGGCCTCGTCGCCTTCCTGGGCCCGCTCGACGGCCGCGCCCAATTCCCCGTCGTACGCCTGTACGCGGCGGGCTTCCCCTCGCTGGCCCAAGAACCGTCCTCGTCCGTACCGAGTTCTCCGCGCGCTCGGCCGAGCCCGCCCCCACGGTCATCAGCGTCGGTGCGCACGGAAGTGTCACAGGACTCGGACCGGACGCCCCTCACCGCACGGCGGGCCGCACGCGCCGGGCCCGTCCGTGCAGCGTCAGGTAGAAGGTGTGCAGCGACTCTTCGGGGCCGCCGCCCGCCAGGCGGTTGTGCACCCTGCCCAGTGGGTTCCAGACGCGCCCGTCCGGCATCCTTACGCCGACCGGCTGCCCGAAGTACGCCCGCTGGTCCGGGTCGAAGTCCAGCCACACCGCGCCCGCCCGGCGCACGAGCACCTCACCGACGTAGGCGCCCAGACCCAGCAGCGTGCCGCGCGCCCGCTCGTGGTCGGCACCTCCCTTGCGCAACCCGTCGACCAGGAAGTCGACGATGCGCAGGCTGGCCGGTGAGTAGTCCAGGGGCAGCCGGCCGCCGACCGCGACCCGGCCGACGAACGCCGCCGCGCAGGCCCGCATCTCGCCGGCCCGCGGTATGCCGCCGCCCACCTCGCCCCGCTGCACCACCCGGACCACCCCATCCCTTCGCTCGGCGACGGGAGGCCGGCACCCACGGCCCGGCTCCCCCGCTGATCCAGCGGACCGGGCGCCCCGGGTGTCACAGCTCGCGGCCGGAGAACCGTTTCTGTACGGTGCCCGGCCGGTCCGTCACCCGGCCGTCGCCGCGTCCCGGCACAGCAGCCGGAGCGATCCGTCGCCGGCGAAGCAGCGGCGGGCCTCGTCGATCGGGTCCCACAGCCGGCCGTCGGGCGTGCGGACCCAGTGGTCGCCGCCGGTCGTCCACCATTCGCCGCCGGACTGACGCACGATCACCTCACCGGCGTAGGCGCCGAGTCCGCGCAGCGCGTTCTCCACCGCGGCGTACGGTGCTCCCTCACTCCGGATGCCGTCGATCACGCGATCGACGCGCCACAGACTCTGCGCCGAGTAGTCCAGGCGCAGCCGGGCGCCCTCGCGCATCGTGGCCACCGCGTCCGCCGCCCACCGCACCGGTTTCGCGGCGGCCGACGGCCGGTTTTCCTGCTGGGTCGTCAATCCGCTGGTCACAGTCGTCACAACCGCTAGAGCGCCGCCGGACGGAGTTTCGTCACACGCGCACCCCGGCCGTTCCGCAACCGGCGCAGGACCGCCCCACCTCCACCACGTCCGCCGCACGGCCGCCGCGCGTTCCCCGCACGACGGTCACAGGCGGTCCCGTGACCCGCCCTGCGGTCAGCCCCGTCCGCGGGCCCGGCGGGACACGACAGCGCGCAGCACCCGGCGCCCTTCCGTGGAGACCTCCAGCGCCCGGCGCAGCCCGGCCGGGCCGTGGCCGGCGAGTACTTCGAGGACGGTGACCTGGCGGCGCAGTTCGGCGACGACGAGGGGCGACAGCCCCTCTGTGCGGTCCTGAGCGCGGTCCTGAGCGCGGTCCTGGGCGCGCTCCTCCCCGCGGACGTCGGCTGCCCCGGTGGCGGCGTCCGTCGCGGGGTCGAGGAGCCGGTGGACGCGGAGCGAGGCGACGGAGCAGGCGTCGGCCCACGCCCGTATCGCGGCGCCGGAGCACTCGTCCGGCGCCGCGGCCAGCATCCGGCGGACCAGGAGCACGGCCTCGTCCTCGCCCTCGGCGTCGGGACCGGCGAGCTTGTCGCGCACCCGCGCCAGTCCCCGCACCCAGCCGGGCCCTTCGCCGGCGCCGTCGGCGAGGGCCGCCCACAGGGGTCTGAGGACCTCGTCGTCGCCGTCCAGCAGGGGAACGCAGCGGTCCAAACAAGCCAGTCCGCTCCCGGCGAGTCCGCGTGCGTCGGCCCGCGCGATCAGTTCCACCAGGCTCATCCGGTGCCTCCCTGTTCCTACCGCCTCGGCCCGCTCACCACCACGGAGCCCGCACTTCCCCTTACTGCGTGCGACGGCCCGGGAGTGTCACAGCGGCACCACACCGAGCCGGTCGAGGAACCGGAAGAAGAGGTTTTCGGCCACCGGGCCGACCTCGGTGAGGGAGTCGGGACCGGAGCGGGCATCAGGACCGGAGCGGGCATCAGGACCGGCGTCGGGACCGGACCCGCGACCGGCGCCGGGGTCGGCCGACAGCACCTCCGCCAACTCCCCGGCGCTCGCGGTGCGCCCGGCCTCCGCGGCCCAGGCCACGGCACGCTCGGCGGCGTCACGGGGCTCCAGGAAGTAGTCCTCCAGGGTGAGCCCCTCCTTCTCCGCGCCGAGGTACCCGGCCATCGCGGACCGCGCCAGGCACGTCGTCCACGCCCCGCTCTCGGGCGCCGCCGCCTCCACGACCACGCAGTCGCTGTCCATGACGTACCCGAACAGCGCGGGCGCGCCGGTCTGCCCGGCCAGGTCGTTCATGTTCCCGACGTCCCCGTCGCCGCCCGGGAACTCCCACACCTGCCAGCCGTCCGGCGCGGACAGGCGCAGGGTCATGTCCGCGGCGCCCGGCAGCGCGTCCAGCTCCGCGAGCGGCCGCTCGGCGCGGCCCACGACGAAATACCCCCAGTAGCCCATGTCCCGGTCCCCCCGGCGTGTCGGTTCGGCTCGCCCAAAGACCACCACAGCCGTACGGGAGTTCGCAGCCGTATCGGACAATCCGCGCGAGGCCCGGGGTGGCGTGCGGAATCAGTCGAGCCGGTTCGCCAGCGACCTGAACTCGGCCCAGGACAGCTCGGGCTTGTCCGGGTCCCACAGCTTCTGGACCGTCGCCGCCAGCGGGAGCCGGATGCCCTCGGCGACCTGCGCCTGCGTCTGGGCGCTGGGGATGTCGCCCCAGACCGCGAAGCTGCCGCCGAGTATCTGGTCGTCGTACTTCGCGTCGACCGCCGTGGTGCCGCGCAGGACGCGCGGGGTCCACTGCTCGTAGATGCGCTCGCCGGTGGGGTAGACGAAGGTCTGCGGCTCGCCGAGCACGTAGTAGAGGAACTCGTCGTTGTAGTTGAGGACGTCGCGGCCCTCACCGAGGTACTCGGCCGGCTGGCGGGCGCCGATCTCCTTGCCGGTCCAGTAGGCGACCTCGATGTCCTTCAGGGGCTCGACGGAGGTGTCCTTGAAGAAGCCGTCGTTCCAGGCGCGCGGTGTGCGGTCGTGCGCCATGACCGTCTTGGCGCGGCCGTTGAGCCAGCCGGTGGTGAGGTCGGCGACGGTGGCGCCGGAGCCGTAGGCCTCGCGGGCGGCGGCGGCCAGATCCGGGTAGGACGCCTCGGGATCGGGCACCACGAGCGCCTGGTACTCGTCGGCGCCCAGGTGGAACTGCGACCCGGGGAAGAGGTCGGCGTACTCGTTCAGCAGATCGTCGACGATCTCGGCGGCCTCCGGCTTGGAGATGTCGATCGCGCCGCGTGTGGGCGTGCCCTGCGCGTTGCGCAGCTGGAGGTCGGGGTGGGCGGCGAGCACGGCGCCCAGGTGTCCGGGCGAGTCGATCTCGGGGACGACGGTGATGTGCCGGGAAGCGGCGAGGTCGATGATCTCCTTGACCTCGGCCTTGGTCAGGTGGTCGTCGGAGACGATCTCGGGGTGCGAGTCGGACTCGATACGGAAGGCCTGGTCGTCGGAGAAGTGCAGGCCCAGCTCGTTGAACTTCAGGTCACCCAGCTCGCGTATCCGGTCCTTGATCCAGTCGGCGTCGTAGTGCTTGCGCGCGGTGTCGAGGCTGAAGCCGCGCCGCGGTTTGGCCGGCTCGTCCTTCACCACGCCCTCCGGCGCGGTGCCGCCGCCGTCCACCGCCTGCTTCAGCGTGCGGGTTCCGTAGTAGACGCCGGCCTCGGCCGGCCCGGTGACGGTGACCCGGCCGTCGCGCACGGTCATGGTGTACGACTCGGAGCCCGCGCCCTTGTCCTCCTTGACGTCCAACAGCACGTCCCCGGCGCGCTCGTCGCCCTTCTCCCCCGCGTACGTCAGCCCCAGCTCGCCGGCTATCAGGCGCCCCTCGTCGGCGAGTCCGGCGTCGGCGACGACGACGCGGTGCGCCTTCTCCGGCTGCCAGCCGGGGCCGCGGGCCGCGGTGTGTTCGCGTACGGCGGGTATGGTGCGCGGCTCCTTCGACAGCGCGTAGGAGCGGCTGGGGCTGGGCGCGGCCGCCTCCGGTGAGGACCGCGCGGCCGAGCCCGCGGGCCCGCCGTCACCCTCACCGTCGGTGGCC
Organism: Streptomyces sp. E2N166; assembly: GCF_003671715.1. Classification (GTDB taxonomy): domain Bacteria; phylum Actinomycetota; class Actinomycetes; order Streptomycetales; family Streptomycetaceae; genus Streptomyces; species Streptomyces thinghirensis. The sequence goes on along the minus strand of NZ_RAIF01000031.1, from coordinate 185,760 downwards.
CACAGGCCGGCTCCCACGCCGAGCGCGGCGACCACCGCACCGGCGATCACGGCCCGCTGCCTCACCTGGTTCGCCGGCGTCCGGCGTCCGTGCTGGCTCACAGCGCCAACCTACGGCCGTGAGCTCCACCGTGCGTCCACCACATGTTCTGAAACTCTCCCGTTCGGGTGAAATTCGGGCACTGGACGGACACGCGATGCCGTCACTCGATAACGTGACGCCACATCTTTTGCACAATCCCCTGCCGACACACACGTGACGCCCACGAGGACCCACGCTGCCTGCGCACCGTCTCCCAGACCTCCCCGCCCGAGTGGCCATACCGGTACCGGTGCAAACCACCCGTGTCACACCGGTGACGGCCTCGGCTCTGGCGCGCTTCAACGCCGCCTCCGCCGACGAGGTCATCCGCACCCTCCTGAGCTGCCTGAACAGCCACCACTGGGCCCACCGCCTCGCCTCCCACCGCCCCTACCCCGACCTGCCGTCCCTGCTGGCCGCCGCGGACGAGGCGGCGTACGACCTCTCCCCGGACGACCTGACGGAGGCCCTGGCGACGGAGGCACAGCCACCCCTCCCCGAGGACACGTACGCAGCGGCCCACACGGCACTGAGCGCGGCGACCGCGGCCTACGAGCGCCGTTTCGGACACGCGTTCGTCATCTGCCTGAACGGCCTCCCCGCGAACGAGGCCCTGGACCACGCCCTCGCGGACATCCGGTCACGATTGGCGAACGATCCCGACGAGGAACGCGCGGTCGCGGCGGAGGAACTGCGGCGCCTGGCAAGGAACAGGTTGACCGACGTCCTCCAGGGGCTCGGGGCTGGGACACCAGCGCCTCCGCCGCGCGGGCGCGACCAGCCGCGGACCACCCGCACCCGGCAAACCGCCCAAACCCCCACCTCCTAGGCCGCCCCGCGCCCGCCCCACTGCTCCTTTGAGTGCAACTTTGATCACACAAGCAGGCCCCCCGTAAGCGCCGCAGGCAACCGTCGCTACGATGCTGGGGGCCGGTGGACCGTACCCGGCCGGGCCCGACCGACAAGGAAAGCCGGCGCGGCCCCAATCCCCGCTCCCGGAGGAAACTTCCGTGCCGGCTGGAACGCTGTACCGCGGCCGGGAAGGAATGTGGTCCTGGGTGGCTCACCGAGTCACCGGCGTCCTCATCTTCTTCTTCCTGTTCGTCCACGTGCTGGACACCGCTCTCGTCCGTGTGTCCCCCGAGGCCTACGACACCGTCGTGGCCACGTACAAGTCCCCGATCGTCGCGCTGCTGGAGTACGGCCTCGTCGCCGCCATCCTGTTCCACGCGCTCAACGGCCTGCGCGTCATCGCGGTCGACTTCTGGATCAAGGGCGCCCGCTACCAGAAGCAGATGCTCTGGACCGTCGTCGGCCTGTGGGTCGTGCTGATGATCGGGGCGATCTACCCCGTCCTCGGCCACGCCGCTCGTGAAGTGTTCGGGAGCTGACGCAGATGTCCACCACTGAAACCACCGCCTCCGGCATCGGCCCCGTCGAGGGCGCGGGCGCCTCCGCCTACACCGTCGACAACCCGGCGCCGCTGATCGAGCCGCCCCGCAAGCGGACCAAGAAGTCCCCGAAGTCCACGCGCGGCAACTTCGAGATGGCCGCGTGGCTCTTCATGCGCCTGTCCGGCGTCGTGCTGGTCGTCCTGGTCATCGGCCACCTGCTCATCCAGCTGGTGCTGGACGGCGGCGTCTCCAAGATCGGCTTCGCCTTCGTGGCCGGCCGCTGGGCCTCGCCGTTCTGGCAGGTCTGGGACCTGCTGATGCTGTGGCTGGCGATGCTGCACGGCGCGAACGGCCTGCGCACGGTCATCAACGACTACGCGGAGCGCCCGAACACCCGCCTGTGGCTCAAGGGCCTGCTCTACACCGCCACGGTGTTCACCATCCTGCTGGGCACGCTGGTGATCTTCACCTTCGACCCGAACATCCGCTAGGCACGGGGCTGCGAAAATCATGAAGGTACACAAGTACGACACCGTCATCGTCGGCGCCGGTGGCGCCGGCATGCGCGCGGCCATCGAGTCGACCAAGCGCAGCCGCACCGCCGTCCTGACGAAGCTCTACCCCACCCGCTCCCACACCGGCGCGGCGCAGGGCGGCATGGCCGCCGCGCTGGCCAACGTGGAGGAGGACAACTGGGAGTGGCACACCTTCGACACGGTCAAGGGCGGTGACTACCTGGTCGACCAGGACGCCGCCGAGATCCTGGCGAAGGAGGCCATCGACTCGGTCCTCGACCTGGAGAAGATGGGCCTGCCGTTCAACCGGACGCCGAACGGCACGATCGACCAGCGCCGCTTCGGCGGTCACAGCCGCAACCACGGCGAGGCGCCGGTCCGCCGGTCCTGCTACGCGGCCGACCGCACCGGTCACATGATCCTCCAGACGCTGTACCAGAACTGCGTCAAGGAGGGCGTGGAGTTCTTCAACGAGTTCTACGTCCTGGACCAGCTGATCACCGAGGTCGACGGCGTCAAGAAGTCGGCCGGTGTGGTCGCCTACGAGCTGGCGACCGGCGAGATCCACGTCTTCCAGGCGAAGTCCGTGATCTACGCCTCCGGCGGCACCGGCAAGTTCTTCAAGGTGACGTCCAACGCGCACACGCTGACCGGTGACGGCCAGGCGGCCGTGTACCGGCGCGGGCTGCCGCTGGAGGACATGGAGTTCTTCCAGTTCCACCCGACCGGCATCTGGCGCATGGGCATCCTGCTGACGGAGGGCGCCCGCGGTGAGGGCGGCATCCTGCGCAACAAGGACGGCGAGCGCTTCATGGAGAAGTACGCGCCGGTCATGAAGGACCTCGCCTCCCGCGACGTCGTCTCCCGCTCCATCTACACGGAGATCCGCGAGGGCCGGGGCTGCGGTCCCGAGGGCGACCACGTCTACCTGGACCTCACCCACCTCCCGCCGGAGCAGCTGGACGCCAAGCTGCCCGACATCACGGAGTTCGCGCGGACCTACCTCGGCATCGAGCCCTACACGGACCCGATCCCGATCCAGCCCACCGCCCACTACGCGATGGGCGGCATCCCGACCAACGTCGAGGGTGAGGTCCTCCTGGACAACACCACCGTCGTCCCGGGCCTGTACGCGGCCGGCGAGGTCGCCTGCGTGTCCGTGCACGGCGCCAACCGCCTGGGCACCAACTCGCTGCTGGACATCAACGTCTTCGGCAAGCGGGCCGGCATCGCGGCGGCGGAGTACGCGCAGAAGGCGAACTTCGTCGAGCTGCCGGAGAACCCGGAGTCCCTGGTCGTCGAGCAGATCGAGCGCCTGCGCTCCTCCACCGGCACCGAGCGGGTGGCGACGCTCCGCCGCGAGCTGCAGGAGACCATGGACGCCAACGTCATGGTGTTCCGCACCGAGCAGACGATCAAGACGGCCGTCGAGAAGCTCGCCGAGCTGCGCGCCCGCTACAAGAACGTGTCGATCCAGGACAAGGGCCGGCGCTTCAACACCGACCTGCTGGAGGCCGTCGAGCTGGGCAACCTGCTCGATCTGGCCGAGGTCATGGCGGTGTCCGCGCTCGCCCGCAAGGAGTCGCGCGGCGGTCACTACCGCGAGGACTTCCCCAACCGCGACGACGTCAACTTCATGCGCCACACCATGGCGTACCGCGAGGTGGGCGACGACGGCACCGAGTCCATCCGGCTCGACTACAAGCCGGTCGTCCAGACCCGCTACCAGCCGATGGAGCGTAAGTACTGATGGCTACCCCTGTCATGGAGAAGAGCGACAAGGCCCCCGAGCCCGGCTTCGCCGACTCCCCGTACATCACGGTCACCTTCCGCGTCCGGCGGTTCAACCCGGAGGTCTCGGCCGAGGCGACCTGGGAAGACTTCCAGCTGGAGATCGACCCGAAGGAGCGTGTCCTCGACGCGCTGCACAAGATCAAGTGGGACCTCGACGGAAGCCTCACCTTCCGCCGTTCCTGCGCGCACGGCATCTGCGGTTCCGACGCCATGCGGATCAACGGCAAGAACCGCCTTGCCTGCAAGACGCTGATCAAGGACATCAACCCCGAGAAGCCGATCACGGTCGAGGCCATCAAGGGCCTGACGGTCCTCAAGGACCTGGTCGTCGACATGGAGCCGTTCTTCCAGGCGTACCGGGACGTGATGCCCTTCCTGATCACGAAGGACACCAACGAGCCGACGCGTGAGCGCCTCCAGACGGCCGAGGACCGCGAGCGCTTCGACGACACGACGAAGTGCATCCTGTGCGCCGCCTGCACGTCCTCGTGCCCGGTGTTCTGGAACGACGGGCAGTACTTCGGCCCGGCGGCCATCGTCAACGCCCACCGCTTCATCTTCGACTCGCGTGACGAGGCCGGCGAGCAGCGGCTGGAGATCCTCAACGACCGCGACGGCGTCTGGCGCTGCCGCACGACCTTCAACTGCACGGACGCCTGCCCGCGCGGTATCGAGGTCACCAAGGCGATCGCGGAGGTGAAGCGGGCGCTGATCACGCGCCGCTTCTGACCCGCGCGCCGGCGCGTACGACCGAGGGCCCCGATCGCATCGACGCGATCGGGGCCCTCGGTCGTTACCGCGAGGCCGTGAGGCGGCGTCAGCCGCGCAGCACGCGGCCCTCCTTGTCGGTGCGGTCGTTGCTGACCAGGAATATGATGCCGTCGATCAGCGCCCAGAAGCCGAGGCCACCGCAGGTGAGCAGCTGGGCGACGCCGACGCCGACGGAACCGACGTAGAAGCGGCCGATGCCCAGGGTGCCCAGGAAGAGCTGGAGGATGCCGGCGACGATCTTCGACTTGTCGGAGTACGGGCGGCCCTGCGGGTCGAAGCCGTAGGGAGCGGCGGGGTTCGGGGGGACGGTCACGGTGGTGCTCCTGGGGAGATGTGAAACGGGCCGGGACGGATTGCCCGGGGGCCCAGGAAGGAACGCCGCTGATCACGCACTGACCGTGCACGGCGGCCCACGACGCAACGGCGTGGCCGTCCCCCCTGTGCGTAGGGAGCATAAAGAGACTGGTGGGGCCTGTGGGAGTGGATTCGACCGAACGTTCCCATTCCGTGATCATTCGATCACCGTCCCGGCACCGGGGCGCCTCAGACGAGGTTGCGGACCACCGTCCAGGCCACCGCCGTCAGCAGGATCAGGGCCTGGGCCCAGGGGGCGATCCGGGGCTTGTAGAAGCGGCCGCGCAGGCCCTCCGCCGTCCAGCGGCCCCACAACGCCAAGGCGAACGGCGCGGCGAGCAGCAAGACGCGGTTGTCCAGCCAGGCGGCGGTGAGGTGACCGTGCATCAGGTCGTACGCCATGCGCGTGCCGCCGCAGGCCGGGCACAGCAGCCCGGTGACGTACCGGAACGGGCACTGGGGCAGGAGGTGGCCCGGCTCGTGCGGGTCGGTGAACCACAGGTAGCCGGCGCCCGCGGCGCCCGCGACGAACACCGCGAGGGGTGCCGCCGCGGGATGCCAACGCAGGCGCCGCCCCTCGGACGGCGCCGAACGCGCCGTGTCAGCCACGCAGGATCCGCCCCTGGTCGTCCGTGCGGTCGTTGCTGACGAGGTACATGATGCCGTCGATCAGCGCCCAGAAGCCGAGCCCACCGCAGGTGAACAGCTGGGCCAGGCCGATGCCGACGGAACCGGTGTAGAAGCGACCGATGCCGAAGCCGCCGAGGAAGAGCTGGAGCACACCGGCGATGATCTTCGACTTGTCGGAGTACGGGCGTCCGTAGGGGTCGTAGCCATAGGGCGCGCCGGGGTCACCGGCGTAGTAACCGGGAACCTGCTGGTATCCGGGCGCCTGCTGGTATCCGGGCGCCTGATAGCCGCCGGGGGACTGCTGGTAGCCGGGCTGCTGCTGGTAGCCACCCTGCGGGTAGCCGTAGGGGCCGGCCTGGCCGGCCGCGCCGGAACCCTGGTTGGGGTAGCCGTAACCGGGCGGCTGGGACGGCTGCTGCGGCTGCTCGCTCACGGTGGTGTCACTCCTGGAAGGTACGGGAAACTGCCGGTCATACTGTAGGACTCGGCGACCGAAGTGAAGTCGGGCCCCGGAACGGCCGTCCGCCCGGGCGAGTGACCCCGCCACCGCCCCGCCCGCCGGTTCCGTCCACTTCGCGTCGCACGCACCTAATGTGACGTCATGTCAGATCATGAGTCGTACGAACTGCTCGGGTTCGACAACGTGCTGCTGCCCGTCGGGGACCTCGGTGCGGCCGTCGACTTCTACGAGCGGGCCGGCTTCCCGGTCGCCTTCCGGCTCGACGAGGCCGGCATCGCGCTGCTGAAGGCCGGGGGCGAGACGCCGGGCATTCTCCTGCGGGCGGAGGAGGAGTTCGGGCAGCGGCCTCCGCTGTGGCCGTCCGCGCGGGTGTGGCTGGAGGTGGCGGACGCCCGCACGGCGGCCCGGGCGCTGCGCGACGCCGGAGTGGCGCCGCTGGACGAGCCCTTCTCCGTCGCCACCGGCTGGACCGTCGAGTTCGCCGACCCGTGGGGCAACGTCATCGGGCTCACGGACTACTCCAAGCGTCCGGAGCTGGGCCGCCGGCCGTAGCCGGGTGACGCGGACCACTCCCTCCGCGAGTTGAACACGTTCAAAAGCAGGTCTAGAGTCATCCCCGTCAGCGTTTTGAACGCGTTCAAGAAGGGGTGGGGCATGGACCGCACCGTCATCGCCTACGTCATCTACCTGCTGGTCAGCATCGGCCTGACCATCTGGGTGGCCCGCACGCTCAGCCGCAACGGCCGGGTCTTCCTCGCCGACGTGCTGCACGGCAACGAGAAGCTCGCGGAAGCCGTGAACCACCTCCTGGTGGTGGGCTTCTACCTCGTCAACCTCGGCTTCGTCGCCCTCTATCTGAGCGGTGACGAGACCATCGCCGACACCCGCGAGATCTTCGAGGCCCTGTCGACCAAGCTGGGCGTGGTGCTGCTGGTGCTCGGCGTGATGCACCTGGGCAACGTGTACGTGCTCAACAGGATCCGGCGGCGCGGGATGATGGAGCGCGAGCAGGTACCGCCGGTCCCGCCGCAGGGCTGGGTGGCACCGACGGCCGGGGCCTAGGTCGATGGCCTCCGCTCCCACGACGGCCGGCGCCCCCGTGCGCCGGCTCACCGTCCTCTACGACGCCGAGTGTTCCCTGTGCACCCACGTACGGGACTGGCTGCTGCGGCAGCCGCGGCTGGTGCCGCTGGAGTTGGTCCCGGCCGCGTCGGACGAGGCGCGCCGGCGGTTTCCCGGCCTCGATCACTCCGTCACCCTTGACGAGGTCACCGCCGTCGGGGACGCCGGGCAGGTCTTCCGGGGCGCCGCCGCCTGGATCGTCGTCCTGTGGGCGCTGCGCGAGCACCGCGCGCTCGCCCACCGGCTCAGCACGCCCACCGGGGCGTGGCTGGCCCGGGGAGCCGTCCTGGCCGCCGCCAAGTGGCGGGGCGGGCAGCGGCGATGGGGCGGCAATGGGTACCGCCGGGCCGACGGGTGGGCCTACGAACCGGGCCGCGGGTGGATCTACATCGGGCCCGGCTGCGACGACGGCACCTGCGCCACTCGTTAGGCTCTCGTCCTGTGCCTGCGAAGAACGACGGCCCCGACGACGGAGCCCCCCTCAGCAAGTCCGAGCAGACCCGCGCGCTGATCCTGGAGACGGCCATGCGGCTCTTCCAGGAACGCGGTTACGACCGGACGACCATGCGGGCCATCGCCCAGGAGGCCGGGGTCTCCGTCGGCAACGCGTACTACTACTTCGCCGGCAAGGAGCACCTGATCCAGGGCTTCTACGACCGGATCGCCGCCGAGCACCAGGCGGCGGTCCGGGAGGTCCTGGCCCGGGAGACCGACCTGGAGGCACGGCTGGCGGGCGTGCTCAAGGTCTGGCTGGACATCGCGGCCCCGTACCACGAGTTCGCGGTGCAGTTCTTCAAGAACGCGGCCGACCCGGACAGCCCCCTCAGCCCCTTCTCCCCGGAGTCGGAGCACGCGCGCGTGGAGGCCATCAGCGTCCACCGCTCGGTGCTGGCCGGCACGAAGACCAAGGTGCCCGCGGAGCTGCGGGACATCCTGCCCGAGTTGATGTGGCTCTCCCAGATGGGCCTCGTCCTGTACTGGATCTTCGACCGCACGGAGGGCCGCGAGCGGAGCTACCGCCTCGCCGAACGCGGCGCCCGGCTCACCGCACGGGGCGTCGTCCTGGCCCGCTTCCGGGTGCTGCGCCCGCTGGTGCGCGAGGTGCACGAGCTGTTCAGGGACTTCCTGCCCGGGATGACCAGGGCACTCCCGGACCCGGCGAAGAAGACGGCGCCCTCTGGGGACGCCCCCGGGGACACCTCTGGGGACACCCCGAGGACGCCCCCGGACAGGCCCTAGGCCCGCAGTGAGGCCAGTTCGATCACCGTGATGTCCGACTCCGCCCCCACGCGCGTGGGCGGGCCCCAGGCGCCCGCGCCGCGGCTGACGTAGAGCTGGGTGTCGCCGTAGCGCTCCAGGCCCGCCAGCGTCGGGTTGGCGGCACCCGCGATGAGGTTGCCGGGCCAGAGCTGGCCGCCGTGGGTGTGGCCGGAGAGCTGGAGGTCGACGCCGTGGTCGACGGCGTCGTGGATCTGCACCGGCTGGTGGGCGAGGAGCACGCAGGCGCGGGCGCGGTCCCGGTCGCCGAGTGCCTTGGCGTAGTCGGGGCCCTGGCCCTCGTCCTCGCCCGCCACGTCGTTGACGCCGGCGAGGTCGAAGTGGGGCAGCTCGGTGCGGGCGTTCTCCAGCGGGAGCAGGCCGAGCCGCCGTACCTCGGCGACCCACTGCTCGGCGCCGGAGAAGTACTCGTGGTTGCCGGTGACGAAGTACGCGCCGTGCCGCGCCCTGAGCCGGGCCAGCGGGGCCGCCGCCGGGCCGAGGTCCTTCACGCTGCCGTCCACCAGGTCGCCGACGACGGCGATGAGGTCGGGCTGCGTGGAGTTGATCGTGTCGACGACCTTCTGCGCGAAGCCCCGGCCGAGCACCGGGCCGAGGTGGACGTCGCTGACCACGGCGATGCGGAAACCGTGCGCCGCGCGGGGGAGCTTGGCGAGCGGCACGGTGACCCGCTTCACGCTCGGGCCGTTCAGCACGCCGTACGTGCCGTAGCCGACCGTCCCTACGGCCGCCGCGGCGGCGGCACCGCCGAGGACGCGGGAGACGAAGATGCGGCGGGAGGGGAGGGCGAGAGGGCTGTCGGGCGGCCCGCCCGCCGTGGCTCCGGACGGCGGCTCCTCGGGGGGCTCGGGTGCCTTGGAGGGCTCGGGTGCCCCGGAGGGCCCGGCCGTCTCCGCCGTCCTGGGCGGTGCCGCTCCCGCCGGTATGCGCTTCGTGTCCGCGGCCGGGGATCGCAGCGGCTCCGGTTCGGGCTCCGACTCCGCCTGCCGCGCGGCCGCCCGCCGCTCCAGGAACCGCAGCAGCAGCGGCCGTACGACCTCGGAGGCCAGCACCGCCAGCAGCAGGTAGATCGACAGCGCCAGCCAGAGGAAGCCGGGCCAGGCCAGGACCTGCTGGAGCCAGAAGGGGGCGCCCGCGCGCTCGGAGACCAGTGCGCCGACGGCCAGCGCCCAGCCCCCGGCGACCACCACCGCGCCGATACGGCGCACGGGGCCGGGGCCCCGGGTCGTGTCACGGAACAGGCGCCGCCACACGTACCAGTTCGACGTCACGAGGACGCTCACCACTGCCAGCGCGACAAGCGCGAAGACGACCACCATGCCGTCGTATCCCCTCAGTTATGACGTTCGGCGCAGTGCGCGCAGTCCACGCAACCCGATGACCCCGACGACCGTCCCCAATACGAAGGACACGACGGCGAGCAGCAGGTGCACCCAGAAGTACGCCGTGGGGTCGCCGTCCTCGAAAGCGAGCCCGCTGCCGTCCTTGACCAGGTTTTTGACGAAAGTGATCCAGATGATCCAGCTCCACACCCCGAAAGCGAGCAGGAACCAGGAGACGGGGCGGCTGAGCTTCATGGTTTCAGTATCGCCGCACGGTGTCCGGATCCGTGCGCGGGGTCGGCAGGGGGGTGGGAAGGCGTCGCTCCCGGGAGGTACGTTCTCGCTCGTGCCCGCACCCAAGAAGGCCGCCAGGCGAGCCCTGACGGTCACCTCCGCCGCCCTGACCGCCCTCGCCCTCCTCCCGCCCGCCGCGCTCGCCGCCCCGAGCCCGTCGGCGAGTTCCTCGGCGAGCCCGTCGGCCACTCCGCCCGCGTCGATGTCGACCGTGGGCGGCGCGCGGCTCGGGAAGTCCGGGACGCAGGTGGATCTGGCGGGTGGGGCACCCGTGCTGCCGAAGGACCTCACCGCCCGTTCGTGGATCGTGGCCGACGCCGAGTCCGGCGACGTGCTCGCCGCGCACAACGCGCACTGGCGACTGGCGCCGGCGAGCACGCTGAAGATGCTGTTCGCCGACACACTGCTGCCGAAGTGGCCGAAGACGGCCAAGCACAAGGTCGTCCCCTCCGACCTCGCGGGCATGGGCGCCGGCTCCAGCATGGTCGGCATCAAGGAGGACGAGACGTACACCGTCCACGACCTGTGGCTCGGTGTCTTCCTGCGCTCCGGCAACGACGCCGTGCACGTGCTGTCGGCGATGAACGGCGGTGTCGACAAGACCGTCGAGGACATGAACGAGCACGCCGAGGAACTCCAGGCCCTCGACACGACCGTCGTCAGCCCCGACGGCTACGACGCGCCGAAGCAGGTCTCCTCGGCGTACGACCTGACGCTGTTCGCCCGCTCGGGGCTGCAGAAGAAGGACTTCCGCGAGTACGCCTCGACGGTCAGAGCGAAGTTCCCGGGCGAGACGAAGAAGGACAAGAAGGGCAAGACGTCCCGCAAGCCCTTCGAGATCCAGAACACCAACCGGCTGCTCGCCGGCGACTCGGACGTCGGCGTCTACCCGGGCATCGCGGGCGTGAAGAACGGCTACACCTCCAACGCCGGCTACACCTTCACGGGCGTCGCCGAGCAGGGCGGCAAGGTGCTGCTCGTCACGGTCATGAACCCGGCGAAGGACGAGCACAACGAGGTCTACAAGGAGACCTCCCGCCTGTTCGACTGGGGCTTCAAGGCGGCCGGCAAGGTGGAGCCGGTGGGCGAGCTGGTGCCGCCGAAGAGCGCCGTCCAGGAGAGCCCGCGGCCGGGTTCGAGCACCTCCGGGGAGGCCGGCGGCACCGGGAAGGGCGCGGCGGGCACACAGCCGGTGGCGGGCGCCCCGGCCGCGAACGG
>NZ_RAIF01000031.1:163076-174193 GCF_003671715.1 Streptomyces sp. E2N166 | reverse complement strand
GTTGATCCACAGCAGCAGGGCGACGGGGACGCCGAAGGCGCCGTACATGCTCTTCGCGGCTACGCCCTGCATGTAGCCGCTCAGCAGCAGCTTCAGCAGTTCGAAGCCGATCGCGCCGATCAGCGCCGCCACCACCAGGCGGCGGCGCGAGGGCTGGACGCCGGGGAGCAGGGTCAGCACGTACAGCAGCAGGAGGAAGTCGGCGAGTACGGCGACGGCGAACGCGGCGACGTAGAGCAGCGCCCCGCCGAAGCCGCCCTCGGCGATGCCCAGCTGGCGGATGATCCAGCCGACCAGCGCCGAGGCGACGGTGGAGATGCCGACGGTGACCAGGAGGGCGCCGCCGAGACCGACGAGGACGCCCGCGTCCTTGGCCCGGTGCAGGAAGGGGTTCTCCTCCTCGTCGGGCAGCTCCCAGACGGCGCGCAGGCAGCCCCGGGTGGCGTCGACCCAGCCCATGCCGGTGAACAGCAGCAGGGCGCCGGCGATGAGGCCGACGGTGCCGGCGTTGTCGATCAGACTCTGGATGTTCAGCTGGTCGGAGATGCCGGGGATCTGCTCGGCGATCTTGTCCTGGAGCTTGTCCTGCTGGTCCTTGCTGAGCGTGGCGGCGGCGATGGCGGCGGCCAGGCTGAGCAGCGGGAAGAGCGCGACGAAGCTGGTGAAGGTCATGGCGGCGGCCAGCCGCGTCCACTTCACCCGGTCCAGCCGCTCGTACGAGCGCCACGCGTGCGTGGTCATCAGCCGTGTCAGCCACGGCCCGACCACGGGGAGCTTCTTCAGCCAGTCCATGATCCGACTCTGCCCCCACTCGCCCGGGTCCATGATCCCGTCGTGCCACCGGTTCCTGCCCCGGTACGGAAGACCAGTGTTCTTGTGCCCCAGAAACGCAGGATGGTGGCCAGCACCATGCCGATTCCCGCCCCGGAGACCGTGTCGGCCCGCTGCGAGGTGAGGCCGAGGGCGTAGTGGCTGACGGCCAGGCACAGGAGCTGTACGGCGGCACCGGCGGCGTTCACCGCGAAGAACAAGGCGTACGGGCGCAGGCCCTGCGGGCGGATGTGCCGGTAGGTGCCGAAGGCGTTGCCCGCGTACGCCACGGAGCAGCCGGCGACGAAGGACAGGGCCTTGGCGGTGAGCGGGTCGAGACCGGCCGGGCCGCGCAGCCAGGTGAAGAGGCCGAGGTCGACGGCGTAGGCGAGGAGGCCGGTGGACGCGAAGCCCAGCAGCTCGCGCCGGCCGGCTACCAATTGGCCACTGCCAGGCCGTACATTGCCACCCAGACCACGCCGATCAGCGCGAGCGCCCGGTCGCGCAGGACGACGTCCTCGGGTTCGCCGGCGGTGCCGCGGTCGGCGAAGACGGCGTAGCGCAGGACGGCGAGGATGAAGGCGACCATGGACAGCTGGCGCCAGGGCAGCACGCTGGTGTGCGGGACGCCGCCCTCCTCCATGGCCCACAGGCAGTAGCCGAGGACGGCGACGCCGGCCGCGAGCTGCCAGACGAAGCGGAGGTAGCCGGTGGTGTACTCGGTGAGCAACGCGCGCGTGGCACCCGCCTTCTCGGCCATCTGGACGGCTTCGGAGTAGCGCTTGGCGGAGACCATGAACAGCGCGCCGAAGCCGGTCGTGATGAGGAACCAGCGGGACAGGGGGATGCCGAGCGCGAGTCCGCCGACCATCGCCCGCATCAGGAAGCCGGTGGTGACGACGGCGAGGTCGACGACCAGGACGTGCTTGAGGCTGATGCAGTACGCCAGTTGCATGGCGAGGTAGGCGGTCAGCAGGGCCGCGACGGCCGGCGGGCAGAGCCAGGCCGCGACGACGGGCGCGAGGACGCCCAGGACGCCCCCGACGGCGTAGGCGACGGGCACCGGGACCTGTCCGGCGGCGACCGGGCGGTACCGCTTGACCGGGTGGGCGCGGTCGGCCTCGGCGTCGCGGGCGTCGTTGACGAGGTAGACGGCGGCGGCGCAGGCAGTGAACAGGACGAAGACCAGGGCGAGCCGGGACAGGGTGTGCCAGGAGAGCAGTTCGCCGGCGGCGGCCGGAGCCGCGACGACCAGAACGTTCTTGATCCACTGGCGGGGGCGTGCGGTCCGCAGCAGACCCGCCGGGATGCCCGCCCGGCGGGGCGGCGCGGGTTCCTGCTGCTGTTCGGGGGCGCGTTGCCGCAGGACGGCCGTGTCAGTCACGGGTGCCTCCGCGCATCCAGTCGGTGCCGAGCCGGGCCGTGAGCGCGCCCAGGGCGGCGCCCGCCGCGACGTCGGAGGGGTAGTGGACGCCGACGACCAGCCGGGAGACGCACACCGCGGCGGCGAGCGGCCAGGCGGCGTGGACGCCGAGCGCGCCGAAGGCCACGGCGGCCGCCGCCGCCGAGGTGGCGTGCGAGCTGGGGAAGGAGTGCCGGCCGGCGGTGCGCACCAGGGGTACGACGTGCGCGGGACGGGGACGGCGCACGACCCGCTTCACGCCCATGCTGGCGAGATGGGCGCCCGCCGTGAGCGCGGTGCCGCGCAGCCAGGCCGAGCGCCGGGTGCCGTCCACGGCGGCTCCGGCCAGGCCCGCCGCGAGCCACAGCGCTCCGTGCTCCCCGGCCCAGGACAGGGCACGCGCGGCACCGGCCACGCGCGGGTCCGTGCCGCGGCCTCTGAGCGCCGTGACGATCCGGTGGTCCATGTCGTCGAGGTCGTCCATGTGGAGTCACTGTTCACGCCAACTGCGCGGGAAGTCCGGCAATATCGAGCGACATACCATTAATCACCCGTTTCGGGGACCACTGAGATGTTCTGGGACTAATAGCTCACATGAGGGCGATACGGTCACCGGCATGTCTGCCGACACCGTTCCCGTCACCGGCTGGGGCCGCACGGCGCCCACCGTCGCCCGCGTGATCCGCCCGCGCACGTTCCAGGAGGCCGCCGACGCCGTCCGCGACTGCGGCGTCCGCGGCGGCATCCCGCGGGGTCTGGGGCGGGCGTACGGCGACGCGGCGCAGAACGCCGGCGGCGACGTGCTCGACATGACGGCCCTGGACCGCGTCCACGCCATCGACGTCGACGGCGGCACCGTGCTCTGCGACGCGGGCGTCTCCCTGCACCGGCTGATGGAGGTGCTGCTGCCGCTCGGCTGGTTCGTGCCGGTGACTCCCGGCACCCGCTATGTGACGGTCGGCGGAGCGATCGGCGCGGACATCCACGGCAAGAACCACCACGTGTCCGGCTCCTTCGCGCGGCACGTGCTCTCCTTCGAGCTGCTCACCGCCGACGGCCGGGTCCGTACCGTGGACCGGGGCACGCCGCTGTTCGACGCGACCGCCGGCGGCATGGGCCTGACCGGGGTGATCCTCACCGCGACCGTGCGGCTCCAGCCGGTCGAGACGTCACTGATGTCGGTCGACACCGAGCGCGCCGACGACCTCGACGACCTCATGGCCCGCCTGACGGCCACCGACCACCGCTACCGGTACTCGGTCGCCTGGATCGACCTGCTGGCCCGCGGCGCGGCGACCGGCCGGGCGGTGCTCACCCGGGGCGACCACGCGCCACTGGACGCGCTGCCCGACCGGGCCCGGCGCGAGCCGCTGGCCTTCCGCACCTCCCGTCTCCCGGCCGCCCCCGACCTCGTCCCGGAGGGTCTGCTCAGCCGGACGACGGTCGGGCTCTTCAACGAGCTCTGGTACCGCAGGGCCCCCCGCCTGCGCAGGGGCGAACTCCAGCGGATCTCCGCCTTCTTCCACCCCCTGGACGGCGTCCCGCACTGGAACCGGATCTACGGCCGCGCCGGCTTCGTGCAGTACCAGTTCGTCGTCGGCCACGGCCAGGAGGACGCCCTGCGCCGGGTCGTGGGACGCATCTCCGCCCAGCGCTGCCCGTCGTTCCTGGCCGTCCTCAAGCGCTTCGGAGAGGCCGACCCGGGCTGGCTCTCCTTCCCGGTACCCGGCTGGACCCTCGCCCTGGACGTCCCGGCGGGTCTCCCGGGTCTCGGCACCTTCCTCGACGGCCTCGACGAGGAGGTCGCGAAGGCCGGCGGCCGGGTCTACCTCGCCAAGGACTCCCGGCTGCGGCCGGAGCTGCTCGCCGCGATGTACCCGCGCCTGGACGACTTCCGCGCGCTGCGCGCGGAGCTGGACCCGCGCGGGGTCTTCACCTCCGATCTCTCCCGCCGACTCACCCTCTAGGAGCTGTCGTGAAGGACGCCTTCGGCCTCCCCCAGTCCCTTCTCGTCCTCGGCGGTACGTCCGAGATCGCGCTCGCCACCGCGCGCCGTCTGGTCACCCGCCGCACCCGTACCGTGTGGCTGGCCGGCCGCCCCTCCCCCGCCCTGGACGCGGCGGCCGAGCAGCTGCGCGGACTCGGCGCCGAGGTGCGCACCGTCGCCTTCGACGCGCTCGACCCCGAGTCCCACGAGGCGGCGCTCGGCAAGGTCTTCACCGAGGGCGACATCGACCTGGTGCTGCTGGCCTTCGGCGTCCTGGGCGACCAGGCGCACGACGAGCGCGAGCCGCTGAACGCCGTCAGGGTCGCGCAGACCAACTACACCGGCGCGGTCTCGGCCGGTCTGGTGAGCGCCCGCGCGCTCCAGGCGCAGGGCCACGGCTCCCTGGTGGTGCTCTCCTCCGTGGCCGGCGAGCGGGCCCGCCGCGCCAACTTCATCTACGGCTCCAGCAAGGCCGGCCTGGACACCTTCGCGCAGGGCCTCGGCGACGCGCTGCACGGCACGGGCGTGCACGTCATGGTCGTACGCCCCGGGTTCGTGCGGTCGCGGATGACCGCGGGGATGGAGGAGGCGCCGCTCGCCACGACGCCCGAGGCGGTCGCCACGGCCATCGAGCTGGGGCTGCGGCGGCGCTCGGAGACAGTGTGGGTGCCGGGCGCCCTGCGCGTGGTGATGTCGGCGCTGCGGCATCTGCCGCGGGGAGTGTTCCGGCGGCTGCCGGTGTAGCGCCTCGGCGAGGGCCTACCGGGCAGGCAGGGAGCCGCTCTCCAGGCGTCCGGCCTGCGGGGGCACCGTGGTGCTGCCGAAGGGGAACTCGCGCAGCTTGCGCCACACCCCGTCGGCGCCCTGCTCGTAGAGCGCGAAGCCGGTGCAGGGCCACTGGGCCTCGTAGTCGGACAGCTCCTCGTAGGCGCGGTCCATCGCCGCTTCCTCGATGCCGTGCGCCACGGTGACGTGCGGGTGGTACGGGAACTGCAGTTCGCGCGGCACCGGCCCGGAGGTGTCGCGGACCCGCTTCTGGAGCCAGGAGCAGGCCGCGGCGCCCTCGACCACCTGGACGAAGACCACGGGCGACAGCGGGCGGAAGGTCCCGGTGCCGGACAGCCGCATCGGGAAGGGCCGGCCGCGCGCCGCCACCTCCGCCAGGTGCGCCTCGACCGCGGGCAGCGCGGCGCCGTCGACCTCGGTCGGCGGCAGCAGGGTGACGTGCGTGGGGATGCCGTGAGCAGCGGCGTCGCCGAAGCCCGCGCGCAGCTGCTGGAGCTTGCTGCCGTGAGGCTCCGGGACCGCGATCGACACGCCGATCGTTACGGTCCCCACGTCGTCTCCTGTCGTTACGTGTCACTCGTCGTGTGTCACTGTGCCGGACACCCGGATATCGACTGTACGGCCACGACCGTGCCGGGGGCAGGCGCAACCGGAGTGATGTGCAGCGCTACGGCGGCGTGCCGGGGCGCGTGCGGTGCCGATGCGGTGGTCGGGGCGGTGCCCCGGTCAGTGCTTGGCGGGGAGCAGGCCCAGCATGTCGTACGCCCGGGCGAGGGTCTCCGCGGCGACGGCCCGTGCCTTCTCCGCGCCCTTGGCCAGGATCGCGTCGAGGGTCTCCGGGTCGTCCAGGTACTGCTGGGTGCGCTCCCGGAAGGGCGTGACGAACTCCACCACGACCTCGGCGAGGTCCGTCTTCAGCGCGCCGTAACCCTTGCCCTCGTACTTCTGCTCGAGTTCCGGGATCGCCGCACCGGTGAGGGTGGAGTAGATCGTGAGCAGGTTGCTGACGCCGGGCTTGTGCTCGCGGTCGAAGCGGATCACGGTGTCGGTGTCCGTGACGGCGCTCTTCACCTTCTTCGCCGTGGCCTTCGGCTCGTCGAGCAGGTTGATCAGGCCCTTGGGGGTGGCCGCCGACTTGCTCATCTTGGCGGTCGGGTCCTGAAGGTCGTAGATCTTCGCCGTCTCCTTGAGGATGTACGCGGAGGGGACGGTGAAGGCCTCGCCGAAGCGGCCGTTGAAGCGCTCGGCCAGGTCACGGGTCAGCTCGATGTGCTGGCGCTGGTCCTCGCCGACGGGCACCTGGTTGGCCTGGTAGAGCAGGATGTCCGCGACCTGGAGGACCGGGTACGTGAACAGGCCGACGGAGGCGCGGTCGGCGCCCTGCTTCGCGGACTTGTCCTTGAACTGGGTCATGCGGCTCGCCTCGCCGAAGCCGGTGAGGCAGTTCATGATCCAGGCGAGCTGGGCGTGCTCGGGGACGTGGCTCTGGACGAAGAGCGTGCAGCGGTCCGGGTCGAGTCCGGCGGCCAGCAGCTGGGCCGCGGCGAGCCGGGTGTTGGCGCGCAGCTCCTTCGGGTCCTGCGGGACCGTGATCGCGTGCAGGTCGACGACCATGTAGAACGCGTCGTGGGACTCCTGGAGGGCCACCCACTGGCGGACGGCGCCGAGGTAGTTGCCGAGGTGGAACGAGCCTGCGGTGGGCTGGATTCCGGAGAGCACACGAGGTCGGTCATTCGCCATGCGCACCATTCTCTCAGGTCCCACCGGCGGCTCGCTCCCCCGGTCGGGGGCCGTCAGCCCAGGTCGATTTCCGGGTACAGGGGGAAGCCCTGGACCAGGTCCGTGGCGCGCTGGGCGATCTCCCGGGCCACCTTCTCGTCCAGGACGTGGGCGGCCTTGGACGGGGCGCCCGACCTTGTGGTGCCCGCCTCGGTGGTGGTCAGCACGCGGTCGATGAGGCCGGCCACCTCGTCCATCTCCGCCGTGCCCAGGCCGCGGGTGGTGAGCGCCGGGGTGCCGATGCGGATGCCGGAGGTGTACCAGGCGCCGTTCGGGTCGGCCGGGATGGCGTTGCGGTTGGTGACGATGCCGGAGTCGAGGAGGGCGGCCTCGGCCTGGCGGCCGGTGAGGCCGTAGGAGGACGCCACGTCGATCAGGTTCAGGTGATTGTCCGTGCCGCCGGTCACCAGGGTGGCGCCGCGCTTCATCAGGCCCTCGGCGAGCGCGCGGGCGTTGTCGACGATGCGCTGCGCGTAGTCCTGGAACGCGGGCTGCCGGGCCTCGGCGAGGGCGACGGCCTTGGCGGCCATGACGTGCGGGAGCGGGCCGCCGAGGACCATCGGGCAGCCGCGGTCGACCTGGTCCTTGAGGGAGTCGTCGCACAGGACCATGCCGCCGCGCGGGCCGCGCAGGGACTTGTGGGTGGTCGTCGTCACGATCTGGGCGTGCGGGACCGGGTCGAAGTCGCCGGTGAGCACCTTGCCCGCGACGAGGCCCGCGAAGTGCGCCATGTCGACCATGAGGGTCGCGCCGGCCTCGTCGGCGATCTCGCGCATGATCCGGAAGTTCACCAGGCGGGGGTACGCCGAGTAGCCCGCGACGATGATCAGCGGCTTGAACTCGCGGGCCGAGGCGCGCAGGGCCTCGTAGTCGATGAGGCCGGTCGCCGGGTCGGTGCCGTAGGAGCGCTGGTCGAACATCTTGCCGGAGATGTTCGGACGGAAGCCGTGGGTGAGGTGGCCGCCGGCGTCCAGGGACATGCCGAGCATCCGCTGGTTGCCGAAGGCGCGGCGCAGCTCGGCCCAGTCGGCGTCGGTCAGGTCGTTGACCTGGCGGACGCCGGTCTTCTCCAGGAAGGGCACCTCGACGCGGGCGCCGAGGACGGCCCAGAAGGCGACGAGGTTGGCGTCGATGCCGGAGTGCGGCTGGACGTAGGCGTGGCGGGCGCCGAACAGCTCGCGGGCGTGCTCGGCGGCGAGGGACTCGACGGTGTCGACGTTGCGGCAGCCGGCGTAGAAGCGGCGGCCGATGGTGCCCTCGGCGTACTTGTCGCTGAACCAGTTGCCCATGGTCAGGAGCGTGGCCGGGGAGGCGTAGTTCTCCGAGGCGATCAGCTTGAGCATGTCCCGCTGGTCGGCGACCTCCTGGCCGATGGCGTCGGCGACGCGCGGCTCGACGGTACGGATCACGTCGAGCGCGGCGCGGTAGGCGGTGGACTCGGGGGTGAGATCTGCGGGCATGGGGACCTCCGGACGGTGCGGTCGGCGTTCGGGTCGGCCCAGGCGCACGGCACTCGTCGTTCGAGCCGCTCCCCGATGGTCGGTCCCATCCCAGCGCGCCAGTCACGGCCCACACGCAGCCTACCGGGCGGCACGGAGGGCCGGGCCCCGGCGTCCACCATGCGAGCGACGGTCCTCAGAGGATCACGTGGGGCAGGAAGCGGGCGTACTCGTCCGTCACCAGGCCCGACGACTCCCTGATGCCCAGGCCCGCCGACTCGTTCTCCACCACCCAAGCGCCGAGGACGACCCGGTTGCCGTCGAAGTCCGGCAGGGGCGCCAGCTCCTGGTAGCAGCAGAGGTCGGCAGGCGGGGCCGGCGCTGCCGTGCCGGGGCGGTGGATCGTGACGCCGGCGCCCTCGCGGCCCAGGAGGGGCTTGGAGACGTAGCCGGTGGTGTCGGCCAGCTCGCGGGGGCCGTCGAGGTAGGCGGGGAGGAGGTTGGGGTGGCCGGGATACAGCTCCCAGAGGATCGCCAGCAGCGCCTTGTTGCTGAGCAGCATCTTCCAGGCGGGCTCGATCCACAGGGTGGTGCCGGTGCCGCCGCCGTTGTCGAGGGTGTCCAGGACGTGGTCGGCGAAGCGGTCGGTGGTGAGCCACTCCCAGGGGTAGAGCTTGAAGATGCTGCGGATGAAGCGGAGCTTGCTGTCGACGAAACGGCCGGACAGGCGGTCCCAGCCGATCTCCTCCATGGAGATCCACTCGGTCTCCAGGCCGGCCTGCTCGGCGGTCTCCTTGAGGTAGGCGACCGTCATCAGGTCCTCGCCCAGCTCGTCGGCCTCGGAGTTCGCGAAGTACAGCGGGCCGCCGGGCGGGAGGAGGGCGGCCTGCTTCTTCCAGGCGTCGATGAGGCGCTCGTGGAGGCTGTTCCACTGGTCGGCGCCGGGGAAGCTCTCCTCCATCCAGAACCACTGCGGGGACGCGGCCTCGACGAGGGAGGTCGGGGTGTCCGCGTTGTACTCCAGGAGCTTGGCGGGCCCCGTGCCGTCGTAGCGCAGGTCGAAGCGGGCGTAGACGGAGGGGAGTTCGGCACGGCGGTGCCAGGCCTCGGTGACCGCCCGGACCACCCGCGGGTCGCTGATGCCGAGGTCGGCGAAGCGGCCGGCGGTCACGATGTGCTCGGCCGCCGCCAGGCACATGCGGTGGAGTTCCTCGACCGTCTCCTCCAGCGCCTCGACCTCCGGGAGGGAGAAGACGTAGAAGGCGCTCTCGTCCCAGTAGGGGCGCAGGGAGTCGTCCGGGTGGCGGGTGAGGGGGTAGATGCACCCCTGCTCCTCCACCGTCTGCTGCCAGCCGGGGCGCGGCTCGGTGGTGCGGCGTTCCACGGCCGGCCTCAGCCGCCGCCGCTGCCGGAGCCGGAGCAGCCGAAGCCGCCGCGGTCGACGGCCTCGTCGCGGCTGAAGGTGCCGTAGTCGGCCCGGCCGTCGCTGACGTCGGCGTCGTAGTACCAGTCGGCGTCGGACACCTTCGACGAGCCGGGCTTCTTCTTGCCGCCCTGGCCGTACGAACCGCCGGACGAGCCCGACTTGCAGTTCTTGTCGGCGACGACCTTGTAGCCGTTGATGTAGTCGTAGCTGTCGCGGTCCACGCAGCGCCGGTCGGGGTCCGATCCACAGGCGCTCAGGGCCGCCGCGAGCACTCCCATGCCGCCGAGCACCACGGTGCTCGACCGCAGCCGTCGCCGGGTCTCCGCCATTTCCTTGTCTCCCCGTTGTCCACGCAGCTGTACGACAGTTGGGCCGATCGAGTGTACGGCCAGTGCCGCGGGTGGACTCTACGGCAGCGCCCGGCACAGCGCGTCCAGGGCCCCCGCCCAGGCGTGGTCGGGCGGGGTGCCGTAGCCGACGACGAGGGCGTCCAGCGGGGAGACGGCCGCGTCCGGGTGGCGGAACGTGGACAGGCCGTGGACGGCGAGGCCGTGCCAGGCGGCGGCCCTGACGGCCTGCTGCTCGGTGCCGGGCGGCAGTTGGAGGACGGCGTGCAGGCCGGCCGCGATGCCGGTGACGCGTACGTCGGGGGCGCGCTCGGCGAGGGCGGCGACCAGCGCGTCACGGCGGCGCCGGTAGCGCAGGCGGGCGGCCCGGACATGCCGGTCGTAGGCGCCGGAGCCGAGGAACTCCGCGAGGGTCAGCTGGTCCAGGACGCCCGGGGTGCGGCCCGCCATGCCGTCCATGACTTCCTCGACCAGCGACGGCGGCAGCACCAGCCAGCCCAGGCGCAGGCCGGGGGCGAGGGACTTGCTGGCGGTGCCCAGATAGACGACGCGGTCGGGGTCCAGGCCCTGGAGGGCCCCGACGGGCTGGCGGTCGTAGCGGAACTCGCCGTCGTAGTCGTCCTCCAGGACCAGTCCGCCGGTGCGGCGGGCCCAGTCGATCAGTGCCGTGCGGCGCTCCGGGTGCAGCGGCAGGCCAAGGGGGAACTGGTGGGAGGGGGTGAGCAGGACGGCGCGGGCGGTGGCCGCGTCGTCGAAGGGGCGGGTGCCGCGGTCGTCGAAGGGCAGCGGGGGCGTGTCGCAGCCCGCGCGTCGGAGCAGCCGTCGGTGGTGGGGCAGGCCGTAGGACTCGACCGCCACGGAGCGCGCTCCCCTGCGGCGCAGCAGGTCGGCGAGGACACCGAGGCCGCCGAGGAAGCCGGCGCAGACGACGATCCTGTCGGGGTCGGCGCGCACGCCGCGGGCGCGGGAGAGGTAGTCGGTGAGGGCGGTGCGCAGTTCGATCCGGCCGCGCGGGTCGCCGTAGCCGAGTGCTTGGTCGGGGGCGGCGGTCAGGGCGCGGCGGGCCGCCTTCAGCCACTGGGGGCGGGGGAACGACGCGAGTTCGGGCGTGCCGGGGACTAGGTCGTAGGCGGGCCGGCCC
>NZ_RAIF01000031.1:145213-162830 GCF_003671715.1 Streptomyces sp. E2N166 | reverse complement strand
CGGCGACCAGGTCGGCGTAGACCTCGGCCACCGTGTTGCGGGCCACGCCCAGGTCGGCGGCGAGCGAGCGCGAGGAGGGCAGCCGGGTGCCGGGCGCCAGCCGGCCCCCGCGGACGGCCTCGCGCAGGGCATCGGTGAGGCCGCGGCGCAGGCCGGGGCCGGAACGGTCCAGGTGCAGGTCGACGCCGAAAGTGGCCCACGGTTTCCCCATGGAAATGGACCATACTCCTGGGCTGCATCGATTCTAGGCTCAAGGCCATGACGACGAACGAGAGCACCACCGCCGCCCCCGGTTCCTTCGCCCCCGAGGAGGCGCCCCGCCTGGAGTGGGCCAAGCACGCTCCCGAGGTCTACAAGGCGATGATCCGGCTCGACACCGCCGCCAAGCGTGGCCTGGACCCGACGCTGTACGAGCTGGTGAAGATCCGCGCCTCCCAGATCAACCACTGCGCCCTCTGCATCGACATGCACTCCAAGGACGCGCTCGCGGCCGGCGAGAGTGTGGAACGGATCGTGCAGCTCAGCGCGTGGGAGGAGTCGCGGCACTTCTACACGGAGAAGGAGCTGGCGGCGATCGAGCTGACCGAGGCGGTGACCGTACTGACCGACGGCTTCGTGCCCGACGCGGTCTACCAGAAGGCCGCCGCGCACTTCGAGGAGCCGGAGCTGGCGCAGCTGATCGCCGCGATCACGGTGATCAACGCCTGGAACCGCTTCGGCGTGACGTGCCGGATGACGCCGGGTCACTACACGCCGGGGCAGCACGGATGACGGCCCGTACGACCAGTACGACCCGTACGACCCGTCTGGACGACGGTGTGCGCTCGGCGCTGGGAGCGCTGAGCGCCGCCGCCAAGCGGGGCCTGAGCGATCCGGCGCTCGCGGAGCTGGTGCAGATCCGCGCCTCGCAGCTCAACCACTGCGCGTTCTGCCTGGACATGCATCTGGGCATCGCGCGCAAGGAGGGCGCCGGGGAACGGCAGCTCGATCTGCTCGCCGCGTGGGAGGAGGCCGAGGGGGTCTTCGACGCCAGGGAGCGGGCCGCGCTGGCGCTCACCGAGGCGGTCACGGTCCTGACGGAGGGGTTCGTGCCGGACGGGGTGTACGAGGAGGCCGCCCGGCACTTCGACGTCGGCGGGCTGGCCCACCTGCTCGCGCTGATCACCGCCATCAACAGCTGGAACCGGCTGATGGTCGGCCGGCGGATTCCCCCGGGGAGCACTCAGTGGTGACCAAGACCGACCGCTTCCGCGCCCTGCACCACGGCCGTGTCCCCGGCGACCCCCTCGTCCTGCCCGGCCCCTGGGACGCGGCGAGCGCCCGGGTGTTCGCGGAGGCCGGGTTCCCGGCGCTCGCGACGCCCAGCGCGGGGGTCGCGGCCTCCCTCGGGTACGAGGACGGGGCGACCCCGGCCGACGAGATGTTCGCGGCGGTGGCGCGGATCGCGCGGGCCGTGGACGTGCCCGTCTCCGCGGACGTCGAGGACGGGTACGGGCTGGCGCCGAAGAAGCTGGTGGAGCGGCTGCTGGAGGCGGGCGCCGTGGGCTGCAACCTGGAGGACTCCGCGAACGGGGTGCTCAAGAACCCGCGGGAGCACGCGGAGTGGCTCGCCGAGGTGCGGGCGGCGGCCGGGGACCGGCTGTTCGTCAACGCCCGCATCGACACGTTCGTACGCGGTGTCGACGACCCGGGCGCGGCGATCGAGCGGGCCGCGCTGTATGTCGGCGCGGGCGCCGACTGCGTGTACCCGATCTTCGCCCCGCCCGGCGTACTGCCGCTGCTGCGAGCCGGGATCCAGGGGCCGGTCAACGTCGGCGCGGTGCCCGGCCAGGGCCCCTCGCCCGCCGAACTCGCCGGACTCGGGGCCACCCGGATCACGTTCGGGCCGGGACTCCAGCGGCGCGCGGCCCGGGCCCTGCGGGAGATCGCGGCCGAACTGACGGAACCGACAGAACCGACGGCACCGATGAGGTGAGGGTCAGGGCAGCCACTTCTTCCAGACGGACTCGTGGCTGTCCACCCACTTCTTCGCCGCCTCCTCGGGCCGCATCTTCTGCTCGGCGATCATCAGGGAGACCTGGTTCTGGTCCTCGGTCGTCCACTTGAAGTTCTTCAGGAACTCCGCCGCCTTGCCGCCTTCCTCCGCGAAGTCGGCGTTGAGGTACTTCTGCAGCGGGGTGACCGGGTAGGCGCAGTCGACCTTCGCCGGGTCGGCGTCGCAGCCCTCCTTGTAGGGCGGCAGCTTCACCTCGGTCATCGGAACCTTCTCGAAGAGCCACTGGGGGGTGTACCAGTAGGTCAGGAAGGGTTTCTTCTCCTTGGCGAACTGCTTGATCTGGGTGATCTGGGCGGCCTCGGAGCCCGCGAAGACGACCTTGTAGTCCAGGTCGAGATTGCTGACCAGGGCCTTGTCGTTGGTGACGTAGGACGGGGAACCGTCCATCAGCTGACCCTTGTCGCCGCTCTCCGCGGTGCGCATCAGCTCGGCGTACTTGTCGAGGTTCTCCCAGTTGGTCACGTCCGGGTGCTTCTTCGCGAAGTACGTCGGGACGAACCAGCCGATGTGCCCGGTGACGCCGAGGTCGCCGCCGGGGGCGATCGTCTTCTTGTCCTCGACGTAGCGCTGCTCCTGCTCGGGGTGGCCCCAGTCCTCCAGGATGGCGTCGACCCGGCCCTGGCTGAGCGCGTCCCAGGCGGGGACCTCGTCGACCTGGACGGTGTCGACGCGGTAGCCCAGCTCGTGCTCCAGCAGGTACTGGGCGACGGCCACGTTGGCCTGGGCACCGACCCAGGACTGCACGGAGAGGGTCACCGTCCTGGCGCCCTGGGCGTTGGCGTACGGGGACGCCTGCTTGGTCATGTCGGCGGCGCCGCAGCCGGTCAGCAGCGTCAGCGCGGCGGCCGAGGCGATGGCGGCGGTGGTACGCATCCGCATGTCAGGCTCCCTTCCTCGGACGGCGTTCGGTCGGCTGGGTGACCCGGTCGAGCATCAGGCCGAGGCAGACGATCGCCGCGCCGGCCACCAGGCCGGTCGCCAGGTCGCCCTGGGCCAGGCCGAAGACGACCTGGTAGCCGAGCGCGCCACCGCCGACCAGGCCGCCGATGATGACGACGGCGAGGACGAGGACGACGCCCTGGTTGACGGCGAGCAGCAGCGACCGGCGGGCCAGCGGGAGCTGGACCTGGCGCAGTTGCTGCCCGCTGGTGGCGCCGAGCGAGCGGGCCGACTCCAGCGCGGCCGGGTCGACCTGGCGCAGCCCCTGGGCGGTGATGCGGACGACGGCCGGGAGGGCGTAGACGACCGCGGCGGCCACGGCGGGCGCGCGGCCCACGCCGAAGAGGGCGACGACCGGGATCAGGTACACGAACTGCGGCATCGTCTGGAAAACGTCCAGGACGGGCCGGAGCGCGCGCTCGAAGCGGTCGCTGCGGGCGGCGGCGATGCCGGTGGCGAAGCCGATGACCAGGGTCACGGCGACGGCGGCGAGGACCTGCGAGAGCGTGTCCAGGGACGGGTTCCACACGCCGAGCACGCCGATCGCGGCCATGGCGAGGACGGCGGTGAGCGCGGTGCGCCAGGTGCCGATCAGCCAGGCGAGGGCGGCGACGATCAGCAGTACGGACCACCAGGGCAGCCACTGGAGGCCGTCCCGCAGCGGGTTGAGGACCCAGCTGGTGAAGTGGGCGGCCCAGTCGGCGGTGCCGCCGATGACGGGGACACCGGAGTAGAGGTGGGCGGTCATCCAGTCGACGGCCCGGTTGACGGGCTCGGCGATGTCCACCTCCCACGCCTCGGGCCAGTCGAGGAACCCGGCGAGCCGTCCGGCGACCGCGACGGCCGCGGCGGCGGCCAGGGCGTACAGCCAGGTCAGCGGGGACTTCCCGGATTCGCCGAGCCGCTCCCCCGCCGCGCCGGTCACCCGGTCCAGGACCACGGCGAGCAGCACGATCGGGATGCCGGCCGCGAGTGCCGCGCCGACGTCGACCGAGGCGAGCGCCTGGTAGACGCGGTCGCCGAGGCCGCCGGCGCCGATGACGGAGGCGATGACGGCCATGGACAGCGCCATCATGATCGTCTGGTTGACGCCGAGGAGGAGTTCCTTGCGGGCCAGCGGGATTCGGGCGGTCAGCAGCCGTTGGCGGGCGGTGGTGCCGAGGGACTCGACGGCCTCCAGAACCTCCTTGTCGGCGCCGCGCAGGCCGAGGGCGGTGAGCCGGGCCATGGGCGGGGCGGCGTAGACGACGGTGGCCAGGACGGCGGCGGGGACGCCGATGCCGAAGACCAGGACGACGGGGAGGAGGTAGGCGAAGGCGGGCAGCACCTGCATGGTGTCGAGCACCGGGCGCAGGACGCGGTCCATCCGGTCGGACAGGCCGGCGGCCAGGCCGAGCAGGGCCCCCACGACGACCGACGCGAGCACGGCGACGACCATGAGCGCGAGGGTCTGCATGGTCGGCACCCACATGCCGAGCAGGCCGCAGGCCAGGAACGCGACGGCCGTGCCGGTCGCCAGCTTCACGCCGGCCACCCGCCAGGCGATCAGGGCGCCGATCGCGGTGACCCCGGCCCAGCCGACGGCGAGGAGGGCGAGGTACACGGCGCGTACGGCGATGACGACGACGTTGCTGACGTGGCCGAAGAAGTAGAGGAACAGCGGGTGGCTGTCGCGGTTGTCGATGATCCAGTCGCTGGCCTTGCCGAGGGGTTCGGAGACGTCGACGGTGAGGGCGGCGGGCCAGGTGGTGCCGCCCCACTGGGTTACGGCGAGGGGGACGAGGATCGCGGCGGCGACCGCGAGGATCAGGAGCTTGCGTACGGCTGGGTGGGTGAGGATGCCCGGCGGGGCGGCCTTCCGGGGCGTTGCGGTGATCGTGGCCATCACGCCGGCTCCTCGCTGGTGGCGGGGGGCGGGGTGGTCGGCTTGCGGCGCTGGGCCAGTGCCTCCCCCACGCTCGGCCTCGCTCGCGTGGGGGGACCCCCATCGCCCGCCCTTGCCGCTCCAGCGGCGGCGGGGCTGCCCGTAGTCGCCTCGGCGGCGGCTGCGTCAGCCGTGCCCGTGGTGCCCGCTACCACCGACAGCAGCGCGTCCGCGTCGACCACTCCCAGGCAGCGGCCGTCGTCCATCACGCGGGCCGGGGAGCCGGCGCGGGCGACGGCCTCGATGGCCTCCGACACCGTGGCGTCGGGGCGGAGCGCGGGGCCGGTGCCGGCCTCGTCGGCCGAGGAGGCGGGGCGCATGGCCGTACGGACGCTGAGGACCTGCTCGCGCGGAACGTCGCGGACGAACTCGCGGACGTAGTCGTCGGCGGGCGAGCCGACGATCTCCTCCGGGGTGCCGAGCTGCACGACGCGGCCGTCGCGCATCAGGGCGATGCGGTCGCCCAGCTTGAGGGCTTCCTGGAGGTCGTGGGTGATGAAGACCATCGTGCGGCCCTCCTCGCGGTGCAGCCGGACGACCTCCTCCTGCATGTCCCGCCGGATCAGCGGGTCGAGCGCGCTGAACGGCTCGTCGAAGAGCAGCACCTCGGGGTCGACGGCGAGCGCGCGGGCGAGGCCGACGCGCTGGCGCTGGCCGCCGGAGAGCTGGCCGGGGCGGCGGTGCTCCAGGCCCTCCAGACCGACCTTGGCGACGATGGCGGCGGCGCGCTCGCGGCGCTCGGCGCGGCCCATGCCCTGGACCTCCAGGCCGTAGGCCACGTTGTCGAGGACCGTACGGTGCGGGAGCAGGCCGAAGTGCTGGAAGACCATCGCGGCGCGGTGGCGGCGCAGTTCGCGCAGCCGGGACTTGTCCATCGCGCGGACGTCCTCGCCGTCGATGGCGATGGAGCCGGCCGTCGGCTCGATCAGCCGGGTCAGGCAGCGGACGAGGGTGGACTTGCCGGAGCCGGACAGGCCCATGACGACGAAGACCTCGCCCTTGCGCACGTCGAAGGAGACGTCCGCCACGGCGGCCGTGCAGCCGGTGCGCGAGCGCAGCTCGGCCGGGCTCAGGGCGGCCAGCTCGGGGTCGGCGGGGATGCGGGCGGCCTTGGGGCCGAAGACCTTCCACAGGCCGTCCACGGAGAAGACCGGGGCGGCGGATTCGGTGACCTCGGGCGTACCCGGCGGCGTGGCGCTGGTGGTGGTGCTCATCGGGCGTCACCACCGATCAGCTCGACGGCGCGCTCGCCGACCATGAGGACGCCGATCATCGGGTTCACGGCGGGCATGGTCGGGAAGACGGAGGCGTCGGCGATGCGGATGCCCTCCAGGCCGCGGACGCGCAGCTCGGGGTCGACGACGGCCTGCTCGTCCGTGGCGGCGCCCATTCGGCAGGTGCCCGCCGGGTGGTAGACGGTGTGGGCGACCTTGCGGGCGTATTCGCTCAGCTCCTCGTCGCCGGTGACGTCCGGGCCGGGGCAGACCTCGCGCTTGAGCCAGCCGGCCAGCGGCTCGGCCTTGGCGACCTCACGGGCGATCCTGATGCCGTCGACGAGGGTGCGGCCGTCGTAGTCGTCCTCGTCGGTGAAGTAGCGGAAGTCCAGCGCGGGCTTCACGGACGGGTCGGCGCTGGTCAGGTAGAGGCGGCCGCGGGACTTCGGCTTGGGGATGTTCGGGGTCATCGAGACGCCGAACTCCGGGCGCTCGTAGCCCAGGCGCTCCGGGTTGTCCGTGAACGGGATCTGGTAGAAGTGGAACATCAGGTCGGGGCCCGCGTGTTCGGGGTCGCGGCGCACGAACAGACCGGCGTCGGAGTCCATCGCGGAGTTGTCCGGGATGGGTCCGTTGGTCTCCCACACGATCACCGACTCGGGGTGGTCGAGCAGGTTCTCGCCGACGCCGGGCAGGTCGAGCGCCACGGGTATGCCGAGGGCCTCCAGCTGGTCCTTCGGGCCGATGCCCGAGTGCAGCAGCAGGCGCGGCGAGTCGACGGCGCCGGCGCAGAGCACGACCTCGCCCCGTGCCTTGACGAGGATCTCCTCGCCGTCCTTGGTGCGGACGTGGACGCCCTCGGCGCGGGCGCCGTCGAGCTGGAGCTTGTACGCCCAGGTCTCCAGCATGATCGTGAGGTTGGGCCGCTCGTCCATCACCGGGTGCAGGTACGCGACCGAAGCCGACGACCGCTTGTTGTTCTCGGGGTGGTAGGCGAGGTCGAAGAAGCCGACGCCCTCGGTGAACGGCTTCTTGTTGAAGCCCTCGACGCGGGGGACCTCAAGGGCCTTCTGCGCGGAGTCGACGAAGTCGCGGGCGATGGCGTTCCGGTCCTTCTCGTCGACCGGGACGATGTTGTTCTTCAGCCGCGCGTAGTACGCCTCCATCGGCACCGCGCCCCAGCCCTTGGCGCCCGCCGCCTCCCACTCGTCCCAGTCGGAGGGCAGCGGCTTGAAGGCGATGAGCGTGTTGTGCGAGGAGCAGCCGCCGAGCACCCGGGCGCGGCTGTGCCGGATGTGCGAATTGCCGCGTGGCTGCTCGGTGGTCGGGTAGTCGTAGTCCAGCTCGCCGCCGAGCAGGCCCATCCAGCGGCGCAGGGTCAGCACGTCGTCGCGGCCGATGTCGCTGGGGCCGCCCTCGATGACGGCGACGGTGACGTCCGGGTTCTCGGTGAGGCGGGAAGCGATCACCGATCCCGCGGTGCCGCCGCCTATGACGACGTAGTCGTAGACGTGGGAGGTCTCGGGCATGGGGGTACTCCAGAGGGTGAGCGGACGGGGAGCCGGGCGGCCCGGGTGAGGCGCGGGCGGGGTGAAGCGGGGCGTGGGCGGAGCGAAGCGGCGTCAGCCGGCGAACCAGCGGACGGGCTTCGGGGCGAGGTTCTGGTAGACGTGCTTGCTCTCGCGGTACTCGGCGAGCCCCGCGGGGCCCAGTTCGCGGCCGACGCCGCTCTTGCCGAAGCCGCCCCACTCGGCCTGCGGGAGGTAGGGATGGAAGTCGTTGATCCAGACGGTGCCGTGCCGGAGCCGGCCCGCGACCCGGCGGGCCCGTCCCGCGTCGGCGGTCCAGACGGCACCGGCCAGACCGTACTCGGTGTCGTTGGCGAGGGCTACGGCCTCGTCCTCGGTGCGGAAGGTCTCGACGGTGAGCACCGGTCCGAAGACCTCCTCCCGTACGACCTTCATCTCCCGGTGGCAGTTGTCGAGGACGGTCGGCTCGTAGAAGTAGCCCGTCTCCGGCCGCTGGGGGGACGGCTCGGGGCGCTTGCCGCCGCAGCGCAGCTCGGCGCCCTCGGCCAGCGCGGAGGCGACGTAGTCCTCGGTCTTGGCGCGCTGCTGCGCGGAGACGAGCGGGCCGCACTCGACGCCGTCCTCGGTGCCGCGACCGAGGCGGATCTTCGCGGCGCGGCGGGCGAGTTCGGCGACGAAGCGCTCGCGGACCGACTCCTCGACGATGAGCCGGCCGCCGGCCGAGCAGACCTGGCCGCTGTGGATGAAGGCGGCGTTGAGGGCCTGGTCGACGGCGGTGTCGAAGCCCTCCTCGGTCTCGCAGGCGTCGGCGAAGACGACGTTGGGGTTCTTGCCGCCGAGTTCGAGGGCGACCTTCTTGACGGTGACGGCGGCGGCCTGGGCGACCTTGGTGCCGCTGATCAGGCCGCCGGTGAAGGAGACCAGGTCGACGTCGGGGTGCTCGGCGAGGCGGGCGCCGACGCTGTGGCCGGGACCGGTGACGATGTTGGCGACGCCGGCGGGGAGGCCGGCCTCGGTCAGCAGGTCGATCAGGGCCACGGTGGTCATCGGGGTGATCTCGCTGGGCTTGATCACGAAGGTGTTGCCCGCGGCGAGCGCGGGGGCGATCTTCCAGCTGGCCTGGAGGAGCGGGTAGTTCCAGGGCGTGATCATCGCGCAGACGCCGACCGGCTCGTGCACGACGACGCTGTGGATGTCGGGCGAGCCCGCGTCGACGACCCGCCCCGGGGCCTCACCGGCGACCAGGTCGGCGAAGTAGCGGAAGGCGTCGGCGACGCAGTCGATGTCGACCCGGCCCTCCTCGACGGTCTTGCCCGCGTCGCGGCTCTCCAGCAGGCCGAGCGGCTCGCGGTCGCGTACGAGGAGGTCGGCGACGCGGCGCAGCAGGGCGGCGCGTTCGGCGACCGGGGTGTGCGGCCACTCGCCCGTGTCGAAGGCGCGCCGGGCGGCGGCCACCGCGAGGTCGGTGTCCTTCTCGTCGCCCTCCGCGATGACGGCGAACGGCCGGGCGTCCGCGGGGTCGAGGATCTCGCGGGTGGCGCCGGAGGACGCCGCCAGCCACTCGCCTCCCGCGTGAATGGTCCGGTGCGCCCGCTCCGCCGGAGTTTCCGTGCTGTTCGCCATGATCGGTATTGCCTTCCGTTCCTGATCAACCCCCCTGTGTCACGCGCGTGCCACTCCCGGGGACCGTGAGCCCCTGCCCACCGGCCCCGCATGCATGCCGAACCGGTGACCGAAAGTGCGGCGCATCACTGAGAAAAGGGATGGAGCGGAATGAAATACACATATGGACGTGCCGGTTTCCTTTGACTAAAGTCAAACGAATGGAGCCAGTGACAGAGGGCGCGGCAGCGGGCGCGGCGGCCGGGGACGCGGTGACGGAGGACGTCACGGCGCTGCGGCACTTCAACCGATACTTCACGCGCCGGATCGGCGTCCTCGACGACCGTTATCTCGGCCAGGACCGCCCGCTCGGCGAGGCCCGGCTGCTCTTCGAGATCGCCGAGAGCGGCTCCGGGGTGTCCCTGCGGGATCTGCGCGTCCGCCTCGGCCTGGACGCCGGGTACCTGAGCCGGATGGCGAAGGCCCTGGAGGCGCAGGGCATGGTCCGGCTGGGCGTGCACCCCGACGACAGCCGGCTGCGTACGGTCGAGCCGACCCCCGCCGGACGGGCCGAGGTCGCTGAGCAGAACCGCCGGGCCGACGTGCTCGCCTCCGGGCTCCTCCAGGGACTCGCCCCGGACCAGCGCCGGCGGCTGACCGACGCCATGGCCACCGCCCAGCGCCTGCTGCGGCTGGCCGCCGTCACCGTCACACCGGTCGACGCCTGCGCCCCGGACGCCCGCGCCTGTCTGGCCGCCTACGCCGCCGACCTGGACGCGCGCTTCCCCGAGGGCTTCGACCCCTCCGACCTCGTGGGGCCCGAAGAGGTGTCGGGGGACGCCGGGGCGTTCCTCGTCGCCTACGAGGAGGGGCGGCCGGCCGGCTGCGGGGCGCTGCGGCGGACGGCTCCCGGGGTCGGCGAGATCAAGCACGTGTGGGTGCACCCCGGCGCCCGGCGGCTCGGGCTGGCCCGGCGCCTGCTCGACGGGCTGGAGGGCGAGGCCGCCGCGCGAGGCCTGACCGTCGTACGGCTCGACACCCACGCCGTGCTCACCGAGGCGCGGGCGATGTACGAGGCGTCCGGCTACACCGAGATCCCGGCGTACTCCGACCATGTCTACGCCGGGCACTGGTTCGAGAAGCGGCTGCCGGGAGCCTGACAACGGGCGCGGGCCCCGCCCCGGAACCGGATGCACCAACAGCATCCGGAACCGGAACGGGGCCCGTGCGGGCGGGGTGGGCTCAGATGAGGCCGAGAGCGCGGACCGCCTCGCGCTCCTCCGACAGCTCCTTGACGGAGGCGTCGATGCGGGCGCGGGAGAACTCGTTGATGTCCAGGCCCTGGACGATCTCGTACTTGCCGTCCTTGGTGGTGACCGGGAAGGAGGAGATGATGCCCTCCGGGACGCCGTAGGAGCCGTCCGACGGGATGCCCATGGAGGCCCAGTCGCCCTCGGCGGTGCCGTTGACCCAGGTGTGGACGTGGTCGATGGCGGCGTTGGCGGCGGAGGCGGCCGACGAGGCGCCGCGGGCCTCGATGATGGCGGCGCCGCGCTTGGCGACGGTCGGGATGAAGTCCTCGGCCAGCCACCGCTCGTCGCCCACGACCTCGGCGGCGTTCTTGCCGGCGATGGTGGCGTTGAAGATGTCCGGGTACTGGGTGGCGGAGTGGTTGCCCCAGATGGTCAGGCGCTTGATGTCGGTGACCGACGAGCCCGTCTTCTTCGCGAGCTGGGTCAGCGCGCGGTTGTGGTCCAGGCGGGTCATGGCGGTGAAGCGCTCGGCCGGTACGTCCGGGGCGGCGGCCTGGGCGATCAGGGCGTTGGTGTTGGCCGGGTTGCCGACGACGAGGACCTTGATGTCGTCCGCGGCGTGATCGTTGATGGCCTTGCCCTGCGGCTTGAAGATGCCGCCGTTGGCCTCCAGGAGGTCACCGCGCTCCATGCCCTTGGTGCGGGGGCGGGCGCCGACCAGGAGGGCGACGTTGGCGCCGTCGAAGGCGACGTTCGGGTCGTCGGTGATCTCGATGCCCTGGAGGAGCGGGAACGCGCAGTCGTCCAGCTCCATCGCGGTGCCCGCGGCGGCGTTGAGCGCCGGGGTGATCTCCAGGAGGCGCAGCTTGACCGGCACGTCCGCGCCGAGCAGCTGGCCGGAGGCGATGCGGAAGAGCAGGGCGTAACCGATCTGGCCGGCCGCGCCGGTGACGGTGACGTTCACGGGAGTGCGAGTCATGGCGTTCTCCGTATGACAGCTGGCGGTGGGGCGTCCCTGCCCCGGGCGTTTGATCGATCTCTTGGTATCAAGAGATCGATCCAGCCGTCAGGCTATCGCGCCTCCCGTACCCGGGACGTCCGGGTCGGTGTGGCCCGGCCCACAGGACCACCGCCGGATCACCCGCGCGCGCGAACGGCTTGGCGCAGCGGCGCGCCGAACCGAGGGCACGGCGTGCCGGACGGAGCACTGGGCGCGCGGAACCGAGGACATGAAAAGGCGGCCGCCTGTCCGGGAGAGGGGGGACGAAGGCGACCGCCGTTCGGGGATACCGTTGCCGGACTCCCGTGGGGGTACTTCTCGCGTGCCCCTGACTCCGCGGGCCATGCCTGCCGCTGACGATTTTTCTCCCGGCCGGCCGAGGCCCGTTCCTCCCGGGCACCGCGGCGCGGCTCCGTACCGGCCCCGCACGGTCCCGCGGCTACTCCGTGCAGCCCTTCCGGCCCGCCGCCAGCGTCACGCACGCCTTGGCGTCGGCCGCGGACTTCACCGCCACCATCGGGGTGTACGCGACGGTGTCGGCGGCCCCGGTGATCGAGCCCCTCTGCGGGCTCGCGCCGTCCGCGCTCACCTGCACCTCGTCGCCCTGGGCGGCCTGGGTGACACGGGCCCACGCCGCGCCGCAGATCTTGCTGTAGCGGACCTCGACGGCTGCCGTGCCGACGGTGGCGGTCGCGGCGGTGGTCACCAGGTCGCCGCCGCAGCCCATAACCTCCGGGTCCTTGCCGGTGCAGGCGTCGCCGCTGCACTTCACGCCGGGCGGCAGCTCGGGGTCGGAGCTGACGGTGGGCGACGGGGACGGTTTCGCGCCCTCGTTCTTCTTCTCGCCACCGTCGTTCAGGAGGAAGAAGGCGCCCGCGATCACGACGAGCACGCCGACGACGCCCGCGACGAACGTCGTCATCCGCTTGCTGCCGCCCCCGGAGGGCCGGGTCCGCGAACGGGAGCCGCCGTGCGGGGGTTCGCCGTACGAGCCCGAGGACGTCGGGGAGGCCGAGGGTCCGTGACCGTTCGGTACGGCGGCGGCAGGCGTCGCCGGGCCGCGCGCGGCCTCCCCCGAATCGGCCCGGGTCCCGGACCACGCCGTACGGTCACCGGTCGGCGCCGGCCCCCGGTATCCGGCCATGCCCCACGAGTTGCCGCCGGACGCGCCGCCGGACGACGGGACGGAGGGAGCGCCCGGCGCACCGCCGCCCCGGACCGTACCGACGGCCGAGTCGGGGCTGTCGGCGGCCGTCGGCTGTGCGGGAACCGTCGGCGGCAACGTGGGCGCCACACCGGCCGGCCCGGCGATCCCGGGCGTGACCGTGGCCCCGCCGCCGTGCCGGCCGGTCCGGCTCCCCTTGCCGTTCCTGCCGCCGTTGCCCGACTTGGCCGCGGGCGTGCCCAGCTCGCCGAGCGCGGCGCGCGCCTGGGAGATCCGGATGGCCTCCATGGTCATGTCGTGGCGCATCTCCGAGCGGCTCCAGGCCCGCTCGGCCAGCTCCCACATGGTGGTCAGGTGGACGGGATTGGTCCGCGTCACCTCGGCGAGGGCCACGATGGCGCCCTTCGGCGCCAGCAGCCGGCCGTTCAGATAGCGCTCCCAGGACGTCTTGCTGTAGCCCGTGGCGTCGGCCACCGACGCGATGCTCAGCTCACTGCGGTCCACGAGTCGGCGCAACTGACTCGTGAACTCTCTGATCTGCGGATCGAGTTCATCCGGCAAGGCCTTCCAACGAGGCATTGCTTCCCCCTCTTCCCCCCGGTGACGTGCTGTTCGTTCCCCGTTTGGTCTCGCGCGCGGCGTCCCGCGTGGAGTCCCCGTTCTGGCTACCCACAGGGATGCGCCCGGTCAGGATCTCAGTTCCCGGGGTGGGGGCGCACAGGAGCACAGGGGTCGCGAACATGCACCGTCGCACGCTCACCGACCCGTGGTCCAGTGTCCCACCGGCGTTCCCCTGCCCGGCACCGAACCCCGTTTTTCACGGCTCACGTAGCGGAGTAGCGGAACGGTCACTTCCGTGCCACAGCGCCCCGACAGGCGTTGAACAGGGCGTTCGCCGTGCAGGAGGGTTGGTCCCGGCGGCGGCCCGTCCTTCCACGGGGGTGGAGGACGGGCCGTTCGCTAACTCACCGTGAAGTGCAGGGTGTCCTTCAGGAACGGGATCTCCAGCACCGGGTCCGGCTGGGCCATCAACGCCAGCAGGGCGATGGAGAGGCCGAGCACGCCGTAGGTGGTGATGTCCGTGAAACGCGAGCGCACCGCGAGCATGCCGACGTCGGGCAGCACCCAGCGCAGCGCGGCGCCGACCAGCAGAGCGGCGCCGACCAGCAGCGTCCCGA
This sequence comes from Streptomyces sp. E2N166, assembly GCF_003671715.1. GTDB lineage: Bacteria > Actinomycetota > Actinomycetes > Streptomycetales > Streptomycetaceae > Streptomyces > Streptomyces thinghirensis. Next base: position 148,970 of record NZ_RAIF01000031.1, on the reverse strand, counting down.
CGCGGAACACGTCCAGCGCGGTCAGCAGCAGGCCGAGGCCCACCAGGCCGACCACGAGGAGGATCGGCCACTGCCGGGCGGGCGCCGGGGCGTCACCGGCCGCGGCCCGGCCGCCGCCCTCGGGGCGCGCGGTGTCGCGGGTGAAGAGCGGGAACCGGCGGGTGATCCGCCGCGGCCTGCCCTCGGCGTCGGGCGCGCTGACGGGATCCCGGACGGTGATGTCCTCCGGGTGCTCCGCGTGCTCGCGGTGCTCCGAGTCCTCCGCGTGCTCCGGGCGCTCGGTGTCGGTGTCGTCAGCCGGCACTGCGCTCCGCCGCCTCCACCACGTTGACGAGCAGCTGGGCCCGGGTCATGGGGCCGACGCCGCCGGGGTTCGGGGAGATCCAGGCGGCGACCTCGGCCACGCCGGGGTGCACGTCGCCCATGATCTTGCCCTCGGCGTTGCGCGAGACGCCCACGTCGAGGACGGCCGCGCCCGGCTTGACGTCCTCGGGGCGGACCAGGTGCGGGGAGCCGGCCGCGGCGACGACGATGTCCGCGCGCTTGAGGTGGGCGGCAAGGTCCCGGGTGCCGGTGTGGCACTGGGTCACGGTGGCGTTCTCGCTGCGCCGGGTGAGCAGCAGCGGCATCGGGCGGCCGATCGTGACACCGCGGCCGACTACCACGACCTCGGCGCCCTTGATCTCCACGCCGTAGCGGCGCAGCAGGGTGAGGATGCCGTTGGGGGTGCAGGGCAGCGGCGCCGGCTCGTTCAGGACGAGGCGGCCGAGGTTCATCGGGTGCAGGCCGTCCGCGTCCTTGTCCGGGTCCATCAGTTCCAGGATGCGGTTCTCGTCGATGCCCTTGGGCAGCGGCAGCTGGACGATGTAGCCGGTGCAGGCCGGGTCGTCGTTCAGCTCGCGGACGACCGCCTCGATCTCCTCCTGCGTCGCCGTACCCGGCAGTTCGCGCTGGATGGAGGCGATGCCGACCTGCGCGCAGTCGCGGTGCTTGCCGGCGACGTACTTCTGGCTGCCGGGGTCGTCGCCGACCAGGACGGTGCCGAGGCCGGGTGTGACGCCCCTCTCCTTCAGCGCCGCCACGCGGGCGGTCAGTTCGGACTTGATCGCGGCTGCGGTGGCCTTGCCATCGAGAATCTGGGCGGTCATGCCCCCATCCTCGCGGATGACCGGCCCCCGGTTCCAATCCGGCCGACATCCGGGCACCGGCGAAGCGCTCACCGGGCGCCGGCCGGGCCTCCCGGGGCGCGTCCCACCCCGGCGGATCGCGATCGGCGCTGTTGCACTTGCACAACACCTTGCGGCCGGGCTGGACAAGTAAGAGATAGGTCAAGAACGATTGGGCACAAGCACAGTGCCGCGGGGCCGTACCGGGGGGACGAACCGCCACGAAGTACCTCCTCCGCATCGAGCCACGCGTCGTCCCCGCACGTGACAGCTACGGAGGAAGTCCCGCATGAGTTTCGGCGACCCGAACAACCCCTACGGTCCGCCGCAGGGCCAGCAGCAGGGCCAGCAGCACGGCCAGCAGCCGAACTACGGCTACCCCCAGCAGCAGCCCCAGGGCCAGCCCGGCTACGGCTACCCCGCCGCCCCGCCGGTCCAGCCCTACGGCGGCGGCTACGCTCCCGCCCCCGCGGTCATGCCCGGAACGGTGAAGGCCGCCCGCGTGATGCTGTTCGTGCTGGGCGCCTGCCAGGTCATCGGTGGAGTGCTGATGATCGCGGCCAGCTCCTGGTTCGCCGACTACATCGAGGACGAGGTCAACTCCGACCCCACCATCTCGGCGCAGGACGCGGACACCGTCACGAGCATCGGCGCGGGCCTCATGATCGGCGTCGGCGTGATCTTCCTGGCGTTCGCGTTCTGGGCGATATTCACAGGTGTCAAGTTCGCCACCGGCCGGGGCGGTCCGCGGGTCTCCGCGATCGTCTACGGCTCGGTCGTGACGCTGGTCAGCGTGATCAACCTGGTGGGTGCCAACATCTTCGCCCTGATCAGCCTGGTCCTCGGCATCCTGATCATCGTCTTCTGCGCCAACAAGAACGGCAGTTACTGGTTCAACCGCCCGCAGTACTGAACCGGTGCCCGCCACGGCGCACTTCGCGCCAATCAAGCCATGGGGCCGTGTCTCACCCGTACGAGGGGAGACACGGCCCCGGTGCGTCGCAATAGTCTGACGTGGGTAGCCGTCAGGCACGGGGAGACGCACCTTGTACAGCATCATCGTGGTACCTCCGCCGACCACGGAGGACGAACGCACCCGCACCCAGTTCCGGCTCGCACCCGGCGAACGGCTCGTCTTCGGACGGTCCGTGCCCGAGGGCGGACTGCTGATCGGGCACGACGGAGTGTCCCGCAGAGCCGGTGAGATCACCGCCCACGGCACCTTCTGGGCCCTGAGCAACCTGTCCGCCCACCAGACCTACGTGGTGGAGAATCCGGAGGGCGCCGGCGAGCACATCAAGGTGGCGCCGGGCCGGCTGGACGCCCCGGTGCCGTTCGAGTTCTCGCGGATCGTGCTGCCCGCCGCGGGCGACCTGCTGCCGGTCGAGGTGTGGGCACCGCGTCACGACTATCTGCGCGCCGAGGACGGCACCGACGGCGAGCCGACCGCCCCGGCCTTCTCCGTCGACCGCACCAAACGGTACTTCGCGGTCCTGGCCGCCCTGTGCGAACCGCGGCTGCGGGGGGCTCCGCACGCGCCGCTGCCGACCGTCGAGCAGGTCGTCGAGCGGCTGCGGCCGGGCTGGCCGGCCGCGTCGCGCACGTCCGTCCAGTGGAACATCGACTACCTGGCGGTGAAGCTGCGGCTGAAGCCGGGCCCGGAGACGGCGGAGGCGGGCCCGCGGCTCAACGGCAAGAAGGAGTCCCTGGTGTCCATGGCGCTCCGCTTCGACCTCGTACGGGAGGACGACCTCGTGGTCCTCGCGGCACCGCCGCGCCGGGCGACCCGGTGACCGAGCCGTACGCCGTCCCCGTGCCGAAGGGCTACCGGGTCGGCGTCTGGGAGGTGCGGGCGCCGATCGCGACGGGCGCCTTCGGCAGCGTGTACGAGGCCCGCCGGGCCGGTGACGGCGACGCCGGTCTGCCGCGCACGGCCGCCCTGAAGTTCCTGCCCACCGGTACGGGCACCCCGCGCCAGCTGACCCACCTGCGCGAACTCGTCGAGCGGGAGGTCGAGTTGCACCGTCGGCTGAGACGGCCCCGGCTGGTGCGGATGTACGAGACCCTCGTCGTCGACGACCCGGCCCGCCCCGCGCTCGACGGCGCGACCGTCCTCGTACTGGAGAAGGCGGAGGGCTCCCTGTCCGCCCTGCTGTCCGCGTCGCCCCGACCGGCCGCCGGGCCCGCGCTGATCGCCCAGGTGTGCGAGGGCCTGGCCCAGCTGCATCACGCCGGGTGGGTGCACGGAGACCTGAAACCGGCCAACGTACTGCTGATGAGGGACGGTTCGGCCCGGCTCGCCGACTTCAACATGGCCGCCGAACTGGAAGGCACCCACGCGTACACCCCCGCCTTCTCCACCCCCGACTACACCCCGCCCGAACTGCTCTGGTCCGAGATCGGCGAACGCGGCCGGCGGATCCGCCCCTCCGCCGACGTCTGGGCCTTCGGTGTCCTCGCCCACCTCGTCCTCACCGGGTCCTTCCCGCTGCCCGGCGGCACCCCGGCGGCCCGCCGCGACGCCGGGGCCGCCTACGCGCGCGGCACCGAGGAGCTGCGTCTGTCGCCCGTGCTGCCCGAGGCGTGGCGGG
>NZ_RAIF01000031.1:136161-145082 GCF_003671715.1 Streptomyces sp. E2N166 | reverse complement strand
GCGTGCCTGACCCGTACGCACGCCGAACGCATCCGCACGGACGCCCTGTTGCGGCGGGTGGCGGCCGTCGCGGAAGGTACCGGCGGCCGGTCCGTCCTGCCGCGCCGCCCGGGCCCCCGGCGCACGGCCCTCGCCGCGGCGGCCGCCACCGTGGCCGTCGCCGCGCTCGGCTACGGCGTCAGCACGCGCGCCGGCGACGACGGCCCCGGTTCGGCACCCGGCGGCCGGGGCCCCGGCGGCACCGTGACCGTCTCCGCCGCCTCCTACGGCGCCGGTGAACTGCGCACCGACCGGGACGTACCGGCCGCCTACCGCCTGCTGATCGTCGAGACGGCGCACGACTGCGACCGCGAGGAGGTGAGCCCGCCCCTGATCGCGGCCATGCTGAAGGTGGAGAGCGACTTCGACCCGGCCCTCGCCGACCCCGCGAGGAACGAGTACGGGATCGCCCGCTGGACCCCGAGCGTCCTGCGCTGGTGGATGAACGAGGACGGAACCCCCGGCGAGGAGGTCCCCGAGCCCCCCTTCCCGCCCGCCGAGTCCATCCCGGCGATGGGCCGCTACCTGTGCTGGATCACCCCGCGCCTGGACGCCGGCCTCCCGGGCGACCGCCGGGTGCTGATCGCCGTGGCCTACCGGACGTCGTACGACAAGGTGAACGACGCGGGCGGGGTTCCCCCGAAGTACCGCGACTACGCCGCCCGCGTCGCTCACCACCTCAAGGAGTACACGCCGCCGGGAAGGAAGTGACCCTGAGAGTTGCGAGGTACCGCGCGGCGACCGTCCCGGGCACGGTGTGAGCACACCGCTCCGGCGGTACGACACCGACGTTCATGGGGGAACAACAGTGGACATCATCAAGCCCGCCGCGCTGCTCGTCGCGGCATCGGCCCTGGTCGCCGGCTCCACGGTCGCGGCCACGGCCGCCGCCGACCCGGCCGACACCCGGGTGACCGCGCTCCAGCAGGCCGCCGACGAGGTACTGGCCGACAAGCCGGCGCCACTGCGCGTGTCCGCCGACGCGGTCCGGTACGAGGGACTGACCGTCACCGAGGCGCCCAGGACCAAGGGCGCCCAGGACCTCGCCTGCGACTACGGCCACCTGTGCATGGTCGTCAAAGGCACCAAGTTCGACTTCTACAAGTGCCAGACGTGGAACCTCACCAACTGGACCGGCGACGGCCCCTTCACCAACAACCAGACGCGCGGCACGGTCGCCAAGTTCTTCAACAAGGACGGCAGCGTCCGCTGGACCTCGACGGCCTACCAGGCGGGCACGGCCACCTGGGACCCGATCTGGTCGCTGCGCCCCTGCTGATCCGCTGATCCGCGCGCGTGAGCGTGCCTGACCGGGAGGCCCCCGGTTCCCTCCGCGGAGGGGGCCGGGGGCTCTTCCGCGCCATCCACGCCCTCTGCGTCCGGAGCCGGAGCCCACCGACCCGCCGACGCGTCCGAATGCTTAGGTTGCCCTCACTCGCCTCCCGTACGCTGCCAGTTGTTGGACTGGGGAATGTTGACCCCGAGCAATCGGGGGAGGGGGACGACTCCATGTACAGCGTCATCGTCGTGCCGCCGTCGTGCGGCAGTGTGGCCGACCAGTTGAGGATCAGCGCGGGCGAGAGCATCGAGTTCGGCAGGACCGAGCCGAGCGGCGGAGGACTCGCCATCGCACACGCGGGGGTGCCCCGGGTCGCCGGGGAGATCGCGGCGCACCGGACGTTCTGGCTGCTGAGCAATCTCAGCGAGGACCAGACCTATGTGGTGGAGAACCCGGAGGGCGCCGGCGAGCACATCAAGGTCGCTCCGGGCCGCGTGGAGGCGCCCGTACCGTTCGAGCTGGCGCGCGTGACCCTGCCCGCCGCGGGTGACCTGCTCAGCTTCGACGTCTGGGCACCGCGGCACGCCTTCCGCAGCGTCGAGCGACGGGGTCTGGAGGGGGCCGGCACCGTCCCGGCGTTCGCCCTGGACCGCACCAAACGGTACTTCGCGGTCCTGGCCGCCCTGTGCGAGCGGCGCCTGCGCGGAGAGCCCCGCGCCCCGCTGCCCGCCGTCGAGGAGATAGTGGAACGGCTGCGCCCGAGCTGGCCCAAGGTCAGCCGCTCCGCCGTCTACTGGAACATCGACTACCTCGCCGTCAAGCTGCGGCTGAGGCCCGGCCCGGACACGGCCGAGCCGGGCAGACGCACGCACGGCAAGAAGGAGTCCCTGGCGTCGCTCGCCCTCCGCTTCGACCTGGTCCGCGAGGACGACCTGGTCGTCCTCGCCCCGGCTTCGAGCGGAGCGGCACGGTGAGCGGGCGGCCGTACGCGGTCCCGGTGCCGAAGGGATACCGGATCGGGCCGTGGGAGGTACGCGAGCCGCTCGCGTCCGGCGCGTTCGCCACGGTCTACGACGCGACCCGCGCCGTCGACGATGGCGAGCTGCCGCGCCGGGCGGCGCTGAAGTTCCTGGCCACCGGCACCCGCACCCCGCGCCAGCTGCACCACCTGCGCGACCTCGCCGAACGCGAGGTGCAGTTACTGCGGCGGCTCCGCTCCCCCCGGCTGATCCGGATGTACGACACCCTGGCGGTCGACGACCCGGACCATCCCGAGCTGGACGGTGCCACCGTCCTGGTGCTGGAGCGGGCCGAGGGGTCCCTGGACGCCGTACTGGCCCGGACGCCGTCCCCGGATGCCGGACCCGCCCTGCTGGCCCAGATCTGCGAGGGCCTGCACCAGCTGCACCACGCCGGCTGGGTGCACGGGGACCTGAAACCGGCCAATGTCCTGCTGATGGCGGACGGTTCGGCCCGGCTCGCCGACTTCAACCTGGCCGCGGAGATGGAAGGCACCCACGCCTACGCCCCCGCCTTCGCCACCCCGGACTACACCCCGCCCGAACTCCTGTGGCCCGAGGTCGACGAGCGCGGAGCGCGGATCCGCCCCTCCGCCGACGTCTGGGCCTTCGGCGTCCTCGCCCACGTGGTCCTGACCGGCGAGTTCCCGCTGCCCGGCGGCACCTCGGAGGCCCGCTCCGACGCGGCGACGCGCTACGCCCGCGGCCGCGAGGAACTGCGGCTGTCCCCCGGCCTCCCGGACGGCTGGCGCGAGATCATCTCCGACTGCCTGGCCCGTACGCACGAGGAGCGGACCGGCCGCACCGCCGGCACGGCCTCACTCCTGCGCCGTGTGGAGCGGGTCGCGGGAACGTCCCCCGCCGCCCGCCTGCCGAGGCTTCGGCCGTACCGTCTGCGGCGCGCCGCCCGGGTCGGCGCCCTGGCCGCGGTGGCGTTGGCGGCGGCCACGGCTTCGACGATGTACGCGGCGCGGGAGGACGACGAGCCGACGTACGGGTACCACCGCTGCCCGGTCGCCTCCGTCTGCTTCTTCAGCGAGCCCAACGGCGGAGGTGACATGTGCAGTTGGGACAGGAACGACGCGGACTGGCTGTCGGGGTCGGACACCTGCATGTGGACCCGGGACGGGCCGGTGAAATCCATCTTCAACAACAGCAGTGACGACTCGACAGGACTCGGCGCCGTGGCGTACTTCCGGGGCCGCGACTTCACCCCGGTCGGCGAGGACGTCACCCGGGAGAACTCCCGGAACCGCACCGGCTGCACCTCCCAGCGCAACCAGGGGAACCTGGCGGGTACGTACGCCCCGCTGTCCCACAAATGGATCGCACGCTGCTGACACGAGGAGCCGGACCTCCGGCGGGCTGCGGCCGCCGTCGTGTGAAGCGCCGCCCCGAGACCGACGGCGCCACACGGGGCCGGCGGCCTGTGCCGTCATGCAGCGTGCGATCAACCGCTCCTCCCACCGGTGGGAGGACAGCCGCGGCCACATCCTCACCTGAGTCTCGGCTCGGCGACCGCCGCAGAGGCCGACCCTGCAAGGTTCGAGGTTCCGCGGACCGGCTTCCACGACCAGAGTGATGCCTGCGCAACCAGTAATACACAAGGGGAGGACATCGCATGATCAGGAAGAAGATCGCGGCCGTGCTCGGTGCCGCGGCACTCGCGGGACTGGGCGTCGCCGCCACCGCCACACCGGCGAGCGCGGCGTGGAGCGACTGCGACTCCGGAGCTCTGTGTGCCTACCTGTCCGACAACGGCGGAGGCACCCCCGGCCAGGTGTTCGGCACCAACTCGGACCTGCTCCAGTACAACAAGTTCAACAACGCCGAGTCGCTCTACAACAACGGCAACAGCTGCGACGCCCACATCTTCGACGAGACGAACTTCGGCGGCAACAACTTCATCCTCGGCCGTGGCTGGGCGATCGGTGACCTCGACGGGGTCTACAACGGCACGTACGCCGACGACGTCGCCTCCAACAAGTGGGTGTGCTGACGCCATGCGCAGACTGCTGTGGCTGACCGCCGCAGCCTTCCTCGCCGCCGGGTGCTCCGAGTCGCCCGGCGGCGAGGCCGCGGCGGAGAAGCAACCGAATCCCCGCCCTCTCGGCGGCGTGCTGCACTACACCGCGGCGGAGTCCGCCGCACTGCACCGTGCCGAGGAGCGGGAAGTGCGGAAGTGCATGGCGAGCCGCGGGCTCGACTACGACGCGATACCCGTCGGCGATGTCCAGCGCGGGGCGGCCGAGAGCCCCTACGGCCTGCTGACGCGGAGCAGCGCGGCCCAGGACGGCTACGGCCTGACCGTGGAGAGGCTGAGGAAGCCCCCGGCCGACCCGAACGCCCAACGGGTGTCGGCGCTGGCCGAGCGTGACCGCCGCGCGTGGGAGAGGGCACTCAAAGGGGCTGCGGACGGGCCGCGCGAGAAGATCGAGCTGCCGAGCGGGCCGACCGTGTCGGTGCCCACCGACTCCTGCGTGTTCGATGCGCGCCGGGCGCTGTACGGCGCTTCCTGGGAGCGGAACCACTACACCCTGCAGGACCTCCGCAACACGATCGTGGGAGACACGCTCGACCACTCCCTCGTGAAGTCGGCGGAGCGGAAGTGGGCCGCGTGCATGCGGGACGAGGGCTTCCGGTACGAGAACCGCGAGGACCCGCTCAAGGCGTTGAGGAAACGGCTCGACTCCGCCGGCTCCGACCCGGCCGCCCTGCGAGCCACGGGGCGGGAGGAGCTGAGGATCGCCGTCCGGGACGCCGCGTGCCAGGTGGAGGCCGGTCTCGCCGAACAGGTCTCCCGGGCCCAGAAGCAGGTGGAGAAGGCGTTGCCGACCACGCGCACCTCCCTGCTGGAGGAGTTCCGTGCGGCACGGGACAACGCGTTGCGGCGGGCGGGAGCGCAAGCGGCTTCGACGGCGTGACGGGCAGGGAGACGACGGAGGGCGTCCCGGTGCCGGTGCACCGGGACGCCCTCACTGCCGCTACCGGCTGTCGGATCAGTGGAAGAAGTGCCGCGTCCCCGTGAAGTACATAGTCACGCCGGCCTTCTTCGCCGCCTCGACGACCAGCTCGTCGCGGACCGAACCGCCGGGCTGGACCACGGCCTTCACGCCGGCCGCGGTGAGGATCTCCAGGCCGTCCGGGAAGGGGAAGAAGGCGTCGGAGGCGGCGTACGCCCCCTGCGCCCGCTCGGCGCCCGCGCGCTCCACCGCCAGCTTCGCGGAGTCGACGCGGTTGACCTGGCCCATGCCGACGCCGACGGAGGCGCCGTCCTTGGCGAGGAGGATCGCGTTGGACTTGACGGCCCGGCACGCCTTCCAGGCGAAGGCCAGGCCGGCCAGGTCGGACGGGGAGAGGGCCTCGCCGGTGGCAAGGGTCCAGGTGGCGGGGTCGTCGCCGTCGGCCTGGAGGCGGTCGGTGACCTGGAGGAGGGCGCCGCCGTCGATGGGCTTGACCTCGACCGGGGCCGCGGGGGCCTCGGGGGCGCGCAGCACGCGGATGTTCTTCTTCTTGGCGAGGGCTTCGAGGGCGCCGTCCTCGTAGTCCGGCGCGACGATGACCTCGGTGAAGATCTCGGCGACCTGCTCGGCCATCTCCTTGGAGACCGGGCGGTTGACCGCGATCACGCCGCCGAACGCGGACAGCGGGTCGCAGGCGTGCGCCTTGCGGTGCGCCTCGGCGACGTCCGCGCCGACCGCGATGCCGCACGGGTTGGCGTGCTTGATGATCGCGACGCAGGGCTCGGCGTGGTCGTACGCGGCACGGCGGGCGGCGTCCGTGTCCGTGTAGTTGTTGTACGACATCTCCTTGCCGTGCAGCTGCTCGGCCTCGGCGAGGCCGCCACCTTCGGGGGAGGTGTAGAGGGCGGCGGGCTGGTGCGGGTTCTCCCCGTAGCGCAGGGTGTGCGCGCGCTCGTACGTGGCACCGAGGAAGTCGGGGAACGACGAGTCGTCGACCGGGGCGTACTCGGCGGCGAACCAGGACGCGACGGCGACGTCGTACGCGGCCGTGTGCTGGAAGGCCTCGGCGGCCAGGCGCTTGCGGGCGGCGAGGTCGAAGCCGCCGTCCTTCACCGCGGAGAGCACGTCGGCGTAACGGGCGGGGCTGGTGACGACCGCGACCGAGGGGTGGTTCTTGGCGGCGGCGCGGACCATCGAGGGGCCGCCGATGTCGATCTGCTCGACGCACTCGTCGGGGGTGGCGCCCGAGGCGACGGTCTCGCGGAACGGGTAGAGGTTGACCACGACCAGGTCGAACGGCTCCACGCCCAGCTCGCCGAGCTGCTGCCGGTGGCTGTCCAGGCGCAGGTCGGCGAGGATGCCGGCGTGCACCTTGGGGTGCAGGGTCTTGACGCGGCCGTCCAGGCACTCGGGGAAGCCGGTCAGCTCCTCGACCTTGGTGACGGGGACACCGGCGGCGGAGATGCGGCCGGCCGTTGATCCGGTGGAGACGAGTTCGACGCCCGCCTCGTGGAGCCCTCGCGCGAGCTCCTCCAGCCCGGTCTTGTCGTAGACGCTCACGAGCGCGCGACGGATGGCCCGCTTGTTGCTCTCGGCGGTGGCGGTCACTGGATAACTACCTTTCGTCCCTCAATGCGATAGCCGTTGCGGGCGAGCCGCCCCACGACATCGACGAGCAGCCTTCGCTCGACTTCCTTGATGCGCTCGTGCAGAGCGCTCTCGTCGTCCTCGTCCCGGATCTCCACCACGCCCTGCGCGATGATCGGCCCGGTGTCGACGCCGTCGTCGACGAAGTGGACGGTGCAACCGGTGACCCTGGCGCCGTACGCGAGCGCGTCCCGCACGCCGTGCGCCCCCGGGAAACTGGGGAGGAGGGCGGGGTGGGTGTTGACGAACCGCCCCCCGAAGCGGGCCAGGAACTCCTTGCCCACGATCTTCATGAACCCGGCCGAGACGACGAGGTCCGGCTCGTGGGCGGCGACGGCCTCGGCGAGCGCCGTGTCCCACGCGTCGCGGGTCCCGTAGTCCTTGACCTTCCGAACGAACGTCGGCAGCCTGGCGCGCTCGGCGCGGGCCAGCCCCTCGATGCCCTCGCGGTCGGCGCCGACGGCGACGATCTCGGCTCCGTAGGCCTCGACGCCGGTGGCGGCGATCTCGTCGAGGAGCGCCTGAAGATTGGTGCCGGATCCGGAGACCAGCACGACGAGGCGCTTGGCTCGCTGGGCCACGGGCTTGGCGGCCACGGTGGGGGCCTTTCTCGGGGGGAGCTGGTCTGTGCGGTCGGTTTCGTACGGCCGACGGTTGAGCACGTTCATCGGTTTGTGCAGTCATACGAATGCTTCACGCCCCGGGATACGGGGAAGTCTACGAAGCGGCCGACCGTCAGCAACGATACCGGCACACCGGACGGCCCCCTCGGGACGGGGGCGGGGCCGGGAGGTAGCGTCTGCGTGGAGCCGGCCCGGGAACGCCGCCTGCGCGTCACGCGTTCACCAGTCGTGCCGACCGGTACGCCCGTTCCACCAGATCGCCCGTTCACTGTCGCCAAGGGGAAGACGCTCACTTGATGCCGGACCGCAGCCTGCGACTGCTCACGCTCCCCCAGCAGTCGGCGCAGCCAGGGGAGCGCAGCACCGTGTTGCTGCGGGAGCGCCCCTCTTCACCGCCCGACACCCCCTCGGACCGGGCGGACGGCGGTGAGCAGGACGACGCCACCGAGAAGGACAATCCGTTCGCACCGCCCCCGGAGGGCACGCCGGACCGCCCCTGGCAGCCGCGGCACCCGTCGGGCGACGGCGGCGATTCCCGGGGGGAGGGCGGACGTTCTCCGTGGGGCCGTCAGTGGAGCGACCGGCAGCCCGGCCGCTCCTCCGGCGGCTTCGGCGAGCGGCCCGGCGGTTCCGGTTCCGGTTCCGGCCCCGAGGGGTCGGGCGGTGGCACGGGTCCGCGCTGGGACCCGACGGACCCCGCCCAGCGGCGCGCCCGCTATGCCCTGCTGTGCGGCATGTGGGCCCTCTTCTTCGCGCTCTTCACCTGGCCGTACGTGGCCCTGCTGCTCGGCGCCCTGTCCCTGTACTGGGGCATCAGCGCGCTGCGCGCCAAGCCCCGCGCCGCCTCCGACCCGGACACGCCGGCCCCGCCCGCCGACCAGACCGGCCGCCCGCAGCGGACCGCCGCGATCAGCGGCCTGGTCACGTCCTCCTTGGCCATCGTCCTGGTCGCCGCGTCCTTCGGCGCACAGCTGGTCTACAGCGACTACTACACCTGCCGGAACGACGCACTGACCAACGCGGCGAAGCAGAACTGCGAGACCCACCTCCCGGAGCAGCTCCGGGACCTGCTGGGCACGGAGGACTGACGCCACCTTCCTGACGCCGGGCGCGGCGATGTCAGCCCGTCCGGCGCTCGAGGCCTTTCAGCCCGTCCGGCGCTTGAGGCTCTTCAGCCCGTCCGGCGTTCGAGGACGAGGCCGTCCAGGCCGAAGCCGGGTCCGGGGGCGCAGCCCCCAGGGGTGGTGGGAAAGGCAGGGGCGGCGGGGGGCGGCGGGGGCGAGAAAGCCACTGCGGCGACACCACGCCGGCACCGCTCAAGGCACCCGCGACGGCCCCTGCTCAGGGGAGT
>NZ_RAIF01000031.1:129806-135942 GCF_003671715.1 Streptomyces sp. E2N166 | reverse complement strand
ACCTGCGCCGAAGCGGCAGCACCCCGTCCCCGCCACGCCCTCACCAGCACCGCCACCGGCAGCGCCACCACCCCGACCCACGCCAGCGTCGCGCCCCCGGCCTGCCACCACACCGGCCCGAACCGGGCGAGGGCACCGTCCCCGAGCGGCCCACCCGCCAACGCCGCCAGCAGGGCGACGAGGAGGCCGCAGAGCACGGCGGCCAGTACGGCGGCGGCGACGGTCCGCCGCCACGACCACACCCCGGCGGCCTCATGAGCGCCCGGGTCCGCCCCGGTCGCCGCCCGCGCCGTGAACCACCCCACCACCGCCCCCGCCACCAGCGGCACCGCCCCGGCCGTCCAGTGCAGCGGCGTGCCCGGACCCGCGTCCGGCACCGCCGCCAGCAGCGGGAACGGCGGCAGCAGCGGTGCCGGGGCGGAAGCGAAGGGGTCCACGACATGACCGGTACCGAGCGCGAACCCGGGACCGAGGGCGTACGCCGCCGCCCACACCGCCGCGTTCGGCACCAGTGTCAGACAGAGCAGCAGCACGGCGAACCGCCCCGACCACCCCTCGGTCAGCTGCAGGAACGCCTCCCGCGCGGCGGCTCCGTGCCACACCAGCGACACCGCGAGCAGCAGCGCCCCGCCGCCGACGAGCACCGCCGCACCGGCGCCCGCGGCGCGCGTCGCGGCGCCCAGGCGCGCGTCCGGTTCCACCATCAGCTCCCGCAGGTTCCGGGGCAGTACGCGCAGCGCCCGTCCCACCGGCCCGCCCGGACGGCCGAACGCCGTCCACACGCCCGCGCCCGCCGCGCCCATGGTGACCAGGGGCAGGCACACCACCGCCCACCCCCAGGAGGGCCTGAGCGCACCCCCCGCCGCGTACAGCACGACGGGCGTGGCGACGGCGAGGTAGCCGAGGACGACGCCCGCCCAGGCGTTGCGCGCGGAGACGGGCGGCGGACCGGCGTCCGGGAGGATCCCGCCCCCGCCCAGCCGCACACCGACCCCCGCCTTCGCACCCGCCACGGCCACACCCACGCCGTCCCCCGGGTCCGTGGCGTCCCGGGCCGCCCGGTGCAGCAGCCACACCGGGAGCAGCAGGAGCAGCAACGGGGTGACGCCGACGGGCGCGGGGGCGCCGGAGAGCGTGTCGGCACGGACCAGTTCGGCCCCGTGCGCCAGCACCCACAGGGCGGCGGCGACGTGCAGTGTGCCGCCGGGCCCGCTGTCGGGGTACGGCGAGCTGATCCACAGCAGCGTCACGAGCGCGGCACACGAAGCCAGCCCCAGTCCCGCCGCGACCGCGCCGCCCAGGAGGCCGGCGGCCAGCCCGGGCGACCGGTCGCGCCAGCGGGTGCGCAGCAGGGACAACGGGGCTCGGCGAGCGGTCGTCTGGATCACGCCCGCCATGCTCCCAACGACACGCGCTTTACCGGCGTAACAGGCGAAGCTCCGCTGTGTCGCTCAATATATGTTTATGTACTTTTTCGTACGAAGGGGCGCCTTGTGACGCGGAGCCCTGCAACCCCGCTGCCTCCCCCCAAGGCACGCCGACGCCTGCGTGAAGCCGCCGCTCTGACGCAGGCTCAGCTCGCGGCGCGGGTCGGCGTCAGCCGCGAGACGGTCCGTGCGTGGGAGAGCGGCCGCACGACCCCGCGCGGCCGGAAACGGGAGGCGTACGCGAAGCTGCTGAACACCCTGGCCGAGGAGGCTACGGCGCGGCGGGCGAAGCCGTGGCCCACCGCGTCACCGGAACCGGAACCGGTTCCGGAACCGGCCCCGGTATCCGTCGTCGTGGCCGTCGGCGCCGGTTCGGCGGATGCCTCCGAGCAGGCCGCCGACAGCCTCGTACTCCCGGCGAAGCCACTGGACGAGCGGCGGTCGGACCGGGGCTCGGGCCCGAAACCGGAACCGGAGCCGGAACGGGAACCGGCATCGGTGGCTGACCGGGAGTCAGGGCCGGATCCACGGCCCGAGCCGGCGCCCGAGCCGGGCGCTTTGACGCCCGCTCAGGCATTCGACGCGCTGTACGAGTTCAGCGCCCCCGCCCTCGTACGGCAGACCTTCCTGCTGACCGGCCGCCGTGAACTGGCGCGCGAGTCGGTGGAACGGGCCTTCCAGGTCGCCTGGGAGCACTGGCCCGAGGTGGCCCGCGACCGCGACCCGGTGGGCTGGGTGCGGGCGGCGGCGTACGAGTACGCGCTCTCGCCCTGGCACCGGTTCCGCCTGCGCCACCGGCATCCGGAGCCGCCGCCCGCCGACCCCGGCGACCGCACCCTGCTGAACACCCTGCTCAGGCTCCCCCCGCCGCACCGCCGCACGCTCCTGCTGTACGACGGTGTGGGTCTGGGCCTGCCCGAGACGGCCGCGGAGACGGAGGCGAGCACCCCGGCGACGGCGAACCGGCTGCTGCACGCCCGCGAGGCCGTCGCCGGCCGGCTGCCCGAGCTGGCCGATCCGCAGGTGCTGCACCGGCGGCTGGCAGAGCTGGCGTCGAGCGAGCGGCTGCGGGCGGCCAGGCCACCGACGGTGCGGATGGGCAGCGAACGCCGGGCACGGTTCCTGACCCGGGCCGCGATCGCCTTCACCGTCGCCCTCATCGGCACCACGGCCCTGACCCTGCGCACCGCGCCCACGCACTACGAGCCGCCCGTGTCCCCGGGGGAGACGGTGCGTGGGGTACCGCCCAAGGTGGCGCCGGGGGCGCTGTCGGACGAGGAGCTGGAGCTGCGGCAGAAGCTGCGGGACCAGTTGCAGGACGGACCGGAGCGGCTGACTCCCCGGCTGGAGTGACGTGCCGTACGCCGAGTGGCCCGCCCCCGTGATCAGGGGCGGGCCACTCGGCGTACGGAATCGGCAGGGAAGCCGGTGGGGTTTCGTCAGCCGGCCAGGATGGCCCGGGCGAGCTTCGCCGTCTCGGTCGGCGTCTTGCCGACCTTGACGCCGGCGGCCTCCAGGGCCTCCTTCTTCGCCTGGGCGGTGCCGGACGAACCGGACACGATGGCGCCGGCGTGGCCCATGGTCTTGCCCTCGGGCGCGGTGAAGCCCGCGACGTAGCCGACGACCGGCTTGGTCACGTTCTTCGAGATGTACTCCGCCGCACGCTCCTCGGCGTCGCCACCGATCTCGCCGATCATGACGATCAGGTCGGTCTCGGGGTCGGCCTCGAACGCGGCGAGCGCGTCGATGTGCGTGGTGCCGATGATCGGGTCGCCACCGATGCCGACGGCGGTCGAGAAGCCGATGTCACGCAGCTCGTACATCATCTGGTACGTCAGCGTGCCGGACTTCGAGACCAGGCCGATGCGGCCCGGCTTGGTGATGTCGCCCGGGATGATGCCGACGTTGGACTGGCCCGGGGTGATGATGCCGGGGCAGTTCGGGCCGATGATCCGGGTCTTGTTGCCCTTCTTGCCGGCGTACGACCAGAAGGCGGCCGAGTCGTGCACGGCGATGCCCTCGGTGATCACGACGGCCAGCGGGATCTCGGCGTCGATGGCCTCGACGACGGCGTCCTTGGTGAACTTCTCCGGCACGAAGATGACGGAGACGTTGGCGCCGGTCTTCTCGATGGCCTCCTTGACGGTGCCGAAGACCGGTACCTCGTTGCCGTCGAAGTCCACGGACTGACCCGCCTTGCGCGGGTTGACGCCGCCCACGACGTTGGTGCCGTCACCCAGCATGAGCTTGGTGTGCTTCATGCCGGTGGCACCGGTCATGCCCTGGACGATGACCTTGCTGTCCTTGTTGAGCCAGATAGCCATGGTGTGTTGGTGTCCTCGTCCTGAGTGCTTACTTGGCGGCGTGGGCCAGCTCGGCGGCCTTGTCGGCCGCGCCGTCCATGGTGTCGACGCGCTGGACCAGCGGGTGGTTGGCGTCGGTGAGGATCTTGCGGCCCAGCTCGGCGTTGTTGCCGTCGAGGCGGACGACGAGCGGCTTCTCGACCTTCTCGCCGCGGTCCTCCAGGAGCTTCAGCGCCTGGACGATGCCGTTGGCGACCTCGTCGCAGGCGGTGATGCCGCCGAAGACGTTGACGAACACGGAGCGGACGTCCGGGTCGCCGAGGATGATCTCCAGGCCGTTCGCCATGACCTGGGCGGAGGCGCCGCCGCCGATGTCCAGGAAGTTGGCGGGCTTGACGTTGCCGTGCTTCTCACCGGCGTAGGCGACGACGTCCAGGGTGCTCATGACGAGACCCGCGCCGTTGCCGATGATGCCGACCTCGCCGTCGAGCTTGACGTAGTTGAGGTTCTTCTCCTTGGCGGCGGCCTCGAGCGGGTTGGCCGCGGCCTTGTCGTGGAGCTCCTCGAAGTCGGGGTGACGGAACTCGGCGTTGTCGTCCAGCGACACCTTGCCGTCGAGGGCGATGACGTCGCCGGAGACGACCTTGGCCAGCGGGTTGACCTCGACCAGGAGGGCGTCCTCCTTGATGAAGGTGTCCCACAGCTTGACCAGGATGTCGGCGACCTTGTCGGCGACCTCGGCCGGGAACTTCGCGGCCTCCACGATCTCGCGCGCCTTCTCGGGCGTCACGCCGTCGATCGCGTCGATCGGGGTCTTGGCGACGGCCTCCGGACGGGTGGCCGCCACCTCCTCGATCTCCACGCCGCCCTCGACGGAGGCGATGGAGAGGAAGGTGCGGTTGGCACGGTCGAGGAGGAAGGAGACGTAGTACTCCTCGACGATCTCGGGGGCGGTCTCGGCGATCATCACCTTGTGGACCGTGTGGCCCTTGATGTCCATCCCGAGGATGTCCGTCGCCCGGGCGACGGCCTCGTCCGCGGAGGCGGCCAGCTTCACGCCACCGGCCTTGCCACGACCACCGACCTTCACCTGCGCCTTGACGACGGACTTGCCGCCCAGACGCTCGGTGATCTCGCGCGCCGCCTCAGGCGTGTCGATGACTTCACCGGCCAGCACCGGTACATCGTGCTTGGCGAAGAGGTCCCTCGCCTGGTACTCGAACAGGTCCACGCGCTTCCGTCCCTATCAGTGATCTCGCGGTTCGTTGGATGCGTGGGCGTGCCGCGAAGGGCAACGTGACGTCCGCTGTGAGTCACAAGGGGGGCGCACACGGTGTCCGAGCGCGCGGCATGTCCGTCTCGCAGGTTATCGCCGCTTGCGGAGGGTCTCTAAATCGTGGGTCACACCTGAGCGGTGATGCCTGTCACATGATGCCGCGCTCACTGGCACGGGGTGCCGGGTGTGAGGGCTCGGCAGGGCACGGGACAGAGGCTCCGCGAACCGGCGGAGGGGCCTCACCGGGCTGGGGTGAACCCGGTGAGGCCCGCGGAACGCCCCGGGGTCCGCAGCACTGCGGGCCCGGGGTGCGGGGCGGCCGTTCCCCACCCCAATGGGGACCGGCCGCCCCGATCCGCGGGGCTACGGCCGGACGGAGGCCGACGGCTTTCGGCCGGACCGTCCGGGGCCGTGTGCTCCGCGAAGCCCGTGGTTCACCTGATGTCCAGGTGGGCGGATGTCAGACGCCGTACGGGTTGCCGAGCGCGCCGTAGGCGCTGTCCCGGAGGTCCGCCGCGTAGGCGGGGGTCACCGACCGGGTGACGTCCCCCACGCCGGTGACGGCGTTACCGGCCAGCGGTGTGTGCCGGACGGTTCCGGTCAGCTCCTGCGCGAAGGGCGCGGTCTGCCCGGTGACGCCGTGCGCGAAGGGGGCCACCTCGCCGGTGACGCCGTACGTCAGCGTCGTGGCGCTGCCGCCGACGCCCTCGACGACCGGCCGGACCGTCTCGGCCAAGGCGTCCACAACCGGCCGCACGGCACCGGTGACGCCCTCGGCGAACGGCCCCACCTGCCCGGTCACACCCTGCGCCAGCGGCGGTACGGCTCCGGCGACGCCGCCCGCGAAGGGCCGCACGTCGCCCACGACGCCGTCCGCCAGTCCGCCGGCGTCCCGGACGGCCTGCCCGGCCACGGGCACCGCACCGTCCACGGCGGTGTTCGCGACGGGCGGCAGTACGGCGTCCGCGGTGTCGCCGGTGGCCTGGCCGACCAGTCCGGTGGCGTACGGCCGCACGTCCGCGACGATGCCCTCGGCGACCGGCACGGCACCGGCCACGGCCTGGTCTGCGACCGGCGGCGCGACGGCGTCGGCCGTCTCCTGGGCGGCGGTCTGGGGGTGGGGCTGGGGG
>NZ_RAIF01000031.1:126789-129695 GCF_003671715.1 Streptomyces sp. E2N166 | reverse complement strand
TCGCGGTCGGGGGTGACGTCGGCCGTGACGTCGGTGATGGTGGCGGCGGTGGCGTCGGCCTTGGCGGTGGTGTCCGCCGCGGTTTCCGGGGCGTTGTCGGTCGCGGCTTCCGGGGCGTTCTCGGTGACGTCGGCGGCCGTGTCCGCCACGGCGTCCGGTACGGACACGGAGGCGGCCGGCAGCTCGTCGGCACTCGCCACGGAGGAGCCCAGCGCCCAGGCACCGGTGACTCCGGCGGCGATGACTATGGAACGGCGGATGTTCTTGTTCATGGGTACGTCAGGGTCCTTCGAAGATCTTGGGGACATTTCCGAATGCCGGGCCGGGTGATGCGGCGCCGGCGGCACCCGCCCGGGAGAGTGAGAAGCGTCCGGGCGGTGGGCAGACCTCTCCGCCCCCGCGCGGCGGGTCTGCGGCGGGGGAAGGCCCTGCTCTAGGCGGGAGAGACGGGAATGTCCCGGTACCGGTCCCGGGTCTCGGCGGCGTCGGCACGCGCGAAGGCGCCGGGCACGAGTCGGAACGGAACCCGGTGATGCGGGGTGACCGCGTGCGCGTCACCGTGGCGCGGCGTGCCGTGGTCGGCACCTGCTCCGGCGCCCAGCGTGCCGTCGGGATCGCCGGCGGGTGCCCGGTGGGCGGGGGCGTGGTCGCTGGGCGCGGGTACGGCGCGGTGGGTGTCGACGTGCGCCGCGTCGGGCGCCCCGGCGCCGAGGGGCTTCGGTCCGTACGCGACGTGTGCGGCGGCTGCGGCACCGTGGGAGGCGACGGGCCCGTCGGAGGTTCCGGCGGCGTCGGAGGCGTCGGAGGCGTCCGGCACGGTGATCGAGGACCCGGGCCGCGGGTCCGTGCCGACCGGCATCAACCCACCGGGAACGTCGGCCATGCCGGACGGGTCCGGCAACAACGGCAGCGCGGGCGCCGACGGCAGCGAAGGCCGAGAGGGCGAGGACAGCGAGGGTGGGGAGGGAAGCGGCGGCAACGCCTCCAACGGCGGCACCTCCGTCTGCGCGACCGTCCCGAGCCCGTCGGCCACCGTCTCCACCGCGTCACCGACCGGCCGTACGACCCGGGGCTCCACGGACCGGACCACGCCCTCGGCCACCGGACGAAGCTCCGAAAGCACGGCGCCGGAGCCCTGGTCGGTCCTGGAGCCCTGGCCGGCCCCGAAGCCCTGGTCGGCCCCGAAGTCCTGGTCGGTCTTGGCGCCCTGGCCGGTCCGGGAATCCCGCGGGACGGTTGATTGCCGTGCTTCCCGCGGGCGCTCCGTGGGCACGTCGACGACCTGTCCGATCGCGTCCCGCACGGGCGGCTCCCCCTCGGCCGCCTGCGCCCGCTCTCCGCAGAGGATCCCGAGCACGAACAACCCGCCCACCAGCAGCGCCACGTGCAGCGCACGCCGCCCTGCCACCGTGCGCATCACGCGCAGAGCGGCACCGGGCAAGCCTGCTGACCAGATCAAGAGGGGGAGATTCCTCCCGTGCGGCGGAACGGATGGCGCGTCGAACATCGCATCGACACGACGCGCGATCCTCGCACGGGACTCCGGAGGTTGCGCAAGCCCGCTCCTACCGATGGGCAGTCATGTCCGCTTTGCCGACAGGAATCGGACCACCCCGGATCGACAAATCGTCACCCGGCATCCGGTATCGGCAGGGGGCGCTTCTCGATCGCCGCCGCCATCACCTCCGGGAAGAGATCGGGCGTGCAGGCGAAGGCCGGCGCGTCCAGTGCGGCGAGCGCCGCCGCGTGCTCCCGGTCGTACGCGGGCGCCCCTTCGTCGGACAGCGCCAGCAGCGTCACGAACTGCACCCCCGCCGCCTTCATCGCCGCGACCCGCTTGAGCATCTCGTCCCGTATGCCTCCCTCGTACAGATCGCTGATCAACACGACCACCGTCTCCGTGGGCCGGGTGATCTGCGACTGGCAGTACGCCAGCGCGCGGTTGATGTCCGTGCCGCCGCCGAGTTGCGTGCCGAAGAGCACGTCGACCGGGTCGTCGAGCTGGTCGGTGAGGTCGACGACCGCCGTGTCGAAGACGACGAGCCGGGTGCCGATCGACCGCATGGACGCCAGCACCGCGCCGAACACGGACGCGTACACGACGGACGCCGCCATCGACCCGGACTGGTCGACGCAGAGGACGACCTCCTTCTTCACGGACCGGGACGCCCGCCCGTAGCCGATGAGCCGCTCCGGCACGATCGTCCGGTACTCGGGCAGGTAGTGCTTGAGGTTGGCCGCGATCGTGCGGTTCCAGTCGATGTCGTGGTGGCGCGGCCGACTGATGCGGGCGCTGCGGTCGAGGGCGCCGGAGAGGGTGGCTCGGGTCCGGGTGGCGAGCCGCTTCTCCAGGTCCTCGACGACCTTGCGCACAACCGCCCGCGCCGTTTCCCTCGTCGTCTCCGGCATGACCTTGTTGAGGGAGAGCAGGGTGCCCACGAGGTGCACGTCGGCCTCCACCGCCTCGAGCATCTCCGGCTCCAGCAGGAGCGCGGCGAGACCGAGCCGGTCGATCGCGTCCCGCTGCATGACCTGCACGACGGAAGAGGGGAAGTAGGTCCGGATGTCCCCCAGCCAGCGCGCCACGGCCGGCGTGGAGGCCCCGAGTCCTGCCGAACGGTCCCGCCCCGCCCGGGGTTTGTCCCCCCTTCCGTAGAGCGCGGTGAGCGCCCCGTCCATCGCGGCGTCCTGTCCGGCGAGGGTGTGGCCGGTGCCGTCGGCCGGGTCACCGCCCAGCACGAGCCGCCACCGCCGCAGCCGCTCCTGTGCCGTGCCGGCGTCGACCGGCTCGGTCGTCGTCATGCGTCCACCCCCACGAGGTTGTTGCCGCCGGCACCCGACCGCCGGCCACCGGCGCCGGTCCCGGCGGTGCCGCTTCCCGCACCTGCCGCGCGGGCCGCCTCCAC
>NZ_RAIF01000031.1:83755-126756 GCF_003671715.1 Streptomyces sp. E2N166 | reverse complement strand
CTCGCCGAGCCCACCGCGCCCGCCGTGGCCGACGCGCCCAGGCCCAGCAGCAGCCGGACCACCGGCAGCACGGCGTCGGCGCGTCCGGTGTCCAGGTCGGCCGCGAAGCCGGGTATGCCGGATCCGGCCGTCGTCACACTCCCCCGCCCCGCCGGTCCACGCCGGACCAGCTCGCCGAGGCTGCGGCGCACTCCCGGCTCGTAGGCCGAGAAGGTGCGCCGCAGCAGCGGCAGCACGTCCGTGAACGCCTCCGCCGGTACGCCGGTCAGCCAGGCGTCGACCAGCGCCAGCAGCCGCTCGTCGTGGAGGAACAGCATGCCGCCGCCCGAGCCGCCTCCTACGAAACCCTCGATCCAGGCCGCCGCGTCCGCCGGTGGCGTTCCCGGGGACAGCACCAGGCCCATGAACCGCGCCGCCTCGTCCGGCGCCAGCTCGCCGTCGTCCAGCAGGAGCCGTACGGCACGCCCCCGGACGACGCCGGGCACGGTGTCCCGCGCGGAGAGGGTGCGCAGCACGGTCTGCCAACGGGACCGGAGATCGACGTGGCCCGGCGCGGGGGCGTCACCGAGAAGGCCCACCGCGCCGTGCACGGCGTCCACGTGCCGGCGCATCTCCTCGGCCGCGTCGGCATCCAGCGCGGCACAGGCCGGGGGCAGGCCGACGAAGACCCGTTCGGCGAGGCCCGCGGCGACCTCGGCCAGTGCGCCGGTGTCGGTGCCGCGCACATCGCCGTACCGCAGGGAACGGACCAGGGCCGGCAGGGCCTGGGCGAGGTGGCCGACGTCCGTGTCGAGCGCCGCGCGGTCGGCGAGTATCCGCATCACCGGGGGGAGCGCGTCCGGCAGTTCGGCCAGCAGGCAGCGTTCGGCGAGCGCGGTGACCTCGGCCAGACCCCGCGCGGTGACGGCGTCCGCCTCTGCTCTGGCGGTCGCGGCGGCGAGCACGGTCGTGCCCCACACCCCGGCCTCGGCGACCCGCACCGACAGCTCCGGCTCCCAGCGCAGCCGCCACGTCTCCCGGAACGTACCCGTGCTGCCTCGCGAGGTGGCCGGCTCGCCCCACCCGACGCCGAGCAGCCGCAGCCGGTGCAGCAGTCTGCTGCGCCCCGCGTCGGTCTCCTTGCGCAGGTCGAGCTCCAGCTCCCGCTCCGGCGCCTCGGGTTTGAGCCGCAGCCGCCGCTGGGTCCGGGCGAGGTCCCGCTGCAACGGCACCGCGGGCGCACCGGCGGGCACCTCCCCCAGCACGTCCCCCACGACCAACCGGTCGTGCACCAGCGCCAGCGGCACGTCCGAGCCCTCACACATCACCGCGCGCACGGCGTCCGTCGTCTCGCTCAGCCCGGGCAGCGGACGGCCGCGCAGCACCGCGAGGGTCTCGGCCAGCCGCACCGCCTCGATGACGTGTGCCGAGGAGACGTTCCGGTCCTCCTCCCGCAGCAGCCCGGCCACCTTGGTCAGCCACCGTTCGACGGGCCGGTCCGCCGCGCCGAACAGGTGCCCGTACCAGCCCGGCGACTCGATGCCCGCCCCGTACCCACTGGCCCGGGACAGCCGGCGGTGTGTCCAGGGCACCCAGGTCATGTCCACCTTGGTCCTGGGCAGCCCCTTCAACAGCGCCCGGTCGGCGGCGACGGTGACCTTGCGGCGGAGCGCGGGCACGTGCCAGGCCCCGCAGACCACGGCGACGCCCTGGGTGAACTCGCGCCGCGCCGCCCGTACCTGGAGCCGCATGTACGCCTCCCGCACCAGGTCCCGGTCGTGCCCGCCGCCCTTCTCCGTCTCCCGCAGCGCCCCCATGGCCTCCTCCAGCGCCGTGAACGGGGCGAGCGCGTCCCCGTCTCCCGTGCCCCGGTGCTCGACGACGTCCTCCCACCAGCGTTCGGGGTCGTCGTGGCCGGCAGCCTCGGCCAGGGCCGCGAGCGGATCTGCCCGGACGCCGGGGAAGTCGGTCCCGGACTCGTCCCCCTCCCTCCCCTCGTCCTCCTTCTCCTCGTCGCCGGCGCACTCCGCTGCCTGCCACGCCAGCGTGTGCGTGGCCGGGAGGTCGATGAAGCGGGCCGGGACACCGTGTTCCAGGGCCCAGCGGACGGCCACCCACTCCGGGGAGAACTCGGCCAGCGGCCAGAAGGCCGAACGGCCGGGATCGTCCACGGCGTGGGCGAGGAGTGCGACCGGCGGCCGCATGTCCTCCTCGGCGGCCAGCGGGATCAGGGTGTCGGCCTCCGGCGGCCCCTCGATCAGCACGATCCCCGGCCGGGCCGCCTCCAGCGCGGCGCGGACCGCGCGTGCCGACCCCGGGCCGTGGTGGCGTACGCCGAGCAGCAGCGGCCCACCACCGGGACCACCGGCCCCACCCGGCGTGCCGGACCGCCCGCTCCCGGCCCGGTCAGTGCCCGTCACGCCGTCCCCCTCGCCTACGGGTCCAGCTCGAATCCCCGTCGTCCCCCGTCGTGCCGGCCACGGGGGCACCCGTCCGAAGCGGCGTCCGCCTCCGCATGCCGTTCACGCGCTCACCTCCCGGCACGCCCGGTAGAAGTCCTTCCAGCCGTCGCGCTCGCGGACGACCGTCTCCAGGTACTCCTGCCAGATGACGCGGTCGGCGGCCGGGTCGCGGACGACGGCGCCGAGGATGCCGGCGGCGACGTCGCCGGACCGCAACACCCCGTCGCCGAAGTGGGCGGCCAGCGCGAGGCCGCCTGTGACGACGGAGATGGCTTCGGCCGTCGACAGCGTGCCGCTGGGCGACTTCACCTTCGTACGCCCGTCACTCGTCAGTCCGTCGCGCAGCTCGCGGAAGACGGTGACGACACGGCGGATCTCGTCGATGCCGTCGGGCACCGACGGCAGGTCGAGGGAGCGGCCGATCTCGTCGACGCGGCGGGAGACGATCTCGACCTCGGCCTCGGCGGTCTCCGGCAGCGGCAGCACCACGGTGTTGAAGCGGCGACGCAGGGCGCTGGACAGCTCGTTGACCCCGCGGTCGCGGTCGTTGGCGGTGGCGATCAGGTTGAATCCGCGGACCGCCTGCACCTCCTGGCCCAGCTCAGGTATCGGCAGGATCTTCTCCGACAGGATCGTGATGAGCGTGTCCTGCACGTCGGCCGGGATACGGGTCAGTTCCTCCACCCGGGCGGTCATGCCGTCCGCCATGGCCCGCATGACCGGGCCGGGCACGAGCGCGTCGCGGCTGGGGCCGTGGGCGAGGAGCTGCGCGTAGTTCCAGCCGTAGCGGATCGCCTCCTCGGGTGTGCCGGCCGTGCCCTGCACCAGCAGGGTCGAGTCGCCGCTGACGGCCGCCGCGAGGTGTTCCGACACCCAGGTCTTCGCGGTGCCGGGCACACCGAGCAGGAGCAGGGCGCGGTCGGTGGCGAGCGTGGTGACGGCGACCTCGACGATGCGGCGCGGGCCCACGTACTTCGGGGTGATCACCGTGCCGTCGGGCAGGGTGCCGCCGAGCAGGTAGGTGGCGACGGCCCACGGCGACAGCCTCCAGCGGGCAGGGCGAGGGCGGTCGTCCTGCGCGGCCAGCGCGGCGAGTTCGGCCGCGAAGGCGTGCTCGGCGTGCGGCCGCAACGCCTCCGCCCCGGGCTCGGCCCCATTCCGGTCCGGGTCGACGGACGGCGGTTCCACGGGCGTCGGTTCCACGGACGGCGGTTCAACGGGCTTCGGTCCCGCGGACACGGGCATGGCTGATTCCCCCTCCAGCTCGGCCGGTTCGATCTGTCATCCACGGTGCACCACGCCACTGACAATCGCTCCGACCTGCACAAACGCTCTCGGTCGATCGATTGTCAGTGGCGGGACCTACCTTCGATGGCATGACTCAGCAGGGGGTGCGCTGGACTGCGGACCAGGTGCTGGCACTGGCGCCTGACGCCGCGTCACGCAGAGCGGGCGGCAGACTCGGCGCGGCAGGGCCGTGGTCCGAGGTGGGGAGTTCCGACGAGGGGGCGGTGTGGGGACTGTGCAAGGGCAGCGGCAGCGAGCCGTATCAGACGGTCGTCGACGTCTCGGACATGTCCGGGCCCGCGTACAAGTGCGGTTGCCCGAGCCTCAAGTTCCCGTGCAAGCACGCGCTCGGGCTACTGCTGCTCTGGGCGGTCGGCGACGGTGTGGTGGCGGGGGCCAAGGCGCCGGACTGGGCGGAGCGGTGGATCGCCGGACGGCGCGAGCGCGCGGAGGAGAAGAGGACGGCGGGCGGCTCCGGGGCAGGGACCGCCGATCCCGAGGCGGCGCGGCGCCGGGCGGAGCAGCGGGCCGGGCGGATCACCGCTGGCGCGACGGAGCTGGAGCAGCGCCTGACGGACCTCCTGCGCGGCGGCCTGGCCGGCGCGGAGCAGGCGGGCTATGAGCTGTGGGAGGAGACGGCGGCCCGCATGGTCGACGCCCAGGCATCGGGGCTGGCCGCGCGTGTACGGGAGCTGGGCGCCATACCCTCGTCCGGATCCGGATGGCCGGTCCGCCTGCTGGAGGAGTGCGCCCTTCTCCACCTTCTCGACCAGGGCTGGCTGCGCCGTGAGCAGTTGCCGGACGGCCTGGCGGCGACGGTCCGTGCGCGCGTCGGCCTGTCGGCGTCCGCGGACGGCCCTGCGGTACGGGACCGCTGGCTGGTCCTCGCCCAGTACGACACCTCGGACACGCGGCTGACGACCCGTCGCATCTGGCTGTACGGCGCACAGACGGAACGCGCCGTGCTGCTCCTCTCCTACGGCGCCGCGGGCCGGGCCCCGGAACCCGCACTGCCGGTGGGGCTGGCCCTTGATGCGGAGGTGTCGGCGTATCCGGGCGCCGGGCAGCAGCGAGCCGCCCTGGGAGAGCAGTTCGCGCCGCCCGCCCCCACGGAGCTGCGCCCGAAGGGGGCGACGACGTCCCAGGCGGCCGTTCGTTACGGCGAGGCTCTCCGCGACGACCCGTGGCTGGAGTCGGTGCCGGTGACCCTGGATCAGGTCGTCCCGGTGCCGGACGGCGACCACTGGCAACTGGCGGACGCCGACCGGGACACGGCGCTGCCGCTCGCCCCGGCGGCCGGAAACCGTCCGGGCCTGTGGCGCCTGGTCGCCCTGTCGGGCGGCGCACCCGTCAAGGTCTTCGGCGAGTGCGGCCACCGGGGCTTCACTCCGCTGACGGCATGGCCGGCCGGACCGGGCGGGGCGGTGCCGCTGTGCTGACCCGCCCCACGTATGAGAACGGAATGCCGGCGGAAGGGAACCGCATGACCAGGACACCCGTTCCCGCGGACGCGCCCGTGCCGGGCGTCTGGGAGGAACTCGTCACCTCGGCGCTGCTCGGCACGGACCGGCGCACTCCCCCGGGCTGCGAGCCCGGCCCGCGCGCACCGGCGGAGCTGTTGGACGCGGCGGCGGCCGAGACCGTTCGCCGGCGCGCCGGCCTGTGCCCGGCCCGCGCGGCCCGGCGCCCCGAACCGGTTCCCGACGATCCCCGCCCCCCGTTGCCGGCCGCGGCCGCCCACCGGCTCACGATGCTGCTCACCGATCGGCCCGGGACGGCGGGCGGCGGCCGCAGAGGCACCGCGCCCGACCTGATGGAACTGCTGCCCCAGTGGCTGGCCACGGCGAACGCCCGCGGATTCGCGGCACCGCCACAGGCGGTCCCGGCCCTGCTGGACGCGGCACGGGGGCGTACGGACCTGCGTCCGGCGGCGCTGACGTTCGCGGGGCCCCGCGCTCTGTGGCTGGCCCGGCTGAATCCGGACTGGCGGTTCGCCCTGCGCGCCACGCCTGGCGGAGGCACCGCACTGCCCGGCCCCGAGGCCACGGAGCGGGTACGTCGGCTCTGGGAGGAGGGTCTGTTCGCCGAACGGGTGGCCCTGCTGGCGGCCCTGCGCGCCCGCGATCCCGCCACCGCGCGCGAGCTGCTGGCCTCGACCTGGGCCACCGAGCGGGCCGAGGACCGGCTGATGTTCCTCGACTCGCTGCGAACGGGGCTGGAGCAGGCGGACGAGCCGTTCCTGGAGCAGGCCCTGGCCGACCGCAGCCGCAACGTACGGGCGACGGCCGCGGAGTTGCTGTCGGCGCTGCCCGACTCGGCGCTCGCCGCGCGGATGGCGGCGCGGGCCGTGACGTGCGTGTCCCTCGACCGCGCGCTGTCCCCACCTGCGATCGCCGTCGAGGCGCCCCACGAGTGCGACGCGGGTATGGAGCGGGACGGCGTCGTGGCCAAGCCGCCCTCGGGGCGGGGGGAACGGTCGTGGTGGTTCGGCCAGTTGGTGGAGGCGGCCCCGCTCGGGACCTGGTCGGCACGGCTTGGTGGACGTACCCCCGAGGAGATCGCCGCCCTGCCGGTGACGGACGACTGGCGGAGCGACCTGCACGCCGCGTGGTGCCGGGCCGCGGTACGGCAGCGGAACGGCGCGTGGGCGAGGGCGCTGCTGGGAGCGCCCACGGCACCCGAGGCAGGGGGGCCGGGCGCGGTGTCCCTGGCCGAGCGGGCCAAACTGCTCGGGACCCTCGACGCCGGAGAGCGGGCCGAGTGGGTCGCCGGGTTCATAGCGACGCACGGTCTGTCCGAAGCCTTCCAGCTGCTCGGGATGTGCGGGGTGCCGTGGGCCCCGCCGCTCGGACGGGCGGTGGTCGACGCGCTCAACATCGCCCGTGACGCCGGAAGCTACCCATGGAGTTTCAGCGGCGTCATGGGGCTGGCCGAGCGCTGCCTCGACCCCTCGGAGGCGGGCCGCCTCGATGGCCTGCTGGCGATACCGGACGAACCGGAGGACGCGTCGCCGGGCGCCGGCGGGTACTGGGCGGAGGCGTTCCAGCGGCTCGTGAGGACCTTGCGGTTGCGTGCCGCGATGGCCGAGGAATTGGGGGCGGGTCAGGAGGAGCGTCGGCGTTGAGGCCGTGGGCGGACCACACCGCCCGGCACCCGGAGGTGCCACCCGCGCCACCCGCGCCACCCGCGACCCAGCAGGCCCTGGGCCGCCGACGCCGGCCTCGTGCTGCCGCCACCGGCCGTGTCGTGTCGGCACCCGTGGGCAGTCGTCCGCAGGCACCGGCATCGTGCGCGGCCCGCGCCGCCGGAGGCCGGGTGGCTACGCCCCCGCGGGCTCCCGCACGTTCGCCCGTACCCAGTTCACGATCGACGCCGTCGTCGCGCCGGGCGTGAAGATCTCCGCGACGCCTTTCTCCTTCAGCGGGGCGATGTCCGCCTCGGGGATGATCCCGCCGCCGAAGACCAGGATGTCCGCCGCGTCCCGCTCCCTGAGCAGCTCGATCACGGCGGCGAAGAGCGTGTTGTGCGCACCGGAGAGGATGGACAGCCCGATCGCGTCGGCGTCCTCCTGGATCGCGGTGTCCACGATCTGCTCGGGTGTCTGGTGGAGCCCGGTGTAGATGACCTCCATACCGGCGTCGCGCAGCGCCCGCGCGATCACCTTGGCCCCGCGATCGTGGCCGTCGAGCCCCGGCTTGGCCACCACCACGCGGATCGGACCGGCTGCCACACCCATCACTGCCTCCATGAAGCGACTACATCCATCCGTACCGACAAGTACCGCACACTTCGCCGACGCCGTACACAGCAGCACGGCGCACACGAGGCGCCCATCCGCGCACGGATCGTGCACCGCTTGCGCAAAGTGCACGCCTCCGCGGCACAGACGCCCCGCACCACATCGTCCGGGGAAGTGAACGAACGTTATCGCCAGCATCCCGCAACCGGCAGTTTCACGGTGGATACAGAGGGGGAAATCACACGGTGGGACACGTTCGCCGCGAGCAGTTCCGGGGCGCGGCGGCAACACGCGCACGGAGAGCCGCAGCGAGGGCAGGACAGGGCAGCAGCGGGCCTCGTCGCCGCATCACCGACACCACAGGGCTCACAGGGCTCACAGAGCGCTGACGCGGCATATCGGCACGCCCGCACGGGCAAACCTCGCAAACATCACCAATCACTGGTGTCACGGCTCTCCACGAGGGCACACGGGGGACAGAGGCGTCCCTGCGCGTGCCGACAGGAGGTCGGCCCATGAAGGTCACCACGGCAGCACTGCCCCTTCTCCAGCTCTGTCAGCGTTTCCTGCCAGGGCTACCGGGACCACCGGGACTACCGGGACTGGGACTACCGGAGCTGGCGGCCCTCCCGGGCCGGCTGACGGGGCTTTCCCTGACCCTCCTGAAGGCAAGCGCCCTGGAGGTCGCGATCCTCGCCGGGCACCTTCTCCTCTATCCCTCGGGGATCATCCAGGAGCGCCGCCCGGCGTGCGCCCTCCCGACTGCGGGGTCCCAGGACCCGCAGCCCTCTCCTCCCACTCCCCGCCTCCCGGCCCGCACCAGCCCCCCGGTCGTCCTGGTACACGGCTTCATCGACAACCGCTCGGTCTTCCTCCTCCTGCGCCGCAGCCTGGCCCAGCACGGCAGACACCAGATCGAGTCGCTGAACTACTCCCCGCTGACCTGCGACATCCGCACCGCGGCCGAGCTGCTCGGCCGGCAAGTGGAAGAGATCTGCGAGCGGACGGGCAGCGAGCGCGTCGACATCGTGGGACACAGCCTCGGCGGGCTGATCGCGCGCTATTACGTGCAGCGCCTCGCCGGAGACCTCCGTGTCCGGACACTCGTGACGCTCGGCACCCCCCACACCGGCACTCGGGTGGTCCCGCTGGCGAACGCGCACCCGATCGTGCGCCAGATGCGCCCCGGCTCGGCGGTACTCGAGGAGCTGACCCGCCCCTCGCCCGGCTGCCGTACGCAGTTCGTCAGCTTCTGGAGCGACCTGGACCGCGTGATGGACCCGCTGGAGACCGCCTGCCTGGACCACCCCGACCTGACCGTGCAGAACGTACGGGTGAGCGGCATCGGCCACCTCGCGCTGCCCGTGCACCCCGCCGTGGCAACCGGAATTCGCCAGGCGCTCGACACCGACGCGCCGGAGGCGGACCCGGAGACCGGAAAGCGGGACGGTGGCCTGACGGTCGCCTGAACGGCCCTGAGACGGCGCGAAGACCGCGGAACTCGGCGGACACAACCCGTTCAGCATCGAACAAACATCGAACACAAAGCCAAACTCGTGCCCGCCGTCCCCCAAAACACGGCCGATTGCCCGTTTCCTTCGCGCGTGAAACCTGACGAAGATTGTCGTGCCCGTATACCGCCGGGTACAGTCGCCGCACTGCTCTGGCAGCCCCTGTTGTCGAGGCGAAAGAGAAGTTGGTGAACGACCGTCACCCGTCGGGGACCATGACCACCCCGGCCTCGGCTTCCGACGCCGATCCGGCGCAGTACGCGTCGTACGGCACAGGGGAGGCCCAGTACGGCGACCTCACCACGTACGGCGGATACGACACCACTGGTTTCGCCACCGGCGCCTCCGCCACGGCCACCTTCGACGCCGACCCTCTCTTCGGGAGCCTCCCGGGGCAGGACACCGGCGGCTACAACACCACGGGCTCGTACGACACCACGGGTTCCTACGACGCCACCCAGTGGTCCACCGGCAGCGGGCAGTCGCTGAACTACGACGCGCACGCGGCTCAGCACCACGCCGCCTACGACACCGGCGCCTACGACACGACCACGTGGACGGCGGACGTCCCGCAGCCCGCCTCCGTGCCATCGCAGGCCACGAGCGTCGAGGCCACCGGTCAGTGGGACACCGGCGCCTGGTCCCAGCCGGGCCAGTCGGGCGATCCGTCCGACGGGACCCAGCAGTGGAACTGGGGCACGCAGACCTTCGAAACCGGCACCTTCGCGACCGGCACGCTCGCGACCGACGCCCTGGAAACCGGTACCTACGAGACCGGTACCTACGAGACCGGTATCTACGAGACCGGCGCCTATGGGACCGGCACGTTCGCGACCGGCGCGTTCGACACCGGCGCCTACGACGCCACGCAGTGGAACTCCGACGGCACCACGGCGCAGACACCGGAGGCACCGGAGGAGACGCCGGAGACGCCGGAGAACACCGCGACGGACGCCCAACCCGCTGCCGACGAACCCGGCCCGAACGACGACGGGTTGGCCGCCACCGGCGAACTCCCCACCGTGACCGTTCTCCTGGATGGCCAGGAAGAGGCCACCCCGGCCGCCCTGATCCCTGCCGCACGCACCGCCTCCCGCGGCGGGTCGCGTTCCCGCCGCCGCCAGCCCGCCAAGCGCTCGGCACTGATGACCATCGCCGTACCGTCGGCCTGCGTGATGAGCGTCGCCGGTATCGCCGCCGCCTCCGTCGATGGCCTGACCGGCGACGACGGCACGGAGACCACGGCCTCCGCGGCGGACGCGGGCGGCGGCGCGGAAGCCGCGCCGGTGAAGCCGTCCACCGCCAACAACAAGCTGGACACCCAGCTCACGAGCCTCGCCGCCGGAGCCGACGACTTCGCCGACCGGGCCAGCCGGACGCAGGAACGCATCGACCTCAAGGCCCAGCAGGCCGCCGAGAAGAGGCGGGCGGCGGAGGAGGCGGCCCGCAAGGAGCGGCTGCGCCCCAAGTTCGCGCTCCCGGTCGCCCAGCACGGCCTCAGCGCGTACTACGGCCAGGCCGGCATCAACTGGATGTCCGTGCACAGCGGCATCGACTTCCCCGTCTCGTACGGCACGACGGTGATGGCCGCGACCGACGGCACGGTCCGCACGCAGTACAACAGCGCGTACGGAAACATGATGATCGTGACCGCGAAGGACGGCACGGAGACGTGGTACTGCCACCTCTCCAGTTACCAGGTTCCCTCCGGTACGACCGTCAAAGCCGGCGACGCGATCGCCTTCTCCGGCAACTCGGGCAACTCGACCGGACCGCACCTGCACTTCGAGGTGCGCCCCTCGGGCGGCTCGGCGATCGACCCGCTCTCGTGGCTGCGCAGCCACGGCCTCAACCCGTCGTGACGCCGTAACGTCTCAGCAGGCCGGCCCCGAGATCGCACCCCGGCCGGCGTGGGGCGGGCCAAAGCACCCGCACCACCCACGCCGCCCGCACGTCAGAGCTTCTCCACCGGCGCGTACCGCAGCAGCAGTCGCTTCGGCTTGGTGTCCCCGAAGTCGATCGTCGCCTCGGCGTTCGATCCGGTGCCCTTGATCCCGACCACCGTCCCGAGCCCGAACTGGTCGTGCGTGACGCGGTCACCGACCGACAGCGCGACCGTCGGCTGCTCGGCGGACCGGCGCGTGGCGAAGCCGGACGCGCCCGATGCCGAGGAACGGGACCGGGACGACGACAGCGAGGCCGCCACGCCCGAGACCGGTGCGGAGGGCGCGGGTCCGTTCGCCCCGGTCCGCTTCCACTCCAGGTGAGGTGCCGGGATCTCCTCCAGGAAGCGCGAGGGCGGGTTGTACGACGGCTGCCCCCAGGCGCTGCGCAGCGTCGACCGGGTCAGGTACAGCCGCTCGCGGGCGCGCGTGATGCCGACGTACGCCAGCCGCCGCTCCTCCTCCAGCTCCTTGGCCTGGCCGAGGGCGCGCATGTGCGGGAAGACGCCGTCCTCCATGCCGGTGAGGAAGACGACCGGGAACTCCAGGCCCTTGGCGGTGTGCAGGGTCATCAGGGTGACGACGCCGTCGCCGTCCTCCTCGTCCGGGATCTGGTCGGAGTCGGCGACCAGGGCGACCTTCTCCAGGAAGTCGGCCAGCGTTCCGGCCTCCTCGCTCTCGGCCCGCTCCTGCTCGAACTCCAGGGCGACTGCCGCGAGTTCCTGGAGGTTCTCGATGCGGGTCTCGTCCTGCGGGTCGGTGGAGGCCTGCAACTCGGCGAGGTAGCCGGTGCGTTCGAGGATCGCCTCCAGCACGGTCGCCGGACCGGCGCCGGACTCGACGATCGTGCGGAGGTCCTCCATGAGCGTGTTGAACCGCTTGACGGCGTTGGCGGAGCGCGCGGCCATGCCGTACGCCTCGTCGACCCGCTTGAGGGCCTGCGGGAAACTGATCTTCTCGCGCTGGGAGAGGGCGTCGATCATGGCCTCGGCACGGTCGCCGATGCCGCGCTTGGGGACGTTGAGGATGCGGCGCAGCGGCACCGAGTCCTCGGGGTTGGCCAGCACCCGCAGGTAGGCCAGGACGTCCCGGACCTCCTTGCGCTCGTAGAAGCGGACGCCGCCGACGACCTTGTAGGGCAGGCCGACGCGGATGAAGACCTCTTCGAAGACACGGGACTGCGCGTTGGTGCGGTAGAAGACGGCGACGTCGCCGGCCTTCGCCTCGCCCGCGTCGGTGAGGCGGTCTATCTCGTCGGCGACGAACTGGGCCTCGTCGTGCTCGGTGTCGGCGACGTACCCGGTGATCTGCGAGCCGGCGCCCTGGTTGGTCCACAGGTTCTTGGGACGGCGGGACTCATTGCGCTCGATGACCGCGTTGGCGGCGGTGAGGATCGTCTGGGTGGAGCGGTAGTTCTGCTCCAGGAGGATCGTCGTCGCGTCCGGGTAGTCCTCCTCGAACTGGAGGATGTTGCGGATGGTGGCGCCGCGGAAGGCGTAGATCGACTGGTCGGCGTCGCCCACCACGCACAGCTCGGCGGGCGGGACCTCGGCCTCGGGCGGCACGTCGACGGCGTGCTCGGTGGTGCCGACGAGCTCGCGGACCAGGGAGTACTGGGCGTGGTTGGTGTCCTGGTACTCGTCGACCAGGACGTGCCGGAAGCGGCGGCGGTAGTGCTCGGCGACGTCCGGGAAGGCGCGGAGCAGGTTGACCGTCGTCATGATCAGGTCGTCGAAGTCGAGGGCGTTGGCCTCGCGCAGCCGCGACTGGTAGAGGGCGTACGCCTGCGCGACGGTCTTCTCGAAACCGTCGGCCGCCTGGGCGGCGAAGTCCTCCTCGTCGATCAGCTCGTTCTTCAGGTTGCTGACCTTGGCGCTGAAGGACTTGGGCGGGAAGCGCTTGGGGTCCAGGTCCAGGTCGCGGCAGACCAGCGCCATGAGCCGCTTGGAGTCGGCCGCGTCGTAGATCGAGAAGGACGAGGTGAACCCGAGCTTCTTCGACTCGCGGCGCAGGATGCGGACGCACGCGCTGTGGAAGGTCATCACCCACATCGCGTTCGCGCGCGGGCCGACGAGCTGCTCCACGCGCTCCTTCATCTCGCCCGCGGCCTTGTTGGTGAAGGTGATGGCGAGGATCTGGCCGGGGTGAACGCTCCGCTCGGCCAGCAGGTGGGCGATGCGGTGGGTGAGCACGCGGGTCTTGCCCGAGCCCGCGCCGGCCACGATGAGCAATGGGGAGCCGGAGTGGACGACGGCGGCGCGCTGGTTCTCGTTCAGCCCCTCCAGGAGCGCGGCCGCGTCCAGGGCGGGGCGCGGGGCACCGTCCCGGTAGTGGGTGTCCCGCTCCGGCGGCGCGTCGAACTTCCCGGCGAACAGATCGTGCGGAACCGGCTCCGGTCCGTGATCGTCCTCGGGCGGCGGCGGAGGTTCCTCCTCGTGACCCCGGGGGGTCTGGAGGCTCGCCAGGAAGCTGTCGTCAAAGAGGCTGCTCATCGCTCTCCGAGTCTAGGGCGCCCCACCGACAACCCGCCGCCACCCCGGAAAATGGCCGGGACCCCGCCTCCGGGCACGCCCTGCGACAGAGCGGGCGACGAAGAGTGACCGAAGTGGGGCCGCACACCGGAGGTCACGAAAATGTATCGGGCATATCACCCACCAACCTTCACAGCCGCCACACGAGTTGGCTACGGTGCGGGCAGGCCGCACGACCCCCTCCGGCGAACCTCGCCGGGCCGCGCGGCCTCCGCCGAGTCCGGCGTGCCCGCACGGCGCCCGGAGCCGGGGACCCGACCGAGAACCTTGGGGTGAATCGGCCGCACCGCCCTCCACGGGGCGGATCCGCCGTAGGGCAACCCTTCCGAACCACACCGCCCGAACCCGACAGCTAACCCGGTAGGCGGAACTTTGGAAGGAGTCGCCTCCTTGGCGTCGCACCGCAAGTCGCGTCCCACGGGTACGCGCGTCGCAGGCATACGGACCCCCGCCCTCGCCACGGCGGCCCTCACCTCCGTCGCCCTGCTGTCCCAGACGGCCACCGCCGCGCCGACGGACGACGACAGGCCGAGCCTCGAAGAGGTCGAGAAGAAGGTCGACGACCTGTACCGCCAGGCGGGGTCGGCGACGGAGAAGTACAACGCGGTCAAGGAGAAGACCTCCAAGCAGCGCAAGCGCGTCGACACCCTCCTCGACGACGTCGCCGAGCGCACCCAGAAGCTCAACGAGGCGCGCGAGGAGCTGGGTTCCTTCGCCTCCGCCCAGTACCGCACGGGCTCCACGGTTCCGGAGACCGCGACCTTCCTGCTCGCGGACTCGCCGCAGGACTATGTCGACCGGACCCACCTGATGGACCGGCTCACCGGGCGCCAGAAGGACGCGGTCGACGACTACGTCACACAGCAGTCCGAGACGATGGAGAAGCGCCGGGAGGCCACCGAGAGCCTCCAGACGCTCACCGAGTCGCAGAGCGACCTCAAGACGGCCAAGGCCACCGTCCAGAAGAAGCTCGCCACCGCGCGTGAGCTGCTCTCCGAGCTGACCGCCGAGGAGAAGGCCAGGCTCGCGGCGATCGAGAAGAGGAAGCAGGAGGAGGCCGCCCGCAAGGCCGCGGAACTCGCGAAGCAGCAGGCCGAGGAGCGCAAGCGGCAGGAGGAGGCCGACCGGCGGGAAAGCGACGCCTCCTCGGGCTCATCCACCTCCTCGGGCTCGTCCGGCTCCAGCGGCGCCGGTACGGAAGCCGGGTCCTCCACTCCGGACTCCGCCTACGGCACCAAGGCCGAGAAGGCGCTCGCCTTCGCCCGCGCCCAGATCGGCAAGCCGTACGTCTGGGGCGCCACCGGCCCCGACTCCTACGACTGCTCGGGCCTGACCCAGGCCGCCTGGAAGGACGCGGGGGTGACACTGCCGCGCACCACCTACGACCAGGTCGACGCCGGCACGACCGTCCCGGTCTCCCAGGCCCGGCCCGGCGACCTGGTCTTCTTCTACGACGACCTCAGTCACGTCGGCCTCTACATCGGCAACGGCATGATGATCCACGCCCCGAAGCCGGGCGCGTACGTCCGCGAGGAGTCGATCTTCTACGACGGCGAGTCGTCGATCCACAGCGTGGTGCGCCCGGCCTGAGCCGCGCGGGTCCTTAGCATCGGGCGCATGTCATCCGGCACCCCCACCACCACCCCCCACCCCCTGCGCGCCTGGTGGGCGCAGCGTCCGCCGGCGGCCGGGGCGGCGGTCATGGCGACCGGCATCCTGTCGGTCGCCCTGCACCTGACGGGCCACGAGGTCCTGTCCCGGATCGCCCTGGTCCTGGCCTGCGCCGCCTGGCTGACACTGACGGCGAACTTCGTCTACCTGCTGCTGGTCGAGCGGGCGCAGTGGGTGACGCGAGCCGGGACGCCGGGCGCGCTCACCGCCGTCGCCGCGACGACCGTGCTCGGCACCCGCATCTCCCTGTTCGGCTGGTCACCCGTGGCGGCGGCGCTGCTGGCGCTGGCGGCGCTGCTGTGGCCGGGACTGCTGTACCTGGTCGTCACGCACTGGGGGCGCCGCATGCCCGGCGCGGTGTTCCTGGGCTGCGTGGCCACGGAGGGGCTGGCCGTACTGGGCGCCACACTGGCCGCCGCCACCTCGACGGCCTGGCTGGCGCACGCGTCCCTGGTGCCGTTCTGGCTCGGGATCGTGCTCTACCTGATCGCACTGTTCCGCTTCGATCTGCGGCAGGTGGCCCGAGGTTCGGGAGACCACTGGGTGGCGGGCGGCGCCCTCGCCATCTCGGCCCTCGCCGGCGCCAAGCTCCTCGCGGCGGCCGGGTCGGGCATGTACCTGTGGAACGACGACGACTACGCCGTCCTGCACGACGTGACCGTCTTCCTGCTCGCTCTCGACCTAGCCTGGTACGCCGTACTGCTCGCCGCCGAGATCGCGTGGCCCCGGATCCGCTACGACGTGCGCCGCTGGTCGACCGTGTTCCCCCTCGGTATGACGGCGGCGGCGACGCTGTCCGTCGCCGCCGTCCTCGACGTCCCGTGGCTGGACGCGCCCGGTCAGGCGCTGCTGTGGATCGCGGTGGCCGCGTGGCTGGCGGTCGCGGCGGGGGCGGTCTTCCAGGCCCGGTCGGGGCTGCGGTCGGCCGCGGGTGCGGACGCCGGGGAGATCAGGTCCACAGCACCGCGATGAAGATGTTCGCCACGGTCAGCAGGCCCACCAGGCCGAACAGTGGCTTCTCCACCTTCTCGTCGTCGCGCTTCACGTAGACGAGGCCGAGGATCACGATCAGCAGGGCGAGCTTGACGCCCATCTTGACGTTGTCGACGGACTGATCGTCGGCCTGGTTGAGGCCGATCAGGACGACGCCGGTGACCAGCATCGTCAGTGCGCCGTGCAGCATCGCGGGGACGAAACGGGCCGTGCCCTGGCCCATCGCCTTCATCTGGGTCAGGAAGCCCCCGAGGAGCGAGGCGATGCCGATGATGTGCAGACCGACGAAAAAGTGGATGAGTACGTCCATGGGGCCGGAGCCTAATCACGGGTCGGACACCCTCGGACACCGGCCCGGCGGAGGCAACGACCCGGGGCGCATATATGCACCCCATAACACCTCATGCCCCTCGTGCGTCTCCGATGCGGGACATCGGTCATCACCCTGCGTGAAGACGACGGCCGCAGGGCGAGCCCTCAGTCACATTCGGTCGCCCGTCGATCCGGTACCGCCACTTCCGCGCATCCCGTCACCCGGCCGTTACCGCCGCGCCTAGGTTCCTCCCGCAGGCAACCGGAGTCGAGTCGTACGGAAGGACGTGCATCGCAGGTGGGAACGCACCGCAGGCCGCGACAGCGCACGACGGGCGGCGGGAGGGCCCGAACGGCGGCCACGATCACCCTCGCGGGCGCGGCGACGGCGACCGGGCTGGCCGCCGGCACCGGGCACGCCGATCCGGAACCGACGCCGGCGCAGGTCAAGGCCAAGGTGGACAAGCTCTACCAGGAGGCGGAGGTCGCCACCGAAAAGTACAACGGCGCGAAGGAGAAGGCGGACGCCGCCGAGCAGCGCCTGGAGAAACTGCGGGACGAAGCGGCCCGCAAGGCGGCCCGGCTCAACTCCACCCGGGAGCGACTCGGTTCGGTCGCGGCTGCCCAGTACCGCAGCGGCGGCCTCGACCCGGCCCTGCAACTAGCGCTCTCCGCCGACCCCGACCGGTATCTCGACGGCGCCGCCTTCATCGAGCGGGTGGGCAGCCGGCAGGCGGCCGCCGTGGGCAGGGCCCGCGAGGAACTGCGGGAGATCGAGCAACTGCGCGGAGCCGCCCGCATCGAGGCGACCTCACTGACGTCACGCCGGGCGGAGCTGAAACGTCACCGCACGACCATCACCGGCAAGTTGGACACGGCCCGCCGCCTGCTGTCCCGGCTGACCGCCGAGGAACGCGCCCGCCTCGGCCACGGCACGGACGACCGTGCCTCGCGCTCGTCGGCGGACTCCCGGGACGCCTTGCCCGCCGCTTCCGCCCAGGCCCCCGACTCCCGCGCCGCGGCGGCCGTCGCCTACGCCCACCGGAAGCTCGGCAGCCCCTATGTGTGGGGCGCGACCGGCCCCGACGCCTTCGACTGCTCCGGCCTCACCCAGGCCGCGTACCGCGCCGCCGGCGTCTCCCTGCCCCGCACGACCTACGCCCAGATCGACGCGGGCCGCCGTGTCTCACGCTCCGAACTGCGTCCGGGGGACCTGGTGTTCTTCTACTCGGGCATCAGCCACGTCGGCATCTACATCGGCGAGGGGCAGATGATCCACGCCCCGAACCCGTCGGCACCGGTCCGCGTCGCCCCCGTCGACCAGATGCCGTTCGCGGGGGCTGCGCGGGTGGCGTAGCGCCGGTACCCGCGTGCCCGACGAGGCGCTCCTGGCCGCTTTGGCAACGGTGGACCGGAGGCTCCGGGGGCCGGACCGCATGCCGTGCGCGCACGGTCACACCAGCCGCCGTGCCGTGGCCCATCGCGTCAGCTCGTGCCGGTTGGACAGCTGGAGCTTGCGGAGGACCGCCGAGACGTGGGACTCGACCGTCTTCACCGAGATGTACAGCTGCTTGGCGATCTCCTTGTACGCGTAGCCGCGGGCGATCAGGCGCAGCACCTCGCGCTCGCGCTGGGTGAGGCGGTCGAGGTCCTCGTCGACCGGCGGGGCGTCGGTGGAGGCGAACGCGTCGAGGACGAAGCCGGCCAGGCGCGGGGAGAAGACGGCATCGCCCTCCTGGACGCGGAAGACCGAGTTCACCAGGTCCGTACCGGTGATCGTCTTGGTCACGTAGCCCCGGGCGCCGCCGCGGATCACGCCGATCACGTCCTCCGCCGCGTCCGAGACGGACAGGGCGAGGAAGCGGACGGGCCGATCGGCGTCGCTCATCAAGGGGGCGCAACGACGCAGGACTTCGACCCCGCCACCGCCCGGGAGGTGTACGTCGAGGAGGACCACCTCCGGCCGGGTCGCGGTGATGACCGTGACGGCCTGGTCGACGTCGGCGGCCTCGCCGACGACCTCGACGCCGGTCTGCGCGGTCTGGCCGATCTCGGCCTGGACGCCGGTGCGGAACATGCGGTGGTCGTCGACGAGCACCACGCGCACGTGACGCTCCCCCGCGCCGCCGTTCGCCGGCTGTGCGGGCTGGGCCGCCTCGCCCTCTCCCGCCGTTCCGTTCGCCTCGGTCGGGTCGCTCATGACGTCTTCTCCGCCCTCTCCATCTCCAGCTCGACCTCCGTGCCGCCGTCCGGCACCGCGCGCAGCCGCGCCGTGCCGCCGTTGCGCTCCATGCGGCCGATGATCGATTCTCTGACGCCCATCCGGTCGGCGGGTATCGAGTCGAGGTCGAAGCCGGGGCCGCGGTCCCGGACGGACACGAAGACCGTCCTGCCCTCGACTTCGGCGAAGACCTGTACGGCGCCGCCCTCGCCACCGTACTTGGCGGCGTTCACCATCGCCTCGCGTCCCGCCTGCATCTGTGCGCTGATTCTCTCGTCGAGCGGGCAGTCGCCGACCACCACGACCTCGATGGGGACGCCGTGCTTGTCCTCGACCTCCGCGGCATCGCGCTTCACGGCCTCGGCGAGGGTGGTGGGCTCGTCGTCCTCGTCCTTGCCGTTGCCCTCCGGCTTGTAGAGCCAGGCGCGCAGGTCGCGCTCCTGGGCGCGGGCGAGACGGCGCACCTCGCCCGCGCTCTCCGCGTTGCGCTGGATCAAGGTCAGGGTGTGCAGCACCGAGTCGTGGACGTGGGCGGCGACCTCGGCCCGCTCCTGGGCCCGGATGCGCATCAGCCGCTCCTCGGAGAGGTCCTGCGTCATGCGCACCAGGTAAGGGCCGGCGAGGAGCGTTATACCGACGAGGACGGCGAGGGCCGCCTGCAGGACGGAGCCGAGGTGGGCGGCGGATCCCTGGAGGACGAAGATGCCGGTGACACCGGCCGTCACCAGCAGGACGCCGGCCACGGAGCGCAGCAGGGTGACGGTGCGCCGGTGGCGTCCGACCTCGGCCCAGCGGGCCCTGCGGGCGTTGTCCGCCTGGCGCCAGACGAGGGCGACGCCGGCGCCGACGAGCACGGTCGGCCAGAGGTAGGCCTTGGCTCCGCCGCCGAGGTCGACGTTGCCCACGAAGACCAGGGCCACGACGACCATGAGGAGCAGGGCGACGATCTGGCCCTTGTCGGGCTTGCGGGCGACGAGTCTGCGGCGGCCGTCCGGCGAGGTCTCGGAGGTGACCAGGGACGGCGGCCGCTGCGCGTCGACACCGCCGACGCCCAGCGGTACGAAGAACCAGAAGGCCGCGTACAGCAGCGCGCCCAGGCCGTCGGCCATGAACAGGCCGACGAAGGCGAACCGCACCCAGATGACGGGCAGCCCGAGGTGTCCGGCGAGCCCCCGCGCCACGCCACCGAGCCAGCGTCCGTCGCTGCTGCGGTAGAGCTTGCGCGGCGGCCGCGGTTCGACGAGTGGTGCTGCAGCTGCGGCTTCCGGCATGACACAGATGGTCACACGGCCGGGGGAGCCGGAGCATCAGGGTCGGCCCCCGAGACTCCCCTGATCTTCGGGCCCGGGGATCCTCGAACACTCCCCCGGCGTCGTGTCAGGGCCGATATCAGGGTCCGACCAGGGTCGAACCGACTGCCGTCACGGCGCCGCGCCCGTCACCATGGACTCATGACAGATCACGAGCACGCCGCGACGGGTCCGGGACCCGGCCCCGGCCCGCGCCCTCCGCTGGGCGCCGGGCCGCAGGGCGCCGCGCCCGCCGCGGATGCCTCGGACGCCGCGCGCGGTGCCGCGGCCGACGCGGGCGCCCACGCCGGCGCCGATGTCCCCGGCCCGCCCCACAGGTTCCGGCGCGACCGGCGGCACAAGACGCTCGCCGGGGTGTGCGCGGGCCTGGGGCGGCAGTGCGACATGGATCCGGTGATCTTCCGGATCACCCTCGCCGTGCTCTCCGCGACCGGCGGCATCGGTCTCATCTTCTACGGCTTCGCCTGGCTCTTCGTCCCTTACGACGACGAGGACGAGAACGAGGTGCGCAAGCTGCTGACCGGCCGGGTCGACGGCCAGGCGCTGGCGGCCGTGCTGTTCGCCCTGGTCGGCTGCGGGGTCTTCCTGACCATGCTGAACAACGGCGGAGTGCTGACCTTCGCCGTCGTCCTCTCCCTCGTCCTCGCGGGCGCCGGGTACTGGTCCAGGCAGCGGAAGGCTCCCGACCCCGATCCGCTCTCCGCCCAGGCCGCCGCCGACGCTCCACCGGAGGCCCAGGCGCCCCCGATCATGTTCACTTGGCCCTCCTGGTGGCGCGACCCCATAGTCAAGGACGGCACCCACGTCGGCGGGACGGGCTATCTGTGGGGCCCACCGGACTCCGAGGCCCGCGACATCGCGGCGGCCGTCAACATCGGCCGCGGCGGCCAGGGCCATGACCGCCCCGCCGCGAACGACCGGCGCGCGCGGTCCCCGCAACCGCGCGGTCCCCGCGGAATCGGCGGTGCCGTGTTCCTCCTCGCCCTGCTCGCGGCATTCCTCGGCACCCGGCTGACCTGGGACGAACACCCGCTCGGCACCAGTCTGCAGACCGGCCTGGCCTGCGCCCTCGCCGTCTTCGGCGTCGGCATCGCGGTCAGCGCCTTCCTGGGGCGCACGGGGGCCGGTTCGATCTTCCTGGCGGTCATCACGGCGGGCCTGCTCGCCGGGGCGACCGCCGTGCCCGAGGACGTCGGCACCGATTGGGTCCGGACCACCTGGGAGCCCACGACGGCGGCCGGCGTACGCGAGCAGTACGACATCGGTACCGGCAGCGGCACCCTCGACCTGTCCGGGCTGGACCTGGCCGAGGGGCAGACGGTGACCACCCGGGCGGACGTGGGCATGGGCCGAATACAGGTCGTCGTGCCGCAGGACGTGACGGTGCGGCTGAGCGTCGAGGTGGGCGTGGGCGACATCCAGCTGCCCGGCGACGACAAGAAGGACGTGGA
The DNA here is from genome assembly GCF_003671715.1 of Streptomyces sp. E2N166. GTDB lineage: Bacteria > Actinomycetota > Actinomycetes > Streptomycetales > Streptomycetaceae > Streptomyces > Streptomyces thinghirensis. The sequence continues at coordinate 105,346 of NZ_RAIF01000031.1, read as the reverse complement.
CGTGGCACCGGGCAAGCACAAGGAGATCACTCTGGCCCCCACCACGGGCGGCAAGAACGCCGGCACGCTCGACCTCGACCTCCAGGTCGGCGTCGGACAGGCGGAGGTGACCCGTGCTACGCCATAGGTTCCAGCCCGGACGACTGGTCGCCGGCTTCTTCCTGACCCTGACAGGCGTCATCTACGCCGGCGACGCGGGCGGCCTCTGGGAAACGCCGTGGTTCGTGCTGATCCCCCTCGTCGTGGGCGGCCTCTGTACCGCGGGAGCGGTCGGGGTCCTGGCCCAGGCCGCACACCGACGCCGCGGAGCACTCCGCTCGGGCAGGGACGAGCCCCGGGCAGACCTGCCCGGCTGACGGACCGCCCACATCCGCAGAGAGCCACCGGTATCCGTGGGCGAAAACCGGTACCCGCAATGGACTACCGGTATCCGTGGGCGACTACCGGTGCCCCGCCGGCGACTACCGGTACCCGCCCGTCCGCCGGCGTCGGCGGGAGCGCAGAGCGGCGTCCAGTGACAGCAGCGGGGCGCCCGCGAGGACGAGGGGGATCCAGGCCATGAGGTAGGCGAGGGTACTGGCGTACTGCTGTTGTAGGGTCACAGACTGTGAAGACTGTGCGGGTACTGATCGCCCTGCGGATCAGCAACGAGACCGACGCATCCACCTCCCTGGAGCGGCAGCTACAGGACTGCATGGCCTACGTCGAGGAGAGGCAGAACCTGGGATGGCAGGTGGTGGGAGTAGCGAGGGATGCTCATATCTCCGCCACCAAATCTCACCCATTCGACAGGCCGGAACTCGGGGAATGGCTGAATAATCGAGCCCCAGAATTCGACCTTCTGCTTTTCTGGAAGATGGACAGGTTCGTCCGCAAAGTCGTAGACATGCAGGACATGATCAAATGGGCGACGGCTCACGGGGGTAAGTCCCTGGTTTCAGCCAAGGAACCTGCACTCGACATGGTCGGCCCTTTCAGAGCCGTTATCATTGATTTGTTTGCGGCTATCGCCGAGACCGAGGCGCAGAACATCTCAATGCGCGTCAAGTCTTTCCAGAGCTATGCAAAGCCCAAGGATGTCTGGGCCAAGGGAAATCCTCCGTACGGTTACGAGTCATTCCGTGACGCCGACGGAACAATGAGACTCCGAGTACGCGAGACCCAAAAGAGCGTGATTCGGGAGCTTTATAAGCGAGTAGTTGAGGACGGAGAGCCTTACTCGGCCATCTGTGACGACCTCAATACCAGAGGCGTTCCCTCCCCTGGAGCTGAGAGGATGTCGAACCGCCGAAAAAATAACGGCGACTCTATGCCGATATGGCGCAGTCGCACCGTCACTTCCATTCTGAGGTCTGAGACCATCCTCGGCTGGAAGTGCGAGGAAGTGAAGGTGCCCGGGAAGAAATACGGGACGTCTCAGCCCATTGTGACTTCTGCGGGAAAGATCAGAATGGCTGACCCGATTCTCACAGACGACGAATGGGCCAAGCTCCAGGAGGAAATGAATGGGCGACCCAGCGCTGCCCGTCGCTCCATCAAAAATACAACTGCATATCGTGGAATCGTACTGTGTGGCGGGTGTGGCAGGAACCTGTATCTCTTCAATCCGGAGCGGCAACAGGGCAAGCCTGTATACCGCTGCAACAAGTCAGCCAACCGCAATTCCTGCGGCAGAGGGTATGCATTCAGGGCCGAGAAGGTCGAGGAAGTTGTAGAGACAATCATTCTGGGGGTCATCGGCGATGTCCCCATGTATGAGCGCTACTACGTCAAGGGATCAAACAATACTCAGAGGCTTCACGAGATTGAGCAATACGTAACGGAACTTCAGAGGTCTATCCGCCCCGGCGGCAAGAACTCTTCCGGGTTCGCCAAGAAGTCCACCGAGGAGGAAATTGCGGCCCTGTTCGAAGAGCACGACTCCTTGTCGACAGAAGGCGATAAGCCCGACCGCTACGAATACCGGGACACAGGAGAGACCTTCCGACACATGTGGGAGAGGAACGTAGGGAACAAAGATGAGAGGACGCGTCACCTACTGAAAGCGGGAGTCAGTATCCGACTTAATCCCCTCGTTAAGGGCGTATCGAATACGGTCGACTTCGGCGCAGAGGTCGACCTAGGGAAGAGTATGCATCAGCCATTCACTATTCATTAAGGAATAAATCACTCGCCGCTCTGGCTCTCTGATCTCCAGGGAGCCAACTCACCAGTCTTCTGTTCCCAACGACAATCCTGGCAGTTTCCTGCCCTGCCACCTTTACGGCGAGGATCTTTCCTGAACATCGAGACAGGCAGTGTCCGCTTACACCTTGGACATACCCGAGTCTCTGACACTGACATTCTCCAGACATGCAAAAGGACCGGCTAGGCGTACCCAACCGGTCCCATTGCGGTGACTCTATTTACTCCTCTGGGTAAGGCCAGAGGAGGCAGAGCACAGCACAGAGCGTCCAAGGAAGGGCCCTGTACGCCGTTCTAACGGCCTAGCACCCCTCTCTGGCCCCCCCAAAAGTCCATCCAGGATGCTCAGAGGCTCTCAGAGAGCCTTCTGAGCCTTCAAACCCGTACAGGATCGAAGGACAGCGCTCCTGCGGTTCACATGACGCACCCGTACATGCATTACCCCGGGGGTGCATGACATGAGGGTGCAGAGGGCGTCTCATGCCGTCTCAGAATCGATGCTTTGCGAGACACTCTCAACCTTCACCGGCATGCCCGTTTCACCCATGCTTGGCATGTCTCAGTACCCGTCTCGTAACCTCCCCGTCTCACTACCTATCGAGACACGTTTATGAGACACTGGGGGCATGGCGACGACACAGAGCACCACAGGCCACCTGACCGGATACAAGCGAGTCAGCACCAAGGCTCAGGATGCACAGCTACAGGCTGACGCCCTGGCAGAGGCGGGATGCTCCAAGGTGTTCGAAGACAAGCTGTCCGGCAAGAACACTGAGCGTCCGGGCCTACTGGCAGCGCTGGACTACATGAGGGAGGGAGACACCCTCTGTGTCTGGAAGTTGGACAGGCTTGGAAGGTCCACGAAGGACGTGCTCACCATCGCTGAAGAGCTGCACAGTAAGGGGATCGCTCTGCGCATCCTCACTGGGACTCTCGCCGGTAGCTACTCCCCCAAGGGAGAGGGAAAGTTCTTCTTCACGATGATGGTTGCCTTCGCTGAGCTGGAGCGAGACATGATCGTTGAGAGGACCAGGGCCGGTCTGGAAGCTGCCAAGGCTCAGGGGCGTACCGGAGGAAGGCCCACGGTCATCACGGATGACCTTCTGACCGTGGCCAGGGCGAGGAAGGCCAAGGGAGAGAGTGTCAGTGCCATAGCTGAGGCCCTGGGGGTGTCCAGGGCGACCCTGTACCGACACCTGGCCGACTGAGCGCGAAGTCTCCGGGGCCCTCCAGTGCCACGCTGGAGGGCCTTCTCATGCCGTCTTGCCGCTGCTCCTGGCCTAGTAGACCCGCCTGCGGCGTCGGTTCCTGATCAGGGCATCCAGTGACCAGAGGGGTGCGCCAGCCAGCACGAGAGGGACCCAGCAAAACATGTACGGGAGGTCGTTGCCGTAGTAGTACGGGTCGGAGGCCCAGCTGACGGTCAGCCACAGGCTGAGCGAGATCAGCGCGCCGCCGAGCGCCGCCAGTCGGGTCAGCAGTCCGAGCAGGGTGCCGATGCCGACCGCCAGCTCGCCCAGGGCGATGGCGTAGCCGAAACCGGCGGGGCTCTTCAGAGCCAGGTCCACCAGGGAGGGGATGGCCGAGGAGTCGCGGACGGTACGCATCATGTCGCCGACCGAGCCGGCGCCCGTGTCCTTCATGAAGGCGCTGTCCGTGAGTTTGTCCAGGCCCGCGTAGATGAAGGTGACGCCCAGAAAGATCCGTAGGGGCAGGAGGGCGTACCGGGTGGCGTTCTCCCGCCAGTCTCCGCCGCCGGGATGCGAGGTGTACGCATCCGTCCGCATTCCGTGAGTCATCACTGCCAGCCGCCTCTCGCCCGCGCGTGCCGAGACCCCCACCAGACCATACGTACGACGTGGGGGCCTCTCTCAATCCCTCTGCGAGCGGATTCTTCCTGTCGGTTTCGACAGGTCCCGTTTCGACAGGGACCGTTTCGACAGGTCTCCGTTTCGACAGGCTGACGGTCGGCAGCTGGTTCGGCGGGGCGTCAGTCCGTCACGTCGATCGCGTACCGGTTGGTTTCCACGCCCGCGCTCGTGACGACCTGCACGTCCACCCGGCCCGGTTCCACGTCCGCCGGTACCGGGACCGTCAGCAGGTCGTCCGTTGGGTTGCTGAAGCCGCCGGTCACCGGGACCAGAGGTACGTGGACGTTGACCACGCCGATGCGGACGACCATCCGGGACAGGCGGTCCGCGCGCTGCGCGCCCGGCGGTACGAAGCCGGCGCCCCGGATCTCGATGTCGTCGCCGGTGCGGATCGGGGCGTCCAGGTCACCGGCCTCCCGTGCCCGGACCACGGAGAGGATCACGGGGCGCCCCCCCCTCCGCGTACTTCCCGGCCACGTAGGTCGCCGCCGACACCAGCACCACGACCGCCAGCCCCCACGGCAGGTCGGGCAGTTGCTCCGGACGCCGGGCCAGCCGTACGGCCCCGAACACCAGGGCGACGGTACTGATCGCCACGTACTGGATGTCGGCGAAGGCCCCGCGTCCCGCGTCGTCCGTCAGCAGGTCGGCCGCGCGCGGCCGGTCCGCCCGTACCTTCTGCAGCCGCTGGCCCAGCACCCGCAGTCCGACCACCCGGCGCACCAGGACCGCGATCCCGCACACCACCGCGAGTACGGTCACCGCACCGGCGCCGCGGGCGAGTCCGAGTCCGGAGATCAGCGCGTCCCGCCGACCGGGGCCCGAGGCCACCGCCAGTTGTCCGGCCAGGACGAGCACCGCGTAGGCGACGAAGAGCACCCAGGCCGCCGCCACCGCCCGGGACGTGGACAGGCGGTTGTCCTCGCCGATGACCGGGGCCAGCGCCCCGCCCCGCGCGCGGTGGAACCACGACGCCGCCGTCAGCGCACCGGCCACGACCAGCGCCGCCGCGAGCCCGGCGGTGCGTGCCGCGGTCCAGCCGGCACCGATCGCGGTGAGCGACTGCCCGAGCAGCAGCAGTACGACCCCGGCCCACACGACGGCCGCCGTGCGGCGCCCGAGTGCCGCGAGCCACGCCTCGCCCTCGGCCCGACCGCGTTCGGCGACGACTTCCGCGGACTGGGTCAGCTCCTCCGAGACCCACTGCCGGGAAGCGGAGGCCGAGTGGGCCACCGCGGCCGGCAGGCCCTGCCCGGCCGCGAACTCGTCCCGCCGCAGCAGGAACGCGGCGACCGCCCGGCGGTGCCCCTCACGGGCGCCGTGCGGGCAGTCCCCGCAGGTGCAGCCGCCGCCGTGCGCCGCCTCGTACGCGCCTCTGTCCGAGCCGCTCCCGCGTCTCGCCTCCTGCACCGCCACGACCGAACGCCCGCCTTCCCGAACCGCTGCGAAAACCCAGTGACACCGTCTGCGCCGACACCTGCGCCGGCATCCGCGACAGTACTGCCGCCACCCGTGGAGGAACCGTAAGTCCCTTGGGACGACAGCGAATTGTGCCGTACACCAGCCCCCGCGCGCCCGGCGCCCCCGGTCCGCTCTGCTCAGCGCGGGTGACACGTGGACCACCGTGTTGACCCGGCTGCGAGAATTCCCTTATGGCCGAGATCATCCAGCGCGACGGGACCTGGGCGTTCGACGGCAGTACGGTCCGGATCACGCCGGGCCTGCACCGCTCGGTGCCGCTGTTCCGGCAGACGTACGGAGAGGTCTCGGTGCCGCTGGAGGCCGTCGCGGGCGTCGGCTTCGAGCCGGAACGCAGACGCGGACGGCTGCGGCTGAGGCTGCGCGAGGGTGCCGACCCCCTCCTCCAGGCAACAGGCGGCCGGCTGCCCGACGCGGCCGACCCGTACCGGCTGACCGTGGAGATCGACCGCTGCGGGGTCGCCGAGTACGTCGCCGAGGAGATCCGGCACGCGCTGCTCCTCGACCGGATTCCCAAGGAGCCCACCGAGGGCTACCTGCTGCCCGGGCCGCCGGTGCCGGTCTCGGTGCGTTCCTCGGACGGCACGGTCTCCTTCGACGGCACCCAGGTGCGCATCGACTGGGCCGACGCCTCCGACCGGGTCAAACGCGCCACCGGTCCGCGGATCATCGACGTCGGTGAGCTGGTGCGGGTCGAGTGGCTGCCCAACTCCGGGGCCGAGGAGGGTTTCCTGCGGTTCGTGACCCGGGAGACGGTGTCCTCCGAACTGCCGCCGGAGAAGGACCCGTACGCCCTGGACCTGTGGGGCAGCGTCCGCCGCGACCTGCTCACCGCACTGATCGCCACCGCGGTCACGGCCCGGCTGCCGCATCCCTCCGCCCGTACGGCCGACGCGGACGGCACCGCCCCGAAGGCCGCGGGGAGCGGGCCCCGGCCCGGGGTTCCGAGTCCAGCGCCGCCGCCGTCCGACCATCACGACGTCCTGCTGCGCCGACTGCGCGAACTGGGCGAGCTGCACCGCGCCGGCGTCCTCACGGACGCGGAGTTCGCCATGACGAAGGCGGCGGTGCTGCGGGGCTTCTGACGACGACCGGCTCCTGATGACGACCGGCCGCGATGTCCGACAGGGCGCCCGACAGGGTGCCCGACAGGGTGCCCGGCGAATATCCGACAGAAGGTGTCCGCTTTCGGGTCCAGACTCGACGTATGACGCCGAGCACCGCCGCCACGAGCACCGCCGCCACGAGCAGCACCGCCGCGAGCGCCGCCGCCAACTGGGCCGGCTTCGCCACCGCCGAACCCGAGCTGGCCGCCACCGTCGAGGCACGTTTCGGCGCGTACACCCACCACATCCTCGCCACCCTGCGCAAGGACGGCTCGCCCCGCACCACCGGCCTGGAGGTGCGTTTCCTCGGCGGCGAGCTGTGGCTCGGCATGATGCCGGGTTCGGTCAAGGCGCTCGACCTGCGCCGGGACGAGCGGTTCGCGTTGCAGGCGAACCCGGGGGACGGAACCGGGATGGGCGGCGGGGACGTGCGTATCGGCGGGCGGGCGGTCGAGGTCGAGGACCCCGAGGTACGGGCCGGATACGCGGAAGAGGTGGAACCGCCGGAGCCGTTCCACCTCTTCCGTACCGAGCTGACGGAGGTCGTGCGGACCTACGTGGAGGACGACGCGTATCTGGTCGTCCAGGTCTGGCAGCCCGGGAAGCCCCTGCGCACCGTCAGGCGCACCTAGCGGCCACCCGGGTCACCCGGGTCACCCGGGTCACTCCCACTCGATGGTGCCCGGCGGCTTCGACGTCACGTCGAGGACGACCCGGTTGACGTCCTTGACCTCGTTGGTGATGCGGGTCGAGATCTTGGAGAGCACGTCGTACGGCAGCCGGGACCAGTCGGCCGTCATCGCGTCCTCGGAGGAGACGGGCCGCAGCACGATCGGGTGGCCGTAGGTGCGGCCGTCGCCCTGGACGCCGACGGAGCGGACGTCCGCGAGCAGCACCACGGGGCACTGCCAGATGTCGCGGTCGAGGCCGGCCGCGGTCAGCTCCTCGCGGGCGATGGCGTCGGCCTCACGGAGCAGGTCGAGCCGCTCCTTGGTGACCTCGCCGACGATCCGGATGCCGAGGCCCGGACCGGGGAACGGCTGGCGCTGGACGATCTCGTCCGGCAGGCCCAGCTCCTGGCCGACCATCCGGACCTCGTCCTTGAACAGCTTGCGCAGCGGCTCGATGAGCTGGAACTCGAGGTCCTCGGGGAGCCCGCCGACATTGTGGTGGGACTTGATGTTCGCCGCGCCGGTGCCGCCGCCGGACTCGACGACGTCCGGGTACAGGGTGCCCTGGACGAGGAACTCGACCGCGGGGCCCTCGTCGGCGATGATCTCGGCCTGGGCCTGCTCGAAGACCCGGATGAACTCGCGGCCGATGATCTTCCGCTTCTCCTCGGGGTCGGAGACCCCGGCCAGCGCCTTCAGGAACCGCTCCTGCGCGTCCACGACCTTCAGCTGTACGCCGGTCGCGGCGACGAAGTCCTTCTCGACCTGCTCGGTCTCGCCCTGGCGCATCAGGCCGTGGTCGACGTAGACGCAGGTCAGCTGGGAGCCGATGGCCTTCTGGACGAGGGCGGCGGCGACGGCGGAGTCCACGCCGCCGGACAGACCGCAGATGGCGCGCCGGTCGCCGACCTGCTCGCGGATCGCCGCGACCTGCTCCTCGATGACGTTGCCCGTGGTCCAGTCCGGGCGCAGGCCCGCACCCCGGTACAGGAAGTGCTCAAGCACCTGCTGACCGTGCGTGGAGTGCATCACCTCGGGGTGGTACTGGACGCCGTAGAGCTTCTTCTCGTCGTTCTCGAAGGCGGCGACCGGGACGACGGAGGTGGAACCGGTGACGGTGAAGCCCTCGGGGGCGGCGGAGCAGGCGTCGCCGTGGGACATCCACACGGCCTGCTCGGCCGGGGTGCCCTCGAAGAGGGTGGAGGACGGCTTGGAGACCGACAGGTCGGTGCGGCCGTACTCACGGGCGCCGGAGTTGTCGACGGTGCCGCCGAGGGTCTGCGCCATCAGCTGGAAGCCGTAGCACATGCCGAAGACGGGGACACCCGCCTCGAACAGGGTGCGGTCGAGGGTGGGGGCACCCGGCTCGTACACCGACGAGGGGCCGCCGGAGAGGATGATGGCCGCCGGGTTCTTGGCGAGCATCTCCGCGACCGGCATGGAGCTCGGCACGATCTCGCTGTAGACCCGCGCCTCGCGGACACGGCGGGCGATGAGCTGGGCGTACTGCGCGCCGAAGTCGACGACCAGGACGGTGTCGGGGGCGGCGGCAGCGGGAGTCGCTGATGACACGGGGTGCCTTCCGGCGGTCGGGCGGGGGTCTTGTACTGCCGATTCTACCGAGGTGGGCGGGTGGCCCCGCCCCGCGCACGGCGGCAGGGTCGCCCCTCCCCCGGCGTCTCACCATACGAACCGGCTTGGACCCCGTCCGCCCCCGGGGCATACTGGCCCCATGCTCACGCACCAGACCTTCCTGTTTACCTATGGCAACCGGCCCACCGGCTGCCATGGTCGTGCTGCTTGAGCAACTGACAAGCGACTTCCCAGGCGCCCCGGGCCGACAAGGTCCGGGGCGCCTGGCGTTTGCGGATCCCGTCGGCCGGGGGCACCGCCCCCTTCGGCGAGGAGACACCGACATGACCGTCACCGCGGCAGACAAGACCGGCGCCCGCACCACCGAGGCAGCCGACGTGATCACGGGCGCCCGGGAGCGCATCGACGCGCTGGACGACCGGATCATCGGGCTGATCCAGGAACGGATGGCCGTCTCCGCGGTCATCCAGGAGGCGCGGATCACCTCCGGCGGCCGGCGCGTGAACCTCTCCCGCGAGATGGAGGTCCTCGACCACTACCGGCACGCGCTGGGCAAGCCGGGTACGGCGCTGGCGATGACGATGCTGGAACTGTGCCGCGGGCGCGTCTGAGCGCCGGGTCCGAGCGTCGCATCCGAGTTCGGGCGCTTCTCACCCGTACGGCGCGTGACCGGCAGGCGAGTGGCTTCGTTGTCCCGGTGTCCGTGTCAGCCAGGGACGGGCCCGAAAGAACCACGCGTGGCTCACTGGAGCGATGAGACGTACGGATCGTGCCGCACGTCGTGGGACCTCGCTCCAGGAAAGTGACCGGACGGCAGGGGACAGCAGCCCGGTCACCCAAGAGAACGGCCGGCTCCGGGGACGCCCGGGGCCGGCCGACGGGGCGGCGGCCGAGTCCCTCGGCCCACTCGACTGCACGGCCATTCGGAACCGCATGCCATTCGAAGCAGGCGGCGCAACCCCCCGGCGCCGCTTCCCGAGGCACCGGCGCTGCCCTGACGCCGGTGCTGGCCGATGAAGGGCCCCGCGGCTCACTCCGCCGCGGGGCCCTTCGCCATGTCGACGCCCCCCCGACGGTCCGGAGTGACGCACGCCACATAAAAGTTCTGTGAGTTCGAGGACAACCATTCACAGCTTTCACAGATCAAACAGGCGTACGGACCGAACCAAGGGCCACACCCGCGCCCCACACGCGGAGGCCTCCCTGACTCTCCCGTATCGCCGTGCGCGGTACGCCGGACTATTCGAGGTCTTCATGAAGCTTCGTCGCGCCATGGCAGCAGCGGCCGCCACGGCAGTGATCGCCCCGGTGGCGCTGCTCGCGGCGCCGGCCGCCTACGCGACCGGTGACACGCCGACGTCTCAGCCGCCGACCAGTTCCGCCGCCGAAACCGCACCGGAGAGCACACCTCCGACGGACCCGGCCCCGAGCCAGTCCACGAGCGAGACCGCTCCGCCGCCGAGCGACTCCACGAGCAGCTCCCCGAGCAGCTCTCCGAGTACCTCGGCCCCCGAGTCCCCGGCGCCCAGCACCTCCGCGCCCGCCTCGCCGTCGCCGAGCACCTCGGCGCCCGAGGAGTCCGAGACCCCGGCCCCCGAGCCGTCGGTGTGCGAGGACACCAAGGTCGACGTCAACATCAGCGGCCTCCCCGGTGAGATCGCGGCGGGCAGCGGCTGGCACAAGTTCTCGCTCAACGTGGCCAACGACTCCGGCTCCACGCTCCAGAACCTCGAGTACCTGGCCGGCGCCTCCGCCGACCGGAACGGCGAGGAGCTGTTCGAGAGCAAGAAGGTCAGCCTCCAGGCCTGGAACCCCGACGACAAGATCTGGGAGGACCTCAACGAGTTCGGCTACGCGGTCGGCTACATCGGTTACACCGACGAGCTGGCGCCCGACTACGAGGTCGACATCCCGATGCGGATCAACGTGAGGTCCGACGCCCCGGTCGGCGCCGGCTTCACGCTCGGCGCGACCATCTACGGCGACGCGGACGGCGAGTGCACCGGCTTCGGTGACGTCGCCTACAAGTTCCAGATCGTGGCCGCAGGCACGGACACCGAGGGCACCAAGCCGACGGAAGGCGGCAAGGCTCCCGTCGCCGTCGAGAAGCCGGCCGCGGGCACGCCCGAGGTCACCGGCAGTCTCGCCGAGACCGGTTCCAGTTCCGCACTGCCGATGATCGGCCTCGTCGGCGGGCTCGCCGTCGTCCTCGGTGGCGGCGCGGTGTTCGCGGTGCGGCGGCGCAAGGCCGGCGCGGAGGCGTGACACAGCACGGACCGGCGTGACACAGGCCGGGTGAGAGGGACCTGCGCTCGGAGGGGGGCGCAGGTCCCTCTCGCCTTTCGCGCTACTCCTTCGGCGGCACCGCCGGTATTCCCAGGAACGGCAGCCGCAGCGAACCGAAGGCCTCCGCCGGGACCGCCGGGGACTTGGGCTCGACGGCGGCCAGGCGCTCGTAGGCCGTGCCCTGCGCCGGGCGCGGGTCGCTCTCGCCCTTGTTCGGCCAGTACGACATCGCCCGCTCGGCCTGCGCCGTGATGGTCAGGGACGGGTTGACACCCAGGTTGGCGGAGACCGCGGCGCCGTCGACGACCGAGATGCCGGGGTGGCCGTAGAGACGGTGGTACGGGTCGATGACGCCGGTCTCGCGGGAGGCGCCGATCGGGCAGCCGCCGAGGAAGTGGGCGGTGAGCGGGGTGCCCATCAGCTCGCCGACGTTGGAGCCGGCGAAGCCGTTGATCTCGGCGGCGAGCGCGGAGGCGCCCTCCGTCGCCGCCTTGATCTGCTTGGGGTTGGGCGAGCCGTGGCCCTGGCGGGCGGTGAGCAGGCCCTTGCCGACGCCCGTCGGTTTCAGGTGCGTGGTCAGGGAGTTGTCCAGAGACTGCATCACCAGGCCGATGATGGTCCGCTCCGACCACTTGCGGTTGGAGAGCGAACGCAGGACAAGCAGCGGGTGCTTGGCCGCGTGGCCCAGGAAGCCCAGGACACGGGACGCGCCCGAGGCGGTGTGCCCGGCGTACGGGACCTGGAGGATGGACAGGCCGCCCATCGAGTTGGAGCCCTTGCCGTAACGGACCGGCTCGATGTGGGTGTTGGCGTCCGGGTGGATCGAGGACGTTATGGCGACGCCGCGCGTGAAGTCGGCCCGTGTCTCGCCGGTGGCCTTGCGGTAGCGCCGGTCGTCGGTCTGGGCGCCGACCAGGGCCTCGGAGTTGGTGCGGGTCAGCTCGCCGAGCTTGTCGGATATGTGCGGCAGCTGGCCGTTCGCCTTCATGCGGTGCAGCAGGGTCTGGGTGCCGTAGGTGCCGGCGGCCAAGACGACCCGGCGGGCCGTGAACGTGCGGCCCGCGCCCCTCTTCTGCCGGTCGGTGGGCAGGGTGGCGACCGCGAACCCGCCGCGCGAGTCGTCGGTGACCGAGACGACCGTCGTCATCGGGTGGACGACGGCACCCGCCTTCTCGGCGAGGTACAGGTAGTTCTCGTTGAGGGTGTTCTTCGCGCCGTGCCGGCATCCGGTCATGCACTCGCCGCACTCGTTGCAGGCCTTGCGGTCGGGGCCCGCCCCGCCGAAGTAGGGGTCGGGCACCTTCTCACCCGGCTGGGCCCTGGCCGTGCCGTCGGCGTCCTCGCCGTCGCCGAAGAAGACGCCGACCGGCGCCATGTGGAAGGTGTCGCCGACGCCCATCCGCTCGGCGGCGGCCTTCAAGTGCACGTCGGACGGGGTCATGGTCGGGTTCAGCCGGACCCCGAGCATGCGCTTGGCCTGGTCGTAGTACGGCGTCAGTTCATCGTGCCAGTCGGTGATGCCGCGCCACTGGGGGTCCTCGAAGAACGGCTTCGGCGGCACGTAGAGGGTGTTGGCGTAGTTCAGGGATCCGCCGCCGACCCCGGCGCCCGCCAGGACCATGACGTTGCCGAGCAGGTGGATGCGCTGGAGGCCGAACATGCCGAGCCTGGGGGCCCACAGGTAGTTCTTCAGGTCCCAGGAGTTCTTCGGCAGCGACTCCCGGGTGAAGCGGCGGCCCGCTTCCAGGACGCCGACGCGGTAGCCCTTCTCGGTGAGGCGGAGGGCGGAGACCGAGCCTCCGAAACCTGACCCCACGATGAGGACGTCGTAGTCGTACCCGTTCTCGTCGTCCCGGGTCTGGACGGACTTCTCCTGCGACACGTGCTCTCCTCGTTGAGAACGGGTACGGGTGGCGGGCTGCTCAGCGGAAGCGGAACGCCTTCATCAGGCGCAGGCTCCGGCTCATGAACGCCGCGTACTTCTCGTCGTCCATCCCCAGCGAGGGCGCCATCGGCAGCAGGCGCTGGTGGGCGACCGTCTGGGCCTCGGTGTACTTGAGGATGCCCTCGGAGCCGTGCCGGCGGCCGAGGCCGGAGTCCTTCATGCCGCCCATGGGCGACTGGACGCTGCCGTACGCGGAGGCGTAGCCCTCGTTGATGTTGACCGTGCCGGTGCGCAGACGGGCGGCGGTCTCGCGGCCCAGGCGGGCGTTCGTGGTCCACACCGAGGAGTTCAGCCCGTACGACGTGGCGTTGGCGCGGTCGACGGCCTCGTCCAGCGTCTTGAAGCGGTAGACGGACACGACGGGGCCGAAGGTCTCCTCGCAGCACAGGGTCATGACGTCCGTGACGCCTTCGAGGACGGTCGGCTCGTAGAAGTACGGCCCGATGTCGGGACGGGCCACTCCGCCGGCGACGACGCGCGCGCCCTTGTCGACGGCGTCCTCGACGTGCCGCTTCACGGTCTCCAGTTGGTGCCCGCTGACCAGGGAGCCCATGTCCGCTCCGTAGGCCAGGGCGCTGCCCAGCCGCATCGCGCGGGTGCGGGCGGCGAAGCGGTCGAGGAAGACGTCGGCGACCGACTCGTGGACATAGATCCGCTCGATGGACACGCACAACTGGCCGGCGGAGGAGAAGCAGGCGCGGACGGCGCCTGCCGCCGCCTTCTCGATGTCGGCGTCCTCCAGGACCAGCATGGCGTTCTTGCCGCCGAGCTCCAGCGAGACGCCGACCAGGCGGTCCGCGGCGACCGTGGCGACCTCTCGGCCGGTGCGGGTGGAGCCGGTGAAGGATACGTAGTCACCGTGCTTGACGACCTCGGGACCGATGACCGGGCCGACGCCGATGACGGCCTGGAGGACGTCGGCGGGCAGCCCGGCCTCGATCAGCAGGTCACGGGCCCACAGCGCGGTGAGACAGGACTCGGTGTCGGGCTTCATCACGACCGCGTTGCCCGCGACCAGGGCGGGCAGGGCGTCGCCGACGGACAGTTCGAAGGGGTAGTTCCACGGAACGATCTGCCCGACGACACCGCGCGGGTGGCGCAGTTCGGTGACCTTCGTGAGGGTCGGTATGGCGCCGGTGTGCCGCTTGGGGCGCAGGTACGCCGGGGCCTTGCGGCCGTAGTGCCGGGCGGCGACGGCGACGGCCTGGACCTCCTCGTGGGCGTGCAGGCGGGCCTTGCCGGTCTCCAGCTGGATGAGGTCGAGCACCTCGGCCTGGCGCTCGAGCACCAGGTCGTGGAAGCGCAGCAGGACGGCGGCGCGCTGCCGTACCGGAACGCGTGCCCACACGGCCTGGGCGGCGCGGGCCCGCTCGAAGGCGCCGGCCACCTCCTCGGGCGTCGACTCGGGCAGGTCGGCCAGCTTCTCGCCGGTGAACGGCGTGTGGTTGGCGGTGCGGCCGGAGCCGGCCACGCCCTTGGTGAGCTGGGCGACCAGCTCGGGCGTGACCACGTCGGCCGCGGTGCGGGCGCCCGCGGGAGCGGGGGCGAGAGGGTTCGTGCCGGTGATTTCCGGGGCCTGCGCGTCCGTCATGAGCCGCAGGGTATGACGCCGCGAGGGCTTTGTGTACCCGTCGGTAATCGGGATTCACCGAGTGCTCACACAACGCCAGTGATCGCTGGCAACAAATGCGCTGATCAGGAGGTTACCCGGCGGGGCTGGACCTGATCACTTCTTTTCGGTCCGGCGCGGACCGGGGGGCGCCGGCCACCGCCTCCAGGTGCCGCGCGACCTCCTCGGCATCCGGTCGCCGGGTGGCGTCCTCGGCCTTCAGCCTTTCGATCAGCGGGTCGAGCGGCCCGGAGGACGACCGGTTCTCGACGGCGGTGTGCAGGAGGACGCCCAGCGAGCGCAGGTCCGCCGCGGGGCCGGCACCCCGGGGGGAGTCCTCGCCCGGTGCGCGGGCCGTGCCGAAGTCGGTGAGCACGACGCGGCCGTGCGGGCCGAGCAGCACCTTGGCGGGCCTGACCGCGCGGTGCACGATGCCGACGGCGTGCGCCGCCCGCAGCGCGCCGAGCACCGCGAGCCCTATGCGGGCCGCTTCGGGCGCGTGCACCGGACCGCGCCGGAGCACCTCCCGCAGGGACTCGCCGGGGACCCACTCCATGACGATCCAGGGCAGTCCGTCGAGTTGGGCCTCCTCCACGACCACGTCGCGGATGCGGACGGCCGCGGGGTGGTCGACACGGGTGGCGGCGCGTGCCTCGCGGTAGAGGCGGTGGGCGGCCCGGCGGTACGTCTCGTCCGCCGGGTCGCCGGGCAGCCGCGGCTGCTTGACGGCGACGTCCTGTGCCGCGCGTTCGTCGTAGGCCCGCCAGACGGTTCCCGAGGCGCCGGAAGCTACGCGCCTCAGCAGCCGGTACCGCTCGCCGACCAGGTACCCCTGCAGTTCCATCAGAGCTGGTCGACCTCCCAGTTGGCGACGACGGTCCGGGCAATCTTCCGCCCCTCGTCCGCGAAGTATCCCTTGCGGGGGTAGTCGATGGAGACCTTGTAGATGTCGCCGTTGTCCGCCCGGTAGTAGAGGATGTGGTACTCGCGCTCGCGGGGGTTCTGCGTGTCGGCCGTCGTGTAGGCGATGGTGTTCTCGGCGGCCTTCCTGCCCTTGTACTCGGTCTCGCTCGGTTCACCCCTGGGAGCGGGCTTGTCGGCGAAGTTCCACGAGTACTCGCCGTCCTTGAGCATCTCCCAGTCCGCCCAGGCGTTGGCCCCCGCGGTGTCCGGGAGGTCGTCGTTCTCGTCGTCGGCCTTGATGTCACGGTCCACGTGGACGGTGATCGCGCCGCTCGGGTCGGCGAACGACTCGGTGGTGCCGTCCCATTTGTCGGGGTGCTTCAGCTTCACGAACTCCGCCGGCACACCGACGCTCATGCCGGGCTTCGCACCGAGGTCGTGCTTCTTCCACCCCTCCGGCAGGGACCCCGCGAAGGGGTCCGCGATCACCAGGTACGACGCCACCGCCGCCGCGACGACCGCCGCGCCGAGGGTGATCCACGCGTTGCGGCCCAGCCTGACGCTCCACTTGGACACCGGCCGGGACGGCCCGTCCGCCCCGGCGACGTGTACGACCTGGGTGGGGACCGGCTCCGGCGGGTTCGCGGCGGCGCTCAGCAGGGCGCGGACCCGGGTGGCGTCCGGACGGCGCGCCGGGTCCTTGTTCAGCAGGCCCGTGATGACCTCGGCCAGCGGCCCCTGCGCGGAGGCGGGCGGCGCCGGCGCGGCGTTGAGCACGGACTGGAGCGTGGCGGGGGTGTTGCTGCGGCGGAACGGCGAGACGCCCTCCGTCGCCGCGTACAGCACCACGCCCAGCGACCACAGGTCGCTCGCCGGGCCGGGGCGCTGGCCCAGCACCCGCTCCGGGGCGATGTACTCGGGCGAGCCGACGAAGCCGCCGGTGTCGGTCAGATTGGTCTCGCCCTCGATCTGGGCGATGCCGAAGTCGGTGAGCACGACCCGGTCGTGCCGCCCGAGCAGTACGTTGTCCGGCTTCACGTCCCGGTGCAGGACGCCGGCCGCGTGGGCGGCGTCCAGCGCGCCGAGCACCTCCAGGCCGATCCGGGCAGCCTCGCGCGCACCCAGTGTGCCCTCCTGCAACGCGTCGCCCAGCGAGCGGCCCCGGACCAGCTCCATCACGATCCACGGCTGGCCGTCCACCACCGCCACGTCGTGCACGTCGACCACGGCCGGATGGTCGAGGCGGGCCGCGGCGCGGGCCTCGCGGCGCATCCGTTCGAAGGCGTTGTCCCGTTCGCGTTCGGGAAGGTGGTCGGGTACGCGGGGCTCCTTGACGGCCACCTCGCGGTCCACGGTCTCGTCCTTCGCCCGCCACACCGTGCCCATGCCGCCGTGCCCGAGCCTGGAGATCAGCCGGTAGCGGCCGGCGATGAGCCGCCCGGCGCCCGCGTCCTGTGCGGACGGCTCCGCGTGCGCGGGCTGCGGCGCCGGCGACCGGGGCGGCACGACCTGGGTGGGTGCCGCGTACGGGTTGCCGGGGTGCGGCACGGCGACGGGCGGATTCGGTGGTCGCAGGCCGAAACTCGTCGGCTCGTCCGACCCGTTGCGGGGTCCCCCGTTACTGCTCATGGGTCCATCCATATCGCGCCCGGCGTGCCCGCATCCACCAACCGTGCTCCGTGGTCACAGACCCGTGACGCACGCTGCCGCTTATCTCCTGTTTAGGTGCGTTGCGAAGACGGCGTCACGGACGCCGAACCCGTCGGCGTACCGCGAGTACCAGCGCCATGAGCACGCCCCGCGTCACCCGCCGGGGCTCACCGGTGCGGGGCGGCGCGGGAGTCCGGCCCGTGGTCAGGAAGGCGCGCAGCATCCGCTCGGCCTCCGCCGCGTCCAGCCGCCGTTCCGGGTCGCGTTCCAGCAGGCCCTGTACGACCGGAAGGATGGGCCCGGCCTGCGCGGGCGGACGGATCACGTCGGTGACCACCGCGTGCAGGACGCCGCCCAGCGAGTCGCGGTGGAAGGGCGAGGACCCGCTGAGGACCGCGCACAGCAGCACACCCAGCGACCACAGGTCGGACTCCGGTCCGGTCCCGGCACCGGACATCCGCTCGGGGGCGGTGTACTCGGGGGAGCCGACGAAGGAGCCGGTCTCGGTGAGCGTGGTGGCGCCCGCGACCTGGGCCACGCCGAAGTCGGTGAGGACGACCCGGCCGTCCTCGGCCACCAGCACGTTGGACGGCTTCACGTCCCGGTGCAGGATCCCGGCCGCGTGCGCGGTGCGCAGGGCGTCGAGCAGGGCGACGCCGATCCGGGCGGCCTCGGTGGCGTCGACCGGGCCGTGGCCGAGGACCCGGTCGGCGAGCGAGCCGCCGTCGACCAGCTCCATGACCATGTACGCACGTTCGTCGTCCTCGACGACGTCGTGCACGACGATGACGTGCGGGTGCCTCAGCTGTGCGACCGCGCGGGCCTCGCGCAGGGTGCGCTCGCGGCGCCGACGGGCCTCGGCCGAGGAGAGGGCCTCGTCGAGGGGTAGCGCCTTCACGGCCACTTCGCGGGCGAGCAGTTGGTCGGTCGCCCGCCACACGATGCCCATGCCGCCGCGGCCGAGCCGCTCATGGAGTCGGTAACGGCCCGCGATGACACGCCCGCCGGCCCCCTCGGTCACCATGCGCCCATCATGCCCCACCGGACGGACCGGCTCCGGGGCGCCGTAACCCGGGTGGCCGACAACCGACGGACACGCGTGCGTCGTTGCGACGGCTTCAGGCCATCACACGGCACGGGTCAGGGGGTCTTCTCCTGCCAGCTCTGCAGCACCGTCCGGAACTGCTGCCGCGCGGTCTCCCAGTCCTCGGCGGGCGCCGACATGTAGATGACGTACTCGACGCCGTCACGGGACATGTACGTCTCCTCGACGGCGCGCCGCGGACCGGGGAAGGAGGTGTCCTTGGCCAGCGCGGTCCAGGTGTACTCCCACCGGGCGCTCTTGTGGTCGCGGTAGGTGGTCCGCTCCAGGGTGACGCGCCGGTAGTCGACCAGCCGCTGGAGCTGGGCCTCCAGGTCGAGCTGATGGGCGTACGGGTCGTTGTAGTCGGGCGCGGTGTCGACGGCGATGCGGACGAAGTGCTCGCCTCCGTCGGGGGTGTAGTCGACCTGCTTCAGCTCGCCGTCGTCGTCGAAGACCTTCCGCTGCCAGTTCTCGGGCAGGTAGAGGCTGAAACCCACCGGGTCGTCCCGGCGGACCCAACCGGCCGGGACGGACCCGCCGGGACCCTTGCCGGTCGTGGCGGAGGCGGAAGGGGAGGGGGACGGCGAGTGGGCGGGGTCCTGCCCGGCCGTCGAACCCCCGCCCCGTTGCTGCAGCACCACGGCGGTGCCCGCGCCGATGAGGGCGGCGGCGACGACGACCAGGGCGAGTGTGCGCAGGCGGCGGCGCCGGGACCGTACGGGAGCGACGCCCGCGGGACCGGTCGGCGCGTGCCCCGCCGCCGCGTGACCCATCGCTGTGGGACCGACGGCCGTGGGACCGACCGCCGTCGGACCGGTCATCTGCTGGTACGGCGTCGCCGCTGTCCCGCCGGTCGGCACCGGCCCCGGCGCCCCGGGACGGGCCACGTCGCCCTGCCCCCGCGGGCCCGAGTACTGCGTCGGCACATACGCCTGGGCCGCGTTCGGCCGCCGTCCCTCCGCGGCCTCCGCGAGCATCTGTTCCGCCTCGGTCACGTCGGGCCGCGAGGCCGGGTCCTTGCGCAGCAGGGCGCTGATGACGGGCGCGAGCGGACCGGCGTACCGGGGCTCGGTGGCCTCCTCCTCGACGACCGCCTGCATGGTGGTGAGCGGTGAGGTGCGGCGGAACGGCGACCTGCCTTCCACCGCCGTGTACAGCGTCGCGCCGAGCGCCCACAGGTCGGAGGCGGGGCCGGGGTCGTGACCGCGGACTCGCTCCGGCGCCAGGTAGTCGACGGAGCCGACGACCTCTCCGGTCCGCGTGATGGTGGAGTCGCCCTCGATCTGGGCGATGCCGAAGTCGGTGAGCAGCACCCGGCCGTCGTCGCCGAGCAGTACGTTGCCGGGCTTGACGTCGCGGTGCAGGACCCCGGCGGTGTGCGCGGCACGCAGGGCGCGCAGCACCCACAGACCGACACGGGCCGCCTCCCGCGGCTCGAACCGTTCCTCGTCCTTGACCGCGTCGGCCAGCGAGCGGCCCTCGACCAGCTCCATCACGATCCAGGGCCGGCCGTCGTGTTCGAGGACGTCGTGGACGGTGACGACGGCCGAGTGGTTGATCCGTGCCGCCGCGCGCGCCTCGCCCCGGGTACGCGCCAGCAGTATCGCCTGGTCGCTCTCGGAGACGTAGAGCGCGGCGGTCAGCTCCTTGATGGCGACGGTCCGGTGCAGCACCTCGTCGTGTGCGCGCCACACCCGGCCCATGCCGCCGCTGCCGATGGCGTCCCCGAGCCGGTATCGGCCCGCGACCAGCCGGCCCTGCATCTGATTCACGTTGCCCCGCAATGGTCTTGTCAGGGTCAGACTAGGGACCGGCCACCGTCCGGGGAACGGGCGGGGTGGCATGGAAACCGCTCTGTGACGGTTGTCGCTTTCCGTGTCAGGAGGCAACCATCGGGCCGGACTTGCGTCAGCGGGTGTACCGATAGGTCGCCGACGCCTGTTCGAACAACCGGCTCACCTCGTCCCGCTCCGCCTCCGGGCCACGGACCTGCACGACGTGGTAGCGCCCGTCGATCAGGATCGCGACATTGCGCACGTACAGCTCACCGCCACCGGCGCCGGTCCAGGTGAACTGCCCCTCCGCCATGGTCCGTCCGCCGACCTCGATGGTCTTCAGTCCGCTGGAGGTGGCCCAGCTGGAGGCACGGTACGGCTCCAGCTCGGGCTCGCTGTCGCGCTGGTAGACCATGGGGTCCTCGCCGAACTCGGCCGCGCGGTCCCGGCCCGGGACGACGACGAGTTCGAAGTCGCCCTTCGCGTAGACGACCTGGCCGCTGCCGTTGCGGGGCGTGCGGTTCCAGCCCTCGGCGACGGCGACGTGGAAGCCTTCGGGGTCCTTGCGGAGGGCGAACCCGTCGGCGACGCCGGGGTCGTTGGTCTGCGTCTCGGTGGAGCCGGTGCCCGTCTCCGAGGCGCTGGGGTCGTCCTTCGGGGACGTCTGTTCCGGCCGGGGCTCGTCGCCGGCGTCCGGGGACCGTTCGGGCGGGGCCTGGCTCGCCTCGCCGACGGCGCCCGTCCGGTCGGTGTTCCCGTCGCCCTTCGTGTCGTTCTTCGGCATGAGGAACACGGCGTAGGCGATCGCTCCGGCCAGGGCGAGCAGTATCAGCAGGAGCAGCGTCCGGCCGAGGCTGCGCGGGGAGCGGGCCGTGTCCTGCTTGCCCCGCTTGTGCCGTCCGTGGTGCGCGGGCAGTCCCGCACGCCGCCTGCGCACCAGCTCGCCGCGGCGGCGCACGATGGGCAGCCGGCTGGTCTCGGCGGGCGGGGCCGAGATGACGTGCAGGCCGGCTTCCGGCTCGGGTGCCGACCGCACCAGTGAACGCAGCCAGCCGCGCAGCTCCTCGAAGTCGATGCGCTCGGTGGGGTCCTGACGCAGCAACGACTCCACGACCGGCCGCAGCGGTCCGCACTCCTCGGCGAAGGCCGGCGGCTCCGCGCACACGATCTGCACCAGCTCGGCGGTCGACTCCTCCGGATAGGGCGCATGCCCCTGTACGGCACGGTAGAGCAGCGCGCCCAGCGCCCACAGGTCGGTGGCGGGGCCGATGGGCGCGGCCAGCTGCCAGTTCTCGTGCACCGGACCGGCCTGTTCCGGCGCCCAGCGCTCGGTCACCGGCCCGACCACGGCCATCCGCGTCTGCCGTGCCCGCTCGGCGGCGAGCGCGGTGGCGGGACCGCGCGGCGCGGGGGTGCGGGAGACCAGGTCGTCCCA
>NZ_RAIF01000031.1:81592-82758 GCF_003671715.1 Streptomyces sp. E2N166 | reverse complement strand
TCGAGCACCTCGGCCTCGACGACCTCCGGCAACGGCACCTGCCGGACCAGCACTTCCTGGCCGCTGTAGGTGTCGAAGGCCCGGGTCTCGGTGAGTTCGTACTCGTCGGACGGCGGCAGGGGCAGGCGGTAGCGGTCGGCGAGTACCCGTCCCGCATAGTCGTCCACGTCGCCACCCCCGGCAGCCCGTCGGTCAATTCCGTTCGCCCGGCGGGCCGTTCCGGCTGCGTACGGTCCGCAAGCATTCACGATACGTGCCGGAGGCAACCCGCAAAGAGGGGATGCCAGATATCGGACCGCTCAAACCCGGGCGCCGCCGGTTCAGGACTTGGGTTCGAAGGTCTTCGTCAGGGTCTGCCAGGTGTCCCGGCGCAGGTCACTGTCCCAGTCGGCGGCCTTGGCGGTGTACATGAGCGCGTAGCCCTGGTGGTCGTTGACGACGAACCCCCGGTCCACGGTCCGGTACTTGGTGCCGCCGTCCGTGTAGGTGAACTCCCAGTCGGCCGCGTTCCAGCTCCGGTAGTCCACCTTCGCTATCCGGATCCTCTTGTACTGGGAGCGGACCATGCTCCGCTCCTGGTTCCTCCAGTCGGCGACCGGGTCGCCCTTGGGCGTGGACGTCCAGGCGACGAGCAGCTTCTGCCCGTTCGGTCCGGTGAACCGGTCTCCCGCGGAGCCCGTGGACCGGTAGCTCCAGCCCTCGGGCAGTCCAAGCGCGTAGCCCTGCTCGCCCTGGTGGGTGGTGGCCGCGCCCTCGTCGTCGTCCGGCTTTGCGGCATCGTCCGACCCGTTCCCGGCGTCTTCGGACTCGCTCGCTCCGGTGCCCGGGGCGCCGCCCGGGGTCCCGTCGTCCGTCGCCGGGTCCGAGGCGGTCCCGTCGGTACCGGTCCCGCTCTCCTCGTCCTGCTTGGTGTCGCCGCTCGGGCCGGCGGAGGCGACGGCCTTGTCACCGCTGCCGCCCTTGGCGCCGTTCTCGTCGTCGCCGCCCAGCGTGAGGGCCAGTACGGTGCCGAGCACGGCGAGCGCCACGATCACCGCGATGATGACCAGCGTCCTGCGCGGCACCACGTCGGTGAGCGGCGCCCGGGGCACCGGCCGCGGCGGCAGGTCCGGCGGCGGTACGACGGGCCAGCCGGAACTCCGGCTGCCCGCAGCCGCGTTCGCCCC
>NZ_RAIF01000031.1:51966-81196 GCF_003671715.1 Streptomyces sp. E2N166 | reverse complement strand
AAGCGGCACCACCTTGGTGGCGTCGGCCGGTTCGGTCTCGGCGGCCCGGTCCGGGGCGTGGATGACCTTGTTGAGCATCGCGCGGGCGCCCGCGTCGTCGAGCCGCTGGGCGGGATCCTTGTTGAGCAGCCCGAAGATGACGTCCCGCAGCGGGCCGGCGTTCTTCGGCTCCTCCAGGTTCTCCGTCATCACCGCGGTCAGCGTCGCGATCGCGGAGCCCTTGTCGTAGGGCGGGGTGCCCTCCACGGCCGCGTACAGCAGTCCGCCGAGCGACCACAGGTCGGCCGCCGGTCCCGGCTTGTGGCCGCGGGCCCGCTCCGGGGAGATGTAGGAGGGGGCGCCGACGAGCATGCCGGTGGAGGTGATGGACGGGTCGCCCTCGACCTGGGCGATGCCGAAGTCGGTGAGCACGACCCGGCCGTCCTCGGCGATCAGTACGTTGGACGGCTTCACGTCACGGTGCAGGATGCCCTCGCGGTGCGCGGAGCGCAGGACGTCGAGGACGGCGAGGCCGACCTCCGCCGCGCGCTTCGGCTCCAGCAGGCCGTCCTCACGGATGGCCTCGGCGAGCGACTTGCCCTCGACGAGTTCCATCACGATCCACGGTCGGTCGTCCTCCTCGACCACGTCGTAGACCGTCACGGCGCTGTTGTTGCGGATCCGCGCGATGGCCTTGGCCTCGCGCAGCGTGCGCGTGATCAGGCGCCGCTTCTCCTCCTCGTCGATGTTCCCGGGAAACCGCAGCTCCTTGACGGCGACCGTGCGTCCGAGGGTCTCGTCCTCGGCCCGCCACACCGTCCCCATGCCGCCGCGGCCGAGCACGTCTCCCAGCCGGTACCGCCCGGCGAGGAGACGTGCGCTCTTGTCCGTACGGGATGTCCCCGCCCGCTCCGCCTCCGACATGCGTCCCCTCATGCAACCCGCCCTGACAGAGCCTTCATTGTCCCTCACCCGACAAGCGCCCGACGCCCAGGGTGCCCCTGGCGCCAACCGGGCGAGCGGGCGGGGGGCACGGCGGGGTGACCCTGCGTCACACCCGCCCCGGCGGCCCCTACCGTGGCGCGATGTCCGGCGCCCCCAGCCGGGCCGCGTCCGCCGTCAGGTCGTCCGGCTGGCGCTGCGACTCCCGCTCGGCCTCGACCCGCTTCTCGTAGTGCTGGACCTCGCGTTCGACCTGGTCCTTGTCCCAGCCCAGCACCGGCGCCATCAGTTCGGCGGCCTCGCGGGCGCTGCGCGTGCCCCGGTCGAAGGTCTCGATGGAGATGCGGGTGCGCCGGGTCAGTACGTCGTCCAGGTGCCGGGCGCTTTCGTGGGAGGCGGCGTAGACGACCTCGGCGCGCAGGTAGTCGTCGGCGGCGTGCAGCGGTTCGCCGAGGGAGGGGTCGGCGGCGATGAGCTCCAGGACCTCTTCCGCCATCGCGCCGTACCGGTTCAGCAGGTGTTCCACGCGTACGACGTGCAGGCCGGTGCGCGCGGCGACCCGCTTCCGCGCGTTCCACAGCGCCCGGTAGCCCTCGGCGCCGAGCAGCGGCGTGTCCTCGGTGACGCAGTCGGCGACCCGCAGGTCGAGCCCGTGCACCGCGGCGTCCACGGCGTCCTTGGCCATCACCCGGTACGTCGTGTACTTGCCGCCCGCCACGACGACGAGACCGGGCACCGGGTGCGCGACGGTGTGCTCGCGCGACAGCTTGCTGGTGGCGTCCGACTCCCCGGCCAGCAGCGGGCGCAGCCCGGCGTAGACACCCTCGACGTCGTCGCGCGTGAGCGGCACGGACAGCACGGAGTTGACGTGCTCCAGCAGGTAGTCGATGTCGGCGCTGGACGCGGCCGGGTGGGCCTTGTCCAGGTCCCAGTCGGTGTCCGTGGTGCCGATGATCCAGTGCCGGCCCCAGGGGATGACGAACAGCACGGACTTCTCGGTGCGCAGGATCAGGCCGGTACTGGAGTGGATGCGGTCCTTCGGCACGACCAGGTGGATGCCCTTGGAGGCGCGCACGTGGAACCGGCCGCGCTCGCCCACCATCGACTGGGTGTCGTCCGTCCACACGCCGGTCGCGTTCACGACCTGCTTGGCGTGGATCTCGTACTCCCCGCCCGCCTCGACGTCCTGCACACGCGCGCCGACCACGCGCTCGCCCTCGCGCAGGAAGGAGGTGACGCGCGCGCGGTTGGCGACCGGGGCGCCGTACGCCGCCGCCGTGCGCACCAGCGTCGTCACGAACCGGGCGTCGTCCATCTGGGCGTCGTAGTACTGGAGCGCGCCGACCAGCGCGTCCTTCTTCAAGGCGGGCGCCACGCGCAGTGCGTGACCGCGGCTCAGGTGCCGGTGCATCGGCAGACCCCGGCCGTGTCCGCGAGCCATCGACATGGCGTCGTAGAGTGCGACGCCCGACCCGGCGTACAGCCGCTCCCACCCCTTGTGCTGCAAGGGGTACAGGAACGGCACCGGCTTCACCAGATGCGGCGCGAGCCGCTCCAGCAACAGCCCGCGCTCCTTCAGGGCCTCCCGCACGAGGGCGAAGTCGAGCATCTCCAGATAGCGCAGGCCGCCGTGGATCAGCTTGCTGGACCTGCTGGAGGTGCCCGACGCCCAGTCCCGGGCCTCGACCAGGCCGGTGGACAGGCCGCGCGTCACGGCGTCGAGCGCGGTACCCGCACCGACCACGCCCGCGCCCACCACCAGTACGTCCAGCTCGCGCTCGGCCATGGCCGCGAGTGACTCGGCGCGCTGCGCCGGCCCCAGGGTCGCTGTCCTCACTGCTGCCTCCCGCTGTCGGTCGCGTCGGCCGCACCCGTCGGGGGCGAAGCCCGGTTCCTGGTACCCACCATGCCCAGATTCTGACCGGCCTGCCCGACATCGGCCGCCGCACGCCCCCAACCTGTGGACAACTCTTCCCGTGAAACCCGGCCGTCACCCGGGCGGTGCCGACACCACCGAAACTCGGCCGACCAATCCCGCAAATCGGTCATATTTACTCCTAGTCTGACGTTGTGCTCGCTCATCCTGTCCACCGGGCTTGCACACCTGTCCCGCTTCGGCTACTGGGAAGGACGGCCCACGCCATGCCCGCAGATCTCGCCGTCATCGGACTCGGCCCCTACGGCCTGCCCCTGGCCCAGGCCGCCGTCGCCGCAGGCATCCCCACCCTCGGCTACCGCACCGGCCCCGAGGCAGACCCGCTCACCCCCGCCGAGGTGCGCCGAATGCTCGCGACGGGCTTCCGCACCCCCGCCGGACCGGCCGAGCTGGGCCGCGTCCGCACCGCCGTCATCTGCGCCCCGACCCGGCCCGGCGCGGACGGCGGCCTGGACCTCACCCAGGTGGAGGCGGCCGCCCGCACCCTGGCCGCCCACATGCGCCCGCACACCACGGTCATCCTGGAGTCACCCGTGCGGCCCGGCACGACGGAGGATTTCCTGCGCCCGATCCTGGAGCAGGGCTCCGGTCTGCGCGCCGGCCGCGACTTCCACCTCGCCTACTCCCCCAGCCGCGTCGACCCCGGCAACCGCGACTTCACCCCGGCCACCACGCCGAAGGTCATCGGCGGCCTCACCCCCGCCTGCACCGAGTCGGCCGCGACCTTCTACGGCCGGCTCACCGACAAGGTGGTCCGCGCGCGCGGCCCCCGCGAGGCCGAGACGGTCCAGCTCCTGGAGACCAACTTCCGGCACGTCAACATCGCCCTCGTCAACGAGATGGCCGTGCTCTGCGACGACCTCGGCGTCGACCTGTGGGACGTCCTGCGCTGCGCGGAGAGCAAACCGTTCGGCTTCCAGGCCTTCCGCCCGGGCCCCGGCGTCGGCGGCCACTCCGTCCCCCAGGACCTGACCGGCCAGGCCCCGCACAGCCTGCGCATGGTGGAACTGGCCCAGCAGGTCAACTCCCAGATGCCGCGCTACGTCGTCCAGCGCGCCGCCGCCCTGCTCAACGAGCACGGCAAGTCCGCGCGCGCCGCCCGCGTCCTCCTCCTCGGCGTCACCTACAAGGCCGACCTCGCCGACCAGCAGGCCACCCCGGCCGAGGAGATCGCGACCCGCCTGATGTCGATGGGCGCCGCCGTCAGCTACCACGACCCGCACATCCCGTCCTGGAACGTCGCCGACCGCCCCGTCCCCCGCGCCGACTCCCTCTACGAGGCCGCCGCCGACGCCGACCTGACGATCCTCCTCCAGCAGCACCGCACGTACGACCTCCAGGGCCTGTCGGTGAAGGCCCAGCTGCTGCTGGACACGCGGGGGGCGACGCCCACGGGGGCGGCGCACCGGCTCTGATCCGGCCCGGACACGCCGAGGGGCCCGGAGCGATCGCTCCGGGCCCCTCGGTACTGCGTACGGGTGACTACCGCCGGTGCTGCGAGTCCGCCACCGTCACCTCGACGCGCTGGAACTCCTTCAGCTCGCTGTACCCGGTGGTCGACATCGCCCGGCGCAGCGCGCCGAAGAAGTTCATCGAGCCGTCGGGGTTGCGGGACGGGCCGGTGAGGATCTCCTCGATGGTGCCGACCGTGCCGAGGTCGACCTTCTTGCCGCGGGGCAGCTCCTCGTTGACGGCCTCCATGCCCCAGTGGTTGCCCTTGCCCGGCGCGTCGGTCGCGCGGGCCAGCGGCGAGCCCATCATCACCGAGTCGGCGCCGCAGGCGATCGCCTTGGGCAGGTCGCCGGACCAGCCGACACCGCCGTCGGCGATGACGTGCACGTACCGGCCGCCGGACTCGTCCATGTAGTCGCGGCGGGCCGCAGCCACGTCCGCGACCGCCGTCGCCATGGGCACCTGGATGCCCAGCACGTTGCGCGTGGTGTGGGCCGCGCCGCCGCCGAAGCCGACGAGGACGCCCGCCGCGCCGGTGCGCATCAGGTGCAGGGCGGCGGTGTAGGTGGCGCAGCCGCCGACGATGACCGGGACGTCCAGCTCGTAGATGAACTGCTTCAGGTTCAGCGGCTCGTGCGAACCGGAGACGTGCTCCGCCGAGACCGTGGTGCCGCGGATGACGAAGATGTCGACGCCCGCGTCCACGACCGCCTTGGAGAACTGGGCGGTGCGCTGCGGGGAGAGCGCGGCGGCGGTGACCACACCCGAGTCGCGCACCTCCTTGATGCGCTGCCCGATCAGCTCCTCCTTGACGGGAGCGGCGTAGATCTCCTGGAGGCGGCGGGTCGCGTTGTCGGTGTCCAGCTCCGCGATCTCGTCGAGCAGCGGCTGCGGGTCCTCGTGCCGCGTCCAGAGCCCTTCCAGGTTCAGGACGCCGAGGCCGCCCAGCTCGCCGATGCGGATGGCGGTGGCCGGGGAGACGACCGAGTCCATGGGAGCGGCCAGGAACGGCAGCTCGAAGCGGTAGGCGTCGATCTGCCAGGCGATCGAGACCTCCTTCGGGTCCCGCGTACGGCGGCTGGGGACGACGGCGATGTCGTCGAAGGCGTACGCCCGGCGGCCGCGCTTGCCGCGCCCGATCTCGATCTCAGTCACGTCTGTGGCCTTTCCCTGATGCGTTGCAGCGCCTTCCAGTATCCCCGACGGGCTCGACGGGGCACCGCTGAGGGCGGCCCCGGATGGTCCGGGGCCGCCCTCGGGCAGGCTGCTGCCTACTTGCTGCGGCTGTAGTTCGGTGCCTCGACCGTCATCTGGATGTCGTGCGGGTGGCTCTCCTTGAGTCCGGCGGAGGTGATCCGCACGAACCGGCCGTTGTCCTGGAGCTGGGGCACGGTCCGGCCGCCGACGTAGAACATCGACTGGCGCAGGCCGCCGACCAGCTGGTGGACGACCGAGGAGAGCGGGCCGCGGTAGGGCACCTGGCCCTCGATGCCCTCGGGGACCAGCTGCTCGTCGGAGGCGACGCCCTCCTGGAAGTAGCGGTCCTTGGAGAACGACCTGCGGTCGCCGCGGGTCTGCATGGCGCCCAGCGAGCCCATGCCGCGGTACGACTTGAACTGCTTGCCGTTGATGAACATCAGCTCACCCGGCGACTCCTCGCAGCCCGCGAGGAGCGAGCCCAGCATCACCGTGTCGGCGCCCGCGACCAGGGCCTTGGCGATGTCGCCGGAGTACTGGAGGCCACCGTCGCCGATGACCGGGATGCCGGCCTCCTTGGCGGCGAGCGACGCCTCGTAGATGGCCGTGACCTGGGGGACACCGATGCCGGCGACGACGCGGGTGGTGCAGATGGAACCGGGGCCGACACCGACCTTGATGCCGTCCACACCGGCGTCGATGAGCGCCTTGGCGCCGTCTCGGGTGGCGATGTTGCCGCCGATGACGTCGACGCCGGACGCGTTCGACTTGATCTTGGCGACCATGTCGCCGACCAGGCGGGAGTGGCCGTGCGCGGTGTCGACGACGATGAAGTCGGCGCCCGCCTCGATCAGCGCCTGGGCGCGCTCGAAGGCGTCACCGGCGACGCCGACGGCGGCGCCGACCAGCAGCCGGCCCCTGGCGTCCTTGGCGGCGTTCGGGTACTTCTCGGCCTTGACGAAGTCCTTGACCGTGATCAGGCCCTTGAGGACGCCGTTGTCGTCGACCAGCGGCAGCTTCTCGATCTTGTGGCGGCGCAGCAGCTCCATGGCGTCCACGCCGGAGATGCCGACCTTGCCGGTGACCAGCGGCATCGGGGTCATGACCTCGCGCACCTGCCGGGAGCGGTCGGTCTCGAAGGCCATGTCGCGGTTGGTGACGATGCCGAGCAGCTTGCCGCCGCCGTCGGTGACCGGCACGCCGCTGATGCGGAACTTGGCGCACAGCGAGTCGGCCTCGGCGAGCAGGGCGTCCGGGTGGATGGTGATGGGGTTGGCCACCATGCCCGACTCGGAGCGCTTGACCAGGTCGACCTGGTTGGCCTGGTCCTCGATGGACAGGTTGCGGTGCAGGACGCCGACGCCGCCCTGACGGGCCATCGCGATCGCCATGCGCGACTCGGTGACCTTGTCCATGGCGGCGGACAGCAGCGGGATGTTGACCCGCACGTTCCTGGAGACGTACGAGGTGGTGTCGATCTCGTCGGGTGCCATGTCCGACGAGCCCGGCAGCAGCAGCACGTCGTCGTAGGTCAGCCCGAGCGTCGCGAATTTCTCGGGCACTCCGTCGACGTTGGCAGTCATGACACCTTCCCCAAATGGCCCTGATCGGTGCGGATGTCCATGCTAACGGGAAGTGGACGTGGCTCATTCCACGATCAGGGACGCCCGCGACCTTCGTAGTTTCGTACGGACACCCGTCAGCGTCCGTTCACGCCCGGCGCTACTGCTCCGCCAGGGCCCGCAGCCGGCTCAGCGCCCGGTGCTGGGCGACCCGCACGGCGCCTGGTGACATTCCCAACATCTGCCCGGTCTCCTCCGCCGTGAGCCCCACCGCGATCCGCAGCAGGAGCAGCTCGCGCTGGTTCTCGGGCAGGTTGGCCATCAGTTTCTTGGCCCAGGCGGCGTCGCTGTTGAGCAGCGCGCGCTCCTCCGGGCCCAGTGAGTCGTCCGGCCGCTCGGGCATCTCGTCGGACGGCACGGCCGTCGAGCCGGGGTGCCGCATCGCCGCGCGCTGCAGGTCGGCGACCTTGTGGGCGGCGATGGCGAAGACGAACGCCTCGAAGGGGCGTCCGGTGTCCTTGTAGCGGGGCAGCGCGAGCAGCACCGCGACGCAGACCTCCTGGGCGAGGTCCTCGACGAAGTGCCGGGCGTCGCCGGGCAGGCGGGACAGACGCGTGCGGCAGTAGCGCAGCGCCAAGGGATGGACATGGGCGAGCAGGTCGTGCGTGGCCTGCTCGTCCCCGTCGACGGCACGATGGACGAGCCCACCGACCGTCCCTTGATCAGGGGCCGCCTCGTCGTCACGCATCGGTCCATGGTGCCTTGCGGCCGTCCGATCCGTGGCTCCGCGCCCGTTGTTGTGCACCGAAGCGTTATGAGTAGGTGCGCCGGAACTCATCCCCTGCGCCCTCCCCTTCCGCTCGACCGACTCGTCCCCGAGGAACTCCACACCTCAAGGATGCGTCATCCGCGCCGAAACGAGCAGCGGGCACCCGGCGGGTCGCCTTGTCACCCCCGCCCACCTCGCGATAAGCGGGGATCGCGGCATCCCAGACGGGCCCTTTCGGCCTCCACCGCACGGGGGGCTCCTAGCGGACCAGGCCCCACCGGAAACCGAGCGCCACCGCGTGTGCCCGGTCCGAGGCGCCGAGCTTCTTGAAGAGCCGCCGGGCATGGGTCTTGACGGTGTCCTCGGAGAGGAACAGCTCGCGGCCGATCTCCGCGTTGGAGCGGCCGTGGCTCATGCCCTCCAGGACCTGGATCTCACGCGCGGTGAGCGTGGGTGCGGCACCCATCTCGGCCGAACGCAGCCGGCGCGGGGCGAGCCGCCAGGTCGGGTCGGCGAGGGCCTGCGTGACCGTGGCGCGCAGTTCGGCTCGCGAGGCGTCCTTGTGCAGATAGCCGCGGGCACCGGCGGCGACGGCGAGGGCCACGCCGTCCAGGTCCTCGGCGACGGTGAGCATGATGATGCGCGCGCCGGGGTCGGCGGACAGGAGCCGCCGGACGGTCTCGACGCCGCCGAGTCCGGGCATGCGCACGTCCATCAGAATAAGGTCCGAGCGGTCGGCACCCCAGCGGCGGAGGACTTCCTCGCCGTTGGCGGCCGTCGTCACGCGCTCGACGCCGGGCACGGTCGCGACGGCGCGGCGGAGCGCCTCTCGGGCAAGCGGGGAGTCGTCGCAGACGAGGACGGAAGTCATGGCCGTCCTCCGCAGCTGATGCGCGTCACGTTGAGCCTCCAGGCTGGTACGAAATCGTCACCTGTGCGGTCGACCGTCCCGGACGCCCGCCCGAGCACTTGTTCCTTCAACCGCCTCCGCACTCTCAACGACGGTCACTCGAAAGAGTTACGGGGCTGTGTGTCGTCTTCGGCACTCTACGTGAGGGGTCGGCCACGCAGCAGACATGCGCGTCGGACCCGCGCCGTTTCATCACAACCGGTGCCCCATTTAGCCGCTTTTCTTCCGCTTCGCTGGTGTCTGCGGCTAGATTCGCAATGAGTCATATTTTCATCTCCTTAGATCGTAGTTGTACGGTCGTGGACGCTGCGTCACCGGCATCTACCCATATCGGCTACAAGGGGTCACGCAATGGCAGATTTCTCCCGCCTTCCCGGACCGAACGCGGACCTGTGGGACTGGCAGCTCCTGGCCGCGTGCCGTGGGGTGGACAGCTCGCTCTTCTTCCATCCGGAGGGCGAACGCGGTGCGGCGCGGAGTGCTCGTGAGAACTCGGCCAAGGAGGTCTGCATGAGGTGCCCGGTCCGCGCCGAGTGCGCGGCGCACGCACTGGCGGTGCGTGAGCCGTACGGCGTGTGGGGCGGGCTGACCGAGGACGAGCGCGAGGAGCTCATGGGACGCGCCCGCAACCGCCTGGTCGCGGCGACGGCATCGGCCGGCGGGGAGGCGGCCGCGCATCACTGAAGCCCGCACATCACTGAAGGAACGTTTCTCTGAAGCATCCGGGCGCACAGGTGCGCCCGTACCCTCAGCGCGTCGCCGACTGGCGCGCCCCCGCCCGGGCCAGCTCGTCCAGCGTCGCCGTCACCGCCGGCACCTGGGCCAGGTCGGGCAGGGTGAGCGCGACGATCTCCCGCCGCACCGCCGGCTCCAGCGCCACCGCGCGCACCCCCCGGGGCCGTACGGACTCCACGGCGAGCTGGGGCAGCACGGCCACACCCAGTCCGGCACCCACCAGGCCGGCGACCGCCGGATAGTCGTCGGTCGCGAAGTCGATGCGGGGCGTGAAGCCGGCCCCTTCGCACACCTCGACCAACTGCCCCCGGCACCGCGGGCAGCCCGCGATCCACGGGTCCCGGGCCAGCTCCCCGATGGCCACCGACCCGCCGGGTTCCGTGCGCGCCAGCCGGTGCCGTTCGGGCACCAGCGCCACGAGGCGGTCGGTCAGCAGCGGCCTTACGACGAGGTCGTCCCACTCCTCCGCGCCGGCCGCGCCCTCGTAGCGGAAGGCGAGCGCCACGTCGCAGTCGCCCTCGCGCAGCAGCTCGACGGATTTCGGCGGCTCGGCCTCCTCCAGGAAGACCCGGGTGCCGGGGTGCGCGGCGCGCAGCGCTGCCAGGGCCGTGGGTACGAGGGTGGAGCTGCCGCTGGGAAAGGAGACCAGGCGGACCCGGCCGGCGCGCAGCCCCGCGATGGCGGCGACCTCTTCCTCGGCCGCGGTCAGCCCGGCGATGATCCCGGCGGCGTGCCGCACCAGCGCCTCACCGGCCTGGGTCAGTCGCATCTCGCGCCCGGTGCGCACGAGCAGGGGTGTGCCGACGGAGGCCTCCAGGGCCTTCATCTGCTGGCTCACGGCGGGCTGGGTACAGCCCAGCTCGCGCCCCGCGGCGGAGAAGGAGCCGGTCGATGCCACGGCGCGCAGGACACGGAGATGACGAGCCTCGATCACGCCTCGAGGATAAGTGACTCTTTGACCGAACGCCGAATAACGCGTAGACGCTTTGATGAGGATTGTCCTAGCGTTCCGCCATGAAGCTTCTCTCTGTCAATCTGGGCCGCGCGAAGGCGGTGCCGTACACGGACCATCCCGAGGGCGTCACCGGCATCGACAAGCAGCCGGCCGACGGGCCGGTACGCGTGGCCGCCCCCGGCCCGAAGGGCGCCGGGGCGAGCGGACTGGCCGGCGACACGGTGTGCGACACCCGGCACCACGGCGGCGCCGACCAGGCCGTGTACGCGATGGCGCGCGAGGACATGGACGACTGGGAACGCGAGCTGGACCGACCGCTGCCGAACGGATCCTTCGGCGAGAACCTCACGACGACGGGCCTGGACGTCTCCGGCGCCCTGATCGGCGAGCGCTGGCGGATCGGCCCCGATCTGGTGCTCGAAGTCACCAGCGGCCGCATCCCCTGCCGGACCTTCCAGGGCCATCTGGGTGAGGAGCGGTGGGTGCGGCGCTTCACGGAGAAGGGCGCGCCGGGCGCGTATCTGCGGGTGGTCGAACCCGGTGGGATACGGGCGGGCGACACCGTAGAGATCGAGCACCGGCCCGCCCACGAGGTGACGGTGGCGTTGCAGTTCCGGGCGGTGACGAGGGAACGGGAGCTGCTGCCACGACTGCTGGCGGCCGGTGAGGCGCTGCACCCGGAGGCGCTGGCGGCGGCCCGGAAGTACGTGGAGACGTACGGCGCCTGAGCGAAACGGACCTGCGCGGTCCGGGCCCATAACCTTGCGCCATGACAACGGCATTGATTACGGGATCGACGGCGGGCATCGGCGCCGCGTTCGCGCGGCGGCTGGCGGCCGACGGACACAACCTGGTGCTGGTGGCCCGCGACACCAAGCGGCTGCGCGAACAGGCGACCGAACTGCACGACCGGCACGGAATCGAGGCGGAGGTCCTGACGGCCGACCTGGCCACGGACCCCGGCATCGACGCGGTGGCCGCCCGCCTCGGTGAGCGCAGGAGCCCCGTCGACCTGCTGGTCAACAACGCCGGATTCGGCAACAAGGGCCGCTTCCTCGACGTCTCCATGGCCGACGAGCTGACGATGCTCAAGGTCCACTGCGAGGCGGTGCTCCGGCTGACCTCGGCGGCGACGGAAGCGATGCGGGAGCGGGGCCGCGGCGGCGTGGTCAACGTGGCCTCGGTCGCGGCCTTCGTGCCGCGCGGCACCTACGGCGCCTCCAAGGCGTGGGTCGTGCAGTTCACCCAGGGCGTCGCGAAGGACCTGGCCGGCAGCGGCGTACGCCTGATGGCCCTGTGCCCCGGCTTCGTGCGCACGGAGTTCCACCAGCGGGCCGGGATGGGCACGGACAACATCCCGAACTGGATGTGGCTGGACGCCGACAAGGTCGTCGCCGCGGCCCTGGACGACCTGGCCCGCGGCAAGTCCCTCTCCATCCCCGACCCCCGCTACAAGACCCTGATGGGCGCGGCGAAGCTGGTACCGCGGGGGATGCTGGGCGGAATCACCTCACGGACGGGGCGGAAGTACGGGCCGCGGTAGGAGTGCCGGCCACACCTTTCCTTCTCCTACGGGCAACCGGCTCCGGACCGGCTGTCATACGTGCGGACTAGGAT
This sequence comes from Streptomyces sp. E2N166, assembly GCF_003671715.1. Classification (GTDB taxonomy): domain Bacteria; phylum Actinomycetota; class Actinomycetes; order Streptomycetales; family Streptomycetaceae; genus Streptomyces; species Streptomyces thinghirensis. The sequence goes on along the minus strand of NZ_RAIF01000031.1, from coordinate 69,142 downwards.
TCCTGCCCTGTCGTCGAGAGGGCTCTGGCAGACGTCATGAAGTCCTCCGTCACCCACTACGGCCGTTCCGGAGGTGCTTGGTGCCCGCCGCTCCCAAGCCAACAGCTCCCGCCGCACGGGAACGCTGGTTCCAGCCACGGAGATCCGGCTTCCGTTGGGAGCAGGAGGGACTCGATCACCTCCGGGCGCTGATGCCGGGGACCGAGCCGTTCCGGGCCTGGGCCACGTTCCAGTTCACGGGTCCGTCCGGCCGGATCAACGAGTGCGACGTGTTGATCGCCGTACCGGGCGGCCTGTACCTGCTGGAGCTGAAGGGGCACCCCGGCCGGGTGGTGAACCACGGTGACACCTGGCAGTTCCACGGTGACCGGGTGCGCACCATCCGCAATCCTCTGCACCTGACCGACCTCAAGGCCAAGGAACTCAAGAGCCAACTCGAACGGGCGGCCAGGGCGCTCGGTATGGATCCGCGGCAGGTGCCGTTCGTCAAGCCTGCCGTTTTCCTCCACGACCCGGGGCTCGCGAGTGAACTGGACGAGTTCCAGCGCACCTCCGTCTACGGCCGCAATGACGGTGTGAGCGGCTTGCCGAAGATCTGGGACGGTCTGCTGAGCCGCCCGCCGGAGCGTGAGACCTGGCGGGTCACCCCGCTGGTCAGCCAGCGGCTGGAACAGCTGATGCAGCGGATCGGCATCAGTCACTCCACGGCACACCTGCGCTTCGGCGACGACTGGAAACTCGCTCCCCGTTCCCTCGACGCGGGCCCCGACTGGGAGGACCGGCTGGCGGTACGGGACGACGGACTCGTCCAGGAGAGCGGCCGTGTCCGTATATATCTGGCCGGCGCCGCCGCGTCGGCGGAGCAGCGGGCGAAGGTGGACCGTGCCGCCCGCCGTGAGTACCAGGTGCTCCAGGGGATCAACCACCGGGGCATCGTGCAGGCGGTGCAGATTCGCGAGCACCAGGGCGGGCCGGCGATCCTTTTCCGGCACCGTGAGTCGGATCTGCGGCTCGACGCCTACCTCGACGCCTACGGGGGCCGCCTCTCAACCGTCGTCCGGCTGGATCTGGTCCGCCAGCTCGCCGAGGCGGTCCGTTATGCCCATCACCGATCCCTGTACCACCGGGCGCTGTCGGCGCGCTCGGTGTACGTGTCGGCGCGGGAGGACGGCACCGATCCCATTCTGCGCATCGCCGACTGGCAGACCGCGGCCCGCGACTTCGAGACCACCCTGCACCGCTCACTGGGCGACACTCCTCTGGACGGCGGCCTGATCGCGGACACGGCGCAGACGTATCTGGCCCCGGAGACGGACCAGGAGTTCGCCGATCCCGTGGACCTCGACGTCTTCGGTCTCGGTGCCCTCACGTATCTGCTGCTCACGGGACGTCCGCCCGCCGATCGCCGCAGTGCGTTGCTGGAACGGCTGCAGAGTGACAAAGGGCTGCGTCCCTATGCCGTCTCCGACTCCGTCTCGGCCGCTCTGGACGCGCTGGTCTTCCGGGCCACCGCCGCGGATGTACAGGACCGCCTCGCCTCCGTCGACGAGTTCCTCGAACTCCTCGGCTCCGCCGAGGTGGACGCGGCGGCTCCACAGGTGCTCGGCGGGCCGGAGGCGGACCCCCTCACGGTCCAGCCGGGACAGCGTCTGAATGACGCGTGGTCGGTGGTCCGCGTACTCGGTACCGGTGCGACGGCCCGCGCCCTGCTGGTGCGCGGTACGGCCGACGACGGGCCGGAGGGTGCCCGGATGGAGAGCCCCCTCCGGGTCTTCAAGGTCGCTCTGGACCAGGAGAAGGACGCCCGGCTGCTCGCGGAGGCCAAGGCCCTCAAGGAGGTGGGTGGCGGGCGCATCGTGAAACTGCTCGCCGAGCCGCAGGAGCTCGCGGGCCACACGTTGCTGGAGCTGGAGTACGCGGGCGGGTACCGGGGGGAGGACGACCGTGAGCCGGTGAGCCTGGGGTCGCGGCTGCGCGACCAGGGTCCGCTGGGGTACGACCAGTTGGAGCGGTTCGGCAACGACCTGTTCGACGCGTTGGACGCGCTCGCCGCCCGCGGGGTGCGGCACCGGGACGTCAAGCCCGACAACCTTGGCCTGTTCAAGCGCAGCGACGGCTCGTGGCAGCTGATGCTGTTCGACTTCTCGCTGGCCGACGCTCCCGACCAGGACCTGCACGCGGGGACGCGCGGCTACCTTGACCCGTTTTTGGGCAGCGCCGGCCGCTCACGTTACGACGACCACGCCGAGTGGTATGCCGCGGCCGTCACCCTCCATGAGATGGCCGCCGGTGAGAGGCCGGTCTGGGGAGACGGCCAGAGCGACCCGCGGATGGCTCCGGACGCGGCGCTGCACGTATCCGCGGAGCTGTTCCCCGCCGCGCTCAGTGAGGGCCTGAAAAGGTTCTTCGAGCGTGCGCTGCACCGTGACGCCGAGCAGCGCTACGACAGCCTGCGGCAGTTGCAGGAGGCGTGGCGGCAGGTTTTCCGGACCGCGGACGCGGCTCGCCCGGCCACCACTCCCGCGACGGTCGGGATGAGCGCGGACGACCTGGAGGACGCGCGCGAGCAGGCCGCCGAGGCGGCTTCTCTCGTGACCCCGCTCGCCGCCGCGGGCCTGTCCCCGCGGGCCGTGTCGGTCGCCGAGGGCCTCAAGGCGCACACGGTCGAGCAGCTGCTGAACATTCCGCCGCATCACATCTCGCGGGCGCGTGGGGCGGGCAACGCGATCCGCAAGGAGCTGAACCGCCGTCACCGGCAGTGGACACTGGCGCTCCGCCGGCGCACGTCGGCCGGAAAGCCGCCCGCCGTCGCCGCGGACGCCCCGGAAGAAGCGCTGGAGTCCGTCGACACGCTGGCCGCCCGGCTGACCCCGCCTCCGGGGAAGCGGCGTACCCGGCCCCGTCCCGATGTCGTCCGGGCGACTTTGCAGCTACCGGCGGTGCTGGAGGCCGGGGAGTCGCTGGAGCCGTGGCCCGCGCAGAGTGCGATCGCCCAGTCGCTGGGTATCAGCCAGCCGACCGTCTCGCAGAACCTCCAGGTGGCGGTCGAGCAGTGGGCGGAGCTGCCCTGGCTGGGCAGAATCCGCGACGAACTGGTCACCGTCCTGGCCGACCGGGACCGGGTGTCGACCGCTGAGGAGTTGGCGTCCGAGCTGCGTGCCCGGCACGGTGCGGGCTCCGGAGACGCGGACGAGGCGCAGGCACGGGCGCTGGCGGTGGTACGGGCCGCGGTCGAGACGGAGATCCGCAGACGGGACGAGGAGCAGTCCGGTCCCGACGGCGAGGCCCCCGCGCGCCTGGCCGTGCAGCGGCGTGCGGGCCGGGTCATGATCGCCCTGGAGGACCAGCCGGGGGCCGACGACCCGACCCCCGCGGAACTCGCCGACTACGCCACGGCCCTGGGTGAGTGGGCCGCGGACCTGGCCGGACGCGATCCACTGCCCGGTCGTACCACCGTGCTGCGGGAGCTGCGGGGTGTGTCCGCCCCGGAGGGTATGTCTCCGCTGGCCGACACTCGGCTGGTCGAACTGGCCGCGTCGATGGCGGGTGACGTCGCCGTCTCCCCACGGCTGGAACTGTTTCCGCTCACACTCACCCTGGCGCGTGCCCTGCGCGTCTCGCAGGCTCCGGCGGGCGTCCGGCCCGGGACCGGGATCGGCACCGAGGAACTCCTGTCCCGTGTCCGGGCCCGGTTCCCCGGCCTGGCGGTGCTGTCGGAGACGACGTACGTGGAACTGGGCGAGGCCCTGGCCGAAGCCGGGTTCCCTCTCCTGTACGACCAGGACCGGCGCCGGTTCGTACCGCAGCCACGGGACGGTGCGGGCAGTCGGCCAGTGCTGTCGTCATCGGTTCTGACCAGCACCAGTTCTCTGTACGCCGCGGCTCAGGGCAGCATCGCCGAGGGCCGGGACCCGCGCGAGGTGCTGGCCGCGCGCCTGGCCGAGACCCGCCGGCGCGGGGGGTTTCTCGCCCTGACGCTGAAGGGTGCGGAGTTGCCGGGCGTCGCCGAGGCTCTGGCGGAGCGGTACGAGGCGGTCGCCGTGTCGTTGAACGGTCTCTTCCTGAGCACTCTCAAGGAGCTGGCCGAAGAGCAGTCGGTGCGCTGGCAGGCGTTGCTGAAGGCGGACGCCAAGTACACGGCCACCGGCACGCTGGGGGCGGCGCTCTCGTCGTACACCCGGCTGGCGTCGGAGCGCCTGCGCGGACGGCTGCTCGAACTGGCGGAACGCTCCGGGCCGCGGACCGTCCTGCTGGCCCATGACGCCGGGCTCATCGCCCGTTACTGGGAGGCCGGCGGCAGAGAGCTGATGGCGGTGCTGCAGCAGTCTGCGCGTCGGCCGGCCGACACACCGCACGGGCTGTGGCTGCTGGTACCGGCGGAGGACCCGCGGGCCACGCCGACGCTGGACGGGCGGACCGTGGAGGTGGTCGACCGGGTGACGGAGTGGGAGGTGCTGGACGGACTGTTCCTGAAGAGCCTGCGGGCAGCCGGTTCGCACTCCTGATCACCCGGTTCGGCATGTCACGCGGACTTACCTTCGTCGTGGAAGACGTGGTGGCCCAAGGCCCGCGCGGGTAATGTCAGTTGAGGTGTGAAGATCTTAAGGAGATCAGGGCATGACAACAGGCGCCTCTGACGGACCGGTTCCGGAAGAAGCCCCACGCGGGCAGCGAGTCCTTGACCTCCTGGACAAGGCGATCGACCTCCAGAGTCCGCTGGTGCGCAGGAACATAGCCCGGGCCCGCCAGCGGAACCCGGAGGCGACGCCCGCAGAGGTGGTCCGCAGCCTGGAGCGGATGTACGTCAGCGCCCTGACCGGGTCGGGGGCCGCGGTCGGAGGCGCTGCGGCCGCGCCGGGAGTCGGCACCGGAGTCGCCCTGGCCCTGTCTGCGGGTGAGACCCTCTCCTCTCTCGAACTGAGCGTCCTCTACGCGCTCTCCGTCGCCGAAGTTCACGGAGTCCCCCTCGCCGAGGTCGAACGCCGCCGGACGATCGTGATGGGGATCATGCTCGGCGGGAGCGGCAACTCGACCATCACCAAGGTGGCCGGGACCACAGGGAAGCACTGGGGACGTCAGATCGTCGCCAAGGTCCCCGTCGAGACGCTGCGTCAGATCAACAAGGTCCTGGGACCGCACTTCATCACGAAGTACGGGACCAAGCAGGGGATCATCGTCCTCGGCCGGGTGGCGCCGTTCGGTATCGGCGCCGTGATCGGTGGCGGCGCCAACGCCGCCCTGGCGTCGCTCGCGGTGAGGGCAGGCCGCCGCGCGTTCGGCCCGCCTCCCGCGTCGTGGCACGACTGACGCGCGATGGACGTCAGTGAGAGGCTCCTCGGCAGGAAGGTGGCAGGGCCTCACAAGCTGCCCCGCGGTTTCACCTGCGTGCGTGAGCACGAGCGGGGGATATGACGCTCTTGAGCACCGCAGACCTCAACGTGACACTCGCGTCGCGTGGTTGGCATCAGTCCGGCTGACAGGCCCGCCGCGGCCCCCTACCATGTTCAGTCCTGTCGGCTACCCGCAGCGGGGGTGACTGGTGGCCAGTACCGTCGTCAGTTCTGCCCAGTCCGGTCGTGCCTTGCGGGCATCGGCACCCCATGCGCGGCGCCGCGCTTCCGCCGTACCGTCGAAGCCCCGTTACGCGCTTCCGCCGAAACCGGGCCCCACGTGGACCGGGCTGGTGGCGGCGCTACGGGATCCGCTCGTCGAGGAGCTCTCCGCCGGGTGCCGGGAACTGGTGGCCGCGGATGCGGCGCTCTGCGGGATCAGCTCCCGCGACTTCGATATTCAACTGCGCCTGTACGCCCCTTCGATTCTCGGCGACGGACACGCCGGACAGTCTCTTCCCGCCCTTTATGACGTATTACGGCCCCAGCTCATCGCGCGCTGCAGCCGAATCGCCGGTTACACCGAGGACGCCGACCTTCTCGCCAACAGCTCCCTCCTGATCGGGGGGAGCAAAGCGCGTCGGGACTTCACCATTCAGCGCACCGACGGTTCATCCGTCGGAGTGACTTTCGACCTGGTCCAGCCCGGCGTCGGCCATCGGTACCAATCGAAGGTGCACTACCTGCTCAGCCCGCGGGCCGACACGTTCGTGGAAGTGGGCTGCTACCTACAGGGAGCCTCGCATCCCTTCACCTACCTGGCCTTCTCGGTGTGCGACCGGCCCGGCGTCGTCGAGGCCCTGCGGGCGCAGGGCGTCCCGGCGGAGCGCTCCAACTTGCTCGTCCTCACCCGCGCCCTAGGCTTGTCGGACGCGGCGCGGAATCTGATGAGCTTCACCATCGGCCAGGCCGTGAAGTATGTACGGGCCATCGGCTGCAAATATATCGTGACAGCGTTCAATCCGTTACTCGGATTCTCCGGCTCAGCATTGCATGCAACCAATTTCAAGCCCTTCGCCACAGCTCCGGTGGCATACTGCTACGACACCTTCGGCAATTATCTGACACGACGGCAATCCGCATCGAAGAAGACGGACCGCCGAGTGGAAAGCTACCGAAACCTCCTGGTGGCGCTCGGCACGGACAGCGCGACAAGAAAAGAAATCCGTAAAGTGAAGACCCTCGAACATCTGGCAGAGCCGACGACCGACCAGCCGGCCGACCCACGCCTGTCGCTCGACCTCGACGACTTGCGACGCTACCGGTCCCGGCTCGAAGCCGCGTGGTCCGTCAAGACCACTCATCCCAGTTACGCCCTTGAGCCCCTGTCCTCGAAGGGGCAGTGCGGGGTCAGCTCGGTGTGGCTGGCACGCAAGTTGCGGCAGCAGGAGATCGAAGCGACCTACTGCTACGGCAGTCTGCGCTTCGACGACCGGACGATTTCGTCCGTCGACCACCACTGCTGGATCGAGATCGGTTCTCCTCACGATCCCGCCCGCCTGGTGGTCGACCTCACCGTCGACCAGGCCGACGGATTCGAGGAGGAGGTGATCTGCCGACGCTTCGACGAGCTCACCCGTGACGGCATCCACTACCGCCCCACGACCCGGCTGTCCGTCGACGATCTCCCGAACGACCGTGTCTGGTCGCGCTACACGCGCCTTGAGGAGTCCATGCGCCAGAAATGGGGCATCGAGACCCTGTACGACTCGGTCTGAGCCCGCGGAGGCGTTCGGGCTTCGCCGGGCAAGCGGGGGGAGCGGTCATTTGAGTGCCCAGGTGGAGCGTCCGGAAGTACTGCTGCTGTCGTCGAACCGACGCCGCCGCTATTCCGAGGACATACTCACCGCCCTGGCCCTTCCCCGGGGCGCGATCATCCGGTTCCGCTACGAGGCACGGTATGTGGCCCCGCCGCTCCAGCAGAAGGTCGCCAACGGCAGCGTCCTCGGTGTGCGGACGCTCATAGGTTTCGTCGCCGACGAGGACTCCCCCACCGACGCCTTCCTGCTGCCTGTCAGATTCGCCGAGGTCGTGTCCGCGGAGTGCGCGGCGGACATCTTCCGCTTCCAGCTGCGTGTCACCGAGCATGTGGACCTCGACGAGTACTCGCTGAACCAGGACGAGATCAAGGAGGCGAGCCGCAGGGCCATCGACAAGATCAAGGAGGGCAACAACGCCACGTACTATCCCGCCGTCCTGAAGTTTCCGCCGTTCCCGATCCGGCCCGGCAGTGACGAGGCGCAGCTCTGGATCGGGGTCGCACGTCGGCTGGCCCTGCATCCCACCTTCGAGAACTCCTACTTCATGCGCGTGGACCCGCCGGTACACCTGAAGAGCGCGACGGCCTTCGCCTTCGATCCGGACGGCCGTCTGGTACTGGGCGACATGCAGCCCGCACGGCTTCCGGTCAGTTTCCACGCCGAGCGCTACGCCGAGGCACCCAAGATCAGCTTGGACTGTGAGACGGACGGCCGCTTCCTCCGGGTCTCGTCCGACGCCTCCCACGATGTCGCGTCCCGCTACGACTCCACCGAGTTCTGGCTTCAGCCCGATGCGTCCTCCTTCGATTCCCTCACCCATGTGACGATCCGCCTCGGACCCGAGGAACCCGGGACCACGCCCGTCGCGGACGTCCGCCTTCCGGTGGTCGTCAAGCATTCCCGCGTACGCCTGCTCTCCCGGGTCGTGATCAGCGCACTGGGGGCGATCCTCGTCGCCACGCCCGCCATCCTCGGCCCGGACTCCTCTCTTCCCCTGCGCATCATCCTCGCCGTGATCGGCTCCGCCGCCCTGAGCACGGCCACCATCGTCATGGGCCGGCCACGCGGCTGAGTCGGTCCCACGAACGTCCGGGGGAGAGGCGCAGGACGGGCTGTCCTCGCCGAGTCCTCCGGTCGTCGGCCGCCGTGTGCCCATCGCTACGCTGCGGCGATCCTTCGGCGGATCGACTCGAGCCATTTCCGCAGGGACATTCCTCGGGGCGGCAGCAGGTCGAGCCCCAATGCGGTGGTCGCCGTGCGGAGTTCCTGATCAGACGACATCATCGTCAGTAGCTCACCGATTTCCTGAGCCGTCTGTACGCGGTCCTCCGGTTCGGCTTCGCTGACATACTCGTCGAGGGCCTCTTCCCGGGAAGCGTAGATGTCGGAGAAATCCCGGTGGAAATAGGCGCCGAGCAACTGACCCAAGGACGGGAACCGCTCGTTCCATTCCCAGGCGCTCTGCGGGTTCACCTGCGGGATCTGTGACGGGTCCCGCAACAACCGGTGGAGGTGCCCCCTCACCACACGCAGACACTCCTCAACGCTTGCACCCATCGGCGGGCGGATGTGCGGGAGGAGTTCCACCTCGTCCGCGATCTCTTCGGAGAAGAGTCCGACGGAGAGCAGGTCGTCGATCTGCCGGATCGCCGTCGCGGCACGCGCGGGGTCCCGTGCGGCGGTCCTGAGATAGGCGGAAAGCGCAGGTCCGGGCGCTTCTGCGGTGTCGGAGAACGTGAAGTCCGCGCAAGCGTATGCCTCCAGCAGGTCACTGAGTTCGTGGAAGCGGTGACCTGGCGGAAGTGACTGGCTCATCAACTGCTCCAAGCGTGGTTGTCAGGGCTGGGGGAACGAGGTGAGGACGCGATAACCGGACGGGGCCGACGGGTCGGCCTTGAGGATCACACGAGCCCCCTTCACCCATTGCGTGGGCAGCCCGTGAGTGAAGTCGTAGCGAGTGAGATGCAGCCCCGTGTACTCGTCGAACTTCGCTTCCAGCCGTAGTGGCCCCTTCGCACCCTTGGCCAGCCACGCCGATATCTTCCGCTGATTGCTTGCGAGGGTGAGAGTCTTGTCGGTGAACTTCTGTGCCGCGTCGACATCGACGTAGCGTGAGTCCGCGGCGAGGTCGGCATCGTTCCGCAGCCGCTTGCGCATTCCGTCAATGGTCTTGTCGACGTGCTTGTCGATGGTATGGGCCTTGCTCCTGCCTCCGAGGCTCTTGCCTTCGTCACCGCGGACGTCCGCACGGTGCTCGGGCTTCGTGCGTCCCTTCCGTTTGCTCCTGGGCCACGCGTTGTAGTCACCGCCGGAGCCATTCGTGGCCCCCAGTCCCATGAGGACGAGCCCGGCCGAGCCCAGGACACCGGCGGTGAGGGCGGCCTCGGCGGTGAGGGCACCGGCCACTCCGCCTCCCGCGAGCGCGAGCCCGCCGGGCGGAAACAGTGCCAGCAAGGAGAGCAGGAGGAGGGCGAAGCCGAGGTGGACCAGGAAGGTGTCCAGCGCGTCGAGCAGGTGCAGCGTTCGGATCGACCTGCCTTCGGGTCCCGCGTCGCCGAGCCCGTGCCACAGCAGGAACGTTCCCACGGTGGCCGCGCCCAGTGCGGTTCCGAGGCGGAAGCGGTGCACGGCCAGCAATTCCGCCACTGGTTGTGCCGTCACTGCCCGCCAGGTGCGGAGCAGGATGGTGAGCTGGTAGGCGATCCAGACGAGGGCAGCGACACCGAAGCCCATCAGGATCTCCGGCCCCGGGCCGGTGGTGAAGAACTCCTGGAGGCCGGCCGTGGCGGGGAACGCGCCGACGCCCAGGTACAGCAGTGACGGCACCACGAGTACGCACGGGATGAGCAGCAGCCACCGGTCCCGGGGGCGCCGGGTTCTTCGGGCTGCTTCCCACCACGTCCGGAGGTTGACCGCTCGCCAGGCTCGATGGTTGTCGGATGCGTCCATCCGGGCGGTGACCCCGGCGACCACACGACGGAGTTCTTCGGTGTCGTCGGCCGGTGCCGACCCGGCGGCGTACAGCAGGGAACGCCGAAGCCTGACGTAGCGCAGCCCGATCAACAGGCTCCATGGCGGCCGCCAGGACGTGTAGCGCAGCAGGGCCGCCACGCTGTCCCCATCGGCGCGTTCGGAGGCGAGCAGTACGCCCGGCACCGCTCTCTTGCCCCACTGGAGCCGGCGCAGGTCGACGACCAGGGCGATGGCCAGGCACACAAGTGGCGCCGCCCATGCCCTTCCGTCCAGGTCCTCGAGCCACTGCTTGGCCTGACTGCCCGGTTCCCGCGCCGCGTAGTTGTTCACCGTGTGGTGGAAGGCGGCCACCGCGACGGGAGCCACCGACAACAGGCGCACCCACCCGTGTGCACGCCACAGCAGTCCGACCCCGAACCCGGCCAGAGCCGACAGCACCAGATGCTGGAAGGTCTCCGTGGCCGGAGGACCGGCCGTGGCCAGTTGGCTGAACGGCGCGGGCAGCCAGGACGTGAGCACCTGGCCGAGGCCCGGAACGTAGGGTGGCGACAGGCTGTCGGGGATGATCCAGCCCTCACCGCGGGCCATCGCCCGGTCGGCGTCCAGGCCGAACCGGAGGACCGCCTCCAGCAGCCCGAACCCGGCCCCCAGTGCCCCACCCAGAACCGTGAAGTCGGTCAGCCCCCACTGACGGCGAATCCGGAGGCTGCACCCCGCCAGCAACAGCGGGGCCACCTTGATCAGTTCCTCCACCCACGGCGCCACCGTGTAGCTGGTGGTGTTCACCACCGTGATCAGTGACTGCCCCGACTGGTCCGCGTAGAGACGGGTGTAGGCAAGCTGCACCAGCGCGGTGGTCACTCCACACGCGTACGCCCCCACCGCGAAGGCGAGCAGCACGGTCGACAGCCGCACCGACCGGGTCGGCCACGAAACGGCGTACAGCTGTAGCACGCCCCATACAGCCGCCACCGCCATCATCAACGTCACACCAGGCCCCCCGCCGGAACAACCATTGATTCGCAATAGTGAACGCGATGCTATGGAGTCAACCGCCGCCACAGCAAGCGACTTGGTACACATTGCGTCCCGCTCGACCGTGAGAGCAACAGGCCGCCGATGCAGTGATCTCTCCGAGAGTCACGGGGACCGGCTGGCAGGATGGGACGCGGGCCGTGGGGCCCGGTGCGCAAGTGGTGAGGGAGTGAGCCGGGAGTGACTGCTGAGGGGACGACGGGGGTGGGGTCGGGGGCCTCGCTGGACCGCGTACGGCTGCTGAAGGACCTCCAGGTGCGAACCCGCCTGCTGGAGGACGACCTGCGGGCGCGGACCGACGACGAGCCGGAGTTCCGCACCGCGCTGCGCGCCGAGTACGAGCGGGCGGTCCTCGCGGAACGTACGGCGGCCATGTACGAGACCTGGCGGGACGACCGGGTCGTGCAGATCGCCGCCGCGTGGGTGCTGGCGTGTGTCTTCGTCCGCTTCAGCGAGGACAACGGGCTGATCCCGGATGCCTGGCTCTCCGGCCCCGGTGAGCGGCTGGCGGAGGCCGTGGACCGGCACGACGCGTACTTCCGGGCGCACCCGGAGAAGAACGACCGCGACTGGCTCCTCGACGCCTTCGACGCGCTGGGCTCCTCGCATCCGACGGCTGCCGGTCTCTTCGACCGTGGTCACAACCCGCTGTACGAGGTGACGCCGTCGTACGAGGCCGCGTCCGCGCTGCTGGCGTTCTGGCGGGAGCGGGGCGCGGACGGCGAGATCGTCCACGACTTCACCGACCCCGAGCTGAACACGCGGTTCCTCGGTGACCTGTATCAGGACCTGTCCGAGCATGCCCGGAAGACGTACGCACTGCTCCAGACGCCGGTGTTCGTCGAGGAGTTCATCCTCGACCTGACGCTGGAACCGGCGGTGGAGGAGTTCGGACTCACGCCGGCGTGGAAGCACCGGCCGGTGGCCTGGGACGGGGAGCTGTGGGACGACGGTCCCGGTGGTGAGGAGGTCGTCCGGGGGCTGCGGTGCATCGACCCCGCGTGCGGGTCCGGGCACTTCCTGCTGGGGCTCTTCGAGCGACTGCTGGGGAAGTGGCGGGAGGTGGAGCCCGGGACTGAGCCGTGGGCGCTGGTGCGGCGGGCGCTGGAGTCCGTGCACGGGTCCGACAAGAACCCGTTCGCCGTGGCCATTGCGCGGTTCCGGTTGCTGGTGGCCGCGTTGAAGGCGGGGGGTGTGCGGGAGTTGGGGGCGGCCCCTGGGCTTCCGATTCGCGTTGCGGTGGCGGACTCGTTGCTGCACGGGCGGGGGGCGGAGACGGTGACGGAGTCGCTGGACACGCTGTTCGCGGAGAACGAGCCGTTCTACTACCGCACGGAGGATGTGGAGGAGTACGCGCGGGGAGTGGATCTTCTCGGGCGGGGGTCGTATCACGTGGTGGTGGGGAATCCGCCGTACATCACCGTCAAGGACGCCAACGAGAACAAGAATTACAAGGCCGCGTACGACGCGTGTTATCGGCAGTATGCGCTGTCGGTGCCGTTCGCTCAGCGGATCTTCGAGTTGGCGGTTCGGGCGGGGGGTGACCATCGGGATGGGGGGTTTACCGGGCAGATCACCGCTAATTCATTTATGAAGCGGGAGTTTGGGAAGAAGTTGATTGAGGGGTTCTTCCCGAGGGTCCAGCTTACGCACGTGATTGATACGTCCGGAGCTTACATTCCGGGGCATGGGACGCCGACTGTTATCTTGGGGGGGCGGAATCAGGTGGCTCGGCAGGGTGAGAGCGTGCGGGCCGTGTTGGGCGTGCGGGGCGAGCCGAGTGAGCCAGAAGACCCAAAGGAAGGGCTCGTCTGGCAGGCAATCGTGGCTCAAGTCGGTGCGCCGGGAAGCGAGTCGGACTGGGTGTCGGTGGAGGACACTACCCGAGGCCGCTTTGGAAGCCACCCCTGGTCTCTTAGCGGAGGAGGGGCTGGAGACGCGCTGAAGCGCCTGGAGAAAGCCCACTCTGATCGGCTTGGCAACGTGGTGGACAACATCGGGTTCGGAGCTGTCACACGTGAAGACGACGCTTATTTGCTGGGCAATTCGAAGTGGCTCAGCGACTTGACTAGCAGCAACAATCGACCACTCATCGTGGGTACTTCTCTGCGCGATTGGGTAAATGATGGTGGGCACGCTTCCCTTTTTCCATACCGGGACGGTGATCGCGCAGCCTGGGTCAGTGAATCATCGGAGAGGTTGCTGTGGCCGACTCGCACCCCACTGAAGCTCCGGCGAGCACTTTCAGGCACGCAAGAGGAACAAGGTCTCAGTTGGTTCGAGTACTCTAGTTTCTCGCGTGCTCGCTGCTGGTCGCCTCTCCTTATCGGTTTCGCCTTTGTGGCCACACATAATCACTTTTCGCTACTCAGCGAAGGCGCTGTACCCATTCGTTCCGCTCCGGTAATCAAGATGCCAGACGGTACGAGCAGAGAGCGCCATCTGGAAATCATGGCAGTATTGAACTCCTCAGCTGCTTGCTTCTGGTTGAAGCAGGTAAGCCAAGGAAAAGGAGGCAGCGGCATCGGGTGCGGCATTAAGGATGAGGCATGGGAAGAGCGCTACGAGTTCACCGGCACCAAGCTTCAGGAGTTTCCACTCCCTGAGCAGCTTCCCCTCTCCCACGGCCGTGAACTTGACGCCCTCGCCCAGCAGTCGGCCGAACATGGTCCTTCCGCTCTCGCTCGCTCCGCCGTGCCCACGCGCGAAGCTCTCAACGAAGCCCGCCGGGCACAGGAGCGGATCCGCGCTCGCATGGTTGCGTTGCAGGAGGAGCTGGACTGGACCGTTTACGGCGCCTACGGGCTGCTCACGCCTGAAGAGGTCACTCGGACGACCACCATCGAGGCACCCGAAATTCCTCCGGGGCAGCGAGCGTTCGAGATCGTACTCGCCGCTAGCGGGGCAGAGACGGCTTGGTTCGAACGGCACGGATCGACCGCAGTCGCCGAGGTCCCCGCCCACTGGCCCGAGGAGTATCGCAAAGTCGTCCAGGCCCGGATTGAGCTCATCGAGGCCAATAAGGACATCCGGCTCATCGAGCGGCCCGAGTACAAGCGCCGTTGGTCCATCGAGCCCTGGGAGAAGCGCGAGGCCGCTGCTCTGCGAGGTTGGCTGCTGGACGCCGCCGAGCGGGAGGAGCTGTGGTTCGAGGAGCAGGACGGGTACACCGTGCCGCGTCCGCTTACCGTGAACCAGCTCGCCGATGCCCTCCGGCATGACGCGGACGTGCAGGCCGTCGCCGCTCTGTACGCCGCTGATCACCTCGGTAAGCGGGACGCCTCCCTTGCCACCGTTTTCGCCGCCGTCATCGAGGCCGAGCACGTGCCGTACGTCGCTGCCCTCCGCTACAAGGACAGCGGGCTGCGTAAGCGGGCCCAGTGGGAGCAGGTCTGGGAGCAGCAGCGGGAAGAGGACCGGACCGGCCAGCGGCTCGACATCAAGGTGCCGCCGAAGTACACCAGCGCCGACTTCCTCAAGAACTCCTACTGGTCGAACCGTGGCAAGCTCGACGTGCCCAAGGAGCGGTTCATCTCCTATCCCGGCGCCTCCACCGACTCCGACACCTCCCTCCTCCTCGGCTGGGCCGGCTGGAATCACCGCGACCAGGCCGACGCCCTCGTCGGACTCATCCGCAACCGCGTCGAGAGCGGTGGCTGGGAGAAGGCAGACCCGCGGTTCGTGCCGCTGCTTGCCGGGCTGCGTGAAGTCATGCCCTGGGTGCACCAGTGGTACGGCGGCCACGACGAGGAGTGGGACGGCAACCCCGCCGAGGAGTTTCAGGCCGCCCTGGACACCGGCCGCACGGAACGGGGTCTGTCCGAGTCCGACCTGACCAACTGGCGCCCCGAGAAGAAGACGCGGGGCCGAAAGAAGAGCGAGTGACATGGACGAGGGGCGGTCGGTGCGCACCAGCCGCCCCTCGTCGTCGTATCAGCCGCGCGTGGCCATCCGTACGAACGCCGTCCAATGAGCGGTAGGAACGGCGAGTAGCGCCGCTTCCGGCTGCTTTGAGTCGCGGACCAGCATCGCCGTACCGGTGTTCGCGAGCTCCACGCAGTCGCCTCCGTTTCCCGCGCTGTAGCTGCTCTTGAACCAGCGCAGTTCGCCTGCGGCAGGCGCGGGGCTGCCTGTCTTCATAGCTCTCCCAACAGTTTCTCGATGAAGGCCAACGACTCTCGGGGCGTCAGCGCCTCAGCTCGCAGCACGCCGTACGTCGCTTCGAACGGGCTGACCTTCTTCGGTTCCGAGTACAGGGCGCTCACGTCCTGCACCTCCATGTAGGCCATCCTGCGCTGATCCTTCGAGTGGATCAACGTGAAGGGACCGGCCAACCCCGCGTGCTCTTCCCGGTCCGTCGGCATCACCTGCATCCGGACGTTGCGCTGGTAGCCGTAGATCAGCAGCTGCTCCAACTGGCCGCGCCACACGTCCCGTCCGCCCAGGGGCCTGCGCAGCACGTGTTCATCGAAGACGAAGCTCAGCAGTGGCGCCGGGCGACGCGCAAAGAGCTGCTGGCGTTCCATACGTGCGGACACGCCCTGCTCAATCGCTTCTTCATCCAACAGCGGGCGCCACATCCGGAAGACCGCCCGCGCACAGTCCTCCGTCTGCAACAGACCTTTGATCACGTGGCTGACATAGGCATGCAACTCGACTGCCTCGAACTCCAGTTGCACGTACCGCCGAAAGAATGACGGATACCGCGCCCTCGCGATCTCGCCCTTCATCGCCGAAAGCACCCCATGTGCTCCCAGGGCCCGGTCAACGCCGTCGACCAGCTCGGGTTTCGGGATGCGCCGTCCCTGCTCCACCGCCGCGATCTGTGCCTCGCCGTACCCGACCCGCTCCCCCAACTGCGCCTGCGTCAGCCCCGCGACCTCGCGCAGCAGCTTCATCTGACGACCGAAGCACCGCAGGAACTGCCCGCTGGAGTCCGGTTCAGCCCCGCCCGCATCCGCTCCCGCGTCCATGCCTGCCTCGCTCCCTCGGCGTCGTCCAGCCACTCTCCGTAACCGGAGGCTAGGACGCGCGTGCGTCAACAGGGGCCATGAGCGGGCAAGTTGCCTCGTGTGAGTGAACACCCGCCAGCGAAAGCTTTCTTCACTCAACGCGTCCAACCGGCCACAATCCGTGCGCTACCTTCGCTTCAGCACAGGAACGAAACAGCCCCCGCGTCCGGCTTGCACCCGTCCGCGAGGGCCTGAACCATCAGTGGAAGTAGGCCTCCACCGTGATCTACCGGCACTTTATCGCGCCCCCGCGCGCCTTCACGCAGTTCTCGCACGACCTCATCCGGCACCCCCGGCTGTCCTCCGACGCCGTTCGGCTCCTGACCTGGCAGCTCTCCCTGCCTCCCGGCACCCGGGAATCCCTCTCCCGTACGGCTGAACGTGCCCGCATCGGCGGATGCGCCTTCACCCGGGCCAAGCGGCAGCTCAAGGACGAAGGCTTCGTGCACGAGCGGCGGCTCCAGGGAGCCGGGGGACTCTGGGTCACCCAACAGCTCGTCTCCAGCGTGTCCTTGAGCGAGGGCGAAGCCCTCAAGCTGCTCGCCCAGATGCCCGTAGGTCCGGCGGGGACGACCACCACCGAGCGCGTATCACCGCAGCTCGCACCGGGTCGTCGTTCACCGGCCGTCGGTGAACCGACCACCCCGCCCACCGACGGCTATCCACCTCAAGACCTTGAAGGAAACACCTCCAACCAACCCCCCAAGCCCCCCGCGGACCACACAGCGGAAGCACAAGCCCCGCAGCCGGACGACGACACACCCCCCGAGCCCCGCCTCACCGAAGCCCGCGCCCTCGTCGACACCTTCCCCGCCCTCTCCCCCGACCTGCGCCACATCCCCCGCGCCATGCGCCCCGAGCTGACGCGCCTCACCGCCCGCTGGCTGGCCGCCGGGCACCCGCCCACCGCCGTCCGCACGCACATCCTGCGCGGCCTGCCCGACGACGGCACCCCCGTCCACCGCCCCGGCGGCCTCCTGCGCCACCTGCTCCGCGACGTACCGCC
>NZ_RAIF01000031.1:47258-51725 GCF_003671715.1 Streptomyces sp. E2N166 | reverse complement strand
GCCAACGCACCCCGACGACCGCCCCGCCCGGCAACAATCCCCGGGCCCCCGCCTCTCCCGCCGCCTCGCAGGCACCCGCGAGTGCGCGGGCGACCACGTGCAACCGCTGCTCTTCAGGCCCGCGGCAGACGAGACCCACTGCCCACGTTGCCGCTGACCGCAAGAGGCTCCCCCGGAGACCGTGAACCGACCGCCCCGAGTCGGTTCGAGGTGTCGCCCCTGGCAACGAGACCTCGTGTCAGCAGGTGGGAGCGCCCGTATGCTGGCCGTGTATCGCTTGCCGAGGGAACACCGAGACTGCCGGTCGGATGAGGAGGTGAAGGGGAATGAGCGTTGCCATCGACCACACCGGGCCC
Source organism: Streptomyces sp. E2N166 (assembly GCF_003671715.1). Classification (GTDB taxonomy): domain Bacteria; phylum Actinomycetota; class Actinomycetes; order Streptomycetales; family Streptomycetaceae; genus Streptomyces; species Streptomyces thinghirensis. Next base: position 51,369 of record NZ_RAIF01000031.1, on the reverse strand, counting down.
TGGACCGTCGCCGACGTCCTGGCCCTGCCCGAAGACCGCACCACCCGCTACGAGCTGCTGGGGGAATCCCTCGTCATGTCCCCCGCCCCCGGTGTCCGCCACCAGCGGGCCTCGTTCCGCCTCCACGTCGCCCTGGACGCGGCCGCCCGGGCCGTCGGCGCACCAGTGGAGATCCTGGAAGGCGTCAACGTCGTCCTGCCGTCCGGACTGGTCGTGCCCGATCTGGTCGTGGCCGACGTCGGAGCGACCGCCGACGACCCCGTTTCCGTCGACATGGACGCGGTCCAGCTCGTCGTCGAACTCGTCTCCCCCGGCAACAGCACCATGGACCGCAAGGTCAAGCCCATGCTGTACGCCGAGGCCGCCGTCCCGCACTTCTGGCGCCTGGAGTTCGACCCCGCCCCCATGCTCGTCGTCCACGGACTGCAAGACGGTCGCTACGTAGAGCGAACCACGGCACTCGCGGGTACGACCAGCCACCTGGACGCCCCGTTCCCGCTCGCGATCGATCCGGCTGACCTCTCGCGGCAGTAGAGCACCGCGGAGACGAGGCGGCGCGGGAACCGCCCGCGTCGCGGCTGAGGGCGGGCAGGGGTCAGCCGGCGACCCGTGGCACACCGCCCTTGCGGCCCACGCCGAAGGCGATGCGGTAGACGTCCGGCAGGTCGATGCGGCCGTCGCGGCGGCGGCGCATCACGCCCAGTGCGATCAGTTCCTCGATCAGCAGTTGGGGGTCCTCCGGGTAGCGGGGGCCGGTCCGAACCTTGATCTCGTCGTCGTCATTCTGGGGCTCGTAGCGTTCGGCCAGCTTGCGCAACTCGTCCGCGAGGTGGAACTCCTGCCAGAGGGCCTCGACCTTCGCCTGCTCGATGGGGACCTGGTGCCCGGCCAGCGGTCTGATGGCCGACACCACCCACGGCATGTCCTCGCTGACCTCCGTCACCCGGGTCTCCGACGCCTTCTGGACCCCGCGCCGGATGCCCTCGTGGTGCAGCGCGTACTCGTGACCGGCGTACTGGCCTCGGGTCTCCGACAGCGCCTTCTGCAGGGCGCTGAGGAAGCTGCGTGGGCTGACCTGCTCCACGCCGTCCATCAGGTGGTTGGGCAGCCAGGTGAAGGTGTGGCCCTTGCGGAAGTTCGAGCCCATGTAGGGACCGGCGAGCTGCGTGAACTGCTCCGACTGGAACTGCTCGTCGCCACTGAGCAGCGGTGGCGGGACGTGGCGCCTGCCGGACGCCTCGCTCTGCCAGCCGCCCGTGAGCTGCCGGAAACGGGCGGCCAGCTCGCTGTCGTGGTTGCCCAGGGTGTGGAAGAGGAGGCCGTAGAGGTTTGCTCGGGACCAGGTCAGGGCCGCCGCGTTGGAGGTCAGCTTGGAGGCGTCCGGGAAGTGGAGCAGCGCGCCGTCGTACATGTCGGGGCGGATGAAGACCTTGAAGCGGATGCTGCGGGTCCCCAGGCGCATGGCGAGCGCCAGTTCCATGATGCCGCCCACCAGACGGTCGGCCTGGGCTCGCACCCGGTGCAGGTGCTCCAGGGCGTCGAAGAGGATGAGGTGGGTGATGCCCTGCGGCCGGGCCTCCTGGTCCACCTTCTGCACCGTGCGCTCCGCCGCGCCGGGGTTGGCGCGCACCCACAAGGCCTTGTCCCGCCACTCGGGCAGGTCGCGCAGCTCCGGCTGGCCGAACGCGGTCAGCAGGACGGCGTACCAGAGGTCGTAGGGGCGGACGCCCTCCTCGACCAGTTGCCGCAGGGTGCCCGGGCCGGGGTAGAGGTCGTGCTGGAGTGCGGCCCCGAATCCCTGCGACACGGTCACCCGCCGCAACCGCTCGATGCCGTACTCCTGGGCGGCGACCTCGCGCAGCGACTCGTTGAGGAGCGAGCGGTACCAGAACGTCTTGCCGACGCCCCGGCCGCCGCGGACCACCGTGCTGTCGACGTACAGGGCCGCGCGGTGGGTGTCCGGGGTGAACAGGCTCTCGACCCGCGGCTCCACCGTGTCGGCGTCCGAGGCCTCCGGGAGAGCGCCCGCCAGCAGTTCGCGGTACTCCTCGACGGTCAGGGGGGTGGTCATCGCGGTCCTTCGCTGGTCTGCGGGTCGGCGGTGATCAGGAGCGTAGCGGTGGGCAGGAAGTCCCGGTACGCCGCCTGCACGAAGGCCCGGTCCTGCCACCCGGGGGCGGTGACCAGGTCCAGGCCGACCAGGCCCGGTTCGAAGAGGATCGGGACGGGGTGGTGCGGTGCCGCCTCGTCCTCCAGGGAGGGGGAGAAGGCGTCGGAGCCGTACTCGTCGGACCCGGCGGGGACGTCGTCGTAGAGCTGGGCGAAGCACTCCCAGGCGTGCTCGCGGAACGACTGGAGGTAGGCGCCCTCCGGCGAGTCGGGGACCATCGAGGCGACCATGCGGAGCTTCTCGCGGACGGCCGGTGCCTGTCCGGAGGAGAGCCAGGCCGCGAAGAGGTCGCCGTAGCCCTCCCAGGTCTGCGCGTTGTCCGTGCCGAAGAGGAGGGCCAGGTCGCACAGGCGGGAGATGGCGACCGCGGCGATGTCGTGGATGCCGGCGCGACTGTCCAGCAGGACGATGTCGGGGCGGCGTCCGCTGTCCCCGTCCCGGGCGACCTCGTCCTCGCAGGCGCGGACGGCCTGCTCCAGCCGGTCGGCGAAGTCGGCGCCCGGTACGTCGGCGTAGGCGCGGTTGAGCTTGTCGACGTAGGCGTAGGGGACGCCGGGCGTCCCACGGCCGCGGGCCGGTGCCACCCACAGCTCGCCCCGGCCGCCTCGCGGTGTGTAGCCGGAGCGGATCACGTGGTCCAGGCCCTCGGCGTTGCCCACGGCGGACTCGACGAGGTGGTCGATCACGCCGTGCGGAGGCAGGTCCGCCCCTGCGGCCACCAGTGTGCCGACGCCCGGGGATTCCAGGTCCAGGTCGACGACGAGGACCACGTGTCCCTGGTCGGCCAGGTGGCGGGCCAGGACGGCGGTCGCCGTGCTGCGGCCCACGCCGCCCTTGAAGCCGTAGAGCGCGGTGCGGTGGGTGCGGGAGCCGTCCGCTTCGGGGGCGGGGGTCGAGACCTGCCCCCAGTCCTCCCCCACCACCGTGTTGTCGAGGATCCGGACCCGGCCGGCGGGCCGCTGCGGGTCGGGCACGGCCCGCTCCGAGTCCAGCAGGGTGTCGGCCGAGAAGAGGCCGGAGGCTCTGAGGAGCGGGCGGTCGGAGGCGTAGGGGCCGAGGTCGCGCGCGAGCCGGGGGCCGTAGTCGGCCTCCAGGTTCTCCAGGGGCGGCGGGAGCGGCTGCGTGCGGTCGTCGACGACGAGGGTGAACCGGCCCAGGACGTCCCGTACGGCCAGCACGTCGGTCCCGCCGGCCGCCAGCTCGTGGGCGAGGGCGAGAGCGCGCGGGCGCGCCTCGGCGAAGCGGACGGGTCCGCCGGCCGGTTCGGGTGCGTCAGTCACGGCAGCCTTCCGGTGATCAGGGCCTGTTCGTGCAGGGCGAGGAGATTCTCGGCCACGGTACGCCGTTGCCCCACGTCGGCCTCGACGACCTCGCTGCCGTCGAGGTAGCGGTGTTCGACCGACCAGGTGGCGAAGGCGGACAGGCCGCCGAGGGCCGTGGTCAGCGGGGACGCCGTCCTGCCGTGCGTCAGGAGGGCGACGTCGGTGGCGACCCAGGGCAGGTGGCCGTACTTGTGCGCGGGCTTGCCGGTCTTCGGGTCCCTGAGATACGGCATCTTCGACCGGTCGCCGCCGGGCTTCACAGGGTCCATCGTGACGGCCGTGAAGCGGAGCAGCAGGCTCTTGAGGGCGCATTCCACCGCCACGCCGAAGTGGTGGTCGGCGTTCGGCAGCCGTGCCGCGTCCATCAGGAAGACGGCGTCCTTGTAGTGGCGCGTGGCTGCGTGGGCGAAGTGGTGCTGTTCTGAACTCACCGGCACGGCACGGATCTTAGGGCTCATGTCACTCGGATGGCCCAGCCCTGGTGCACGCACGGCGTCGTCACCCGAACGTGTGGTCCATTCCGGTCCCTCCCCGGCGGGGGCGGTGGGGAACGTAGCGTCAGGTGGCTGCGCCCGCAGCGGGCGGGAGGTCGCGGGCCGACAAGGGAGAGGTGGCATCG
>NZ_RAIF01000031.1:16450-46897 GCF_003671715.1 Streptomyces sp. E2N166 | reverse complement strand
ATCGGGCAGCGGATCGTGCCGGACGACCTCCAGCCCGACGTGCTGCGCCTGGAGCTGACCGAACTCGGGGACGCGTTCCGCGCGTATCAGCGGCGCCCCGAGCCGGACCTCGCCGTCCTCGCCGAACTCCACGACCGCAAGGCCCGCGCCTTCGCGTTGTGGGCCGACGTCACCGGCGACGCGTCCCTGCGGGAGGAGGCGGAGCGGGCAGAGGCGGCGGCGCGGACCACCCGCGAGATGAACGCCAACCGCCTCGGCATCGCGGTGGACGGGGACGGGCCGGTCATCGAGCGGTTGCTGACCCGGGGCCAGGCCGCACACGCCCGTGACGTGCTGGAGTACCTCCGGGCCCACGCCCCGCTGCCCGGGGCGGAGGCGCGGCTCGCGGTGCTCATGCTCACCCTGCGGGCCGCACGCACCGGTACCGGGAACGTCACCGGGCAGGACCTCACCGGCTGGCTGCAGGGCGATGCCGAGCGGGTGCTCCAGGAGCTCGTCGACGTCGGCTGGCTGCGTCTGCCGGAGGACGTCTCCGCCGACGACGCGCTGACTTCCCGGCCCGAGGAGCCCACCCTGGTCACCGTCCCCTCGCTGCTGCCCACCGAGCCCCGCCCGTTCTCCTTCGGCAAGGTCACCCGCGCGCGGCTGTCGGGGTGGGCGCAGCGGATGGTGGGCGACCGGAAGCTGCGGAAGAAGAAGGCGGGCGCCGCCACCCGGCTCCTCGCCGTGTACACCGCCGCCCACAGCCGTCCCGACGGACGGCTCGGCGAGCGGGTCGAAGGCGCCGAGGGCGCCGGTCTCGGTCTCGACGCGGTCGCCTCTTTCTGTGCGCTGCGGCCCGAGGACGTCGCCGGGCACGCCGAGCTGCTGGTCGCGGCCGACTGGCTCGCCGAAGCCGACACCGCCGGGGGAAGACTGCGGGGGCGGCTCGGTGAGCGGGCCCTGCCGCTGAGCGGGCTGCTGTGACCGAGCACCCCGACAGACGGCGGGCCAACCGCTACAGATGACGGCCGTAGGGTCGAAGCACCTGGTCAGGCAAGCCCCCGAAGCGGGATCTTCGAGGCATGACCACCGCTTTCACCGGCGTCGCCTCCTTCGCGGCCGCCGCCTCCTTCATCCTCCGTTTCAGCGCCACCGCACGCGGCGCCCGCCTGGCCCGGCGGCTGGCCTCGCACCAGCTGGACCGCTGGGGGTGGCCGTACCGCACACCGGTCCACGATGCCGTGGAACTGGTCGTGGGCGAGCTGGCGGCCAACGCTGTCACCCACGGACGGGTGCCGGGGCGGGATGCCGAGCTGCGGCTGGCCCATGATGCTGCGGGGCGCCTCCTGGTGGAGGTGAGCGACGTGCGGGGGGAGCGACGGCCGGTGCTCGCGCCGGACGGACGGAGGCTCGTCGAGGACGGGCAGGGGCTCGCGGAGGACGGGCGCGGGCTGACGCTGGTGGCGGCGCTGGCCGAGGCGTGGGGTGTGACCGAGCGTCCGGGCGCGCCGGGGAAGACCGTGTGGGCCTTGGTGGCTGACGGTTCTCTCCACCGCGTTCCCTGAGATCCCGCCCGGCACCCCTGAGATCCCGCCCGGCGCCCACCCGCGTCCGCCCCGCGCCCTTCGCTCTCCTCCGGGATCTTTCCCGCTCCCTCCCGGCGCCCCCGGGCAGCCTGGCAGGATAAGAGGGACTTGTGCGGGCTACGGGGAGCGGGAGCGGGCGATATGGCCAGGGGTGGCGACAGCGTCGTACTGAGGGACGTCCTCGACATCAAGGAGGACGTGTACGCCGGCGATTTCAAGGTCGAGCTGTCCCAGGGATTCACCGGGAAGGCTGCCGGGCGCGTCGAGGAGTACGTCGTCACGCCACAGCTCCGGGACCAGTTCGGCAAGGCCCTGAAGCTGGTGCGCGGTGCCGTCCGCAAGAACGCGTCGTACGCCGCCTACCTGCACGGCTCCTTCGGCGCCGGTAAGAGCCACTTCCTGACCGTGCTGCACGCGGTGCTCAACGGCGACCCGTCCGTGCGCACCAAGCCCCGCCTGCGGGAGATCGTCGCCGAGCACGACGACTGGCTGCGCGGCAAGCGGTTCCTCATGGTGCCGTACCACCTGGTGGGCGCCGCCAACCTGGACGAGGCGCTGCTCGGCGGGTACGTGCGGGTGGTGCGCGAACGCTACCCGGACGCGCCGACGCCGACCGTGTTCCGCTCCGACGCGATGCTCGCGGACGCGCGGGGCATGCGGGAGCGGCTCGGGGACGACGCCTTCGTCGGGTTGCTGCCCGCCGACGCCCCGGGTGGCGACGACGAGGACGGCGAGCTGAAGGTGATCGGCGCCGGCGGGTCGTGGACCTCCTCCGAGCTGGACGGCGCCTTCGCCGCTCCAGCCGGGGACGAACGGCGCGAGCGGCTGGTGTCCGCCCTGCTCACCGGGCCGATGCGGTCGTACGCCGAGAGCGCGCACGGCGACGCGGCCAAGTACGTGCCCCTGGAGAACGGACTGTCGGCCATCAGCCGGCACGCGCGCGGGCTGGGCTTCGACGGTGTGGTGCTGTTCCTGGACGAGCTGGTGCTGTGGCTCCAGGCGCACATGAAGGAACGCACCTTCGTCAACAGCGAGATCCAGAAGCTGGTGAAGCTGATCGAGTCGGGTGACGCGGACCGCCCGGTGCCGATCGTCTCCTTCATCTCCCGGCAGCGTGACCTGTCCCAGCTGGTCGGCACCGACGTGCTCGGCGCCGACGTCAAGGCGATGGAACAGGCGTTGGAGTACCTGAACGAGCGGTTCGAGATCGTCGACCTGGAGGACCGCAACCTGCCGGAGATCATCAAGGAGCGGGTGTTGAAGCCGCTGCCCGGCAAGGAGCCGGTCCTGGAGACCGCCTTCGCGGGCATCGACCGCTCCAACCAGCAGGTCAAGGACATCCTGTTGGACGGCGGCGGTGCCACGCACGCCGACTGGGACGGCTTCCGGGCCGTGTATCCGCTCTCCCCGGCACTCCTCAACGTCCTCGTCGCCCTCTCCGGCGCCCTCCAGCGCGAGCGCACCGGTCTGAAGCTCGTCCAGCAGCTCCTGCAGCGCAACGCCGACGCCGCCGTGGGCCGGCTGATCCCCCTCGGTGACCTGTGGGACGTGCTCGTCGACGGCACGGGCGCCGCCTTCACCGACCGGCTCAAGCGCGAGTCGGAGGCCGCCGTGAAGTTCTACGCCAAGGCACGCACCCACCTGCTCGGCAAGTACGGCTCCGACACCCACACCGACTTCCTGGCCGACGACCGGTTCGTCAAGACGCTGCTGCTGGGCGCGCTCGCGCCCGACGTGCCCGCGCTGCGCCGGCTGACGGGAGCGCGGCTGGCGGCCCTCAACCACGGCTCGGTGCGCTCGCGGACCGTGCCCGCCGGGGACGTCGTCGTACGGCGGATGCGGGACCTTCAGGCGACGTTCCCCTCCGAGGTGCGGTCCGACGGCGAGGCCGACCCCGTGTTCTCGCTGCACCTGTCCGACCTCGACATCGAACCGCTGCTCGACGCGGTCGCCGAGGAGGACAAGGCGGGTGTGCGCCGGGTGTGGCTGCGCGACCGGCTGTGGGAGGCGATCGGGGTGCGCGACGGGCAGTTCGTCGCCGAGAAGGAGATCGTCTGGCGGGGTACGCGGCGCGTCGCGGAGTTCGTCTTCGGCAACGTACGGGACCGCTCCGACCTGCCGGACGAGCAGTTCTCCCCGGCGACCGCGGGCAACGTGCGGTTCGTCGTCGACTACCCCTTCGACGACGGCGACCACTACCCCAGCGACGACTTCCACCGGGTGGAGGAGCTGAAGAAGGCCGGAGTCACCGCACCAGTGCTGGTCTGGCTCACCGACTTCTTCTCCGACCAGCGCAAGGCACAGCTCGGCCGGCTCATGCGGATCGGCTTCCTGCTGGAACGCGACCGGCTCACCGACTACACCGGCACCTTCCCGCCCGACGACCGGGCCAAGGTCCGGAGGCAGCTGGAGGTGGCCCGCGACACCCTCACCGACCAATTGACCGGCGCCCTCGCCGAGGTGTACGGCATGGCCGGGCGGACCGACGCCAACCCCGGACCCGAGGTGCCCGACGGGCGGCACGTGCTGTCGCTCCAGCCGGAGTACGCCCAGCCGCGCGAGGAGGGCGGCAAGGGCTTCGAGGCGAACGTGCAGCACCTGGCCGACGGTATGTTCTCCGCCCTGTACCCCAAGCACCCCGACTTCGGGCTCGACGGCAAGGGGCAGCGCAAGGCGGTGACGGCGGGCGAGCTGCGCACCGCCCTGGAATGGATCACCCGGGCCATGGACGAGGGCGGGCGCGCCCAGAACGTCGACAGCCACCACCTGAAGACCGTCAAGCGGATCGTGGAGCCGCTGGAACTGGGCACCGTCCACGACGGCCCGCTGGTCATGCGGCAGGACTGGCGCACCCGGATCAACCAGATCGCCGCCGCGCACAAGCAGCGCGGCGACCTCTCGGTCGAGGACATCCGCGGCTGGATCACCAAGGACCTCGGCCACGGCGGCCTCGACAAACTCACCGGCAACCTCCTCGTCGCCGCGTACGCGCTGCTCGACGACCGGGCCTGGGTCTATCAGGGCGGCCCGGAGCGGCAGGCGCCCGCCCTGCATGAGATCGGTCCGGGCTGGTCGCTGCGGGCTCAGCCGCTGCCCGGCGAGGAGGAGTACGCGGTGGCGCGGGAGCGCGCGGCGCGGCTGTTCGGCGTCCCCGCCAAACCGGCCATGTACGCGCGCACCGTCAACCGGCTGGCCGAGGACGTCAGGGCCAAGGCGGAGGTGTGGGAGAAGGACGTGGCCGGCGTGCGGGCCTCGCTGGAGCGGCACGGGGAACTGCTCGGTCTCGGCGCGCCCGGTGAAGCCGCCGCCCGTGCGGTGATCCTGCGTGAAGCGGCCGCCCTGCTCGCCCGGCTGACCCGGCACGGCGGTGACGCGACCGCCCTCGTGCGGGAGCTGGCAGCCGCCTCGTTCACCGCGTCGGAGCGGGACCTGAGCACCGCCATGGGCAGTGCCGGCGAGGTGCTGCACGCGCTGGACGACGCCGCCTGGCCGGCTCTCACCAACGTGCGGGGCCTGGTCGGCCGGGAGGACGGCGTGGGTGACCGTGCGCGTAGGCTCTTCGACGAGATCGCCGTGGCCGCGCGCGCCTCCGAGTTCGAACGGTCGCTGGTTCCCGTGCTCGGCGAGGCCGGTGAGAGGGCCAACGCGATCATCAACGCGGCGCTGACCGTGGAGAACGCCTTCACCCCGCGGCAGCAGCCCGCGCCCGGCCCCCAGGACGTACGGATCGACGAGCCGGAGGTGGCCACACACCACTCGGGGGAGCAGAACCGTGAGGTGCCGCCGCCCACCGAGCCCACCCCCGCCCCGACCGGGTCGGCGGGCGGGGCCGGAGCGCCCGCACGGACGCCCGGAACGGGGCGCCGGGTCGTCGCCCGGGCAGGGACGACCCCGCTGGAAGAGCTGCTGGCGGGCGAACTGGCCGGGGTACGGGACGACATCCGGGCCTTCCTCGCCGACCACCCGGACACTGCCGTCGAGATCAGCTGGCGGCCGGTGCGGGCCGAGGACACCACGGGCGCCGACACGGAGGAGACGCGCTGATGGCGGCGGAACCGGCCCTGCGGCGGCGTACCGCCGAGAAGCACCGGCGATCGGCGCGGCTCGCGGACGCCACCCGAGCGGCCACGGGCGCCGTCACCGCCGAGGGTGCCGGGGAGGCGCGCTGATGGGGACACGGCCGGCCGCCGGGCGGCGTGCCGTCGAAGTACTGCTGGAGGCGGAGCTGCCTCGTGCCGACGGCCGGCGGCTGGTCCTGGTGGACGCCGTGTGGGCGGGCGGCGAAGAACGGGAGTTCAGCATCCGGGTCGAGGACCGGCAGCGCCGGGTCCACGTCACCGACCAGGACTCACCGCTCGGCATCGCCGACGCCTGGCGGCGCCATCTCACCGAGACCGACCCCGACGGGGACAGCATCCTCGTCGTCACCGGCAGCGTCCCCGCCGACCAGCTTGGCTGGGACCTGCGGGGGCACGCGGTACGCCGCCGTCCGCTGGCCGTCGAACGGACCGACATCGTCAAGCAGCTCTTCGGCGCCGGCGACCTCGACACCCGCATGGTGCGGGAGACCTGGCTGCTGGACGCCCTGCTGGAGTCCGAACCGCCGGGCGGCTGGCCGAAGGCCGGCTCCGTACTCACCCTCGACCGGGCCCTGCGCGCCCTGCTCGCCGCACGGGTCGGGCTCGGTGACACCTCCGGCGAGACCCTGGACCTGGACGCCGACACCCTTTTCGAGTGGAGCCGCACGCCCACCGGGCCGATGCGCTTCGCCGAGCTGCACGAGCAGGAGCGTGCCGGACTGACCGACTGGCTGGAGCAGGTCGCCGGACCCGCGGCGCCCACCCTGCTCGCGCTCGCCGCCGACGGGCGCGGCGCCGACGCACTGCCGCTCGGCGCGCTGGCGTCCGCGGCCCTCTCCTGTCCGGCGGCGGCGGACGCCGGGTTCGCCCTCGGCACCCTCTTCGGCCGGGCACTGGGCTCCTTCGACGCGCTGACGCCGTTCGCGGCGGCGGCCACCGGAGTGCTGACGCGCTGGATCGCCCAGGCGGAAGCGGGCGGTCCGGTCGGCGTCGAAGCGGGCGTCCGGGTCCTGTCCGTGCTGGAACGGGCCGACCAGCTCGCCGACAGCGCACGTCTGACCGCCCTGCTGGCCGGGGACAGGCTGCTGCCCTCCGGGTACCGGAGCAGGCTGCGCGCCGTCGCCGCCGCACTTGACGGCCGACCCGTCGCGGCCCAGAGCGCCCTGCGGGAGCTGGCCGACCACCAGCTCGCCGCACTGCACGCGGACTCAACCGAGCGGGCCCGTACAGCGGTCCGTCTGCTGCGCTGGCTCGACAACCCGGCGCCCGTGCTGACGTCGGTCGGCCAGAGCGTGCGTCAGCACATGGAGTCCGGTGGCTGGGCGGACCTGGCCGTGGGGATACTCGCCGAAGGCGACGTCTCGCGCGACGGCGAGGTCTCGGACGCCTATCACCGGTTGATCGGCCGGGTGCGCGACCGGCGGCACCGGCTGGACGAGCAGTTCACCTCGCTCCTCGCCACCTGGACGGAACGCGCCTCTCAGCAGGCACCGAACGGGGCTCTGCTGATCGAGGACGTACTGACGGAAGCAGCCGCGCCGCTCGCCCGGGACGGCGGCCGGCCGCTGGTCCTGGTCCTGGACGGCATGAGCGCGGACGTCGCCGTCGAACTCGCCGCCAATCTCGACCGGCGCACCTGGACCGAGATCGTCCCCGCCGCCGCGGCGGGCCGCCGTCCCGGCCGCCTCGCCGCCGCGGCGATGCTGCCCACGGTCACCCGGCTCAGCCGGACCTCGCTGCTCTGCGGCGCCCCCACCGAGGGCGGCCAGGACGCCGAGCGCTCAGGGTTCGCCGCCTTCTGGAAGAGGCGGCACCGTGACGCGGTCCTCTTCCACAAAGGCGGCTACGAAGGGACGGCCGGACACCGGCTCGCGCCCGAACTGCTCGGTGCGCTCGCCGACGACCGCACCGTCGTCGGAGTGATCGTCAACACGATCGACGACGCCCTTGCCGACGGACGCGACAACGGGCGCGCCCGGTGGCGGCCGTCGGACATCGCCAAGCTGACCGACCTGCTCGACGCCGCCCTCGGCGCCGGCCGGCCCGTCCTCCTCGTCTCCGACCACGGCCACGTCGTCGACCGCGGCCCGCGCAACACCGGGCCCACCGCCGCCGAGGGCGTGCGGGGGGCCCGGTGGCGCACCGGCCCCGCCCGGCCCGGTGAGGTCGAACTGTCCGGGCCACGAGTGCTGGCCCAGGGCGGGCGCGTCACCGCCGCCTGGCGCGAGGACGTGCGGTACACAGCCCGTCAGGCGGGTTACCACGGTGGTGCCTCGCTCGCCGAAGTCACGGTGCCCGTTCTGGCGTTCGTCCCGTCGGGCAGTGAGATCCCGGCCGGCTGGACGGCCCTGCCCGCGGAGAACACCGCCCCCGAGTGGTGGCGGGGGGGCCAGGAGAGAGCGCAGCACGAGCCCGCGCCGGCGCCCCGCGGCAAGGACGCACGGTCACGGCAGCCGCAGTCGGAAGGGCTCTTCCCACAGCCGGGGCACGGCACGCCCGGTGAGCGGACCGTGCGCAGCAAGCCGTTCGAGGTCCAGCGCGAGTTCGTGCGGAACGCGCCGAGCGGTACGGCCGTCGCCGCCGCGCTCGACGCGCTGCTCGGCGCGGGGGGCAAACTCTCCCCGGCCGCCGTGGCCTCGGCCGCCCAGTCCGCAACCGGCAAGTCGGAACGCAACCCCCAGCGGTTCGTCACCATGCTCGAACGGCTGCTCAACATCGACGGCTACCCCGTACTGCAGCTGATCGAGTCCGGACGCACCGTCCAGCTCGACAGGGAGCTGCTGCGGCAGCAGTTCCCGGAAGGTGACACACCGTGAACACCTCTCCCCCGTCCGACGGCCCCGGGATCAGTTCCGCCCGCGCCCGGGACGTCGTCGACGCACTGCGCCGAGGCACCGTTCCACAGCAAGGCCTCGGGCTGTTCGCCGTCGGTCTCGACCGCTTCACCGACGCACTGGAGGACGACCTCGCCACGGTCGCCCGCGGTGGTTCGGCATTCCACGCGCTGCGTGGCGAGTACGGCTCGGGAAAGACGTTCTTCGCGCGCTGGCTCGCCGAGCGGGCCAAGCGCCGCGGGCTGGCCGTCAGCGAGGTGCAGATCTCCGAGACGGAGACCCCGCTGCACCGCCTGGAGACCGTCTACCGCCGGCTCACGGAACGGCTGACGACGTCCACGCACCCTCCGTCCGCGCTGCGCGCGGTGATCGACTCCTGGTTCTACGCGCTGGAGGAGGAGGTCATCGCCGCCGGCGAGGTGGACGAGGACGACGAAGCCGCTCTGGGCCGTGCCGTCGACGAGCTGCTGGAGCTGAGACTGGCGGAGGTGGCCCGCACCACCCCCGCCTTCTCGGCAGCGCTCCGCGGCTACCGCACGGCGGTCGCCGCCGGCGACGGTGCCCGCGCCGAAGCGCTGATCGCATGGCTGGGCGGGCAGAAGTCCGTGGCAGCCGGCGCCAAACGGGCCGCCGGAGTCCGCGGCGACCTCGACCACTTCGGCGCACTCGGCTTCCTGCAGGGGCTGCTGACGGTGCTGCGGGACTGCGGGCACCCCGGGCTCCTGCTCGTCCTGGACGAGGTGGAGACACTGCAGCGGGTGCGCGGTGACGTGCGGGAGAAGTCCCTGAACGCGCTGCGCCAACTGCTGGACGAGATCGACGCCGGCCGCTTCCCGGGACTGTTCCTCGTCATCACGGGCACCCCGGCCTTCTACGACGGGCAGCAGGGTGCACAGCGCCTCGCGCCGCTCGCCCAGCGGCTGGCGACGGACTTCGGCACCGATCCGCGCTTCGACTCCCCCCGCGCCGTCCAGCTCCGCCTGCCCGGCTTCGACCTCGCCTCCCTCGGCGAGCTGGGCCGCAAGGTACGCCGGGTGTACGAGGCCACGGCCCGCAACCCGGAGCGGGTCGCCGAGCGCGCCGACGACGCGTACCTCGACGAACTGGCCCGAGCGGTCACCGGCTCGCTGGGCGGCAAGGCCGGTATCGCCCCCCGGCTCTATCTGCGCAAGCTGGTGGCAGACGTCCTCGACCGGGTCGACACGTTCGGCGACTTCGATCCCCGCGCCCACTACACGCTCACGGTGAGGACCTCGGAACTGGACGAGGTGGAACGCAACGCGGCCGCGAACGCCGGGGACGTGAGCCTGGAGCTGCCGTGAGCACCGACGCGCTGGACCTGCTCGACCCGATCCTCACCCACCACATCGTCAACACGCTCGGATGGCGGTCCCTGCGGCCGCTGCAGCAGGAGGCCATCGGTCCGCTGCTGGCGGGCCAGGACACCGTGCTGCTGGCGCCCACGGCCGGCGGCAAGACCGAGGCCGCCGCCTTCCCACTGCTGACCCGCGCCCAGCGGCAGGGGTGGAAGGGCACCGGAATCCTCTACGTCACGCCACTCAAGGCGCTGCTGAACAACCTGCACCCGAGGCTGGAGACGTACACCGGCTGGGTGGGCCGGACGGCGGAGCTGTGGCACGGCGACATCGCGAGCAGCAGGCGCCGCCGCATCCTGGCGCAGCGTCCGGACATGCTGCTGACCACGCCGGAGTCCCTGGAGGCGATGCTCGTCAGCGCTCATGTGGACCACCGGGCGTTCTTCTCCGGGCTGCACAGTGTCGTGGTCGACGAGGTGCACGCCTTCGCGGGCGACGACCGGGGCTGGCATCTGCTCGCCGTACTGGAGCGGCTCCAGAGGCTCGTCGGACGGCCGGTTCAGCGCGTCGGGTTGTCCGCCACCGTCGGCAACCCGCGAGAGCTGCTCGACTGGCTCCAGGGATCCGGGCTCGGCAAACGGCCCGGACGGGTCGTCGCCCCCGGTGTGGCCCTGCCGGCCCGGGAGGGAACGGCCACGGGAAGCCCGCCGCCGGGTGATGTCGAGCTGGACTACGTCGGATCGGTGGCCAACGCGGCGACCGTGATCGCGGCCCTGCACCGGGGCGAGAAACGCCTGGTGTTCTGCGAGAGCAGGCGGGCCGTCGAGGAGTTGGGTGAGCAGCTCCGGCTCAGAGGTGTCACCACGTTCCTCTCCCACGCCTCGCTTTCCACCGACGAACGGCGGCGGGCCGAGCAGGCATTCGGGGAGGCCCGGGACTGCGTGATCGTGTCGACCAGCACCCTGGAACTCGGTATCGACGTCGGCGACCTGGACCGTGTCATCCAGCTCGACGCGCCCGCCACCGTGGCTTCCTTCCTGCAGCGCCTCGGCCGCACCGGGCGGCGTCACGGCACCCGACGCAACTGCCTCTTCCTCGCCCTGGACGACGAGGGCTTCCTGGCCGCCGCCGCCCTGCTGCTGGCCTGGTCGCGTGGGTGGGTCGAACCGGTGACACCGCCGGGCGAGCCACGGCACCTCGTGGCCCAGCAGCTTCTCGCGCTCTGCCTGCAGGAACACCGGGTCGGGGAGAATCTGTGGCAGGAGTGGTGGGGTGGCCTCGATCCATTCGGCACCGCCGCCGAGCCAGTCGTACGGCACCTGGTGGAGCAGGGCTATCTGGAGCGGGACTCCGGTACGCTGTTCATCGGGCCGGAGGCCGAACGCCGTTTCGGGCACCGGCACTTCATGAACCTGACGGCCTCGTTCACCGCGCCCCCCGAGTTCACCGTGCTCAGCGGGCGGACGGAGATCGGGCGTACCGACCCCGACCTGCTCACCGAGGAGACCGACGGCCCGCGCAAGCTGCTGCTGGCCGGCCGCAGCTGGCTGGTGACCTACATCGACTGGCGGCGCAGGCGCTGCTTCGTGGAACCGGTGGACGAGGGCGGACGCGCCAAGTGGAGCGGCTCGGGGGCACATCGGGTCCGCTCCTTCACTCTGACCCGCGCCGTGCGCGACGTGCTGCTCGGCCTTAATCCGCCCGTGCTTCTGACCCGCAGAGCGGAGGCGAAGCTGGCCGAGGCGCGGGAGAGACACGCGGACGTGGTGCATCCGGCGGGCACCGTCATCACCCGTCGCGGAGACAGCGACGTGCGCTGGTGGACCTTCGCCGGACATCGGGCGAGCGCCACGCTCGCCGCGTCCCTACCGTCCGTCGTCCTGCGGCACCGGCTCGTAGACGACCGCTTCGTTCGGCTGCGCGACGACGTGACCGCGGAGTCATGGCGCGCGGCGGTGGCGGACGCCGGGACGGGTCTCACTCTGCCCGAGGTGGACCCCGGCGCGGTCCGCGGCCTGAAGTTCGCCGAAGCCCTGCCTCCGCGCCTGGCGGAGGCCACCCTCGCGGCGCGCTTGACGGATGAGGAGGGGGCCCGAACGGCTCTCACGGAGCCTGTTCGGTTCGTCATGGGGCGTGCCTGACAGGACCGAAACAGCCGCGGCCGGCGCGCGGTCAGAACCGTCCTGTTGCGCCCGCTCGGCGGAGAACGTGCCGGAGCGGCCCGGGCTCGGTTCCCGGAAGCCTTCGGTCGCGATGCCCCAGTGTCCGGACGAACGCACGGTGCCCAGCACCCCCGCAGGGGTACTGGGCACCGTCGGCCCGGTCGGCCGGGTTCAGCTCAGCGCAGCGCTCAGTGGGCGTGGCCGTGGCCGTGGCCCGCGGCGGCCGGCTCTTCCTCTTCCTTCTTCTCGACGACCAGGGTCTCGGTCGTCAGGAGGAGGGACGCGATGGAGGCGGCGTTCTCCAGGGCCGAGCGGGTGACCTTCACCGGGTCGATGACGCCGGCCTTGACCAGGTCGCCGTACTCGCCGGTGGCGGCGTTGAAGCCCTGGCCCTTGTCGAGCTCGGCGACCTTGGAGGTGATGACGTAGCCCTCCAGGCCGGCGTTCTCGGCGATCCAGCGCAGCGGCTCGACGGCGGCCTTGCGGACGACCGCGACACCGGTGGCCTCGTCGCCGGTCTTGCCGAGGTTGCCCTCGAGGACCTTGACGGCGTGGACCAGCGCGGAGCCACCACCGGAGACGATGCCCTCCTCGACCGCGGCGCGGGTCGCGGAGATGGCGTCCTCCAGACGGTGCTTGCGCTCCTTCAGCTCCACCTCGGTGGCGGCGCCGACCTTGATCACGCACACGCCGCCGGCCAGCTTCGCGAGGCGCTCCTGGAGCTTCTCGCGGTCCCAGTCGGAGTCCGTGTTCTCGATCTCGGCCTTGATCTGGGCGATGCGGCCCTGGACCTCGTCACGCTTGCCGGCACCGTCGACGATCGTGGTGTCGTCCTTGGTGACGGTGATGCGACGGGCGGTGCCGAGCACCTCGAGGCCGACCTGGTCGAGCTTGAGGCCGACCTCCTCGGAGATGACCGTGGCGCCGGTGAGGACGGCCATGTCCTGCAGCATCGCCTTGCGGCGGTCGCCGAAGCCGGGAGCCTTGACGGCCACCGCGTTGAAGGTGCCGCGGATCTTGTTCACGACGAGGGTGGAGAGCGCCTCGCCCTCCAGGTCCTCGGCGATGATCAGCAGCGGCTTCGAGGCGTTGGCCTGGATGACCTTCTCCAGCAGCGGCAGCATGTCCGCGATGGAGGAGATCTTGCCCTGGTTGATGAGGATGTACGGGTCCTCGAGGACGGCCTCCATGCGCTCCTGGTCCGTCACGAAGTACGGCGACAGGTAGCCCTTGTCGAAGGCCATACCCTCGGTGAAGTCCAGCTCCAGACCGAAGGTGTTGGACTCCTCGACGGTGATGACACCGTCCTTGCCGACCTTGTCCATCGCCTCGGCGATCAGCTCGCCGACCTGCTGGTCCTGGGCGGACAGCGCGGCCACGGCGGCGATGTCGGACTTCTCGTCGATCGGGCGGGCGGTGGCGAGGAGGTCCTCGGACACCGCGGCGACGGCCGCGTCGATGCCCTTCTTGAGCAGCGCCGGGGAGGCGCCGGCGGCGACGTTCTTCAGGCCCTCGCGGACCAGTGCCTGGGCCAGCACGGTGGCGGTGGTGGTGCCGTCACCCGCGATGTCGTTGGTCTTGGTCGCCACCTCCTTCACCAGCTGGGCGCCGAGGTTCTCGTACGGGTCCTCGATCTCGACCTCGCGGGCGATCGTGACACCGTCGTTGGTGATGGTCGGGGCGCCGAACTTCTTGTCGATGACGACGTTGCGGCCCT
The DNA here is from genome assembly GCF_003671715.1 of Streptomyces sp. E2N166. GTDB lineage: Bacteria > Actinomycetota > Actinomycetes > Streptomycetales > Streptomycetaceae > Streptomyces > Streptomyces thinghirensis. The sequence continues at coordinate 33,221 of NZ_RAIF01000031.1, read as the reverse complement.
TGGGGCCGATCGTCACCTTCACCGTGTCGGCGAGCTTGTTGACGCCGCGCTCGAGGGCGCGACGGGCGTCCTCGTCGAACTTCAGGATCTTCGCCATGGGAGCGTGAGCCCTCTTCCGGAAATCTCGGGGTTATACGGCACTGCGCCCCCGACACCCGGCTTTTTATGGACGCGGGAGCCAGGGGCGCAGCTGGAAAGCAAGGTGCTTCGGTGAATTACTTCTCGACGATCGCGAGCACGTCGCGGGCCGAGAGGACGAGGTACTCCTCGCCGTTGTACTTCACCTCGGTGCCGCCGTACTTGCTGTAGAGCACGACGTCGCCGACGCTGACGTCGAGCGGAAGACGGTTGCCGTCCTCGAAGCGGCCCGGACCAACGGCCAGGACGACGCCCTCCTGGGGCTTCTCCTTGGCGGTGTCCGGAATGACCAGGCCCGAAGCCGTGGTCTGCTCGGCGTCGAGCGGCTGGACCACAATGCGGTCCTCGAGCGGCTTGATGGCAACCTTGGAGCTGGTGGTCGTCACGATCCGACCTCCCCCTTCGGAGATCTCACGGGGTTAACTGTCTGAGGTGGCGACCAGGTGGATCCGTCGTCGCGGGTGCCGGACCTGCCCGTCGCGTAGTTGGCACTCTCCGGTGGGGAGTGCCAGGGTCGAGACTATGACCGTGATTAGCACTCGGTCAAGCGGAGTGCCAATGCCGACGGCGCGTCGGGGGTATTTCGGCGGGAAGCGGGGGTCCGGGGGCCGCCACCCCGGCATCAAGAAGTCAGCGCAGGATGACCGAGCAGACGTCGGAGCAGGGCGTCCGAGCAGACGTCGGAACAGGGCGTCAGAGGTAGTCGCTCAGGCGTCCCACCCTCAGCCCCTGCTCCTCGATCGTCTCCAGCAGACGTTCCGTGCGGGTGCTCAGGCCCAGGCCCGTCGGGTGGTCCGGGTCGACGGACACGATGTCGCCGGGGTGGAGGCGGTGCTCGCCGCGGGTGTAGGTCAGGTCGCCGTCGCCGTCCAGGGTCGCCCGCCACAGGACGACCGTCGCGATACCGCAGTCGGCGGCGGCGCGCAGGGTCGTGGTGTCGTACGTGCCGTAGGGCGGGCGGAAGAGGTGGGGGCGGACGCCGAAGCGGGACCTGAGCTTGGTCTGCTGGCCGCAGATCTCGGCGCGCTGGCCGGCGTAGGGCAGGCCGCGCAGGGAGCGGTGGTCCAGGGTGTGGTTCTGCAGGCTCGCGCCGACCGAGCGGAGCCGGGCGAAGTGGCCGTACGCGGGTCCGGCGACGGTGTCGGTGAGGAACAGGGTGACGGGTAGCCGCCGTTCGCGGACCAGGGCGGTGAAGTGCGGATCCCGCTCGGCGCTGTCGTCGAAGGTGAGGAAGACGACCCGGTCCGTGGTGCGGACGTGGTCCACGACAGGCGGCAGGTTCTGCCCCCGGTCGCCGCCCTGAGCGGGCTCACCGGCCGCCGGCTGCTGCGCGGGGCCGGCGAACTGGGCGCAGCCGGTGAGCAGTACGGCTGCCAGGGCGGCCCCGGCCGGCCGGAACCGCCCGCGCCTCACAGGTAGTCCTCCAGCCGGGCCACGGCGTATCCCTCGGCGGTGACCTTGTCGAGGAACTCGCGGACCATGTCGCGCATGGTGCCGCCCCAGTCGTCCTCGCCCCGGAAGTGGGTGAGGACGATGTCGCCGGGGTGGATCTTCCGGTCCCACTCGCGGTAGTCCCAGTGGTCGGCGAATACCTCCTCGTTCCAGATCGGGGCGTACTGGATGCCGCAGGCCCCGGCGGCGCGCAGGGTGTCGCGGTTGTAGTTGCCGTAGGGCGGGCGGAAGAGGGTGGGGCGCTCGCCGTAGCGCTTCTCGATCACGTCCTGCATGCCGCAGATCTCGCGCTTCTGCTCGGCGTAGGAGAGGCCGGGCAGGTAAGGGTGGTGGAGGGTGTGGTTGTTGAGGGTGACGCCTCGGTCCTGCATCTTCTTGAAGTAGCCGTAGTCCTCCTTCGCCAGGTAGTCGCTGAGGAAGGCGGTGTACGGGATCTTCAGCTCGCTCATCATCCGCAGGAAGGCCGGGTCCTTCTCGGCGCCGTCGTCGATGGTGAGGAAGACGATCTTCTCCTTGGTGGGGATCGAGGTGAAGACCGGCGGGAGGTTCTTCTGGCCGGTCACCTCGAAGCCCTCGCGCGCCTTGATCTCCGGCTTCTTCGCGGGGGGCGGCGGCGCTGTCAGCGGGACCTTCTTCAGCTTCCAGCGCTTGGCGGCGGCGACCCGGGCGGCGTGTGCGGCGCGCAGCTTGGACGCGTAGGCGTCGAGCGCGCGGGCCGGGGGCGCCTGGAGGGGCTGCTGGCCGGCGGCGCCCCGCGCCTCGGAGGCGTCCTGCGCACAGCCGGAGGCGAGGGCGGCGACGGCGAGCGCGGCGACACCGCCGCGCATCCGGAGCCCTGGGGAGGACACCTGGAACATCCTGGGCGCCCGGATTTTGTCATTTTGTACGACTGCTCGCATGGTGCGGGATCCTCGCAGTCCCCGGCCGTCGAATCCGGCCCGACACCGCGCCGGAGGCACACCATCCACCGACTGGCCCACAATGTTCCGGTGAACGACCTCGACGCCCTCCTCTCCCTGCTCACCCCCGAGGGCCGCGCCCTCCTCGACGAGGTGCGCGACACCGACCCCGCACGGGAGTTGGCGGTCGCGACCCGGCTGCGGCGCACGCACCCCGCCGAGCTGGTGTCGGCCGCGCTCGGGCAGGCGCGGCTGCGGCAGCGGGCGGTGGCGAAGTTCGGGGCCGAGGACGCCGGGCGGATGCTCTTCACACCCAACGGGGTCGAGCAGTCGACGCGGGCGAGCGTGGCCGCGTACCGGGCCGAGCGGATGTCGGCCCTGGGCGTGGCCTCGGTCGCCGACCTGTGCTGCGGGATCGGCGGGGACGCGATCGCGTTGGCCCGGGCCGGTATCCGGGTGCTGGCCGTGGACCGGGACCCGGCGACGGCCGCCGCCGCCCGCGCCAACGCCGGGGCGCTGGGGCTGGACGAGCTGATCGAGGTCCGCGAGGCGGATGTCACGGAAGTCGACACCGGTGGGTACGACGCCGTGTTCGTCGATCCCGCGCGGCGGGGCGGGCGCGGCCGGATCTTCGATCCCGAGGCGTACTCGCCGCCGCTGTCCTGGGCGGTCGAGGCGGCCCGTACGGCTCCCCGCGCCGCCGCGCTGAAGGTCGCGCCCGGCATTCCGCACGAGGCGGTGCCGGACGGCGCCGAGGCGGAATGGATCTCCGACGGCGGCGACGTGAAGGAGGCCGTGCTGTGGTTCGGCACGGCGCCGGGGGCGGTGCGCGCCACGCTGCTGCCGGGGCCCCGCACCCTGCTCGGCGCCGGCCTGCCCGACCCGGAGGTCCGCACGCCCGGCCGGTACCTCTACGAGCCGGACGGCGCCGTCATCCGCGCCCACCTCGTCGCCGAGGTCGCCGAGCAGGTCGGCGGGGGGCTGCTCGACGCGACCATCGCGTACGTCACCGCGGACGAACTGCTGCCGACGGCGTACGCCGCGGCCTACGAGATCACCGACCGGATGCCCTTCAACGTCAAGAAGCTGAAGGCGCTGCTGCGGGAGCGCCGGGTCGGCAACCTGACCGTGAAGAAGCGGGGCTCGGCGGTCGAGCCGGAGGAGCTGCGGCGGAAGGTCAAGCCCCAGGGGCCGAACGCGGCGACGGTGTTCATGACCCGGGTCGCGGGGGCGCCGACGATGCTGATCGGGCATCCGGCGGACAGGCTCTAGCCGTCCGTTCCCCGCGCCCGGCGCGTCAGCAGCTCGCGTTCGCGTTCGTTGCGGGCCAAGGACGCGGCGCGTTCGAACTCCGTGCGGGCCTCGGCCACGCGGCCCAGGCGGAGCAGGAGGTCGCCGCGGACGCTGGGGAGCAGGTGGTAGTCGCGCAGGGCGGGTTCGGCGGCGAGGGCGTCGACGAGGATGAGCGCCGGGGCGGGTCCCTCGGCCATCGACACGGCGACCGCGCGGTTGAGTTCGACGACCGGGGACGGGGCGCGCGCCGCGAGCAGGCCGTAGAGCGTGGCGATGCGCGGCCAGTCGGTCTCCTCGTACGTGAACGCCGTCGCGTGGCAGGCGGCGATCGCGGCCTGGAGCGCGTACGGGCCCGGCGCGCCGGAGCCGGCGGTGTGGGCGCGGTCGAGGGCGGTGATGCCGCGGGCGATGAGCATGCGGTTCCAGCGGCGGCGGTTCTGGTCCTTGAGGAGCACCGGCGCGCCGCCGGGGCCGGTGCGGGCGGCGGTGCGGGACGCCTGGAACTCCAGCAGGGCGGCCAGACCGTGGACCTCCGGCTCCTTCGGCATCAGCGCGCAGAGCACGCGGGCCAGGCGAAGGGCGTCCTCGCACAGGGCCGGGCGGAGCCAGTCGTCTCCGGCGGTGGCCGCGTACCCCTCGTTGAAGATCAGATAGATGACCTCCAGGACCGAGCCGAGGCGGGCCGCCCGGTCCTGGCCGTACGGCACCTCGAAGGCGACGTTTCTCGTGGCCAGGGTGCGTTTGGCGCGCACGATGCGCTGTGCGACCGTCGGTTCCGGGACGAGAAAGGCGCGGGCGATCTCGGGTGTGGTGAGGCCACCGAGCAGGCGCAGGGTGAGGGCGATGCGGGCCTCGGCGGACAGCACCGGGTGGCAGGCGGTGAAGACCAGCCGCAACAGGTCGTCGTCGATGTCGTCGGGGCCGGCGGGCTCCTCGGGCGGTGCGGCCGCGGTGGGCAGGTCCCGGCCGATCTCCGCCAGCTTGCGGGCGTAGTTCTCCCGGCGCCGGATCAGGTCGACGGCGCGGCGCCGGGCGGTGGCCATGAGCCAGGCGCCCGGGTTGTCGGGCACGCCGTCCCGGGGCCACTGCTCCAGGGCCGCGACCAGGGCGTCCTGCGTGAGTTCCTCGGCGATACCGACGTCCCGGACCAGGCGGGCGACGCCGGCGATGACCCGGGGCGACTCCAGGCGGAAGACGGTTTCGAGGGCCTCGGTGGGCTGTGGTTCCACAGCCCACCATGCAACACCCTCGGGCCCGCGGGGCGGAACTCCGGTCAGCCCTCCATCAGCTCCCGCACCTCGCAGGTCACCGTCCAGTACTCCTCGTGCGCCTTCAGGAAGCGCTTGGTCCACTCGATCGCCTCGGCCTTGTCCTTGGCCTGCAGGAGCGAGTAGCCGCCGATGACCTCCTTGGACTCGGTGAAGGGCCCGTCGGTGACGGACAGCTGCCCGCCCTCGTAGTGGACGCGGGTGCCCTGGGCCGTCGGGGTGAGCCCGGCGGTGTCGAGCAGGACGCCGGCCTTCGTCATCTCCTCCATCAGCTTCTCCATACGCTGCACCAGCTCGGGGCTGGGGCCGCCGGAGAGGGCGTCGCTCTCCTCGATCCGGATCAGCGACAGGTAGCGGGGCATGGTGACTCCTGGGGGTGGTTCGGGCCGGGCCCTTCCCGGCCTCTCACCCCGTGCGTCGAACGGGCGGGCCGTGGATCGACAACCCTCCGGGATTTTCCGGAGATTCCTCAGCGCCGCAGCGATTCCCACAGGTCAGCGGCGTCCGGCTCCTCGGCCACCACCCGGTTGGCGTCCCAGGGCGCCGGTACGACGGGCATCGTCACCGTGCGAACGTCGTCCGCCGACAGGCCCCCGAGGCTGCGGCCGAGGCTCATCAGCTCGCCCAGCGAGTCCAGGCCGGTGTCGGTGGTGAGGCTGCCGGTGACCGCGTCGGTGACCTGGTACAGCTGCGCGGGGTCGGTGAGCAGGTCGGTGGCGGAGATCTGCTCCAGCAGCGCCTTCACCAGCTTCTGCTGGAGCTGTATGCGGGCGAGGTCGCTGCCGCCCTCGAGTCCGTAACGGGTGCGGGCCAGACCGAGGGCCTCGGTGCCGTCGAGGTGGTGGGTGCCGGCGTCCAGGTGGAGGTGGCTCCTGTCGTCGTCGATGTCCACGTCGGTGGTGACGGTCACGCCGCCGAGCGCGTCGACCAGCTTGGCGAAGCCGGAGAAGTCGATCTCGATGTAGTGGTCCATGCGGACGCCGGTCATCGACTCGACGGTCTTGACCGCGCAGACCGGCCCGCCCAGAGCGTAGGCGGTGTTGAACATCGCGCCGCTCGCTTCCCGGGTCTCACCGCCGGACGGCAGCGGGCAGGACGGGCGGGTGACGAGCGTGTCGCGCGGGATGCTCACGACGGTGGCGGTTGTCCGGCCCGCGTCGAGGTGGACGACCATCGCGGTGTCCGAACGGGCGCCCTCGCTGTCGCCGCCGCCGAGTTCCTGGTTCTCCTCGCCGCTGCGCGAGTCCGAGCCGAGGACCAGGATGTTCAGGGCTCCGGTGGGCACGGGGGACGCCGAGGGCGAGGCGGAGGGGGCCGTGACCGGCCGCGCGGGGCGGTCGTCGCCGAGCGCGCCGTTGATGTCGACGCTCTGGATGTTGCCGTTCAGGTGCCAGTAGGCCCAGCCCGCCGCGGCGACCCCGAGCAACAGGGCGCCGGCCAGGGCGAGGCCTGCCGCCTTCAGCCCCTTCGAGCGCCCGCCCCGCCCACCCCGCGCAGTCATGCGTCCGCCCCCGCCCGTGCCGGTACCGTTCCGCGTCCCCACGCGAATGCCCCTCAAGGAGGAACATAAGTCCGAATTGTTGGGAGCGGACCCGTGCGGGTCGTCATTCTGCGGAAATTCTCAGACTTCGGAGGACCGCCGAACATTTCGAAGGAGACGGTGAGCGACTTGAGTCGACGGCGCGCGGCCTGGTCAGCGGTGAGCGGCTCGAATTGGCGGTGAGCGCTCGGATCGGCGGTGGGCGGCTCGGGTCAGACGGCCGGAGGCGCCCCCGTACTGCTGCGCACCTCCAGGCTCGTGGCCAGCTCCACCCGGGTCGCCGCCGCGGACCCGTCGTCCCTCCCGAGGTCCAGGACCAGCCGGGCCGCCGCCTCGGCCATCTCCATGAGCGGCTGCCGTACGGTCGTCAGCGGCGGCCCCACCCAGCGGGCCACCGGCAGGTCGTCGAACCCGACCACGCTCAGGTCCTGCGGGATGCGCAGCCCCAGCTCGCGCGCGGCCTCGTACAGCCCGAGCGCCTGGAGGTCGTTGCCGGCGAAGACGGCGGTCGGCCGGTCGGGGCGGCGCAGCAGTTCCAGGCCCTGCCGGTAACCGGCCTCGTGATGGAAGTCGCCGGTCACGATGAGATCCGGGTCGACGGGCAGCCCGGCCGTCTCCAGGGCGGCCCGGTAGCCGTCGACGCGGGCGCGGCTGCACATCATCCGGGTGGGCCCGCTGATCGCGCCGATCCGGATGTGCCCGAGGTCGATCAGGTGCCTGGTGGCGGCGAGTCCGCCCTGCCAGTTGGTGGCGCCGATGGACGGCACGTCGGCGCCGGGGTCGCCGGCCGGGTCCATCACCACGAACGGGATGGAGCGGCTGGTGAGCAGGGCCCGCTGGGACTCGTCAAGGCCGGACAGGACGAGGATCACGCCGTGCGGACGGCGAGCGGCGACCTGGTCGGCCCAGGTCCGGCCGGGTGTGAGGCGCCCCGCGCTCTCGGAGAGGACGACGCTGAGCCCCGCGTCCCGCGCCACGTTCTCCACGCCCCGGATGACCTCCATCGCCCAGGCGCTCTCCAGTTCGTGGAAGACCAGGTCGATCAGGGGGGAGCGGCTCGCCTCGGCCCGCCGCCGCCGGTAGCCGTGGGTGCGCAACAGCTCCTCCACGCGGGCCCGGGTCCCGGGGGCGACGTCGGCGCGGCCGTTGAGGACCTTCGAAACAGTCGGCGCCGACACACCGGCCTCACGCGCGATCTCGGCGAGGGTCGCGGTCTGCGCGGACCGCCTTTGCGTGCGGGTTTCAGCGGGCTGCGGGGATGTCATGGCGGCGATCGTATCCCTGTGGGCCTTCTTGACGCAGTCTTCGGTGAGCCACGGACCATCGGATCGTTCGCTTTGGATGCCGAAACATTCGACCTTTCGGCGTCAGTGGGCGGCCACCGACTCGAAGCGCCACCGGTGAACCGCCCGCATGACCAGGCCCCCGTCCGGCTCGGGAAGTTCCGGCAGCTCGGCGTCGTAGTCGGCGTCCCACCAGGTGATGACGAGGACCCGGTCCTGCGGGGCACGCAGCACCTCCCTGCGCAGGGGGGTGCCGCCGAGCGGCTGTGCCCGTGCCCAGGCCAGCAGTTCCTCGCCCCGACCGGACACGGCCCTCGCCTCCCACATCAGCGCGACGGTCACGAGTACAAGTTCTCCTTGCTGACCTCGTGGACGTGGTCGTGAGCGTGCGTGTGGCCGTGGCCCGGCACGTGCGGTTCGGTCACCGGCAGGGAGGAGTCGGCCGAGAGGTCCCAGTCGGAGGCGGCCCGGCCCCGGGCGACCATCTCCGCGCCGAGCGCCGCCACCATCGCCCCGTTGTCCGTGCACAGCTTGGGCCGCGGGACGCGCAGCCGGATGCCGGCCGCCTCGCAGCGCTCCTGGGCCAGGGCCCGCAGCCGGGAGTTGGCGGCCACGCCGCCGCCGATCATCAGGTGGTCGACGCCCTGGTCCTTGCAGGCCCGCACGGCCTTGCGGGTCAGCACGTCCACGACCGCCTCCTGGAAGGACGCCGACACGTCCCGCACCGGCACCTCCTCCCCCGCCGCCCGCTTGGCCTCGATCCAGCGGGCCACGGCCGTCTTCAGCCCGGAGAAGGAGAAGTCGTACGCCGGGTCGCGCGGGCCGGTCAGGCCACGCGGGAAGGCGATCGCGTTCGGGTCGCCCTCGCGCGCGTAGCGGTCGATGACCGGGCCGCCGGGGAAGCCCAGGTTCAGCACCCGGGCGATCTTGTCGAAGGCCTCGCCGGCCGCGTCGTCGATGGTGGCGCCCATCGGGCGGACGTCGGAGGTGATGTCCGACGACAGCAGCAGGGAGGAGTGACCGCCGGAGACCAGCAGCGCCATCGTCGGCTCGGGCAGCGGACCGTGTTCCAGCTGGTCGACGCAGATGTGCGAGGCGAGGTGGTTGACGCCGTACAGGGGCTTGCCGAGGGCGTAGGCGTACGCCTTCGCCGCCGAGACGCCGACCAGCAGGGCGCCGGCGAGGCCGGGCCCGGCGGTGACGGCGATGCCGTCGAGGTCGCGGGCGCCGACCCCGGCCTCCTTCAGGGCGCGGTCGATGGTGGGGACCATCGCCTCCAGGTGGGCGCGGCTCGCCACCTCGGGGACGACGCCGCCGAAGCGGGCGTGCTCGTCCACGCTGGACGCGACGGCGTCGGCCAGCAGGGTGGTGCCCCGGACGACACCGACACCGGTCTCGTCGCAGGAGGTCTCGATCCCCAGGACCAGAGGTTCGTCAGGCATGGTTGTCGGTTCCTCGTTCGGTTCCCGGTACGGAGGTGGAAGGGTCGGTCAGTCGCATCACCAGGGCGTCCACGTTCCCCGGCTGGTAGTAGCCGCGTCTGAAGCCGATGGGCTCGAAGCCGAAGCGCTCGTACAGCCGTTGGGCGCGGGTGTTGTCCACCCGGCACTCCAGCAGCACCTCGGCGCACTCGAAGGCGGTCGCCGCCCGCAGCAGTTCGGTCAGCAGCCGCGCGCCGAGGCCGGTGCCCCAGTGGTCGCGGGCGACGGCGATGGTCTGCACGTCGGCCTGGTCCCCCGAGATGACGAGGCCCGCGTAGCCGACGACCCGGCCGTCCTTCTCGGCGACCAGGTACCGACGGGTCGCCCCGGGGCCGCGCGCGTGGGCCAGCTCGGACCAGAACATCCCCCGCGACCAGGCGTCCTCCGGGAACAGTTCCCGTTCCATCCGGAGCACGGGGTCGATGTCCCACCAGCGCATCTCGCGCAGTCCGGCGTGGACGGGCGGGGTCACGGGCTCGGTCGCTCCGGTCACTTCGGGGTGACCACCTTGTAGTTCTTGGGGACCTGGGCGTCGGGCCGGCGCAGGTACAGCGGCCGGGGAGGGGGCAGCTCCTCGCCCGCCGCGAGCTTCTCGGCGGCCAGGCACGCGAGGGCGGCGGCGGACACGTGCTCGGGCTCGTGCGCCTTCGGGAAGGTGTCCGGGTACAGCAGCGCGCCCGCGCCGACGGCCGGGAGTCCGGCCACCTGCTCGGCGATGTCGGCGGGGCGGTCCACCGCCGGGTCGGTGAGGCGGGTGCGGGAGTCCGCGTACCGGGCCCAGTAGACCTCCTTGCGGCGGGCGTCGGTCGCCACCACGAAGGGGCCCTCCAGGTCGGCGGACCGGGCGAGGCCGTCCAGCGTGCACACGCCGTGTACGGGCACGCCGAGCGCGAGGCCGAAGGTGTCCGCGGTCATGAGGCCGACGCGCAGCCCCGTGTACGGGCCGGGACCGACGCCGGCGACGATGCCCGTGACTGCGTCGAGCCGCAGACCGGCCTCGGCGAGCACCCGGTCGACGGCGGGCAGCAGCAGCTCACCGTGCCGGCGTGCGTCCACCTGGCTCGACGAGGCGATGACGTCCGTACCGTCGTGCAGCGCGACGGTCACGGCGGGCGTGGCGGTATCCAGAGCGAGCAAGAGCACGCAAACAGCCTACGGCGCCGCGGGGCCCGTGGCGGACGCCCGGTCGGCGCTTCAGGCACCCGTACCGGCACCGGCACCCCGTGTCGCGCACCGCGTCCGAGCGGTCACGGGCTGCTACGGTCGCCGGGAACGGACGCACGACGTACGACGACGAGGTGGTCGCCAGTGGCAAGCAGCAGCGCCGGTCTCGTCACCGGCCTCACCACGGCGGCCCTCGCCACGATCGGCGTCCTCGGCTACCAGGCGTCGGCCACCGCCCCGGCCGACCTCGGCCGGACCCACGCGAGCAGCACGCCCGCCCCCGGCGCCTCCAAGGCCCCCCGCGACAGGCGGCACCCGAACGCCCTGCCCGCGGGCTCCGGGAGGGGTGAACGGGTGGTGTACTCGGTGGACGACGACCGGGTGTGGCTGGTCGGCGCGGGCAACAAGGTCGAGCGCACCTTCAAGGTCACGCCCAGCCCGGTCGACCCGGTGCCGGGCACCTACGCGGTCACGTCCCGCTCGAACCGGGTCACCGGGTCCGACGGCATCCCGGTCGAGCACGTCGTGCGCTTCACCAGCGTCAAGGGCGTGGTCATCGGGTTCAGCGCGGCCGTGGACGGCTCGACGGCGAAGCCGAAAGCGGGTGAGCGCACCGGCGGCATCCGGGAGACGCGCGCGGACGGCGACGCGATGTGGCGGTTCGCGACGATCGGGCAGCAGGTCGTCGTCGTTCCCTGACGCGGTGACGAAACGCCGGAGTACCGAAGTGCCGCGGCCGTGCGGTTCAGGCGGCCTCGCGGTGCTCCCGGACGGGGTGGCACGTCTCCGGCTCGGGCGCGCGTGGCGGCGTCGATACGGCCGCCGCGGCGGCGCAGGACGCGAGCAGGTCGTGCATGGACACCCCGGTGAGCGCTGGCGGCTGCGGCCGCCGTCGGGCCTGCGGCTGCGGCTCGGTCTCCGGCATGGACGCCTCCTGAAGGTCGGGGGCGGGCGTAGTTAGGCATGCCTAACTACGAGCTGGATACCATGTGACCACGCGCGAGACCCCGAACGCAATATCTTCCCGACGTCTTGTCGGAACGTCCCCCGGAGGAGGGGCGTCGGCTCGGAGCGCCGGCCAGGACCGGGAGCGTCGGCTCAGACGGCGAGCACGCTGAGGTCGGCCGCTGCCCAGCGCTCGCCGACGCCCGTCAGCGTCACGTGCCGCACCTCGTCGGTGGTGTCACCCACGGCCCGGTGGATCCAAAGCTGCAACCGGTCGTCGGTCAGCTCCTCGACCTTGCCCTCCCCCCACTCGACGACGATCACCGAGTCGGCCAGGGAGACGTCGAGGTCGAGGTCCTCCATCTCGTCCAGTCCGCCGGACAGCCGGTAGGCGTCGACGTGGACGAGCGGCGGACCGTCGCCGAGGGAGGGGTGCACGCGCGCGATCACGAAGGTCGGGGAGGTGACTGCGCCTCGGACGCCCATGCCCTCGCCGAGCCCCCGGGTCAGCGTCGTCTTGCCCGCGCCCAGCTCCCCGCTGAGCATCAGCAGGTCCCCGGCACGCAGCACTTTGGCGAGCCTGCGGCCCAGTTCCCGCATCTGCTCGGGAGAGGTGACGGTGATCTCGACGTCGGGTGCGGGCTCGGAGGGCTCAGCCGGGCCCTGCGGTGCTGCTGGTGCTTCCATAGCCATCAACGGTAGCCGCTGCCGGCACCGCGCCCGCGCGGGCGAGCAGGTCGGCGAGGCGGTCGGTGACCAGCTCCGGATGCTCCAGCATCACCAGATGCCCGGCGTCGGGGACGAGCACCAGCTCCGCGTCCGGCAGCAGGTCGGCGACCGCCTCGCTGTGCTCGCTCGGCGTGACCAGGTCCCGCACCCCGGCCAGCACGAGGACCGGCAGGCCGGCGAAGTGGGCGAGGGCCGCGGTCTTGTCGTGGTCGTTGAAGGCCGGGTAGTACTCGGCGACCACGTCGATCGGCGTCGACTCGATCATCCGCTCGGCGAAGCGGGCCACGGCCGGGTCGACGTCCCGGGACGCGAACGAGTACCGCTTGATGATCCCGGCGAACAGGTCCGCCGTCGCCCGCCGCCCCTTCTCCACCAGGTCGGCCCGCTGCCCCAGCGCCTTGAGCACGCCCGGCAGCACCCGCCGGACCGCGTTGACGCCGGCCACCGGCAGGCCGAAGTTGACCTCGCCGAGCCGGCCGGAGGACGTGCCGACGAGGGCGACGCCGACGACCCGCTCGCGGACCAGGTCGGGGAACGCGTCGGCCAGCGCCATCACGGTCATGCCGCCCATGGAGTGCCCGACCAGCACGATCGGGCCGTCGGGCACGGCCGCGTCGACGACGGCCTTCAGGTCGCGGCCCAGGTCCTCGATGGTGACCGGCCGGCCGTCCCGCGCCTGGGACACGCCTCGCCCGGAACGGCCGTGGCTGCGCTGGTCCCAGTGCACGGTGCGGACGACGCCCCGCAGGGCGGCCCGCTGGAAGTGCCAGGAGTCCTGGCTGAGGCAGTAGCCGTGACTGAAGACGACGGTCACGGGGGCGGGCGCCTTGCGGCCGAACAGCCGCCGCCTGCGCCGGGTGAGCGCGGACTCCGCCTCGGGTTCGACGTCGTCGACCTCGTAGTACAGCTCGGTGCCGTCGTCGGCGTACGCCTTGCCGGGGTTGCCGCGCAGTCCGCCGTACGGTCCCGCCGAGTCCAGGGCGAGCCGGGCCTTCTGGCGCATCCCGCGGCCGACCGTCAGCCGTTCTATCGCCACGCCGGCCGCCGCGCCCGCCGCGACCACGCCTATGGCGACGCCGGCGACGCCGGTCGCCCGGCGCCAGCCGCCGGCGGCGACCTCGGTGGCCGCTTCCGTGGCGGAGGCGACGGCCGACACGACGGCCTCCGCGTTGCTCTCGGTCACGTACACCGCTCCTCTTCGCCGGGCCGCTGTGCGGATACCCGCTGGTTGCCGATTCACCTGCACGCGCGTCACGCCGTGTGCGGACGCGTCACTCGTTCAGATGGACGCGCGGCACGCGGGATCCGATCCGGGTGACGATCTCGTAGCCGATGGTGCCGGCCGCCTGGGCCCAGTCCTCGGCCGTGGGTTCGCCTCGGTCGCCGGGCCCGAACAGCACCGCCTCGGTGCCCGGCTCCGGCCGGTCCCCGCCCAGGTCGACGACGAACTGGTCCATCGCGATCCGCCCCGCCACCGTGCGCCACTTGCCGTCGACCAGGACGGGACCGGTGGAGGAGGCGTGGCGGGGGACGCCGTCCGCGTAGCCGAGCGGGACGAGCCCGAGGGTCGTCTCGCCGGGGGTCGTGTAGTGGTGCCCGTAGCTGACGCCGTGGCCGCCGGGGACCTGCTTGACCAGGGCGAGCGAGGCGGCCAGCGTCATCACGGGGCGCAGTCCGAAGTCGGCGGGCGTGCCGATCTCGGGGCTGGGCGAGACGCCGTACATCGCGATGCCCGGCCGTACGAGGTCGAAGTGGGCCTCGGGGAGGGTGAGCGTGGCCGGGGAGTTGGCGATGTGCCGCACGTCGGGGCGTACGCCCTGCCGCTCGGCGTAGGCCGTCATCTCGCGGAAGCGGGTGAGCTGGGCGGCGATGGAGGGGTGCCCGGGCTCGTCGGCGCAGGCGAAGTGGGACCAGAGACCGGTGACGCGGAGCAGCCCCTCGCTCTCGGCCCGCAGGGCCTCCCGGACCAGCTCCTCCCAGTCCTCGCCGGGCTGGCAGCCGCCCCGGCCGAGCCCCGTGTCGGCCTTGAGCTGCACGCGCGCGGGGAGCCCGGCACGCCGTGCCGCCTCGGTGAGCTCGTCCAGGGCCCACATGCCGCTGACGGACACGTCGAGATCCGCCTCGACGGCCTCCCGCCAGGGGCCGCCCGGCGTCCACAGCCAGCACATGATCCGTACGTCGTCCGGCAGTCCCGCCTCCGCGCGCAGCGCGAGGGCCTCCTGCGGGGTGGCGGTGCCCAGCCAGGTCGCGCCCGCCGCGACGGCCGCTCGGGCGCACGGGATCGCGCCGTGGCCGTAGGCGTCGGCCTTGACCACGGCCATGAGAGCCGCCCCGGGGGCCCGTTCGCGCAGTGCGCGGACGTTGGCCCGCAGGGCGGCCAGGTCGATCTCGGCACGGGCCCGCGACACCGCGGCCCGCCGAGCAGCTGTCTCACTCATCGTGCCCCCAGTGTCTCAGAGCACCCGGGCCGCGCTTCCGCCGCAGCGCGCCCCGGCCCGCGCGCCCGCCAGTCGCTAGGGTGCCCGGCATGAGCATCATCGGGGTCGGAATCGACGTGGCCGAGGTCGAGCGGTTCGGGCTGTCGCTGGAACGCCGGCCGGCCATGGCACGACGGCTCTTCCTGGAGAGCGAGTTGCTGCTGCCGAGCGGGGAGCGCCGGGGCATCGCCTCGCTCGCCGCCCGGTTCGCGGCGAAGGAGGCCCTGGCCAAGGCGCTCGGCGCGCCGGCGGGGCTGCTCTGGACGGACGCCGAGGTGTACGTCGAGGACAGCGGGCGGCCGCGGCTGCGGGTGGCGGGGACGGTCGCGGCGCGGGCGGCGGAGCTGGGCGTGACGTCGTGGCACGTGTCGCTGAGCCATGACGCGGGGGTGGCGTCGGCGGTGGTGATCGCGGAGGGGTAGGTCGCGCTTCCCCGGGCCGGCGGCGGGCACGGGTCAGCGGCGGGCAGGCGTCGACGGCGGGTGCGGGTCGACGGCGGGTGCGGGTCGTCTCGTCCCGGGGCATGGCGGGGATGATCCGTACGATCATCTGCCCATGGATATGGATGCGGCAACCGGCGGCGTACGGGCGGAAATCGAGATGGTCTCCGTTCCGCCGGGACGGGTGACCCTGGCGGACCGGCGGACGCGGCGCAGCTGGCCGGTGGAGGTCGCGTCCTGTCGGCTGGCGGCGTTTCCGGTCACGCGGGCCGAGTACGCGCGGGTCACCGGGCAGCGGCCCGCCGCGCGGGAGGAGCGGCTGCCCGTCGCGGACGTCTCCTGGGCGGACGCGGTCCGCTTCTGCGACTCCCTGTCACGGCACGAGGGGCTCCGCCCGGCCTACCGCGTCACCGACGACGGTGACGTCGCCTGGGACACCTCCGCCGACGGGTACCGGCTGCCGACCGAGGCCGAATGGGAACACGCCTGCCGCGCCGGGACGGAGGGGCCGCGCTACGGCGCCCTCGACGACATCGCCTGGTACCGGGGCAACTCCCGGGAGCGCGTCCACGAGGTGGGCGGCAGGCGGCCGAACGCCTGGGGCCTCTACGACATGCTCGGCAACGTCTGGGAGTGGTGCTGGGACGTCTACGACGCCGAGGTCTACGGCACCTACCGGGTGCTGCGCGGCGGCGGCTGGTTCGACGAGCACTGGAGCTGCCGGGCCTCCGTACGGCGCCGCAGCCACCCGGCGTTCCGGGTGGACGACGTGGGGTTCCGCGTCGCCCGTTCGGTCGGCGGGGCTGGTCAGGGCCCGGTCGGCTGAACCCGGATGTGCATGCGCTCGCCCTGCGCCCCGTACAGGGCGATCCACTCGACGGGCCTGTCCCCGGCGTTGGCGATGCCGTGCGGGACGCGGGTGTCGAACTCCGCCGTCTCACCGGCCGTCAGGACGAGGTCGTGCTCGCCCAGGGCGAGGAGCAGGCGCCCGGAGAGGACGTAGATCCACTCGTGGCCCTCGTGGGAGCCCTGGCCGGGGCGCGGGGCCGATTCGCTCCGCGCGCCCGGCGGGGCGGGGAGGATCTGCTTGTACGCGTGCAGCCCGTCGTTGGGGTTGCGGGTGAGGGGGATCCAGGTCTGGCCGTGCCGGGTGAAGGGGCGCGGGTGGACGCGGGGGTCGCCGGTCCGGGAGCCGACCAGCTCGTCCAGGGGCAGGCGGTGCGCCCGGGCCAGCGGCAGCAGGTGCCGCAGCCCCGGCTCACGCTGTCCCGACTCCAGCCGGGACAGCGTGCTGACGGAGATGCCGGTGGCGGCGCCGAGCTGGGCCAGCGTCAGACCGCGGGCCTGCCGGATGGCGCGCAGGCGGGCCCCGAGTGAGGTCATCACCTGCGCCGTCTCGTCGTCGTCCATGGCACAACTGTCCCTCACGACGGGGACGGAGTCGTGCGCGTTCCCGGCTGACGGGGAAGACTCGACGGCATGCGGACTGCGTACAGCGTGGAAATGGTCAGGACGGCAGAACGGGAGCTGATGGCACGGCTCCCGGAGGGGGCGTTGATGCAACGGGCCGCGGCCGGGCTCGCCGCCGCCTGTACGGGGGTGCTCCGGCGGGTGGCCGGCCGGATCTACGGCAGCCGGGTGGTGCTGCTCGTCGGAAGCGGG
>NZ_RAIF01000031.1:0-15316 GCF_003671715.1 Streptomyces sp. E2N166 | reverse complement strand
CGCTGCCCAGGATCGAGTTCGCCTTCCCCGGGCCGCTGCGCGACCGGCTCGTCGCGGCGATCCTCGACGGGTCCAAGACCTCCACGACCGGACTCGTCGTCGACTACGAGCACGACGGCGACCCGTTGCCCGAAGTGGGGACCCGCGGGGTGGTCGTCGACTCCGGCGACCGCCCGGTCGCCGTCGTCGAGGTGACCGACGTACGCGTCGTCCCGCCGGCCCGGGTGGATCTCGCCCACGCGGTGGACGAGGGCGAGGGCTACACCAGCGTGGCGGAGTGGCGGGCGGGCCACGAGCGGTTCTGGCACAGCGAGGAGACGCGCTCGGCGCTGGGGGACCCGGAGTTCACCGTGAACGACGACACGCCCGCCGTCCTGGAACGCTTCCGCCTCGTCACCGCGCTGCGCACCGCCGACGGCTGAGGACCTACTCCACCGTCACCGACTTCGCCAGGTTCCGCGGCTGATCCACCTCGTTGCCCCGGGCCGTCGCCAGCTCGCACGCGAAGACCTGCAACGGCACCGTCGCCACCAGAGGTTGGAGCAGCGTCGGGGTCGCCGGGATGCGGACGAGGTGGTCGGCGTAGGGGACGACCGCCTCGTCGCCCTCCTCGGCGATGACGATGGTGCGGGCGCCACGGGCCCGGATCTCCTGGATGTTGGACACGATCTTGTCGTGGAGGACCGAGCGCCCGCGCGGGGACGGGACCACCACGACGACCGGCAGGTCCTCCTCGATCAGCGCGATCGGCCCGTGCTTCAGCTCGCCCGCCGCGAAGCCCTCGGCGTGCATGTACGCCAGCTCCTTGAGCTTGAGGGCGCCTTCGAGGGCGACCGGGTGGCCGACGTGCCGGCCCAGGAACAGCACCGTGTTCTTGTGGGCGAGGGAGCGCGCCAGTTCCCGTACGGGTTTCATCGTCTCCAGGACCTGTTCGACCGCGCCGGAGATCCGTGAGAGGTCGCGGACGACGTCGCGGATCTCGTCCCCGTACTTCGTGCCGCGCACCTGCCCGAGGTAGAGGGCGACCAGGTAGCAGGCCACCAGCTGGGTGAGGAAGGCCTTGGTGGAGGCGACGGCGACCTCGGGACCGGCGTGCGTGTAGAGCACGGCGTCGGACTCGCGCGGGATGGTGGAGCCGTTGGTGTTGCAGATGGCCAGCACCCTGGCGCCCTGCTCGCGGGCGTGGCGCAGGGCCATGAGGGTGTCCATGGTCTCGCCGGACTGGGAGATCGCGACGACCAGGGTCTGCTGGTCGAGGATCGGGTCGCGGTAGCGGAACTCACTGGCCAGCTCCACCTCGCAGGGGATCCGCGTCCAGTGCTCGATGGCGTACTTGGCGATCAGCCCGGCGTGGAAGGCCGTACCGCAGGCGACGACGACGACCTTGTCGACCTCGCGCAGCACCCCCGGAGGGATGCGCACCTCGTCCAGGCTCAGCGTGCCGGAGCCGTCGATGCGGCCCAGCAGGGTGTCGGCGACCGCCTTCGGCTGCTCGGCGATCTCCTTGAGCATGAAGTAGTCGTAGCCGCCCTTCTCGGCGGCCGAGGCGTCCCAGTCGACGTGGTAGGAGCGGACGTCGGCCGGGGTGCCGTCGAAGCCGGTGACCGTCACACCGTCCCGGCGCAGCTCGACGACCTGGTCCTGGCCCAGCTCGATGGCGTCCCGGGTGTGGGCGATGAAGGCCGCGACGTCCGAGGCGAGGAAGGACTCGCCCTCCCCCACGCCCACCACGAGCGGCGAGTTGCGGCGCGCGCCCACGACCACGTCCGGCGCGTCCGCGTGCACCGCGACCAGCGTGAACGCGCCCTCAAGGCGCCGGCACACCAGCCGCATCGCCTCGGCGAGGTCGGCGCAGCCGGAGAACTCCTCGGCGAGCAGGTGGGCGACGACCTCGGTGTCGGTCTCGGAGGCCAGTTCGTGGCCGCGCTCCGCCAACTCGGCCCGCAGCGGCGCGAAGTTCTCGATGATGCCGTTGTGGACCACGGCCACCCGGCCCGCGTTGTCGAGGTGCGGGTGGGCGTTGGCGTCGGTCGGGCCGCCGTGCGTGGCCCAGCGGGTGTGTCCGATGCCGGTGACGGCGGTCGGCAGTGGCCGTTCGGACAGTTCCTTGTCCAGGTTGACGAGCTTTCCGGCGCGCTTGGCGGTGGCGAGGCCGCCGTCCGCGAGCACGGCGACGCCCGCCGAGTCGTAACCCCGGTACTCGAGCCGCTTCAGCCCGGCCATCACGACATCGAGCGCCGACTGAGATCCCACGTATCCCACGATTCCGCACATGACGGGCAGCCTACGATCAGATCCGGTCGCGAACCGGCCTTCTCGTGCCCGAAATCGGAAATTCCCACCGGGGTACGAACGTTCCGGTGGGAACTTCAGCGGATCAGCGGATCGCCGCCGCCGGGCTCAGCCGAGCTTGGCGAGCTGGGCGTCGCTGATCTCCGTGGGGAACGGGAAGTCCTTGCCGGTTCCGGCGGCGGCGAGGTTGAGGACGGTGAAGGAGGCGACGGTGGAGCCCTTGCGGGTGACGACCACCTTGACCGGGAACTCGTCGCCCTCGTCGCCGACCATCGTCATCGTCATCGCGACGGCCTCGTCGGCACCGCCGGGCGCCTTGCCCTCGGCCACCTTGGCGATCTTGGCCGTCTCACCGACCGCGGTGAAGGTGAAGCCTCCGGCGCACTTGCCGGCGGCCTCCTTCACGTCCTTGAGAACGGCCTCCGCGCCGCCGTCGTCGTAGGTGGCCAGCGTCACCAGGGCCTTGTCCAGGTCGAAGGCGGCATCGATGGACTCCTCGGTGACCTCGCCGCCGGACGGCTTCTTCGGGCCCTCCGTCCAGCTCCGCTTGGCGGTCGCCGCCGGCTCGCCCAGCGGGACCCCGGTCTCGGCGAAGGCGAGCGGCTCGCAGGCCTTGTCGCCACCCTTCACCTTGTCCTTGCTCACATCGTCCGTCGCGGACGTCTTGGTGACCTTGCCGTTGTCGACGTCCTCCTGCGCCAGCGCGGCCTTCTCCAGCTCGGCGGCGGTGAGCGCCTTGGCGGCCGCGGGGGCCGCCGCGCCGCCCTCGGCCTTGTCGCCGCCGGTCTTCTCGCCGTCGTCGTCGGAGGAGCCGCCGCAAGCGGTGACGAGGAGGGCCAGGGCGGCGGCGGAGGCCGCGAGGGCGGTACGGCGGACGACGGTCAGTCTCACGTTGGGCTCTCTCTTCCAGACGGCGGAGGTTCCGCACGTATGTGCGAGCACTGTATTCACAGCCGACTGACAGATGATCAGTGGCGCACCACCCGGTATCCGACCGTGACGTCGACGTGATCTTCCGCCCTTGGGGCCTGTCCGGCGGCGGGCGGGAGTGACACACCCCACCTGCCGCCCCGTCCGAACTCCGTTAACAATGGACTGTGATCTCTCCGGTCTCCTCGATGCCCCGGAGCGCCCACCGGCAGCGGCCGGAGGCGACTCCCTACGTCGACCTCACCCGCCCCGAGTGGAGCGCGCTGCGCGACAAGACGCCGCTGCCCCTCACCGCCGAGGAGGTCGAGAAGCTGCGCGGCCTCGGCGACGTCATCGACCTCGACGAGGTGCGGGACATCTACCTCCCGCTGTCCCGGCTCCTCAACCTCTACGTCGGCGCCACCGACGGCCTGCGCGGCGCGCTGAACACCTTCCTCGGTGAACAGGGCTCGCAGTCCGGCACCCCCTTCGTCATAGGGGTCGCCGGCTCGGTCGCGGTCGGCAAGTCCACCGTCGCCCGCCTGCTCCAGGCACTGCTGTCCCGCTGGCCCGAGCACCCGCGCGTCGAGCTGGTCACGACCGACGGCTTCCTGCTGCCCACGAAGGAGCTGGAGGCCCGCGGCCTGATGTCCCGGAAGGGCTTCCCCGAGTCCTACGACCGCCGGGCGCTGACCCGCTTCGTCGCCGACATCAAGGCGGGCAAGGGCGAGGTGACCGCCCCGGTCTACTCCCACCTCATCTACGACATCGTCCCGGACCAGAAGCTCGTCGTCCGCCGCCCCGACATCCTGATCGTCGAGGGCCTCAACGTGCTCCAGCCCGCGCTGCCCGGCAAGGACGGCCGCACCAGGGTCGGTCTGGCCGACTACTTCGACTTCAGTGTGTACGTCGACGCCCGCACCGAGGACATCGAGCGCTGGTACCTCAGCCGCTTCCGCAAGCTGCGCGAGACCGCCTTCCAGAACCCGTCCTCGTACTTCCGCAAGTACACCCAGGTGTCGGAGGAGGAGGCCCTCGACTACGCCCGCACCACCTGGCGCACCATCAACAAGCCCAACCTGGTGGAGAACGTGGCCCCCACCCGCGGCCGGGCCACCCTCATCCTGCGCAAGGGCCCCGACCACAAGGTGCAGCGGCTGAGCCTGCGCAAACTGTGACGGCGCCCGTCCCAGCCGGTAGAAATGCCGGATGCTGCATCTGCGCCTGATCACCCCGGCCGACCGCACCGACGAGGTGGTCCGCCTGATCGACCGGACGGTCGGCACCACCCACCTCGTCGTCCTGCCGGGCGCCGCCCGCGAGCCCGAGGGCGACGTCGTCATGTGCGACGTGGCCCGCGAGGCCGGCGACGAACTCATCAGCCGGCTCCGGGCATTGGGCATCGACAGCTGTGGCGCCATCACCGCCGAGAACATCGACCTGTCGTTGTCCGAATCCGCCGACAAGGCGGAGCGGGACGCGCCGGGCGAGCCCGCCGACGCGGTCCTGTGGGAGCAGTTGGAGGAGGCGACGCACGAGGAGTCGACCCTCTCCATCACCTACGTCGCCTTCATCACCCTCGCCACGATGATCGCGGCCTGCGGCGTGGTACTCGACAACGCCATCCTGATCGTGGGCGCGATGGCGGTCGGACCGGAGTTCGGTCCACTGGCCGGCATCTGCACGGCGATCGTGCAGCGGGCACCACGCCTGGCACTGCGCTCGGCGATCGCCCTGCTGGTGGGCTTCGCGGCGGCGATGGCGGTGACGGTGGCGTTCAGCTGGATGATGGGCGCCTTCGACCTCTTCAGCGAGAGCAAGCTCGACGCCGAACGGCCCAACACGGGCTTCGTCTATGCCCCGGACCGGTTCTCGTTCGTGGTGGCCCTCCTCGCCGGAGTGGCGGGCACGCTCTCGCTGACCTCCGCCAAGTCCGGCGCCCTGGTCGGTGTCGCCATCTCCGTCACCACGGTCCCGGCCGCCGCGAACGCGGCCGTCGCCCTGAGCTTCGGGGACACCGGCCAGATGGTGGGCTCCAGCGAACAGCTCCTGCTGAACCTGGGCGGCATCATCCTGGCCGGCACCCTGACGCTGCTGGTTCAGAAGGCTTTGTGGGCGACCCAACGACGCCGGATGACGAAACCGACCTAGGGGCGCGGGGCTCTGCTGACATGCGGCTCCGCCGCGTGGGCGCGACCAGCCACGACGGCGCCGCGGCCCGCAACGGCAGAACCCCCACCTCGGACCCGGCCCAGCAGACCTACCCCAACGCGGACTTGACGGAATCGGCCAACCGCCCCGCCACAGCCCGAGCCTGCTCGATATCCGCCGCCTCCACCATCACCCGCACGAGCGGCTCCGTCCCCGACGGACGCAACAGCACCCGCCCGGTGCTCCCCAGCTCCCGCTCGGCCTCCGCCACCGCCGTCGCCAGCTCGGCAGAGCTCGTCACCCGGGACTTGTCCACGTCCGGCACATTGATCAGCACCTGCGGCAGCCGCTCCATGACGGACGCGAGGTCCCGCAGCGTACGCCCGGTCTGCGCCACCCGCGCCGCCAGCATCAGGCCGGTCAGCGTGCCGTCGCCGGTGGTGGCGTGGTCGAGGATGATGACGTGGCCGGACTGCTCGCCGCCGAGGGCGTAGCCGTGCTCCTTCATCTCCTCCAGGACGTACCGGTCGCCCACCCCGGTCTGCGCGAACCGGATGCCCTCGCGCTCCATGGCGAGCTTGAAGCCCAGGTTGGACATGACGGTCGCGACGACCGTGTCGGAACGCAGCGCGTCCCGCTCCCGCATCGCCAGCGCGAGCACGGCGAGGATCTGGTCGCCGTCCACCTCCGCGCCGGTGTGGTCCACGGCCAGGCAGCGGTCGGCGTCACCGTCGTGGGCGATACCCAGGTCGGCGCCGTGCTCGACGACGGCGGCCTTGAGCAGGTCGAGGTGGGTGGAGCCGCAGCCGTCGTTGATGTTGAGGCCGTCCGGCACCGCGCCGATGGTGACCAGCTCGGCGCCGGCCCGCGCGAACGCCTCCGGCGAGACCCGGGAGGCCGCGCCGTGCGCCTCGTCGAGGACGATCTTCAGTCCGTCGAGGC
This sequence comes from Streptomyces sp. E2N166, assembly GCF_003671715.1. Lineage (GTDB taxonomy): Bacteria > Actinomycetota > Actinomycetes > Streptomycetales > Streptomycetaceae > Streptomyces > Streptomyces thinghirensis. The sequence continues at coordinate 9,022 of NZ_RAIF01000031.1, read as the reverse complement.
GGTTCGGGAGGACGCCGACGAGGTGGGCGACGTACTGGTCGAGCCCCTGGTCGTAGTCGCGGACCCGGCCGACTCCGGCGCCGGTCGGGCGGTCCCAGGGGGCGCCGGTGCGGTGCTCGGCGTAGACGGACTCGATGCGGTCCTCCAGCTCGTCGGCGAGCTTGTGGCCGCCGCGGGCGAAGAACTTGATGCCGTTGTCGGGCATGGCGTTGTGGCTCGCGGAGAGCATCACGCCGAGGTCGGCGCCGAGGGCGCCGGTGAGGTGGGCGACCGCGGGCGTCGGCAGCACGCCGACCCGCAGCACGTCCACACCGGCGCTGGCCAGGCCCGCGACCACGGCGGCCTCCAGGAACTCCCCGGAGGCGCGCGGGTCCCGTCCGACCACCGCGGTCGCCCGGTGCCCGGCGAAGGTGCCCGCCTCCGCCAGTACGTGCGCCGCGGCGACGGAGAGACCGAGCGCCAGCTCGGCCGTCAGGTCCGCGTTGGCGACACCGCGCACGCCGTCCGTGCCGAAGAGTCGTCCCACTTGTCCTCCTGAAGGAAACGTCAATTCCGGAAGCGGCTGCCGGTGCGGCCCACGCAGTCGGCTCCCGTGGTCACGGACCCGCGTCACGACGCACCGTCCGGCCATTCCGATCACACAAGCCTTTGAGCTTCTGAGCCTCTGAGCGTCTGAACGTCTTGTGCCGTTATACGCCCAACGACGGGGATAGACGAACGCCCCGGCAGCACAGTGGCGTGCCGCCGGGGCGTTCGGAGTACAGCCGGTGCGACTTAGCGCTTGCTGTACTGCGGAGCCTTGCGGGCCTTCTTCAGACCGGCCTTCTTGCGCTCGACCGCACGGTCGTCGCGCTTGAGGTAACCGGCCTTCTTGAGCGGACCGCGGTTGTTGTCGACGTCGGCCTCGTTCAGGGCGCGGGCGACACCGAGACGGAGCGCGCCGGCCTGACCGGAGACACCGCCACCGGAGATGCGGGCGATGACGTCGTAGCGGTTGTCCAGCTCGAGCACCTTGAAGGGCTCGTTGACTTCCTGCTGGTGCACCTTGTTCGGGAAGTAGTCCTCGAGCGTGCGCCCGTTGACCTTCCACTTGCCGGTGCCCGGGATGATCCGGACACGGGCGATGGCGTTCTTGCGACGGCCCAGGCCGGCGGCCGGCTGGGGCTCGCCGAAGGCGGAGGCCATGGACTCCGAGGTGTACTCGCCCTCGACGGGCACCTCGGACTCGGTGGTGTAGCTGTCGATGTCGATCTCTTCGAGCGGCTGCTCGGCAGTGGTCTCGGCCACGATGCTCCTCAGATTCTCTTCAGTCTTAGGGGGTGGCCGGAACTACTGCGCGACCTGGGTGATCTCGAACGGCTGCGGCTGCTGCGCGCCGTGCGGGTGCTGGTCACCCTTGTAGACCTTCAGCTTCGAGAGCATCTGACGGCCCAGGGAGTTCTTGGGGAGCATGCCCTTGATGGCCTTCTCGACGGCCTTCTCGGGGTTCTTGTCCAGCAGCTCGTCGTAGCGCACCGAGCGCAGACCGCCCGGGTAGCCGGAGTGGCGGTACGCCATCTTCTGGGTCCGCTTGTTGCCGGAGAGGTGCACCTTGTCGGCGTTGATGATGATGACGAAGTCACCGGTGTCGACGTGGGGCGCGTAGATCGGCTTGTGCTTGCCGCGCAGGATGGAGGCCGCAGTGGTGGCCAGACGACCCAGGACGACGTCCTGAGCGTCGATGACGTGCCACTGGCGCGTCACATCGCCGGGCTTGGGGCTGTACGTACGCACGGTTCGTAGCCTTCGCTTCTTCAGTGAGTGGTCCTGACATGGTCACCGAAGACGATCACGACAGCCCTGACCGCACCGCGGTGACGCATACCGCGTACAGGTCGCTGGTCATCGGTCCCGGTGGACCGGTGTAAGGGCCCCTCACGTGAGAATGAGCAAGCCAATACACATACGACTGTGCAGAGTACCCGGGGTCCCATAGCCGGGTCAAAACGGAGTCGCCGGGACCGGCGCGGGCTCCGGCTCGGGCCTCGCGCGCGCGTGGTCGCCGGCGTCCGCCGCGCCGGCCCGGGACCGCCACGCGACCGTCACCGCCAGCACGCACAGCGTGAACGCGTCCTTGAAGGCCCGCCGCCGCTCCGACTCCAGCCAGGGCCAGGTCAGCCCCGGCACCTGGGGCACCAGCGCGATCCAGAACCAGGCCCCGCGGGCCACCGAACCGGCGTACGGCAGCCCGGCGAGCAGCAGCGGCAGGGCGACCAGGAGGTAGTGGTCGTAGGAGGGCCGGGAGACGAGGAACGCCGAGAGCATCAGGCCCGCGCCGGTCTCCGAGAGCCGCAGCGGCCCGGGGCCGGCACGGCGCCAGCGGACGTACGCGCACAGCACCCCGGCCCCGGCCGCCACCACCGCGAGCCCCTGGGCGAGCACCCCCGGCACCCCGAGCCGGGGCAGTACGGCCGCCGGGGAGGCCTCGTAGAGCCGTACGAAGCCGTCGTCGCCGTGGAGCAGGAAGGGCAGGGTGCGGGTGACGAAGCCGGCCGGGTCGGGCATCGCCAGGGCCGCCGCGCCACAGGCCAGCGCGGGCACCAGGACGGCCGTCGCCAGCGCCCGCCACCGCCCGGCGAACAGGAAGAGCAGGAGGACGGGCGCGAGCAGCGGCTTGAGCGCCATGGCGGCGCCGATGACCGCGCCCGCCGCCGTCCACCGCCGCCGGTCGGCCAGCAGCAGGGCCAGCGGCAGGGCCACCGCCGCCGTCACGGTCCAGTTGCCGAGGCGCACCAGGTGCCCGAACGGCGCGAAGCCCACCGCGAGCCCGGTCAGCCCGAGCACCGCCAGCCGGCTGCCGAGCGGCACACGGTGCAGCCGCAGCGCGCAGGCCCAGCCCAGCGCCAGCAGGGCCGTCACCGCGCACGGCACCAGCACCCGCAGCACCTCCGGCGGCAGCGATGCCTGCGGGGCGGCGGCGAGCACCGCGCTCGGGAAGTAGAGGAAGTGCGGATCGTCGTACGGGGAGCCGTCGGCCAGCCAGGCGCGGGCGGCCCGCACGACGATCGCGTTGTCCATCCCGCCGCCCGAGGTCACACGCCCCGCGTGCACCGCGGACGCGGCCAGCACCACGGCCAGGACCGCCCACGCGGGCCCGCCCGCCGGCCGCACCAACCACCCGGAGATGTCGTTTTTGCCCGTCCGCATGAACGGAACGCTAGGTGCTGCCCAGCCTTCGGAGGCGCACCAGCACGCCACTTCGCCCGTCTAAGATGCCGCCCATGAGCTTTGGGCAGGGGGGACCTCAGTCGCAGTGGGATCCCTGGAAACCGCAATCGCAGCAGCAGCCCTGGAACAGTGGCGACGGTGACAACACCCCGGACTGGGCCGCTCTGGCCGAGGCCTCCGAGGCCCGCGCCAAGCGACGCCGGCTGCTCTTCATCGGTGGCGGCGCGCTGGCCACCGTGGCGATAGCCAGCGCCGTCGCCGTGGCCGTGGTCTCGGCGAACGGCTCCGGCCAGGCGTCCGACGGCCCCTCCTCGCAGCTCCCCGCGACGGCGGACATACCCAGCTCGACGGCCACCGAGCCGTCCTTCGCCCCGACCAGCGCCCCGCCGCCGCTGGACCCGAAGGACTTCGTCTCCAGCGCCAAGAAGGACAAGGCCCCGCTCAGCCCCGACCTGCTCTTCCCCGGCACCCAGCTGACCATGGGCGACACGGTCTACAAGAAGGGCCCGACGGCCGACACCCGCACCTGCGGCTCCGCCGCGCAGGGCACCCTGCCCAAGGTCCTCGACGCCAACGACTGCACCCGGCTGCTCCGCGTCACCTACACCAAGGGCGACACCGCCGTGACGGTCGGCGTGGCCGTCTTCGACACCGAGGCGCAGGCCGCCAAGGCCAAGAAGCAGGCCGACAAGAAGAGCATCGTGCGCTCCCTGTCCGGCGGCGGCGTCAAATCCTTCTGCACCGGCGCCGTCTGCCGCTCCACCACCAACTCCTACGGCCGCTACGCCTACTTCACCGTCGCCGGCTTCACCAACGGCAAGAACGTCACGGAGAAGTCCACGGCGGTGTTCCGGGCCGGCGACGACCTGGCCGAGTTCGCCTTCCGGCAGATCCGCAGGCGCGGCGAGGCCCAGGCCTCCGCGGCGGCGGAGGGCTGATCCCCGCTACGACGGCTGCCCCGCCGTCCAGCCCGCCGTCAGAGCCGCTTGGCGCTGCGCAGCGTCTTGGCCCGATGGAGTCGGAGGGGCTGCGGGTCTGCCGGGGCTGGTCGGCGCGCTGTCCGCTGGAGGGCACGACCAACGTCCAGGGCCGCGCGGCCCAGCGGCAGCACGCGACCTTCGTCCACCTGGAGCTGGCGTCCGACGCCCGGGGCGACGGCCGGGACGCCGACGAGGCCGCGGACGCCGTGGCCGGACTGCTCAGCACCTGGGCGAGCGACTGACCGGCGCCCGCGGACGCCCGTCCGCTCAGCAGCAGCCGGCCGCCGGCAGGGACCGCCGGTTCCGCGCCTCCTTGTTCCGGGCCGCCAGCAGCTCGTCGGCCGGGTAGCCGACCTCCTCCAGCGTCAGCCCGTGCGGCCGTACGACGTGCACGGCGGAGTCCCGTACGCCGGCCGCGAGCACCTTCCCCGGCCAGTCGGCCCCCCGGTGCCCGTCGCCGACGAACAGCAGCGCCCCGATGAGGGAGCGCACCATGTTGTGGCAGAAGGCGTCGGCCCGGACGGTGGCGGTGATGATCCCGTCGTCCGCACCGCGCACCAGGCTCAGCTCCTGGAGGGTCCGGATGGTCGTGGCCCCCTCCCGCTTCTTGCAGTAGGCGGCGAAGTCGTGCTCGCCCAGCAGTGCGCGGGCGGCTTCGTTCATGGCGTCCACGTCGAGGGGCCAGTCGTGCCACAGGACATGGCCGCGCAGCAGCGGGTCGACGCCGCCGGGATTGTCGGTCACCCGGTAGGCGTAGCGCCGCCAGATCGCGGAGAACCGGGCGTTGAAGCCGTCGGGCGCCTCGCGCAGGGCCCATACCCTTACGTCCCTGGACAGCCGGCCTGCGAGCCGCTTGAGCAGCTTCGCGTTGTGCTCGGCCCAGACCTCGCGCGGCAGGTCGACGTGGGCGACCTGGCCCCGTGCGTGCACTCCCGCGTCGGTCCGCCCCGCCACGGTCAGCTCGTACGTCTCGCGGGACCGCGTGACCGTCCGCAGCGCGTCCTCGATCTCACCCTGCACGGTCCGCCGCCCGCCGGCCTGCTTGGCCCAGCCGGAGAACTCGCTGCCGTCGTACGACAGGTCCAGCCGCACCCGTACGAACCCGGGCTCCACTTCGTCACTCACCCAGAGATCCTCTCAGCAAAACGAAAGCGGGCCCGCCCCTCGAAAGGAACGGACCCGCGAACGCGGAACGCTTACGCGTCCTTCGACTCCTCGGCGGCAGCCTCGTCGTCGGCCTTGGTCGTGTCGACCTTGGTCTCGGCGGCCTCGGCGTCCTTGGCGGAGCGCTTCGTGGCGGCCTCGGCCTCGCCGGTCGCCTCCTGCGCCACGGTCAGCGCCTCGACCAGCTCGATGACGGCCATGGGCGCGTTGTCGCCACGGCGGTTACCGATCTTGGTGATCCGGGTGTAGCCACCGGGACGGTTCTCGTAGCGCGGGCCGATCTCGGTGAAGAGCGTGTGCACGATGCTCTTGTCCGTGATCACCTGGAGCACCTGACGGCGGTTGTGAAGGTCGCCCTTCTTCGCCTTGGTGACCAGACGCTCGGCGTACGGACGCAGCTTGCGCGCCTTCGCCTCGGTGGTGGTGATGCGGCCGTGCTCGAAGAGGCTCTTCGCGAGGTTCGCGAGGAGCAGCTTCTCGTGCGCGGCGCTGCCGCCCAGACGGGCACCCTTGGTGGGCTTCGGCATGGTGTTTCTCCTAGGTGTCTGCCCCGGCCGTATCAGGTACCGAAGTCAGTATCCGAGCAGGCGGTCGCCTGTCGGAGACCCCGCGCCCCGAAGGGGCGCGGGGAACTGCGCGACCAGCCACAGCCGACCGGCAGCCAAATCGAACCGTCGAACCCGAGCTCTTAGTACTGCTCGGTCTCGACGAAGCCCGCGTCCGCGTCGTCGTCGGCGCCGAAGGCGTCCGCCGCGGCGGTCGGGTCGAACCCGGGAGGCGAGTCCTTCAGCGCAAGCCCCATACCCGCGAGCTTGGCCTTGACCTCGTCGATCGACTTCGCACCGAAGTTGCGGATGTCGAGCAGGTCCGCCTCGGAACGCGCGACGAGCTCACCCACGGAGTGGATGCCCTCACGCTTGAGGCAGTTGTACGACCGAACGGTGAGCTCCAGCTCCTCGATCGGCAGCGCCAGATCGGCGGCGAGCGCGGCGTCCGTCGGGGACGGACCCATGTCGATGCCCTCGGCGTCGATGTTCAGCTCGCGGGCGAGACCGAACAGCTCGACCAGGGTCTTACCGGCCGACGCCATGGCGTCGCGCGGACGCATGGCCTGCTTGGTCTCGACGTCGACGATCAGCTTGTCGAAGTCGGTGCGCTGCTCGACACGCGTGGCCTCGACCTTGTACGTGACCTTGAGAACCGGCGAGTAGATCGAGTCGACCGGGATGCGCCCGATCTCCTGACCGACCTGCTTGTTCTGCACGGCGGAGACGTAGCCGCGACCGCGCTCGACGGTCAGCTCCATCTCCAGCTTGCCCTTGCCGTTGAGCGTGGCGAGGACGAGGTCGGGGTTGTGCACCTCGACACCGGCCGGGGGCGCGATGTCGGCGGCGGTGACCAGACCCGGGCCCTGCTTGCGCAGGTACATCACAACGGGCTCGTCGTGCTCGGACGACACGACCAGCTGCTTGATGTTGAGGATCAGGTCGGTGACGTCCTCCTTGACGCCCGGCACGGTGGTGAACTCGTGCAGGACACCGTCGATGCGGATGGACGTGACCGCCGCACCCGGGATCGAGGAGAGGAGCGTACGGCGCAGGGAGTTGCCGAGGGTGTAACCGAAGCCCGGCTCCAGCGGCTCGATGACGAACCGGGAGCGGAACTCGTCGACGACCTCTTCGGTCAACGAGGGACGCTGAGCGATCAGCATGTGGTGATCCTTCAGTCAGGGGCGCCCGCTATTTGACGCCCGACCAGTACTACAAGGGTACGGGCGGTACGACCCGAAAGAGCCGTACCGCCCGGAAACCCTGGTGAAGCGAGATCAGACGCGTCTCGAGAGACGCGACGGATCAGACGCGACGGCGCTTCGGCGGACGGCAGCCGTTGTGCGGCGTCGGGGTGACGTCCTGGATCGAACCGACCTCGAGGCCGGTCGCCTGGAGCGAACGGATGGCGGTCTCACGACCGGAACCCGGGCCCTTGACGAAGACGTCGACCTTGCGCATGCCGTGCTCCTGAGCGCGACGGGCAGCCGACTCGGCGGCCATCTGCGCGGCGAACGGCGTGGACTTCCGGGAGCCCTTGAAGCCGACGTGGCCGGCGGAGGCCCAGGAGATCACGTTGCCGGTCGGGTCCGTGATGGACACGATCGTGTTGTTGAACGTGCTCTTGATGTGCGCGTGGCCGTGAGCGACGTTCTTCTTTTCCTTGCGGCGCACCTTCTTGGCGGCGCCCTGACGTCCCTTGGGGGGCATGTCGTTCTCCTACGGGAGGTGGTCGGTCCTACAGCGAAGACCGCTGGACGGCGAGTCCGCTGCGGACTACTTCTTGCCCGGCTTCTTCTTGCCGGCGATGGCGCGACGCGGGCCCTTGCGGGTACGCGCGTTGGTGCTGGTGCGCTGACCGCGGACGGGCAGACCGCGACGGTGGCGGAGACCCTGGTAGGTGCCGATCTCGACCTTGCGGCGGATGTCGGCCTGGACCTCGCGACGGAGGTCACCCTCGGTCTTGATGTTGTTGTCGACGTACTCGCGGATCGCGACGAGCTGCTCCTCGGAGAGGTCCCGAACACGGGTGTTCGGGTCCACGCCGGTGGCAGCGAGCGTCTGCTGCGAGAGAGTCCGGCCGATGCCGAACACGTAGGTGAGGGCGATCTCCACGCGCTTTTCGCGCGGGATGTCAACACCGGAAACGCGTGCCATTCAATGGCTCCAGTTGATCTTCGGAGGTCTTCCACAGAACCGGTCTCCGGCCGCCGGCCTCTTCACGCCGTGTCCAAGACACAGCGGAGGATTTGGTACGGCTCGGGTCCCCGGCCTCCGAACCGGGGGTGTCGGACGCCTGGGCGTCCGGGTCCTGCGTATGAACAAATTCAGCTCGCGTCGCGCGAAGTCTTGCGAATCGCGGAGGGAACGGTCGTACGTCAGCCCTGGCGCTGCTTGTGGCGCGGGTTGTCGCAGATGACCATGACCCGACCGTGACGGCGGATCACCCTGCACTTGTCGCAGATCTTCTTGACGCTCGGCTTGACCTTCATGGGTGTGAGGTTCTCCGGGTCAGTTGCCGGCGGCCCCGCGTGAGACACACGCGGGGCGTGGGCAAGATCTACTTGTACCGGTAGACGATCCGGCCACGCGTCAGGTCGTACGGAGACAGCTCCACCACGACCCGGTCGTCAGGGAGGATGCGGATGTAGTGCATGCGCATCTTGCCGCTGATATGTGCCAGGACCTGGTGGCCGTTCTGGAGCTCGACCCTGAACATGGCGTTCGGAAGAGACTCGACGACAGTGCCCTCGATCTCGATGGCACCTTGCTTCTTGGCCACGCTTCGCCCTTCGAATCGACTACCTTGATCGACTCCCCTGCGCGTTGCGAATGCATGCAGGCATGCGGGTGCACGAGAGCCGACGAGTCAGTCTACGTCAGCACACCCGGAAAGGCGAAACGAGGTAGCCTGCCCCACCGGGGTGATCGTTATGCGACGGAAACGACCCCGGCACAGAGCCCTCACGCCGACGGATCCGGCGCCGCCGTGACGCCCGGCTCCGCCGGCTCCGCCCTACCGCCGGCCCCTCCTCCCCCGGCCCCCTCTCGCGGGCTCGGCGCCAGGGGCGCGCATCGCAAGCCTCGAAGGGCCGGGCCGGCCTCCGACCGGCCGTCGTGGGC
>NZ_RAIF01000051.1 GCF_003671715.1 Streptomyces sp. E2N166 | reverse complement strand
CGGATAGTACCGTGAGGGAATGGTGAAAAGTACCGCGGGAGCGGAGTGAAATAGTACCTGAAACCGTGTGCCTACAAGCCGTGGGAGCGTCGCGCAAGGACTTGTCCTTGCGTCGTGACTGCGTGCCTTTTGAAGAATGAGCCTGCGAGTTTGCGGTGTGTTGCGAGGTTAACCCGGGTGGGGAAGCCGTAGCGAAAGCGAGTC
>NZ_RAIF01000028.1 GCF_003671715.1 Streptomyces sp. E2N166 | reverse complement strand
GTCGACGGGGGTTGCGTGATGGTGGGCCACAGGCCGACGGATTGGCATGTCCTGGACCTGGACAAGGACCCGACCCCGGGTGACCCGCAGCGGGTGCGCACGCTCGCCAAGACGCTGCACGACTTCGCCGATGACGTGTCCGACGCGCTGCGCCTGGTGAAGGGCATGGCGGGGGAGGGCACGCTCGCGGAGTGGGCGGGCAAGTCGGCGACGGTCTTCAAGGAGGAGTTCTCGGGCGTACCGAAGAACCTGAAGAAGCTCGAGAAGTCGTACGGGATGTGCGGCGACGCCCTCGCCGACTTCTGGCCGAAGCTGGAGCGGGCCCAGGCGCTGGCGGACAAGGCGTTGCGCAAGGCGCGGGAGGCGCGTGAGGACCTGTCCTCGGCGCAGTCGAAGCTGTCCTCGGCGGACTCGTGGGTGACGCGGGCGTCGAAGGAGGCCGACAAGTACAAGGACGATCCGACGGGCAGCAAGTCGGACGCGGACAAGCCGGACGAGGGCAAGGTCCGTGCCGCCACGCGGGACGTCCAGCACGCCAAGACGGCGCAGACCAACGCGCAGTCGGCCGTGGACTCCGCGCAGAGCGCGCTGGACGCCGCGAAGAAGATGGCCGCGGACGCGCGCAAGATGCGCGACGACGC
>NZ_RAIF01000034.1 GCF_003671715.1 Streptomyces sp. E2N166 | reverse complement strand
CCCTTGACGAAGATCTGGCCCTTGCCGTTGCCGGAGGCGACGCCGAGGTCGGCCTCGCGGGCCTCGCCGGGGCCGTTGACGACGCAGCCCATGACGGCGACGCGCAGCGGGACGTCCATGCCCTCCAGGCCGGCCGTGACCTCCTCGGCCAGCTTGTAGACGTCGACCTGGGCACGCCCGCAGGACGGGCAGGAGACGATCTCCAGGCCGCGCTGGCGCAGGTTGAGCGACTCCAGGATCTGGATGCCGACCTTGATCTCCTCGACCGGCGGGGCCGACAGGGACACGCGGATGGTGTCGCCGATGCCCTGGGAGAGCAGGGCGCCGAAGGCGACGGCCGACTTGATGGTGCCCTGGAAGGCGGGACCGGCCTCGGTGACACCGAGGTGCAGCGGGTAGTCGCACTGGGCGGCCAGCTGCCGGTACGCCTCGACCATGACGACCGGGTCGTTGTGCTTGACGGAGATCTTGATGTCCCGGAAGTCGTGCTCCTCGAAGAGCGACGCCTCCCACAGCGCCGACTCCGCCAGCGCCTCGGGGGTCGCC
>NZ_RAIF01000015.1 GCF_003671715.1 Streptomyces sp. E2N166 | reverse complement strand
CGCGCCGGCCCCCGCGGTCCCCGGCCGGACGCCGGGTGCCGCGACCGCGTTCGGCGCGTACCTGGACTACGGCCCGCGCGGCGTGGCCCGGATGGCGCAGCTCAGCCACTGGCTGGGCGGCGCCGAACTGCGCGTCGGCCACACCTACCTGCCCGGCGACCTGTGGAGCAACATCGAGGGCGCCCCCGGCTTCCTCGACGTGTGGGCCGACTGGCGCACCCGCGAGGCCGACCGGATGCTCGTCCTCAACGTGCCCATGATGGAGCGCAACGAGGAGGGCGTCGACGACGGCGAGGTCCGCGAACTGCTGCGCCAGGGCGCCGCCGGACGCTTCGATCACCACTTCAGGGCCCTCGCCGAACGGCTGGTCGAACTGAACGTCCCGGACACGGTCCTCGTGCTCGGCTGGGAGATGAACGGCACCACGTACACCCATCGGTGCGGACCGGACCCGGAGGCCTGGAAGACGTACTGGAACAGGATCGTCACCACCATGCGTTCGGTGCCGGGCCAGAAGTTCCGGTTCGACTTCGCCCCGAGCCGCGGCCGGGACGCCATTCCCTGGACCCAGTGTTATCCGGGGGACGCCACGGTCGACATCATCGGCATGGATTCGTACGACCAGCCACGCGGAATGGCGTTCGACGAACAGGTGAAGGAACCGTACGGACTTCAGGCGCACGTCGATTTCGCCAAGGCCCACGGAAAGCCCATCTCCTATCCCGAATGGGGGCTCTTCCGCAACGGTGACAACGCCGAGTACATGCGGCGCATGCTCGAGTGGATGGACGAGCACAAACCCGTGTACAACACGCTCACCGACTACTGCCCGCACGGTGTGTGGCAGTGCGACGACAACCCCCGGTCCACCGCGGTCTACCGCTCCGTGCTCTTCGGCCGCACCGACGAGCCGGACACCACGGTCCCGGAGCCGAGCACGCCCACCGCGCCCACCGCACCGCCCGTGCCCGCGGTGCCGCCCACCGCGCCCCGCCCG
>NZ_RAIF01000008.1 GCF_003671715.1 Streptomyces sp. E2N166 | reverse complement strand
AGCACTTCTCACCGACTTCGGTTGGTCAGAGGCCAGTACATCAGCGAATGTCTGATGCTGGTTGCTCATGGGTGGAACGTTGACTACTCGGCACGATCGACTTGATGGATCACTAGTACTGCTTCGGCGTGGAACGTGACTCTGGAGAGAGGTTCGTGTCGGGCACGCTGTTGGGTATCTGAGGGTACGGCCGTGAGGTCGCCTTCAGTTGCCGGCCCCGGTAAAGATCCGCGTGAGTGGGTTGTGACGGGTGGTTGGTCGTTGTTTGAGAACTGCACAGTGGACGCGAGCATCTGTGGCCAAGTTTTTAAGGGCGCACGGTGGATGCCTTGGCACCAGG
>NZ_RAIF01000007.1 GCF_003671715.1 Streptomyces sp. E2N166 | reverse complement strand
CGGATAGTACCGTGAGGGAATGGTGAAAAGTACCGCGGGAGCGGAGTGAAATAGTACCTGAAACCGTGTGCCTACAAGCCGTGGGAGCGTCGGACATCAAGCTTGCTTGGTGTCTCGTGACTGCGTGCCTTTTGAAGAATGAGCCTGCGAGTTTGCGGTGTGTTGCGAGGTTAACCCGGGTGGGGAAGCCGTAGCGAAAGCGAGTC
>NZ_RAIF01000027.1:275399-303310 GCF_003671715.1 Streptomyces sp. E2N166 | reverse complement strand
CTCGCGGGCTCGGCGCCAGGGGCGCGCATCGCAAGCCTCGAAGGGCCGGGCCGGCCTCCGACCGGCCGTCGTGGGCGCGGGGCCCGGTCAGGCCAGCGGGTCCGGCGCCGCCGTGACGCCCAGCTCCGCCAGCTTCGCCCTACCGCCGTCGGGGGACGTCAGGACCAGCGGGCCCTGTTCCGTGAGGGCCACCGAGTGCTCCCAGTGGGAGGACCAGGTGCCGTCCGTCGTGATGACCGTCCAGTCGTCCTCGAGGACCTCGGTGCGCGGGGTGCCGAGGGACACCATCGGCTCGATGGCCAGGCAGAAGCCGGGGACCAGCTTGGGGCCCTTGCCGCGCCGGCGGTCGACGTAGTTCAGCAGGTGCGGGTCCATGTGCATCTCGGTGCCGATGCCGTGGCCCCCGTACTCCTCGATGATCCCGTACTTGCCGCCGCCGGGCTTCGGCTGGCGGCGGATGTACGTCTCGATGGCCCGGGAGACGTCGACGAGCCGGTTGCCCTGCTTCATGGCCGCGATGCCCGCCCACATCGACTCCTCGGTCACCCTGGACAGCTCGACCAGCTCCGGGGAGTGACCGGAGCCCACGAAGGCCGTGTACGCGGCGTCGCCGTGCCAGCCGTCGATGATCGCGCCGCAGTCGATGGAGATGACGTCGCCGTCCTTGAGGACGACGTCGTCGGACGGGATGCCGTGGACGACGACCTCGTTCACGGACGTGCAGATGGTCGCCGGGAAGCCGCCGTAGCCGAGGAAGTTCGGCTTGGCGTTGTACTCCGTGAGCACCTTGCGGGCGACCTGGTCCAGGTCCTTGGTCGTGGCGCCGGGCACGGCCGCCTCGCGCGTGGCCGCGTGGATGGCGGCGACGACCAGCCCCGCCTCACGCATCTTGGCGATCTGCTCGGGGCTCTTGATCTGCACCATGGGGACTGCGGCCTTTCTGGACCGGAGAGTAAGGGAAACGCTTCCAACGATACGGGGCAGGGACCGGCCCCACCCCACAGCACAGCCGCGGCCCCTGAGCGAGGGACCGCGGCTGCAGCCTGACTGGAAGAACTACTGGTCGCGCTTGAGCGCCTCCAGCGCACGGCGGGTGACCTCGGCCACCGGTCCGGTCGCCGCGATGGTGACGACCAGGCCCTGCGCCTTGTAGTAGTCGATGATCGGCTCGGTCTGCGTGTGGTAGACCTCGAGCCGCCTGCGGACCGTCTCCTCGGAGTCGTCGTCCCGCTGGTACAGCTCGCCGCCGCAGACGTCGCAGACGCCCTCCTTCTTCGGCGGCGTGTACGCCACGTGGAAGACATGGGCGGAGTCGTTGCGGCAGACGCGCCGGCCGGCGATCCGCTTGACGACCTCGTCCTCCGGGGCCTCCAGGTCCAGCACCGCGTCGAGCTTCATGTCCTCGGTCTCGAGGAGCTCGTCCAGAGCCTCGGCCTGGGAGACGTTGCGCGGGAAGCCGTCCAGCAGGAAGCCGCCCTCGGCGTCGGGCTGCTCCATGCGGTCCTTCGCCATGGCGATGGTCACCTCGTCCGGTACGAGGTTGCCTGCGTCCATGTACGACTTGGCGAGCTTGCCCAGCTCCGTCTGCCGGCTGATGTTGGCGCGGAACAGGTCACCCGTGGAGATGTGCGGAATGTGCAGCGTCTCGGCAAGGCGGGTGGCCTGCGTTCCCTTACCGGCACCCGGCGGCCCGACGAGGACGATTCGCATCAGCGGAGGAACCCTTCGTAATTGCGCTGCTGGAGCTGGCTCTCGATCTGCTTCACCGTCTCAAGACCCACACCCACGATGATGAGGATGCTGGTCCCGCCGAACGGGAAGTTCTGGTTTGCCCCGAAACCGGCCAACGCCATTGTCGGTACGAGAGAGATCAGGCCCAGATACAGCGAACCCGGCCAGGTGATCCGGTTGAGTACGTAGCTCAGATACTCAGCGGTCGGTCGGCCAGCCCGGATGCCCGGGATGAACCCACCATACTTCTTCATGTTGTCCGCGACTTCCTCGGGGTTGAACGAGATCGCCACGTAGAAGAAGGCGAAGAACACGATCAGGAGGAAGTACAGGACGATGTGCGACGCCGCCTCGGGGTCGGCCAGGTTCTTCTGGATCCAGGTGGCCCAGCCCGCGGTCGAGCCGGAGAACTGGACGATCAGCGCCGGGATGTAGAGCAGCGACGAGGCGAAGATGACGGGGATGATGCCCGCCTGGTTCACCTTGAGCGGGATGTACGTCGACGTACCACCGTAGGAACGGCGGCCGATCATGCGCTTCGCGTACTGCACCGGGATGCGGCGCTGCGCCTGCTCCACGAAGACGACCAGGCCGACCATGACGAAGCCGACCAGCATGACGATGCCGAACTCGATCCAGCCGTCCGCCAGCTCGCCCTCCGTCTTGATGGCCCACAGCGCGGACGGGAACGTCGCGGCGATCGAGATGAACATCAGGATCGACATGCCGTTGCCGACACCGCGGTCGGTGATCAGCTCGCCGAGCCACATGACGGTGGCCGTGCCGGCGGTCATGGTGACCACCATGACGATCGTGGTGAAGATCGCCTGGTCGGGGACGATCTGACCGGCGACGGTGCAGCCGGAGAACAGGGCGCCACTGCGGGCGGTGGCCACCAGGCCGGTGCCCTGGAGGATGGCGAGCGCGATGGTCAGGTAGCGGGTGTATTGCGTGATCTTCGCCGTGCCCGCCTGGCCCTCCTTCTTCAGGGCTTCCAGGCGCGGGATGACCACGGTCAGCAGCTGCAGAATGATGCTCGCCGTGATGTACGGCATGATGCCGAGCGCGAAGACCGTGATCTGCAGCAGGGCGCCGCCGCTGAACATGTTCACCAGACCGAAGAGGCCCTGGTTGCCGGACGCCTGGTCCACACACTCCTGGACGTTCTTGTAATCGACGCCTGGGATGGGGATGTGGGTACCAAGCCGGTAGACCACGATGATGCCGAGCGTGAAGAGCAGCTTCTTGCGCAGGTCGGGCGTCTTGAACGCCCGGGCGAACGCGGTGAGCACGGTGCCTCCTGCGACCCCCGCGCTACTGCGTCAAGGGTGACGGTCTTGAGGATTCGACTGACGACTAAGTAAGTAACGGTCAACTGCCGCCCAGGGTGCCCCATGTGACGCACCCGTGAAAGAGGGCAGCGCAGGCCACCTTACCGGCGGGAGCACTTCCCTTGGAACGACCAACCGGGGATACCCCTTTTGTGGGGCATCCCCGGTTGGGATCGCTCATGTCATCGACACGCCTGAGTAGTTCAGACGAGCTCGGTGACGGTACCGCCGGCGGCGGTGATCTTCTCCTTGGCGGAGCCGGAGACGGCGTCGACCGTCACCTGCAGCGCCACGGAGATCTCGCCCTGGCCGAGGACCTTGACGAGGCTGTTCTTGCGAACGGCACCCTTGGCCACCAGACCCTCGACGGTGACCTCGCCACCCTCGGGGTAGAGCGCGGCCAGCTTGTCGAGGTTCACGACCTGGAACTCGGTCTTGAACGGGTTCTTGAAGCCCTTCAGCTTCGGGAGACGCATGTGGAGGGGCATCTGGCCACCCTCGAAGCGCTCCGGAACCTGGTAACGGGCCTTCGTACCCTTGGTACCACGACCGGCCGTCTTACCCTTCGACGCCTCACCACGACCGACACGGGTCTTGGCGGTCTTGGCGCCCGGGGCGGGACGGAGGTTGTGGATCTTGAGCGGGTTCTGCTCACCCATGATCAGTCGACCTCCTCGACCGTCACGAGGTGGCGGACGGTGTGCACCATGCCGCGGAACTCGGGGCGGTCCTCCTTGACGACCTGCGTGTTGATCCCCTTGAGACCAAGGGAACGCAGGGTGTCACGGTGGTTCTGCTTGCTGCCGATGTAGGACTTGACCTGCGTAATCTTGAGCTGCGCCATGATTACGCACCCGCCCCGGCACGTGCACGGAGAAGAGCCGCGGGGGCGACGTCCTCGAGCGGCAGACCACGGCGGGCCGCGATCTCCTCGGGACGCTGCAGGCCCTTGAGGGCCTCCACGGTCGCGTGCACGATGTTGATCTGGTTGTCGGAGCCGAGAGACTTCGACAGCACATCGTGAATACCGGCGCACTCGAGCACGGCACGCACCGGACCACCGGCGATAACACCGGTACCCGGGGACGCGGGCTTGAGCAGCACGACGCCGGCAGCCTTCTCACCCTGGATGGGGTGCGGGATGGTGCCCTGGATACGGGGGACCTTGAAGAAGTGCTTCTTGGCCTCCTCAACACCCTTGGCGATGGCGGCCGGCACCTCCTTGGCCTTGCCGTAACCGACACCCACGGTGCCGTCACCGTCGCCCACCACGACCAGCGCGGTGAAGCTGAAGCGACGACCACCCTTCACAACCTTGGCGACGCGGTTGATCGCGACGACGCGCTCAACGTAAGCGGTCTTCTCGGCGGCAGCTGCGCCGCCGTCACGGCCCTTCCGGTCCCGCCGCTCGCCGCCACCGGCACCGCCACCGCGGCGCTGGGGTCCAGCCATTGGAATTACCTCTCTCTGTTTCCGCTAGCGATACGGAACCGGGTCAGAACTTCAGACCGGCTTCGCGGGCGGCGTCCGCCAGGGCGGCGATGCGCCCGGCGTACTGGTTGCCACCGCGGTCGAAGACCACGGCCTCGACACCCGCGGCCTTGGCACGCTCGGCGACCAGGGCGCCGACCTGCTTGGCCTGCGCCGACTTGTCGGCCTCGCCGCCACGGATCGAGGTGTCCAGGGTGGACGCCGACGCAAGGGTGTGACCCTTGAGGTCGTCGATCACCTGGGCCACGATGTGACGGTTCGAGCGGGTAACGACCAGACGGGGACGCTCCGCCGTACCCGAGAGATTCTTGCGAATCCGGATGTGACGGCGCTTGATCGCGGCGCGCTTGTATGCGTCGCCCTTGAGGATCTTCTGTCCGTATGCCATGGCTTACTTACCCGCCTTTCCGACCTTGCGGCGGATGACTTCGCCCTCGTACTTGACGCCCTTGGCCTTGTACGGGTCAGGCTTGCGCAGCTTGCGGATGTTGGCCGCAACCTCGCCGACCTTCTGCTTGTCGATGCCCTCGACCGAGAAGTGGGTCGGGTTCTCCACCTTGAAGGTGATGCCCTCGGGGGCCTCGACCAGGATCGGGTGGCTGTAGCCGAGGGAGAACTCCAGGTTCGAACCCTTGGCGAGCACGCGGTAACCGACACCGCTGATCTCGAGCTTCTTCACGTAACCCTGGGTCACGCCGGTGATCATGTTCGCCACCAGCGTGCGGGACAGGCCGTGCAGGGCCTTGCTCTGACGCTCGTCGTTGGGGCGGGTGACGTTCAGAACGCCGTCCTCACCCTTGGCGATGTCGATCGGCGCCACGACGGTGTGAGTCAGCGAGCCCTTCGGGCCCTTGACCGAAACCGTACGGCCGTCGATGGTGACGTCCACGCCGGCGGGAACCGCGATGGGGAGCTTGCCGATGCGCGACATAGCTGTTTCCTCCGTTCCCTTCCGCTACCAGACGTAGGCGAGGACTTCCCCACCCACGCCCTTCTTGCCGGCCTGCTTGTCGGTGAGGAGCCCGTGCGACGTGGAGATGATCGCCACGCCGAGGCCACCCAGCACCTTGGGCAGGTTGGTGGACTTCGCGTACACCCGGAGACCGGGCTTGGAGATCCGCTTGATACCCGCGATGGAGCGCTCACGGTTCGGGCCGAACTTCAGCTCGAGGACGAGGTTCTTGCCAACCTCGGCGTCCTCGGTCTTCCAGCCCGTGATGAAGCCCTCCTGCTGGAGGATCTCCGCGATGTGAGACTTGATCTTGGACGCCGGCATCGTCACGGAGTCGTGGTACGCCGAGTTCGCGTTCCGCAGACGCGTAAGCATGTCTGCGATCGGATCAGTCATGGTCATGAATTGGCCTTCGGCCTCTCTCGCCGGGGTTTCCTGGTGCGCCATCCCTCTCCCCGATCCGAGACGGGACGGGTGCGGCGCGGTGGACCTACGGCGTAGTAAGTCGTACGGGCGGCAGACGCCCAACCCCGCAAGCCTAATGCATGCGAGGGTGGGCCCCTGCCGACCCAGATGCTTACCGAGAGCCTGAATAACCCGGGATTACCGGATTACCAGGAGCTCTTGGTCACGCCCGGCAGCTCGCCACGGTGAGCCATCTCACGAAGGCACACGCGGCACAGGCCGAACTTGCGGTACACGGAGTGCGGACGGCCGCAGCGCTGGCAGCGCGTGTAGCCACGAACACCGAACTTGGGCTTGCGAGCAGCCTTGGCAATCAGAGCCTTCTTCGCCATCTCGCTCACGCCTCCTTGAAGGGGAAGCCGAGGTGACGAAGGAGCGCGCGGCCCTCAGCGTCGTTGGTCGCCGTGGTCACCACGGTGATGTCCATACCCCGGGTGCGGTCGATCTTGTCCTGGTCGATCTCGTGGAACATGACCTGCTCGGTGAGACCGAAGGTGTAGTTGCCACGGCCGTCGAACTGCTTGGGGGACAGACCACGGAAGTCGCGGATGCGCGGCAGCGCGAGCGACAGGGTGCGGTCCAGGAACTCCCACATGCGGTCGCCACGGAGCGTGACGTGGGCACCGATCGGCTGGCCCTCACGCAGCTTGAACTGCGCGATGGACTTGCGGGCCTTGGTGACGGCCGGCTTCTGACCGGTGATCGTGGTGAGGTCGCGGATGGCGCCCTCGATCAGCTTGGAGTCGCGGGCGGCGTCGCCCACACCCATGTTGACCACGATCTTGACGAGGCCGGGGATCTGCATGACGTTCTCGTACGAGAACTCCTCACGCAGCTTGCCCGCGATCTCCTCGCGGTACTTCGTCTTCAGACGCGGAGTGGTGGTGGTAGCCATCAGATGTCCTCACCCGTCCGCTTGGCAACGCGAACCTTGTTGCCCTCGTCGTCGAAGCGGTAACCGACGCGCGTGACGACCTTGTTGCCGTCCTTCTCCACGACCAGCTGGACGTTGGAGACGTGGATCGGGGCCTCGGTGGTCACGATGCCGCCGGCCTGCGAACCGCGAGCGGTCGGCCCGGCCTTGGTGTGCTTCTTGACCCGGTTGACACCCTCGACCAGGACACGGTCCTCACGGGGGAAGGCCGCGATGACCTTGCCCTGCTTGCCCTTGTCCTTACCGGTGATGACCTGGACCAGGTCGCCCTTCTTGATCTTCATGCTCACAGCACCTCCGGCGCGAGGGAGATGATCTTCATGAACTTCTTCTCGCGCAGCTCACGGCCCACCGGGCCGAAGATACGGGTGCCACGAGGGTCGCCGTCGTTCTTCAGAATGACGGCGGCGTTCTCGTCGAAGCGGATGTACGAGCCGTCCGGACGGCGGCGCTCCTTGACGGTGCGAACGATGACCGCCTTGACGACGTCACCCTTCTTCACGTTGCCACCGGGGATCGCGTCCTTGACGGTGGCGACGATGACGTCACCGATACCCGCGTAGCGGCGGCCCGAGCCACCGAGCACACGGATGGTGAGAATTTCCTTCGCACCCGTGTTGTCGGCGACACGAAGCCGCGACTCCTGCTGGATCACGTCTATCTCCTGATTGTCTGCCGGTTCCCGGCGAGAAGCGTGAGTGCTTCACGCTTCTCGCCGAGCCTGGCGGAACTGCCCTGCGGGTTTGCCCGCAGGGCGGATCTTTTGGAATTCGCTTGCGCGAATTACCTACTTGGCCTTCTCGAGGACCTCGACGACGCGCCAGCGCTTCGTCGCGGACAGCGGCCGGGTCTCCATGAGGAGGACACGGTCGCCGACGCCCGCGGCGTTCTGCTCGTCGTGAGCCTTGAGCTTGTTGGTACGGCGGATGACCTTGCCGTACAGCGCGTGGGTCACGCGGTCCTCGACGGCGACGACGACGGTCTTGTCCATCTTGTCGCTGACGACAAGACCCTGACGGGTCTTGCGGAAGCCGCGGCCGGCCTTCGTCTCTTCAGTCACGTTGCTCTCGCTCATCAGGCGCTCTCCACCGTCTCGATGCCCAGCTCGCGCTCACGCATCAGGGTGTAGATCCGCGCGATGTCCTTGCGGACGGCCTTGAGCCGACCGTGGTTCTCGAGCTGACCCGTCGCCGCCTGGAAGCGGAGGTTGAACAGCTCTTCCTTGGCTTCGCGGAGCTTCGCCAGAAGCTCCTCGTCACCCAGTTCGCGCAGCTCGGACGCCTTGGTACCGGCCGACATCACGCTTCACCTGCCTCGCGCTTGACGATCCGGCACTTCATCGGCAGCTTGTGGGCCGCACGAGTCAGCGCCTCACGGGCGATCTTCTCGTTGGGGTAGGACAGCTCGAACATGACCCGGCCCGGGTGCACGTTCGCGATCCACCACTCGGGGGAACCCTTACCGGAACCCATGCGGGTCTCGGCCGGCTTCTTCGTGAGCGGGCGGTCCGGGTAGATGTTGATCCAGACCTTGCCGCCACGCTTGATGTGGCGGGTCATCGCGATACGGGCCGCCTCGATCTGGCGGTTGGTCACGTACGCCGGCGTGAGGGCCTGAATGCCGTACTCGCCGAACGCAACCGTCGTACCGCCCTTGGCCTGACCACGGCGCTTCGGGTGGTGCTGCTTGCGGTGCTTGACCCTACGGGGGATCAGCATTTCGGTCAGGCCTCCGTTCCGGTGCTCTCAGCCGGAGCGGCAGCGGCGGCGGGAGCCTCGGCCTTGGGGGCCTCGGCAGCCGGCGCGGACTGCTGCTGCGGCTTGCGACCGCGACCGCCACGCTCGCCACCGCGGCCACCACGGGCCGGGCGGTCGTTGCCACCACGGGCCGGGCGGTTGCCGGCGCGGGCAGCGGCGTTCTCGGCGCGGACCTCGGCGATGTTCTTGACGTCGCCCTTGTAGATCCAGACCTTCACACCGATGCGGCCGAAGGTCGTCTTGGCCTCGAAGAAGCCGTAGTCCACGTTCGCGCGGAGCGTGTGCAGGGGCACACGGCCCTCGCGGTAGAACTCCGAGCGGGACATCTCGGCGCCACCGAGGCGGCCACCGCACTGGATCTTGATGCCCTTGGCGCCGGCCTTCATCGTGCCCTGCATGCTCTTGCGCATGGCACGACGGAAGGAGACGCGGGAGGACAGCTGCTCGGCGACGGCCTGGGCCACCAGCTGAGCGTCCGTCTCCGGGCTCTTGACCTCGAGGATGTTCAGCTGGACCTGCTTGCCGGTCAGCTTCTCCAGGTCACCGCGGATGCGGTCGGCCTCGGCGCCGCGGCGGCCGATGACGATGCCCGGACGAGCGGTGTGGATGTCCACCCGCACGCGGTCACGGGTGCGCTCGATCTCAACCTTCGAGATGCCGGCGCGCTCCATGCCGGACGTCATCATCCGACGGATGGCGACGTCTTCCTTGACGTAGTCCTTGTACAGCTTGTCGGCGTACCAACGCGACTTGAAGTCGGTCGTGACACCGAGCCGGAACCCGTGCGGGTTTACCTTCTGGCCCATTACCGGGTTCCTTCCTTGCTGCTGACGACCACGGTGATGTGGCTGGTCCGCTTGCGGATCCGGTAGGCGCGGCCCTGGGCGCGCGGACGGAACCGCTTCAGGGTCGGGCCCTCGTCGACGTAGGCCTCGGAAATGACGAGGCTGTCGGCGTCGGTGTGGTCGTAGTTGTGCGCGGCGTTGGCAATGGCGCTGTCCAGCACCTTGCCGACCGGCACGCTCGCGGCCTGCGGGGCGAAACGCAGGACCGCCTGAGCCTCCGTGGCATCCATGCCACGGATGAGGTCCACCACGCGGCGGGCCTTCATGGGCGTGACGCGGATGTACCGCGCCTGGGCCCTGGCTTCCATGGTTGTCCCTTCAGTGTTTGTCATGATCTTTCACACCCCGCTGACTAGCGGCGCTTCGACTTCCGGTCGTCCTTGACGTGACCCCGGAAGGTGCGCGTCGGCGAGAACTCGCCGAGCTTGTGGCCGACCATGGACTCGGTGACAAACACCGGGATGTGGGTCTTGCCGTTGTGCACCGCGATCGTGTGGCCGAGCATCGCCGGGACGATCATCGAGCGACGGGACCAGGTCTTGATGACGTTCTTGGAACCGGCTTCGTTCTGCGTGTCCACCTTCTTGATCAGGTGGTCGTCGACGAAGGGTCCCTTCTTCAAGCTACGAGGCATCTCAACCCGTCCTTAGCGCTTCTTGTTCGTCTTGCGGCGGCGGACGATGTACTTGTTCGACGCCTTCTTGGGCGAACGAGTACGGCCTTCCTTCTTGCCCCACGGGGACACAGGGTGGCGACCACCGGAGGTCCGGCCCTCACCACCACCGTGCGGGTGGTCCACCGGGTTCATGACCACACCACGGACGGTCGGGCGAACGCCCAGCCACCGCTTGCGGCCCGCCTTGCCCCAGTTGATGTTGCTCTGCTCGGCGTTGCCGACCTCGCCGACGGTGGCGCGGCAGCGCACGTCGACCAGGCGGATCTCTCCGGACGGCATGCGCAGGTGGGCCATCTGGCCCTCCTTCGCGAGCAGCTGCACGGAGGCACCGGCGGAGCGGGCGAACTTGGCACCGCCACCGGGACGGAGCTCGATCGCGTGGATCGTGGTACCGACCGGGATGTTGCGGAGCGCCAGGTTGTTGCCCGGCTTGATGTCGGCCCCGGGACCGTTCTCGACGCGGTCACCCTGCTGCAGGTTGCGCGGGGCGAGGATGTAGCGCTTCTCGCCGTCGGCGTAGTGCAGCAGCGCGATGCGCGCGGTGCGGTTGGGGTCGTACTCGATGTGCGCGACCTTCGCCGGCACGCCGTCCTTGTCGTGACGACGGAAGTCGATCACGCGGTAGGCGCGCTTGTGTCCGCCACCCTGGTGGCGAACGGTCACACGACCGGCGTTGTTACGGCCGCCCTTGCTGTGCAGCGGGCGGACCAGCGACTTCTCCGGCGTGGACCGCGTGACCTCGACGAAGTCGGCGACGCTGGAGCCACGACGGCCCGGCGTAGTCGGCTTGTACTTGCGGATTCCCATTTCTCAGTCCTCGTCCGATTCCGGACGATCCGGACCTCCGTCAGGAGGTCGGACCGCCGAAGATGTCGATACGGTCGCCCTCGGCAAGGGTCACGATCGCGCGCTTGCTGTCGGCACGCTTGCCGAAGCCGGTGCGGGTCCGCTTGCGCTTGCCCTGGCGGTTGATCGTGTTGACGCCGGTGACCTTGACCGAGAAGACCGCCTGGACGGCCTCCTTGATCTGGGTCTTGTTGGAGCCCGGCGCGACGACGAACGTGTACTTGTTCTCGTCGAGGAGCGCGTAGCTCTTCTCGGAGACGACCGGCTTCAGCAGCACGTCACGGGGGTCCGTGAACGCCTTGCTGGCCGGGGTGACGACGGTGTTCTTGCCCTCGGCCTCGTGGCGACGCGCCTTGGCGACGCGCGCTGCCTTGGCGGCCTTGGCCGCCTTGGAGGCGATGCTCGGGTGACGCGTAGCCATCAGGCTTCGCTCCCTTCGGTGTCAGCAGCCTTGGGGCCGGACACGAAGGACTCGAAGGCGGCCTGGGTGAAGACCACGTCGTCCGAGACGAGAACGTCGTACGTGTTCAGCTGGCCCGGCTCCAGGATGTGGATCTGGGGCAGGTTGCGGGCGGACAGCCACGCGGCCTCGTCGGCGCGGTCGACGACCAGGAGCAGGTTCTTGCGCTCCGAGATCTTGCCGAACAGCGTCCGGGCGGCCTTCGTGGACGGGTTGTCGCCCTCGATGACGCCGGTGACGACGTGGATGCGGTCGTGGCGGGCCCGGTCGGTGAGGGCGTGGCGCAGGGCCGCGGCCTTCATCTTCTTCGGGGTCCGCTGCGAGTAGTCACGCGGCTGCGGGCCGTGGACGACGCCACCGCCGGCGAACTGCGGCGCACGGGTCGAACCCTGGCGGGCGCGGCCGGTGCCCTTCTGGCGGTACGGCTTCTTGCCGCCACCACGGACCTCGCCGCGACGCTTGGTCTTGTGCGTGCCCTGGCGGGCAGCGGCGTTCTGCGCGACGACGACCTGGTGGATCAGCGGGATGCTGATCTTCTCCACGCCGAAGATCTCCGCGGGGAGCTCGACGCTTCCGGTCTTCTCGCCGGCAGGCGAAAGGATGTCAACAGTGCTCATCGGTTACCTCAGGCCCCCTTGGCCGCAGTGCGGACCAGGACGAGGCCGCCGTTCGGACCGGGAACCGCGCCCTTGATGAGCAGCAGACCCTTCTCCGCGTCAACGGCGTGGACGGTCAGGTTCTGGGTGGTGACCCGCTCGTTGCCCATGCGGCCGGCCATGCGGAGGCCCTTGAACACGCGGCCCGGGGTGGCGCAGCCACCGATGGAACCGGGGGAGCGGTGCTTGCGCTGGGTGCCGTGTCCGGCGCCGAGGCCCTTGAAGTTGTGACGCTTCATGACACCGGCGAAGCCCTTGCCCTTGCTCTTGCCGGTGACGTCGACCTTCACGCCGGACTCGAAGACCTCGGCGGTGACTTCCTGACCGAGCGTGTACTCGGCGGCGTCGGCCGTGCGGATCTCGACGAGGTGGCGGCGGGGGGTGACGTCGGCCTTGGCGAAGTGGCCCTTGAGGGGCTTGTTCACCTTGCGCGGGTCGATCTCGCCGAACGCGATCTGGACGGACTCGTAGCCGTCGACGTCGTTCGTGCGGACCTGGGTGACGACGTTGGGGCCGGCCTTGACGACGGTGACCGGAACAACACGGTTGTTCTCGTCCCACACCTGCGTCATGCCGAGCTTCTCGCCCAGGATGCCCTTGATCTGCTTGGTCATCTTCAGATCACCGCCCTCAGAGCTTGATCTCGATGTCGACACCGGCCGGGAGGTCGAGTCGCATCAGAGAGTCAACGGTCTTGGGGGTCGGGTCGAGGATGTCGATCAGGCGCTTGTGCGTGCGCATCTCGAAGTGCTCGCGCGAGTCCTTGTACTTGTGCGGCGACTTGATGACGCAGTACACGTTCTTCTCAGTGGGCAGCGGCACCGGGCCCGCGACCGACGCACCAGTGCGAGTCACCGTCTCGACGATCTTCTTCGCCGAAGAGTCGATGACCTCGTGGTCGTAGGCCTTGAGCCGGATGCGGATCTTCTGTCCCGCCATGGCTACTCAGTAGTCCTGTCTCTCGAAACGCTCTGGACCCGGTGATCCCTTGTCATTCCACTCCCCCTCCGACCCACGCGGTCGGGCGTGTCGCACTCTCGCTGACATGGATGTCCCTCTTCGGGACTTCCCTGCACGGGGAGTGCGGGCCCTTCCGGAACCGCGGACCGGGGGCGAGAGGCCCACCGGGTGCCTGGTCTGCACCCCGCTGACACTTCCCGGAAGATTCCCGTACGTCCGCCCCTGATCAGGGGCGACGAGTACTGTGGGACTCGCTTCCGGTCCTCCCGGCGGGAGGCGCGCAGCATCGGCACTCGACCGAGCAACCCCGTTAGTCTGCCATACGGGGTGGGGGGCTGGCGAATCGGGGCGGATGACTGTACCCCGGGAGTAGCGGAGATCAAACGCGAGTGCCGTTCACAGCCGAAAGGTCACCGTAAGTACCTGCCGCCGAACCGTCCGCGAGGAAGCTGGTCAGAGTACCTTCCGAAACTCCGCTTCCAGGAGCCAGTACTCGCCCCCCTCGGCGCTGGCGGCGAGGGCGAGGTGGCCGCTGAGCGACCTGGCGATGAAGAGAAGTTCCCCCGGCTGGTCCTCCATGGCCGAGATCGATGTGCGTTCGGTCAGCCTCACCCGAACCCACCCCAGCTCCATGCCGGCGGCGGCCAGGAACGAACCGTCATCGGCCACAAGCCCTCCGGCCCGGGCACGTGCTCTCCACCGCTCGTCGACGACCCGGCTCGCTTGGGCGTCACCCCGCCGGATGCGCTCGACGGGTTCGGCATCAATGTGCACCACTTCGCGGAACACTTCCGTGACCGTCGGCCCGTCCTGCCCCCCGTACATGCCCAGCACGTCAAAGCCGGCACTCCGCAGGCGGGATTCGATCCTCTCGTCCATTACTCAACCTCGCAATCAGTCCTGATAAAAGAAATGATGGTCTCCGCCGGGCTTGTCCAGTGCCCGGTAACGTTCCATCGTCCCGTAACCTTCCTGCGTATTGTCCCAGCCGAAATTAACCAGGTTGCGACTCCGCTCCTCCGGGGTCATGCCTTTCGGTGCACCGGCGTGGAAATGAGGCCCGGCCGGGTCGTGAGTGTGCTCCACGATCACACGAGACCCGCTGTCCGTTTCGAACTGCCGGAAGTTTCCCCAGTGTGTCGGGTCTTTCGAGTAGACGTAACCCGGCATGTTCTTGTAAGCCTTGTCGCCCATGACGATCCACTCGGCGTCGGGACTGGACCCGTGCGGGACGCCGGCGACGTCGAAGGCGGCCCTCTCCGCCTCGGCTCGGGTGCCGAATGGATTTCCGCGCTCCCCCAGGGGGTAATCAGGGGCGAGGCCGAGAACGTCCGTGAATCTCAGAGGATTACGCACGTATGTGAAAGGGTTCGGAGCCGGGGAAAGGCCGAGCGGGTCCGAAGTGACGTATCTACCGGTTTCCGGGTCGTAGTGCCTGAAGTAGTTGTAGTGGAGTCCGGTCTCGGGGTCGTAGTACTGGCCCGGCCATCGCAGAGGCGTATAGGCACTGCAGTCCCTCGGCCAGGCGGTGATCCCCCAAAGGGTGGTCCGGGCACGCCATGCCACCGCGCCCGACTCGTCCACGAGATCGGTGGGGGTACCGATGCCGTCGGTGACAATCGCGAAGAAGCGGGAGTCGATCTCTTCCTGGGGCATATGGGCCGCGCCGAGACGCTCCGCCTGCGCGACGACTCGCTGCCCCTGGTGGTCCCAGGTCAGGGTGACCTGACGCGAAGTGGCTGAGGCCTCTGTGGTCTGCTCACACAGTTTCGCCGCGTCCCAGGTGAAAGCGACTCGCTCGACGACCGTTTCCCCATCCGCGTCCATGCGCGACTTGGCGATGCGGCGCCCAAGGGGGTCGTAGGCGTATCGCCACAGTGTGCCGTCCGGGGTCGTGACAGAGGTGAGGCGGTCTTCGGCGTCCCACGCGTAACGCCATGTGTCCCTCCGGCCGGACAGGCGCGACTTCTGCCGTATGACAATCCGGCCACGGGCGTCGTGCTCGTATCGCACACGTCCGGCCCTCAAAAGTCGTGAGCCCGTGTAAACGCGGTCGCCCAGTGCTTCGTCACCCGCGTGACGCTCCGGCCAGGACGCCGACGTCTGGTTGCCGGCGCCGTCGTAGGCGTACCGCTCGGTCCACTGATGGGCGTGGACTGCCGTGACGCGTCCCACCTGGTCGAGTTCGAAGCGGCGTGAGCCGGAATGCCGATCGTCGACGGCGCTGATGCAGCCGTCCGCGCGGTAGGTGAACTCGCGGTGCAGCACCGCTGCACCCGGCCCTGTCACACTCTGGCTCACCAGGCGCCCGGAGGCGTCATACCCGTGGGCGTAGGCCAAATCTGTGCCGCTGATGTGCCGCGTGAGTTCTCGGCCCACCTCATCGAAGGTGAAGTTGATCTCCCGGCCTGCGAACACCATGGTGCTGCGGTTGCCCAAAGCGTCGTACCGCCACGTGCTTCGCACTCCGCCGGGGGTCTTACGACCCGTGCGCCGCCCCACCGCGTCGTAGTCGTACGTGAGGGAACGCCCGTTGACGGACTCCTGAAGCAGTCGGCCTTGCCGGTCGTACCGGCGCTCCAGCGTGGCGCCCGGACCGACAGCTTGCAACAGTCGGCCCGCGGGATCGTAGACGTAGGTCGTGACAAGGCCGTCGGCGTCCTTCCGCACCAGCTGGCCCATGGCATCGCGTTCGAAACGAACCGTCTGGCCCTGCGTGTGACGGGAGACGAGCCGGGACGCCGCGTCGTACGCGTAGTCGAGCGTACGGTTGTCGAAATCGGTCTCCGTGATCAGTCTGCCTGCCGCGTCGTACTTGTACCGCCATGTCAGGCCACTGGGTTCGGTGACGTTTGTGACGCGCAGGCCGGCATCGTAAGCGAACTCGTAGCGGGCGCCGTCTGGTGTGGTTCGAGCGGCCAGCAAGTCGAAGTGCGTGTACTCGTAGTGGGTGACCCCGCCCAGCGCGTCGGTATGGCTGGTGCAGTTGCCCTCACCGTCGTAGGTCCACGACTCCGCCGTACCGTCGGGTGCGGCACGGCGCAGCAGACGTCCGTCCACCGTCCACTCGAAGCAGGTCCGCGCTCCGGTCGGTTCGGTGACGCCGGTTGGGCGGCCGAGAGCGTCCCGCTCGTATCGAGTGACTCCGCCACGAGGGTCGGTTACCTCCAGGGGAAGTCCCGCGCGGTCGCATCGGACGGTGGTTACGTGTCCCAGCGCGTCGGTTACGGAAGTGAGTCGCCCTGCCTCGTCGTAGGTGAAACCAGTGACGTTGCCGGCTCGGTCGACCTCCGCCGTTCGGTTGCCCCGCTCGTCGTACACGTGCTGTTGCACGAGGCTGTCTGCTCCAACGAGTCGTTCCATGAGAGCCAACTCGTTGTACTCCGCCCGAATCTCATGGCCGTCGGGACGTACGACTCGGACTGGCTGACCGGTCGCGTTGTTCTCCAACCGCGTCACGTGATTCAGAGCGTCCATCCGAGAGACGACGTGATGATTGTCGTCGTAACCGGTGCGTTGTATATGACCGAGGGCATCAACCTCGGCCACGACTTGGCAGTTGTCATTGACAACGAATCGGTGCGCCGTGCCCTCGGCGGTCGTGAGCGTGGTGACGCGACACTCGGGCCACTCGGGATCTGCACCGTCGTAGTCGAGAGTCAGGGAGAAATGGCCTGCCTCGCCGCCGGCTGTGATGCAACGGTCCTTGTCGTCGTAGGCGTAGGCATACCTGTGACCGTTCGTGTCCGTCCACGATGTGATGCGCAGCCGTTCGTCGCAGGAGAAGCGGAACGGGCGCCCGGAGGAGTTGATCGTTTCGGTGAGATTGCCGTCGGTGTACCCATAGCGCTTGATGACGAGGTCTGAGCCATCTGCGTCGGCGCCGGCCAGGCTCAGCTCGGTGATCCGGCCGGACGAGGTCGTCAATTTTATGTGGTAGCCGGCGGAATGACGGATCGCGTGGGGGTTGCCGTACGCGTCGTGGTCGAAGGTGATGGTGTTCTGGTTCCGGTCGGTGATGCGTGCGAGCAGGGCAACGCGGTCCGCCCCCGGAGGGGAGAAGCGGCGGAATTGACCGGTCAGTGGGTCTTCAACCTGGTACCCCCCGTCGTCCAGTCGCGTCAACGGCTGTCGAGGCCCGGTCAAAGGCATCACGGGGACCTCGCCGGCCACGGGGTGGGGGTACTCCAGCAGGAGCCCGTCCTCGGTGACCAGAACGATTCCCTTTTCATCGACCTCGATGCGCTGGTCGATGGTGGAGGCCCAGGTGGGCCCGAACCACCAACCGCAACGGTAATTCGAGGCCGTCCGACGGGTGAACACAAGAGGCAACAGACCGGGCAGTTGCACGTCCTCCTGGGGCAGATACATAACTCCGGTGGCCATGTCTATCGGGTCGCTGCCCTTGGAACGGACAACGGACTTGACCCGGTTGTAGGCTCCCGTGGCACCGTCGGCGACCATGCCACGGGCGTTCTTGCCCAGGCCCCGCAGGGCCAGCCCCATGCCCTTGAGCCCGCCCTTGATCCCCGCCATGGCCGCCATGCCGCCCTTGAGCCCCTTGGCGAGCCCACCGAGGGTGGTGAGCCCCTTCATGCCGGGTATGCAGTCCAGCGCGGCCAGTCCCACGTCCCATAGCGACGCTTGGCCCTTGCTGTATTTGTAGAGCGAGTCGGCGAGCACCACGAGCCCCGCGACCAGCACGATCGCGCCCAGGATCGGCCCGCCGATGATCATCGCGACGATGCCGACGACGGCGACGACGACCTTGCAGACCGCGACGATGGTGTCCCAGTTGTCGGTGAACCAGTCGCCGATGTCCTCCCACCACGACCGGTTCTGGATACCGGCGTCGGAGGCCTCGTCGATCTTGTTCTTCGCGTCGCGGGCGGCGTCGTCGCGCATCTTGCGCGCGTCCGCGGCCATCTTCTTCGCGGCGTCCAGCGCGCTCTGCGCGGAGTCCACGGCCGACTGCGCGTTGGTCTGCGCCGTCTTGGCGTGCTGGACGTCCCGCGTGGCGGCACGGACCTTGCCCTCGTCCGGCTTGTCCGCGTCCGACTTGCTGCCCGTCGGATCGTCCTTGTACTTGTCGGCCTCCTTCGACGCCCGCGTCACCCACGAGTCCGCCGAGGACAGCTTCGACTGCGCCGAGGACAGGTCCTCACGCGCCTCCCGCGCCTTGCGCAACGCCTTGTCCGCCAGCGCCTGGGCCCGCTCCAGCTTCGGCCAGAAGTCGGCGAGGGCGTCGCCGCACATCCCGTACGACTTCTCGAGCTTCTTCAGGTTCTTCGGTACGCCCGAGAACTCCTCCTTGAAGACCGTCGCCGACTTGCCCGCCCACTCCGCGAGCGTGCCCTCCCCCGCCATGCCCTTCACCAGGCGCAGCGCGTCGGACACGTCATCGGCGAAGTCGTGCAGCGTCTTGGCGAGCGTGCGCACCCGCTGCGGGTCACCCGGGGTCGGGTCCTTGTCCAGGTCCAGGACATGCCAATCCGTCGGCCTGTGGCCCACCATCACGCAACCCCCGTCGACGCATGCGTCTCAGCAACAACCGTATGCACACGCGAACTTACAGTGCTCGTTCGTTCGACGGAAAGGTGAGCCGACCGGGCGTCGGCGGTGAGGTGTGGGAGCGAGGCGTGGCCCCTGTTCTCACAGCCAGTCGTCCTCGACTTCTTCGGCCTTCACCGCGGGCTCGCGGAGGACGACCACGATCAGCACGGAGGTGTCGGTGTCGCTCTGCCTGACGCCTGTCACAAGCTCCCTGCCCGCGACTCTCCATGCCCGGTACTGGACGAAGTCATCCACGTCCGCGACGTTGTCACCCGTCGCTTGCAGTCGCTCGCCGAAATCTCCGGACGAAAGGTCCGCAACGACCTCCGTGAGTTCCGCTTCGGCGGCGGCGTAGAGGCCGTCCATGAAGGTGTCCAGGTCTGCTCGGGCCTCCTCCTCGACCTCGCGGAACCACAGGGTGAACTCCACGGCGACCGGCCCATCGCCCTGAATCCACGCGTGCACGTCACCACGGCGCCATGTGGTGGCCCAGGACTTCGTCGGGTTTCGCCGCTCACCCGACCACCCCGCCGCTGCCAGTACGGACGCCGCCGCTGAGCCACTTAGTTCGTCGAGATCAGCGAGGTGGGAAAGCTCGGCGCTTATGTGGGACATCCGGCCATTGTCAGCGATCGCGCGGCGGAGCCGTCATGACTCCTCGGGGAGCCAGGAGAGGAAAGCGTCGACCTCGTTCCGTGAGCTTGAGATCAGTCATTTTCACTTACCCGTCAGCGCCGTCGACGCAAGGCCTTCCACCCATCACTGACCGCGTAGGTGGCCTCCAGCCGCCAGGTCTCCAGTTTGTCCCGCACCTTCGACACGAGCGTCCACCACTTGAGCCACAGCGGCAGCTGCCGGAACGGCACATAGTCGAGGGTGTCGGCGATGGCGTTCACGGCGATGCTCTTGCGGCCGGGGCCTTCCGCCCGCAACGCGGCGTACAGCTCCGGCGTCAACTCTCCGTTGAGCCGAGCCGCGGTGCCCGCCGCGGTGAACGCGAACCCGCGCTGGGCGGCATCCGGCAGCCGCATCGCCCGGACGATCCGAGGCGACGCCTCCTCCAGCGGGCAGTTGAAGGCCAACCCGATCGCTGCCGTGCCGAGGTGGTCCTCACCGCGCTCGAACGCGCTGTCCCATTCCTCGGGGTCGTCCAGACCCAGCAGGCCCTCGCCACTCCCCCAGTGCCACCCGGCTGCCATACCGGCTTCGCCTCCCCTGACTCGAACAGTCGCGGACCGCACCACACCGCAAAAAGGCTGCCCGATCACCACGTTAGGGTCTTGCGGCAGAGCACCGTCGAACAATTGGGGGACGACATGACGGCAGCCGACTCGGGCGGGATGAAGGCCGGCGAAGGGCGGGAGTCGCAGGCGCTTCGGGACGCCGGTCGTGCGGACAAGTGGTCGGTCGGGTGGATCCTGGTGGCGGTCGGGCTGTGGATGTGGTTCGCCTTCCTGATGCTCTCCTCGTACGGCCCCGAGTCCTACGACGGTGTGCCGCGCTGCGAGGGCCCGCTGATCGCCCCGCTCCAGCGGGACGGCTACTTCTGTGACAGCGAGCTACGCCAGTGGCCGGCACTGCTCGGCATCCTGGCCCTGTCGAGCATCGCGACGGTGGTCGCGGCGGCGACGACGGTCTACGCCAAGCTGCTGTCCCGCCTGGCGAAGGCGTCCGGTCCCGAGTCGGGGCGTTGAGGTGCCGATTGGATCACTGTCGCGTCGAGTTGGTCGCAGGATCGCCTCCCAGGCGGCCGTGTCATCGCTCGAGCGTCCAGAACGGCGAGATCCTCTTCCGGCCGGGAGATGCCGCAGCGCTCCACGAGTACGTTCGTCATGTCCCGGAAGTACTCCAGCATTCCCTCGTCGAGGTCGAGTACGAACTCGGCGGTCACGGCGCCAGGACCCCCGTCCGTCCTCAGTCCACGAACCGGAACGTCGACGTGATCGCGTCGAAGATGTCGAAGAAGGAGTCCGCGAGGTCGAGGACCTGGCTGCTGCCCGCGACCAGGGCGACCTTGCCCTCCTGGCCGGGGACCGGGATGTACGTCTGCATCAGGACCGCGCGGACGGTGCGGTTCAGGGCGTCGCCGGGGACCGGGATGTCCTCGATGCCCTGGGTGCGGGCGGCGGCGCCCACCCCGGGGATGTCGACCGTCGTCACCTTGCGCCAGGAGTCGCCGGGCTTCCTCGCCTCCTTGACGGCGAGTTGGCCGGCGATGGCGGCCGGGTCGGTGGGGAGCGGGTCGCCGGACGACGTGCGGCCGCCGACCAGCGACACCGTCACCGAGCCGGTGATCGGGGTGTCGCCGCCGAAGCTCTCCGCCATGCAACCGCAGTACATCGCGCCG
The DNA here is from genome assembly GCF_003671715.1 of Streptomyces sp. E2N166. Lineage (GTDB taxonomy): Bacteria > Actinomycetota > Actinomycetes > Streptomycetales > Streptomycetaceae > Streptomyces > Streptomyces thinghirensis. The sequence continues at coordinate 282,306 of NZ_RAIF01000027.1, read as the reverse complement.
GACTTCCACGCGTCCGACGCCGCCTTTTGGAGGAAGGTGACGTAGGCGGAGCGGGACGGCTCCAACTCCGGGTGCCGGCGGACGCGGTCGTCGACCATGCGGCGGATCGAGTCGTCCCGCGACTCCGGGCGTACGTCGAACTCCCACCACGATTCCGGCACCTTGATGCGGAATCCGCCGCGCTCGACGGTCAGTGCCTCCGTGTAACGGGCCATGAAGTTCCCGGTCTCCCGTTCGTCACTCGATCAGGTTTTCCGACATCGTCCCATTGACCGAGTGAGAGGAGACCGGGACACCGGACCCGTCAGATGACCCCCTGCGCCAGCATCGCGTCGGCCACGCGCTCGAAGCCCGCGATGTTCGCGCCGGTGACGTAGTCGCCGGGGGCGTCGTAGCGCTCGGCGGTTTCGTGGCAGGTGGTGTGGATGTTGTTCATGATGTCCGACAGCTCTTCCTCGACCCGCGCCGCCGTCCAGGACGTACGGGCGTGGTTCTGGGCCATCTCCAGGGCGCTGCCCGCGACGCCGCCCGCGTTGGCCGCCTTGCCGGGGCCGAAGGCGACGCCGGAGCGCTGGAGGAGGTGGACGGCCTCGGGGGTCGTCGGCATGTTCGCGCCCTCGGAGACCGCCTTGACGCCGTTGCGGACGAGGGAGGCGGCGGCGTTCTCGTCCAGCTCGTTCTGGGTGGCCGACGGGAGGGCGAGGTCGGCCGGGACGTCCCAGACACTGCCGCCGGGGACGAATCGGGCCGAGGAGCCGCGGCGCTCGGCGTAGGTGTCGACGCGGCCGCGCTCGACCTCCTTGATCTGCTTGAGCAGGTCGAGGTCGATGCCCTTCTCGTCGACGACGTAGCCGGAGGAGTCCGAGCAGGTGACGGGATTCGCGCCGAGGGCGGTCAGCTTCTCGATGGTGTAGATGGCCACGTTGCCGGAGCCGGAGACGACCGCCGTCTGGCCCTCCAGGTCCTCGCCGCGCTCGCGCAGCATCGCCGCCGCGAAGAGGACGTTGCCGTAGCCGGTCGCCTCCGGGCGGATCAGCGAGCCGCCCCAGCCCGCGCCCTTGCCGGTCAGCACGCCGGCCTCCCAGCGGTTGGTGATGCGGCGGTACTGCCCGAAGAGGTAGCCGATCTCCCTACCGCCGACGCCGATGTCCCCGGCCGGGACGTCCGTGTGCTCGCCGATGTGCCGGTACAGCTCCGTCATGAAGGACTGGCAGAACCGCATGACCTCCGCGTCGCTCCGCCCGTGCGGGTCGAAGTCGCTGCCGCCCTTGCCGCCGCCGATACCGAGGCCGGTCAGCGCGTTCTTGAAGATCTGCTCGAAGCCGAGGAACTTGATGACGCCCAGGTTGACGGACGGGTGGAAGCGCAGACCGCCCTTGTACGGGCCCAGCGCGCTGTTGAACTCGACCCGGAAGCCGCGGTTGACGTGGACCCGCCCCTTGTCGTCCTGCCACGGCACCCGGAAGATGACCTGCCGCTCCGGCTCGACCAGCCGCTCGATCAGCCCCGGCTCGGCGTACTCGGGGCGGGCCGCGAGCACCGGCGCCAGCGTTTCCAGGACCTCGTGGGCGGCCTGGTGGAACTCGGGCTGGGCCGGGTTGCGGTGTTCGATCTCGGTGAGCAGGTGGTCGAGCGCGGTCCTGGTCTCGCTTCGCGTCGTCACAGGGGCCCTTTCTGGCACGGCTGACACCGGAGACGGGGGCAGGGCCCAGGGGGGGCGGGCCGCAGTCCGGTCGGTCCGGTGGTGGGCGCTCGGCGCCGTTGCCGCGCGCGGGACACTTCAGTGTTACGCGCATGTAAACGTCCTGGCCAGCACCGAGCACCCCGTGCGACCACTATGTGAGACCGCGCTTTCGTATACCGGGTGTTTTCGTGATGTATGAGACGAAGGTCACCCGGACGGCTCGGGTTGCTCCGTCACGCGCCACCCGACACGCGTCTCACCAGTCATCCGTCGCCGTTCAGCATCGCGGCCGTGAGGACGTTCCCGGCGACGCCCCATCCGCCGTCGGCGACTTCGTCGACGAGTACGACGGTGGTGGGGCGGGCCCGGTCGCCGTAGATCTCCGCGTAGAGGTCGGTGGTGCGTTCGATGATCTTCTGCTTGTCCTCCGGGGTGAGGGTGCCCTCGGGGACCTTGAAGTGGGCGAAGGGCATGTCAGATCATTCCTCCGTTGGCCCGCAGGATCTGGCCGTTCACCCAGTGACCGGCGGGGCTGCCGAGGAAGGCGACCACGGCGGCGATGTCCTCGGGGGTGCCCAATCGCTCCAGGGGCGGGGTTTTCGCCAGTTGGTCGATCTGCTCGGGGGTCTTGCCGGTCAGGAACAGGTCCGTGGCCGTGGGGCCGGGGGCGACCGTGTTCACGGTGATGTCCCGTCCGCGCAGTTCACGGGCGAGGATCAGGGTCATCGCCTCCACCGCGCCCTTGCTCGCCGCGTACGCCCCGTAGGTCGGGAACTGCGTGCCGACCACGGAGGTCGAGAAGCCTACGAAGCTTCCTCCCGCCCGCAGCCGCCGGGCCGCCTCCCGGGCGACCACGAAAGTGCCGCGGATGTTGGTGCGGTGCATGGCGTCCAGGGCGGTCAGGTCCAGGTCGGCGATGGGCGACAGGGCCAGTCGGCCGGCCGAGTTCACCACCACGTCGATCCCGCCGTACTCCTCCTCCGCCCGGTCGAACAGCGCGGCGACCTCCTTCTCCTCCGCCACGTCCGCCTGCACGGCGACCGCCCGTCCGCCGGCCCCGGTGATCGCCGCCACCGTCTCCTTGGCGGAAGCCTCGTCGTGGGCGTAGTTCACAACGACGGCCAGGCCGTCCTGGGCGAGCTTCTCGGAGACCGCCCGGCCGATGCCGCGCGATCCACCGGTGACGAGGGCGACCCGTACGGCCTCCGGCGCGCGGGCTTGCTGATGGTTCGTGTTCGTGGTCATGGCTCCACGGTGCGCCCGACCCGCCCGCGCAACCAGGGGATGTCATCCCATGGGTCACCGGCCCGGCCCGGCGCAGAATGGAGGGCATGAGCGCTGTGAAGTACGCCGAGCTGGGAGCGTTCCTACGGTCGCGGCGGGAGCGCATCCGCCCGGCCGACGTCGGGCTCCCGGCCGGGCCGCGGCGCCGGGTGCCGGGGCTGCGGCGCGAGGAGGTCGCCCAGCTCGCCGGGGCGTCCGTGGACTACTACAACGAGCTGGAGCGCGGGGCCGGGTCGCAGCCGTCCGAGCAGATGATCGCCGCGCTGGCGCGTGCGCTGCGGCTGTCCGCCGACGAACGGGACTATCTGTACCGGCTCGCGGACCGTCCGGTGCCCGTGCAGGGCGGGGCCGCCTCGCACGTGCATCCCGGCATGCTCGACCTGCTCGGGCGGATGACCTCGACCCCGGCGCAGGTGATCACCGACCTGCACGTCACCCTCGTACAGAATCCGCTGGCCGTGGCGCTGGTCGGGGACCAGTCCGGCCTCCGGGGGCCCCGGGCCAGCTTCGTGCACCGGTGGTTCACCGAGCCCGACACGCGGCGCCTGCATCCCGAGGCCGACCACGAGAGGCAGTCCCGCGCCTTCGTCGCGGATCTGCGGGCCGCGGCGGCCAGGAGGGACGCGAAGGACCCGGAGGCCGGGTCCATGATCCGTACGCTGCTCCACGTGTCGCCGGAGTTCGCCGCGCTGTGGGCCGACCACGACGTGGCGTTCCGGCGGGACGACCGCAAACGGATCGTCCACCCGACGCTCGGCGTCATCGAGGTCAACTGCCTCAACCTCTTCAGCGAGGACGGGCGGCAGCGGTTGCTCTGGTTCACGCCGGCCGTGGGCACCGACAGCGCGGGGTTGCTGGATCTGCTGGCGGTGGTCGGGACGCAGGAGGTCGTCAGCGCTCCGAGGCGTACGGGAGGAAGTTCGTCCACGCGGCCGGGGTGAGGGCCAGGCGGGGGCCGTCTTCTACGTGCTTGGAGTCGCGGATGTGGATGGTGCCGGGGGTGACGGCCAGTTCAACGCAGGACTCACCGTCGGTTCCACCGCTGTAGCTGCTCTTGAACCACGCCAGTTCGGATGCGTGCCGATCAGAGACCTTGGCGATCATGTTTCTCCCAGCAGATTCTCGATGAAGGCCAGCGACTCCCGTGGGGAGAGTGCCTGCGCCCGGATCGTGCCATACCGCAGCTCAACAATGCGCAGCTGTTTCGGGTCGGTGATCGGCCGTCCGTTGAACGCCCCATCGGAGCGCCCCACCGCCGTACCGTCCTGAAACTTCAGCAACTCGATTCTGCCGTCCAGTCCTGGATGGGCATCGGTGTTCGTCGGCATGACTTGAAGTGTGACGTTGTGCAACCGCCCCACCTCCAACAGGCGTTCGAGCTGCTGCCGCCACGCCATTGTGCCTCCAACCTGCCGACGCAGTGGCGCCTCTTCCAGGACGAAGTGCATGGAGGGCGCCGGGTCGCGTTCGAAGACGGACTGCCGGGCCAACCGCGCGGCCACCATGCGTTCCAGGTCGTCCGGCGAGTACGGCGGCTGCCGGGCCTCCATCAGGACGCGGGCATGCTCCGGCGTCTGCAACAGCCCCGCGACGATGTTGCACTCGTACACCCCGATTTCGACGGCCTTGGCCTCCAACTTCCCCAGCTCTCGCACCTTCTTCGGGTACCGGACTCTCTTCACGTCCTCCCAGGCCGCCGAGATCAGCCCGCCCGCCTCCAGAACCTCGTCGGCCCTGTCCAGGTACTCCTGCCGGGGAATCCGCTTGCCGCCCTCGATCTTGTAGACCATGTCCTCGCCGTACCCGACCACCGTCCCGAACTCGGCGGCCCTCATCCCCACCGCCTCTCGACGCAGCTTCAGCTGCCGCCCGACGGTCGTGATGACGGCGATTCCCCACTCGTCGTCCGGGTCGACCTCCCAACCCGGCTCGTCCATCTCGCTCTTGAGCCGGCTCGTGTCCGTCTCGACTGTCATGCCGTGCCTCTCCGTCGTGCCCGCTTCGGATGCACCAGCGCCCTACCCGTACCGACCGTCGTGACAGCCCCGGACACACCGGACAACAACCGGACAGTCACCGTACGTACCCGCTGAGTCACTTCTCACCGTACGCACACACCGCCACGCTGAGTGACGTGAACCAGAAATCCGCCGAACTCACTACGTCCGTCCGCAACTTCAGCGTGCAGCTCTCCCCCACGCCACGCGGCGCCCGCCTCGCCCGCCTGCTCGCGACCGAGCAGCTCCGCGCCTGGGGCCTGCCCCTGGACCCGGCCCGCCAGCTCATCGCCGAGCTGGCCTCCAACGCGGCGGCCCACGGACGCGTCCCCGGCCGCGATTTCCGGCTCATGCTCTACGTCGTCGGCGAGACTCTCCGCATCGAGGTCACCGACACCCGGGGCGAGCGGCTCCCCGACGTCCGGACACCCGCCCCCGACGCGGAATCCGGCCGTGGCCTGCTGCTCGTCGAGGCGTTGGCGGACCGCTGGGGAGTGACCGAGGGCCGCTTTCCGCGCAAGACCGTGTGGGCCGAACTGCGCTGCACACCACCGGAACCCACCTTCTGAGGTTCCGGTGCCGTCGGCGCCCTACCAAGGAAAGAACCCGGGAAGAAAGAACCCATGGCAGGGGACCTCACCGTCACAGGTCCGGACCAACCTCTTGCCCCCGCCCCGCCCTCGTCGCAAGCTCCCCTCATGGAGCTGGAGTTGCGGCATCTCAAGACGGTACGGGCCATCGCCGACGCCGGGAGCCTCACCAGGGCGGCGACGGCTCTCGGGCTCGCGCAGCCCGCGCTGAGCGCACAGCTCAAGCGGATCGAACGGGCCCTGGGCGGCGCGCTGTTCGTGCGCGGTCGGCACGGCGTGCGGGCCACCGCGCTGGGCGAACTGGTGCTGGAGCGCAGCCGGATCGTGCTGCCCGCGGTGACCGAGTTGCAGCAGGAGGCGGCCCGGTTCGCGCGGGCGCCGCGCACCGCCGAGCGGCTTCGGCTGGGCGGTACGCACGGCCCGCTGCTGGGCGCGCTGGTCGACCGGCTGGCCGGTGTGGCGCCCGAGGCCCGGATGACGACCTGTACCTCGTGGTCGGAGCGGGAGCTGGCCGAGCAGCTCGCCGAGGGACGGCTGGACTTCGCGCTCGCCGGGACCTGCGGCTCCGCCGCCCCGCCCGGTGCCGAGGGGCTGGTCTGGCGGGAGGTCGCCGTCGACCCGGTGTTCGTGATGATGCCCGCCGGTCATCCGCTCGCCCACCGGCCGGAGGTGGACCTGACCGAGCTGTCGGACGAGGAGTGGGCCTGCGTACCCGGCGACGGCTGCTTCGGTGACTGCTTCTCCGCGTCGTGCGCCCGCGCCGGGTTCACCCCGCGACGCATGTACGAGACCGACACCGCGTCCCTGGTGCACCTGGTCCAGGTGGGGCGGGCGGTTGGGCTGTGCCGGGCGACGTTCCCGACCACGCCCGGCATCGTCACCCGGCCGCTCACCGGCACGCCGCTGGCCTGGCGGCACCTGCTCGGCTGGCACGCGGGGACGCAGCGGCAGGACACCGCCGCGACCGTGCTGGCGCAGGCGCGCATGGCGCACGCGGGGGTGGCGGCGAGCAGTGACAGCTACACGGAGTGGATGGCGGCGCACCGCGTGCCCTGATCAACCCGTCACCCCCCTCGCTTCCCTTCGCTTCCCTTTGCTTCCCTCGCACGCCTTCCATAACGCCGGGGAGAGGGCCGGCCGACGTCTTATGGCCGCCGGTCGTCCCTCCCTACGGTTTCGGCACCTCCCCACCGAGACCGAGGAGATCCCCCATGCCCCACCGACACCGACACACCAGAGCCATGGGTGCCGCCGTCGCCGCGACGGCCGCCCTGCTCGTGGCCGGGCTCAGCGGCTCCGCGAGCGCCGGGACGGCACCCTCCGACCCCGCCCCCACCGCCGCCGAGAGCCTC
>NZ_RAIF01000027.1:273342-275338 GCF_003671715.1 Streptomyces sp. E2N166 | reverse complement strand
GGCGACGCCGCGACGATCGAGGCCGAGGGCGCCGTGGCGAAGGTCGTACGCCACTCCCTCGCCGACCTCGACGCGGCCAAGTCCCGGCTGGACCGGGCCGCCGCCGACCGGAACACCACCGACGCGCCGGTCCGGTACGTCGACGTGCGGACGAACACCGTCACCGTGCAGGCCGTACGCCCGTCCGCGGCGCGCGCGCTCCTCGACGCGGCCGGTGTCGACGCCGGGCTCGCCCGGGTCGAGACGTCGGCCGAGCAGCCCCGGCCGTTCTACGACCTGCGGGGCGGTGAGGCGTACTACATCAACAACAGTGGGCGCTGCTCGATCGGCTTCCCCGTCACCAAGGGCAGTCAGCAGGGCTTCGCCACCGCCGGTCACTGCGGGCGGACCGGGGCGAGCACGAGCGGCGCCAACCGGGTGGCCCAGGGCACCTTCCAGGGGTCGATCTTCCCCGGACGCGACATGGCGTGGGTGGCGACCAACTCCCAGTGGACCGCGACTCCGTACGTCAGCGGCGCCGGAGGCCAGAACGTCCAGGTCACCGGGTCGACCCAGGCGCCGGTCGGCGCGTCCGTGTGCCGCTCCGGTTCCACCACCGGCTGGCACTGCGGCACCATCCAGCAGCACAACACCAGCGTGACCTACCCCGAGGGCACCATCAGCGGCGTCACCCGCACCACGGTGTGCGCCGAGCCCGGCGACTCGGGTGGCTCGTACATCTCGGGCAGCCAGGCGCAGGGCGTCACCTCGGGCGGCTCGGGCGACTGCCGCAGCGGCGGCACGACGTTCTACCAGCCGATCAACCCGCTGCTCCAGAACTACGGCCTCACCCTGAAGACGACCGGTGACGGCGGCGAGGACCCGGGCGAGCCCGGCGGCACCTGGGCGGCCGGCACCGTCTACCAGCCGGGCGACACGGTGACGTACGGCGGCGCCACCTACCGCTGCCTCCAGGGCCACCAGGCCCAGCAGGGCTGGGAGCCGTCGAACGTTCCGGCGCTGTGGCAGCGGGTCTGAGCGGCTGAGGGACCCACGGGGGACGGCCCCCGGGACGACCCGCGGGGGGCGTCCACGGGGACGACGGGACGGGCCCGGGTGCGCAGTGGGAGAGCACCCGGGCCCGGTCACGCCTCGGGTACGCGGGAGGCGTTCGGGTCAGGTGCGGGTGACCCGCCCGCAGTCCTCCGACCCGGACCCGGTGAGGGGCTGACTGCGGTCGTAGGGGTCCGTCAGAGGCCCGGTCGGCCGCTCACCGCTGGGACCGTCGCCGGCGAACCGGGGGTGCAGATAGCCGTCGTGGACGCCGCAGGCGGTGTTGCCCTGCTCCGTGAAGTACTTCTCCAGCAGGAGCTTGCCCTCGGTCACGTCCCACCTGGCCGGGTCGTTCAGCGTCAGGGTGAGCACGCGGCGGACGATCGTGCGCGCCACCTCGCCGTCGCCTCCCTCCGCCCGCACCAGCGGGTAGACGAAGGTGTAGTCCGCGTTCACCTTCACCACGCCCGGCTTCCCCGCGGCCAACGTCATGCGGCCGCGCACCTTGACCACGTCGCCGGCCAGGCGGGTCTCGGCCGGGTCGAAGCGGGTGAAGAGCTTGAGCGGGTCGTACTCCTCGTCCGGTGCGCGCAGCGACCGGCGCAGCTTGGGCAGCAGCTCCGGTTGCTTCGGGTCGAGCACGGCCAGCGCCTTGTCCGGCCGTTCCCCGCGCAGTACGCCGGGGTCGAGGTTGGCGGCGACCAGCAGCTCCTTGGTGCGGCGCAGCGCGAACGCCACGTCCTCCTTGCTCATGCCGGCGAGTGCCTTCGCCTCCGGTATCTCGATGGCGTCGGCGCCCTCGGCCCACCGCTCGGCCGGCGAGCCGCGGAAGGGGTGCTCGCGCGTGGCCCGCCCGGACTGAGCGGGGTCTTCCGGGGCACCGGTCGGTCGCGCGGTCTCGGCCGCCAACGGCTGCTCGGAGCCGCCGTCCCCGCCGGGCAGCCGGTCCAGCACCAGCGAGGGC
>NZ_RAIF01000027.1:247881-273332 GCF_003671715.1 Streptomyces sp. E2N166 | reverse complement strand
AGCGGCGCCGGCCCGAGCCGCCGCCCTTCCCCTGCTGCGACGCCGGGCCCGTACGCCATCCCGGCGGGGTGGCGTACGGCGGCCCCTGGGCCTTCCGCTTCCGGCCACCACGACCGCCGCCCGGGTGCGCACGTTGTGCCGCCTCGTCCTCCTCCCGCAACCGCCGGGCCACCATCCGCGCCCGCGCGGAGGGTTCCTTGGGCGCGGAGGTGCCGACACCCTCGGCGGCCTCCCGCAGGAACGACTCCAACTGCTCGTCGGACAGGGAGGAGGCCGACTCGTCGTCGGGGCGGTCGGGAGGCGGAACGGTACTCACGGACTCACTTCCGGGTGGCGTCGCGGGGCTGGGGCTGGGGCTGGGGCTGGGGCTGGGGCTTTCGAGAATCAGCAATCAGACGATCAATGGTGGCGTCGCGTGGCGGAGGAGTGCACCACCGTGGGGAAGTCGTGACAGAACCGCCGCGTACGGCGGGACCGTCCGCCCAGGGGGCCCGTCGGTGGCAGGGCCGGCCCTGCCCGAGTTCTCGCCCCTGCCGCACTGCGCCGGGGGGAGCACAGACACGCCACGAGGTGCCGTTCGGCGACGAGCCGACCGGCGCGCTGGGACTCGCGGACCGCCGTGAGGTGCCGGCGTTGCCGCGCGGCATGGTCGACCGCGAGGTCACGTACGATCCGGCGGCCGCCGCTTACGCCGACCGGGTGGGCGCCGCAGAACCAGACCGGCGAGGACGACCTTCGCGACGGCCGCGAGTACCGCGCGGGCACCCAGCGTCGTACCGATGACCGCCAAACGGACATGGCAGAGGGGCCCGTACGACCGAAGTCGTACGGGCCCCTCTGTTCAGGCATCAGCCCATGTCAGGTCAGTCGACCGACAAGCAAGCGGAGCTTACTTGTTGATCTTGGTGACCTGGCCGGCGCCCACGGTCCGGCCACCCTCGCGGATGGCGAACTTCAGGCCCTCTTCCATGGCGACGGGCTGGATGAGCTCCACCTTCATCTCGGTGTTGTCACCCGGCATGACCATCTCGGTGCCCTCGGGGAGGGTCACGACGCCGGTCACGTCCGTCGTACGGAAGTAGAACTGCGGACGGTAGTTGTTGAAGAAGGGGGTGTGACGGCCACCCTCGTCCTTCGACAGGATGTAGGCCTGGGCCTCGAACTCGGTGTGCGGCGTGACCGAACCCGGCTTGATGATGACCTGGCCGCGCTCGACGTCCTCGCGCTTGATGCCACGGAGGAGCAGACCGACGTTCTCACCGGCCTGGCCCTCGTCGAGCAGCTTGCGGAACATCTCGATACCGGTGACCGTGGTGGTGGTCTTCTCGGTCTTGATGCCGATGATGTCGACGGTCTCGTTGACCTTGAGGATGCCGCGCTCGATACGACCGGTGACGACGGTGCCACGACCGGTGATCGTGAAGACGTCCTCGATCGGCATCAGGAACGGCTTGTCGACGTCGCGCTCGGGCTCCGGGATGGACTCGTCCACGGCCTTCATGAGCTCGAGGACCGAGTTGCCCCACTCCTTGTCGCCCTCAAGGGCCTTCAGGGCGGAGACCTTGACGACCGGCAGGTCGTCGCCCGGGAACTCGTACTCGGAGAGGAGCTCGCGCACCTCGAGCTCGACGAGCTCCAGGATCTCCTCGTCGTCCACCATGTCGGCCTTGTTCAGGGCGACGACGATGTACGGAACGCCGACCTGGCGGGCCAGGAGCACGTGCTCCTTGGTCTGCGGCATCGGGCCGTCGGTGGCCGCGACCACGAGGATGGCGCCGTCCATCTGCGCCGCACCCGTGATCATGTTCTTGATGTAGTCCGCGTGACCGGGGCAGTCGACGTGGGCGTAGTGACGCGTCTCGGTCTGGTACTCGACGTGCGCGATCGAGATCGTGATACCGCGCTGGCGCTCCTCGGGAGCCTTGTCGATCTGGTCGAAGGCCGAGGCCTCGTTCAGCTCGGGGTACGCGTCGTGCAGCACCTTGGTAATGGCGGCCGTGAGGGTCGTCTTACCGTGGTCGATGTGACCGATGGTGCCGATGTTGACGTGCGGCTTAGTCCGCTCGAACTTCGCCTTCGCCACTGGGGTCCTCCTGTGGAGTGGTTCTGTACGCCTTACTCATCGGCGCCAGGTGATCTTTGCTGGAAAGCCCGGGTGCCGGGGGCATTCCGCCGGGTTCACGGTGGAATGCCCCATGCAGGCTCCGGGGTCAAGCCTAAAGCGTGCGAACGGGGTCCGTTAAACGGAGTAGTCCGTTACTCGCCCTTGGCCTTCGCGATGATCTCCTCGGCGACGTTCCGGGGAACCTCGGCGTAGGAGTCGAACTGCATCGAGTAGCTTGCGCGACCCGACGTCTTGCTGCGGAGGTCGCCGACGTAGCCGAACATCTCCGAGAGGGGCACGAGGCCCTTCACGACACGGGCACCGGCCCGCTCCTCCATGGCCTGGATCTGGCCACGGCGGGAGTTGATGTCGCCGATGACCTCACCCATGTAGTCCTCGGGCGTGGTGACCTCGACGGACATCATCGGCTCCATGAGAACCGGCGAAGCCTTGCGCGCGGCCTCCTTGAAGGCCTGCGAACCGGCGATCTTGAACGCCAGCTCGGAGGAGTCGACCTCGTGGTAGCCGCCGTCGATGAGCGTGACGCGGACGCCCGTCATCTCGTAGCCGGCCAGGATGCCGAACTGCATGGCCTCCTGGGCACCGGCGTCCACCGAAGGGATGTACTCCTTCGGGATACGGCCACCGGTCACCTTGTTCACGAACTCGTACGAGGTGTCGCCACCCTCGATCGGCTCGATCGCGATCTGCACCTTGGCGAACTGACCGGTACCACCGGTCTGCTTCTTGTGGGTGTAGTCCACGCGCTCGACGGCCTTGCGGATCGTCTCACGGTACGCGACCTGGGGCTTGCCGACGTTGGCCTCGACCCGGAACTCACGGCGCATACGGTCGACCAGCACCTCGAGGTGCAGCTCGCCCATACCACCGATGATGGTCTGGCCGGTCTCCTCGTCGGAGTGGACCTGGAAGGAGGGGTCCTCCTCGGCCAGGCGCTGGATCGCGACGCCGAGCTTCTCCTGGTCGCCCTTCGACTTGGGCTCGATGGCGACCTCGATGACCGGCGCCGGGAAGTCCATGGACTCCAGGATCACCGGGTTCTTGTCGTCGGACAGCGTCTCACCGGTGGTGGTCTGCTTCAGGCCCATGACGGCGACGATGTCACCGGCGCCCACCGACTCGATCTCCTCACGCTTGTTGGCGTGCATGCGGTAGATCTTGCCGATGCGCTCCTTCTTGCCCTTGACCGAGTTCAGCACCGCGGTGCCGGACACGAGGCGGCCCGAGTAGACCCGGACGAAGGTGAGCTTGCCGAGGTGCGGGTCGCTCATGATCTTGAAGGCGAGCGCGGCCAGCGGCTCGTCCTCGGACGGCTTGCGCTTGACGACGACCTCGGGGTCCTTGACGTCGTGGCCCTCGATGGCCTCGACGTCGAGCGGGGTCGGCAGGTAGCGCACGACCGCGTCGAGCAGGGGCTGGACGCCCTTGTTCTTGAACGCGGTGCCGCAGAACACCGGGGTGACCGTGGTGTCGTCGGACTTGCCGGACGCGATGGTGATGCGACGGATCGCGGCGTACAGCTGCTCCTCGGTGGGCTCCTGGCCCTCCAGGAACAGCTCCATGATCTCTTCGTCGTTCTCCGCGACGCCCTCGACCAGCTTGCCGCGCCACTCCTCGGCGGCCTCGGTGTGCGTGGCCGGGATGTCGACGGTCTCGTACATCTCGCCCTTGGCGGCCTCGGCGGACCACAGGAGCGCCTTCATGCGGACCAGGTCCACGACGCCCTTGAAGTCGGCCTCGGCGCCGATCGGGAGCTGCATGACGAGCGGCTGGGCGCCCAGGCGGTCCGAGATCATCTCCACGCAGCGGTGGAACTCGGCGCCGGTACGGTCCAGCTTGTTCACGAAGCAGATACGCGGCACGCCGTAACGGTCGGCCTGACGCCACACCGTCTCGGACTGCGGCTCGACACCGGCGACACCGTCGAACACGGTCACGGCACCGTCGAGCACACGCAGGGAGCGCTCCACCTCAACGGTGAAGTCGACGTGCCCGGGGGTGTCGATGATGTTGATCGTGTAGTCGTTGTCCTCGAGCGGCCAGTGACAGGTGGTCGCAGCAGACGTGATCGTGATGCCACGCTCCTGCTCCTGCTCCATCCAGTCCATCGTGGCGGCGCCGTCGTGGACCTCACCGATCTTGTACGACACGCCCGTGTAGAACAGGATCCGCTCGGTGGTGGTCGTCTTGCCCGCGTCGATGTGGGCCATGATCCCGATGTTGCGGACCTTGGCCAGGTCAAGTGAAGTGGTAGCCATAAGGCTTCAGTCTTCTCTCGGTCTCGATGTGGGTAGCGACTACCAGCGGTAGTGCGCGAAGGCCTTGTTGGACTCGGCCATCTTGTGCGTGTCCTCGCGCTTCTTCACAGCGGCGCCGAGGCCGTTGGAGGCGTCGAGGAGCTCGTTGAGCAGACGCTCGGTCATGGTCTTCTCGCGACGGGCGCGGGAGTAACCGACCAGCCAGCGCAGCGCGAGGGTGTTGGCGCGACCGGGCTTGACCTCGATCGGCACCTGGTACGTCGCACCACCGACACGGCGGGACTTGACCTCGAGGGTCGGCTTGATGTTCTCAAGAGCGCGCTTCAGCGTGATGACCGGGTCGTTACCGGTCTTCTCGCGCAGGCCCTCCATGGCGCCGTAGACGATGCGCTCGGCGGTGGAGCGCTTGCCGTTCAGCAGCACCTTGTTGATCAGGGAGGTCACCAGAGGAGAACCGTAGACCGGGTCGATGATGACCGGGCGCTTCGGGGCGGGGCCCTTACGAGGCATTCTTACTTCTCCTTCTTGGCGCCGTAGCGGCTGCGGGCCTGCTTGCGGTTCTTCACACCCTGGGTGTCAAGCGAACCGCGGATGATCTTGTAGCGAACACCCGGCAGGTCCTTCACACGGCCGCCGCGCACGAGCACGATGGAGTGCTCCTGCAGGTTGTGCCCCTCACCCGGAATGTAAGCGGTGACCTCGATCCCGCTGGTCAGACGCACACGCGCGACCTTACGCAGGGCCGAGTTCGGCTTCTTCGGGGTGGTCGTGAACACACGCGTGCAGACGCCACGACGCTGGGGCGAACCCTCGAGCGCGGGCGTCTTGTTCTTCTCGACCTTGTCCTGCCGGCCCTTCCGGACCAGCTGCTGGATCGTAGGCACTACTTCTCCGGTTTCTGTGTGCCGAATGGTAAAGCTAACCTGGAACGTCTCCGACCCACGCGGTCGGGTGTGTCGAAGCCGCGAACCCCTGCCGCCAGGCGGAGGAAAGCGCGGATTGCGGTGGCCGGTCACGACCCTCACTGCGGTTGAAGGCACGCACGAGGGCCAGGGCACACCCCAGGCACAAGGTATGAGCGTACCTATCGCATTCGCTGCGGTCAAAACAAATGGGCGAGACCAGCGGCGGCGCCCGGCTCACTCCGATTTCGCCCGTTCGGCGCGGGGGCTCCGCCGGCGTGCCAGGATCCCGCGCGGACCTTCGCCGCGCGGACCCTTCGCAGCGCGGTCCCTCGCCGCGCGTGCCCGTCACCACGCGGCCTCTCCCGCCACGCGGACCCGTCACCACGCGGACCCGTCACCACGCGGTCCGGTCACCACGCGGACCCTCCGCCACGGCGCGCACCGGCGGGGGCGGACGGCGCCCCCGTCCCGCACGGGGCCGGGCGCCGGAACGCGGACGCCGCCGCCTCGTGCCTCAGACCCGCGGCACCGGCACGCGAGCCCCGTCCGCCGGGACGGCCGGAGCCTCCCGTGGCCCCGGCGGGCGGGTGGCTGCGCCGCGCGCGGACGCTTCGGCCGCGAGGCCGTCGGCGCCGTCCGGACCGCCGGGGGCCGGCCCGGCACCGGTCGACGCGGACTCCTCGGTGACGCCGGGGGCGGGCCCGGACCGCGAGTCGGAGGCGCCGGGGACCGGCTCGGGCTGCGGGTCGAAGGCCCCACCCGAAGCACCGGGGGCCGACTCGGACCGCGCGCCGGACGTCGCGCCCGAGGCGCCAGGCGCGTGCTCGGACCGCCGGCCCGACGCCCCGCCCGACGCCGCGTCGGTGGTGGCGTCCGCGGCCCGTGGGCGGGCCGTGTCGTCGCGGACGAAGTACGTGGGTCGGTTCTGCACGGCCGTGTATATGCGGCCGACGTACTCGCCGAGCAGGCCGACGCAGATCAGCTGCACGGCGCCGATGAAGACGATGCCGGTGAAGAGCGACGTCCAGCCGGGCACCGTGCGGCCCAGCGCGAAGGCGGTGAGGGTGTAGACGAGCAGCGCCAGGCAGACCACGAAGGCGCCGGCGCCCAGCCAGGTGGCGATGCGCAGCGGGGCCGCGGAGAAGCCGGTGACGCTGTCGACCGCGAGGCGGATCATCCGGCCCAGCGGATACTTGGTGCGGCCCGCGGTGCGCGGAGCGCGCTCGTACGTCACCTGCCCGCTCGGGAAGCCCAGCCAGGGCACGAGGAGCCGGTAGACCCGCTGCTGGTCCGGCAGGGCCTTCAGGGCGTCCACCGCGGCCCGGCTGAGCAGCCGGAAGTCGCCCGCCTGCGCGGGGACCGACGGGCCCGCCAGGCGCCGCATGAGGCGGTAGTAGAGGCCCGCGCTCCAGCGCTTGAACCCGGTGTCGCTGCTGCGGTCGGCGCGGACGCCGTACACGATGTCGAGCCCCTCCGCGCGGGCCAGCGCCAGCATGTCGGGGATCTTCTCCGGCGGGTCCTGGAGGTCGGCGTCCAGGCTCACCACGTAGGCCCCGGACGCCCGGTCCAGGCCGGCGGTGAGGGCGGCCTGGTGGCCGGAGTTGCGCCGCAGCGCGACCACGCGCAGTTCCGGCCAGCCCAGCCGGAACGCGGCGAGCAGTTCCGCCGTACGGTCGCCGCTGCCGTCGTCCACCGCGACGACCTCGTGGGGGACGCCCAGCTCCGTCAGGACCGGCCGCAACCTGCTGACCAGCGCGGGCAGGACCTCTTCCTCGTTGTACATCGGAATGACGACCGACAGCACGATCGGTTCGTGCAGTTCCTCGTCCCGTTCCTCGGGCACCGCGCCTCCCCTCCCCCGAACACCGAGCACAGATGTGCGACTCTTGTGCGATCTTATGGCAGCAATTGACGGTTGAGGGTGGACTGAGGGGGATGACAGCCATGGACACGGCTGCCGACGGCACGGTGACCGACGGGTCGCGAGACGCACCGGACGGGCAGCCCCACGAACGCCCGGAACGCTCCTGGCGGACCTGGCGTCCCACGCTGCCTGACGGCGCCCGCCCCTACCTTCCCGCGCTCGTCCTCTACGGCGTCACGAAGCTCGTCGGCCTCACGGTCTTCGCCTCCCTGCTGAAGTACGCCGGGGACTACAAGGGGAAGAACCCGCGCTTCGGCGGCGGCGCCCACTGGTGGGACGTGCTGGCCACCTGGGACGGCTGGTGGTACCTCCAGGTCGCCGAGCACGGCTACAGCCCTGCCCTGGTGCGGCTCGACTCGGACGGCCTGTTCACGGTCCAGCAGAACTCGGTCGCCTTCTTCCCGCTCTACCCGGCACTGATCCGCATGGTCTCGGAGACCACGGGCCTCGGCCTGTACGGCTCCGGCATCCTCGTCTCCGTCGTCTCGTCGTTCGTCGCGGCGGCGGGCATCTTCGCCGTGGTCCGCCTCGTCGCCGGAGCCCGCGCGGGCACCATCGCCGCGGGGCTGTGGGCCGTGGCCCCCGGTGCGGGCGTCGAGTGGGCGGTGTACTCCGAGTCCCTGTTCGTCGCCATCGCCGCCTGGTCCTGCTACGCCGTCATGACCAAGCGCTGGGTGGTGGCCGGCCTGCTCGCCTTCACCGCGGGCCTGAACCGCCCCACGTCCGCCGTACTCATAGGCGCCGTGGGACTCGCCGCGCTGGTGACGCTCGCCCGCCCCGCGACCAGACGCGAGCACGGCGTACGCGGCCCCGTGTACGCGATGGTCGTCGCTCCCCTGGGCCTGCTCTCCTACATCGCCTGGGTCGGCTACAGCACCGGCGAGGCCACGGCGTACTTCACGCTCCAGCGCGAGGGCTGGGCGCACTTCTTCGACTACGGCGCCTACACCCTGGACGTGCTGCGCAACCTCGCGGTGGGCAAGGGCGACTACCCCTTCGCCTTCTCCACCCCGGACCTGCTCTCCCTCCAGCTGGTCCTGGCGCTGCCCTTCCTCATCGCCCTGATGCTGCGCAAGAAGCCCCCGCTGGTGCTCGTCGCGTACACGCTGGCGACGATCATCACCGTCCTCGGCACCCAGCAGATGTTCGGCAACACCATGCGCTACCTGCTGCCCGCCTTCCCCCTGCTCATCGCACCCGCCGCGGCCCTCGGCCGCCTGAAGCTCCCGAGCCTGGTGGTCTTCTTCTCCACGGCCGCGCTCGCCTCCGGCTGGTACGCCCACTACGTCATCTTCGAGCTGGGCGTGCCGTAGACCCCCTCAGCACACACGCCGAAGGGCGGCCACCCCACGGGGTGACCGCCCTTCGGTCGTAGCGGCCTTCTCAGGCGACTCGCTTACTGGTTGTACGGACCGTAGTCGTAGTCCTCCAGCGGAACGGCCTGGCCGGAGCCCGTGCCGAACGGCGAGTAGTCGATGTCGTCGTAGCCGACGGCCGAGTACATCGCGGCCTTGGCCTCCTCGGTCGGCTCGACCCGGATGTTCCGGTAGCGGGACAGACCCGTACCGGCCGGGATGAGCTTACCGATGATGACGTTCTCCTTGAGGCCGATGAGGCTGTCGGACTTGGCGTTGATCGCCGCATCCGTCAGGACTCGGGTCGTCTCCTGGAAGGAGGCGGCCGACAGCCAGGACTCCGTCGCCAGCGAGGCCTTGGTGATACCCATCAGCTGCGGACGACCGGAGGCGGGGTGACCGCCCTCCTGGACCACACGACGGTTCTCGGTCTCGAACTTCGTACGCTCGACCAGCTCGCCGGGCAGCAGCTCGGCGTCGCCGGACTCGATGATCGTCACGCGGCGCAGCATCTGCCGGATGATGATCTCGATGTGCTTGTCGTGGATCGACACGCCCTGCGAGTTGTAGACCTTCTGGACCTCGCCGACCAGGTGGACCTGGACGGCACGCTGACCCAGGATGCGCAGCACGTCGTGCGGGTTGGTGGCACCCACGGTGAGCTTCTGGCCCACCTCGACGTGATCGCCCTCGCCGACCAGCAGACGGGCACGCTTCGAGATCGGGAACGCCGTCTCGTCGCTGCCGTCGTCCGGGGTGACGACGAGCTTCTTGGTCTTCTCGGTCTCCTCGATCCGGACGCGGCCGGAGGCCTCGGAGATCGGGGCGACACCCTTCGGGGTACGGGCCTCGAAGAGCTCGACGACACGCGGCAGACCCTGGGTGATGTCGTCACCGGCCACACCACCGGTGTGGAAGGTACGCATCGTCAGCTGGGTGCCGGGCTCACCGATGGACTGGGCGGCGATGATGCCGACCGCCTCACCGATGTCGACCAGCTTGCCGGTGGCCAGCGAGCGGCCGTAGCACATGGCGCAGGTGCCGACCTGGGACTCGCAGGTCAGGATCGAGCGGGTCTTGACCTCCTCGACGCCGTTGGCGACCAGGGCGTCGATCAGGACGTCACCGAGGTCGACGTTGGCCGGCGCGATCACCTTGCCGTCGATGACGACGTCCTCGGCGAGCATGCGGGCGTACACGCTGGTCTCGACGTCCTCGGCCTTGCGCAGCGTCCCGTCCGCGTCACGCGTGGCGATCGGCAGCTTGAGACCGCGCTCGGTGCCGCAGTCCTCCTCGCGAATGATGACGTCCTGGGAGACGTCGACCAGACGACGCGTGAGGTAACCCGAGTCGGCGGTACGCAGAGCGGTGTCCGCCAGACCCTTACGGGCACCGTGCGTGGAGATGAAGTACTCCAGCACGGACAGGCCCTCACGGAAGGAGGCCTTGATGGGACGCGGGATCGTCTCGTTCTTCGCGTTCGACACCAGACCACGCATACCGGCGATCTGACGCATCTGCATCATGTTGCCTCGTGCACCCGAGTTCACCATCATGAAGATCGGGTTGGTCTTCGGGAAGTTGTCGTTCATCGCCTCGGCGACCTCGTTGGTCGCCTTGGTCCAGATCGCGATGAGCTCCTGCGTGCGCTCGTCCTTGGTGATCAGACCGCGCTCGTACTGCTTCTGGACCTTCTCGTCCTGCGCCTCGTAGCCCTTGACGATCTCCTTCTTCGCCTCGGGAACGACGACGTCGGAGATGGCCACGGTGACGCCGGAGCGGGTCGCCCAGAAGAAGCCGGCCGCCTTCAGGTTGTCGAGCGTCGCCGCCACGATGACCTTCGGGTACCGCTCGGCGAGGTCGTTGACGATCTCGGAGAGCTGCTTCTTGCCGACCTCGTAGTCGACGAAGGGGTAGTCCTCGGGCAGCAGCTCGTTGAAGAGCGCGCGGCCCAGCGTGGTCTTCAGGGTGAAGGTGTCACCCTGCTGCCACTCCGGCTCACCCTCCTCGCGGGCCGGGGGCTCCCAGCCGCGGGGCGGGATGGTGCCCACCGGGAAGCGGATGTCGACCTTCGACTGGAGCGACAGGTCGCCCGCGTCGAACGCCATGATCGCCTCGGCGGCGGAACCGAAGGCACGGCCCTCGCCCTTGAGGTCGCGGCCCTCGCCGTCGGTGGTGAGGAAGAACAGACCGAGGACCATGTCCTGGGTCGGCATCGTCACCGGACGGCCGTCGGCCGGCTTCAGGATGTTGTTCGAGGACAGCATCAGGATGCGGGCCTCGGCCTGCGCCTCCGCGGAGAGCGGCAGGTGCACGGCCATCTGGTCACCGTCGAAGTCCGCGTTGAACGCGGTGCAGACGAGCGGGTGGATCTGGATGGCCTTGCCCTCGACCAGCTGCGGCTCGAAGGCCTGAATGCCGAGGCGGTGCAGCGTGGGCGCACGGTTCAGCAGAACCGGGTGCTCGGCGATGACCTCTTCCAGCACGTCGTACACGACCGTGCGGCCGCGCTCGACCATGCGCTTGGCGCTCTTGATGTTCTGCGCGTGGTTCAGGTCGACCAGGCGCTTCATCACGAACGGCTTGAAGAGCTCCAGCGCCATGGCCTTGGGCAGACCGCACTGGTGCAGCTTCAGCTGCGGGCCGACGACGATGACGGAACGCGCGGAGTAGTCCACACGCTTACCGAGCAGGTTCTGACGGAAACGACCCTGCTTGCCCTTGAGCATGTCGCTCAGGGACTTCAGCGGGCGGTTACCCGGACCGGTGACCGGGCGACCACGACGACCGTTGTCGAAGAGGGCGTCCACGGCCTCCTGGAGCATGCGCTTCTCGTTGTTCACGATGATCTCGGGCGCGCCGAGGTCGAGAAGCCGCTTCAGGCGGTTGTTGCGGTTGATCACGCGGCGGTACAGGTCGTTCAGGTCGGAGGTCGCGAAGCGGCCACCGTCCAGCTGCACCATCGGACGCAGGTCCGGCGGGATGACCGGCACGCAGTCCAGCACCATGCCCTTGGGGCTGTTGCTGGTCTGCAGGAACGCGGAGACGACCTTGAGGCGCTTGAGCGCACGGGTCTTCTTCTGGCCCTTGCCGGTACGGATGATCTCGCGGAGGCGCTCGGCCTCCTCGTCGAGGTCGAAGGACTCCAGGCGCTTCTGCAGGGCAGCGGCACCCATGGAGCCGTCGAAGTACGTGCCGAAGCGGTCACGCAGCTCGCGGTAGAGCAGCTCGTCGCCCTCCAGGTCCTGGACCTTGAGGTTCTTGAACCGGCTCCACACCTCGTCGAGGCGGTCGATCTCGCGCTGCGCACGGTCGCGCAGCTGCTTCATCTCACGCTCGGCGCCCTCGCGCACCTTGCGGCGCACGTCGGCCTTGGCGCCCTCGGCCTCCAGCTCGGCCAGGTCGGTCTCGAGCTTCTTGGCCCGGGCCTCCAGGTCCGAGTCGCGGCGCTGCTCGATCTGCTGGCGCTCGACGGAGACGTGGGCCTCCAGCGAGGGCAGGTCGCGGGTGCGGCGCTCCTCGTCGACGTACGTGATCATGTACGCCGCGAAGTAGATGACCTTCTCCAGGTCCTTCGGGGCGAGGTCGAGCAGGTAGCCCAGCCGCGACGGAACGCCCTTGAAGTACCAGATGTGGGTGACGGGAGCGGCAAGCTCGATGTGGCCCATCCGCTCACGGCGCACCTTGGCGCGCGTGACCTCGACGCCACAGCGCTCGCAGATGATGCCCTTGAAGCGGACACGCTTGTACTTGCCGCAGTAGCACTCCCAGTCCCGGGTCGGACCGAAGATCTTCTCGCAGAAGAGTCCGTCCTTTTCGGGCTTGAGCGTGCGGTAGTTGATCGTCTCGGGCTTCTTGACCTCGCCGTGGCTCCACTGACGGATGTCGTCAGCGGTGGCCAGACCGATCCGGAGCTCGTCGAAGAAGTTGACGTCGAGCACTATGCGTCAATCCCTCTCAGGGTTGTAAGTCTTGGGGTCTGAAACGGGGGTCCTGGGGCCGGCGGACCTTGATCGCTCAAGGTCCGCCGAAACTCCCGTCAGACCTCTTCGACGCTGCTCGGCTCGCGCCGGGACAGGTCGATGCCGAGCTCCTCCGCAGCGCGGAAGACGTCCTCGTCGGTGTCACGCATCTCGATGGACATGCCGTCCGAGGACAGCACCTCCACGTTGAGGCACAGGGACTGCATCTCCTTGATGAGCACCTTGAAGGACTCGGGGATGCCGGGCTCAGGGATGTTCTCGCCCTTGACGATGGCCTCGTAGACCTTCACGCGGCCGGTCACGTCGTCGGACTTGATGGTCAGCAGCTCCTGGAGGGCGTACGCGGCGCCGTAAGCCTCCAGCGCCCACACCTCCATCTCACCGAAGCGCTGGCCACCGAACTGGGCCTTACCACCCAGCGGCTGCTGGGTGATCATCGAGTACGGGCCGGTCGACCGGGCGTGCAGCTTGTCGTCGACCAGGTGGTGGAGCTTGAGGATGTACATGTAGCCGACCGAGATCGGCTCCGGGAACGGCTCGCCGGAGCGGCCGTCGAACAGCCTCGCCTTGCCGGACGGGAGCACCATGCGCTCGCCGTCGCGGTTCGGGATGGTGTGCTGGAGCAGACCGGCCAGCTCGTCCTCACGCGCACCGTCGAAGACGGGGGTGGCGACGTTGGTGCCGGGCTCGACCTTGTCGGCGCCGATGGCCTGGAGGCGCTCGGCCCACTCCTCCGCGAGGCCGGAGACGTCCCAGCCGCGGCTGGCGAGCCAGCCGAGGTGGATCTCCAGGACCTGCCCCGGGTTCATTCGGGACGGGACACCCAGCGGGTTGAGGATGATGTCGACCGGGGTGCCGTCCTCCAGGAACGGCATGTCCTCGATCGGGTTGATCTTGGAGATGACGCCCTTGTTGCCGTGGCGGCCGGCGAGCTTGTCACCGTCGGTGATCTTGCGCTTCTGCGCGACGTAGACGCGGACCAGCTGGTTCACGCCCGGCGGCAGCTCGTCGCCCTCCTCGCGGTCGAAGACGCGGACGCCGATGACCTTGCCGATCTCACCGTGCGGCACCTTCAGGGAGGTGTCACGGACCTCACGGGCCTTCTCACCGAAGATCGCGCGGAGCAGGCGCTCCTCCGGCGTCAGCTCGGTCTCACCCTTGGGCGTGACCTTGCCGACGAGGATGTCACCGGCGACGACCTCGGCACCGATGCGGATGATGCCGCGCTCGTCGAGGTCGGCGAGGACCTCCTCGGAGACGTTCGGGATGTCCCGGGTGATCTCCTCGGGGCCGAGCTTGGTGTCACGGGCGTCGACCTCGTGCTCCTCGATGTGAATCGAGGAGAGGACGTCGTCCTGCACGAGGCGCTGCGACAGGATGATCGCGTCCTCGTAGTTGTGACCCTCCCACGGCATGAACGCGACCAGCAGGTTCTTGCCGAGCGCCATCTCGCCGTTCTCGGTGGCCGGACCGTCGGCCAGGACCTGGCCCTCGATGATCCGGTCGCCCTCGGCGACGATGACCTTCTGGTTGACCGAGGTTCCCTGGTTGGACCGGGAGAACTTGGCCAGGCGGTACGTGATGTACGTGCCGTCGTCGTTGGTGGTGGTGATGTAGTCCGCGGAGACCTCCTGGACCACACCCGCCTTCTCGGCCTTGACCACGTCGCCGGCGTCGGCGGCGGAGCGGTACTCCATGCCGGTGCCGACCAGCGGGGACTCGCTCTTGATGAGCGGCACCGCCTGACGCATCATGTTCGCGCCCATGAGGGCACGGTTGGCGTCGTCGTGCTCGAGGAATGGGATCATGGCGGTCGCGACCGACACCATCTGGCGCGGCGAGACGTCCATGTAGTCGACGTCGTCACCGGGGACGTAGTCGACCTCGCCGCCACGGCGGCGGACCAGGACGCGGGCCTCGGAGAAGCGCATGTCGTCGTTGAGCGTGGCGTTGGCCTGCGCGATGACGAAGCGGTCCTCCTCGTCGGCGGTCAGGTAGTCCACGTCGTCCGTGACCTGGCCGTCGACGACCTTGCGGTAAGGCGTCTCGATGAAACCGAACGGGTTGATCCGGCCGTACGAGGCGAGCGAGCCGATCAGACCGATGTTCGGGCCTTCGGGCGTCTCGATCGGGCACATGCGGCCGTAGTGCGACGGGTGGACGTCGCGGACCTCGAAGCCGGCCCGCTCACGGGAGAGACCACCCGGGCCGAGGGCGTTCAGACGACGCTTGTGCGTCAGCCCCGACAGCGGGTTGTTCTGGTCCATGAACTGGGACAGCTGGCTGGTGCCGAAGAACTCCTTGATGGAGGCGACGACCGGCCGGATGTTGATCAGGGTCTGCGGCGTGATCGCCTCGACGTCCTGGGTGGTCATGCGCTCACGCACGACGCGCTCCATACGGGCGAGACCCGTACGGACCTGGTTCTGGATCAGCTCGCCGACGTTGCGGATGCGGCGGTTGCCGAAGTGGTCGATGTCGTCGGTCTCGACGACGATCTCCCGGCCCGACTCGCCGACCGTCTCGGTCTCACCGGCGTGCAGCTTCACCAGGTACTTGATGGTGGCGATGACGTCGTCGGTGGTGAGTACGCCGGCGTCCAGCGGCTCGTCCGCGCCGAGCTTCTTGTTGACCTTGTAGCGGCCGACCTTGGCGAGGTCGTAGCGCTTCGGGTTGAAGTACAGGTTCTCCAGAAGCGTCTGCGCGGCCTCACGCGTGGGGGGCTCGCCCGGACGCAGCTTGCGGTAGATGTCGAGCAGCGCGTCGTCCTGGCCCTGGGTGTGGTCCTTCTCCAGAGTGGCGCGCATGGACTCGTACTCGCCGAACTCCTCGAGGATCTGCTCGGTGGTCCAACCGAGAGCCTTGAGGAGGACGGTCACGGACTGCTTGCGCTTGCGGTCGATGCGCACACCGACCATGTCGCGCTTGTCGATCTCCATCTCCAGCCAGGCACCCCGGGACGGGATGATCTTGGCGGAGAAGATGTCCTTGTCGGACGTCTTGTCGATGGAGGAGTCGAAGTAGACACCCGGCGAACGGACCAGCTGCGACACGACGACACGCTCGGTGCCGTTGATGACGAAGGTGCCCTTGTTGGTCATGAGCGGGAAGTCGCCCATGAAGACCGTCTGGGACTTGATCTCGCCGGTCTCGTTGTTGGTGAACTCGGCGGTGACGAAGAGCGGGGCCGCGTACGTGAAGTCGCGGTCCTTGCACTCGTCGATGCTGTTCTTGGGGGGCTCGAAGCGGTGGTCGCGGAACGTCAGCGACATCGACCCGGAGAAATCCTCGATCGGCGAGATCTCCTCGAAGATCTCTTCCAGACCGGACTTGGTGGGGACGTCCTGACCGGACTCCAGAGCCGACTCGACGCGAGCCTTCCACGCGTCGTTGCCGAGCAGCCAGTCAAAGCTCTCGGTCTGCAGCGCGAGAAGGTTCGGAACCTCGAGGGGCTCCTTGATCTTTGCAAAGGAGATGCGCAGCGGGGCGGTGCTGGCAGCGTTGTTCGTATTCGCGGTCGAGGCATTGCGCGAGGCGGCCAAGAGGGGGTCCTTCCGAGGGCTCGGACTCACTACGCGCGTACCGGCCCCTCTTCCGTGCACGAAGACAGGGGGCGCCTGATGTGGCTGTAGAGCCAGGTCAGGCATGCTCTGGTCGTCGGTGCTCGGGCGAGGGCAGACCCCTGGTGACGGGCAGGGGGCAACTAACAGGCAGCGCAAAGGGTCAGTGTAGCCACATGGCACACTGATGTCCAGTGCGGGTCTCGATGACCGTGTTCGCTCCTCGTTGTTCTCACCACCTGCGGCAAGGCCTCGCCCTCAACGCACCGTGATACTGCCCTCTTCGCCGCGGATCCATGCCTCGGATTCGGATCCGTGTGACGACGCGTCCTGAGAATCGCGCGCTGCGTGCGGTTCGTCAAGGCCCCCCTTGCCCGAACCGCCTGCCGCCTGGGGGCTCTCAGGGCCCCGGCGACGGCACGACGAAGATCACCATACTCTTCGCCGTCACGCGTGCAAGGCAGCCACCGCCGGACCCCGGATACGCCGAAGAGCGACCACCCGGATGGATGATCGCTCTTCGGTGCTGTGGCGTTACAGATCCTGACGGATCCGTTGAGCCTTCGCGGTCTTACTTGACCTCGACCGAGGCGCCGGCGCCCTTGAGGGACTCGGCGGCCTTCTCGGCGGCGTCCTTGGCGACCTTCTCGAGGACGGGCTTCGGGGCGCCGTCCACGAGGTCCTTGGCCTCCTTCAGACCCAGGGAGGTCAGCTCACGCACGACCTTGATGACCTGGATCTTCTTGTCGCCGGCACCGGTGAGGATGACGTCGAACTCGTCCTTCTCCTCGGCCTGCTCGGCCGGGGCGGCCGGGCCGGCCGGGCCGGCGACGGCGACGGCCGCGGCGGCGGTGACGTCGAACTTCTCCTCGAAGGCCTTCACGAACTCGGAGAGCTCGATGAGGGTCATCTCCTCGAACTGGGCGAGCAGGTCGTCCTGGCTGAGCTTCGCCATGATGGCGGTCCTTCCACTAAT
This sequence comes from Streptomyces sp. E2N166, assembly GCF_003671715.1. GTDB lineage: Bacteria > Actinomycetota > Actinomycetes > Streptomycetales > Streptomycetaceae > Streptomyces > Streptomyces thinghirensis. The sequence continues at coordinate 256,246 of NZ_RAIF01000027.1, read as the reverse complement.
TCGGCAGGTGCCGGATGTACGGGGTGAGGCGGGCGTACGTCGGGCCCGCGTCGACCCTCACCTCATGCGGTTCATGCGGCGAGGATCGGAAAGCGAGCCGAATTACTCGGCACCGCCCTGCTCGTCCTGCTTGGCACGGAGCGCGTCCACGGTGCGGACGAGCTTCGAGGGAAGCGCCTGGAAGAGCTGCGCAGTCTGGGACTGCTTGCCCTTGAAGGCACCCGCCAGCTTGGAGAGCAGAACCTCGCGGGACTCGAGGTCCGCAAGCTTCTTGATCTCGTCGGCGGACATCGCCTTGCCGTCAAGGACACCGCCCTTGATGACGAGATTCGGGTTGTCCTTGGCGAAGTCGCGCAGACCCTTCGCCGACTCCACCGGGTCACCGGTGACGAAGGCGACGGCCGTCGGACCAGCGAAGAGCTGGTCGTCGAGCGTGATCCCGGCCTCGTTGGCCGCAATCTTGGTCAGCGTGTTCTTCACCACGGCGTACTGGGCGTTCTCACCGAGCGACCGGCGCAGCGTCTTGAGCTGCGCCACGGTGAGACCGCGGTACTCGGTCAGCACAGCGGCGTTGGAGCTGCGGAACTTGTCCGTCAGCTCGGCAACCGCGGCAGCCTTTTCGGGCGTCGCCATAGAGCCTCGGCCTCCTTCCGGGTGATTCGGACCGCGCGGACCCGAAGGAGGACTGGGGAATACGAAACGCCCCGGCGCAGGCGCACGGGGCGTGGCTCGACCGTTGATCACACGCACCAGGCGCGGACTGACGGGAGCTCATCCACAGTCACCTGCGCGGGTCGTCCGCAGTTCAGCGGATCCTTCGGCCACCGTGCCCTCTCGCGAGCACACGGCAACGACCAGCGGTCTTTGGCTTCTGGGGAAGCGTACGTGAACGGGGCAGTGTCAAGCAAATCCGCCCGTTCGGCGACTCAGCCCTGCTGGGACTCCTGCATCATCTCGGCCAGGTCGACGGTGTCCTTGGCGGGCGGTGCGGTGACCTTCACGGGCTCGTTGAAGCCGAGGAAGGTGATGGTCATGTCCAGCGGGCCCTTGTCGGCGTCGCCGCGCATGCGGAACTGCTTGGTGCGGTCGTCGCCGTCGATCCACATGTCCATCGTGAGCTTGTCGACGCCCATCTTCTCGTACTGCTCGATGCTCTTCTGGCGCTTCTCCCGGGTGGCCTTGTCCTCGTCCCCGAGTGACTTCTCCAGATCGGCGAGGGTGACCGTGCCCTTGTAGTGGGTGGTCTGCACGCCGTCGACGGTCTCGGTGCCGACCTTCTCCACGTCCTTGGCGCCGGTGAGGAAAGTGGACTCGGTCGCCGGGTTCTTGTCGGCCTGGGAGGCGCCGCCGAGCTGGTTCAGCTCCTTGTCGGCGCCCAGCGCGGACAGGTCGAACTTGATCCAGCTCTTGCCGTCCATCTCCTTGGCCGCCTCGGCACCGCCGCCGATGTACATGGCCTTGTCGACGAGCCGGATCTCCGCCTTGGCGTCGGCGCCCTGGTCGAGCGCCGTCATCTTCATGCTCATCGCGAGCGTGGGCTTGATCCGCATCTCGGCCTCGGCCTTGACCCGGCCCTCCTCCGGGGCCCGTCCGGTCATGCGGTAGCGGAGGGAATCGATCTCCTCCGTGTTCTTCGCCGCCTTGGCGACGGCCGCCGCCGGCGTCATCTTCGGGGACTCCTCGGCCCCGTCGCCCTTGGAACAGCCCACCGCGCCGGCGGCGAGCAGGAGCGCGGCCAGCCCGGCACCCACGGGCATGCGCACGGAAGTCTTCATGGAGTCCCCCCACGGAACACAGAAAGAAGCAGCATTTACACAGCAGGACGCGAGCGTACCCAAGTCGGTTCGAACGGTCCCGTGAATTCTGTGGGTCAGCCGCCCTCCCCGCCGCCCTCCCGCGCCTTCAGCAGTTCCTTGAAGTCCGCGGTGTCGGCGGCCGGAGGGCGCTCGGCGGAGACGGCGACGCCGTAGTCGCTGTAGTACGCGGTCTGGCTCAGCTCGCCGGTCTCCGTCCGGCCCCGCTCGACCTTCTTGACCAGCAGGTCCCGGTCGTCGACCCAGATGTCGACGGTCTGCCCGGCGGCGCCGCCCACCGTGCCGGTCCAGTGCGTGGTGCGCCGGCCGCGGGTCGTCTCCTCCCCGACCTCGCGTACGTCGTCGGAGGCGAGCAGCCGCTTCACCGCCTCGTGGGGCGTGGTCTTGCGCATCTGGTCCGCGAAACCGGCACCCGCGCCGTCGCCGAGGTCCTCCAGGTCGGCGTAGACGTACTTGATCCAGTGCCTGCCGCCCACCCGGTCGGCGAACGCGTCGCCCATCCTGGCGTAGTAGGCGTCGGGCAGGTACCGGGCCTCCATGGCGGTGGTGCCGAGCCGGCGCATGGTCTCGGCGGTCGTGCCGCCGGTGTACGTGATCGTCAGGGTGCCGGTGAGGCCGTCGCGCCAGCCGAGAGCGCCGACGGCGTCCAGGGACAGCTCGCGGCCCATGACGGTCGTGGACTCGACCCTCGCCGAACCCGCCCGTGCGGTGGCCCGCTCGACGGAACGCAGCGGCCGCGTCGACGGGTCGGTGGTGTCGGTGGCGTCCGTCGGTCCGTCGGCCGAGGTGCAGGCGGTGACGCACGCCAGCGCGGCCGTCACCGCGATCGAGGCGACCGTACGGCGTGCCGTAGTGCCCGTCGTCATGCGCCCACCCCTTGTCCCCGTGTCCCCCCGCGCGATTCCGCGCTGCCCGCACGCTAACCCAGCGCTCCGACACCCGTACGGGAAAAGGGAACGGGCCCCGCACCTCGGAAGGTGCGGGGCCCGTGAACCGGTTGGGCGAGCCGTGGGCTCAGACCGCCGCCGGGTCCTCCTCGACGAGGAGGTTGCGGGTGCGGTTGGAGTCGATCTGAATGCCGGGGCCCATCGTGGTGCTGATGGCGGCCTTCTTGATGTAGCGACCCTTGGCGGCGGACGGCTTCAGACGGAGGATCTCCTCCAGCGCCGCGGCGTAGTTCTCCACCAGCTTGGTGTCGTCGAAGGACGACTTGCCGATGATGAAGTGCAGGTTCGAGTGCTTGTCGACGCGGAACTCGATCTTGCCGCCCTTGATCTCGGTCACGGCCTTGGCCACGTCCGGGGTCACGGTGCCCGTCTTCGGGTTCGGCATCAGACCACGCGGGCCGAGGACGCGGCCGAGGCGGCCGACCTTGCCCATGAGGTCCGGGGTGGCGACGACGGCGTCGAAGTCCAGACGGCCCTTCGACACCTCGTCGATCAGTTCGTCGGAGCCGACGATGTCGGCGCCGGCGGCGGTCGCGGCCTCGGCACGGTCACCGGTCGCGAAGACCAGGACCCGGGCGGTCTTACCGGTGCCGTGCGGGAGGTTCACGGTGCCGCGGACCATCTGGTCGGCCTTGCGCGGGTCGACACCCAGGCGGAAGGCGACCTCGACGGTGCCGTCGAACTTGGTCGTGGAGGTCTCCTTGGCGAGACGGACGGCCTCGAGCGGGGCGTAGAGCTTGTCCCGGTCGATCTTGGCGTCCGCAGCGCGGAGAGACTTGCTGCGCTTGCTCACTACTGCTCCTGTTGCTTCTTAGGAGTCGTGGTCCGGGCCGAGCAGGCCCCGCCACTTCTGCTTGCTTACGGGGGTGGAGGTCAGCCCTCGACCGTGACGCCCATGGAACGAGCGGTACCGGCGATGATCTTCTCCGCCTGGTCCAGGTCGTTGGCGTTGAGGTCGGGCATCTTGGTGGTGGCGATCTCGCGGACCTGGTCGCGCGTGATCTTCGCGACCTTGGTCTTGTGGGGCTCGCCGGAGCCCTTCTCCACGCCCGCGGCCTTGAGGATCATCTTGGCGGCCGGCGGCGTCTTGGTGATGAAGGTGAAGGAGCGGTCCTCGTAGACCGTGATCTCCACCGGGATCACCCAGCCACGCTGCGACTCGGTCGCGGCGTTGTAGGCCTTGCAGAACTCCATGATGTTGACGCCGTGCTGACCCAGCGCGGGGCCGACCGGCGGGGCCGGGTTCGCGGCACCGGCCTGGATCTGGAGCTTGATGAGCCCCGTGACCTTCTTCTTCTTGGGAGGCATAGCTCTCCGGGTCCTTTCGATTCGGGTCCTGCCCGCATCCGGGGGCGACCCGGACACAGGCATACCGCACAACGATAACGGGTATGGAAGTGCGGCCAAAACCGAGCAGGTCAGGCACCCGCTCGCGCGGCTGCCTGACCTGCTCGGAAGCAGTACGTCCAGAGAAGTACCGGTGAGAGGTACTAGTTCTTCTGGATCTGGTCGAAGCTCAGCTCGACCGGGGTCTCGCGGCCGAAGATCTCGACGAGGCCCTTGACCTTCTTCGAGTCGGCGTTGATCTCGTTGATCGTGGCCTGCAGCGTCGCGAACGGGCCGTCGGTGACGGTGACCGAGTCGCCGACCTCGAAGTCCAGCACCTGGACCTCGACCTTGCGCTGCGGCGCCGGCTTGCCCTCGGCCTCGGCGGCCTCGCGGGCGGCCTTCTCCTCGGCCTCCGGGGCGAGCATCTTGACGATCTCGTCCAGCGTCAGCGGGTACGGGTCGTAGGCGTTGCCGACGAAGCCGGTGACGCCGGGGGTGTTGCGGACGACACCCCAGGACTCGTTGGTCAGGTCCATGCGGACGAGGACGTAGCCGGGCAGCTTGTTCTGCCGGATCGTCTTGCGGTCGCCGTTCTTGATCTGGACGACCTCTTCCTGCGGCACCTCGGCCTGGAAGATGTAGTCCTCGACGTTCAGGGAGACGGCGCGCTGCTCCAGGTTGGTCTTCACGCGGTTCTCGTAACCGGCGTACGTGTGGATCACGTACCACTCGCCGGGCAGGACGCGCAGTTCCTGGCGGAGCTTCTCGATCGGGTCGATCTCGGGCTCGGGCTCGGCGGCTTCGGCGGTCTCCGCGTCGGCGTCCTCCGCGTCCTCGCCCGCCTCCTCGGCGGTCTCGTCCTGGGCCTCGGCGGTCTCGTCCGCGTCCGCGACGACGGCGTCGTCGGCAGCCTCGGCCTCGGCGGAGGCCTCGGTGTCCTCGTTGTCGGCGCCCTCGACGATGCCGGGCTCGTCCTCGACGGACTCGACCGGCTCGATGGCGTCGTTCACGTTCGGGTCAGACACGGTGGCTGCTTCTTCCTGGATACATAGGGGTGGAACACGCGAAAGGGGCGCCGGGTACCTCGGCGCCCTTCGCTCTCGACTCAGCCGAAGACGTACTTGGCGGCGTGAGAGAAGCCATAGTCAATCAGAGTCACCAGGCCGATCATGATGACCACGAAGATGATCACGACGGTGGTGTACGTCGACAGCTGGTTGCGAGTCGGCCAGACAACCTTGCGCAGCTCCGCGACGATCTGGCGGTAGAAGAGCGCGAGGCGCTTCAGCGGGCCCTTCTTGGCGCGCTTACCGCCCTTGCGAGACTTCTTCTTGGAGTCCGGCGCCTCGTCCTGGGCATCAGGCATGTCGATGGAGCCCACGGCGTCCGTCACTCGTCCTCACCTGATTCCGGGTCGTGGCCGTGCCGCGCCCGGTTGGAGCCGCACGGCGGTGCATTGCTGTACGTACATGCGCACACATCCTGGCGAAGGTGTGTGTAGCAGGGCCGGAGGGACTTGAACCCCCAACCGCTGGTTTTGGAGACCAGTGCTCTACCAATTGAGCTACGACCCTTTGTGTGTCCCCCAACGTACCGCATCCGCCCGGATGCTTGGTGTGCACCGGATGACCGCGGGCCGCTGAAGGCCAACGAGGTGAGAGTGTACGTGTTCACGGGCCGGGCGTCGAACAGAAAGCGCGTCCGGACTGATGTTCAGGGCTTGACCCCGTCCTGCTCAGTCCGTGAAACCCCTGTGCCGGGGAGGTTTCCGGTCTGAAACGATGGGGTCATGAGCGCTGCAACCCCTCCCACCGAGCGCCGGGTCTCCGCCCGAGTCGGCGCGATCTCCGAGTCCGCCACCCTCGCCGTGGACGCCAAGGCCAAGGCCCTCAAGGCCGCCGGGCGGCCGGTGATCGGCTTCGGCGCCGGTGAGCCGGACTTCCCGACCCCGGACTACATCGTCCAGGCCGCCGTCGAGGCCTGCCAGAACCCGAAGTACCACCGCTACACGCCGGCCGGCGGGCTGCCCGAGCTGAAGGCCGCCATCGCCGCGAAGACGCTGCGCGACTCCGGCTACGAGGTCGACCCGTCGCAGATCCTGGTCACCAACGGCGGCAAGCAGGCCATCTACGAGGCGTTCGCCGCGATCCTCGACCCGGGCGACGAGGTCATCGTCCCGGCGCCGTACTGGACGACGTACCCGGAGTCGATCCGGCTGGCCGGCGGTGTCCCCGTCGAGGTCGTCGCCGACGAGACGACCGGCTACCGGGTGAGCGTGGAGCAGCTGGAGGCCGCGCGCACCAAGAAGACGAAGGTCGTCCTCTTCGTTTCGCCGTCGAACCCGACGGGTGCCGTGTACAGCGAGGCCGAGACCGAGGCGATCGGCCAGTGGGCCGTCGAGCACGGCCTGTGGGTGCTGACCGACGAGATCTACGAGCACCTCGTCTACGGCGACGCCTTCTCCGTGTCCATGCCCGCGCTGCTGCCCGAGCTGCGTGACAAGTGCATCGTGGTCAACGGTGTCGCGAAGACGTACGCGATGACCGGCTGGCGGGTCGGGTGGGTCGTCGGCCCGAAGGACGTGGTCAAGGCCGCGACGAACCTCCAGTCGCACGCCACGTCCAACGTGTCCAACGTGGCCCAGGCGGCGGCGATCGCCGCGGTCTCCGGCGACCTGGACGCCGTGGCGAAGATGCGGGAGGCCTTCGACCGGCGCCGTCAGACCATCGTGCGGATGCTCAACGAGATCGACGGCGTGCTGTGCCCGGAGCCCAAGGGCGCGTTCTACGCGTACCCGTCGGTGAAGGCGCTCCTCGGCAAGGAGATCCGCGGCAAGCGTCCGCAGGACACGGTCGAGCTGGCCGCGCTGATCCTGGAGGAGGCCGAGGTCGCGGTCGTGCCCGGCGAGGCGTTCGGCACGCCCGGGTACCTGCGGCTGTCGTACGCGCTCGGGGACGAGGACCTCGTCGAGGGCGTGAGCCGGATCCAGAAGCTGCTGGCGGAGGCGCGGGACTGACCCGCCGTTCCCTGAGCAGGGCCGCACCTCGACGTCGAGGTGCGGCCCTGTTTCTTTGTGCGAGCAAGACCACGAACGGGGAAAGTGCTGTCGGGCCGGGCGTGTCGTGCGGCAGGATCACGGAATGGAGCGTGTACGTGATGTCTCTGAACTGCCGAAGGCCCATCTCCACCTGCACTTCACCGGGTCGATGCGGCCCGCGACCCTGCTGGAACTGGCCGACAAGCACGGCGTGCGTCTGCCGGAGACGCTGACCGAGGCGCTGAGCCGCGGGGAGTCCCCGAAACTGCGGGCGACGGACGAACGGGGCTGGTTCCGCTTCCAGCGGCTGTACGACGCGGCGCGATCGTGCCTCCAGGAGCCGGAGGACATCCAGCGGCTGGTCCGCGAGGCCGCGGAGGAGGACCTGCGGGACGGGTCGGGGTGGCTGGAGATCCAGGTGGACCCGACGTCGTACGCGCCGCGGCTGGGCGGGCTGATTCCGGCGCTGGAGATCATCCTGGACGCGGTGGAGACGACCGTGCGGGACACCGGGATCGGGATGCGGGTGCTGGTCGCCGCGAACCGGATGAAGCATCCGCTGGACGCGCGGACGCTGGCCCGGCTCGCGGTGCGGTACGCGGACCGGGGCGTGGTCGGGTTCGGGCTCTCCAACGACGAGCGGCGGGGCATGGCCCGGGACTTCGACCGGGCGTTCGCGATCGCGCGGGACGGGGGGCTGCTGTCCGCACCGCACGGGGGCGAGCTGACCGGGCCGCTGTCCGTGCGGGACTGCCTGGACGACCTGGAGGCCGACCGGATCGGGCACGGGGTGCGGGCGGCGGAGGACCCCCGGTTGATGAAGCGGCTGGCGGACCGGCAGGTGACGTGCGAGGTGTGCCCGGCGTCGAATGTCGCCCTGGGCGTGTACGAGAAGCCGGAGGACGTACCCCTGCGGACCCTGTTCGAGGCGGGGGTGCCGATGGCGCTGGGCGCGGACGATCCGCTGCTGTTCGGGGCGCGGCTGGCCGCCCAGTACGAGATCGCACGGGACCATCACGGGTTCACGGACGCCGAACTGGCGGAGCTGGCACGCCAGTCGGTACGGGGGTCGGCCGCGCCGGAGGATGTGAAGGGGAGGCTGCTGGCGGGGGTGGACGACTGGCTGACCGAGTAAGCGAGCACGAGTGGGGGTCGTCTCGCGGTCGGTGGCGGCGGGGGCCGGGGCTGGTCCCCGCCCGCCCGGCTGCGGGCCGTCCGGGCTCGTCCCCGCCCGGCTG
>NZ_RAIF01000027.1:239046-247577 GCF_003671715.1 Streptomyces sp. E2N166 | reverse complement strand
CAGTTCAGCAGATCCCCGCGAGTAGCGTCCGGGCCAGTCGCCGCGCGAAGTCGTCCACCGGTGGGCAGACGCCGGTACGCGTCGCGTCGTAGGCGAACGCCCGTTGCGAGCAGGCGCCCAGCAGGAGCGACGCGGCGGCGAAGGTGTCCGCGTCGGCGCGGACCCGTCCTGCGGCCTGCTCGGTGCGCAGGTAGGCGTCGAGGCCCTCGATCGGCAGGTGCGGCCCGGTGCCGAGCTCCCGCATCGCGTCGTCGTGCCGCTGCTTGAGCTGCGTCTGGGCGTACAGCGAGGCGGCGATCGGGAAGCTCTGTTCGTAGAAGAGCGCGGCCTGGCGGGCGATCTCCGTGAGGTTCTCCTCCAGGGAAGCGCGGGCCGGCTCCGAGGCGAGGCCGTGCAGCAAGGGAGTCAGCCGCGGCAGCCGTTCGGACAGGACGCGGATGAAGAGCTCTTCCTTGCTCGCGAAGTGCTTGTACAGCGCGGCCTCGGAGCACTTGGCTCCCTTGGCGATCTCCTTGGTGGTGGCGCGGGCCAGCCCGACGGTCAGCATCAGCTCGTGGGCGGCGTCCAGGATGCGTTCCCGGGCCGGCTTGGCGGACTGCACGGTTACTCCTGCCGGGGCTTGACGAGTGGGTGAGTGCTTACTCACCCTAGAGGACAGACCGGTGAGTGAATACTCACCCACCGGTTCCGTCGCCAATACGCAGCCACGCCGCCGTGCGGAACGGAGTACGCCATGAAGCTCACCGTCTTCGGTGCCACCGGAGGCATCGGCCAGGAAGTCGTCCGGCAGGCACTCGACGCCGGCCACCAGGTCACGGCCGTCGTACGGGACCCCGCACGGCTGTCCGTCACCGGCGAGCGCCTGGAGGTGTTCCGCGCGGACCTGAGCGACCCGGCAGCGGTGCGGCCGGCGGTGGCCGGGCGTGACGCCGTGCTGTCCGGGCTCGGCGCACGTCGCCGCGCCGACGCCGGGATCGCGACCAGGCTGACCCGGACGGTACTCGACGCCATGGAGGCGGAGGGCGTGCGCAGGCTGCTGGTCGTCAGTGCCGCCCCGGTCGGGCCCGAGCCGCAGGACGCCGGGCTGCTGGACCGGGGCGTGCGCGGGGTCGTCTCCGCAGTTCTCAAGGACATCTACGCCGATCTGCGCGCCATGGAGGCCGAGCTGGCGCGCAGCGCCACCGACTGGACGGTCGCCCGGCCGCCTCGGCTGCAGGACAAGCCGTTGTCCGGCCGGTACCGGACGGTGGTCGGCGGCTTCCCGTCCAAGGGCCGTCTCATGGGCCGCGCCGACGTCGCCCACGCGATGCTCGCGATGACCGGGGACGCGGGGACCGTGAAGCAGGGCGTGGGTATGGCGTACTGATACGCGGGACTTCGGGCTGCGGCTGCGGCTGCGGCTAGAGGCTGACGCCGACCGTCACCGGTTCGTTGACCAGTGTGACGCCGAAGGCCTCGCGGACGCCGGTGACGACCTCGCGGGCCAGGGCGAGCAGGTCCTCCGTGGTCGCTTCGCCGCGGTTGGTGAGGGCGAGAGTGTGCTTGGTGGAGATGCGGGCGGACCCGGTGCCGTAGCCCTTGGTGAAACCGGCCTTGTCGATCAGCCAGGCCGCGGAGGTCTTGATGCGGCCCTCCCCGGCCGGGAAGGCGGGCGGCTCGGCGCCGGTACCGAGGCGCTCGTCCACGCGCGCGCGGAACACCGCGAACTCCTCGTCCGTGAGGATCGGGTTGGTGAAGAACGACCCGGCCGACCAGGTGTCGTGGTCCTCGGGGTCCAGGACCATGCCCTTGCCGGCGCGCAGCTTCAGCACGGTGTCGCGGGCTTCGGTCAGCGGTACCCGCTCGCCGGGCTCCACGCCGAGGGCGCGGGCCGTCTCGGCGTAGCGGAGGGGCGCGGAGAGCCCGTCGGCGTCCTCCAGGCCGAAGCGGACGCGCAGGACGACGTACCGCTCGGGCTCGGCCTTGAAGCGGCTGTGGCGGTAGGAGAAGCCGCAGTCGCCGTTGGTGAGGGTGACGGTCTCGCCGGACCTGCGGTCGTACGCGATCACCTCGGTGATCGTCGAGGAGACCTCCTGGCCGTACGCGCCGACGTTCTGGATGGGGGTGGCGCCCGCCGAGCCGGGGATGCCGGCCAGGCACTCGACGCCGGCGAGTCCGGCCTCGACGGTGCGGGCGACGGCGTCGGTCCAGATCTCGCCGGCCGCCAGCTCCAGCGTCGTGCCGTCGAGGGAGAAGCCGCGTGTGGCGATGTGCAGGGCGGTGCCGTCGAAGCCCTTGTCGCCGATGACCAGGTTGGAGCCGCCGCCGATGAGCAGCAAGGGCGTGCCGGTGTCGTCGGCCTCGCGGACGGCGTCGATCACCTCGGCGTCGGTCGTGGCCGTGACCAGTCGGGTCGCCGGTCCTCCCAGCCGGAAGGTGGTCAGCGGGGCGAGGGGGGCGTCGTGGAGTTCCTGCACGCGCCCAAGACTACGAGACGACACTGACAGCCCGGGGCAGCGGGAAACGCCCCGAGCGTTCGGCCGGGGCGTTTGCTGTCCTCATATCCGTCCGTACCCGGCCCTCAGCGCAGCCGCTCTGGGACCTCCGCCCAGCTCACCGGGAGCGCGTCGCTCGATGCCGGCCAGGAGGCGAACTTCGAGTCCCGCATCTGCGCGGCCAGCCCTCGGGAGGTCGGCGCGTGGTTGCCGGAGTGCGCGAACGCCTTGAGGGCCTCGGGCGACTCCCAGGCGGACACCGTCCAGAACGTCCGCTTCAAGGGCTCCGCCTCAGGGAGGCGCCGTACGCTCCGGGCGCGCCCCCGACCTGGCGCCACACGCCCGGCGTGCGCGCCAGGAACTTCAGCGCTCCCCACAGCGTGCGGGTCTCGAAGCGGGAGGCGAAGACGTGGACCTCGGTGGCCTGCGGCGGCCGGTTCGGCACCGTCCAGGGAAGGGTGGGCATGTCGGACTCCTTTCGCTCGTGCCTTGTTTCTCGGGCTTGTTTCTCGTGCGTCGCTTCGCGCTCGGGGTGTGTCAGCGGGAGGCCGTTTCCCCGTCCGGGACGAGCACAGGTTCGGCTGTCGGCGCAGGTCCGGCCCCGGGCCCGGGCCCGTCGGTGGACGCCTGGTCGTCCCGGCGGCGGGACGGGATCACGAGGGCCGCGAAGCCTCCGAGGGCCACCACTCCGGCGCCCACCGCGACCGCGGGCCGCAGCCCGTCGACGAAGGACTGTCCGGACTCGTAACCGCCCTGCGCCGCGAAGATCGAGCCCATGACCGCGATGCCGAGCGCGCCGCCCACCTCACGCAAGGCGTTGTTGGCGCCCGACGCGATGCCCTGCTCCTTCGCCACGACGCTGGACATCACCAGGGCGGAGGCGGGAGCGAAGAAAAGGGCCATGCCGATTCCGCTGATGATCAGACCGGGCAGCTGGACGGCGTAGGAGGCGTCGGTCGTGATCACGGAGGCGAGGTATCCGAGTCCCGCCGCCTGGAGGAAGAGTCCGGCGGCGACGACCGGGCGCCCGCCGATCCGGTCCGAGAGGATGCCGGCGATCGGAGCGACCAGCATCGGCATCCCGGTCCAGGGCAGCATGCGCAGGCCCGCCTCGGTGGGCGAGTAGCCGAGGACGCCCTGCATGTACTGGCTGAGCAGGAAGATCGAACCGAACATCCCCAGGAACATCAGCAGGCTCGCCGCGCTGATGCCGGAGAAGGCACGGGACCGGAAGAGCCTCATGGGCAGCATGGGGTGCTTGTGATTGATGCCGTGATAGACGAAGCCGGCCAGCAGCGCGGCGCCGGCGAACAGAGCGGTCAGCACCACGGGGCCGTCCCAGCCGTCCACGGGTCCGCGGACCAGGCCGTAGACGATGCCGAAGAGTCCGCCGCTGGCGAGCAGGGTGCCGGGGAGGTCGAGCGGGGCGCCAGTGCCGTACGACTCGGCGAGGCGAAGACGGGCGAGCGGCAACAGGGCGAGCCCCAGCGGAACGTTCAGCCAGAAGATCCACTGCCAGGAGATGTGCTCGGTGAGGCTGCCGCCGACCAGCGGTCCGGAGGCCACGGCGAGCCCGTTGACGGCGCCCCAGATGCCGTACGCCATCCCGCGCCGTTCGGCGGGCACGGCGGCCGTCAGCAGGGTCAGCGTCAGCGGCATCATGATCGCCGCGCCGACGCCCTGGACCGCGCGGGCGGCGATGAGCGAGTCGATACCGGGCGCCAGGGCCGCGGCGGCGGAGGCACCGGTGAAGACGGTGAGGCCGGCCACGAAGAGCCTGCGTCGGCCGAAGCGGTCACCGAGGGCCGCGCCGAACATCAGCAGCACCGCGAAGGTGAGCGTGTAGGCACTCACCGTCCATTCAAGATCGTGCAGGGCTCCGCCCAGGTCCTCCCGGATGGCGGGCAGGGCGGTGGTGACGACGAGATTGTCCAGTGCCGCCATGAAACCGGCGACGCTGGTGATGACGAGGGCCCAGCCCACTCCCCCACGACGTGTGCTTTTCTGCGACATCTCTCCCCCAGAGGGTGTCCGGTGATCGCGATCGATTCGGTTTGGTTAGTAATTACTGACTAACTTTGCGGGGCATGCGAAAGCCCCCGCCCCGAGCGCGGCGTGCGCGCCCCGCGCGCCCGCCCGCACCCGTGCGCCCCTACGCCTCTTCCTCGCCCCGCCTGACCCGTGCCGAGAGGTGGAGACCGTCCCAGACCCGGTGTCCGGGCGGGAAGCCCATGCCGGCCAGAGCGTTGATGAGCATCCCGTACGCCATGAACGTCGTCGTCTCGCTGACGTCCCCGCCGAGGGGCAGGCGTACGGCGTCCCAGAGATCCAGCCAGCCCTTGCGGACCATCTCGCCGAACTCGTGATCCCCCGCCGCCTCCGCCGCCGCGACCGTGACGTACACCTGCAACTGCATCTGGAGCCGTTCGGGCTGCTCGTCGATCAGTCGCGTGTAGGCCTCGGCCATCGCCTGCAGGGCCTCTTCGCCGTGCAGACCGTCGGACGACACCTCGAAGACCCGGCGGGTGTCCTGCAGGCAGCGTTCCGCCGCCGCCAGGAAGATCGCCTTCTTGCTCGGGAAGAGCCGGAAGAGATACGGCTGGGAGACTCCCACCCGCTTGGCGATGGCGTCCGTGGACGTTCCGTAGTAGCCACCCCGGGCGAACTCGCTCGTCGCCGCACGGACGACACTCTCGCGCCGCTCCTCTGCACTCATCCTGACCATGCGAGTAAGTTAGTGCTCAATCACTAACTCCGTCAAGGCGCACGCGGCACCCCTCACTCACCGTCGCCAGGGAAGGGCATACGACGTCACAGGACGTCGTATGCGAGGTGCGTCGCGGTCGATGTCCGGGTCACGCTGCGCTGCACCAGCGTGCGCGGCGCTCCGCCGGTGAACAGCGGCGTCCCGGCGCCCAGCACCACGGGCGCGAGGTGCAGGGACAGGCCGTCGACCAGCCCGACGTCGAGCGCCGAGCCGATCGTGGCACCGCCGCCCATGAGGACGACGTCGAGGTCCTCGCCGCCGTCCGACGACGCCGCCTCGGCGCGCTCCCGCGCGGCGGTGAGGGCGTCGGGCAGACCGGTGGTGACGAACGTCCAGTCGAGGTGGGTGAGTCGCACCGACTCCGGCCGCGAGCTCGTCACGACGACGAACGCGGGCTTGCCGACCTCGCCGGCGCCATAGCCGGACGTGTCGTCCCAGCCGTACGGCCCGTCCACCACGTCGAAGAGCCGGCGGCCGAGGACGACGGCACCCGAGCGTGCGGTCGCCTCGCGCAGGATCCGGCGGTCGTCGGGGTCGTCGGAGAACGCCCAGGTGTGCAGGGCCTCCCCACCGGTGCCCAGACCCCTGTCCGGGCCGGGGCCGGGCCCGGTGACGAAACCGTCGAGGGATATCGAGATGTCAGCGATGATTCGGGTCATACAGAACAGACCCGACCCGGCACCCGGACTCATCGCTCACGCATGGCGGGTGCCGGACGGACCACGGCCGGCCCCGTCACTTCCCGGCAGCCGCAACCGCCGGGGACGAGGACCGGCCACCCGTTCTCAGGCGAGCCGTACGACCGCCCGGGACATGCCGAGGACCTTCTGACCGGCGCTGGTGGCCGTGAGGTCGACGCGGACGGTGTTGTCGTCGAGCTTGGCCGCGACCTTGCCGCTGACCTCGATCACGGCACCGTGGTCGTCGTTCGGGACCACGACCGGCCGGGTGAACCGGACGCCGTACTCCACGACCGCGCCCGGGTCGCCGATCCAGTCGGTGACCACGCGGATCGCCTCGGCCATCGTGAACATGCCGTGCGCGATGACGTCCGGCAGGCCGACCTCCTTGGCGAACTTCTCGTTCCAGTGGATCGGGTTGAAGTCGCCGGAGGCACCCGCGTAGCGCACGAGAGTGGCGCGGTTCACGGGGAAACTCCGCGCGGGCAGTTCGGTGCCGACCTCGACGTCACTGTAAGTGACCTTCGCCGTCATGGGATGCTCACGCCTCCTCGGCCGCGCGGGCCACGAGCTTGGTCCAGGCGGTCACGACGTGCTCGCCGGCCTCGTCGTGGACCTCGCCGCGGATGTCCAGGATGTCGTTGCCCGCCATGGACTTGATCGCCTCGATGGTCGAGGTCACCGTGAGCCGGTCACCGGCCCGCACCGGACGGACGTACGCGAACCTCTGGTCGCCGTGCACCACCCGGCTGTAGTCCAGGCCGAGCTGCGGGTCCTCGACGACCTCACCGGCCGCCTTG
The DNA here is from genome assembly GCF_003671715.1 of Streptomyces sp. E2N166. Classification (GTDB taxonomy): domain Bacteria; phylum Actinomycetota; class Actinomycetes; order Streptomycetales; family Streptomycetaceae; genus Streptomyces; species Streptomyces thinghirensis. The sequence continues at coordinate 240,856 of NZ_RAIF01000027.1, read as the reverse complement.
AACGTGATCGAGAACACGAAGGTCGGCGGAGCGATCACATCCGGATGGCCGAGCGCCTTCGCGGCCTCCGTGTCCGTGTACGCCGGATTGGCGTCACCCACCGCCTCCGCGAACTCGCGGATCTTCTCCCGGCCCACCTCGTAGGGCTCGGTGGGCGGATAGGTCCGCCCCACGAACGACTGGTCGAGCGCCATGGGCTCGCAACCTCCTGCTGCTCTGTGCGGCTGTGGGTGCCGTCTCGGGTACCGCTACCAAACGACACGAGGCCGCCCCCAAACCTCGGGGACGGCCTCGTGTACGAGCCTGTTTTATCGCGTTTCGCGGTGCGCGGTGTGCGCGTTGCAACGCGGGCAGTGCTTCTTCATCTCCAGTCGGTCCGGGTTGTTACGCCGGTTCTTCTTGGTGATGTAGTTCCGCTCCTTGCACTCCACGCAGGCCAGCGTGATCTTCGGGCGGACGTCGGTGGCAGCCACGTGAAGTGCTCCTTGACGAACGGATTGATGGTATTAACGCAGGAAAGAGTAGCCGATTGAAGGACCGACCCCGCAATCGGCTACTGAAAGTAGCGGTGACCGGACTTGAACCGGTGACACAGCGATTATGAGCCGCTTGCTCTACCGACTGAGCTACACCGCTGTGATGCGATCGGGCCCCGCCTTGCGACGGGAACCTCTCACACCAGAGCCCCAAAACGGAATCGAACCGTTGACCTTCTCCTTACCATGGAGACGCTCTGCCGACTGAGCTATTGGGGCGAGCGATGAAGACATTACACGGTCGCCCGCCGATCGCCCAAATCCGTTTCGCCGCCCCTGTCCCGCCCCGTCCCGCCGCCGCGGGGACGGCAGACCGCACCGGTACGACTATTGCGCTCCTCCGCGCCACGGACTGATCACCGTCCTAGGCTCGACTCACTCTGCGTGATCTTGCGTCCCCCACTGCGCAGTCCGAGCCCAGAGGAGCGCGATGCCCGACAGCCAGCCGCAGCCGCCCCACTCGCCCTCCCCCTCGGGCCCCGCCGACCACGGCTCGCTCCTGCTGTCCGGGGCGCGGCTCACCGACGGCCGGACCGTGGACGTACGGCTGCACGGCGGGCGCATCGAGGCGGTCGGCACGGCCGGCAGCCTGACGGCGGCCCGCACACCCGGCCCCGGCACCCGCGTGGACCTCACCGGCTACCTGCTCCTCCCCGCCCCCGCCGAACCCCACGTCCACGGCGACACCGCGCTGACGGCCGACGCCCCCGGCCCCGTCTCCTTCGCCCCCCTGGACGTCCAGCGCCGGGCCACCGAGGCCGCCCTGCTCCAGCTGGGACACGGGGCGACCGCGCTGCGGGCACACGTGCGCGTGGGCGACGTCGCGGGGCTGGGCGCGCTGACCGCCGTGCTGCGGGCGCGGCGTTCGCTGCGCGGGCTGGCGGAGCTGACCGCGGTGGCGATGCCGAGGGTGCTGACCGGGGTGGCCGGGGCCGACGGGCTGGCGATGCTGCGGGACGCGGTCAAGATGGGCGCGGACGTGGTGGGCGGATGCCCGGACCTGGACCCCGATCCGACCGGGTACGTGGAGGCGGCCCTGGAGGTCGCCGCCGAGCACGGCTGCCCGGTCGACCTGCACACGGACGCCGCCGACCCGGTGCGGCTGGCCCGGCTGGCGGCGATGGCGGGCGGACTGCGCCCCGGAGTGACCCTCGGCCCCTGCGACGGGCTGGGCCGCCTGCCCGCCGACGCGGCTTCCCAGGCCGCCGACCGGCTCGCGGCGGCCGGGGTGACGGTGGTGTGCCTGCCGCAGGGCGCCTGCGGCGCCGTCGACC
>NZ_RAIF01000027.1:225221-238920 GCF_003671715.1 Streptomyces sp. E2N166 | reverse complement strand
GGGTGCGGGTGGCCGCCGGGAGCGGTGCGCTGCGGGACGTGTCCAACCCGGTCGGGCGCGGTGACCCCCTGGAGGCCGCCTACCTGCTGGCCGCGCGCCACGGGCTGCGCCCGGAGGACGCGTACGACGCGGTGAGCGCGGCGGCGCGGGCGGCCCTGGGTCTTCCCGAGGTACGGGTCGAGGCGGGCTTCCCGGCCGAACTCCTCGCGGTGCGCGGGGACCGGCTGGCGGGGGCGTTGTCGCTGGCGTACAGCCGGATCGTGGTGCACCGGGGGCGCGTTGTGTCACGGACCAGCGCCGTACGGGAGTACGGCGACTCGACGACCGCCACGAACCTGGGGCTGCCTCGGCAGGGGCGCGGGGGGCCTGCGGGGTGCGGGGAGGCCTCCTGACGGAGGGAGCGCGACGCACGTCCGGTGGATGCGGCCGAAGTCGTGCGGCGCGGGCGGCCGTCGGAGCGTACGGTCGAAGACATGCGCATTGTCATCGCTGGTGGTCATGGTCAGATCGCGCTGCGGCTGGAGCGCCTGCTCGCCGCGCGTGGTGACGAGGTGGCGGGCATCATCCGCAAGTCCGAGCAGGCCGACGATCTGCGTGCGGCCGGCGCCGAACCGGTCCTGCTCGACCTGGAGTCGGCCTCGGTCGACGAGGTCGCGGAGCGGCTGCGGGGCGCGGACGCGGCGGTCTTCGCGGCGGGCGCGGGCCCCGGCAGCGGAGCGGCCCGCAAGGACACGGTGGACAAGGCGGCGGCGGTCCTCTTCGCGGACGCGGCGGTCCGGGCCGGCGTACGGCGCTTCGTCGTCGTGTCCTCCATGGGCGCCGACCCGAGCCACCAGGGGGACGAGATCTTCGACGTCTACCAGCGCGCCAAGGGCGAGGCCGACGCGTACGTGCGCTCGCTGGACGAGCTGGACTGGACGATCCTGCGCCCGGGCGCGCTGACGGACGACGCCGGTACCGGCCTCGTACGCCTGGAGGCACACACCGGCCGCGGTCCGGTCCCGCGCGACGACGTCGCCGCAGTACTGGCGGAACTGGTCGACACCCCGGCCACGAACGGCCTGACCCTGGAGCTGATCAGCGGTTCCACGCCTGTGTCGGTGGCGGTGAAGTCGGTGGCCGGGAACTGAGGGCGCGGGGCGCCTGGGGCGTGTGAGGCACGTCCCGGCACGCACGGTCAGAACAGCGGCAACTGCCCGGGAAAGTCGGGGACGACGTACCCGTCCAGGGACGGCTGCGCCGCACCGAGCTGCGCCGTGCGTCGCGACCCCGGGCAGGAGACGAGCTCGCCGCTCTCCCGCGTCCCGGGCGGATCGTGACGCGCGTACCGCCCCGCGACGACGGCGATCTCGCGACGGCACTCGGGGCAGGTTCTGCGACGGGAGGACGAGACCATGTCACCAGTCTGCCCGCAGCACCCGCAGCGAGAGCCCTCTCCCGGGACCGACGCATGACGAAGACCCCGTGACCTGCTGTTGGGGCAGGTCACGGGGTCTTTCGTTCCCGTGTGGCGGCGCCAGGATTCGAACCTGGGAAGGCTGAGCCGGCAGATTTACAGTCTGCTCCCTTTGGCCGCTCGGGCACACCGCCGGGGTTCGCTGCCCGTCGAACCGCTTTTCGGCGGTGCTCCGTGGCAACGACGTAAACAATACCTGATGTGGAGGGGTGCTTCGCCACCCGATTGATCGCCGCTCGGGGGACGGCGGGTGACTAGGCTGGTCCGGATGCGGCCGACGCCCCCTGCGGGCTCGCCGGCCGCCGTTGTACGCCGGTACGGACCCGATACGCGGCCCGACACGCACCCAGATACAAGGAGCCACAGGACATGGCCGACTCCAGTTTCGACATCGTCTCGAAGGTCGAGCGGCAGGAGGTCGACAACGCCCTCAACCAGGCCGCCAAGGAGATCTCGCAGCGCTACGACTTCAAGGGCGTGGGCGCCTCGATCTCCTGGTCCGGGGAGAAGATCCTCATGGAGGCCAACTCCGAGGACCGGGTCAACGCTGTCCTCGACGTCTTCCAGTCCAAGCTGATCAAGCGCGGCATCTCGCTGAAGGCTCTGGACGCGGGCGAGCCCCAGCTCTCCGGCAAGGAGTACAAGATCTTCGCGTCGATCGAGGAGGGTATTTCCCAGGAGAACGCGAAGAAGGTGGCCAAGCTCATCCGCGACGAGGGCCCCAAGGGCGTGAAGGCCCAGGTGCAGGGCGAGGAACTGCGGGTCACCTCCAAGAGCCGGGACGACCTGCAGACCGTGATCGCCCTGCTGAAGGGCCAGGACTTCGACTTCGCGCTGCAGTTCGTGAACTACCGGTGATCTGCTGAGCCGTCGGCGCGACTGAGCCGACGACGCGACGACGCGTTGGACGTTCCCGCAGATGATGGGGGTGGGCACCGTACGGTGCGCGCCCTCATCGTCCGCCGTTCGGGGGCCGGCTCGTCTGCCGGCCGCGGTCCCACCGCGTTCAGTCGCGCGAGTTGCCGAACAGGAGCCGGTAGGCGACCAGAAGCACCAGGGAACCGCCTATCGCCGCCGCCCACGTGGCGCCGTCGTAGAAGTCCTTGCTGACCGGGTGGTCCAGCCAGCGGGCCGATATCCAGCCGCCGATGAACGCCCCCGCGATGCCTATGAGGGTGGTGCCGACGAGCCCTCCCGGGTCGCGGCCCGGCAGCAGGAACTTGGCGATGGCTCCGGCCAACAGTCCGAGGATGATCCAGCCGATAACGGTCATGCCGTGAACCTGCCCTTTCTCGCTGTGCCCGCACTGTCCCAGTGCTGTGGGCTCGTTCCTCCGCGCGTCTTCTTGCCGTCTGGGTGGGAGGACGTTCCGATCACGCCCGGTGGTTGCGCTGATCAGCGGAGGTGCGACCCGTCACACCTGCGGTTTCGGTCCACGCGGCCAGCTCAAGGCCACCGTTGGCTTCCTCGTACCAGCCCGTGCCGTCGACCCAGGCGCGCAGCCAGTCCGTGAGGCTCGGGGCGTCGACGAACCAGGCCTGGCCTGCGCTGCCGGGGTTGGGCTCGAAGAGCAGGACGGCGGCCTGCGGGGAGCGGCAGTCCACGCACGCGTACATCGCGCAGCCCCAGTGGGATATCGGCAGGACTCCCTCGGGCCAGGGCCAGTCGGGATCTTTCAGTCCTTCCTCGCGGTTGGCGAGGTACTGGGAGACAGCGGCGGGCTCGCCGGAAGGCGGGCTGTCGAGCAGGGGCAACAGGCCGTACTCGGGTCCGAACCCACCGTCTCCTATTCGCAGGTAGAGCTCGGCGAGCAGCGGGGGCAGGGAGAAGCCCAGGGCGGCCTCGGCGCGGGCGGGCGTCGCCTCGTCGACGGGCTCGGGCAGGGAAGCCCAGCCCCACGGACGGGTGTTGCGTGCCTTGTCGGCCACCCGTGCCAGCAACTGCTCGATCTCGGTCATGGATTCATGATGCAGGTCGCCACTGACGACCGAGCGGGCCTGTGGACAACCCTTGGGCTGTGGAGAACAGGGCTACTACCAGCCGGCCCGCTGCGTGGTGCCGGTGACCGTGAACGGCTGGTCCGTCCGCACGATCTCGCGCCCCATCGGGAGCAGCGAGACCGGGATCAGCTTGAAGTTGGCGATGCCGAGCGGAATGCCGATGATCGTGACGCACAGCGCGATGCCGGTGACGATGTGGCCGATGGCAAGCCACCAGCCGGCGAGGACCAGCCAGAGCACGTTGCCGACGCAGGAGGGCGCCCCCGCGTCGCGGCGCTCCACGGCCGTGTACCCGAAGGGCCACAGAGCGTAGACACCGATGCGGAAGGCCGCGATGCCGAACGGGATTCCGATGATCGTGATGCAGAGCAGCGCGCCCGCGACCAGGTAGCCGAGGAACAGCCAGAAGCCGCTGAGCACGAGCCAAATGACGTTGAGGATGGTCTTCACTGCTGACGACCTGCCATCTTTTCGAGTCGGGCGATCCGCTCCGCCATCGGCGGGTGGGTGGAGAACATTTTCGAGAACCCCTGTCCCGGCCTGAAGGGGTTCGCGATCATCATGTGGCTGGCGGTCTCGATCCGGGGCTCCGGGGGCAGCGGGAGCTGCTTCGTGCCCATCTCGAGCTTGCGCAGGGCGCCGGCCAGGGCGATCGGGTCACCGGTGAGCTGGGCGCCGGAGGCATCGGCCTCGTACTCCCTGGAGCGGCTGATCGCCAGCTGGATGACGGTGGCGGCTAGCGGACCGAGGATCATGATGAGGAGCATGCCCAGCAGACCGGGTCCGTCATCGTCGTTGGAGCGTCCGATGGGAATCAGCCAGGCGAAGTTGACCAGGAACATGATCACGGAGGCCAGGGCGCCGGCGACGGAGGAGATCAGGATGTCGCGGTTGTAGACGTGACTGAGTTCGTGTCCGATGACGCCGCGCAGTTCCCGCTCGTCGAGCAGGCGCATGATGCCCTCGGTGCAGCACACGGCCGCGTTGCGCGGGTTGCGGCCGGTCGCGAAGGCGTTCGGTGCCTCCGTCGGTGAGATGTACAGCCGGGGCATGGGCTGGCGGGCCTGGGTGGAGAGCTCGCGGACCATGTGGTACAGCGCCGGGGCCTCGAACTCGCTGACCGGGCGGGCACGCATCGCGCGCAGTGCGAGCTTGTCGCTGTTCCAGTACGCGTACGCGTTCGTGCCCAGGGCGACGAGGACGGCGACGACGAGCCCCGCTCGGCCGAAGAAGCTGCCGATGACGATGATGAGCGCCGACAGTCCCCCGAGGAGTACTGCGGTCCTGAGCCCGTTGTGCCGGCGGTGCACGGTACGCCCTCCAAGTGGTGCAGCAGGGGAACCCTTTGCTTGCTGGTGTCGCTCGCTGTGGTTGCTTCCTGGTCTCCGATGCCACCGGTGCCGTGGCGTCACGTCCAGTGGACCCTTCCGTACTGGTCAACGCCAGGCGAGAGCCACCAGTTCCCTGGCGCCCACGGCGGCGCGCTTCGTCCGTACGGGTGACGGCCGCAGGGCGCGGCACGCGCGCGGAGGCCGGGTACGCGTGCGCGCGTGCCCGGAGCGACTGCCGCTCAGAAGAGCCCGGTGTCGGCGAAACGCAGAATCAGCTGGGGTGCTCCCGAGAGGGCGACGGCGAGGACCGCGGTCACGGTGATCGCGGCCGTGAGGGGGGCGGGAACGCGATGCTTCGCGGTCGCGCCCTCGGGCGCCCGGAACAGCAGGGCCGTCCATTGGAGGTAGTAGAACAGCGCGATGACGACGTTGACGGCCATGGCGACGGCCAGCCAGCCGAGGCCCGCGTCGACGGCCGCGGAGAAGACGGTGACCTTGGCGAAGAGGCCGATGATGCCGGGCGGCAGTCCGGCGAGGCAGAGCAGGAAGAACGCCAGGAGCAGGGCCGCCGGCGGGTGGGACGCGTACAGGCCGCGGTAGTCGGCGACGCGGTTCAGGGACCTCGTGCGGCCCACGAGTGCGGCCACCGCGAAGGCGCCGAGGTTCACCGCGGCGTACATGAGGGCGTAGGCGACGGTGGAGCCGATGGAGCGCTCGGGGTCGTCGGAGTACGCGGCGGCGGCGACCGGGACGAGGAGGTAGCCCGCCTGGCCGACGGACGACCAGGCGAGCAGGCGTACCGCGCTGTACGCGCGCGTGGCCTGCTGGCGGAGGGCCCCGACGTTGCCGACCGTCATGGTGAGCGCGGCCAGTGCCGCGAGGGCCGGCCCCCAGACGTCGGCGTAGGACGGCAGGGCGATGACCGTGACGAGGATCAGGCCGGAGAAGCCGACCGCCTTGCCGACCACGGACAGGTAGGCCGCGATCGGCAGGGGCGCGCCCACATAGGTGTCGGGCACCCAGAAGTGGAAGGGCACGGCGGCCGCCTTGAAGGCGAAGCCGACGAGGGTGAGGACGACGCCGGTCTGGACGAGCGTGGTGAGCTGCCCGTCGACGTGCTGGATGCGTTCGGCCACCTGGGTGAGGTAGAGGGTGCCGGTGGAGGCGTAGACGAAGCTGATGCCCATGAGGCTGACGGCGGTCGCGGTGACCGACGACAGAAAGAACTTCAGGGCCGCTTCGGAGGACCGGCGGTCGCCCTGGCGCAGGCCCACGAGGGCGAAGGCGGGCAGGGAGGCGACCTCCAGGGCGACGATGAGGGTCGCGAGGTCGCGGGAGGCGGGCAGGAGCGCGGCGCCGGCCGCGGAGGAGAGCAACAGGAACCAGAACTCGCCCTCGGGGAGCCCGCGGTCGGCGTCCTTCACGGCGGTGACCGAGAGCAGGGCGGTCACGAGGGCGCCGCCGAGGACCAGGAACTGGATGGCGAGGGTGAAGGTGTCCGCGGTGTAGCTGCAGACGTCGGCGTCGCCGGTCAGGCAGAACGTCGAGCGGTCGCCGTTCACCAGGGGCAGCAGCATGAGCGTGGCGGCGGCGAGTCCGGCGACCGACATCCAGCCGAGCAGCGACTTGCGGGCGTCCTTGACGAAGAGGTCGGTGACGAGGACGACGAGGCCTACGACGGCCGCGATGGTGGGCGGTGCGATCGCGAGCCAGTCGACGGACTGGACGAGGTTCTGGGCCAGTGGCGCCGCCACGACCTGGGCCGGGGAGCTCATCGGGTGCCTCCTGAGAGGAGCTGCTGCACGGCCGGGTCGGTCAGCCCGAGGAGGACCTTGGGCCAGAGCCCGGCGACGACGGTGAGGGCGACGAGCGGCGTCCAGGCGGCGAACTCGTACGTGTGTACGTCGGCGAGCTTCGGGGCTTCCCGCGCTACGGCGCCCATGCAGACGCGGCGGACCACGATCAGCATGTACGCGGCCGTCAGCAGTGTGCCGAACGCGGCGACGGCCATGAAGGTGAGATAGGCGGGGCGACTGAGGTCGTCGTGGGGGTCGAAGGCGCCGAACAGGGCGAGCATCTCGCCCCAGAATCCGGCCAGGCCCGGCAGACCGAGCGAGGCGACCGCGGCGAAGGCGAGCAGACCGCCGAGGCGGGGCGCCTTGCCGTACAGGGCGGCCCCGGTCTCCTCGGCGAGGGTGTCGAGGTCGGTGGTGCCGGTGCGGTCCTTGAGCGCGCCGACCACGAAGAAGAGCAGGCCGGTGATGAGGCCGTGGGCAATGTTGGCGAACAGGGCGCCGTTCACACCGGTCGGGGTCATGGTCGAGATGCCGAGCAGGACGAAGCCCATGTGGCCGACGGAGGAGTAGGCGATGAGGCGCTTGAGGTCGCCCTTAGCGCCCCGCTTGGCGAGGGCCAGGCAGGCCAGGGAGCCGTAGATGATGCCGACGACCGCGAGGGCGGCGAGGTAGGGCGCGAAGGTCTGGAATCCGTCCGGTGCGGCCGGGAGGAGGATCCGGACGAATCCGTACGTACCCATCTTCAGCAGGACGCCGGCCAGCAGGACCGAACCGACGGTCGGCGCGGCGGTGTGGGCGTCGGGCAGCCAGCTGTGCAGCGGCCACATCGGGGTCTTGACCGCGAGCCCGATCCCGATCGCCAGAACGGCGATGACCTGCACGGACGTGGTCAGTGACCGGCCGTTGTCAGTGGCGAGTGCCACCATGTCGAATGTGCCCGCCGTGATTCCGATCAGGAGCAGGCCGAGCAGCATGACGACGGAGCCGAGGAGGGTGTAGAGGATGAACTTCCAGGCGGCCCCGGCCCGTCCCTCGCCGCCCCAGCGGGCGATGAGGAAGTACATCGGGATGAGGACCATCTCGAAGGCGAGGAAGAACAGGATCAGGTCGAGGACGGCGAAGGTCGCCAGCGTGCCGCACTCCAGTACGAGCAGCAGCGCGACGAATGCCTTCGGGCTCGGGCCCGCGGGCATCTTGAAGTACGAGTAGAGCGCGCACAGGAAGGTCAGCAGCGCGGTCAGGACGAGCAGGGGGAGGGAGATGCCGTCGATGCCGAGGTGGATGCGCACGTCCAGCGCGGGGATCCAGCTGATGTCCGTGCCGGCCTGCATCTTCGACGGATGGTCGTGGTCGAAGCCGAGCACGAGGACGATCGCGGCGATGAGGACGGCGCCGGTGACGGTGACGCCGTGCCGGAGGACCGCCTGGTCGGGCGACTTCCCCTTCAGTCCGGGCGGGGCCGGCAGAAGAGCGGCGGCGGCGCCCAGGAGCGGGCCGACGACGATCAACGCCAGAAGGAACTGCATCACGGACTCGTTGATATCGATCACGCCTGCTCACGCTCCCGTGGCGACGAGGACGGCGGCGACCGTGAGGACGACGGTGCCGGCGAGCAGCGCGCTCACATAGGTCTGCACATTGCCGGTCTGGGCCCGTCGTACGGCGGTCCCGAGCCATCGGGGCAGGGTGCCCGCCCCGCGCACGTAGGCGTCGACGACCTCGCGGTCGAGGAACCGGACGAGGCTCGCGCCGGCCTGGACCGGCCGGACGAAGAGGGTCGTGTACACCGCGTCCAGGTGGAAGCCGACGGCCGCGTGCCGGTGCAGCGGCCCCAGCAGGAGCCGTCCGGGGTCCGACGGGTCGGGGGCGTAGGCGATGTCACCGTAGGCGGGCTTGTGGCTCGCGATGGCCTCGGCCTCCACGAGGGCGGCGTCGCCCTCCGGGTGGGCCGCGACGGCGCCGAGCGGGGTGCGGTCCGCGAGCGCCGTGGTGTGGCGCCAGGCGGCGTAGGTGACGATGCCGCCGACCAGGGCCACGCCCGTGCCGAGCACGGAGGTGGTGAGCGTGGGGGTGAGGTCCTGTCCGTCGAACCAGTCGGGCAGCAGACGGAAGGCGAGTCCACCGAGGGCCAGTGAGGGGATGGCCAGGGCCCAGAGCACGGCGTTCATGACCACCGGCTGCCTGCCGTGGTCGGGGGCCTCGGCACCCCGCCCCCGGAAGGCCAGCAGCCACAGACGCGTCGCGTACGCGGCGGTGAGCAGGGCCGTGATCAGGCCGGCGACGAGGACGGTCCAGCCCGCGGCGCCGGGCGCGTGCTCGGTGTGGCCGGTGACGACGTGCTCCGCGGCGACGAGGACGGACTCCTTGGAGAAGAAGCCACTGAAGGGCGGGATCGCGGCGAGTGCCAGCAGTGCCACGGTCATCGTCCAGTAGGCGTCCGGCACCCGGTCGCGCAGGCCCCGCATGCGGGACATGGCGGCCAGCGAGTTGGTGCCGGCTGCGTGGATGAGCACGCCGGCGGCGAGGAACAGCAGCGCCTTGAAGGCGCCGTGCGAGATGAGGTGGAAGACGGCGGCACCGCGGTCGCCCGCGGCGAGGGCACCGGTCATGTAGCCGAGCTGCCCGATGGTCGAGTAGGCGAGGACGCGCTTGATGTCGTCCTGGGCGAGCGCGGCGAGCGCCGAGCCGACCATCGTGACCGCGGCCATGACGGCGAGGACGACCATCGCGGCGTGCGAGGCCTGGAAGAGCGGAAGGAGTCGGGCGACGAAGTAGACACCGGCGGCGACCATCGTCGCGGCGTGGATCAGCGCGGAGACGGGTGTCGGGCCCGCCATCGCGTCGGGGAGCCAGGTGTGCAGCGGGAACTGCGCCGACTTGCCCGCGACACCGGCCAGGAGCAGCAGGGCGATCAGCGTCGGGTGGTCGAGCGAGCCGTTCGCGACCGCGCCGAGGATCTTGGTGATGCGGAAGGAGCCGGCCTCGGTGGCCAGCGCCAGCAGGCCGATCAGGAAGGGGACGTCACCGAGCTTGGTCACCAGGAAGGCCTTGAGGGAGGCGGCGCGGGCCTCCGGGGTCTCCCAGTAGTGGCCGACCAGGAAGTACGAGCAGATGCCCATGATCTCCCAGCCGACCAGCAGCACCATCAGGTCGCCGGAGTAGACGACGAGGAACATGGCGGAGGTGAAGAGGGAGACGAGAGCGGCGTACGAGGGGTAGCGCGGGTCGTCGCGCAGGTAGCCCGTCGAATAGATCTGCACACAGGTGGCGACGGTGCCGACCAGTACGGCGACGAGGGCGGCGAAGCCGTCGATGTGCAGGGCGAGCTCGATGGGGACCGAACCGGTGGGCGTCAGTTCCGTGACGGCGTCGACGGCCCGGCCGCCGCCCTGGCGGGCCGCGACCACTACGGCGAGGACGAGGGCCGCCAGCGTCGGCAGGACGGCGAGCGGGCGGACGAATCCGGGCGCGGTACGGCCAAGCAGGAGGCCGGCGGCTGCTCCCACGAGGGGGAGGAGGGGGACGAGTACGGCGAGGGTGGTCGTGGTCACGCGGTGGCCTCAGCCTTCTCGGCGGCCGTCCCGGCGGCCGCGGGGGCATCGGTGTCGGGGCCATCCGGCTCGTGACCCTCGGCGGTGTCTCGGAGCTTGTCGATGTCCGAGGTGCCGCGGTTGCGGTGGACGGCGAGCACGATCGCCAGGCCGATGCCGATCTCGGCGGCCGCGATGGCGATCGTGAACAGGGTCAGGGCCTGGCCGGAGTGCAGGGTCTCCTCGGCGGCCTTGCTGAGCCAGACGTCGAAGGCGACGAGGTTGAGGTTGACGGCGTTGAGCATCAGCTCGACCGACATCAGGACCAGGATCGCGTTGCGGCGGGCGAGGACGCCGTACAGGCCCGTGCAGAACAGGAGGACGGAGAGGACTGCGGGATAGGCGAGGTGCATCAGCGGACACCACCCTTGTCGGCACCGTTCGGGTCTGCGGGCGGGTCGGTTTCGGTCGTACCGCCGGTGGCGGCTGTGCCGCCCGTGCCGGCTGCTCGGCCCGTGCCCGCTACCCGGCCGGTGGCGGCTGTGCCGCCCGTGCCGGCCGCGCGGTCCGCCTTGGCCTTGCGGGACAGGACGATGGCGCCGACGAGGGCGGCGAGGAGGAGGACGGAGAGTGCCTCGAAGGGGAGGACCCAGTTCTGGAAGAGGCTCGCTCCGGTCACGGCTGTGGAGCCGGCGGCCGGGCCGTCCAGGTCGATCCAGGTGGTGCGGAAGGCGTCGACGACGACCCACACCAGGGCCGCGGCGGCGGCCACGGCCACGGTGACGGCGGCCCAGCGGTTGCCGGAGTCCGCGTCCGGGGACCGGCCGATGGGCGCCCTGGTGAGCATCAGGCCGAACAGGATGAGGACGACGACGGCACCGACGTAGATGAGGACCTGTACCCACGCGATGAACTCGGCGGTGAGCAGGAGGTACTCGACAGCGAGGCCGCCGAGGGCCACGACCAGCCACAGGGCGGCATGGACGAGTTGCCGGGTGGTGACGGTGAAGACGGCCGCGCCGAGGGTGACGAGGCCGACGAGGAGGAAGGCGATCTCGACGCCGGTCGGGGAGAGGAAGCCGTGGGATTCGGCGGCCCCGGTCGTGGAGTCCGTGGCGAGGTGGAGGCGACCGACGGTCGTTGCGAGGGTCATTCCCGGCCCTCCTGATCCGGCTCGTCCCCTGTGGTCCGGGGCTTCGACCGACCCGACGTCGGCCCGGGCTGGTCCGTCTGCTGCTTGGAGTCGCCCATCGGACGGGTGGGCTGCTCGGCGGCGCGGGCCTGCTCGTCGGCGTGCGGTTCGGTCACCCGGGCCGCCCGCTGTCGAGTCGTCTCATGAGGGGCCGACTCCTGTCGCGCCGACTCCTGTTGGGCGGCCAGCTTGTCGGCGGTCTTGCGGGCGGCGGCGAGCTCCTTCGGTTCCTCCGCGCCGGGGTCGAGGGCGGGCGGGGCCGGAACCGTCCACATCCACTCGCGGAGCTTGTCGCGTTCGTGGGTGAGATCACGGATGTCGGTCTCGGAGTACTCGAACTCCGGGGACCAGAACAGGGCGTCGAAAGGACAGACCTCGATGCAGATACCGCAGTACATGCACAGGGAGAAGTCGATGGCGAAGCGGTCGAGGACGTTGCGGCTGCGGTCCCGTCCGCCGGGGGCCGCCGCCGGGATCGTCTCCTTGTGGGAGTCGATGTAGATGCACCAGTCCGGGCACTCGCGGGCGCACAGCATGCAGACGGTGCAGTTCTCCTCGAACAGGCCGATGACACCGCGGGTACGGGGCGGGAGCTCGGGCTGGACGTCCGGGTACTGCTCGGTGACGGTCTTCTTCGTCATCGTGCGCAGGGTGACGGCCAGACCCTTGGCCAGGCCGCTGCCGGGGATCGACAGGCGGGACATGGTTACTGAATCACCACCTTGACGATGCCGGTGAGGGCGATCTGGGCGAGGGACAGGGGGACGAGGAGCGTCCAGGACAGTCTCTGGAGCTGGTCCTCGCGCAGGCGCGGGTAGGTCACGCGCAGCCAGATCACGACGAAGGCGAGGACGGCCGCCTTCAGCAGGGTCCACACCCAGCCGAGGCCGTCGGCGCCCCAGGGGCCGTGCCAGCCGCCCAGGAAGAGGACGGTGGTCAGGCCGCACAGGACGACGATCCCGGCGTACTCGGCGAGGAGGAACAGGGCGAAGCGCAGGCCGGTGTACTCGGTGTAGGCGCCGAAGATGATCTCCGAGTCGGCGACCGGCATGTCGAAGGGGGGCCGTTGCAGTTCGGCCAGCCCGGCGACGAAGAAGACGATCGCGCCGACGATCTGCCAGGGCAGCCACCACCACTCGAAGGCGTCGAGGATGCCGACGAGCGAGACGGTGCCGGCCGCCATCGCGACCGAGGCCGCGGTGAGCAGCATCGGAAGCTCGTACGCGAGGAGCTGGGCGGCGGTCCGAAGGCCGCCGAGGAGGGAGTACTTGTTGGCGGAGGCCCAACCGGCCATGAGCGAGCCGAGGACACCCACACCCATGACGGCGAGGACGAAGAAGATGCCCGCGTCGACGACCTGGCCGACCGCGCCCTCGCCCGGGCCGATGGGGATGGCCAGGAGAACCAGAAGGTACGGCAGGAGGGCAACGGCGGGAGCGAGCTGGAAGATGCGGCGGTCCGCGTCGGCGGGGACCACGTCCTCCTTCTGCGCGAACTTCACGCCGTCCGCGACGAGCTGGGCCCAGCCGTGGAAGCCACCTGCGTACATCGGGCCGAGGCGGCCCTGCATGTGGGCCATCACCTTGTGCTCGGTCTGGCCGACGAGCAGGGGGAAGGTGAGGAAGACGACGAAGACGACGAGGAGGCGCAGGGTGACGTCGAGCGCGTCGTTCACTGCGGGCCTCCTGGGGGATTCGGGCGGTTGTGGTTCTCGGGGGTGCCGGAGTCGTCGGGGGCGTCCTGCCCGGGTGCCGGCTCCTGCCCGGTTTCCGGCTCCTGTTCCTGCCCGGTTTCCGGCTCCTGTTCCGGCTCCAGTGCCTGCCCCTGCCCCTGCACGGGCTCCTCTTCCGTCGTGGCGTCCGGGGTCCTGCTCGCCCCGGGTTCCGCCCCGTCACGCGACTCGGTCTCGGCCTCGTCGAAGGCGGGGCGGGCGTGGTGCCACGGGGCGTCCGGGCTGCGCGGCGTGGAGGGGGCTGTCTTCGGAGTCGGTTCCTCCGTGCGTGGGGACGTGGCGGTGTCGTCGCCGACGTGGGCGGCGGGGTCGGCGGCCGTCTCGTCCGGAGTCCCGGTGTCGGATGCGGAGCGCATGCTCGCCGAGCCCTCGGACGCACTCCGGGCCCGCCGGGGTCCCCCGGTGCCGCTCGTTCCTTCTCGCTGCGACGCCGAGTCCTCACCGGCCGTCGTCTCCACCGTCGGCTCGTCCGTCGTAGCGCCCGTCCGTTGGGAGGCGGAGCCCTCGCTCGCGCTCCGCGCGCGCCGGGCCGGCGGGGCGGCCGAGGGTTCGGCAGCCGGAGCCGTCTGGCCGGCGGAGCCCTCCGCCGCCGTGCGGGAGCGGCGGGGAGTGGCGGGGGCGTCGGTGCCGGGCCCCGTCTGGCCGGCGGAGCCCTCCGCCGC
>NZ_RAIF01000027.1:210809-225001 GCF_003671715.1 Streptomyces sp. E2N166 | reverse complement strand
GCGGTCACCTGCCGCGCGGGCCGGACGCTCCCCAGCCGCGCGCCCCGCCCCGCGTGCCGGGCGGGCCGGAGCGGGAGGCAACTGGCCCTTCAGCGGGCCCCACTCGTTGGGGTCGGGGACGCCCGGCGGCAGCATCTGGCGACGCCGGGGGCCGCCGTGATCGGACTCGCCCGGCTCCTTGGCCCCGGGCCAGGCCTTGGCGACGCGGGCGGCGAGGACGAAGTCCTTGCGCAGCGGGTGTCCCTCGAAACCCTCCGGCAGGAGCAGGTGGTCCAGCGCCGGATGGTCCTCGAAGGCGACGCCGAACATCTCGTGGGTCTCGCGCTCGTGCCAGGCCGCGCCCGCGTACACCGCGACGGCGGTGGGCAGGACCGGGGTCTCGTGCGGGACCGTCGTACGCAGCAGCAGCCGGCGTACGGGGCCCAGGGCCACGACGTGCGCCGCGACGCGGAAACCCGTGCCCGGTTCGTCGACCGCGCTCAGCCAGTCGAAGTACGTGCAGCCCAGCCGGTCGCGTGCCGTCTCCAGGGCGGAGATCCAGGACGCCGGCGGCACGTCCACGGTCAGGACGTCGTACGACTCCTCGGCCGTGGCCTGCGCGCCGAAGAGTTCCTCGGCGTCGGCGGGCAGCCAGCCGACCGCGGTCATCGGCCCTCCTCCGAACCCGAGGCCTGGTCCGCTGCGGAGCCCGAGCCCGCGCCCGGGGTCGGCCCGGGGGCCGAGGCAGCGCCCGGGGCCGAGGACGCGTCAGGGGCAGGTGGCCGCACCAGGCCGCTCTGCAGCGCGGCCGTCGACGGCCGGGGCGACGTGCCGTACCGCTCCCCCAGCGACTCCCGCGCGATCTTCTCCTGGAGCTTGAGGATTCCCTGGAGCAGCGCCTCGGGGCGCGGCGGGCAGCCGGGTACGTAGACGTCGACGGGGATGATCTGGTCGACGCCCTTCGTCACGGAGTAGGAGTCCCAGTAGGGGCCGCCGCAGTTGGAGCAGGCACCGAAGGAGATGACGTACTTCGGCTCGGGCATCTGCTCGTACAGGCGCTTGACGGCCGGCGCCATCTTGTCGGTGACCGTGCCCGAGACCACCATCAGGTCGGCCTGGCGGGGGCCGGGCGCGAACGGGATGACGCCGAGCCGGATGAAGTCGTGGCGCGCCATCGACGCGGCGATGAACTCGATCGCGCAGCAGGCGAGGCCGAAGTTGAAGACCCACAGGGAGTACCGGCGGCCCCAGTTCAGGACGACCTTCATCGGCTCCGGCGCGAGTCGGGCGAGCGCGCCGAGCCGCTTGGGCTCCGGGAGCAGCACGGGTCCGGCGGGGTTCGGATCGGCGGGGTTCGGGTCGCCGGGGTTCACGTCCACGACAGGACGCCCTTCCTGTATGCGTACAACAGACCCACGGCGAGGAATCCGAGGAAGACGAACATCTCCACGAGGGTCGTCGCGCCGTAACCAGGATCGGCGAAGACCGTCGCCCAGGGGAAGAGGAAGATCGAGTCGACCGCGAAGATGACGTAGAGGAACGCGTAGACGTAATAGCGGACCTGGGTGTGGGCCCAGCCGTCGCCGACGGGGTCCACCCCGCACTCGTACGTCAGCAGCTTCTCGGGGGTCGGGACCACGGGCCGCAGGAGGTGCCCGGCCCCGAACGCGACGGCGACGAAGAGCACGCCCACGACGGCGAGCAGCCCGACGACCGAGTAGGACTGGAAATAGTCCGCGGCGAGTCCGACGGTCGGTTCCGGCACGTGCGTCCCTCGCTCCCTGTCCTGAACGCTGTTGTTCGACGATCTGTGCATCTGTGCGTACGGGAGTCTAGGGCCTGATAAAGAGACGGTAAGCAGCCCGTCACACCTTGGGACACGGGGGTGGGGTTTTCCTCAGTGCATCCCGGCGGTCCACCTCATGGCGCGGCGCCGCGCCGCACGGCACGCTGACTCGTATGACCGAACGCCTCTCGACATCGAATCCCGCCGGGACCACCGGCGCAGCGACCGGAGACCGCCTGCCGCCGGCGCGTTTCGCCTACGACCGGCACACCTGGAAGGAGGTCGCCCACCTGCTGGCGAATCTCCCGGCGGCGCTGCTCGGATTCGTCTACGTCGTGACGATGCTGGGCGTGGGTGCCGGGTTGACGGTCACGGTGATCGGGTTCCCGCTGCTGGCGGCCGGCCTGCTGGGCGCGCGGCAGTTGGGCAAGCTGGAGCGTGCGCGGGCCCGTGCACTGCTCGGGGTGCGGGTGGACGAGCCGAGCCCGCTGCCGTTGCGGGGCAAGGGCGGGTTCTTCCCACAGTTGTGGATGGCGCTGAAGGACCCGGTGGGCTGGCGCACGGTCCTGTACGACTTCATACGGCTCCCCTGGGGCATCCTCACCTTCGTCATCACGCTGACGTCTTTGTTCGTACTCTGGCCGGTGCTGCCCCTCATCGCTCGGGGCCTGGCCAACGCGGACCGGGCGATGGTGCGCGGTCTGCTGTCCCCGTCCGACGAACTGGAGCGGCGGATCGCCGAGCTGGAGTCGGACCGGGGGGTCGTGGTCGACACGGCCGCCGCCGACCTGCGGCGCATCGAGCGCGACCTGCACGACGGCGCACAGGCCCGCCTGGTCAACCTGGCCATGGGGCTGGGTCTGGCCAAGGAGAAGCTGCTGGAGGACCCCGACGCGGCGGCGGCCATGGTCGACGAGGCGCACGGCGAGGTGAAGCTGGCCCTGCAGGAGCTGCGGGATCTGGCACGCGGCATCCATCCCGCCGTTCTGACCGACCGCGGCCTGGACGCGGCGCTCTCCTCGGTCGCCTCCCGCTGCACCGTGCCGGTCAAGGTGACCGTCGACCTGACGGAGCGACCCGCGGCGGCCATCGAGGGCATCGCCTACTTCACCGTCTCGGAGCTGCTCCAGAACGTCAGCAAGCACAGCGCGGCGAGGTCCGCCTCCGTGGAGGTGTGGCGGTCGTCCGACCGACTGCTCATACAGGTGGGGGACGACGGCCGCGGAGGCGCGCGCCTCGACGGTGGTACGGGGATGAAGGGTCTCGCCGACCGGCTGACCGCCGTCGACGGTCTCTTCGTCGTCGACTCCCCCGAGGGCGGACCGACGACGGTGACGGCCGAGCTGCCGTGGCGCGACCGCGAGGACGCCGGCTCCGCCTCCCGCGTTTCGGGCCCGAGGTAACAGCCGACGAGGCAGCTGACAGGCCCCGCCTCCCCGCCCCAGGGGGCTCTGAGGGTGGGGAAAACCCCCCTCTTGAGACGCCGACGAGCTCCATGGCCCGTGGATGTGCGGTCGAGGAGGGTGGAGCTACGACAGCACAGCCGTACGACGAGCAGAAGGACGGCACCGATGGCCACGGAATACGGACAGGGTTACGGGTTGGAAAGCGGGCCCGGCTTCCCCGGGGACACCGGTGCGCGAGGTCACCGGCTGCCGGCGGGGCTGCGGGCACCGTTCGAGGCACGCAGCTGGCGCGAGTTCGGCTATGTGCTGCTCAGCCTGCCGATCGGCATCCTGCTCTTCACGTACGCCGTCACGATGACGTCGCTGGGGGCGGGCCTGCTGGTGACCTTCCTGGGTGTCCCGGTGCTGGCGGCGGCACTCGCCGGGTGCCGCGGCTTCGGCGCGATGGAACGGGCGCGGGCCCGTGCCCTGCTGGGGCTCCGGGTGTCGGACCCGGAGCCGCTGCGGCTGAGGAAGCAGGGCGCGATGGGATGGATAGGTGCCGTGCTCAAGAGCGGCACCTCCTGGCGGAGTCTGCTGTACGCGGTGCTGCAGTTCCCGTGGTCGGTGTTCTCGTTCGTCGTGGCCGTGAACGTCTGGGCGGTCGGCTGGGCGATGCTGACGTACCCGCTGTGGTTCTGGGTGTTCCCGATGTACGCCGGCCAGGACGGGCTCCAGCTGTACGGTGACGAGACGCACCGGATCTACTTGGACAACCCCTTCGAGATCACCGTGACCGCGCTGGTAGGGCTGCTGTTCACGCTGGCGACGCCGTGGATCGTCCGGGCGCTGACCATGGTGGACCGGCTGATGGTGCACGGACTGCTCGGACCGTCGCGGCTGGCGACACGGGTGGTGGAGCTGGAGTCGGACCGGGGGGTCGTGGTCGACACGGCCGCCGCCGACCTGCGGCGCATCGAGCGCGACCTGCACGACGGGGCACAGGCCCGCCTGGTCAACCTGGCCATGGATCTGGGCCTGGCCAAGGAGAAGCTGCGGGAGGACCCGCGGGCGGCGGCGGTCATGGTGGCCGATGCGCACGGCGAGGTGAAGACGGCGCTCCAGGAGCTGCGGGACCTGGCCCGGGGCATCCATCCCGCGGTCCTGACCGACCGCGGTCTGGACGCGGCGCTCTCCTCTGTCGCCTCCCGCTGCACCGTGCCGGTGCGGGTGGAGGTCGACCTGGCGGAGCGGCCGGCGTCGGCGATCGAGGGGATCGCGTACTTCACGGTGTCGGAGCTGCTGCAGAACATCAGCAAGCATGCGCGGGCCACGTCGGCCGCCGTGGAGGTCTGGCGGGTGGAGAACCGGCTGATGCTCCAGGTCGTGGACAACGGCGTGGGCGGGGCGGTTGCGTCGGCCGGGTCCGGACTGGCGGGACTTGCGGATCGGCTCGGCGCGGTGGACGGCATCCTCGTGGTGGACTCGCCGGCCGGCGGACCGACGCGGGTGACGGCGGAGCTGCCGTGGCGGAACGAGCCGGTGACCGGGTAACCGCCGCGGGGGCCCTCGCGGGAGCAGCGGGGGCCCTCGCGGGAGCCGCCCCTGAGACGGTCGCACCGTCGACCGACAGCCCTGATCGCCCTCCCGCCTCCTCCCCCGAGGGCTGGAGACGTGATCGAAAACCGGCCATCGAGCGGCCGGACCAGGACTGGCACCCCCGCTCGTCCCGGCTCTTCCCGCTCTCTTCCCATTGCCCGTAGGCGTCCGGCCTTTGATGCTGGGATGCTGGACCTGTCGCACGGACGGTTCGTGGACGCGGCGTGGGCCGCGCGGGCCGTGGGGTGGGCGGGCTGTGGGGGGCCGAGGATCGTGGAGGACAGGGTGCGGGTGGTCATCGCCGAGGATTCAGTGCTGCTCCGAGAGGGGCTGACCCGGTTGCTGACCGACCGTGGGCACGAGGTCGTGGCCGGTGTCGGCGACGGCGAGGCACTGATCAAGACAATCACCGAGCTGGACGCGCAGGGCGAGCTGCCGGACGTCGTGGTGGCGGACGTACGGATGCCGCCGACGCACACCGACGAGGGCGTGCGCGCCTCGGTGCAGTTGCGCAAGGCTCACCCGGGCCTCGGCGTACTGGTGCTGTCCCAGTACGTGGAGGAGCGGTACGCCACGGAGCTGCTGGCCGGTTCCAGTCGCGGCGTCGGTTATCTGCTCAAGGACCGGGTGGCCGAGGTACGGGAGTTCGTGGACGCGGTGGTGCGTGTGGCGGAGGGCGGTACGGCGCTGGACCCGGAGGTCGTCGCGCAGTTGCTCGGGCGCAGCCGCAAGCAGGACGTGCTTGCGGGACTCACCCCGCGCGAGCGGGAGGTTCTGGGGCTCATGGCCGAGGGCCGGACGAACTCTGCGATCGCCCGCCAGCTCGTCGTGAGCGACGGGGCCGTCGAGAAGCACGTCAGCAACATCTTCATGAAGCTGGGACTGTCCCCGAGCGATGGTGATCACCGACGGGTGCTCGCCGTGCTGACGTATCTCAATTCCTGAGATCAGCGGCCCGCCCATCGTTCCCGTCGTTCCCAGGCCGCCGGCGCGGCGGCCTGGGAACTCGTCCGAACGAATGAGAAACCAACGCACGAGCAGGGCGCGTCTTCACGAACGTCACCAGAACCCCGGAGGGCGGGGAACGTGGAGCTCAGGGGCGGCGGGCCATCTCGAGGTCGTGTCCATCATGCGAATGTCCACCGGAAGTCAACACCTGCGGACGTAGGGTTGATCCCGGGGCGGTCGGTGGGAGACCGGTCCCCGGACAGCCGCCTCGAGGGAGGTCCAGTTCAGTGACCAGTCAGGTCAGCAGCCCAGCGGAGCAGGCCGACGGAACCGTCGTAGGAGAGCAGCGCAAACCGGTCGGGGCGAAGGACGTCCGCCGGCTGGACCGGGTGATCATCAGGTTCGCGGGGGACTCGGGTGACGGGATGCAGCTCACCGGTGACCGTTTCACCTCGGAGACCGCGTCGTTCGGCAACGACCTCTCCACCCTGCCGAACTTCCCCGCCGAGATCCGGGCACCCGCCGGAACCCTCCCGGGCGTCTCCTCCTTCCAGCTGCACTTCGCCGACCACGACATCCTCACCCCCGGCGACGCCCCCAACGTCCTCGTCGCCATGAACCCGGCCGCGCTCAAAGCCAACACCGACGACCTGCCACGCGGCGCGGAGATCATCGTCAACACCGACGAGTTCACCAAACGGGCCATGCAGAAGGTCGGCTACACCACCTCGCCCCTGGAAGACGGTTCGCTCGACGGCTACCACCTGCATCCGGTGCCGCTGACCACGCTGACCGTGGAAGCCCTCAAGGATTTCGACCTCACCCGCAAGGAAGCCGAGCGCAGCAAGAACATGTTCGCGCTCGGGTTGCTGAGCTGGATGTACCACCGGCCCACCGAGGGCACCGAGAAGTTCCTGCGGGCGAAGTTCGCGAAGAAGCCCGACATCGCCGCCGCGAACATCGCCGCCTACCGGGCCGGCTGGAACTTCGGCGAGACCACCGAGGACTTCGCCGTCTCCTACGAGGTCGCCCCCGCCGCCCGCGCGTTCCCGCCCGGCACCTACCGCAACATCTCCGGGAACCTGGCCCTGGCCTACGGCCTGATCGCCGCCTCCCGCCAGGCCGACCTGCCCCTCTTCCTCGGCTCCTACCCCATCACCCCCGCCTCCGACATCCTCCACGAACTCAGCCGGCACAAGAACTTCGGCGTGCGCACCTTCCAGGCCGAGGACGAGATCGCCGGCATCGGCGCCGCGCTGGGGGCCGCGTTCGGCGGCTCCCTGGCCGTGACCACCACCAGCGGCCCCGGCGTGGCACTCAAGTCCGAGACGATCGGCCTCGCGGTCTCCCTGGAACTGCCCCTGCTGGTCGTGGACATCCAGCGCGGCGGCCCCTCCACCGGCCTGCCGACCAAGACGGAACAGGCCGACCTGCTCCAGGCCATGTACGGGCGCAACGGCGAGGCCCCCGTCCCCGTCATCGCCCCCCGCACCCCGGCCGACTGCTTCGACGCCGCCCTGGAAGCAGCCCGCATCGCACTGGCCTACCGCACCCCCGTCTTCCTCCTCTCCGACGGCTACCTCGCCAACGGCTCCGAGCCGTGGCGGATCCCCGAACCGGACGAGCTGCCCGACCTCACCGTGCAGTTCGCGCACGGCCCGAATCACACCCTGGACGACGGCACCGAGGTGTTCTGGCCCTACAAACGCGACCCGCACACCCTCGCCCGCCCCTGGGCCGTGCCGGGCACCCCCGGCCTGGAGCACCGGATCGGCGGCATCGAGAAACAGGACGGCACCGGCAACATCTCCTACGACCCGGCCAACCACGACCACATGGTCCGCACCCGCCAGGCCAAGATCGACGGCATCGACGTACCGGATGTCGAGGTCGACGACCCGGACGGCGCGAAGACCCTGGTCCTGGGCTGGGGATCCACCTACGGGCCCATCACCGCCGCCGTGCGCCGGCTGCGCGCCACCGGCGAGGCCGTCGCGCAGGCGCACCTGCGCCACCTCAACCCCTTCCCGGGCAACCTCGGCGCGGTACTGAAGAGTTACGACACGGTGGTGATCCCCGAGATGAACCTCGGCCAGCTCGCCACCCTCGTCCGGGCGAAGTACCTGGTCGACGCCCAGTCGTACAACCAGGTCAACGGCATGCCGTTCAAAGCGGAACAGCTCGCCACCGTCCTGAAGGAGGCCATCGATGCCTGAGACGTCCACGGAAGAGAAGCCGACGGGCACCGGCACGAGCACGATCGAGGCGCTGTCCCTCGTCCCGAAGGCCGAGGGCAAGCAGTCCATGAAGGACTTCAAGTCCGATCAGGAAGTGCGTTGGTGCCCCGGCTGCGGCGACTACGCCGTCCTCGCCGCCGTGCAGGGCTTCATGCCCCAGCTCGGCCTGGCGAAGGAGAACATCGTCTTCGTCTCCGGCATCGGCTGCTCCTCCCGCTTCCCGTACTACATGAACACCTACGGGATGCACTCCATCCACGGCCGCGCCCCCGCCATCGCCACCGGACTCGCCGCCTCCCGCCGCGACCTGTCCGTCTGGGTCGTCACCGGCGACGGCGACGCCCTCTCCATCGGCGGCAACCACCTCATCCACGCCCTGCGCCGCAACGTCAACCTCAAGATCCTCCTCTTCAACAACCGGATCTACGGCCTTACAAAAGGCCAGTACTCCCCCACCTCCGAGACCGGCAAGATCACCAAGTCGACGCCGATGGGATCACTGGACGCACCCTTCAACCCCGTCTCCCTCGCCATCGGCGCCGAAGCCTCCTTCGTCGCCCGCACCGTCGACTCGGACCGCAAACACCTCACCGACGTCCTGCGCCAGGCCGCCGAACACCCCGGCACCGCCCTGATCGAGATCTACCAGAACTGCAACATCTTCAACGACGGCGCCTTCGACGCCCTCAAAGACAAACAGCAGGCCCAGGAAGCAGTCATCCGCCTGGAACACGGACAGCCGATCCGCTTCGGCACCGACCGCTCCAAGGGCGTCGTACGGAACCCGCAGACCGGCGACCTGGAAGTCGTCGCCGTCACCCCCGGCAACGAAGCCGACATCCTCGTCCACGACGCCCACGCCACCTCACCCACCACCGCCTTCGCCCTGTCCCGCCTCGCCGACCCGGACACCCTGCACCACACCCCCATCGGCGTCCTGCGCTCCGTCGACCGGCCCGTCTACGACACCCTCATGACCGACCAGCTCGACACCGCCACCGAGCACAACGGCAAGGGCGACCTCGCCACCCTCCTCGCCGGCAACGACACCTGGACGGTCGTCGGCTGAGACCGGCGGCGGTTCACGGCTTCGAAGAGGCCCGGGCGGAAACGTCCGGGCCTCTTCGTATGCCGTTCGGGCTCAGACTCACGTAGGGGCTTACCCGGACGTAAGTACCTTACTTCAAAGTGGGCACTATCTATTCGTTAGCGCATCTCCTAGGGTTAGTGGCATCACCCCCCCCAAGGAGTACTGAAACCATGAGCATCGTCGTCACCGGAGCCACCGGACACCTCGGCCGCCACGTCGTGCGGCAGCTACTGGAGAAGGTGCCGGCCGACCAGGTCACCGCGGTCGTCCGGGACCGTGACAGGGCCGCCGATCTCGCCGCCCGCGGCGTACGACTCGCGGTCGCCGACTACAACGCACCCGAGACCTTCGACGGCCTTTTCGCGACCGGCGACCGGGTGCTGCTGATCTCCGGCAACGAGTTCGACAAGGGCCGCGTCCAGCAGCACACGGTCGTGATCGACGCGGCCAGGAAGGCCGGTGTCGCCCTGCTCGCCTACACCAGCGCCCCCAGCAGCCTCACGGCCGCACTCGCAGACGACCACCGCGCCACCGAGAAGGTACTGGTCGGCTCGGGTGTGCCGTACGTGCTGCTGGGCAACGGCTGGTACCACGAGAACTACACCGAGCAGCTCGCCCCGGTCCTGGAGCACGGCGCCGTGGTGCAGGCGGCCGGCGAGGGCCGGATCTCCTCCGCCTCCCGCGCCGACTACGCGGCCGCCGCCGTCGCCGTACTGACCGGCGAGGGCCACGAGAACACGGCGTACGAGCTGGGTGGCGACGAGGCCTGGAGCTTCGCCGAGTACGCGGCTGAACTGAGCCGGCAGACCGGCAAGGAGATCGTCTACAACCCCGTCTCCACCGAGACCTACGCCGGCATCCTCACCGACGCCGGGCTGCCCGGGCCGCTGGCCGCCGTCCTGGCCGGCGTGGACGCCGCCATCGAGAAGGGCGAGCTGGCCGTCTCCACCGGTGACCTGTCCCGCCTGATCGGCCGCCCGACCACACCGCTCGCCGAGGCAGTCGCCGCCGCGCTCAAGGGCTGACCCGCACCGCCCGCCTTCACGACACCCACCCCGCCTGTCATGACCGTATGGCGATACGGGCATGACAGGCGGCCGGGTGCGGCGCTACCTTCGTCGTGGCATGCATCCGTCCGGCATGCCGAGTGCGAGAAGGAGGTGCCCGTGGCCGGGTCGTCCAGGAGTGAGCAGCGAATAGGTCTGCTGAACGGCTTCGCGGCGTACGGGATGTGGGGGCTCGTCCCACTGTTCTGGCCGCTGCTCAAGCCCGCCGGGGCCGGGGAGATCCTCGCCCACCGGATGGCGTGGTCCCTCGTCTTCGTCGCCGCCGCCCTGCTCGTCGTACGGCGCTGGGCCTGGGCCGGCGAGCTGCTGCGGCAGCCGCGCAGACTCGCCCTGGTCACGGTGGCCGCCGCGGTGATCACCGTCAACTGGGGCGTCTACATCTGGGCCGTGAACAGCGGCCATGTCGTCGAGGCCTCCCTCGGGTACTTCATCAACCCGCTGGTCACCATCGCGATGGGCGTACTGCTTCTGAAGGAGCGGCTGCGGCCCGCGCAGTGGGCGGCGGTCGGGACCGGCTTCGCGGCCGTGCTCGTCCTCACCATCGGCTACGGCCAGCCGCCGTGGATCTCCCTCTGCCTCGCCTTCACCTTCGCCACGTACGGCCTGGTGAAGAAGAAGGTCAACCTCGGCGGCGTCGAGTCGCTGGCCGCCGAGACGGCGATCCAGTTCCTGCCCGCGCTCGGCTACCTGCTGTGGCTGGGCGCGCGGGGCGACTCCACCTTCACCACCGAGGGCGCGGGCCACGCCGCCCTGCTCGCCGCGACAGGCGTGGTCACCGCCATCCCCCTGGTCTGCTTCGGCGCGGCGGCGATCCGCGTGCCGCTGTCCACGCTGGGGCTGCTGCAGTACCTGGCCCCGGTCTTCCAGTTCGCGCTCGGCGTCCTCTACTTCCGCGAGGCCATGCCGCCCGAGCGCTGGGCCGGCTTCGGGCTGGTGTGGCTGGCGCTCGCGCTGCTCACCTGGGACGCCCTGCGCACCGCCCATCGGACCGCCCGGACGCTCAGGGCGCAGTTGGACCGAGCGGGCGACGGCGTGACGCCGGTCAAGGGGAGCGCCGCGCGGGAGCCGGGAAGCGCCGCGCGAGAGTCGGGAATCGTGGCATCCGGAGTACCGGCCCCTGGCTCCGCCCGGTCCGAACAGCTCGACACGGCAACAGGAAAGCCGTAACGGCCCGGTCGCCCCGCCGCCGTCCTTCGTCAGCCCTTGCCGGGCGCCCGCCGCGCGCGGTGTGCCCGGGCCTTCTCCCGGTTGCCGCAGTGCTCCATCGCGCACCAGCGGCGGCGGCCCGGGCGTGAGGTGTCGACGAAGAGCAGACGGCAGTCGTGGGCTCCGCACTCCCGGATGCGGTCGGCGTAAGGGCCGGTGAACAGCTCGATCGCGTCGCGCGCGACCGTCGACAGCAGGCGGGCGCCCGTAGCACCGGGGGCCCAGCCGCGAGTGCCGTCCGCCTCGATACGCGCGACGAGCGAAGGCTCGGCCGCGGCGGCGTTGACGGCGTCCAGGTGGTCGGGCCGGAGCGGACGCCCGTGCGCGCGGTCCGCCGTGAGCAGGAAGAGGGCGTCGCGCAGTGTCCGGGCCCGCTCCACGTCGCTCCGGTCCACGGCAAGATCCAGTCCGGCCGGCAGGCGGCTGCGGTCGGCCCAGGCGGCCAGGTCGGCGGGCTCGTGCAGCACCTCCCAGCGCGCGTAGGCACCGGGCCCGCCCGTCGTCAGCAGTTCGAGGCAGAGGGCGCCGGGGTCGAAGTGGTACGGCTTGCCCTCGTGCGACCGCAGCGTCAGCCCTGGAGGACCGGGTGAACCGGGTGGACCGGGAGGCGGTTTCGGCGATTCCATTGCCTGCTCACTCATGTAACCAGTATAACTGGTTACATGACATCGACCTCCGGATCGACCCCCGTTCACTTCAAGATCGTCATCGACGCCGCCGCCCCGCACGCGCAGGCGGACTTCTGGGCCTCCGCCCTCCACTACGAGGTGGAGGACAACAGCGCGCTCATCGAAAAGCTGCTGGGTTTCGGGGCTGTACCGGCCGAGCTGACCGTCGAGTCCCACGGCCGCCTCGCCTGGCGGGACCTGGCCGCCGTACGCCATCCCGACGACCCCTACCAGGAGGAGAGCGGCACCGGGTTGGGGCGGCGGCTGCTGTTCCAGCGCGTACCGGAGGCCAAGACCGGCAAGAACCGGCTCCATCTCGACCTGCACCCGGGCGAGGGGCGGCGCGAGGCGGAGGTCGCCCGGCTGGAGGCGCTGGGCGCGAGCATCCTGCGGCAGGTGAAGGAGCCGGGCGGGGAGTGGGTGCTGATGGCGGATCCGGAGGGCAACGAGTTCTGCGTCCACTAGGCGCGACCTCCGCGAACCCCGCGACCTCCTCGGCCTCCGTGGCCTCCGTGGCCTCCGTGGCCTCCGGGGCGACGCCACCAGGAGCTTCCGATATACGCGACACCGTGGCCGAATAGCGGTCTTGACGGTGGGTCAGTGCCGGACCCACCATCCAGGCACCCCATTCACTGTGGAGTCCCCTCCCCAGGGATTCCCTAGGAATTCGGAGCCCCCCACATGAAGCTCCCCCGTCCCGGGCGTGCACTGACGGCCGGTGCCGTCGCGGTCGCCACTCTGATCACCGGCGGATCGGTGGCCGGCGCCGCGCCCGCCACCGATCGCCCCGCGTCCACGGCCGCCGCCGCGCCCGACATACCGATAGCCAACGTCAAGGCCCACCTGACGCAACTCCAGTCGATCGCCGCGGCGAACGGCGGCAACCGCGCCCACGGCCGCCCCGGCTACCAGGCCTCACTCAACTACGTGAAGGCCAAGCTGGACGCGGCCGGTTTCACCACCACCGTCCAGCGCTTCACCGCCTCCGGCCGCACCGGCTACAACCTGATAGCCGACTGGCCTGGCGGCGACGCCAATCAGGTTGTCATGGCCGGGTCACACCTGGACAGCGTCTCCTCCGGACCCGGCATCAACGACAACGGCTCCGGCTCGGCAGCCGTCCTGGAGACCGCGCTCGCCGTCGCCCGGTCCGGCCACCAGCCCACCAAACACCTGCGGTTCGCCTGGTGGGGCGCGGAGGAGCTGGGGCTGGTCGGCTCCCGCTACTACGTCAACAGCCTCGGCTCCACGGGCCGCGCGAAGATCAGCGGCTACCTGAACTTCGACATGATCGGCTCGCCCAACCCCGGCTACTTCGTCTACGACGACGACCCCACCATCGAGAAGACCTTCAAGGACTACTTCGCCGGCCTCGGCATCTCCACGGAGATCGAGACCGAGGGCGACGGCCGCTCCGACCACGCGCCCTTCAAGAACGCGGGCGTCCCCGTCGGCGGCCTCTTCAGCGGCGCCGACTACCGGAAGACGTCCGCGCAGGCGGCCAAGTGGGGCGGCACCGTGGGCCAGCCGTTCGACCGCTGCTACCACTCGTCCTGCGACACGACCGCCAACATCAACGACACGGCCCTGAACCGCAACAGCGACGCCATCGCGTACGCGATATGGGAGCTGTCGCAGTAGGGCCGACGCGCCTCCTCCTCGGAGCCCGCGCCCGGTCAGCCGGTCTGGGCGCGGGCACGTTCGGTGAGGCGGCCGATGCGGCTGCGGGCGGACTCCAGTTGCTCGGAGTCCTCCGCGGCCGGGCCCTCCTCGGCGGCGAGTTCGCTCCACAGGCCCACCAGTTCGTGCCCCAGCTCCAGGCCCCGGGCGGGATCCCGTACGGCGCGCCACGCGGTCGCAGCGCTCTGGACGTTGCCGTACGCGGCCTCCGCGTCGCCCGCCCGGCGGTGTATCCGGGAGAGGTCGAGGGAGAGGCGGAAGGCGCGGTCCGGGTCGCCTGACAGGTAGGCGATGTACGCGGTGAGTTCACGGAGCCGTAGGACCTCCGGGTGCTCCGGCCCCAGCGTCCCCGAGGCTTCGGCCACGGTCTGCTCCGCCAGTTGCGCGGCCGCCTCCGTCCGGCCTTCCTTGACGGCCTCGTTGATACGAGCCGTCGGCTCCGCGAGGAGCGCGGGGGTGGTGGCGTCGCCGGGTGCGGTGAGCGGTTCGTCCCCGAGCACGGCCTCGGCCACGGCGTCGAAGCCGCGGGCGGGGGTGGGGGTGGGCT
>NZ_RAIF01000027.1:209887-210799 GCF_003671715.1 Streptomyces sp. E2N166 | reverse complement strand
CCGGCGACCGCCCCAGGCGCAGGCCGCGGTGCCGCGCCCTCACGGGCACCGGTCGCGAAAGCGCCGTCCATTCGGGGCGGCGGACCGAACTCCCCCGTCGGCGGCGCCACCGTACCGGGCGACGTGCCCTCGGCCGGTTCCGGCAGGGCGCGCAGCGTGAACGTCGGCGCGGACTCGCCGGCCGGCGCCTGCTGCGACTCGGGCACCTTCGGGAGGCGGAACGTCGGGGCGCTGTCCCGTACCGGCTCCACCGTGCGCAGAACGTGAGTGTGCTGGTCGCGCCGTACGGCCGGTTCCTCGGGAGCCGTCGGAACCGGCTCCGCGGCGAGATGGCTGGAGCCGTCCGGGTCGACCCGGAGCGGGACGGAATAGCCGATGCGCTCGTCGTGGATCGTGGCGAGGACGGGCTGACCGGCGGCGATGGCGAGGCGGTGGAGGCGGTTGAGGACGGCGTTCTGGATCTCCTCGCCGGGGGCCGCGACGACCAGTGAGCCGTCGATCGAAGCGCTGCGTGCGTCGGAATCGGCCACCGGCACACGGACGTCGATCGGCGTCGCCGCAGTGGCGGGCGAGCGCTCGGCGCCCCCATGGTCCCGCTGCTTCTCGCGGCCGAGTCGAGACATCGTTCCCCCACTCATCGGCGGCTTCCGTCGGCGGCTTCGATTCCCTGCCGTCCAGAGCCTGTCATGCCTGTCGTACACCTACTGTCGAGTCTCTCCGCTCGCTCGCGATTCTCACGTCACCGGGGTGTCACAGGCTCGTTCCAGGAGGTCACGCCCGCATCGGCGGGTCGGTACGGGGCGGGCACCCGGGGGCGTGACACGGGAGGGGACCGGGCAGGCGGACAGGCATGCGAGAGGGACCGGAGATCTGGATCCGCGGACCGGTGGCCCTGCCGGAGCCGCCCACCCC
>NZ_RAIF01000027.1:200658-209831 GCF_003671715.1 Streptomyces sp. E2N166 | reverse complement strand
CCACCCGCCCCAGGGCAGCCCGTCCCGGCGCCCCCGCACTCGGAGCCACCCGCCCCACGGCGCTTCTCCTGGGTCGGCACGCACGGCGGCGCCGGCGTCTCGACGCTCGCCGCCGTGTACGGCGGACAGGACTGCGGACGCGGCTGGCCCGGTCCCGGGGACCCGCCGTCGGTGCTGCTCGTCGCCCGTACGCACGCGGCCGGGCTGGCGGCGGTCCACCGTGCCGTGACGGACTTCCGGCACGAGCATCCGGCAGGGCTCGACCTCGACGCCGTCGTCCTCGTCGCGGACGCGCCCGGGCGGCTGCCCCGGCCCCTCGCCCAGCGAGTGAAGCTGCTCGAAGCGGCCGTGGACGTCCATCGCGTTCCGTGGGTCCCCGCCTGGCGCCTCGGCGAGACGGACGGAAGTCCTCCACGGGGCACCGGCCCCCTGGTCCGCCTCACCGGGCGGGTGGGCTGAGCCACTCGCACACAGTGGACAGATGCTTGCGTGTGCATATAATGCATATGCTGGTATCCGCACACGGCAACCATCAGGGGGGACCTCTCATGACCCGCCACTACCTCTTCCTGCTCGGCAGCAGCCGAGCCGACGGCAACACCGAACTGCTCGCCCGCCGCGCCGCCGAACAACTGCCCACGGACGTCGAGCAGCGATGGATCGACCTGGCCGAGCACCCGCTCCCCGATTTCGAGGACCTGCGGCACGACAGCGACCACGTCCGCCCCACTGAGGGAAGCGCGGGCCTGCTGCTCGACGCCACTCTCGCCGCCACGGACATCGTGATCGCCTCACCGCTGTACTGGTACTCGCTGTCCGCCCCGGTCAAGCGCTACCTCGACTACTGGTCCGGCTGGCTGCGCACCCCCGGCCTCGACTTCAAGGCGACCCTGGCCGGACGCACCCTGTGGGGCGTCACCGCGCTCGCGCACCAGGAGCGGGAGGTCGCCGATCCGCTGATCGGCAGCCTGAGCAACTCGGCGGCCTACATGGGCATGCGTTTCGGCGGGGTACTGCTGGGCAACGGCAGCAAGCCCGGTGACGTCCTGAAGGACACCGAGGCGCTGGCAGGCGCCAAGACCTTCTTCGCGCGGGAGGCGCCGCTCGCCCGTTTCCCGTACGAGCAGACGGACACCGTGCCCGCAAGGTGAGGTCCGCGCCTACGAGGTGATGTCCTTCGCCGTGAAACGCGCCCAGGCCGCCGAGCCGAACACCGCCGCGTAGAGCGCCTGGAGGCCGAGGTTCTTCACCAGGTCGTCCCAGTAGACCGGTTCGCGCATCAGGTCGGCGAAGGACAGCCAGTAGTGCGAGAAGAAGTACGGCTGGAGCGCGTCGAGCTGCGGGATCTGGTCGAGGATCTGGACGGTGATCAGCAGCCCCACCGTGGTCGCCATCGCGGCGATGCCGCTGGCGGTCAGGGTCGATACGAACAGGCCGAGGGCCGCGACACCGACGAGCGAGGCGGCCACGACCAGGGCGATCAGCAGGGCGCGGCCCAGGCCCTCGGCGTAGGTGATCCGGGTGCCGGAGATGGTGGTCAGTTCACCGACCGGGAACAGCAGCGCCCCGACCGCGAGCGCCGAGACCGCGACCACCAGGGTGGCGGCGAGGCAGAAGGCGATCACCGTGGCGTACTTGGTGAGCAGCAGCCGGGTGCGGCCGGCCGGGGCGACCAGGAGGTAGCGGAGCGTACCCGCGTTCGCCTCGCCCGCGACCGCGTCGCCCGCGACGACGCCGATGGCCATCGGCAGGAAGAACGGGAGGGTCGCGGCCAGCGCGGTGAAGACCAGGAACAGGCCGTTGTTGCTGATCTGCGAGATGAACGCCGGGCCCGCGCCGCCACCGCCACCACCCCCGCCGAACGACGCCCCGTCGCTCGTCTCGATCTTCACGGCAATGCCCACCAGGACCGGCACGGCGGCCAGCACGCCCAGCAGGGCGAGGGTGCGCCAGCGCCGGAAGGTGATCAGCAGTTCGCTGCGGAGCAGCCCGAAGGACCACAGCGGACTCGGGGTGCGCACCGCGCTCGGCGCCTCGGCCCGCGACACCCGTGCCCGCGGCGACCCGGCCCGCGGCGACCCGGCCCGCGACGTATCAGCCCGCGACATCGAAGCCCTCCCCGGTAAGCGCCACGAACACGTCCTCCAGGGAGGCGCGCTCCACTCCGAAGCCTCGGACGCGGACACCGGCCGCGACCAGGGCGGCGTTCAGGTCGGCGAGGTCGCGGTCCGGTGGCTCCGCCGTCACCCGGTCCTCGGCGACGACCACGTCCCCGGCCCCCTGCTCCTTCAGCACCCTGGCCGCCTCCCCCGCGTCCGGCGTGGTCACCACCAGCCGGCCACGCGCCCCGGCCGCCAGGTCGGCGACCGCGCCCTGGCTGATCAGCCGCCCCTGCGCCATCACGGCGGCGTGCGTGCACACCTGCTCGATCTCGTCCAGCAGGTGGGAGGAGAGGAAGACGGTGGTGCCGTCGGAGGCCAGTTCGCGCACGAGCGCGCGGATCTCGCGCATGCCCTGGGGGTCGAGCCCGTTGGTCGGCTCGTCCAGGACGAGCAGGCGGCGCGGCTGGAGCAGTGCCGCGGCGAGCGCGAGGCGCTGTTTCATGCCGAGCGAGTACGCCTTCGCCCTCTTGCCCGCAGCGGCCGCGAGGCCCACCCGGTCCAGCGCCGCACCGACGCGCTCTCGCCGGGTGCGCGGGTCGGCGGCCGGGTCGGCGGCGTCGTAGCGCAGGAGGTTGTCGCGTCCGGAGAGGAAGCCGTACAGGGCGGGGCCCTCGATGAGGGCGCCGACCTGGGGCAGTACGGTGCGGGCCGCGCGCGGCATCGGCCGGCCCAGGACCCGGGCGGTGCCCGAGGTGGGCTCGATCAGGCCCATCAGCATGCGGATGGTGGTGGTCTTGCCGGAACCGTTCGGGCCGAGGAAGCCGAAGACGCTGCCCGCCGGAACGGTCAGGTCCAGACCGTCGACGGCGAGCTGTCCGCCGCGGTAGCGCTTGGTGAGCGCCCGGGTGGCGATGGCGGCGTCGTCCGCGCCGTCCCACTGGCCCGGGCTCTCCGCTTCCGTGGCGGACGCTTCGGCCATCGGCTCCCTCGCTTCGACGTAGCTGCTCCGTGCTGATGCCCGACGCCGGACGCCAGGCCCTACGCCTGGCGCCCGACCCCTGGCGCGTGACGCCCGGCCAGACCTGACCTGACGCCTACTGGGCCGCGTCGGCCGCCTTCACCAGCGCGTCCTTGGTGACCGCACCGGCGTAGACCTTGCCGTCGTCCGTGATCAGGGCGTTGACCAGGCGGGTCTTGAAGACCGTGCCGGAGCCGAAGTCGCCCTTGACCTGGTCGCCGAAGGAGCCCAGGAAGCCGCCGAGGTCACCGCCCGCGGAGGCCGTGGGCAGGCCCTGGCCGCCGGTGTCGAAGGTGGCGATCGAGTTCCAGCCCTCGCCGATGACCTTCGGGCCGTCCGTCCCCTTGAGACCGTCGGTCCCCTTCAGGCCGTCCATTTCCTCGGCGAGGCCGCCCTCGGCCTTCCGCCCGTGCTCCGGCGCCTCGTCGGCCTCGGTGACCTTCGCTCCCTTGGGCGGGGTGAAGTCGAACGTCGACGCGTCCGGCTTCGCGAAGCTGACCTTGGTGAAGCCCGCGTCCACGACGGCGGCGCCGCCGCTCGACGGGGTCAGCGTGAACTTCAGCGGCATGCCGGTCTCGGCGTCCACCGCGACGCTGATGGCGCCGACCGTGGAACCTTCCTGCTTGGGCTTGATCACCAGGCGGTACGCGTCCCGGCCGGCCACCTGCGCGGTGCCGTCGACGGTCACGGACGTGGTGCCGTCGACCGCCTTGAGGGCCTGGTCGGCGAAGTCCTTCGGAGTGGCCGGCACCTCCTTCTCCGGCTGCTCGGCGCTGCCGGACGTGGTTGCGTGGTAGACCTCGTTGGACTCGCTGTCGTAGCCCCAGACGTCCTTGCCGTCGTGGATCAGGCTGTACTCGGCGGCGTTCTCCAGCAGCGACAGCTTCTGCCGGTCGGGGCCGTCGGCGGCGACCCGCAGCGTGTGGGTGCCGGACACCAGCTCGGTGAGCTTGGCCGACGGGTCGGCGGCGGAGCCGTCCTCGTCCCCGCCCGGACCGGGACCGCCGGACATACCGGACATCAGGCCGCTCTCCAGTCCGCCGAGGTCCGGCAGACCCAGGTCGGTGCTGATCCTGACCGTGCCGGACAGCTGCTCGACGTCCGACTTGGCGATCTTCTCGATGAGCTGCTCCGCCGTGACCTTCGGAAGGTCCGGGTCCCCGGAGTCGGCGAGCGCGGGGACGAGGCCGATCGTCGCGGCCGCCACGCCCATCACCGCGACCGGGACGACGTACCGCGCGGCCCTGCGCCGTCCGGCGCGCAGCTCCTCGCCCTCCCCGGCGGTCGTGTTGTCGTCGGAATCGATCGGTGCCATGTGTGCCCTACCTCCGTCGTCGGCGGCGGCTGTCTCACGATCTCGCGCTCGTTCACCCGTGAGCCGCCATTCTCACCCGAATCGGTGAGGATTGGTGTTTCCGTGGTGTCCATCTGACCAAATCGGCCAAGCGGAATCGTCAGACCGCGGGCTCAACTCCGCCTACTCCTGCGGGATGACACGGAGGGCTCGCGACTCCCCCGTCCCGTAGGGGGCGGGGTACGCGGCCGGGCGCTCAGCCGGCCCGGTGCACCACGGCGTCGCACAGTTCCACCAGCGCGGACTTCGCCTCGCACTCCTTGAGCGGGGCCAGCGCCGCCCGGGCATCCTTGGCGTACCGCACGGTGTCCCGCCGCGCCTGCTCCAGCGCGGGGTGGGCGCGCAGCAGCCGCAGCGCCTCCGCGTGCCGCGCGTCGTCGCTCAGGTCGGAGTCCAGCAGCTCGCACAGGGCGATGTCCTCGGCGAGCCCCAGCCGGGCCGCCCGCTCGCGCAGCCGCAGCACCGGGAGGGTCGGGATGCCCTCACGCAGGTCGGTGCCGGGCGTCTTCCCCGACTCGTGGGAGTCGGAGGCGATGTCCAGGACGTCGTCCGCGAGCTGGAAGGCGACGCCGAGCCGCTCGCCGTACTGGGTCAGCACGTCCACGACCGTCTCGTCGGCGCCGGACATCATCGCGCCGAACCGGCAGGAGACCGCCACCAGCGAGCCCGTCTTGCCGCCCAGCACGTCCAGGTAGTGGTCGACCGGGTCCCGGCCGTCCTGCGGCCCCGCCGTCTCCAGGATCTGGCCGGTGACGAGCCGTTCGAACGCCAGGGCCTGCACGCGGACCGCCTCGGGACCGAGGTCGGCGAGGATCTGCGAGGCGCGGGCGAACAGGAAGTCGCCGGTGAGGACCGCGACCGAGTTGTCCCAGCGGGTGTTGGCGCTGGGCACGCCGCGCCGTACGGCGGCCTCGTCCATCACGTCGTCGTGGTACAGGGTGGCGAGGTGGGTCAGCTCGACGACGACGGCCGAGGGCACGATCCCGGGGGCGTACCGGTCGCCGAACTGAGCGGAGAGCATCACCAGCAGTGGCCGGAAACGCTTGCCGCCGGCCCGCACCAGATGCTGGGCGGCCTCCGTGATGAACGGAACCTCGCTTTTGGTTGCCTCAAGCAACCCTTCCTCGACCGCAACCAATCCGGCCTGGACATCGGCTTCCAGAGCCTGGTCCCGCACGCTCAGCCCGAACGGCCCGACGACGGTCACGAGGGGTCTCCTGTCTGCTGGTGTCTACTGGCGATTACCTGGTTTGTCGATAGGTCGCTGCCACCACTCAAGTCAGCGTATCCGGTCACCTTTCGATCACCGCTAGCGCCCACCGTTACAGGCCGGTCGGTATCGGATCATGCACAGTATGTTTTTGATCAGGTGATATGAGCAGATATCGATCGCCATCACCAGGGGCCGGAACCCGCCACCGAAGATCACATCACCCCTCCCAACGGCCCGCACTCCGAATACGTCACCCGCTCGGGTCACCCCGGCCCCGCCCCGAACGGATGCCCCGCACAGCACACGGAAACACCGGCCGGGGCGGGATCGGGAACGAGAGGCGCGCGGCGGCCGGCCCACCCGACCGCCGCCGGAACTCGAAGCCCTCCCCACCTGCGGGCGATTGACTCCGAGTTGGCACCAATGCCCGATTTGCCACCCTTGTTGAGGCGGGTGAGTTGGCTCACTTCACCCCACCTGTAGGCAACCCCACCGCCGGCTGCGCCCTCCCTTTGCCCCGCAAGCCAGTTGAGGCTTGGCAGCCGCAAAGGATCAAGCGCCTCAAACACCTCAGAACAAGGTCAACAGGCCCGTTGGGTGATTCCTGCACTTGTTTCGGACATGTGCTCTCGCATACGTTCCCGGCCTGTCGGGCGGACGCCGAATCCTGCCACCGCCCGGACACACAGTCATCCGCCAACAAACTCGCAGGCAGGAGCGGGGGACCCAGGTAAGCCGCCGCACCGGTCACCACCGGAGCGGCTAGGGGTGAAGCCGTGCCCGTAAGGGCCCGGCCGGGCACCTCCCCGCCCGAACCCGACAGCTCACCTCGCAGGCGTAAGGAGAGGGACTCAAGCATGTCTGCCAACGGTCAGAACCGTCACGCCCGCACCGCCCGCCTCGCCCGGAAGCTCGCCGTGGCCGGCACCGGCGCCGCCGTGCTCGCCCTGCCGCTCATCGGGGCCACCAGCGCCTCCGCCGCCACTCCGGCCGCCACCACGGCCGCCGCGACGACCGCCACCACCACGGCGACGACGTACCCGGACAACCTCGACGGCTGGATCCGCGAGTCGCTCGACATCATGGCCCAGCACGGCATCCCCGGCTCGTACGAGGGCATCCACCGCAACATCATGCGGGAGTCGTCCGGCAACCCGCTCGCCATCAACAACTGGGACATCAACGCCATCAACGGCACCCCGTCCAAGGGCCTGCTCCAGGTGATCGACCCGACCTTCCAGGCGTACCACGTGCCCGGCACCTCCTGGGACCCGTACGACCCGGTCGCCAACATCACCGCCGCCTGCAACTACGCGGCCGACCGGTACGGCTCGATGGACAACGTCTTCGGCGCGTACTGAGCCGTGATACGGGCCTCTGCACCGCAATGCGGGGCTCCGGGCCGTACTACGAAGCTCTGAAGATCCGTTCGAGGACGACGGCCACGCCGTCGTCCTCGTTCGTCAGGGTGACCTCGTCGGCCACCGCCTTGAGTTCGGGGTGGGCGCCCGCCATGGCCACACCGTGCGCCGCCCAGTCGAACATGGGGATGTCGTTGGGCATGTCCCCGAAGGCGATCGTCCGCCGCCGGCTCACGCCCAGGCGCTCGGCGGCCAGCGCCAGGCCGGTGGCCTTGGTGATGCCGCACGGCTGGAGCTCCACCGTCCCCGGGCCCGACATCGTGACCGTGGCGAGGGAACCGACCACCGCGCGCGCCGTCGCCGCCAACTCGTCGTCGGACAGCTCGGGATGACGTAGCAGCACCTTGCTGATCGGCGCGTTCCACAGCTCGTCGCGCCGCTCGACCCGCACCGCGGGCAGCGTCGGGTGAGGCATCAGGTAACCCGGCTCGATGAGCGTCAGGCCGTCGACACCGTCCTGGTCGACCGCCGCGTGCACCTGCCCCACCTCGGCCTCGATCTTGCCGAGCGCGGTCTCCGCCAGCTCCCGGTCCAGGGTGACCGACCACAGCATCCGGTGCGCGCCGGCGTCGTACACCTGGGCGCCCTGGCCGCACACCACGAGCCCCGTGCGGCCGAGGCGGTCGAGCAGGGGCCGCACCCGGGGCGCGGGCCGCCCCGTCACCACCAGATGCCGCGCACCGGCCCCGGCCACCCGCGCCAGCGCGGCCAGTGACCGGTCGGACACGGTGTCGTCGCCGCGGAGCAGCGTGCCGTCGAGGTCGGTGGCGACGAGTGAATACGCGGTGCGGTCCATGATCAGAGAATACGGACACCGCACCTGTCCGACTCACCCGCGACCGCTTCCGAACGAGGAGGCGCGAGGTCGGCACGAGTCCGCACGAGTACGGCACGAGTGCGCACGAGGACGCACGTTCGTGTCCGAAACCTGGCACATCATCGGCTAAAGCCGGTTAAAGGCCTGTGCACCGGTTGGCAACAACATGGTCCGCTACCTACCGGCCGGACGGCGCCCGGGGGTACCTTCCTTTTGTCCAGGGGGGACTTGATCGGGGGGTCGGGTTGAACAGCGGACGTGTGCGTGTGCTCAGGCCGGAGGAACTGGGCGAGGGGGAACGGGAGCACTGGCGCGAGCTGCGCGCCAAGTCGACGGCACCACGCAATCCGTTCATGGAACCGGAGTTCACCGACGTCGTGGGCCGGGTGCGGCCGCGGGCGCGGGTCGCGGTGGTGTACGACGGCGGTGAGGCGGCCGGTTTCCTGCCGCACGAGCGCGGACCGCTGGGTCAGGGGCGGGCGATCGGACTCGGGGTGTCGGACTGCCAGGGCGCGGTGCTGCGCCCAGGCCTCACCCCGGACACCCGCGAACTGCTGCGGGCCTGCTCCCTGTCGAGCTTCGCCTTCGACAACCTGGAGGCGGAGCAGGGGTTGTTCGTGCCGCACGCCGCCGAGGAGCACACCACCTACGTCATCGACGTGGAGAAGGGGTACGAGGCGTACGAGAGCGGGCTGCGCGACCGGTCGCCGAAGTTCCTCAAGACCACCCTCGCCAAGGAACGCAGGCTCGGCCGTCAGGTCGGGGACGTGCGCTTCGTGTTCGACGAACGGGACCCGGCCGCGCTGCGCACGCTCATGGGGTGGAAGTCGGCGCAGTACCGCAGGACGGGACGCCGGGACCGGTTCGCGCAGGAGTGGATCACGCGGCTCGTCGGTCGGCTCGCCGGGACCCGGGCGCCGGAGTGCACCGGCACGCTGTCCGTTCTCCACGCCGGCGGCCGGCCGGTCGCCGCCCACTTCGGACTGCGCTCGGCGACGGTCCTGGCGTGCTGGTTCCCGGCGTACGACCCGGAGTTCGCCAAGTACTCGCCGGGTCTTGTCCTGCATCTGCGGATGGCCGAGGCAGCCGCCGCCCAAGGCATCGGCATGCTCGACATGGGACGGGGTCCGGCGGAGTACAAAGACGCCCTGAAGACCGGTGACCTGCCCGTGTACGAGGGGGCGGCGACGCGCGTGGGGGCGGGCGCCGCGCTGCACTGGCTCGGCCGCGAGCCGGCCCGCCGCGCGC
>NZ_RAIF01000027.1:199146-200648 GCF_003671715.1 Streptomyces sp. E2N166 | reverse complement strand
GAGAGGCGCGGCCCGGCTGCGCCGGTCGTGACGGAGGGCAACCACGAGGGGGTGGGCGCATGGCCGGTGAGCGGCGTGCGTTGCGAGAGACACGGCAGGAGATAGCGGGGTTCCTGAGCATCGGGCCGGTGCAGGTAGCCGAGCTGGATCTCGGCCCCGAGGAGGACGGGAGGGCCGCGGGCGCCGAGGGCGCGGAGCTGAGACCCGGTCCGGGCAGCCCGCCGGTGACGACCGGCTCGGTGTTCCTCCTGGTCAGACGGGCGGGCCGGCCCGTCGGTACCGTGCTCGGACACGTACCCGAGAGCGCGGATCCCACGGAGGTGCTGTCCGGGCTCGCCCGGAAACTGCCGCAGGGCGCTCCGCCCGAGCCGTTGCCCCGGCCGCCGTCCGCCAGTGTCGTGGTCGCCACCCGGGAACGCGCGGACCAGCTCGCCCGCGCGCTGGACTCGCTGCTCGCGCAGGAGCACCCGGATTTCGAGATCGTCGTCGTCGACAACGCGCCCGTGACCGAGGAGACCCGGGAGCTGGTCGAGCGCAAGTACGGCGAGCGGGTGCGGTACGTGTGCGAACCGGTGCCCGGACTCGCCATCGCCCACAACCGGGGTCTCGCGGTCGTGCGGGGCGCGGTGGTCGCCTTCACCGACGACGACGTGGTCGCCGACCCGCGCTGGCTCACCGAGCTGACCGCGCCCTTCGCCGCCGACCCGCGCCTTGGCTGTGCCACGGGGCTGATCCTGCCCGCGCGGCTGCGCACTCCCGCCCAGGTGCTCCTGGAGAGCCACGGCGGCTTCGCGAAGGGGTTCACCCCGCGGACGTACGACCCCGAGCACCCGCCCGCCGACGAGCCGCTGTTCCCGTTCACCGCGGGCCGGTTCGGCTCCGGCGCCAACATGGCCTTCCGTACGGACGTGCTGCGGGCGGTCGGCGGCTTCGACCCCGCGACCGGCGCGGGCACGCGCGCGCGGGGCGGCGACGACCTCTACGGCTTCGTCCGCGTCCTCGCCCAGGGGAAGCGGCTGCGCTACACCCCGCACGCGCTGGTCTGGCACCACCACCGGGAGACCTGGCAGGACCTGGAGACGCAGGCCTACGGCTACGGCGCGGGCCTCACCGCGTATCTC
Source organism: Streptomyces sp. E2N166 (assembly GCF_003671715.1). Lineage (GTDB taxonomy): Bacteria > Actinomycetota > Actinomycetes > Streptomycetales > Streptomycetaceae > Streptomyces > Streptomyces thinghirensis. Next base: position 199,527 of record NZ_RAIF01000027.1, on the reverse strand, counting down.
ACGGCGATCCTGGTGAACCGGCCCGCGCTGCTGCCGGCCTTCCTCGCCAGGGTGCCGGGCGGACTGGCGCACGCGCGGGGGCTGACCGCCGTACGCGCGACCGGTGAGGGTGCGGACGTGGCGGTGGAGGGGCCGGGCGGGCACGACTCCCGTACGCATCCCTGGCCGCGGCGCCTGTCCCGGTTGCAGCGCCGGGGCATGCTGTACGGCCCCGTCGGTTATGTGCGGGCCCGTCGCGCCCTGCGTACGGTCGGACTGGAGGCGCGATGAGCGAGGCGTCCGAGACTCCGGGAGCGGCCGGGGCTCCAGGAGCGGCCGGGGCGCGGGAGGGCGTCCCCGCGGCGGGCGGGCCTGGGCCGGGCGGCGGGCCCGGCCCAGGCC
>NZ_RAIF01000027.1:188513-199136 GCF_003671715.1 Streptomyces sp. E2N166 | reverse complement strand
CCTGGCGGGCACATACCCGTCTTCCTCTACCACGCGGTGATGGACGATCCGCCCTCGTGGATCGCCGAGTTCACCGTCACTCCGAAGGAGTTCGCCGCCCATCTGGACGCGATCGTGGACAGCGGCATGACGCCGGTCACGATCAGCGTGCTCGCCGACCACCTCGCCGGGCGGGCGCCCCTGCCGCCCCGGCCGGTGCTGCTCACCTTCGACGACGGCTTCGCCGACCTGCCCGGCCCCACGGCCGAGGCGCTGTCCGAGCGCGCGCTGCCCGCCACCGCCTACCTCACCACCGGGGCCATCGCCCCGGGCGGTCGCAGTCTCCTGCCCCCGGCCCCGATGATGACCCTGGACGCGGCGGCGGATCTGGAACGTTCCGGCATGGAGATCGGCAGCCACACCGTCACCCACGCCCAGCTCGACACGCTGTCTACCAACGGGCTGGCGTACGAATTGCGCACGTCCAAGGCCATGCTGGAGGACGCCCTCGGGCATCCGGTCCGCCACCTCGCCTACCCGCACGGCTACAACAGCGCGAAGGTGCGGTCGTTGTCGGCCCGTGCCGGGTACGAGACGGCGACCGCCGTGCGACACGCGCTCAGCTCCGACCGCGACGAGCGGTACCGCATCGCCCGGCTCATCGTGCGGCGGAACCACACGGTCGCCGACGTCGAGGCGTGGCTGGCTGGAGGGGGCGTCCGGATCGCCCCCTACCGCGACGGGCCGAAGACGGTCGCGTGGCGGTGGTACCGGCGGGGGCGTGCCATGGTGCGGGGGCCCGAGTTCGCCGGCTGACCGCGGTCACTCGAGTGGCTGGTTGAGGTGGGGGTCGGCGACCACCTTGCGCAGGCTGGCCCACGCCCGGTCGTTGGCCACGGCCAGATCGCAGTTCGGTCCCGGGTCGCGGTAGTTCCACTGGAGGGCGGCCTTGACGCCCTCCAGTTCCTTGAGCACGCGGGGCACCTGCGCGTACCAGTCCGCCTGCCGGTCCGGCCGCTTCGGGTCGGAGGCGCTGCCGAACTCCGAGAGCATCAGAGGCTTGTCGTCGGAGAGGTTGGCGCGGATCCAGTCGTGGGTGGCGTGCTGCGTCTGGGCGAAGCTGAGCCAGTCCGTCTTGTGGCAGAGGTAGTAGTTGTACTGGTTGTAGCCGATCCAGTCGACGTACTCGTCCCCCGGGTACATCTTCTCGAACAGGCCGGCGTGGTCCAGGTAGCCGGTGATGATCCAGGTCCACACGACGTTGTCGACGCCGAGCTCGCGGAACCGGTCGTGGATGTGCCGGTAGGCCCGCACGTAGTCGGCCGGTGTGCCGTTGTCCGGGGTGCGGGTGTCCATCTCCAGGTCGAAGGAGAGGAACACCTTCTTCCCCGTGCGCTGCCCGTACTCCTCGATGCGCTGGGCCTGGACGTCGATCACCGAGTCGTCCAGGTCGCCGGCGGCTATCTGCTTCCAGGTGGGCTGCTGCTGCTTGGTGCCGCCCCACCATTTGCTCTCCCAGGAGAGCAGCAGCATGCGGTCCTCGCCGACGCGCTGTTCCTGCTCGGTGAGGAGCTGGCCTTCCAGGCGGGTCTCGGTGACCGCGGACATGTCGTGGTACGTGTACACGATGTCGAGCCCGCGCCCGACGTTCTTCTCGTACTCGTGCACCTTCTCGGCCAGGTCGGACTTGTCGTGCGGCACGAACGCGCCGAACCAGGCGCCACAGGGCGGTTCGAGCAGCTCGGTCGGGCGGCACTTCGCGTCGTCGGCCGGGTCGGCGGGGCCGGAGGCGTCGCGCAGGGCGAGCACCGCGACCAGGACCGCGCAGGTGGCCGTGATGGATGTGATCAGCAGTCGGCGCCGGCCCGGTCCTCTGCGGTCCCTGGGGGGCTTGGGCCGGCGGTGCTGTCCGGTCGTCGTCGAGTCTCCGGCCGTGCGGCGAGCGGGACGGGCGAACCTCACAGAGTGGAACCCTTCCGTTTCCTCGGCGCCGCCCCCCGCGCCGTGCTGGCCGTCGGCGGGGAGGCACGCAGGCGCGGGCAGAACGCGGCGAGCGTGGTCAGCAGGGTGAGCGTCAGCAGGACGCGGTCCCCGCTGAAGGCGTGCGCGGCTATCAGTACCGTGGCGACGAGCATCGCGGCGCTCACGCTCAGCAGGACGGCCAGCATCAGCCGTTCCAACAGGTCGGAGTGGCGTTCGAAGTTCGGGTCCCGGCGCTCGGCGGGGGCCTCGGCGCGGCGGGCCCGCAGGGCGGGGCCGCAGATCCCGACCAGGGCGGCGCCCGGGCCGACGGCCAGGAACGCGGTGACGGCCGCGCCGCGCAGTGGTGAGCCGCCGGGCAGGGCGAGCGCGGCGAGCGCCAGCCAGCCGGCGAACGGGGGCAGCATACGGATCATGAGGTCCTGCGGTGTCATGGCGTCCTGCGGTGTCGTGGCGCTCTGCGGTGTCATGGCTGACTCGCTCCCCTTCTCAGCTCGCCGGTTTCAGGACGTACAGCACGCCGGTGCTGTTCTCGGCGATCAGCTCGAACCTCGGTGACGCCGCCACGGACTCCCGTAGGCGCTCCAACTGCGCCTTGTCCAGCTGGCCGTTCATCTCCGAGTTGGCCGTCTGCCCCTGGGTGAGCAGGAAATAGGCGCGTGCCGGTGCCTCCACGGCGGCCATGTCGCGGGCCAGGACGGCGGCCGGGTCGCGGACTATCTCGTCGACGTGGCGCCGGTCGTCGTCGAGGAACCAGTAGTGGTCGACTCTCCAGTACTGCTCGTAGGCGAGCGGGTAGTTCCGGTTGGCGGCGACGACCAGGGAGTCGTCGGGCGCCTGGTCGAAGAGCCGCTGGACGAGGGCGACTTCCCGGGGCGGGAAGTAGTTGATGCGGTCCTTGCCCGAGTAGCTCGGTACGAAAGCGAGGGTCCCGGCGAGCAGCACGAGCGGCGGCACCCACGCGCCGTACCGCAACGGGGGCGGGGAAGGCAGTGGCAGGCGGCGGCGTCGGGCGACGGCTACCGGCGAGTACCCGCCCGTGTCCCGCGCGGCGGCGTCGGCGGCCAGCGTGCGGACCTTGGGCAGCAGCGCGGCGGCGGCGAAGAAGGCCGCGCCGGGCAGCGTGAACATCAGCACCCGGAAGATCATCTCGCTGCCGTAACTGCTCGCCACGAACATCGGCAGCGGCGCCGCGGCGACCAGCAGCAGCGGCAGCGCCCGGTGCCGCAGCACCCGTTGGCGCAGTACACCCACCAGCGCGAGCAGGAGCACGGAACCAGAAAGCAGCCGGGCCGCCCAGGAGGTCGCCACCGCTCCGGTGCCGGTGGGGGTGGCCCCGTACCCGGTCTCGACGTTGGCGCCGACGTCGCCGATGGAGCGAATCATGTCCGGCATGGCGGCGGACAGGAAGGGCAGCGCGGCCGTGAGGCACCAGGCCAGGAAGATCACGACCGTCGTGACCGCAGGGACCCAGTGGCGGTAGCGGCGCGTGAAGACCAGCGCGACGAGCGTGACGACGAGCATGCCGGGTGTCAGCTGGTGCGAGACGACGATGGCGGTGACCAGCACGCTGAGCAGTACGGTCCACACGGCCTGCCCCTGACGGCCGCCCCGCCCGCCGGAGCGGCCGTAGCGGCGCAGTACGACCGCGATGACGCCCAGGTGGAGGACGAAGGCTACGGACTGCGGGGAGAAGTAGTCCTGGCCTACCCAGTTGGCGACGCAGAACAGCCACACGGCGGTCCAGATCAGCCGCCGGTCCTCGGTGAAGGTCCGGTAGACCAGCAGCAGCGGGAGCAGCAGCAGCACGCTTGAGACCAACGGCCACCAGGCCATGTACATCGCGGCGTTGTCCACACCCAGCAGCCGCACCAGCGCGGCCTGGGCTGCGAAGAAGCCGGGCCACTGGTCGTAGACGGCCATCTCGCCGAGCTGGTCCGCGCTCTGGAGACCGCCGGACGTCAGCAGATGGTCGATGACCGCGTCGTGCTTCCACGCCCAGGCGTAGAGCGGGGTCGGGTAGAGAACGGCCTGGGTGGCCCGCTCCATCACCAGCAGGCCCAGGACGTACGCGAGGGACCAGCAGTTGCGACGGCGCGGGTCGCGGACCGTGGTCCAGAAACCCGCGGTGAGCACGGCGAGGCCGGCCCAGAAAGTGGGGTGCAGGGCGCTGACCAGGCCGTAGTCGTCCAGGGGGGACACATCGGTGTGCCGCATCGCGTAGCCCCACAGGGCGAGGGCGACGAGGAGGGGCACGGCAGGCCAGGCGGCGGCCGCGCGGGTCGGCCAGGCGGCCGGGGTGAGGTCGGACAGATCCGTCACGGGCAGCTCGGCGGCGGAGCCGGTGGGCTCCGGGGTAGAGGGGCGATGGGCGCGCGCGGTACTCCTCCGGCCCGGCCGGGCGGACGCTTCGTCCGAGGTCGTGGTGGCCGACTCCTGCGAGGTGCGGGGCCGCTCCCGCGAGGTGCGGGGCTCTCCGGTTGCTTCGGGCGCGTCCCGGTTCGACGCGCCCCGGGGTTCCTGCCCGGGCGCGGGCTCTGGTGCGGATCTCTCCCGTGGAGTTGCTGGCGGACGCACGACGGTTCCCCCCTGGCGATTCGGCTCTGTGCTTGATCAGTCCCTGGCCATGCCGTTCGGTCTGGTGCGGTGCGGGGGCTCCGTCATAGCGGTCGCGTCGATCGCGTCGATCGCGCCCCTCGTACCCCTCGTGCCCGTCGCGCCCCTCGTGCCCGTCGTGCCCGTCGTGCCCGTCATGAAGGACGGGCGACGCAGGGACAGGAGCAGGACTACGAGGACGAGCAGCAGGAGGAGAGGCGGCGCGATCGGGGCGAGCTCCTGACGCCAGACCCAACCACCCACCGCGACGAGATACAGAACCCCCCAGCGTCCCTGCCACGGCAGTCGGCCGCCCGCCTTCGCGAGCAGCAGCCACAGCGGTACGAGACACAGCAAATGCAGGACTAGCGGAGTCCAGCGCAGCAGTGGGCCGGGCCCGTCGAGCCCCGCCGCTTCCGCGATAAATCCGGCCGTCTCGGTGTATAACGTCCCACCGACCGCCTCCGGTTCCCGGCCGAGCGCCACGGGCGCCGCGTGCAGGGCCAGGACGGCGGCGCCAAGTGCGCCACCGGGCAGCCACGGGTCGGGCGAGGAGCACAACGTCACGGACGCCACGAACACCACGAGCATCAGGGCCCCAGCGACCAGCGCCGGCAGAGGAAACTCCCGCAACAGCTCCTGCCCGGTGAGTTCGGCCCCGACCTCTGAGACGCCGCCCAGCCACGGCAAGTCGCGCAACGCCACCAGGAAGACGATGGTGGCGACGCCGAGCAGCAGCCACAGGGCAGGCCTCAGCAGCCGCTCGGGGATCGCCCCGATCCCGCCGTCGTCATCGCCCTCCACGAAGGCGCCCTCAGTGTCGCCGTAGCGGTGGTCGCCGTCGCCGTCGTCTTCGGGGCGGGAACCGGAGCCGGGGCCCGGGTCCGCGTCGGTCCCCTGGGACTCCTGGGGCACTTCGGTCCCATGGGCCTCGTTTGGCACGTCGGTCGCGTGGGGCTCGTGCGCCGCATCCGGCTCATGAGCCGCACCGGTCAAGTCCGGCGTCGGGTCCTGGCCGGACGGGAGCCCGGGCCCGGCGTCCGGGTTCCGTGGCCGCCGGACGATCACCGCGAGGGTGTCCGCCTCCAATGCCTCCCGCTCGTACCCCGGACGCCCTATGAACAGGGCGACGGTGTCGTCCCGTGGTGCCTCGTCGGACTGCCCGTGCTCATACGCCGCCCGCCGCGCCCAGCTCGTGCCGTACCCGGCGGTGGCGTTCAACCGGGCCCAGTGGGTGCCGTAGGAGTTGCCGGGCCCCGGCTTCCGAACGCCCCGCAGCCCGAGGCCACCGGAGGCGTCCCTCCCCCGGGGCCCGCCGGAACGACCCGCTCCGTCGCTGTCGCGCAGGGTGGCCCGCAGGCCGGGCACGCAGCCGACGGCGACCACCGTCATGCCCCCGAGCACCGCCCAGCCGGCGCCCGCGATCCCGGCCGGGCTGAACAGCATGACCGCGCTGCCCAGCACGAGGGCGCACATGGTGCCCTGCACGGCGGCGAGCACGCCGGTACGCCCCTGGACACGCAGCACGCCGATGTACAGCTCGACCACGATCCTCGGCAGCGCCCCGATGGCCAGCAGCCGCAGCACCGTGGAACCGTGCTCGGCGTAGTCCTCGTCGAAGGGCGCGAGGATCTGCGGCGCGAAGACGACCAGGAAGAGCACCACCGGCACCAGCAACAGCGTCATGCGGCGCAGTGCTCCCCGGACGCCGTCGGCGAGGCGGCGCGGGTCGTGCGAAGCGTGCGCGGTGAGGGAGGAGGCCATGTTGATGGCCATGAACTCCATCGTGCCGCCGACGGTGTACGCCACGTAGAAGTAGCCGTTCTCCGCGGCGCTGAAGTTGACCGCGACCATCACCGGAAGCAGGTTGATCATCGCCAGGCTGAACACCGCGCCCAGCGAGTCCCCGGCCAGGAACCGGCCCATCTCACGGACCTTGGGCGGCTCCACGTCGCGGTCGGCGGCGGCCTGGCGCGGGATGAGTCTGCGGAAGATCAGCCAGCCGAGCGGCAGGGTGGAGAAGGCGATGGCCACGGCCCAGGACACGAAGATGCCGAGCACCGGGAGCGTGGTGGCGAAGAGGGCCAGCAGGATCAGCTTCCCGACCGAGAACACCGCGTTCCCGGCGGGCACCCACTCCGCCTTGCGCAGCCCGGTCAGCACGCCGTCCTGGAGGGTGAGCAGCGCCCAGGCCACGCACGCCGCGACGAACAGCGCCCCCGCCTCGGCGGTGCCCAGCGGGGCGTACGAAGCGCCCCACAGGTCGAGGGTGAGCAGGAAGACGACGGCGGCCACGGCGACGACCACCGAACTGGCCGCGTACGCCCGCCACACCAGCGGCCCGGTCGCGCGGCCGGCCCGCGGTACGAAACGGACCACGGCGCCGATCATCGTGGTCGCCGTGATGCTGGCGAGCAGCCGCATGGCGGCGATGGCGGCGGAGCCCTGCCCGACGGCCTCCTCCGAGTAGTAGCGGGCGGCCACGAGCCAGAAGCCGAGGCCGAGCACGGCGGAGACGCCGGTGCTGAGCATCAGGAAGTAGGCGTTCTTGAAGAGCGAGTCGCCTCCGTGCCCGCTCCCGGACGGCGTCGGGCCACCGCCCGCCGGTGCCGCCGCGGTCTCGTGCACCTGGGTCTCAGCCACCGGTCGGAACCAGCCCTTCGGGTGCCTCGGCCGGTCGTACTCCGGACTCCTCCAGCGCGGCGACGGCCGCACGGGCACGCAGCGGATCCACGGGCAGCGCGTGCCTCGCGAACCAGCGCGCCCCCTCCGGAGAGGGCGACGGGTCGGTGAAGGCGGCGCCCGCGTAGTCGTCCAGCGGCGGGTCGTAGAGGTAGCCGACGACGATGCCGCGCCGGGCCAGCGCCCGCACCGCCGCGTCCCGGTCCGCCACGAGCAACGGCACGCGGAACAAGGGCTGCGCGGCGCCCGTTGATCGGCTTCTCGCACCCTCCCACCCGGCCGGCTTCGCCCAACGCGTCGACAGCAGCAGCTCCGTACCCGCACGGCAGTCGGCGAGTACGTCGTCCAGCCGGTCGAGCCCGCGTCCGATGCGCCCGAGCCGGAACCGGCCGGCACGCAGCCGGTAGTCGTGCATGTCGACGCGCACCCAGGGGTCGTGGGCGTCGAGGGAGTGCCGGGCATCGAGGTCGGGGGCCGAGGCGACCGCGCGGGTCAGCTCCTCCGGACGCAGCGGCATCCGGATCTCCTCCCGCTCCATCAGCCCCAGCAGCCGCATCGCGGCCCAGGCGGCCCGCCGCAGTCGCAGCCCTCGCACGGCGGCCTCCGCATACGGCCGTACGGCGTAGGCGAGTTCGGCCGTCGTACGGCGCGGCAGCAGCAGGTCGTCGCAGGTCTTCGCCAGCGCGTCCCGCAGCCCCGGGTCGGCGACCGCGAGGATTCCCCCGGCCTTGGCACCGACGTGCTTGGACAGGCTGAAAACGGAGGCATCGCCCCAAGCGCCGACCGGCCGACCGCCCACCTCGCTGCCGATGGCGTGCGCCGCGTCCTCGAACAACGGGATGCCCAACGCGTCACAACGAGCCCGCAGTCCGGGCGCCGGGTCCGGGTTGCCGTACAGGTTGGTCGTCACTACGGCGGACAGCGAACCCCACGCCTCCCCGGGCACGGCATCGATGTCGATGGACGCGTCCGACGGATTCAACGGCGCCTGCACCGGCCGCAGTCCGGCCGCGAGCACGACGAAGAAGATGACGTCGTCGTTGACCGGCGACATAAGCACCCGGCCGCCCGGCGGGCACCAGTGACGCAGTGCCGCGTACAGCCCGAAACGGCATGACGGTACGTACACGCATTCTCGGCCGAGTCGGCTGCGCATGGTCTCTTCCAGCCGCTTCCTCGGCCGCGAACCATCCCGCACCGAACCCGGACCGGCCTCCCCAATGGCCATCCGCCCCCCTGGTGTGCCATCGAAAGCCCCCTCCCCGAGGCCTTCCGGCACCCGCCCAGAGTCGCCCCGTTCGCACCGCTCCGTCAAGATTGCGTACCGGCCTGTGGACAACTTCCCGTACACAAGCGGAAGCGGAGCGCCACATCCCCGGCCGTTCGGGCGGGCGTACGCGGGTGGCGAAGGAGCCGCCCCACCGGTCACTCCCCCGTCCCCACGCATGGGCGCCCGGACCACTCCCCGCACGTCAGCACACCTGAACGCGCCTCCCCCGCCACGCACCGCCACCTGACGACGCACTGCCCAAGACCGGTATGTCACCCGTAACGTGTGGCCCGACCACGAACCACGTGGCGCACCCGGCGCGCACGGCGCACATGGCGAGCACGAAAGCGAGGCAGCACCCGATGCCCCCCTTCGATGTCCCCGAGGGCGACCCCTTCGGCCCGCACAACCTTCCGTACGGCGTGTTCTCGATCCCCGGCACGCAGAAGCGGACGGTGGGCGTCCGGCTCGGCGACCACGTCCTCGACGCCGGCGCGGCGGCCCAGGCACTCGGATCGCCGTACGCCTCCCTGCTCGCACGGCCCACCCTGAACCCGCTGCTGGCGGCCGGCCGCACCGCCTGGTCCGACGTACGGCGCGCGCTGACGGCCTGGGTGACGGTCCCCGCCCACCGCGAAACCCTGGAACCCCTCTTCCACCCCCTCTCCTCGGTGACGCTGCACCTGCCCTTCGAGGTCGCGGACTACGTCGACTTCTACGCCTCCGAGAACCACGCCCGGAACGTCGGGCAGATCTTCCGCCCCGACGCCGCCGACTCCCTCACCCCCAACTGGAAGCACCTCCCCATCGGCTACCACGGCCGCTCCGGCACGGTGGTCGTGTCCGGCACGGACGTCGTACGGCCGTCCGGGCAGCGCAAGGCCCCCACCGACACCGATCCCGTCTTCGGCCCGTCCGTCCGCCTCGACATCGAGGCCGAGGTCGGGTTCGTGGTGGGCGTGCCGTCCGAGCTGGGCAGCCCGGTGGCGCTCGGCGACTTCCGCGAGCACGTCTTCGGACTCTGCCTGCTCAACGACTGGTCCGCGCGGGACGTCCAGGCCTGGGAGTACGTCCCCCTCGGTCCGTTCCTCGGCAAGTCCTTCACCACCTCGGTGTCGGCCTGGATCACGCCGCTGGACGCCCTGGAGGAGGCACGGGTGGCCCCGCCGCGGCGCACGCACGAGCTGCTGCCCTACCTCGACGACACGGACGGGGAACTCGACGAACCCGGAGGCTACGACCTGCGGATCTCCGTCGCCGTCAACGGCCATGTCGTCTCCGAGCCGCCGTTCTCCACCATGTACTGGACGGCCGCCCAGCAACTGGCCCACATGACTGTCAACGGCGCCTCCCTGCGTACCGGCGACCTCTACGGCTCCGGCACGGTGAGCGGACCTTCCGACCGGGAGCGCGGGTCCCTGCTGGAGCTGACCTGGAACGGACGCGATCCCCTCGAACTCCCGGACGGCAAGCGGACGTTCCTGGAGGACGGGGACGTGGTGACCCTGTCGGCCTGGGCACCGGGGCCGGGCGGCACCCGGGTGGGGCTGGGCGAGGTGACCGGCCAGGTGCTCCCGCCACGGACCGGACGGTGACCACCGCGACTCCCGCGCGCTCGGATCCGTTGCCCGTCGGGGCCTGACTCACGCCGCCCGGCACCGTCATACTGGCGTCGGGCGGTGTGTGCGGCACGTCCGCGCGCCCGCGAAGGCGAGCACCGTCATGCCAGCCGACACAGTCGCCCCCGGACACACCACTGTCCGCACCACAGCCCAGCACAGCCAGAGCCGCCCTTCCGACCAGGATCCGGAGCCCGTGGCATGACCGTCTGCCTGCTCCTGCTGTTCGTCGTCGCCGTGACCGCCGCGGTACCGGTGCCGCGCGCGCTGACCCGTTCCGCGTGGCCCGAACGGGATCCCGTGGTCGCGCTCTGGGTGTGGCAGTGCCTGGTCGCCACCGTCCTGCTGTGCTGTCTGACGGCCCTCGTCCTCGGCGCCGCCGCCGTCTTCGGCACCGTCCGCGCCCAGCTCTTCGCGCCGGCGCCGCCCGCGGTCACCGCTGCCTACAACCTCTCCGCCGGCCCGCCGTGGGCGGCCGCCCTCACCCTCCTGCTGGCC
>NZ_RAIF01000027.1:160518-188279 GCF_003671715.1 Streptomyces sp. E2N166 | reverse complement strand
CGAACTCGTCGAGGCCCGCCGACGGCGCGCCCACTCACGCGCCAACCTGCGCGAACGCGCCCCCGACCTGCCCGCCGGTCTCCCCGCCGCCCGCGGCCCCCTGCTGGTCCTGGAGGACGAGTACCCGGACGCCTGGTGGATGCCCGGCAACCCGCCCCAGCTGATCGTCACCACCGGTGCCCTGCAGCGACTCACCGACCATCAGCTCGACGCAGTCCTCACCCACGAGCGGGGCCACGCCCGGGCCCGCCACGACTGGCTGCTGCACCTGTCCAGCGCCCTGGCCACCGGCTTCCCGCGGGTCCCGCTGTTCGCCCACTTCTGCGACCAGACCCACCGCCTGGTCGAACTCGCCGCCGACGACACCGCCTCCCGCCGCTGCGGCCACTTGACCACGGCATTGGCCCTGATCGAGCTGAACCAGCACCGCGGTGTCCTGTCCTGCTCCTCCAGCCACCGGCTCCTCGGCGAACGGGTCGACCGCCTCCTGGAACCCCCGCCCCGCCTGCTTCCCCGGCACAGGGCCCTGACCACGGCGACAGCCGCTCTGGTCCCCCTCCTCCCGCTGCTGATCACCTTCGCCCCGGGCCTGACGGCGCTGGCGTAGGGAGCCGCGTCGCACGCCCGTCGCCCGTCACCCGTCGCCTATATCCAGTCGTCGGGCTCGGGCTCCGGCTCGTTCTCGGGCCAGTCGTCCACGCCGGAACCGGAGTCAGCACCGGAGCCTGTTCCGGCCGACGAGCGGTCCGGTACGGGCGCCGTGGCCGGTCCGTTCAGCCCCGCCAGCACCGCGAGCACGCCCTCCCCGTACGTCGCCAGCTTCTTCTCGCCGACCCCGCTGATGCCTCCGAGCTGCCCGATCGAGGTGGGCCAGGCGGTGGCGATCTCCCGGAGCGTGGCGTCGTGGAAGATGACGTACGCCGGAACGCCCTGCTCGCGGGCCTGCTCCGCGCGCCAGGCGCGCAGGGCCTCGAAGGCGGGGAGCAGTTCCTCGGGCAGTTCGACCGCGGCGGCCTTGGGCTTGCGGTCCCCCCGTCCGCCGCCTGCCGACCGGGCCGTGGCCGGCTTCTTGGGCTCCTTGCGCAGCGGCACCTCCCGCTCCCGGCGCAGCACCGACCCGCTGGTCTCGGTCAGCACCAGCGTGCCGTACTCGCCCTCGACCGCGAGGAGTCCCTGGGCCAGCAGCTGCCGGGCGACGCCCCGCCACTCCCCCTCGGTCAGCTCCTCGCCGATGCCGAACACGGAGAGCTGGTCGTGGTCGAACTGGATCACCTTGGCGGTGCGCTTGCCCAACAGGATGTCGATGATCTGCCCCGCGCCGAACTTCTGGCCGCGCTCCCGCTTGAGCCGCACCACCGTCGACAGCACCTTCTGTGCCGGGACCGTGCCGTCCCAGGTCTCCGGGGGCGTGACGCAGGTGTCGCAGTTGCCACAGCCGGCTGGGTCCGGGTCCTGCCCGAAGTAGGCGAGGAGCTGGCCGCGCCGGCACTGGGCGGTCTCGCACAGGGCGAGCATCGCGTCCAGGTGGGACTGGGCCCGGCGGCGGAAGGCCTCGTCGCCCTCGCCGGACTGGATCAGTTTGCGCTGCTGTATGACGTCGTTGAGGCCGTACGCCATCCAGGCGGTCGACGGCAGGCCGTCCCGCCCGGCGCGTCCGGTCTCCTGGTAGTAGCCCTCGACCGACTTGGGAAGGTCCAGGTGGGCGACGAATCGCACGTCCGGCTTGTCGATGCCCATGCCGAAGGCGATGGTCGCCACGACCACCAGGCCCTCTTCCCGGAGGAACCGGGACTGGTGCGCGGCTCGGGTGCCCGCGTCCAGGCCCGCGTGGTACGGCACGGCCTCGATGCCGTTGCTCGACAGGAACTCGGCGGTCTTGTCGACGGAGTTGCGCGAGAGGCAGTACACGATGCCCGCGTCGCCGGGGTGCTCCTCGCGCAGGAAGTGCAGCAGCTGCTTCTTGGGGTCGGATTTCGGCACGACCCGGTACTGGATGTTGGGCCGGTCGAAGCTCGCCACGAAGTGCCGCGCCGCCGGCATGTTCAACCGCTCGGTGATCTCGCGGTGCGTCGCGTGCGTGGCCGTCGCCGTGAGTGCGAGCCGGGGCACGTCCGGCCAGCGCTCGCCGAGCAGGGACAGGGCCAGGTAGTCGGGCCGGAAGTCGTGGCCCCACTGGGAGACGCAGTGCGCCTCGTCGATCGCGAAGAGGGAGATCTTGCCCCGGGAGAGCAGGTCGAGGGTGCCCTCCAGCCGCAGCCGCTCGGGGGCAAGGTACAGCAGGTCCAGCTCGCCGGCGAGGAACTCGGCCTCCACCACGCGCCGCTCGTCGAAGTCCTGCGTGGAGTTCATGAACCCGGCCCGCACACCGAGCGCCCGCAGCGCGTCCACCTGGTCCTGCATCAGCGCGATCAGCGGCGAGACCACGATGCCCGTGCCGGGCCGGACCAGGGACGGAATCTGGTAGCACAGCGACTTGCCGCCGCCGGTCGGCATGAGCACGACGGCGTCACCGCCCGCCACCACGTGGTCGACGACCGCCTCCTGCTCGCCGCGGAAGGCCTCGTATCCGAAGACCCGGTGCAGCGTGGCCAGCGCCTCGCTGTCCGACTGCCCCACCCTCGTCTCCGCTGTCGCCTCTGCCATCTCGCCGATCACGCTCGTCCCGCCCATCGTCCCGTCCCCCGTACGCCCTGCCTCGTCCGCCTGGTCCGTCCTGTCCCGACCACTGCCTCAACGATAGGGGTCCGCGCCGACAACCTCGGAGTTATCCACAGGCTGTCCGAGGCGACCCGCGTCAAGGACACGACGATCGTTCACACGTTCGCGAAAGACCCGCCCGTTTCCGGCGGAGTCTGATTGCGCCCGCGAGACTCCGTCCCATGGGAGCACTGATGAGCGCCGCACCGAAGGCGTCCACGCCCGCCTGGCCGATCCCGCCCGGCGAGTAGGGCCCGCGGACGGCGGCCCGGCACCCCCGAAGGGTGCCGGGCCGCCGCCGTGTCCGAACCGGCGATCGCCGCGTCAGCGCACGAACACCCCCGCCTGTCCCGCCAGGTCCAGGAAGTACTGCGGCGCCACACCGAGCACCACCGTGACCGCCACTCCGACGCCGATCGCCGTCATCGTCAGCGGTGACGGCACCGCGACGGTCGGGCCCTCCGGCCTCGGCTCACTGAAGAACATCAGCACGATCACGCGGATGTAGAAGAACGCCGCGATCGCAGACGAGATCACGCCGATCACGACCAGCGGAGCCGCGCCGCCCTCCGCCGCCGCCTTGAAGACGGCGAACTTGCCCGAGAAGCCGGAGGTGAGCGGGATGCCCGCGAAGGCCAGCAGGAACACCGCGAACACGGCCGCCACCAGCGGTGACCTGCGCCCGAGCCCGGCCCACTTCGACAGGTGCGTCGCCTCGCCGCCCGCGTCACGCACCAGCGTCACCACCGCGAAGGCACCGATCGTGACGAAGGAGTACGCGGCCAGGTAGAAGAGGACGGAGGAGATGCCGTCCGGCGTGGTCGCGATGACACCGGCGAGGATGAAGCCCGCGTGCGCGATCGACGAGTACGCCAGCAGCCGCTTGATGTCGGTCTGCGTGATCGCGACGATCGCGCCGGCCAGCATGGTGACGATCGCCACGGCCCACATCACCGGCCGCCAGTCCCAGCGCAGGCCGGGCAGGACGACGTAGAGGATGCGGAGCAGGGCGCCGAAGGCCGCCACCTTGGTCGCCGCCGCCATGAAGCCGGTCACCGGCGTCGGCGCGCCCTGGTACACGTCCGGCGTCCACATGTGGAACGGCACCGCGCCCACCTTGAACAGCAGGCCCATGACGATCAGCGCGGCCCCGACCAGGAGCAGCGCGTCGTTGCCCATGGTGTCGGCGAGCGCCGGGGTGACGTTCTGGACGGTGCCGTCGACGACCTGCGCGATCGTGCCGTACGACATCGAGCCCGCGTAGCCGTAGAGCAGGGCGATGCCGAACAGGGTGAAGGCGGAGGCGAAGGCGCCGAGCAGGAAGTACTTGACCGCCGCCTCCTGCGACATCAGCCGCTTGCGGCGGGCCAGCGCGCACAACAGGTAGAGGGGAAGGGAGAAGACCTCCAGGGCAACGAAGAGCGTCAGCAGGTCGTTGGCCGCCGGGAAGACCAGCATGCCGGCGACGGCGAAGAGCAGCAGCGGGAACACCTCGGTGGTGGTGAACCCGGCCTTCACCGCCTTCTTCTCGCTCTCGCTGCCCGGTACGGACGCCGCCTGTGCGGCGAAGGAGTCGACGCGGTTGCCGTGCACGTCCGGGTCGAGCCGCCGCTCGGCGAAGGTGAAGAGGCCGACCAGGCTCGCCAGCAGAATGGTGCCCTGAAGGAACAGGGCCGGTCCGTCGACGGCGATGGCGCCCATCGCCGCGATGCCCGCCTTGGTCGTGCCGTATCCGCCCGCCGCGAGCGCGACGACCGCGGCGAAGGCGGCGACGAGCGCGACGGCGGACATGAACGTCTGAACGTAGTAGCGGAACCGGCGCGGCACGAAGGCCTCGATCAGGATTCCGATGATCGCCGCGCCGAGGACGATGAGGACGGGCGACAACTGCCCGTACTCGATCTTCGGCGCGTCGATCTTCCCGATCGGGTCGGCCGCCGTTGCCGCCGTTGTCCACAGGCTGTGGACGGCTGTTGCGCTCACTTGGCCGCCTCCACCTCAGGCTGGGGGTCCTTCTTGTGTACGTCGGACATGGTCTGCTCCACCGCGGGGTTGACGATGTCCGTGAGGGGCTTCGGGAAGACGCCCAGGAAGATCAGCAGCGCCACCAGCGGCGCCACGACCACCAGCTCCCGCACCCGCAGATCGGGCATCGCGGACACCTCCGGCTTCACCGGGCCCGTCATCGTCCGCTGGTAGAGGACGAGGGTGTAGAGCGCGGCGAGCACGATGCCGAAGGTGGCGATGATGCCGATCACCGGGTAGCGCGTGAACGTGCCGACCAGGACCAGGAACTCACTGATGAAGGGCGCGAGGCCCGGCAGGGAGAGGGTCGCCAGGCCGCCGATCAGGAAGGTGCCGGCGAGCACCGGGGCGACCTTCTGCACTCCGCCGTAGTCGGCGATGAGCCGCGAGCCGCGCCGCGAGATCAGGAAGCCGGCGATCAGCATCAGGACGGCGGTCGAGATGCCGTGGTTGACCATGTAGAGCGTCGCGCCCGACTGGCCCTGGCTGGTCATCGCGAAGATGCCCATGATGATGAAGCCGAAGTGCGAGATCGACGCGTAGGCGATCAGCCGCTTGATGTCACGCTGACCGACCGCCAGCAGCGCCCCGTAGATGATGCTGATGACCGCGAGGACGAGGACGACCGGCGTCGCCCACTTGCTCGCCTCCGGGAAGAGCTGGAGGCAGAAGCGCAGCATCGCGAAGGTGCCGACCTTGTCGACGACCGCCGTGATGAGTACGGCGACCGGGGCGGTCGACTCCTGCATGGCGTTGGGCAGCCAGGTGTGCAGCGGCCACAGCGGTGCCTTCACCGCGAAGGCGAAGAAGAAGCCGAGGAACAGCCAGCGTTCCGTGCTGGTCGACATGGTCAGCTCGCCGCTCGCCCGTGCCTCGGCGATCTCGGTGAGGGAGAAGTTCCCGGCGACCACGTAGAGCCCGATCACCGCGGCCAGCATGATCAGGCCGCCGGCCAGGTTGTAGAGGAGGAACTTCACGGCGGCGTACGAACGCTGCGTCGCCGCCGTCTTCTCACCGTGCTCGTGGGCCCGGTCCCCGAAGCCGCCGATGAGGAAGTACATCGGGATCAGCATGGCTTCGAAGAAGATGTAGAAGAGGAAGACGTCGGTGGCCTCGAAGGAGATGATCACCATCGCCTCGACGGCCAGGATCAGGGCGAAGAAGCCCTGCGTAGGCCGCCACCTGGTGCTGCCGGTCTCCAGCGGGTCGGCGTCGTGCCAGCCCGCCAGGATGATGAACGGGATCAGCAGGGCGGTCAGCGCGATCAGCGCCACCGCGATGCCGTCCACGCCCAGCTCGTACCGGACGCCGAACTCCGCGATCCAGGAGTGGGACTCGGTGAGCTGGTAGCGGTCGCCGCCGGGGTCGAAACGGACCAGGACCGTGATCGCCAGCACGAGCGTGGCCAGCGAGACCAGCAGCGCCAGCCACTTGGCCGCGGTGCGTTTCGTGGCCGGCACGGCTGCCGTCGCGATCGCCCCGACGGCCGGCAGGGCCGCCGTGACTGTCAGCAGGGGAAAGGACATCGGTATCAGACCGCCCTCATCAGCAGGGTCGCGGCGACGAGGACCACCGCACCGCCGAACATCGAGACCGCGTACGAGCGCGCGAAGCCGTTCTGCAGCTTGCGCATCCGTCCGGACAGGCCGCCGACCGAGGCCGCCGTGCCGTTGACGACCCCGTCGACCAGGGTGTGGTCGACGTAGACCAGGGAGCGCGTGAGGTGCTCCCCGCCGCGGACCAGGACGACGTGGTTGAAGTCGTCCTGGAGCAGGTCGCGCCGGGCGGCCCGGGTGAGCAGCGACCCGCGCGGGGCGACGGCCGGGACGGGACGGCGGCCGTACTGCGCCCAGGCGGCCGCGACGCCGATCACCATCACGGCGACCGTGGAGATCGTGACCGTCAGGGCGCTGATCGGCGCGTGGCCGTGGTCGTGCCCGGTGATGGGCTCCAGCCAGTGCACGAAGCGGTCGCCGATGCTGAAGAACGCACCGCCGAACACCGAGCCGACGGCCAGCACGATCATCGGGATCGTCATGGTCTTCGGCGACTCGTGCGGGTGCGGCGGGGTGTACTCGCCGCGTGTCTCGGCGGCCGGCTCCACGTCGGGCTCGGCGGGCGACGGCGTCGGGGCCTTGCGCCAGCGCTCCTCGCCGAAGAACGTCATCAGCATCACGCGCGTCATGTAGTACGCCGTGATGGCCGCGCCCAGCAGGGCCACGCCGCCGAGGATCCAGCCCTCGGTGCCGCCCTTTGCGAACGCCGACTCGATGATCTTGTCCTTGGAGAAGAAGCCGGACAGCCCCGGGAAACCGATGATGGCGAGATAGCCGAGGCCGAAGGTGATGAACGTGACCGGCATGTACTTGCGCAGTCCGCCGTAGCGGCGCATGTCGACCTCGTCGTTCATGCCGTGCATGACCGATCCGGCCCCGAGGAACAGCCCGGCCTTGAAGAAGCCGTGCGTCACCAGGTGCATGATCGCGAAGACGTAGCCGATCGGGCCGAGACCGGCCGCCAGCACCATGTAGCCGATCTGCGACATCGTCGAGCCGGCCAGCGCCTTCTTGATGTCGTCCTTGGCGCAACCGACGATCGCACCGAACAGCAGCGTGACCGCGCCGACGATGGTGACGACCAACTGCGCGTCGGGCGCACCGTTGAAGATGGCGCCGGAGCGGACGATCAGGTACACGCCCGCCGTCACCATGGTCGCGGCGTGGATGAGGGCGGAGACCGGAGTCGGGCCCTCCATCGCGTCCCCGAGCCAGGACTGCAGCGGCACCTGGGCGGACTTGCCGCAGGCGGCGAGCAGCAGCATCAGCGCGATCGCGGTGAGCTTGCCCTCGTCCGCCGATCCGGCGAGTCCGGCCTCCCCGTGGCCGCCGAGCACCGGTCCGAAGGCGAAGGTGCCGAACCACAGGAACATCAGCATGATCGCGATGGACAGACCCATGTCGCCGACGCGGTTGACCAGGAAGGCCTTCTTCGCGGCGGTGGCGGCGCTGGGCTTGTGCTGCCAGAAGCCGATCAGCAGGTAGGAGGCGAGACCGACGCCCTCCCAGCCGACGTAGAGCAGCAGGTAGTTGTCGGCGAGGACGAGCAGCAGCATCGCCGCGAGGAACAGGTTCAGATAGCCGAAGAAGCGGCGGCGGCGCTCGTCGTGCTCCATGTACGCGACCGAGTACAGATGGATGAGCGAGCCGACGCCGGTGATCAGCAGGACGAAGGTCATCGACAACTGGTCGAGGCGGAAGGCGACATCTGCCTGGAACCCCTCCACCGGGATCCAGCTGAACAGGTGCTGCGTCAGGGTGCGGTCCTCGGCGCCGGCACCGAGCATGTCGGCGAAGAGGACGGCGCCGATCACGAAGGACGTGGCGGCCAGCACCGTGCCGATCCAGTGGCCGACGGCGTCCAGTCGGCGTCCGCCGCACAGCAGGACCGCCGCTCCGAGCAAGGGCGCCGCCACCAGCAGCGCAATCAGATTCTCCACGATTCAGCGACCCCTCACAGCTTCATCAGGCTGGCGTCGTCGACCGAGGCCGAGTGGCGGGAACGGAACAGGGACACGATGATCGCGAGCCCGACCACGACCTCCGCGGCGGCGACGACCATCGTGAAGAAGGCGATGATCTGGCCGTCGAGGTTGCCGTGCATACGGGAGAAGGCGACGAACGCGAGGTTGCAGGCGTTGAGCATCAGCTCGATGCACATGAAGACCACGATCGCGTTGCGCCTGATCAGCACGCCGGTGGCGCCGATCGTGAACAGCAGGGCCGCGAGGTAGAGGTAGTTGACGGGGTTCACTTCGACGCCTCCTCGGACCGCTCGGAGTTGCCCGGCTCGACCGCCTTGCGCTCGAGGCGCTCCTCGGCCCGCTGCTCCAGCGCCTTCAGGTCGCTCAGCGCCTCCATCGAGACGTCGCGGATCTGGCCCCGCTCGCGCAGCGTCTTGCTGACGGTGAGTTCGGACGGGGTGCCGTCGGGCAGCAGGCCCGCGATGTCGACCGCGTTGTGCCGGGCGTACACGCCGGGTGCCGGGAGCGGCGGCAGCTGATTGCCCTCGCGGACGCGCCGCTCGGCCAGTTCGCGCTGGGTCGCCGCCCGTTCGGTGCGCTCGCGGTGGGTGAGGACCATGGCGCCGACTGCGGCCGTGATGAGCAGGGCGCCGGTGATCTCGAAGGCGAAGACGTACTTGGTGAAGATGAGGGACGCGATGCCCTCCACGTTGCCGTTCGCGTTCGCCTGGGCCAGACCGCTGAACTCCGTGACGGACGCGTTCCCGATGCCGGCGATCAGCAGGATGCCGAACCCGAGCCCGGACAGCAGGGCCAGCCAGCGCTGGCCCTTGATGGTCTCCTTCAAGGAGTCCGCCGCGGTGACACCGACGAGCATCACCACGAAGAGGAACAGCATCATGATCGCGCCGGTGTAGACGATGATCTGCACCACGCCGAGGAAGTAGGCGCCGTTGGCGAGGTAGAACACCGCCAGGACGATCATGGTCCCAGCCAGGCAGAGCGCACTGTGCACGGCCTTCTTCATGAAGACGGTGCACAGGGCGCCGATCACCGCGACCGTGCCGAGGATCCAGAACTGGACGGCCTCTCCGGTGGAGGTGCCGGCGGAGAGGGTCGCTGCGGCGGCGAGCTGCTCGGTCATCGGCGGATCACCTCCTCCGACGCCGGTTCGGTCCCGCCGAAGGTCGAGTCGGCCTCCTGGACGACCTCTCCCTTGGAGTGGGCGACCTGCTGCTCGGTGCCGGGCGCGGCCTCGGTGACCAGACCCCGGTAGTAGTCCTGCTCGTCCGTGCCCGGATAGATGGCGTGGGGCGAGTCGACCATGCCCTCCTCAAGGCCGGCGAGCAGCTGCTCCTTGGTGAAGATGAGGTTGGCGCGGCTGGAGTCGGCCAGCTCGAACTCGTTGGTCATCGTCAGCGCGCGGGTGGGACACGCCTCGATGCACAGGCCGCACAGGATGCAGCGGGCGTAGTTGATCTGGTAGACGCGGCCGTACCGCTCGCCCGGCGAGTAGCGCTCCTCGTCGGTGTTGTCCGCGCCCTCCACGTAGATGGCGTCGGCCGGACACGCCCAGGCGCACAGCTCGCACCCGACGCACTTCTCCAGGCCGTCCGGATGGCGGTTGAGCTGGTGCCGTCCGTGGAAGCGCGGGGCAGTGGTCTTCTGCTGCTCCGGATACTGCTCGGTCAGCCGCTTCTTGAACATGGCCTTGAAGGTCACGCCGAAGCCGGCCACGGGGTTCATGAAACCGGGGTCGGTCTCCTTGGGTTCCTCAGCCATCGGACGCCTCCTTTCCATCCGTCGGTCCAGTCAGAGATACGTCACTCTGAGTATCGGTCCCACCACTGACAATCAGCTCCCGCTCCCGGCGCGGACGGCGTCGCGGCACCGGCGGCAACTCCTGTCCGGGCATCGGTGGTACGGGGAACCCGCCGGCCATCGGGTCGAAGGCGGCCGGCTCCTCGACCGGGGCCGCGGCCTGCTTGCCCTTCTCGCGGTACATGTCCACGACGAAGGACAACAGCAGCAGGACCAGGACGCCGCCGCCGATGTAGAGGGCGATGTCCGCGAAGCCGTAGTTCTCGTTCCTGAGGGCCCGCACGGTCGCGACCAGCATCAGCCAGACCAGGGAGACCGGGATGAGGACCTTCCAGCCGAGCTTCATCAGCTGGTCGTAGCGGACTCGGGGAAGCGTGCCGCGCAGCCAGATGAAGAAGAACAAGAGCAACTGGACCTTGAGCACGAACCAGAGCAGCGGCCACCAGCCGTGGTTGGCGCCCTCCCAGAAGGTGCTGATCGGCCAAGGGGCCCGCCAGCCGCCGAGGAAGAGCGTGATGGCGACCGCCGAGACCGTCACCATGTTCACGTACTCGGCGAGCATGAACATCGCGAACTTGATCGACGAGTACTCGGTGTTGAAGCCGCCCACGAGGTCGCCCTCGGACTCGGGCATGTCGAAGGGGGCGCGGTTGGTCTCACCGACCATGGTGACGATGTAGATGATGAAGGAGACCGGCAGCAGCACGATGTACCAGCGGTCGTTCTGCTGCTCGACGATCGCCGAGGTCGACATCGACCCCGAGTAGAGGAACACCGAGGCGAAGGCGGCGCCCATCGCGATCTCGTAAGAGATCATCTGCGCGCAGGAGCGCAGCCCGCCGAGCAGCGGATAGGTCGAGCCGGAGCTCCAGCCTGCCAGCACCATGCCGTAGATGCCGATCGAGGCGACCGCGAGGATGTACAGCAGCGCGATCGGCAGGTCGGTGAGCTGCATGGTGGTGCGCTGGCCGAAGATCGAGACCTCGTTGCCGGCCGGCCCGAAGGGGATCACCGCGATCGCCATGAAGGCCGGGATGGCCGCGACGATCGGCGCGAGGACGTACACCACCTTGTCGGCGCGCTTGACGATGACGTCTTCCTTGAGCATCAGTTTGATGCCGTCGGCGAGCGACTGGAGCATGCCCCAGGGGCCGTGCCGGTTCGGGCCGACGCGCAGCTGCATCCAGGCGACGACCTTGCGCTCCCACACGATGGAGAACAGCACGGTCACCATCAGGAAGGCGAAGCAGAAGACCGCCTTGACGACGACCAGCCACCAGGGGTCGGTGCCGAACATCGAGAGGTCTTCAGCGGCGAGGTACGGGCTCATGCCTCCACCTCCTTGGGGGCCACGCCCGCGAGCGTCGCCGGTCCGATGCTGACGAGGGTTCCGGGCAGCACCCCGGCGTCGGAGGCGACGCCGGTGCCGGCCGAGTTCAGCGGGAGCCAGACCACCCGGTCGGGCATCTCGGTGATCCGCAGCGGGAGTTCGACGACCCCGGCGGGGCCGGTCACGGCCAGGAGGTCGCCGTCCTTGACGCCCGCCTCGGCGGCCGTGGCGGCCGACACGCGCGCGTGTGCGGCGTGCCGGGTGCCGGCGAGTGCCTCGTCGCCCTGCTGGAGGAGGCCCTGGTCGAGCAGCAGCCGGTGCCCGGCCAGTACGGCCTCTCCGGCGGCCGGCCGCGGCAGCGCGTTCGCGGTCCCCAGCGGTTCTCCGGCCCGCGGTCCGTCCCAGGCGCCGAGCCGGTCGATCTCCGCACGCGTGGTGCGCAGATCCGGCAGGCCCAGGTGTACGTCCATGGCGTCGGCCAGCATCTGGAGTACGCGGGCGTCGGCGGGCGCGAGTCGGCGGGTCATCTGATCGGGCTTGAGCGCCGCCTCGAAGAGGCGCGCCCTGCCCTCCCAGTTCAGGAAGGTCCCGGCCTTCTCGGCGACCGCGGCGACGGGAAGGACGACGTCGGCGAGTTCGGTGACCTCGCTGGGCCGCAGCTCCAGGGACACCACGAAGCCGGCCTCGGCGAGTGCCGCACGCGCGCGTGCCGGATCGGGCAGGTCGGCGACCTCGACGCCCGCCACCAGCAGGGCCTGGAGCTCGCCCCGGGCCGCGGCCTCGACGATCTCGCCGGTGTCGCGGCCGTAGCGGTGCGGCAGGTCGGCCAGGCCCCAGACCGCGGCGACCTCCTCACGCGCGCGCGGGTCGGTCGCCGGGCGCCCGCCCGGCAGCAGCGACGGCAGCGCACCCGCCTCGATCGCGCCGCGCTCCCCGGCCCGGCGCGGGATCCACACCAGCCGGGCGCCGGTCGCGGAGGCGGTCCGTACGGCGGAGGTGAGGCCACCGGCCACGGACGCCAGGCGCTCGCCGACGACGATCACGGCACCCTCGGCGCGCAGTGCCTCCGCGGCCTGGGCACCACCGGTCTCCAGACCGACGCCGCTCGCGAGCGCGTCCAGCCACTCGGTCTCGGTGCCGGGAGCGGCGGGCAGCAGCGTGCCACCGGCCTTCTCCAGGCCCCGAGTGGCGTGCGTGGCCAGCGAGAAGACCTTCTGCCCGTGCTTGCGCCAGGCCTTGCGCAGCCGCAGGAAGACGCCGGGCGCCTCCTCCTCGGCCTCGAACCCGACCAGCAGGACGGCGGGCGCCTTCTCCAGCGCGGTGTACGTGACCCCCGTGCCGTCGAGGTCCCGGCCGCGTCCGGCGATCCGGGAAGCCAGGAAGTCGGCCTCCTCGGTGCTGTGCACGCGCGCGCGGAAGTCGATGTCGTTGGTGTCCAGCGCCACGCGCGCGAACTTGCTGTACGCGTAGGCGTCCTCCACCGTGAGCCGCCCGCCGGTCAGGACACCGGTCCGGCCCTTCGAGGCGAGCAGTCCCTGCGCCGCGATCTGCAGGGCCTCCGGCCAGGAGGCCGGCTCCAGCTCGCCCTCGGCGTTGCGCACCAGGGGCGTCGTCAGCCGGTCCCGCTGCTGCGCGTACCGGAAGGCGAAGCGTCCCTTGTCGCAGATCCACTCCTCGTTGACCTGCGGGTCGTCGGCCGCGAGGCGCCGCATGACCTTGCCGCGCCGGTGGTCGGTGCGGGTCGCGCAGCCGCCGGAGCAGTGCTCGCAGACGGACGGCGAGGAGATCAGGTCGAAGGGGCGGGAGCGGAACCGGTACGCCGCCGAGGTGAGCGCGCCGACCGGGCAGATCTGGATGGTGTTGCCGGAAAAGTACGACTCGAAGGGGTCGCCCTCGCCGGTGCCGACCTGCTGGAGCGCGCCCCGCTCGATCAGCTCGATCATCGGGTCGCCCGCGACCTGGTTGGAGAACCGGGTGCAGCGGGCGCACAGCACGCACCGCTCGCGGTCGAGCAGCACCTGCGTGGAGATCGGTACGGGCTTCTCGTAGGTCCGCTTCCTTCCCTCGAAGCGGGAGTCGGACTGGCCGTGCGACATGGCCTGGTTCTGCAGCGGGCACTCGCCGCCCTTGTCGCAGACCGGGCAGTCCAGCGGGTGGTTGATGAGCAGCAGCTCCATCACACCGTGCTGGGCCTTCTCGGCGACGGGCGAGGTGAGGTGCGTCTTCACCACCATGCCGTCGGTGCAGGTGATGGTGCACGACGCCATGGGCTTGCGCTGGCCCTCGACCTCGACGATGCACTGGCGGCAGGCGCCGGCCGGGTCGAGGAGGGGGTGGTCGCAGAACCGGGGGATCTCGATGCCGAGCTGTTCGGCGGCCCGGATGACCAGGGTGCCCTTGGGCACGCTGATCTCGGCGCCGTCGATCGTCAGCGAGACGAGGTCCTCCGGCGGGACCGCCGCCTCTCCCCCTTGCGAGGGCCGTCGGCCCGCGGCGGAGCCGCTCACAGACTGCTGTACGGTCATGCGTTCACCTCCGAGCGGTCGGCCCAGGCCGTCGACTTGGCCGGGTCGAAGGGGCAGCCGCGGCCCGTGATGTGCTGCTCGTACTCCTCGCGGAAGTACTTGAGCGAGGAGAAGATCGGCGAGGCGGCACCGTCGCCGAGGGCACAGAAGGACTTGCCGTTGATGTTGTCGGCGATGTCGTTCAGCTTGTCGAGGTCGCTCATCGATCCCTTGCCGGCCTCGATGTCGCGCAGCAACTGGACGAGCCAGTACGTGCCTTCGCGGCACGGCGTGCACTTGCCGCAGGACTCGTGCGCGTAGAACTCGGTCCAGCGGGTGACGGCCCGCACGACGCAGGTCGTCTCGTCGAAGCACTGGAGTGCCTTCGTGCCGAGCATGGAACCCGCGGCGCCCACTCCTTCGTAGTCAAGAGGGACGTCGAGGTGCTCGTCGGTGAACATTGGCGTCGAGGAGCCGCCCGGTGTCCAGAACTTCAGCCGGTGACCGGGGCGCATGCCGCCGCTCATGTCGAGGAGCTGGCGCAGCGTGATGCCGAGCGGGGCCTCGTACTGGCCGGGGCCCGCGACGTGGCCGCTGAGGGAGTAGAGCGTGAAGCCCGGGGACTTCTCGCTGCCCATCGACCTGAACCAGTCCTTGCCCTTGTTCAGGATCGCGGGAACCGATGCGATCGACTCGACGTTATTCACCACAGTCGGGCAGGCATAGAGGCCTGCCACAGCAGGGAAGGGGGGACGGAGCCGCGGTTGACCCCGGCGGCCTTCGAGCGAGTCGAGCAGTGCGGTCTCCTCACCGCAGATGTACGCGCCCGCGCCCGCGTGCACGGTGAGTGTGAGGTCGAGTCCGCTGCCCAGGATGTTCTCGCCGAGGAAGCCGGCCGCGTAGGCCTCGCGCACGGCCTCGTGCAACCGCCGCAGCACTGGGACGACTTCACCACGCAGGTAGATGAAGGCATGCGAAGACCTGATGGCGTAACACGCGATGACGATGCCCTCGATGAGGCTGTGCGGGTTCGCGAAGAGGAGCGGGATGTCCTTGCAGGTCCCCGGCTCCGACTCGTCGGCGTTGACAACTAGATAGTGAGGCTTGCCGTCCCCCTGGGGAATGAACTGCCACTTCATCCCCGTCGGGAACCCCGCGCCGCCGCGTCCGCGCAGACCGGAGTCCTTGACGTACGCGATCAGGTCGTCCGGCGGCATCGCCAGCGCCTTGCGGAGCCCCTCGTACCCCTCGTGCCTCCGGTAGACGTCCAGAGTCCAGGACTCGTCCTCGTCCCAGAAGGCCGACAGCACGGGTGCGAGCAGCTTCTCCGGGCTGGTGCCCTTGATCTCGGCTGCCACGGTCATCACTCCCCCTCCTCGGCGACAGGGCCCGCCGGGTGGGCCGAATCGGATGCCGATGTGTCCTGCGGCGCGTCGTGCGAGCTCAGGTGTTCCGTCGGGGACGGGTCGTGCACGGCCCGGTCCTGCGAGCCGTCGTGCGGTCCGCCGTCCCGCGGGTGCACCACGCGCGCGGCGGACGCCTCGCCCTTGGCCAGCTTCAGGCCGGCCAGGGAGGCGGGACCCGCGCTGCCGCCGGCCGCGACGGCGCCGTCCCGCTCGTCGGGGAAACCCGCCAGGATCCGGGCGGTCTCCTTGAAGGTGCAGATCGGCGCACCGCGCGTGGGCGTCACCGGCCGTCCCGCGCGCAGGTCGTCGACGAGGCGACGGGCGCTCGCGGGGGTCTGGTCGTCGAAGAACTCCCAGTTGACCATCACGACCGGTGCGAAGTCGCAGGCCGCGTTGCACTCGATGTGCTCCAGGGTGACCTTGCCGTCCTCGGTGGTCTCGCCGTTGCCGACGCCGAGGTGCTCCTGGAGGGACTCGAAGATCGCGTCGCCGCCCATGACCGCGCACAGCGTGTTGGTGCAGACGCCGACCTGGTAGTCGCCGCTCGGCCTGCGCCGGTACATGGTGTAGAAGGTGGCGACCGCGGTGACCTCGGCCGTGGTCAGGTCCAGCATGTCCGCGCAGAACCGCATGCCGGTGCGCGTGACGTGCCCCTCCTGGGACTGCACGAGGTGCAGCAGCGGCAGGAGGGCGGACCGGGAGTCCGGGTAGCGGGCGATGATCTCGCGCGCGTCGGTCTCCAGCCGGGCCCGGACGTCGTCCGGGTAGGCGGGCGCGGGCAGTTCCGGCATGCCCAGGCTGACGCCCCGCTCCGAAGAAGAGGTGGTCACCGGTCGACGCCTCCCATCACGGGGTCGAGGGACGCCACGGCGACGATGACGTCGGCGACCTGGCCGCCCTCGCACATCGCCGCCATGGCCTGCAGGTTGGTGAAGGACGGGTCACGGTAGTGGACCCGGAAGGGGCGGGTGCCGCCGTCGGAGACCACGTGCACCCCGAGCTCGCCCTTGGGCGATTCCACCGCCGCGTAGGTCTGGCCCGGCGGCACGCGAAAGCCCTCGGTGACCAGCTTGAAGTGGTGGATCAGGGCCTCCATGGAGGTGCCCATGATCTTCTTGATGTGGTCGAGGGAGTTGCCCAGTCCGTCCGGTCCCAGGGCGAGCTGGGCGGGCCAGGCGATCTTCTTGTCGGCGACCATGACCGGGCCGGGCTGGAGCCGGTCCAGGCACTGCTCGACGATCCGGAGCGACTGGCGCATCTCCTCCAGCCGGATGAGGAAGCGGCCGTAGGCGTCGCAGGTGTCGGCGGTCGGGACGTCGAAGTCGTACGTCTCGTAGCCGCAGTACGGCTGGGCCTTGCGCAGGTCGTGCGGCAGGCCGGTGGACCGGAGGACCGGGCCGGTGGCGCCGAGGGCCATGCAGCCGGCCAGGTCGAGATAGCCGACGTCCTGCATGCGGGCCTTGAAGATGGGGTTCCCGGTGGCGAGCTTGTCGTACTCCGGGAGGTTCTTCCTCATCTTCTTCACGAACTCGCGGATGTGGTCCACCGCGCCGGGCGGCAGGTCCTGGGCGAGTCCGCCCGGGCGGATGAACGCGTGGTTCATGCGCAGGCCGGTGATCAGCTCGTAGATGTCGAGAACGAGTTCACGATCACGGAAGCCGTAGATCATGATCGTGGTGGCGCCGAGTTCCATGCCGCCGGTGGCGATGCACACCAGGTGGGAGGAGAGCCGGTTCAGCTCCATCAGCAGGACCCGGATGATCGTGGCCCGGTCCGGGATCTCGTCCTCGATGCCGAGCAGCTTCTCGACGCCCAGGCAGTACGCCGTCTCGTTGAAGAACGACGTCAGGTAGTCCATGCGCGTCACGAACGTGGTGCCCTGCGTCCAGGTCCGGTACTCGAGGTTCTTCTCGATGCCGGTGTGCAGGTAGCCGATGCCGCAGCGGGCCTCGGTGACCGTCTCGCCGTCGATCTCCAGGATCAGGCGGAGCACGCCGTGCGTGGACGGGTGCTGCGGACCCATGTTGACGACGATGCGCTCGTCGTCGGCGCGGGCCGCGGACTGGACGACCTCGTCCCAGTCGCCGCCGGTGACCGTGTAGACGGTGCCCTCGGTGGTCTCGCGAGGGGATGCGTGCGAAGTGCTCACGAGTACGACCTCCGCTGGTCCGGAGCCGGGATCTGGGCGCCCTTGTACTCGACGGGGATGCCGCCGAGGGGGTAGTCCTTGCGCTGCGGGAAGCCCTGCCAGTCGTCCGGCATCATGATCCGCGTCAGCGCCGGGTGATCGTCGAAGACGATGCCGAAGAAGTCGTACGTCTCGCGCTCGTGCCAGTCGTTCGTCGGATAGACGACAACCAGCGACGGGATGTGCGGGTCGCTGTCGGGCGCGCTGACTTCGAGGCGGATCAGCCGGTTGTGGGTGATCGAGCGCAGGTGGTAGACGGCGTGCAGCTCGCGGCCCTTGTCGTGCGGGTAGTGGACGCCGCTGACGCCGGTGCAGAGCTCGAAGCGCAGGGCCGGGTCGTCGCGCAGGGTGCGGGCGACGCGGACCAGGTGTTCGCGCTCGATGTGGAAGGTCAGCTCGTCGCGGTCGACGACCGTCTTCTCGATGGCGTTGTCGGGCAGGAGCCCCTGTTCCTCCAGCGCGCCCTCGAGTTCGTCGGCGACCTCGTCGAACCAACCGCCGTAGGGCCTGCTCGCCGGCCCGGGGAGCCGGACGGAGCGGACCAGTCCGCCGTAGCCGGAGGTGTCGCCGCCGTTGTTGGCGCCGAACATGCCGCGCTGGACGCGGATCTCCTCACCGCCCTGACCGCGCTGGCCGGGGAGGTTCTCCGCGGACAGGTCCTTCTCGGGGTTCACCCCGTTCGCGTCACCTGCCGTGTTGTTCGCGTCGCTCACCGCAGCAGCCCCTTCATCTCGATCGTGGGCAGGGCCTTGAGCGCCGCTTCCTCCGCCTCGCGGGCCGCCTCCTCGGCGTTCACCCCGAGCTTGGAGCTCTGGATCTTCTGGTGGAGCTTGAGGATGGCGTCCATCAGCATCTCGGGCCGCGGCGGGCAGCCGGGGAGATAGATGTCGACCGGGACGATGTGGTCGACGCCCTGGACGATCGCGTAGTTGTTGAACATGCCGCCCGAGGAGGCGCAGACCCCCATGGAGATCACCCACTTCGGGTTCGGCATCTGGTCGTAGACCTGCCGCAGCACCGGCGCCATCTTCTGGCTGACCCGGCCCGCGACGATCATCAGGTCCGCCTGCCGCGGTGAGCCGCGGAAGACCTCCATGCCGAAGCGCGCCAGGTCGTAGCGGCCGGCGCCGGTGGTCATCATCTCGATGGCACAGCAGGCGAGGCCGAACGTGGCGGGGAAGACGGACGACTTGCGCACCCAGCCCGCGGCCTGCTCGACGGTGGTCAGCAGGAAGCCGCTCGGCAGTTTTTCTTCGAGTCCCATGTCAGAGGCCCCTCAGTCCCATTCCAGGCCGCCGCGCCGCCATACGTACGCGTACGCGACGAAGACGGTGAGCACGAAGAGCAGCATCTCCACGAGCCCGAAAATCCCCAGGGCGTCGAAGGTGACGGCCCAGGGGTAGAGGAAGACGATCTCGATATCGAAGATGATGAAGAGCATCGCCGTCAGGTAGTACTTGATGGGGAAGCGCCCGCCGCCGGCCGGCGTGGGGGTCGGCTCGATGCCGCATTCGTAGGCCTCGAGCTTCGCCCGGTTGTACCGCTTCGGACCGATCAGCGTGGCCATGACCACGGAGAAGATCGCAAAGCCTGCCCCGAGGGCTCCCAGTACGAGGATGGGCGCATAGGCGTTCACCGCTCCTCGCTCCTCTCAGTCGGCACTGACTGCTGGCGGTTGCACTGGACTCACAGCCGCCCCAACAGCCCCACGAGCTCCGCTCGTCCCGGCGAAGATCGCGAACATGTGAAGCAGGTCACAAGCCCAACTGCCTCGCATCCTATGCCTGCCGCTCTGTGATCTGCGACACGGGGTATTGCACAAGCTTTGTGATCTCCACCACCTGACGAACGATCATGAAGTCGGATGAGCGGTGATCTTCACACAAGAAGCGTTCAGGTGATCACCAGAGGTGACATTTTCGCTCGTCGCCGCTGGCCAGGAGCTGCGAGTGGCGAGCGTCTCAATATCAAGATGCTTCCCTTGCATGCAAATTGGTGCTGGACGCCAGCCCTTGATAGAGGACCCGTTCACACGTCAGGGGGAGGAACGGGGTGCGATGTGGACACGTGCACGCGTTCACGAGCGCCGCGAGGCCGGTCGCGCGCCGCGGACGCGGCCGACAGGGCAGCCGTTCCGTGACCTGCACCACATCCATGAGAGACGTCTGAGAACCGGGCTTGGCCAACCGTCCCAACAAGTGGTAAGCGCGGGGCAATTCGGGCGTAACGATCAAAGTGCGTGATCACAGGCTGGTTACGGGCCGCCCGCAATGTCCGTTAGGGCGTCAATAAGGAGCGACACGCCCGGGATTCGGGGCCCGATTGAACAACTGTGGCGCAGCACACGTTTCTTGAAGGTATGGAGGAGCTCCTGATACCGGTTGTCCCTATGTCCCACACCGCTCACATACGCAGCCACCGGAAACCCCGCCGCAGCGCGTCGACCATCGCGATGCGGGCCGGAGTTGCCGGTGGCGTCCTCAGCACCCTGGCAGTGGCCGGGGCGTCGGGTTCGGCCAACGCGGCCGAACCGGTGACGCAGACCCTCGAACTGCCCACCCTGACGGCCGACCTGGCCGCTCAGGTCGCCCAGTCCGCGGACGTCACGCAGCAGGCGGCCGCGAGCTACGAGCTGCAGGCCGAGCGTGACGCGGCCGCCGCGAAGGCCGCCAAGGAAGCCAAGGCCGACCTCGCCGAGGCCAAGAAGAAGGCCGCGGAGGAGAAGAAGAAGGCCGAGGAGGCCGCGCGCAAGGCGGCCGCCGAGCGCGCCTCGCGCAGCGCCGAGCGCGCCACCCTGAGCGCCTCGGCGGACACCGGGTCCTCCGACAGCTCGGGCAGCAGCGCCGGCAGCAGCACGTCCACGTCCACGTCCACGGCCACCGGTTCGGCCGCCGCGGTCGTCGCCTTCGTCCAGTCCCAGGTCGGCGACGCCTACGTCTCCGGCGGCACCGGCCCCAACTCGTGGGACTGCTCCGGTCTGGTGCAGGCGGCCTTCAAGTCGGTCGGCGTCGACCTGCCGCGCGTCTCCCAGTCCCAGTCGACCGCCGGCACCCAGGTGGGGCTGAGCAACCTCCAGCCGGGCGACATCCTGTACTGGGGTGGCGCGGGCAGCGCCTACCACGTGGGCGTCTACGTCGGCGACGGCATGTTCGTCGGCGCGCAGAACTCCTCCACCGGCGTCGTCAAGGCGTCGCTGGACTACGACCCGCCGAGCGGCGCGGTGCGCGTGCTCTAGGGCGCACACACGCAGCGCACACACGCACGGGCTCCGGCGGAGCCCGGGTACGACTCACGCAGGGCCGCAGCCGCTCGGGGGCTGCGGCCCTGCGGGCGCTCCTGACATGCTCGTGGACGGGCCGGATCTCCACCGGCCCCTCCACGAGCCGACGGAGAGAACGTCATGCCCAGTGTGTTCGTACAGGGGCGGCCCACCGCCGCCTACCCCCCGCTCGCGCCCGAGGCCCGGCGCGGGTCGGTGCGGCGTGTCACCGAGACCGGCGAAGAGGTGCTGCACAAGCCGTGCCGGGACGTCACCGAGTTCGGGCCCGACCTCGCCGCGCTCATCGACGACATGTTCCGCACGATGTACGTCTCCGACGGCTGCGGGCTGGCGGCGAATCAGGTGGGCGTCGATCTGCGCCTGTTCGTGTACGACTGCCCCGACGACGACGGTGTCCGACATGTCGGGCACATCGTCAACCCGGTGCTGGAGCCCCTCGATCCGGCCGCGCGGCGGCTGCTCGACGAGGGTGAGGGGTGTCTGTCGGTGCCGGGTGCCGTCATGGCCGTACCGCGCCCCGACCGGGCCGTCGTGCGGGGCCTCGACAGGGACGGCGAACCGCTGCTCGTCGAGGGCACCGGCTACTTCGCGCGCTGCCTCGCCCACGAGACCGACCACGTGAACGGGCACGTGTACCTGGACCGGCTCTCCGCGCGCGACCGCAGGGCGGCGCTGCGGCAGTCGGCGGACCGGCGCGAGGAGGTCCTCGCACGCCGGGCCGCCAACGCCCGGTCCCTCGAACTCGACGGGGACTCCGGCGGCCTCACCGGGCCCCGGCGCTGACCCGGGCCGCGAGGCCCGTCACGCCTTCGGCGCGACCTTGCTCAGTCCGTTGATGATGCGGTCCATCGCGTCGCCGCCCGTCGGGTCCGTCAGGTTGGCGAGCATCTTGAGGGTGAACTTCATCAGGATGGGATGGGTGAGGCCGCGCTGGGTCGCGATCTGCATGACCTTCGGGTTGCCGATGAGCTTCACGAAGGCGCGGCCCAGCGTGTAGTAGCCGCCGTAGGTGTCCTTCAGGACGCGCGGGTAGCGCTGCAGGGCGATCTCGCGCTGGGACGGCGTGGCCCGCGCGTGTGCCTGGACGATGACGTCGGCGGCGATCTGGCCGGACTCCATGGCGTAGGCGATGCCCTCGCCGTTGAAGGGGTTCACCAGGCCGCCGGCGTCGCCGACGAGCAGCAGGCCCTTGGTGTAGTGGGGCTGGCGGTTGAAGGCCATGGGCAGGGCGGCGCCGCGGATCGGGCCGGTCATGTTGTCCGGGGTGTAGCCCCAGTCCTCCGGCATGGAGGCGCACCAGGCCTTCAGGATCTCGCGCCAGTCGATCTCCTTGAAGGAACTGGAGGTGTTCAGCACGCCCAGGCCGACGTTCGAGGTGCCGTCGCCCATGCCGAAGATCCAGCCGTAGCCCGGCAGGAGGCGGTCCTGGGCGCCGCGGCGGTCCCACAGCTCCAGCCAGGACTCCAGGTAGTCGTCGTCGTGGCGGGGCGAGGTGAAGTACGTGCGGACCGCGACGCCCATCGGACGGTCCTCGCGGCGGTGCAGGCCCATCGCCAGGGACAGCCGCGTGGAGTTGCCGTCGGCCGCCACGACCAGCGGGGCGTGGAAGGTGACCTCGCGCTTGTCCTCACCCAGCTTTGCGTGCACGCCGGTGATGCGGCCGGTGCGGTCGTCCACGATCGGGGCGCCGACGTTGCAGCGCTCGTACAGGCGCGCGCCGGCCTTCTGGGCCTGCCGGGCGAGCTGGTCGTCGAAGTCGTCGCGCTTGCGGACGAGTCCGTAGTCCGGGAAGGAGGCCAGATCCGGCCAGTCCAGCTGGAGACGGGAGCCACCGCCGATGATGCGCAGGCCCTTGTTGCGCAGCCAGCCGGCCTCCTCGGAGATGTCGATGCCCATGGCGACGAGCTGCTTGACCGCACGCGGGGTCAGGCCGTCACCGCAGACCTTCTCCCGGGGGAACGCGGTCTTCTCCAGCAGGAGGACGTCGAGCCCGGCCTTGGCCAGGTGGTACGCGGTCGTGGAGCCGGCTGGCCCCGCGCCCACGACGATCACATCGGCGGTGTTGTCGGAGAGGGGCTCGGTCACGGCGGGATCTCCCCAGGTTCGAAAATCTGCGTGCCGACGGGCACTGGACACGGGCAGTCTATTCAGCGTCACCGATCACCCGGCTGAAGGGCTGCCCAGTGAACCGAGCTTCCCCCGTTGTACGGTTGCGCGTCCCCACCGACGAGGACGCCGTCGCCTGGCACCGGATCTTCGACGACCCGGACGTCATGGAGTTCCACGGCGGGAGGTCCGCGGAGCTGTCCGTCTACGAGGAACTCACCGCCCGCCAGCGCCGGCACGACGCCGAGCACGGCTTCTGCCTGTGGACCATGGTGGACGAGGACGGCCGGGTGATCGGCTTCACCGGCGCCCAGCCGTGGCCGCAGGACTGGGGCCCCAAGGGCGACATCGAGATCGGCTGGCGCCTGGGGCGGGCGCACTGGGGCAAGGGGTACGTCACGGCGGCGGCCCGGCAGACCCTGGAACGGGTGCGGGCGGCGGGTGTGGCGGAGGTGGTCGCGATGGTCAACGCGCGCAACACCCGGTCCATCGCGGTCACGGAACGGCTGGGCATGCGGCTCGACGAGGTCTTCACGACCCCGGTCTCGCAGCAGCAGGGGCACTGCTACCGGCTTCCCCTGCAACGCACATGACAGAAAGTAACCGACTGTCACATTAAGCCACATGGCACTTCCCGGCAGTGCCCCGCGGAGCTACTCTGCCGGGTACCGCTGGGGGGTGACGTCCGTGCGCCTGGTACCCGGGAGAGCCGATGTGCGCGTACCGCGCCTGGTCGGCCTGATGGCCGTCGACGCGTGCGAGGCGGCCCGGGAGCAGGGCCTGTCCCTGCACGCGCCGGACCGGCCCGATCTCCACCTCGTCGTCGTCGACTACGTCGTACGCCAGTACCCGCAGCCGGGCGCGCACGTGCCGCGCGAGTCACAACTTCGGGGAGGGCGAGGGCGGCGGGGGCATCAGGGAGCCGCGCGTGCCGGGTCCGCCCCGGGGCGGGCTCCGGCGGGAGCTGGCCGAACCGGGGGAGCCGCCCCGCCGCGCGGTTCTCAGCTCTCCTTGAACCCCCGGTGCAGGGCCACCACGCCGCCCGTCAGGTTCCGGTACGCCACCCTGGACCAGCCGGCCTTGCCCAGCCGCTGGGCGAGCGCCGGCTGGTCGGGCCAGGCGCGGATGGACTCGGCGAGGTAGACGTACGCGTCGGGGTTGGACGACACCGCGCGGGCCACCGGCGGCAGGGCGCGCATCAGGTACTCGGTGTAGACGGTCCGGAAGGGCGTCCAGGTCGGGTGCGAGAACTCGCAGATGACGACCCGGCCGCCGGGCCGCGTCACCCGGTACATCTCGCGCAGCGCGGCGTCCGTGTCCTGTACGTTGCGCAGCCCGAAGGAGATGGTGACCGCGTCGAAGGCGTCGTCCCGGAACGGCAGCCGGGTCGCGTCACCCGCGGTGAACGGCAGCCAGGAGTGCCGCTCCTTGCCGACCTGGAGCATGCCGAGGGAGAAGTCGCAGGGGACGACGTAGGCGCCGGTGCGGGCGAAGGGCAGGGAGGAGGTCGCGGTGCCGGCCGCGAGGTCGAGGACCTTCTGCGCGGGACGGGCGTCGACGGCTCTGGCGACCTCCTTGCGCCACACCCGGTCCTGGCCGAGCGAGAGCACGGCGTTCGTCAGGTCGTACCGTTCCGCGACGTGGTCGAACATCGAGGCGACTTCGTGCGGCTGCTTGTTCAGGGAAGCGCGGGTCACGGGCCCATTGTTGCAGCACGGGCTCACGGCAGCAGGCGCGGCCTCTTCCGCGCGGCGACGTCCTCCACCCATCCGAACAGCAGCACGAACCCCGCGATCAGGGCCCAGCCCCCCAGCAGGAACCACTGGCTGCCCAGCGGCAGGTACGCCTCGAAGGCGGGCACCTTCCCAGAACCGGTCGATCAGCGGAGCGGCGGCCACCGGCGCGATCTCGTGCCAGAGGTAGACGGTGACGGCTCGCGCGTTGAGGACGCCGACCAGCCGGGCCGGCCACCGCGGCCGCCGCAACAGCCGCAGCCGCCGCAACAGGGACAGCCGGGACAGACCGGCGGATTCGGTGCCGAACCGGGTCTTGGCGTACATCAGCAGCGCCACGAAGCCGGCCGACCAGAAGGCCTGGGCGAGTGGGATGTCGTCGAGGTCGTAGGTGCCGTGCTCGGCCCGGTGCGCGAACGCGTACCAGCCGCCGTAGGAGAGCGTGGCGAACGACAGGGCGACGACCGCGGCCGGCTTCAGTCTCCCCAGCACGCCGTCGCGGTGCGCGAAGCCCAGGACCCAGCAGAAGAGGTACGTCGCCAGGTCCACCAGTCCGGTCCCGAGGCGGTTGCCCGGCGGCTGCCGGACGAACTGGAGGACCACGATCGGGGCGAGGGAAAGCAGCAGCACCGGCGCGGGAGCGAGCCGGAACACCCGCAGCAGCAGCGGGGAGAGCAGGACCAGCCACAGGTACGTCCGCAGGTACCAGACAATCTCCCAGGCCTGCTCGCCCCAGGCACTGCCCGGCGGGTCGCCGAGCGGCACCACCCAGGGTGCCGGCCAGGGCGAACATGACCCCCATGGAGGGGAAGACCAGCCCGGCCCAGGGCCAGCGGAAGGCGTGGTACGCGACGACCCGGACGAGGGCGAGCGCGCGCAGGGTGTCGAAGTAGTGGTCCCGTCCGCCCTGTCCGCGGGTGGTCACGACCACCGCCGCCCCCTTGCTGTGCGCACCCATCACCCGGTCCCCGTGGTCCCCGTCGGCGTCCCCACCTCGCCCGTCCGCTTGAGTTTCTGCCAGCGCAGCCGGCCGCCGGTGAGGGCGGTGACGCAGGAGTGGATGAGGACGAGGTACATCATCTGCCGGTACGCCAGCTGCTGGAGCGGCATCATCAGCAGGTACCGGTACTTCTCCCGGTCGAGCCGGAAGGCGTAGGCCGCGCACACGAGCTGGACGCCGAGGACCGCCAGCCACGCGAGCAGTGCCGCCCGGAAGTCGACGAAGATCATCGAGTAGACGGTGAACACGTCGATGAGTGGGGCGAAGACGGGCGTGACCACCTGGAAGAGCACGACCAGCGGCATGCCGACCCGCCCGAAGCGGCCCGAGGGCCCCCTGTCCGTCAGGGAACGGCGGTGCTTCCAGAGCGCCTGCATGGTGCCGTAAGACCAGCGGTAGCGCTGGGACCAGAGCTGTTTGAGCGAGCCCGGCGCCTCCGTCCAGGCCCGCGCGTGCTCCTGGTAGACGACCCGCCATCCGGCGCGGTGCAGGGCGATGGTGATGTCGGTGTCCTCGGCGAGGGTG
Source organism: Streptomyces sp. E2N166 (assembly GCF_003671715.1). Lineage (GTDB taxonomy): Bacteria > Actinomycetota > Actinomycetes > Streptomycetales > Streptomycetaceae > Streptomyces > Streptomyces thinghirensis. Next base: position 162,144 of record NZ_RAIF01000027.1, on the reverse strand, counting down.
TCGTCGCTCATGCCGCCGACCCGCGTCACGGCCTCCCTCCGGAACGCGCCGATCGCGCCGGGGATGGTCGGCATGCAGCGCAGCAGGTCGTACATGCGCCGGTCGAGGTTGAAGCCCATCACGTACTCGATGTGCTGCCAGGCGCCGATGAGGGTGCGCCGGTTGCCGACCTTGGCGTTGCCCGCGACCGCGCCGACGCCGGGGTCGGCGAAGGGCTGCACCAGGTGCCGTACGGTGTCCGGCTCGAAGACGGTGTCGCCGTCCATCATCACGACGATGTCGTACCGGGCGTGCCGGACACCGTTGTTGAGGGCGGCGGGCTTGCCCGCGTTGGCCTGCCTGACGACGCGGACGTTGGGCAGTCCGAGGGACTCGGCGATCTGGGCCGTGCCGTCCGTCGAGCCGTCGTCCACGACGATGATCTCGATCGGGTGGGTGCTGCGCGCCAGTGACCGCAGGGTGCCCGCTATGCACTCCTTCTCGTTGTACGCCGGGACGATCACGCTCACCGGCCCGGTGACGGGCGGCCCCCAGCTGAAGCGGCGTCTGTTGCGCTTTCGGTAGTGGCGGCGGGCGAGGATGAGCATCATCCCGAACCGGCCCATGACGGCCACGCCCACGATCACGAGGCCGATCGACAGCGCGGGGACCGTCCACTCGGCGACCGCGACGGCCGCGAGGAGCGCCTTGCCCTCGTAGAGGGTCGCGCCGGTGGCCCGGTGGTGGGCGGCCTGGAGCTCGCCGCCTCCGGAGTCGGACGCCTGGGCCGCGGGCGCGCCGGAGGGCCGCTGTTCGGCCATGACGCCGCTGATGGTGGTGAAGGTGTAGCCCTTCGCCTTCATCTTCTCGATGTACTTCGGCAGCGCCTCGATCGTCTGCGAACGCTCGCCACCGGCGTCGTGGAAGAGGACGGAGGCGCCCTCGTCGTCCTCCGGCGTGGCCCACTTGACGATGTCCGAGACGCCGGGCCGCCTCCAGTCGTCGCTGTCCGTGTCGACGAAGACGCTGGTGTAGCCGTCCTCTCCGAGCTTCTCGTAGACGGGCCAGCTGTAGTTGTCGATGGCGTCCGTCTCGGAGGAGTACGGCGCCCGGAACAGCGTGGTGGTGATGCCGGCCGCGCCCGCGAGGGCGAGCTGGGTCTGCTCGATCTCGCGCGTGACGCGGGCGTCGCTCTGGTAGGAGAGGTCGACGTGGGTGAAGGTGTGGATGCCCACCTCGTTGCCCTGCTCGACCAGGTCCTCCACGATGTCCGGGTAGCGCGAGACCATCGATCCGACCAGGAAGAACGTGCCGGGCACGTCGTACTTCTCGAGGATCTCCAGCACCTGTGGCGTCCAGGTCGGGTTCGGGCCGTCGTCGAAGGTCAGGGCGATCGTCTTGTCCGGGACGGAGACGGTGGTGGCCTGTCCGCCGCGGAAGGTGAGGATCGGCCCGCCGTCGAGGACCTCGTCGGGTACGTCGCTCGCGCTGGCGTCGGTGCGTACGCGCTGGTCGCCGCCGACCTCCGCGCGCAGATAGCCGTCGAGCAGCAGCACGCAGGTCAGCGCGAGCAGGAGCAGCAGGGCGAGGAGGACCCGCGGCCGCTGGAGCGCGGCGGCCCGGCCTGCGGCCCGCTCGATACGGGAC
>NZ_RAIF01000027.1:153874-160246 GCF_003671715.1 Streptomyces sp. E2N166 | reverse complement strand
CGGCACTGGCGGGGGCGGAAGCGGTGGTGCTCGGGGTGGCGGAGGCGGTGGCGCCGGAGGATGCGGTGGGCGCGCCGCTGGGTCCGCCCGTGGGCGGGGTGGCCGCGCCGGTGGGTGGCGTGTCTGTCGGCATCAGGCCGCCCTGCGGCCCCGCACCGCCGCCGGGACCCGGGCCGGCGTCCTGGCCGCCCCCGAAGGGCAGCAGCGAGGACGGGGACACCGAGGTTCCGATGCCCATGAAGGCAAGGCCCAGGACGGCCGCGTAGCCGACGCAGACCACGCCGACGAGGAGTCCCAGCCGGCGCAGCAGCCGGGCCCGGCGCCCGGAGTTGTCGACGAACACGGGCCCTTCCGCGGACCCGTTGCCGCGTTTGCGACGGCGACCGCGCGGCGCGGCGCGGGAGGCGAAGGCAGGCTCGGATTGCATGCCCCGGACGTTAGAGAGCTTTGCCTGCCGCCGACTCTGACCTCGTTGTGAGATCTCGGTGAAAAGCCGCGCAGCCTGTCCGCCCCCTGTGAGACGGCGGGAAACCGCGCCCTTTCCTCATGAAAGCCCCAGCAACGCGTGAGAGGTTCACTCGTCCGACGACGAGAACGTCCGACGCGAGAACGGAGCGTGCCGCACATGAGGGCATATCGGAAGGCGGCGGCCGGGTGCGCCCTGCTGCTCGCCCTGGCCACCGCGGGCTGCGCCGGGCAGGACGACGGCGCGGGCGACACGGGCGCCACTGAGGACAGGGCCACCACGGCACCGTCCGAGCCGTCCGAGCCGGTCACCGCCTACGCCCCCTACGTCAGCGCCACCAAGGCCTCCGCGACCGACTCCGGCGGCTCCCCGACGACGTACAACCTGGCGTTCGTCATTTCCTCCGGCGACGACTGCGTCCCGCGCTGGAACGGTGTCCAGGACATCGACGACACCTCCGTCGCCGCACGCGTCGCGAAGCTGAAGGAGTCCGGCGCCGACGTCCGCGTCTCCTTCGGCGGAGCCTCCGGGACGGAACTGGCGGCGGCCTGCGGCAGCGCGGCCGACCTGGCGCAGGCGTACGGCGAGGCCCTGGACGCGGCCGGCTCCACCCGGGCCGACTTCGACATCGAGGGCGGCGCACTGACCGACACGGACTCCGTAGTCCTGCGCTCGGAGGCGATCGCGCTGCTCCAGGAGGAACGCGACGGCCTGGAGGTCTCCTTCACCCTCCCGGTGATGCCCTCGGGCCTGGACGCCGACTCCCTGACGCTGCTCGCGTCCGCCAACGACCACGGCGTACAGGTCGACACGGTCAACCTCATGACCATGAACTACGGGGAGTCCTACGACGGCGACATGGGCGAGTACGCCCTCACCTCGGCCGAGGCCGCGCACACGCAGTTCCGCGAGGTCTTCGGCACCTCGGACGCGGACGCCTGGCGGGGCATGGCGCTCACCTCGATGCTCGGCGTCAACGACGTCGCCGGCGAGACCTTCACCCTCGCGGACGCGTCGGAGGTGCGCGCATTCGCCGAGGAGAAGGGCATCGCGTGGGTCTCGGTCTGGGCCGCCTTCCGGGACAAGCGGTGCGCCGAGGACGCGTCGGCCACCGACGCGCTCACCACGTGCAGCGGCGTGGAACAGGAGGACGGGGCGTTCGGCGCGGCGTTCGGCGCGTAGGCCCGGCGGGCGAGCCCCGTGGGACCGCGCGCTCAGCGCCCCCGGTACACCAGACGGCCGCCCACGACGGTGGCCACGCACGTGGACGCGCCGTCCCGCACGAGCGCGGCCCGGTCGGGTACGTCGAACACCGCGAAACGGGCGGGCTTCCCGGCGGCGAGTGCGGGAAGCAGCACCAGCGGGACCGGCGAGAAGGACGCGGGCCCGGGCAGGGTGGCCGGACGCGCCCCCACGGCGAGCCCCGCTCCGCGCACCGCGTCCAGGGCCGCTCGGCCTCGCAGCTCTCCGGCGACGGCAACCGTTCCGTGCGCCAGCATGCGCTGTACTCCTCGGCGCGCGCTGGCGCCCCGCGCGGACGCATGCGCACCGAGGAGGGCGAGCGCGCGCTCCCCGAAGATCGGCTCGGTGCCCAGCCGGTCCGCCTCACGCGGATCGGGGTGGTAGGCCTGCTCCAGCAGTTCCGGGCCGTACGGGTTGAGCAGTCCGGGCGTCAGGATGCCGGGCCACCGGCGCACCCGCGCCCGCGGGTGGTCGGCGGCCAGTGCCTCGTACGGGCCGACGGCGGCGAGACGCGCACCGTCGACCACGACGGCCGTCTCGGGCGAGGCTTCGCAGATGTGGATCGTCAACACGGAAGCGACAGCCCTCAGTTGGAGGCGAGCAGCTTCAGTTCCGGGTGGGCCGTGCCGCCCTCGATGGCCGTGGACGAGATGTGGGACACGACGCGCTCGTCGACGGGGTCGTTCGCCGGGTCGTCGTGCACGACGAGGTGCTCGTACGTCGTGGCGCGCTGCGCCGGTACGCGTCCCGCCTTGCGGATCAGGTCGATGATCTCCAGCCGGTTGGAGCGGTGCTTGGCACCGGCCGACGACACGACGTTCTCCTCCAGCATGATCGAGCCGAGGTCGTCGGCGCCGTAGTGCAGGGAGAGCTGGCCGACCTCCTTGCCCGTCGTGAGCCAGGAGCCCTGGATGTGGGCGACGTTGTCCATGAACAGCCGGGCGATGGCGATCATCCGCAGGTACTCGAAGAGCGTGGCCTGCGTGCGGCCCTTCAGGTGGTTGTTCTCGGGCTGGTAGGTGTACGGGATGAAGGCGCGGAAGCCGCCGGTGCGGTCCTGCACCTCCCGGATCATGCGCAGGTGCTCGATGCGTTCGGCGTTGGTCTCGCCGGTGCCCATGAGCATGGTGGAGGTCGACTCGACGCCCAGCCGGTGCGCGATCTCCATGATCTCCAGCCAGCGCTCGCCGGACTCCTTGAGCGGCGCGATGGCCTTGCGCGGCCGCTCGGGCAGCAGTTCGGCGCCGGCTCCGGCGAAGGAGTCGAGCCCGGCCGCGTGGATGCGCTGGATCGCCTCCTCGACCGACACCTTCGAGATCCGCGCCATGTGCTCGACCTCGCTCGCCCCCAGGCTGTGGATGACGAGCTGCGGGAATTCCTTCTTGATGGCGGCGAAGTGCTTCTCGTAGTACTCGACGCCGTAGTCCGGGTGGTGGCCGCCCTGGAACATGATCTGCGTGCCGCCCAGCTCGACGGTCTCCGCGCAGCGGCGCAGGATGTCGTCGAGGTCGCGGGTCCAGCCCTTGGCGGTGTCCTTGGGGGCGGCGTAGAAGGCGCAGAACCTGCACGCCGTGACGCACACGTTCGTGTAGTTGATGTTGCGCTCGATGATGTACGTGGCGATGTGCTCGGTACCGGCGTACCTGCGCCTGCGTACGGCGTCGGCGGCGGCGCCCAGCGCGTGCAGCGGGGCGTCGCGGTAGAGGACGAGCGCCTCCTCGGGGGTGATCCGCCCACCGGCGGCGGCGCGGTCGAGGATGGGCTGAAGGTCGGCCTTCTCGGTCACCGGCGTCCCTTTCGCAGAGTTCGTAAGGGTTGTGGACGGACCTGCCCAGCGTACGCCAGGCCCTTCACGGGTCGGTGCTCAGGCCGCGTAGGCCCCCGCGAGGACGCCGAGGAAGGCGCCCGCGATCAGGAAGGGCCCGAACGGGATGGCCGTCTTGCGCCCCGCCCGCCGGGCGACGACGAGGGCGCCGCCGTAGAGCGCGCCGAGCAGGAACCCGGCGAAGGTGCCGAGCATCACCGTCGGCCAGCCGTACCAGCCGAGGACCGCACCGGCCGTGAGGGCCAGTTTCACGTCGCCGAAGCCCATGCCGGCCGGGTTGATGAGGAACAGCACGAAGTAGCCAGCGCCGAGGGCGAGGGCGCCCAGCAGGGCGGTGGTCCACTCCCCGGCGTGCTCGGGCACGAGGGCGGTGAGGCCGAGAAGGACGAGTGCGGTACCGGCGAGGGGCAGGGTGAGGGGGTCGGGCAGCCGTCGTACCCGGAGGTCGACGACCGCGAGGAGCACGCCGGCCGGGGCGAGCAGCAGCCAGACCGCCAACTCGGGGCGGGTCCCGGTGGCGGCGGCGAGGGCGGCGCAGACGAGGGCGGTGACGGTGGCGGGTACGGCGGTGCCGGGACCGTAGAAGGCGGCCCCGGCCTCGCACTGCCCGCACCGCGCTCGCCCGAGCCAGCCCCGGACGGGATGCGCGCCGTCCGGGCACCGTTCGCGCCACGCCTCCCCCGAGGGGGCGGAGAACCGGTAGGCCGCGCGGGGCAGCAGCGCGCCGGCCGCCGCACCCCAGAGCGCGGCGGCCAGGACGATCGGAACGATCAGGAGATCGACGTTCATCAGGAGGTCGGCGTTCACCCGGAGATCGATGGTCACCCGGCGGCGGCGACGCCGTCACGCCAGGTCGGCAGCAGCTCGTCGAGCAGTGCCTCGGTGCGCGGCGGCAGGCCGCGCGCACCGCTGCGGCCGATGAGGTCGGCGGCGAGCGTGCGGAGCCGGCCGGTGTCGTCGGTGGCGTGCGTGGCGCGCAGGAGTTCGTGCCACAGGCGCTCGTCGGCGGGGGCGGTGCGCAGCGCCGCGTTCAGCGCCTCGATGGCCTTCTCCGCGCGGTTCCTCTCCAGGTGGAACTCGGAGAGCGCCAGCCCGGTGTCCGCGACGAGCAGCGGGAGCTGGGCGTCGATGATCTCGTGGGTGAGCCAGCGGTAGCGGCCCCCGGGCCGGTCGGCGAGCAGCGGCCCCCGCACCAGCACCAGCGCGTCGGTGAGCAGCCGTCCGCGCACCTGGCGGCTGTCCACGCCCCGGCCCTGCGTGGCCTCGTAGTACAGGGAGCGCAGCACGTCGAGGTCGGAGACGACGGACTTGGCGAGCGTGAGACGTCCGCCGGCGTCGGTGCCGAGCCTCGGCGTGCCGTCGGGGTCGGTGCCCAGCCAGGCCCGCAACCGCTCCAGCAGCGCGTCGCGCACGTCCTCCGTCACGCCACGAGGCCACAGCGCGGAGGCCAGCACGCGCGGATGGACGCCTTCGCGGTGCAGCAGGAGCAGCGCGAGTGCCTCGTGGAGCTGGGCGCTGCGGTCGCCGTCGGGCGCTTCCAGGCCGATGATCTCGTACGACCCGACGAGACGGGCGTACACCGCGGGCCGTCCCTGCTCGCTGACGTCGACGAGGAACGGCGGGGTGTTGGCCGGGCCGCCGGGCCCGCGTTCGGGGTCGGCGTCGGTGAAGAGTTCGACGACGGCCCGCTGCTGCGCGGCCGGCAGCAACTGGGCCTCCAGCTCCAGCCCGAGGAGCGGCGCGAGCAGCCGGCCCTCGCCGGTGATCTCCATCTCCCAGGCGGCGCCGGGCAGATCGGCGCCCTCGGTGCCGACGAGGTAGCCGATACCGAGACGGCTGGCGTCGGCGGCGAGTTCCGCGAGCCGCAGGGCGTCCTCGTCGGACGGCTGGGCGGCCAGCAGGACGAGGTGCGGCGCCCAACGCGTGTGCTGGGCGGGCCCGGTACGGCCGGTGAGCACGGAGTCGTGCCCGGCGGCCCCCAGCGCGCCGCGCCGCTGCCGGGTCTCGGCGGACATGGTCTCGAAGAGGTCCTCGAACCCGTCGAGATGGCGGATCCGGTTGGGCGCGAGGGGCGTGAGGTCCTCCCCGAACCCGACGAGCGTGATGGTCATACGGTCCGACCAGCCGTTGGTGGCCAGTTCGGCGGCGACCGACGCGAACACGGCGGCCCGGTCGGCCTCCGTACCGCTGAGCGAGACGAGGCCGGGTACGGCCTCCAGGTTGAGCAGCAGCCGGGACTCGTCCATGGTGCCGAGACTGACGAGACCCGGGTACGGCGCGGCCGTGTCGGCGTCCTCGTACCCCTCGGCGTCGGCTCGGGCCAGCATCCAGAAGGTCTGGTCCTGCCCGAGCTGCCAGGGCGTCGGCGGCTTGCCGGCCGGCTGGGCGAGCTGGAGGTGCAGGTCGCCGTTGCTGCTCATCCAGGCCGCGTACACGACGGGCAGCGGCCGCGACTCGGCGGCGAGTGCGGCGGCCAGTCCGCGCAGCGACCGGTCCAGCAGGCGTACGCCTTCGGGGTCGGCGCCGACGAGCAGCGCGTCCTGCGCGTCCTGGGCGTCGCCGGTCGGCGTCGGCGGCTCCATGCCGCGCCGTCCGCCGACACTGCCGAGCGCCGACTGCCACAGTGCCTGCCGGCGCCGGCGGCCGAGGGCGCCGAGGAGACCGGCGGCAAGGAGAGGCGCGGCGAGGAGGGCCTCGGGGAGCCCGAAGGAGCGCCCGGACTGTTCGGCGGGGGTGGCGTGCTGCCGGCCGGTCTCGGGTGCGGGGGCCGGGGTCGCGGGCGTGACGGGGTTGGCGGGGCCGGGCGCGGGCCGCTGCTCGGGCAGGGAGACCTGGGCGT
>NZ_RAIF01000027.1:114813-153664 GCF_003671715.1 Streptomyces sp. E2N166 | reverse complement strand
GACCTGGGCGTCACCGCCGCCCTGGGCACCGCCTCCGGAGCCGGCGCCGGCTCCGCCGCTGCCCTGCGCCTGGTCGCCGGTCTGCGCGTAGTCGCTGATTTGCTGCTGCACCTGCTCGGAGACGTTCGGCGCCTCGTCGGGCAACTCGACGAGCTCGCCGCCGCGGGCGTCGCCGGGCATCTCCATGATCCACCCGGGCCGGATCAGGGATGCCTCGGACAGCTTGGACCCGTCCGGCTGCACGCGGTCCTTGTTGAGCTCGAAGATCTCCTTGTACCTGCGCCCGTCACCGAGGTGCCGGTCGGCGATCTCCCAGAGGGAGTCGTGGTGGCGTCCCTCGGGCGGCTGGATCCGGTAGTACTTCGTGTCGCCGTGCGCGGCGGAGCCGCTGTCGGCACGGGCCGCGGCCTGCCCGGCCTGCTCGGCGAGGGCGTTCGCGGTACCGGCGGCCTGCTCCTGCTGCTGGGCGAAGAGTCCCGGCGTCTGCTGGGCGGCGGCGACGGAGGGCTGCTGGTTCCCTTCCAGGCTCTGCCCGAGCTGCGACAGTCCCGGCGTGAGGCTCGCCGCGGTGGCGCCGACGAGCAGCAGGGCGGCGACGAGCTGCCGGGCGAGCAGCTGACTGGGCCCGGACCCGGGCACCCGCCCCGGCACCCCGACACCGGACAGCGCGGCCTTGACCTCGACGAGCACGCAGGCGGTGAACTGCGCCCACGCGAACCAGACGACGACGGTCAGGATGTGCAGGAAGGTCTGCACGGTGATCTCGCGCTGGAGCCAGTCGAGGCCGGGCGCACCGTTGGGCAACGGCCACCCGGCGTTCATGGCCAGCGCCAGGGGCACCCCGACGACCAGTACGAGCAGCATCACGAAGGCGAGGAACGCCTTGACGAAGTCCCCGAACGACCGCCGCCGCACCCGCACCGGTTGGGGCGTCCGGTTCCTCGGAGCCGGCGAACTTCCCGTCGAGCCCGTCGAGCTTGACGAGCTGGTGGTGCGGCGTCGAGGCATGGCGGGTTTCCCGGGTCGTGTGTCGTGTGTGGGTGTGTGTGGACGTATGTGGAGGGCGGCTGGAGCGTCCGGTATGAGGGGTGTGCTGAGCCTACAGAGATCTTATGGACTCACACCGACACCGTCGAAGGGCCACCGCGAGACGCCGTCGCGCCCTCGACCCCCTTTACGGCCTTTGTCCCATGACGTCGACCCCACGTCGGTCACCCTTCACGCCCCCCACACAATCCCCAGAAACCGCCCAGGGCCCCTGCACCTCGCCCTGATGGCCTCGTGCCCTGTCGCACACGCCGTACCCCGGGGGACCAACCGTGGCCCGCAGCGCCCTCACGACCACCGCCGCCACCTTCACCGCGACAGCGGCCCTGCTCCTGACCGCCTGCGGCGGAGGCGGCGACGACTCGTCTTCGGACAACATCAAGGGGGCGGGGACGGGCAGCTCCGCGCCGTCGGCTTCGGCATCCTCTTCAACGACGCCCGGCGTCGAGCGACCAGTGATCAAGCTTCCCAGTAGCTTCCAACTGACCTTCCATGACTGGACGAGCAGCGACGCTCAGCAGCAGGCCGTGCTCAACGACGCCAAGGAAGAGCTCCGGGCGGGGTACGCCGCGATCATCGCCAACGATCCCGACAGCGAGGCCGTTGCCTTCTACGACACCGACTCCGGCCGCTCGCAGAGCAAGAAGTGGATCAAGTCGTACACGGACAAGAACGTGACGGTGATCGGCAAGCTGCCGGTCTTCGACCCCAAGGCCACCGTGCTCGACGGCGGCACGACGGCGTCTCTCGGTTACTGCACGGACGAGAGTGACGCGTACACCAAGCACCGGAAGACCGGCAAGGTCGAAGGGAATCCCGCGGACATGGATCCCGAGGTGTACTACCTGGTCACGCTCAGGAAGAGCAGCCAGGGCGTGTGGCAGAACGCGTCCGTCCGCTCGGAGCGGGGCGAGTGCGCGAAGTGAGGGCCCGTCACAAAGGGCTGCCCGTGCTCACAGCGTCACTGGTCACCGCAGTCTGCTGTTCCGCTCCTGCCCACGCCTTCGGCGGTTCCGGCACGAGAGGCGAAGCCGAGGGCAGTGAACTGACCGCCTCGGCACAGCACACGAGCATCAAGATCACGCAGGTGAGCGGCCCCACCGGCGGGCGGCGGGGCAACCTGGCGTCGACCGACGCCAACTGGGAGCCCCCACCATGCTGGTACGAACCCGTATTCACGCCCGAGTCACTGAAGGACTTCGCGGAGACCGACGGTGGCGGTGACGTCAGTCTCCGCCAGGGGTGGTACGGATCCGAACTGTGGACCGACCACTTCAAGGACGACAAGGCCGCCACCAACTACTTCGGCACCCCGTCGTCCGTGACGGGCTACAAGGACTACAACCTCGGAGAGAAGGGGTTCTTCTGGCGCGGAGTCGCCCCGAGCCTCTCCGCTCTCGACGACACGTCCCTCTGCAACAGGCTCATGTTCTGGCAGGACGCCGGCGAGATCCCCGATGTGCCGAACGCTCCGACCCCGGAGATCCTCGCCGAGTACGCCTACGACAAGGTCGAGGTCCCTTCGACCAAGATTGAGGCGAAGCCGGCAGCCAAGTCCACCGTCAACCTCCCCATCTGGGTCTGGCTGGACAAGGGCACCTTCAAGGAGGTCAAGGTCCGCGCCGAACTGCCCAACACGGGCCTGGGGGCCGAGACGACCGCGAAGCCCGTCGCCCTCCACCTGGAACCCGGCACGGACGGCGCGGAGACGTTCCCCGCCTCCGGCGACTGCGAGATCAACGCCGACGGCTCCATCGGTACGCCGTACACGAAGGGCAAGGCCGACGAGGCCCCGCCCTGCGGCATCCGCTACCTCCGCGCGTCGAACGGGGAGCCGTACCAGCTGGAGGCATCGGTCACCTGGGAGATCTCCTGGGAGGGCAACGGCGGAGCCGCGGGCGACCTGCCGGACGGCACCTTCGAGACGACGCAGGACATGGAAGTCCAGGAGATCCAGTCCATCAACCGCTGAACGGGTCCTGGGCCCGATCCACCGTCATCGCCCGCTGAGCCCAGACTTGAGCTGATCCAGGAGCCTTCGACCCGGCCCTCCTGACGAACCCTCTCGGCCACCGGGTTGCGAAAGAAGTGCCGGCGGATCTCTCGTGGCGTCTCAGTCCTACCCCTCCGTGAACAGATCTTCCGCGCGCATGACGTGGAACGCCCGCCGGGACCACATCTTGAGCTGCTTCAGATCGGAGCAGGAAAGCACCCGCTCTCGGACTGCGTCGGACACCGGAATGTTCCGCCACTCCAGAATCTCCAGCGTGGTCTCGGAACGGTCCTCGGCCCGTCCTTCCTCACGGCCTTCCTCACGGCCCTCCTCACGGCCCTCCTCGCGGACCTTCTCGGCCACCGAACTGTTGAAGAAGTAGCGGACCTCCGACATCAGTTCCCTCCAGATCTCCTTGGCCTGGGAATCACCCAGACACGATTCGATGAGCTGTCCGAACACCGCCGCACTCTCGGCGTCGACAGTCCGCAGAGCGAAAGCCAACGGTTTAAGTATGGCGGCGGCCTTGGTGCCCTGCCCATGCGTCATGGCCGACAGGACGGCAAGTGGAACGTCCCTTTCGGCCTCCCGCTCATTCGCGATCACCGGCACGTTGTCCGGGCCGATCACCAGCGGTCGCACCGTCATCGAGTGCCAGCCGGGTAGGCCCCGCCGAATGGGCTGCGCCGCCCAGCGCGCCGTCGCGCTGTTCTGCGTGATCACGACGAGCACCGGCTCCCAGCCGTACTTCGCGTACAAGTACGAGAGGTAGTACGGCCAGCTCCCGCGCTTACCCTCGTCCCTTTTCCCCTGCGCCTCGACGACGAGGAGGTACGTGCCTTCGTCCGTATCCACCCGCATCAGCGTGTCCACACGCCGTTCGACGGGCTCGATCTCGGTGACATCGGCGTTCAGGACCGCGAAGTCACGCGGTTCCGGGAACGGAACGCGCAGCACGCTCTGGAACGCCCGCGTCAGCAGCGCCGGGTCCTTCTGAAAGACCCAGTGCAGCGCCTCGTGCGAAGAACTGACCATCAGCCCTCCTTCCTGTACGACGAGATAAACGCACTACGCCGCGACAAGGTCACACCACACGTACTTGCCCCGGTTCCCGCCCCTGGCCAGCGGCTGCCACCCCCACACGTCCGCGCACGCCCGCACGAGCGCGAGCCCCCGCCCCTCCTCCGCATCGACGAGCGCCTGCACCCTCCCCGGCGGCTCGGGCGGTTCCGGGTCGGCGTCCCACGCCCCGATCCGCAGCACGCCGGCCGTCCACCGCACCCGGAGCGCGGCGGGGCCTTTGGTGTGCCGTACGGCATTGGAGACCAGCTCGGTCGCGACCAACTCGGCGGTGTCCACGAGGCGGATCAGGCCGTGCATGGTGAGGATCAGCCGGAGGGTGCGGCGGCAAACGGTGACGGCGCGCAGGTCGTTCGGGATGTAGAGGGTGTACTCCCAGGGGGCGGCCGGGTCGGTCGGCGGGCTTTCGGGCATGGCTGAACTCCACTCGGCGAAGGGGACGGTGACCGGTGGCATCGCCGCACCGTCAGAGCGTGACGAAACGGTGCACTTCCGGCGCAAGACAGTGCCGCACTGTGTGCGTCACATCACCGAAGGTATTTCCTAGTTTTAGGAAGTTACAAGTGGCTGCCGTATTCTGACGCTCGAACGAGGTACTTGAGCCGAGTAGTTGGAACCAGGAGGCGTCGGTTTGCCGCCGAAGAGGCATCTCACGGCCCGCAGGATGCGATTGGGCGCTGAGCTGCGCAAACTGCGCGAGGCGATGGGCATGAAGTCCAAGGAAGCAGCCGAGCTACTGGGAGCCGACTCAGTCCAGATGAGCCAGATCGAGTCCGGGGTCGCGGGTGTGAGCGCCCAACGGGTACGTCGTCTGGCCGCTCACTACGCCTGCACGGACGAAGGACTGATCGAGGCCCTCGTGGCCATGGCGACCGACCGCACCCGTGGATGGTGGGAGGAGTACCGAGGCGTGCTGCCTCCGGTGTTCTCGGACACCGCCGAAGTCGAACACCATGCGACGGCCCTGCGCGAGATCGTGATCACGCATGTTCCTGGCCTGCTTCAGACCGCCGACTACGCCCGCGCGGTGTACACCTACATGATGCCGGGGCTACCCGGAAGCGAACTGATCCCACGGGTGGAGCACCGAATGCGACGGCGCTCGGTGATTGAGGGTGACGACCCGACGCCGTACGAGACGATCATCCACGAGTTCGCCCTACGCGTCCGAGTGGCCGACCGTCAGGTGGCTCAGGCACAGCTCCGTCAGGTCCTGGAACGGATCGAAGCAGGTCACGCCACCGTACGCGTCATCCCCACCACCCAGGACGGCTTCGCCGGTGCCGACGCCTCGATGATGCACGCCTGTGGACCCGTGGCCCAGTTGGACACCGTGCTCCGGGACTTCCCCACCGGGACAGCCTTCATCGACGCAGAACCTCAACTGAAGCAGCTTCGAACACTGTTCCGTAAGGTGGAGAAGGCGTCGCTGACCCCTGCGGCGTCACGAGACTTCATCCACCGCTTGGCGAAGGAACTTTGAGGCGCGTCATGACCGAGACCGTGAGTTGGCGGAAGTCCTCGTACTCCGGCGGTGGTGACGGCAACACCTGCGTGGAGATAGCCACTCTGCGGACCCGCGTCGCGATACGCGACTCGAAGGACCCGTCCAAGGGCATGCTGACCGTCCAGGTCGGATCCTTCACCGCCCTGGTCCAGAGCCTCAAGACGGTCTCCACCTGACCTGATCCCGCCCCACCCAGCACACGGTGCGACAGCACATGCGATAAGTTCGTACGCGCGTTCCAAGCGGTAGGCATCGCACGTGTACGGGGGAGAACACGGTGTCGCACAGGCCGACGGACTGGCATGTACTGGACCTGGAGAAGGATCCGACGCCGGGCGACCCGGACCGCATTCGCAAACTCGCCGGCACCCTGCACGACTTCGCCGACGACGTGTCCGACGTCCTGCGCGACCTCAAGGGCATCGCCAAGGAGGAGGAGATCCTCTCCTGGGCGGGCAAGACGGCGGACGTGTTCGCCGAGGAGTTCGAGGACGCCCCGAAGAAGCTGCGCAAGCTGAAGAAGTCGTACGCCCTCGCCGGAGACGCGCTGGCCACCTTCTGGCCCGATCTACAGGACGCACAGGAGAAGGCCGACAAGGCGCTGCGCGATGGCCGCAAGGCCCATGAGGAACTCACCACCGCGCAGACGGCGTTGTCGGGAGCCAACGACTGGGTCCGCACCGCGACCGAGAAGGTGGACTCCTACGACCCCGCCAGGAGCGGCGGCAAAGACGTCCCGAAACCGGATGAGGCCGACGTCCGCCGCGCCACCCGCGACGCCCAGCACGCGAACGCCCGCCAGGCCGCGGCCGAACGGAACGTCGAAAGCGCGCAGAGCGCCCTGGACGCTGCGAAGAAGCTGGCCGGTCAGGCGAAGGGCCTCCGCGAGGAGGCGGCCCGACGGACGGTGACCAAGCTCAAGGAGGCCTCCGACGCCGGTATCCCGAACCGGCACTGGTGGGAGGAGATCGGCGACTGGGTCTCCGACCACTGGGACGAGATCGTCACCATCTGCAAGTGGGTCGTGGCCATCGCCGGGATCATCGTGATGATCGTCGGTGGACCACTGGGGTGGTTGGTCTTCGCGGCGGCGCTTGTGGTGATGGCCGACACGATAAGAAAAGTCGTCAAAGGTGAAGCGGGTTGGGGCGACCTCCTATGGGCGGCGCTGGACTGCATACCCGCGACCAAAGGATTCACAAGTCTCGCGAAACTCGGCAAACTCTGGAAGGCGGGCGGCCTACGTGCTCTCGGTTCCGGTTTCATGGGAGGCATAGGCGGAGGCCTGAAGAATCTGGCGGATGGAGTCCGCAACTTGAGGAACGTACGTTTCTCACTATTCAGCATGATGGGCAAGAGTCGATGGTGGAAAGCGGACTCTCCACGAGTCGGCCCTCCGGGCCGACGCGCTGATGATGCCCTACCCTCCGACATGCCCATTTACCACAAGCCGGGGGCAACCGCGATTGGATACGATCCAGCGACCCTGCGGAATTTCGATGTCGCAGAGCGGCTCCCTGGATATCAAGACGTGATTATTCATGGCACGACCGACGGGCGGATGGTCGCGGGACAAGTGAACCGTGCAGGACAGAGAGCGGGTGGACACGACGTTCACCCCAATCATGTCCTTGATACGATCAACCGTACGCCCGGTTACAACGGTGAACCCGTACGTATGCTTACCTGTCATTCGGGCTCCGCCCAGCCAGAAGTAATCCAGAACATGGCCAATTCCCTTGGCGTGCCAGTCAAGGCGCCGACCAACGCGGTAGGTGTCCCCAGCTTCGGGGCGGGCCCGTTCACCCCTCACATCAAAGACGGTGGGGTATGGCTCACCTTCCTCCCCATGGTCTGAGCGAGCCGCGACAACGAGGAGCTCCAATGATTCGCCCCGCAGGCTTCTTCGCAGAACTGTCTCCCGGCTGGGGGTTGCCGGTGGACGGCTCGATCAAAGATGCGATGCGACCATTTGGTGAGCCGGACGAGTCGGACATTGTTTCCTACCTCATGAATGGAACAGGACTATGGAGCGAGATGAGCGCCGGGCCTGACGTGCTGGATCCTGATGGACCACTGTTGACCGGCATCGGCTCGCTCTACACAGATGGCGAATGGATCTGGCGCGGAGATCTTTCGCATTACGTATCAACTCACCATGTCGCCCTCCCCCTGAAATTCCTCACGCGGATCAGAGACTTGAACTATTCGCCCCCTACGGTACCGGACAGCAGACTCACCGAGATCGCTACAGAGGATCTAGGAATGGACCTCGGTTAGTCGTTCACGAAATATTCAGAAAGAGACAGTGGTTGTGATGCCGAGTTTCTCACTGGCCGTTCCAGACTCCTGGTGGGAGTTCGACATCCGCCCGGAGGGGCGTGAAGCGACGGTACGGACACTGGTGGACGAACGGGTGCGAGAGTCCCCTGAGTTGGCCCCGTTCCGCACGGACCTGACCGCAACACTCCGCAAAATGGCCAAGGACGCCCACGACTCCGGCGCCCTCTATATGGGCTGTATGGCCGAGAACTTCGACGGCGTCCCGCTCTCCGCGACCGTCACCGTGTCCGTCCTCGGCGCCAAGAACAAGCAGGGCGTCGCCCTATCCACCGACCCCCGGGCCATCGCCGAGAGCCTCCGTACGATCACCCCGCGACGCGAGGGCGACGCCTGGCGCAAGGTCACGACCGTCGACGTTCCCGAAGTGGGCACGGCCGCGCGGACGTACGGCGTCGAGGACGTGCCCGTCGCTCAGGGCGACAGTCGTACCCTGCGTATGGTGCTGACGCAGACGTACATCCCCGTACCGGGAACCACCGACCAGGTCGTGCTCGTCTCCGGGGCCAGCCCGGTGTTGGACCTCGCCGAGGCGTTCCACGACATCTTCGATGCCGTGACCAGCACCTTCCGTTTCGTCTGAACCGACCCGACCCGAGCCTGCAGAGAGGACTCCGCGCCATGGGCAAGAGCGACCTCGCGCTGCCGTTGACCGAGCTGGAGGACTACGGGCGCCGGCTTCGGTCCCTCAAGACGCGGCTGAACCACACCAAGAAGCTCTTCGAGTCGTACAAGGACGACATCGGCGACGGCAGCGTCAACGACGCCCTCGGCGACTTCGAGTCCAACTGGGAGGACGGCCGCGAGGACATCACCCAGCAGCTCGACGCGCTCGGCGACATGTCGGACGCCGTCGTCCGCGAGTTCAAGAAGCTCGACGACGAACTCACGAAGCAGGTCAACGAGGCCGTGAAGACGGAGGACAAGCGGGGCGGCAAGGGTGGCGGCGGCACGTGACGTGACGGTGTCGGTCCGTGT
Organism: Streptomyces sp. E2N166; assembly: GCF_003671715.1. Classification (GTDB taxonomy): domain Bacteria; phylum Actinomycetota; class Actinomycetes; order Streptomycetales; family Streptomycetaceae; genus Streptomyces; species Streptomyces thinghirensis. The sequence continues at coordinate 144,719 of NZ_RAIF01000027.1, read as the reverse complement.
CGCGACCGGGGTACCGCACCGGCCCGGGTCCTCCTGCCGGAGCACGGGCGGATGACAACGCAGATGACACAGGACGAGTACCGCGACCGGATGCGGCGACTCCACCCCAAGCGGGCCACGCCCCGAGCCCCGCACCGTCTCAGCGGGCGGCTCACCCGCCGGATCCCCGCCCTGCCGCGCGCCGCCGTGCTGTGCGCCGCGTTCGCGGTGAGCGTGCCCGCCTGGCTGCCGCCCCTGCTCCTCCTCGCCGTCCCCGCAACAGTCGGTGGCGCACTGCTGTGGCCGCTGCTGGTGACGTCCGCGACGTGCCTGCTGTTTCTTCTACTGCCCGAGATCGCGCACTACGGCAGTCGGCCCGGCCCCGTCGTTCTGATCGTCCTCGGCGGCCTCTTTCTCTTCTTCGGCGCGGCCGTCACCGTTCACACCTCGGTGCTGATCGAGCGTGGCCGCTGGGCGGATGTCGTCGTGGTCTCCAGGGACGAGCCCGCCTCGCGCGGGACCCCTCACTGCGCCCTGCGTGAGGTGGGCCCCGCTCCAGGGGCGCGGCCCTTGGAGACGACCCTCGGCGACTGCCGCCTCCGGCCGGGAGACCACACCCGGGTCTTCGCCGACCCCTTGGACGATGCCGGAGCGCGGCTGAGCCGCCCCGAGAACCCGAGTCCGGAGCGGGAGCTGACCTACCTCTCGGCCGCCTCGATCGCCACCGGCGCGGTGAGCGGCGCGCTCTCCGGGTACCGGCGCCGCAGGGCCCTCGGCCTGCTGGGAGCGGAGGCCGGCCTCGCCGAGGAGCGATACGGCAGGGTCCGGCGGGGCGTCTGAAGGACCGGGCACTTCCGGTGGGACCCCGCTCGGGCCTCACAGGGACAGCGTGTGAGCGATGCCGTCCACGATGCCCTCCAGCGGTTCGTCCAGTACTGGCTCCGTCCAGGAGACCAGCAGGGTGACGGCGGCGTCCGTCGCCGGTGGGCGGACGCCGTAGAAGAGGGTGCGGACCACGGGGCGCGGGCCGATGAGGCGCTTCTTCTCCTCGATCAGGTTCTGCCGGATGCGGACCGCGTCGCCGAGTGGCAGCCGGACCTCGCGGACGTCCGGTTCACCGAAGTCGCGCGCCGACATGTGCTCGGTGAGGAGCGGGAGGGTGACCTCGGGGAAGGTGCCGTCCGGATGGATCGCGTCGAGTTCGAGGACGGCCGCGACGGTGTGATGACCGCTGATGTACCAGCCGAAGGCACCGAGGGGTTCACGGGTACGGCTGTCGGCCGCCGCGCGTCTGAGGTCGCGAGCAAGGAGACGGGCATTCCCCTTCTCCCCGTCGCGCTCGTACCGTTCGACTAGGTTCCCCGCCTGGTGCTTCGCCCAGTAGCCCAGGTCCAGCTGCCCGGCGACGGGGAACGGCACCCAGTCCTCCGAGCATTCCAGGCCGAGGTTCGACAGGTCGTCGGTGGTCATGGCGGTAGTCACTCCGTCCAGGTCAGCGAGCCGGCGATCGCGTCGAAGAGGCCGGCCATGGCGTCGGCGATCGGCTCCAGGGGCGTGGAGAAGGTGAGCAGCAGGAACGCCGTCGTGCCGGGGACGGGCAGGTGGTACTCCACCGAGACGGAGACGTGGTCCCCGTCCGGCCCGTTCTCGCCGGGTTGCCGCGACAGCCTGCGGACCCGTACCGCGGTTCCCGCGGCCAGTTCTTCGACAGTGATTTCCGGTGCCTCGCCCGGATCCGCCTCTTTCGCTTCCTCGGCGAAGGCTCGCGCCAGGTCCTCCGCGGGCAACGGCTCGGCGTGGCGCAGCGGCGCCAGGCTGACCAGCAGCGAGGCGGGGACGGTGAACGGACCCACCTCCTGGAGGCTCAGGTAGAGCTCGATCCCACCGCTGCGGTGCGCCTTGGCCGCACGGCGGCGCAGGTCGGCACGTAGTTCCTCCTTGAGGTGCGGGGCGTTGTCGATGCCGTGGAACTGGCGCTCCACCAGCGCGTCGACGGACCTGTCCCGCCGGTCGGGGTCGAGCAGGATCCGGAACCAGCCCTCGGGCAGGAGCAGTCGGTAGTCGGCAGGAGCTGCGGGATTCTCGGGGGAGCCCGCGGGCTTCCCGGTAGAGGTCACGTTGCATCCTCCCTGGATGTCCGGTCCCGGGCCCTCCGGTCGAGCCGGAGGCGACTGCGTAGTTGGTGGGCCGCGTACGGCGTGCCCTGCAGGACCAGGCCGACCGCTCCCATGAGCACCGCGGCAAGCGACACACAGGGGTGCGAGTCCGTGATCCGTAGTCCCTGGACCACGGAGAACACGGAACCGAAGGCCATGACGGCCGTGGACGACATTCCTGCGATGGTCCCGGGGAACCGCGACATGCGGCGAGCCGTCCGGCCCGACTCGGGCAGCAGGCGCAGGCCCAGTACCGGCCCCTTGGGCCAGATGGCCTTTCCGCTCAGCCGGCGTTCGGACACCGCCAGCCCGGTGGCGCGGCGCAACCGTGCCCACCCGTCGGCTCCCGTCTCGCCGCCGAACCAAACAGCCCACGGGAGCACGGCCCGCACCTGCTCCCCCGGTCCCCGCAGTTCCGCCCCGATCACGGCGCCGGTGCGGTCACTCACCCGGACCAGCGAGGTCACCGCGTGCGGGCCGGTCAACGGGAACCAGTACTCCTGCCCGCCCAGGTCACGCAGGACGAGGTCCTTGTCCTGCACCCGCAACTCGGTGTCCCGGCAGAACCTGACCGTCGCGCCGACGCCCTTCGCGGGCGAGGGACTGACGCGCTCACGGACGACGGGATCGTGGCGTCCGAGGCGCAGCCGGGACCAGGCGCGCAGCGCCAGCCGTGCGACGGGGGCGACGAAGGCGGTGGCGGCCAGCAGCAGGATGGCCCAGGGCGCTGTGGTGCCGGAGAACACGACGATCGTGAACGCGGCGAACCACGCGCCCCCCGCGACGGCACGGACGCCCCAGTACCAGGACGGGAAGTCGCCACCCGGTCCGAGCACCGCCCCCCTGCTCCCCGGGGCCACCAGCGGATCGTTTCTGTCCCGCACCACGTGCAGGGGGATGGCCGCCGCCTTGAGCAGGCCAGCCACACCCGAACGGCTGAGGAGCTGCTCGCCCTGGACGGACCGTTTTGGCAGCACGGGCGACTCGGGAAGCCAGTCCTCGACGTCGAACCGGCCGATCAACGCCCCCTCCGCGTCCTGCAGCTGCACCTCTCCCCAGGAGCCCGGGAGAGTCGGTCCCATGCGTTCCCTGTCCTCACCGGGAGTGTCGACGAACACCGCTCGCGCGATACCGTTTCCACCCACCGGGTAGCGGGTGGTGCGACGGCGGGTGCGTAGCACCAACTCGCCGTCCTGTGCGAAGAGCCGGGAGACATGGCACCGCTCGAGGCCGGGGCCACGCGATGCGGCCGGTCTGAGTGCGGGCTCGGGGGTCGTCATCCCGTGGCTCCGTCGTACAGGGACGTGACGGCGCCGTAGGCTCCCTCGGAACCGGCGACCACACCCGTGGCGGTCGCCCCCGCCCAGACGTTGGTCTGGCCGGAGAAGTTGCCCAGCGCGCTGCTGACCGCCGGCATCTGCGTCGCGGCGGGCGCGATGCCGTCGAGGTCGGCGGCGGCCCTGGCCAGGTCGGGATCGAGGGTGCCCGCCGAACGGGGCGCGGCCATCCCCCGGAGCCCGTCCCGCCAGCCCTGCTTTGCGAACGCGTTGGCGATGGACTTCACGCCGTCGACGCTATCGCGGTACATGGAGACGGGGCTGAACCCCTCCTTGAGGTTGCTCCAGCTGGGCAGCTTCCCCTTGGGCATGTTGGCCATCGCCCGCGCGGCGTCCTTGCCCCGGACGGAACCCTGAGCACCCCGGTTGGCGAGGTTCCACGCCTTGTTGGACTTCATTCCGGAGGCGACGGCGTTCTTGTAGAGGTTGCTCCGGGCGAGCGCCTTGCTGCCGGCGGCCACCCCCTTGGCTCCCGCCATCGCCGCCCGCCCGAGGCCGAAGGTGGCGACCCCGACGGCGTCCAGCATCACGGACTTCCAGCTGCCCTCTCCGCCCAGTGCCAGCACCAGGTCGGTGGCGAGGGCGACGACGCCGGCAAGGAGGGCCACGGCGTTCGCGACGACCGCGATGGCCTGTCCGATCACCGGGATCCAGCCCAGAGCGAGCGCCGCCACCCCCGCCCACAGCGCGATACGTCCCGCCCATTTGGAAATCTGGGTGAGCCAGCCAGCGTTCTCGTGGACCCAGTTCTTGAACTTGTCCGTCCAGCCGTCCTTGAGCCCGTCGTTCTCGATGACGTCGTGGATCGCGTCCGCCGCCCGGCGCGCGGCCGCGTCACGGACCTCCTTGGCGGTCCGCAGAGCGTCCTTGGCCGCCGACAGAGCCGACGAGGCGTTTTCCTTCTGCTCCTTGTACTTCTTGGTGTCCGGGTCGTCCTTCGGCGTGTCGTCGGGCTGCCCGTCGAGCGAGCGCTGGGCGGCACCGAGCTCACCGTCCGCGGTCTCCGCGTCGCGCAAAGCCTTGTCGGCCATCTGCTGCGCGCGGTGCAGCTCCGAGGCGAACTCGGTGCTGCACACCCCGTCCACGACGCTCGTACCGAGCGCGTCGGCTGCCTCGTCGTACCGCTTGAACGCCTTGCGGAGCTTGTCCCCGGCGCCTTCGGCCGCTCCGCGGAACTCGGTGGCGGCCTTGCCCTTCCAGTTCTCGACGGAGGCCAGCTCCTTGATCTCGCGGGCCTCCTTCTCGATGGCCTCCGCGGTCTTCCGCAGCTGCCGGCCGAGTCGCGCCACCTCTTCCGGGTCGCCCGGTATCGGGTCGGAGCCCTCGTCGAGAACGGCCCAGCGGTGGGTTGCGGGACGCGTCACTTCCCGTCCCCCTTCTTTCCGCCCTTGGCCTTCTCGTCCGTGCGGCGCAGCGCCTCGGCCAGTTCGTGGTCGATCTTGTCGTACGAGTCCGCCGCGCCCTTGGTGATCCCGTGGAGCTTCTCCAACTCGTCGGTCAGCTGTCTGCGGTGAATCTTCCAGTTGCTGCCGAATTTCTCGAAGGCGTCCAGGATCTTCTCCGACCCGATCTCGCCTACGCCGTATCCCTCGGCCGGGTTGGCGCGCTCGGCGAAGGTGCCCCGGATCCGCTTCAGCGCCCGGGCACTCTCCCGGATCCGGTCGATGTCCGCTTCCTGGTCACCCATGGCTTGCTCCTCCCTGCCGTCGTGTCAGCGGTTGACCGACTGGATCTCCTGCACCGTCACGTCCTGCGTCGCGCCGAACGTGCCTTCCGGGAGGTCGCCGCCCTCGCCCGTGGTGCTGGTCCACGAGATGTTCCAGGTGACGGTCGCCTGCAACGGGTATGAGCCGTCGGAACCGGAGGCGCGGAGGTAGGTGACACCGCAGGGTGGGGTGTCGTTCGCCTTGCCCTTCGCGTACGGCTCGCCGATGCTGCCGTCGGCGTTGATCTCGCAGTCGCCGGACGCGGGGTACGTCTGGGCGTCGTTCGTGCCCGGGTCGATGTGCAGGGAGACGGGTTCGGCGGTGGTGGTCGCGGAGAGACCCGTGCCGGGGAGGCTGGCCGTGACCGAGATCTTCCTGAACTTCGCCCTGTCCAGCCAGATCCAGGTGGGGAGGTTGACCTTTGTCGCTCCGGCCGGCTTCATCTCGATTTCGGTGCCGGGGACCGGGAGTTCGTCGTAGGCGTACTCGGCGAGGACCTGGGGGGTGAGGGCGAGGGGCTCTTCAGGCGTATCGCCGTTGTCCACCCAGAATGGTGGCTTGTCACAGGCGCTGGCTTCGGGGTCGTCCTTGCGGTTGGGGTTGACGGCAGCCGCCCAGAACATCCCCTCGCCCTGCTTGTCGAGGTTGTAGTCCTTGTAGGGGCGACCGTCCTTGTACCGAGCGTCCAGCGTGTCGCCCACGAAATCCCCGACGCCCCCGATGAACGGCACTCCGTCGATGCTCCGCCACAACTTGACGGTCGCCTCAATCTGCTTCGGCGAGAAGGCGGGCTCGTACCAGCAGGCCGGAGGCGTCCAGTTGCTGTCAGCAGACGAAAGCGTGCCGGACTTGGCAGTGCTACTGCTGCCGTTGACCGTCGTCTGCACCTTGGTCTGGACGTACATGGTCCTGCCGTTGCGGCCGCCTTCGGCGTCCTTGCTCTTGCCACTCGTGGTGGTGCGGTCGGCCCAGGCGAGCGGCGCGACCTGCAGGGTGATCAGTAGGGCGACGGCCGCACTCAATGCTGTGGTCTTGGCGACACGGTTCACGGCTGGCAGACCTCGCTTCCACGTGCCGAGGTGCTCTTGGTCGTCTGCCAGACCCCCTTGTCGTTCTTCCTAAGACGGTCGTTGTAAAGGACGTACGAGTCCTTCGTCGCCTCGGTTGCGTTGACTTCGCCGGTCTTGACGTCTTTGGTGAACCCCTTGGACTCGTCCGCGCAGTAGACCAGCCCGGCTGACCCGTCCTTGCTGAAGGTCACCTTGCGATCGAAGTAGCGGACCGTCCCGGTGACCGTGACGCCGTCCTTGACGAAGCCGCTGATCCACTCCACGGACCCGATGTAGGCCGAGTCCTTGCTGTAGAAGGCCACGGCCTCGGACTTGGGGTCCTGCTTGCCGATCGCCTCGTCAATGGAGCGAAGGTACTCCGCGTTGTCCTTCAATACGGCATCGGTCTTGGCGTCCCCAGTGGTCTCGGGAGCGAAGACCAGGGTGTCGCCCTCTGGCAGGCTGACTTGCGGTCGATCGATGCCGTCATCGGTCGCCGTAGGTGTAGGCGACGCCGAAGCACCCGTATCGGCGCCCGCGATCTTGTCCTTCCCTGAGTCCTCGCTGTCCGAGCCACCGCAGCCGGACAGCAACAGGGCCACCGCCGTCGTCAGGGCCGCAGCGCCGGCAGTGGTCGTACGTGTGCGCATAGGAGTGGTACCTCCGTTGGTGGGGGGATGGGGAGCGGGCAGAGGCAGGGCGGCGTCGGGTCAGCCCACCTCGTTCTCCGCCACCGCCTGACCGTGGACGACCACGTCGCCGCCGTAGAACATCCCCGTGAAGACGGGGGAGTAGGTGAGCCGCACCTCGACCTGCACCTGCTCGGCGTCGGCCGTCACGCAGTGTGTCGCGGCGATGTCCGGACCGGCCATGTCCATCTCCGCGGCGAATGCCTTGACCCTCGCGTCGCAGTTCTCGTAGTTGATCGGGGCGGGGCCGCCCACGTCGTCGTAGAGGGCCTCGCGGTCGATGTCCTGGGCGGCGTAGCGGGCGGCCTGTTCGGCGATGTCCGCGGCGCGTTCGCGCTTGGAGATGGACATGCCGCCGTCGATGACGAAGGCCGACAGGGAGAGGAAGACGAGGGCGAAGATGATGACCGCGCCGGCGCCCGAGCCCCGGTCGTCCAGCCGGGCGCTCCGGTCCGCGAGCCACTCGCGTGCGAGGGATCTCACGCCGTCCTCCGGTACGGGTCCAGCGGGGAGCTGAAGCTCGCCGAGAGGGTCGTCGGGATGTTGAGGCCGAGCGAGCCCAGGCCCCGTACCTCGCAGCTCACCTCGACCGTGAAGAGGGTGTCGGGTTCGAAGCCGGCGCTCTTCTGGACGACGGAGACCGGGCCGGAGCAGACATCCGCCAGGTTGGACTCGGCCGCCCTCCTCGCCTCCGCGATCGCCGTGCCGTGGTCCTTCTGGATCGAGCCCGCGCGGGCCGCGTCCCGGGCCGCGCCGTCGAGGGCGCCGCGGCCGTCGACCAGCTGGCCGAAGGCCACGAGGACGAGGATGAAGAGGATCATCACGGGGGCCAGGATCACCACCTCGATGGTGGACAGGCCCCGGTCGCCGGCCCCGGCCTGTCGCAGGCGGGAGGTGATGCGGGAGAGGTCCATCTAGTTCTCCCCCTCCTGCACGAACCGCTCCACCGGTCCCATCGACTGCGCGTGCACCGTCAGGTCCAGACCCGGGAACACCGTCGGGATGCGGGCCGTGATCTCCACGCCGACCGTGTCCTGTTCCGGCTGGAGCATCTTCACGTCCGGTGACAGGACCAACTGGGGGCCCAGTTGGCGGATGTAGCTGTCGACCACGTCCTGCGCCTCGCCCCGCCAGCCGCCGGGCTGGGCGTCGGCCGTCGCGCGGGCCTTGCGCGCGCCCGCCTGGGCCGCGGCCTGTGCCACGTGGTCGGCGAAGAAGTACAGCCCGAACTGCACCGTCGCGAAGATCATGAAGAAGAGGACCGGCGTGAGCAGAACGAACTCGATCGCGGTCATGCCGGAATCGCCGCGCGCGGAGGCAGCCTCCACGCGGCGGCGCACCCAACCACGTACGCGCACTGACACCCCCGTACTCCCCGTAGCAGCGGAACCCGTACCCGCGGTCAGCAGGTGCTGCCCGCGTCCGCGCCCTTGATGCAGTCGCCGACCTTGTTGGCACCCTCGCTGAGCGCGGCGTTGATGATGGCGGCCACCACGCCGACGATCGCCACGACGACCGCGGAGATGATGACCCACTCGACCGCGGACGCGCCGCGGTCCAGCTCGCCGGAGCGGGCGCGGTCCACGCGGGCCCGCAGGAAAGTGATCAGGAAGTCCACGGGTACGACGCCCGTGGTGCCGGTCCGGAAGTTCCGTCCGTTCATGGTGGGTTCTGTCCTCTCGTATCAGTTCTGGGAGCGAAGCGGCTCGGAGCTGCTGAAGCGAAGCTGAGAAAGCTGCGTCGAAAGCTGCGTCACACCTGAAACACCCGCATCGCCGCCGGATAGATCAGGAACACCAGGAACCCGGCGCACAGCAGAAGCTGGGCCACGAGCATCGACTGGGACTTCTCACCCGCGCTGCCTTCGATCTCGGCGAGCTCGCGGTGCCGCATGGTCTCGGCGCGGGAGGAGAGGGACTCGCGGACCTTGGCTCCGTCGTCCGCCACCAGGGCGAGCGAGGCGGAGAGGTCCTTGAGCTCCTCGACGCCCAGGTCCTCGCCCAGCTGCCCCAGCGCCTGCCACTGGCTGATGCCCGTGATGCGCGCGTCGGACAGGGCGTTGCGGATGCGGTGGGTCGCCCAGCCGTCCGACACCTCCGCCGCCGCCATCAGGGCCTCGGGCAGACCGCGTCCGCCGGCCAGGCTCATGGAGACCAGGTCCAGGTACGCACCGATCACGCGCCGCAGGTCACGGCGCTTGTCGGCGGCGTCCCGGCGCACCTCCAGGTCAGGGAGGAAGAAGAAGAGCGCCGCGCAGAGCAGGGCCAGCCAGACCGGGATGATCGGGCTGCTGCCGAAGCCCAGCGTCCAGACGATCGCGAACAGGAACGGACCGAAGAACAGACCACCCGCGGCCAGCAGCGCCTTCGTCGCCAGGAACTTCTCCCAGCTGCGGTCCAGCACCGCCAGGTCCGCGCGCAGCGACCGCAGTTCCCAGCCCTGCTGCAGGTACAACTCGGCGACGCGTGCGCCGACCTGGGCGCGCAATGAGCCGAGGCGACTGGTGTCCTTCGCCACGCGGTTCGACTCGTACGCCGCTCCCCGTGCCCGCATCGCGTCGATCCGTGCGACCTGCTGGATCGGGCTCCGTCTGCTCGGCATCAGGGCACGGACCAGGGCGTAGACGCCCAGGCCGATGACGGCGCCGACCAGTACCGGCATTGTCAGGTTCATCGTCGTACCCCCTCGTCACCAGACGCCTGCGACGGCTGGGACGGTTGCGGCAGCCGCTGCGCGGGCTGACCCGGCTGACCGGGCCGGCCCGACTGACCCGGTGTGCGGGGGCGCACGAACTGCACGTCGGAGCCGTCCCGGACCAGGAAGCGGTCGGGCGTCTCGATGGTCGACAACTTGCGCATCCACCAGAAACCCAGCGCGAACAGGCCGCACACGCAGGCCAGTACGAGCTGGCCCACGGGCGAGCCGTACGGCTCGACGAAGTCCCGGTTGAAGATGGACAGGCCGAGGACGAAGAGGACCGACACCGCCACGACGATCTGGACGGAACGGCGCGTCGAGGCGCGCTGGGCCATCACGCGCTGGCGCATGTCGACCTCCTCGCGCGCCGACTTGGCGAGCGCGCCGAGCACCTGGCGCAGGCCCGGACCGCGCAGCCGCGCGTTGAGGATCAGCGCGGCGACGATGATGTCGGCGGAAGCGTCGTCGATCTCGTCGGCGAGGTGCTGGAGCGCCTCGGGCAGCGGCGTGCGGGAGCGCAGCCGGTCGACCAGGGCGTCCAGGTGCGGGCGCAGGACCGGGGCGGCGGCGCGGGCCGAGGCCGGGATGGCCTGCTCGAGGCCGACCGCGCCCGCGATGGTGTCGCGCAGCGACTCCGTCCAGGAGGCGAGGGCCTCCACCCGCTTCATGGCGGCGCGTTCCTCGGCGGCGCCGCCGAAGAGGCGATCCCAGAAGAAGACGAGGATGCCGGCCGCGATGCCCAGCACCGCCCAGCGGGTGAGGAGCAGGACGACGAGGCCGACGATGGCCGCCAGGGAGCCGCGCCGGCCCGCCCAGCGGATCAGTTCGTTGGCCCGCTCGCTGGCCTGGCGCTTCTCGTGCTCGGGCTTGGCGGGCAGTCCGCGTACGGCGACCAGGAGGAGGGCGAGTCCGCCGCCGACGGCGACGCCGCAGCCGAGCGCGTACAGGACCGTGGTGGAGAACAGGCCGCCCATGGAGCCGAGCGAGTCCAGCGCGGCCAGGGTCGTGGGCTTCGTCATTTCCGTCACCCCCACGTTCCGTTGGGCCGGTAGCCGTAGGCGATGAGTTCCTCCAGGCAGGCTATGGGGGCGTGCGGTACGACCCGGCCGTCGGGCGTCTCCGCGAAGATCTCGCTGGACAGCACGCGGCCGTCCACGCCGTTCACCTCGCGGACCGAGGTGACCATGCGCTGGAGCCGTCCGCCGCTCTGGAAGTTGTTGCGCCGCTGGATGAAGACGACGAAGTTGACGGCGCCGGCCACCAGCATCTGGCTGGCCTCGATCGGCAGCCGCTCCGTGGCCTGGAGGGCGTACGTCGAAATACGGTTGAAGACCTCGTGCGAGCTGTTGGCGTGGATCGTGGACAGCGAGCCGTCGTTGCCCTGCGACATCGCGTTCAGCATGGTCACGATCTCGTCACCGAGCACCTCACCGACGATGACGCGGGAGGGGTTCATACGGAGGGAACGGCGGACCAGTTCCGCCATGCTGATCGTGCCCTGGCCCTCGGAGTTGGGCAGCCGCTCCTCGAACGCCACCACGTTGGGGTGGAGGTCGGGGAAGGTGTCGAGGCCGAGCTCCAGGGCTCGCTCGACCGTGATGAGCCGCTCGTGCGGGGGGATCTCGTTGGCGAGGGCACGCAGCAGCGTCGTCTTGCCGGCGTTCGTGGCGCCCGCGATCATGATGTTCTTGCGGGCGCGCACCGCGCAGGCCAGGAAGTGGCCGAGTTCGGGGGCGAGGGTGCCGTTGCCGACCAGGTCGGAGATGAAGACCTTGCCCATGCGCGCGCGGCGGATGGACAGCGCCGGGCGACGGGCGACGTCCATGACCGCCGACAGACGCGAACCGTCCGGCAGCCGGAGGTCGAGCTGCGGGTTGGCGGAGTCGAAGGGGCGGGACGACAGACCCGAGTAGGCGCCGAGGATCTGGATCAGCTCGATGAGCTCCTCGTCGGTCTCGGCGACCGGCTCGCCGCGCTCCTCGCGTCCGTCGGAGTAGCCGACGAAGACGTGGTCGCAGCCGTTGATGTCGATGTTCTCGACCTCGGGGTCGTCGAGGAGCGGCTGGAGCCGCCCGACGCCGAACAGCGCGGCGTGCACGGCGGCGGCGTACTGCTCCTCCGTCTCCGCGTCCAGCGGCGTACGCCCGGCGTTGATCTCGGCGCGGGCGTACTCCTCCAGGATCTGCGCGATGACGGCGCGCGCGTACTGCCGCTCGTCCTCCGTGGACATCGGCGTGACGCCGCTGACCTGGTCCTGGCGGCGCTGCTCGGAGATGCGGTCGCCGGCGTCCTGCCGGAACCGCTTGACCAACGAGTGGTCGACAGCGGTCATCGGCCGGCCCCCGCGTGGCCGGTCATGCCGGTGCCGGCGGGTCCGGTGGGCACGGACCAGGCGGCGCCGAACTGCTGGTACAGGTCCGAGGTGACCTTGCGGGCGGAGCGGATGAGCAGCGACTTCTCCAGCCGCCCGCGCTTGCGTCCGGCCAGCTGGTCGGCGCCGGCCGGGTCGTCGGCGATCGTGCCGACCACGCGGGCACCGGTCTGGGCGTGCACGAGCATGTCGTTGACCTGGCCCGAGAGCTTGGCGGCGTTGTTCGTGTCGGCGACGAGCACGACGCCGATCATCGGCATGCCGAGGCTCGCGGCGCCGCGCGGGCCGCCGTGCAGCTTGCTGGAGAGGGCGGCGGCGCGGTCGCGGACGCGGGCGATGGCCTCCGGCTCGGTACGGGAGATGAGGAGTACGAGCGCGGCGTGCGGGAACAGTTCCGCGGCAGGGGTGTCCCCGCTGACGCGGCCGCAGTCGGCGATGACGTCGGCGGGCGCGTTCGGGGAGTCGGCGAGGGAGGCGAAGGCCCGGCCGAGGGTGGGCCACAGGCCCGCGAGACCGGCGGCCTGCTCGGAGTTGCCGAGGCCGACGAGGACTTCGAGGCCGCCGCTGAGCGGCTGTACGTGGTCCCAGAGCTGGTCGGGCACGAGACCGCGCCGAGCGGTGGCGGCGATCGACAGCATGCCGGTGTTGGGGTTGAGCGGGCCGCCGTGCGCGGCTGCGGACCGGTACACCAGGTCGCCGCCCGCCGGGTCGGTCTCGGCGAGCAGGACGCGGCGCGGCCAGACCGCCGCGAGGGCGACGGCCGCGGTGGTGACGCCGGGGGAACCCTTGTCGGCGGCGAGGGCGATGAGGGCCATGGCTGCTTCGGTCGCCTTCTACTTGCCGGGGACGCGCACGAGGGCCACTTCGCCGGCGGAGGCCGCCGACGCGAGGGCCGCCGCGTCGCCCTCGTCGACGAGGAGGGTGACGGAGAGGCTGCCCGTGCTCACGGTCGCGTCGCCGCCCCTCTTGACGTTGTGCACCTGGGTGTTCGCGATGAGGGAGTTGTCGGAGGCGGACGACGAGGAGTCCTTGTCCGACGAGTCGCCGGCGGAACCGGAGCCGACCCGGTAGGCGGCAACGACGTCACCGTTCTTGATGTCGTCGTAGTACTGGCCCTCCTTGAGAGCCAGACCGACGTACGCCTTGCCCTGCTCCATGCCCGCCTTGCCGCCGAACATCTGCCCCACGACCACCGTGCCGGGGTAGAGAGTGGACTTGGCCTGGAGCTTCTTGAGGGACTCCCACTGCGACCACGGCACGAAGTCGGCGCCCGAGTCGTCGCTCACCATCACGGGCTTGATCTTGTCCTTGGTGATCGCCGAGCCGGCCGGGACCTGACCGGTCAGCTGGATGACCTCCACCCGGTCCCCGACCCGCAGCACCAACGTCGTCGCGCCCAGCGCGCCCAGCAGGATCAGCAGCACCGCCAGCGCGGCCAGCGCCGGCTTGCGCTCGCGAGGAGGGCTGGGAAGCCGGTCACCGACCGACGGCTGAACCGGAGCCGCGGAACGTCCCGCGCCCGCCCCCGTACGCTCCTGGATCTTCACGCAACCGCTCCCCGTACAACCAAGAAAACCGACTGTCACGTACTTCTCAAGTACGCGGAATAACCTGCAAATTCAGACACTTCACCCGTCACTGCCTGACTGGTGGCGTCCAGGGGCATCCCCCGACTTACCTGTCCGACCTGGGCGAATACCGAGCGCTGAAGGCGAGTGTCAAGCCATCGCACCGTACCAGCAGCGCATAAGCCCCTCAAGGCGCGCCCGCCCTCTGACGCACCGCCCCGCCACCATTACCCATCTGCAACTTCACACATCAAGAGCCCGCTTGAGCACCGCCTGGTGACCGGGCAACTGGACTGTGCGCTCGCGAATCACGAACCAATACGCCGAGACACCCTTCGGGTGCCGTTCGTCACGGTGCGGCCATGATGCCTGCACGATTCACTCACGAGAGAGCCCGGGGAGACCGGATCCCCCATGCCATGATCTTCGCTCGGATCAGTGACCCGGGGCAGCAGCACGAGGACACCACCCCTGGGGGAGGAGCTCGGGCCTCTGACAGTCACCGCCCGGACCCGGAGCGTTCCTTGCCGCCCCCTCTCCCCCACACACCGAGGAACCCCATGAACCGACCCACCACGGCAGCCCTCTCCGCCCTCTCCCTGCTCTCCCTCGCCGCGCTCACCGCCTGCGGCGGGAACTCCGGCTCCGGTTCGGACGCGGGCAAGCCGGCGGCGACCGCGTCGCAGGAACAGCAGGAACAGCAGGAGAAGCAGGCGACGCCGGAGGAGCGGCTGAAGCAGCTCGCCATCACGCAGGCGGACGCCCCCGGCGACAGGAAGGTCACGGAACCCGAGGGCGAGTTCGTGTTCGCCAAGTCCGCCAAGGAGGTCACGGTGGACAAGCCCGCCTGCACCCCGCTGGCCCTGGCCATGAACCAACTCCCCCTCGGCGAACCCCAGGCCGACCTCACGCGCGTCATCGACAGCGGCGGCGCGAACATCGGCGCGTTCACGTACGTAACGCTTACGGCGTACGAGTCCGGCGGCGCCGAGTCCGCGATGTCCGGTCTGTCGAAGGCGGTGGACGCCTGCGGTGGCGGCTTCACGGCCAAGTCCGAGGAGAACACGAGCGCGTACGACTCGGTGACCGCCGAGAAGCCCGTGGCGGCGGCCGGTGAGGAGTCCCTCGGGTTCCGTTCCACGCTGACGTTCCGCGGCGTCACCCACACCGTGCACACCCAGGCCGTGCGCAGCGGCGACGTCCTCGCCGTGTACTTCTCGGTCGACGGCAGCGCCATCGCCAACGCCAGGCCGAGCGACGCGAAGCTGCCGGCGGCTGTGGTGGAGGCGCAGAACGGGAAGCTGGGGTGAGCCGAACATCTGACGCACGCACGGGGACCGACACGCGCGCTCCCGGGTCAACGCCCTGCGAATCGCGGCGGGCGCGACGGCGATCGCGGGAGCACTCAAGGGAGCGTTCACTTGACCGCCGACGTCCCCACGGCCCGAAAGACATAGCTCCATTCAGTTCTGCCGACAGAAGCCCTGGCGCCCCCACACCTGACGGAGTGCACACGTCGAGACGGCTGAGCGTCGTGCGACCGACGACCGGGCCGAGTGCGTGTGTCTTGAACCGTCACCGATCAGGACACAGGCAGGACACGACCACTCCCACATGGTGCGCGATACGCCCGGCATTGTCCGCCTTTTCAGGGAAGTTCGCTCTGGCGAAACCGACAACCCCAGCACTACCGTCAGACCTCTTGACCGAATCTTTGTCCCACGGGGAGCCCACTGTGAAGCGCCGTTCTTTGCCCGTTGCCACCGCATTCGCTGCAACGGCAGCGCTGCTCCTCACGGCCTGCGGAGGCGGGGACGACAAGTCCCAGGACAACGACAAGATCGCCGGTGCGGACACCGAAAGCTCTCCTGCGGCCACAGCGCCGAGCACCGCCGCGTCGGGCTCCGCCGACCGCCCGGAGATCACGCTTCCGAAGGGGGTCGAGGACGTCTTCGAGAAGTGGGAGACGGGCGACGCGGCCAAGGACGCCGTCCTGTCCGACGCCGCGCGAGCGCAGACCGCCATGAACCATGCCATCACCCAGGGCAAGACGGACACTCCGGGTCTGACCTTCTACTACGAGGGCAAAGCACTCACCACGTCCGTGAAGTGGGTGCAGAAGTGGCTGGATGCCGGAATCACGTACACCGGCACCACCCGGTACTTCAATCCCAAGGTCGAACTCTTCGACGAGAAGTCCGCGGGTGTCTCCTTCTGTGCCGACGAGACAAAGGCCTACAACAAGGACCGCAAGACCGGAAAGGTCGACAAGGCTCCGGCCACTGACGACTCCTACGTGCTGTACAACACCCGGCTGGAGAAGACGGAACAGGGCGTCTGGCAGACGACCGACGGTACTTCTGTACGGGGGAGCGAGACATGCGTGCAGTGAGGAAGGCCCGGCTCATAGCGACGACGGCGGGGGCTCTGGCAGCCACGTGCGTGCTCGCCACGGCCGGCACCGCGTTCGCCAAGGATCCCGGCGGGTCCCAGTTCGATGTCGAGGGCAACAACGACAAGGACGGGGGCCAGACACTCGAATCACGCATCGTCTTCACCGGTTCGACCGGCGGAGACGGAACGGACACGCCTGGTGGATTCACGCCCTCGGAAGACTGGAGCCCACCGGCCTGCTGGTACGAGCCCAAGTGGACTCCGGACGAGTTCGCCGACGAGTTCCGCGAGCGCTGGGACATACCTCACGCCAGCGGAGTGGGTGAGGCGTACCGGCTTTCGCAGGACCACTACATCAACGGTGAGCCTTACGAGGACTTCAACAAGAAGGAGGCCGGGAAAGGGATCTGGTGGGACTCCGTCCGGGACGAGAAGCGCGCCGAAGCGGGCGACCCGGCGGCCTTCGCGTGTGACACCCAGACGTTCTGGGTCGAGAACGGGGAAGCGCCGAACGTCGAGAACGCCGTCACTCCAGAGATCCTCGCCCAGCTCGCCTACGCCAGGATCAAGGTCCCCGACACCGCGGTCGCTCTCGCCCCGGCCGACGCGACCAAGGTCAACCTTCCCACCTGGGCCTGGCTCGACAAGGCGGAATTCGACGAGGTGTCGGTCACGGCGTCGCTCGACGTCGGCGGCGTGAACATCCAGGCCACCACCACTGCCACCCCCGTCTCGCTCAAACTGGAGCCGGGCACACCGGACGCCGAGACCTATCCCGCCTCCGGCGAGTGCACGATCAACGACGACGATTCGATCGGGGAGCCGTACGCCAAGGGCAAGGCCGACCAGAACCCGCCCTGCGGCATCAAGTATCTCCGCTCCTCGGGAGACGGCACCTTCAAGCTCCAGGCCACGGTCACCTGGGAGGTCGCCTGGACCGGCAGCGGCGGCGCGGGCGGCGACCTGCCCGACGGGACCTTCGGCAACGACCAAGAGGTCGTCGTCCAGGAAATTCAGTCGATCAACCGCTGACCAGGTTAGGAGCAGGCATCCATGTCGTTCTTGAAGTTCTTCGCCGACGATGTGAAGGAGATGGCCCGCACCCTTGAGAACAGCGGTGGCCGTATGAAGGACGCGTCGAAGGAGATGTCACGCGCCGACTCGAGTCAGGTCGGCCACTCCGGTCTCCAGTCCGCATGCGACGACTTCGCCGGTTCCTGGGACTACGGCTTCGGCCAATTGTCCAAGTTGACCAAGGGCGTCTCGAAGTTCGCCAACAAGGCTTCCGACGAATTTCTCAAAATGGACCAGACGCTCTACGACGAGCTGAAGAAGTCCGGGGCCAAGAACAAGAAGTGACCACTCACGCATCCGCTCGGGGAGGCCATTCCACACCCGCCGCGGTAAGGCGTTCGAGGTGCTTGGCCCGTCGGTACCGCGACACACAGAGGCCGACCAGATAGAGCGCGAAGAAGGCCAGCCAGATCCCCGCCGCGATGAGTACGTTGTCGACCGTGTAGCCGGGGAAGATGAGGAAAATCGCCATAACGATCGGCAGAATCAGAATGTTACTCAGCACGCGGGGGTTGTACCGGCCACTCGCGTCGACGACCATCTGCGAATAAAGAAGTTCCACCTCGGACCGCGCCGCCGGAAGCGGAGTGAAACCGAGGCCCGGCCGCATGCCCGGCAGCGCGTTCCCGATAGGAGAAGCAGCGTCGGCCCCCATGAGAGCGGTGGCTCGCTCGCGGGCGTCGGGCGTGCGACGGAAGAGAAAGTAAGGGTTGTTCAGAGCCGCGTTCCCCGGGGCGTGCCCCAGATAGCGGTAACCGAACCTTTCGGCGACGTAGGCGAAGGCCGCGAATTTCTTCAGACCGGGAAAGTGCGGTCTGACTGCGAACTCACGCGCCTCTTCCGCGACCGCCTTCATCAATTCGTTGACGAGATGCCGTTCGTCCATGGCCGCCTCCTCCTTCGGCTCGTGCGGGGGCGGGTGTCCTATCGTGGCATACAGGTGCCGCTGGTAACTTACCGGCTCAGCCGGCACAGAAATCACGGGGAGAAGTCCGATGAGTTCCGATAAGTACCCGAATCTGGGGTTCGACCCAGCACCGGGTGATCTTGAGTCCGTACGAGACCTGGTGAAGGCGGTGGGCCGCGTCACCAGTGGCGGCGACACGGCTCAGACGGAGCTGAGCAAGATGGGAACGTCGGACGGCATTTGGGCAGGCAAGTCCGCCACCGCGTTCCAGGACACCTACTCGGCCGTGCCTCCCTATCTGAAAAAGGCCCTGGGATCCCTGGACACGGCTCACCGGGCGCTCAGCAGTTGGGAAAGGCAACTGGACGGGTTCCAGGCGCGGGCAAGGAAGTTGGAGGAAGAGGCGGCGGAAGCGGCCCGCAAGGTCAGCTCCGCGCGAAGCGCGGTGGACTCCCTGCCCTCGTCCGACTCGGGCATGTCGGAGAAGGACGAAAAGAAGCACGAGAAGGAAGCCAAGGAGAAGAAGGGCGACCTGGACTCCGCCACCGGCGAGCTGTCCGCGGTCCGCAGCCGGGCGCACTCGCTTCAGACCGAGCACGAGCAGGCCGCGGCGGACGTCACGCGTCTGGTCAAGGGCGCCGCCGACGACGCCCCTCCCGAGCCCGGCTGGTTCGAGGAAGCGCTGGACGCGGTCGGCGATCTACTCGCGGATGCCTGGGACACCATCACAGACCCGAACTTCTGGAAGCTCATCGGCGACATCCTCGCGGACATCGCCATGGTGGTCGGCGTCCTCGCGATCTTCTTCTCCGGCCTGGGCGTCGCCGCCTTCATCATTGCCGGGCTCGCGCTCGCCTTCCACCTGGCCGCCAAGGCCGGTGGGGCCGACGTGACCTGGGAGACCATCGCCTGGGACGCCGTCGGTGTCTTCGCCGGTGGCCTCAGCCTGGCCGGCTCCCGGCTCGCCCAGTCCGGTCGCGCCCTGGTCACCGCCGGCCAGGAGCTACGGCTGTCGTCCGGCTTCATGAAGGCCCTGGGCAACGTTCGGTTCGGCAACCTCCTCAACGGGCTTCGCGGGCTTCCCAGTGGTGTCGCCAATTCCGCACGCGGTCTCGGCATGGCCGGCAAGGGCTGGTCGTTCGTCGCGGCCGGCACCGCCGTCGACAAGGCGGCCACGTGGGCGGGCGCCGCCCTGGCGATCGGTTCCAACATGCACAGCGGAACGTGGGACCAAGGCCGGTGGACGGACGGTGAGTCCAAGATCGGTGACATACCCGTGGTCGGCCCGTTCATGGACTACTTCGGTCCGGCCGACGAGGAAGAAGTCGTGGCTCCGGGGCCTTCCTCCGCCACGTTCGACGCTCCGACCGCCCTGAATTCCTCGGGTAGCACCTTCACCAAGCACCTCGATCCCTCGCAGATGGGCGTGGCCGCGTGAACACGGTGACCCATGGACGGGCCGACGAGATCGAGCGCAACGCGGCGGCCCCCTTCCACTACGCCTTCCACCACGACGTCCCCGACGAGTTCGTCCGGCTTCCGGAGCCCACGGCGTCCGAGGGCTGGCAGCAGGCGATGGCCGAGCTGCTGCCCGGGGCCGACGCGGAGGCCCAGGAAGCGGCCAGTGAAGGCCTGCGCCGCCAGTTGCCACTGTTGAGCGCCAGGGAGAACGTGCTCCTCACCGCCATGTGTATCGGCACCGAGGAGGTGGACGGCGGTGAGCGCCTGTCCATGGGCCTGCTCGCGGTCACCGTCCGGCCAAGTGAACACAGCCCGGCTCAGCGCCTCTTCACTGCGGAGGGCATCTACCGGGCGACCGCGCGGCAGTTCTTCTCCAACGTCTCAGAAGACCGCTTGGAGGAGATCAGTTTCCCACTCGGTGAAGGACTGCAGGGTCCGCAGGACATGGTGCTCGCCACCAAGCTGCCGTGCGGTCCGGGCGTGATGTCGACGTCGCTTCGCACACTTCGCCTGCCCGCCCTCGAGGCCGGGATCAGTGTGCCGCCCCTCCCGGTGGCCGCTCTGCAGTTGATCGTGCCCGCGCCCCACAGCTACTGCGTGTACGTCACCATCTCCACGCCGTCCGTCTTCCTGCTCGATTCCTACAGTGCCCGCCTGGCGCACATAGGTCGCACCCTCACGTTCGGTGAGCCGTCACGGGACGCCGAGCCGACGGCCCCCTGAGCGCGGACGCCGAGCCGACCGCCTTCCGCTGGAGCAGCATGGCGGTCGACGACACGAGCCGAGTGCCGCGCGGCGTCCTCACGCCCGTCGGCCCCCGCTCACCCTCTCGTCATACTCCCGGTCCCACCTGCTCTGACGTACACCACCCCACGTGCCCATCACGACGGCCGCCCCGAAGAGCGTCGCGAGGAGCCCTCCGTATGAGCCGCCGTCCCGGTCCTCGGTCGGACTGGCGAGACCTTTCGGGTCGTAGCGCACGCGCAGCTTGTCGCCCTTCGACACCCAGTCCTCGCAGCCGTCGCCCTCCGAGAGCGAGGGGGATATCGCCCGCCCGTCGACCGAGCGCAGTTCGCAGTGGTTGGTACTGCTGTCATCCATGCGTACGACCACTGCGTCGGTCCACTCACCCCGGTTCGCCAGCGCGACCTGATCACCGGCGTCGGTGCCGAAAAATCCCATGGCCATCCCGGCCATCAAAGACACGATGAGCTGCCATGCGAGCTTCCTCTTCTTGCGCGGCACCCTCCGCAACACGAGCAACGGGACCAGCAGCGAGGCCAGCGGAAGCACCAGGACGGCGAGGAGGAGCCCAACGCCCCGCAGCACAGACGGAAGCGGCACCACGGGCCCCAGCCAGGAGAGCCCGAGCGAACCGCCGGCGCACACCAGGCTGAACAGCAGCCACCGAACCCAATCGGCCCGCCACCACACGTCCGTACCGCCACGCCGCTCCGGCCGAACAGCGGCCCCCGCCCCGGAAATGTCGTCTGTCACGCGCCCACCCTAACGAGCACGGCGCAGCCGCGAACGCCCTCGAGATACTCGCCCGGCAGACCTACGCCTCAGAGTCGTCGTCCGCCACCTGACCGGCTTCCGGCGGGTAGGCGACGAAGGTGCCCTTGGCGGGGAGGGTGACGACGAGGCCGCGTTCGCGGAGTTCGCGCGTAGCGCGCCGGGCGGTCGCTCAAGCACGCGATGGACATCGCGCCCAACGAGCCGGGCATCTGGGACAAGATAGGCGAGGCCATCGCGGACTTCGCGCAGATGGCTGCCGAACTGGGCGAGGCGATCCTCGACGAACTCAAGGACTTCCTCAAGGAGTATGCCTGGGTCTTCGAGATCATCGGCAACATCGCCGGTTTCGCCAGCACCGTACTCGGCCTGCTATCGCTCGTCCCCGGGCTGCAGTTTCTGGCCGCACCGGCACTGATCCTCGGCGCGGTCGCCCTGGGGTCCCACTACCTGCAGAAGGTCGGGGAGTCCGGAAGCTTCGTCGACGCGCTGACGGACCCGACAGTGATCGCCGACGCCGCCGCGCTGACCTTCGGATTCGGCGCCTACAAGATCGGCAGCCAGCTGGGCAAAATGGCCGGAGCCTCGCCCTTCGGCTTCTTCCGCGGGGTCCTCACACAGCCCGGCCACGTCCTGGAGGGAGCCGAGTTCGGACTGAAGGTCGCCCAGTTCGGTGCCAACTGGGGGGCCAACACCGCCGCTCTCGGCCCCGGCGGTGGGGCACAGCTGATGTGGGACCTCGGGAAGTACGTCGTCCCGGGTGACCAGACGAAGGGGCGGGGCGAGGATGTGTGGCCCGACTCCCTCACGCCTGCGCCCCTCCGGGACAAGACGTGATCCCGCACGTGGCCGGCGGACGGCCCCGGACGCACGCGCCCATCGACCGTACGTTCAGAATGGCCTGACATGACTGCCTCCCCGCCTCTTGACGTCTCCGCGCTGCGGCACCCGCTCGGTTCCGTCCTGCTGTACGCGCCGACCGACTGGTTGGACCTGCTCACCGACGGCGACGACGAGGAGGCCGCGCGGACCCGCTGCGCCGACCTGATCAACCGGAGCTACCCGCACAAGGCCGCCGGGCCGCGTCAGGCGTACACCGACGCGCTGATGGCCTGGCGGCGGGTCCTCCTCACTCAAGGCGTGATCACCCACGGTGTCGTCGCGGTACCGGAAGGCGAATACGGCAGGGCCGTGTGGCAGATCAGCGCCGGAGTCGTCGAGGTGCCCACGGTCAACCAGGACGTCGACCTCGGCGAGGTGCTCGCGCGGCACTTCGGGCAGGAACTGCGGGGGCGGCAGGTGTACACCGAGTCCTTTCCCACCGAGATGGGGATCGGCATGGGGATCATCTCCCAGCCGGAACTGCTCTCGGCCGACAGGACGGAACTCTTTCCGGAACCCGCGACGGCAGGGGCGGCCCGCCCTCTGGCGAAGCTCGGACTCGCCGTCTGTCTGGCCTGCCCTCCCGGTGGCGGTCGCGGTCTCATGGTCGTGGGTACCTGCCTGGACGCCGAGCAGGTGCTGTCCATGGCCAGCATCGTGGCCCTCATCGCCGGGAAGTCGACCTTTCTCGAACAACCGGAACCCGCCGAGGACGGTGCGTCGTCATGAACCCCGGAAACCCGCCGGACCTCCCCCCGGACCCGCGGACACTGAGCTGGTACGACCGCGCTGCGCTCCTGACCGCCCGGGCCGCCGCGACGGACGTCCTGGCCCCGCGCAGTATGGCGCTGCGGAACATGCTGTGGGCCTGGCTGGCCACGGCGGTGATCGCGGGCGGCTGGCTCCTGGCGTGGGTGGGGCTCGGCTGGTACCTCGACCTGGACGATCCCGAGGGCGCGGACCTGTTCGTGACCGCCTTGCTTGTGGTCGTCTCGCTCCTGGCAGTGGGAGTGGCCGCCGTGGCGTTCGGGCGCGTGGTACGGCGGGGCCGCGCCGCGCATCGGCTGCTGGAGGCGTGGACGGCGCTCGACCGCCTGCCCCCGGCCCGCGCGCTGCCTCCCGGAAACATCCCGCAGCCCCTCGCCTCGACGTGGGACCTGATGCGCGCGGGGCAGCCCTGGAAGAACACGGTTCCGCTGGACGGGCGCCGATACCTGGTGTTCCTGTCCGGCAAGTCGCTCATGTGGATGATGGCGCCAGTCGCGCCGCTCCTGGCCGGGACCGTCCTGGTCCTCGTCGCCCTGGCGGGAGACCTCGGCCAGAAGGACGGCGGTGCCTACACCCAGGTGGCTGTGGCGGGCGCCGGCGCCGCGATCGCCGCCGTCGGCCTGTGGGGCGTGGGCAAGGGGTTGCGGCACTACACGTGGGCGCTGCGAGAAGCCCGGGCGAGGATCTCGGAGGAGAAGACCTGGCCCGTCCTCACCACCCGCTGATGGCGGGGCCCGCGTGGCTCGACCGCCTGGAACGGCGGCACTCCGCCCCGCGCTTCTACGCGGGCGTGGGCGTCCTGGCCGCCCTCGACGGCGCCATGCTCTCCGGGCTCGTCGGCCGCTGGCTCGTCCTTCCCGGCCTGGCGGTGGCGCTCGGACTGCTGTGGCTCGTCGCGGTCCACACCGGTCAGCGGATGGTCTTGACGCTGATGTTCCTCCTCTCCACCGCGGCGCTCTTCGTTTTCGGCCTGTTCCTGTTCCAGGACCGGGCCCTGCAACAGCGTGGCGCGTGGATCGACGCCGTGGTGGTCTCCAGGGAGCAAACCAGGGTCAACTCGGCCTGTGAGCTGCGCGGGAACGACGGCGTCGTCGTCGCGGGTCCGGCCGGTGGCTGCCGTGCCGCACGGCCCGGAGATCGGGTACGGGTCTTCCACGATCCTGAAGGAGAGGTACCGCCCAGTTGGAGCGCGCCTCACGTCGCCAAGTGGGTCTGGGCGGCGGCCGGGGCGAACGTCGCCTTCACCGCGTGTGTGCTCCGCGCGGCCGTCCTCGGCGTGCGCGGGAACCAGCACGCCGGAGCACAGCGGCCCCGTTCACTGGGTGGTCGGCCCGTTCCGCCGCCACCGGAGGACCCTCCCGCTCATCGGTGACCGGCCACCCTGGCGCGGCGCCCCCGCTCTCAGCCGAACGCCGGCATGATCCGCTCGTGGATGAGATGGAGCTGCGCGTTCACGTCCGCCGCATGTGCGAGGTCGCGGCACGAGTTGACGCTGCTGGAGCTGATCGCCGTCCGAACGGGCGTCCGGCGCGCGGGTTTTCGCCCCCGCGCCGAGCACGATGCGGCGGGGCACGCTCGCCGCACACCCCGCCCCATCGTCACTCATCCAGCTCGCGCCGGCGCTACTTGCTCCGCGCCTGCTTCGCCAGTTCCTCGTCGATCTGCTCGAACTTGTCGGCGGCCATGGTCAGGTAGTCGCCCATGCCGTCGAGGCCGTCGAGGGTGGTCTTGGCGCCCTTGGTGAACTCGTCGAAGTTCTCGTCGAAGGCCTTCGAGGAGGACTTCGTGACGTAACCCGACTCGACCAGGTTGGCGATGTACTTGCGGAGGCCGTCGAGCTTTTCCTGGAGCTTTTCCTTCTCCTTCACGACATGCTTGGCCGCATCCCGCATGTCCTGGTATGTGATGTCAAGGTCTTTGGCCATGAAGCCGCTTCCTCTCACAACGCCGCAGGGCCAACCCCCGTGGCTCCTTGTTTGCGGATCGGACCGGCGCACCGGTCGAACCGGTCGCATGTGTCGCATGAAACGACCGGTGTGATCTTCCGCTCTTGAGGCAGCAGCTTACGGGGGTGGCTTGTGGTGTCACATCCCTGCATTGCCTTCGGGAACGTTCGGTCACCTCCCTGTTGCCGCACCGCGACACCCAACGGATATCGTCGCTTGGACTGTGAGCCGTGTTGCGGAAGCGGCCGCAGGGGCCGTTTGGGGAGGACAAGCGTGCGACTGAGCCTGACCGTCGTCGACCCGTTCGGCGGGGGCACCGCCGACGTCGTGCTCGATGCCGATCCCGAGTCCACCGTGGGGGACATCGCCGAGGAGCTGGCCAAGCAGGTCGGCGTCGCGGGTGCGCAGGTCATTCCCATCGGGCATCAGCGGCAGGGTGGCGCGGGCAACGCGCCGCTCGTCTACGTCGACGGGTATCCCGTCGATCCGTCGGCCACGGTCATCGGGTCGCCCCTTCGCGAAGGCGCGGTCGTCTCGCTCCAGGATCCGTCGGGATGCCTGCCCGGGGAGCCCAGCGGGCTGGTCGAGTTGCGTGTGGTCGGCGGGCCGGGCGCCGGGTTCGTGCACCGGCTCGGCGTGGGGAAGTACGACATCGGCAGCGGGGCGGCGGCGTACATCCGTGTCGACGATCCGGAAGTCGACACGCGTGCTCTCACGCTATCCGTGGCCACCGACGGCACCTGCAAGGTCGCCGTGCACTCCGACAAGGAGGGCGTCACCCTCGACGGCGAGCCCATGACGGACCCGGACAAGGACGGGGAGAAGGGGCGGGACAAGGGGCGGGACAGGGATCGCGCCAAGGAACGGGACAAGGAACGGGACAAGGGCCGGGGCCGGGACGAGTGGCCGCTCGGGGCTCAGATAGCGGTCGGGAACTCGCTGCTCGAACTCGCCCGGTACTCGCCGCCCAACGCGGCGCTGAAGTGGTCCGAGGACGGTGTCGGGCTCGACTACAACAGGCCGCCCCGGCTGCGCCCGCCGGAGCGGCAGACCAACTTCCGGCTGCCGTCGTCGCCCCGGGAGTACGAACCCCGGCCGCTGCCCTGGCTGATGGCGTTCACGCCGATCGTCGGCGCGGTCGTGGCCGTGGCGATCTTCGGGCGCTGGTACTACCTGATCATGGCGGGACTCAGTCCCATTCTGCTCTTCGCCAACTACTTCAACGACAAGAAGCACGGGCGCAAGTCCCACGCCAAGCAGGTCAAGGAGTACGAGGAGCAGAAGGAGCGGATCGAGAAGGACGCGCAGGACGCGCTCGTCACCGAGCGGAACGACCGGCGGCATGCCATCCCCGATCCGGCGGTCGTGCTGTCGGTGGGGACGGGCCCCCGGACCCGGTTGTGGGAGCGGCGGCGGACGGACCGGGATCATCTGCTGCTGAGGTTCGGCACGGGGCAGTTGCCCTCCGAGGTCGTGCTCGACGATCCCGAGCAGGACGACCACCGCCGGCAGGTCACCTGGAAGATCGAGGACGCTCCCGTCGCCCTCTCCCTGCGCGGCCTCGGTGTCATCGGCATCGCGGGGCCCGGCGACTCCGCCCGGTCGCTGGGGCGTTGGGCCGTCGCGCAGACCGCCGCGCTGCACAGCCCCATGGACGTGCAGTTCTACGTACTGAGCGAGAACTCCGCCCAGGCCGAGTGGGACTGGGTGCGCTGGCTGCCGCACTGCCGGCCCTCGGGCGGCCAGGACGTCAACATCCTCATCGGCACCGACGCCGAGACCGTCGGCGCCCGCATCGGTGAGCTGACGCAGATCCTCGACGCGCGCAGGAAGGCCGCCCAGCAGAAGGGCGGCAGCGGGCAGGCGTCGACCTTCAGCGATCCCGACATCGTCGTCGTATGGGACGGGTCGCGGCGGTTGCGGTCCCTGCCCGGGGTCGTACGGCTGCTGCGCGAAGGGCCGTCCGTGTCCATGTACGCCGTCTGCCTCGACGCCGAGGAGCGGTTCCTGCCCGGTGAGTGCCAGGCGTTCGTCGTCGCCGAGCCCAAGGCCGAGGAGACGGGGCGGCGGCAGGAGGGCGAGCAGCAGCAGGCGCAGCCGGTCGCCGGTGGGTTTCCGTCCTTCCAGGCCTGGCACACCGGGGCCGCCGCGCAGCCCGAGCAGCGGGCGCGGACCGAGAAGCTGCGGCTGCGGGTGGAGGAGGCGGGTGCCGAGCGGATCGCGAACGTGCGGCCCGACTTCGTGACCCCTGCCTGGTGTCTGCGGCTCACGCGTTCGCTGTCCGCGCTGCGGGACATCAGCGGCGAGACCGAGGACTCCGCGCTGCCCGGTTCCAGCCGGCTCCTCGACGTGCTCCAGCTGGAGCCGCCGACGGCCGACGCGATCAGCGCGCGCTGGCGGATGGGCGGGCAGTCGACGATGGCCGTCATCGGTGAGTCGTACGACGGTCCCTTCGGCATCGACATGCGCAAGGACGGGCCGCACGGGCTCATCGCCGGTACGACCGGTTCGGGTAAGTCGGAGTTGCTGCAGACCATCGTGGCGGCGCTGGCCGTCGCGAACACGCCGGAGAACATGACCTTCGTCCTCGTCGACTACAAGGGCGGGTCCGCGTTCAAGGACTGCGTGAAGCTGCCGCACACCGTCGGCATGGTCACCGACCTCGACGCGCACCTCGTCGAGCGCGCCCTGGAGTCGCTGGGCGCCGAGCTGAAGCGGCGCGAGCACATCCTCGCCGCCGCCGACGCCAAGGACATCGAGGACTATCAGGACCTCGTCAGACGAGACCCCTCGCATGCTCCCGTGCCCCGGCTGCTCATCGTCATCGACGAGTTCGCGTCCATGGTGCGGGACCTGCCCGACTTCGTGACCGGGCTCGTGAACATCGCCCAGCGAGGGCGGTCCCTCGGTATCCATCTGCTGCTCGCCACGCAGCGGCCGAGCGGTGTCGTCTCGCCCGAGATCCGCGCCAACACCAACCTCCGTATCGCGCTGCGCGTGACCGACGGCGGCGAGTCGAGCGACGTCATCGACTCCCCGGAGGCCGGGCACATCTCCAAGAGCACCCCGGGCCGCGCCTACGTGCGGCTCGGTCACTCCTCCCTCGTTCCCTTCCAGTCGGGGCGGGTCGGGGGCCGGCGGCCCGGTGCCGCCGACCCGGCCGCGCTCGCGCCCTGGGTCGGGCCGCTGGGGTGGGAGGACCTGGGCCGGGCCGCGCTCGCGAAGCCGAAGACCGAGTCCCGCGAGGACGACGAGATCACCGACCTCAAGGTGCTGGTCGACGCGGTGCGCGACGCCAACAGCTCGCTCGGCATCCCGGCCCAGCACAGCCCCTGGCTGCCGGCGCTCGACGAGACGCTGCTGCTGGACGAGATCGAGGTCCCGGCCCTCGCCGGTGCCGCGCCGGGCAAGCTGCCGCCCGCCCCGTTCGGCATCGAGGACCTGCCCTCCGACCAGGCGCGCCGCCCGGTCGTGGTCGACTTCGCGAGCTTCGGCCACCTGATGATCGGCGGCGCCCCGCGCAGCGGCCGGTCGCAGGTGCTGCGCACCATCGCCGGTTCGCTGGCCCGTACGCACTCCGTGGCCGACGTGCACCTGTACGGCATCGACTGCGGCAACGGCGCCCTCAACGCGCTGACCCGGCTGCCGCACTGCGGCGCGGTCGTCGGCCGCAACCAGACCGAGCGGGTGGTGCGGCTCGTCAACCGGCTCAAGGGTGAGCTGTCCCGGCGGCAGGATCTGCTGGCCGACAAGGGCTTCGCCGACATCGGTGAGCAGCGGGCCGCGGTGGCGGAGGACGAGCGGCTGCCGCACATCGTGGTGCTGCTGGACCGCTGGGAGGGCTGGGTGCCCACCCTCGGCGAGGTCGACCACGGCTCGCTCACCGACGAGTTGCAGACGATGATGCGGGAGGGCGCCAGCGTCGGTATCCACCTGGTGCTCACGGGTGACCGCACGCTCCTCGTCGGGCGTATCGCGACGCTCACCGAGGACAAGTACGGCCTGCGTCTCGCCGACCGCAGCGACTTCTCCTCGCTCGGCATCCCGACCCGCAAGGTGCCCGAGGAGATCCCGCCGGGCCGCGCCTTCCGCAACGAGGCCGGTACGGAGACGCAGTTCGCGCTGCTCGCCGAGGACACCACCGGTCAGGGGCAGGCGGCGGCGATCACCGCGATCGGCGAGGCGGCCGCGGCCCGGGACGCGGGTGTGCCGCGCGCCCGGCGCCCGTTCCGCGTGGACAGCCTGCCCAGCCGTATCTCCTTCACCGAGGCCTGGGAGCTGCGCGACCCGGAGGCGTCCCGTTCCAAGCTGTGGGCGATGGTCGGCATCGGCGGCGACGAGATCGTCGGCTTCGGCCCCGACCTCGCGGACGGCGTACCGGCGTTCGTCATCGCGGGGCCGGCCAAGTCGGGCCGCTCCACGGTGCTGATGAACGTCGCGAACTCCTTCCTCGCCCAGGGCACCCGCCTCGTCGTCGCCGCGCCCCGCCAGTCGCCGTTGCGCCAACTGGACGGTGCGGACGGCGTGCTGAAGGTCTTCACCGGGGACGACATCGACGAGGACGAGTTCGAGGAACTCATCGACCAGGCCAGCCTGGAGGAGCCGATCGCCGTCCTCGTCGACGACGGCGAGATCCTTGAGGACTGCGACGCCGAGAGCCAGATGAAGAAGATCGTCTCCCGGGGCGCCGAACGCGGTCTCGCCCTCGTCATCGCCGGTGACGAGGAGGACGTGTGCAGCGGCTTCTCCGGCTGGCAGGTCGACGCCAAGAAGGCCCGCCGCGGCATCCTGCTCTGCCCGCAGGAGTCCTCCAGCGGCGATCTCATCGGCCTGCGCGTCTCCCGCGGCATGGTCGGCGGCCAGATCGCCCCCGGCAAGGGCATGCTGCACCTCGGGGACGGGGAGCTGCGTACGGTCGTGGTGCCGGGGTGAGTGGCGGCGGTTCGGGCCGGCCGAAGGGGCGGAGGGCGAGGCAAGAGGCCCGGTCGGACGCCTACTTGACCTTCGACAACCGCGCCTCCGGCCGCCCCGAGTCCTTACTGTCGGACTCGTACCGGAGGTCGTCGCCGACGGGTGTGAGGCGGACGGTGTGGAGGGCCTGGTTGCAGACCTCGCGGTTGCCCTCGGCTCCCACGGCGCTCGCGACGACCTGCTTCTGCGTCGCCTTCTTCAGGGTCAGTACGTCGTCACAGGTGCCGCCGAAGAGGTCGGTGTGGCGCAGGGTGCCCAGCTTCTCGCCCACCTCGGCCTCGCGGACGGTCAGGCGGAAGGTGCCCAGGGGCAGGTTGCCCTCGACGGCGACGGCCTGGCCCTCCCACGTGCCGGTGTAACGGGCGGGGACGGCGCGCGGGGAGGAGGGTGTCCGGGTGGCGGTGTCCTGGCCGCCCGGGCTGTTCTCGCCGCCGCC
>NZ_RAIF01000027.1:106871-114411 GCF_003671715.1 Streptomyces sp. E2N166 | reverse complement strand
GCACGATCTCCGCCCCCGCCGACGACTCCACCGTCTCCAGATTCAGCAGTTGTACGGCGCTCCGGCTGACCCGCTCCACCAGTGCCCCCGGCAGCCAGCCGCCGGTCACCAGGCGGGCCGCGCCGTCGGGTGCGAGGCGCCGGGCCACCTCTGCGGGGGTCGGCCGGGCGGCCGGGTCCTTGGCCAGGCACGCCGTCACCAGGTCCCGCAGCTCCGCCTCCGCCGCCCCGCCCGCTCCGCCGTCCAGGGCGCCGAGCTGCGGCTCCTCGTGGACGACCTTGTAGAGGAGGGCGGCCGAGGAGTCCCCCGGGAAGGGCGGCGCGCCCATCGCCGCGAAGGCGAGGACGGCGCCCAGCGAGAAGACGTCGGCCGCGCCCGTGACGCCCTTGCCGAGGATCTGCTCGGGGGACATGTAGCCGGGCGAGCCGATCGAGACGCCCGTGGAGGTCAGGGAGGCGGTGCCGTCCGTCGCGCGGGCGATGCCGAAATCGATCAGGAGAGGGCCGTCGAGGGTGAGGAGGACGTTGGACGGCTTCACGTCACGGTGGACGAGGCCCAGCTCGTGCACCGCCGCCAGCGCCTCGCCGAGGCCCGCGCCGAGCGCCCGTACCGAGTGGGCCGGCAGCGGGCCGCCGTCCGCGACGGCCGCCGTCAGGGACGGACCGGCCGCGTACGCCGTGGCGACCCACGGCACACGCGCCTCGGGATCCGCGTCCAGTACGGGTGCGGTCCAGGCGCCGCCCACCCTGCGCGCGGCGTCCACCTCGCGCCGGAAACGGGCCCGGAACTCCTCGTCGAGCGCGAAGTGCGGGTGCACGATCTTCACGGCGACGGTGCGGCCGCCGGAGCTGCGGCCCAGGTAGACCCGGCCCATGCCGCCGGAGCCCAGCCGGCCGAGCAGCCGGTAGGGCCCCACGACGGTGGGTTCGTCGACATCGAGCGGCTGCATGGCGCCCACCCCTCCCCCGTACGCCAGTACCTGGGAGCAGGGTAGTGGGCCTGCCGTGCCGGGGGCCCGGCGCGATCAGGGCTGGAGCAGGTCCACCTTCACGTCCGCCGGGAAGCCGGTGGTCGGGCCCACGCGGCGGGCGAACTCGGTGACCGCCTCCAGCTGCGGCGCGCCGAAGCGGAAGTCGAGGGTGGTGAAGTAGCGCGCGAGGGTCTCCTCGTCGAAGGCCTCCCAGCGGGCCGCCTGCTCGGCGACCTTTCCGACCTCCTCCAGGGAGAGGTTGCGGGAGGCGAGGAAGGCTTCGTGCACCTTGCGGGTGATGACCGGCTCGCGCTCCGCGTAGTCGCGCCGGGCCGCCCAGACCGCGAAGACGAACGGGAGGCCCGTCCACTCCTTCCACAGCGCGCCCAGATCGTGCACTTCGAGGCCGTAGCGCGGGCCGTCGATCATGTTGGCGCGCA
The DNA here is from genome assembly GCF_003671715.1 of Streptomyces sp. E2N166. Classification (GTDB taxonomy): domain Bacteria; phylum Actinomycetota; class Actinomycetes; order Streptomycetales; family Streptomycetaceae; genus Streptomyces; species Streptomyces thinghirensis. The sequence continues at coordinate 113,001 of NZ_RAIF01000027.1, read as the reverse complement.
GGGCCGCGTCGCCGATGAGGACGGCCGCGTCGGCCTCCTGCATCATCAGGCTCAGGTCGGGCGGGCAGGAGTAGTAGTCCGGCTGGACGCCGAAGCGCTCGGCGAGCAGCAGCTGGGCGAGGCGGACGGAGGTGCGCGAGGTGGAGCCGAGGGCGACGCGGGCGCCGTCCAGCCGGTCCAGCGGGACCTGCGAGACGATGACGCACGACATCACCGGGCCGTCGCAGCCGACGGCGATGTCGGGGAAGGCGACGAGGTCTTCGGCGTTCTTGAGGAATTCGACCAGGGTGACGGGACCGATGTCGAGGTCGCCCTGCACCAGCTGCTCGCTGAGCTTCTCCGGGGTGTCCTTCGTGAGCTCGAAGTCGAGGAGCGTGCCTGTTCTCGCGAGCCCCCAGTACAGGGGCAGGCAGTTCAGGAACTGGATGTGGCCGACGCGCGGCCGGGTGCGAGAATTGTCCACATCGCGAGGCTAGCCCTCCCCCGGCATCCGCCCGCCGCCGACCCCGGCGTCAGCCGAACGGCGGAGGTGTTCAAACATTCGGGTGAAGTGATCTTGGCCTCTGTTGCGCTCGGGTGCCTGCGTGCTAGGCTCACAGCAAGTTGCAGTTTGGTTTCCCTTGCAGTACAGAGCCTGCGGAGCATGTGACCGCGGGCTCTCGTCGTTCTCAGACGTATGCAGTTGTGCAGCATTCCAGTCTTCACACTTGCTGGTTCTGGAGCAGGGCAACCCTTTGGGCCCAAGGAGGGCTTATGGCTACCGGAACCGTGAAGTGGTTCAACGCCGAAAAGGGCTTTGGTTTCATCGCCCAGGAAGGCGGCGGCCCGGACGTCTTCGTCCACTACTCCGCGATCAATGCTCAGGGATTCCGTTCCCTCGAGGAGAACCAGCAGGTGTCCTTCGACGTCACGCAGGGTCCTAAGGGCCCGCAGGCGGAGAATGTCACTCCTGTCTGATTGACAGCAGTACCCAAGGAGCCCCGCGCCGGTTTCGGCGACGGGGCTCCTGCCCTTTCCGGGCCATCGCCCTTTCCGGGCCTTCCTTTCTGACTTCTCGGTGAATTCCGGCCGCAGCTCGTTCCGACGGCCGGCTGTCGGTGCCGGGCACTAGGGTCCCCGCCATGACCGACGACACCCGCCACGACACCGGACGCGACACCCGCCACGACACCGGCTTCCTGGACACCACCCGGGCCTTCTACGACGCCATCGCCGAGGACTACGCGGACCGCTTCCGCGCCACGGGCGCCGGCACACCGCTGGACCGGGCCCTGATGGGCGCCTTCGCCGAGCTGGTGGGACCGGAGGGGCGGGTGGCCGACCTGGGCTGCGGACCCGGCCGGGTCACCGCGCACCTCGCCTCGCTCGGCCTGCGGGCCTTCGGCCTCGACCTCTCCGCGTCGATGCTCGCGATCGCGCGCCGCGAGAATCCGGGCCTGCGGTTCGAGCAGGGCTCCATGCTGGAGCTGGAGCTGCCCGACGGCGCGCTCGCGGGGGCCGTCTCCTGGTACTCGTCGATCCACACCCCGTGGGAGCGGCTGCCTGACCTCTTCGCGGAGGTGCGGCGCGTGCTGGCCCCCGGCGGGCACCTGCTTCTCGCCTTCCAGGTCGGCGACGAGCCGAGCCGCCTCGACCAGCCCTTCGGCCACCCGGTCACCCTGGACTTCGAACGGCGGCGGCCGGAGCCGATGGCGGAGTTGCTGGAGGAGTCCGGTTTCACGGTCCTGTCCCGGACGGTGCGCGTGCAGGAGGAGGACACGTCCTCGAAGGTCCCGCAGGCCTGCCTGGTCGCCCGCCGCCGAGCGCACACCGGCCCAGGGGGTGCCGTACACCCCTAGGAAGTGCCGTACAGCCTCTCGACCGCCCCCGCGAAGTCCCGCATGATCACCTCGCGCCGGAGCTTCATCGAGGGGGTCAGATGGCCCTCCCACTCCGTGAAGTCCCTCGGCAGGACGGCGAAGCGGCGGATGGACTCCGGACGGGAGACGAGCTTGTTGGCCTCGTCGACCGCGCGCTGGAGCACCGCCAGTACCTCCTCGTCGTCGGTCAGCAACTCCGGCGGCACCGGGTGCTTGCCGTTCATGCGGCGCCAGTGGGTGACGCCGTCGGGGTCGAGGGTGAAAAGGGCGCTGACGTAGGGGCGGCGGTCGCCCAGGACGATGCACTGGGAGATCAGGGGGTGGGAGCGCAGCCAGTTCTCCAGCGGGGCCGGCGCGACGCTCTTGCCGCCCGCGGTGATCAGCAGTTCCTTCTTGCGGCCGGTGATCGTCAGGTATCCCTCGTCGTCCAGACTGCCGATGTCGCCGGTGGCGAACCAGCCGTCGGGGGCGGCCTGGACGACGCCGCCCGCCTGCGGGTCCCAGTAGCCGTGCAGGACCTGGTCGCCGGCGACCAGGATCTCGCCGTCGGCGGCGATCCGGACGCGGGTGCCGGGCAGCGGCCAGCCGACCGTGCCGAGGCGCGGCTTCAGCGGGGGCGTCACCGTCGCCGCGGCCGTCGTCTCGGTGAGGCCGTAGCCCTCGAAGATCTCGATGCCGGCCCCGGCGTAGAAGGCGGCCAGGCGGCGGCCGAGCGGTGAGCCGCCGCAGATGGCGTACCGGACCCGGCCGCCCATGGCGTTGCGGATCTTCCGGTAGACGAGGGGGTCGTAGAAGGAGCGGGCGGTCTTCAGGGCGCGGCCCGGGCCGCCGCCCCTGCCCGCCTGGCGGGCCTCCATGGCCTCGCCGTAGCGCTCGGCCACCGAGACGGCGCGGTCGAAGGCCGACGCCCGGCCGCCCGACTCCGCCTTGGCGCGGGCGCTGTTGAAGACCTTCTCCAGCATGTACGGGATGGTGAGGAGGCAGGTCGGGCGGAAGGCCGCCAGGTCGGGCAGCAGTTCCTCCGGCTTCAGGCTCGGCGCGTGGCCGAGGCGGACCCGGGCACGGACGCAGGCCACGGCGACCATGCGGCCGAAGACGTGGGACATGGGGAGGAAGAGCAGGACCGAGGGGTCGTCGCCCGTCCTGGCCTTGAAGACGGGGTAGAGCAGCTCGATCGCGTTGTCGACCTCGGCGAAGAAGTTCCCGTGGGTCAGCGCGCAGCCCTTCGGGCGGCCGGTGGTGCCCGAGGTGTAGATGAGGGTGGCGAGCGTGCTCGGGCTCAGCATGCCCCGGCGGACCTCCACCTCCGCGTCCGGCACCCGCTCACCCAGCTCGGCCAGTCGCTCCACATGGCCCTTCTCCATGACCCACAGGTGCTTGAGGTCGGGGATGCGGTCCAGTTCGGGGCCGAGGGCCGCGGCCTGCGCGCCGGTCTCGGTGACCAGGGTGACCGCGCCGGAGTCCTGGAGGATCCAGCGGGTCTGGAAGAGGGAGGAGGTCGGGTAGACGGGGACGGTGACCAGGCCGGCCGCCCACGCGGCGAAGTCGAGCAGCGTCCACTCGTACGTCGTCCGGGCCATGATCGCGATGCGGTCGCCCGGCGCCAGGCCCTCGGAGATCATGCCCTTGGCCACCGCCAGCACCTGTTCGGCGAACCCGGCCGCCGTCACGTCGGACCAGTCCCCGTCCGGCGATCTGCGGCTGAGGACCACCTGGTCCGCGGCCGCGGCCGCGTTGTCGAAGGGCAGGTCGGCGAGCGAGCCGCGCCGCGCCGGCGGGGCGAACGGTGGTACGTACGCCTCCCGTACGGCCCCGTCCAGCCGCCGCGTCTCGGGCGCCACCAGGGTGGGGCCGGGCGAGTCGGCGTAGGCGGCGGATGCGGCGAAGGAGGGAAGCGGGGTGGACACGGGCGGCTCCTGGGACGTGCAGCGGCGAGACTGCTTCTGCTGTCACTGGCTCGGCTGTCGCTGCTCTGCTGCATGACGTACGTGCCTCGCGCGCCGAGGCGTTCATCGCCGGGTTCCGCGGACATGGGTTACCGGCGGTCAGTGTCGGGATCGTACGGGGCCCTCGTGGGGAGTTCGTGCGGGTTCGGGGGTGGTCCCGCGCCGGACGTGTGCAGTCTCGGGGGTTACCTGCCAGTAGGTCACGTTCGTTCCAGTATGGCCGTGACGCCCTGACCGCCCGCCGCGCAGACGGAGATCAGGCCACGTCCGGGACCGCCCCGCTCGGCGAGCAGCCCGGCCAGCGTCACCACGATGCGGGCGCCGGTCGCGGCGAAGGGGTGACCGGTGGCGAGGGACGAGCCGGCCACGTTCAGGCGGGCCCGGTCCACCGGGGCCAGGCCCCGCTTCTCCCAGGCCGCCAGCGTGGCCAGCACCTGGGACGCGAACGCCTCGTGGATCTCGACCAGGTCGAAGTCCTCGATCCCGAGCCCGGCGCGCTCCAGCATGCGCGGAACCGCGTGCGCCGGGGCCATCAGCAACCCGTCCTCGCCGCCCGCGACGTCGCCGCCGACGAAGTCCACGGCCGCCGTCTCGTACGCCGTGAGGTGGGCGAGGGGTTCGAACCCGCGCGCCTCGGCCCACTCATCGCTCGCCAGCAGCACCGTCGCCGCGCCGTCCGTCAGGGGTGTCGAGTTGCCCGCCGTCATCGTGGGGTCGGGGCCCAGGAGACCGAACACGGGCTTCAGCGCGGCCAGTTTCTCCACCGTCGAGCCGGGACGCAGGTTCTGGTCGCGGGACAGGCCCCGGAAGGGGATCACCAGGTCCTGGAAGAAGCCGCGTTCGTACGCCGCCGCCAGCCGCCGGTGGCTCGTGGCGGCCAGTTCGTCCTGGGCCTCGCGGGTGACGCCCCAGGCCCGGGCGGTGACCGCGGCGTGCTCGCCCATCGACAGGCCGGTGCGCGGTTCGGCGTTGCGCGGGATGTCGGGGACCAGATGGCCCGGGCGGACCTTGGCCAGCGCTTTCATCCGGCCGCCGAGGGACTTCGCCCGGCGGGCCTCCAGCAGGACGCGGCGCAGGCGGTCGTTGACGCCCAGGGGCGCGTCGCTCGCCGTGTCCGCGCCGCCCGCGATCGCCGACCCGGTCTGGCCGAGGGCGATCTTGTTGGCGGCGGCGATCACGGCCTGGAGGCCGGTGCCGCAGGCCTGCTGGATGTCGTACGCCGGGGTGGACGGGTGCAGGGCCGAGCCGAGGACCGTCTCGCGGGCGAGATTGAAGTCGCGACTGTGCTTGAGGACCGCGCCGGCGACGAACTCACCGACCGCTCCCGGCCCTTGGAGGCCGTGGCGCTCGACCAGGCCGTCGAGGGCCGCGGTGAGCATCTCCTGGTTGGAGGCGGTGGCGTACGGCCCGTCGGAGCGGGCGAACGGGACGCGCGCGCCCGCGATGACCGCGACGCGGCGCGTCGGCTGCCGTGGCAGAGGGCTCATCTCGACCTGCTCCTCACCTGTGACATAGGCTTACCTCCGGTAACCTTACTCCAGAGTAAGCAAGTTTGAGCGCCTGTGGGCACTTGTGGGCACGACAGAGTCGTTGGGGAGACAGGACATGGCCGACCGCTATCTCAGCTTCACGGGCACCGCGCCCGGCCGCTTCCTCACCCGCCGGCTGGGACTCCCACAGCCCGCCCCACTCGAACGCCGCTCACTCACCGGCGGCCTGCTGCACCTCACCGCGGGCAAGTCGGATCTCGACCTCGCCTCCGTACTCACCCGCACGGGCCTCGGCCCGGACGACGCCGGACGCCCCGCCGCCGTCGTCCTCGACGCCACCGGCGTCCGGGACGTCGACTCGCTCGCCGAAGTGCACGCCGCGCTCCACCCCGTCGTACGGTCCGTCGCCGCGAGCGGCCGGGTGGTCGTGCTCGGCGCCCCGCTCGACCCCGCCGACCACCACCAGGCCGCCGCCCAGCAGGCGCTGGAGGGTTTCACGCGCTCGCTCGGCAAGGAGATCGGACGGGGCAGGACGGTCAACCTCGTCCGGCTCGGGGACGCCGACGCCGACGCCGCCGAGTCCACTCTGCGCTTCCTCCTCTCCCCCGCCTCCGCCTACGTCAGCGGCCAGGTGATCGAGGTCCAAGCGGCCGACGCCCCGGTCACCACCCCCGACGACTGGGACCTCCCCCTCGCCGGACGCACCGCACTGGTCACCGGCGCCGCACGCGGCATCGGCGCGGCGGTCGCCGCGACGCTGGCCGGGCAGGGCGCCCACGTCGTCGTCCTCGACGTGCCGCGGGCCGAGGAGGAGGCCCGGAAGGTGGCCGAGCGC
>NZ_RAIF01000027.1:91600-106691 GCF_003671715.1 Streptomyces sp. E2N166 | reverse complement strand
GCCCTCGCGCTCGACATCACCGCCGCCGACGCGGGCGAACGCATCGCCGCCGCCCTGCCCGGCGGGCTCGACGTCCTGGTCCACAACGCGGGCATCACCCGCGACCGGCGTCTGGCCAACATGGACGCCGAACGCTGGAGTTCCGTCCTCGACGTCAACCTCGCGAGCGTCCTGCGCACCACGGACGCGCTGCTCGCGGCCGGCACCCTGAACCGGGGCGGCCGGATCGTCGCGACGGCCTCCATCGCGGGCCTCGCGGGCAACGCGGGCCAGACCAACTACGGCGCCGGCAAGGCCGGCATCGCCGGCCTGGTCCGCTCCCTCGCACCGCGCGCGCTCGCCGAACACGGGGTGACGGTGAACGCCGTCGCGCCGGGATTCATCGAGACGAGGATGACCGCGGCGGTCCCCCTGCTCATCCGCGAGGCCGGCCGCCGCATGAACTCCCTCGCCCAGGGCGGGCAGCCGGTCGACGTCGCCGGGACCACCGCCTGGCTCGCGCACCCGGCCTCGGGCGCGGTCAACGGCCAGGTCGTGCGGGTCTGCGGCCAGAGCCTGCTGGGGGCGTGATGACCACCGCGGCCCGCACCACGACCACGCTGACCGGCGTCCCCGCCCTCCCGCCGCTTCTGTTGCGCGGCGCCCTGCTGACGCCCCTCAAGCGGCCCCGTCCGGACGCGGACTTCCCCCGTACCCGGCTGGTGCTGCCCGGCCTGCGCGTGGACCTCGCGCGGCTGGCCGCCTACGAGAGGGTGTGCGGGTTCCCGACCGGGGCGGACGCGCTTCCGGTGACGTACCCGCACGTGCTGGCCTTTCCGATGGCCATGCGGCTGATGAGCGGCCGGGACTTCCCGCTGCCGCTGCCCGGGCTCGTCCACACGTCGATCGGCATCACCCGGCGGGCCGCCATGCCCGCGACCGCCGAGTACGGACTCACCGCGTACGTCGAGGGCCTGGCGCCGCACCGGCGCGGGACCGAGGCCACGGTCGTGACGGAGCTGCGGGCCGGCACGGACCTCGTGTGGGAGTCGCGCAGCACCTACCTGGCCAGGCACCGCACAGCCGGACACGCTCCCGGGGAATCGTCCGCCGCGAACCCCGAGGCCCTCCCCGCCCGCGCCGAATGGCGCCTCGCCGGTGACGTAGGACGGCGCTACGGTGCCGCGTCCGGGGACCGCAACCCGATCCACCTGCACCCGTTCACCGCCCGCCTGTTCGGCTTCCCGCGGGCCATCGCGCACGGCATGTGGACCGTGGCCCGGTGCCTCGCCGAGCACGGCACGCCGGACGCGGCCGTGGTGCGGGCGGACTTCCGGGCGCCGGTACTGCTGCCGGGCACGGTGACGTACGGGGCAAAGGACGGGCGGTTCGAGCTGCGCGGCGACGAGGGGCGGCTGCACCTGTCCGGCGAGGCCGGGCCCTACCCGGCCTGAACCGGGGCCGCCCGAACCGGGGCCGCCTGGCCCGGGGCCGCATGTGCCACCGGCTCCGGCCCGGAATCCTCCGGCGGGGACCAGGGCCGGCCCCCCATCAGGTCGCCCAGGCCCGCCCAGGCGAAGTTCATCAGGGTCGCCGCCGCCTGCTTGGCGGTGACGCCCTCCGTGGCACCGGCCCAGTCGGCGAGCGACTCGGCGGCGCCGACCAGCGCCTCGGCCAGCCCGGCGACCTCGTCCTCGGGCAGGTGCGGGTCCCGGTGCGCGTCCCGGGCCGCCGCGGCGATCAGCTGCGTCACGAACGCGACGATCTCCTCCCGCATCGCCGCCACCTCGTCCGCGAACCGCTCGCCGTGGGTACGGGCGTGGAGGTGCAGCACCCGCCAGGCGTCCGGGTTGCGCGCGGTGTGCGTGAAGAACGCCCGCAGCCCCGACCAGAGTTGCCCGTCGGCGGAGAGTCCCGGACGCACACCGGCCCGCACCGCCTCGGTGAGGGCGCGGGCCTCGCGGCGGATGCAGGCGCTGAAGAGGTCGTCCTTCGAGTTCAGGTACAGATACACCAGCGGCTTGGAGACACCCGCCAGTTCGGCGATCTCGTCCATCGACGCCGCCATGTACCCGCGTTGCCCGAAGACGCTCACGGCGGCGTCCAGCATCTGCTGCTCACGGACCGCACGCGGCATTCGCTTGGTCTTCCCAGCACCCATGCGAATCAGCGTACGGTCCGTGCGGCGGTGATCAGGACGTCAGCGCGACGCCGGCACCAGGAACACGTCGGTCAGACGGCGGCCGGAACCGGCTCCGGCGCCTGCTTCTCCTGCTCGCGCTCCCGCTCCGGCTCGTCGATCGGCGAGCTGTGCGCCGCGTCGTAGGCCTTGCGGTCGAGCAGTCCCTCGCGGGCCGAGACGATCACCGGGACCAGCGCCTGCCCGGCCACGTTCGTCGCCGTGCGCATCATGTCCAGGATCGGGTCGATCGCGAGGAGCAGGCCGACGCCCTCCATGGGCAGGCCCAGGGTGGACAGGGTCAGGGTCAGCATGACCGTGGCGCCGGTGAGGCCGGCCGTGGCGGCGGAGCCGACCACCGAGACGAAGGCGATGAGCAGGTAGTCGCCGATGCCCAGCTGGATGTCGAAGATCTGCGCGACGAAGATCGCGGCGATGGCCGGGTAGATCGCGGCGCAGCCGTCCATCTTGGTCGTCGCGCCGAACGGCACGGCGAAGGACGCGTACTCCTTCGGCACGCCGAGGCGCTCGGTGACCTTCTGGGTCAGCGGCATGGTGCCCACGGAGGAGCGGGAGACGAAGGCCAGCTGGATCGCGGGCCAGGCGCCCTTGAAGAACTGGAGCGGGCTGGCCTTGGCCACGGTGGCGAGCAGCACCGGGTAGACCACGAACATCACGATCGCGCAGCCGACGTAGATGTCGGCGGTGAAGGTGGCGTACTTGCCGATGAGGTCCCAGCCGTAGGTGGCGATGGCGTTGCCGATGAGGCCGACGGTGCCGAGCGGGGCGAGGCGGATGACCCACCACAGGGCCTTCTGGAGGAGTTCGAGGACGGACTCGCTCAGGTTCAGGATCGGCTGGGCCTTCTCGCCGAGCTGGAGGGCGGCGATGCCCGCGACTGCGGCCATGAAGACGATCTGCAGGACGTTCAGCTCGGTGAACGGCGTGATGACGTCGGTCGGCACGATGCCGGTCAGGAAGTCGATCCAGGACCCGGTGTTCTCGGGCTTCGCGCCGTCGGCCGGGGTGAGGCCGGTACCGGCGCCGGGGTTGGTGAGCAGGCCGATGGTGAGGCCGATGGCCACCGCGATCAGCGACGTGATCATGAACCAGAGGAGGGTGCGGGACGCCAGGCGGGCGGCGTTGTTGACCTTCCGCAGGTTGGTGATCGACACCAGGATCGCGAAGAAGACGAGCGGTGCGACGGCCAGCTTCAGCAGGCCGATGAAGGTGTCACCGACCTTCTCCAGGGTGGTGACCAGCCAGGATATGTCCTGGCTGCGGGCCAGCCAGCCCAGCAGCACACCGAGGACGAGACCGGCGAGTATCTGGGCCCAGAAGGGCACCTTGAAGTACTTCTTGACGCTCGTGACTGAAGACACGGACATGCTCCGTAGGGGGACGGGACGCGGGGACGGACGCGCGGGGCTGACGTGGAGAACGACGGATGAGGGGGGAACGTCAGGGGCGACAGTTCGCGGACGCGCACCGACAGAGGTCCACGTGCAGGCGCGCCACGAGCGCGAGGCTCGGCGGTGTGTGGGGCGCGGCTGCGTGCTTCATGCACACGACTTTAACACCTGCGCTTTGAGACCCCCAAAGCCTCTCTTTGAGAGGCAGGAGGCGCCTACTGCCCGTAAAACGCAGATGGCCCCGGTTTCCTGCGAATTCGGAAACCGGGGCTTGCGCGTGCGTGACGGACGTTACGAGGTCTGGCCCTGCGCCCGTGCGGTGTCGTCGGCGGTGTCCTCCTGGCCGCGGCTGGCCTCGAGGTTGGCCTTCATGCGGTCCACGCGGCTCACGACCTGGACCGAGGCCCGGTCCCGCTCCTTGCGCAGCGCGACGTAGCTGATGGGGGCCGAGATCAGCAGGGAGAGCAGGATGATCCACATGCCGTTGGAGTCACCGAGGCCGCGCGGGAACACGCCGGCGTAGACGAGCCCCCAGACCGCGACGAGGCAGCCCACGAAGATCCCGAGGCGCATCAGCGTGTAGCGGAGCATCTCAATCCACTCTTCCGTTTCTGGCACAAAGAGGCACTGTCCAGTGAAACATGCCGGGTTGCCGATCTTTCACGGGGGTCGGTCCGCGACGGGAACGCGCTCAGGTCAGCGGGAGCAGCATGAAGACGTCGTCCCGGTCGTCGCCCGGCGCCACGCGGATCGCGCCGGGCACCCGGCCGACCTCCTTGTAGCCGCAGGACTCGTAGAACCGCTCCAGGCCGAGGCCGCCCCGGCAGGTGAGCCGGATCGCCTCGATGCCCGGGACGGTGCGGGCCGCGTCCGCGGCGGCGGCCATCAGGTCCCGGCCGTAGCCCCGGCCCTGCTGACGGGGGTGGACCATCACCGTGTAGAACCACAGCCAGTGGGTCATCAGCCGGTGCGTGTTGAGGGCGAGGAAGGCGGTGGCGGCCACCCGCCCCGTCTCGTCGTGGCCGACGAGCAGGCGGGTGCGGCCCTCGGCCATGCCCACCATGTGTCTGACCAGTTCGGGGCGGATGTCCTCCCGCGTCACCGGCGGCACGAAGCCCACGGAGCCACCCGCGTTGGAGACGTCGGTCCACAGGTCGAGTACGCCGTCGCGGAGGTCGGGGGTGACGGCCGGATCGAAGGTGAAAGTAAGGGACACAGGGCCATCGTAACCATTACGCGAGTTCCTGTGCGGCCACCCTCAGATCCGATACCAGGCCCCGGAACGCCCCCTCCCGGTCCTCGGCCCGCAGCACCGCAGAGGGATGCACGGTCGGCACCAGCCGCTCCGGGCGCCCGTGGATCTCCTCCTCCAGCACCGTGCCGCGCACCCGCGTGACCCGGAAGGACGAGCCGAGCAGCGCCTTGCCGGCCGTGGCGCCGAGCACCACGATCAGGTCGGGTTCCCCGCGCCCCTTTCGGGGCGTCCGGCGCGCGTGCCTCAAGGGGCGCGGGGAACTGCGCGACCAGCCACAGATCACCCGCACCCGGGAAACAGCCGGAATCGTCACACCCGCATCGGCTGCGGCGACTCCCGACGCTCCGCGTCGGGCCCCTCGAACTCACGGATGATCTCGTACCGCGTGTTGCGCTCGACCGGCCGGAACCCGGCGTCGCGGATCAGGTCGAGCAGGTCCTCGCGGGTCAGCTTGTTCGGCGTGCCGAAGTCGTCCGCGTCGTGCGTGATCTTGTACTCGACGACCGAGCCGTCCATGTCGTCCGCACCGTGCTGGAGGGCCAGCTGGGCCGTCTGCACGCCGTGCATGACCCAGAAGACCTTGACGTGTGGAACGTTGTCGAACAGCAGCCGGGAGACGGCGAAGGTCTTCAGGGCCTCCGCGCCGGTCGCCATCTGGGTGCGGGCCTGGAGCCGGTTGCGGACCTTGCCGTCCTGCATGTCCACGAAGTCGTGCTGGTAGCGCAGCGGGATGAAGACCTGGAAGCCGCCCGTCTCGTCCTGGAGCTCGCGCAGGCGCAGCACGTGGTCCACGCGGTGGCGCGGCTCCTCGATGTGGCCGTAGAGCATGGTGCACGGGGTCTTGAGACCCTTCTCGTGCGCCAGGCGGTGGATGCGCGACCAGTCCTCCCAGTGGGTGCGGTGGTCGACGATGTGCTGCCGCACCTCCCAGTCGAAGATCTCGGCGCCGCCGCCGGTCAGGGACTCCAGACCGGCGTCGATCAGCTCGTCGAGGATGTCGGATGCGGACATCCCGGAGATGGTCTCGAAGTGGTGGATCTCGGTGGCCGTGAAGGCCTTGAGCGAGACGTCGGGCAGCGCGGCCTTCAGCTCCCGCAGCGAGCGCGGGTAGTAGCGCCACGGCAGGTTCGGGTGCAGGCCGTTGACGATGTGCAGCTCGGTGAGGTTCTCGCCCTCCATCGACTTGGCGAGCTTCACCGCCTCCTCGATGCGCATCGTGTACGCGTCCTTCTCCCCCGGCTTGCGCTGGAAGGAGCAGTACGCGCAGGAGGCGGTGCACACGTTGGTCATGTTGAGGTGGCGGTTGACGTTGAAGTGGACGACGTCGCCGTTCTTCCGTGTCCGCACCTCGTGCGCGAGGCCGCCGAGCCAGGCCAGGTCGTCCGACTCGTACAGCGCGATGCCGTCCTCGCGGGTCAGCCGCTCCCCGGAGCGGACCTTCTGCTCCAGCTCCCGCTTGAGCCCGGCGTCCATGCGATACCTCTTTCTGAGACTGACTCGTAAACCGTACGCCCCGACTACCGGACCCCTTCTACTGCACCTCTTCCGGCAGCTCGCCCACCCGGTTCTCCCACTTGGTGGAGAGCACGATGGTGGTACGGGTCCTGGAGACGCCCTTCGTGCCCGACAGCCGGCGGATGATGCTCTCCAGGCCGTCCACGTCGGCCGCGCGCACCTTGAGCATGTAGGAGTCGTCGCCGGCGATGAACCAGCAGTCCTCGATCTCCCGCAGGTCCCGCAGGCGCTGCGCCACGTCCTCGTGGTCGGCGGCGTCGGAGAGCGAGACGCCGATCAGGGCGGTGACGCCGAGGCCGAGCGAGGCGGCGTCCACGGTGGCCCGGTAGCCGGTGATGACGCCGGCCGCCTCCAGCCGGTTGATGCGGTCGGTGACGCTGGGTCCCGACAGTCCGACGAGGCGCCCCAGCTCGGCGTAGGAGGCCCGGCCGTTCTCCCTGAGAGCCTGGATGAGCTGCCTGTCCACCGCGTCCATGCGATCGAAGCCTTCCACTGAAGAGTTCTGAAGATGTGGGTAACAAACGTGTGGGGGGAGGTGGTGCTCAGGTGGTGGGGCGGGCCCCGCCGAGGTCGCCGCGCCAGCGGCGGTAGAGGTCGTGCCCGACACCCGCCGCGTCGAGGACGCGTCCGGCGACGAAGTCCACCAGGTCCTGGATGTGCGTCGCCCCCGCGTAGAAGGCCGGCGAGGCGGGCACCACGGTCGCGCCCGCGTCGTCCAGTGTCACCAGGTGCCGCAGCGTCCGGCCGTCCAGCGGGGTCTCCCGCACGGCCACGACCAGCTTGCGCCCCTCCTTCAGGGTCACGCTCGCCGACCGCTGCAACAGGTCCTTGGACAGCCCGAGCGCGACGCCCGCGACCGAGGCCGTCGACGCGGGCACGATCAGCATGCCCTTGGCCGGATACGACCCCGAGGACGGCCCGGCCGCGAGGTCGCCCGCGCTCCAGTGCCGTACCCGGTCGCCGGCCAGGTCGACTTCGAAGGTGCCGGGCTTGCCGTCGGCGCCCCGGGACAGCCATGTGTGCAGGTCGGTCCGCCAGTGGGCGTCCCGGAAGGAGATGCCGGTCTCGTCGAGCAGGGTGAGCCGCGAGGCCCGGCTGACCACCAGGTCGACGCTCTCGCCCGCGGCGAGCAACGCCCGCAGCACCGCCGCCGCGTACGGCGTACCGGATGCTCCCGACACCCCCACGATCCAAGGCGCGCGCTGCGTCTGTCCTGGCTTCATGATGCCGAGCCTAGTCGCAGGCTCAGGGTTTTCAGACAGTGAGGCCCCGCACCAGCAGGTCCAGCAGCGCGCACACGAACAGGGCGATGCCGATGAAGCCGTTGACCGAGAAGAACGCCCTGTTCAGGCGGGACAGGTCGGTCGGGCGCACGATGGTGTGCTCGTAGACGAACGCGCCCGCGACGACGAGCAGGCCCAGCCAGAAGAGGACACCGGCGTCGGTGGCGACGGCGTACCAGACGAAAAGGGCCGTGGTGACGGTGTGGCAGGCGCGGGCGCCCCAGACGGCCGCCGGGACGCCGAAGCGGGCCGGGACCGACTTCACGCCGACCTGCCGGTCGGTCTCGACGTCCTGGCAGGCGTAGATCAGGTCGAAGCCGCCGATCCAGATGCCGACCGCGAGGCCGAGGATCACGGCTTCCCAGGACCACTCGCCGGTGATCGCCAGCCAGCCGCCGATGGGACCCATCGCCTGGGCGAGACCGAGGATGGCCTGCGGGAAGTTCGTGAACCGCTTGCCGTACGGGTAGACCACCATCGGAATCACCGCGATGGGGGCGAGGGCCAGGCAGAGCGGGTTCAGCAGGGCGGCGGCGCCCAGGAAGACGACGAGGGCGATCAGCGCGCCGGTCCAGGCGTGTTTGACCGACATGGCGCCGGTGACCAGTTCGCGGTGGGCGGTGCGCGGGTTGCGGGCGTCGATCTCGCGGTCGATGATCCGGTTGACCGCCATCGCGAAGGTCCGCAGTCCGACCATCGCGACGGTGACCAGGAGCAGCCGGCCCCAGTGGATGTTCTCGTCCCACTCGTACATCGCGGTCAGGGCGGCGATGTAGGCGAAGGGCAGCGCGAAGACCGAGTGCTCGATCATCACCAGGCGCAGGAACGCCTTGGTGCGCCCCGGCTGCTGCGGCAGCGCGGCGGAAGCCGACGTCACAGTCCGTACTCCTTCCAGCGGCGGTCGACCTTCGCCGCCGTCTCCGGGTCGGACAGCACCATGTCCGGCCAGCCCCCGTCCCGCGTGTACCCCTCCTCGGGCAGCTTCTTCGTGGCGTCGATGCCCGCCTTGCCTCCCCAGAACTGCTGGTAGGAGGCGTGGTCGAGGTGGTCGACCGGGCCTTCGACGACGGTGAGGTCACGGCCGTAGTCGGTGTTGCCGAGCGCGCGCCAGGCGACTTCGTGCAGGTCGTGGACGTCGCAGTCGGAGTCGACGACCACGATCAGCTTGGTGAGGGACATCATGTGGGCGCCCCAGATGGCGTGCATGACCTTCTGGGCGTGCTTGGGGTACTTCTTGTCGATCGAGACGATCGCGCAGTTGTGGAAGCCGCCGGCCTCGGGGAGGTGGTAGTCCACGATGTCCGGGACGATGATCTTGAGGAGCGGGAGGAAGAACCGCTCCGTGGCCCGGCCCAGCGGGCCGTCCTCCGTCGGCGGGCGGCCGACCACGATCGACTGGAGCAGCGGACGCTTCCGCATCGTCACGCAGTCGATCTTCAGGGCGGGGAACGGCTCCTGCGGCGTGTAGAAGCCGGTGTGGTCGCCGAAGGGGCCCTCGGGCAGCATCTCGCCGGGCTCCAGCCAGCCCTCGACGACGACCTCCGCGTGTGCCGGGACCTGGAGCGGGACGGTCTTGCAGTCGACCATCTCGATCCGCCTGCCCTGGAGGAACCCGGCGAAGAGGTACTCGTCGATGTCGCCGGGGAGCGGCGCGGTGGAGGCGTACGTCACGGCGGGCGGGCAGCCGAAGGCGATGGCGACCGGCAGGCGTTCGCCGCGCCGGGCGGCCACCTGGTAGTGGTTGCGGCTGTCCTTGTGGATCTGCCAGTGCATGCCGATGGTGCGCTTGTCGTGGCGCTGGAGGCGGTAGAGACCCAGGTTGCGGATGCCCGTCTCCGGGTCCTTGGTGTGGGTGAGGCCCAGATTGAAGAAGGAGCCGCCGTCGTCCGGCCACGTGAAGAGCGCCGGGAGGCGTTCGAGGTCCACGTCGTCGCCGGTGAGGACGACCTCCTGCACGGGCGCGCTGCCCGGCTTCACCTTCTTCGGCGGTACGTGCGTCATCGCGCCGAGCTTCCCGAAGGCCTCGCGCATGCCGACGAAGCCCTGCGGCAGCTCGGGCTTGAGCAGCCCGCCGATCTTGTCCGAGATCTCGGAGTACGACTTCAGGCCGAGGGCCTTGAGCAGGCGCCGGTCGGTGCCGAAGACGTTCATCGCGAGGGGCATGTCGGAGCCCTTCACGTTCTCGAAGAGCAGGGCGGGGCCGCCGGCCTTGTTCACCCGGTCGACGATCTCCCCGATCTCCAGGTACGGGTCCACCTCGGCCTTGATGCGCTTGAGGTCGCCCTCGCGCTCCAGAGCCCTGAGCAGCGAGCGAAGATCGTCGTAAGCCATGCGGTCCAGTATCCCCGAGCGGCTACCCTGGCCCTGTACCTGGGGGCCGTGACGCGTCCCCAGCCCACCGCTTCCGCTGGAGAGGCCCATGCTCCGGGTGCTGATGTTCCTCGTGCCACTGGCACTGAGCGTCTACGCGTTCATCGACTGCATCAGCACCAAGGATGCCGACATCCGCCACATCCCCAAGCCGCTGTGGGCGATCCTCGTGCTGCTGTTCCCGCTGGTCGGCTCGATCTCCTGGCTCATCGCCGGCAAGAAGCGGCAGCCGGCGGGCGCGGCGCCCTGGCAGGGCGGCGGGCGGCGGCGGTTCGTCGCGCCGGACGACAATCCGGAGTTCTTGAAGTCCCTGGGCGACCAGCCCGGCGACGCGGACAAGGACCGGGGCGGGGACGGCCCGCGGGACACCGGCCGGAGCAACCCCGAGGACGACGAGGACCGCAGGGGCGACAAGCGGGACGAGGCCTGAGCCTCCCCGATCCGTTCCGCCGTCAGATCCTGGTCCAGCGCTGGGAGGCGGAGCCGGTGCAGGTCGTGGTCGTCAGGCCGATCATGGACGCCCTGCGGTTGAGGTCGAGGCAGCCACCCGTGGTGAGGTTCCTGAGCGAGCCGTTCGCCCCCTCTTTCCACTCTCCTCCCGCCTGGCCGCAGGCGGCCCTGACGAGCCAGGCGTTCGCGCGCCTGGCGTGGACGCAGTCGGCTGTGCCCACGTTGAGGAGCCGGAAGGCGCCGTCCGAGGTGCTCTGGAAGCGGAAGACGGCGATGTCGCCCGAGCAGGCGCCGTCGTCGATGGGGGTGCCGATGTACATGCACTTCCCGCTCGATCCGTTCTTCAGCATGAAGCTGTCCGCCCCGGACCCACCGTCTCCCGCGCCACCACCGTCGGAACCCCCCGCTCCGGACCCGGAGAGCCCACCCGACCCGGACGAGCCGCCGGTGCTGGACGATCCGCCCGAACCGGCGGACCCACCCGACTCGGCGGAACCGCCGGAGCCCGAACCGACGCCGGATACTCCTCCCGCGGCAGCCGCGCCTCCGCCCTCGCCGAGCGTGGCGCCGTTGCCGTCCTCTTCTTCCTTCTCGCCGCTCTTGCTCCTGTCCGCCTTCTCCTTCTTCCCGTCGTCGGGACCGCCGGAAGCGGAGGCACTCGGTCCGGGTGAGTCGGTGGCGGAGTCCGCGGGGCCCGGCGCGGCGGAACCGGTGGCCGCGGGCGGCGCGCCCGCGTTCCGGCCCTGGTCCGAGTCGTCCATCGCGTAGGGCAGCAACGTGACGCCGAGCGTCGTCCCCGTCACGACGACCGGGACCACGAACGCCAGGATCTTCGTACGACCGCGCCGCTCGCGCTTCTGGGGCCGTCCGTCCGGGACCACGGCCGGCAGGGACGGTGCCGCCTCGGGCGGCCGGGGCGGTTCCCCGGGCTCCGGGACCGTCGAGGCGAACGCCGCGCGCTCGGCCAGCGGACCCCTTGTCGCCTCGGGCCACAGCGGCGGGGTGAACGGCCCGTGCCGCTCCGCGATCTCCACCAGTTCGGCCGCCGTCGGCCGACCCTCGTGGTCCTTGTCGAGGCAGGACGCGACGACGTCGGCCAGCTCGGCGTCCAGGTCCCGCAGCGACTGGAGGTCGGGCTCCTCGTGCACGATGCGGTACAGCACGGCGTGCCCGGACTCGTCGCCGAAGGGCGGCCGGCCGGAGGCGGCGTACGCGATCACGGAACCCAGCGCGAAGACGTCGACGACGCCGCTGGACGCCCGTTTCCCGGCGGCCTGCTCGGGTGACATGTAGGCGGGCGTGCCCACCACCATGCCGGTCCTGGTCAGCTGGCTCTGCTCGGCGGCCCGGGCGACACCGAAGTCGATGAGGGTGAGTCCGTCCAGGGTCAGCATGACGTTGGACGGTTTGAGGTCGCGGTGGACCATGTCCAGGGCGTGCACCGCCGCCAGTCCGGCGGCGGCCTCCCGGAGGACGAGCCACAGCGCCTCGGCGGGCAGGGGGCCGTGCAGGTCGACGGCCTCGCGCAGGGTGATGCCGGGCACGTACGCGGTGGCCAGCCACGGCGGCCGGGCGTCCCGGTCCCCCACGAGCAGCGGCGCGGTCGCCTCGTCCGGCAGCCGGGAGAGGTTGTCCAGCTCGTGCCCGAAACGGCGCAGGAAGTCCTTGTCCTCGCCGGCGACCGAGGGCAGCACCTGCTTGACGGCCGCGTACCGGCCCTCGTGGACGCCGAGATACACCCGGCCCATGCCGCCGGCCCCGAGCCTTCCCAGCAGCGGGATCGGTCCGATCCGGCGTGGGTCGTCGTCCTCCAACGGCTCGGCACCACTGCCCGTGAGGCCTGATCCGGCTTCCCCACTCAACTCTGTCCCCGTTCACCTGCTGCCGCGTGCTCCCGCGTGGGCCGGCACGGCCACTCACGGGAAGCTACATCTTTAGCACGGCGGCCCCAAGTGCGGCTCTCCATACGTCTGATGAAACCCCGTCACCTGCATCACCCGCGTCAGCCGCGAGCCACCGGAGTGAAGAAGTTGACCAGGTTGCCGTCGGGGTCGCGGAACAGGAACGCCCGGTTGCCCCAGGGCATCGTCGTGGGCTCCTTGACGACGTCGTCCACGAATCCGGCCAGGTTCCGGTGCACGCCGTCCACGTCGTCGACGCGGAACTCGATGATGACGCTGCGGTTGTCGGCCGGGTGGGCGGAGCCGGGGGCGAAGAGCGGTACCGTCCGGGTGCTGCCGATCGCGAGCGTGCCGGAGCCGGTGCGGAGTTCGGCGAAGTCCTCGGTGGCCCAGTTCGCGCGGACTCCGGTGGCGCGCTCGTAGAAGTCGACGAGGCGGGCGACGTCGCCCGTGATGATGCGGATCGAGACGAGGTTCATGGGTTCACTCCTGGTCGGTGGGGCCGGCTGACGTGACCGCACGCTAGGCGCGGTGTAGGTCATCGCATGTCCGCTTTCCGGCGGAACGGCGGCGGCTCACAGCCAGGTCGTGGCGAGCGGGACGGTGCCGACCGCGGCGACGAGGAGGGCGACGGGTCTACGGGGGAGCCACCGGCTCCCGCCGGGTCACTCGTCTTCGAAGACCGCCTCGGCGGTGGGCGCGGTGACGGCTCGGGCGAGCCAGTGGCGGAGGATCTCGGGGTCACCGCACGCCGTGACGCGTCCGCGCACATCGTCGGAGACGGCGAGGCCGCGCTGCTCCAGGACGATCAGGACGTCTTCGGCGCCGCGCTGGGCTCGGCCTTCGTCACGAATTTCTTCAGAGATGTAGGACTTGTAGAAGGAAAGGTCCACGGCCACCAGGTTCCTCCAGAGGTGCTTGGCCGGGCGATTGCCCAGCCCGTGTGCGGTGAATTCGATGATGGGGTCCGCGACGTCCTCCGGCGCGTCCCGCAACGCGGTGGACAGGGTCTTCAGTATCTCATTGATGACCGGTTCGGCAGCGTGCGTGATGGCCGCCAGGCTGGCCAGGGCCAGGTCGGCGCGGGCCTCCTCCGGATCGGTGATCACCGGCATGTTGTGCGGACCGGCGACCACTGGCCGCAGGGTGAGGGTGGGCAGTTGAGGCGGTCCGCTGCTCACCGCCCGCTGGGCCCATTTGGCCGTGGTGTGGTCCTGGCAGACGACCAGGAGGGCCGCGGGCAGCCGGTACTTCGTCCACAGGTACGCGACGTAGTACGCCCAGCTCGCCGGCTTGTCCGGGTCCCTCTTCCCCTGGGCCTCGACCGCCAGGAGGAACGGGCCCTGTTCCGCGGTCTCGAAGCGCAGCAGCGTGTCCACGCGGCGTTCGACGGGGTCGGTCTCGGTGAGGTCGGTGGGCAGGGCTTTCGCCCCGATGGGTCTGGGGACGTCGATGCCGAGGAAGCCTGAGACCCGGCTGAAGAGTCCCGGGTCGTGCCGGAAGATGCGGTGCATCGCCTCGTGGGACGAGCTGACCATGGGGATCCTTGCTTGTCCGGCCGTCGCAGCTGCGCAGGGGGAAGCGGGCCGCGAGGGCCAAGTGGTTGCCGGTCATATGCCAGCGGTTGATGCGCCGAGCGTAAGGGAGTTGGGGGCCCGGAAAGCCGGCCCGACCGGTGATGTTCACCCAGGCGAGTGAACCGGCGCCGCAGGGGTTCTTTCAGGGGTGGGCGCCCGTGTCACCGCAGCACGAGAAAGCGGGCTCCGGTGAAGGCGGCCCAGGCGGCGCGGCCGACGACCAGGACGGGGCCGTCAGGGTTCTTGCTGTCGCGGACGGGGACGGTGCCGGGGAATCCGAGGGCCGCTTCTACGCAGTTGCCGCCGTTGTCGCCGCTGTAGCTGCTCTTGATCCAGGTCGCCGCGCTGAACTCGTGCCTGTCCATCCTGCCGGAACCCCTCCAACGCGTCACTGATCAGAGCGGCGGAATCGGGAGCTGACGGAGCATCCGCCCTGAGAACATCGTACGTCTGGCTGTGTCGCCTGAAGAGGGCCGGATCATCGTTGAAGTGCCCTCGGTCCAGCGACTCCGAGTACACCCACCGCTGCCCGTTCGGAAGCTCGATCAACGACATGGAGGCGTTGGGCCGGATCAGTATCGAAAGGCCCGCGGGAGCAATCTGGACGCGGATGTTGGGGCGCCGCCCGACGTCCAGCAAGTGTGCGCACTGACCACGCATGACCGCCGAGCCACCGATGACGGTGCGCAGGCAACTTTCGTCCAGCACGACGTGGTAGGCCGGGCCGCTTTCATCCAGAAACCGCTGCTGACGGCTCATGCGAGCCCGCACGCGGTCCTCCGCTTCATCAGGACCGACCACCCGTAAGAACAACGCCCGCGCGTACTCCTCCGTCTGCAGCAGCCCGGGGATCACCCGCTCCTGATACTCCCGCAACGCGACCGCCACCGCGTCCATCTCCGCCCGTCGCCGGAACCAGTCCGGATGTTCCACCTCCGGATACCAGTCGATCCGCCCCCACAACCGCCCCAGCACCCCACCCGTGCCCAGCAACTCGTCGCACGTCTTCGCGAACGTGTCCTGCGGCACCCGCGACCCCGCCTCGACCCGCGCCACGTGCGAGCGGTCGCACGGGATGCGCACCGCCAGTCCTTCCTGCGTGAGCCCGGCGGCCTCCCTGAAGTGCCGCAGCACCTCGCCGAAGACGGCTGCCGTACTCGCCCCCGGCCC
>NZ_RAIF01000027.1:61844-91333 GCF_003671715.1 Streptomyces sp. E2N166 | reverse complement strand
CCCCTGAGCGACTCTCGATACACCCACAGTCACGGAGGTTGCACGATGGATCGTGAGGGACGACTGAGCGCCGCGGTGCGCGCGGCCAACGACCGGTCGTTCACGGACGCGTTGACGGCGCGGGCGCTGGTCGCTCTGCCGCCGCCGTCCGAACCGGTGGCCGGCTGCACCACCTGCACGCAGCTGGCCGTACTGCGCGCGCATGCCCGGGCCGTCGGCGACGGCAGCGCCGAGACCGACGCCGACGTGCTGCTGGCCCGGCACCAGCGACAGGGGCACGAGCGGACGCGCCGCGTCTTCCGGTACGTGCCGTTCGTGATCGCGCAGGACCCGTCGGCGCTGCCCGAGTACGAGGCGCGCTGCGTGTCGGGGGACGAGGCCGACTGCGGTGCCTCCTCCGGGCCTTGTCCGGGTCCGGAGGAGGTGGAGGAGTGGCAGCGCGGGCATACACAGGAGACCCGGCACCTGCGCTACCGGCGCCTCTTCGCGGACTACGCCGTGCTGGAGCCGGTCATGGGCGGGCCGGGGTCCCCTGGAGCCACAGGTCGCACTTGTGGTCCTGGGGGAAGGTCGTCGACCGTGTGATGGCGTCCGGGGCGAGCACCTGCACCTTCGGGTGCTGGTTCCAGCGCGGGGCGTCGGCCGCGTACGGGACGCCGGTGTGCGCGAAGTTGGTCCAGTAGCCCATCATCTTCGCCGCGAGGGCGTTCTGGGCGGGGGTGCCCGCGACGGCGCCGAAGACGTACCGGATCTCGGAGCCGTGCGGGGCGCCGAGGGGGAAGCTGAGCGGCAGGTTCAGGTAGTCCATGGCCTGGCGGTCGGCGAACTCGTACTGGTAGGAGCGGGTGTGGTCGGCCATCAGCTCCGCCGTGCGGGACTGGAGGCAGGCGAACTGCGAGTCGGTGAGGACCGCGCCCAGGGCCTCGGCGGGGGTGCCGTACCCGGACAGCGGGTAGCGGGCGAGGATCGCGTCGGACCGGTCGCCGTAGAGGGCGCGGACGGCCACCGGGTATCCG
Organism: Streptomyces sp. E2N166; assembly: GCF_003671715.1. Lineage (GTDB taxonomy): Bacteria > Actinomycetota > Actinomycetes > Streptomycetales > Streptomycetaceae > Streptomyces > Streptomyces thinghirensis. The sequence goes on along the minus strand of NZ_RAIF01000027.1, from coordinate 90,317 downwards.
GCGGCGGTCAGCCGGCGGCCGGCCAGCTCGTACGTGGTCGCCACGGTGAGGCGGCCCTCGTCGGCGGTGGTGCCCTGGAGGACGGGGACGCGGTGGAAGCGGCCCTTCTCCAGCGCGTCCGTGATCTGGAGCGGCAGTACGCGGCCGTCGACGTTGGGGACCCAGCGGGCGCCGGGGTTCAGTGAGGCGGTGAGCAGTTCACCGGCCGGTTCGGCGCGCAGGCAGGCCACGTCCGCGCAGCCCAGCGAGTCGGCCCAGGAGGCGCCGGTGCGCTGCTGCGACTCCTGGGTGGGCAGGGGGAAGCCGCAGCCCGACTGGGCGATGGCACGGTCGTACAGGCCGAGCGTGCGGGGTGACACGAGGTGCTGGCAGACGCTGCCGCCGCCCGCCGACTCGCCGAAGATCGTCACGTTGCCCGGGTCGCCGCCGAACGCGGCGATGTTCTGCCGCACCCAGTGCAGTGCCGCCTGCTGGTCGAGCAGGCCGTAGTTGCCGGAGACGCCTTCCGGCGACTCGCCCGCCAGGTCCGGGTGGGCGAGGTAACCGAACGCGCCGAGGCGGTAGTTGAGGGTGACGACGACCACGTCGCCGCGGGCGGCCAGTTCACCGCCGTCGTAGAAGGTCCCGGAGCCGATGGTGAAGCCGCCGCCGTGGATCCAGACCATCACGGGCTTCTCGCGCGAGGAGCGCTCGGCGGGGGCGTGGACGTTGAGGTAGAGGCAGTCCTCACTGGGGGTGCCGGGTCCGGCCAGGTCGCCCCAGGGGGTGGACGAGTCCGCCTGCATGCAGGGGTTACCGGGGGCCGTGGCGTCGCGGACGCCCGTCCAGCGCGCGGGCGGGGCGGGCGGCTTCCAGCGCCTGTCTCCGACCGGCGGCGCGGCGTAGGGGATGCCCAGGTAGGCGTTCGCGGACTCGCCCGTCTCGCCCCGCACCTGCCCGTACCGGGTGGTGACGGTCGTATCGTCCGCCGCCGTGGCTGCGGGTGCGGCGCCCAGACCGGCCGCCGACAGCAGGACCGCGCCGGCCAGCGCCCCGCGCAGGCGGCGCCTCCACGGTGACGGGCCTCGCGTCGTCCTTCCTGCCTTGCGTCTCGTGAGCGGAGCGGACATCGGCACCTCCGGGTACGGGTCGGGTGGCACGGTCACCGCAGTGTCGGCGTCCCGGCGCCTTCTCCGCATCGCGTAAATCACCAGTCACGCCCACGGCCCCATACCCTCGACGCGATGACGAACGACCGCCGTCTGCGCACTGTCGACCTCGCCCGCCTCGCCGGTCTCTCGACCCAGCAGATCCGCAACTACGAGGCCGCCGGCGTGCTCCCCCCGGCCGGGCGGACCGAGTCCGGTTACCGGGTCTTCGGCGAGGCGCACCGGCTCGCGCTGCTGACGTACAGAGGTCTGCGGGAGGGGTACGGGCCGGTGACCGCGACGCAGGTCATGCGGGCCGTGCACGAGGGAGACGTCCCCGGCGCACTCGCCCTCGTGGACGCCGCACACGCCGCCCTGCACGAGGAGCGGGTCTCGCTGCGGGCCGCGAGTGAGGCGCTGGAGGCGCTGGCCGGTGAGGAACCCGGGGTACCGTCCCGTTCCGGTGCCGGCCTGCGCATCGGTGAAGTGGCCGAGCTGATCGGCGTACGGACGTCCGCGCTGCGGGTGTGGGAGGCGGCGGGGCTGCTCGCGCCCGGGCGGGAGCGGGGCACGAAGTACCGCGTGTACGGGCCCGCCGACGTGCGCGACGCGCGGGTCGTGCGCACCCTGCGCCGCAGCCACCACCTGTTCGACCACATCAGGCCCGTCCTGGAAGGGCTGCGGCGGGAGGGGAGCAGTACCGCCCTGCGGGCGGCGATCGCCGCCCGGGAGCAGGCGCTCACGGCTCGCACGCGGGCCACCCTCGACGGCGCGGGCCGACTGCACGCGTATCTCGGCGACTTGCACCAGTGACACCCTGCGTGGTTAATGGATCACTCACTGACGGCCCATCAGCCTACGGAGGATCAGGAAGACGATGGAGAGCGCTCCGCCACCGGGTCCGAGCACGCAGCCCCCGCAGCAGGTGTTCCAGCCGCCCGGCCAGAGAACCGAGCCACCGGGCCAGTACGACATCCCGCCGCCGCCGGCCGTGCCACCGCAGGCCGTGCGGGGCATCGACCTGCGGGTCAGCAAGCGTCTGCTGTGGGTCGGCGCGGCGGCGTACCCGCTGCAGAACATCACCCGGGTCTACACCTTCACCATGACGCCCCGGCGCAAGGAAGCCACGCTGCTGTTCCTCAAGCGCACGGCGCTGATCCTGTCGGTGGCCTTCGGACTGACCATCGTCGCCGGACTGACGGCGCTCGCGGACAGCTCGACGGCCGGCGGCATCCTCACCTTCGTCTGGCTGGGGGCCATCGCCGCGCTGGTGTTCAGCATCGTGGAGCTGTTCTCCGTACTGACGGCACCGGCCCAGTACGTCCTGGCGGTGGAGACCTCCGGGCCGTCCCTCGCGATGGTGACCAGTGCCGACCCGCACCACCTCGACCGGCTCGTCGCGCCCATCGTGCAGGCCATCGAGAACCCCGAGGCGGAGTTCCACGTCAGCGTCGAGCAGCTCCTGGTCAATCCCAGGAACTACTACTTCGGCGACAACGTCAACATGTACGGCGGATCGGGAAACGTGGGGGTGGGCCACAAATAAGCGGCGACAACTACTACTTCGGCGACAGCGTCTCGATGCACGGAGGTCTCGGCAACACCGGCATCGTCAAGAACCAGGCGGCGCCCGCCGGGTCCGAGGCGTCTCCCGCCCTGGAGGCGGCGATCCAGCAACTCGTCGAGCTGGTGCGCGAGCTGCGCAACGAGGTTCCACCGGCCAGCGCGCAGTCCATCGACGACTGCCTGCCGGACATCACCACCGCTCCCGGCACCCAGCCGCAGCAACGGCACCGCGCCCTGATGGCGGTGGCGGGCATCGCCGCCACGGTGGGAGCGGTCGGCCAGCCCGTCGTCGAGGCCGTGAACAGCGTCCTCGGGCTGCTCGGCGGCTGACGACGCGGCCCCCGTACCGCCGTTCGAGGGGCCATCCGTTCCGTTGAACCGTGCCGACACACCATGTGCGCGGTCGCGGGCTCGGCATTCCCTTGGTCGGGTCTGTACATCTGCGAACGGAGACCCCTCGTGCGACTGACCGACATCCACCGCTGCGAGATCCGGCCCGGGCGCCTCGTCGAGTGGACGCTCAGTCCGGCGACCGTCGAGGTCGCGGCAGCGCTGCCCGAGGACGCGCGGCCACCGGCGTACATCCAGGAGTCGCACATCCGGACGGCCCGGTCGGTCCGCGACGACGGCCTGTTCGTGCCGACCTGGCTCGGCACGGCCTTCGACATCCCGGGCCCGGTCGACCTGGACGCGCTCCAGGAGGCGCTGCGCGCCTGGACCCTGCGGCACGAAACGCTGCGCAGCGGCTTCCGCTGGAGCGGCGGGACCGGGGACGCGATGCGCCGGTTCACGCTGGCGGCGGACGCCGTGTCCCTGCACCGCGAGGACGTCGGCGACTTCCCGGACGCGACCGAACTGGCCCGCCACCTCCGGGACCGCTTCGACACCGTCGCGGACGCGCTGCGCTGGCCCAACCTCATCTACACGGCCGTCGTCCGCGACGACGGCGTCAGCGTGTACATGGCGTTCGACCACAGCAACGTCGACGCCTACTCCATCTACCGCATCCCCGCCGAGATCCACGAGTTGTACACGGCGGGCGTCGAGGGCCGGACCGTGCCGCATCCGCGGGTCGGCAGCTACGTCGACTTCTGCGAGGCCGAGCGGGCGGACGCGGACCGGATCGACGGCGGCCACGACGTCGTGTCCCGCTGGCGGGAGTTCATCCGGCGATGCGACGGGCGGCTGCCGTCCTTCCCCGTCGACCTGGGCGTGGAGCCCGGCGGGACGCTGCCCGAGCAGAAGCTGCTGCGCGAGCCGCTGGTGGACGCGGCCGACGCCGCCGCGTTCGAGGCGTACTGCCGGCCCCACGGCGGCAGTCTGGTCGGTGTCCTGGCCGCCACCGCGCTGGTGGTCCACGAGATCGGCGGGGAGCCCGTCTACCGCACCGTCGTGCCGTTCCACACCAGGTCGCGGTCCCAGTGGTCGGAGTCGGTGGGCTGGTACGTGGGCGGCGCGCCGATCGAGGTCCCCGCGTCGCGCGCCCAGGACTTCCCGAGCGCCCTGCGCACCGTCCGGGCCGAGCTACAGGCCAACCGACGGCTGTCCCGCATGCCGATCGACCGGGTGCTGCGCCTGCTCGGTACGGACTTCCGACCCACCTCCCCCGACCTGTACTCGATCGTGTCGTACGTCGACGCCCGCGACGTCCCGGGCGCCGGGCGCTGGCCGGACCTGTCGGCGTACGCCCTGCTGAGGGTGTCGTACGGCGACCAGGTGTGCGCGTGGGTCACCCGGCTCCCGGAGGGCCTGTGGTTCGCCGCCCGGTACCCGGACACCGACGTCGCGCACAAGAACCTGAGCCTTTACGTGGAGCGGCTGCGGGACGTCGTGACGAACGTCGCCCGCGGCGGAGCGCATCAGCCGTAGACGAGCCGCCTGGGTGAGCGTCCGGTTCAGAAACCGACGGACTGGAGGGCACCCAGGCCCACGTCCGCGTAGGAGTGCTTGCCGGATACGAAGATGTTGACGCCGTAGTAGTTGAACAGCCAGCAGCCGAAGGCGGCCAGTGCCAGGTAGGCGGCCTTGCGGCCCTTCCAGCCGGCGGTGGCGCGGGCGTGCAGGTAGCAGGCGTAGGCGACCCAGGTGATGAAGGACCAGACCTCCTTGGGGTCCCAGCCCCAGTAGCGGCCCCAGGCGTCGCCCGCCCAGATCGCCCCCGCGATGATCGTGAACGTCCACAGCGGGAAGACGGCGGCGTTGACGCGGTAGGAGAACTTGTCGAGGGAGGCGGCGGCGGGCAGCCGGTCCAGGACGGAGCTGGCGAAGCGGCCGGGCTCGCCGCCGTTCGCGAGCTTGTTCTCGAAGCTGTCCTTGAAGAGGTACAGGATCGTGCCGACCGCGCCGACGTAGAAGACCGCGCCGCAGAAGATCGCCGTGGAGACGTGGATGTACAGCCAGTACGAGTGCAGGGCCGGGACGAGCTGGTCGCTGGCGGTGTAGAGGACCGTCACCGCGAGGCCGAGGTCGAGCAGGACGGTGGTGGTCAGCGGCAGGCCCAGCCAGCGGACGTTCTTCCTCATGGCGAGCAGTACGAGGTACACGCCGGCGGCGACCGTCGTGAACGTGATGTTGAACTCGTACATGTTGCCCCACGGCGCCCGCTTCACCGACAGGGCGCGGGTGAGCACGCCGCCCGCCTCGATGGCGAAGGCGAGCACGGTGAGCGAGATGGCGATACGGCCGTAGAGGTCGCCCTTCTCGGTGCCGCCGTGCGCGCCGGGCCCGTCGGGCACGTCCCGGGAGCCGGCCGCGGCCCGGACGACGACCTTCGGCCGCTCCAGCACGGCGGTGCCGCCGGCCTTCTTCACGGTGACGGCCGGGGCGCCCTTCGCGTTCGCCTTCCCCTCGCCGGTCGCGGTGAGCGCGGCGGCGGTGCGGCCGACCTTGCTGCGGCTGCCGAAGAGCCACTCGGCGATGTGGGCGAAGAACGCGAGGGTGTAGACCGCCATCGCGGAGTAGATCAGCGTGTTGCTGAGGTTCGCGAGGTCCTCGTTGGCCGCGGCGGCCAGTTGGGTTGCGGTGGCGAGAGTCACTTCTCAGCCCCTTCGGCAGGTACGACGTGGGTGTCGGGGGAATCGGGGGTGTCGTCGTCGTTCTTCGGTGCGTCGGAGGTGTCCGGTGCGTCGGGCGCCTGCTCGTAAAGGATCGCGGCGAGGTCGCCGAGCTCCTCGGGTACCTTCGCGGACTCGCTGCGCCCGAGGCCGGCCATCTCGACGACCGTGACGCCGTCGGCGCCCCTGACGGCCCGGACCCAGACGCGGCGGCGCTGGATGAACAGGGAGCCGGCGAGGCCGAAGATGGCGGCGACCGCGCCGGCGAGCGCCCAGCCGCTGGCGGGCTGCTGGGTGACCTGGAAGCCGGCCCACTCCTGGACGCCGTCGAAGGTGACCGTGCCGGCACCGTTCGGGAGCGTCATGGTCTCGCCGATCTTGAGCTGCTTCTTGAACAGCTCGCCGTCGGAGTCCTTGAACTCCTTCAGGTTCTTCTTGTCGAGCTGGTAGATGCTCTTCGCGAAGCCCGCGTCGACACCGAGGTCTCCGTGGTAGGCGGAGAGCGCCAGCATCGGGTTGGTCAGCGCGGGGAAGGCCGACAGCATCGTGCTGCCCTCGCCGCCGTAGGTGGGGAGGAAGAAGGCGTTGAAGCCGAGCTGTTCCTTCTCGCCCTCGGCGTTGCGGTAGCCGTCCCTGACCATGACGGCACCGGAGGAGGTGACGTTGGAGTCCAGCGGCAGCAGGGCGGTCGCCTCCCTGTCCATGACGACGTTGCCCTTGGCGTCCCTGATGGTGAGGATGGGCGCGTAGCCGTGGCTGACGAGGTAGACCTTGGAGCCGTCGATCTCCAGCGGCTCGTTGACCTTGATGGTGGTCGTCTTCTCCTCGCCGTAGGCGCCTTCGCTGTAGTCGACCTCGGCCTCGTAGACGCGCGGGGTGCCCCGGTTGGGGCCCGTCGCCTCGTAGGTGCCGCGGAAGTTCTTCAGGGAGAAGCTGAAGGGGGCGAGGTCGTGGTCCGGGTCGAAGAGGTTGCCGGACTTGAAGTCGTCGTACTGGGTGAGGGTGTTGGAGAAGCCGTCGCCCTCCAGGATCAGCTTGTTGCCCTCGTACTTGAACAGCTGGCCCCAGGCGAAGGCGATCAGCATCACGATCAGCGCGATGTGGAAGGCCAGGTTGCCCACCTCGCGCGCGTAGCCCTTCTCGGCGGCGACGGCGTCACCGACGGTGTGGGCGCGGAAGCGGCGCTTCTTCAGCAGCATGAGCGCGGCTTCGCGGACCTGCTCGGGCTCGGCCCCGGTGCGCCAGGTGGTGTACGCCGGGAGCCGGGTCAGGCGCCGGGGGGCGCCGGGCGGGCGGCCGCGGAGCTGGCCGACGAACTGCCAGGTGCGCGGGACGATGCAGCCGATGAGGGAGACGAACAGCAGGATGTAGATCGCGGAGAACCACACCGAGCTGTAGACGTGGAAGAGGCCGAGCGCGTCGTAGAGGGGCCCGAGGATGTCGTGCTTCTCGCGGAAGTCCTCGACCTTCAGGGCGTCGACACCCTCCTGCGGGATCAGCGAGCCGGGGATCGCGCCCAGCGACAGCAGCAGGAGCAGCAGCAGCGCCACCCGCATCGAGGTGAGCTGCCGCCAGAACCAGCGGGCCCAGCCGATGACCCCGAGGGCGGGGAGGCCCGGCGCCTCCTCCTTGGGGGCGGTGGAGAGCTGGGAGCCGGCGGCGCCGAGTTCCTGCTCCTCGCCCGCCGTGGGGATGTCCTCCGGGGTGCCCTTCGGGGCGTCCGTCGGGGTCTTGCCCGTGGTGGTCTTGCTCATCGGTCAGATCCCTACAGTGAAGCCGTTGGACCAGGTCTGCATGTCCTGCACGATGCTGTCCCACACGCCGGTGAGGAGCAGCAGCCCGGTCGCGATCATCATGATGCCGCCGACCCGCATCACCCAGACATAGTGGCGCTTGATCCAGCCGAAGGCGCCGAGCGCCTTGCGGAAGGCGACCGCGGCGAGCACGAAGGGCACGCCCAGGCCGACGCAGTAGGCGACGGTCAGTATGGCGCCGCGGCCGGCGGTGCCCTGGTCGGCGGAGAGCGCCAGGACGGACGCGAGGGTCGGGCCGATGCAGGGCGTCCAGCCGATGCCGAACAGCGCGCCCAGCACGGGGGCGCCGATCAGGCCGTTCACGGGCTTCTTGTGGAAGCGGAACTCGCGCTGGGTGAGCCAGGGCATCAGGCCCATGAAGAAGACGCCCATGAGGATCATGAAGACGCCCAGCACCTTGGTCAGGACGCCCTGGCTCTCCTGGAGCGTCTGGCCGAAGTAGCCGAACAGCGCACCGCTGGAGACGAAGACGGCGGTGAAGCCGAGGACGAAGAGCGACGCGCCCGCGACCATCCGGCCGCGCCGGGCCTCGGCCAGATCGGTGCCGGTGACCCCGGTCACGTAGGAGAGGTAGCCGGGGACGAGCGGCAGGACGCAGGGTGAGAAGAAGGAGACGAGGCCGCCGAGCAACGCGATGGGCAGGGCCACCAGCAGGGCGCCGTTGAGCACGGTGCCGTTGGTGCCCGCCACGGCGAGCGTGGACAGTGCGCTCACGTCACTTCCCCGACTCGCCGGACTTCGCGGACTCGGCGGACTCGCCGGATCCGTCTGTGAGGAACGGCTCCAGCATCTTGCGGAGCTTGTCCTCGCTCAGCGCCTGGAGAGTGCGCGCGGCGACCTTGCCCTCCCGGTCGATGACGAGCGTGGAGGGGATGGCCTGCGGGTTGAGCGTGCCCTTCTCGAAGCGGAGCATCAGCTTGCCGGCCGGGTCGTACAGGCTCGGGTAGCTGACCCCGAACTCCTTCTCGAAGGCGCGGGCCGGGCCGGTGGACGTGTCCCGGGTGTTGATGCCGACGAACTGGACGCCCTGGTCCTTGACGTCCTGGTAGACCTTCTCGAAGTTCTTGGCCTCGGCGCGGCAGGGCGGGCACCAGGAGCCCCACACGTTGAGCACGACGACCTTGCCCTTGTAGTCGTCGACGTCCACGTGTCCCCCGTCGACCGTCTCGCCGGACAGGTCGGGGGCGTCGGCCCGCTCACCCTTGTCCACGGTGGAGATGCCGTCCGCGCCGGTGACGAAGCCGGTGTTGCCTCCGCCGCCCGAGGTGCCGCCGGAGCCGCAGGCGGTGGCGAGCAGCGCGACCGCGGCGGCGCCGGCGGTCAGGGCGACGCGGCGACGGGCGCGGGCGGCGGTGCGGTTCGAGCGCAGGGGGGCGCGGCTGGCGGCACTCATGTGAAAAGTTTCGCATGTCCGTTCCGGGGATCTTGCGCACCCCCCTCACGGGCGGAAACCCGCATTTCAGGCGGCGTTTCCGGAGGAAACCGGTGCCTCCTTCAGGAAGGCCTTCCAGCCGCCGGCCGGCTGCTGTCCGACCTCGACGGTACGGAGCTTGGCCAGCACTTCCGGCTTCTGCACGTCCAGCCAGTCGGAGAACTGGCGGAAGGAGACGAGCCGGATGTCCTCGCCCTTCTCCTTCTCCCGCGCGATGTGCTTGAGCGCGTTCTCGACGGCGTCCATGTAGATGCCGCCGTTCCACTCCTCGAAGTGGTTCCCGATGAAGAAGGGCGCCCGGTTCGACTCGTACGCCCGCTTGAAGCCCGATATGTACGAGTTCGTGGCCTGTTCGCGCCAGCCCGGGTAGTTGTGTGCGGGCGCCTTCGTCGAGTTGACCGACTGGTTGGCGAGGATGTTGTAGTCCATCGAGAGGACCTCGAAGGAGTGTCCGGGGAAAGGTATCTGCTGCAACGGCAGGTCCCAGATCCCGTCCTTCTTCGCCGGCCACACCTGACGGCCGCCGGGCGAGGAGGCGTCGTAGCGCCAGCCGAGCTCGCGGGCGGTCGGCAGCAGCTTGTCCTGGCCGAGCAGACAGGGCGTGCGGCCGCCGACGAGTTCCTTGTCGTAGTCGAAGGGCAGGGACGGCAGGCCGGTCCAGCCGGTGTTGGTGCGCCACTCCTTCACGAAGGACTTCGCCTGGTCGATCTCGCTGCGCCACTGCGCCGGCGTCCAGTTCCCGACCGAGCCGCCGCCGCCGCAGAAGTGCCCGTTGAAGTGGGTGCCGATCTCGTGCCCGTCCAGCCAGGCCCGGCGGACGTTGGTGAGCGTGTCCTTGATGTGGGCGTCGGTGAGGTAGCCGATGTCGGAGGCACCACGCGGGTTGTTCGGCGGCTCGTAGAGGCGCTTCTTCGACTCGGGCAGCAGATACAGGCCCGAGAGGAAGAAGGTCATGTGCGCGCCGTGCTCGCGGGCGAGGTCGAGGAAGCGCGGGAAGAGCCCGTTGCCGACCTCCCCCGCCCCGTCCCAGGAGAAGACGACGAACTGCGGGGGCGTCTCGCCGGGCTCCAGCGGCACGGGCGCGTCCGGCTGGTGCGGCTGCCTGCCGGTGTACGACGTGGAGCCGTCGCCGATGGGCCGGGCCGGGGCCTTGCCGCTGCCCGAAGGCGAGGGCTTCCCGGAACCGCCCGCCTCGTGGGAGCCGTCCGACGATGTGTGAGAGCCGGTACCGCAGCCCGCGAGCCCGGCCGCGGCCGCGGCTCCCGCGCCGAGTCCGAGCATCCCCCTGCGGGTGAGAGTGCGGGTGGAAGTGCGCATCGCAACCTCGTTCGTCACGTCCTCTGGTGGTCACCCAGTCAGAGGACGTGACGAACGTGCGGGTTCCGGATATCTGTGCGGATTCCGTAACGAGCGTCACGTATGGGCAGTTGCGCGAGTGGGGGGCCGACCGGCCGTCGGACCGGCCGTCAGGCCCCGTACGCCTTGCCCTGTCCCTTCACCGGCTTGGCTCCGGCGAGGAGGTGGGCCGGGACGAGGTCACGGGCGGGCTCGGTGTAGCCGACGGACACGATCCGGTCGCCCCGGTACGTGAACGTCGTCAGGGACGCCAGCGTGCACTGCCGCTTGCGCGGGTCGTGCCACAGACGCCGCCGTTCGACGTACGACCGCAGGGTCCAGATCGGCAGCTGGTGGCTGACGACCACGGCCTCGTGTCCGCGAGCCCGGTCCCGGGCCGCGTCCAGCGCGCCCATCATCCGCACGACCTGGTCGACGTAGGGCTCGCCCCAGGACGGCTTGAACGGGTTGACCACGTGCTTCCAGTTGGCGGGCCGGCGCAGCGCGCCGTCGCCGATGCCGAAGGTCTTGCCCTGGAAGACGTTGTCGGCCTCGATGAGCCGGGCGTCGGTGCCGAGGTCGAGTCCGTGCGCCTTGGCGATCGGCGTCGCCGTCTCCTGGGCCCGCTCCAGCGGGGAGGCCACGACGTAGGTGACGTCGCGCGGGGCGAGGTGCTCGGCGACCCGGTCGGCCATGCGCCGGCCCAGCTCGGAGAGGTGGTAGCCGGGCAGCCGGCCGTAGAGGACGCCGGTGGGGTTCTCGACCTCGCCGTGCCGCATCACGTGGACGACGGTCAGCTCCTGGTCGGTGTCGTGGCTCACGCGGTCGCCTCCGCAGCCGCGCGGGCCGCCGCCGGGAGGGCGTCGGCGATGCGCTGGACGGCCCGCTCGTCGTGCGCGGTGGACACGAACCAGGACTCGAAGGAGGACGGCGGCAGATAGACGCCGTTCTCCAGCAGCGAGTGGAAGAAGGCGGTGAACCGGAAGGACTCCTGCGCCTTGGCGTCCTCGTAGTTCCGCACCGGGCCGTCGGTGAAGAAGACGGAGAACATGTTGGAGGCCGTCTGCAGCGTGTGCGCGACGCCCTCCTTGCCGAGCGCCTCGGTGACGAGGGCCTGGATCTGGAGGGAGGTGGCGTTGATCTTGTCGTACGCCGCCTCGTCGAGGAGCCGCAGCTGGGCGAGCCCGGCGGCGGTGGCGACCGGGTTGCCGGAGAGGGTGCCGGCCTGGTAGACGGGCCCCGCCGGCGCGAGGTGCGCCATGACATCGGCCCGCCCGCCGAACGCGGCGGCGGGGAACCCGCCCCCCATGACCTTCCCGAAGGTCATCAGATCGGGGACGACGCCCTCGACGCCGTACCAGCCGGCGCGGCTGGTCCGGAATCCGGTCATGACCTCGTCGGAGACGAAGAGCGCGCCGCCCGCCGCGCACGCGTCCTTCAGCCCCTGGTTGAACCCGGGCAGCGGCGGCACGACGCCCATGTTGCCGGGCGAGGCCTCCGTGATCACGCAGGCGATCTCGCCGGGGTGGGCGGCGAAGGCGGCGTGCACGGCGTCGATGTCGTTGTACGGCAGCACGATCGTGTCGCTCGCCTGGGCGCCGGTGACACCGGGAGTGTCGGGCAGCGCGAAGGTGGCGAGACCGGAACCGGCGGCGGCGAGCAGCGAGTCGACGTGACCGTGGTAACACCCGGCGAACTTGATCACCTTGGTGCGCCGTGTGAACCCTCGGGCCAGCCGGATGGCCGACATGGTGGCCTCGGTCCCGCTGGACACCAGCCGTACCTGCTCCAGCGGGGCGACCCGGTCGACCATCGCCTCCGCGAGAGCGACCTCTCCCTCGGCGGGCGTGCCGAAGGACGTCCCGCGCGCGACCGCGTCCTGCACGGCGGCGATCACCTCGGGGTGGGCGTGCCCGAGGATCATCGGTCCCCAGGAGCAGACCAGGTCGACGTACTCCCGGCCGTCGGCGTCGGTCAGGTACGGCCCGGTGCCGGACACCATGAACCGGGGCGTGCCGCCCACGGCACGGAAGGCCCGCACCGGGGAGTTCACGCCGCCGGGCGTGACGGCCGCCGCGCGGTCGAACAGAGCCTGCGAGGCCGGTGCTTCGTATGGATATGCCAGTTCGCTCATGACCTGCGACTTCTCCGACCTTCTCGACCTTCTCCGACGTATCGGACTCCGCTACGGACCCTCTCGGACCCCGCCCGACCTCTGGTTGCCCGGGGTGACCTCATTCAGGGTAGACAACCGCCCCGACCGCCGCGCCGTCTGCCAGACTGGAGCCCGTCCGCGCAGCTCACACAGGCGGCGCGGAGAGGGGCCGCCGGCCACCCCGGGACATATGACGGACATATGTTTCACGGCACGTTTCGGCGAGCGGCCGTGGGGGAGGTCACTGACACGATGATCGGGTTGCGCGGCGGGGGCCACGCGTCCTAGAAAAGCAGTCGGGTGGAGATATGCATCGCGGTGGCGGACTGGGCGAGGGGACCGACGACCTGGGTCCTCGACGTGCCCGGCGGGGAAAACACCGACGCGAGGCGGAGGAATCGACCGAAGCACGTCAGACTCACGGCACGCCGAGCGAACCCGACCGGTTCCAGGAGCGGGCCGACCGGCTGGGGGCGGGGAGCAGGAATGGTGGTCGGGTGGGGGTGACCTACAAGTACTTCGGCGCGCCCGACGGCGCGACCGCGGCCCGCGTCCCGATCTCGATGCGCCCCGAGGAACTCGGCGGCGACGAGCTCGGGATGAACGGCATGTTCACCAAGATCAAGCCGGAGACCATGGCCGCCATGGTCCTCACCGGCATCGAGGGCGTCCCCCTGCACAAGGTCCCGCCGCTGGAACTGGTCGTCCTGCACCCCGACTACGCGGTCGTGAAACTCCCGATGACCGTCGTCGACCCCCTGCGCGGCATCGGCGAGGAAGCGGTCGGCGCGGCAGCCTTCATCTGGTCGACGGTGCCGGACCGGGGCGGGCCCCGGGACGCGTTCAACGTGTACCAGTTGCTGCACGAGTGGCAGGACTTCAGCCACCGGCTGCACGAGGCGGGGCACCAGCCGTACTGCCTGGTGTGGCCCTGAGCTGGGGTTTCGTGAGGGGCGGGCGGGGTCTTCGGGCCCCGCCCTCTTCCATGTGGGCAGGGGCGCCGTCGGCTCCGCCTCCTCTGCTCTCGCTTCGGCTTCGGCTTCGGCTTCGGCTTCCGGGAGGGCACTGCTGCAACGTGCAGCCGGAACCTTCGCCTGTGCGGCACATTACAAGGGCAGATTCCATTTCGACTGTCCCGGAACAGGTCGGCACGGCGCCCGTTCCACAAGTCCTGGACCATGGCAATCTGCGGGCCAGCACGATGACTTGGAGCAGGAGGGAGACCGCTCGTGACGGCGAACGCCAACCCCACCGTCAGGAGACGCCGCCTGGGTGCCGAGCTGCGTCGGCTTCGCCAGGCCAGTGGGCTGAAGGGCTCCGAGGTGGCAGAGCGACTCATGGTCTCCCAGCCCAAGGTCAGCCATATGGAGAACGGCAACCGCGCCATCAAACCCCGCGACGTGCGCGATCTGTGCACGATCTACGGAGTGACGGACCCGCAGGTCGTCGACTCACTCATGCGGATGGCCCACGAGTCCGGACAGCAGGGCTGGTGGCACTCCTACGGCGACATCCCCCAGAGCGTGTACATCGCCCTGGAGACGGACGCCACCTCCCTCCACACTTACGAGTCCCTGGTCATCCCCGCACTGCTGCAGACCCCCGCCTACGCCACCACGGTCATCGAGGAAACCATTCCCCGACTCACCGCGGAACAGGCGGCCGCGCGCCTCAACGTGCGGTTGCGTCGTCAGCATCGGGTCTACGACCCGGCTCGCCCGCTGCGTCTGTGGGCCGTCCTGGACGAATCGACGCTGCACCGTGTCGTCGGCAGTCCCGACATCATGCGTGAACAACTGGATCACCTGAACGCACTCGCCACCGAGCCGCACATCACGGTGCAGGTCATCCCCTACGAAGCAGGGGCCCACCCGGGCCTGTCGGGACAGTTCTCCATCCTGCGCTTCGCCGACACCCCGGCGGCGGGAGTGGTGTGCCTGGAGCGGCACACCAGCGATCTCTGTCTGGAGAAGCCGTCCGACGTACAGCACTACGGCGTGCTGTACGACCACCTCCAGGCCCAGGCCCTCAGTCCTGACCGAACGCGCGACCTCATCAACGACCTCATCAAGAGGTACATCGACGTGGTGGACCGCCCCTGAGCGGTTCCCCGGGTCACCGCAGCCAGTCCCCGCGCGAACGTCGCCGGTCGTCACGGATGCGCTCCTGCCGGTCTCGGCGGCGGACGAAGTCGCCGGGCCCGAGATCACCTTCCATCAACCGCCCGGCCACGAGACCGACCACACCCAGGCCCAGTACCAGCAGAAACGCCCGGAAGTCTCCGAAATAGGCGGCGAACCCCAGCGCCATCCCCGCCATCAGGCCCACCACGGCTCTGCTCATCACATGCTCCTTCGCCACCGCCGACGACCTCCGCCCGCCTACCGAACCCGCGGGCCCTCTCCCTCTTCCTCGTCCTCATCGGGCAGTTTCACGTCGCTGACCAGGATGTTGACTTCCACGACTTCCCGGCCCGCCATCCGCTCCACCGCAGAGATCACGTTCTCCCGCACCGCACCGGCCACGTCCGTGATCGGGATGCCGTAGTCGACGACGATCTCCAGATCAACGGCCGCCTGCAGCTCTCCGACCTCGACGCCGACCCCGCGCGTGGCGGATCTGCCACTACCGGCACCCGGCACTCGTTCCCGCATGGATCCCCTCGCGCGGGCCGCCCCACTGCCCAGAGCATGGACGCCGGACACCTCACGGGCCGCCATTCCGGCGATCTTCGTCACCACTACGTCGGCGATGGTCGTCCGGCCGCGGGAACCGGGCGCTCCGCCACGCCTCACGCCGGTGTTCTCAGTCATCGGGATGCTCCTCCCTCACGAGGCCCAGCGCTCCTTGGTCGAATTATAACCTTTTCACCCTTTCCATCTCGAACTGGCGACCGAAAAGGAGAGCGCAGCGCGCTTACGCCGACGGCGCACAAAGCATCGACCAGGCGACCCTCCGCCCGGTCAGCCCGGTGCGGGCCGTACCGCGGCGCGCACCGCCGGGGCGATTACTTCCGGGCAGTCGGCCCCTTCAACCGTAAATACGAATTGAAGAATACTTGCGCGCATTGGAGTGCTGAAAATTCGACTGCGTACAACCCGCCTGCAATGAATGCTGCTTGCGCACATTTCTGCGTAATATTCCACCAATTCTCCAGGCTCCCCGGGCAGAAACCAAAGCCCGGCAGCCCACGGCCCCTCCACAGGGAATGGCCTCTCGAATGAAGCTGAAAATCCCCAAGGCAGCCGGATACCGCGCTTGGACCGGATGGCTGACCACGGGCCTCGCCGCGACGGTTGCCGCTGTAATGGTCGCTGTCGTGCCGACGCCGGCGCAGGCGATCGCGACACCCGTGCCCCTGGGCACGGCTGCCAGTTTCTCGGTTCTGGCAGGTTCCGAGGTCACCAACACCGGTCCCTCACTGCTCAGTCAGGATCTCGGGGTGAGTCCGGGGACTGCCATCACCGGGTTTCCGCCGGGCCAGGTGCTCGGTGCCGTGCACGCGGCGGACCAGGTAGCCAACAACGCCAAGAGCGACCTCGTCACGGCGTACAACAACGCCGCGAGCCAGGCCACCGACTTCGATCTCGCGGCGGGAATCGGTGCCGGCCAGACCCTGCTCCCGGGCGTCTACACCGCTTCGTCCGGTGTGGGACTCACCGGAGACCTGGTCCTGAACGCCGGCGGGAACCCGAACGCCGTCTGGGTGTTCCAGATCCCCGAGGCCCTGACGACGGCCTCCTCCAGCAGGGTGCTGCTCACGAACGGCGCCTCGGCATGCAACGTGTACTGGCAGATCGGAAGTTCGGCCACGCTCGGCACCGACTCGACCTTCGTCGGCACGCTCATGGCGCTGACCTCGATCAGCGTGAACACGGGGACGAACATCGAGGGCCGGGCGCTGGCCCGTAACGGCGCCGTGACGCTCGACAACAACAGGATCTTCCCGGGCAACTGCTCCACCGCGACCTCCGGCACCACGTCCGGTACCACCACCGGCACGACGACCGGGACCACGACCGGTACGACCACCGGTACCACGACCGGTACGACCACCGGCACCACCGTCGGCCTGATCGGCGGCGGCCTCCTGGGCGGGCCGCTCGTCACCGGCGGGGGCACCGTGGGGACCACCTCCGGGAACACCGCCGGCAACACGGCGGGCAACACGGCGGGCAACACCGCCGGGAACACCGGTGGGAACGACGTCACCGCCGGAAACACCTCGGGCAACACCTCCGGAAACGCCACCGGCGGTCACGACGGCAAGCCCGGTGGACCCGGCCACGGGGACGGTCATGGCGGCAAGCCCGGTGACGGCCACGGGACCGGCCATGACGATGGCGGCAAGCCCGGCAAGGGACACGGGGGAATGCCCAGCAAGCCGGACCACGGTTACGGCATGGGGCCCGAGGAGTTCCCCGGCAGCTACGGCTACGGCGACGCGCCGAAGAGCGCGGAACACGAGGAAGCCAAGAACTAGGCAGCCCATCGGGTTGCGATGAGCCCCTTCACCGGATGACGGCGCGCGGCGGAATCACCTCGATTCCGCCGCGCGCCGCCTCCGCGTCTCCCCATGAATACCGATCACGGACAGCAGACATGAAGGCAAGGTGGGCGGTGTCCAGCCGAATCGAACAAGCGGACGTGCAGGAACGTGAGCAGTCCGACTCCGAGCCGCCGCGGAAAATCCGCGGTGGATCAGGCGCGGCCGGACCACGCCTCGTAGGCGTGCGCGTGCTGAAAGCGGCACTGCACACGACCGTGTTCCTCTGCCTGACCGCGACTCTGGCCCACGTCGTGCTCGTCTTCTTCCATGTGGCACCGCCCAATCCCGTCTCCAGACGGTACAGCCAGCACATCGACGCATGGGTCTACCCGCTCTTCGAACAGAACTGGCGACTATTCGCGCCCAATCCCGACTCCGTCAACCGGCAGGTCCTGGCGAGAACCGCGAACGCCGGCCCCCAAGGGGCCATGCAGGTCAGTCCGTGGTTCGACCTGTCGGCCGTGGACAGCGAGGCCGTCGAACACCAGGCGTTCCCCAGCCACACGGCACAGAACCTCCTGCGCCGTGCCTGGGCCACCTACACCGAGACCCATGGGAAGGACGACACGGCACGCACGGAACGAGCCGTGATGATCCAGAAATACCTGAACAACATCGCCGCGGACCGCATCACCGAGCACCGCGACGACAGCGGCCACGACATCGACTTCATCCAGCTCCGCGTCATCACGCTCCCCGTCGCGGCGCCCGGCTCCAACGCCGCGGACAGACCGCCGAAACCTGTCGAGAACCGACTCCTGCCCTGGTGGAAGGTGACCTCTCATGGGAAGTGAGCAGCTGCGCAAGCCACCCGCTGCGGCAATCAAGCTCGTCACCGGCCGGCCGGTATCCCTGTACGCCACGTCGGTGCTGCGCATCGGCTACGGACTGCTTTACCTGGTCTTCCTGCTCCGCGAATTCCCGCACCGCCACGAGATCTGGGGCCCCGGCTCCCCGTGGACCCCCACGCTGGCCGCGCAGCTCTTCGACCAGACCGGCTGGTACAGCTTCCTGCTCCTGTCGGACAGCCGCGCTTACTTCGAGCTGTGCTACGGGGTGGCTCTCATGACGTCCACGCTGTTCATGCTCGGCTGGCGGACCCGGGCCACGTCCATCGCGTTCGCCGTCGTGGTGACGTCGTTCCACGCCCGGTCGATCTTCATGACGGACGGAGGCGACAACCTGGTCCTCCTGATGTCCCTGTACCTCGTGCTCACCGCGTGCGGCCGACGCTGGTCCCTGGACGCACGCCGAGAGCGACGCACGGCGGATCGCACGGCCGGTGCAGCGACCCGCTCGAAGAGCCTCAGCCCAACCATGCGGCAGCTCCGGGACGCCCGCGTCACCCTCACCACCGTGGTGCACAACTGCGGCGTGTTCATCATCGCGGCGCAGGTCTGCTTCCTGTACGGATCGGCCGGCCTGTACAAGGTCCAGGGCTCGTACTGGGCCGACGGCACGGCACTCCACTACGTACTGCACCTCGAACTCTTCCAGCCGTGGCCGGAACTCTCCCACCTCCTGGACCAGTACCCTCTCGCCATCGCGGCCATCGGCTACCTGACCGTTCTCACCCAGGTCGCCTTCCCCTTCGTACTGTTCGGCAGGCTCAAGTACCCGGTCCTCGTACTCCTGCTGGGCATGCACGCCGGCATCGCGGTCCTGCTGGGTCTGCCTGTCTTCTCGGGCGCCATGATCATCGCGGACGCCGTGTTCCTGCCCGACCGCTTCTACAGCTCACTGCCCCGCCTGGGGCGCCGTACGGCACGGCGGCTCGGCGTACGGCTGCCGCGGCCCCGCGGGGAGGCGGGAGGTGGGGCCGTGCCTCCGCAGGCCAGGCCCGAGACCCTCGGCTCGAACCTGCGGTGACGGTTGACGGACGGGCGGACAGGGCGGCGCCGGCAGGCCGCCGTCAGCGGCGGCCCACGGGGAGGGCGCAGGCCGCGGTCCCGCCCGGCAGGCGGTCACGGTTGTCCGCGACGATCCTGTAGACGCCGTGCGCAACCCAGCGAAACGGCGGCAGGGTGAGCAACGCGCCGAGAACGGCCCAGCCCTTACCCGCCCGCAGCAACAGCCTGGCTACTGCCTGCGCACCGCCGTACACAGCCCCGGTGGGAGTGATCCACAACGCCTCGTACTCGGCCCGGCGCTGAGCGGCACCCAGAGAGGCCAGATCCGCGAACTGCCACGGGGTGATGGAGCAGTCGGGACGCAGCAGGCGTTCGAGGAAGGTGACTGACGTCGTGCAGAATCGGCAGTCACCGTCGTAAACCAGTACAGGTCGGGTCAGCATTGCAGTAATCCTGCCCTACCAGGACAGTCGGCCGGAAGAGGCCGACCGACAGAGCTTCCCGTGGTTCATCCTCACGAGCCGACGCGGCTTGACGAGCCTTGCCTCACCCTCCCCAGGCCGACACGCGTCATCGCCGATCACCGCGCGCAGGTACCGGGACTCCAGTACTCTCCCCCGCGTCCAGGAGCACGGAGGCGTACGCGTGCCGGGGGCGTGCATGCCGTCCTCCGGGGCCGCCTGGAGATGCCTCGCCCTCCGCACGCGGGGCGGAATCACGCCGGCGGCGGCCAGGGCTCGCTTCCAGGCACCCATGTGGAAGACGCTGCGGTTGTCGACCCGCACGGGCACTTCGGCAGCGGCCCGCCCTCCACGGCCATGCCGAGGATGCTGACCGCTCCGCGCGCGGGCACGCCACACGGTCCGCCCACGCGCCCCGCACGCACCCTGCGATTCCGGTTCATCCCATCAGGGTCGATCACACGGTTCTCGCCGCCTATTGACTCCTCCCACTCTCATGATCGGTCCCGACGACCAGGAAAGGGGGACCAGCATGCATCTGACTCCGCATGAGCAGGAGCGCTTGCTGGCCGACGGCCGTTTCCCCGCCGGCGGGCACGCCCATTCCGGCGGGATGGAGGCCGCCGTCGCCTCCCGCCGGGTCCATGACACCGCGAGCCTGGAGGCGTTCTGCCGGGGGCGGCTGCACACCGCAGGACTGGTCGCGGCCGGCCTCGCCGCAGCCGCCGCCGACGGCTACGACGCCCTCGCCCTCGACGAGGCCGCCGACACCCGCACCCCCGTACCGGCACTGCGCCGCATCTCACGCCGTCTGGGCCGGCAGCTGATGCGCGCGGCCCGGGCCACCTGGCCCAGCACCGACCTCGACCGCCTCGCCCGCCACCGGCCCCAGGGCGCCCACCAGCCGGTCGTGCTCGGCGTCACCACACGCGCCGCCGGACTCACCCCGCTCGACGCCGCACAGGCCGCCGCCTACGAGAGCGTGGGCGGTCCGGCGACCGCCGCGGTGCGCCTGCTGAGCCTTGACCCCTTCGACGCCACCGGCGTACTGGCGCGGCTCGCCGACGAACTCGACACCGTCGCCGACACCGCGGCCGACGCGGCGGGAAGGGCGGTGACGGAGGGGCTCACCGCCCTTCCCGCCGCCTCCGCTCCCCTGCTGGACATCACCAGTGAGCAGCACGCCGCCTGGACCGTCCGGCTCTTCGCCTCCTGACCAGCCCTGACCGTTGCCTGGAGCATCCCGTGCATCTCGACCACCCCGTGACCATGCCGCACCGCCACACCCACAGCGCCGAACCACTGCTCGCCGACGGCAGCCGCCGCGCCCTGCGCATCGGCTTCGGCGGGCCCGTCGGCTCGGGCAAGACCGCGACCGTGGCCGCCCTGTGCCGCACCCTGCGCGACCGGCTCTCCATCGCCGTGGTCACCAACGACATCTACACCCAGGAGGACGCCGCCTTCCTGCGCCGCGAGGCCGTCCTGCCGCCGGTGGAAGGGACCGTCGCTGTGGAGTAGGGGGACCGTCGTGGCGCGGCCGTTGTGGGCGGCCCGGATGCGGGCGGTGGCGGTGACTCCGGACGGGTGTGCCGGGGCGGGGTCGGCGGAGCGCCGGCCGTGCGCTCCACCGTCGGCGCGGAGGGGTGCGCCGGCCGGCGAACCGATCAAGGCCGGTGTCTACGCGGCGCTGACGTTCACCGGGTGGATCCGTCGGCGTGCCAGGCGGCGAGGCAGCCGGTGACCCAGTCGGCGACCGGCTGGACGCCGTCGGTGCTGGTGAGGCTGGTGAAGGCGTACGGCAGGTCCTTGCGCTGCTTGCGGGTGTCGGCCCTCATGCTGTCCAGGTCGACGCCGACGTAGGGGGCCAGCTGCGCCACCTCCTGGACACCGCCCTCGCCCACGTCTACGGCACACAGCGGCCGGAAGCCGAAGGCGAGCAGTAGATCCGTGAACGACGTGAACACCGAACCGAAGGACAGGAACATGGGACGAGCACTGATCGTGGTGGACGTGCAGAACGACTTCTGCGAGGGCGGCAGTGTCGCCGTGGCCGGTGGCGCCGAGATCGCCGTGAAGGTGCGTGACCTGGCCGAGCGCGCGGCGGAGGCCGGGTACCAGCACGTCGTGGCAACCCGCGACCACCACATCGACCCCGGGGACCACTTCTCCGACACCCCCGACTTCAAGACCTCCTGGCCCGTGCACTGCGTGGCCGGCACCCAAGGCTCCGACCTCCACCCGGACTTCCTCCCCGCCGTACATGCCGGAGCCGTCGATGCCGTCTTCTACAAGGGCGCCTACGAGGCCGCCTACAGCGGTTTCGAAGGCGCCGCCGAAGACGGGACGGGGATGACCGCGTGGCTGCGGGAGCAGGGCGTCACGGCCGTGGACGTCGTCGGAATCGCCACCGACCACTGCGTGAAGGCCACCGCCCTGGACGCCACCGCAGCGGGATTCACCACCCGAGTCCTGCTGGACCTGACCGCCGGCGTGAACCACGACACGATCGAGCAGGCCCGCGGCGAACTCCGGCGAGCGGGGGTCGAACTGACCGGCACGCCGGTGGTCGCGGAGGCTTAGCGAGGTCGATCGCCTCGCGGTGCGGATGCCGCCCCCGGCCGCCTGTCGGTACCCGCTCGTGCCGCGACACTCGCTCACCAATACCAGGTCCGATAATTATCGGAAGTTACTTTATGTCACAAAGTAACCTGATCGAGAGGTTGTGGAATGAGCTACGACGAACTGGCCACGACAGGCTCCGGCCTGTCCCTGTTCGGCATCGCGCTGGGGCAGACATGGCTGGTGGCCGTTGCCTTCGCCCTCACGCTCGGGGGCGCGCTCCTTGTCCGGACCACGTTCCGCCGGGGCAAGAGTGCGGATGAGGCGTAGGGATCAGGCCTCCTTGCGGGCCGAAGGGGGCCAGGCCGGGCTCCGTCTGCCCGGAGCACGGTACGTCCGGGTGGGCAGCAGAGGTGCCCTCGGTGGATTGCCCTTCGCGGTCGTCGTCGGCTGGGCCGTCTGGCATCTGCTGGAACTCACCCTGTGGCGCGGCAACGCCGATCCGGGTCTGGGTTTCGTCTGGCTGGTGTCCTTCCTGCTGCTGTGGTGGCTGCCCATCTGCTGGCTGGAGCGTCCGGCCACCGTCACGGAATCCGAGCGGCCAGGTATCGACGGACTGCGGGTGACCGTCCAGATTCCCGTGTACAACGAGGACCCGCAGGCTCTCCGAGCCTGTCTGGAGTCGGTGTTCGCCCAGGCCCGCCCGGTGCAGCGGGTGCGTGTCGTCGACGACGGCTCTGTCGACGGCGCTACGGGCGAACCGCTGCTCTACGACGCCGAACGCGCTTTTCTCCTCCGCCATGCCAAGAGGCACGGCATCGAGGCAACCTGGGACCGGACTCCCAACCGCGGCAAGCGGTGGGCCCAGATGCACGTGCTCTGCGAGGACGACGCCGATGTCTTCGTCACCCTGGACAGCGACTCCGTTCTCGACGAGCAGGCGGTGGCGGAAGGGCTGAAGCCGTTCGCCGATCCCCGGGTGCAGTCCGTGGCGGGACTCGTCGTCCCGCTCAACTCGAAGACCAATCTCCTGACCCGGCTCACGACGGTGTTGTACATCCCCTTCACCCGGGGCCTGCGCAGCGCGCAGTCCGTACTCGGCTCCGTGCTGATCAACTCCGGCACACTCGCCTTCTACCGTGCCGACGTCGTGCGCGAGCACGCCGGGGTCTACGAGCGGGAGACCTTCCGCGGTGTTCCGATGCAGATGAACGACGACTCCATGCTGACCATGTACGCGCGCTTGGCGGGCCGGACGGTGCACCAGCCGTCCGCCGTGTGCTTCACCCTCGTACCGGACAGGGCGCGGCACTACTTCCGTCAGCAACTGCGCTGGATGCGCGGTACCACCGTGCGGCACCTGTGGTGGCTGCGTCACATGCCGGTGCGCTCGCTGGCCTTCTGGATGCCTGTGGTCGAGTACGCCCACCTCATCCTGGCCCTGCTCGTGCCCGTGGGTGTTCTCGTCACCCCTCACCTGCGTGCGCAGTCCGGATCGCTGGCCTGGTACACGCTGATTCTCGGCTGCGCCATGAACTACCTCGTCAGCCTGCGCCTGTTCGCCATCCGGAGAACCGACGAGACGCTGGGGCATCAGGTCCTCATGTTCGCACTCTCCCCTGTTGCCGGACTGTGGCGGCTGATGGTGCTCCGCCCCCTGTACCTGTACGCCATGGCGACCTGCTGGCAGATCGGCAGCTGGGGCACCCGCTCCCGGGTGGAGGTACACGTGGCTCCCGCCCGGTGACCTGTGCGCGGTGGTCACGGGCGGGGGCGGGTCCGCCGCCTTCGCGGCTTCCTGCGAGCCCGTCTGATGCCCCTGGTCGAAAAGATCCCGGAGCTGTCGGGCGGGCGGCCTACGCCGGGAGCCCCGCCCGTACCCTCAGCGAGAAGCATGGCAAGCAGGTTCACCCGGTTGACCGTTGACTGCCACGATCCTGCATCCCGTCGAGGAGGGCCGGGCCAAGCGCCTCCCCTTCGCCGACACACGAGACCTCGCAGACGCTCGGCGCGGCTTCATGGGCGCCGCCGCGCTGCGACACGGCACACTGGGCGTCGACTGCTGGTCTGCCTTCGGTTTCCTCCTCGGACACACACCGTGGGGCGCCTACCCCGGCCACACCCGCGAGGACATCGGCAGCGGCGTCGGGTTCGCGCACAACGCGTTCATGCTGGAGGACGTGGAGAAGACTGTCCTGCGTGACGGCGCTGTCCGTGCGGGAACGGCAGGAGTGCCCGGATCTCGTTCCCCTCGCTCGACGGTCCCGCGGCCGATCGACCGGAGGTCGCGTTTCCCCAGATGTGACAGCGGTCGTACAGGCGCTTTCCTCGAAGACGACCGGGATGCCGACTCCACCTCGGGAGGCGGGCCCGATCAGCCCGGAGCGATACGGCTGAGGTGCTCCCAGGACCGGTACAGATCCGCTTGGGCCCGGTCCATCTCCAGGACGTGATCGAAGGACTGGCTGCCGACTATCAGTCGTCGGGGCGGGTTCGGCAGTGCGGCCAGCTCCATGACGACCGGGGCGGCGGTGTCCGGTTCCGGGGCCACGGCATCGCCCCACATCGCCTCCATCTCGGCGCGCAGGGGCTGATACCGCGCCAGGGGTTCGGTGTTCGTGGTGCCGGCGGTGAACAAGCCGGTGTTGTAGCCGCCCATCTGCACGATGGTGACCTTGACACCGAACCCTTCGACCTCCATCGCGAGTGCCTCGCTCACCGAGTCCAGCGCGGCCTTGCCCGCACCGTAGTAGCCGACGGTGGCCATGCCGCCGCCGCTGCCCATCGAGGTGACCTGGAGGAGCCGCCCGCCACCCTGGGCACGCAGGTGCGGAAGGACCGCCTGAGCCACCCACACGGCCCCGAAGAAGTTCACATCCATATGCGCCCGGATCTGCTCCTCCGTGGCCTCCTCCACCATGCCGTAGAGCATCGCGCCGGCGTTGTTGACGACGACGTCCAGCCTCCCGAAGGCGGCCGCCGCCCGCTCCACCGCGTCGAACACCCCTCGGCGGTCGGCGACGTCCAAGGGCAGTGGAAGCAGGTGGTCGGGGTACTCGTCGGCCAGTTCCTCCAGAGGACCGACGTCGCGGGCGGCACCCACCACGCGGTCGCCGCCTGCCAGGGCGGCCTCGGTGAAAGCTCGCCCCAGGCCGCGGGACGCGCCAGTGATGAGCCAAACCCTTGCGTCCGTCATGACGCGTCACCCCTAGCAAATAAAACGATACGTCTCGGTTCCTTTCGAGGCTAGGGCACCGCTCCGGATACTTCAATACGGCTCGTCTCGTTTCGTTTTCTGGGTAGGCTGGACGCATGTCCAACGAGAAGGGGCCGGACCACTCCCGGCGCAAGGAACGGTCCCGGCAGGCGATCCTGGCGGCCGCCCGCGCCCTGGTCACCGAGGAGACGTACGAGAAGGTCACGGTCGAAGCCATCGCCGCCCGCGCCGGCGTCGGCAAGCAGACGATCTATCGGCGGTGGCCGTCGAAAAGCGCGGTCGTCTTCGCCGCCCTGCTGGCTCTGAGCGAGGACGCGGACGGGCAGTCGGTCACGCTGCCGGACACCGGCGACCTCCAGGCCGACCTCAAGCTCGTCATGCGCGCCACGGTCGAGGAGTTCGCCGACCCCTCGTTCGACAAGCTGATCCGCGCTCTCAACACCGAGATCGCCAACGACGCCGCACTGGCGGCCGAGTACCGCGAGAAGCTGGCCCGGCCGCTGGACGAGGCGAAGAAGGCCCGCCTGCGCAGCGCCCAGAAGGCGGGCCAGCTCGCCCTCGACGCCGACCTCGACTTGGCCCTGGAAATGCTCTACGCGCCGCTCTTCCAGAGTTGGTTGCACCGTAGCCGTCCGTTGACGGCCGCGTACGCGGATTCACTTGTCGACGCGACACTCAGAGCTTTCGGCCCCGGAACAGGAGCGCGGTCGGCTCACTGAGCACCCGGCCCGTTCGGCGGGGCGCCGGCCGGTGGCTTCTCCGCTGTCGCGTGCCGGGCGTGCGCGCCGGTCGGACGGTGCGGCGGTCCGGCGGCGCGGTCGATCGCCGTCCCGACGGCGGCGATGCGGTCGGCGAGGAGACCGAGGGCGGCAACGGCGCGGGCCGGCTGGTCGTCCTCCGGGCCACCGAGGTCCCGGCCGCGGACGTAGGCGGCCCGTACCTCGGCCCAGCGGGCCGACTGTCCGCCGGTGAGTGTCCCGCGCAGTTCCGCCAGCTTCAGCAGGTTCTCCTCCGCTCCCGCGGTGAGGGTCTGGGCCTCGGCCCGGTAGTGGTCCTCGATCAGCGCGGAGAGTTCGGCGCTGTTCATGACCGGCTGGATCCGCTGGGCGATCTTGCGCATGTTGCGGTACGAGCCCTGGAGCCGGAAGGGCGGCTCGGTGCGGGCGGCGTCCGTCCGGGCCGCGGAGGCGATGTAGGCGGCGTTCACGGCGAGGACCGTCGCGCGAGCGGTGAGCAGGTGGCGCAGGACGGAGAGGACTCGTTCCAGTTCCGCCGGGGCGTAGGGGTGGGTGAGCCGGTCCGTCCGGGCCGACGTGTCGCCCTCGGCGAGGCGGAGCAGCAGGTCGAGGTCGGCGCGGTCGCGCCCGGCGAGCGGGGCGAGGACCGGGTTGGCGGTGAGGGCGTTCTCGACGAAGCTCAGCGCGAAGGTGTCCTGCTTGCCGGTGAGGACGTCGCCGAGGTTCCAGACGTCGGCGCGGTTGGCGAGCATGTCGGGGACCTGGAAACGGCTGCCGGACTCGGTGTAGGGGTTGCCGGCCATGCACACGGCGAAGCGCTTCCCGCGCAGGTCGTAGGTGTGGGGCTCGCCGTCCCGCACGCCGTCGACGCGGCGGGTGGCGTCGCACAGCGGGATGAACTTCTGGAGCAGCTCGGGCGAGGTGTGCTGGATGTCGTCGAGGTGCAGGAGGGTGTTGCTGCCCGCGCCCAGCGCGAAGTTGATCTTCTCGACCTCCTGGCGGGCGGTGGCGTTGGGGGCCTCGGCCGGGTCGAGCGAGGTGACGGCGTGCCCGAGCGCCGGGCCGCTGATCTTCACCAGCATGAGGCCGAGGCGGTCGGCGACGTACTCCATGAGCGTCGTCTTGCCGTACCCGGGCGGGGAGACCAGCAGGAGCATTCCGCCGGTGCCGGTGCGGTGTGCGGGGTCCGTGGTGCCGAGCTGTTTGGCGAGGCTGTCGCCGACCAGCGGGAGGTACACCTCGTCGATGAGCCGGTTGCGGACGAAGTCCGACATCACGCGTGGGCGGTACTCGTCCAGGCGCAGCCGGGACCGCTCGGCGGCCACCAGGGCACCGCGGCGGCGCTGGTAGGCACGGTGGCCGGGCACGTCGTGGGCGCGGAAGGCGCGGGTGCGGGCGAGGAGTTCGTCGACACGGACCGTGAGGGTACGGCCGGTGATACGCGGGTGGGTGCCGAGCAGGCCCCGCACGGTCTCCGTCAGCGGGGCGTCGCACGCGTAGCGGGGCAGGTCCGGGCAGAGTTCGGCGGCCACCGCTTCCGCCAGGTCGCCGGGCGTGGTGTCCGCGCCGGTGGACGTGGTGTACGCGGTGAGCCACGCCTCGACGAGCTGGCGGCGCGCGGCCGGGTCGGCGAGGGCGGTGAGGTCCTCGTCGTAGGCGGGACCGCCCACCGTGCGGCGGAACTTCTCCAGCAGGGTGCGGGTGGCGGCACCGAGGACGAAGCCGTCGGGGCCGGTGGTCAGCTCCTCGAAGAGGTAGGCGGCGCCGGCCTCCGCGTTCTCCCCTCCGATGGCCTGCGCCAGTTCTCCTCGCAGGTCGGCGATGGCGGGCGCGAGCCCGAAGGTGTCCCGGGCACGGGCCAGGGAGACCGCGCGCCGCTGCCAGTCGCCCCGCGCCCGGTCCGTCGTGCCGTGTGCCCAGAACAGCTGGGCGGCGGCGCGGGCGGCGGGCTCGTGGCACAGCGGACCGGCGGCCTCGTGCAGGCGCAGCAGGGCGGTCAGGATCAGGGTGGCGTCGTGGTCGTGGACGCCCCGCTCGTAGCCCTCGTCGTACGCCTCCTCCGCCGCGCCCCGTACCAGGGTGGCCAGGTCGTCGGTCTGGGCGAGGGCCGCCGGTCCGTGTGCGTCGAACAGGCGGGCGGCGAGGTGTTCGGCGCGGTAGACCTCGGGTGACTCGGACGGCAGGAGCCGGTCCCAGTAGGGGCGGGTGCCGGAGAAGTCCGGGTCGGTGACCGGGAACCGGTGGTCGGTGCCGGTCACGGCGAAGGCCAGGCCGTCGCCGTCGGGGACGAGGGTGAGGTCGAGGGGCTGGGTGTTGACGGCGAAGCGATGGCCGCCCAGGCGCAGGGTGCGGCCGTCGTCGGCGTACAGGTCGGCGCGGTCGCGCAGGGCGCGGGACGCCTCCTGGCGGGCGGCGTCGAGGCGGCCGTCGAGCTCCTCGGCGCGCACCGGGTCGCCCAGTTCCCGCAGTTCCGTCGCGGTGCGGCGCACCTTCGCGGGCATCGGGTCGGAGGTGAAGAAGGTCGTCACGGCGTCCGGGTCGGCGAGCGTCGCGGCGCGGCGGACCACCGTCCGCAGGACCCGGGCCGCCGAGTCCGCCAGGCGCTCGGCGCGGCGGGC
>NZ_RAIF01000027.1:51008-61721 GCF_003671715.1 Streptomyces sp. E2N166 | reverse complement strand
AGCACCTCGTGGACCTCGTCGCGCTTGTCCGCGAGTTCGCCGAGGAAGTCGTCGAAGTCGGCGAAGCGGGATTCGAGGTTCTCCACCTGGACCAGCAGGCGGGCGAGTTGCTCGTCGCACGCGTCAGGTGTGTCCGCCACGGCCAGGGCGCCGGTGACCGCCTGCCCGAGCAGCGCGAACTCTGCGGCGAACCCGGCGCGGCCCTCCCGGTCGCGCAGGGCACGCCGGCGGGTGTCGAGGACCGCCCGGGCGCGGTTGACGCCACCGAGGGCCTCCGCGACGCGCTCCAGGATGGACGTGCGGACCGTGGCGTCGCCGATGTCGAGCCCGGCGACGACCTCGGTCACCGCGCCGAGCTGCTCACCCAGCTCGTCGAGGCGGGCCCCGAGGGGGGCGGCCTCGGCGGCGGTGTCCATCGCCTCGGCGGCCGCGACGAGCCGTTCGACGTCCGCGTGGTGGTCGGCCAGGGCGTCCTCGCGCGCCAGGTGGGCGACGGCCCGCTGCCCGAAGGCGGCCAGGTCGGCCTCGGCGCCGGTGGCGAGCTCGTCGATGCGGGCCGTGTCCGCGTACCGCGTCTCCTTGAGGGTCAGCAGGTGCCCCCGTGCCCGGCGCAGCTCGGTCAGCCCGGCCACCCATGCGGCGGCCCCGCGTGGCGCCTCGCCGCGCAGCCGGCGTACCACCCCGGCGAGCCGCGCGGCGGCCTCGTCGAGCGCGTCGGCCGCCTGCCGGGTGAGGGCCTGCACGTTCTCGAACTCGGCGAGCACCTGCTCCGCCGTGTCGCGCAGCCGTGCCAGCGGGTCCGCCAGGTCACCGGTCTCGGGATCGCCCAGCCAGTGGTGGGCGTCGGCGGCCCGGGCGCAGGCGGCGGCCAGTTCCGCGTACACCCCGCCGGTCGGGGTGGTCTCCGTGGCGGCACGGGTCACGGCCAGGCAGTCGGCGATGCCCCGGACGAGGTCGGCGTTGCCGATACGGGCCAGCGGGCCGCTGCCGGCGGGCCGGGCGGCGTCGTACGTGTCGGACACGAACGGGGAGGACCAGCGCTGGACCGGATGCACCCGGGCCGGCTCGCCGCCCTCGGACCGCAGCAGCGTGAGCGTGCCGTCGTCGAACAGTGCCCACCCCTGGCACGACATGGGTGCCGCGACCTTCTTGCGGATGCGGTTGTACGGCAGCAGCAGGGTGCGGCCCCGGGCGGGCGCGCGGAACGTGTACAGCACGTCCTCGCCGTTCGGCGAGAGCACCTCCCGCTCGAACTCCACGCCGTCCGGGTCGAGTTCGTACGTGCGGTGATCACCGGTGGCCAGATAGTGGCCCCCGGGGAAGATGATCCCCTGGTCCTCGGGGAGCCGGCGGCACGCCTCCCCGATGCCGTCGAGACGGACCACTGTCCGGGTGAGGGTGTTGAACACCAGGTACCGGTCGGTCTCCTCCTTGTAGGGGCGGACGCGCAGCAGGATCAGGGCGCCCACTCGCGCGTGGGCGATCTCCGCGTCGGCGAGCGCCTGGAGCGGCTCGTCGACCGGTTCGCCGTGGATGCCCTCCGCCGTCTCGGTGTCGTTGTCCACCTTGACGGTGAGCGCGCCGCCGACGGTGGCGACGAAGACCTCGCCCCGGACGGAGACGTGCGAGTGCCGGCCGAGCACGTGGTCCTCGCGGGTCGCCTCGGTCCACGTGAAGTCGTGGGAGGGCGGCAGGACGTGGTCGCGGTCGCCGCGTGCGTCGAGGAAGGACGCCCGTCCGTCCTCGGTGAGCGCCCAGCGCAGTACGCGGATGTCGTCGGCCTTCTCACCGGTCCGGAAGACGGCGAGCAGTCTGCCCTCGACGCGGCGCAGCCGGATGAGGGTGGCCTGGCGGTAGTAGCGGTACAGCGCGCCGAACTCACGGACGAAGGCGGGGTCGTCGAGCAGGCCAGGCACGGCGTCCTCGGGCAGCCGGCCGAGGTCCCGGTCGTGCAGCGCGAAGACGTCGCCCACGGTCGCCTCGGACTGGGTCGCGAACGCCGTGTTGTATCCGAGGAGCAGCGTGTCCCCGACGGCCACGACGTCCTGGGGCACACAGGCCCGCTCGGTGCCCAGCCGTTCGGTGCCGGTGAGTTCGAGCCGGACCGAGCCGAACTCCTCGACTCGGCGGGCGTTGAGCGCCTCGGCCCGCCGGGCGAGTTCGGCGGCCTGCACGGTGAGCCGGTCCCGCAGCACCTCGTAGGTGCCGGTGTCCAGCGTTCCGTGCGTGCCGGAGGCCCCGGTGGGGCCGGAGCCCGGTGCGGTGTGCGGGCCGGAGCCCGGCGTCTCCTGTGTGCTGGTGTCCGCCCCGGTTGCCATGGGGTTCCTTTCCGCGAGTGGGCTCCGGAGCCGCCGTCCCCTGCGCGGCGGCTCCGGAGAGACCAGGTGGTCGGACGGTCAGGCCTTGGCGCTGCCGTTGAGGGACGCCGGCGAGGCGTCGGCGAGGCCCGGCCCGCCCGCCTCGTCGAGGAGCTTGCGCACCTGTCCGGCGTCGTCCGTCTTCATGAGCTTCATCAGCAGGGCGGAGACGGTCAGGTTCTGCACGTCCGCCGTGGAGACCGAGCCGAGGACCCGGCCGAGGTCGTCCGGGAGGTTCGAGGTGCCGTCCAGGTACGGCTTGGCGAGGGCCTGGGCGGTCTCGGAGTGCTGGACGAAGCCGTCGACGCTCTTGCCGAGCGCGATGGAGGACATCAGGCGGTCGAAGAACACCGACTCGCCGCCGACGATGTTGATGTCGGCGTTCTCCAGGCCGGTGGCCAGCACCGTGGCCTGCGCCTCGGCGACCTGGCGCTGCACGTCCAGGCCGGCGAGCCGGATGTCCTTCTCGGCCTCCAGCCGCAGCCGGTACTCCTCGTGCGCGCGGGACGCCTCGTCGAGCGCCGCCATGGCCGCCGCCTTCTCCGTCAGACCGGCCGCTTCGGCCTTCAGCTTCTCGCCGACGCCCTCGGCCTCGGCGAGCGCCTTCGCCCTGGTCCCCTCGGCCTCCGCGCGCATCCGCGCCTGAGCGGCCTCGGCCTCCGCGCGGCCGGCCTTCTCGATGACCTCCGCCTCCTTGTCGCGGACCTGGACCTCGGCCAGCCCCAGAGCCGCGCTCTCCGCCTGGATGCCCTCGGCGAGCCGCAGCTTGGCCCGCGCGTCGAGGTCGGCGCTCTTGAGCCGGGCCTCGGCCAGGGTGAGTTCCTCGGCCGCGCGGTGGGTGGCGGCCTGCTCCGCGGCCTCCGCCGCCTTGATGTCCTTGACCAGCCTCTCCTGCGCCTGGGCCTCGGCGGCGATGATCACGGTCTGCCGATCGCGCTCCGCCTCCTCCACCGCACGCAGCTTCTTGATGGACTCCTCCTGCTCGGCGACCGTGCGGTCCACGGCGACCCGCTCACGGATGACCTCGGCGATGTCCCGCTTCTCGGCCTCGACCTCCTTGGAGGCCGCGATCCGGGTCAGTTCGGTCTCCCGGTCCCGCGCGATGACCTCCA
This sequence comes from Streptomyces sp. E2N166, assembly GCF_003671715.1. GTDB lineage: Bacteria > Actinomycetota > Actinomycetes > Streptomycetales > Streptomycetaceae > Streptomyces > Streptomyces thinghirensis. The sequence continues at coordinate 58,252 of NZ_RAIF01000027.1, read as the reverse complement.
GGAGCCGGTCCTTCTCGATGCGCTCGCTCTCGATCGCGATGACCCGTTCCCGGTTCTTCGCGGCGACGGCGACCTCGCGGGCCTGGTTCTCACGCTGGACGCCGAGCTGCTCCTCGGTGCGCAGGAAGGCGCCCTGCGCGCGCAGCCGCTCCTCCTCCACCACCCGCGCGGTCTCGGCCTCCTCGCGCGCCCGTACGGTCTCGATCTCCCGCTTCTGCTTGGTCTCGGCGTCGACCTGCCGGCGCTCCAGCTCCAGGATCGCCTCCCGGGCATCGACGTTCTGCCGGGTGATCTCCTTCTCCTCGGTGCGCTGGGCCTCGTTGGTGCGCACGTGCTCCACGGCCGTCAGCTCGGTGATCTTCCGGATGCCCTGCGCGTCGAGGACGTTGGCCGGGTCGAGCTGGGTCAGCGGCGTCTGCTCCAGGTAGTCGATCGCCGCGTCCTCCAGGTGGTACCCGCTGAGGTCGACGCCGATGACCTCGATGATCCGGTACCGCAGTTCCTCGCGCTTGGTGTAGAGGTCGGTGAAGTCCATCTGCTTGCCGACGGTCTTCAGCGCCTCGGAGAACTTCGCGTGGAACAGCTCCTGGAGGGTGTTCCGGTCACTCGCCCGCGCCGTGCCGACCGCCTGGGCGACCTTGACGACGTCCTCGACGGTCTTGTTGACCTTGACGAAGAACGAGATCCGGATGTCCGCCCGGATGTTGTCCCGGCAGATCAGGCCCTCCTTGCCGGCCCGGGTGATCTCGATGGCCTTGACCGAGATGTCCATCACCTCGGCCCGGTGCAGCACCGGCAGCACGACCTGCCCGGTGAAGGTCACGTCGACCTTGCGCATCTTGGAGACGATGAGCGCCTTGCCCTGCTCCACCTTGCGGAACAGCCGGGAGACGACGAGTACGGCGAGCAGGCAGAGGACGACGAGCACGCCCGCGCCCACGATCATGGCATTCATCAGCTACGTCCTTGGCAGGTAGGAAGGTGAGCCCGCGCCGGGCTCTGCGGAGTCACGGTGGCGGCCCGGCGAGCCCGCAGGGCGCCGCGTCCGCGAAGGTCAGAAACGCGAAGGTCAGGAAGTGGCCGTCCGGGACGGCCCGCGTTCGTCGGGCACGCGCCGGCGCCAGAGGCGTACGAGCAGGCGGGTCGCGAGCGACGCGGCCACGGGGGCGGCGACGAGGACCGCGAAGCCGGTCAGCGCGCGCACCGTTCCCCCGGACACGACGGGTTCGAGCAGCAGGCCGGCGCCGAGGGCACCGGACCAGGCGAACACCGTCATCAGCGAGAAGGAGACGGCGACCGGCACTTCGCCCAGCCGCCAGGCAGCGGCGTCCACGTCCTCGTCGAAGCAACGGGAGCCCACGGCGCCCACCGCGACGAGCAGCCAGAACGCCGTCACGACGAGCAGGGCGACGGTGAAGTGGAAGACGGGAAAGCCCACGGCGACCTCGGCGAACGTCCGCATGCTTCCTCCCCCCGTGATCCCGTCCGTGACGGCGACGGCACGTCGGGCTCCGATGCCGTCACCTGCCGGTATCAGGCACCGAAGCCATCCGATGTGCTCCCCTCACCCATATCCTGCCGACCGGCCACCCTTGCCGCATTGCCGTCTTCCGGCAGTCTTCCCCCACCGCTGCATGCCGGGCAGCGTTAAGAAGGCGTCAGACCCGCGACCCCCGGCCCAAGCGGCGCCCTGGGAGCAGGCGGGGCACGCACGCGTCGACCGACCGCACGCCGCACCGGCCGTACCAGACATAAGTGCCCAATGCACCTACCCCTCGACGGCATAACAGTCCGGTCTCACGTATCGGAATTTCTCCTGGTCACGGATGGTGATGTGATTTGCATCACTCAAACACCGGCAAAGTCGTGGTAGAACAGCGCAACTCCGCAGGTGACTGGGCCCAGCGCCGCTCTGCGGAGGGTCGGCACCCACCGGTGGACCCGTTCGGCACGATCACGTTCCGGAACGGGGCGGTGCGCGCCACGTTCGACCACCGGACAACGACGTTCGCTCAGAGACCGCTCACCGGCGAGACTCCCCAGCCCGCCAGCCCCGCGTCATCGAGGTAGCAAAGTGTCACTCGACTCCGTCACCCAGTCCGTCGACGAAGCAGTCAGCGGATTCTTCGAGCCCATAGCCGAGTGGCTGGGGGAGGTGGTCTTCTACGCCGTCCCCGTCGGCGGGACCGACCTGCCCCTCATCGTCGCCTGGCTCGTCGTCGCCGGTCTGGTCTTCACCAGCTGGTTCGGATTCATCCAGTTCCGCAAGTTCAAGCTCGCCGTGGACGTCGTACGAGGGAAGTTCGACGAGAAGGGGTCGACCGGCGAGGTCAACCACTTCCAGGCGCTGACCGCCGCCGTCTCCGGCACGGTCGGCCTCGGCAACATCGCGGGGGTGGCCGTCGCCGTCTCCATCGGCGGTGCGGGCGCCACGTTCTGGATGATCCTGTGCGGCCTGCTCGGCATGGCCACCAAGTTCGTCGAGGTCACCCTCGGCGTGAAGTACCGCGAGGTGCACGCCGACGGCACCGTCTCCGGCGGTCCGATGCACTACCTCCCCAAGGGCCTCGCCGAGCGCTTCGGCAAGAACGGCAAGACCCTCGGCAAGGTCCTCGCGGTCCTCGCCTCCTTCATGATCCTGTTCTTCGGCCTCTTCGGCGGCAACCTCTTCCAGGTCAACCAGTCCTACGCGCAGCTGGTCTCGGTCACCGGCGGCGAGGACGGCGCGCTCGGCTCCTCCGCGGGCGCCCTGTTCTTCGGCATCCTGATCGCCGCGCTCGTCGGCATCGTGCTCCTCGGCGGCATCCGCTCCATCGCCAGCGTCACCAGCAGGCTGGTGCCGGCCATGGCGGGCGTCTACGTCGTCGCGTGCCTGGTCGTGATCCTGGTGAACATCACCGCCGTACCGGACGCCGTCGTCTCCATCGTCGAGCGCGCCTTCAACCCCCAGGGGGTCGCCGGTGGTGTGCTCGGTGCGCTGATCATCGGCTTCAAGCGGGCCGCCTTCTCCAACGAGGCCGGTCTCGGCTCCGCCCCGATCGCCCACTCCGCGGTCAAGACCAAGCACCCCGCCAGTGAGGGCCTGGTCGCGCTGCTGGAGCCGTTCATCGACACCGTCGTCATCTGCACGATGACCGCGCTGACCATCGTCATCGCCAACCCGGACAGCCTCGGCAAGGACATCGGCGGTGTCACGATCACCTCCGACGCCTTCGAGACGGTCCTGCCCTGGTTCCCGTACGTCCTGACCGTCGCGGTGCTGCTGTTCGCCATCTCCACGGTGCTGACCTGGGGCTACTACGGCCTCAAGGCGTGGACGTACCTCTTCGGCCGCAGCCGGACCAGCGAGGTGACGTACAAGGTCGTCTACACCGTCTTCGCCATCGCGGGCTCCCTGCTGACGCTGCAGACGCTGATCGACCTGGCCGACGCGATCCTCTTCTCGCTCGCGGTCATCAACATCATCGGCCTCTACCTCCTCGCCCCCGTCGTCAAGCGCGAACTCAACACCTTCCTGGAGTACGTCCGCGCCCGGAACGCCGGTGCGAGCACCGGAGACGACGACGAAGACCAGGACTCGGTGAAGACCACCGTCTGACCCAGGACCACCGTCCGACCTGCCACGAACGGGTCCGTGCTCACCTCGCACCTTGGTGAGCCGGGCCCGTTCGCCGTTCCTCCGCACGCTCGTGGCAGCAGCCGCGCGGACTCAGCCCCAGGATCTGGCCGGCCGGTTCCCTGACGGTGCGGTCGAGCCGGTTGGAGAAGTCGGTCAGCGCTGTCTCCAGGTTGACCGCGCCGATCTCCTCCTCGCCTTCACCGTCGCCGACGGCCGCATCACCGCCATCACCGCTGTGATCGACCCGGCCGAACTCGCGCCACGGACCTGCCGGCCCGCCCGGTGCCGAGTGCCTGCCCGATGGGGAAGGGCCCGGCCGAGGAGAGGTGCGGAGCCCGGCGCTCCGGGACGAACCTCATACCGGAAGCCGATCGGAAGCGCATCGGAAGCCGAGAAATCTGGTTTCGGAAGCGCTGCCCCTGGTCGGATCGGGCGATGCACAAGGCACATCGGCCCACTCGGGGCGCGTGCCGTATCCGCTCAGCCGGATACCGGCGGCAATGAGGTGACAGATGAGTAGTACACGAGTACCGCCCGGCGCCCGGGGTTCCTACCCCGCACCGGGGCTAGCACTCGCGCCCGGCCACGTACGCAACCAGGCCCTGACCGTCATCGCGGTCCCCTTCGTCCTCATAGTCGTGCTGGCCGTCGTGCTCGCCGCGACCGGCCGTGACGACGGAACCTCCGCCACCGACGGGCTCTACGGCAGCGGGGCACTGCCGGACTGGGTGGACGGAACGGCCGACGACGGGACCACGGACGACGGAACCAACCCGGACGGCTTGGGCGGCCCGAACGGCCAGGACTCGTCGCCCTGGGACGACGGCACGACCGACGAGCCGACCGACGGTCCCTACGCCGACGGGACCTACGACGGGACGACCGACGCGCCCCTCGACGACTCCACCGACGGCACGGCCACCGGTGACACGACCGACGATCCCGCCGACTCCCCGTACCCGGACGGGGACGGTTACGGGGACGGGCCGCCGGAGGCGACGGTGACCGCGTACTTCGAGGCCATCAACAACCGCGACTTCCAGGCCGCCTGGGAGCTGGGCGGCAGGAACCTCGACCCGGACTACGACCACTTCGTCGCCGGCTTCGAGACGACCGAACGGGACGAGGTCACCGTGACCGGAACGACGGGCGACGAGGTGTCGCTCACGGTCGTGGCCTGGGAGACCGACGGCACGCGGACGACGTACGAGGGCACCTACACGGTGACCGACGGTGTCATCACCTCGGCGGACATGCGGGAAGGGAACTGAGCAGCCATGACCACCCACGCCGCCCCGCCGCCCCCCGACGCGACGAGCAACGCCACCCGCCTGCTGTGCGCGGGCACCTACCTCGACCCCGTCTACCGCAAGGCGGTGATCCGGGAGCTGCTGACCCACCGGTACCGGGTGGTGGCCCCCTCCTACGGCTACGACGCGGCGCCCGTGCTGGCGCACGCCCTCGCCGCCCACAACCTGCGCCGCAACCAGCTGATCGCCCTCTGGACGGGCACCGCCGCCATCACGCTGCTGCTCGCGGCGGGGCTGCTCAACGGCGTCTCGGCGGCCCTGCTCGTCTTCTGGCTCGCCTGGGCCACGATGTTCCTGCGCCGGCTCGCCATCCTCCAGACCCTCGCCGAGCACCTCGCGCCGCCGGCGGACGACCGGACGGGATTCGCCGGCGGCTTTCCGACGACCTCGCGCCTGACCCCGGAACTGGTCGGCAAGATCGACCGGGAGCAGGCCTCCGACACGGTGTACTACGGCGGCTACAAGCCGTTCGTCGGCGCGGGCCACTCGATCCGCCGGTGGGCCAACGCGGAGCTGCTCCTCGGCGCCCCGGTGCCCCGCAACGGCGCGCTCGGCCAGGGTCTGCTCAACGGGCACGTCCCCGCCCAGCACGGCCCCGCGGACGGCGCGGGCGACGGCGGGCCGGCCGAGCGCAAACCGATCATCCCCTTCACCGTCGAGGACATCACCGGCCGCGTCCACGAGCAGATGCTCGCGGAACTGCGTGACAGACCCGCCCCCAGCGACCGTATCCAGCTGCTCTCCGTCGACCGGCGCCGGTTCGCCAAGGCCGTCCGGACGACCGAGGGCGACGACTCCGTCGCCGCGCTCATCGACACGCCCGAGCCCGGCCACACCGACGAACACTGGCGGGAGGACTACGACGCCAGCCGCGAGTACCTGTGCATCCGGATCGGAGCGTGGCAACAGGAGCTGGTGACCTCGGTGTTCATCGGCTTCGACATCAAGGGCAGCACCCTGCACACCGAGTTCTACACCTACGTCCTCGGTCCCGTGCCGGAGAGCTTCCACCTCGCCGACCGGCTGCCCGACACGATCGACGGCAGGCTCATGCGGCGCATCGCCTGGGACGTGACCCGCAGCGCGCCCGGCGAACTCCTGCGGCTGATCACCAACCCGTTGCGCGAGCGGCTGCCCAGCCGCTTCGGCTCCGACACCGTCCGGACGCTGGTGAGCCAGCCTGCCGACACCAGCGAGTTCCGGCTCGGCCGCTACTCGCTGACCGTCGTGGACTGCGGCGCGCTCACCAGCGTCCGCGAACTGGCGCCCAACAGCGACTTCCACCACTTCTTCCAGGAAACGGACGCGATCAAGTACATCCAGATCATCGAGCGTCATCTGCTGCAGATCGTCGGCGACTTCCTGCACGACCACGACGTCGACACCAGTGAGCACGAGGCCAACCAGACCAACATCCTCCAGCAGAACTTCGGCGCCCACAGCACCAACAACTTCGGCGGCAACCAGAGCGTGGGCAACACCGGCACCACCCAGACCTTCGGCAACAACTCCGGCATCACCAGGGAGGCACGACCGGCATGAGCGGCCAGCGGTTCCACGGCAACAGCTTCGGCCAGGGCGGCAACAACAATCTCGGGGGCAACCAGAGCGTCGGCAACAGCGGCACGACCCAGACCTTCGGCGACAACTCCCCGGTGCACCCCGCGCCGTCCGGACCGGCCGGCCCGGCGGGGCTGCCGCACACCGGCGGATGGCGGTCCGGCCCGGCCGTGGTGCCGGGTGACGCCGACCGGGCGCGGAGCGTCTTCGTCGTCCACGGCCGCGACGACCAGGTACGGCGCGAGATGTACGAGCTGCTGCGCCGGCTCGATCTGCGCCCCAAGGAGTGGGAGGACCTGGTCAGAGCGACCGGCCACGCCTCACCCTTCCTCGGTGACGTGGTCGCCGGCGCTCCGGCGCAGGCCCAGGCGGCACTCGTCCTGCTCACCCCGGACGACGTCGTCTCACTCCACCCGGACCTGCAAGGGCACAACGAGCCGGACTACGAGACCCGGCCCGTGTGCCAGCCGCGCCCCAACGTCCTGATCGAGCTGGGCATGGTGCTGATGGCGTACCCCGAGCGCACGCTGATCGTCGAGGTCGGGGGCCTGCGGCCGATCGCCGACATCGCGGGCCGCAACGTCATCCGCTTCGACGGCTCCGGGACCGCTCTCGGCAAGATCGTGGAGCGGCTGAAGCTGGCGGGCTGCACGGTCAACGACACCGGGTCCGACTGGCGCCACACCTACCCGTTCCAGCACCTGTCCGCCTACCACCGCCGGCCGTAGCCCGGCGGATCCGGCGCCGCTCGGGGG
>NZ_RAIF01000027.1:35137-50823 GCF_003671715.1 Streptomyces sp. E2N166 | reverse complement strand
CGCTGTCCTAAGCCGGGAAACCTGCTGTCCCACCCCCAGGGGACTGCTGCCCCAGCCAGGGACCCGACTGCCGCACAGCGGGTTGCTGCCCCACCCGGGGGCCGCCGCGCCGCACAGGCCGGCCCCCGCTCCTACCCCGCGCCGCCGGAATCCGCCGCCGCCAGCACCCCGAGGAACGCCGCGACCTCCGTCAGATCGACCCGTTCCAGCTCGGCTGGGCGCAGTACGACCCGCAGCTCGCGGCAGATCACCCGCTCCCGGGAGTGGGTGATGAAGGAGAGCAGGATCAGGCGCAGCAGACTCTCCTCGTCGAGCCCGTGCAGCCGGGACAGCCCCGAACCGATCAACGGCACGGCCACGCAGTCCAGCTGACCGTGCCGGTAGACGGCGTCCCACACCCGGCTGAGGCTGAGCCACAGTTCCTCCGTGCTGGACCGCGCCACGCAGTCGTTGCCGAGCCGGCTGTAGGCGACCCCGAAGACCAGCCGCGGCCGGCTGCCGAGCACCGCCACCGTGCCGACCGGGTAGCGGCCGAGCTTGCCGTACGGCTTGTCCTCCCGGGACTCCCGGGCGACCGGCACGGCCGTGCGCAGAGCCGCGTCGAGCTCGTCGTCCAGCCGCCGCGCGTCACCGTCGTACCGGCGCTCCAGCAGTTGTCCCTGCACGCTGGCGCCGCTGATGACGACGCCGTCGCGGACGTCGGTGTCGAACGTGTCGCAGAACCCGACGACAAGGTGGGCGGACTCGTCGAAGAGATCGCCGGGGCCGACCGCCACCGCCATCTGCGGCCGCCGGAACTCCTGGCGCACCGCCACCGTAGGCCGGCTGCGCAGCACTCCCCAGGCCAGGCACAGCAGCGCCGACGCCGCCGTCACCGGAGCCGGGGCGGGGATGGCCGCGGGCCACACCTGCCCGACGAACTGGACGACCGCCGACACCCCGCCGAAGGCGGCCATCACACTGCCGGCGAACACCCGCCGGGTCCGCGCCCCGCCGAACAGCCCGCGACGGCCGCCCCGGCTCCCCCGCCCTCCGGGGCTCAGCCGGGCGCTCCGCCGCGACGGACGACGTACGACCGGACCGGCCCCACGCGAACCGACCGAATCCACAACTCCCCCAATCGGACGATTGATACGCTGCCGAAACCTCCCCCGCCACCGCTCGGCGGGAGAGAGTGAAGCGAGTGGAGACCACTTGTATGGCGCGCATCCGTGTGAGCGTCCTGGGACCGGCAGAACTCGAAGTCGACGGCGCGCCCGTCCGGTTGACCCCGCTGACCACACGGCTGCTGGTCCGCCTGGTGGCCGCGGAGGGCGAGCCCGTGCCCGTACGCCGGCTGCACCGGGACGTGTGGGCGGTCGCCGGTGAACAGCCGCACCAGACCGGGCGCCACCGCAACGACGTGCAGAAGCGCGTCCTCGAACTGCGCCGCGCCCTCGACCCCGCCCAGAACGGTGACGGCGCCCGGGTGCTGCGCACCGAGCAGCTGCTGGCCGCCCCGGCGCCCGAGACCGCGTACCGGCTGGTGCTCGCGCCCGACGAGCTGGACTGCTCGGAGTTCACCGACCTGGTCAACTCCGGGCTGCTCGCGCCCCCCGCGTCGGCCGCCGACCGGCTCGCGGCGGCGCTCGGCCTCGTCCGCGGCCGCCCGCTGGCCGAAGTGGCCGACGAGGAGTTCGCGCTGCCGCTGATCCGCCGGCTCACCGCACTGCGCGAGACGGCCCGCCGCCAGCTGATCCGCAGCCGCGTGGACCTGGGCCGGCACGACCTCGCCCTGCCGGTCGCCGAACGGATGGCCCGGGAACGGCCGGACGACCGGGACGTCGCCGAGCTGCTCGGTTCCCTGCGGGACCGGCTGCGGGAGCGGCACGGGCAGGAACTGCTGCGGCAGCCGTTCCCCGGCGCGGGGGACCTCGTGGTGGTGCGCGGCGACCTGTTCGACCAGGGGGACGCCAATCTGGTGGTCGGGTTCACCGACACCTTCGACACCGCCACCGAGCGGGACCTGGTGATCAGCCGGGAGAGCGTGCAGGGGCAGCTGGTGGAGCGGCTGTTCGGCGGCGAGCGCAAGCTGCTGGACGACCGGCTCCAGGCCGGGCTGAAGGCGTTCACCCCGCTGCGTACGGAACGGATCCAGGACAAGCCCCGCGGCCGCCGCGTCCGCTACCCCCTCGGCACCACCGTCCCCCTGCCGGTGGACGGCCGCCGGGTCTTCGCCGTGGCCTACTCCCGGCTCGGCAACGACCTCGTCGCCCGCTCCGCACCGGCCGAACTCCGGGCGAGTCTGGACGCCCTCTGGCCGGCCGTCGCCCGGTACGGCATGTACAAGCCGGTCGCGATCCCGCTGATCGGCTCCGGACTGGCACGGGTCGTGGAACTCGACCGCACCCAGCTGCTGCTCATGATCGTGGAGAGCTTCACCGCCCACTGCCGCCGGGAGCCGACGACAGCGCCGGAACTGCGCATCGTGATCCGCCCGGCGGACCTGGAGCGGACCGACCTGTCCGCGCTCGGCACGTTCCTGCGCACCTCGCGGCACGGCGGCACCGGCGTGAGCACCGCGAGCGGCGCCGGGGCCGGTGCCGACACCGGTACCGGCCCCGGCAGCGCGGGCGGCGGCGACGGAGGCGCGCAGGGCCGCTGGTGACGTCGTCATACCCCCAGGGCATCAGCGGCCCTGCTTCCGGTGCCAGCCGCACACCGCTTCCGAACCGCTTCCGGCCCGCTTCCGTTCCCGTCACGGGGCCGACGGGACGCCACGCACGCCCGTCACCCTCACGCACGCCCGTCGCCGTCACGCACGCCCGTCGCCGTCACGCCCACCGGTCCTCCTCCTCCGCGCCCCCTCCACTCACCGTGAACCCGATCACCGACCCGCCCCCGTCCCGCCGGAAGGCGAACGGCGCTCCCCCGTGCGCCAGCGCCACCTCCCGCACGATGGACAGGCCGAGGCCGGAACCGGGCCGCGAACGGGCGTCGGCGGTGCGGAAGAAGCGGTCGAAGACCCGGGTCAGGTCGGCTTCGGCGATGCCCGGACCGCGGTCGCGGACCTCGACGCGGATCGGGCCCTCCAGGGCGGGCCCGGCGACGGCGACCTCGATGGGCCCGGTGCCGCCCGGGTCGAACTTCGCGGCGTTCTCCACCAGGTTGGACAGCGCACGGGTCAGCATCGCGGGCCGGCCTTCCGTCACCGTCTCACCGCGGACGCTCACGCCGATCTCCCGCCCGGTGCGGCGCCGGGCCAGGCTCGCCACGTCGCGCGCGACCCGCGCCAGGTCGACCCGCTGCGGAGGCTCCCCGGCGGACTGCCCGGCCGCCAGCTCGACCAGTTCGTTGACCAGGTCGGTCAGCTCGCGGGCCTCCTGGCCCAGATCCGCGACCAGTTCCTGGCGGGCGCCGGACGGCAGCTCGTCGATCCGGCGCAGCAGCGAGATGTTGGTCCGCAGTGAGGTGAGCGGCGTACGCAGCTCGTGCCCCGCGTCCTGGACCAGGCGCCGCTGGTCCTCCTCCGACTGGGCGAGGCGGACCAGCATCAGGTCGATGGCGCGGCCGAGGCGGCCCACCTCGTCGGGCCCGGTGACCGGCACCTGGACGCCCAGCCGACGGGTGCGGGCCACGTCCTCGGCGGCGGAGGTCAGGAGCACCAGCCGCCGGGTCATGCGCCGCGCCAGCCACCAGCCGAACAGCCCGGCGGCCGTCACCACAGCGGCCATCAGCAGCAGCGTCCGCCGCTGCAGCGCCCGCAGCAGGTCCTCGGTGTCGCTGAACTCCTGCGCCACCTGCACCGCGCCCCGGCCACCGCCCAGCGACACGGTCGCGACGCGGAAGACGTCGCGCCCGACCCCGACGTCCTCGTGCTGGACCGTCCGCCCGGCCACGGCGGCGTGCGCGGTCCGCCGGTCGGCGTCGGTGACCGGAAGCGGCGGACCGGCCGGGTCGGACACCTCGCCGTCCGGCCCGAGCACCTGCACGTCCGTACGGGCCGGGCGCACGATGTCGTGGCCGGGCGCGGAGGAGGAGAAGTCGCCGGGCGACAACCGCCGCTCGCGCACCTCGGCCCGCAGGTCCTGCACGACCTGCGCGAAGACGGACTCCTGGTCCACCCGGACCAGCCGGGCCGCGGCGTTGTACGACAGCACGCCGACGAGGACCGTGACCACGGCGGTGACCGTCGCGAAGGACACCGCGAACGTCGTCCGCAGCGACAGCAGCCGGGGCCGGCGCCCGAGCGGGGAGGGACCCACTCAGTCCTCCCGCAGCACGTAACCCACGCCTCGCACGGTCTGGATCAGCTGCGGCGCGCCCGGCTGGTCGAGCTTGCGGCGCAGGTAGCCGACGTAGACGGCGAGGTTCTTGGAGCCGGGACCGAAGTCGTAGCCCCAGATACGGTCGTAGATCGTGGAGTGGTCGAGCACGATGCCGGCGTTGCGGACCAGCAGCTCCAGCAGCTCGAACTCGGTACGGGTCAGCTCCAGCTCGCGCCCGCCCCGCCAGGCACGGCGGGCTCGCGGGTCCATGCGCAGCCCGGCCGCCTCCAGGCAGCGGGCGGGGTCCGGCTCCTCCGGCGCGTCGGCGGGGGCGGAGGTGGAGGTGGAGATGGCGGAGGTGGAGGCGGCGTTCGGAGTGCCCGCCTCCTCACGGTCGGTGCGGCGCAGCAGGGCGCGCAGGCGGGCGAAGACCTCCTCCACGTCGAAGGGCTTCACCACGTAGTCGTCGGCGCCCGCGTCCAGGCCCGCGATTCGGTCGGCCGTCTCCACCAGCGCCGTCAGCATCAGGATCGGCGTGGCATCGCCCTCGGCACGCAGCTCCCGGCAGACCTGGAGGCCGTCGATGCCCGGCATCATCACGTCCAGCACCAGCACGTCCGGCCGGCCGCTGTGGGCCCGCGCCAGCGCCTCGGTGCCGTCGGCGACCGCGGTGACCCGGTAGCCCTCCAGGGTGAGGGCGCGCTCCAGGGCGTGCCGGATAGCGCGGTCGTCTTCGGCGAGCAGAACAGTCCGGGGCACGCGTCCAGTCTGCCAAGGCCAGGGGCCCGGTGACCGGCCGGCCGGGCTTCTTACCGAGATCTCACCCGGCGGGCCGCAGCGCGGCTAGCCGCTCCTCGAAGGGCACGACCTCGAAGGCGTCGCCCGCCGGTTCCCGGGCCGGTTCCGGGGCCGCCGACAGTTCGCCCGTCGCCCCGCCCGACAACCCGGCCATCAGCCCCGCCAACTCCCCCGCAGCCCGCTCGATCCGCCCGTCCAGACCCTCGGCGCCCCAGTCCTCCGAGGCGGCGTAGACGCCCGTCGGGACGACGACGGCCTTGAGGTAGGCGAAGAGCGGACGCAGGGCGTGGTCCAGGACCAGGGAGTGCCGGGCCGTGCCACCGGTCGCGCCGATCAGCACGGGCTTCCCGGCGAGGGCGTCCTCGTCGGTCACGCTCAGCGCGTCGATGAACGACTTGAACAGCCCGCTGTACGAGGCCGAGAACACCGGCGTGACGACGACCAGGCCGTCGGCCGCCGCCACCGCGTCGAAGGCGGCGGACAGATTCCGCCCCGGGAACCCGTTGGTGAAGGTGTGCGCGATCTCCACGGCGAGGTCGCGCACCTCGACCACCTGGACCTCCGCCGACGCCCGGCCGGCGGTCGAGCTGGCCAGCCGGTCGGCCAGCAGCCGGGTGGACGACGGGACGCTCAGTCCCGCGGAGACGACGACGAGCTTCATGCCCGTACTCCTTCCTCGGCCTTGTCCTTGCGGGTGGCCAGCAGGGACGCGTGGGTCGGCGCGTCCGGCACGTTCGCCGGGCGGTCCTTGGCGAACTCCTCGCGCAGCACCGGCACGACCTCCTCGCCGAGCAGGTCGAGCTGCTCCAGCACGGTCTTCAGGGGCAGCCCGGCGTGGTCCATCAGGAACAGCTGGCGCTGGTAGTCACCGGCGTAGTCGCGGAAGGCGAGCGTCTTCTCGATCACCTGCTGCGGCGAGCCGACGGTGAGCGGGGTCTGCTCGGTGAAGTCCTCCAGCGACGGCCCGTGCCCGTAGACCGGGGCGACGTCGAAGTAGGGCCGGAACTCGCGCACCGCCTCCTGGCTGTTCCTCCGCATGAACACCTGCCCGCCGAGGCCGACGATCGCCTGCTCGGGGGTGCCGTGCCCGTAGTGGGCGTAGCGGGCCCGGTAGAGCTCGACCATGCGCTTGGTGTGGTCGGCGGGCCAGAAGATGTTGTTGTGGAAGAAGCCGTCGCCGTAGTACGCGGCCTGCTCGGCGATCTCCGGCGAGCGGATGGACCCGTGCCAGACGAACGGCGCGACCCCGTCCAGCGGCCGGGGCGTGGACGTGAAGCCCTGGAGCGGCGTACGGAACTTCCCCTCCCAGTTCACGACGTCCTCGCGCCACAGGCGGTGCAGCAGGGCGTAGTTCTCGACGGCGAGGTTGATGCCCTCGCGGATGTCCTTGCCGAACCACGGATACACCGGGCCGGTGTTGCCGCGCCCCATCATCAGGTCCACCCGGCCGTCGGCCAGGTGCTGGAGCATCGCGAAGTCCTCGGCGATCTTCACCGGGTCGTTGGTGGTGATGAGGGTGGTGGAGGTGGACAGAACCAGCCGCTCGGTGCGTGCCGCGATGTAGCCGAGCATGGTGGTCGGCGACGACGGCACGAAGGGCGGGTTGTGGTGCTCGCCGGTCGCGAAGACGTCGAGCCCCACCTCCTCGGCCTTCAGCGCGATGGCGACCATGGCCTTGATGCGCTCACGCTCGGTCGGCGTACGGCCCGTGGTCGGGTCGGGCGTGACGTCGCCGACGGTGAAGATGCCGAACTGCATGGTCGCTCAACCTCCGAGTTGTTGACGGTTCAACTATACCCGCCAACGACTGGCCCCCGGACGTTATTCCGGCCACGCCTCCGGCCCCCGTGCGCCGCCCCGCCCTCGCCGTGCGAGGTTGCCCTCACGCCCGTGCTCCGCTCCGCCGCCCTCTTCGTCGTCGCCGCCCTCTTCGAGATCGGCGGCGCCTGGCTGGTCCGGCAGGGCGTACGCGAACAGCGCGGCCGGCTGTGGGCACCGGCGGCGTCCTCGCCCTCGGCGCGTACGGCTTCGTCGCCGCCTTCCAGCCCGACGCCCGCCTCGGCCGCGCCCTCGCCGCGTACGGCGGGATCTTCGTGGCCGGCTCGATCCTGTGGGGCATGCTCGCCGACGGCCACCGCCCCGACCGCCGGGACGTGCCGGGCGCGCTGATCTGCCTGGCCGGGATGACCGTGATCATGTGGGCACCGCGCAACGGCGGCTGACTACGCTGGGCGGCGACCGGTAGCACCGACCAGGACCGGCAACACCGACCGAGGAGCAGCCCATGGCCCCCGCAGCCGCCCCGTCCGCCGCCTCCCGCATCGCCGTCGTCACCGGTGCGAGCAGCGGCATCGGCGCCGCCACGGCCCGGCAGCTCGCCGCGGCCGGCTACCGCGTCGTCCTCACCGCCCGCCGCAAGGACCGCGTCGAGGCGCTGGCGGAGGAGATCCAGGCGGCCGGCCACAAGGCGACGGCGTACCCCCTGGACGTCACCGACCGCGCGGCGGTCGACGAGTTCGCGACCGCGTTCAAGACGGTCGGTGTCCTGGTCAACAACGCGGGCGGCGCGCTCGGCGCCGACCCGGTGGCCACCGGCGACCCGGACGACTGGCGCCGCATGTACGAGACGAACGTCCTCGGCACCCTCAACCTCACCCAGGCCCTGCTCCCCAAGCTGGAGGCGAGCGGCGACGGCACGATCGTCGTCGTCTCCTCGACCGCGGGCTTCGCCGCCTACGAGGGCGGCGGGGGCTACGTCGCCGCCAAGCACGCCGAACACGTCCTCGCCGAGACCCTCCGCCTGGAGATCGTCGGCCGCCCGGTCCGCGTCGTCGAGATCGCGCCGGGCATGGTCAAGACCGACGAGTTCGCCCTGACCCGCTTCGGCGGCGACCAGGACAAGGCCGCCAAGGTCTACCAGGGCGTGACCGACCCCCTGACCGCCGACGACGTGGCCGACACCATCACGTGGGCGGTCACCCGCCCCGCCCACGTCAACATCGACCTCCTGGTCGTCCGCCCCCGCGCCCAGGCATCGAACACGAAGGTCCACCGGGAAGGCTGACGCCGGACGGCGCCCCCGGCGTCAGCCCTTCACGCAGACGACCTGCTTGAGCTTCGCCACGACCTCCACGAGGTCGCGCTGCTGGTCGATGACCTGCTCGATCGGCTTGTAGGCGCCCGGGATCTCGTCCACGACGCCCGAGTCCTTGCGGCACTCCACGCCCCGCGTCTGCTCCTCCAGGTCCTTGGTCGAGAAGCGCCGCTTGGCCGCGTTCCGGCTCATGCGCCGACCGGCGCCGTGGGAGGCGGAGTTGAAGGACTTCGCGTTTCCGAGGCCCTTGACGATGTACGAACCCGTGCCCATGGAACCGGGGATGATCCCGTAGTCCCCGGAACCCGCGCGGATCGCGCCCTTGCGGGTCACCAGCAGGTCCACACCCTCGTACCGCTCCTCGGCGACGTAGTTGTGGTGTGCGCTGATCTCCGGCTCGAAGACCGGCCTGGCCTTCTTGAACTCCTTGCGGACCACGTCCTTCAGGAGCGCCATCATGATGGTGCGGTTGTACTTGGCGTACTCCTGCGCCCAGAACAGGTCGTTGCGGTACGCCGCCATCTGCGGGGTGTCCGCGACGAACACCGCGAGGTCGCGGTCGATCAGGCCCTGGTTGTGCGGGAGCTTCTGGGCGATGCCGATGTGATGCTCGGCGAGTTCCTTGCCGATGTTGCGGGAACCGGAGTGGAGCATCAGCCACACAGAACCAGTCGTATCCGTGCAGACCTCGACAAAGTGGTTGCCGCTTCCGAGCGTTCCCATCTGCTTCCCAGCCCGCTCCCGCCGGAACCGAACCCCTTCCGCCACTCCGTCGAACCGCCCCCAGAAGTCGTCCCACCCCGCCGTCGCCAGCCCGTGGAACCGCCCCGGCTCGACGGGACTGTCATGCATCCCCCGACCCACCGGAATCGCCTGCTCGATCTTCGAGCGCAGCCGCGAGAGGTCGCCCGGCAGGTCGTTCGCCGTCAGGGACGTCTTCACCGCCGACATTCCGCAGCCGATGTCGACCCCCACCGCCGCCGGGCACACGGCACCCCGCATCGCGATCACGGACCCGACCGTCGCGCCCTTGCCGTAGTGCACGTCCGGCATGACGGCGAGGCCCTTGATCCACGGCAGGGTCGCGACGTTGCGCAGCTGCTGGAGCGCGCCCTCCTCGACCGTCGCCGGGTCGGCCCACATCCGGATCGGCACCTTCGCGCCCGGCATCTCCACGTACGACATATCGTCCTCATTCCCCCGGAAAACAAACAGAAGTCTCAAAGCGCAAAACCGGCGCCAAGGACAGTCAAAGGGACAACCGACCGGCGTTCACGGCAGCGCGTGCGATACACATTGTCTGCAGGGGACGCCCCCGTGCGGCAAGCGAATAACCAGCGGGGACACTGGAGTACCGACCACAGCCACACCGGCGAGAGGAGCCGCACCGTGCAGCGGAAGGCCTACGTACCCGGCGTCGCCGCCCTCATGGCGGCGCTGCTGGCCGGCTGCACCGGCGGCTCGGGCGACGGCGCCAGGGCGGACGACTCGAACCCGGGGCAGCCCGGTGTCGCGACCGAGGCGGCCGAGCCCGGCAAGTACCGCACCCTCCCGGAGCCCTGCCGCGCGGTCGGCGACAAGGCGCTCGGCTCGCTGCTGCCCGGCCTCGAGGAGATCGCGGACGAGGCGCAGCGGAAGAAGGCGTACGCGGGCGAGGCGACCCTCGCGTACGACACCGACCGCAAGGTCGGCTGCCGTTGGAAGGTGGATTCGGCGGACGCCACCAACCACCTCTTCGTGGACTTCGAGCGGGTGGTGGCGTACGACAACTCCGTGAGCGACGACAGCGAGGCGGAGACGCTCTTCGCCCGGCAGGTGGAGGCGGCCGACCTCCCCGAACCGGTCGTCTCGGAGTCGGGGTCGGAGTCGGCATCGGGTTCGGAGTCCGCGTCCGGTTCCGCACCGGAGTCCGGGGCGCCGTCCGCCACCGCGTCGCCCGGCACGCCCTCCGCCTCGGCCTCCGGCTCCGCGTCGTCCACCGCCCCCTCGTCGAGCGCGTCCGCCGGTGCCACGCCCGCCGAGCTCCAGCCCCGGCTCCTCGACGATCTGGGTGACGAGGCGTTCGTGGACGACGAGCTGAGCAGCTCCGGTTCGACGGCGAAGCGGCGCACGGTGACTGTGGCGTTCCGCACGTCGAACGTCGTGGTGACCATCGAGTACGCGGAGCAGTCGGCGACTCTCGGAGTCGTGCCGGACAGCGAGGAAATGCAGGACATGGCGCGGAAACTGGCTTCCCAGCTGGCGGATTCACTGAGCGGCTGAGCCCGGCTCGGGCTCCCTCGCGTCCGCGCGCGATGCACCTGAAGCAGGGTCGTGCGGTTTTCCCACCGCGTACGGTGGCTCCTCGGACCCGTTCCGACCGCAGGAACCACGAGTGCCATGAGTGAAGGAACCATGCAGCGACGAGCCCAGCGTGACCAGCGAGACCTGGGGGTACCTCCCACGCCGTCCAGGCAGTGGGGGAGAGCGAAGCGACTCCGCCGCGCCTTTGTCGGTGCGGCCGCCGTCCCCGTGATGCTGGTGGCAGCCGGCTGCTCCTCGGACTCCGGCTCCGACGACGGCAAGGACAAGGCCGCGGACAAGACGGCCGCGTCCAAGCCGGCGAGCCCGTCCCCGACGGTGCGGGCGGCGGCGTACGGAAAGCTGCCGGAGCCGTGTTCCGTGCTGTCGAAGAAGACGCTGGAGGACTTGGCGCCGAAGGCCGATTCCGGCAAGGAGGGCGCGTCCAACGACACGGCGACGCGCGCCAGTTGCTCCTGGGACAGCCTGGACGACAACGGTGTGGACGGCTCTCAGTTCCGCTGGCTGAGCGTGTCGATGCTGCGCTTCGAGTCGGACGCGGCCCGCGGCGAGGGCGACAAGCTGGCGCGCGACTACTACACGAAGCAGCTGCGGGACGCCCAGTCCGCGCAGGGTGCGAAGAGCGTGAAGACCGCGCCGGTGAGCGGCACGGGCGACGAGGCGTCGGTGGTGCGCTACGACCTGAAGAAGAAGGAAGGCACCTTCAAGCAGCAGACGGTCGTGGCGCGCGTCGAGAACGTCGTCGTCACCGTCGACTACAACGGTGCGGGCCTGGCCGGCGACAAGACGCCGGACGCCGACGACCTGGTCAAGGACGCGCAGAAGGCGGCCAAGGAGGCGGTGGCCGCGGTGACGAAGGCCAACACCGCCGACACCGACGGCGGCAAGCCGGGCACCTCGTCGTCGCCGTCCAAGTCGGCGTCCAAGTCGCCGTCGGACTCGAAGTCGTCGTCGAAGACCAGCTGACAGGCCGTATCGACCCACCGGCCACCCGTCCCCCGCACACATGTGCCACTCTGTTGCGCGCAACAACACGCACTGGGAGGGGAGTACGGGTGGCCGCGCCACTGGAGCTGACACGGACGCATCGCGTCCTCATCGGCATGGTCGTCTTCGGTGCCGTCATCATCGCCGGGATCGGCTTCGCGGGTTCCTACGCGGCGGTGCGGGAACTGGCCCTGCAGAAGGGCTTCGGGAACTTCAGCTACGTCTTCCCGATCGGCATCGACGCGGGCATCTGCGTGCTGCTGGCCCTGGACCTGCTGCTGACCTGGATCCGCATCCCCTTCCCGCTGCTGCGGCAGACGGCCTGGCTGCTGACGGCGGCGACGATCGCGTTCAACGGCGCGGCGGCGTGGCCGGACCCGCTGGGTGTGGGCATGCACGGGGTGATCCCGATCCTGTTCGTGGTGTCCGTCGAGGCCGCCCGGCACGCGATCGGCCGGATCGCCGACATCACCGCCGACAAGCACATGGAGGGGGTCCGCCTCACGCGCTGGCTGCTCTCGCCGGGGCCGACCTTCCTGCTGTGGCGCCGGATGAAGCTGTGGGAGCTGCGCTCCTACGAGCAGGTGATCAAGCTGGAGCAGGAGCGTCTGGTCTACCAGGCCCGGCTGCGTTCGCGGTTCGGGCGCGGCTGGCGCCGCAAGGCCCCCGTCGAGTCGCTGATGCCGCTGCGCCTGGCCCGCTACGGAGTGCCGTTGGCGCAGACGGCCCCGGCGGGGCTGGCGGCGGCGGGCATCGAGCCGGCGCTGTTGCCGCCGGCGCCGCAGGCCGAGGCGCTCCCGGACGGAAGAGGGGCCCACGGGACGGCGCCCTCCCTGCGGAAGGCGGAGCCCGCCGGTGAGCAGCGCCCCGAGCTGGTCGGTGGCCGGGAGCCGGAGCCGGTGCGGGAACAGGCCGCGGCGGGCCAGAACCCCGCGGTGGACCCGAACGCCACGTTGGGGCAGAACCCGACGGCGGGCCAGAACCCCGCGATGGACCCGAACCAGAACCCGTGGCTGCACGCCCGGGACCCGCAGTCCGTCGAGTACCACGGCGACTACGACCCCGCCTACGACCCGGACCAGTACGCCCAGTGGGAAGCGGAACAGCGGCAGGCCGAGCAGTACCGGCAGCAGTTCGAGGAGGAGCCCCCCGCGCGGGAGCCCTCCCCGGAGGACACCGGCAGCTTCCCCATACCGGTCGGCCCCCACCGCACCCGCGAGCTGGGGGAGGGCGGTGGCACGCCTGAGCCGCAGGGCCCGGACGAGGACGCCTACTACCAGGTGTTCAAGCAGTCGATCAACGGCAGCTACCCGACGCCCCGGGAGTTCGGTGACAACGTGGAGGCGACGTTCGGTACGCCGCTCGCCGATCCGGAGGCCAAGCGGCTGGTGAGCCGTTTCACCAACCGCCACAGCGCGGAGCTGGAGGACGAGCACATCGCCTGACCGGCGGTGAGCACGGCGAAGGGGCGCCCGGTGGGATCACCGGACGCCCCTTCGTGGTGCCGTGGTACTAGCGGGGTACTAGCGGGCCGCGTAGCCGAAGGCGGTGCCGGCCGGCGGGAGGCCGCCCTGTCCGGGCCGGTACACGGTGACCGGTGCGGTGGGCTCGCCGAGGGTCACGTTGGACATCGGCAGAGCGTGGAGGGCTCCGGTGCTGGTCGGGCCGTACGGCATGCCGACGTACAGGTGGGTGCCGGTGAAGTGGATGCTGGAACCGAGCCGCTGGTCGGCTCCGGGGGCCCCGGGGATGCCGTCGCCGTCGCCCGCCTCCACCCACTTGTCGTTGGCGCCGGGCGAGCCCAGCAGCGAGAAGATGTGCACGGCGCCGGCCTTCGGCACCGAACCGAGTGCCTCGTCCGGGATGCCCACGGCCAGCTTCATGGTCGCCTCGGTGCTGACCTCCCGCGGTGCGGTGTTGATGGCCGTGAGAGTGGTGCCGAAGTGGTCGCCGGCCTCGGAGGTGCCGGAGACGTCGTCGGTGCCGGTGCCCGAGGAGAGGCCGTTGAGCTGGGTGTAGGAGCCGGACGCGGCGACGCGGAAGGTGAGGACCGCGCCGGTCTCCGCCTTGCTCACGCCCTCCACGTTCAGGGCCTCACCCGGCGTGCCGACCGCGAGGATCGACCCGTCGGCGGTCGCCGAGCCCGAGGCGCGGTAGGGGGCGAGGGCCAGGGCCGCGCCGAAGCGGTCTCCGACCTCGGCGCCGCCGGAGACCGTGTCCAGGTCCTGGTCGAGGCCGAAGAGCGGGGTGGGCCGCTTCTCGGAGTTCAGTTCGTGGGAGAAGACCACCAGGTTGCCGGCGGTGTTGTCGCCGTTGATGCTCTCGTCCGGGGCACCGATCGCGATGTGGTTGGCGTCGGCCGCGACGGAGGCGCCGAAGCCGTCGTTCGCCTGCACGGCCCCGGGCACGTCCAGCTTGTCCTGGTGGACGGAGACGTTGGTGCCGCGGCTCACGTAGAACGCCTGGCCCGCCTTGGCGGCGCCACTGAGGCCCTCACCGGGCGTGCCGATCACCAGGAAGGGCTCGCCCGCGGCCGAGGTGCCGGCGGCGAGGGCCGCGCCCATGAGGTCGCCGGTCTCGGGGGTCGAGGCGGAGATGGAGCCGTTGCCGGTGGCCTGCTGGAAGTTGGTGTCCTTGGTCGCTCCCGCGCCCAGGCCGCCGGGAGCGCCGTGCAGGAGGTCGACCATTCCGGCGTCGACGGCGCTGCCGAGGTCCTCGCGGGGGGTGCCGACCAGCAGGTCGGTGCAACCGTCCTGGTCGTAGTCGACGGTGGCGATGGCCTCGCCGAACTGGTCGTTGGCCTCCGAGCCGCCGCCCACCCAGCCGAGGTCCTGGGAGATCTCGGCGGTGCCCTTGCCCCCGCCGTACACGATCCGGACCAGGCCCGCCTTGGCGTCGCCGCCGACGGTGGCCTGCGGGTCGGCGACGGCTATGTCCTCGGCGCCGTCGCAGTTGAAGTCGGTGATGCGGTTGGCGCCGGTCTTGGACCGCACCCAGGCAGCCAGGTCGTCGACGCGGGCGACGACTCCGCCGGTGCGGGTCTCGGTCTCGTCGATGCCGAAGCAGCCGCCCTGGTACGAGCGGCTGCCGAGGGCGACCAGTTGCGGGGTTCCGTTCACCGTGCGCACCAGGGGTCCGCCGGTGTCGCCCATGCAGACGGCGACGCCGTCCTGGCCGGTGACCGTGGCCGTGGTGGCGTCGGCCGCGTCGACCGAGAAGGTGCCGGTGTGCAGGTTGAGTGGTGCCCACTCGGTCTTGGAGCGGCCGTATCCGGCGAGCGTCAGCTCCTCACCCGCGGTCGGCGCGGTGGCGGCCAGACCGATCGGGGCTACGCCGGTGACCGGGCGGCTCAGCCGCGCCAGCACCACGTCGCGGTCGGTGCGGGGCACGAGTTCCACGATGTCGCGGACCGCGCCGCCGGTGCCGGTGAGGTTCGAGCGGCCGATGGTGGCGGTGGTCTTCAGCGCGGGCTTCCCGGAGGGCACCGTAAGGCTCTCGGCGGGGTTCTCGGCGAAGCAACTGGCCGCGGTGAGCAGCCATTCGGTGTCGACCAGCACGCCGGAGCAGCCGCGTTCGTGGTCGCCGACGATGACCTGGGCGGCGTAGGCGCGAGTGGTGTCGGAGTCGGGAACGGCGGGGCCCGTCACGGCGGCGGCGGGTACCGCGGTCAGCGCGATCGGCCCGGCGATCAGCGAGGCGGCCAGTGCGGCGAGGCGCACGGGTCTGGTATGCGACATGTGTTCAGTTCCTTGGTGGCAGATCCGGCAGTTTCGGTCAGCTGGTCGCTACTTGGAGGTCCTAATCTCCACCAGCATGTGCGGGCGCCCCTGTTCGTCGGCGCTCTCGCCCACTGCCTTCCAGGAGTTGGCGGGGACGTCGAAGGACTTCTCCTCGTCACCGACGGTCATGTCGACTTCGGTCTCGTACTCGTTCGCCTTTACGCCGTAGACCGACGGAATCTCCATCGTCAGCCAGCCGCTGGCGCCGGTGACCTCGAAGCAGACACTCGACGCCTGCCGGGAGTAGACCTCCAGCTGGCCGGTGCCGGGAACGCACTCGGCGAGGACGATGTGGCCGTCGCCGCGCTTGAGGAGGATGCCCTCCTCCTCCAGGACCTTGTCCGCCTGCGGATAGGCGAAGTTCTCGACGGCGTACCCCGGTGCCTCTTCGGCGACCGCCTGTGTCGAGGCGGTGTTCCCGTCTTCGGATGCCCCCGCGCCGCCCGCGGCGACGAGCCAGGCCAGCGCGCCCGCCGCGGC
>NZ_RAIF01000027.1:22536-33498 GCF_003671715.1 Streptomyces sp. E2N166 | reverse complement strand
CGCCGCGAACGAGGCGGCGGACGCGGCCGGCGAGGCCGTCGAGTACGCCAAGCGGTCCACGGCCTACGCGGAGGCGGCGGTCGAGGCGGCCAACACGGCCGCCGACGCCGTCAAGGAGGCCCAGGAGGTGGAGGCCGCCGCGCGCGCCGCGGAAACGGCCCGCATCGCCCAGGACACCGAACTCGGCGTCGAGGAAGCCCGGCTGAGGGCGCAGGCCGAGACCGACGACGCCGCCCGGGCCGACAACCAGCGCACCCAGGCGGACAAGACCAGCACGGAGATCAAGGACCTGATCGCCGCGGCCGAGACCGCGCTGAGGGGCGGGGACACCGCCAAGGCCGTCAGCGAGGGCCGCAAGGCCGCCGTCCAGCTCCTGAACGCCACCGGCAGCTGGACGAGGGAGGCCGCCGAGTTCGCCCTCTCCGGGGCGGACGAGGACGTCGTCAACTGGATCGACACCGACCGGCTCCTCGCCCAGCGGCAGGACGACCGCGAGACGGTCCTGACCATCGCCCAGGCCGCCAAACCCGCGGTCGCCGAGGCCGCGCACCGGGCGCTGGCCAGTGAGGACGCGGACGCCGCGGGCGACTTCCTCGCCACCGGGGTCATCGAGGCCGCGGCCACCGACAACCGCGTCACCGTGTTCTCGATCCTGAACGAGGACCCGGGCAAGGCCGTCAAGGCGAAGGCCGAGGCGGCGCTGAACGACGGCAGCGCCATGGCCCTGCACCGCTTCCTCAACGTGGAACTGGCGGAGGCGGTCAAGCAGGACGACCAGGTCGAGATCTTCCGTCTCCTCGACTCCGGCGGCCCCTACATGAAGTCGGCCGCGCAGATCGTCCTCGAGGGCAGCGCACGTATGCGGCGGTACTTCGTCGCACGCGACAAGTACAACGTCGCCCGCCTCGACCAGGATCACGCAACCCACGTCGCCGCCATCCGCGCGGCCATCGCACACGCTGCCAAGGTGGCCGCCCAGGCCCTGGCGGACGCCGCGCTCGCCTCCAAGGCGGCGGCCGAAGCCCGGCAGGCCGCGTCGGAGGCGACCGAGTGGGCGGAGAAGGCCAAGGGGTACGCGACGGACGCCTCCGAATCGGCCATCGAGGCGAAGGCGAACGCGGACGCCGCCGACAAGTCCGCGGCCGACGCAGCCAGGTCCGCCGCCAGCGCCAAGCAGGCCGCCTCCGTGGCCCGCGGCGCGGCCAGGACGGCGAACTACTCGATGCGGCAGGCGTCGGCGTCCGCCCGGCAGGCGGTCTCGTACGCGGCAGACGCGCAGGCGTCCGCAGCCAGCGCCCGGGCCTCGGCGATCGAGGCCGGTAAGGACGAGCGGGCCGCCGCCGCGGCAGCCAGCGAGGCGCGTTCCATCGTGGCCGCCAAGCGGAGAGCCGAGGCCGCCGAAGCCGCGCGCAAGGCCGCCGAGAAGGCGAAGCAGGACGAGGAGAACGGGACCAACCCCTCCCAGAACTCCGACGAGGACAAGCCCTGGTACTGGGACTGGGAGCTGTGGCCGGAGGACATCGGCGACCCCAAGCAGTGGGCGACGGTCACCGGGCACTGGAGCGCGATCGTCGGCACGGCCGGCGTCGTACTGGGCGTGGGCGCCCTGCTCTTCCCGCCCGCCGCCCCGGCCCTGCTGGCGGCCGCCGGCGCGGTCGGCCTGGTTTCCTGGGGCCTCCAGGGGGCGAGCGCCCTGCTCCACGGCATCGCGGACAACTGGCAGGGCAGCGACTTCCACAGCGCGCTCGGCATGTTCGCGGTCGGCGGCATCTTCCTGGGCAAGGGGGCTCTGCTCAGCAAGTTCGGCGGCGTCGACGACGCACTGCGTCCCGTGGCCGAGGAGGTCGGTTCCAAGATCTCCAGTGTGGTGGGCGACTCGGTGACCACGGTCGTCGGCTGGCTCACCTGGTAGAAAAGCAGCGCACGCCGGCGGGGTGGAACGGCACGTTCTCGTGTTCCACCCCGCACGGAGAAACCCGGAGCGGTCGCGAGGACCGCCTCGCACAGAGGACCCAAGGAACAGAGGAGATCTCATGCTGACACCCGACATGTCGGTCACCCAGTGGTGGGTGTTCGCCGTCGTCTCCGGTGTCGCCCTCGCGCTGGCCGCTCAGTCCCTGGCCGCCACGACCGCACAGCGGATCTCCTCCGTGCTCGTTCCGCTGGCGGGTGCCGTCGCCGTCGTCGGGCAGTCCGCGGCCCGCGGCTACGAGGGGAAGCAACCTCTTTTCCTGTTCACCCTGGTCGCCCTCGTCCTGGTGATCCTGCGGCTCGTGTACGGCAGGTACCTGGCGCGGCAGATGGCTCTGTACCGTGCGGGCGAGTCCGCGGACGAGGTGACGAAGAAGCAACTCGCCGTCTTCCTGCTCGCCTTCGTCGCCACGGCCGTCCTGGTGGCCTTCCTCATCGGCTGAGCGATGAGGAACCCTTTCGACAGCTGAGGAGCCCGCGGTGGTTCTGCCCCTCTGGGTGTTCGCCCTCTTTGTGTCCGATCTCGTGCTCACCTGCGTGTTGATGCGGTGGCTGCCGCGGCGGCGGGAGCGGTGGGTGGCGGCGATCACCCTGCCGGTACTCGCGGTGCTGGCGCTGCTGCTCCGGTTCGGCGCCCAGGTTTCGTGGACGGCCGCGTTCGCCGCGTGCACCGGGTTCGTGTGGGGGACCATCGTGGCGCTGGTGCCGTTCCGGGGCTGGGTCTCGTCGTGGACGCTCCCGGTGCACGGCGACGCGCGTCTGCGGTGGCCTGAAGCGGTGCTGGTGCTGCTGGGCTCGCTGACCCCGTTGTCCACGAAGCGGACGGATGCCGCGCAGCGCAAGGCGTTCACGGCACGCGAGGTGGAACGGGACCGGGGGCGATTCCCGCGGTCGATGGGCCTGGCGCTCTTCCTGCTGCCGGCGCTGGCCGCGGTGGGCTCGGGATGGGCGGTCGGCGCGCCGTCACCGTGACACCGCTCCGCCGCATCCCTTCCTCCGCATGGCGACGGGGGCGCCCGGCCGATGCCGGGCGCCCCCGTCGCCATGTCAGTACGGTCCGGGCCTACTCTCCGAGCAGGGCCCGCACCCGCTCCTGCCCCACCGCCAGCAGCAGCGTGGGCAGGCGCGGGCCGGTGTCGCGGCCGACGAGCAGGTGGTACAGCAGCGCGAAGAAGGACCGCTGGGCGGTCTTGATCTCCGGCGGCAGTTCCTTGGGCGTGGCGTCGGCGGAGAAGCCGGCCTGGACCTTGGGCACGCCGTAGACGAGGTGGGTGAGCCCGTCCAGGGACCAGTGGCCGGCGAGTCCGTCGAGCAGCAGCCGCAGCGAGGCCCGGCCCTGTTCGTCGAGGGACTTCAGCAGTTCGGCGTCCGGCTCGGCACGCACGATGGTGCGCTGGTCGGCGGGGACGTGGGTGTTGATCCACGCCTCGGCCTTGTCGTACCGCGGCCTGGCCTCCTCGAGCCCGCCCAGCGGGTCGGCCGGGTCCAGCTCGCTGAGGATGCGCAGTGCCTGGTCCTCGTGTCCGGCGGTGATGTCGGCCACCGAGGCGAGCGTGCGGTACGGCAGCGGCCTGGGCGTCCTCGGCAGCTCACCGGCGGCCGTGCGCACGGCGCGCGAGTGGGCGGCGATGTCGGCGGGCAGGGCGCTGCCGTCGGCGACCTTGGCGTCGAGGCGGTCCCACTCGTCGTAGAGCCGCTGGATCTCCTGGTCGAAGGCGATCTTGAAGGACTGGTTGGGCCGGCGGCGGGCGTACAGCCAGCGCAGGAGCTGCGGTTCCATGATCTGGAGCGCGTCGGCCGGGGTGGGCACCCCGCCCTTGGACGAGGACATCTTGGCCATGCCGCTGATGCCGACGAAGGCGTACATCGGCCCGATCGGCTGCTCGCCGCCGAAGATGCCGACGATCTGCCCGCCGACCTGGAACGAGGAGCCGGGAGACGAGTGGTCGACACCGCTCGGCTCGAAGATCACGCCCTCGTAGGCCCAGCGCATCGGCCAGTCGACCTTCCAGACCAGCTTGCCGCGGTTGAACTCGCTGAGCCGGACCGTCTCGGAGAAGCCGCACTCGGTGCAGGCGTAGGTCAGCTCGGTCGAGTCGTCGTCGTACGAGGTGACCGTGGTGAGGTCCTTCTCGCAGTTGCCGCAGTACGGCTTGTACGGGAAGTATCCGGCGGCCGAGCCCGAGCCGTCGTCCTCGGCGGCGGCGCCGGAGCCCTCGGCGGCCTCCAGCTCGGCCTCGTCGACGGGCTTCTGCGACTTCTTGCCGGCCGTCTTCGGCTTGGTCCGGTACTGGGCGAGGATCGCGTCGATGTCCCGCCGGTGCTTCATGGCGTGCAGGATCTGCTCGCGGTAGACACCGGAGGTGTACTGCGCGGTCTGGCTGATCCCGTCGAACTCCACGCCCATCTCGGCGAGCGAGGCGGTCATCGCGGCCTTGAAGTGCTCGGCCCAGTTCGGGTGCGGAGAGCCCTTCGGGGCCGGGACGGAGGTGAGGGGCTTGCCGATGTGCTCGGCCCACGAGTCGTCGACCCCGAAGATGTCGGCCGGCACCTTGCGGTAGCGGTCGTAGTCGTCCCAGGAGATGAGGTGCCGCACCTGGTGGCCCCGGCGGCGGACCTCGTCGGCGACCAGGTGCGGGGTCATGACCTCGCGCAGGTTGCCCAGGTGGATGGGGCCGGACGGGGAGAGTCCGGACGCGACGACGACGGGTTTGCCCGGGGCACGGCGCTCCGACTCGGCGATGACCTCGTCCGCGAAACGGGAGACCCAGTCGGTGGTCTCTGTGCTCTGAGCCACGATCGGCACGTCCTCTTCCCTGAAGGTTCGGCTGAGCAGCCGGACTGTCGCACGGCTGACCGCTCCATTCTCCCAGCCCGGCCCGCATCCGCGAAAACCGCTTTTCATCAGCGCCCGGAAGAGGCGCGGGGCTGTGCCGGTCCGCGGCTCCGCCGCGTGGGCGCGACCAGCCCCCACCGGCCCGCGGCCGAAAACCGCTTCCCCACCCGTGGGATACTGACCAGGTCTATCTGAACCCACGAGGAGAACGGCACCCACTCCTATGGCCTCGGTCGCGTCGCTCACCGATCTCGTCAACCAGCAGCTGACGTCCGCCCTCTCCGCCGCCCGGCCGGAGGCATCCGCGGACCCGCTGCTGCGACGCAGCGACCGGGCGGACTACCAGGCCAACGGCATCCTCGCCCTGGCCAAGAAGGCGAAGGCGAACCCGCGGGAGCTGGCGACCGAGGTCGTCTCGCACATCGTCACCGGCGACCTGATCAAGGACGTCGAGGTCTCCGGGCCCGGCTTCCTGAACATCACGATCGGCGACCGGGCGATCACCGGGAACCTCGCCGCACGGTACGCGGACGACACCGGCCGCCTCGGCGTCCCGCACGCCGAGCACCCCGGCACCACGGTGATCGACTACGCCCAGCCGAACGTGGCGAAGGAGATGCACGTCGGCCACCTGCGCTCCGCGGTGATCGGTGACTCGGTCGCCCAGCTGCTGGAGTTCACCGGCGAGAGCGTCGTGCGCCGGCACCACATCGGCGACTGGGGCACCCAGTTCGGCATGCTCATCCAGTACCTGGAGGAGCACCCGCACGAGCTGGACCACGAGGCCGGCGAGGTGAGCGGCGAGGAGGCGATGTCCAACCTCGACCGCCTCTACAAGGCGGCGCGCAGGCACTTCGACTCCGACGAGGAGTTCAAGACGCGGGCGCGGCGCCGGGTGGTCGATCTCCAGGCCGGGGACCCGAAGACGCTCGCCGCGTGGCAGAAGTTCGTCGACGAGTCGAAAATCTACTTCTTCTCCGTCTTCGAGAAGCTGGACATGGAGATCCGCGACGCCGACATCGTCGGCGAGTCCGGCTACAACGACATGCTGGCCGAGACCTGCCGGATGCTGGAGGAGTCGGGCGTCGCCGTCCGTTCCGAGGGTGCGCTGTGCGTCTTCTTCGAGGACGTCAAGGGCCCGGACGGCAACCAGGTCCCGCTGATCGTGCAGAAGTCGGACGGCGGCTACGGCTACGCGGCCACCGACCTCTCCGCGATCCGCGACCGCGTCTTCAACCTGAAGGCGGACACGCTGCTGTACGTGGTCGACGCCCGCCAGTCCCTGCACTTCAAGATGGTCTTCGAGACCGCCCGCCGGGCCGGCTGGCTGAACGAGGACGTGACGGCGCAGCAGTTGGCCTTCGGCACGGTCCTCGGCAAGGACGGCAAGCCGTTCAAGACCCGTGCGGGTGAGACGGTCCGCCTGGTCGACCTCCTCGACGAGGCGATCGACCGCGCGTCCGCCGTCGTCCGGGAGAAGGCCCAGGACCTGTCCGAGCAGGAGATCGCCGAGCGGGGCACCCAGGTGGGCATCGGCGCGGTGAAGTACGCGGACCTGTCGACGTCGGCGAACCGGGACTACAAGTTCGACCTGGACCAGATGGTCTCGCTGAACGGCGACACCTCCGTCTACCTCCAGTACGCCTACGCCCGGATCCAGTCGATCCTGCGCAAGGCCGGCGACGTACGCCCCGGGGCCCACCCGGAGCTGGAGCTGCACGAGGCGGAGCGCGCCCTCGGCCTGCACCTGGACGCCTTCGCGGAGACGGTGGCGGAGGCGGCCCGCGAGTACGCCCCGCACAAGCTGACGGCGTACCTCTACCAGCTGGCGTCCCTGTTCACGTCGTTCTACGACAAGTGCCCGGTGATCAAGCCGGCGCCGCCGCGGGACGTGGCGGAGAACCGCCTGTTCCTGTCCGACGTCACGGCCCGCACGCTGCACCGGGGCATGGCCCTGCTGGGCATCCGGACGCCCGAGCGGCTCTGACCCCTCACCCCGGCCGCCTCCACCCGGGCCGGCCTCACCCCAGTAGCGTCAGGCCCTCGGGCACGTCGATGCCGAAGTCCGCCGCCAGCACCCGGCGGCGGCCTCGTCCGTCAGCTTCAGCTCGGTGACCGTGCCGTCGTCGCGGGTCTCGGTGACGCGGTCGCCGTCGAGCAGCAGGTGCCGGTCCGGTGTGAGGCGCTGTACGTACGGGCGCCGGGAGAACGGAGAGCGCGGGTTCGTGGCGATGTGCCAGTTGATCATCTCGTAGTCGGACCGCTCGAAGGGCTCCAGGGTGAAGGCGTACTGGGCCTCCCAACCGCCCGTGGACGCCTGCCGGTACGCCTCCAGCACCCACATCTCCAGCGGTCCCCGGTGCGGTACGCGCACCAGCCGGTGCCGGCGGCCGGCGTCGTGGAACTCGGTGTCCGCCGTGAGCGGCACCGGCTCCAGCAGGGAACCGACGGCTCCGAAACCGACGTCGGCCAGGTACGGCCGCGGGTCGCCGGGGACCTCGACCAGGAGGGCCATGTGGGTGCGCGGGCGGTCCTCGAAGCGGTCGGCACCGACGACGACCCGGGCGGTCAGCCGGGTCACCCGGAACCCCAGCGCCTCCAGGGCCGCCGCGAACAGCGTGTTGTGCTCGTAGCAGTAGCCGCCGCGCCGGCGGCCGTGGACCAGCTTGGCCGTCAGGTCGGCGAGTTCGAGGGAGGGTGCCGTGCCGGCGAGGGCGTCGAGGTTCTCGAACGGGACGGCTCTCAGGTGGGCGAGCTGTACGCCGCTCAACGTGTCCGCGTCGGCGGCGAGCCGTTGTCCCTCCCACCCGATCCGGTCGAGGTACGCGTCGAGGTCGAAGCCGGTCGTCTTCCGTGGGCTGTCGGGCATGGCCTCACCGTAGGTGCGCGTGCGGCGCCCCCGCCTCGGCTTTTGGACCTAGGCCGGGGGCCTACGACTCACGCGACGCCTCCCGCAGTCCCTCCCCCAGCCGCCGCAGTCCCTCAGCGATCTCGTCCGGGGTCTGCGTGACGAAGCACAGCCGCAGCGTGGCGCGGTCGGGCTCACCGGCGTGGAAGGGGGCGCCGGGGACGTACGCGACGTCGTGCCGGACCACCCCGGGGAGCAGGGCCGTGGTGTCGTACCGCTCCGGCAGGCGCGCCCACAGGAACATGCCGCCCTCGGGACTGGTCCACGCCGACCCCGCCGGGAGCGCGTCCGCCAGCCCCGCGAGCATGGCGTCCCGGCGTGCGCCGTAGGCGGCGGCGACGCGCGTGACGTGCGCGTCCAGGTCCCGGTCGGCCAGGTACCGGGCGGCGGCGAGCTGGTTGACGGTCGGAGTGTGCAGGTCGGCGGCCTGCTTGGCCACCGCGCAGGCCCGGCGCAGATCGGCGGGCCCCCGCAGCCAGCCGAGTCGCAGGCCGGGTGCCATGACCTTGGAGAAGGACCCCAGCAGCACGGTCCGGTCCCGGGCGCCGTCGTAGGAGGCGATCCACGGCACCCGCTCGCCCTCGAAGCGCAGCTCGCCGTACGGGTCGTCCTCGACGATCCACAGCCCGCACCGGCCGGCGACCTCGGCCACGGCGGCACGGCGGGCGGCCGGCATGGTGCGGCCGGTGGGGTTCTGGAAGGTGGGGACGGTGTAGAGCAGCTTGGGGCGCTCGCGCGGCACCAGCTCCGCCAGCGCCTCGGGGTCGATCCCGTCCTCGTCCCCGGGCACGGAGACGACCCGGGCGCCCGCGAAGCCGAAGGCCTGGAGCGCGGCCAGGTAGCAGGGGCTCTCGACGAGTACGGTGTCGCCGGGTTCGAGCAGGGCGGTGGCGAGGAGCGACAGCGCCTGCTGCGATCCGGTGGTGACGAGGATGTCGTCGGCGCCGGTGTCCAGTCCGCGCGCGGAGGTGCGGGCGGCGAGCGCGGCCCGCAGGACGGGCTCGCCCTCGGTGGTGGAGTACTGCAGCGCCCGCGCCGGCACCTCGGCGAGGACGTCCCGGTACGCGGCGGCGATGCCCTCCGCGTCGAACAGCTCCGGGGCCGGCAGCCCGCCCGCGAAGTTGATCACCTCGGGGCGGGCGGTGACGGCGAGGATGTCCCGTACGGGCGAACCGCCGATCGACCGGGTCCGCGCGGCGAGCGGCGGCAGGGCGGCGGACGGGGCGGGCGCGTTCTCAGTCACGGTCATGCCCGCACCCTAAGTAAGTACGTGCCGTCTACAGGCGACTTTCCGCGATCCGGACACCCGTGCGACCGCCGGGCCGTCAGCCCTTGACGGCAAGGCCCCCGTACACGTTGATGTCGGCGTCCGTGACGTCGTTGATGTCCTTGTACCGGACCTTCTCGATGTCGTCGAGACCCGCGAGGTAGGACTCCTCGGGCTGCTCGGGCACCGGCGCCGCGTGGTCCGGACGCCAGTGGTGCACCGGTACGACACCCGGCTCGGCGAGCTCCAGCCCGGTCTCCGTGAAGAAGCGCCCGACGTCCTTGCGGGAGCGCAGCACGAACGTGAAGCCCCGCTCGGTGTACGTCCGCCGGACCGCGCGGATGTTCTCCGGGTTGAGGTCCTCGGTGAGGTGGCTGAGGACGAGCCGGCTGCCGGCGGGCAGCGCGTCCATCAGCTCGCGGACGATCGGGTACGCCTCCTCGTCCTCGACGAAGTGCAGGACGGCGACGAGGCAGAGGGCGACGGGCCGGTCGAGGTCGAGGGTCCGCGCGGCCTGTTCGAGGATCCGCGCCGGGCTCTTCAGGTCGGCGTCGACGTAGTCCGTACGTCCCTCGGGACCGCTGGTGAGCAGGGCGCGGGCGTGGGCGAGGACGACCGGGTCGTTGTCGACGTAGACCACCCTCGACTCGGGTGCGGTGCGCTGGGCGATCTGGTGCACGTTCTCCGCGGTCGGCAGGCCGGTGCCGATGTCGAGGAACTGGCGGATGCCGTGCTCCTCGGCCAGCGTGGTGACCGCGCGGCGCAGGAAGTCGCGGTTGTGCCGTACGTCCAGGTAGCCGCGCGGGTTGGCGGCGAGCCCGGCGGCGGCCGCGTCGCGGTCCGCGGGATAGTGGTCCTTGCCGCCCAGGAAGACGTCGTAGACACGGGCCGGGTGCGCCTTGCTGCTGTCGATCCTCTTTCTCAGCTCCGCGGGGTCCTGGCTGAGGGCGTCACCGGGCATGGGCGTCTCCTGACGAAGAGAACCGGAGTGGTGGCCAACAACCTAGTCGCCGCTACGACTTGGCGGCGATCCGGCACCCGTGCCCGGCCCGTCTCAGTCGCCCTCGACCCGCTCCCAGCCGTCGCCGCCGAGGGGGTACGCGTAGTAGGAGCCGTCCCGGGAGGCGCTGGTACGGAACGGCTTGCCGTGGTCGTCGACCCGCACGGTGCCCTGCCGGGCGCCGCTGGACCACTCCAGCTCCAGGTACCAGCTGACGTCGTGGCCGCTGGTGTGCGCGTTGACCTTGAACACCTCGGGGTCGGACTCGCTGACGCTGTACGGGAAGTCGCGCTGTCCGGAGACCGGCGTCACCAGGGGGTTGGCCAGGTCGAGGGAGACGTCGAAGGACCCGGTGTTCACCTGGCCGCCGCAGCCGTTGCCCATCACGTACTGATTCCAGTCCAGCGCCGGCTCGCTGCTCACCACGCGGACGTGCAGGTCCTTCAGGACCACCGTCTCCGCACCGGTGCCCTGCACGGTGAGGACGGCCATCTGCCGGTTCGCGGAGACCGCGCCGAGGGGGGTGGCCCAGCCGACCGCGTCCTGCTGGGCGGGCGGTTCCGGCACGTTCTGCGGGCTGCGGTCGACCAGGAAGGCGTGCTCGCAGGGCACGTCCCAGTGGTACGGGGTGGTCGACACGGTGAGCACGGGGCCGTCGGCGGGTGCGCGGCGGCTCGGCGTGGCCGCGCCCGGCCGGGACACGGACGCGGACGCGGAGGGTGACCCCGATACGGACGCGGACGAGGACCCGGACGGCGACGAGGAGGTGCTCGCGCTCGGGGACGCCGAACCGGTGGTCGCGGTCCCGGACACCGACGCGGAGGTCCCCGCGGCCGCACCGGCCGGACCGTGCCGCCCGCCGTGGTCGGTGCCCGACACGAGGTTCGCCACGAGCGCCACGGCGGCACCGACGGCGACGACGCCGGTCGCGGCGTAGAGCGCGGAGCGCGGGACCCGGCGACGGGGCGCTCGTGGCGAAC
>NZ_RAIF01000027.1:0-22294 GCF_003671715.1 Streptomyces sp. E2N166 | reverse complement strand
CGTTCGTCGGGGGTGGGCGTTGCGGGCGGTGCGTTCTCCGCCGCGGCGGAGCCGGCGGCCTCCTTCGGCTCCTCCCCCTTCTCCTCGGTCTCCCTCTCCTCGGCCTTCTCCTTCTTCACGCCGCGCAGCGCGTCCGCCCGGATCCAGCGGCGGTGGAGTTCGAGCAGTTCCTCGGGGGTCGCCCGGCATACGCGCGCGAGGCGTTCGACTGGGGCGAACTCGGTGGGCACGACCTCCCCGCTGACGTATCGGTGGAGGGTCGACGCACTCATGTGCAGCCGCTTGCCCAGTGCGCCGTAGCTGAGCCCGGACCGCTCCTTCAGCTCCCGCAGCAGTACCGCGAAGTCGTCCCCCGCCACCCGTTTCTCCCTCTTCCCGTATCCCCGTACGGCATCCCAGCGGGACACCGTTCCCGCAGGTCAGAGCCGCTCCCCGCGTCCCAGTGTCCCGCATGTCCCGGCACCACTGGCGACCGGGACGGACCCGGACCCAAGCTGTGGTCATCCAAGCAGCCGCTCCCGGCGAACGGTCGAGCGGCTCACCCGGACTCCACCCGAAGGGGATCTCTCATGTCCGCACGCACCACCCGCCGCACCCGCCTGTTCGCCGCCACCACGGTCGCGCTGGCCGCACTCGCACTGACGGCCTGCGAGGGCGGCGGATCGGACACGGGCGCCCCGGCCGGGTCCTCCTCCGTCCCGGCCGGCGACCAGGCCAAGCCCGTCACCGGCGGAGGCGAGTCGGACGGCGGCAAGGGAACGGACGCCGCGAACGGCTCCACCGGCGGCGGCGCCGCCACAGGCTCCGGCTCGTCCGGCACGGGCTCGTCGGACGCCGGATCGTCGAGCACGGGCTCGTCGGACGCCGGCGCGTCGGACGCCGGCGGCCAGGACGACGGGGACATGCCCGGAAAGTGCTCCGCCTCCGACGTGAAGATCACCGCGACCAAGGTGTCCCGCCCCCTCAACCACCTCCTGCTGACCGCCACCAACACCGGCTCGAAGACCTGCATGCTGCCGCCGTACCCGGCGGCGCGCTTCGGTGAGGCCCAGTCCGTGCCGCCGGTGGCGGAGGCGACCAAGCCGCAGTCGCTGACCGGCGTGGAGCCCGGCAAGTCCGGTTACGCCGGCGTGTTGCTGTCGTCCGGCGACGGCAGCGGCGAGAACGGCTACGAGACGAACACCCTCACGATCCCGTTCGAGGACGGCTCCATCGCCACGGTCTCCCTGCCGTCCGGCGGCGTGTACGTCGACACCGCGCTGACGGTCACCTACTGGCAGACCAGCATGGACGGTGCCCTCGGGTACTGAAGGGGTGCCCACACGCCACGCACCCCCTGCACGAAGCACCGGGCGAGGTCGCCGCTCAGCGCAGCGTGCGAGCGGCCTCGGTGGCCCAGTAGGTGAGGATGTTGCGCGCGCCGGCCCGCTTGATGCCGGTGAGCGCCTCCAGGATGGCCCGGTCGCGGTCGATCCAGCCCTTCTCGGCGGCGGCCTCGATCATCGAGTACTCGCCGGAGATCTGGTAGGCGGCGACGGGCACGTCCACGGCCTCGGCGACCTTGGCCAGGATGTCGAGGTAGGGGCCGGCCGGCTTGACCATCACCATGTCGGCGCCCTCCTCCAGGTCGAGGGCCAGCTCCCGCATCGCGTCCCGCACGTTGGCGGCGTCCTGCTGGTAGGTCTTCCGGTCCCCCTTGAGCGAGGACCCGACGGCCTCCCGGAAGGGCCCGTAGAAGGCGGACGCGTACTTGACGGTGTAGGCGAGGATCGCGACGTCCTCGCGCCCGATCTGGTCGAGGGCGTCACGTACGACCCCGACCTGACCGTCCATCATCCCGCTGGGCCCGACCACATGGGCGCCCGCGTCGGCCTGCACCTGCGCCATCTCGGCGTACCGCTCAAGGGTGGCGTCATTGTCGACCCGCCCCTGGGCGTCCAGCACGCCGCAGTGCCCGTGGTCGGTGAACTCGTCGAGGCACAGGTCGGACATGACGAGCAGCTCGTCCCCGACCTCGGCCCGCACGTCCCGCAGCGCGACCTGCAGGATCCCGTCCGGGTCGGTCCCCGCCGTCCCGGCCGCGTCCTTCTTCGCATCCTCCGGCACCCCGAAGAGCATGATCCCGGACACCCCCGCCTCGACCGCCTCCGCGGCGGCCTTCTTCAGCGTGTCCCGGGTGTGCTGCACGACCCCGGGCATCGCCGCGATCGGCACCGGCTCGCTGACGCCCTCGCGTACGAAGGCGGGGAGGATGAGGTCGGCGGGGTGCAGCCGGGTCTCGGCGACCATCCGACGCATGACGGGAGTGGTCCGCAGCCGCCGGGGCCGGGTGCCGGGAAAGGATCCGTACGTCGACATACCTCCTACGCTACGCCCGCCCCGCCCGTGCCTTTGCCGACGGGAAGTCGGCCCACGCGGCCCCTGTCCTGAAGCCGACAGCCACCGCGAGGGCCCGGACGTCCGGGTCAGGGCACGACCGGCGGCCACGGCACGTCGGCCAGCAGGGGGAGCAACGTGTCCTCCTCGTAGTCGAGGTGCGCGTTCAGCTCCGCGGACATCGCCGCCAGTTCCGTGCGGAAGCGCCGCGGGTCGGCGATGGCGATGCCGGCCAGCAGGTCCGCCAGGTCGCCCTGGATGCGGGCGATGGCGCGGTGTTCGGCGTCGAGCCGGTCGAAGACGTCGGTCAGGTGGGGGTGGTGGCGGGCGATGCCCGGGAACAAGTGCCCGTCCTCACTGTCGTGATGGAACTCCAGCGCCTGGCAGAACGCCAGGCACCGCTGCCGGATCTGCAGCCCGAGCCCCGGCACCGGCGCCGCACCGGCACCCCGGTGCGCGGCCCGTGCGGCGAAATGGGCGTCGGTCTCCGCCCGCACCTGGCGCAACTGGCCGCGCAGCCAGGTGTGAACCTCCATGACCTTGTCGGCGAGGGTGCGGACCTCGCCGGGCCCCTCCCAGTCGTCGGGCTCGGCGCTCCGCAGCACCACGACCGGCAGCAGCCGGTCGGTCCCGTCCTGGTAGTCGCCGTAGCCGGGCGCCGCGCGCACGACGTGCGCGAACAACTCCTCGCGCCGGACGCCCTCGGCGGGCACGGCGAGAGCCTGGAAGGCCCGGGTGCCGACCTCCACCTCGACCAGGGGACGGGCGAGCAGGTTGTGGTACCAGCCGGGATGCCGCGGGCCGCCGAGGTTGGACCCGACGACGAGGAGGGCGTCCCCGTGCCGGACGTACCCGAGGGGCGTGGTCCGCTCGGCTCCCGACCGGGCGCCGGTGGTGGTCAGCAGGAGCAGGTCCTCACCCTCGAAGGGGCCGCCGACCTTCCCCCCGTTGGCGCGGAACTCGTCGATGACGGACTGCTGGAAAGACTGGGCGGGCTCGGAAAGCCCAGAAGGCCGGGACGGCTGAAAAGACGTGGGCATACGGTTCTGTGTCTCCATGACGGCAGGCCGCGGCGCGCGGCACGGTGCCGGAAAAGGGCGAAGCGAGAAGGACGACGACGTGCGAATGCGCTACGTCGTGTCAGGGCGCGGAGCAGGAACTCATCACGTACCCCTTGAATGAGGGCGCTCGCCCGATCGCCGGCCGGCCCACTGCTCTTTGACCGGCGCCACGCGGCACCGCCCTCATTACACGCACCCTCCCGTCGCCTGTCAACGCCACGCGGCGCCGACCCGGACGACGTGCTTGCCGCGGACCCCACCGGCCTCCAAAGCCCGGTGCGCGTCGGCGACACGGTCGAGAGGGTGGGCCGTGTCCACGACGGGGACGATGTCGCCGCGCTCCGCGTAGCGGGTGACCTCGCTCAGCAGCGCTGTGTCGGGGTTGCCGCTGAAGGCCCGGATGCGTCCCCTGCCGTGCACGGTGGAGGCGAGGACCGTGCCGAGGCCGGCCAGGGGCCGATCGAGGTCGATGCTGACGGCCACCATGCGCCCGCCCGGAGCCAGCAGCCGGCGGATCCGGGACTGCTCGGTGCCGACCGTGTCCACGATGACGTCGAAGCGGCCGAGCCCGGAGAGCGGAGTCGCCCGGTGGTCCAGCGCCTCGTCGGCGCCCAGGCCGCGTACGAAGTCGAGGTTCTTCCCGCCCGCGAGAGCGACGACGTGCGCACCGAAGAGCCGGCCGATCTGGACGGTGACGCTGCCCACGCCCCCGCTGCCGCCGCGCACCAGGAGCCGCTCACCGGGCTGGAGGGCAGCCTTGTCGCGCAGGGCGGTCAGCGCCGTGGTCCCGCCCGCGATCAGCGAAACGGCCTGCTCCGGGGTGAGGTTCTCCGGCGCGGGCGCGATATGGCGAGCGCTTACGGCGACGTACTCGGCCATGCTGCCGGTCCTGCGCCCAAGCAGCCCCCACACCCGGTCCCCCGCACGCACCCCGGCGACCGAGGACCCGACCTCGGTCACCTCTCCCGCGAAGTCGATGCCGCTCGCCTTGGGGAAGGCGCGGCCGGTCACCAGGCGCACCTTCCCGGTCCGGTCGAGCAGGTCGCCGCCGTTGACACCGACGGCGTGCACCCGCACCAGCACCTGCTCGGGGCTGATGACGGGTACGGGCCGCCTGCCGACGTAGAGGACGTCCGGGGGGCCGAAACGGTCGAAGAGGACCGCGTTCATCTCGCTCATGTCTTGTCCCATATCGCGTTCGGGGAGCGCGGGCACCGCTCGCACCCGCTGCTACGCTCATCCTGGACCCGTAAGTGGACGACATCCTCCACTTCGCCGGAAGTGAGAAACATGCCTGATCAGACCTCTCACAAACCCCCCGAGCACACCGCCGGAGGCCCTCCGGCGGATCCGAATCTGCGCGCCGACGCCCGCCGCAACCGCGAACGCGTCCTGGAGGCCGCCCGCGAGACGTTCGCGGCCCAGGGCGTCGACGCCCCCATGAGCGCCGTCGCCCGCCGAGCCGGCGTCGGCGTCGCCACCCTCTACCGGCGCTTCCCGACCCGCTCCGCGCTCGTCACCGCCGCCTTCACCGAACAGCTCTCGCTGTGCGCGTCCGCCCTCGACGAGGCCCTCGCCGACCCCGACCCGGGGCACGGCCTGTACACGCTCCTCGAGAAGGTGTGCACCACACTGGTGACCGACCGCGGCTTCGAGACCGTGCTCATGGCCCGCTTCCCCGAGGCGCTCGACTACGACAAGGAACGCGCCCGCGCCGAGGAAGGCCTGGCCCGCCTGGTCCGACGCGCCCGCGAGGCCGGACAGCTCCGCGAGGACTTCGATCCCGCGGACATCGCGCTCCTCCTCCTGGCCGTCACCGGCCTCGCCGGCCAACCCCGCGAAACCGCTCTGGCCGCCTCGCGCCGCCTGCTCACCTACCTCTTCCAGGCCTTTCGGCCACCGCCCCCCGGCCGCCCGGCCCCGCTGCCGCCTGCCCCACCGATGGGCCTGGGCGAGGTGCACCGGCCGACGGGACGCCCGTAGGCACGCTCCGGGACCGGCGGTAGCGACAGCGAGGCGGGGCGCCCCCGAAGGAACGCCCCGCCTCACCTCACTTCACCTCACGTGGAGGACCGCCGCCTCCGCGCCCCCGGCCGCCGCTCGCTCGGCCGCGTCACCGGGTCCCCGGCCTCCAGGGCCGACGCGCGGCGCCGCAGGCCGAAGTCGGCCAGGGCCTCCGCCAGCTTGTGGACGGACGGCTCGGGAGCCATGACGTCCACCCGCAGACCGTGCTCCTCGGCCGTCTTGGCGGTCGCCGGACCGATGCACGCGATCACCGTCACGTTGTGCGGCTTGCCGGCGATGCCGACCAGGTTCCGCACCGTGGACGACGACGTGAACAGCACCGCGTCGAAGCCGCCGCCCTTGATGGCCTCGCGCGTCGTGGCCGGCGGCGGCGAGGCGCGCACCGTCCGGTAGGCGGTGACGTCGTCGACCTCCCAGCCCAGCTCGATCAGCCCGGCCACCAGCGTCTCCGTGGCGATGTCCGCCCGCGGCAGGAAGACACGGTCGATCGGGTCGAAGACCGGGTCGTACGGCGGCCAGTCCTCCAGCAGACCGGCGGCCGACTGCTCGCCGCTCGGCACCAGGTCCGGCTTCACGCCGAAGGCGACGAGGGCCTTCGCCGTCTGCTCGCCCACCGCGGCGACCTTGATGCCCGCGAAGGCACGGGCGTCAAGACCGTACTCCTCGAACTTCTCCCGGACCGCCTTCACCGCGTTGACCGACGTGAACGCGATCCACTCGTAGCGGCCCGTCACCAGGCCCTTGACCGCCCGCTCCATCTGCTGGGGCGTGCGCGGCGGCTCGACGGCGATGGTCGGCACCTCGCTCGGCACGGCGCCGTACGAGCGCAGCTGGTCGGAGAGCGACGCCGCCTGCTCCTTCGTGCGCGGCACGAGGACCTTCCAGCCGAACAGCGGCTTGGACTCGAACCACGACAGCTGGTCGCGCCGGGCGGAGGCGGAGCGCTCGCCGACCACGGCTATCACCGGCCGGCCACCGTCCGGGGACGGCAGCACCTTCGCCTGCTTCAGCGTCTGCGCGACCGTGCCGAGGGTGGCGGACCAGGTGCGCTGCCGGGTCGTCGTACCGGCGATCGTCACCGTCATCGGGGTGTCCGGCTTGCGGCCGGCCGACACCAGCTCACCGGCGGCCGCGGCCACCGAGTCGAGCGTCGTCGACACGACGACCGTCCCGTCGGAGGCCCCGACCTCGGTCCAGCAGCGGTCCGACGCGGTACGGGCGTCCACGAACCGCACGTCGGCGCCCTCGGCGTCCCGCAGCGGCACACCGGCGTACGCGGGCACGCCGACGGCGTTCGCGATACCGGGGACGACCTCGAAGGGCACGCCGGCCGCGGCGCACGCCAGCATCTCCTCGGCGGCGTACGTGTCGAGCCCGGGATCCCCGGTCACCGCACGCACGACCCGCCTGCCGCCCCGCGCGGCCTCCATGACAAGATGTGCGGCATCCCGCACGGCGGGGGCGCCCGAGGTCGTCGACGCTCCGTCAACTACCTTCAGCTGGGGCGTGCTTGTGCCCGGATCCGAGGGATCGGTGTCCGTGTGCACTTCCGACACGCCCTGCCTCGCGTGCGTGCGTACGACGTCGAGCACCTCGTGCTCGGCGACGAGGACGTCCGCGTGCGCCAGTGCCTCCACGGCGCGCAGAGTCAGCAGTCCCGGATCTCCGGGTCCGGCACCGAGGAAGGTGACGTGCCCTTGTTCCGGACCGGCGGGAAAGGTGGTGGGGCTCAATGTGCTCGCTCCCCCATCAGACCGGCCGCGCCCTGGGCGAGCATCTCGGTGGCGAGTTCGCGACCGAGTGCCAGTGCCGCCTCGTGCGTTTCAGGCACGGGACCGGTGGTGGACAGCTGCACCAGCGTCGAGCCGTCGGTCGTGCCGACGACGCCGCGCAGGCGCATTTCCTTGACAATCTGCCCGTCGGCCAGGAGGTCGGCAAGCGCGCCCACCGGGGCGCTGCAGCCGGCCTCCAGGGCGGCGAGCAGTGACCGCTCGGCCGTCACGGCGACCCGCGTGAACGGGTCGTCGAGTTCGGCGAGCGCGGCGATCAGCGCAGCGTCTTGGGCGGAGTTCCCCGCCCTGCACTCGATCGCCAGAGCCCCCTGGCCGGGGGCGGGCAGAACCGTGTCGACCGACAGGAAGTCGGTCACCTCGTCGATGCGGCCCACCCGGTTCAGCCCGGCGGCGGCCAGCACGACCGCGTCGAGCTCACCGCTGCGGACGTACCCGATGCGCGTGTCGACGTTGCCCCGGATCGGGACCGTCTCGATCTCCATCCCGTGGGTGCGGGCGTACGCGTTCAGCTGCGCCATGCGCCGCGGCGCGCCCGTACCTATCCGTGCCCCGCGGGGCAGGTCGGTGAGCTTGCGCGCGTCCCGGGCGACGACCACGTCCCGCGGGTCCTCGCGCTCCGGAACGGCGGCCACCACCAGGCCCTCGTGCTGCGCGGTGGGGAGGTCCTTGAGGGAGTGAACCGCGAAGTCCACCTCACCCCGCAGCAGCGCCTCGCGCAGCGCGGCCACGAACACGCCCGTGCCGCCGATCTGCGCGAGCGCCTCACGGGAGACGTCCCCGTACGTGGTGATCTCGACCAGCTCAACGGGCCGACCGGTCACCTGGCTCACGGCGTCCGCCACCTGCCCGGACTGGGCCATGGCGAGCTTACTTCGCCTGGTCCCCAGCCTCAGTGCCTTCTCAGTCATGCCGGCCCTCGGTTCTTCTCAGTGCTGTTCTCGGCGCGGGAGACGGAGGCCACCGTCTCGGGGTCGAGGTCGAACAGGGTGCGCAGCGCGTCCGCGTACCCGGCACCGCCGGGCTCGGCGGCGAGCTGCTTGACCCGTACCGTCGGCGCGTGCAGCAGCTTGTCGACCACACGCTTGACGGTCTGGGTGATCTCGGCGCGGTGTTTGTCGTCGAGGCCCGGCAGCCGCCCTTCCAGCCGGGCGATCTCGCCCGCCATTACGTCGGCGGCCATGCTGCGCAGCGCGACCACGGTGGGCGTGATGTGCGCGGCCCGCTGGGCCGCTCCGAACGCGGCGACCTCGTCGGCGACGATCCGGCGGACCATGTCGACGTCGGCGGCCATCGGCCCCGCGGACGGAGTCCGCTGGTTGGGCCCAGTGGCCGACGCGTCGGCG
Organism: Streptomyces sp. E2N166; assembly: GCF_003671715.1. GTDB lineage: Bacteria > Actinomycetota > Actinomycetes > Streptomycetales > Streptomycetaceae > Streptomyces > Streptomyces thinghirensis. The sequence goes on along the minus strand of NZ_RAIF01000027.1, from coordinate 13,696 downwards.
AGCGACTCGATGTCCACCAGGCGTACCCCGGCCAGCCGGTGCACGGCGGCGTCGATGTCGCGCGGCATGGCTAGGTCGAGGAGGAAGAGCACCGGCTGCGGGCGTGTCACCTCGGCGACCGGCTCGGGCCGTCGCCGCTCGGGGATGCGCCCGACGCTCGCGGCCGTCGCGGCGAGCGCGGCGATCAGCTCGGCGTCCGCCTCGGCACCCGGCCGCCCGGCCTCGCGCGTCCGGTCCGCGACCGCGCCGCCCGTGGCCCAGGCCCCGTGCTGCTCCAGCGTCGCCGCGTCCATGCCGGCCACGGCGGCCTCCCCCATGACGGAGAAGCCGGTCGGCACGGAGGACAGGTCGAGCGGACAGTTCTCGTCCGTACCGGCGCCAGGTGTCTCGGCCGCCTCCTGTACGACGCCGACGGCGGCGTCCGCCCCGGAGGGCGCGTCGCCGAACCCGGCGGCGGGGGCGCCCGTACGGCGCTCCACCGCGGCCGCCACGGCGTCGGCCGTGAGGACGATCCCGGTCGCACCGGTGCAGGAGACGGCCACGTCGGCACGTGTCAGCTCGACCGGCACCGAGTCCATCGGTACCGCGCGGGCCAGCACGTCCGTGTCGTCGCCCTCGGAGAGGATCTGCGCGAGGCGCTCGGCGCGTTCGAAGGTGCGGTTGGCCACGACGATCTCGGCGACCCCGGCCCGCGCCAGCGTGGCGGCGGCCAGCGAGGACATCGAGCCGGCGCCGATGACCAGGGCCTTCTTGCCCCGCGCCCACTGCTGGACGTCGGCTCCCGCGGACAGCTGCTCCAGGCCGAAGGTGACCAGGGACTGCCCGGCCCGGTCGATGCCGGTCTCGGAGTGGGCCCGCTTGCCGACCCGCAGCGCCTGCTGGAACAGGTCGTTCAGCAGCCGGCCGGCGGTGTGCAGGTCCTGCGCCCGGGCCAGGGAGTCCTTTATCTGGCCGAGGATCTGGCCCTCGCCCACCACCATCGAGTCGAGCCCGCAGGCCACCGAGAACAGGTGGTGGACGGCCCGGTCCTCGTAGTGCACATAAAGATAAGGAGTGAGCTCCTCCAGGCCGACCCCGCTGTGCTGGGCCAGCAGCGTGGACAGCTCGGCGACACCGGCGTGGAACTTGTCCACGTCGGCGTACAGCTCGATGCGGTTGCAGGTGGCCAGGACCGCGGCCTCGGTGGCCGGTTCGGCGGCGACCGTGTCCTGCAACAGCTTGAGCTGCGCGTCCGCGCTCAGCGACGCCCGCTCCAGCACGCTGACCGGCGCGCTGCGGTGGCTCAGTCCGACGACGAGGAGGCTCATGCCGGCATCACGGCGGGCACGTCCCCGTCGGGTCCCTGGTCGGCGGAGGGGCGCTGCTTGCGAGCGACGGCGGGCGGCACGACACCGGCGTCGGCCGCCGCCTCCTCGCCCGCCTTGCGCTGCTCGTGGAAGGCGAGGATCTGCAGCTCGATGGAGAGGTCGACCTTGCGCACGTCGACGCCCTCGGGGACGTTCAGCACGGTCGGCGCGAAGTTGAGGATGGAGGTGACACCGGCGGCCACGAGCCGGTCGCAGACCTGCTGGGCGGCACCGGCGGGGGTCGCGATCACACCGATCGAGACACCGTCGTCCTGGATGATCTTCTCCAGCTCGTCGGTGTGCTGCACCGGGATGCCGGCGACGGGCTTTCCGGCCATTCCCGGATCGGCGTCGATCAGCGCGGCGACGCGGAAACCGCGGGAGGCGAAGCCGCCGTAGTTGGCGAGCGCGGCGCCGAGGTTACCGATACCGACGATCACTACCGGCCAGTCCTGGGTGAGCCCCAGCTCGCGGGAGATCTGGTAGACGAGATACTCGACGTCGTAGCCGACGCCCCGGGTCCCGTAGGAGCCGAGGTAGGAGAAGTCCTTGCGCAGCTTCGCGGAGTTGACTCCCGCCGCGGCCGCCAGCTCCTCGGAGGAGACCGTGGGCACCGAGCGCTCGGAGAGCGCGGTGAGGGCGCGGAGGTACAGCGGAAGCCTGGCGACGGTGGCCTCGGGAATCCCTCGGCTGCGGGTCGCCGGTCGGTGTGTTCGGCCAGTTGCCACGGTGCTCCTGCGGGTAGAGCGGGGCTGTAGGCGGTCATACGTCCCTACATGACCGCCCCGTCGAATGCAGGCTATGTCTTTGTGAACGCGTGCACAAAGATGGTGTCCGATTTGCCCGGCCAACGTGACCGGGCTCACGCGCGCCCGGCGCACGAACCGGGAACCGGCGCATACGCGCACGCGTTCCTCTCCCATCGGGGGCAAAGCCGCACACGCTCCTCACGATCAACGCCCCCGAGACCAAGACACCATCGATCCTAAGCGACCATCCGGACTACTTGGACTGCTCGGTCAGTGCCTTGCGCAGCCGTTCCTCGTTCACACGCCAGAAGGTGTGCTGCCTGCCGTCGACGAGGACGACCGGGATCTGTTCCCAGTACTCGTCGTGGAGTCGGCGGTCCTCGGTGATGTCCTTCCCCTCCCAGGGGACACCGAGGTCGGCACACACCTTCTCGACGACGAGCTGTGCGTCATCACACAGATGACAGCCGGGTTTGCGGATGAGGGTGACGAGATGGTTCTCGGAGTGCTCATGAGACTGCGCGGGCTGCGGGGCCCCCGGGGTCTGCGGGGGCTTTCGGCGGAAGAGGGGACTCATGCCGGCCATTCTCGCGCGCACGGCGGCGTACGCCGACCCCTCGGCGGCGGGTGGACCGCCTGCCGGGCCGGGGTTCCGACGCGCCCGCGCGGGCGCCTCTTTAACGACACGGTCGCCCAGAGTTCACAGCCTGCGAACCTCTCGACTCCGAAGCCTCCGAACAAACTGGCTATGCTCACGGGCATGGCCGCTCTTCGATGGCTCACCCCCCGTAGGCGCTCCGCCACGGCGCGGAGCGTGTTGGCAGGCGAGGCCTCGGCGGAGGCAGCCCGCAAATCCGCCCAGTCCGCACAGGACACTTCCGCCCCCGACACGGGCGCGGAGGCGGATTTCCCGGTCCACGGCGACGACAGGGCGGCCGCCTTCTTCGATCTCGACAACACCGTGATGCAGGGCGCCGCGATCTTCCACTTCGGCCGGGGCCTGTACAAGCGGAAGTTCTTCGAGACCCGCGATCTCGCCCGGTTCGCCTGGCAGCAGGCGTACTTCCGGCTGGCCGGGCTCGAGGACCCGGAGCACATGCAGGACGCCCGCGACTCCGCCCTGTCGATCGTCAAGGGCCACCGTGTCTCCGAGCTGAAGTCGATCGGCGAGGAGATCTACGACGAGTACATGGCCGAGCGGATCTGGCCCGGCACCCGCGCCCTCGCCCAGGCCCACCTGGACGCGGGCCAGAAGGTCTGGCTGGTCACGGCCGCCCCGGTGGAGATCGCCCAGGTGATCGCCCGCCGCCTGGGTCTGACCGGCGCGCTGGGCACGGTGGCCGAGTCGATCGGCGGCGTCTACACGGGCAAGCTGGTGGGCGAACCACTGCACGGCCCCGCGAAGGCCGAGGCGGTACGCGCACTGGCGACGGCGGAGTGCCTGGACCTGACCCGCTGCGCCGCCTACAGCGACTCCCACAACGACATCCCGATGCTGTCACTGGTCGGCCACCCCTACGCGATCAACCCGGACTCCAAGCTGCGCAAGCACGCCCGCGAGCTGGAGTGGCGCCTGCGCGACTACCGCACCGGCCGCAAGGCGGCCAAGGTCGGCATCCCCGCGGCCGCGGGCGTCGGCGCGGTGGCCGGCGGGACCGCGGCGGCCATCGCGCTGCACCGCCGCCGCCGTTGACCCAATCGATGTGACGTACCCGCGGGACACCCTTTCCAGTCCACTTTCCTCACATCGACCACAACACGCTCTGTAGTCACCAGTAATCCGAACCGTTCCGGTCATTAACTGATCACTCTGCAGCATCTGATCGAGCGTCAATCGGGCACGGAAGCGACGTAATCGATGATTTGAGCAACTGGGCGTAGCAGTGCCTGCACGAAGCGTTATTCTCCTCAGACGCAATCCGGTACCCCACCTTCGCTACGACGGGTGAATGGTTCCGTACTGCACGTGATGGAAGCTCTGCCTCTGGGAGTCCCGTGTACCCACACGTCGGGGTTGACGCCTCGGGCCTGGCTACGCTGCGCGCAACGGTCAAATCAGCCCAAGACCTGTTGCGCGGCTTCGTCCCCACCGCGTATGCCGTCCCCGCCCTCGCCGCGGCCACCGCCCCCGTGGGCCCGTGCTATGCACTGGCCGACGGAAGCGCCGCCGTCGGCAGACGCGCGCGGTCGTCCTCGTCCGGGACCGCCGCCGCAACCACCCACCGCCGCCCCGCCGCGGACAGCGACAGCGCCCGCATGATGGACCTGGTCGAACGCGCCCAGGCCGGCGAGGCCGACGCCTTCGGGCGGCTGTACGACCAGTACAGCGACACCGTGTACCGCTACATCTACTACCGCGTCGGCGGGAAGGCGACCGCCGAGGACCTCACCAGCGAGACCTTTCTGCGAGCCCTGCGGCGCATCGGCACCTTCACCTGGCAGGGCCGCGACTTCGGCGCCTGGCTGGTGACCATCGCCCGCAACCTCGTCGCCGACCACTTCAAGTCCAGCCGCTTCCGGCTGGAGGTCACCACCGGCGAGATGCTCGACGCCAACGAGGTCGAGCGGTCCCCCGAGGACTCCGTCCTCGAATCGCTCTCGAACGCCGCCCTGCTGGACGCCGTACGCCGGCTCAACCCGCAGCAGCAGGAGTGCGTGACCCTGCGCTTCCTCCAGGGCCTCTCGGTCGCCGAGACCGCGCGCGTCATGGGCAAGAACGAGGGCGCCATCAAGACGCTCCAGTACCGGGCCGTACGCACCCTCGCCCGGCTGCTGCCGGACGACGCACGCTGAGCCCTGGGCGCCCCCGAGGCGCCGCGCCGCACCCGCACCCGCACCCGCACCCGCACCCGCCCACCGTCGCGACCCTCCGCGTTTCCCAAATCACCTTCGGTAAAAGTCGGTTGGGTTCGCGGTCCGATCATCCACCGTCCGTAACCCAAGTGCCGCGCCGCTCGTTGTGCGGGATGCAGGCTCCCTGTGGTCGCTCCCCGACCGACTCCGATCACACGATCGGGTGGTTCCGATCAGGGGGTGCAACCCTCAGGACCCCCTGGGGAGTCGACCGTCATGACGAGAGGAGGTGCCGCCAGTGATCGCGAACGTATCGGCACACCGGCGGGCGAACGCCTTCGCCCAGGCTCTGGAGGAGCAGTCCGACCCCGGGGCGGCGACCGAGCAGTCCGGAGGACCGGCAGCTGCCGGGGCCACCGCGGAACCGACCGAGCAGGGTCGTCTCTTGACCCTCGCCACCGGTCTGGAGACGCTGCCCCGGCCACAGCTGGATCCCGAGGTCAAGGTCGTTCAGCGGGCCCAGCTGGTGGCCGCGTTCGAGGCCATGCTGCAAGAGGGCACCGCGGGCGGCGGGGCGACGGACACTTCGGTCCCGGAGCAACGCCGCGCGCGCGGCACCCACCGGGCGGCCCCGCTGAAGAGGTTCCGGCCGCGCTCGCGGCTGGCCAAGGGCCTCACCGCGGGCGGACTGAGCGTGAGCGTGGCCGCTGGAGCCTTCGGCGGAGTCGCCGCCGCCAGTTCGGACGCCCTGCCCGGCGACTCGCTCTACGGCCTGAAGCGCGGCATAGAGGACTTCCGCCTCGGCCTCGCCGAAGGGGACGACGAGCGCGGCCGGGCCTACCTGGACCTGGCGTCGAACCGGCTGAACGAAGCACGCCGGCTCATGGAGCGCGACCGCAGCGGGCCCCTCGACCACGAGTCCCTCGGCGAGGTCCGCCGCGCCCTGTCCGGCATGCGCCACGACGCGTCCGAGGGCCATCGCCTACTCAGCGCGGCCTACGCACGGGACCCCGACTCACTGGCCCCCATGCAGGCCCTCTCCGCCTTCTCCCGCTCCCACCGGGAGGCCTGGGGAGCGCTGCGCGAGCGCCTGCCCGTGCAGCTCGGGGACGTCAGCGAGCAGGTGTCGTCGGTCTTCGACGCCATAGAGGACGATGTGGCACCGCTGCAGTCCATGCTGCCGCAGCCGCCCACCCGGGACGACGGCACAGGAGACGGCGGCCGACAGCGCGGCTCGGAGTCGACGACCACCGGCACCCCGGGCTCCGGCCACACGTCGGCCCCCGGCAGCGGCGACGCCGGTACGTCCGAGCGCGGCCGCACGGACAGCGGCAGCCCCAGCGAGTCGGCCGACTCCGGCAAGGAGAACGACGGCCTGCTCGGCGGCGGCACAGGCGGCCTGCTCGACCCGCCGAAGGACACCGGCACCGCCTCCCCGCCGACGGGCGACAACACCCCGCCCGCCGAGCCGGACGTCACCCTCCCGCCCCTCCTGCCGGGCCTCCTGCCGGGCCTGGGCATCGAGGGCGAGGACGCCGACTGAGCCGGTGGGGGCCCCTCTGTCTCACAGAGGGGCCCCCACCAACGCACCGACGCACGTCAGAAGAACACCGACCTCCGCTGCACCAGCAGCTTGTAGAGCGTGTGCTGAATCTGCTCCCTCACCTGGTCGGTCAAGTTGAACATCAGCATCGGATCCTCGGCCGCCTCCGGCGGATAGCCGTCCGTCGGGATCGGCTCACCGAACTGGATCGTCCACTTCGTCGGCAACGGCACCGCACCCAACGGCCCCAGCCACGGGAAGGTCGGCGTCAGCGGGAAGTACGGAAAACCCAGCAGCCGCGCCACCGTCTTGGCGTTGCCGATCATCGGGTAGATCTCCTCCGCCCCGACGATCGAGCACGGAACGATCGGCACACCCTGCCGCAGCGCGGTGGACACGAAGCCGCCGCGCCCGAAACGCTGGAGCTTGTAGCGCTCGCTGAACGGCTTGCCGACGCCCTTGAAGCCCTCCGGCATCACGCCGACCAGCTCACCCTGACCGAGCAGCCGTTCGGCGTCCTCCGCACAGGCCAGCGTGTGCCCGAGCTTGCGCGCCAGCTCGTTGACCACCGGCAGCACGAACACCAGGTCCGCCGCCAGCAGGCGCAGATGCCGGTCGGCCGGATGATGGTCGTGCACGGCGACCTGCATCATCAGCCCGTCCAGCGGCAGCGTCCCGGAGTGGTTGGCGACGATCAGCGCGCCGCCCTCGGACGGGATGTTCTCCACGCCCTTCACCTCGACCCGGAAGTAGTTCTCGTACACCGGCCGCAGCAGGGACATCAGCACCTGGTCGGTGAGTTCGGCGTCGTAGCCGAAGTCGTCGACCTCGTAGTCACCGGTGAGCCGGCGGCGCAGGAACGCCAGGCCGCCCGCGATACGCCGCTCCAGGCCACCGTCCGCGTCCTGTGCCCGTGCCTCGGGCGCCCCGGACGACTCGGGCGACTCATGTGTCACCGGCACATCATCCCGCGCGGCCCCCCGCACCGGCAGGGGCTGCACCTCACGCACCGGCACCGACTCCGCCGTGCCCTTGCGGCGGCTCCCCGCGCCGCGGCGCCGCGCCGGGCGCTGGGCCGCGTTCTGGCCGCTCCCCCGCGACCGGTCGTCGTCGAACGGAATGACCTTGGCGTCCGCCATCGTTGATGCGCTCCTCAGTTGGCGCTCTGCGTCGGGAGGTGGCCGCTGCCCCGCAAGGACAGCTCCGCGATCCGGTCGATGGCCCCCGCGAGGGCCTCGGGCGGCAGCAGCCCGGCACCGCGACCGCGCGCGAAGTCCGCGAACGCCCCGGCCGTCGTGTACTTCGGCCGGAAACCCAGGGTTTCACGCATCTGCGTGGTGTCCACCGCCCGCCCGTGGGTGAGCAGCCGGATCTGCTCGGGGGAGAAGTCCGTCATGCCCAGCGTACGCACGAGCGAGCCCGCCCAGGTGACCGCGGGCAGCAGCAGCGGCACCGTGGGGCGTCCCAGCCGGCGCGAGCACTGGGAGAGCAGCAGGACACCGTCGCCGGCGATGTTGAAGGTGCCGCTGTTCAGCGTGCCCCGCCGCGGCTCGTGCGAGGAGATCCGCAGCACCTCGATCACGTCGTCCTCGTGCACGAACTGCAACCGCGGGTCGTAGCCGAACACCGTCGGCAGCACCGGCAGCCCGAAGTACGAGGCGAGCGGCGTGTCCGCGCTCGGGCCGAGGATGTTGGCGAACCGCAGCACGGTCACCGCCACGTCCGGCCGACGCCGCGCGAACCCCCTTACGTACCCCTCCACCTCGACCGCGTCCTTGGCGAAGCCGCCGCTCGGCAGCGACTTGGGCGGGGTGGTCTCGGTGCAGACGGCAGGGTCGCGCGGCGCGGACCCGTAGACGTTCGTACTGGACTTCACCACAAGGCGCTGCACGGTCGGCGACTTCTGGCAGGCACCGAGCAGCTGCATCGTGCCGATGACGTTGGTCTCCTTGACCGACGTGCGGCTGCCGCTGCCGCTGCCCAGCGGCGTGCCCGTGACGTCCAGGTGGACGACCGTGTCGGCGCCCGTCTCGGCGAGGATGCGCCCGATGGCCGACTGCCGGATGTCCGCCTGGACGAAGTCCGCGCCGCCCAGATGGTGCTCCGGCGCGACGGCGTCCACGCCGACGACCCGGTCCACGTCGGGATCGCGCTGGATACGCCGCACGAACCGGCCTCCCAGCTGACGGGCCACTCCGGTCACGAGCACGACCTTGCCCAAGATCAGCGCCTTCCTTCCGCCCTACTCCGTAGCCTGCCGCGTTCCCCGTCTGCGGGCCAACTTAGCCGGTCGGTGTTGCGCTGTGATGACCGCCGGATGCAGCAAGTGACGAGAATTCGCGGTCGTCGGCGCCCCGGCCCCCTGGATACGACTGCGGCCCCCCACCGGATGCGGTGGGGGGCCACAGGACACGCTGACGGCGCAGCGTCGCTTACTTCTTGTTGCGACGCTGAACGCGCGTGCGCTTGAGCAGCTTGCGGTGCTTCTTCTTGGCCATCCGCTTGCGCCGCTTCTTGATAACAGAGCCCACGACTATCCTCGCTCACTTCTCATCACTCGGTTGGTGAGCGCCATGGGCCCACACGACCTACGAGGGGCTAGCCTACCCGCCCGAGCGCTGAGGTCGTAATCGAGGTCGTCAGGCCGTTTCCACCCCCACATAGCTCTCGCGGAGGTACTCGTGAACCGCTTGCTCCGGGACGCGGAACGACCGTCCCACCCGGATCGCGGGCAGATGACCGCTGTGCACCAACCGGTACACGGTCATCTTGGACACTCGCATCACCGAGGCGACCTCCGCCACGGTAAGGAACTGAACCTCGTTCAGAGGCCTCTCGCCAGCTGCAGCCATGACACACCTGAACCTTCCGCACTCGACGGCCACCGGCTTCCCCTTCCGGTGACTCTTCGTCGCTGCGTGCTCACTCCCCAATGTAGGGGCGGGTGATGCGAATGGGGAAGAGGTGCACCCATCGCTTCCCTACCGTGACAGACACGCCCGATTGAGTACGTAGCGGGTAAGCGGCCGGTAGTACTCGGACCGCACGGCGTCATCAAGTGGAACGACGACGGACACGAGCCCCTCCGCCTCACCGACGAACAGTGCGGGATCGTCCGTATCGGCCGGCCCGATGGCCTCGAACCCCAGCTGACCTGCTCCGCAGACCCAACCGTGGTCCCCGATCACCAGCTCGGGAAGCGGTCCGCCGGCGTCGGCCGCGGCGGCCAGCACAGTACGAACCGGGAGCGGCGAATGCGTGTGTGCGCCGGGCTCACCACCGGCGCGCCCGGCGTCGGGTTCCCGCACCAACGCGACTCCCCGGACGTAGTCGAGGTTGTACGTGCGTAGACCGAACCGGGTCGTTATGTCGACACAGCGACCCTGCGCGGGGGTGAGGACAGCACATCCCGCCGCCGACAGCGCCTCGGCCAAGGCGACGTAGAAGCCGAGCAGTCGATGAGGGTGCCCGGTGCCGAGGAGGACCGGTGCGCGACGCTGAGCGACCGCGGCGAGCCGGCCGGCGAAGGCATCCAGCGCGGCCAGTGTGCGATCGGGGTCAATCACATCCTGGCCCGAAGTATCGTGCGGATCGGCCGAAACCCCGCATCTCTCCGCCATGAGCCCGAGCAGGTCCCGCTGCCCCCAGCCCCCTGCCGGGTCGATCCCGATCAGCACCCGCGGATCCCGTGCGGCGAACAACCGGTAACTCCGCAGACTCACCTCCCGGGAAGTCGCCACGACCCCGGCAAGACGAACGTCCAGAAGATGAGCCCGAAGAGCTCGACGGGTCAGCACGAACCCGATGCTGCCGGTTCCTCCCACCCCCGGACCGGGGAACGCGGGAAGTTACCCACGACCGGCGTAACACTCCCGCGGCGCAGCCGCGGCCGGTCACCCCCGCACCGCTGCGGGCAGTCGTGCCCCTGGGACGGCACGGGTGGGCGCAGCGGCACCCGGCAACGCCGGGCCGCGACACGCGCCCCCGGCCGGCACCAACCCCGCCAACCGAACGGGCGAGCCCGCTACGCCAACAACCCCCGCAACGGAAACACCGCCCGCCGAGCCGCCACCACCGCCTGGTCCAACCGGTCCGCAGGGTCGTACCCGGCCTCCCACGACGCCCACTCCACCGGCCACCGCCCATCAGTCATCCGCATCGGCCCGAGCTGCCGCGTCCGCGCGAACACCTCCTGCCGCCACCCCTCCGGAATCACCGTCTCCGGCCCCACCGGCCGCCCCGCCGCGATCCCCACCAGATGCGTCCACGACCGCGGCACCACATCCACCACCGCGTATCCCCCGCCCCCCAGCGCCACCCACCGGCCCCCGGCGTACTCGTGCGCCAGCTCATGACACGCCACCTGCACCGCCCGCTGCGCGTCCAGCGACACCGCCAGATGCGCGAGCGGGTCCTCGAAGTGCGTGTCCGCACCGTGCTGCGTCACCAGCACCTGCGGCCGGAAGTCCGCGATCACCTCCGGCACCACCGCGTGGAACGCCCGCAGCCACCCCGCGTCCCCGGTCCCCGCCGGCAGCGCGACATTCACCGCCGACCCCTCCGCACAGTCCGCCCCGGTCTCCTCCGGCCACCCGGTCTGCGGGAACAGCGTCGCCGGATGCTCGTGGAGCGAGACCGTCAGAACCCGCGGGTCCTCCCAGAACGCCGCCTGCACCCCGTCCCCGTGGTGCACGTCCACATCCACGTACGCGACCCGCTCGGCTCCCAGCTCCAGCAGCCGCGCGATCGCCAGCGCCGCGTCGTTGTACACGCAGAACCCCGAAGCCGCGCCCGGCATCGCATGGTGGAGCCCGCCCGCGAAGTTCACCGCGTGCGGCGCGTCACCGCGCCACACCGCCTCCGCCGCCCCCACCGACTGCCCGGCGATCAAAGAGGACGCCTCGTGCATCCCGGCGAAGGCCGGATCGTCGATCGTCCCGATCCCGTACGACCCGTCCGCCGAGCCCGGATCCACGGAGGCCGCCTTCACCGCCTCGATGTAGTCCTCCCGGTGGACGAGCCGCAGCGTCGACTCCCCGGCCGGCCGCGCCGCGACGACCTCCACCTCACGGTCGAGCCCCAGGGCCCCGACCAGTCCTCGCGTCAGGGCGAGCCGGACCGGATCCATCGGGTGATCCGGGCCGAAGTCATAGCCCGTTACTGCCTCGTCCCACATCAGCTGTGCGCGGCCGCTCATGCCCGCCACCGTATCGGTCCGGTTGAGTCTCGAACGACCGGGCGTACACGACCGTCACCAGCACCAACACCATCGGTACGAGCATGGCCCCGCGATAGCTCCAGGCATCCCCCAGCGCTCCCACCAACGGCGAACCGATCAGGAAACCGACGTAGTTGAAGACATTGAGCCGTGCCACCGCCGCGTCGGACGCCCCGGGCCGGCCGTCCCTCTCCGCAGCCAGCCGCCCCGCCGCCGCGAACGTCTGCGGCACCAGCACACACAACCCCAGCCCCAGCAACATGAACCCGAGCATCCCCACCCAGGCCCCCGGTGCCCCCGCCACCACGGCGAACCCACCCGCCGCGACGACCGCCCCGCCCCGCACCACCGCCACGGCCCCGAACCGCCGCACCCCGAAGTCCCCGACGGCACGCCCCACCAGCGTGGTCACCATGTACACGTTGTACGGCACAGTGGCCAGCTGCTCCGAACTCCCCAGTACGTCCTGGAGGTACTTCGCGCTCCAGTTGGAGACGGTCGAGTCCCCGATGTACGCGAATGTCATCACCAGACACAGCGGCAACAGCACCTTGAACCCGACGCCGACGCCCTCCCCCTTCGGCGCCCCCTCCACGCCGGGCTCCCCGCCGCGGCCCGCCCCGTCGACGTACCACCGGCTGCCCACCAGGGCGGCCGGCACCAGCACCGCCACGACCGGCAGATACGACACCCACAACGCCAGATCCCAGTGCGCCCCCGCCCAGGCCAGCGAGGCCCCCAGAATCCCGCCCAGGCTGTACGCCGCGTGGAACCCCAGCATGATGCTGCGCCCGTACGACCGCTGCAGGCTCACCCCGAGCATGTTCATCGAGGCGTCCAACGCACCCACCGCGAGCCCGAACACGGCCAGCGCGACGGCCAGCACCACCATCCGGTCCCCCGCCCCGACGCCGAGCAGCGCCAACAGCACCACGGGCTGGGACCAGCGCAGCAACCGACTCGGCCGCACCCGCCGCACCAGGCGCCCGGTGACCACACTCCCCACACCGGCCAGAATCGGCACGGCGGCCAGGAAGACGGGCAGCAGCGCGTCGGAGACGCCGTACCGGTCCTGGATGGCCGGGATGCGCGTGACGAGCAGAGCGAAAGCGACACCCTGAGCGAAGAAGCCGAACGCCAACGAGACCCTGCCGCGCCGCAGCACATCAGTCATGGCGGCGAGAGTAGGGCTCCCGCCTACCCGTGGGTAGATCCAGCCGAAGATGAATTCGGCTCAGCTCTGTTCAGTCCTGTCTGCGCACGAGCAGATCGGCCAGTTCCCCCATGTCGCCGAAGAGCCGGGTCGCCCCGGCGAGCTTCTCCGCCGGCGTCATCGCGGTGAACCCGTACACGTCCATCCCGGCCGCGACAGCCGCCCGGACGCCGAGCGGGCTGTCCTCGATCACGACACACCGCTCCGGCGCGACCCCCATCCGCTCCGCGGCGTGCAGGAACAGATCCGGCGCCGGCTTCCCCCGCCCCACGTCCTGGGAACTGAAGATCCGCTCGTCGTCGAACCACCGGTCCAGCCCGGTCTTCCGATGCCCCACCCGAATCCGCTCATGACTCCCGGATGAGGCCACGCAGTACGCCACCCCGTCCGTCGCGAGCTTCTCGAGCACCCCGACCGACCCGGGCACCGGCTCCAGGTCCCGCTCTAAGGCGGCGAACACCCGCCCGTGGAAGACGTCGTCGAAGTCCCCGGGCAGCCGCCGGCCCGTCCGCTCCAGGATGAGGTCATGAACCCGGTGCATCGCGGCACCCATGTAGTCCCGGAGGGAGTCGTCGTAGGACGTGGGGTGGCCCAGCTCCGTCAGATAGCCGGCCAGCAGCCGATTGGAGATCGGCTCGCTGTCGACAAGCACGCCGTCGTTGTCGAAGATAACCAGGTCGTAGCGCATACAAAGACAGTAAACGCAGAAAACCCCGCACCGTTTCCGGTGCGGGGTTTCCTGGCAATAATTGTTCGGCGGCGTCCTACTCTCCCACAGGGTCCCCCCTGCAGTACCATCGGCGCTGTAAGGCTTAGCTTCCGGGTTCGAAATGT
>NZ_RAIF01000010.1 GCF_003671715.1 Streptomyces sp. E2N166 | reverse complement strand
CCCCGACCCGCCACGGCCGCCCCGCCCCCGGCGTCCCGAGCAACTGCACGTCCCCGCCCCCGTTGACGCTGACGCCACTCGCGCCCGCCTCCGCGACCCGCCGCGCGGCGCGCTCCACGGCCCAGCCCTTGACGATCCCGGTCGGATCGAGTCGGCCCTGGTACGACGTGCTGAACCAGCCGTCGCTCACCCGCTCCGCCTCCGCCGCCAGTTCCAGCACCTCGGCGACCTCGGGCGCGCACGCGTCGACGGTCAGTTCACCGCGCGCCAGGCGAGAGATCTGGCTGCCCTCCCGGTAGGTGCTGAACAGCTCGTCGACCCGGTGCAGCCCCGCGACCGCCTCGTCCAGCGCCGCGTGGACGGCCGTGGGTTCCCCGCCGCGGACGTCGAGGGAGAAGACGGTCCCCATCGTCTCCTCCACCCGACGCACCGCGGCGGGAGCCTGTGCGGGTTCGGCCACGGCGTCAGCCACCGGTCTGGTCCAGTGCCGACTGCAGCGACTGCTTGTATCCGGCGCTGGTGTAGGTGGCGCCGGACACGGCGTCGATGTCGGCGTTGCCGGCGGCGACGGCGGCCTGGTTGAGCTTGGGTACGGCGTTGGCGGTGATCTGGTCGCTCTGCCCGCCCTTGGG
>NZ_RAIF01000050.1 GCF_003671715.1 Streptomyces sp. E2N166 | reverse complement strand
TCGCGGTCGAATCCGGTGGGCCGGCCGCCTTGGGATCCTCGGTTGTGCCTGTGCCTTTGCTGGTCGAGACGTTCGGGGATGGTGTGCCGGATTCCGCGTCGTCGCAGGTAGCGCCGGTTGCTTCGGGACGTGTAGGCCTTGTCGGCCAGCACGTGGTCGGGCCGGGTGCGGGGCCGTCCCACTCCGGATCGGGGTACGGAGATCTGCCCCAGCACGTGCTCGAGCTGCGGGCCGTCACCGTAGTGTCCTGGTGTCAGAACGAAGGCGAGGGGCCGGCATCGTCCGTCGGCGGCGAGATGGATTTTGGTGGTGAATCCACCGCGGGAGCGTCCCAGACATTCGCCGATCTGACCACCTCCTCCAGGCGGATGGCCAGTTTCCGCAGCACCGGATCGACCTGGTTCGTCCCCCGGC
>NZ_RAIF01000049.1 GCF_003671715.1 Streptomyces sp. E2N166 | reverse complement strand
GGTCCCCCCTGCAGTACCATCGGCGCTGTAAGGCTTAGCTTCCGGGTTCGAAATGTAACCGGGCGTTTCCCCTACGCTATGACCACCGAAACCCTAATGGTTTCGAGCGAACAAGCACACTCTTCAATTGTCCTGTTCAGCTCGAAAGCCGGCAACTGTTCGTTGCCTCAGAACTAACACAGTGGACGCGAGCAACTGAGGACAAGCCCTCGGCCTATTAGTACCGGTCACCTCCACACCTTGCGGTGCTTCCAGATCCGGCCTATC
>NZ_RAIF01000048.1 GCF_003671715.1 Streptomyces sp. E2N166 | reverse complement strand
ATCCGGCACACCATCCCCGAACGTCTCGACCAGCAAAGGCACAGGCACAACCGAGGATCCCAAGGCGGCCGGCCCACCGGATTCGACCGCGAGCACTACAAGAAGCGCAACACCGTCGAACGTGCCATCAACCGACTCAAGGGCTTCCGCGCCGTCGCCACCCGCTACGAGAAACGCGCCTACATCTACCTCGGCACCGTCGCCCTCGCAGCCCTCATGGTCTGGCTCCGCACATGATCCGAGAAACGGTGCCTAA
>NZ_RAIF01000013.1 GCF_003671715.1 Streptomyces sp. E2N166 | reverse complement strand
GTGGGGGGACCGGTACAACCTCAACGTCTCGGTGAGCGGGGCGAGTGACTGGACCGTGACGATGAACGTGCCGTCTCCGGCGAAGGTCATGTCCACCTGGAACGTCGACGCGAGTTATCCCGGCGCGCAGACGCTGACCGCCAAGTCCAACGGCAGCGGCGACAACTGGGGTGCCACCATCCAGGCCAACGGCAACTGGACCTGGCCGACGGT
>NZ_RAIF01000041.1 GCF_003671715.1 Streptomyces sp. E2N166 | reverse complement strand
CGCGCTGGGAAGTGAACGAATTCGCTGCGCGAATTCGAAACCCGCTCCGCGTGTTTTGGAAAGGCGCTGCGCGCCTTTCTTGAATTCACGCTGCGCGTGAATTCGGATTTCCGCTGCGCTCCAATCCGTAGGACTGGAGCGCAGCGCTCCACCAGTCCGGGGCGTCCGCTGCGCTCCCGCCCAACCGGCTACGCCGGGCAGCAACAGGAGCGGGTGGGGGGCGATGCATCAACTCGACTACCAGGTAGGATCCCGAACCAGTCACCCCCACCCGAGGCCGGCGCCCTCGGTCACCACTACCCCAGAAGGGTCGACGCCCCGTCAGGCACCACCAGGAGCAGTACAACCCCGGAACCGGAAACCCGCCCGGTAGGCCAGTCGCGGGAACCCCTGCCGGAACCTCACCACTTCGAGAAGAGTAGCACCCGTCGAGCGGGCTTGGGTCGCGAACCGGTCGACTGTCAGCCGTTGTTGGGAAGCACTGCCACACAGAGCATCAGCGGAGTGCATCAAATGATGCACTGGGTAGGATCCCGAACGGATCAGCATCCTCGGAGTTCGATTCACTTGCGCTCGATATGGGCCACCCAGGTAACGGCCTGGACTTTGCTGGGGATTTTTCCGATCTTCTGGGCTGCGGCGCGGTAGCAGTCGACGAGTAGGTTGTACCGCCCGACCGCTCCCAATCCCCGGTCACGCTGTCCGTAGATTTCTCGCACCGCGATATCGTGCGCGTGGCGGTCGATTACTACGGCGTCCGTGTGCTCGGGGTCGGCAATGCACACGTAGAAGAATCCCGTTTTGATGTGCATGGTAAGGACTTCGCTCGGGTCGGTTCCTGACATGATGCGGTCTGCCTTGGTGATTGCGTCGCGAACATGTCCGCTCGCCTTTCCTTCGATGAAGGCTTTGCGGGCGAGTCGGCAGTTTTCCGACCATGACTTATTGGCGGACAGTGCTGCGAGAACGCCCGCGCCCTTTTCGGTCTCTCCCGCAGCGATTTCGGCGGCGAACTTGTGTGCCGTCAGGTACCACTGGCGTCCGCGTTGTACTTGGTCGGGCGTGGCCGCGTTCCACTGGTCGATGATGGCCTGGGTGTAGGCGGCGCGCTGCTTTTCGGTGCACTTAACCGGGATCATGGTTCCTTGTGGGGTGAGTGATCGCGCGGAAGGGGGCGGTGAGGAGCGGGCTCGATGGCGGCTCAACTCGGGGCCGGTGCGCGGTGAAGACAGGGTTGGTGAGGGGGGGAGGCTCGTTGCGGCCTCCCCCGCCGTGTGGCGGCTCAGTCGGTGCGCGGGTGGGGAACCGTCGGTACGTCGATTCCGGCGAGTTCCAGTAGGGCGTGGCAGTTGTCGAGGGACAGGCCGGTGGTGTTGCCGTGAGAGTCGGTCCCGCCGGTGAATACGGCGGTGCCGTGGTAGTTCTGGTGGGCGGGTGCGGTGATGCTGTAGACCAATGTGGCCTGCTTGTTGATGGGGGATCCGTTCAGGATTCCTTCGTCGTCCAGCCACATGGAGACCTTGAGAGGCTGTTCTCTTTCCGAACCTCGTGTCACGTCTTCGCTGGGCAGGCATGAAGTAGCTGCTGCGGCGGGAGCCTGGGCTTGTTGCCAGGCGAGATGTCGTGGAGGTGGCGGATGCCGTCGATGCGGGCGGTTCTCGAAGCGCGGCAGAAGGCCGCAGCCACGCAGGTGAAGCACCTCGAAGCCGAGCTGGAACGGGTGCGGGCGGCTCTGGCGGAGGCGGAAGAGGTGCATCGGCGCCGGGTGATCGGCCTGGAGCAGTATCTGGAGGCGCTGGCCGAGGAGAACGCGCCCGTCCACGTGACCGGCGAGGTGTCGCGGAGGAAGCCGGTCGGGCCGCGCCGGGCGGTGCCTCACCGGCGACAGGCCACCGAGGTGGAGGAGTTGTCGCCGGACTATCAGGCGTTGATGACTGCCGCGGCCGATGCGGGAAGCGACGGGCTCGATGCCCGGCGGGCAGCGGTGGTGCTGGGCTGGGACACCGCGTCGGCCTCCCGCGTCGAAGGAGCCAGAGCACGGCTGAAGCGACTGGTGGAACGAGGCTGGCTGGTCGAGGCGAAGCCGGGCAGGTTCACGCTGCCCGCATCGGAGCAGGACCTTGGTGCCGGGCGGCCAGGCGGCGGCTCATGAGCATGGTCATCGACCACAGGACGACGGCTTCGCTGGTGTCGGTGCGCCGCTCGTAGTCCCGGACCAGGCGCCGGCTGCGCAGGCACCAGGCGAAAGATCTCTCCACGACCCAGCGGCGGGGCAGGACCTGGAAACCGCGGGTGTCGTCACTGCGGCGGACGATGTCCAGGACGACTTGGAGCTGCGTTGCACTCCAGTCGCCGAGGTGGCCGGTGTATCCGCCGTCGGCCCACACCCGTTTCAGCCGCCCGAAGCGGCCCTTGGCCACGGGCAACAGGATGCGGGCGGCGTCCCGGTCGGTGGTCGAAGCCGGGGTGACCAGCACGTCCAGCAGCAGACCGAGCGTGTCGGTGAGCAGGTGCCGCTTGCGCCCATTGATTTTCTTTCCCGCGTCGAAGCCCCGCGAGGTCAGGGCGACGGTGGCATCCCCCTTCACCGACTGCGAGTCGATGACCGCCGCGCTCGGCTCCGGATCACGGCCCTCGGCATCGCGCACGGCATCACGCAGCCGGTCGTGCAGTTCGGCGATCAGACCCATGTCCCGCCAGCGGGCGAAGAAGGCGTACACCCGTGGCCAGGGCGGGAAGTCCGACGGCATCGCCCGCCACTTGATGCCGTTGTCGACGAGGTAGCGCACCGCGTCGATCATCTGCCGATGGCAGTAGCCCTCCGGCCGCCCGCCCCGGCCTGCCAGCCATCCCGGCAGCGGCAGCAGATCCCGCACCACCGCCCACTCGGCATCGCTCATGTCCGACCCGTAGCGGCGCCGGCGGCCCGGACGGTCGGCCGCGTTCCCGAACCTGTGGGCGAGACAGTCACACCCAGGAGTGGACGGACTGGACCCGGCAACCATGACCACGCGAAACTTCGACAACAGGGCCTCTTGCTCCTCGCTGGACTCGACATCCGCGAGCTACCAAGAGGCCCTTCTTCCATGCGTCCGCACTGGCAGATTCCCCCGGACCAGACCCCCTGTTCGAACCCCACCGACCACACGGACGGATAGAGAACGGCCAGTTAGAGGTCCTAACAAAGGCGTTGGACGTGGCGGTGGGTGATCAGGCAGGTGGCGAGGCCGAGGAATGCTTCGTGGATGTCGTCGCGTCGTTCCCAGCGGATGCGCAGGCGGCGGAAGCCGTGGAGCCAGGCGATGGTGCGCTCGACGACGTAGCGGAAGGTGCCCAGGCCGGTGCCGTGGGGCTCGCCCCGTCTGGCGATCACGGGGCGGATGCCTCGTTGCCAGAGCAGGCGGCGGTACTTGTCGTGGTCGTAGCCGCGGTCGGCCAGTAGTGCGTCGGGGCGTCGGCGGGGTCTGCCGACCCGTCCGGCGACGGCGGGAATCTTGTCGAGCAGCGGCTCGAGTTGGGTGACGTCGTTGCGATTGCCGCCGGTCAGCGATACCGCGAGCGGGATGCCCTGGCCGTCGACGATGAGGTGGTGCTTGCTGCCCGGCCGTGCGCGGTCGACCGGGCTGGGTCCGCTTTTGGGCCCCTGCGTGCGGCCCGTACGTGGGAGGAGTCGATCACCGCCCGTTCCCAGTCCAGCTGGTTCTTCGACCGCAGCTCGTTCAGCAGCAGCTGGTGGAGCTGGTCCCAGACGCCGGCCTCGTTCCAGGCCGCAAGACGCCGCCAGCACGTCATCCCCGAGCCGAAGCCCAGCTCCTGGGGCAGGTACTCCCACTGGATGCCGGTGTGCAGGACGAACAGGATCCCGCACAGGGCCTGGCGGTCCGGCACCCGCGGTCTGCCCTCGACCTTCTTCGGACCCGGCTTCGGCAGCAACGGCTCGACCAGCGACCACAGTTCGTCCGACACGATCCACGGCCGCGACTGACGGTTTCCCATACCCAGACCTACGAGCAGAGCGGCCGACAGTCTCATGATCAGCAGCTTTTGTTAGAGCCAGTTAACCGGCGGGTACCCCGACTCGTCCTCTGGCCAGGGTTCGTCAGCCGGCCACAGCAGGGGCCCGCCCACCGAGCTGTCGTGGACAGTCGGCGTTCCAGGCGTCGGGTGCAGACGGGTGGCCATCCTGGTCAGGCCGGCCAGCTCTGGAAACACTGCAGTGATGTCCAGCGGCCGCGATGGTGTCGTGCGCGTCATGTCCTCTTCCTCCCGCCCATGGGGGCAATGCCGCATCCAAGCACGGCGCGCCGACAGCCCTGGCGGCGCGGTCGTGCCTGACGCATGCCGACGTCGGGTCATCCCTGGCGCGTGGCGCGATCAGCTCCGAGCGGAAGTGCTGTTGCATTGCGTGAACATCCCGCAGCATCGTGCATGCCGGACTGGCGAGGCCAACTGCACCATCGACGAGTTGCACGGCTACCAACCGACTCCCGCGGGCCGCCTGGGCCATCCTGCTCAGCTCGCCAACTCTCGCGCTCACTGAATGCCACCCGCATGGCCCACACACTGGGCAGGCAGGAAAGGTCCTGGGCTTCCGCGGGCCACTGGCGGCGGTTCTCGTCCGTCGCTCGCACTGCGGGCACCCGTGTCGCCCGGCCGTCGCACGCCCGGCGCGCTGGTCAGGGGGCGTGGGTCGTGCTTTCGGGGTCGGTGTCGGAGTCGCATGGACTCTGGCCCTACTCGCTGCGGCTGAGCGTGGCGTAGACGACGATGTTGTCGGCGTAGCGCCGTTCGGCGCTGGAGTAGTCGCCCGCGCAGGTGATGAGCCTGAGACCCGCGTGGTCCACGTTGCCGTAGACCTCGATGGTGGGGAAGTCGTCCTTGGCGTACTGTTCGACGCGGTCCACGGTGAAGACCGCTGTGCGGCCGTCCTCGCGGTCGACGGTGACGGTGTCGCCGGTAGCGAGTTGGCCGAGCCGGTGGAACACCGACGGTTCGCCGTTCCAGGTGACGTGTCCGGCGATGACGGCAGGGCGCTGGTGGCCGGGGGGGGTGCCTCTATGTCCTTCGTCAAGTGAGTCGGGGGCTCCTCGGCTCGTAGAAGGTTCCGTCGCGGAGCATGGCGAACAGGACGCTGATGCGGTGGCGGGCGAGGCGGAGGAGGGCCTGGGTGTGGGTTTTGCCGCGGGCTCGGCAGCGGTCGTAGTAGGTCCGGGAGGCGGGATCATGCAGGGCGGCGAACGCGGACAGGAACATCGCCCGTTTGAGCTGGCGGTTGCCGCCTCTGGGGGCGTGTTCGCCGTGGATCGAGGTTCCGGACTGCCGGGTTGCCGGGGCGAGGCCGGCGTAGGAGGCCAGGTGGGCGGCGGTGGGAAAGGAGCTGCCGTCGCCGACGGTGGCCAGGAGGACTGCGGCGGTCCTGACGCCGATGCCGGGCATCGAGGTCAGGACCTGGGAAAGAGGGTGGGCCTCCAGCAGGGCCTCGATTCTGGCCTCCAGGGCCCGGCGTTGTTCGTGGACGGCGGCCAGCGACTTCGCCAGCGACGGCACGATCACGTCGAGGGTGCCGGTGCCGGGGACGACGACGGTCTGCTCGTCGAGCGCGGTGAAGATGTCGTCGACCAGCCGCTCGGCCATGCGCGGTGCCCTCGGGCGGATGACCTCGACGAGCCTGCGGCGGCCTGCCTTGCGGAGTGCCTGCGGGGATCCGTATCGCTCGAGGAGCCAGGTGATGGCTGCGTGGTCCAGGCGCGGGCCCAGGACGCGTTCGAGGCTGGGGTGGAACTGGGTGAGCAGGCCGCGGATGCGGTTGGAGGTGCGGTTGGCCTCGCCGGCGAGGTCCTGGTCGAAGCCGACGAGCATGGTCAGCTCGGCGGTGACCTCGTCGGTCAGGTCGAGCGTGCGCAGGGTGTGGGGCATGGTGCGGGCGGCGTCCGCGATGACTGTGGCGTCCTTCGCGTCGGTCTTGGCTTCGCCCGGGTAGAGGTCGGCGATCCTGCGCATCGCCAGGCCTGGCAGGTAGGCGACCTGGCAGTCGGCGTCCCGGGCGACGGTCAGTGGGAGGGCGCCGATGGAGGCGGGCTGGTCCACGACCACCAGGACGGTGCCGAACTTGGCCTTCAGCTTGTCGAAGACCGCCCGCAGCTTCGGTTCGCTGTTCGGCAGCTGCTTGTCGAACACCTTCTTCCCGGCCAGGGTCAGGCCGTGTCCGTGATGGGTCTGCTTGCCGACGTCCAGGCCCAGGAAGACGCCCACCCCGTCGATGCTGATCACCGTGCCCCCACATGTGTCGACGTGTGCCGGCCCCGAGGTCGGGAGCCGTTCTCGCGCAGCCACGTTATGCAGACCTGCCGCCCGCGAGCAGCCGGGCATTGCGCCCGGCCAGGCGGTGGTCAGACCTCTGATCAGCGTCTCTGACGGCACCCCTCGGGCCCGGTGACACCACCCCCCAGGTCATCCCTTCGACAGGGGGCAACAGTCATGCCGGGCCCGGAGGCCAGCGGCCCTCTTGCAGGACCGCGAAGAAGATAACGGGGCCCGGGGCGTACCAGCCAGCGAGGTCGGGATCGCGCGGGGTCTCCATCGCTCCCTCGTTGTCACGGCCGAGCTCTTCCAGCACGGAAGAGATCCCTGTGGCCGGGATGGTCACCTTCACCGGAGCGGAGCGGGTGAGGGCTGCGGCCCGGCTGGGAGCGGTGTCGTGCGAGTGCTCCGTCTCGGGTGGGCTGGTGGAGGCGCGGGCGGCGGGCCCCGCCGGTGCGGAGACCGACGGGGCCGGAGGTGCCGAACGGATTCCGGTGCTGTCGTGCCACAGGCCGCCGGCCAGGACCGCGGCGGAGACCACAGCGATCACGGCGCAGAGGACCAGCCACGGAACCTTCCGGGGCGACCGGTGCTGCATCGGGCGGCCCGGTCAGCGCTCGCCGGTGCGCCGCCACACCACAGCGGCACCCATGGCGGCGGCCAGCAGCCCGGCTCCGCCCAGGGCCATCAGCTGGTTCGGCTCCTGCGCGCCTGTGGCCGCGGTGCCTGTCTCCACGCCGCCCTCGGGCATCTCGCCGATGGACGCGCCGTGGACCATGCCGCAGCTGGCGGGTGCTGTGGCCTCCAGTGGCAGCTTGGGGTCGAGGGGGCTCTTGCCGGCGTCCATGTCGTAGGCGCCGTTGCCGTTGACGTCGATGCCGTGCTGGACGATGTGCAGATTCTTGAAGTGTTCGGCGACGTCCTGCGAGACAGTGATGGTCCGCTCGTAGGACAGCCTGCCGTCCTCGTCGGCCGTGGGCATCCGGTGGACGGCCAGGCCGCTGTCTTTGCTGGTGTCACCACTGGTGGTCAGCGAGATGTTGATGTCCCCGTAGGACGGCAGGCCCTCCACGGTGGAGACGATGCCGTCGCCGTCCTTGTCCGCGCTCGCGTCGGGGCAGTGGAAGTTCTTGCCCTCGGTGGAGCCGTGGATGTGCTGGGCATGCGGAGCCCCCGGCACCAGGCCCCCGGCCTGGATCTTCACCGTGAGCCGGGTGCCGTCCAGGCTCACCATGGCGGTACCGCTCGCACCGGAGTCGTTCAGCTGCTTCAGGTCGATCTGATACGCCTGACCGTCCTCGGCGACAGCGGGAGCCGCGGCCCCGAGGGCCAGGAGGGCGGGTAGCGCGGTGACGGCGGCTATGCGTGTGTTACGGCGCTTCCTCATGCGATGACGTCCTTCCTCGCAGCCCACCCGCTGGGTGGGCGACTACGTGTGGTGCTCGGTCCCGCGGCCGGTCCCGGTCGCGTTGCACGGGTAGTCCGGAGTGCGCCCCGGACCGGATTGGTCCGGGCAGTCCGTGGTTCGACGACGGCGGCACGATGCGCTCGGCGGGCCTGATGGACCCGGACCGCGGCAGTCAGTCGGTACTGATGCGGGGACCGGTGGACGGCGCGTCGGGCGTCGGTGTCACCGTCGAGCCGGTTGGCGGCTTGGAACGCCGACCTCCGAGCCGATCGCCCTGATGGAGCTGCGGGCATGCCCAGCGGCGGGACCCGCACCGACGCGGCCCCGCCCCGGGGCCCCGGTCAGCGGGGGCGGGGCGGGCGCGGGAAGAAGCCGCTGGTCCTGGCGGCGTAGGCGGTCCATCCCAGGCGCTCGGCCATGTGCCGCTCCAGCAGCCGCTTTCCGCTTCCGGCGATCAGCAGGTACGTCATGACCAGCGGGGAGACGACGGACACGGCGGCGGCCGGGCCGCCGGCGTCGCAGGCGATGAGGAACAGGCCCCACCAGACGAGGAAGTCCCCGAAGTAGTTGGGGTGCCGGGTCCAGCTCCACAGGCCGTGGTCCATGATGCGCCCCCGGTTGGCGGGGTCCGCCTTAAAACGGGCCAACTGGGCGTCTCCGACGGCCTCGAAGAACATCCCGGTGGCCCAGACAGCTGCCCCGGCCCAGGCCAGGGCGGTCATCGGGCCCGGTCCGTACGAGGCGGCCTGGACGGGCAGGGACACCAGCCACACCAGCGTGCCCTGGAGCAGGTACACCGCGCGCAGCGCGTAGAGGTCGCGGTTGCCGGGGGCCTTGGCCAGCAGGGCGTCGTAGCGGGGGTCCTCGCCGTGTCCCCGCCCGCGCCGGGCGATGTGCGTGGCGAGCCGCAACCCCCACACCACGGTCAGCGCGGCCACCAGGAGGCGGCGTGCCGTGTCGCCCTCCGCCGCCACCCAGCAGGTCACCCCGGCGACCGCGGCGAAGCCGAGGCCCCAGGCGACGTCCACGATCCGGTGGACGCCCTGGCGGATCGCGACGGTGAAGGTGATCAGCATGACGGCGGCCGCGGCCCCGGCCGCCCAGGCGAGGTTGGCCGCGAACGCGGCCCAGGGGAAGCCGCTCACGGGCTCTCCGTCCTCTCGTACCACTTCTCCGGCGTGGCGGGCATACCGCTGGAACCGCGCGCGGTGGGCCGGAGGCTCAGGATCTGGTCCACGCCCATGCGCCGCTGCTCGAAGGCGAGCGCACCACCCACCAGGTACAGCCGCCACACCCGTGCCGTCTCCTGGCCGACCAGCCGGACCACCTCGTCCCAGCGGCGCTCCAGGGTCCGCTCCCAGGCGGTGACCGTACGGACGTAGTGCTCGCGCATCGACTCGACGTGACGTACTTCCAGTCCCGCCTCCTCAAGGAGGCTGACCGTCTCGCCGAGTGGCCGCATGTGCATGTCGGGCGCGATGTACGCCTCGATGAACGCTCCGCCGCCGGGCGCGGTGCGGCCCCGCGACATCTGCTGCACCAGCACCCGTCCCTGTGGGCGCACCAGCCGGTGCAGCGCGGCGGCGAACGCCGGGTACTCGGCGTCTCCGACGTGCTCGCCCATCTCCACGGTGGATACGGCGTCGTAGTCACCGCCGGTGATGTCTCGGTAGTCCTGGCAGATCACCTTGACACGGTGTTCGAGGCCGCGTGCGCGCACCCGCTCCCTGACGTGGGCCGCCTGTTCGCGGGCCAGGGTCACCGCGGTGACCTGGGTCTTGTGCTGTTCGGCGGCGTGCAGGGCGAGCGAGCCCCAGCCGCAGCCGATGTCGAGCAGCCGGGCGCCGGCGGTCAGGCCGAGCTTGCGGCTGATCAGCTCCAGCTTGGCGCGCTGGGCGTCGGCCGGGTCCGCGTCGGCCTCCGCGCTCGTCCAGTAGCCGCACGAGTAGGCCATGGTCTCGTCGAGGAGGAGGCGGTAGAAGTCGTTGGACAGGTCGTAGTGGTGGCTGACGGCGGCCCGGTCGCGGGACCTGGTGTGCGGTCGACCGCGCAACCGGGCCTGGGAGCCCGGGGCGGGTGGCCGGGGACCGACCGCGCCGAGCCGGGCGGCCAGGGCGGCGGCGCGCAACCGGTCGGCGGGGCTGAGGCGTGGCGGGCGGAGCCGGCGTTCGCGGGCGGCGGCCCACATCAGGCGCAGGGCCTCGGCCAGATCTCCGTCCACGTCGAGTTCCGCGGTGACGTACGCCTGGGCCAGGCCCAACTCGCCGGGCTGCCACAGCAGACGGCGCAGGGCCCGGCGGGAGCGTACGACGACCGTCGGCGCGTCCGCAGGGCCGGTCTCGCTGCCGTCCCAGGTGCGCAGGCGTACGGGAAGCGGGCCGCCGAGCACGTCCTCGGCGAGAGCGGCGAGCCGGTGGGCCGCGCCGGACCGGCTGGTGCGTGCGGTGCTCATCGGGCGGCGGTCTCCTTGGTGAACAGGTACTGCTGGACGTCCAGATAGGCGGCCCGGAACCCGGCCTCGGAGTAGGCGAGGTAGAAGTTCCACAGGCGCCGGAAGACCTCGTCGAAGCCCAGGTCGCCGACCTCGCCGCCGCGCTCGGTGAACCGCTCCCGCCACAGCCGCAAGGTCTCCGCGTAGTGCGCCCCGAAGGCGTCCCGGCGGGCGAGACGCAGCCCGGTGTGGTCGCGGGCCGTGGTCTCGATGGCCTCGGTGGAGGGAATCAGGCCGCCGGGGAAGACGTACTTCTGGATCCATGTGTGCGTGTGGCGCGCGGCCGTCATGCGGTCGTGCGGCATGGTGATGGCCTGCAGTGCGGCCCGGCCGCCCGGGGCCAGGCGTGCGTCGAGGGCACGGAAGTACACGGGCCAGAACTCGGCGCCCACGGCCTCGATCATCTCGACGCTGACCACGGCGTCGTAGATGCCGTTCTCCTGGCGGTAGTCGCGCAGTTCGATCCGTACGCGGTCGGCGAGGCCCGCCTGCTGAGCGCGTTCCGTCGCGCGGTCGCGCTGCTCGGTGGAGAGGGTCAGCGAGGTGACGTGGGCGCCGCGGGCGGCGGCTCGCAGGGCCAGTTCCCCCCAGCCGGTGCCGATCTCCAGCAACCGGGTGCCCGCGCGGACCCCGGCGAGGTCGAGCAGCCTGTCGATCTTCCGGCGCTGGGCGGCGGCCAGCGACTCCCAGCGGGCGGGAAACCCGAGGAAGAAGGCGGAGGAATAGGTGAGGGTCTCGTCCAGAAACAGAGCGAACAGGTCGTTGGACAGGTCGTAGTGGCTGCTGATGTTGGAGCGGGCGCCCTCCAGCGTGTTGCGCCGGGCAGCGGGGTGCCGCTGCGCCCACAGACCGCGCAGCCGTTGCAACGGGGCGGGAACCAGTTCGGCGGCGTTGGCGGCGAGTACGGTGAGGACGCCGACCAGGTCCGGAGCGTCCCACTCGCCGGCCATGTACGACTCGCCGAAGCCGATCAGGCCCTGCGCGCCGATGCGTCCGTGGAATGCCTCGGGGTCGTACACCTCCAGCAGCGGACCGCCCAGGCCGACGGTGTCGTGGTCGGCGTATCGCACGCGCAGCGGCAGCTGGCCGAGAGCACGGCGCAGGATCAGGGAGGTGGCGGTGCGGCGGACCTTCGACACCCGCGGCGGGGCGGTGACATCGGGCCAGCGGACCGGATCGGCGGCGGTGCCCCGCACGGGTGGAGGGAGCGGCCGGGTGCTGGTCATGTGGTCTTCTCCGAGGTGCGGTGGCGGGGACGGGGCTGGAGGGGGAGGCCGCTCAGCCACAGGCGGATGCCGTGGAAGCGGATTCCGGCGGAGACCGCGAGGGTGGACCACGGGTGGCGCAGCGCCAGACGCAGCAGGGCCGCCGGGGTGGCGGCGCGGCGGGTGCCGCGGACGGTGGCGATGAACGGCCGGGCACCTGGCCGGTCCAGGCGTACGGTCAGGTCGAGGCGGTCGCCCGGGGCCGGGAGACGCATGCGGTAGCGGCCGTCGACCGGGAAGAACGGCGAGACGTAGAACTCCTTGGCGGTGTGCGCGACGCCCGAGCGGTCGGGGTGGAGCAGGTACGCGTGCCGCTCGCCGTAGGTGTTGTGGACCTCGGCGACCACACAACGCTGCCCGCCGTCCCGGTCGTGGCACCAGTACAAGGTCAGCGGATTGAAGACGTGGCCGAGTACGCGCGCGTGCGTGAGCATCAGGATCCGCCCGCCGACGAGGTCGATTCCGTGGGCGGCGAGGAAACGCTCCAGGCCGGCCCGCAGAGTGGGGGCGTCACCGCTGAAGTGGTCGCGGGGCGAGAAGCGGGCCAGCGGCCGCAGCGGGCCCGGCAGCGCCGGGATGTGGTCGAGGTCGACCAGCCACAGGTAGGTGCGGTGCCTGAGCGTGTACCGGGTGGGCTCGGCGCGGACGTGTGCGATGTCGCACGGATAGAGGGCGGGGGGCGTGGTCGCCATAGGCCGGGCGGGCGGAGCCGGGACCGCCGGGGCCGCTCGTGGATTCCCCTCTGGTGAATGTGCCCCCCGCGGTTTCCTCTCCTGCGGATTCACCACCGCACCCCCAGCGCGGCGGCGGCCCGAACGCCGGAGCGGCAGCCGTCCTCGTGGAAACCCCAGCCGTGATAGGCGCCCGCGTACGCGATGAGCGGCGTGTCCAGCTCGGGCAGCCGACCCTGGGCTGCGACGGACGCGGCGGTGTAGACAGGGTGTTCGTACGTCATGCGAGCCAGCACCCGGTCGGGGTCGACGCGGTCCTGCCCGCCGAGGGTGACGACGTATGTCTCGGGTGCGTCGAGGCGCTGGAGCCGGTTCATGTCGTAGCTGACCCGGACCCGGTCGGCGCCGACGTCGCAGGACGGCATGACGTAGTTCCACGAGGCCCGGGCACCGCGCGAGCGCGGCAGGAGAGCGGGGTCGGTGTGCAGGAGGGTGGTGTTGCGGGAGTAGCGGAACGCGCCGAGCACCTCCTTCTCCAGTGGCGTGGCATCCGCCAGCAGTGCCAGGGCCTGGTCGGGGTGGACGGCCACGACAAGGTGGTCGTAGAACATCGTGGTCCCGTCCGCGGCGGTGACGTCCACACCGTCGGAGTGCCGGGTCACCGATCGGACCGGTGTGGCGGCGCGGACCTCGGGAAGGCGGGCCGCGATCCGGTCGACGTAGGTGCCGGAGCCGCCGGTGACCGTGCGCCACACCGGGGAGCCGCCGACCGCGAGCATGCCGTGGTGATGGAGGAAGCGGAACAGGTAGGCGGCCGGGTAGCTCAGCGCTGTGGGAGCGTCGCAGGACCAGACGGCGGAGACCACCGGGGTCATGAAGTGGGCCCGGAAGTAGGGCGAGAAGCTCTCCCGGTCCAGGAACTCGCCCAGCGTGAGAACGTGCCCCGGGTCCTCGTCGAGCAACCGCCGGGCCGCGCGGTGGAATCGTGGCACCTGCGTGAGCATCCGGAGGAAGGGTCCGAGCAGGGCGTTGCGCGGGCGGGCCAGGAGCCCGGCCGGGCCACGGGCGCCCGCGTACTCCAGTCCGCATCCCTCGCACCGCACCGACATGCTCATCTCCGACTCCTGTGTCGCGACGCCGAGTTCGTCGAACAGACGCAGCAGGTTCGGGTAGGTGCGGCGGTTGTGCACGATGAACCCGGAGTCCACGCGGTGAACGCGGCCGTCCGGCGACGTCAGCTCGTGGGTGTGGGCGTGCCCGCCGAGCCGGGCGTCCGCCTCGTACAAGGTGACGTGGTGGGCATGGTCCAGTACGTGGGCGGCGGTAAGTCCGGCAACGCCGCTGCCGATGACGGCGGTGCGGGGTATCTCCCGCCCGCCGCTTCCCGGCCTCGCCTCCCCTGATGCTCGCGGCATCGTTGTTCCTCCCCTGTCCGTGATCAACGCCGACGTGGGTAATCCGAGGCAGCGGCCCGCGCGGATTGGGTTCGGATGCGCGCCGCCGCCAGCCCATCCGGATGCGGGTGCGGCAACGGATCACCGAGAGGGGATGAAAGAGGTGAAAGCGTCATGAACGACACGTGTGAGCCGGTCGGCCGGGCGAGTGGTCACGCCGTGCGCGGCGGTGTGCGCGACCAGCTATGCCGCTGGGGCGCGGATGCTCTCGCGGACGACGCCGAACTGGTCGTCTCCGAGTTGCTGGCCAACGCGGTACGTCACGGCAGGCCGCCGGTGCGGGTCGCGCTGACCATGCTGGGGAGGCCGGTCCGTCGGCGTGTGGTGCGTATCGAGGTCACGGACGCGGGCACCGCGGTCGATGTCGCGCGTGTGCGGGCCCGCTGGCGGCACCCCTCCTTCCGGCTGGGCGAGATCGGCCGGGGACTGCTGCTGGTCGACGGCCTGTCCACGCGATGGGGAGACAAGCCGGCGCCGGGCGGGCACACGGTCTGGGCCGATCTGCGCTGACGGCCGACCCATCCGCTCACGGCACGGCAACGGAACACTTCTGGTAGTCCATCGCCGGAAGGGGCCCCATGAACTCGGAGAACGAGCCGGATACCAACACCCTGCGGGTACGCCGCCGCCCGCCGGTCACGCGCGGCGCCGTACTCGTCCTGCACGGCGGCCGGGCGGAGAGCCGCCGGGCGGCGCGGCCCTGGCACCTGGCGGCGCTGCGCATGCGCCCCTTCCTGCGCGCCCTGGATGAGTGCACCGGCCGGGAGGACGTCCTGCTGGGACAGGTGCGCTACCGCAGGCGCGGCTGGAACGACGACTTCGCCGACCCGCTGTGCGACACCTGGCGGGCCCTCGACCAACTGCGCGTTCTCGTCGGTGACGTGCCCGTCGTGCTGCTGGGGCACTCCATGGGGGGCCGGGCCGCCTTGCGGGCCGCGGCGGCAGGCCCGGTACGGGGTGTGGTGGCACTGGCACCCTGGTGCCCGCCGGGCGAACCGGTCGCCCATCTGGCGGGCAAGAAGCTGCTCATCCTCCACGGCAGCCGCGATCGCGTGACCGACTCCCGTGCCTCCGCCGCCTACGTCCGCCGCGCCCGGGCCGCCGACGCGCGTGCCGGTCTGGTCATCGTGGAGAACGGCGACCATGCGATGCTCCGCCACCACGGCTTCTGGCACCGCGCCGCGACCGAGGCCGTCGCCCACCTGATCGCACCGCGGACGGCGCCCTCCGCCCTGTTCACCGATGCCCTCGCGGCCTCGCAGTCGACGGTGGTGCGGTCCGCAGGCCGGTTCCCCGCACAGTGACGTCCCCCGGGCCGGGGGTACGCGCCGACGGGGCGACCTCCGGCCGCCCCGCTTCCCCGCAGCCCGCGTCAGCTCTTGGGTAACCGCCCTTGGTGGCCTGCCAGGGGATGGACCACTGGCGCCAGGTGTCGCGGGAGTCCTCGGCGGCCAGCCGGGCCTGTTGCCAGGGCCCGTCGTCGACGCGGATCTCGACCTTGCTCACCCACTTTGGAGAGGACGTACACAGGCATCGGCTGAAATCACTCTCATAGGTGGATTACGTGACAGCGTTGCCGAGAGTCTCCCGTGGTCCCGGCATCCTTAAGGGAGCGGTGCCCCGCTCAGCGCCCGAATCGCCGGGCAGGGCGACGCTTGTCTCAGGGACGTTTCCCCCTGACTCCTGCCGACGTCCGGATCCAGGAGCGGGGTCCGTGCCCCGGCTCGCGGTGGCGGACACCGTGCATCACTGTCTGGTGTAGCGCCGGAACAATGCGGCCGGGCACGGAGAAGAACGCCGAGCTGACGCTGTCAGAGTTCACCTTTCTCGTTGACAGCGAAGACACGGATGTCACCTGTGTGGCCAGGGCTCAGGCGACGGCAGGTTCAGCAAAGTCGGCAGTGGTTGCTGCAGGGGCTGGGCACTCTGCGGTGGCTCGCCGCACCGTCCAGCATCGTCTCATCAGATCAGGCCGGCAAGGTCAGCAGGGCGATGGGGTCGGAGGTCGGGCGGGCGGAGCCACCGGTTGGTTCGAGGGTGATGCCCACGGCGGAGGCCGCGTTCGCCGACCCCTCCAGGACTAGGGCCTGACTGGTGCGGTGCGTGTCCATCAGGCCCGCCGACCGCATGTGGCCGTCGACCTGGTACCACGCCTGGTAGACCTTGCCCGATGGGGTAGCGGGCAGGTCCGTCAGCAGTACCGCCTGGTCACGGCTGTCGGAGACGACGACCGTGGCACGGGAGCCGTCGTCCAGGCGAGCCGTGCGGGTGTCGGCGTCCGGAGCGCCCAGCACCGCGACAAGCTGGTCCATCTGCCCGCGAGTCTCCTCGGCTTGGGTGGTGGCGTCCTCCGCGCGGTCGTGCTGCCATACGGCGACGCCTCCGAGTGCCGTCGCAGCGGCCAGGCAGGCGGCCAGCGCGAGCCTCGGCAGCCGTCGCCGCAGGCCGGTGGAGGGTGACCGCGGGCGGGACGAGGGGGCGACCTGGCGGACCGAGGCCACGCGCTGGAGTACCCGCCGCTTGGCGGCGCTGGGGGGATGGACGGATACTGCGGCGGCGAGTTTGGCGGCGGTGGCGGTGAACTCGCCGACTTCGTCCCGGCAGGCCGCACACGCCATCAGGTGCTCCTCGAAGAGGGCGCGTTCGTCGTCGGGCAGCGCGTGGAGGGCGTAGGCACCGGTGAGGGTGTGCAGATCGGCGTTGGTGCTCATGTGCTCACTCCCAGGCAGTCGCGCAGCCGGATCAGACCGTCGCGCAGACGGGTCTTGACCGTGCCCAGCGGGACGGACAGTTGTTCGGCCACCTCCCGGTAGGTGAGCCCTCGGTAGTAGGCAAGGGTCACCGACTGGCGTTGGAGGTCGGTGAGGGCGCGCAGGCAGCGCCGCACCTGTTCGCGTTCGAGCCGATGCTCGACCTCTTCGCTCACCTCGTCGTACTCGGGAGTCTGGTCCAATACCGCGGCCCTGTGGTCGCGGACGGCCGATGCCTCTGCGGAGCGGACGCGGTCGATGGCACGTCGGTGGGCGAGGGTGAGGATCCAGTTGGTGACCGAGCCGCGTTCGGGCCGGTAGCGGGGAGCGGTGCGCCACACCTCCACGAGGACGTCTTGGGCGACCTCCTCGGACTGAGCCACGTCGCGCAGCACCGCGCGCACCACACCCAGGACAGCGGGGGCGACGGCGTCGTAGAGGCCAGCGAAGGCGTCCGTGTCCCCGCAGGCCACCGCGTGCATCAACGTCTGGAGATCCGGCTGCTGGGCTGGGTGGGGGCCAAGGAAGATCGGCTCTTTCACGGATTCCGTCCTGTGGTGCGCGGTGCGCGTGCCCGCCCCGTCCGGTCTGCCCGCGTGCGGGGCAGGCGCGGCGGAGGGGGACGGGGTTCAACGTACAGGGGTCTGCCCGCCGGGCGTCGTAGGAACGCCGCCCGGCGGCCGGATGGGGCGTCAGCTGCTGGGCATCAGGACGCTGTCGATGATGTAGACGTTGGCGTTGGCGGTCTTGACGTTGCCGCAGACCACGTTGGCGGAGTCGTTGACCATGTATTCCTCTTCCGAACCGGAGGTGGTCAGCTCGGACTTCTCCAGGGTCTCGAAGGAGCCGTCCGGCAGGTCCGCCGGGGTCAGCTTCTGCCCGACGACGTGGTAAGTGAGGATCTTCGTCAACTGCTCCTTGTCGTTGAGGACGGCGTCCAGGTCAGCCTTCGGGATCTTCGCGAAGGCGTCGTTGGTGGGCGCGAACACCGTGATGTTCTCGGCGCTGTTGAGGGTGTCGACCAGGCCGGCCTTCTTCACCGCCGTCACCAGCGTGGACAGCGCCGGGTTGTTGGACGCGGCGGTGGCCACCGGGTCCTGGGCCATGCCGTCGAAGGAGCCGGCGCCGTCCTCGGGCACGGCCGCGCAGGCCGGGCCGAAAGGCTTGTCCGCCGAGGCGGCACCGTCCGTGCCGTCCGTGGCTTCGTCGGACGTCGTCGCCGGGGCCGACGTGGGGTTGTTCGCCGAGTCGGAGGCGGAGGAGTCACCGCCGTCGTCGGAACAGGCGGCGAGGCCCAGCGGCAGGACAGCCGCGGCAGTCACAGCGATGGCGATACGGCGGACACGGCGGGTACGGGTGTTCATGGTGTTTCTCCTGATGGCGTTGTGTAGCGGGTGCTGCACGTTCACAAAGGGACGGATGAGTGGTTTCGGGGAGGGGGGTCAGTCCACGGTGACCACCACCGAGTGCCAGCCGCTGGCGCCGTCCGGGATGGGCCGGGCGCGCTGCTCGGTCTGCGTCGCGCCGGTGCGGTCGGTGGCGCGGACGGTGAGGGTGTGCCCGCCCTTGGTGGCCTGCCAGGGGAAGGACCATTGGCGCCAGGTGTCACGGGAGTCCTCGGCGGCGAGCCGGGCCTGTTGCCAGGGCCCGTCGTCGACGCGGATCTCGACCTTGTCGATGCCGCGGTGCTGGGCCCAGGCGACTCCGGCGACCATGACGGTCCCGGCTGCTGGCCGGGCGAAGGGTTTCGGGGTGTCGATCCTGGACTGGGTCTTGATGGGTGCCTTCCGTGCCCAGTCCCGCTTGACCCAGTAGGTGTCGTAGTCGTCGAAGGTGGTGAGTTCGATGTCCTCGATCCACTTGCAGGCGGAGACATAGCCGTACAGGCCCGGTACCACCATGCGGACGGGGAAGCCGTGGTCGACCGGGAGCGGCTGGCCGTTCATGCCGACGGCGAGCAGGGCGTCGCGGCCGTCCATCACGTCCTCGACGGGACTGCCGAGCGTCATGCCGTCCACCGAGCGCGCCACCAACTGGTCGGCGGGGCCGCCCCGGGAGGGCGGTTTCACGCCGCTCTCGGCGAGCAGTGCGTCGAGGCGTACGCCGATCCAGCGGGCGTTGCCGACGTACGGACCGCCGACCTCGTTCGAGACACAGGTGAGCGTGATGTCCCGCTCCACCATGTCCCGTCGCAGCAGGTCGTCGAAGGTGAGGGTGACGGGCCTGGTGACGCCCTTGCCGTGGATGCGCAGTCGCCAGGTCGTGGCGTCCACCTTGGGCACCACGAGGGCGGTGTCCACGCGGTAGAAGTCCTTGTTCGGGGTGATGAAGGGGCTGACTCCGGGGAGGCGTAGCTGGGCTCCCTTGGGCATCGGCCGCGCTGGGGAGGCCGGAGCCGGAAGGGCGACGTTCGCGCGTGAGGCCACCGCGTCCCGGCCGCGACCGCCGTTGAGTACGCGTCCCCACGCTCCGGCCCCGGCCGACGCGGCGGCCGCCGCGCTCGCCGCGATCAGGAATCCTCGCCGGTCCCAGCCGGGCGAGCGCGTGACCGCCTCCTGCCCCGCCGCGCCGGGTGCCGAGGTGGCCTCGGACGGTTGCAAGCGGCCGAGGAGGGTACAGAGGACCAGCGCGCCGATCACCGCTCCTACGAGGGACGGCAGCGCGTCCACGACACCGCTGGAGTCCGGCCGACTGATCGCAGCCGCGGCACCCACCGCCCCGAAGACCAGGATCCCCGCCGTGCCGGCGGGACGGTGCCGCAGTCCCAGGAGTCCCAGCGCGAGCGCGAAGGCTGCCAGAACAGTGAGGATGCCGAGCTGGAGGACCAGTTTGTCGGCGGTGCCGAAGTTGCGGATCGCCCAGTCCTTGACCGCGGCGGGTGTGCGGTCGATGGCCGCGCCGCCGACCGCGACGACCGGACCGGCCTGCGGCCTCACCCACGCCGACACCAGTTCGGCGACGGCCAGGGCGGTGAACCCGGCCAGAGCGCCACTGAGGACGGCCAGCACCCGGCGGATGCCGCCTTGGGCCGTTCGCGATGTCCTGTCGTCGTCCGTCACGTGGGGAATCCGGGGCCGGGTGCCGGACGGATTGGTCTGGTACCCGATCGAATGAAAAACCGGCGGCGGGCCAATCGGCGCGGGTCCGGGCAACGGATCAAGAACCTTCTCCCCTCAGCGGGCGGACGGTCCGCTGTTGCCATCGCCCTCGCTGGGCCGCGCCGTACACGCAGCCGTACGGCGCTCGGTCAGCGACCCGCCCACGGCAGAGGGCCGGGTGCCGTGACCGGCACCCGGCCCCAGAGGCGTTGCTCAGGGGGCGCGGCGCGGTAGGGGTGTCGCGGTCAGCGCCACATGCCCCACTCACCGTGCCCGCCGCCGTTGACACACGTGTTGCCGAAGGCGGGGTTGAGCAGGCCGATCACGTTGACGGTGTTGCCGCAGGCGTTGACCGGGACGCTGACCGGCACCTGGATCACGTTGCCCGACGCGACTCCCGGAGAACCGACGGCCGCGCCCTGGGCGCCGCTGTCCGCCGACGCAGACGCGGCACCGCCGAACCCCAGGGCACCGACGGCGGCCAGCAGCCCGGCGTACTTGATGACACGAGATGTCATGAGACCTCTGCCTCTCGCTTCCGGCGGTCACGGACCGCCGACGCCGCCGCACCGTGCGGCGGACACAGGTGATCCGTGACGGACGCCGCGGTGGACTGCCGGTGTGCCGGAGAACCACTCGGAAGGAGTACGCCCTCCGGCTGCCGTCTCCGGCCGCCCGTCCGGGTCCGCCGTCTTCTCGGCCATCCGTTCTCGGGACCGCAACGAATAACCAGTAGGAAGAAAAGGGTGAACCACCATGAATGGCTCCTGTGAAGTTCGTGACAGCGCCGCGACAAGCGTGCTGGGTTCCGTCCGCCAGGACATCCGTGAGCAGTTGGACCGCTGGGGCACCGGCGAACTCGCCGACGACGCCGCCCTCATCGTCAGCGAGCTGCTGGGCAACGCCTTCCGGCACGGCAGGCCACCCGTGTCCGTCTCGCTCACACTCGACGACCGCCGGGACCGCCCATGCCTGCGGATCGGTGTCACCGACTCCGGCACGGCGCTCAACGTCGACCTGGTCCGCGCGAAGTGGCGGCACCCTTCCGGCGGCCTGACCACGGACGGCCGCGGTCTGTGGCTGGTCGACGCGCTCTCCCTCGCCTGGGGCGACCAGTCTCGCCCCACGGGCCACACCGTCTGGGCGGAACTCGACTGCCCCGCCGGCCATAACCCGGCCGACGCTTGACTGCGCGGCACCGGGAGGGGCCCCTGGCCGATCCACTCCCGCCTCAGCGACACCACTGGTCACCCGGTGCGGCCGACGGTTAATCCTTTCCCTCGCCCATCGTCAGGGTGTTGGGGACTGCTGCATGATCGGGTGACAGCGGCGGTTTATGCAGCCAGAGCTGCGGGTGGGGTCATGATGGTCTCGTACTCGACGGGGGTCAATCGGCCCAGGCGTCGTTGCCGTCGGCGCCGGTGGTAGGTCCGCTCGATCCAGGTAACGATCGCGATCCGCAATTCCTGGCGGGTGGCCCAGACGCGGCGGTCGAGGACGTTCTTCTGCAGCAGTGCGAAGAAGCTCTCCATGGCGGCGTTGTCGCCGGCGGCCCCGACCCGGCCCATTGAGCCGACCAGGCCGTGCCGGGTGAGGACGGCGGCGACCGGTTGAATCCGCCCTGGGCCCCGTGATCGGTGTGCATGACTGCCCCGGTGAGGCTGCCGCGGGCGACGGCCGACTCCAGCGCGGCCACCGCGAGGCGGGACTTCATCCGGGCGTCGATGGAATAGCCCACGACACGGCCGGAGTACACGTCCTTGACGGCGCACAGATACAGCTTGCCCTCGCCGGTCACGTGCTCGGTGATGTCCGTGAGCCACAACCGGTTCGGCCCGTCTGCGGTGAAGTTCCGCCGCACCAGGTCATCGTGGGCCGGCGGCCCGGCTTTGGCGTTCTTCCCGCGGCCCCTGCGTTTGCCGAAGGCACTCCACCAGCCGTTGTCCCGGCAGATCCGCCAGGCAGTCCGCTCGGCCATCGGCTCACCGGCGGCGCGGGCCTCGTCGAGAAGGAAGCGGTGCCCGAACTCGGGATCGTCGCGGTGCGCGTCGAACAGGGCGTTGGCCCGGTATGCCTCGGACAGCTCGGTATCGGTGACCGGCCGCTCCAGCCACCGGTAGTAGGGCTGGCGGGCCAGTCCGAGCACCCGGCACGTCACCGCCACCGGCACCCGGTGAGGGGCATCGGCGGCGGCCAGCTCGCGGACGAGCGGGTACATCATTTTGCCGGCAGGTTCGCCTGCGACAGATACGCCGCAGCCCTCCTGAGCACCTCGTTCTCCTGCTCCAGCAGCCGGATGCGCTTGCGGGCCTCGCGCAGCTCGGCGGACTCGCCCGACGTCGTCGCGGGCCTGGCGCCCTCGTCGGTGTCGGCGCGGCGCAGCCACTTCGACAGCGTGATCGGGTGGACGCCGAAGTCGGCGGCGATCTGTTCCAGCGTGACGCCGGGCTCGCGGTTGCGTGCGACCCGCACGACGTCTTCGCGGAACTCCTTCGGATACGGCTTGGGCACTGCAACATCCTTCCAGGCCGCATCTCAGCGAGCCAGGTCAGATGTCACCCAACCCTGCAGCAGTCCCCTCTGCTACTGGACCCGCAACAACCGACTCATCCGCACAGCCCCCTGCACCTACAAGATCCCGCTCGCCGAACCCTTGACGGCACCATCGGGGCCTTAACTTCGCGGCATTGGTCGATCATCTGCCGGTGGCAGTAGCCCTCCGGCCGCCCGCCCCGGCCCGCCAGCCATCCCGGCACCGGCAGCAGATCCCGCACCGCTGCCCACTCGGCATCGCTCATGTCCGAGCCGTACCGGGGCCGGCGCTCCGGGCGGTCGGCCGCGTTCCCGAACCTGTGGGCGAGACAGTCACACCCAGGAGTGGACGGACTGGACCCGGCCACTGCGACCACGCGACACTTCGACAACAGGGCCTCTTGCTCCTCGCTGGACTCGACATCCGCGAGCTACCAAGAGGCCCTTCCTTCATGCCCGAGCACCCGACAACTCACCCAAACCAGCACCCTGTTCGAGCCCCAGCCGACCACCCGCACGGATAGAGAACAGCCAGTGAGGGAAAGGTCGACAACGGCAACGTTGGTGCAGCCGATTTCGGTGTAGAGGCTGCGGAGGCCGGCGGCGGATTCGCGAGGCCATTCGATGATCTGGAAGGAGGTGTCCGGACGGAGAATTAGGGCGAAGCCTGCTGCGGACATGAGTGTCCCCTTTCAGGGTGTGGTGATCTTGGGTGTCGTTCGACTGCCACTGCCGACCAACAAGAAAAGTGTATCGCAATTTAGCTACTCAGGCGATCACTTTCGCCGAGTTTCCGCAGGTCAACCCATATGGAGTGGCGGGCCGGGCCCGGCCGCCGCGCCGCTCATTCGCACCGCGCAGCGGTGAGAATCTGCCTGTCCGGACGCCGCAGGCGGCGGGGCGGCGCGCAGCGTCTGCCCCGGGACCAGGCAGGCCCGCCGTAGGACCGCGCAGCGGGCCCGGCGGCGGTGGGGGCAAGGCGAGCGTGCGCAGCGCGCGGTCGGGCGCGCAGCGGCCGACGTCCTGGCCCCCACCCCGGGCGTGAGCGCGCGCAGCGCGCGGTCCGGGTGCGCAGCACCCGGGCACGCCCCCGCGGCGCGGCGGCCGGGCCCCGGCCCGCCACTCCCAAACTGGAACTAGTCGCCCATGAGAGCCGTCAAATCCGCGCGCCTACTACTGACGCTGCGCCCTGCGTCTTTGTCCAGGGCGCCCACGTTGCATCACGGCCTACGCACCACGGTGGAGAACCGCGTGAGTGATAGCGAGGAAATCGCAGCGTGAGTCGTCGCAGCGCTCTACTTCCCAGTCGTAAGCGCCCGCGCTATCCCGGTTGTAGTCATCGAGTAATTCGGCCAGGCCCAGGAGTGCTTCTCTCATGGCCGATGCCGCTACGCGTACGTCCTCGGGGCCTTCGAGATCGACGAGGCTGTACAGCGTGTTGACCTTCTCAATCCCGCTGCGCCTCGCCGAAGCCGGGTTGCGAGGCTTAAGAAGGTGCAGCGCCTCGTTGAACGCCATGAGGAACTGGCTGTACACCTGCCGCCGCGCTTCCTCAGCGCGGGCGGCACGCTGCTCATTAAGGGTCCGGTTCACCGTGTCGATTACGGCACGCGCCTGCTCGTCGCCGGCATACCGGGCCGCTGCTGCTTGGCGTCGTCCAGCAGCGATCGTGAACCAACCCGTGAGCGCACTACCGGCAAGTGCGGCTCCTGCCGCAATGAGCGCTATACCCAGCTCTCCCATGAGGACCACGGTACTGATGGCAGGGATCTCTCGTCGGTGAACACGGATGATGGCTGCTGGTGCCGCCCGCTCTGCTGGCTCGACTTGCCCGCAACCAAGTGAGCCCGCGTACGGAGCATTTACGTTCCAGCGGCTCAGTCGATGCTCAAAAGGGCCTTCACAAGGTCGGTAGGCGCGGGGGCTAGGCCGGTGGCGAGGTGTCGCACGCCGTCGCCGGGTGGGGGCCATGCTGCGCCCCGACCGAACGGGTGGCGGCGCGAGGGCGCGGTGCGCCAGCCGTGCCGTTCGGACCACACCAGAGCGGGGGCCGGCGCCGCGGGGGCGTCCAGGACGAACGCGGCCATGCAGACGTCGTCTTCGGGGTGCTGGACGGCGGGCGGGGTGTCGGTGGAGCTCCAGCCGCGTGCGTGCAGGGCCTGGGCCACGGCGGCGAGGTAGGGGCGTGCCTGGCGGCCGCGCAGGACAGCTTCGGCGCGGACGCCGGCGCGGCGGGTCTGGCCAGCGGGGTAACCGAGTGCGGCGGCGGCCTGTGCTGCCGTGAGTGCGCACTGCTCCATGACGTCGGCCAACCGCTGCGCGCGGCACTGAGTCAGTGCGGCTTGCGCGGTGTTGCGGTGTACGCCGAGGCGGTCGGTAGTGGCCGCCGCGGTGAGGGCGGGGTCGGCGTCCAGGAGCTGCGCGACTCGCGCGGGCAGCTGGTCGCGGGGGACCTGGTCCCCGGCGCCAGTGGGCCGGCCGCCCCCGCCGCTGCCGCTGGTGCGGCGGCGGGGCGAGGGGGTGTAATCCCGGACGACGCGGCGGGGCCAGTGCTCGACCCCGCCCACGCGCACCAGGTGCTCGCTGACGGCCGCCTCCTTCTTGCGGCGGTCCCACACTGACAGGGGCTCGCCGCGCAGTGCGGCGGCCTCCTGGCGGTCCAGGAGGTCTTCGTCGTCGTCCGCTGTCGGCAGCTCGGGGACGGGGAGGCCGGCGAGGTACGCGTCGACCTGCTCGCCGTCGTAGAGCCGAGTGCGGCCCGCGTTCAACGGCGCGGGGAAGTCGTCGGCCTGGTGCTGGCCGGAGTTCAGCAAGGTCTGTACGGCGATGCCCTGCTGCGCGGCGATGTCGGCGAGGGTGCGCACCAGGTGCTGGCGTCCGGCGCGGATCATGAGGGCCTCCAGAGTCCGGCGAACCACCGGGAACTCATCAAGAAAACAGTACGTGATTTGGCTACTGCTCGGGTGGGGCGCGGTAGGCTGCCATCCGAGCACGCGCCCCTTGGGCGGTGTCTTGGGTCGGCCGGCACCCGTGCCACCCGCTCAGGCGGACTGAGGGTGCCGGCCACTTCCACCGGGCGCTACAGGTCGAATTCCACGTGCTCGACGTCCGTGAACTGGATCTCCAGTCCGGCTGCACGGCTGCCGCCGTCGCGGAAGTACATCTCGCCGAGTCCCTCGGCGGCAATGTCGCGGAGCTGCTGCTCGCTGGCGCCGGCGTCCTGGGCATCGAACAGACGGGCCGCGTAGTGCGGGGTCAGGGCGATGGTCAGGTGGCGCATGCGGGCGTCGTCGGTGGTGCCGGGCGCCGCGGTGAAGCCGAAGCGGGCGCGGGCATCGACCACCAGACCGGTGCTCCTGGCGGCCTGCTTGCGGGCGCGGTCGCGGACGCGGGGCTGCCAGCGCTGGCGCACGGCGTCCTCCAGGCGCTGCGCGAGGTCGGCGCGCGGTCGGCGGATCTGGTCCTTCACGTAGCGCTCCACCGTACGCTGCGAGACGCCGAGCAGACCGGCTACCGCGCGGGTGCCCTTGAGCTGCTTGACCAGGTAGCGCACCTGCGCCCCGGCCGACTTGGGGATAGGCCGGGTGAACGCGCCCTGCACGGCGCGGTTGAGGCCGTCTCCGATGATGCCCATGAGGGCTGCTCTCCTTCATGATCGGCTGTGCGGGCCGCTGAGGGGTGATCACGGGCGGGCTGGGGAAGTTGTCCGACCCGCCCGTGATCACGCCGCACAGCGGCGTCCAGGGCGGCTAGAGGTCGGGTTCCTCGGCACCGGACATGTCGCGCAGGCGGCTGTAGTGGAACTGGTGGGCCACGGTCACGGTGGCCGTGGGCCCGTTGCGGTGCTTGGCCACGATCAGGTCGGTCTCGCCGGACCGCGCGGACTCGGGCTCGTAGTAGTCCTCGCGGTGCAGCAGGATGATCGCGTCGGCGTCCTGCTCCAGGGCGCCGGAGTCGCGCAGGTCGCTGACCGCCGGCCGTTTGTCCTGCCGCTGCTCGGGCCCGCGGTTGAGCTGGGCCAGGGCGATGATCACGGCGCCGGTGTCGGAGGCGAGGATCTTCAGTTCGCGGCTGATCTCGGTGACCTTGTCGTAGGTCGACTGCCGGGCGTTGCGCTGGTCGGTCTGCATCAGCTGGAGGTAGTCGACCACCACCAAGGGCGCGCGGCCGGTTTCGCGGATGACGGTCTTGATGCGGGAGCGGATGCGGGCGGGACTGACGCGGGCGCTGTAGTCCATCCACAGCGGCAGGCCCTTCAGCTCCGGAGCGTGCCGGTCGAGGCGGTCCCAGTCGTCCTGGGTGAGGCTGTCGACGCCGTCGCGGATGTGGTGGAACGCCACCCGGGCCCGAGCCGACAGGATCCGGTTGCTGACCTCGGCACGGCCCATCTCCAGGCTGTGCACCAGTGTCGGGCCGCCCTTGCGGGCGTTGGCGGTGGCGATTCCGAGCGCGAACGCAGACTTGCCCATGGCCGGGCGAGCGGCGACCAGGATCATCTGGCCGGGCATCAGCTTCATCAGGATGTCGAGGTCGGTGAACCCGGTGACGGCAGCAGGTGGGACGGAGATGGCCAGGCTGTCCAGGTGCGCGTCCAGGTGGTCGCCGAACCGGCCGAAGGTGTCGTCGTCCTGGTCGTCGACGGCCAGGGACTCCAGCTCCGCCTGGTGGGCGGCGATCGTCTCCGGCACCGACAGCGGGTCTGCCTGGCGAGCGCCCTGCATGCCGCGCACCAGCGCCTGCTGGTAGCGGCGCACCTGGGCATACCCGTGGACAAGGTCGGCGTAGTGGCCAGCCTCAGCCGCCGAGCAGGCCTCGCTCGCGAGCCGGGACAGGCCCACCACGCCACCGGCGCGCTCGAGGTCGCCGGTGCTGCGCAGCTGCGCCTCTACCGCAGGCACTCCGGTCGGGCGGCCGGCGCCGTGCAGCCGCTGGACGGCTAGCCACACCAGCTCGTGCGCGGGCTCGTGCCAGTCGGCCTCGCGCACGGCGCGGGCCACGTCGGCGACCGGGTCGTACGAGGGGGTCGCCATCAGGCAGGCCCCCAGTGCACGGCTCTCGGCTTCCACGGAGACGGCCCGTTCCTGGTCCAGGGTCACGGTCACTTGGCCGCCTCCACTTCGCTGCGGGTGACGCCGGGGTGCGTGCATCGCCGCTGCGGGGCGTCGTCGTCGTCGTCCAGCAGCCAGCCGTACTCATCGCACGCCGTGCAGGCCTCGATGACGTCGCGCGCCGCCGTCGGCCGCGTGCTGCCGCCCGGCGCGGGAGCAGATGCGGGCTGCGGGCGGACCAGGGCGTAGCGGCGCAGGTCGCGTACCCAACCGGGCAGGCACTTGGTCCAGGACGCCGCACCGCCCGTGTTCTTGAGGACCTCCGCTTCGAGCAGGGCCAGGTAGTCGGCGCCAGCATCGACCAGTGACGGCCAGCCCTGTTGACGCATCGTGCGCAGCAGCTTCGGCGCACAGCTGCGGGCGGTGGACGCCCCCGCCTGCCAGAGCCGCATCTGCTGGAGGAAGTCCTCAGCCGCACAGATCTCCTCCGGAGAGAACTCCGGCCCCTCCTCCCGCTGTGACGGAAGCGAACTTGAGGGACGGGGGTGAGGGGTAGGGGAGGAGGATTCCTCCTCCCCCGGGGGGTGTGGGGGGGAGACGATTCCGCTTCCCGGAACCCGGGACGCGTTCTGACCTGCGGGAACATGCCGTTTACCGCTTCCCGGAACGCCGGAACCGTTGTTACCGCTTCCGGCGTTCCGGGAAGCGTTCTGACCTGCTGTTTTACCTGCTTCCCCGAATGACGGTTCCGGCGTTCCGGGAAGCGTTGCGACCTGCTGTTTTACCTCGTCGTGATCTTCGGCTCCCGGAGAGGTCGGCGACCAGTCCGGGTTCCAGGCCGGGTTGTCGTAGACCTCGTAGACGACCGGGCCTTTACGGCCGGGCTTGGTCGGGTGCGGCAGCTGTGTCCGGCGCACGTATCCGGCGTCCAGGAGCCGGGCGAACGACTCGTACACGGCGTTCTTACCGACCAGCTCCCGCGCGTTCTTGGCAGAGCGGATGCCGCGTTCCTGGAGCTGCTTCCAGACACTCAGCGGCGTGGACTCCATGGAAGAGGCCAGGTTGAACATGACTTGCAGCAGCACGACGTAGTCGAGGGTGTGTACCAGGTCGCTTCCGACGCCCATGTGTCGCGGGACCGAGACGCCGCTGACGGGCGCCTTTGCTGCTGTCAGGCGCCCCGACTCGTCCACGTGACGGCTACCGGATAGGTGTTGCTGGCTGTGCAAGGAGTCATCTCCCCAGGTAGGGGAGCCATGATCAGTGGATGTGACCGAACAGAAGACCCGGAGTAGTGGCGTTGCGCAATCTCTGGCGCATACTCTGGGTAGAGGTGACCACGAGGGCCGCAAGGCTCACGGGCATCACCCCCGGCGAGGTCACCTCACCGGATCACGACTCAAGGGTTGCTAGCTCGATTGAGTCGGACTTGGAAGCGGCTCCTGTTGTGGCGACAGGGGCCGCTTCGCATTACGGGGAACTCATAGCTTTGTCACCTCGTATCCGAACGGCGGCGGCTGGATGCTTGGCTGCCCATCCGGCGAGCAGGCGAGCGTACGCCTCTAGGTGGCGCCGCCGCGGCTTGGCCGCTCCGACTTCCCAACGGTTAAAGGCGACGCGAGTGACTCCGAAAACGTCGGCCACTTCCTGTTGGGTGAGACCGTCCGCCTTGCGCAGCCGCGCGCGGATCTCCGGCGGAGGCAGAGTGTCCGGTCGCACAAGCAGAGCATCGACCGCGTCTAGTAGTTCAGACAAGGCTCCCCCTCTCCTCACGTGATCCAGAACTATACAAAACTCTTCACTCGGGCCAGGTCAGCTGACCGCGTGTCGCTCGGATTTGAGCGCTGTCGCGACCTTCCGGTTCTCGCTACGGCCAGCGCCAGCCGGTGCGACGAAGCGCCTCTACTTGTGCTCGGACAATGGCCCGGAGCTGATCCAGGTCAGCGACCTCGGCATATGCGGACTGAGAAGTCGTCTGGTCGGGGTGCTTCCGGTAGATGCCTCCCGGGGTCGAGATCATCCACCCGTCTGAGACGGCGGCGCAGAGCATGACGGCTGCGATTGCCTCCCATGCTGGGATCGCCGGCCAGGCCCCCACCGCGAGCAGCAGTGGCGTACGCGCGGTCAGATGCGTACCGATCACGGGGAAGTTGT
Organism: Streptomyces sp. E2N166; assembly: GCF_003671715.1. Classification (GTDB taxonomy): domain Bacteria; phylum Actinomycetota; class Actinomycetes; order Streptomycetales; family Streptomycetaceae; genus Streptomyces; species Streptomyces thinghirensis. The sequence continues at coordinate 15,714 of NZ_RAIF01000041.1, read as the reverse complement.
CCTCGTCGTACGCGGTAAGCAACGTCTCGTAGGTGAGAGGTCCCTCTGGCGGGTCGTACGGCCCCGCCACCATGGACCCATCCGGCAGGAGATCCAACCCGGCGGAGATGCACCACCCGACTTCAGGGTGCGCCTCCATAGCGGCGATGTCCCGGGCGAGGCCTCCCGGGAGGAGCACGTCATCGGCGTCCAGCGTGCGGACCAGTTCGCCCGTCGCTCGCGGCAGAGCCATCGTTCGGGTGACTCCAGCACCGCCCTTGCTGGCCATCCCAGTTGAGATCCATGGCTCTTCCGGGATGACGGCAAGTGGCCTGCCTGTGGTCCCGTCCTCTTGGACGAGCCACTGCACCTCCCAGCCCTCTGGCAGGCGGGCACGCTCGTCCCTCACGGACTCATAGGCTTCGCGCAGGTACTTTGCCCCGCCGTCGTAGACAGGCGTTACCACGCTGATAATTCGGTTCATGACCATCGCTTCAGTGGTGTGACGTACCGGAGTTCCACGCGATCCGCGGGCAGAGGAATATCTGTTACCTCTACGACCTGACCGTCCGTCGAATACGAGATCTTCCTTACACGGAGCACAGGCACTCCCGGAGGAATGTCCTGCTCCTCCGTTTCCGTGTCCGTTGGCATGGCCGCTGTGACCCGGTCCTCGATGCGGTCGACCTCGATGCCCACGGTGTGGAGTTGGTGCTGAGCGCCGCCGGGCCACGGCTCGCGCTCAGGGTCGAACAGGTCAGGGTTCTGGCTGGCGAGGTCATGGGGCATGTACGAGACGGACTTGCCCATGCCGGCGCCCTGCTTGGTACGACGCGTGCCGATGCGGCGTAGGACCAGGGTTCCTTGTGCCACACCGAGGGCCTCAGCCACGTCGATCGGAGCGGGCACCACGTCGAGCCGCACGTGGTTTTCCATCGTCGACACGGAAACGCCGTGGTCCGACTCTGCTACGCCGAAGTTGCCTCTCACTTCCTCGGGCTCTAGCACCAGATCCTTCTCGGCCTGGTAGCGAGTGTTCACCCTCACCTGGTGAATCGGCTGCACTCGCACGCGAGTCGTGCCGCCAGGCTTTCCCGACAACAGACCCTGCTCCTTGAGCACCTGCACTGCCCGCGAGGCCGTGTTCGGGGCCACAGCGTGCGCCTTGGCCAGCTCCACCACGGTGGGGAACCGGTCGCCAGGCGCGTACTCCCCTCTTCGGACCGCTTCGGCTAGCGCCTCCGCTAGCTCCAGGTACTTCGATGACGTGTGTGCCATGGGTGCACTCTCTCACTCGGCAAACCCCTATGCAACAACCAACGCAACATGGGCTCATCCATATTGCGTTGGTTGTTGACCTAGTCGCCACACTATGCCAACCTCTTCCCAGCAGCCAGTCCATCGCAAGTTGGATGGAGCAACCTGGTATGCGTCAACTTCATACGTCTGGCTGACCGTCGCTTACATGCGCGGCCGAGGTGACGAACCACGAGGTCCCCGGAGCACAGCCAGGTGCGCTACCCGCAGCCGTTGCGCTGCCCGTCGACCAGGAGCAGGACGTGCTCTGACTCCTGGCCGGCGGAGAACGCAGCAGCAAGGGAGACACCAGATGCGTCACAACGGACGTACACCGATCAAGGCCAGCACCATGCGGCCCGAGCACCTCAACCTCCGCGATGGCGAACCGCCGCTCGCGGTCTGCCCGGACTGCGACACCTGGCACCGCCTCACCCGGTCGATGATCAAGCCGCACCGTGCCAGCATCGACGCCCCGCGGACCGGCGAGCGCCGCTACTACGGCGACAAGCCGACCGGTGGCCCCCGCTGCCCTGGCAGTGCGCAGCGCATCACCATCGACATCACCGTTGAGGAGTGGGGCGAGAAGCTGCTCGCCGCCGACAGCACGGCGACCGGCCGCCGCTCGGCCCGTCAGCACCACAAGCCGATTCAGACTCCGGCTACGCCGGTTGCCAGGATGGCCCGGCCGGCCCCGAACGCGGCCGCTGTACTGGACGCCTACCGCGAGCACCTCAAGCAGTGTCGGCCGAAGTGCCGGTGCCGAAAGAAGTGCCCGAAGGAGTGCCGGAAGATCAAGCAGGTGGCTGGGCGCTGCGGTGCCACGTATCGCTGCATCACCGGCTTGCGGCTCGCCGCGCAGTACGAGCTGCTGAGCCGGGGCCAGGAGCAGCGCGACCGCGTGAATATGAACGAGGCCCGCGTTGACACGCTCATTGCCCGGCACCGGTCGAGTGTGGCGGCGCAGCGTACGGCGGCCGAGTGGGCACGGCACCGCGACGACACCACCGCTCCGGCGGCCGCCCTTGCCAAGCGTTCCGGTACGGCGGTCGAGGACGCCAACAACATGTGCCGTACGCGCCGGGCGGGCACGCTTTCCGACTACCGCGGCCCGCAGGTGCCGAGGGAGCCGGTCCATATCACCGCTGCCTGACCGCTGCCCTGCGCTGCCCGCCGGCCACCGCTCCCCTGCACGGATTGGGCGGTGGCCGGCGGAGTGCGCAGGACGCACTAACCGCCCGCTGTCCATCCGGACCACCGCGGGCTGTGCGACGAACCCCCAGGGATGCCGCCCTGGGGGTTCTTGTCGCAGGTCACTTCTTGGGAGAGGACGACCCGCATGCACAGCATTCCACCCCGCCCGAGCGTCCAGGACGAGATCGGCCCCCGCCTCCCGGGAGCCATCTACTCCAACACGGACGGGCGCTTCGAGGTTCTGGCCCTCATCACCAACCCGACGGACGCCGCGCAGCTGCTGCGCCGGGCCGCTGCTCGATGGGCCCTCATCGTCCGCGACACGCTGCGCCCCGACGGCGACCCCTTCGTGGTCGGTTCCGTCTGGACGACGTCCGACTACCTGGTCCGGCCCGCTCGGACCGAGTACGCCCCGGCTGCTTGACGGCCCGCCACGGTCCACCTCCCACCCCACCAGAGCGTCGGGGGTGGGAGGCGGGCCGTGGCGGGCCGTCCGGTCAGCCACAAGGTGACAGCCCCGGAAGGTGAGAGCTCCGGGGCTGTCCGGTCAACAGGATTGGAGCATCCCAATGACCGCAGCGATCATGACACGCCCCGTGGCCCGTGCGACAGGGGCCGGGATGAACCCGGAGTACTGGTGCCCCCCGTGCCGCGGCTTCCACGCCGGGCCCTGCACCTCCGTCGCGCACCGGCAGCTCGGTGACCTCCTGGCCCGGATGGTGCACGAGGCCGACAGCCGCGTCCCGACCACGCGCCGCGCGCGCCGCACCCTCCAGGAGATGCTGCCCGGCTACGAGCGGCAGCCGGTGCTCACCCTGCACCGCCCTGTGATGGCCGGCGACTCCTGCCCGCTGTGCGGCAAGTGGAACTGCGACCCGAGCAAGTGCCCGCCCGGCGTCAGCGCCCGCCGCGCCGCGCAGCAACTTGCAGTGCGACGTGTGCGGTGGCGTCTTCGGTGCCGCACCGCTGCCGACGGGCACGCAGAGCACGCGGCTGGCGCCTACGGCGTGGACGTGCGACGCCTGCCAGGCCCTCGGGCTCTGAATGCCGCACCTCATACACGCGGCCCGGGCAGCGCAGCACTGCGCGGCCCGGGCCGCCTCCCACGTCGGCATCGGCCACCCCCTGACCCGCTTGCTGCTCGCGGCCGCCGCTGTGGCCGCCGCCGCAGCGTGGGAGGCAGGACACCGCGTCGACGACCTCCACCCGCCCCGCCGGCACCACGAAAGAGCACCGCGTGCCTGACGCCCTGTACCAGCGCTACCTGGCGGCCCTCGCCGCCTACCAGGACCACCGCACCACCTGCACCGATCCCGCGTGCACGAACTTCAGCCGCTGCCTTGAGGGGCAGCGGCTGGGGACGGTGTTCGAGCGGCGCCAGGACGCCTACCTCGAACGCCAGCGCAGCAAGCGCAACGCCCGCTGAGCCATCCCGCTCAGCCGACACCGCCACCTCTGTCGGTTGCCTCCCACGCCCGTCTCGGCTGCCTCCTGGCGGCCGAGACGGGCGAGGCGAGGGGAGCCGGACAGCCCGGCATACGTCAGGAGGGTCCAGACATGCTCAAGAAGATGCGTGACAGGCAGCGCCACATCCGCCTGATGAGGGTTGCCAAGCATCTGGTCCGGGATGCGGCCGTGACGTCCTCGGACGGGCCCGGGCGGGTCACCACCGCGCAGGTCGCCTGCCTGGCCTTCGCCTGGCATCAGCTGCGTATCGACGAGGACGAGGCCGCCGACTACCTGGCCGCCGCTCTGGTCGCCCGCGGCTACAGCACCGATCACCGGCCCGCCACCGCCGCCTGACGGCTGCCTGACCCGCCCGGCCTGGCCCCGCCCACGCGGTGGCTGGTCCGGGCGCGGTCCAGGGGAGCCGCGCAGTCGCGCTCCGTCTGTCCGCTGGGAGGTTCCTATGTTCGCCCACACCATCCCGTTACGCGCGCCCCTGGACGACTTCGGGCTGCCGCGCAAGGAACGGACCGCCCCGACGGACGGTCCCGCCGCACCACGTCCGAACACCCCCGCATCCCGCCAAGGAGACGACATGCCCGACACCTTCTCGGTCCCGTTTCAGCAGGTCCTCGACCGCATCACCCCGCACCTGCCGCCGTACCTGCGGAAGATCGAGCCGACCCCCTACGGCCGGGTGACCTTCGAATTCGCGCCGTTCACCGGCCACGAGAAGGAGCCGGCCAAGTCGCAGTCGTACTACGACGACCCGCGGCTGAACTACGTGCCCGAGTCGGAAGATCAGACCGAGCACCGCATCCGGACGGTCGCGCGGGACGTCCTGGACGACCTGTACCAGCAGGCGGGCAAAAGGTGGCAGGACGCCGCCTACGTCGCCGAACTCCGCCGGGTCGTCCAGGGCGCCCCGGAGCGCTGGCGGGCGTACGAGCGGGAGGCGAAGGCCCTGGAAGCGGCCTACGCCTACCTGCGCACCGCCGAGGCGGGCCGGGAATGGCCGGCCGCCATCTCCCGCCTGATCGACGCGCAGGACCGCACCCGCGCCGCCGCCGCCCGGTTCGACAAGCGCGCGGTCGACATCGCCGACGCCCAGTACCGGCACCTGTACGCCGACCTGGGCCACAGTCAGGCCCTCGCCGAGGCGGGCTACCCCGAGGCCAAGGACTGGCACATCGGCGACGGCTTCGGCGGCTACTTCCGCGACGGGCTCGCCGCCAAGGTCGACCGCCTCATCGAGGAGCAGGAGCAGCACCTGGCCAAGGTCAGCCGCCTGTCCGGCGCCACCCACTGACCCGCCAACCGATCCGGAAAGGGGACCCGTGCGCTTCGTCTACCTGCTGGGCATGGCCAGCCCGCTCATCGTCGTCATTGCCGTTCTGCTGGCCCGCTGAGGACTGCGACGGCAACCACTCGCACCAGACCAGAAGGGAAACAGGCGTGAACAAGACCAAGCTGCCCCTGGGGAGGCCGTCCCCGCGCGCGACGGTGCTCGCCATCCTGGGAGTCATCACCCTGGGTGTGGCCATCCTGTCGGTGGCCGTCTCCTACGACATCCTCGAACCCCGCTTCGGCGCGTGGGCAGTGCCGACCATCGGCGCTCTGGACGCGCTGTGGGTGGTCTTCCAGGCCACGGAGATCCTGGCGGGCAACAACCGCCGCCGCGCCCGGCGTGTTCAGTTCGCAGGCCTCGCCCTGACGGCCATCAACGCCGCCATCCCGACCGCCCACCTGGTCATGTCCGGGCCCGGCGAATTCGACCTGGCCTACGTCCTGACCCCGGTGGCCATCGTCGCGACCAAGTTCGCCTGGTGGTGGGTGCTGCCGTCGCTCGGGCGAAAGGTGTCCGTCGGCACGCGGCAGTCCCTCGACACCAAGCGCCAGGAGGTCGACGACCGGCTGGAGGAGATGGAGGCGGAGGCCTCGCACCGGATCGAGCTGCTGGAGCTGGCCACCGAGCTGGAGACGCAGGTGGCCAAGGCGGAGACCAGGTACCGCAGGTCGGTGCTGAAGGCGCAGCAGACCACCACCGAGGCCCTGCACCAGCAGGCACAGTCCACGCAGGAGACGGTCACCGAGAAGGCGCTGCCCGCCTCGGTCGCCTCCATCCGCCTGCCGGAACTGGGCACGTGGAGGCCCAGCGCCCCCGCGCTGCCCACGCCCCCGGCCCTCACTGGCCCCGACCGTAACGCCCCCGACACGGACGGCAGCGGCAGTCACGCAGGTCAGAGCGGTGGCGTGGGCAATGGCGAGGGCACACGGCGTACCGGCCGTGACACCGACCGAGACCGCGTCACGCTCGAACAGCTCGCCAGCGTCACGGGCGTGCCCACCCCCGAGCCCGGCGAACAGCTCACCGACGGACAGCTGGACGTCGTGCTGCGCCATCTGCGCTACCGCGACGAGCCGCCGCTGTCCTACCGCCAGGCCGTCGCCACCTTCCGCGAGGACGGATTCGTCGGCAGCGAGAAGCGGGTGCGCCGCTCGTGGGTCGCACTCAGGGCGAAGGAAGAGAACACCGCAGCAGGCCGGACCGAGACGCCGGCCGACTCCGAGGACTCCGAGACCGACGACGAGACCGAGGACACGGACGCCTGACCAACAAGAGGGCGTACGCCCCGTTTTGTCCGGCACCACCAGTGAGGGCCAGCCCGCCGTGCGGGCTGGCCCTTGCTGCGACTGCCGGAAGCGAAAACGCAGTCGACCAGTGCAGACCCGGCGAGTGACCCGGCGAGCGGATCTTGCGTTCGCAGACCCGAGGGAGCAGACCCGGCGAGCACCATCAAAACCACAGGAAATCGAGTACATGTGCGATTACGCTCGCGTGCTCAAGATCAGAAAGGAGGGGGTGTGAGCAAGAAGAAAGCCCAGGCCAGCGACGACTTTTACGGGCAGGCGGCCGGCGGCATCGGCGTCCTCGCCATCGCCTTCGGCTGCCTAGCCGCCATCAAGGACAAGCTCGGCCTGTCCTGGCCGGCCACCGTGCTGCTCACCGCTGGCGCCCTGGTCGTGCTCGGCTACGGAGCCTGGAAGGCCCGCACGCTCGTCATGCGCCTGTGGGCGCACAAGGGACAGCCCGGGACCACGTCCAGGACGCGCGAGGCCCAGCCCGCGGCAGTGTCCCCGCAGGAAGCGCCCGCCGCTGGACAGGAAGCCCCGGCGGCCGGACTGGAAGCGCCGCTGGCGGACGCTGAGGTCGTCGTGGCGCACCCGGAGCTCACCGCGGCGCTCACTACGGCCGGCGCCATCGGAGCCAGCCAGGTGATCCGGGCCGACGAGGTCACGACCGGATCGGTGCAGACCGGCGACGTCTACGACTTCCTGGTCCCCAAGGGCCGCACGTACGAGGACGTGGAGAAGCGTCTGGGCACCATCGCCGGAATGTTCGGCGTCACCCGCCTGCACATGACGCTGGAGCGCAGCCGCGACAACGAACGCCGCGTCAAGCTCCTCAAGCTGCACGAACCTCCCTTCACCCACTCGTTCCCGGCCCCGACCAGGCAGGCGATCGAGACGTTCGCCGGCGTGCCGCTCGGCCACGACGTCACCGGCCAGCTCGGCGGCGTGCCCACCTTCGACAAAGCGTCGCTGCTGGTCGCCGGCATGACGCAGATGGGCAAAACAACCCTGGTCAACGGGCTCATTACCTGCCTGCTGATCGCGTACGGCGAATTCGACCTGTATCTGCTCGACGGCAAATTCTGCGGGCTGACCAGGTTCGAACCGATCGCCACCCGCTACGAGTCGTCCGACGACCCGGCCGTCTTCTGGGACATGGTCCGGGAACTGAATGACCTCTCGGACAGCCGGTACGCCAAAATCAAGGAAGCCATCCGCAACCGGCAACCGCGACCGAAATTCCGGCCGGTCATCTTCATCGTGGACGAAGCGGCCGACTTCTTCGCTTCCGGAGCCACAAACGAAGAAAAGGACCAGTCCAAGCAGATCACCAACGACACACGGCAGCTGGTCTCCAAGTCCCTGGAATCCGGCATCTCCACGGTGCTCATGACACAGCGCCCTTCCATGAACGCAATTCCCGTAGAGGTGCGGGACCAGTTCCTTTACCGAATGTGCCTTTACGTGGCATCGGCGGGAACTGCCAAGGTTGCTCTCGGCGACACCTACTTCGAAACGGTCGCACCGATCAACCCGGCACTCCTCGACCCGGACATCAAAGGTCAGGCCGTCCTCTTCGCCAACGGGCGCTCCACACTCATCCGGGGATTCAACTTCGAAGATGAGTTCATCTGGAGCGTGGTGGACGAAAAGATTGCCAAGCACGTGGAATCACTTCCGGAAGAAACCCCGCTCCGACAGGCCATCGACCTGATGCGAAGCAAGGGCGTGGACTTCATGACCACACCGGACATGGCGCCCGCCCTCGGAATCCTGGAAGACGATCCGGCAAAACGCGGAAAGAAGCTCAACGAGCTTCTGGGCGGCCCTCCCACCCACAAGAACTCGCAGGGCCGCGGCTACCTCCTGGACGATCTGATCGCCTTCGCGCGGTCCGACTCGTGACCGCCGCACGGCACCGCCAGCGCACCGCCACAGCACCGCCACCGACCGCCATGCCACCGCCATCCTGGCGGACCCATGGCGGACCCGTGGCGGTCCATGACGGTCGCCTGGCGGACCCATGGCGGACCGCCAGGCGGGTCTGACCTGCGAAAACACCCCACAGCCGGGAAAGGAGGGAAAACGCTCTTGAGGAGCACCACAGCCGTCACCATCGGCGTTGGAGCGACCGCGGCCGTCGTCCTGGGCGCCCTCGTCCAGGACGCCGGCGACAACCCGGTGAGCACGGCCCTCAGCATGGCCGTCCCCGCTGAATACAAGAGCCTGATCGAGGAGGCAGGTAACACCTGCCCCGAGGTCACACCGAACCTGCTCGCTGCGCTTCTCACACAGGAATCGAATTTCGACCCGGAAGCGCGCTCACAGGTCGGAGCCCAGGGAGTCGCGCAGTTCATGCCGTCCACGTGGGAAACCCACGGAATCGACGGCAACGGGGACGGCAAACGCGACGTGCTGGACCCCGAAGACGCCATCCCCTCATCGGCCAAATACCTGTGCACCATCGCCAAGGACGTCAAAGACGTCCCCGGTGACAAGCAGGCCAACATGCTGGCCGCATACAACGCAGGACCTCAAGCCGTCCGCGACGCCGGAGGCATACCGCCCTTCGAGGAAACACAGAACTACGTCCGGTCCATCACCGCACTCGCCAACCAGGGCGGCGGCGGTGGAAAGACAGCGACCACGGACCAGGCCGTCACCGCCATCAACGCGGCACAACAAATGATCGGCACCCCCTATTCGTGGGGCGGGGGAAACGCAAACGGTCCCAGTACCGGCACGTGCTGTTCCCCCAGCGGCCGATCCGGCACATCCATCGCCGGTTTCGACTGCTCCGGTCTCACCCTCTACGCCTACGCGAAAGCAGGCATCAACCTGCCCCGCACGGCAGCCGCACAATACGCGGCATCCGAGCCGGTCAAACCCGGAGAGGTAAAGCCCGGAGACCTCGTCTTCTACGGAAAGAGCGCCGCCAGTATTCACCACGTCGGCATTTACGTCGGCAGCGGCTGGATGATCGACGCGCCCCGCCCCGGGACCAAGGTCCGCTATTCCCCCATGGACACGATGACCGACCTGTTCGGCGTTGGCCGCCCCGTATCACACACCAACAAGGAGATCTGATGCGCAAGTTCAACATCGCCGCCCCCGTCGACATGTCCAAGGGCTTCCAGGACTTCTTCGACACCATCGGCCTCACCGGCGGCGGCCTGGTCACCAAGGGCATCGCCGCCGTGATCGCCATCATCGCCGTGCGCATGATGTTCACGGCGCACAGCGACCCCAAGGGCGCCCTCCGCAAGGGCAGCCTGGCCGTGGGCACGCTGTTCGTCGCCGTCATCCTCGCGCTGTACGGCGACACGATGTTCTCCACCGTGACCGAAGCCAAGGGCTGATCGCATGTCCTACCGGGCAGCCGACCCGTGCGACGCCCTGAAAGGCACGCCGGGCTATGAGTACTGCGTGAGGGACAACGACGGCGGCGGCCCACCCGATGAGGGCGGGCCGCCCGCCGGCGGAGGCCAGGGCCTCACCGACGGCGCCGCGAGCAACGTCCGCGACCTCGCTGAAAGCCTGATCAGGAAGCTGAAGGGGCTGGTGGCGCCGGACAGCACGTGGGCGCCGGAAGAGGCAGACAGCTGGATCTACCAGCAGTTCCTGTGGCTGGGCCAGCACCTGGCCGTCGCCATCTTCATCTGCGTTGTCGTCGTGTGTGCCCTGACCGCATGGCAGGGTGCCCCCCGCCTGAAGCAAATGGGCGCGTCAACTGGGTGGACGCTCGCGGCCGTCGCCGGCATGGCATCGGTCCCGGGCGTAGTGATGATGTTGAACAAGGCCGTGAGCGCCGCGTTCACCGCCGCGTTCGACAGCAGCGAGTCGACCTTGTTCGGCGCGATCTCCGAGGACATGGACAACGCAGCAGACGCGGACAACCCGCTGGCGGTGCTGCTGATCCTCGCTGCTCTCGTGGTCGCCCTCGCCTTCGCGGCGCTGGTGTTCATGTCACGCAATCTCGGCATCCTCGTGTTCGTCTGCATGGCTCCCGTGGTCCTGGCATCGCTGGCCCGCGGGGGCGACACGTCTGCGGTCAAGGCGTGGGCACAGCGGCTGCTGGGGTTGATGTTCGCCCCGATGGCACTCCTGCTGGTCAGCCCGTTCGTGAAGCTGACAGAAGGGTCGCTCGTGATGGACGCCGTCCTACTGGTCGCCGCGGATGCCCTGATGCTGCGGATGATCTTCCACGGTGTGCCGTACTTCGGGCCGAAGGTGGCCGGCGCCGCCAGGGCGGCGGTGGAGCGCAGGACCGAGAACCCGCTGGCGCGGGCGGTCGTTCGTGCTGGCGCCCCGGACGTCTACGAGCAGGAGAACACGGAGCGCAGGCGACGCACAGTGGACACCCCACGCCGCGCCATGACCCAGGACCGTGGCGTTCTGTTCGCCGCCTACGGCGTCAAGCAGCCGAAGCGGCCGGGACGGCTGACGACCGAGTCAGTCATCGAGAAGACCCGGCAGGACAGGGCCCGTACCGAGCGGATCCGAGAGGCACGCAAGCAAGTGCGGCCGGCTGCTTCGCCTGCGCCTGGCGGACCTGCGGTGCCCGCCTCGCGGCCGACCCCCGCTCCAGCGCCGGCTCCTGCTCCCTCGGCTGCCCCGCCGTCGACCAACCCATAACCCTCGATCCCGGCCCCGGTGTTCGCCTCTCCCGTCCTTGGACGGTGGTGGGTGAACGCCGGGGCCGGCCCCATCCTTTGAGGAGGAAATGCCGTGTACTCCCTGACGCCTGGCTACCGCGTGCCCGCTCTGCAGCGCGGTCTGAGCCCTGCCGAGACTCTGCTGACGAAAGCCAACGCGGGCGTTGGGGGAGCCGTCCTGATGTCGGCGATGCTCACCCCGCCCCCCATCTGGACGTTCGGAGCGGTCGGCGCCGCCGCCGCGCTGCTCAACCTCGCACCCGGGCCGCGTTCCCTCGCCCGGTGGGCGGCCGTCGGCTACCGGCGACTGCGGGAGCGTACCGCCCCGGACACCATGGCCAACGGCGCGGGAGCGACCACGACGTGGACGCTGTACCCGGAGCACGGCACCATGCAGGACCCGCAGCAGAGGGCCGCTTTCCATGAGGCGTTCTCCCGCGCCCTCGCCTTCGCCGGCGACCAGGCCCGCGGCGCAGGCATCCAGGTGCACGTCACGCACCACACCCGCGTGGATGACTACACCGACCACGCGCAGACGATCTCCGTTCACGTGCCGAAGGGACTGGTCGGCCAGCCCGCCCGTGTCGTCGACACCCTGGCGCACGAGTTCGCCAGTCTCGGCGCACTGACGCTGGTGGAGCCGGAGCCGCTGCCCGTCGTGACCGAGCGGGGTCCGGGCTGGGTCGCCCTGGACGACGGCCGTCACGCGGCGACCGCACGCATCACCGCCTGGCCCGACGAGACCGGCGGCGACCTGATGCCGAAGCTGCTGCTGGGCCAGGGTGCCACCGAGCGGTCGCTGGCCGTTCTGTACCGGCCGCTGCCGACGGGCCAGTCCCGCCGCTCCGCGAAGTGGCAGCGCGCCGCCAGCGAGGCCTTCGTCACCGACAAGGTCAAGCAGGACTCACACGACCTCGCGAACAGCGCGATGCACGGCGCGCTCGTCCAGGGCGCCACGCTCGTGGACATCGACGCCTACCTGACGGTGTGGTGTGACACTCCCGAGGCCATCGCGGACGCCCGGTGGCAGGCCTCCCTCATGGCCGACCGGCACCGCCTCCGTCTCGACTGGCTCATCGGCCAGCAGCACCGTGCTCACGTGATGACCACCCCGCACGGAGCCTCCACCAGGAAAGGGGCCATCCTGTGATTCGCCTGCCCTCCAGCCACGCCGCAATCACCGCGCCGCTCGTCGCCTCCAGCGCCCGGTTCCCCGGCATCCCGATCGGGCGGTCGCTGCTGGACGGCCGGCCGTTCCACCTCTCCCCCGTCATGGCCGAGGCCGCCGTCCTGCCGTCGACCAACAGCCTCGCCCTGGGCGGACTCGGCTCCGGCAAGTCGACAACGGCAAAAGTCCGCGGCCGCCGCGAGATTCTCGAGCACGGCCACCAGTACGTCGTCATCGACAGCTTCGGCGAGGACAACTTCGGCGAGTGGGCGCCACTGACCCGCGCTCTCGGCGGCCAGATCATCGAGGCCGGCTCCTTCACGCTGAACCCCGTCAGCGACATGTTCCCGCCCGACGTCCGCGAGCAGCTCGTCCGGTCGCTGATCGCCGCCGTGGAGCCCGGCGCCCTCACCCACCAGGCCACCCACGCACTCCAGCACGCTCTCAACCACCCCAAGGCAACGTCTCTCAACGGCCTGGTGGACGCCCTGGTGGAGCCAGAGGACGGCCGGTGGCCGGCCACGAAGCTGAGCGAGTGGGGCGAGGGCGCGGCCATCGCGCTGTCCCGCTACACCGAAGGATCGCTGCGCGGCCTGTTCGACGGCGACAGCGCCAGCCTTCCGGACACCGATCTGCCGATCACCACGTTCGACTTCTCCCGCCTGGACCGCAACAGCCCGGCGATCCCGTCGCTGATGGCGGCGGTGGCGTGCTGGGTAGAGCACGTGTGGCTGCGGCAGTCGACCGCCGCCCACCGCCACCTGGTCCTGGAAGAGGCGTGGCAGATCCTCCTGTCGCCAGCCACCAGCGAACTGATCCAGCGACTGCTGAAGAACTCCCGCAAGGCCGCGATGTCGCTGGACGTCGTGATGCACACGCTGTCCGACCTCGGCGACGGCAAGGCGCAGGACCTGGCGCGCCTGTGCGAGGTCGCCCACATCGGACGCCTCGGGCCGGAAGAGGCCGCCATCGTCGGCGCCCTGCTGGGTCTGCCCGCCTGGGCAGTCGACAGGATCCCGACACTGGACCCCGGGCAGGCCGTATGGAAGGTCGGCCCCGACTACGTCGACATCATCCAGACGGTCATCAGCGAGGACGAAGCCCAGCTGACCGACACCTCCTCCCGGCGCCGCATGGCACAGCAGGCCCTGGCCGCAGACCAGGACACCGCCGCGCCCGCCGACGCACTGGACGCCGACAGCGACGACGGCCAGGACGACACCGACTGGCTCGTCCCTGTCGAGCACGACGGCGGCCCCTGGCTCACGTCCGTCGAGCAGGACGGCACCGGCCGTGACAGCGAGTGGGATTGGGAGATGCCTCCCAACGTCATCGACACCCGGCACCACGACGTCCTCGCAGCTGCCCGGGACGGCCGGTGCAGTGAGGCCGCGGACCTGGCCGCCCTCGGGGAGCGCGCGGACATCGCCGCCCACGGCATCAACTCCCACCAGGCCATCTCCTGGCTGTCGACCCGGGCCCGGGTGGCGGAACTGTGCGGAAGCCCTGACCAAGCCATACAACTGCGCGCTACCGTCGCCCGCATGGGGAAAGACGTCGAATGGTTCGAGCAGACCGAGGGTGATACCGCGTCACCGCAATGGCACCGCGGCCCCGACCCGGTCAAGCCCGAACCATCCGCTGACTACGTACCGCCGGTGAAGGCGCGGCGGCGCGCCTGGCCCTACGTCGCCGCGATCGCTGCCCTGTCCATTACCGCAGCGGGCGTGTGGCAGGCCTCCGACAGCGAGCAGCACCGCGAAGAACAGAAGGAGAAGGCCGCCGCGTACAAGGGCAGGTCGGGAGCCGAACTCAACGTCGACGGCGTCAAGGCAGACGTGGTGGCCCGCTGGACCCGAGATAGGGACCGGGTCATCGTGGTGCTCAGCTCGGGTTTCGACCGGGATGCCAAGTACTTGCGCATCGACGCGTCTGAGAAGAGCGCCAGCAGCGTCAAGGAAGGCGACTGGTTCCCGAAGGACCCCGAGATTGCTGTGCCGGTCGAGGACCCTCTCGCTGATGTGACGGTCCGGGTGGCGATCGGTGGGAAGGACTGGAAGGAAGGGGCCCGAGCGGAGTCCCGGTCGATCCGCCTGTCGCCGTCCGGTACCGCATACGACGCTGACACTGGGAAGCCGCTGCCGTCTGACCTCTGACGCCTCTACGACTGTTGGGCCCGCCTCCCGGAACGCCGGGGTGCGGGCCCTTCGCATGTCGTTACTGATCGCCGGACGCTCCGCCTGGCCCTCGCCCACCCGCTGCCGCGCGGTCGTGCGAGGGCCGGTCAGGCCGCCCGGCCTCATGCACCACTAACTCTGTCCCCCACCGATTGGAGAACTCGTGGCCGTCATAGGCGTCTTGCGGGAGCCGACCCCGCCCACCTGGTGGCAGGCGAACCGGCACAAGGTGTTCGGCGTCACCGGATTGGTGATCGGCTACATGCTCGGCAGCCACTCCGGCAGCGTGGCTGACCAACAGCCGCAGCACCCGCGCCCGGGCCACAGCACCCCGGCCCCGACCACGCCCGGCATGCCCACGGCTCTCGGCAACACCGCCTGACCGCTCCCGTCTAGCACCGCGCCCCGCTGGCCATCTGGCGGGGCGCGGTGCTGTTCACCGACGCCTGGAGGTACCGCCCGTGCTCATCGTCCGCCCGCGCCGCCGCATCGGCCGGCCACGCCCGCAGCTTCCCGGCCCCCGCTACCCGCAGCGCCCCCGCTGCCTGCCCCGCTCCTGGACGCCGCGGTGACCACCCGGACCCGCCGCCGACCTCGTCAGGCGCACCCCCGCTTACCGCAGGGGCTGCCCGAGTACGACTGGGGGACCGCGCCGGCAGAAGAGTTCGCCACGCGCCGCCAGCTGCGTGCCGCAGGACTGCGGCCCGGCGGCCACGCTCCCGTCGCCATCCTGCGCTGCAAGGCCTGCACCACTCGCCCGCTACGGGCCTGCACGCGCCTCGCGTACCTGTACCGCGTCGACCTCGCGAAACCGGTACGCCCCATGACCCTCGCGCGGGAGGCCGCCCTCGACGCCGCCATGGCTGCCCGGAGCACGTGCCCCGTGTGCCGGCGTCGCTACCACTACGTCCTGCCGTTGCGCACCCTCGGTTCCTGCCTGGAGTGCTGGGACGGCACGCCCGCCGATCCCTCCACCTACATCGCACCCCGCCCCACGCACCAGCTGGCCGCGTGACCTCCTCGGCGAGGGCAAGGGCCCGGGGCGGCGGCAGCATCGGCAGGAGTACGCGACCGCCCCGGACCGCTGCGTCACTGTCTCAGCGACCGCAGCGCTCCTCAGTGTGCCCCGGCCAGTCACCCAATGACCTTGCCCACCCACCCCACC
>NZ_RAIF01000033.1 GCF_003671715.1 Streptomyces sp. E2N166 | reverse complement strand
TGCCGTACTTCTGCAGCAGGCGCCGGTCCAGCGAGCCGGCGTTGACGCCGATGCGGATCGGGGTGCCGTGGTCCCGGGCCGCCTTGGCGATCTCCTTGACCTTGTCGTCGAACTGCTTGATGTTGCCCGGGTTCACCCGGACCGCCGCGCAGCCCGCCTCGATCGCCGCGAAGACGTACTTGGGCTGGAAGTGGATGTCCGCGATCACCGGGATCTGCGACTTCTTCGCGATCACGGACAGGGCGTCGGCGTCGTCCTGCGTCGGGCAGGCCACCCGCACGATCTGGCAGCCGGACGCCGTCAGCTCGGCGATCTGCTGGAGCGTCGCGCCGATGTCCGACGTACGGGTCGTGGTCATGGACTGCACCGACAC
>NZ_RAIF01000047.1 GCF_003671715.1 Streptomyces sp. E2N166 | reverse complement strand
ATGACCCGTTCCGTGGTGGCGCTGGCCGCCGGGGCGGGGTTCAAGGACATCGTGCGGACCATGCGAACGCGGCGGATGAGTGCGCTCCCCGTCATCGATGCGGGGAACCGGGTGGTCGGCGTCGTCTCCGAGGCCGACCTGCTGCGCAAGGAGGAGTTCCGCGACAGCGACCAGGACGTGCACCCGAGGACCGGGCCCGTCGCGGCTCACGACAAGGCGCGAGGGGTGACGGCGACGGATCTGATGACGTCCCCCGCCATCACGGTGGGCCCCGACGAGACCCTGGCCGGGGCTGCTCGTGTCATGGCGCGGCGTGGGATCAAACGCCTGCCCGTCGTCGACGCCGACGGCGTGCTGCGGGGGATCGTGAGTCGTGGCGATCTGCTCAGGGTCTTCCTCCGGCCCGACCCGGAGATCGCTGAGGAGGTCCGGCACGAGGTCGTCGGCGGCCGCCTTCCGGACGGCATCGGTCCGGTCCGGGTCGAGGTCCATGAGGGCGTGGTCACACTGGCCGGACGGGTCCGCGACACGTCGGTCGTCCCGCTGGTGGAACGGCTGGTGCGCTCGGTCGAGGGCGTGGTCGACGTCCG
>NZ_RAIF01000030.1 GCF_003671715.1 Streptomyces sp. E2N166 | reverse complement strand
GGCTCGCCGATCCTGTACTACGGCGACGAGATCGGCATGGGCGACAACATCTGGCTCGGCGACCGCGACGCGGTCCGCACGCCGATGCAGTGGACCCCGGACCGCAACGCCGGCTTCTCGTCGTCCGATCCGGGGCGGCTGTTCCTGCCGACGATCATGGACCCGGTCTACGGCTACCAGGTGACGAACGTCGAGGCGTCCATGGCCTCGCCCTCGTCCCTGCTGCACTGGACCCGCCGCATGATCGAGATCCGCAAGCAGAACCCCGCCTTCGGCCTCGGCACCTACACCGAACTGCCCTCCTC
>NZ_RAIF01000046.1 GCF_003671715.1 Streptomyces sp. E2N166 | reverse complement strand
GCAGGCCAGGTGCACGGCCATGGCGGACGAGGTGCACATGCTGTCCACGGCCAGGCTCGGTCCTTCGAGGCCGAAGAAGTGCGAGACGCGGTTGGCGATGAGGTTGTAGGAGGCGGACGAGGTGAGCGCCGCGAGTACCGGTTCGCAGGCGTCCGCCCGGTACATCTGGTAGGCGGCGCCGACGTACACGCCGACGCTGCGGCCGTAGCGCCGTTCGATGACCTCCTGGGTGACGCCGCCCTGTTCGAGCAGGTGCCACACGGTCTCCAGGAACAGCCGCTGCTGCGGATCCATCGCCGCGGCCT
>NZ_RAIF01000017.1 GCF_003671715.1 Streptomyces sp. E2N166 | reverse complement strand
AGCACTTCTCACCGACTTCGGTTGGTCAGAGGCCAGTACATCAGCGAATGTCTGATGCTGGTTGCTCATGGGTGGAACGTTGACTACTCGGCCTGGTTCACGGGTCGGAGGCTGCGAGTACTGCTCTTCGGAGCGTGGAAAGCATGATCTTCGGACGGGATCTGGTCGGGCACGCTGTTGGGTATCTGAGGGTACGGCCGTGAGGTCGCCTTCAGTTGCCGGCCCCAGTGCACTCGGGATGTTGTTCCCGGGGTGATGGGTGGTTGGTCGTTGTTTGAGAACTGCACAGTGGACGCGAGCATCTGTGGCCAAGTTTTTAAGGGCGCACGGTGGATGCCTTGGCACCAGG
>NZ_RAIF01000045.1 GCF_003671715.1 Streptomyces sp. E2N166 | reverse complement strand
GACGCCGCCTGCGCGGTGCGGGAGGCGGAGATCGCCGTGTTCGCGGCCGAGGCGGCGCCGCGGGCGGCGTTCGCGGCGTCGTTCGCGGCCCGGGCCGACTTGCGGACGTCCTCCTTGGCGGCCCGCGCCTCCTCGGCCGCCTTCAGGGCGGCGGCCTTCGCCTCCTCCGCCGCCTTCTTGGCGTGATCGGAGGCGGCGACCGCCTGATCGGTCTTGAGCTTCGCCTGCCTGCCCTCCCGCTCGACGACGGCGACCAGCTGGTCGATCGTCGCGGCCTCCTCGTCGCGGGCCCGGGCGATGAACTGGCCCGAGACGAGGAACTGGTGGACGGCCGCGGCCGACCCGTCGTTCAGAGCCTGCTCGGCGTACTTCTTCACCTCGGGGGAGGCGGTGTTGAGGATCGTGAAGAGCTCGACCCGCTCATCCTCCGCCTGCGCCGTGTACTGGGTGTCGTCCAGGAACGTGCGCAGAGCCTTCGTGGTGCCCAGGTCCAGTGCCTTGGTGGCCTCGCGCCTGACGCCCGGTCCGCTGTTGTTCAGCACGGTGAGCACCGCGACGCGCAGGTCCGTGGTGACGGGCTCGGCGTAACCGGTGCTCAGGTAGGTGGCGATGGCCTCGTCGCCGGCGGTCAGGGCGGCCTGGGCCGATTCCTGCGTGGACTTGCCCGCGTGGGGCAGGCCCGTGAGAACGGCGAAGCGGTTGTCCTCCGCCTGTGCCAACGGGAGTTCACCGGTGAGGAAGGTGGAGACGGCGGTCGAGGACCCGACCAGGGCCGCGGCGGCGGCCTCACGGACCGCGGTGCCGCCGATCTTGTACTGCCACACCGCCTTGCCGCGGTCGGTGTCGGGCAGTCCGGTGTCCAACTCGTCGGTGTCCGTCCCGGCGGCCCGGGCGGGTGTGGCGGTCAGGGTGGCGATGGCCGGCAGGGCGGGAACGGCCGCCGCCGCCCCGGCGGCGGCCGTGAGTATGCGGCGTCTGCTCCACAGTGACGCTGACAAAGTGAGCATCCTTCCCGGGATACGACGGTGCAGCTACGGATGTGACGGCCCGACTGCCCGCCGGTCGGCGGGCAGTGATGGACCGTCACCTGATTGCGGATACGGACCGGAACACTACCTGGAGAACACGCATTCGCCATTGGCTGACCAGGAGATGAAAAATTCGGGAAGGGTAAGTGATTGAATGTGAATTTCTCGAAGAAATGAACAGGAGTTATGAGGGATTTATAGAGCATTCACGCTTCCTTCACGGTGACCAGTACAACCTTTTCGGGAGTGGCGTACGTCACGTCCGATTCGTGCCGGGTGGTCGATCTGTGGCGATTGGGTCATTGGACAAACGTCGGGGTGGCGACTTCCATGCAGCAAGTCAAGGGGGTGGGGGTGAGGGTGCGGCGTGGGGGCCTGTCGCTCTGTTCGCGGGGGAATCTGCTGCAAATGCCGGGCGGTACCTGACTCTGTGTCCTTCCCGCCCTTTTTGAACATGTTCCGGAAATACGGTTCGTATCGACCACAAGGACTGTCATGAAGGCAAAGGCACGTAGCAGAATCGCGTCCGGAACCGGGCGCCTCATAGCGCGGACGGCCGCGGCCGCCGCCGCGGCGGGCGCGCTGGCCTGGCTCGTCGCCGCGGGCGGCGCGGGGGC
>NZ_RAIF01000029.1 GCF_003671715.1 Streptomyces sp. E2N166 | reverse complement strand
ATCGTGCGCAAGGTGCTCATCGCCAATCGTGGCGAAATCGCTGTCCGTGTGGCCCGGGCCTGCCGGGACGCCGGGATCGCGAGCGTGGCCGTCTACGCGGACCCGGACCGGGACGCTCTGCATGTCCGCGCCGCTGATGAGGCGTTCGCCCTGGGAGGTGACACCCCCGCCACCAGCTACCTGGACATCGCCAAGGTCCTCAACGCCGCACGCGAGTCCGGCGCGGACGCCATCCACCCCGGCTACGGATTCCTCTCCGAGAACGCGGAATTCGCCCAGGCGGTCCTCGACGCCGGCCTGATCTGGATCGGCCCGCCCCCACACGCCATCCGCGACCTCGGCGACAAGGTCGCCGCCCGCCACATCGCCCAGCGCGCCGGCGCCCCCCTGGTCGCCGGCACCCCCGACCCCGTCTCCGGCGCGGAAGAGGTCGTCGCCTTCGCGAAGGAACACGGCCTGCCCATCGCCATCAAAGCCGCCTTCGGCGGCGGCGGACGCGGCCTCAAAGTCGCCCGCACCCTCGAAGAAGTCCCCGAACTCTACGACTCCGCCGTCCGCGAGGCGGTCGCCGCCTTCGGCCGCGGCGAATGCTTCGTCGAGCGCTACCTCGACAAACCCCGCCACGTGGAAACCCAGTGCCTCGCCGACACCCACGGCAACGTGGTCGTCGTCTCCACCCGCGACTGCTCCCTCCAGCGCCGCCACCAGAAACTGGTCGAAGAAGCCCCCGCCCCGTTCCTGACCCAGGCCCAGGTCGACGAGCTGTACACCGCCTCCAAAGCCATCCTCAAGGAAGCCGGCTACGTCGGCGCCGGCACCGTCGAATTCCTCGTCGGCACCGACGGCACCATCTCCTTCCTCGAAGTCAACACCCGCCTCCAGGTCGAACACCCCGTCACCGAAGAAGTCGCCGGCATCGACCTCGTCCGCGAAATGTTCCGCATCGCCGACGGCGAAGAACTCGGCTACGACGACCCCGCCCTGCGCGGCCACTCCTTCGAGTTCCGCATCAACGGCGAAGACCCCGGCCGCGGCTTCCTCCCCGCCCCCGGCACCGTCACCCTCTTCGACCCACCCACCGGCCCCGGCATCCGCCTCGACGCCGGCGTCGAAACCGGCAGCGTCATCGGCCCCGCCTGGGACTCCCTGCTCGCCAAACTCATCGTCACCGGCCGCACCCGCGCCGAAGCCCTCCAACGCGCCTCCCGCGCCCTGGAGGAATTCACCGTCGAAGGCATGGCCACCGCGATTCCGTTTCATCGCAGGGTGGTCCAGGACCCGGCCTTCGCGCCGGAACTGACCGGTTACATCAACCCGTTCAGGGTGCACACCCGGTGGATCGAGACAGAGTTCGTCAATGACATCAAGCCGTTCGCGGCTCCCGCGGGCACCGAGGCGGACGACGAGATCGGCCGGGAGACGGTCGTCGTCGAGGTCGGCGGCAAGCGCCTGGAGGTCTCCCTCCCCTCCAGCCTGGGCATGTCGCTGGCCCGCACCGGCCTGGCGGCCGGCGCCAAGCCCAAACGCCGCGCGGCGAAGAAGTCCGGCCCCGCCGCCTCCGGCGACACCCTCGCCTCCCCCATGCAGGGCACCATCGTCAAGATCGCGGTCGAGGAAGGCCAGGAAGTCCAGGAAGGCGACCTGATCGTCGTCCTGGAAGCCATGAAGATGGAACAGCCCCTCAACGCCCACAAG
>NZ_RAIF01000037.1 GCF_003671715.1 Streptomyces sp. E2N166 | reverse complement strand
CCGGTCACCGGGGTCGACGGCAAGTGCCTGGACGTGGACAACTCGGGCACGGCCGACGGTACGGGGGTGCAGGTGTGGACGTGCAACGGGAGTGCGGCACAGGACTGGACCGTCGGCGGTGACGGGACGCTGAAGGCGCTGGGCAAGTGCCTGGACGTGTCCGGTGGCGGCAGCGCGGACGGTACGCGGATCCAGCTCTGGACGTGCAACGGCACGGGTGCGCAGAAGTGGGCGGCCCAGCCGGACGGCACGGTTCGCAATCCGCAGTCGGCCAAGTGTCTGGACGCGTCGGGCGGCACCTGGAACGACGGGACGCCCGTTCACCTGTGGACCTGCCACACCGGCCAGAACCAGAAGTGGACC
>NZ_RAIF01000023.1 GCF_003671715.1 Streptomyces sp. E2N166 | reverse complement strand
ACCACGACCGGACCGGCAGGGCGGCCGAGCCGGGCCGCGGCGGCCGGCGGGCCGCTCCTGCCGGTCCGGTCGTGGTCGGCAGAGGGCGCGCGGCCCCGTCCGGCAAGAAGCGAATGATCGACTATCCGCGCGGAGACCGGGACGGGTGGCGACGCTGGGTGCCCTCCTGGAAGCTTGTCTCCGGGCTGTGCGTCGGCTTCTTCGGCAGTCTGGTGGCCGCCGCAGGCATCGCGTACGCCATGGTGGGCATCCCTGACGTCGCCAAGATCGCGGAAGCTCAGAACAACGTCTACTACTGGTCCGACGGCACCCAGATGGCCGCTACGGGCGGTGAGCGCAACCGCCAGAGCGTCGGCCTCTCTCAGATCCCAGAGGAAATGCGCAACGCGATCATTTCCCAGGAGAACAAGACGTTCTACTCCGACAGCGGCATCGACCCCAAGGGCATCGCCCGCGCCGTGTTCAACATGGCCAAGGGCGGTGACACACAGGGTGGTTCCACCATCACCCAGCAGTACGTGAAGAACGCGATGCTGAACGACCAGTCGCAGACGATCTCCCGCAAGGTCAAGGAGATCTTCGTCTCGATCAAGGTGGGTACCGAGGTACCCAAGGACAAGATCCTCGAGGGCTACCTGAACTCCGCGTACTACGGCCGTGGCGCCTACGGCATCCAGGCGGCCGCACGCGCGTACTTCAACGTGGACGCCGTCGACCTCAACGCGGGCCAGTGCGCCTTCCTGTCCGCGATGCTCAAGGGCGCCACGTACTACGACCCGGCGGGCGCGACCTCGATCGACCCGGCCGCCACGCAGAAGGCCAACAGCAAGCGTGCCAATGCCCAGATGCAGGACACGCTCGACAAGATGGTGGAGTACGGGCATCTGAGCCAGGAGGACAGGGCGAAGTTCACGGAACTCCCCAAGGTGGAGAATCCGCAGTCGAACTCGCAGCTGGGCGGCCAGACCGGTTACCTCGTCAGGCTTGCCAAGGCTTCCGTGGTCCGGAGCGGCGTCGCTACGGAGCAGAAGCTGGAGAAGGGCGGCTACTCGATCTACACGACCTTCGACAAGAAGAAGGTCAAGGATCTCGAAACCGCGGTCCAGAAGGTCTACAAGAAGAACATCGACCCCGAGAAGCGCCCCGAGACGGACACACACGTCCAGTTCGGCGGAGCTTCGGTGAACCCCGAGACCGGCGCCATCGAGGCCATCTACGGCGGTGAGGACGCCACCAAGCACTTCACCAACAACGCCGACGTCACCGGCGCCCAGGTCGGTTCGACGTTCAAGCCGTACGTGCTCGCGGCCGCGATGAAGTGGGGTGTGCGCGATCCCGAGCTCGGTGAGACCCAGGCCCAGGACGAGCGCACCGTCGTCTCCCCGAAGAGCCTCTACAGCGGCAAGAACAACCTCAAGATCAACAACTACGACGGCTCGGTCTGGGAGAACGAGAAGGGCGAGCAGTGGCGCCAGGAGAATGACGGCAAGCAGAACGTCGGTGAAGCGCCGGACTACAAGATCGACCTGCGTGAGGCCATGCGGGAGTCGGTCAACTCCGCCTTCGTGCAACTCGGCATGGATGTCGGCCTGGACAAGGTGAAGGAGGCGGCCGTCGACGCGGGACTCCTGGAGGACAGCCTGGCGGGCTCCGGCTACCCGTCCTTCTCCCTCGGTGTCTCGGACCCGAGCGCCATCCGCATGGCGGGCGCCTACGCCACCTTCGCGGACAGTGGCAAGCAGCGCGAGCCCTTCTCCGTCACCAAGGTGTCGAACAAGGACGGCACGGTCTACACGCACAAGGTGGAGACCAAGCAGGCGTTCACCGCGAAGGTCGCGGACAACGTCACGGACGTCCTGAAGACCGTCGTCGAGGACGGAACGGGTTCCAACGCCCAGCTGGCCGGCCGAGAGGTGGCCGGCAAGACCGGAACCACGGACGGCAACCAGTCCGCCTGGTTCGTCGGCTATACCCCGCAGCTGGCGACCGCGATCAGCATGTTCCGCTACCCGGACGACGAGACCATCAAGAACCGCTCGTTCCTGGAGATGTACGGAACAGGTGGCGAGAAGAAGATCCACGGTGCGTCCTTCCCGTCCATCATCTGGCAGGACTACATGGAGGACGCGCTGAAGGGCACCAAGGCGGAGAAGTTCCCGAAGCCGGAGCCCATCGGCGAGGTCATCAACGACACCCCGCCGCCGCCCAGCCCGTCCCCCTCTCCCTCCCCGACGGAGGAGGAGACGAGTCCGTCGCCGTCGCCGTCGCCCAGTGAGCCCGAGACCAGTCCCTCGCCCTCGCCGAGCAACACCTGCGGCGTCTTCGAGTTCAACTGCGAGGACGGCGACAACAGCGGCAATGAGAACACCGGCAACGAGAACGGTGGCTCGGAAGGCAGTCCGACCCCTTCGACGTCGCCCAGTGAGACAGGGGAAGAGGACGACAGCAGAGGCAACCAGAACGGAGGCGGCGGCTTCATCTCCGGCCAGAACGGCTAGCCGCCGGAATATCCGGCATGGGTGTTTCACGTGAAACACCCGCAAGTTCCACGTGAAACAGGGCCGCCGCATCCACAGGGTGCGGCGGCCTCGCCGTATTCCCAGGTGCGTACGGCAGGATGTGCCCCATGCCCAGTGCAGAATCGACGCCAGCGAGCGTGCACGAACCGGACACCGTGCGGCCGACCAGGGAGGACACGGTCGCCGCGGTCGGCAGCGAGCTGATCGGCGGCCCTGTCGGCCGCCGGGCCCTGCTCGGCACGTCTTGGTGGACCCCCGTGCGAGTGATCGCGCTCGTGGCGATCGGCATGTTCGCCCTCGGCCTGGTCCAGAAGGCGCCCTGTTACAACGGTGCCTGGTTCTTCGGTGCCAGCTCCCAGTACACGCACGCGTGCTACTCCGACATCCCGCACCTCTACCAGGGGCGCGGGTTCGTCGACGGCCTGGTGCCGTACTTCGACAAGCTCCCCGGCGACATGGAGTACCTCGAGTACCCGGTGCTGACCGGCGTGTTCATGGAGGTCGCGTCTTGGCTCACACCGGGCAGCGGCACCATTCAGGACCAGGAACAGTGGTACTGGATGGTCAACGCCGGGATGCTCATGGTGTGCGCGGTCGTCATCGCCGTCTGCGTGACCCGCACGCACACCCGGCGGCCCTGGGACGGTCTGCTGGTCGCCCTCGCACCCGCCTTCGCGCTGACCGCC
This sequence comes from Streptomyces sp. E2N166, assembly GCF_003671715.1. Classification (GTDB taxonomy): domain Bacteria; phylum Actinomycetota; class Actinomycetes; order Streptomycetales; family Streptomycetaceae; genus Streptomyces; species Streptomyces thinghirensis. Next base: position 1,389 of record NZ_RAIF01000023.1, on the reverse strand, counting down.
ACCGTCAACTGGGACCTGCTGGCGGTCGCCCTGACGTCCGCCGCGGTTCTCATGTGGTCGCGGGGGCGCTCACTGGCCTTCGGCGTTCTGCTGGGCCTGGCCACGGCCGCCAAGCTCTACCCCTTCCTGATCCTCGGTCCGCTGCTCGTACTGTGCTGGCGTGCGGGCAAATGGCGTGAGTTCGGCAAGGCTCTGGGGGGCGCGGCCGTCGCCTGGCTCGTGGTGAACCTGCCGGTGATGCTCTTCGCCTTCGACGGCTGGTCGAAGTTCTATACGTTCAGCCAGGAACGCGGCGTCGACTTCGGGTCCTTCTGGCTGATCCTGGTCCAGAACACCGACAATCCGCCCAGCACCGAGACCGTCAACACGCTCGCCACTCTGCTGATGCTGCTGTGCTGCGGCGCCATCGCGGCGCTCACACTGACTGCCCCCCGGCGTCCGCGCTTCGCCCAGCTCGCCTTCCTGATCGTCGCGGCGTTCATCCTCACCAACAAGGTCTACTCACCGCAGTACGTGCTGTGGCTGGTTCCGCTGGCCGCGCTGGCCCGGCCGAAGTGGCGTGACTTCCTGATCTGGCAGGCGTGCGAGGTGGCCTACTTCCTGGGTATCTGGATGTACCTCGCCTACACGACCAGCGGCGACGCCCACAAGGGACTGCCGACGGACGGCTATCACTGGGCCATCGGCGTGCACCTGCTGGGAACGCTGTTCCTCTGCGTCATGGTCGTGCGGGACATCCTCATGCCGGACCGGGACCCGGTCCGGAGGGAGGGGGACGACGACCCGTCGGGTGGTGTGCTCGACGGTGCGGAGGACGTCTTCGTCCTGGGACCCGCGGCTCATGCGGAGCAGCCCGCGACTCATGCCGAGCAGCCCGCAGCCCACTTCGAGGGGCCACGGGTGAGATGGGGCGGGAGGCAGCAGACGGGCGGTTCGCTCTGAGCGAACGCGCGAAAGGCCGTACACGGAGGCACCGTGTACGGCCTTTTCTGCAGCGGTGGAGCCGGCGGCCGAGCTAGCGGTCGAGGATCCGGTCGAACTGCGTGGTTGTGTGTCGCAGATGGGCCACCAGTTCGTCACCGACCTTGGGCTCCGGCGCGTCGGAGGGCACGAACAGGATCGAGACCTGCATGTGCGGCGGCTCCGCGAACCAGCGCTGCTTCCCGCCCCAGACGAACGGCGCGAGATTGCGGTTGACCGTGGCGAGACCGGCCCGGGCGACGCCCTTGGCGCGCGGCATGACGCCGTGCAGCGCCTTGGGGGCCTCCAGCCCCACGCCGTGCGACGTCCCGCCCGCCACGACCACCAGGAAGCCGTCGGAAGCCGCCTTCTGCTGCCGGTAGCCGAAGCGCTCGCCCTTGGCGACACGCGTGACGTCCAGGACCGCGC
>NZ_RAIF01000036.1 GCF_003671715.1 Streptomyces sp. E2N166 | reverse complement strand
CCGTGCTGAGCGCGTTGGACGTCCTGGGGTACGAGCGGCCGACGCAGTTGCGGGGTGAGCGCGCGCGGCTGGTCGGGCTGGTGCTGCCGGAGTTGCAGAACCCGATCTTCCCCGCGTTCGCCGAGGTCATCGGTGGCGCCCTGGCCCAGCAGGGGCTGACGCCGGTGCTGTGCACCCAGACCAAGGGCGGTGTCTCCGAGGCCGACTACGTCGAGCTGCTGCTGCAGCAGCAGGTGTCGGGGGTCGTCTTCGCGGGCGGGCTGTTCGCTCAGGCCGACGCCCCGCACGACCACTACCGGCTGCTCGCGGAACGCAACATCCCGGTGGTGCTGATCAACGCCTCCATCGAGAATCTCCACTTCCCGTGCATCGCCTGCGACGACGCCGTGGCCGTGGAGCAGTCCTGGCGTCACCTCGCGTCCCTGGGTCACGAGCGCATCGGCCTGGTGCTCGGCCC
>NZ_RAIF01000044.1 GCF_003671715.1 Streptomyces sp. E2N166 | reverse complement strand
CATGCTGCAGATGCCGCTGCAGACCCCTCCGATCGACCGGACAGCAGCCGTGGCCGCGAACGCCGACCCGGACGCCCCCGGGGTCGAGGCAGACTTCCTCCCGCTCCTCGCGGGCCTGGCGTCGCTGATCCTCTAGGACTCGTTCCAGGGGTCTGCGAGGTGTTCTGCGTGCCGTGCGTCGGCGGCAGTGCCTTGTCGTCGGCGCACTGGCAAAAGCGATCCGGCAAGCACGGGGTCGCGCGAGACGAGGCAGCGTCAGCGACCGCCTCCCCCGTGGCGGCTGTCCTAGTCAGGGGTGATACACGGCGCCCAGCGCGGCACGTGGCACCCCCAAGATGACGATGACGATGGAGTAAACATGTCACTCACTTTGCCGGTGCAGGGAGCGGCGATCGAACGCGGCAGGTGGAACTTCTACGAGCCCTACCTGGAAGAAGTGGGCACGTACACCGATCCTGCCGGTACTCACTTCACCTATTACGGTGACCCTCCGCCGCAGTACGGCTATGACGGAACCGTCACCGGAGACCCTGCCCCGATCGCAGGCCGCGACTCCCGAGGCTGGCAATGCCAGCCGGGATGGGGCTGCACCTGGACAGGTCTCGTCTGACCGTACCGATGTCCAGGCGCCCACGCCGATCAGCTTCAAGCGGGTGACCCGGGCACGCGGGAGCAGACCGAGTCCCGCAGGGGCGACGACACCGCATGGCATGAACTGATCCGCTACGCCGGATCATCATCCGGGCCTCTCAACCGGGGCACCGGCCCGTTCCGTGGCGGTTCGGTGCGGGTCGGAGAAGCCCGGAGAACACGAAACCGTCCACCCCGAACACATCGCCCGCGCAATGAACCTCGACGTCCGTCCCTCGCGGTCACACCTGCTACAAACTCGGCACTTTCATCACCAAAAACCGTCGGCATCAGCGCCCAGCCGCCGAGACCACGCCCCTCCATATGCCGGGGCAGACCAAAATCTGACGTGGCGTCCGGGCACCGTCCGCGAAACGTGACTTCTCCCCACGCACGCATGCACGCACGCGACCCGGGCGGCCGGTCAGACGGGAATCCCCCAAGGGCTCTTCGCAGTGGGGATGACGCGTGGCGATGCTGGTTCCGTTCCGGCCTGGCGCCGGGCGGTGGCAGGCCGCCGCCGCAATCGAGTGACCCGGCGCCTACGCACGGCCACTCTTGGTGCGGCACGTGTTGCAGAGCGCGATACTCATGACACATTCTGCATTTATATGCTCTTTCGTCCCGATCTGTGGAGTGGGTATGGTCCAGGTCATCACCTTCCAGGCGCCGGAGTCCGCGGGCTTGCACGACATGTCCGAGGAGGAGATCGAGGCGTACGTCAGTGACATGGCCTCCTCCGCACTAGCCCGTCTCCCCGAAGGCATCCGGCTCGCCGGCGCCAACGCGGTCGAAATCGAAGCGATGAGGCCCGACGCTGCCACAGCGGCCCTGCCGCCCGTTTGGAGGCGTGTATGCGCCGAATGAGACTGCCTGCCACTCCCGCAGCCTGACACCCGCGACGGCCTGCGCCCGGCGCGCCTGGTCCCGCATCCGGATCAGGCGGCACACAGTGCGCAAGACACAGATGGACCACGCGAGCGGCTTCGGACGTCGTTCCGTGGGGGCGAGGGAACGGCGAAAGCGCACAACCGGTGCGCCGGCCACGGGCCCGTGTGCCGGCTCAAGACCATCAGGCACTCTGCGGACCGTAAGGACCACGACCACCATGGCCGTCATTCCCGTAACCCTGCACCGGGGCCGCTTCGACCCCAGCCGGGTGAGAGCGCTCCCGCGTGGTGACTACCTGCTGGTGATGGACAGGCTCTCGGGCCGCTGGGTGACCATCGACGCACCGACGGGGGAACTGCTGCCGCTCGTCGCGTCGCTGGCCCACCGCCTGCCCGAGCAGATTCGCGGCTCGGTCGGCCGACTGCGGGAACTGCTCGTTGAGAGGGGCATCGGCATCATCGGGTCCGAGCGGCAGTTCGAGGCACTCAACACGGTGATCCTCAAGCTGACCAACGCCTGCAACCACGCCTGTTCCTACTGCTACGACTACGAGACCTTCGAACGGGCCGTGATGCTGTCACGGGACACGGCCGTCAGCGCACTGCAGCAGGCCCTCGACCTCGCCGAGCAGGAATTGCAGGTGATCCTCCACGGCGGTGAGCCCATGCTCGTATGGGACCTGGTGGAGGAGCTCGTGACGACCGGCCGGCAACTCGCCGCCCAGCAGGGCAAACGAATCCATTTCACGGGCCAGACGAATCTGTCCCGCCTCAGCGACACCATCGTGGACTTTTCACTCGCCAACAGCATCACTTGGGGTGTATCGGTCGACGGCGGCCCGGATCTCCACGACCACTTCAGAGTCGACCACAAGGGACGAGGCACCTACGTCCACTTCTCCCGAGCCCTGGAACGGTACCCGGACTTCGTCCGCAAGTGCGGCGTCATGAGCACCATCACCGCCGCCAACCAGGGCAGACTCCTCGAGATGGCCCGGCACTTCCGCGATCTCGCAATGAGATCGTGGAACTGGAGCCTGTTCCAGCCGACCGGCCGAGGACGGGAACAGCAGGCCCAGTTCACCCTTGACCCAGCCACCCTGACCGCCGCCTGGGCCGAACTGTTCGACGCCGTCGAAGGCGGGGAATTCGACGGCTTTCCCGTCCTGCCCGTCAAGTCCTACCTGGACAACTTCCTCACCGGACCCGGACGCAACATGTGCATGCGCCCGCAGTGCGGCGCCGGCCGTGACCTGCTGTCCGTCTCCGCCGACGGCTCCGTCGAAGCATGCGACTGCATCGACCCCACCGGCCCGCTGTCCGGCCTCGGCTCCGTCGAACAGGGACTGACCGCAGCCCGCGACAGCGACGCCGCCTCCCTCATCCGCAGCCGGGACCTCAGCGGCACCCCATGCTCCGAGTGCATCTGGTACGGCGTCTGCGGAGGCACCTGCCTCGCACACGCCCCCGACCTCAACAGCGTCTCGCCGGACTCCTGCGCAGTGGCCCTGTGCGCCTTCGACAAGATCTCCTACTCACTAACCCACACCCCCCGTCTCCTCGACTACTTGCGAACGGTGGGATGAACGATGCCTGGTATGGCCGGGGCCCTGCACCAGCTCTCCTACGACCCCTGCGCGAGCCGGGTGTTCTGCCGACAGACGCCCGAAGAACTCCACCACCTCGCCGACTGGGTATGCGACCGAGACCTCTACGGAGAACTGCCCAGTCTCCGCGCCGCACTGCACCTGGTGGATCCGGGCAACGACGACCCCCGCCCTCACATCGGCCACCAGATCTGGTGCGCATGGCGCCAGGCATCCTGGACAGCGGGCACCGCCCGCCCGCTGCCGGCGAAGGTGGTCTCGGGACAGCACTGGCTGGACGAGACCCGCGGTCACCCCACCGTCCTGGTCACACCTATGACCATGACCACGGCGGATGCGCTCCACACATTCGCGGCTGTGTTCGCCGACCGGCCCGTGGTCGCCTTCGGCGAGGGCACCGTGCCCCGGTACGGCACAGGACTCTCCGTGGCGAACGGCGACACCGGATCGATCCGGGACATCCTCAGACACCTAGCGGACGGCGGAGTACTCGGCACCTACGCCGACTTCGTCTACGACGGCCGCGGCGCCGAGGCCACCACTTTGTTCGGACGCCCCCGCCCCCTCTCATCGGGATTCGTCGCGGTCGCCTCCAGACCCGGCACCATGCTGCTGCCGACGTCCATGAAACCCCTCGACAGCGAACAGATCGCCGTGGAATTCGACGAACCCCTCCTCGTCCAGGGCACGCCCCGCCAGACACGATCCGCACGACAAAGCATGCGTCAACTGATCGCACAGCTCGTGGAAGGACTGATCCGCCGAAACCCGCAGCAATGGCTCCTTCTGCCGACACTGACGTTCGACTGCCCGCAACTCGCCCAGGCCTGATCCCGCCAGGACGGGAAGGAACCCCCGAGAACCTGAACCGCCAACGGTGCCCGGGACTACGGCGAACAACGAGGCGCAGCCACAGCTGGCCGGGGTCCCAACGGAGCGCGGCGTGGCACGCCCTCGCTACCGCCCTGCGCACCACCGATGGCCCGGCCACCGTCATCAACTGAGGACCTCGCGCAGCCTCCACCGCCGTCGCACGCGGACAGCTCTCCGCCCTCAGCTCGCTCTACTTCGGGGGCCTGTCGGCGCGCCACCTGGCGTATGCGGGCCACATCGCTGCGCACACCGACGGTGCGATCGGGCAGCTGGCACGGATGTTCTGGACCGACCCCGAACCGCGCAACTCCTTCGGCTTCTGACGAGGTGGTGCCTGTCGAGTGATGCCTTCGGCTGGTCAGGCCGCTTGGCCGTAGCCCTCGGTGCGTGGACTGTCGGGACATGCCCCAGAACGTCACGTGACTGAAAGGCGTTGAGCAAGTGCTCCCCGAGTCGAAGAGACCCGGGGAGCATGAAGCATGCTCCTGGACGACTGGCACCTGACTCAAGACGTTGACGACTTCCTCGCCCGAGCCGGGGACTTCCCTGGGGAGCAGTCAGGGCCCCTGCCGCCTGCAGCCATCCCCCGGCACCGCCTGCCAGACGCCGGCCCGCGCGGACGGCGCAGCGCCTCACGCAAGCATCTGCTTGTCGGGTTTGTTGTGGCTGATCCGGCTCCTGCCGCATTGTCAGTGCCTGGTCGTACCGTCGGTGCAACGACCTGTGACGGTGAAGGCGGTGTGTGTTGGCAAATGTCGTCTGGCACAGAAACTTCCGGATTCTCCTGGACCTGACCCGACCATCCGGAGTTCCCCGGACTGTGGGTCTACACGGCGGACCGTTTCTACGGGCGCCGGGGCGTGCCGGTCAGTGAGCGGGACCTAAAGTGTGCCGCGACCTGGGCGTCGAGGCCCCCATGCATCTGCGGATGCGCGGCGGCCGACGCGAGGCCGTCCGCGAACGCCGCGAGGACGAATAACGCCACAGCGTCCCGATGAGCGACGAGCACAAGGCCTGCCAAGAACGCATCCTGCGCGCCGCGCACGAGGGCGGCTTCGGCGGGGACTGCGAAGTACGCACCCGGGTCGGCCGCACCTGGATCCAGACCGACACCCTCGTCGAAGGAGCCGATGGCCGCCGCATCGGCTGCCCCCACGGCATCCGACGCTGCGGCAAGGCCGCGCAGCACAGAGATGAGCATGAACTGTCGATAGCGGCCGGGGGAGGGGCGCTATCAGGGGTTCGCCGAGTGCGCCGCCCGTGCGAGTGCAATGGCCATACCGGGCCAGCCTCGACGCGGCCGCGCGGCTCCTCCATCGAGGGAGCGCTTCCGGAGGAGAAGCCGAGTCATGTGGGCCCAAGGGCCCTGTGCAGTCAGCAGTGAGGGCCGGCAGCGACGGTCAAGGGCAATGCCTCATCCACGCCGTCAGCCACCGTCGTCTGGATCGTCATCGCAGCGGTTGCTCAAATCATGCTCAGGAAAAGCGCCTGTGGCGGTTGTGTACATGTCGTTACCCTTAGTGTTCAGGGCACTCGATCGCCACGGGGGCGATCCACCAGGAACTGGTGGCTTCATGAACAGAGCCCGCATATCCACAAACATGCTGGCCCTTACCTGCCTGACTGTCATCGCCGGACTGACCACCGGCGGTACGGCAGTCGCCGAGGAGCCGTCACCGACGGCCACCGACACCACCGTTGTCGAGACCGTTCCGCCGCCGGGGCCGGAGGAGACCGACCTCATCGAGGGAGCTCCCACCGGCGAGGCCGCTGCGCCGACAACCTCGCCCGAACCTGATCCCATCGCGGGAGACGACGAGATCGACGTGCCCACGTCCAAGCCGAGCGACACTCTGGACGCAAGGCCGTGCGAGCCGGGCTACCAGTACACGCCCACGAGCAAGACCAAGGACTACCACAAGGGCGTCGGTGCCGAGCAGGCCAACTACAACGGCACCTCACGCACCGCAAGGTCCACCTTCATCTCGGAGGTAACCGGCAAGGTCGGCATCGCCTACACCGGCGAGCTGAAGGTAGGGGCCTCGGTCGTGGTCGCCGAGATCGAGGGCAAATTCGGCGTCAATGTGTCCGTGGAACTCACGGCCAGACTGGGCAACACCATCGCCGTCAACACCCCGTCCAAGCGGACCACCCACGCCCGATACGGCGTCTACCGGCTCAAGTCCTACGGCTACAACCAGTACCGGTACACCAACTGCACGAAGGGCGTGAAGAAGAACGTGACCATCTACACGCCACGCCGGGTCGGTTGGGTGCTGTGGGAGACCAAGTGAGAGTCGGCCGTGCAACAGTGGTGCCGGCCTTTCTGCTGCTGGCACTGGTGACAGCGGGTTGCACCTCCGGCACCAAGGCGGATGACGCCGCCACGACCACGGCACCCGGGTCCTCCAGCCCATCGACGAGTCAGCACAGTACGGCGCTCATGCCCCCGGCGCTCGATCCCGGGACCGGCGAAGTCGTCGCCGGCCAGCAAGGTGAAACCCGCGGCAACGCGAGCTTCTCCTACGACGCCGGCTCCCGAGGCAAGGCGCTCATCGTCGCGGTCAGTTGCCGGGGCCCTGGCACCCTAAAGGTCTCGGTGCCGGTACTGGGGACCGACTTCCCGCTCGAGTGCAGCACGGCAGAGCCCGCCGTGACCTACAACCAGCTCGCCATGAGCTCCGCCCACAAGGCCGGCACGGTGGCAGTCACGGCCCCTTCCAGCGTCGCCTGGGCGCTGACCGTCGGACGCGGCAACGCTGCAGAAGAGGAATCCCCTACACCGGGATGACATCGGCCAACAGCCGGGCACGCTGACGGCCGGCCCGTACGGGAAGGCCGGCCGTCAGCGTGCACATCCAAAGGACGCAATCGCCGAGATCGTCGAAGTGCTGTGCCCTCGTGGGTGGGCGGCCGGCGGTGTGGCCGTCGGCTGCTCTGTGGACCGTTGTGCCTGGTGGTGTGGATGGTTGGCGGCGGGTGGTCAGCGGGCGGCCCAGGGTCTGACGCCGTGGATGGGGGCGGCGAGGGAGCGGCGGGGGGTGGGAGTGCGCAGGGGCGGGCCGAGGGCGCTGCTGAAGGCAGTCAGCAGTTCTTCGGCACGGTTGGTGGGCGTGGGGGCGTGGCCCTGGTCGGGTGCTGCCGGGGGCGGCGGAGAGGGCGTGCGATCGGCGGTCTCGGTTTGCCACAGGGGGAGGAAGAAGGAGGGTTCTCCGTCGAGGACCTGGACGAGGCGTTCGATGTCTTCCCAGGGGGCGATGGCGGTGCCGGCGAGGACGGCCGCGATGCGGTCCTGGTCGAGGCTGTTGCCGCTGGTGATGGCGATGGCCCAGGGAGTGGGACTGCCGGCGCGCTGGTGCAGGAACCGCAGGGCGGTGGCGAGCGAGGTGGGGCGGGGCGGACTGTCGCGGCGTGCTGCCGAGGCTGCCCAGACCTGGTGCAGCACGTCGGGGTCGGCACCGCAGGCGCGGGCTATCGCGGCGACGTTCTTCCAGGCGGGGAAGCGTTCTCCGGTCATCAGGCGGGAGAGGAACCCGGCCGACAGGCCGCTGCGGCTGGCCAGAGCCCGCAGGCTCAGCCCGGAGGCACGCTGGAGGCTGCTGAGCACCGCGGCCAGGTCCTGGCCGCCGGCCCCGGGCGGGAGCGATTGCCAGGCGGTGGATGTGGCGCCTGGGGGAGTGGGGGAGGCCCGGCCGGTGTCCTTGCCGTCCGGTGCGCTGCGAGCGGCAGGGCCGCTGTCTGGCGGTTTGGCCGCCGGCGGCCGGGCCGGCCTGGTCGGCTGCAGGGCCTGTGCACGGCGGGGCGGGGCCCACTTCTTGCGGGCGGCGTCCTTGCTCATGCCCAAGGACGCGGCGATCTGTTCCCAGGAGGCGCCCCGCAGCTTGGCCCGGGCCACCATGTCCGGGGTCAGCCGCTCGGAGGTGACCTGGAGGTGGACCATGGAAGCGAGCAACTCCTGTGCCGGCGTGTCTACCTGGTCGATGTCGGTCAGGATGGCCTGCGCGGTGCGCCTGATCTCTTGGAGCCGGAACCGTAAGGTCTGGTCGAAGTCCTCGGTGTCGGGCGGGGCTGCGGCAGCCTGCCGTTGACGGTGGGCAGCCTGACGGCACTTGGTGCCGCAGTAGTCCCCCGGGCGGCCGGTGGCTTGAAGGCGACGTGGCGTGCCGCATTGCTTGCAGGTAGGACGCGAGAAGGTGTTCCCCATCGCGGCGGTTTCTCCCTTTTCGGTGAATCTCCCGGGCGACGAAATGGTGATCGTCGCCCGGGAAACGTGACGTAGAGCGGTGTCCGTGCGTCCGTTTCGTCGAAACAGACGCGGCATGGTCACGACAGGGACCGACGGGCTGCCGGCCCTTGAACGTCAGGACATCCAGCGCTCACTGCGCCGTGTCCACCAGGTGATAGCCGCCCACATCATCAGCGTGACCAGCACGGTTGCCAGTTCCGCGACGTCGGGGGAGTCGGGGATGAACACCAGGGAGGGCATCGCGCCGGCGACTTGGGCACGCTGCGTCCGAGGGGTGTTGTCGGGTGTTGCCTCGGTGTTGCCGGGCGTGTCGCCGCTGACACCTGCCTTGTTATGGTCATGCGCGGGCCGACGCCAAAGGCGTTTGATCCCGCGCTCGACGGGGGACTCAGACAAGGGCTTCTCCTAGATCGAGTTGCTGTGGAGCGCGAACCCGGGTCGTGGAAAGCGCGGGTTCGCGCTCCGTGACAGTAGTGACACCCTCTGCCCAGCGCCATTCGGGTAAATGCCCCCATTCGCAGCACGATTGGGGACCGATCGGACACTTTCGTCGAGGGTGCACGGGCAAACAGCCTGGTTTTCAAACCTCTTTCCGAAAACTGACCTCGCATGGTCAGCGATCTTGGTATTTATGCATCCACGGCAGGCCAGAACGCATAAATGCAGGTCCAGGGGGCGTCGTGGTGCAGCAAGAGGAGCGGGGCGGCTCCTTTCTGTGCCGGCTCGCCCGACCAGGGCCACCTGTTGCCCTCCGCGCCACGCCCCCCGCCGGACGAGCGGCGTACTGCCCCGCCGTACACCCCAGCCCAGACTCCCCGCGCTCTCGGCGCCCGTGCACCGCACCTGCCGCGGGAAACCAAGCAGCTGCGCACGCAGCCGACCGCGCGGCGCGCTGGGCGATGTCGCTGCAGGCAGGCTGCACGAACGGCAGGCCGCACATTTCGGTGTCTGAGGATCATGCCGTGACGAGTCCTTCCCAGCGGTCGGCGAGGGCGGGGATGGGCTGAGGCACCGGCCCCACGTCGCTGTTGTGGGGAATGTGCACATCGTCGACGGCGTCTTTGGCAGCGTCCCGGCTGACGGCGGATGGGGGATGGGGCAGGTGGTAGCGGACGCTCGAAGCGGGCCGGAGGCCTGGGCAGGGGAGTCGGGCCCGGTGGTTGACGGGGGTGTAGTCGTCCTCGTCCAGGGTGTTGAGGCGGTGGATCTGGCCGCCCCAGTGCCGGGCGTCGCGGAGTTCGCCGCGGGAGACGTGGAGCAGGTAGACGCACAGGGCGGCGGTGACGCTGCCGGCGCCGGCAGCGTAGTGCCACCAGAACTGGGCGCCCTGCTCCTGTTCCTCCTGTGCGGCCAGGTAGAGAAGGCAGGCGAAGGTGAGGGCGCCGCCCGCATCCCGGGCGGTGTCGAACGCGGTGATGCGGGAGGCGGCACCGGGGTGCTGGACGGTGCTGCGGCACAGTAGCTGCAGGTCGTGCGCCGCCTGTTCGTGCAGGGACGACGGCCGGGGGCGGGGCTGCATCCCGGTGCCAGGAACGGTGTGCAGGAGGTGCACCCAGCGCAGCTCGTGCAGCTGCCGGGCGAGACTCTGCTGGGCTGCGTCCAGGTCGGCGGCGGTGTATTCGCCTTTGAAGATGCGGGCGCGGCGCAGAGCCTCGTCGATGCTGCGCGGGGTGCGGGTCATGGCTGCCTCACTCCTGATCGTTGTCGCTGATGCCGGCGGTTGAGTAGCCCATGGCGGCGGCGAGCCGGTGCCGGGCCGTGCGGCGGACGGACCGGACGGTGGCTTCGCTGATGCCCACGATCAGTGCGGTGTCGCTAGTGCTGAAGTCGAGGGCGTCGCGCAGGACGATGATGTCGAACTGCCGCTCGCTCAGACGCGTCATGGCCCGGTATAGCCCCAGGCCCTCCTCGAGCTCGCCGATCTCATGGCCGTGCTCCGCCTGAAAGGAGTCGCGGAAGGAACGCAGCAGCGGCTCGGCCGCGGCACGTATGGCGCGGGCGAACGCCATCGTCTCCCGCACGTCCGGACTGCGCCCCTGGGCGGCCAGCTCCCCGTGCACACGCTCCTTGAACATGGCCCACACCTGAGCGCCGGCGCCGGGCTGATGCTCCAGGCGGGACCAGACTGCCGCCAGGAGCAGGAACGTCCCGTCGACGAGTCGGCGAGCGGCGGTGGCGCTGCCGAGATGGATGCGGCTGTATTCCAGAAACGCCCGATCGTAGCGGGCGTGGAACGACCAGAACGTCGACGGCATGAGCGGGCGGAGACTGCGGAGCAGATCCGCAGCGTCGGGCGGCTGACTGCTCACCGGGCGCCCCCGGCGCGGCGGGCCATCGTCAGCGGCGCGGCAAGAGACTGAGCGGACTGGCCGAGCGGGGTGAAGTCCTCGGTGGGTACTGGGGTGCCGGGCAGGCCTCGCACTAGGAACCACACGTCGGGCGCGGAGTACCGCACCGCGGCGGCGAAGGCCGGCGCGAGGCCGGCTGCGTCGGGGCAGTTCACAGTGTGTCTTCCTTCGTTCCGTCGGTGGCGTGCCGCGCCGTTCCCCGTTCGCGGGCCTATCACCTGAGCGTCGTTGCTCTGGGGAACAGATAAGCCGACCATCACCCCTGAACGTGCATCCCTCCGAACACATATTTCTAACGGAAGGTAACTTTCCGCATACGCAGAGACTGCATCTGCTTTGCTCGCGCATAACGCCAGGCTCCGCCACCCCGGGCCCCGCACCCGCCACCCCCAGCGAGCTGCGTCAACTCAACAACCGAAGGAAAACGAACAGCGTTTGCGCGAACCTGCAATTGCAGGATCAATTTCATGATGTGCTTCAGATCACGTTTGATTGGGAACCGTGCGCGCCCCCACTGCACCCAGCACGCTGGGTGCCACCCGGCGCGCCACCTTGACCGCATCCCCGACCACAACCTCACTTGGCAGGCTGCGAGCGCAGCTGAGGGCTGGCCGGCGACGACGACGACGCCCTGCGCCGCCTCGCCACCGACGCGACCGTCGCCACCGCACCCCACCCCGACACCCTGCGGGCAGCTCAGGCCGGGCAGCGCCTGTCGGTGATCTGCCGGTGGATCCTCAACAAGCCCGACGCCGCCGACCACGTCGACCGTCTCGCCCGGGACCCCGACGCGGCCACCGAGAACCAGCTCGACATCGACGGTGCCCTCGTCCTCGCCTGCCTCCTCAACGCCACCGCCTTCTCCTCCTGTCGGTGCGGCTGCGGTGGTACCCGTACTGGGAGACCACCCGCTCAGCGCCGGCGGCGCGCACCGAGCTACGGCAACTGGCTCGCACCAAAGGAACAGCGCGGGCTGGGGACGGTCAGGACGGGGCCTCGCGCAGGAAACGCGGTGAGCTCGTGTCCTCGAGCGGTGGCGTTGAGGGCGCGGACGCGCGTGTGGATGCTGGCCGGTCCGGTGCCGCCCAGGACGAACAGGCCGTAGGAGCAACGGGTAGGGCCGCCGCCAGCTTTTCTCCTGAACGGCCAGCCTCTGACGCACCTCGGGCGGGGAGCGGGCACGTACCGGTGGAGTCGGGCGTGGTCGCCGAGTTTCACCGCCAGGCGTTTGGGTCCCATGGTGGCCCGGTAGAACTCCGCGAGACCCACCTCGCCCGGCTCGCCCGACAGCGCCCGGCCGTCGCCTGATGACCCGACAGCACAGCCCGCGCCGCGCCCGGATCGCCTTCTCCGACGCCGCCGCCAAGCAACTGGAGAGCATCACCAGCGAGGCGGAACTCCACGCCCTGGGCCGCGCCCTGGTCGTCGTCTCCGTCGCCCCCGACATCGGCGAGACACTGCCCGGCGACTCCTCCAGCCCTCAGCTGCGTCAGTACACCGACGAGGTCGAACGCGTACGCGTCCTGTACTGGGTCACGGCCCTGCGTACTGTGGTCGTCGTCGCGTATGTCGAGGTCTGACGTGCCAGACCCTGGGGAGCAGTCCGGGCCCCTGCGCCTGCAGCCGCCCCCGGCACCGCTGGCCAGACGCCGGCCCGCGCGGACGGCGCAGCGCCTCACGCAAGCATCTGCTTGTCGGGTTTTGTTATGGCTGATCCGGCTCCTGCCGCATTGTCAGTGCCTGGTCGTACCGTCGATGCAACGACCTGCGACGGTGAAGGCGGTGTGTGTTGGCAAATGTCGTCTGGCACAAGAACTTCCGGATTCTCCTCGACCTGACCCGGGACGACTTGGACCATCCGGAGTTCCCCGGGCTGTGGGACCTGATCTACACGGCGGACCGCTTCTACGGGCGCCGGGGCGTGCCGGTCAGCGAGCGGGACCTGCAGTGCGGGGGAGTGTGCCGCGATATGGGTGTCGAGGCCCCCATGCATCTGCGGATGCGCGGCGGCCGACGCGAGGCCGTCCACGAACGCCGCGAGGACGAAGAGCGCCACAGCGTCCCGATGAGCGACGAGCACAAGGCCTACCAGGAACGCATCCTGCGCGCCGCGCACGAGGGCGGCTTCGGCGGCGACAGCGAGGTACGCACCCGGGTCGGCCGTACCTGGATCCAGACCGACACCCTCGTCGAAGGAGCCGACGGCCGCCGCATCGGCTGGGAAGTCCAGCTCTCCACCATCGACGAGCGCGGCCTGCGCGGCGTCCGCGCCCGCGTCGGCAAGGCCGCCAAGAACGGCATCACCCCGGCCTGGCACACCGACCGCGCCGCCTACGCCCAGCGCAACGACACCCACTGGACCCGCAGCGACCGCCTCCCCGCCCACCTCATCGCCCGCAACGGCGACCTGCGCATCGTCTCCGGCTTCCGCGCCCTCGACTTCTGGCACTGCGACACCAGCGCCCTTTACCCCTGCCCCCACGGCATCCGACGCTGCGGCAAGGCCCACGCCACACCTACGCCCCGCGACGTCTTCTTCGACGACATGGTCCGCCAGACCGCCGCCGGCACCATCGTGCCCATCCAGTTCCGCGCCGGAAGCACCGTGCACCGCTACTGGGTGACCAGCGCCGACCGCGACCGCCTGGACGACCTGGACAGCGACGACACCCGTCTGCCGCCCGAACGGGACACCGCTCCCGCCACCGGCGCCAGCCGCAACCGGCCCACCTGCCGGCCAGCCACCGACCCGCTCACCGTCCATGCTCCGCATGACCTGCCGTACGTCCCGGCTCTGCCAACGCAGTCTGCCGCGCCAGCCATCGAGAGCGCACCCCCGGCCACCGCCCAGCACGCCAGCCGCGCTCACCAGGTAAGTGATGGCACGATCGGGCTGCCGAGCGAACTGATCATGTTGCAACAGGCTGCCGAGGACGCTCATCTCAAGCTCCAGCACCTGGATGACCACCACGATCGGGACCTGCAACGCAGGGTGTGGCGGGAAGCCGCAGAGGCCGTGCAGGCCGCGGTGACGCACTACGCCCGTACCAAGCGTCTCAACCGGCACGAGGTCGAAGCGCGCCTGCGCCAGCTCGTACGGAACCCCACGCAGTAGAGCCGCCCTCTGCTTACATGCAGTGCCCTTCGCATGGCCGACGACCAACACCTACTGAGTCTGGCGGGGCCTCGCAATAGCTGACGAAACTTGAGGGCAAGCAACCTGACGGCCCACACCGGTAGCCCTCCGCCAGCCTTGGTGTCCGGAGATCAGGTGTCGCCCAAAATTACGGGGTCATTGTCTCGCCCGGAGGATGGCCCCGTCTCAGCTTGCCGAGGCACGTCGGTTCCGTGCGGGTAGGGGTTGCAGTCAGGACAGCGGCGCATCGACTCGCCCCCATCAGGACCATCGACAGAGATCCAGCGCATATTGAGGTCCGGGCCCTCGCAGGCCCCGCACCAGTCCGGCAGGGGTGGCGCCGGACGAGAAAAGGGCGGCGTGTCACCGATGATGGCGTGCCGCACTTGGGCCAGATTTAAGTGAAGGGCTGCCATGTCGCGGTACGCGCCGGCGAGTTCGAGCTGGCCGTCTGTGAGCCACTCAACCGCTCGGGCCCCAAGGCTTTCCGCAGTCGCGAGGTGCTCGCTTGGCATGGGCATGAACGCAAGATCCTTTACGTCGGCTGGGCGTTTGGCGGCGATGGCGGTGTACCCCAACGGCGGTTGGCTGGCGTGCGCACCCTAGGAACAGGGCGACTGGGACGGACGTTCACGGCGGGCGGTCCTACTTGGCGTCGGCGCTCCTGGGCCACGCAGAACATGCACCTGGGCCCCTCAGCGGCTGTTGCGTCGATCGGTGCTCCAGGGTGCCGCTGGCACCCAGTGCTCCGCGGCCGGGACAACTCTCTAGCGATCACAAAGGCCGCATGAACAAGATCTGCGACTTGCTGAAACGCCTCATCGGGAGACCGGTAGTCAAGGTCCTGTACCGCGTGATTCAGCGCCCCACGAACCTCCATCAGCTTCGCGTGGTCGTACGGAGGTTCCGGCATCGCCCAGCGGTATTTGGAGGCGTTCTCCGCAGCCTTGACGTTGGGCCGGCCGATCCTGCGGCGACTGTTGCACAACAGACAACGACTCCAACCCTCCGGCGCCTCAGTGTCAACAGGGCCGCTCGGATGATTCGCGCAGCCGGTAGCGCTGCGGGCAGGGGCGAGGTTCCTCGCCACTAGAAACACTTCCCACAACGCGTCAGCGATGTCCTCGTATTCAGTGGGGTCGGCAGGAGCATCCAAGTACAGCATCCGGTCGTCAACGCCCGGCAGCTTGTTGCGTAACTCCCGCATCAAGAACGGCCGCCCAGTGGGTACCCGGTAGGAAGAATGCTCATGCTGCATGGCGCAAGCCTAGAGGGTGGAACCGTGCCAGGAGCCGGCCGAGCGAAACCGCGGATGAGTGGCTGCAGCACGCCGGTTCGCCACCGACGTCACGCCCTTCGGGACCGGGATGACGGGATGAGCTACGGCAGTGCCTGTTTCTGCACTCTGACGGGCGGCGCTGGTGGCCGTACTACGAACACGTGTGGGGTGACGTCGGCTTCTGGTCTAGACCTTGACTGTATGGGTCCCCTGGTCGAGAGCACTGCGCGTTCGAACCGGTCGGGCTCCGACCAGGATCCCTGCTGAGTGGCTGCCGCCGGCTGGGGCGCACTGCCGGCATGCCGCTGAGTGGGTCGGCACGAAGCTCCGCTGGACTCTGTCCGCCGACGAGCCGAGGTAGCGGCCCTGCGGGAGGTGGCGTCAGGCTGCCCGAACCGGACGGTGACGTACGAGTCAGTCGCCCAATGCGCTGTCTGGTCAGGACTTGACGAGCCGACGGCTGTGGTCTGGTGGCAGAAAGTTGTTTCGAGACATGCCAATCACCGCACCACAAGCACGTGTCTCGCTATGGTTGTGACATCTCTCAATGCATCCCTGTGTGCATTGGGGCGGGCCTGATGCGGTGGCTGCGCTGCCGTGACCGGACCAACAACAGAGGTAAGGCCCCTCGTTGCCACTCAAGCGTTGAGGGGCCCCACCCGGATGGGCTACTGGCCGTGCAAGCGCCAGGTCAGGACCACGGTGACAACAGCGGGCACTGTCGTCACGATGAGGTCCCGGATCAAACGCTTGGCACGGCCGTAGTTCTTACTCGCCCGTACCCGTCTGATCCAGCGCTTGTGTCGCTCAGTAAACGCCCTGGGCAACGCCGCAAGGCGGCGCAGCAGGTGACGCATCGTGCGCTTCCCCCATCCTGTGAGCACAGAGCATCCGCGACTTGTTGTCGTGGTGCCGTGGGCTTGTGCCCAAATGCCCACGGGACGGGGGAAGACAGAAGCGTCAGCACTGATTGAACCAGTCGTCCGCCTCTGATGTGGGGAGTCGACGGTAAATGGGGTGTGGTTCAACGATCCTGTGCGCCGAGGACTCGTCGATGCGGTCGTTGGTACTTGATGGGCCAGGTTCGGGCGGGTGTGGTCGTTGCTGGTCAGGGGTGGTGGTGGGCAGGTCAGGGGTGTGGTCGGTTCTTCGGCATTGGTGAACATTCCTCGGGATGCGGGGTGGTGGGGGGTCACGCTGGTGGGGTGAGTGTTGATGTGCGGATGGGTGGGGCTCAGTGGGTTGATGAGTTCGTTCTGGCGTTGGCGGCTCGTGGTGCGACTGATAGGTGGGTGGGCCGGCAGCGGGGGTGGGTGCGGGGGTTGCTGGCTTTTGCGGGGGTGCCGGTGTGGGAGGTGTCGGCGGGGGATGTGGATGGCTGGCTTGCTGCTGCCCGGGTGGGGGGTGCGGGGCCGCAGACGCGGAGTCAGATGGCGCAGGCTGTGCACCGTTTTTATGTGTTTGTGCGGGTGCGTCATGCGGGGGAGGTTGAGGCGGTGACGGGTGGGCCGGTGGTGCAGCCGGTTGATGAGTTCAACCGGCCGTCTCGTTTTGCCCGGGTGGGGGTGCGGATTCCGCCTTCGGTGGGGGAGGTGGAGTCGTTGTTCGGGGGGTGGCGGTCGAGTCTGCCGGGGGTTGGGGGGAGGGCGTTTTTGGTGGGGGCGCGGGATTATGTGGCGGCGTCGTTGTGGCGGCGGGTGGGGTTG
>NZ_RAIF01000043.1 GCF_003671715.1 Streptomyces sp. E2N166 | reverse complement strand
CGCCGAGGATGCCGCGGGCGGGATCGACTGGGACGTGTCAGTGGACTCGACCGCGGTGCGGGCCCATCAGCACGCCGCCGGTGCGAGGAAGGCGTCGTCGGCCCTGGATGCTCAAAAGGGGGAACGCCGGGGGACGAACCAGGTCGATCCGGTGCTGCGGAAACTGGCCATCCGCCTGGAGGAGGTGGTCAGATCGGCGAATGTCTGGGACGCTCCC
>NZ_RAIF01000021.1 GCF_003671715.1 Streptomyces sp. E2N166 | reverse complement strand
CGGCGCGGCCGTGACCTCCGCGGCGTCCGTGGCGTTCGGCGCGGTGGCCGGGGAGGCGCCCGGGGTCGCGGGCGCGACAGTGTGTGCGGGGGACGGAACTGTTGAATCGATTCCGGCCACTTTCGCGGGGTGCGGGGCGTTCATGGCGTCCGGCCTTCCGACCGGCGCTTACTGCTCAAAAGCATCGCAAACCCCCATGTCATTCTGCGCCGCTAGCAGTGTCTCCACATGTACACGCACTCGTAAGGAGATGTCCAGCATTGTCCTGCTGGTATTCCTGGTGTCCGTGAGGTTCGAGCGACCTCCCTCCCGACCTCTTGCGGAAATACGAAATTGGCTTGAAACTTCCCCAGGGGACGCCTTGTTGCGGTCGACTGGGGGTGCTTTACGGAGCGTCACAGCGGTCGTGATGGGTACGTACTCGGAGAAGGCCAGGGGTGGTTGGGGGCCACCT
>NZ_RAIF01000038.1 GCF_003671715.1 Streptomyces sp. E2N166 | reverse complement strand
ATCCGGCACACCATCCCCGAACGTCTCGACCAGCAAAGGCACAGGCACAACCGAGGATCCCAAGGCGGCCGGCCCACCGGATTCGACCGCGAACACTACAAGAAGCGCAACACCGTCGAACGTGCCATCAACCGACTCAAGGGCTTCCGCGCCGTCGCCACACGCTACGAGAAACGCGCCTACATCTACCTCGGCACCGTCGCCCTCGCAGCCCTCATGGTCTGGCTCCGCACATGATCCGAGAAACAGTGCCTAGGTCGGTGACGGGGGTGCGCAGCGCGTGCCAGGGCAGGGTGGGTGTGCTCAGGCCGGTCTCCTCGGCGTAGGCGGCGGTCAGGTCCTCGAACAGGGCTCGGGGGGTGGCGCGGGGGCCTGCGTGCTGGAGGTAGCCGGCGAGGGTGCCGGCCGCGCCGCCGAGGGAGCCTCCGCGCCGCGCGCCCCGCAGTACGCGATCGCTGGAGGCGAGCCCGCGACGTCTGAGAACCCATCGAGTGGCCTGTTGTGGGCCCACGCTACCGACTACGCGACTCCTGTCGAAGACATTGAGCGGTGTCTTCTGCGAGTGTGCGCCCCTGGTCACCCGCGCTCCCGGTCGCCGCACACCGCCCGGTCCAGCAGGTGGACCGCGGCCTTCGCCTGCTCGAGGAAGCGCTTCTCGTCACCGAAGCGCGTGGTGAAGACAGCGGCCGCGGCCGACACCCGGCCGTCGGGCGTGACGGCGGTCTCGGAAGCGGTACCGAAGGACGTGCCGCCGTGGTACCAGATCCCGCCCCCGCAGCCCTCGGCCGGGCGCCAGGCGAGGCCGAGCCCGTAGCGGGTCCTGCCGTCGGTGGCGTAGCCGGGCGCCGGGACGGTGGTGCGCATCTGCTCCAGCTGCTCCTGCGGCAGCAGCCGGCCGCCCATCAGGGCGCGCAGGAAGGTGTTCATGTCGCGGGTTGTGCTGATGATGCCGCCGTCCGCGCCGCCGCCCACGGCCAGCGTGGTGTCGGTGAGGTCGTCCCGGCCGGGGAACTGCGTGTACCCGGCGGCCGTCGGCATCGGCACGTACGGCGAGGTGTCTGGTATCAGCGTGCGGCGCAGCCCCAGCGGCTCGATGATCCGGTCGTGCACCTCCTGCGCCCAGGGGTTGCCGGTGGCCTTCTCGATGACCATCCCGAGTAGCACGTAGTTGGTGTTGGAGTACGCCCACTGCGTCTCGGCGCCCGGATCGTCCGCGTCCGGCAGCCAGCCGGGGGCACGCTCCATCGCCACGGCGACCTGCTCCTCGGGGGTCTGCGAGCGGAACCGCTGTGCGTGGAAGCGCTCGGGCGTCAGCTCCGCCGGGTCCTCGAAGGCGATGTCCGTGTAATTGGCCAGGCCGCTGGTGTGCTGGAGCAGGTTGTGCAGGGTGATGCGGCTGCCGTCGTTGCCGTTGCCGGCGACCACCCCGGGCAGCCACTGCTCGACGGTGTCGTCCAGGCTCAGCGTGCCCTCGCCGACGAGCTGGAGCGCGGCCACGGCCGTGAAGGTCTTGGTGTCGCTGCCGATGCGGTAGTAGGCGTCGAAGGGCACCCGGCCCCCGTTCTTCAGGCTCGCGGTGCCGGACCGGGCCTGCGTCTCGCGCCCGGCCGCGTCCCGGGCGAGGACCGTCAGCCCGGTGGCTCCCGTGTCCCGTACCGCGTCCGCGTCCCGCTGCAGCCGCGACCGCGCGTCCCCGCCGCCTGCGCCCATGGCCTCGGCCGTGGTGCCCGGCCCGAGAAGCGATGCGGTCCCGATTGCGGCGACCCCGGCCACGGCCAGCCCCGCACGCCACCGTCCGGACCGGCCCCACCGCGCACTCTTCGTGTTCTCCATGGTCGGAACGCTACGGAGGGCCGGCGCCGCGGACCATCCAGCTGGCTGCCCGGACGGGGGTGGTGCTGGCCCCCTACCACCCGGCGGCCACCGCCCTCCTTGCCGCGCCTCCGGTCTGATGCGCGCCTGCGCAGTGCGGGACGGCGCGGCGATCGTCGAGCACCTCTCACACCTCATGTCCAGGTGTGGGCGGGCCGGGATCCCGGCGCACCCACCGCCGCATCAGGCCGCCAGCGCTTCCCGGAGCGTTGAAGGCTTGAGTCCGAAGGTGTCGCGGGTATCGCTGTCGTCCACGATGAATGGACGCTTAACAACGACGCCTACGCTGCCCAACTCACCCATGCCGTCGGCGCCGCCCGCTCAAGTCGCCGACTTGTACACTCACTCGCCAACTCAAACGCTCAGTCACAAGTAGGCGGTTCGGGCTCTTGCTGATGGGAGCTACAGGTCGAACTCGAGGTGCTCGATGTCGGTGAACCGGACCTCCTCCAGGCTGCCGGCGCGGCGGCCGCTGTCCTGGAAGTAGACCTCCTTGAGCGCTTCGGCTGCGATGTCCTGGAGCTGCTGGTCGGTGGCGCCGGCTTGATGGGCGTCGAAGAGGCGGGCGGCGTGCTGCGGGGGCAGGGCGAGGGTCAGGTGCCGGATGCGGTCCTGGTCCGTCGACCCGATCGGCGCGGTGTAGCCCATGCGGGCGCGGGTGTCGATGACGATGCCGGCGGTGGTCGCCGCCCTCTGCCGGGCCCTGGCCCGCACCTGCGGCTGCCATCGCTTCTTCACCTCGCGTTCCAGGCGTGCGGCGAGTTCTGGGCGGGGCTTTTTGATTTGGCCTTTCACGTACCGTTCGACGGTGCGCTGGGAGATCCGCAGCATCTGGGCGACCGCACGGGTGCCTTTCAGCTGCTTGACCAGGTACCGCATCTGGGCAGGCGCGCTCTTGGGCGCTGGGCGGGTGAATGCCTTCTGGACCGCGGCGTCCAGGCCGTCCCCGAACAGGCTCATGGTCGCCTACTCCTACTTTCCGTTGTCGACGTCGGTGACGGTGCCATCCTTGATGTACCGGGCGAGGTTCAGCTCCGGGGCATCGAATCGTTCGCGGACTTCCTCGCCCCACAGGACGGTCTGGGTGCCTTCGTGCTTGACCAGGCCTGGGTTGATGCCCAGCTTGAAGCCACCGGGCAGCGGCTTGCCCTCCCGGTAGGGCAGGAAGTCCAGCGGCGAGGGCCCGCTGGACGCGTAGACGACGCAGTCGGACAGGACAGCGACCGGGTACTGCCCGGTGAACGCCGCATGCTTGACGATCTTGCGGTGCAGGTTGATGCGGGTACGGGAGATGACCGCCGCGCGGATGTCCGGCCGCCATGTCGGGCGGGACAGGGCCCGCCACGGCTGCCCGGGTTTCCAGCCCTCGCCCCGGGGCCGCTCGCGGAGCTTGCCCAGGCCGCCCTTGACCGTCGCCTTGATCGCCGAGGCGACGATCGCCAGCCCCGGGTCACGGTCTCTGTAGCCGTCCATCGCGGCGAGGAAGTCCGCCGGGGCGAGGTCGGCACCGACGCCGAGGTCGGCCATCGTGGCGAGGTAGGCGTCACGCAGCCGCTGATACCAGCCGTCCAGGTAGCGGCCGTTCTCGTACCGGACCCACGCCTCGATCGGACGCACCTCGTAGCCGAGCTCCGCCGCGTACGCCACGGTGGGCGTCGCGTACCAAGCCGGGCCTTCCGGTCGCGCGCCCTTCGGTGTGAACGGGGAAGGCAGCAGCGAGCCGTCCATCTCCACCCACTCCCTGCCCACCTTCACGCGAGACAGGTCCACGTGGGAGAGGTCGACCAGCCACGAGCCGGGTAGCTTCGAGTCGAACGCGGGGGCCTTGACGCGCGTCGCCTCCCCGAGGCCGACGTTCAGACCGTTCGCGCCGGCGGCGAAGGCCATGTTGACGTCGATGCCGACCAGGTGCCGCAGGGTGCACTCGGCATCGGTCATCGGCCGCGCCCAGTCGTACGCCTCCTCGAACAGCTTCTCCGCCGGTCCCCGCACGTGGAACCGGGGCAGGTCCTTGAGGACCGGGTGGCCGTCGGGGGCCTCGCAGGGCGCCGGGTCGACCGGATTCTTGCCCAGTGAGCCAGGGTTGTGCTCGGAGTGCCGCTTCCCCGTCGCGTCCGGCTCGGAGGCGCGCGTCGGCGGGTGCAGCGCGGTCATCAGCTCCAGACCGGTCACGGCGGTCGAGCCGCGCGGCGTCATCACGCGCGAGGCGTACGCGCCCAGGACACGGGCGAGTTCGGCCGGCGGGAGCTGTCCGGCCTCGCCCCAGTGCCGGGCATCCAGCGCGTTCCAGGAGGGGATGCACAGCTGCACGCAGGCCCGCTCAGAACCGGCGGCGGGGCGGTAGATCCGCGCCCACGGGCCGAAGCCGCGCTTGGTCAGCTTCCACTCCGCACGCGCGAGCTGCTTGACGACCTTGTGGCCCTCCGGGATCCGTCCAGCGTGCTTCTCCTCCTCCGTAAGCGCGACGGGCAGGCCGTAGCGCTCCAGCGCGGCCTCGGTGAGCACGAGCAGCGGGTCGGCGTCCTTGCCCGGCCCGGACAGCTTCGGCTGACCGAGCTTGGCCTCGCGCAGCGTCCAGTCGACCAGGGCCGGGATGCTCTTGGCGGGCACGTCCAGGACCAGGCCGCCGGTGCAGTACGCCAGCACCTGTCCGTCAGTGTCGACGTCGACGACCGCCAGCGGACCGTTCTCGAACCGCGGATCGGCGGATCCCGTCGGGGCGCCGGCCGGGGCTGCCTTCTTCGTACCCGGGCAGCGCGACGCCGACGACGTCCTGGCGGTGCGCGCCGGGCGAGGCACGGTGGCCGGGGCAGAGGACTGGGTGGTCTCGGTTGCACTCAAGGCCTCGGCCCCGGACGCCTCCACCGTGGACAGAGGCCGGACTTGCGCCGGGTGGTTCGTGACCGCCGCAGCCGCCTCCTGCGCGTCCTTGCCGTCGATCGCGGCGTCCGGAACCTCTGACATTTCGCCTGCAGAGTCGGGCGCGCCGGTGAACGTGGCGGGTGCTGGTGCAGCCGGCTCTCCGGGCGTGAAGGGCGCGGGGTAGAACTCCGCGAGTTGCCGAAGCAGCCGGGCGTATGCCTCACGCTCAGGGCCGCGCGGCTCGGTCGGCTTCTTCGTCGACTCCCAGGCGGACACCGTGGCCCGGCGCACCTTCAGAGCGCCGGCGACTTCGTCCAGCGTCAGGCCGTGCGCGACCCGCAGCCGCTTGCGCTCCTGCGCCGGCGGCAGCGGAGAGCGGGACGCGACCAGCGCGTCGACCGCGTCGAACAACTCAGACATGGAACACCTCCCGACCGTCACTCTACCCCGTAGAACGTATAAACTGCGCACATTTCGCGTACGAACGGCGTACTGTTTGTGTTCATGGAGGGAAATGGCGCGCAGTGTCCCTGCTGAGCAAGGGCGCCGCGGTCAGGCCGGATGGTCAGTCCGGCTGGAAGAGGAGGCCGAACCGCCCGCATAGCCCGTGTTTACCGCTCCACCGCCTCCGCGATCGACGGGTCGACGCGGCTTGGGGAGGTCAGCAGGCGTCTTGCTTCGGACAGGTTCCGGCCTGCCTCCTACGCTGCCGGACGGCGCTCACCGGTCGCCGTCGCCGGTCATGGACGGAAAGCGCTGTCCAGGCAAGTTGCCTCAGAGCCTACGGCGGACGCGAGGCACCCCTGCAGGCACGGCTTCACGGAATGCACACTTTCCCCGTCCTGCATGCGTGGTCCCCCAGCCCGCGGCAACCACCCCTGCCGTGAAAGACGTTCTTCCCCGAGGAACGCACGGGGCAGACACATGCCGTGCTCCAGCACCTCGGCATGGCGAACGCCGACCTTGTGTTGAAGCTGCGCGAACTGCTCCTCGATCTCCTGCTCGGTACTGCCCACCGAACCGCCCCCACCCGCAGTGTGACGACACGCCGACCGGACACTTCCCACCGGCGGCCACCGCCTGCCGTCAAACCGATCGGCCGTACCCGCAGTTGTCCGGGACCCGCCGGGCAATCAGATGCAGCCGCGACGCCGGCCGCCAGAGCACAGCGGGGCCTGCTGAAGGGTCACACCGCCGCGCGGCGGGCCGAGTTACCCACGCCGCCAGACCAGACCGCCCGAGGGCACCGAGGAGCCGCCCCCGACGATGCCGGAGGCGTACCCAGAAGCCTGTATCCAGGCAGCCCCAACTCCGACGCGGTCATGATGGGCTGCCGGGCCACGCCGCGGGCCGCTGTGGGCCCCAGCACTTGGCGGAAGGGACCGATCCGGTGTCGACGCTTGCCGGAGCCGGTCTTCGAGGGCGCGGCGGGGGGCGGATCACACAAGCGCGGCACTCAGAATATGACGTCGCGCGGGTGGGTCAATATCTGTGCCCGCAGGCTGAGATTTCAACGGGGCATGCGGATAGATTCTCTGCCGCAATAAGCAGGGTGGCGTTTCTTCACCGGACACTGGCTGCTGCGGCGTGCTACTGTCCTTCTCAGTTGCAGTTGTGGTTCCCGAAACTTCAAGTGCTCCGGTCGGCTCTGTGCCGCTGGGAGCGCTTTTGTATTTCCGGTCTTTTCCGGGCGGGGTGATCATCGCGGCGACATGGTGTCCGCATGGTGCGGGCTCCGATGCACTGCCCCAAAGGAGAAATGACATGGCTGCTGGTACCGTGAAGTGGTTCAACGCGGAAAAGGGCTTCGGTTTCATCGAGCAGGACGGTGGCGGCGCTGACGTGTTCGCCCACTACTCGAACATCGCCGCCCAGGGCTTCCGCGAGCTGCTGGAGGGCCAGAAGGTGAACTTCGACATCGCGCAGGGCCAGAAGGGCCCGACGGCCGAGAACATCGTTCTCGCCTGACGCCGACTGTCGCGTACTTGTAGCTGGGGCCCGCATCCTTCGGGGTGCGGGCCCCAGCTACATGCTTTTCCCGCGGTGATTTCACCTGTGGAGGACATCCAGGGAATCCGTAGGCTCACCGCACACGGATCGCCCTTCAGAGGTGCAGACGCACCCCCTTCACAGCTACAGCGCAGTGGACGCTTCGGATATTGAGTCCCCACCGCGCCCCTTATTTCAGCGCTTGCGAATCTGGCAACGGATAAGTCCGTGCGAGGGCAAGCCGCCACCCCACCGGCCCATTCTTGCAATTCTCCGTGCCGCTCATTACTGCGGGAATTCCTTGATATGTGCCGCATCGAGGAAGGTTCCGCATGAACCGCACACTCACGAACGACCGCTACACCCGCAACCGTAATGGCAGTGCCGACTCCGGAAAGGGTGGCAGCCGCTTCGGTTCGTCGGCCCCGCGCCGGTCGGCCGGCCCGAGCCGCTCCAGCGGTTACGGCCGCCGGCCCGCCGCCGTACAGGGGGAGTTCGCCCTCCCCCGGACGATCACCCCCGCGCTTCCCGCCGTAGAAGGCTTCGCCGATCTCGACATGCCCCGGGAACTGCTGACCGCGCTCGGCTCGGCCGGCGTCACCGCACCGTTCCCGATCCAGGGCGCGACCTTGCCGAACTCCCTCGCAGGCCGAGACGTCCTCGGCCGCGGGCGCACCGGTTCCGGCAAGACCCTCGCCTTCGGGCTGGCCCTGCTCGCCCGTACGGCCGGGCAGCGCGCCGAGCCCCGGCAGCCGCTGGGTCTGGTCCTCGTACCGACGCGTGAACTGGCACAGCAGGTCACCGACGCGCTCACCCCGTACGCCCGCTCCGTGAAGCTGCGGCTGGCCACCGTCGTGGGCGGAATGTCGATCGGCAGGCAGGCGAGCGCGCTGCGCGGTGGTGCCGAGGTCGTCGTCGCCACCCCGGGACGCCTGAAGGACCTCATCGACCGCGGCGACTGCCGGCTGAACCAGGTCTCCATCACCGTCCTCGACGAGGCCGACCAGATGGCCGACATGGGCTTCATGCCGCAGGTCACCGCCCTGCTCGACCAGGTGCGCCCCGAAGGCCAGCGCATGCTGTTCTCCGCCACCCTCGACCGCAACGTCGACCTGCTGGTGCGCCGCTACCTGACCGATCCCGTCGTGCACTCCGTCGACCCCTCGGCCGGTGCCGTCACGACGATGGAGCACCACGTACTCCATGTCCACGGCGCCGACAAGCACGCGGCCACCACCGAGATCGCCGCACGCGACGGACGCGTGATCATGTTTCTCGACACCAAGCACGCCGTCGACAGGCTGACTAAGGACCTGCTCAACAGCGGGGTACGGGCCGCCGCCCTGCACGGCGGCAAGTCCCAGCCGCAACGCACCCGCACCCTGGCGCAGTTCAAGACCGGACACGTCACCGTGCTCGTGGCGACCAACGTCGCGGCCCGCGGCATCCACGTCGACAACCTCGACCTCGTCGTGAACGTCGACCCGCCGACGGACCACAAGGACTACCTCCACCGCGGGGGCCGCACGGCCCGTGCCGGTGAGTCCGGCAGCGTCGTCACGCTCGTCACACCGAGCCAGCGTCGCGGCATGGTCCGGCTCATGTCGGACGCCGGGATCCTGCCGCAGACCACCCAGGTCCGCGCGGGCGACGAGGCTCTCAGCCGGATCACCGGAGCCCAGAGCCCGACCGGCATTCCGGTCGTCATCACCGCACCGGTGACCGAACGCCCCAAGAAGCGCGGTGCCACTTCCCGTGGCCGGCGCCGCCCCACCTCGGCTGCCCGGCGTTCCCCCGCACTCCAGTCCCCCGCCGGTGCGGCCGCGTAGAACAGTCCTGATCAGGAATCCGGCCCATCTTCGCAGGAGGCACCCTTTGACGCTGGTCCAGTTGCAGACCCGCTCCGTGAGCGCTCGCCCCGTGCCCAGCACGGTGGTCGACGTCATGGACGCGGCCGGACCGCAGGTCTGGTACGACATGACCGTCGAGGTGGCGCTGTCCGTCATGGCCGCCGCACGTACGGAGCATCTGGTCGTCTGCGACGAGGACGGCCTGTGCGTCGGCCTGGTCACCCAGGCCCGGCTCGCCGCCGTCCGGGACAGCTCCGGCTACACCGACCGGATCCGCCTCGGTGACATCACCGACGGCAGCGGGCCCTTCGTCTCCCCGTTGGCCACGAGGGAAGAAGCCGAGGACGCGACACCGTCCGGGCGGCTCGGGCCCGTGCCCGTGGTCGACGAACACGGCAACGCCCTGGGCATCCTCGCTCTCTCCCGCTGAACCGCTGGACGGCGGTCGGCCCCGTTTCCTCTTCTGCCTGTGAGGCATCATGCGCTGTGTCATTGCCCGCTTCCCGTTCGACCTGACCAAGAGCGGCGTGCTGGAATCGATGAAGGGCGTCAAACCCGAACCGGTCACCGGCGACTCAGTGATCATCGGACGCCGCCACTACCCCGTCAAGCAGGTCGGCCAGGTCATCACCCGCCAGGACCGCCGCGATTTCAGCGCCGGCGAGGTGCTGAGAGCCATGGCCATGCTCGGCTTCACCTGCCGCACCCTGCCCGAGGCCGCCCCCGCGCGCGTCGAAAGTCCGTTGCAGCGGGCTTCTGCGATGCTCGGCGCCCCCCTGTCCGTCTGACCGGCGCGACGAGCGCGCTGACACCAGAACAGCGGTGAGGGCCCGGCCGGCGCGCGCCGGCCGGGCCCTCACCGCATGCCGCATCTCCCGAACGGTGCGCGAGCGGGGCGACAGCACCGCGCCGCAGGAGTGAATCCTGCTGCTGGGGTCAGTAGACGGCGAGGGAGATGGCGATGTAGTGCGCGGTGAAGGCTGCCACGGTCAGAGCGTGGAACACCTCGTGGAAGCCGAACCAACGGGGCGAGGGGTTGGGGCGTTGGACGGCGTACACCACCGCTCCCGCGCTGTAGAGGAGTCCGCCGGTCACTATCAGGGTGACGACGGCCGCTCCGCCGGTGTGCAGGAAGTCGGGCAGGTA
>NZ_RAIF01000001.1 GCF_003671715.1 Streptomyces sp. E2N166 | reverse complement strand
GCATCCTCGGCGGCCTGGATGCGAGACAGCAGCATTCTCCACGTTCCATCCGCTGACCAGCGGCGATGCCGCTTATAGACCGTCTCCCAGGGCCCGAACCGTTCCGGCAGATCCCGCCACTGCACACCCGTCCGCACCCGGTAGAGCACTCCGTTGATCACCCGACGGTGATCGCTCCACCGACCTCCCCGCGCACCACCAGGAGGTAAGAACGACTCCAGCCGAGCCCATTCCGCGTTCGTCAGATCCCCACGACCCATGAAGCCAGCCTGACCCCAACACCCCGCCCCAGTCAGGAGATCCGAGAAACAGCGCCTAATGGAGGCGTGCCTCCATGCCAGTCACCCAATCGACCGGCACGGCCACATGCCAACCCGATCCGAGAGGAAACTTGTGGGACGGAACAAGCCCGGCAAGCCCCGACGCCGCCGCCCCGACGAACTGCCGAACGACATTCAGATCAGAGACGCCCGTCCCGGAGAAGGCAAGGCATTCACCGACCTCGCCGCGCTCGCCATGGAAGGACACGGCGCCTTCGACGACCGGGAAGCCATGCGCGAAACCATTGACGAAGGCGGACCCTTCACCAGCCAGTTCGGGACCGGCCGGTTCGTCTTCCTGGTGGCCGAGCACACGCCTACCGCGCGCATCGTCGGCATCTCCTCCAGCATCCCGCCCCTGTCCGTCCTCGGCGGCATGGAGCGCGACAGAGCAGACCCCATCGCCCTGGAGGCGACCGCGATGGCGTACGTCAAACTCCGGGCCCTGGCCGTCGCGAACGACCACCGCCGTCAGGGCATCGCCTCCGCGCTCCTCACCAGGGCAATGGCGATCCACCGCGATCACCGCGCGTTCTTCATGTACGGGCAGTTCACGGCCGGTGATGCCGCCCTGACCCGGTTCTACCAGCGCCACGGGTTCACCATCCACGCCCCGGGCGAGCCGGTCATCCTCGCTGGCGGTTCCCGACACCGTGATGTCGGCGCTTCACCGCTTCCCGGCGAGCAGATGTTCTCGCGCG
Organism: Streptomyces sp. E2N166; assembly: GCF_003671715.1. Lineage (GTDB taxonomy): Bacteria > Actinomycetota > Actinomycetes > Streptomycetales > Streptomycetaceae > Streptomyces > Streptomyces thinghirensis. Next base: position 9,616 of record NZ_RAIF01000001.1, on the reverse strand, counting down.
CGATCTGACCCGAAGCGCCCAGCAGCAGGCATCGCCGCCGCCCGCCGCACGGGCCTGGTAGGCCCGCAGTCAGCCACGGGATGGTCCGCACGCTGCCGCAGTACCCCTGGCTCTGGATCCTCACCGCTGTTACTTCTTGGCCCGCCAGCACTCTGAGACGGAGACCGACGGTCCGAGCTGGCCTAGCCTTATCCCAGGTGCGTTCGCCGACCAGGCGCGGCGCCGGGGGAGGGCAAGGGCGCGTGTTCGACAAGTGGCTCAGGCCGCAGGACGTAGAGCAGCCGGACGGGCTGCTGGGGTACCAACTGCTCGCCGACGAGGGGCTGATCGAGGACGACGAGCTTGTCGAACGGCTGGGCCACGAGGTGATGCGCAACTACCTGGTCCCCGGTGAGCTCGCCAACGTCTTCGACGACCTGGGCGCGCCGGAGGTCGCGGGCTACCTGCGGGTGAACAAGTTCCCCGTGGACCGCAAGATCCGGCACGGGGACTTCGGGGAGATCATCACCGGCGCCCTCTACCGCAGGGTGCGCCGCTGGTGCGTCCCGGTCCTGAAACTGCGCTACAAGCAGACCCCGGCCCAGGCCGTGCAGGGCACGGACGTGCTGGCGTTCCGCTTCCGGCAGGACCCTCCGGCGATCGCCGTGCCGGAGGTGAAGACCCGCGCCTACCGGGACAACCGGGTCGGCAGCGAGGCATACGACAGCCTGGAGAAGGTGCTGGACAGACTGGACGAGAGCATCCACTTCCTCATGGCACGCTGCGCTGACCGCGGACAGGTGTTCCTCGCACGCCGGCTCGGCTCCCTGCTGCGCGATCCAGGGCGGCGCCGGGTGGAGCGGCACATGCTCTTCGTTCACGACGCGGGGTCGTGGAAGGAGGACATCGTGGCCGGGCTCGGCGTGAAGGTGACCCAGCGCACCGAGCTGACCGTGGTCAAGATCGACGATCTCAAGGAGTTCGTCGGCCGCGTCTACGAGGCGGCAGAGACGGCCCCCAGCACCACCAGCAGCGGCAAGGACAGCGGAACGGCGGCGGGAACAGCGTGAGGGACGACGACGGGACTGTACGGCGCCTGGGTGAAGAGGCACTGGCCACGGGAGAGGCATCCCCGGTCCTGCGCAAGCAGCTGCGCTCCCACGTCCTGGCCGAGCAGATCAGCGCCGAGGGAACGGCCGGCTACACTTACGACCCCGCTGCGCTACGCCGCGACCTCTCCCTCGCCCGGCTCGGGCAGCTGGCCCGCACCCCTCGCGAGCGCCGCGCGGATCCGGGGCCGCTGCCGGACATCGCCCAGGCCTACGCCGACCTCGCAGCCCGGGCTAACACGCCAGAGGCACGGATCGAGCTGCTGGCGATCTCGGCGACGATGTGGAGCCTGGCCGGCTACCAGGCCAACGCCACTGCCATCGCCCACACCTTCCAGCAGGAAGTCGGCAACCTGTTCTCCTACGGGGACATGCCCGACACCGACGCTCTGACCGCCGCCGCCCCGTTCCGGATCGCCGAGGCCGCCGGCGCGGTCCTGCGCCGCGACATCGACACCACCGCCCGGCTCGGCGCCGCCGCAGCGAGCGAACTCCCACGCCTCGGCCGCGCACTCACCGCCCAACTCGCCGCTGGTAACGCCGAGCAGGCGGACCTTGCCGTGCTGGCCGCCTACGGCCTGGTCGGCCGCTCGGCACGCTCCCTGGCCACCCTGTGGCGTACCGGCGACCGCACGGCCGGGCGCGCCGCGATCAGTGACCTGAAGCAGGCCGCAGCCATCCTCCTCCAGGCCTCCGTCGTGGACACCTGGACCCTGGTTGACTCCCTCGCCCACGCTGTCGAGGACATCGTCGCGACCTCCCCGTGGCTCCTGCTGCGTCGCGCCTCCACCTGGTCGAGGACCTGGGAGCGCTACCTCAAGGCCCTGATCGTCTCCGACCGCCCGCTCACCCAGGTCTGGCCCTCCCAGCGCACAGCCCTGGACGCCGGACTCCTCGACACCCGGGCCCACAACTTCACGGTCACCATGCCTACCTCCGCAGGCAAGACCCACATCGCCGAATGGGCCATCCTCCACGCCCTCGCCGACACTGGCGAGGCCGACGACAGCCCCCTCGGACTGCTCCTGCGCTTTATGGACCCGCCACTGGCCGTCTACGTGGTGCCCACCCGCGCGCTCGCCGCCCAGGTCGAGCGGCACCTCGCCGCCAGCCTCGAACTCGTCGGCCTGCGCGTCTCCTCCCTCTTCGGCGGCGCCGAACACGTCCGCTACGAGAACCAGCTCCTGGACTACACCGACGTCCTCGTCGTCACCACCGAGAAGCTCGACCTGCTGCTGCGAAACACCCCCGAGCTCGCTGGCCGGCTGCGCCTGGTCCTCGTCGACGAAGGGCACTCCATCGACCGGTCCGCCCGCGGGCTCCGCCTGGAGATGGTCCTCACCCGGATTCGCCGCACCACCCCGCAGGCGCGGATCGTCCTGCTGTCCGCGGTCCTGCCAAACGGCGAAGACATCGCCCGCTGGCTGGAGCCCACCGCCGACGGCACCAACCACGCGAAGATCGACTGGTCGCCCTCCCAGCTACGCACCGGGATCTTCTGCTGGCAGGGGCAGGAGAAGGACGGACAGACCGGCAGCATCCACTACGGCACCGCCCAGGGCAGAGACTTCTTCGTACCCAAGGTGCTCACCCGCCACCTCACCCGCAGCCGACTGTCCCCGCGTGCCACCAAGGACGTCGCGGCCGCACTGGCGCTGCACTTCGAACGCCTCGGCCCAGTACTGATCTCCACCACCCAGCCCGCCTACGCGCAGGCCGCCGCGCGCGCCCTGCAAACGGCACTGCAAAAGACCGACACCCCGGTGCTCGGCGTACGGAACCAGCAGGATCAACGCCTGGCGCTCTCGGAGCGGATCGCCGAGCACCTCGGCGAGGACCACGAACTCACCGTCATGGTGACCCAAGGCATCGCCTACCACCACGGCACGGTCCCGCAGTCCGTCCGGCACCTGCTGGAGCGCGCGTACCGCGACGGCGCACTGCGTGTGCTGTGCGCCACCAGTACCCTCTCCCAGGGCATGAACCTGCCAGTCAAGACCGTGCTGGTGCACAGCACCTGGCGGAACCAGGAGCAGATCGGCGTCCGCGAGTTCTGGAACGCCGCCGGTCGAGCCGGTCGAGCCTTCCAGGAGACCGAGGGCCACGTCGTCCTCATCGCCAAGGACGCCGAGGACGCCCGAAAGCTTCGGCGCCGCTACCTAGACAAGGGCAACATCGAACGGGTCCTGTCCACCATTGGTGCGCTCTACCACCGCCTCGCCATCACGAGATTGGGCGCCCGCCCCGCCCCGGGACAGAACCTGACGGACATCGAACTGCCCGACCCAGAAGAGGGAGAGCTGACCGACTGGGCGCAGGCGCTCGATCTCCAGCTCCTGACGATGCTTGCCGAAGAAGTCGTGGACACCCCCGACCAGCAGCTGCTGGAGGACGCGGCACACGACCTGCTCGCGCATACCCTGGGCGGCCACCAGATCGGCGCCCAGGAGTGGTCCCTCAAGCCACTCGCCCGGTTCACCGCCCGCCGCGTTGCCGCTCTCGCCCGACAGCTTCCCGACCCGGCCGCCCGCGCGGCGATCCTGCGCACAGGACTGAGCCTGCAAGGCGGCCTCGACGCGATCATCGCCGCCGAGCAACTCGCGAATACCTTCACCGAGCACCCCGGCCTCCTCGCCCCCGCAACATGGCCAGCCCTGCGCGACATCGTCCTGACCGCCGCCACCACGATCCAGGAACTCCGCCGGAGCGCCACTGCCAAGGACCGGCCGATCGGGGCGGTCGTCCCTCTCGCCGGTGACTGGATCGCCGGCTGGACGCTCCAAGAGATCCACAGCCACTACGAGCTGCTCCTTGACGCCAAGGACATCACCGTCACCTCGGACTACATCGACAAGGTGATCGTCCAAGATCTGGCCTGGGCCGTCTCCTCGATCCTGCAGATCCTCGAGACCCGCCACGGCATCACACCCGAAGGCTTACTCGCCGCCCTGCCGGCCATGCTCAAGTACGGCGTTGACACCGCCCCTGCCTGCTACGCCGCCAGCCTCGGCATCCACCAGCGCAGCGAGGCAATCGACCTGGCCGCACGCTGCCCTGTTCTCGAGCCGTCCTTCTCCGATTTCACCGGCTGGCTCGGCAACCTCACCACCGACGAGATCACCGCCATCACCAACCCCAGCACCGCGTCCCTGCTCATCCGCAGTGCCGAGCGGCGCAGCCCTCGCACCGTCCAGAAGACCATCCTCAGCGGCCGCGGAACATTCACCACACCCCTGCGCGGCGTCCGGCACACCTACAGCGATGGGTACCTCGCCGACCTGCCTGCGGGAACCGTCCTTGACCTCGTTCGCGATTACGACAACCCGACTGACCCAAACGCCATCCGGGTCGAGCACAACGGCCTTCCTCTCGGCTGGATCGCCAAGGGCACCGCCCGGCCGCTCGCGCTGGCCCTCGACGACCGGCCCGCCCCCTTGGTCACGGCTATCCTGCACACCGACACCCGGTCCCTCGCTGACACCGCAGGCACCGACCAGCTGGCTGGCTACGATCAGATCGATCTCACCATCACCATCAGTCCCAGGGCATAGGGTTCGCAGCCGTCACACGCATCACTTTGCCGCCGACGCCGTCGCAGACAGAGTCCTGATGTCCGCCCCCGCCACACCGCCGTCCGTTCTCTGGGCCCGTGCAGATCACCCTGCCTGCACGGGTCCGCTGCTTGTCGCTACGACCAACGCATCCCGATCGCGGACAGCTTCTCCATCCGCTCCGGCGTCAGCGTCGCCGCCCGGGAGCGCTGGTTCCCGATCCAGGCACCCAGCTTGTGCTCCCGCTCCTGCTGGTCCTCGCCGACGATCCGCTCGACGTGCTTCCTGGGGACCTGGAGGTGGCCCTCGCGCTCGTAGAACTGCTTGGCGGCCTCGTAGTTCATCGCCCACTTGTCGGCCTGCGTACGGCGCGGCTTCGGCTTCTCGTCCTCGCTCGCGGGCTCGATACCGAGGACCTGCTCGCACAACCACTGCTGCACGGTGGTGAGCTGGTCCCAGCCGAGTCGGACCGACTGCACCCATCGCCCGAGGTCCTCGCCCTGGCGCACGACGTCGCCCGCCTCGGTGGGCAGCGCCTCACCGGCGTCCAGGTGCATCCTCACCAGGTGGAAGCAGCGCTGCCAGGTGACCGGCCAGCTCGGGCACCAGGAGGCGTCGATCTCCTCCAGCTGCTCGCGCCGCTCGTCCGACAGCGCCCCGGCCGACGATTCCACCGGCAGCCCCTCGGCACGCCGCTGCTCGATCTCCTGCGCCTTCCGGGCGGCGGCCCGCGCGTTCTTCAGGAAGATGCCCACCCGGTATCCCTGGTAGGTGGCGTCCAGCGGGGCCAGGAGGTGCCCGTATTCGGCCGCCCACCCGCGCGCGGCGGACAGGCCCTCCTCCCACGCGACGTCGAAGTGGCTCCAGATCATGCCGAGCTTCTCCAGCTGCGCGACGCGGTCCTCGTCCATGTCGCCGCGGGCGTAGAAGCGGCGAGCGTCGGCGGTCCACTGCCCAAGCGGGAACCCGGCGAGCGAGGCCGGCCACCCCTCGCCTTCCGCCTCCTGGTCGTCGACGGCGGGCACGCGGAACGTGAACGGCACGCGGAGGTCGCCGTGCAGCCGGTTGTAGATGACGGCGGCCTCCACGCCGCGCCGCCAGTGCTCGTGCTCCGGGTTGAGGACCCGCAGGTTGATGAACGCGGCGAGCGCGGCCGGGTCGCGGGGCGTGGAGAACTTCAGCAGGGCCTTGGCGGGGGCGCTGACGCCCCCGGAGCCCTCGCCGCTCCCACCCGTGCTCTTCCCGCTCTCGTCCTTGCTGACGGGCTTGTAGCGGCTTGGGGCCTGCTGCTCCGCGAGGCTCTCCACGATCCTCGCGTCGTGCGCCCGCAGCGCCTCCAGCAGCTTTGCCAGACCGCCGAACGCCCGGCTCGTCAGCATGTTGTCCGCCGTCTCGCCCGGCCCGAGCAGCACCGGCACCACGAGCGAGGCCACCTTGCCCTCGCCCGGCTGCATCCGCAGCGCCCGCCCTACGGCCTGGACCAGATCCGGCATGGAGCCGCGCACATCCGCCCAGTACACGGAGTCGCAGTTCTTGGTATCGACGCCCTCGCCCAGGACCTTCACCGAGCACAGGAAGCACTTCTCCGCGATGGTGCCGTTCGTGGCGATTCCGGCGGCGAACTCCCCGAGCAGCCGGCGGCGGTGGAGCGGCTTGTGGTCGCCGCACAGCCAGTCCGCCCAGATCGTCTTCGGGTACAGCTCCGGGTCGGATGTGTGCAGCTGCGCGGCGACGTCGGGGAGGCCGGCCGCGAAGGCTTCGGCTTCGCGGATCTGGTGGTGGAAGACCAGCGTGCGGCGGAAGCCCTCTTCCGCCGACGCCTTCACCAGGGCGGTCTGCAGAGCGGCGAGCCGGGCCCCGCGGACCTCTACCGAGCGGCCTTCGGCGCCCAGGAGCTGCGTGGCCTGGAGCGAGGTGTCGGTGACGTCCACGCATACGACCTGGTAGGGGGCACAAATTCCTCGGTCGATGGCCTCCGAGAGGGTCAGGGTGAACGCCCGGCTGCCGAAGGGCCCGTCGGGGTCGTCTTCCATGCTCGCGACGAGCTCGCCGGGGGCGCCGGCCTCGTCCTCGTCCCCGAGCTGCCACAGCCGGGGCGTGGCCGTCATGTAGAGGCGGCGCAGGGAGGGGATCTTTTGGTTGTCGTGGACGACTGCCCACGGCTTCCCGATCCGGCCCGAAACGCGGTGGGCTTCGTCCACGACGATCAGGTCCCAGGCCGCGAGGCCCCCGGCGTGTGCCCGCTCCAGCGTGCCCAGACCGAGGCTGGCGTACGTGGCGTACACGGTCACCTTCTCCAGGCCCCGCGTCCACTCCACCAGCTCGTCCACGTCCGTGGTGTTGGGGAAGGACACCTCCTCACCCCGCAGCGAGGACACCCCGATCATCGGCCCCCGGCGGCCCCCCTCCCGCCACGCAGCCTCGGTCTGGGCAAGCAGGTCCAGCGAGGGCACGAGCACCAGCACACGGCCCGCGTGGAGCTCCTCAGCGCTGCGGACCGCCACCAGGGTCTTCCCGGACCCGGTCGCCATGATCACCTGCGCACGGAGCCCGCGCTCGGGTACGCGCGATCTTGCAGGAAGTTCGAAGGAACGAAGCACTGAGTCCACGGCTTCCCGCTGGTGGGGGCGGAGTTCCTTCACGGTCTTTTCGCTTTCCTTCTCATGGCGGTGATGTCTGCACGGTGCGCCGTGGCAACCTGCATGTACAGGGATGTTCCCGGTAACAGCGATGCCACTGTCGGCCAGCCGACAGAAGTCGGGGAAGCGGAGCATCGGAGACAAGTTCGACGCTAGTAGTGATGCCGATCCATTCCAAAGTCTATCTGGTACAAAGAATGAAGCGTAATTCCCTTACCGATCTAAGTAAGAGCGTTCGCGTTGCTGTGGCGCATGCTGCTGATCGACACGGTCGTGGGCGATGAAGGCACGGCGGCGGTCGTGCGGGTGGCTGCGTGCGCAGCCATGTTCGTGATGTTCTTCCTCGGCACCCTATGGACCCTCCGCCGTCACCGACAGGAAGAGACGATGCGGCTCCGGCACTAGCGTCCGGTGACCCCTTGTATGAGAAATGACGGTTGATGCGCTCGCTGCCTGGGGGTAGCCGATAGGCATGGCAGACCATTCGTACCGGTTACCTGAAGGTCAGGCCGAGACGCTACGGAGGATGCGGTGGGTGCAGCTCACAGTGGCTGTCCTCATGCTGGTCTGGTTCGGACTGGCGTTGCGGCGGGGGGAGTACGGGCCCGCGAGATTCAACCTGTGGTTCCCCGGAGCCTGCGCGTTGATCTGGCCGGCTCTCGCGGCCCAGAGTTTCATCCGGCTGAAACGCCATCAGGACGCGACCCAAGTAGAAGGCGATAGCTCTTCCCTGTAACAGCTCGGACCCGGTGCGGGGCTCGTTGGGCGTGTTCCCGGGTAACCGGTCGCCATGCAGACACGGGAATGGCTGGCCGAGTGGCGGTCTCGGCGATGGGTGCGCTGGACGGCTGCAGTGGCCGTGTGGCTTGCCGCTTACGGGACCGCCGCGGTGGTGTGGCGCACTGTTACAGGCAGAACGTGGCTCGACGCGCTCGCCTTCGCGGTTCTCGTGGCCGTGGTCAACGTGGTGGCGCAGTGGGTGGCGAACCGGGCCAAGAGGAAAGCAGCAGCGCGCGACGGTCAGTGAGCCAACCCCTCATTGCAGGGGTTCCCTTCCCGGACCGCAGGCCGGCCCGTTAGCAGCAGTGGCTCGGCCGGTGGCTGGAGCGCAGCAGAGGCCATCTAGCAGGCGTTCACCTGGACGGTGTCCTCCGTTACTTGCTCCGGGGCCGGGGCAACCGGCCTTCATGAGTCCCAATGCGGTAGTGCAGGCTGCCACGGACAGTGATGGCAGCAGCCCGGTATTCGTCCTGGTCTTGTGCTTCTTTCTGGTCATGGGGGTGATCCAAGTCGTACGCCCCCAACTGCTCTGGAAGGCCAACGCACGCCTCCAGAGATGCTGGGTGAAGAACCCCGAGGCGACCGAGCCCACAAGCAAGGGTTACGCAATGAACCGGGCGGTCGGAGTGATCTTCCTGGGACTCGTCATATGGATGCTGATCCAGCAGCTCTAGCCCACACCCGACCTCCCCTGCAGCGGTTCGGTCGGCAGGCCTGTTCGGCAGCGACCCCGCGGCAGCAGGGCCGACCCCTTGATGTCCCATAGCGCTCTGGATGTCATGAGTCGTTGTATTCATGTGTGGTGGTCTTCCCGCGCGTCACACTGCCTTGGCAGTGACAGACCATCAGGAGGGGCAGGCGTGATGAGTGCGCGTAGGACCGTAGCAGTGGCGTTGTTGGCGGCTTTCGGGGCGGTGGGCGCAGGGGCGGTGCCAGCCGCGGCGGATGGTGGTCTTCTTCCTCATCCCGGGCCTGAGGGTTTGGTGTGGGTGCCGGAGTGGACGGGTGATGGCGGGGTCGCGTCCGGTGGGGCATGGGAAGGGCTGCCGACCGTGCTCACGGTCGCCTGTGAAGGCGGAGGCAGTGTGGCGGTGACGATGGAATCGCAGCAGGCACGCGTGGCTGAGTTTTCGGTGGACTGTCCTGCCGGCAGAGCGGGTGTGGGCTCGGTGACCATGGACCCCGGGGTCGTGCAGCGAGGTTCTTTCACTGTGGGCGTTGACGCCTCGGATGACAGTGTCCGCTGGGCTCTGACTGTGACCCAGCCCGAGTAGAACCGGCCCACCCAGCACCCTCTCCTCACTGCCCGGGCCGCAGGCCCGTTGCCGTGCCCGCGCAGCGGGTGCGGTCGGGTGGCTGGAGCGCAGCGGAGGCCACCCCCCATCGGGGCGTAGGCCCCGCGCTCCGGGAGCGCAGCGGACGGAGCGTCACCGGCCCGGCGCAGCCGGGCCGGTGGTCGGGACGCGCAGCGTCCCGCTCCGCTCACGCGGAGCGTGAGCGCAACACCCGCGCGCAGCGCGGGTGTTCGCTTGTACATCGCGCAGCGATGTGGTACCCG
>NZ_RAIF01000040.1 GCF_003671715.1 Streptomyces sp. E2N166 | reverse complement strand
GTCGGCGTTCGCGGCCACGGCTGCTGTCCGGTCGATCGGAGGGGTCTGCAGCGGCATCTGCAGCATGGCGGACGCCGGCTGCACCTCGTCGTGCTGGGTCAGCTCGTTCATTTGCTTCTCCTTTCACCTTCTCCATGCGAGTGGGGAAGTCCCCCGCTCGCACGCTCATGGGCGGGCGACGCGCTGGTTCGCCGTCGCAGGGGCCGCTAGTACACGATCGGAGACCGGAACCAGGGGGGCAGCCTGAACGGGTTCGGGTCATCCCCCATCAGGATGTCGGCCTCGACGCCCGCGCTGTCGCCGCCAGTGCCCGCGGGCATGATCCCTCGGTCGATCGGGGGTACCTGTGCGGGCACCTGAAGCATGGCCGGGGCTGCCATGCTCTCCAGGGGTTGGTTCGTCATGGTTCTTTCCTCTCGTCGTCGGGTTCTCGCCGGGGCATGCCGCCCTCATCGACGCATCGAGCGCCCTCAAAACTCTCCGAAGAAGCTGGGTAGGGCTTCGGCGAGCTGGCCGACGGAGCTGCCGATCATCTCGTCGAGGGTTCGCCCAGCGATCCGAAGAGGTCGAAGTCCGCCTCGATGCCCGCGGTGACGCCGACCGCTCCGCAACCCGCAAGGTTGCGGACCACTGGAGAGTTCTGCATGGGCAGCTGGAGAGCGGCTGGGCCGGCGGCGTTCGCCGGGGGCTGGTAGATGGTCATGGTGCTCTCCTCCCTGTGCGTGGAGGACGGGTGCTCGCGTCAGGTGGTGAGCCCGTAGCGCTGGAGGTAGCACATCTGCCGGGCCGGGCCGGTCAGATTGCCGCAGCCCGAAGCGGCGCTCTCCACGCCGGCCTCGGCGGTCCGGGCCGCTTGTTCGGTCTGCTCGTCCCGGTACACGGGCGGGGCTTGGACAGGAAGAGTGATCCTGGGCCGGTTGCTGAAGTCCATGGCTTGACCTCCTTGTTCTCGCGCTACTCGGCCGCGTTGGCCGGCTGCGCCGCTCAAGAGCCGATGAAGTGGTGGACGGGACCGAGAGAGACGGGGTCATCGCTGACGTCGAAGGTGAACAGGTAGGAGACCCTCGCTCGCCGGTCGTCCTCGGGGTCGAAGAAGTGGAGGGTCACGTCCCAGCAGTCCGAACCAGGTCGGCCGTACGGGCTCTTGGCGACGGTGACGTTGTCGAGTGTGTAGAAGTTGTCCTTCGCTCCCGGGACGTACTGGGCGGACAGGAGGCCCTGCTGGAGCTGGGCTCCAACGAGGAACGCGTTGGTTCCGGCGAAGTTCAGGGCTCGGTCGGGGGCGCTCTGGCCGAGGTTGCGGAACCGGTAGTAGACCGAGTCCAGGAGTGCATGCACGGTCGTCCTGAGATGGGCTTCCTTGGCCGACGGGTCCTGCGTGTCAGTGGTGTAGGTCCCCTTGACCGCCTTGACCACGGCGTCGACGAGCGCGGCCTCGTTCCAGGTGGCGAGCTGGTCGGTTGCCCGAACCCTGACCACGGGAACTTCCATCCCGCTGTAGAGCCGCGTCGTGCGGCCGGTCAGCTCGCCGGGGATCGATACCCGCGAGACGTAGTTCGGGTCGTCCGTGGGTTGGATCTGACCCAAAATGGCGTCCCGGAAGATCCGGTACACGTGCGAAACCGGCGGATACGAGAGTGTCTCGAGGACCTGAGCGAGTCGTGCCTCGTCCCCGGCGGTGGTCTTCGCTGCGGCCCCGACCTGGTCTGGCGTCGCTTTCGGGTTGCTGATCAAGGGTTGGTGCCAGTCCATGCCCATGGGCGTCTCTGCCTCGAGTGCATAGATGGCCGTACTGTCCAGCATCAGCGTCCAGGTCAGCTTGTCGCACATCCACGGCTTCTTTGCCAGGAAGGCGTACAGCTGCCGCGGGTCGTAGATGTTCGGCGGGCTCTCGGTCTCGTTGCCGTCCTTCGTCGCTACCACAGCCGCAGGCATCTGCTGGCGGAAGAAGTCCCTGCGGGCCTCCGTCTGGAAGTCGAATCCGATCGTGCCGATCGCGTAGATCAACTGACGGCGTGCACCGTGGCCGTTTCCCCCGCACTGACAGCCCGAGGCCGTAGTGCCTCCGCAGCCGCAGCCCGACGAGGGAGGCCTCTCCTGTACCTGGACCTGTCCCCCAGGCGCGGTCTGCGCCACGGGAGCCGCAGTAGGGGGCGTCTCGGCTGCGCTGGCGGTTGCACCGGACGCGGCGACGGCTGCGGAAGGACTGTCCATGGCATTGCTTCCTTTGCTTACGTGGGGCTCGAAAGACGAATCCTGGGGCGCGGCCACTTCGGTGGCGTGGCCGTCCGGCCGGGGTGGCGTGGGCTGCGCCTTACTCGCAATGAGCGTTCCGGACGCGTGGGCGACGGGTGCCTCATCAGCGGCACCGGTCCTCTCACCTGCACCGTCGGCGCCCTCGCTCTCAGGCGGAGGAAGCTTCCCGAGCGGGCGGGTGACGGGTGCCTCGTCAGAGGCAGGGGCCCTCTCACCTGCACCGTCGGCGTCCTCGCTCATGTCTGCTTGATCGGTGTGCATGGCAATGGCTCCCTCGTTCGGTACGGACCGGGGCGTCCGGAGCGATGAGGGTTCGCCAGCGGCGTTCACCCCCGACTCGGAGGCGGCCCCGGCGGGCCACGCTGCCGGCTGCACGTCGCGGAGCGGGACCGAGGCTGGGTCAGGATCGTTGGGGGTTGTGCCTCGCGTGACGAGGCGGTAGGCGCCGACGGCGTCGAGATGGCCGCCGAGGTTTCGGCGGCATTCGGGTGAGTCGCCGGGCGAACAGGAGGGGCCCGCTGCTGTGTCGAGGATGGCCTGTTTAGCCTCGAGTGGGGCCACTTGTCGTCTGGCCCGCAGCTGTGCCGCGGCCAACAGCGCGGCAACCCCGGCGACTGCGGGCGTGGCGAAGCTGCTGCCGGTCAGGGGCAGTTGCCGCCCACCCGGTGCAGCACCCTCGATGTTCAAACCGGGGGCGAGAACACCATTCTTGCCGTACGCGGCGCCCCAGTTGTTACTCGCAAGGGGCTCTCCCATCGGCCCGGCCGCCCCGACGGCGAGTACGGACGGTGCTGCGGCAGGTGCCTGCAGGCAGTCGCAGCCGTCGTTTCCGACAGCCGCGACGACGAGGACTCCGTTGTCTTCACACAGGCGCAGTGCTCGCTGCAGTAGGCTGTCGGCTTGGCCATCAGGAGTGCGCTCCCCCCCGCTGACGTTGATGATGTGCGCGCCTTCCTGTACGGCTCGCTCAATGGCGCGTGCCAAGTCGAGCTGTGGCACCCGCCATTCCTGGGAGTCCCGGAACACTGGGAGGATCAGTCCCCGGCACCGTGGGGCAATGCCTGTCACAGGGCTATTCGGCTGGCCGAAGAGCAGGCTCGCCACGTGCGTACCGTGCATGGACATCGGCCCTGCACCGGCCGGGTCCTGCACCAGGGTGTCCAACCGTGTGAGGTCAGCGCCCGCGAAGCAGGGATGCGAGAGGTCCGCTGGCCCGTCGAGCACGGCGATACACACCTCGGGGTCACCGAGGAGTTCCTCCTGCTGTTCGAGACCGTGGAGCACGGACCGGATGCGCATAAAAGGCTCCCTTCGGACTCGTGGCTCCGGTCGCCGGGCACCCTTCGGTGTCTGCGAGACGACCGGATGGAGACCGACTCGAAGACGAGCGTCCCCCGTGCCCGTTCCGGTGGTGTTCCGCGCAGCGTCGCGGGTGCGTCTCTTTAGCGTCGCTGGTTCATTGCTCACACGTTTTTGCACGCCAGAAGGGGTGCAGCCGTACCGGAGAAGGGTGCACCGCAGGTGCGGCTGGCAGATGCCGGTTGCACAGTAGGGGATGTGTCTTGGAATGACATCCGCCTCGAACTCCTGGGGCCCTTCGAGCTCAGCAGCGCTGGCCAGAGACTCTCCGTCCCATTAGGGGCGCAGCGTCTGCTGGCCTATCTCGCGCTGCAGGAAGACGGTGCGCACCGGACGGCGGTAGCGGAACAGCTCTGGCTCGACTGCACGTCCGCTCGCGCGGCCGCGAACCTGCGGTCGGCCCTGTGCCACGCACGGCGGATCGACTCCCTCGGCTTGATCAACAGTGTCGGGCAGCGATTGGCCCTGACCTCGTCGATACGGGTCGATCTGCACCAGGTGCAGGATGTCGCTCGTCAGGTCATCACCGGGCAGAGACCGCTGCCGACTGAGGCGGACCATCTCATCGCCGGTCTGAGCCGGGAACTGCTGCCGGGTTGGACCGAGGAATGGCTGCCCATGGAACGCGAGCGCTGGGGCCAGATGCGGGTGTACGCGCTGGAGAGTCTGGCGCAGCAGTTTCAGAGCGCGGGTAATTACCTCCCCGCTCTCCAGGCAGCGCTGGCGGCCATCGCCATCGACCCCTTCAGGGAGACCCCCCACCGCATTGCCATAGAGGTCCACATAAGCGAGGGCAACGTCGCCAGTGCCCTGAGACGCTATCAGGACTACCGGGCCTTCCTGCACCGGGAGCTAAGGGTCGCTCCTTCCCGCCAAATGGCCCAGTTGGTACAGGCTTTGATGCCCACCTAGCCCCGTGATATCGCCGGTCACATTTCCCAGCCGAATCGTGGCGTTTCAGGGCAGGCCATTCCATTTGACGCTGATCGGCCAGGGTCCTGTGACGGTGTCATCGGAGACCCGGTAGATCATGTACTCCGCACCGCGGAAGAAGTACACGTTGCCGCCAGTCCACGTGACGGCGCCGGTGAGATTCGCCGTCCAGATGCCCGGCCAGCCCTCGCTGATCTGACGCGGGTAACCGAGGGGCACCTTCCCGCCCAGCGGATGACTGTCGTCCACGTCGAAACGGCTGTACTGAGAGCCGCGGAAGAAGTACACGCGCTGGCCGCCCGGCCACACCAGGCAGGCGTCGATGCCCGCCGGGAACAGGCCCTCCCAGTAGGGGCCGATCTCGAGTGGATACCCGGGAGCGACCTCGTCCTGAGCGACGTTGAAACGCACATACTCCGAGCCCCTGAAGAAGTACGCATCCTTACCCCCGGGCCACAGAACACCGGCGTCCACGCGGTCCGGGAAGACACCGGTCCATCCAGACGTGATACGGGCCGGGCCGTGGTCGACCTTGTCCAGGGCGACGTCAATGCGCAAGTACTTCCCGGCGGTGAACACATAGGCCTTGCCGTTGTTCCACAAGATGGGAGCGGTGATCACCGATTCGGCGAGGTGCTCGGTGAAGTACTCGTGGTTGTCCGCGTTGCGTATCGCGTCGGCCGGATTCGTCGACGCCAGGCTGTGTGCTCCGCTCGCGCCGTACGCGAGGTCGCTCGTTCTGCACACGGCATGACTGAGTTCGTGCACGACGGTGCCGAACTTGGAGTCCTCTCCCGTCAACGGGGCCGACCAGAACCCCGAGCAGAACCAGACCTTGCGCGTGTTGCGGTAGGTGTAGGCGTACCAACCCGGCTGGCAGCCCGTACCCGTGAGGTCATAGGTGACGGTTTGCCCGGCGATCACAGCGCTGATGTCGGTGTAGTGCTGGCGGACGCTCGCGTAGCGAGCAGCGTCGTAGGTGCCGAACCACTCCGCGTACATCGTGTTGGTGGCCCCGGCCACAAATAGCAGCTGGTACACCGACATCTCGGCGAACACGCCCGCGTTCTCGTGAGCTTGGCGCGCCGCGTTCCTCTCGGCCGCCGTCCCCCCGATGAGCACTGGGACACCAGAAACCATCTTCGCTTCCGGCAGACTCACCGACACAGGCTGCGGGCCGTCCGTGCCGCGCCGCACTCTCTCCGCCACCGTCAACCGAGGCTCGCCGTCGCCAACCACGTCGAAGGTCACGGAGACCGGGTCGAGCCGGAAACCCTCATGTTCGTCGCGTGAGCGCACCTGAGACGTCTTGCCACCCGCCACAATGGCGTCGGCGATCTCGGCGTCGAGGCTGACGGTGTACGTGCCCGCCCTGTCGATTGGGTATGCCGTGGTGAGGTCGTCCGTCACCGACACTGTTTCGCCGGCAGCGACGAACCGGTAGGAAGACTCGGCCGGTTCCCCGCGCTTGACGAACCGTCCGTCGTACGGGACAAGTTCGCCCTCACGCCGGACCTCGAAGTACTGGAAGACCTCGTCACCCTCGAAAGGGGTGTCATCCGCCAGCAGTCGGTAAGCGTGCTCACTGACATTGATCATCTGAAAAGTGACCAGTACCGGCTCACCTAGGCGGTACGCGGACCGCTCGGTCCGCAGATAGATACGGAAGTCATCGTTCATCAAACTCTTCCTCGATCCGTGTCGCCCCGTGCGGAACTCAACGCACCCACCGGCCATGCCTCGGTGATCACCGGCCCGGCGATCACCGATGTGCGCCGGCATGCGAAGCACCGTCTCTATCCCGCTCCGCACCCGCCCAGGATCCGCCGCCCGCGTTCCACCGGTGTCCCTCGGGCGTTCTTGGGACGTCTCTCAGGCGTCGACCGGCCAGTCGGCACCGAGTCGGCCGCAAAACACGCCGCTTGCTCCATAGCGCCCTCCCCTTCCGCAAGAAGGCGGCATGCCCTGGTGTCAGGTAGGTCGATCGGGGTGCTGGGAGCTGAGGCACTGTGGGCCTCGAGTTCACACCCAGGTGTACTTGTCATCGGTGACGGCATCCAGGGCGGCGTCACCTGAACTGTCGGCCTGGAAGGAGGAGCACAACGCCTCCCACCGCAAGGTCCGCGCCCGCGTCGAGCACTCCTTCGCCCGCATGAAGAGCTGGAAGATCCTGCGCGACTGCCGGCTCAAAGGCGAAGGCGTCCACCACGCCATGCTCGGCATCGCACGCCTGTACAACCTCACACTCACCGGATGACAGTTAAACGGGCAGGTCAGCCTGCACGCCTCAAATTATTTGCGGGACAACCTCTATAGAGCGCTTCAGGAGCACTGACCTGCCCAGGAGACGATCTCGCCAAGGCACTTAAGGCCGCATCTGATGCAATTAAGCACGTTTTACTGGTGAAGAGGCAGTGTTCCGGCCGTGCACTATTCCCGGCCGTTAGACCACGGTAGCTCGCGCCGACGATGGCGCAGCAACTGCCGCTGCACACCGACCACGACTCGCCCGATCATGCAGGCGATTCCATCGCCGCCGGCGACGTTGGTCCAGAGGCCGTCACCGGGGAAGCGCTAGCACCCCCTGGAGTTCGTTCTTCCGTACGGCCTGATGAACCAACGAATGGCGTGAGTACTCGATCAGCGGCAGGGCCGGGTCGCCGACTTCCTTAGAGCAATCGAACCGCTATCTGATCTGCGTCTCCACGACGATCCGCATCGGCCTCCGCTCTCGGAGGCCGTTCTCGTGTTCGGCCCTGTCGACCACGCCCCGAGGCCGCCCTGAAGGGGTGAAGGAGTGGGGGGTCTACCCCGCCGCTTGGGGATTGTCGCCTCCCCCGCCCTGCCCGGGACGGGAGGACCTTTTTCGAGCAGCTCTTGGAGGAACAGTGAGCAACAACGAGCAGCGCGACCAGCAGCATGTGCCGGCGCCTCAGCAGCTGACGCCGGACCCGCGTCGGGAGTTCGCGAAGAAGGGCGCCCTGGCCGTGATCGGCGCCACGTTCTCAGGAGCGGCCCGCGCCGTGGTGGCCCGCCTCCTGGAGGGCGACTCGTGACGCGGTCCATGTGCCGCCTGACCGGCCGCGCCAGAGGACGTGCCGCGTACGGTCCTGGGCCATGACCAAAATCGTGTGCCGATTAGGCACGTTTTACTGGTGAAGAGGCGGTATCTCTGGTGTGCACAATTCTTCAGCTTCACCACGGTGGCATGGCAGGTCTGTGCTGAGGGCGGAGGCCAATCGGTCACACCGTCAGGGCGGAAGTCGTGTGATCATGCCCGCATGACAGCTGGTCGGATCATCTTCCTTAACGGCACGTCCAGTTCAGGAAAGTCGAGCATCGCTCGCGAGCTGCTCAACGTTCTCGACGATGGCGTCTTCTTCCACTTGTCGGTGGACAGCTTCAACGCGATGCGCACAAAGCGGGCAATCGGCCCGGAGGAGCTCGACGCAGCGCTGCGCCGGACCAGGATGGGCTTCCATCGCTCAATCGCAGCCATGGCCGACGTGGGCAACGACGTCATCGTGGACCACGTGCTCAGCGAGCCGTGGCGGCTGCTCGATTGCCTGTCGGTCCTATGTCCCGAGGACGTGCTGTTCGTGGGTGTCCACTGCCCTTTGGAGGAACTCAGACTTCGGGAGCGGGCGCGCGGGGATCGCCCACCTGGTCTTGCCGAGCACCAATACGACCTTGTCCACCGACACGGCGACTATGACCTGGAATGCGACACCAGTACGGCAAGCCCGCGGGAGTGTGCTGAACGAATCAAGCGCTTCCTCCCGCACTTTCCGGACCGTACTGCCTTCGCCCGCCTCCGTGATCGCTACTTGCCAGAGAGGGGCGAGGCGGGCATCTTCGCCTAAACGGCAGTCTCACCACACCGCATGGTGCATTTATTGCAATTAAGCACGTTTGAGGCAACTCTGCGGCACCTGGCCTCCCGAGACAATGCGCCACAGGTGCCCCTCGCCTCCGCACGCCCGGTAGGCCGGCCCGCTCTCGGTGCGAGCGACGGCCGCGACGCAGGAGCCCACTACCTGTCCCTTGTGCAGGTAGTGGTGGACCGGAGAATTCATGGTGGCCACCGGCCCTGCCGGACGGCGCACGGCAACGCGCTGCTTCGCTTTCCACTTGGTGGCGCATGCCTTGGCGAGCGCAGAGGCCACCGTGGTGGGAGCGGGGGCGGCTTCAGCGGCCGGGGCGAGCAGCGTGGTAGCGGCGAACGTGGTTGCCGCAGCAGCGGCGATCATCAGTCGTGTCACATCCGTTCAACTGCGAACGCGTACGGATGGGTCACGGCTCCCGGTCGATAGATCACCCGCCCGGAACGCGGCCGGGCCCGGAAGACAGCGCGAGGTCTTCTGGGCCCGGCCGCGTGCTCACTGCACCAAGCTTGGCCAGTGGGAGTCGGTTTTCTGTCGTCATGTTCCACCTCGCGGCCCGGTAGGGAACTTCCTGCGACCCGAGGGCAGCGGGGCGGCTACTGAGCGTGCTCGTACGTCACGGTCTCGTCTAGGCAGCTCGATACGACATCCTCAAGCGCGGCGAGTTCCGTCTCGTCGGCGGTGAGGCTCCAGCGGAGCTTCGTTCCCACCCATTCGGCGATGTACCGGCAGTGCACGTCCGCGGCAGGCGGCAGCCACTGGGCGGGGTCCTGGTCGGACTTGCTCCGGTTTGAGCGGGCCGTGACAGCGACGAGGGATTGCTCGGCGCCCTGGTCGTTGGCGTAAGCCTCGCGGCGTTGCGCCGTCCAGGCCGATGCGCCGCTGTCCCAGGCTTCCGCGAGCGGGACCATGTGGTCGATGTCCAGGCCAGATGCGGACGTCACCCAGGTCTGGTCGTAGTACGACCACCAGGTGCCGCCCGTGAGGCTGCACCTGGTGCCGACCGAGGGCGGCTCGACGGCTTCGGAGAGCAGGACCTCGTTCCTGGTGTGGCAGCCGTCGGCGGGATCGTCGCCGGAGTTCCAGTGACGGAAGCTGGAACGGGTGTAGCCGTCCCGGGACTCGGTGCCCAGCGGCAGGCTGGCGACGGCGTCGGTCAGGGGCAGGGTTTCTGCCGCTTGGGCGGGCGTGGTGACAGCGAGGGGGAGGATGGCGAGGGAGGCGGCGGCCAGGCCGCGCAGCACGGTCTTGAGCATGAGCCGTTGGTAACGGCCCTTCAGGGGGCGCTGTTAGGCGTTCGCCGAGTGCGCCGCTCGTGTGGGTGGAATGGTCGTACTGGAACCGGCGCGGCACAGCGCTCCTGTAGCACGTGGTGGTCGAGCATGAGCCGTTGGTCGGCTGCCCGGGAACAGCGGGTTGTTCCGGCCGTGTCCACAGCACGCGATCAGGCGGCGGGAGGTCAGCACGTACGTCTCGCCATACATGTTCGGGTGATGCTGGCAGGACGGAAGAACCTCGGCATGCGTCGGAGCGTCGAGCCGGGTATGAGGCCGATCAACGACGGGCATGTGGTGGGACCGGGACTGGCGGTGGTGGAGGTCGCGGCCGCCGATGACGAGACAGCGTTCGCGGTCCAAGAGCTGCTCGCTACACGGTGGGCGCTCGCGCCGGCGGACCGCACCACCCACGAACCAGGCGAGCCGGGTGTACGACTGCGATGCTTCCTTGACCTGCGACAGCGACCCGGCCCATGAACGTGGAAGAGATCCGCGGTGACGTGGCCACTGCTGGAGCCGATGCTGAACAGTGCCGTATCTAGTACTGATCGTTTCGGCCGGGCTGGTCGGGCCAGCCCAAGTGGGGCGGGGTTTCCAGGCAGTCGTCTCCGGCGACTCGGTCCAGGTGGTGAACACGACCGAGACACCGCGAATGCAGTCCTACGAACGTCGGTGGCGCCAGCTCAGGCTCATGACGTGCTGGCGCAGTGGCCACAGCGGGAACGCTCCACGACTCCCCCGCGAGTTGCTGGCTCGGCTGCGTTACTACGCGACCGAGCCAGGCCATTGGCCAACCATCGTCCGAGTCACTCGGCTGGTGCCGGAACGTGCTGGGCGAATTCACTCAGCAGTTCGGCCAGCCGCTGCGGATCACGAGCGACTGCCTTCATGCCCAGGAAGCGCAGGAGCGCAAAGAAGTTGTCGTCGCTCTCAACGTTCCTGTCCAGGAGCATGGCCAGGCTCCCCGGCTCGTCGTACGGGACCTTCCGTACTCCGACCTCGGCGCCGTCGTTACTTGTCCGAGGGGGTGTGGGTTTGTCGGCCCGCGGCTCCGGCACTGCCTGCGTCAGCGCGCGGTCCGCCTCAGAATGGAGGGCTTGCTGCGCGCCCTTGAGCGCGGCTCCCTCTATTACGCCGTAATGGCTGTCTGCCTTATCCACTCCCCCGGGCTGTTCGGCAGTGCGTGTCTCCGCAGCCCTGCTGCTGCGACGTTGTTTGCGCTCGGCTTCCTTCTGCGCGCGCTGCTCCTTCAGGGCTTGCAGGGCGGCGTCTTGTTCCTCGGCCGGCTTGTTCCCCACTGCACGCAGCAGGTCGATCGGTTCGTGGCTGATCCTGGCCTGGAGTTCGGGAGTGAGGTTGAGCAGGGCGAGACGCTGGGAGACCCATCCCTGGGAGCGGTGGAGTCGTTTAGCCAGAGCAGTCTGGCTGCCGTGGATCGCGAGGAGCCTTTGCAGGGCGCGGGCTTCGTCCAGTTCCTCGAGGTCCTGGCGGTGGATGTTGGCGACGAGTGCGGATTCGAGGAGTTCTTCGGAGGTGCTGCCTTCGTCGTCGCTGACCATGACCTTGATGGTGGCGAGACCGGCTTCGCGGGCGGCGGCGAGGCGGCTGCTGCCGTCGATTACGACGTGGGTGGCGTCGTGTTCGAGGTCGGCTTCGAGTTCGGGGTTCGCTTTGACGTAGGCGTCCCGGTTCATGACCGTGATCGCTTGTTTCTGGCCGTGGGTCTTGAGGCTGCCTGCCAGGTCGGTGAGGTCACCGAGGGAGGAGCGGGGGTTGTCGGGGTTGAGGCTGATGCGGTCTGGCGGAAGCTCGGTGGGCGGGGCGACGCCGTCGGTGGGTACTCCGGTGGCGGCGGCGACGGCCTGTCGGCGGGCGCTGAGCGGTCGCGCTCCCCCACCGAACCGGCCTGCGCCCAGCTGGTCGGCCTTGCTCATGCGATCTCCCTGGCCAGTGCGCGCATACCGATGGCCTGCTGGGACTTCGGTGCGTATGACAGCAGTGGCTGCTTCATGCGGACTGCTTCTTTCTGTTCTTTGAGGTCTCCGATGAGTCCGACGACTCGGGGGTCCTTTATGTCGACCCATCCTTGGAGTGAGGATGTGGCGATGTACCCGCGGCGGGAGTCGTAGAGGTTGACGACGATGCCGAGGTAGTTGACGTCGATTTGGAGGTCTCCGCGGAGGTCGTCGATCTGTGTGGTGAGGAGGTCGTAGGCGTCTGCGGAGCTGTCCTCGGCCTGGACGACGATGAGTGCTCCGGACTGGCCGGCCCTTTCACCGTCGCGGCGGCGGCCGTAGTAGGAGGCGGCGTCCATGCTGAGGCCGAGGCTGGGCGGACAGTCGACGAGGATGACGTCGTAGTCGGGTTCGAGGGGTGCTAGTGCGCGCTCGAGGGCTGCTTCTCTGGCGCGTACTGCGGACAGGCGTACGTCGAGGAGGAAGGCGTCGTTGCAGGCTGGCAGGAGGTGGAGTCGGCCGTTGAAGTGCTCGTCGTCGACGGAGACGACGAGGTCGCGGAGGTCGCCCTTCGGGTCGCCGGCCATGTGGTTGGTGAGGCTGTCACCGTTCATGGGCAGCGGGCTGGCGCCGAGCTGGTTGGTGAGGTGGCACTGGGGGTCGAAGTCCACGAGGAGGACACGGAGTCCGAGACCGGGCAGGTTCTCGGTCTCGAGTGGATCGCTGGCTGGCTTCTCATCGGGCTGGATGTCGCTGGCGCGGAGGGCCTTGGCGAGTGCCTTGGCGATCTGCACGGCGTGCAGTGCGTTGGGGTCTTCGGCAAGGGCTTCGCCGAGGCCGGCTGTGATCGCTGTCTTGCCTACGCCGCCCTTCTGGTTGCAGACGATGATCCGTCGGGTGACCTCGGGGCGTTCGACGTCGGGGGCCGGGTTGGTGTCGAGCCAGAGTTGAATGGACTGGGCGAGCCCTTGGATCAGGGAGACTCGGCGGTCCGCGACGACTTGGCGGAACTCCTCCCACTGGCCGAGCGGGAGGAAGGTTGAGAAGGAGTCGGCGCCTGTGGTGTCGACGGTCGCTGTGGCAGAGGCCAGGGTGCACCAGTCTCTGATGCCTTGTTCGACGGCTGTCTGGATCTCGACGCCGTGTTGTGCTGCCCTGATTTTCAGGTTCTGCCGGAGCCAGCCCGGCAGCTTGGATACGACCTTCTCTCGGTCGTTCGAGGTGGCTGGTGAGCTCATGGGGTCACCTTACTAACGTTGATGGTCGCTAGTGGCATCAACACGTTAGTAACCACAGCAGTGGGGGAGACACTGCCCGCCAGCTATCTATTACGTCGTAATAGTTCGTGCCCCCAAGGTGGGGGAGAGGGCTCGCTATTACGTCGTAATGGCCGAACCCCGTAGCCGCTCTCAACGGCTCGCACGCTTCGCCCCGGCTAGGCGCTCCACGCTCTGGTGGCAACACTGATGCCGTGTAAGCCCGTCCTCGTGCGTGATGTACCGCCTGGGCACGGTGCCGCCTGCGGTATCGCTGCCTGGCCGTTACCGTCGTTAACGGCCAGCAGCGATGGCTCTCGCGCCCTTGGCGTTCATCGTCACCACCGATGCTTCCATCCCAGTTGAGCGTCGTTGCTGCGTGGCAGGTGCAGCTATGTCCGCATCGTTCGCCTGCGGTTGCGGAACCTGTCGTGGCGAGTCCTCCAACGTCAGCGGCTGGCTGAAGCCACCGTGTTCGCGAGGGCTGCCCCGTCGGGCAAGAACCAGCGGAGCGGCTACTTAGCGGACTCGTACGTCATGGTCAAGCCCGGGCAGCGTCGCCGCGTAAGCGTGCGTCGCGTCGGCGGATGAGGGGCAGAAGCGGGGGTCGACCGTTAACGGCGTTAGCGGTTCCGGTGCCTCTGGTTTGGACGGAGCGGGACCGCAGCAGACCGTTATCGGTCTCGAAGACTCTGGCTTGGAGTGATCCTGCGGCACCGCAGCGAACCGTTAGCGCCGTTAATACCCCGGCAGAGGCGACCGCCGCCTCCCGGCTTCCGTGCTCATCTCCGATGCTCCCCCGGAGAGCATCGCGGCGGCGGTGAAGGAGCAGCTGTCTCCGCAGAACTTGGCCGCGGTCGCTGAGCTGCCCGTGGAGAGTCTCACCGAGTCAGCAGCAGGCTGAAGCCACCGCGCTCTACGTGCAGACTTGCCTAATTGGGCAAGAACGATCTTGGTGGTGCCCGACCCTAGGCCGGCCAGAAACGCGAAAGGCCCCTGCCCCCGGAGACCAGGTGGCAGGGGTCTTGGCATGTACGACGGCGGGGGGCCTCGTTGTCTGGGGTCAGTCGACCAGTTCGATGCCGATGGCCAGGCACCCCAGCCGTTCCTTCTCCGGCGGGTAGATGCTCCGGATGTTGGCCAGTTGCTCCTCACGGGTCGCTTCGGGGTTCACCTGGGAGGGCCCTTCGGCGTCCAGGAGGTCCTCGAACGAGGTGTACTCGGCGACCCGTGTCACCCGCGTCAGACATGACCGGTCGGTGTCCTTCACTGCGAAGCGGATCAGGTCACCGGCCGCCAAGCCGTCGAACTTGGGGTACTTCACCCGGACTTCCCGGGTCTTGCGGCCGGCGGCCACGAGGTCGAAGTACTGGGGGTACAGGTTCAGCTCGATGACACGGGCTGAGGTGGTGCTCATGCAGTCGGGCTCCCTTGGGGTACGGGCATCAGCCGCGACAGTTCCGCGGCCGAGTACGAGCGGAAGAAGTGCCGGGGGTGGGACAGAAGCAGTCCCGCCAGGTTCAGCAGGCGGTCCGCGAACTCCCCCACCGTGCCGGGCCACTTCCGGGTGTCGAGCATCCAGGGTTCGGCGCCTGCGGGCAACGCCGCCTCCCCGGATCGGATGAGGCTCTTGGAGAGCTTGGCGCCCGTCTCGGCGACGATCATCGGGCAGAACAGCCGCGCGGGCAGCTGGCCCCGGGACAGACCCACGGCCTGGAGCGCGCCGTCGACCAGGAGGCTTCCGGGCATCCAGTCGGTGCCCTTGACCATCACCTGGAGGACGTCGGGCTCGGCGAGCGCGGCCAGCTCCTTGACCATGTTCCGGTACAGGGTGGCGAGGTCGAGGTAGCCGCCGCCGGTGGGCGTGACCGTGGCTGTGTAGGGGCCGTGGTGCAGGCAGACCGCCGACACGCGGGCCAGGCCGCGGCCGCCGGCCGGTTCCACGCGGGTGCGTTGCGCGTACTTCTCCGCCCACCCGCAGGAGTGCGGGCAGGGCAGCCGCAGGTGCGGCACTCCGGTGGAGGGAGCCAGCCACCAGCGGGCGGCGTCCAGGCGCGGCAGGACCCGCAGCCACGTCTCCCGGAAGAGGCTGGTCGCCTGTTGCTGAGAGTAGGTCTCCACGCCGTACGGCACGGCCAGCCGATCCGACAGGGCGTCGAACAGAGGCCGGTAGAGGGCGCCGACCAGACTGGTGATGCCGTCCGTGCCGAGGGCCTGAGCGTAGGCCCGCTGGTAGCGGTGGCCCGATACCGGGTCGGTGACCAGGTCGTGCGGCGCGTTGTCCAGTGCCGAGAACCGGACCTCCACGGGCAGGCCGTGACGGTCGTGGAGCCGGGCGGCCGTGGCGAACGCCATCGACTGCACAAGCGAGGTGCCGGCGTGCGGGGCGCCGTTGATCTGGGTGCCCACCACCAGGGCGATCCGCTGCGGCTTGCTGGCGCGGATGCGCGGGGCGAGGACGTCCTCCACGTTCGTCAGGGCGTTCGCGAGGACGGTGTTCGGGCTGATGAGTGTCACGGTGTTGCCTCGTCTCGTGTCGGTGACCGATGGCTGCGTGGGCCGGGCCGGTGAACGTGGACGGGTCAGGGGCGGGTCACTCATGCCGCACGCCCGCCTCGGGGACATCGAGGCGGGCGTGCGGCACGGCCGGGAGACGCGGTTACAGCAGTGCGACCGTGGCGGCCAGGGTGAGCAGGGCGAGGGCCGCCAGGGTGCAGTCGATGGCGAGGCGCAGCCCACGGAACTTCGCGACAGCGATGGCCGACAGGACGCGGATGCGGGCGGCCCGGGTGTCGCCGTGCATGGTGGCCCAGACGGTGTCGTCGTCGGTCAGGCGTGCCCAGTACGGGAAGGACGCGCGATCGTCGCCCCGCAGGTTGGGCCTCACGACCAGGAGCAGCAGCACGGCGGCGGCGCCCAGGGCGAGGACGGCGAGCGCGCCGACGGCCTTGGTCGCGGTGGGTAAGTCGCGGCCGGCGATGGCGGCGAGGCCAGCCAACGCCGCGCCGTTGAAGGCGAGCAGCAGGGAGGCCTTGCTGTCTGTGCGGCTGATCTCGCCCGTGACGGCGGCGCACGCGGCGTCCAGGTTCTTGTCGACGGTGAACTCGGGGTGGTGGTCATGCGGTCGCTCCTTCGATGGTCGCGGCCAGCAGCGCGACGGCGTCGGCCTCGTAGGGTCGGTGAACAGGCGGTGGTCGCTGACGCCGAAGGGTCCGAACCGTGCGGAGACGCGGTGTCCGGGCACCGTGGTGGTCTCCCGTCCGTCCAGAGCGGCGGTGATGCGGTCGTAGTCCTGCTGCGCGTGCCGGGTCTGGGTGTATGGGCCGAGGCGCAGCAGGGTGAAGCCGTCGCGGCTGTCGTCGCGCCGGCGGGCTTCGATGTAGAGGGCGTAGTGCGCGGGGTCCATGCCTACGTCGTCAGGCAGGTCGAGGCCGGCGGCGGCGTGGGTGAGGGACGCGTAGGCCGGGTTCCATACGCCGAGGATCTTCGCTGTCTCGCAGCGCAGCCATCCGCGCTTCCAGCGCCGGGCGCCGTAGACCGGGTACGGGCCGCCCGGGTCCTGGAGGGCGACGGCGATGAGGTCGGGGCCGTGATCGTCGCCGGGTCGGGTGTGGGCACGCTCGATGAACGGGCCGACCCTGACGGCGATGTCCTGCGCGCTGCCCGGGGTCCAGGGCTCCGGGGAACGCAGGGCGGCGAGCATCGCGCGGAACGCATCGACGGCGGCCTGGTCCTCGGGGGAGAGGCGCGCGGGAACGTGGCGACGGAACATGCGACGGATCATCGGACGGGCCTTCCTGCTCGGTGGGTGGAAATAGTGGTGCGCCGTGCCCGGCCAGGTACGGCGCTCACGGCGCTCATGGAGGTGCGGCGCGGACGGGAGCAGTGGTGGGTGCTCACGGCTGGAAGTCGGGCAGTTGCTGGAACACCCGCCGGACCAGGTCCGGTGACGGCTTCCAGGGCACGACCTGGCCGCGCGCGGGAACGGGCAAGGGCAGCTCCTGGACGTCGTCGAGCACGAGATGCCAGGCCTCGGGGTGCGCCCATTCCGAACACGGGGCGGACCGGTCGGCGTCCTGGTGGCAGTCGGTGATCCGGGCGACGCCGAGCACGGCGCCGGTCACCAGCTGGCGGCCGCGGATCGTGCGGCCAACGAGCGGGAGACGCAGGGCGTGCTGGTCGATGGTCTTGCTGGCGTGCAGCAGCACCCAGCCCGGCTTCCAGGGCCGGGGCCGGTTCTCCACCGGCTTGGCACCGGTGAGAATGCACGCCGCGTAGGGCTGCTTCACGCTGATGCCGCAGATCCAATCGCCCTCGGGCAAGCGGGCCTGACTCATGGGGAAGTCGTCCTCTCAAGGCTGTTCCGGTGAGTCGGTGTTCCGCCAGCACAAAACGTGCGGAAGCACCGACGGACGGGGGTGGGGTGGGTGGGCAAGGTCATTGGGTGACTGGCCGGGGCACACTGAGGAGCGCTG
Organism: Streptomyces sp. E2N166; assembly: GCF_003671715.1. Lineage (GTDB taxonomy): Bacteria > Actinomycetota > Actinomycetes > Streptomycetales > Streptomycetaceae > Streptomyces > Streptomyces thinghirensis. The sequence continues at coordinate 26 of NZ_RAIF01000040.1, read as the reverse complement.
CGGTCGCTGAGACAGTGACGCAGCGG
>NZ_RAIF01000035.1 GCF_003671715.1 Streptomyces sp. E2N166 | reverse complement strand
TTCATGACCTGCACCGAACCCCCGCTCACCACCGTCCGCCAACCCATCGAAGCCATGGGACGCGCCGCCGTCGACCTCCTCTGCGCACAAATCCAAGGCACCGAAGTCCCCCACGGCGAGCTGCTCTTCGAACCCGAACTCGTCGTCCGCGGCTCCACCGCACAGGCATCCGCCAAGTAGCAGGACACGCTCACCCCGGATCCCTCGCCGCAAGTCTCTTGCGGGAAATGACAGTTGCTTGCGGCTACCCGACGCAGCCCGTGAAAGTCCCTGATCCGGGGCATCAGCCGGGGCTCTCCCGGTCACCACGTCCTTCTCGGACTTCGCCTGCTTCGGCAACTACACGTCCCGCGTCGACGGGCCGGGCAAGGTGTTCGACTTCTCCAACGTGTCGGACATCGTGATCGACAACATCTGGAACGAGCACATGGTGTGCCTCTACGGGGGCGCCAACACGGACCGGGTCACGATCAGGAACTCCCGGATCCGCAACATGTTCGCCGACGGCGTCAACATGACCAACGGCTCGACCGACAACCTCGTGTCCAACAACGACGCCAGGGCGACCGGTGAAGACAGCTTCGCGCTGTTCTCCGCGATCAACGCGGGCGGCGCGGACATGAAGAACAACCTGTACGAGGACCTCACGACGACGCTGACCTGGCGCGCCGCGGGTCTCGCCGTCTACGGCGGCTACGGCGGCTACGGCGGCTACGGCGGCTACGGCAACACCTACCGCAACATCCAAATCGCGGACACCCTGGTCTACTCGGGCGTCACCATCAGCTCGCTGGACTTGGGATACCCGATGAACGGCTTCGGGACGGATCCGACGACCTTCGAGAACATCTCGATCGTCCGGGCCGGCGGTCGCTTCTGGGGAAACCAGACCTTCCCGGGCATCTGGGTGTTCTCGGCGTCCAAGGTGTTCCAGGGCATCCGGGTCAACAGCGTCGACGTCGTCGACCCGACCTACAGCGGAATCATGTTCCAGACGAACTACGCGGGAGGGCAGCCGCAGTTCCCCATCGAAGACACGGTATTCACCGACGTCACCACCTCGGGCGCGCGCAAGAGCGGTGACGCGTTCGACGCCAAGTCCGGTTTCGGCCTCTGGGCCAACGAGATGCCCGAGACGGGCCAGGGTCCCGCGGTCGGTGAGGTCGTCTTCAACGGGCTGAAGCCCAGCGACAACGCCGTGGACATACGCAACACGACGTCCACCTTCAAGATCATCAGAAACCCGTAGACCGACGCTGACACGGCTACGGACGTGTCAGACGGCTTGGAAGACTGGCGCAAGCCTCTTGCGGAAGCTTGCGCTAGTCTTGCGTATGTGACGCGACGACTTGCTCAAGTAGCGAAAAAGGTTGGGGTCAGCGAGGCCACGGTCAGCCGGGTACTCAACGACAAACCGGGGGTCTCGGAGGCGACCCGGCAGTCCGTGCTGAGCGCGTTGGACGTCCTGGGGTACGAGCGGCCGACGCAGTTGCGGGGTGAGCGCGCGCGGCTGGTCGGGCTGGTGCTGCCGGAGTTGCAGAACCCGATCTTCCCCGCGTTCGCCGAGGTCATCGGTGGCGCCCTGGCCCAGCAGGGGCTGACGCCGGTGCTGTGCACCCAGACCAAGGGCGGTGTCTCCGAGGCCGACTACGTCGAGCTGCTGCTGCAGCAGCAGGTGTCGGGCGTGGTGTTCGCCGGCGGCGGGCTGTTCGCTCAGGCCGACGCCCCGCACGACCACTACCGGCTGCTCGCGGAACGCAACATCCCCGTCGTGCTCATCAACGCCTCCATCGCGGACCTCGATTTTCCCTGCATCGCCTGCGACGACGCCGTGGCCGTGGAGCAGTCCTGGCGTCACCTCGCGTCCCTGGGTCACGAGCGCATCGGCCTGGTGCTCGGCCC
>NZ_RAIF01000003.1 GCF_003671715.1 Streptomyces sp. E2N166 | reverse complement strand
CGCCGGATGGTGTTGAGCTGGGTGATGAGGGGGGCGATGGTGGTGCCCTCGCGGGCGGCGGTGGCCCAGTCGCGTGGTTTGAGCTGGTATTTCTCGCTGTCGAGGTATTCCTCGCTGCCTTCGCGCAGGGGGGTGTTCTCGCAGAGTTCGTAGCCGCTGTAGATGCCCCAGGCGGGGGAGAGGGTGGCGGCGAGGACGGCGCGGACCTCGAAGGCGGGGCGGCCGCCGTGCTGGAGGTAGGCGTGCAGGATGTCGGGGGTGTTGGCGAAGAAGTTGGGCCGCATGTAGGAGGCGGCGTCCCCCGAGAGTTCGGTGAGGTACTCGGTCAGTTCCTGCTTGGTGTTGCGCCAGGTGAAGTAGGTGTAGGACTGCTGGAAGCCGATCTGGGCCAGGGTGTGCATCATCGCGGGGCGGGTGAAGGCCTCCGCCAGGAAGATCACGTCGGGGTCGGCGCGGTTGATGTCGCCGATCACGCGTTCCCAGAAGACGACGGGTTTGGTGTGGGGGTTGTCGACGCGGAAGATCCGCACCCCGTGGTCCATCCAGTGGCGCAGCACGCGGACCGTCTCGGCGACGAGTCCGTCGAGGTCGGCGTCGAAGGCGACGGGGTAGATGTCCTGGTACTTCTTGGGCGGGTTCTCGGCGTGGGCGATGGTGCCGTCGGGGCGGTGGTGGAACCAGTCGGGGTGTTTGTGGACCCAGGGGTGGTCGGGGGAGCACTGGAGGGCGAAGTCGAGGGCGACCTCCAGGCCCTGGCGGGCGGCTTCGGCGACGAAGTGGTCGAAGTCGTCGATCGTGCCGAGCTGGGGGTGGATGGTGTCGTGGCCGCCCTCGGGGGAGCCGATGGCCCAGGGGACGCCGACGTCGTCGGGGGTGGCGGAGAGGGTGTTGTTGCGGCCCTTGCGGTGGGTGGTGCCGATGGGGTGGACGGGCGGGAGGTAGACGACGTCGAAGCCCATCGCGGCGATGGCGGGCAGTCTGCGGGCGGCGGTGCGGAAGGTGCCGTGGGGCTGCTCGGGGGTGCCCTCGGAGCGGGGGAAGAACTCGTACCAGGCGCCGTACAGGGCGCGTTCGCGCTCCACGAGCAGGGGCAGCGGGTCGGAGGTGGTGACCAGCTCCCGCAGCGGATGCCGGGCCAGTACCGCGTCCACCTCCGGTGTCAACGCCGCCGCCA
>NZ_RAIF01000022.1 GCF_003671715.1 Streptomyces sp. E2N166 | reverse complement strand
TCGTGGTCGCCCAGCCACAGCCGGGTGCCGATCCGGGCGCGGAAGCGGGTCTGCGGGAACTGCTGCTGGAGCCGGGCGAGTTCGTCCGCCTTGAGGTGGCTGACGAACATCGTGTGCAGCGGCAGCCGGGCCGCACGCAGGCGGTCCATCCAGCCGATGACCTCCTCGACGGCGTCCGAGCCGTCGGTACGGTCCAGCGGCAGGTGGATGGCGAAGCCCTCCAGCCGGACGTTCTCTATGGCGGCGTGCAGCTGCGGCAGGTCCTGCTCGCTGATGCCGTGCCGCTTCATCGAGGACATCACCTCGATGACCACACGTGCGCCCACGAGGCCGTACACGCCGTCGATGGACGACACCGAGCGCACGACGCGGTCGGGCAGCGGTACGGGCTCCTCGCCGCGCCGGTACGGCGTCAGGACCAGCAGGTCACCGCCGAAGAAGTCCTTGATCCGGGCGGCCTCGTACGTCGTGCCGACGGCCAGTACGTCCGAGCCCAGCCGCGTGGCCTCCTCCGCCAGCCGCTCGTGCCCGAAGCCGTAGCCGTTGCCCTTGCAGACCGGGACGAGCCCGGGGAACTGCTCCTGCACGTGCTTGTGATGCGCCCGCCAGCGCGCGGTGTCGACGTAGAGGGTGAGCGCCATGGCCGGACCTGGGACCTTTCTCGTGGCTGTCAGAGGTGCGGGTTGGGGGTGAGCTGTGGGTCAGCGGCGCGACATGTACATGTCGAGCGCCTTGTGGAGCAGCTTGTTCAGTGGGAAGTCCCACTCGCCGAGGTACTCGGCCGCCTGCCCGCCCGTGCCGACCTTGAACTGGATCAGGCCGAAGAGGTGGTCGCTCTCGTCCAGCGAGTCCGAGATACCGCGCAGGTCGTAGACGGTGGCGCCCAGGGCGTAGGCGTCGCGGAGCATGGCCCACTGCATCGCGTTCGAGGGCCGGACCTCGCGGCCGATGTTGTCGGAGGCGCCGTAGGAGTACCAGACGTGCCCGCCGACGACCAGCATGGTCGCCGCCGACAGGTTCACCCCGTTGTGCCGGGCGAAGTACAGCCGCATGCGGTTGGGGTCCTCGTTGTTGAGGGCCGCCCACATGCGCTGGAAGTACGACAGCGGGCGCGGCCGGAAGTGGTCGCGCACGGCCGTGATCTCGTACAGGCGCTGCCACTCCTCGAGGTCGTGGTAGCCGCCCTGCACCACTTCGACGCCGGCCTTCTCGGCCTTCTTGATGTTGCGGCGCCACAGCTGGTTGAAGTTCTTGTGGACCTCTTCCAGGGAGCGGTTGGCCAGCGGCACCTGGAAGACGTAGCGGGGCTGTACGTCGCCGAAGCCGGCGCCGCCGTCCTCGCCCTGCTGCCAGCCCATACGACGCAGCTTGTCGGCCACCTCGAAGGCGCGCGGCTCGATGTGGTCGGCCTCTATGTCGCGCAGGCGCTTGACATCGGGGTCCTGGATGCCCTTCTTGATGGACGTGGCGTCCCAGCGCCGGATGATCACGGGCGGGCCCATCTTCACCGAGAAGGCGCCCTGCTGCTTGAGGTGCGCCAGCATGGGCTCCATCCAGTCCTGGAGGTTCGGCGCGTACCAGTTGATGACCGGGCCCTCGGGGAGGTAGGCGAGGTACCGCTTGATCTTGGGCAGCTGCCGGTACAGGACGAGCCCCACGCCCACCAGCTCACCGGTCCGGTCGTCGAACCAGCCGAGGTTCTCCGAGCGCCATTCCGCCTTGACGTCTGCCCATGCCGGGACCTGCATGTGACTCGCCGCCGGCAGGCTCTGGATGTAGGCCAGATGCTGCTCGCGACTGATGGTCCTCAGGGTCAGGCTCATTCGGGGCGCTCCTCGGGCTGGTGTGTCCCCATGGGTACAGGGGCTCCGGCTCTCGCGCGAAGCCTACTGCGCCCTGTGAGCGCCCCGTCCGGCGTACGGGTGGAAGGGGGTCTGCGGTGGCCGGGCTCAGCCGAAGAACCCACCGTGACTGATGCCGAAGAACAGGCCGAGTGCGGAGCCTCCCAGCGCCAGTACCAGGCCGAAGCGCTCGCGCGTCGTCACCGAGATGAGCTGGCCGTATCCGGCGGTCAGGACACCCAGCAGACCTGCCCAGGAGGTCAGGACGTGAAGCCCGCGGAAGCTCGCGGTGGCCAGGGCGAGCACGGCCAGGACCAGGCCCACGGCCAGCAGCGTGTCCTGAAGGGGGTGAGCTTTGCCGTCGGTGGCCAGCAGGCCGGTCCGGGGCTTGGCGGGTCGCATGATCTGTGCCATGGGGAACCTCCTGCCGAAGGCAGTGTGTCGTGGCCCTCACATCCGCTGAGTACCGATTGTGTCCCCTCACAGCCGGATTTCAACCGCAAGCGGGTGGCCGGGTACTCTGTACCTTCTGCACTGGTGTCTGCTGCCATCCACGGCCGGGCCGCTTCCTCGGAGGAGGCCCGATTGTCAGTGGGTCCTGGTTTACTCGTTGATACCGGTGCCAACGCATCGCAACCCTCCTGCCACGGAACGACCGTGGCCGCTGAGTCCAAAGGAGGTGGGTTCCACATGCGTCACTACGAGGTGATGGTCATCCTCGACCCCGATCTCGAGGAGCGTTCTGTCTCCCCGCTGATCGAGAACTTCCTCTCTGTCGTCCGTGACGGCGGCGGAAAGGTCGAGAAGGTCGACACCTGGGGCCGTCGTCGTCTCTCGTACGAGATCAAGAAGAAGCCCGAGGGCATCTACTCGGTCATCGATCTGCAGGCCGAGCCTGCGGTCGTCAAGGAGCTCGACCGCCAGATGAACCTGAACGAGTCGGTCCTCCGGACCAAGGTCCTCCGTCCCGAGATGCACTGAGCCCTTCCGCTCAGCCGATCCCGGGATTCGAGTAGCAGCACAAGCAGCCAGCAGCAAACCCGCCGAGAGGTTCCCCCATGGCAGGCGAGACCGTCATCACGGTCATCGGCAATCTTGTCGATGATCCCGAGCTGCGCTTCACCCCGTCCGGTGCGGCCGTCGCGAAGTTCCGTGTCGCGTCGACCCCCCGCACCTTCGACCGTCAGACGAACGAGTGGAAGGACGGCGAAAGCCTCTTTCTCACCTGCTCGGTCTGGCGTCAGGCGGCGGAGAACGTCGCCGAGTCGCTCCAGCGAGGCATGCGCGTCATCGTGCAGGGCCGGCTGAAGCAGCGGTCCTACGAGGACCGTGAGGGCGTCAAGCGCACGGTCTACGAGCTGGACGTCGACGAGGTCGGCGCCAGCCTGCGCAGTGCCACGGCCAAGGTCACGAAGACCTCGGGCCAGGGCCGCGGAGGTCAGGGCGGATACGGCGGCGGCGGTGGCGGCGGCGGCGGCTGGGGCGGCGGCCCCGGC
>NZ_RAIF01000002.1 GCF_003671715.1 Streptomyces sp. E2N166 | reverse complement strand
TGGGGGTAGTCGGTGATGATGCCGTCGACGCCGAGGGTGGTCATTTTGCGTATGGCGCCGGGTTCGTCGACGGTCCAGACGTTGATGTCCATGCCGAGTTGGTGGATGCGGTCGACGAGGTTCTGGTCGGTGACGGTGTGCTGGGGGTTGATCTGGTCGGCCCAGGTGCTGAGTTCGAGGAGTTCGGTGTCGGTGGGGCGGTCGGCGTCGAGGAGGCCGATGGGGATGTCGGGCATGTGGGTGTGGAATTGGTGGGCGTCGTCGGTCTGGAAGGACTGGACGGCGAGTTGTTCGCGGGCGAGTGCGCGGCGGACGTAGCGTGGTTTGTTCTGGAGGTTTTTGGCGAGGTCGGTGGCGAGGTCGGTGTAGTGGCCGCAGGGGCTGATCTCGGCGAGGAGTCCGGTGCGGGTGTTGTTGATGCGGGTGATGACGTGGTCGACGGTGATGAGGGGTTCGCCGGTGTAGTCGTGGTGGAACCAGGAGCCGGCGTCGAGTTGGCGGAGTTCTGCCCAGGTGAAGTCGGAGACGCGGTAGCGGGGGCGGTCGGGGTAGATCTCTTCGATGTTGGTGGTGCGTTCCATGGTGCAGTCGTGGAAGTTGACGAGTGTGCCGTCTTTGGTGCGTTGGACGTCGATCTCGACGAAGTCGGCGCGTTGGTCGACGGCGAGGTCGATGGCGGCCTCGGTGTTCTCCGGTGCCATGCCGGATGAGCCGCGGTGTGCGATGGCGTCGGGCCGGTCGTCGGGCCGCTCGTCCGCGTGTGCGGTCGTCGATGCCGTCGCGGCCAGGGTCAGACCGCTCAGCACGGCCACCACGACACCGACACGTCTGTTGCTCGCGTGCTTCACTACAGCCTCCC
>NZ_RAIF01000004.1 GCF_003671715.1 Streptomyces sp. E2N166 | reverse complement strand
CGAACTCGACGAAGTCGGCCAGGTCGCCGAACTCGGGCAGGACGGCGGTGTAGTCGGAGACGTCGTATCCGCCGTCGCGCAGCGGTGACTTGAAGAAGGGCGGGAGCCAGAGGCAGTCCACGCCCAGCCATTGCAGGTAGTCCAGCTTGGCGGTGAGGCCCTTGAGGTCGCCCACGCCGTCGCCGTTGCTGTCCTGGAAGGAACGGACGAGGACCTCGTAGAAGACGGCTCGTTTGAACCAGTCCGGGTCCCGGTCCTTG
>NZ_RAIF01000016.1 GCF_003671715.1 Streptomyces sp. E2N166 | reverse complement strand
CGCCGGACGCGCGCGGCGCCCGCGGCACCGCCCGGGCCCCGCGCGCGTCCGGCGCCCCGCGCCCCGGCTCGGCCCGCAACCGCGCCGCCGCGCGGCGGCGCCGGCTGGCGCTGGGCGCGGGCGCGGTCGCCCTGGTGGCGGCGATCGGTGTCGGTACGTGGCTGGCCACGGGCGGTGACGAGGGCGGCGCGGGCCCCCAGGACACGCGGAACTCGGCGCCGGCCTCTCCGTGAGGCTCTCCGCCGGGCCGGGAGCGCCGTGGCCGCCGTCACCCGTTACGGTCCGGCGAATACCGGTGGACGGAGCCGTTACGCTGGACGCGTGGCAGTCGTCGATGTATCCGAAGAGCTGAAGTCCCTCTCCTCGACCATGGAGTCGATCGAGGCCGTCCTGGACCTCGACAGGCTGAGGGCAGACATCGCCGTGCTCGAGGAGCAGGCGGCCGCGCCGTCCCTCTGGGACGACCCGGAAGCGGCGCAGAAGATCACCAGCAAGCTCTCCCACCTCCAGGCCGAGGTGCGGAAGGCCGAGGCCCTGCGCGGCCGGATCGACGATCTCGGCGTGCTCTTCGAGATGGCCGAGGAGGAGGACGACCCGGACACCCGTGCCGAGGCCGAGTCCGAGCTCACGGCCGTCAAGAAGGCGCTGGACGAGATGGAGGTCCGCACGCTGCTCTCGGGTGAGTACGACGCCCGTGAGGCGCTCGTCAACATCCGCGCCGAGGCCGGTGGCGTGGACGCCGCCGACTTCGCCGAGAAGCTTCAGCGCATGTACCTGCGCTGGGCCGAGCAGCGCGGCTACAAGACCGAGATCTACGAGACGTCGTACGCGGAGGAGGCCGGCATCAAGTCGACCACCTTCGCCGTGCAGTCGCCGTACGCCTACGGCACCCTCTCCGTCGAGCAGGGCACGCACCGCCTGGTGCGCATCTCGCCGTTCGACAACCAGGGGCGCCGCCAGACCTCCTTCGCGGGCGTCGAGATCCTCCCCGTGGTCGAGCAGACCGACCACATCGAGATCGACGAGTCCGAGCTGCGGGTGGACGTGTACCGCTCGTCCGGCCCCGGCGGCCAGGGCGTGAACACCACCGACTCCGCGGTGCGGCTCACCCACCTCCCCACCGGCATCGTGGTCTCCTGCCAGAACGAGCGCTCCCAGATCCAGAACAAGGCCACCGCCATGAACGTCCTCCAGGCCAAGCTCCTGGAGCGGCGCCGCCAGGAGGAGCAGGCCAAGATGGACGCCCTCAAGGGCGACGGTGGCAACTCCTGGGGCAACCAGATGCGTTCGTACGTGCTGCACCCGTACCAGATGGTCAAGGACCTGCGCACCGAGCACGAAGTGGGCAACCCCGAGGCAGTGTTCAACGGCGAGATCGACGGTTTCCTGGAGGCCGGCATTCGCTGGCGCAAGCAGCAGGAGAAGTAGCGCGAAAGCGGGAACGCCGCTTTGTCGACAAGGCAACTGCCGCTCTCTGGGCGGCGGTTGCCTTTTGTCTGGCCCTTTGTTCGCCGGTGATGTCTGGGTTTTACATCACACTCACACCCTTTGTGTCCGGCATACGTCCCTTACCTGGACATCGCGTACGCAACGGCCTTGACGTTGCTTTGAACATTCGTAAGGGTGAGGCGCGGCATGCGTATTTCTGGGGCGCATGTGAACCGGGGGACTTCAGTAGACAGTTACCTCCGTTGATCACGGCCCCCGAGTGCGGCCTCACTGACTAATCGGCTACTGGGGGTAGCAACTACATGACGAAGAAGACGCGCATCCGTGTCGCGCGCATAGCGGCCGGCGCAGTGATCGCGGCCGGCGCCTCCCTGACCGCCGCGGGCGCCGCTTCGGCGCTCGACATCGGCGTGAGCGCGGGTGTCGGCGACACCAACGTCGACCTCGGTGTGAGCGTCGACGGCGACGACGAGGAGCCGACGGACCCGCCCACCATCCCGACGGACCCGAACCCGACGGACCCCACGGACCCGACCGATCCCACGGACCCGACGGACCCGACCGA
>NZ_RAIF01000011.1 GCF_003671715.1 Streptomyces sp. E2N166 | reverse complement strand
TCGTGACTGCGTGCCTTTTGAAGAATGAGCCTGCGAGTTTGCGGTGTGTTGCGAGGTTAACCCGGGTGGGGAAGCCGTAGCGAAAGCGAGTCCGAACAGGGCGATTCAGTAGCACGCTCAAGACCCGAAGCGGAGTGATCTAGCCATGGGCAGGTTGAAGCGGAGGTAAGACTTCGTGGAGGACCGAACCCACCAGGGTTGAAAACCTGGGGGATGACCTGTGGTTAGGGGTGAAAGGCCAATCAAACTCCGTGATAGCTGGTTCTCCCCGAAATGCATTTAGGTGCAGCGTCGTGTGTTTCTTGCCGGAGGTAGAGCACTGGATAGGCGATGGGCCCTACCGGGTTACTGACCTTAGCCAAACTCCGAATGCCGGTAAGTGAGAGCGCGGCAGTGAGACTGTGGGGGATAAGCTCCATGGTCGAGAGGGAAACAGCCCAGAGCATCGACTAAGGCCCCTAAGCGTACGCTAAGTGGGAAAGGATGTGGAGTCGCACAGACAACCAGGAGGTTGGCTTAGAAGCAGCCACCCTTGAAAGAGTGCGTAATAGCTCACTGGTCTAGTGATTCCGCGCCGACAATGTAGCGGGGCTCAAGCGTACCGCCGAAGTCGTGTCATTGCAGCAATACGGCCAACGCCGGCTGTGATGGGTAGGGGAGCGTCGTGTGCCGGGTGAAGCAGCCGCGGAAGCGAGTTGTGGACGGTTCACGAGTGAGAATGCAGGCATGAGTAGCGATACAAACGTGAGAAACGTTTGCGCCGATTGACTAAGGGTTCCTGGGTCAAGCTGATCTGCCCAGGGTAAGTCGGGACCTAAGGCGAGGCCGACAGGCGTAGTCGATGGATAACCGGTTGATATTCCGGTACCCGCTGTGAAGCGTCAAACATCGAGCATCGTGATGCTAAGGCCGTGAAGCCGTTCCGGACCCTTCGGGGAAAGGAAAGTGGTGGAGCCGCCGAACCAAGCGGTTAGTAGGTGAGTGATGGGGTGACGCAGGAAGGTAGTCCATCCCGGGCGGTGGTTGTCCCGGGGTAAGGGTGTAGGCCGTGCGATAGGTAAATCCGTCGCACATTAGGCTGAGACCTGATGCCGAGCCGATTGTGGTGAAGTGGATGATCCTATGCTGTCGAGAAAAGCCTCTAGCGAGTTTCATGGCGGCCCGTACCCTAAACCGACTCAGGTGGTCAGGTAGAGAATACCGAGGCGTTCGGGTGAACTATGGTTAAGGAACTCGGCAAAATGCCCCCGTAACTTCGGGAGAAGGGGGGCCATTCCTGGTGATGGAATTTACTTCCTGAGCTGGGGGTGGCCGCAGAGACCAGCGAGAAGCGACTGTTTACTAAAAACACAGGTCCGTGCGAAGCCGTAAGGCGATGTATACGGACTGACGCCTGCCCGGTGCTGGAACGTTAAGGGGACCGGTTAGCTCCATTTCGGTGGGGCGAAGCTGAGAACTTAAGCGCCAGTAAACGGCGGTGGTAACTATAACCATCCTAAGGTAGCGAAATTCCTTGTCGGGTAAGTTCCGACCTGCACGAATGGCGTAACGACTTCTCGACTGTCTCAACCATAGGCCCGGTGAAATTGCACTACGAGTAAAGATGCTCGTTTCGCGCAGCAGGACGGAAAGACCCCGGGACCTTTACTACAGTTTGATATTGGTGTTCGGTTCGGCTTGTGTAGGATAGCTGGGAGACTGTGAACTCTGGACGCCAGTTCAGGGGGAGTCGTCGTTGAAATACCAGTCTGGTCGTGCTGGATGTCTAACCTGGGTCCGTGATCCGGATCAGGGACAGTGTCTGATGGGTAGTTTAACTGGGGCGGTTGCCTCCTAAAGAGTAACGGAGGCGCCCAAAGGTTCCCTCAGCCTGGTTGGCAATCAGGTGTTGAGTGTAAGTGCACAAGGGAGCTTGACTGTGAGACCGACGGGTCGAGCAGGGACGAAAGTCGGGACTAGTGATCCGGCGGTGGCTTGTGGAAGCGCCGTCGCTCAACGGATAAAAGGTACCCCGGGGATAACAGGCTGATCTTCCCCAAGAGTCCATATCGACGGGATGGTTTGGCACCTCGATGTCGGCTCGTCGCATCCTGGGGCTGGAGTCGGTCCCAAGGGTTGGGCTGTTCGCCCATTAAAGCGGTACGCGAGCTGGGTTTAGAACGTCGTGAGACAGTTCGGTCCCTATCCGCTGTGCGCGTAGGAGTCTTGAGAAGGGCTGTCCCTAGTACGAGAGGACCGGGACGGACGAACCTCTGGTGTGCCAGTTGTCCTGCCAAGGGCATGGCTGGTTGGCTACGTTCGGGAGGGATAACCGCTGAAAGCATCTAAGCGGGAAGCCTGCTTCGAGATGAGGACTCCCACCCCCTTGAGGGGTTAAGGCTCCCAGTAGACGACTGGGTTGATAGGCCGGATCTGGAAGCACCGCAAGGTGTGGAGGTGACCGGTACTAATAGGCCGAGGGCTTGTCCTCAGTTGCTCGCGTCCACTGTGTT
>NZ_RAIF01000005.1 GCF_003671715.1 Streptomyces sp. E2N166 | reverse complement strand
CTCCCGCAGGTGGACCAGCACCTCGGGGATGTCGATGGCGACCGGGCACACCTCGTAGCAGGCGCCGCACAGCGAGGACGCGTACGGCAGGGACGCGTCGATCTCGCTGCCCGTGCCCCGCAGTTGCGGACTGAGGATCGCGCCGATCGGCCCCGGGTACACCGAGCCGTAGGCGTGGCCGCCGGCCCGCTCGTAGACCGGGCAGACGTTCAGGCACGCCGAGCAGCGGATGCAGCGCAGTGCCTGACGGCCGACCTCGTCGGCGAGGGTGTCGGTGCGGCCGTTGTCCAGCAGGACCAGGTGGAAGGTGCGAGGGCCGTCCCCGTCGGTGGTGCCGGTCCACATGGACGTGTACGGGTTCATCCGCTCGGCCGTCGAGGAGCGGGGCAGGGTCTGCAGGAAGACCTCCAGATCGCGCCAGGTGGGCACGATCTTCTCGATGCCGACGACCGAGATCAGGGTCTCGGGCAGGGTCAGGCACATCCGGCCGTTGCCCTCGGATTCCACGACCACGAGGGTGCCGGTCTCGGCGACCATGAAGTTGGCGCCGGAGATGCCGACCCTGGCGCGCAGGAACTTCTCCCGCAGGTGCAGCCGGGCCGCCTCGGCGAGTTCGGCGGGCGTGTCGGTGAGACCCTCGGGCGCCGGCCGGCCCCACTCGCCCATCTCGGAGCGGAAGATGTCCCGGATCTCGCCGCGGTTGCGGTGGATCGCCGGCACCAGGATGTGCGAGGGCCGGTCCCCGCCCAACTGCACGATCAGCTCGGCGAGATCGGTCTCGTAGGCGCGGATGCCCTCCGCCTCCAGCGCCTCGTTGAGACCGGTCTCCTGCGTCGCCATCGACTTGACCTTGACGACCTCCGACTCCCCGGTCGCCTTCACCAGATCCGCGACGATCCGGTTGGCCTCCTCGGCGTCGGCGGCCCAGTGCACGGTCCCCCCGGCCGCCGTGACCGCCTCCTCCACCCGCACCAGATACCGGTCCAGATACCGCAGCGTGTGATCCTTGATCCGCTTCCCGGCCTCACGCAGCCGCGCCCAGTCGTCCAGCTCCGCGACCGCCCGCGCCCGCTTGTCCCGGATGGTGTGCGTCGCGTGCCGCAGATTCCCGCGCAACGTCGGATCGTGTACGGC
>NZ_RAIF01000039.1 GCF_003671715.1 Streptomyces sp. E2N166 | reverse complement strand
CGCGCTGGGAAGTGAACGAATTCGCTGCGCGAATTCGAAACCCGCTCCGCGTGTTTTGGAAAGGCGCTGCGCGCCTTTCTTGAATTCACGCTTTGCGTGAATTCGGATTTCCGCTGCGCTCCAATCCTCGGGGACTGGTTTCGCTGCGCTCCACCAGTCCGGGGCGTCCGCTGCGCTCCCGCCCAACCGGCTACGCCGGGCAGCAATAGGAGCGGGTGGGGTGACGGTGCATCAACTCGACTACCAGGTAGGATCCCGAACCGGTCACCACCATCCACCCGAGGCCGGCGCCCCCCGCCAGTCACCACCAGGAGCGGCACGGTCCTGGTCCGGAAACCCTCCCCGCCAGACAGTCGCAGAACCTGTCGGGTGCCAGCGCCCGGAACCTCACCACTCCGAGAAGAGTAGCACCTGGCACGCCATCGCAGAGCGAGAATCGGCCAACAGTCAGTAGAATCGATGATTCATCCTGCCATCCGTAGCGGGCATGGTGCATCATGTGATGCACCGGGTAGCATCCCGAACGAGCCTGCACCGCCTGCCGGACCTGGAGGAATTCCCAGTTATGGCCGAAGAAATCAAACTCCGTCCGCATCAGGAAGAGGCCGTGGAAGCCATTGTGTCCGGCCTCCAGATCGGACCCGGCCAGCGCATCCCGGAAAGCGGCCTGCGCGGTCAGGTGCACGCCGCGTGCGGTACGGGAAAGACGTTCATCGCTGCTGCTGCCGCGCACCGCATTGCTCCTCACGGCCGTGTTCTGGTGTTGGTTCCGACTCTGGCGTTGCTTTCCCAGACGGTTGAGGAGTGGCGGGCGTTCGGGCATGCGGGGCCGATGGTGGCGGTGTGTTCCATCGAGGATGACCCGCGGCTGTACTCGCTGGGGGTGCCGTCTACGACCAGCGCGCCGCAGCTGGCTTTGCACTGGGGCAAGGGGCCGGTGACGGTGTTCGCCACCTATGCCTCCCTGCCGGTCCTGATCGAGGCTCACGAGGGCCTGTACGGGCTTCCTATGGACGTTTGGGACCTGGTGGCAGTCGATGAGGCGCACCGGACCAGTGGTCATCTGGGGAAGGCGTGGGCGGCGGTGCACGATCAGGAGCAGGTGCCGGCGATGCGGCGGTTGTATCTGACGGCGACTCCGCGGATCTGGATGGAGCGTCCTCCCCGCCGTCGCTGGGAGCGGGAGATCGAGGGGGCGCCGGCGCCGCGTGATCCGCTGCCGGAGGAGATGGCGTGTTCGATGGACGATGAGGTCATCTACGGGCCTGTTCTGTGGTCTATGGCGTTGTCGGAGGCGATTTCGCGGGGGTTGCTGGCGCGGTATCAGGTCGTGGTGGTGGAGCTGCGTGATCCGCAGCTGACGCTTCAGAGGCTGCATGGTGAGGAGCGGTACGAGGAGCATGTGCGGGGTGAGCGGCTGGCGGTGCTTCAGGCTGCGCTGCTGGAGACGATGAGCGACCACCGGCTGACGCGGTGCATCACCTTCCATCACCGCACCATCGAGGCGCGGGCGTTCGCTGAGGGTCTGGAGCGGGTGGCGCGGCGGTTGCATGCGGCTGACCCGGAGCGGCATCCGAAGCGGGTGTGGGCGGGGTGGCTTTCGGGTGAGCAGGACCAGGAGGTGCGCGGTGAGCGGCTGGGGGTGTTCGGGGCGCGGGCGGGGCGTGCGGTCATGTCCAATTGCCGGGTTCTCGGTGAAGGCGTGGACGTGCCGAGTGTGGACAGTGTGGCGCTGATCGATCCGAAGGGGTCGGCGGTGGATATCGTCCAGGCCATTGGTCGTGCGTTGCGGCAGAAGCCGGATCAGGGGAAATTGGCGACGCTGATTGTGCCGATTTTCCTGGGTGAGGATGAGACGCCGGAGGACATGCCGTATTCGGCCTCGTACCGGCCTTTGGTGAAGGTTTTGTCTGGGCTGCGGGCGCATGATGAGCGTGCCGTGGAAATGCTCGCGACGCCGCAGGAAAACGTGGCGCGTACGGGTCTGGTGCCGTCGTGGCTGGGTGAGGAGCCGGAGGAGGGCGGCGAGGAGAGCCGGCTGCTGCTCCGGTTCGGGACTCGCCGGGATCCCTCGCTCGTCGCGCGGTTCGTCAAGTACCAGTTGATCGAGCCCGAGCATGCCAACTGGAAGGCCGGGCACCGGGCGGCGGTCGCCTACCGGCAGCGGGAGGGGCACCTGGCCGTGCCGTACCAGCATGTCGAGGGCGGGCTGGCCGGTGCGCCGGCGGCGTGGCAAGGGGGCGGTTTTCCCCTTGGGCGGTGGTTGTCCGACCAGCGGCGGGCCATGCGTGCAGGGACCATGCCGTCCGAGCGGGCCGCGGACCTGGAGGAGCTGGGGATCGTGTGGGAGCCGGCCGATGAGGCGTGGGAGGAGAACCTGGGAGCCGCCCGTGCGTATTTCGAGGCGTATGGCACGCTCGCGGCTCCGGTGACGGCGGCGATCCTGGACCGGCCGGTGGGGCAGTGGCTGGCCAACGCGCGGAAGAAGGGCGGGCTGGGCAAGGACCCGGTGCGGGCGCGGCGGCGCGCCGAGTTGCTGGCGGGGATCGATCCGGACTGGCGGCCGGACTGGCCGGTGGACTGGCAGCGTCACTACGCCGCGCTGAAGACCCTGACGGCCGAGGACGGCCGGCTCGGGCCGGTGGAGCCGGGGACGGTGGTGCACGGCATGGACGTCGGCCGGTGGCTCGCCACCCAGCGCCAGGACTGGGCGCTGCTGAGCGAGGGACAGCGGGAACGGCTCGCCCGATTGGGCGTGGAGCCTGCCGTGCGGCCCGTTCCGGCACAGGGGGGAGCAGGAGACGCGGCAGCGGGCGGGAAGCCGTCTGGGGGCCGCTCAGCAGCCTTCGAGCGGGGCGTGGCAGCGCTGGCGCAGTACAAGGCCCGCACCGGCTCCCTCACCGTGAGCCGGGGGCACGTAGAGCGGCTGGAGGACGGGACCGAGGTCCGCCTCGGGGTGTTCCTGTCCAACACCAAGAGCAGGCGTGCCAGCCTCACCCCCGACAAGCTCGCCGCGCTTGCCGCCCTCGGGCTGGAGTGGGCGGCAGCGGAAGGGGCCGCGTGACACCACGTGCTGGGGCGGCGAGCGGGCAGGACCACAGGAGAGGTGAGTTCTCAGCGGCTGGAGCGGTGACCGCATGGCCGGAACGTAAAACGACTCACGCGTCTGTCGTCTGGTGAGTGAAACAGCGGCGGCCGCCCTGTTCGGGGCGGCCGCCGCGTCAACGAGTCGTCTGGCCTTTGATGGTGAAGGCCTTACGCGAGGTGGTCTACAGAGACTCTCCTGTCTGAGGGCGCGAAGCGCTGGTGGTCAGCATCGCGGTCCGTCGGTGGTGTGGTCCAGGTGGGCAAGGAAGCTTTCGATCTCGCGTACCAGGGCTTGGGTTCCCTCGGCCAGGTCGAGTCCGGTTTCCCCCGGCTCGGGCTCGACCTGGTCAGTGGTGGCGCGTGGATCGATGGATGGGCATGCGAGGTCGCTTACGAGTGACGTGAACGACCTGGCAGTAAAGTACTCGTACTCCCTTTCTGTCCATTCGCGGCATGCCGGTAGGTCTTCACTCTCGGCATGCAGGATTTCAAGGTAATCTTGTGCGTCTTTGTCTCCCCTGCGTGCCGCTCTGACCCACCATTCCAACGCCATGGTTTCCCTGTCGAGAAGTTCCAGAATTTCTGCGATGCGACGCGTTTGCCGTGGCGTTGCAGAGTCGTGGATTTCCTTTTTCATCAGGGTGCACAGTTCTCGGATTGCTTGAGTTCTGTGGTGTCCGTCTGCGTCTGGATTCGGGCAGGGGGCGGGGGCCGGGGGCCAGCCGGCAGGCTGGCCCCCCTCCGCCTGGACAGGGTCCTCGCCGATCCGAGGACCCTTGGAAACGGCCTGCTCAGATGCTTCGAGCAGCAGCCACAGGGCGAGGAGCCGGATGGGCCCGTGCTCCTCGGACGGCTGGCGCCACGATGGCTGGTTCATGCGGATACCTCCTCGCTGGACTCGTGGATTGACTTCTTCAGGTTGTTGGCGGCGGCTTTGACATAGCGCTTCACCGACTCCTCCTTGATGCGGAGGCGCTTCGCAACCACTGCGGGGCTCAAATCCTGCAGAATGCACAGGGTGATGACCTGGCGCTGACGTTCGGGAAGTTCGGCAATCAGTTCATCGATACCCTCTTTGAAGATTTCGTAAGCGGCGTCGGGGATGCCGATGCCGGATTCCTGTTCGGGCAGTTCCTGTACCGGGGCCGGGACCATGCGCCGGTTCTTGCGGAATTGGCTGATGACGGCGTTCTTCACCGCCATGCGGCCGTAGGCGGTGAGAGAGCCCTGCCGCGTGGACAGTTCCTCCCACCGCCGGTACATGTTCAGGTAGACGTCCTGCACGGCGTCCTCGGCGCTGTGCAGGTCGCCGGCCTGGGCCCGGGCCAGTCGGGAGTACGCCTCGAGGGTCTCGAGGACGAAGGACTCGAAGTCCACTCCCCAGACGGCCTCGCTCACGCAGCCTCCCGCATGGTGATGGCCCGGTGCCGGTCGGCCGGGTCGGCTGCGTCCTTGCGGAACAGCCAGGCCGGCTGTCCCTGCTCGAAGCGGGCGGCGGCGCCGCCGTCGGGCAGGGACTGGGCCATCGCGACCATGGTGGCGCGCTGTTCGCGCTCCGCCCGGGTGGCGATGTGTGCCTTCAGGAGCATTTCCATGACGCCGCGGGCGCGGCGCAGTGCGTAGAAGAGCAGGATGAGCACGGGCAGGGATACCCCGCCCGCTCCTACCCAGTACGACCAAGTCATCGACCAGGCCTCCTCGTAGTGACGGTCTCGTTGACGAAGGCCGAGAGCCTTCATCCCTTACACGCCGCAGAGGGGCCGGATCCGGATGCCTGGGAGCAAGATTTTTTTACAACTGCCGCTCCACTCACGCCTGTCACAGTGTTCATGCAGGTCACACGGGTGTGGTGCACAGTGGCGGGCGGAAAACTCGTGATAGCCACGCGGCCCCGCGCCCCCAGGGCCGGCAGAAAGGTGGGGGCGCGGGGGTCGGGAGCGGGCTCTGAGTGCGGGGTGGGCTCGGATCCGTACTGATGGGGTGGGTGCGGGTTCAGGCCGAGGTGGCGAGAGCCGCGGCGGGCTGGATTTCCCTGTGCCTGGGGGCGGGCGGGCTCTCGTCTGGGCCGGCCAGGCACTTGTACAGCGCCTCCACCCAGAGGTGACGGCGCTCTTCGGGTGCTTCACACGCGAGAAGGAAACCGAGGAGTTGGTGCTCGGTTCGCGGTACGGCGCGGGCCTTGATGATGCGGTGCGCGGTGCTGTGGGGCAGGGCGTTGAAGCCGCCGGCCCGTCGCTCCATCTCTGCGGCCGAGGGGAAGCCGGCATAGGCGTGAAGGTCGCGCAGGGCTCCGCTGAGGTCTCTGAAGTCACGTACGTAGTCGGGGCGCGGCTCGTCGTAGGCGCGGCCGGGGCGCTCCTCGTCGTGGCGGGCGCGTTTCCACAGGCGGACGGCGACGTCAGTGCACAGGTCGCGGTCATGCCCTGGGGTGGTGCAGGCCTGGACGTAGTCCTCCACAACCGTGCGTCGTGGCACTCCCTTGCCTGATGCGGCTCGTTTCAGGGTGGCGGGCGAGGACACTGTCCGCTGGGCGAGCTCGGCGAAGCTGAGGCCTGTTCGGGCGTGGATATCGCGCAGGTACTTGGCGAGCTGTGCCTGTGCGTAGAGGCTGAAGTCCAGCGGCTTTTGAGGGCGGGCCATGGCCGTGTTCCTCAGCGTTCGCCGGAGGAGGCGCGGTAGGCCTGGATGAGGCGGGCCAGGCGCCGTCCGGGCCGGGTGGGCAGCACGACACCGGCGACGGCCGCGGTGCCGATGGCGCCGGCACCGCACAGCAGGAGGAGGATGTCCCGGACCTGCTGGCCGTTGAGGGCCAGCACGGCGGCGGTGACGACGAAGGCGATGATGACGGCTGCGTGTGACATGCCGAAGGGTGCGGTATGGGTGTCGGCAGAGCGCCGGGGCGTTGCGGTGGTGGCGGGGTCCTTGGCCATGAGGGCACGGCTCCTTGTGCGAGGCGCCCGGCGGCCTGGCCGCCGGGCGGTTGCTACGGCTCCAACTTGTCTGGACCGCAGGGCGGTTGGCGACGCCCGACAAGGTCCGTGCTGTCGACTTTGCCAGGCCAAGGACGGTCTGCGGGGTCCCGCACAGGCGGGGGCCAGAGGTAGGCCCAACTGCATCCCTCAACAGTGAGGAACCCTGCACGCTCGTCTCCCCGGGCCGCTTCCGGTGCCCTCGACGTCACGGTGTCTGTGCCCGGTCTGCCGCATCCTTCCTGCTCACAGGTCTGACGCACGAACGGGTGGGGTGGACGCCTGCATACGGGCACGGACGGCGGCACGCGCGGTCTGCGCCCGCCTCCTTTGGCCCCAGCACCGCCCACGGACACGCGCCCGACCTGCAACGATGAGGCCGCCCACCGGCGTCCTCACTACAGTGCGGCACCGTTTCCCGGGCGCAGAGGGCCGTTGACCTGCACATATTCCGCACCGGTGATCACTTCGTGGTGGGTTGGCTCATTGGCATCCATGGCCTTGACCAGGCACAACGTCGTCGGCGCTGGATAAATCGCCTGCAAATTGCGACGGTTGAAGTGCAACTTGGCCCGCAATTGGCTGAGGCACTGCACGGCAGATCGCTACGGCTCCCACCAGCTGTCGCCGGCAGAACACCGCAGGCTCGTGTTGGCGCAGGACCTGCACCAGAGCCGGCTCCCTTCTCCGAGGGCGTCGGCTCTGCCGCTCACCAGGGCATACGAAGGAGGGGCACGCGTGGAGAGCACCACAACAGCTGGCCGGCCACTGGTCGCCACGCAGCCCTCTACCCCCCTCCGCATCGGCCAGTGGGGGCCGTCCATCTCAGGCACGTCGTCCCAGATCTTGACCCTGTCCAGCCTTGCCCCCCACCGCCCTTCCTGCACGCGCCCGTCCCCAGCATCCGCCGCGCGGCCGGCCCCCTGCCCGGCCGGCACCCGCCACGCGAGGGACGACCTCCCGAACCAGACAGCCGCAGGCCTGGCCCCGGCGTCCGGTGATTCAGCTCAGCGACGTCGGACGGCGCGGGGGCGGCACTGCGCGCAGGAGCTCCCACAGGGGGCGGGAGCCGGATGCCCAGGCGGCCAGGGTCTGGCGGTCGACGACGTGCAGCCGCTGTTGCTTGGCGAAGGTGACCGCCGGGCCGGTCACCCGTCCGTTGGTGACGATCACGGCGACGTCGGCGCCGTGGACCTGGCGGGCGGTGCCGTTGAGGACCTGGAGGTCGGGTGTGCCGACCGGTGAGCCGTGGGCGCCGTTACGGCGGTGCTTGCACTGGATCACCCAGCGCCGCCCGTAGGGGTCAGTGGCTTTCACGTCGGCGCCGAGGTCGCCGCGGCCGCCGACCCGCTGGGCGTCGTGGCAGCCGTCGCGCTGCATCAGGTCCCGTATGGCGTCCTCGAACCGGGCGTGGTGCAGAGCGTCCAGCTGGGGCAGTCCGTAGCGCAGGCCCTGCGCCCGCACCGCCTCCCACCGGGCCTGCTGCTGCCGGTTGTAGAGCCAGCCGGCGCCCGCGAGGACGGCGAGCACCAGGGCCGCGACGAGGACCCACCAGTGGGTCAGCAGCCAGTTGACGACCATCACCACCAACGTGATGCCGGCCGCGGCTGTCACGGCGAGGGCGAGCAGCTGGGCGTCGCGTTGCTGCTGCCGTCGGCTGGGCCGCCGATTGCGCCGCCGCGTGGGCGGCCGCCGGCGGGTCACCGCTGCCACCGGATCGGGTACGAGACGGTGGGGCGAGGCTGTGGCGCCCGCGCGGCGGGTGCGTGGTCGAACCGGATCGGGTACTGCACCGTCGGCTTCGGCTGTGGGGCCCCGCCTTCCCCGGCGGAGACGTTGCTGTTGCCCAGCCCGACCACGGCCAAGGCCACTACCCCGAAGATCATCGTTTCCCGTTTGGCGCCCGGAGCCCACCGCGCATGGGTGCGAACTCGTGTCCCGTCAGAACGCACGTACGACCGCACTAAAGGCATGCAAGCCTCCCCCTCGTAGCAACTCCCCGCACACCAGGTCATGCTGACAGCAGGCACTGACAACACGTCAGCACATCAGCACCCCGGGTGATCAAGGAAGGGGAGAACAGGCCAGGTCAGACATGACGTAGGGCCCTGCCCTCCCCTGGCCACCCCGCGGAGGGCGAGGACGGTTTCCCAGGCGGGGTGAGGCGGCCCACGGGCTGATCATCCGGGTCG
The DNA here is from genome assembly GCF_003671715.1 of Streptomyces sp. E2N166. Taxonomy (GTDB): domain Bacteria; phylum Actinomycetota; class Actinomycetes; order Streptomycetales; family Streptomycetaceae; genus Streptomyces; species Streptomyces thinghirensis. Next base: position 8,918 of record NZ_RAIF01000039.1, on the reverse strand, counting down.
CGTGCCGGATGTCGCTCAGCTGCCGGTCGCCCGTGCCAGGCGGCGGTCCAGCCCACGGTCGAGGTGCCACTCCTGGGCGGCCGTGGAAGCGTAGCCGTTCCACCCTGCAGCACGGTGCGCGCCTGCTCGGCCCGCTCGGCCCGCGTCAGCAGAGTCTGCGCGAGCTTCGCCAGGTAGGCGCGCAGCGACAGTCCTTCAGCGGCGGCTACGGCAGTCAGTCGGCCCTGGCTTCACGCGGGATGCGAAGGTTCGCGTCAGTCATCGTCGTGTCCCTTCCGAGCGGCACACCGTACGGGCACAGGTGCGTCGAGGGAGTGAGTCGACCGGTGGTGTGCTTGCCGGGCGGGAAGCGTTTCCGGGGTAGTGCGGCGTCAGCGGGTTCGCCTCACAGACTGTGGCGTTGCGGGCGGTGGCGAGGTCGGGCCGTTCTGGGGCGGTGGACGGGGCGAGTCGGGCGTTGGCGATGGCTGAGGAGAACGCGAATGCCCCGGCTGGAGCCGGGGCATTCGGGGTTTCATGGGCACCGGCGCCGGTCACGATGTCGCGGGTGCCGCGGCCTTTACCCCCCCAGGGCAATCTGCCGTAGCAGGTCTCGGTCCTGGATGGGGTAGCAGCGGTTGGTTCGTTCTCCTGGGCTGAAGGATCTGAGGGCTCCTGTCTGCCGGAGTTCCGCGATGGCCTTCTCGACGGTTGCTCGTCCGAGACAGAGCGTGTCGGACAGATCTGCTTGGCTTGGCCCCGAGGCGACCAGTTCCTCGGTGGTCGACATCACCAGTGCGCCGTCCGCTCTGCGCCTTATGACGTTGCGGCGTGTGGGTGCCGCCAGGTAGTTCAGCACTGTTGCGACGCGGGCGACGGGGGATGCGCGCGTCGCCGTGTACAGCCGTTCTGTCAGCGCGCCTCGCTTGGCTGCCATGCGCGCGAGCATCAGGGCGATCGCCGGATCAGTCGAGGCCAGCGTGCTCAGCTTGGTGGCGGGAACCTCGATGAAGACGCAGCGGGAAAGGACCGACCCGTGGATCAGGTTGGTGGTGGTCGGGTTGATTCCTTCCTCGCTGTACGAGCCGGGAAGGCCACCGGAGTTGCTGATGTTCTCGAAGAGCATCAGTTCCCGCCACAGGCGCGCCTTGCCGGCCTGCACGGTCTCCGAGATGCATCCGTCGACCAGGAAGTAGGCGAACTTCATCACGGGGAGTACGAGGGGGCGTCCTCGTCCTCGTCTGCGCAGGCGTGAGACCTCGGTGAGGGCCTCCACGGAGTCGTGCGGCAGTCCGTACAGGGAGAAGAAGTCAGCGATCAAGTCTGACTCGCGCGGCCGCCGGGTGATGGTAGGGGAGGTCATGGTCATCTCCCCGCCGCCGGGGTCGTGGATGCCGGGTCCGGGGCGACCGGTGGAGGTTCATGCGGCGGCGCGGGAGCGGCGGGCGTCGCTGGCGGGGCCGGTGCGACGGTGTTGGAGGCCGGGGCCGCTGAGTCGGCCAGGATGCGTACGACGGGCACCAGCGCGCCGATGAGGAGGGCGAGTGCGGCGATGACGGAAGCGATCCGGGCGGGTCTGGTCTTCAGGGACCGTACGGCGTAGCAGGCTGCGGCCAGCACGATCCCGAAGATCAGGATGACCGCCATGTAGGCGTCGGTGAGCACACCTCTCCTATCGAGAGGCGGTCGAGCTTCGATCGAATGTCCGAAGCTCGACCGCGGGTTTTTTGGGAACCTCGCTCTGACCAGTGGCATTTGGACTGCGGCTAACAGTCCGTCACCGGTTGCCGGTGAATGTTACGCCATCGGTGTCACCCGGCGACAATTCCTGCTCAGCGTAGGGATTTCTCGGCTACGGGAAAGTGAAGTGCCGTCAGGAACAAAGGGACACAACGCCCCTGACGCGTTTTGCGGAATGGGTAATACCGGTTGCCCGTGGGGGGCCTGAAAGCCGGCACAGTGACGGGCCGGAAGCGGCCTCGGAGAGCAAGAAGCCCCGCCGGATCGCCCGGCGGGGCCTTCTGATTCGACGGAACAGCTGCTATTGAAGAGTTGGGCCGGGGCCTTGCCGGGGGAGCCACCCCCGACTGGCCACCGGCCGGTGCTGAGCGAGGGCTCCCAAAAGCCGTGTGTTCAGCGCTGTCTAGGAAACACTATGCACCGTTGTGAAAATGGCTCTGCGGAGGGGTTTTCGGCTATGGCTCCGCAAGAACCCCTCCCAGTAGGGGTTCTCCGCCCGTTTTTAAGGCGTACTCATCTCATCCGGAGGAGCGCAGTTCGAATTCTCAGGAGCCCTGAGTGCACCTCCCCGGCTCTGTGCTCGTGCTCCCAAAGCCCGCATAGACGGCCCCAAGTGGGTCACACAGCCGTCCGCGTCGTGGTGACCCTCCTCCTCACCGAGAACTGTCATGGCTCGTTCCCCGCGTCGGACCTGATGAGGGACAAGGTGGGCGTCTACGTCGTATGAAGCAGTCACGATCATCGTCCGGGGCGCTGAGATTTCACGTGTGTGGCGTCAATCACTCACGGTGTGTCACGTGGATGAGGAGAGCCCCGGTCGGGCCCGTTCATGACGGTCCACACGGCCGTCGTCCTTCTGACCGCGGTCATCATCGGCCTAATCGTCGGAGGGCTCACCTTCCTCAGCGGCGGCACCGTGGCCGCTGCCGTTCTGGCCGGTCTGACCGCAGCCGGCGTCAGCATCCCTGTGCTGCGCTCACTCATCGGCTGACGCCCGGCCCTGGCCCGCCATGGAACTTTACAAAGGCCAGCACCCCGTGACGTTGGCCAAGACAGGCGCGGGCCGCCGCTGCGCGACGAGCTCGAGTGAGACCGGCTGAGGGCTGCCGGTCGCGGGGCCCGGCCTGCTCTCCCCTGCCCGAGGTCGGCGTTCCGACGCGGGTCCGGGCCGGGTGAGAGCAGCCGGCTGCGGGTCCCGGTGACTGGGGGTGTGTTCAGCAGGCGTCGGCGAGTTCTTCGATCTGGTCGGCGAGGCGGCGGTCGGGGTGGTGGAAGGGAGCGCCGGCCAGTTCTTCGACCTTGAGGCGTCCGACGGCTTCGCGCAGGGCCGGGGCAGGGTGGGCGGGGCATCGGATGGCGGTCGGGGTGGTGGGGGTGAGGTGGATGTCGGTGTCGAGGTCGAGGGTCTGGTGGGCCCAGTGGTCGGCGTCGCGCAGTTCGCCGCGCAGCAGGTGGTGGAGGTGGAGGCAGTAGGCGGCGGTGGCGTTGCCGGCGCCGGCGGCGAACTGCCACCACCACAGGGCGCTGTCGGGTTCCTGGGCGAGGTTGAGGAGGCAGCCGAAGTGGAGGGCGCCGTCGGCGTCGGAGGGGGCGTCGGCGATGCGGGCGAGGTGTTCGGCGGCTTTGGTGCTGTGGATGAGTTCGGCGGACAGGGCCATCAGGGCTTGTTCGGCGCCGTCGAGGGCAGTGGGGTAGTGGCCTTCGGGGGCGGGGCGGGCGCCGAACATGAGGGTGGCGGTGACGTCGCGGACGATTTCGCGGTGCAGGGCGTCGAGGTCGGCGTCGGTGACGGTGTCTGCGAGGGCGGCCTGGTCGAGGTAGTCGTCGATGCTGCGCGGCACGGTGTTACTCCTTCTCCTCGTCGTCACCGAGGTCTATGCCGAGTTTGGTGGCGATGCGCTTGCGGGCCAGGCGGCGGTGGGTGCGGGCGGTGGCTGCGGTGATGCCCATGATGTCGGCGGCCTGTTTGCAGGGGTAGCCCAGGACGTACTGCAGGATGATGACGTCGAACTGGCGTTCCGGCAGGGCGGTGATGGCCGTGTAGAGGCCGAGGGGGGAGTCGATGGCCGCCAGCTGCGTGCGCATGTGTTCCAGCGTGGCGCGGACGGCGTCGTGGACGGCGGTGGTTCGCGCGGTTCCGGTGGGGGTGGTACTGCGTCCGTCGGCGGAGGGTCCGACGTTCATGCGCAGGTGCATCTCGACGCGCATCTTCAGCACCCGCCATGCGTAGGCCTCCGGTCCGCCGTCCTGGAGGAGGACGACGGACCAGTTGAGGGCGAGGTGGCCATAGAGGCGGCGCACGACCTCCCGGGCGGCCTTCATGTCGCCCAGCACGGTGGCGGCGTAGCGCAGCTGGGGGCGGGCGTACATGCGGTAGAAGGCGTCCAGGTCGGACGGCATCTCGTAGTGGATGCCCTGCAAGGCGTTCAGTTCCTTGGACGGGGTGGGGAGCGTGTAGGGGGTGTTGCTGTCCTCGGGCACGGCCATCGTCATGCCTCCTCGTCCCGGGCGGGCACCGGGGCCAGGGCCTCGGTGCCCGCAGTACGTGCCGGCTGTGTGCTGAGAAGCTCGGCGACGCCGACCCGGGCGCCGGCGCGCAGCACCCGGCGCAGTCCCGCGACGACGTCGGGGAGGAAGACGCGCGCGGCGGTGGTGGCCGCCAGCAGCACGAGCAGATCGTTCACGGACATCGGGACCTGGTCCTCTCCTGCCAACACGGCGTCAACTCCATTTGAGGGGTAGGGAGATGAACGCTGCGGAGGACACCGCTCTGGGTCCTCGACTGCAGGATTTCGGATCGCGGGGGTCAAACGCGCACGCTCTTCCCGACCAAAATACGACGCAAGGTGATCAAGCCGACACGCACAGGAGTAGACCACAGCGTTAAGTTACCGCTTAGACACCAGGCGTGACCTGGGGGAACGCATGCCCCACACCCCCCGGAAGGTGTCGTTCCCACCCAACCGGACATCCTGTCGCTTTACCGAACACGTGATGGGCATCACAGGTCCAAAAGGTTTCTCGAACTGAGCAATTGGCGCGCCACACCCGTATGAAGGCGGGCGGGCCGTGTCACCAGCGAGCTGCGCACCGCAGGACACACGCCCCCTCCGGACCGCCGCAGCACGACGCCGGCCGCCTCCGACCGGAGCCGGCCCGCCGCCGGGTCCGCCGAACACACCCCGCCGCTCGGCACCGGCCTCAAGCATGCCTCCGACAGCACGGCCGGACAGGCGTGCGTTACGAAACCTGCCACACTCATCCCGCTCCAACTGACCTGGCATGAAGGGCTCTTGACTACCGGTCGGACTCATGAGACTCTCTTTTCCGGACGCCACCAGTGCGTCCTTTTGCTGTCTGAGGCTCCCTTGTTGATTGCGGGGGCCTTTTTTCGTTTCCGCCAGGCCCCCGGTGCCACAGCCGGGGGCCTTTCCTGTTCCTGGAGGCCTCACCTTGCTGTCCGCACTCTCCCCCAGCACCGTGCTCGGTGTGCCGGGCTCACTGGCGCTGCTCGCCGCCGTCGTGCTGGTGCCCATCCTGCTGCTGGTGGCCGGTGTCGCCTTCTTCGCCCTGCGCCGGGTCGACCGGGCCGACCTGCCGGTCGCGCTGCTGGGACTGGCGCACGTCATCTCTGCCCTGTGCGGACTCCTGCCGTGGGGACGGCCCACACCCCCGCCGGCACTCCCCCAGCCGACCGCGGAAGACACCGAGCCCCCGGCGGCCGGGTCGACCGTCGTCCTCGTACGCCCCGAGCCCACCGCACCCGCCGTCGTACGGAGAGCAGAGTGAAGCGCGAACGCGTCTCGGGCAGCAGATACATCCACCCGGCCCTCGTCGAACACACCAGCACCCTGGCCGGGGCACTGCGCAACCTCGACAAGCAGCGCGCGACCATCTTCCTGGCGGTCGTGCTCTACAACGCCTCACCCGAGCTGATCGGCAAGCAGCTCCAGATGCCGCCGCACCGTGTCCGGGCCTCCTTCATCAAGGCCGCCTCCATGCTCCGTCATCCTTCCAGCGCAATTGAGCTGCAGCGCCTCGCCTACGAGGTCGGCGCGTTCGACGCCAGCGCGCTGGTCGATGACGAGCTGCGGACTCTCATCCGTCAGTGGCGCCTGGCGGCGATGTTCGAGGCCCTGTGCGCGGCGTGCGCCCGCCCCATACCCGTGCGGGTGGTCAGCATCTTGCAGCCGCGGCCGGGGCGGCCCCGCCGGTACTGCTCCAACGCCTGCCGCCAGAAGGCCTACCGGGCGCGGCGCAAGCGATGAGCCGCCGCGACCTGGGCGGGCGGGGTGGTACCGGCCCGCCCGGGCGGTCAGGGAGCCGGGCCCGGGCGGGGGTGTTCGGGCTGAGCCCTGGCCGCGTCGGCGTAGGGGCGGGTGTAGCGGGTGGCGGCCACGACGGTGATGCCGAACAGTTCGCTGATCATGCGGGCGTCCGCTGCGGCCTGGGCCTCGTTGACCATGCGGTCGTTGCGCAGCAGGTGGCTGGAGGAGGGGTACTGCTGGTAGAGCCAGGGTGCGCTGACGGGTGTGGTCGTCACCGCGCTGCGGTGGGTGAGGAGCAGGTGGGGGTTGGCGGTGCGCGGCCAGGTGGTGTGGCGGTGGGTGAGGTAGGCGGCGAGGCGTTCTTTGACGGGGTCGGCGAGCAGGATGGTGCGGCTGGGCAGGTACAGGCGGCCCTGGTCGAGGTCGCGCAGGTCGGTGAGGGTCAGGGTGCGGATCTCTGCGACGCGCGGGGCGTGGAAGACCAGCAGTGCGGTGACGGCGGCCCGGACGGGGTCGGGTGAGGTGAGTGCTTCGCGCAGCGGGGCCAGTTCGGCGGGCACGGGGACGTCGCGGTGGGACCGTCCGACGCGCAGGTGCACGGCCGGGTTGCGGACGGCGTAGCGATGGGTGTGCAGGAACCCGAAGACGGCGCGCAGGGCGGAGGCGGTGTTGGCGTAGTCGTTGCCCGTCAGGCGGCAGGCGGCGAGTTCCTCACGCAGGCGGGCGGGGGGAACGTCGGTCAGGTCGTTCAGGTCTGCGGCGGCGAGGCGGGTGAGGACGGGCAGGGCGAAGTGCACGTGAAGGCGCAGGGTGATGGGAGACAGGGCCAGGCTGCGCGGTGAGGTGCTCTGGCCGTTGAGGCGGGCGGTGAACCAGTGGGCGAGCTGGCCGGTCATCGGCTCGGGCAGGTGGGCGGTGGTGCGGGCGAACCAGGCCTCAATGGTCTGCGGGCGGTCCTCCTCGAGGAAGCCGTGCGCGGCGAGGAACTCATGCAGCAGACGAGCGGCCATGCCACTGCCAGTCAGTTCCTGGACCACACTCGCCGGCACCGGGCCCCCGGGGGTGTCCTGCACGGCCAGCACGATGCGCAGACCCCGGCGGTAGCGGGTCAGGGTGGAGCAGGACCAGCCGCGCGCCGCGGCCCAGGCGTTCAGGCTGTGCTCCAGCCAGCCGGCCAGCACCGGATCGCGTGCCACGCCGTCGCAGGCGGCGAGCGTGCGCGGCGGCGGCTCGAACAGCGTCAGCTGCCGGTGGGCGTGCGGCACCAACGGCGGCGGTGCACCCTGCGGCGCGGTGGGCGGGGTGCGCTCGGGCCGGCGTTCCTGCGCGCGGGTGCTGGCGAAGGACAGCTGCACCCAGCCGCACCCCAGGGCAGCGTCGTAGGGCAGGTGCCCGTCGCCCGACGTGCGGCGCAGCCGGGCCCGCTGCTGCCAGCACATCCGGCACACCCGGTCGTGGTTGACCGCCACCGTGCGCCGGCACCACGTACACGGTCCGCCCGGCCCCACCTTGGAGAACTTGTAGTGCCAGCCCACGCACCCCCAGCAGCGCCACTGCGCGGCGCGGCTGGTGCCCCACGCGAAGCAGTCCGGGCACGAGCCGCGGCGCTCCGGTGACAGCGGATGGCAGGCGGTGCACAGGCCCTGGTGGAAGAAGAACCCGGACCGGCCGCACACCAGGCACGGCGGCGGCGTGTGCGGGCCGCCGGGCAGACACTCGAAGCAGACATCGACCCGCGGCACCGTGAACGCCGCCGGCCGCACCCCACAGCCACCGCACACCACAGGCCGGCCCCGACGCTGTACGGACACCCGCTCACGCTCCCGGTCACCCGACCCCACCGCCCCCGCCCGCGGCACCGGCGGCGCCGGGTACATGCCGCCCGGCACCGTGCCGCCCACCGCCGTCACACCGGCGGCAGGGACGGCCGCACGCCACCGGCCCCCCGCACCATGGCCGGGCCCCCGCTCCACGCCCCCACCTCGCCGATCCCATCGACAGCCGGCACCGGCAGCAGGCGCGGAGCAGGCCGGGCCGGCGGGGCGGGTACGCAATCCAGGGCCAGCAGGCCGGCCGCGTCGCAGCCCAAGACCCGGCAGATCACCTCCAGATCATCCAGCCGCACCGACACCGGAGCCACCGTCGTCGACCACAAGGCAGACATCTTGCCCGCGCTGACCTGAAGACCCGCCGCCGCCAGCAGCCGACGCATCTCGACCGCCGTGAACACACCGCGTTCAGCCGCCCGCAGCCGCAACTGCCACCGCACCCCCTCAACACCCCCCGCCCACACCGGCTCCCGCGGTCCCGGCAGCCGGTGCCGGACCCAGCAGACGACCCGTGAGCCGCGCGTTGGCCTGCCGCCAGTGCCACTCCACCCGCTCAGCCGGCACATGCACATAACGGGCCGTCGTCGAAATCCAGGTATGGCCCAGCAGCGCCCCGATCGCCTCCAGATCCATCCCCTGCCCATACAGATGAGAAGCGCAGAAATGCCGCAGCGGATGCGGCGTCAGCCGGCCCGCCCACCCCGGCAGCCAGCACCCCACCGCCCGCGCCAAACCCTGGCGCAGCGTCACCGCACACGCCGGCCGCAGACCCCCGCCCTCCACGGTGCGGCAACGGCTGGGAAACAACACCGCCCCACCACCCGCCAGATCATCACCGAACTGCCCCCGTACCTGCCCCACCCACCACGCCAGCAGCCGGTCCACCCCATCAATCGCCGGCACCACACGCTGCCTGGGCCCACTGCCCCGAGCACCCTTGCCGCACCGCACATGCAGCAACCCACACGCCCCCGCCCGCGGATACCAGTCCCCCACCCGCAACTGCACCGTCTCATTGATCCGCAACCCCACCCGCCGCCACAACGACGCCGCCACATAATCCCGCGCCCCCACCAAAAACGCCCTCCCCCCAACCCCCGGC